>NZ_JACBZX010000001.1:0-2400000 GCF_013408565.1 Janibacter alkaliphilus | reverse complement strand
GACCCGGGTCGCCGGGCGCAGCGGCATCTGGGTCCCGGGCGACGGCGCGACCGCCGGGGCAGACGGCGAGATCGCACCGGGCGAAGGGGGCACCCGGGACCGCAAGATCGGCCAGATCGGGATCCGGGTCAGCCGGGACGTGGCGATGCACGGCTTCGCGCTGAACTGCGACTGCGCCCTCTCCTGGGCCGAGTCGATCATCCCCTGCGGCATCGACGACGCCGATGTCACGACGCTCAGCCGCGAGGCCGGACGGCACGTCACCGTCGCCGAGATCGTCCCGCTCGTCGAGCGTCACCTCACCGAGGTGCTGGAGACCGAGATGGCCGTCTCCTCCCTGCCCGGCGCGCCCGTGGCGGCGGCCCGGTGACCGCGCGCCCGATGCGCACCCCGCCCGAGCCGACCGGCACCTACCGCCTCCAGCTGCACGCCGGCTTCACCTTCGCCGACGCGGCCGCGCTCGTCCCGCAGCTGGCCGACCTCGGCGTCTCCCACCTCTACCTCTCACCCGTGCTGCAGGCCGCTCCTGGCAGCACCCACGGCTACGACGTCGTCGACCACACCCGGATCAGCGTCGAGCTCGGCGGGCGCGAGGGCCTGGCGGCGCTGGCGGCGACCGCGCACGAGCACGGCCTGGGCATCATCGCCGACCTCGTGCCCAACCACATGGCCCTCGTCGCCCCCGAGCACCTCAACGCGCCGCTGTGGCAGGTGCTCGCCGAGGGCCGCGACGCGCCCACCGCCGACTGGTTCGACATCGACTGGAAGGCCGGTGGCGGCCGCCTCGGGCTGCCGGTGCTCGGCGCCCCGCTGCCGGAGATCGTCGCCGACGGGCAGATCACCCGGGACACCCTCGACGGCGCACCGGTGGTCCGCTACGGCGACCACGTCTACCCGCTGGCCCTGGGCAGCGAGGACACCGAGGACCTCGAGGAGCTGCTCTCCCGGCAGCACTACCGGCTGGCGTACTGGCGGGAGAAGGAGGACTGGCTCAACTACCGCCGGTTCTTCGAGGTGGACGAGCTCATCGCCGTCCGCGTCGAGCTGCCCGAGGTCTTCGACGCCACCCACCGGCTGCTGCTCGAGCTGCACCACGACGGGGTGATCGACGGCTTCCGGATCGACCACCCGGACGGGCTCGCCGACCCGACCGGCTACCTCAGCCGGCTGAGCGCCGCCTGCCGCCCGGGCACCCCGGTCTGGGTGGAGAAGATCCTCGAGGGCGAGGAGCGACTGCCCGAGGACTGGGCCTGCGCCGGCACGACCGGCTACGACGCGCTCCGAGCGATCCAGGCGGCCCTGCTCGACCCGGCGTCGGCCGAGACCCTGGACGAGACCTGGGCGGCCACCGGCGCCGACCCGGACTACGAGCGCACCGTCGAGACGGCGAAGCGGCACGTGGTCACCGTCTCCCTCGGCCCTGAGGTCGAGCGGCTCACCCGCCGGGCCCGCGAGGCGCTGCCCGAGCACGACCCGGAGCAGCTGCGCGAGGCGATCGTCGAGCTGCTCGTCGCCGGCGAGGTCTACCGCGCCTACGTGCGCCCGCACGAGGAGCCGGTGCGGCTGCGCGCCGAGGACCGGGCCCGGATCAGCGAGGCCTTCGCCGTCGCCAAGCAGGCCCGTGCCGACCTGACCGTGGCGCTGCAGGCGCTGCGCCCGCTCACCGTGGCCGCCGACGACGACGCGGCGGCCACCGACTTCGCGGTCCGGCTGCAGCAGACGTGGGGTCCGGTGATGGCGAAGGGGATCGAAGACACCACCTTCTACCGGTGGCACCGGCTGGTCGCGCTCAACGAGGTCGGCAGCGACGCCGGCCTGGTCGCCGGGAGCTCGCCGGACGTCATGCACGACTGGGCGGCGCACGCCCAGACCCGGTGGCCGCGGACGATGACGACCCTGTCCACCCACGACACCAAGCGCAGCGAGGACGTGCGCGCCCGGGTGCTGGCGATCGCCGGTGACCCCGAGCGGTGGCGGCAGCTCTCGCAGGTCGCCGCCGAGCAGGCCGACGCCGCCGGCGTGGACCGGCCCACCGCGCACCTGGTCTGGCAGACCCTCGCCGGGGTCGGCGAGGTCAGCGACGAGCGCCTGACCGACTACCTCACCAAGGCGCTGCGCGAGGGCAAGCAGCGCACCGCCTGGGTCGACGGCGACCCCGACTACGAGGCGCGGGTCGTCGCCTTCGCCACCGCGGCGTCGGCCGGCGGTCCGCTGCGCCATGCGCTGGACGAGGCGCTGGCCGTGCTGGACGAGGACGTCCGCGCGGTGACCCTCGCCGCCAAGCTGCTGCAGCTGACGATCGTCGGGGTCCCGGACACCTACCAGGGCTGCGCCGGCGTCGACCTCTCCCTCGTCGACCCGGACAACCGGCGCCCGGTGGACTTCGCCGGGCGCTTCGCCGACCTGGACGCGCTCGACGCCTCCGAGGAGCATCCGCCGGCCAGCCTGCACCTGGAGAAGCTGCACCTCTCGGCGACCGCGCTGCGGCTGCGCCGCGAGATGCCGGAGGTCTTCGGCGAGTCCGCCGGATACGCGCCGCTGACGGCGAGCACCGAGCACGTCACCGGGTTCGTGCGCTCCGGGCGGGTCGCCACCGTCGTCACCCGGGCGCCCGGACGGCTGCGCCGGTCCGGCGGCTGGGGCGCCGACGACACGATCACGCTGCCACCTGGCCGGTGGCGAGACGTGCTGTCGGCGCAGGTGCACGAGGGCGGCGAGCGCGCCTGCTGCGAGGTGCTCGCCGAGGCCCCGGTCGCGCTGCTGGTCCGCGAGGAGGAGACCCGATGAGCCTCGGTCCGTACACGGTGTGGGCGCCCGACGCGCAGCGGGTGGACCTCGTCATCGACGGCGAAGGGGGCCCCACCGGCGAGCCGATGACCCGGGTCACCGACGCCCCGCCCGGGCACGCCGGCTGGTGGCGCAGCGAGACCCCGCGGTTCGCCGGGACCCGCTACGGCTTCGCCCTGGACGGCGGCGAGCCGCTGCCCGACCCGCGCTCGCTGAGCCAGCCGGACGGGCCCTTCGGGCTGTCCGAGGTCGTCGACACGGCGGACCTCTCCTGGAGCGACGACGGCTGGGCGGGGGTGCCGCTGCGTGGCGCGGTGATCTACGAGCTGCACATCGGCACCTTCACCGAGGAGGGCACCTTCGACGCGGCGGTCGCGCGGCTGGACCACCTCGTCGACCTCGGGGTCACCCTGGTCGAGGTCATGCCGGTGGCGACCTACCCCGGGGAGCGTGGCTGGGGCTACGACGGGGTGGACATCTGGGCGGTGCACCCGGCGCTCGGCGGGGTGGCCGGCTTCGCCCGCTTCGTCGACGCCTGCCACGCCCGCGGGCTCGGGGTGTGCCTGGACGTCGTGCACAACCACCTCGGTCCGAGCGGCAACACGCTCATCCCCTTCGGGCCGTACTTCACCGACACGCACAGCACCCCGTGGGGGCCGGCGGTCAACCTCGACGCCCCGGGTGCCGACGAGGTGCGCCGCTACCTCGTCGACCACGCGCTCTTCTGGTTCCGCGAGCTGCACGTGGACGCGCTGCGGCTGGACGCCGTGCACGCCCTGGTCGACGACAGCGCGCTGCACCTGCTGGAGCAGCTGGCCGCCGAGACCGACGCCCTGGCCGCCGAGCTGGGTCGGCCGCTGCACCTCGTCGCCGAGTCCGACCGGAACGACCCGGCCACGGTCACCCCGCGCGCCGAGGGTGGTAGCGGGGGGCTCGGGCTGACCGGGCAGTGGGCCGACGACGTGCACCACACCCTGCACGTGCTGCTCACCGGCGAGACCCAGGGCTACTACGCCGACTTCGCCGCCCCGGAGGCGCTGCGCACCCTGGTGGCGACGCCCTTCTTCCACGACGGCACGTACTCCAGCTTTCGCGGGCGCACCCACGGTCGGCCGGTCGAGCCGTCCACCCCGGGGTGGCGCTTCGTCGCCTCGCTGCAGACCCACGACCAGGTCGGGAACCGGGCCCGCGGCGACCGGCTCAGCCAGCTCGTCAGCCCGGGCCGGCTCGCCTGTGGCGCAGCGCTGCTGCTCACCGGGCCGTGGACGCCGATGCTCTTCATGGGTGAGGAGTGGGGTGCCTCGACGCCCTGGCAGTACTTCACCGACCACACCGATCCCGACCTGGCGGCCGCGGTGTCGGCCGGGCGTGCCGCGGAGTTCGCCGAGCACGGCTGGGGCGACGGGGTGCCCGACCCGCAGTCGCCGCAGACCGCCGCCGACTCGACGCTGCGCTGGGCGGAGCTCGACGAGCCCGGGCACGCGCGGCTGCTCGACTGGTACCGCACGCTGATCCGGCTGCGGCTCGAGGTGACCGACCTCGGTGACCCCGACCTGCGCACCGGTCGGGTGAGCCGCGACGGGGACGTGATCCGGGTCGAGCGCGGCGGGTGCGAGGTGGTGGTCAACCTCGGCGCGCAGGAGTGGCGCGGCGGCGCGTCCGGGCGCGAGCTGCTGGCCGGGTGGGACGCGCAGGTCGCGGCGCGCGGCGACGGGCCAGAGCTTGTCGTGGCGGCCGACGGGTGCGCGGTGCTGCGGCGGGCCTGAGACGCACACACCCTCACCCGGTGCTCAGCCGCGCAACTCCTGCACCGTCGCGAGCGTGTCCGCCTCGGCGGCGGGCTTGTCCTCGCGGTAGCGGAGCACCCGGGCGAAGCGCAGCGCCACCCCGCCCGGGTAGCGCCGCGAGGTCTGCACCCCGTCGAGGGCGATCTCCACGACGACCACCGGCTCGACGTGCACGACGTGTCCCTCGCGGGAGGTCTCCAGCTCCAGGAAGCGCTCGGTCTGCCAGGCGAGGATCTCGTCGGTCATCCCCTTGAAGGTCTTGCCCACCATGACGAAGGAGCCGTCCTCGCCTCGGGCGCCGAGGTGGATGTTGGACAGCCACCCCCGCCGTCGCCCGCTCCCCCACTCCACGGCGAGGACGACGAGGTCGAGGGTGTGCCGCGGCTTGACCTTGGTCCAGGCGCTGCCGCGCCGGCCGGCGGCGTAGGGCGCGTCCAGGGTCTTGGCCACCACCCCTTCGTGCCCGGCGGCGACCGCCTCGTCGAAGAAGGCCCGGGCCGCGCCCGGGTCGGCGGTGACCAGGCCGGGGACCCGGGCTGACTCGGGGACGAGGTCGGTGAGCACCTGCAGCCGCTCCCGGTAGGGCTCGTCGATGAGATCACGCCCGTCGACGTGCAGCACGTCGAAGAGGTAGGTGGTCAGCGGGGTGCTCGCCCGCAGCTCGGCCACCGACCCCTGCGAGGCGGTCCGGGCCCCGGTCTCCTGGAAGGGGCGCGCCCGCCCCTCGGGAGTGAGCGCCACCGCCTCGCCGTCGAGCACGAGCGGTCCACCGGGCAGCGCGGCGGCCACCTCGACCACCTCAGGCACGCGCGTGGTGATGTCGTCGAGGCTGCGGGTGAAGACCCTTACCTCTCGCTGCTCGTCCCGGTGCACCTGCACGCGGATGCCGTCGACCTTGGTGTCCAGGGCCACCTTGTCGCCGGCCAGTCGCTCGATGACCTCCTCAACCTCGGCGGCGGAGCCGGCGAGCATCGGCTGGATCGGGCGTCCGGGCTGCAGGCGCACCGCGGCCAGCCCGTCCTCGCCGTCGGTGAGCGCGATGTGCACCGCGAGCGGGAGGTCGCCGGCGAGCATCGCGGCGCGGCGGAGCAGCGCCTCGTCGACGTCGGCGGCGCGCGCACCGGCGGCGAGCAGCATGCCGTCGAGCGACCCCTGTCGGACCTCGCCGAGCAGCAGCCGGGAGAGGTAGTCCTGCTCGTCCGCGGTGGCCCGGGCGTAGAGATCGACGAGGATCTCGTGGCGAGCGGTGCGGCCGCTGGTGGCGGCGAGGGCGCTCATCGCCGTGTCGACGTCGGCGACGGTCAGCGGTTCGGGCGCGCTCGGCGGCGGGTCCGGCGCGGACGACACCTCGGACGCGGACGGCCGGTCGGCCACGGGCACCGGCAGGTCACCCAGGCTGCGCCAGCCCACGCCGACCCGGCCCTGCGGCAGCCGACCGGCCAACCACGAGGCGACGGTGCGGACCTGCGCGGGGTCGGTCACGACGAGCAGCTCGGCGACGAGCGCGGTCTTGGCCAGGCGGCTGCGGGTGGCCGCCACCTCCCGCGAGGTCGCCACCACCTCGCTCAGCATCGTCGCCGCCTCCATGGGCACGAACCTAGCCGCACGTGCCGACAAGCCGACGCCGACGCGATGCCGTCGCCGACGCCGCAGACGGTGCCCTCGCGGGGCTGCCGCAGGCCGCTCTCTCGGCTACGGTCGGGCCATGTCCTACGACATCGGCTTCTGCCTCCTGCGTGGCGCCGACCTCTCCCGCCTCCCGCTGGCCGGCGGCCCGGCGACCAGTCTCGACCTCGCGATGGTCCAGCCCGACGTCGCCCACGCGGCGGCGCTCGGGGACGACGTGGTGGTCGTGGACGCGCTCTACGGCGAGCTCGCCGGACCGACGCTGCGCGAGCTCGGGGTGCCCGGGGTCGTCGTCGCGCTCGGCGGTACCGCGGACGTCTACACCATCGAGGCGCTGGGCGGACCGGACCGGCGGCGGGTCCAGGCCGCCGGTGCCATCGAGGTGGACGAGGGCGTGCCGCTGCCCGAGGAGGCGGTGATGGCCGGGCACGACGACCCGGAGGATGCCCACCTCGCGCTGGTCACCCGGTACCTGGGCCGGCCCGTGGACGAGCTGTGGGCCGCGGAGTACGTGCCGCTCGCCCTTCCGGATCCCATGGACCTCTAGCGGGACCGCACGGCCGAGGTCACTGCTGGATGTGCTCCCAGGGCTTGTGCAGGCCGAAGCGTCGGCCGGTGACCTCGGTGGGGGCGATCTCGACGACGTTGTACTTGGCGGTGCTCGTCCACGGCCGCAGCGGGACCCGCTCGGCGCGGTGCTCCTCGTCCCCTTCGAGCAGCCGGGCACGGCCGCGGAGCACGACGCTCCAAGCCTCGGTGTCGTCCATCCCGTCGATCTCGAAGGCGACGTCGGAGTGCATGACGACCCCGAGCAGCTTGTTGCCCTCGGCCGTGCGGAAGAGCAGCGTCCGGCCGTCGACGGCGTAGTTGATCGGGGTGATGTGCACCTCGCCGGCGAGATGGAAGGCGAGCCGGCCGAGCTCGTGGTCGTGCAGCAGCTGCCAGCACGCGTCGGCGTCGAGGGTGGTGACGATGTCGGGCTCGGACATGGTTCCTCCGGTGGGGTGCGGCGCGCGTCGCGGCGTCTCGGTGCGTACTACTGAGTGTAGTAGCGCGGTCGGCGATGCGCACCGACGAGAGGCGTCGGCGAGGGGCGTGCCCGGGCCGCGGGAATGTCACCGCCGGGGCGTACGCTGGAACGTGCCGAGGGAGAACCCCGCCGAGCCACGAGAAGGAGGGCGCGTGACCGTCGCACCCGAAGGACGTCGGCTGCTGCGCGTCGAGGCCCGCAACAGCGAGACCCCGATCGAGCGCAAGCCCGAGTGGATCCGCACCACCGCGAAGATGGGCCCCGAGTACAGCGAGCTGCACTCGATGGTCAAGACCGGCGGCCTGCACACGGTGTGCCAGGAGGCCGGCTGTCCCAACATCTTCGAGTGCTGGGAGGACCGCGAGGCGACCTTCCTCATCGGCGGTGACGTCTGCACCCGCCGCTGCGACTTCTGCGACATCGCCTCCGGTCGGCCGGCCGCGCTCGACCTCGACGAGCCCCGCCGCGTCGCCGAGTCGGTCCAGCAGATGGGCCTGCGCTACTCGACCGTGACCGGCGTCGCCCGCGACGACCTGCCCGACGGCGCCGCCGGCCTCTACGCCGAGACGATCCGTCAGATCCACGCGCTGAACCCGAACACCGGCGTCGAGATCCTGCCGCCGGACTTCGGCGCCAAGCCCGAGCTGGTCTCCCAGGTCTTCGACGCCCGGCCCGAGGTCTTCGCGCACAACCTCGAGACGGTGCCGCGGATCTTCCGCAAGATCCGTCCCGCCTTCACCTACGAGAAGTCGCTCAAGGTGCTCTCCATGGCCCGCGAGGCCGAGCTGGTCACCAAGTCCAACCTCATCCTCGGTATGGGTGAGGAGGAGCAGGAGATCGACCAGGCGCTGCAGGACCTGCACGACGCGGGCTGCGACATCCTCACGATCACCCAGTACCTGCGGCCGAGCAAGCTGCACCACCCGATCGACCGGTGGGTCAAGCCCGAGGAGTTCGTGCACTGGAGCGAGCGGGCCGAGGAGATCGGCTTCAAGGGCGTCATGGCCGGGCCGCTGGTGCGCAGCTCCTACCGCGCCGGTCGGCTGTGGGTGCAGGCGATGAACCGGTGGGGCCGGCCCATCCCGGAGCACCTGTCGCACCTGGCCGACGCCGCGTCGGACCCGGCCCGGCAGGAGGCCTCCTCGCTGCTGGCGAAGAGCGCCGAGCGCGCCTCGGCGTGATCGGCGCACCCGGCGTGACGCAGTAGGATCGTCCCCTATGGCGCGCAACGACTCGGACGGGACGAAGAAGCCCCGCCGCAACCCCTTCAAGCAGATCGCCTCGGTCTACCGGACGGTCAAGCAGCTCGACCCGAAGATCGGGCTGTGGATGCTCGGTGCGGCGGCCGTGGTGCTGCTCGTGGGCCTGCTCATCGGTCTGCTCATGGGGCACGTGTGGGCCTCGCTGCTGGTGGCCCTGCCGGTGGCGCTGCTGGCCGCGATGATCACGCTCTCCCGGCGAGGTGAGCGGGCGGCCTTCGCCCAGATGGAGGGCCAGCGCGGGGCCGCGCTCGGTGGCCTGTCGGCGATCCGCCGCGGGTGGTACATCGAGCAGGAGCCGGTGGCCGCGGACGCCCAGCGCCAGGGCGACCTGCAGAACGCCGCCGTCGTCTTCCGCGCTCTCGGCCGACCGGGCATCGTGCTGCTCGGCGAGGGCCCGAAGGGTCGGGTCAACAAGCTGCTCGCCAAGGAGACGAAGAAGGTGGCCCGGGTCGCCCCGGGCGTGCAGGTGCACACCTACGTCGTCGGCTCCGGCGAGGGCGAGCTCGAGCCGCGAAAGATCCGCACGACCCTCACCCGGCTGCGCCCCTCCCTGACGAAGGAGGAGATGTCGGTGGTCAACAAGCGGCTGAAGTCGTTGCCCGGCATCCGCCAGAACGTGCCGCCCGGGGTCGACCCGATGAAGGCGCGGATGGACCGCAAGGCGCTGCGTGGCCGCTGAGCCGCGGGGCGCGGGCGCCGAACCGCGCTGCGTGGGCGTCGAGCCGCGCTGCCTCGCGTGACCTCGCGCGGCGTGGGCCCTGACGCCCGCAGGCAGGCCGGTGAGCTGCCGGAGGTGGCGCCCTTCGGTCGGCGGCTGGGTGGTCTGGCCATCGACTGGATCGCCTCGCTGCTCATCTTCAACGCCGTCGTCGCGCCGCTCATCGACGTGACACCGCTCTGGCAGAGCTTCGGGCCGCTGATCGTGCTCTTCGTCGAGCACCTCGTGCTGGTCGGGACCGCGGGCCTCACGCTGGGTCACCGGCTGCTCGGCCTGCGGGTGGTGCCGGTGGCGCGCCCGTGGATCAGTCCGCTGCAGGCGGTGGTCCGTGCCGGGCTGCTGTGCCTCTTCATCCCCCCGGTGGTCGTCGGCAGCGACGGGCGCGGGCTGCACGACCGCGCGGCCGGGACGACGATCGTCCGCGGCTGAGCGGCTGAGTGGCTGGGCGGCCGGTTGTGCCGCACCGCTCCCCATCTCCGACCCGTCCCCTGGTTCGCCCCTACGTCGCTGCGTCACCTCGTGAGACAACGCGCGCTCATGCGTGTCTGCTCGTGGGCGCCGGCTGGCTGGCCAAGCTGCTGGCGCCCCCACAGGCACCCCTGCGCTGGGTGGCACCAGCCCGCGGCGGGAGCGACCGTCTCGCCGCGCTGCATCTCGGGGGCACCGCAACCACACGTGCCCGACATCCCGCGGTAGGCGCACCCTGCCGAGGGTGAGTTGCCGCGTGAGTGGACGCATGGGAGCTCAGGCTCAAGGCGACAGCACGCGTCAGACCGCCCCGATCCGGTCCAGGCTGCGCGTGCCGAGCACACCAGCCGGGGTATCTGGAGGGTGCGCGGGGCGCCGGGCCTGGCCGGTTGACTGGCGGTGCCTGTGGATCGTTCGAGATGCGGTCTGCTGGGATCTGGCTACCGTGGGTGCGCGGTACGGGTCGTCCGAGAGGCGACCGCTGATGGTGGGGAGGTCCACGGATGCGCGCACGCATGGTGGCTCTGGTGAGTGTGTCCGCGCTGGCCTTGGCTGGTTGCGGGGGTGTCGACGAGCCCGAGGAGACGAGCTCGTCGACGGTCTCGCCGCGGGTGCCCAGCTCGAACGGTTCGTCGAGCGCGGCGTCCTCGTCCAGCTCGTCGGGCTCGGCCACCTCGTCTGGTGACGTGTCGACAGAGCCGCCGGCCGAGGCGCAGGAGAACACCCAGGCGGGCGCCGAGGCCTTCGCCGAGTGGTATGAGCAGCAGGTAGGTGAAGCAGTGACTACCGGCGAAGGGAGTGTGCTCCGCGAGTACGCCGATCAGAGTTGTCAAGCCTGCCTAGAGACCGCTGACCAGATGGAGAGCGATGCTGAGCAATACGGAGTAGCGCCGACCAATCCGTACAGCGTCGCCGTCGACTCCAGCCGAGAGGAGGCGGGGAAGCAGTATGTGACGTTGGAGGTCTCATGGACGACCTACCGTCGACTCAAGGACGGTGAGTCGCAGGGGAGAGTTGATGGTGACGAGGCGCGGTATGTGCTGACCCTGTCGCCCCAAGTGTCGGACGGGTGGCTGGTCGAAGAATCAGTACTTGTCCGGGGCGATGTCACATGACCTCACACAGCGAGCCGATCCCATCTCGATCGTCGGTCCTGCTACTAACCGCTGCTCTGGTGATGGTGGCGCCGCTCGAGTTCGCGGCAGCGGGAGCACGAGACGAGCCTGAGATCACCCTCGGAGACAGTCAGGTTGATGCCCACGTC
Source organism: Janibacter alkaliphilus (assembly GCF_013408565.1). Lineage (NCBI taxonomy): Bacteria > Bacillati > Actinomycetota > Actinomycetes > Micrococcales > Intrasporangiaceae > Janibacter > Janibacter alkaliphilus. The sequence goes on along the minus strand of NZ_JACBZX010000001.1, from coordinate 2,389,058 downwards.
GAGACACGAACCGTGGTCGATGCCGCTGCTTCTGTCTCCTCAGGCCGGGATATCACGAGCGTCCAAGACGCAGGTGCACCCAGCGAGGTAACGGTGTGGGAGTCCAGGACAGTGCCGTGCGCGGCCTCGAACGCCGACGAAGCTTGTGGGGCGGTCCGGTCTGAGTGCATCGAGCCCGGTCAGACCCCCACCGCGACCTACTGGCGGGCTGAGGGGACCGACGAGTGGGGGCCAGCCATACCCAACTGCAGCGGTGAGGCCGGAGCGCCACCTGACCTTCCCGAGGACGCGGAGGTGGTCGAGGCGCCACCCACACCGAGCCTGGGTCAGATCCAGGAGGCCTTCCGTGAGCTCCCCTTCTGCATGCCCGAGCCGACGATCAGCCCACCGGGCGGCAAGACACTCATCAACTTCGACACCTACTACACCGCCAGCTGGCCCGACGGCTCCTGCCTCGTCCCCGGCGAGGTCAGCGACACCGTGACCCTGCTCTCCTGGGACATCGAGTACCGGATCGCCGCTCAGGACTACACCTACGACTACGGCGACGGCCAGACCTCCGGAGCCACCACCAGCACCGGCGGGCCCTACCCCACCGGCGACGTCACCCACCAGTACAGCGACACCGGCACGGTCGACGTGCGCATCGACGCCCGACTCACCGGCGACTACCGCGTCAACGGAGGCGCCTGGCAAGACCTCGCCGCCACCGCCGACCTCCAGGACGAACCAGCCATCCCGCTCACCGTCGTCCAGGCCAAGAACCGCCTCACGAAGTAGTTAGGGATCTGTGTGTTCCGCATCGGTCAGTCGGTGAGATGCCGAGCGCGCCGAGGTTACGACTGGCCCCAGGCGACGTAGTCCCCGATCTCACTGACTTCAAGGCGACCAGAGCCGTCATCCCTTCGCTCGACCATCCAGTCACCCTCGCGCCACACGACGGTGGTACGCAACGCGAACTCGTCCTGGTTCACCCGGTACACCACGGTGACCTGCACCTCGTCGGGTCCTTGAGACTGCAACTGATAGCCCTGCACCCGGAAGAGCATCGTTGACGGCGTAGACGTGCTCGACTGGCCCGCGAGATCGTCGCCGCCCTCAAGGACGTGCCGCGCCTGCAGCTCGGGCTCCAGCGCCTGCACGTTGATGAAGAAGAAGAGCGCGCCGGTCGGGTTATGCGCGAAGCACCGCCGGTCCCCCTCGTCGGTGACCTCGGCCGGTCCGAACTCCTCCGAGGACGGAACCGTGAGCGACCGGTGGATCTCCCAGGTTGCGTCGGGCCCCTCGGCCGGGATCGCCTGGCTGCCGACAGGCAGACCGCACTGGCCGTCAGTCTCTTCGTCCTCCACATCGGAGGTGGTGCTCGCCGAGGCCTCCGACGACGCCGTCTGCGCTGGGTCCTCCGACGCAGCCGTCTGCGTCGGAGCCTGATCGTCGCTGCCTCGGCCGAGGAACCATCCCAGGCCGCAGGCGAGCACCAGCACGACGACCGTCACCGCACCGATCGCCGCCACCCGCCTGGCCGTACTGCCCTCAGTCACGCTTCTACCCCCTGCTGTCGCTGCCGGATCGCCGAGCGCACGGTGACCCGGTGGTCTGCACCGCCAACCGAGTGAGCGCTTCTCGACCCGATGGACCGATCACCGTCGACAGTAGAGCCGGACCCGACACCTCGCCACGCGAGCGCGCCACGACTCGAACGCCCCTGCCCGAACCCTGAGACGACCCCACCCGCACAGCCCACCACCCGAGCGCCTGCCCGCCACCAGACCCGTCATCGCTAGGGTGTAGCCCACCTCGTGAGACGGCGGTCTCACGTAACACCGGCGAAACATACGGGTCATGGTCGAGAAACGGCCGCGTCCTAGGTTCGTCGCATACCCAGGGTGAGCACTGCCCGAGCTCACCGCCCACCACCCCAGGAGGATGGTTTGTTCAGCTCCGCCGACGAGGTCCTTGGCTACATCAAGGACAACGACGTGAAGTTCGTCGACATCAGGTTCTGCGACCTGCCCGGCATCATGCAGCACTTCAACGTGCCGGCCGACACCGTCGACGAGGACTTCTTCGTCAACGGCCAGATGTTCGACGGCTCGTCCATCCGCGGCTTCCAGGCCATCCACGAGTCCGACATGAAGCTCATCCCGGACGTCAAGACCGCCTACCTGGACCCGTTCCGGGAGGAGTCGACGCTGGTCATGAACTTCTCCATCGTCGACCCCTTCACCGGTGAGCCCTACAGCCGCGACCCGCGCAACATCGCGGCGAAGGCCGAGGCCTACCTCAAGAGCACCGGCATCGCCGACACCGCCTTCTTCGGCGCCGAGGCCGAGTTCTACGCCTTCGACGACGTCCGGTTCAAGACCGACGCCCAGGGCGCGTACTACCACATCGACTCCATCGAGGCCGCCTGGAACTCCGGCAAGGAGGAGGAGGGCGGCAACAAGGGGTACAAGACCCGCTTCAAGGGTGGCTACTTCCCCGTCCCGCCGGTCGACCACTTCGCCGACATCCGCGACAAGATGTGCGTCAACCTGGCGAAGGTGGACATCGAGGTCGAGCGCGCCCACCACGAGGTCGGCACCGCGGGCCAGCAGGAGATCAACTACAAGTTCAACACCATGCTCCGCGCGGGCGATGACGTCATGAAGTTCAAGTACGTCATCAAGAACACCGCCTGGGAGCTCGGCAAGAGCGTCACCTTCATGCCGAAGCCGATCTTCGGCGACAACGGCTCGGGCATGCACACCCACCAGAGCCTGTGGAAGGACGGCGAGCCGCTCTTCTACGACGAGCAGGGCTACGGCGGCCTGTCCGACACCGCTCGCTGGTACATCGGCGGCCTGCTCAAGCACGCCCCGGCGCTGCTCGCCTTCACCAACCCGACGGCGAACAGCTACCACCGCCTGGTGCCCGGCTTCGAGGCCCCGGTCAACCTGGTCTACTCGGCCCGGAACCGCTCGGCCTGCATCCGCATCCCGATCACCGGCAACAACCCGAAGGCGAAGCGCGTCGAGTTCCGCGTGCCGGACCCGTCGAGCAACCCCTACCTGTGCTTCGCCGCGCAGCTGATGGCCGGCCTGGACGGCATCCGCAACCGCATCGAGCCGCCGGAGCCGATCGACAAGGACCTCTACGAGCTGCCCCCGGAGGAGCACGAGGCCATCGAGCAGGTCCCGACGACCCTGCCGGGCGTGCTCGCCGCGCTCGAGGCGGACCACGAGTTCCTGCTCGAGGGTGACGTCTTCACCGCCGACCTCATCGAGACCTGGATCGACTGGAAGCGCGAGAACGAGGTCGCCCCGCTGCAGCTGCGGCCGCACCCGCACGAGTTCGAGATGTACTACGACATCTGAGCCGAGGGTCCGCCCTGGCATGACCGACGGCCCGGTCCTGCACCTGCGGGGCCGGGTCGTCGGTCGTGCGATGCACGAGGTTCAGGGCGCGTGTGCTCTCATACCCCCATGGATCCGCAGCAGGCCCTGCAGCAGCATGGTCAGTCGCTGCTGGCCCAGCATCCGCAGCCCCACCCGCAGAACGCTCCGCCGCAGCACCCTGTGCCGCACGCCTGGCCGCAGCCCGGCGCCCAGCACCCGTGGCCCCACCACCCGTGGCCGCAGCACCCCCAGCCGCAGCCGCCCCGCCCACCGCGCCGGGTCTACCGCGACAGAGGGTTGGTGCACCTCGTCCCGGCGCTGCTCGGCATCGTGTGCTTCGTCGTCGTCCCGCTCTTCGCCTTCTACTGGTCGTTCCGGATCTACGCCAGCGACTCCGACACCGTTGCCGGGGCACCCTTCGCCGGCGCCAGCGTCGCCATCATGTCCGCGTCCGCCGCCGTGCTCATGAGCAGCGTTGTCACCATGCTCGCCTACGCCTCGCTGCGCTGGGGCAGCACCTCGCGGGTGCGCTATCTGCAGCTCGCCGGCCTGGTGCTGACGGCCGGCATGGCCGTGGCCGGTGTCGGTCTGACCTTCTACATCCACGACATGGTGACCACCGGCTAGCTGAGCGCGGCACCCGTCAGCCCTACCCCGCCCGGGCTAGGCTCATGCCGTGAGCAGGCACCGCCAGCCTCCCCCGCCTCTGGCCCTCGTCGTCGCCGGGGCCGTCGCCCAACGTGCCCTGCCCGGGCGCCGCGCCACCCCCGTGAGCCGGGTCGCCGCCGCTGGGCTGGCGGCGCTCAGCGCCGCGACCCTTCTCGCCCCTGTCGCCCAGTTCGCGCGACGAGGCACGACCGTGGACCCCCGTGATGGGGCCGAGCCCGCGCGCCTGGTCACCACCGGCCTCAACGCCTGGAGCCGCAACCCGATGTATGTGGCGATGGTCGGGCTGCTCAGCGTCCACCCCCTGCACCACCGCTCTCCCCTCGCGGTGCTGCCGACGATGGCGTTCGTCACCTGGATCGACCGGCGGCAGATCCCGGCCGAGGAGCGTGCGCTGCTGCATGCCTTCGGCGCCGAGTACGAGCGCTACCGCAGCCGCGTCCCTCGATGGATCGGTCCTCGTCGCCGCTGACCTCACCGTGCCCGAAGGGCTCGCGCCGCTGACTCAGCGCGGCGCCACCATCAGGGGCTGGGTGATCGTCGCGACCGGCCCCTGCGCGTCGGACATCACGCCGTGCGCGGTGCCGATGCCGTTCGGGCCGATGGTGGAGCGCGCATCCAGCAGCATCCACTCGTCCGCCGGCTCCCGCTCGATCGTCGCGGTCATCGTCGGCGGGATGAGGAACCACTCGTCCATCGGCAGCGTCCCGGACAGCCCGTTGGTCGAGTCGGCGACGAGCAGCAGCCGCTCGACCGGCGCGGTCTCCTCCCCCGCGACGAGCGGGATCCGCAGCCGGGTCCACACGGTCGCCGGCCCGGGGTGGTGCCCACCGGCGACGAACCGCCAGTCGATCGCCCGGCCGTAGCCGAAGTCGGGACCGGCCCCGTCGGGAGCGCCTTCCTCACCCTCCGCCGGCACCGGCGGCACGTCCTCGGTCGGCTGCCAGTGCTCGCGGGTGGCATCCGGGGTTGCCCGGATGAGCCAGGCGCTGGCGGTGACCGCCAGCTGATCCCCGGCCCACAGCGAGGCCTCGATCATCTCCACCCGCCGTCCGGGTCGCACCACGTTCGCCTCCACCCGCATCCGCCCCTGCGGGATGCCGCCGAGCATGTTCGCGGTGAAGCGGGCGATCGCCAGCGACGCGTCCGAGCGCACCTGGGCGATGCTGCGGGCCAGCAGCGCCGCCGGCGGGCCACCGTGCTGCAGCGAGGTGTCCCACGGGCTCGACGTCGCGGGGGTCGACTCGAAGGTGCCGTCGCCGACAGGGAGGTAGAAGGCCTCGGGGCTCATGTCTCGCACCCTCTCACGCCGGGCGACACCCATCTCCACCGCTCAGGTCGAGGGCTTCATCAGCCGTGCCGGTCGCCCCATCAGACGTGCTGGTCGACGAGCCGTTCACCCGCGCAGGTCGGGAAAGTCGCTGTCCCGGAACTCCCCCGCCGGCCGGTCGTCGACGACCCCTTCCTCACGCTGGCGCAGCTCGACCCGCCGGATCTTGCCGGAGATCGTCTTGGGCAGCTCATAGAACTCCAGCCGCCGCACCCGCAGGTAGGGCGCCAGGTGCTCGCGGGCGTGAGCGAGGATCGACCGCGCCGTATCCGCGGTCGGCTCGTGGCCCTCGACGAGCGCGACGTAGGCCTTCGGCACGGCCAGCCGCACCGCGTCCGGCGCCGGCACGACCGCGGCCTCGGCGACCGCCGGGTGCTCGATGAGCACCGACTCCAGCTCGAAGGGGCTGACCTTGTAGTCGCTGGCCTTGAAGACGTCGTCGGTGCGGCCGACGTAGGTGATGTAGCCGTCCTCGTCCCGGGCCGCGACGTCGCCGGTGTGGTAGTAGCCGCCCTCCATCGCCTGCGCGTTGCGCTCCGGGTCGCCCTGGTAGCCGGTCATCAGGGTGTACGGCTCCGCGGACAGGTCGAGGCAGATCTCCCCTTCGCCGGAACCCTCGACCCGCTCCCCCGTCGCCGGGTCGACGAGCACCGCCGGCACACCCGGCAGCGGACGACCCATCGACCCGGCCCGCACCGGCTGACCCGGGGTGTTGGCGATGCTCGCGGTCGTCTCGGTCTGACCGAACCCGTCGCGGATGGTCAGCCCCCAGCGCCGCTCCACCTGGCTGATGACCTCGGGGTTGAGCGGCTCTCCGGCGCCGATCGCCTCGCGCAGGTCGCCGGGCACCTCGGCGAGGTCGGCGTTGATGAGCATCCGCCACACCGTCGGCGGCGCGCAGAAGGTGCTCACCCGCTCGGCGCGCAGCTGACCCAGCAGCGCCGCCGCGTCGAAGCGCGCGTAGTTGTAGACGAGCACGGTCGCCTCGGCCAGCCACGGCGCGAAGAAGTTCGACCAGGCGTGCTTGGCCCAGCCCGGGCTGGAGATGTTCAGGTGCACGTCCCCGGGCTGCAGCCCCAGCCAGTACATCGTGCTCAGGTGCCCCACCGGATGGGTGGTGTGGGTGTGCTCGACGAGCTTCGGTCGGCTCGTCGTGCCGCTGGTGAAGTAGAGCAGCAGCCGGTCGTCGCTGGCGTTGCCCGGGTGCGGCAGCGGCTCTCGGACGGCCGCGCTCGCCTCCGCGTAGCCGGTCCAGCCGGGCGGCACCTCGCCGTCGCTGGCGACGACGATCCGGGCGTAGTCGCCGGGCACCTCGTCGAACTTCGCCGCGCTCGCCGCGTTGCACACCACCGCCCGGGCCGCGCCCGCTCCATCCGGTCCAGCAGGTCGCTCGTCCCCACGGCGGTGGTCGTCGGCATGAGCACCGCGCCCAGCCGGACCACCGCGAGCATCGTCTCCCACAGCTCGACCTGGTTGCCGAGCATGACCACGACGCTGTCGCCGCGACCGACCCCGTGGTCGGCGAGCATCCCGGCCACCTCGTCGGAGCGCCGCGCCATCGTGTCGAAGGAGTGCTCGGCCCGCGTCCCGTCCTCCTCGACGATGACCAGCGCCAGCGCCTCGTTGCCGCGGGCGACCGGGTCGAACCAGTCGTGGGCGAAGTTGAAGGTGGGACCGACGTCGGGCCAGGCGAAGGCGGACCGGGCCTGGTCGAGGTCGGTGCGCAGCTCGCGCAGCTGGTCACGGGCGGCACGAAGGGCGTCGTTGGCGTTCGTCACCCTCCCCATCATGGGGTGCCAGCCCACCGCACGGAAGGACGGCGCCGTGTCGCGTCCGGCCCGTATCGCCGCGTCCTGCTCGGGGCGTCGCCCGGCCAGCTCAGCCCAGCCCGAGCCGCTGCGCCGACTCCTCCCGCATGGCCGCCTTGCGCACCTTCCCGGTCACCGTCATCGGGAACTCGTCGACGACGACCACGTACCGCGGGATCTTGAAGTGGGCCAGCTGCCCGGTGGCGAAGTCCCGCACCGCGTTCGCGTCCAGCGGCTCGGCACCGGAGCGCATCCGGATCCACGCGCACAGCTCCTCCCCGTATCGCTCGTCCGGGACACCGACGACCTGGACGTCCTCGATGTCCGGGTGGGTGTAGAGGAACTCCTCGATCTCGCGGGGGTAGATGTTCTCCCCGCCGCGGATGACCATGTCCTTGATCCGGCCGACGATCGTGCAGTAGCCGTCCTCGCGCATCTGGGCGAGGTCGCCGGTGTGCATCCAGCCGTCCTCGTCGATCGCCTCGGCGGTCTTCTCCGGCTCGTCCCAGTAGCCGAGCATCACCGAGTAGCCACGGGTGCAGTACTCGCCGGTCTCTCCGCGCGGGACGGTCTCGCCGGTCGCCGGGTCGACGACCTTGATCTCGACGTGCGGGTGCACCCGGCCGATGGTCTCGGTGCGCCGCTCCAGGTCGTCGGCGCCACGGGTCTGGCAGCTGACCGGGCTGGTCTCGGTCATCCCGTAGGCGATGGCCACCTCGCTCATGTGCATCTCGTCGACGCAGCGACGCATCACCTCCACCGGGCAGATCGAGCCGGCCATGATCCCGGTGCGCAGGCTGCTGAGGTCGTGCTCGGCGAAGCTCTCGTGGTGCTGCATGGCGATGAACATCGTCGGCACCCCGTAGACCCCGGTGCACCGCTCGGCGGCGATGGTGCGCAGCGTGACCTCGGGGTCGAAGGCGGGCGCCGGGATGACCATCGTCGTCCCGTGGGTGGTGCAGCCGAGGTTGGCCATGACCATCCCGAAGCAGTGGTAGAAGGGCACCGGGATGCAGAGCCGGTCCTGCGGCCCGAGCGCGATGAGCTCGGTGGTGAGGTAGCCGTTGTTGAGGATGTTCCGGTGGCTGAGGGTCGCCCCCTTCGGCCTCCCGGTGGTGCCGGAGGTGTACTGGATGTTGATCGGGTCGTCCGGGCTCAGCCCCGCCTGACGCTCGGCCAGCGCCCCCTCGGGCACGTCGCGGCCCTGCTCGACCAGCGCCGCCCAGTCGTCGGTGTCGAGGTAGACCACCCGCTCCAGTGCCGGGCACTCGTCGGCGGTCTCCTCGATCATCCCGCGGTAGTCGCTGCCCTTGAAGCCCGAGGAGGCGATGAGCATCCGCATCCCCGACTGGTTGACGGCGAAGGTGAGCTCGTGGGTCCGGTAGGCCGGGTTGACGTTCACCAGGACCGCGCCCACCTTCGCCGTGGCGTACTGGGTGATCGTCCACTCGGCACAGTTCGGCGCCCAGATCCCGACCCGGTCGCCGGCGGCGATCCCGGCCGCCAGCAGGCCGCGGGCGATCTCGTCGACGGCGGCGTCCAGCTCGGTCCAGCTCCACCGGCGTCCGGTCGCCACCTCGACCAGCGCCTCCCGGTCGCCGCCCTGGGCGACCGTGCGCTCCAGGTTGGCGCCGATCGTCTCCTCCAGCAGCGCCGGGGTGCTCTCGCCACGTGCGTAGGACTCCATCGTCCCTCCTGACCGCTCGGGTACGCCCTCGATCATGTCAGGCACGGCTCATGTCAGGGCGCCGGATGCGGCGCCCGGACGAGGCGCTCAGCCGAGCAGCTCTTCCGAGCGCTCCCACAGCCGACGCGCCATCTCCGGGTCGTGGCCGGCGGCGGCGGTGCGGGCGATCTTCGTCTTCTCGTAGTACTCCCCCGGCTGCCAGTCGGTCCCCGGGGTGCCCTCGGCGAGCGCGACGAGACGGCGGGCGCTGTCCTCGGGGGTGATCATCACCAGCCGCCGGATCGGGGTGCGATAGGCCAGCCGCAGCACGTGGTTGGTCTCGCTGGCGAAGTTGGAGGCCACCACCCCGGGGTGGAAGGCGACCGCCGAGATGCCCTCGTCGCCGTGCCGCCGCTGCAGCTCGCGGGTGAAGAGGATGTTCTCCAGCTTGCCGTTGCCGTAGGCGATCCGCGGCGAGTAGCGCTGGGCGTTCTGCAGGTCGTCGATGTCGAAGCGGGCGAAGAAGCGGGCCGCCTGGCTGGCGGTCTGGATGACCGAGGCGTCACTCGCGGTGAGCGTCGGCATGAGCTCGCGGGTGAGCAGGAAGCCGGCGAGGTGGTTGACCTGGAAGGTCTTCTCGAAGCCGTCGACGGTGATCTCGCGCTCGCCCATGATGCCGCCGGCGTTGTTGGCCAGCACGTCGATCCGCGGGTAGGCCTCGGCCAGCTCGGCGGCGAGCGCGCGCACCTGGGCGAGGTCGGCGAAGTCGGCGAGGTGGTGCGGCACCCCGAGCGGCTCGGCGACCGCACGGGTCTTCTCCGGGGAGCGGCCGACGACGACGACCTGGTGGCCGCGCTCGGTGAGCTGGCGGGCCGCCGCGGCGCCGACGCCGTCGCTGGCGCCGGTGATGACGATGGTCTTGGTGGGTGCGTCCTGAGGCATGTGGTGCGTCCTTCGTCGGTCGGGCGGGGCAGGTCGTCGGCGCACCAGGTCGGTGCACCGGGAGAAGGTGCGCTCAGCGGGGCGTCGTCGACCCGCCGTGGCGCTCGCGGCGCTGGGCGACCAGCCGCTCCAGCGCGGCGCGGTCGAGCAGGCCTCCTGAGATGGCAACCATCCGGTCCATCGGGAAGTTCCCGACGAGGGCGATCGTGCCCGGGTCGCTCAACAGGGCCGACCCGGCGCCTTCGCCCGCGTCCCCTCCGCCACCCCCGCGGTCCGGGGTCTGCGCCGCGGCCACGAGGTCGGCCAGACCGGCGGCGAGCTCCGGGTCGTCGAGCCACTCCTGCAGGCTGGAGCCCAGATCGAGGTCGAGCTCCAGCGGGCTGGCGTCCACGGTGACGGTGCCGGCCAGCCGGATGTCCCGGGAGGACGAGCCGACCTCGACGGTCCGCTCGCCGGCCTCGACCCACCAGCCGTGGCCGGGTCGCCAGGCGGCGAAGCGCCGCTGGTCGAGGCGGACGCTCACCCGGGTCGACTCCCCCGGCGCCAGGTGCACCTTGGCGAAGCCGCCGAGCTCGCGCGGCGGCCGCTGCAGCACGCTCGCCGACGGTCCGCCGAGGTAGACCTGCACGACCTCGGCACCGGCCCGGCTGCCGGAGTTGGTGATCCGGCAGGAGACGAGCACCCCGAGGTCGCCGTCGGCGGCGCTGCCCCGACTGCTCCAGCGCCAGCTCGTCGTAGGCGAACGTGGTGTACCCGAGCCCGTGACCGAACGGGTAGCCCACGGCCTGGTCCCGGGCGTCGTACCCGCGGTAGCCGACGAAGACCCCTTCGCCGTACCGGACCGTGCCCAGCTCCCCGGGGAAGCCGAGATAGGCCGGAGAATCCTGCAGCCGCAGCGGGATGGTCTCGGCGAGGCGGCCGGAGGGCGCCACCCACCCCCACAGCACCTCGGCGACGGCACGGCCGCCGGCCTGCCCGGGCAGCCAGCCCTCGAGGATGGCCTGCGCGTGCGGCTCGACCTCCCCCAGCGTCACCACGCCCCCGTTCGCCAGGACGACGACCACCCGGTCGCAGACCGCCGCCACCGCACGGAGCACGGCGAGCTGGTCGGCGGGCAGGTCGAGGTGGGTGCGGTCGAAGCCCTCGGACTCCTCGGCGGCCGTGAGCCCGAGGACGACGACGACCGCGCCGGCCGCACGGGCGGCGGCCACCGCCTCGTCGGTCAGGGCGGTGTCGTCCGAACCCGCGTCGCCGGCACCCTCGTCGAGTCGGTAGCCGGCGGCGTCCCCCACGGAGACGCCCTGCGGCGCCAGCTCGCGCAGCGCCGCCAGCGGGGTCTCCACCCGGGTGGCGTTGACCTGCGAGCTGCCGGCGCCCTGGTAGCGAGGCGTCTCGGCGAGCGCGCCGATGACCGCGACCTGGGCGGGCGGGTCCTCCGGCCCGAGCGGCAGCGCCTGCGCCTCGTTCTTCAGCAGCACCAGCGACTCCCGGGCGGCCTGCAGCGCGATGTCGTGCTGCGCCTCGTGGTCGACGGCGGGACCCGGCTCGGCGGGGGCGCGGGCGGCCAGCGCGAGCACCCGGGCGGTGCTGGCGTCGAGGTCGGCCTCGTCCACCTCGCCGGAGCGGGTCGCCTCGAGCAGGCGGACGTCAGCGACCCCGTGGTTCGGCGGCATCTCCAGGTCGAGGCCGGCCCGCAGCGCCCGGGCCCGGTCGACGACCGCGCCCCAGTCGGAGACGACGAGACCGTCGAAGCCCCACTCCTGGCGGAGGATCTCGGTGAGCAGCCGGTGGTTCTCCGAGGCCCAGGTGCCGTTGATCTTGTTGTAGGAGCACATCACCGTCCACGGGTGCGCGCGGGTGACGACGTGCTCGAAGGCGGGCAGGTAGATCTCGCGCAGGGTGCGCTCGTCGACCTCGGCGCTGACCCGCAGGCGTTCGGTCTCCTGGTTGTTCACCGCGAGGTGCTTCAGCGAGGCGCCGACCCCTTCGGTCTGCAGCCCGCTGACCCAGGCGGCGCCGAGCGCCCCGGCGAGCAGCGGGTCCTCGGAGAAGTACTCGAAGTTGCGCCCGCACAGCGGCGAGCGCTTGATGTTCACCCCGGGCCCGAGGACGACAGCCACCCCCTGCGCCCGCGCCTCCCGGCCGAGCGCCTGGCCGACCCGCTCGGCCAGACCCGGGTTCCAGCTGGAGGCCAGGGCCGAGGCCGTGGGGAAGCAGGTCGCCGGGATGCTGTCGCCGATCCCGAGGTTGTCCGCGCTCTCGTCCTGCGCGCGCAGCCCGTGCGGCCCGTCGGAGAGCATCACCGCGGGCACCCCGAGCCGGGGCACCGCGGCCGTGTGCCAGAAGTCGGCGCCCATGCTCAGCGCCACCTTCTCCTCCAGCGTCAGGTCGGAGGCCTGCGCGGCAGCGCGGTCCTGGTCCGCGGGCTGGTTCATGACCGCAGCACCTTCTCCATCGGGCGGCCCTTGGCGAGCTCGTCGACGAGCTTGTCGAGGTAGCGGATCTGCTGCATCAGCGGGTCCTCGACCTCCTGGACCTTCACCCCGCAGACCGAGCCGGTGATGAGCTCGACGCCGGGGTTGATCTCGGCCGCGGCGAAGAAGTCGGTGAAGGTGGTCCCCTCGTCGAGGTGCCGCTGCAGCGTCGTCTGGTCGAAGCCGGTGAGCCACCGGGTCACCTCGTCGACCTCGTCCCGGCTGCGCCCCTTCTTCTCCACCTTCGTCACGTAGTGCGGATAGACGTCGGCGACGGCGGTGCTGAAGATCCGGCTCATGCTCCGGCAGACTATCCGCCCACCCACCCGCGCGGCGGCGGCAGAACGGTCAGGAGGAGCGATGTCGGCACCGACGAGCGCGCGCGCCCACCGGGACACCGGCTGGCTGCGCAGCACCCCGGTCGTGGTGCGGGCCCGCGGTGGCCACGTCGAGCTGCTCCACGGGGACGAGGTGCTGGCCCGGCACGAGGCGCGCACGCTCGTGGTCACACCCCGTCCCGGCTTCGCCGGCGCCACCCTGAGCGTGGCCCCGCGGACCGCCGATGGCGGCGCCGGTCAGGCGACGCACGAGGTGCTCAGCCACCAGCCGCGCTGGCAGCGGGTCGCCGCGGTCGCCCTGTCCGGGCTGCTCTTCGTGCTCGCCATGACCACCTACGTCGTCCTCGACAGCGAGGGCCTGAGCGTGACCGCCGCCGTCCTCGGGTCGTGCTGCGCGCTCGTAGGGCTCGGGATGCTCGCGCTCTTCGCGCACCAGCGGGCTCACCGCCCGCCCGAGCACGAGGCGGCCTCCGCCCTCGACGTCTATGCCGGCGAGGGGGCAGCCGTGACCGAGCCGCCGGGCCTCTGGCCACGGGGTGCCACGGCCGCCGCCCACGACAGCGCGGTGACCGTCCATGGGGACCCGGCCTCGGGTGCGCCGCAGATCCCCGGCCCCGTCCGGGTCGTCGGGGCGGTGCTGATCCCGACGGCCTGCGTCGCCGCGGTGGTCGCCTCGGTCGTCGTCGTGCTCCCGGTCGACCTGCTCACCGACGCGCTGCTGGGTGCCCGGGCGGCCGACTACGCCCGGACGATGGTCCTGCTGCTGCTCGTCCCGTGGCTCGCCGAGCTGCTGTGGCGGGTGATGATGCGGCGCGTGGCGCGCACCCTCGAGCCGCCGCTCGGTCCGTGGCTGTGGGAGCGCTACCGCGCCCGGCGTCCGAGCGGCGGCGCCTGGATGCTGCTGGCCACCCTCGCGATCACCGGTGTCCTCTGGGTGGAGGTCGTCCGCCCGAGCGGCTGACCCGGGTCGCCGCACGGGAGCAGTCGTCGGCCCGTGCCGGGCATCACGGCCTCAGGGCAGGTCGACCTGCGTCGGGCCCCGGTCGCCGTCCTCGTCCTTGCCAGCGACCATCTTCGCGGTCTCGACGGCGGTGCCCACGAGCGAGTCCCCGCCCCAGTAGGTGACGCTGTCGCCGTGCACCTTGAGGACGACGTTGTCCGGGTCCTCGGGGCCGCCCTCCATGAAGCGGTCCGCGCCGGAGCTCCACAGCCGCGCGACCGTGTCCCGGTCGTCGATCACCTCGGCGGTGCCGGCGAGCGAGACCCACGCCTTCATCGAGGAGTAGGCCACGTTGACCTGCAGGTTGGCCCGGATGTCGGTGACGACCCCGCTGTCCCGGCGCACGAGGAAGAGGACGTCACCGTCGTCCTCGTGCACCTGGGTGCTCAGCGGGCGGCTGGTCAGCCGGCCGGTGGACGAGCCAGCGTCCACGGTGGTGAGCATGGCGATGTCCATGCTGGACATCACCTCGGTGGCGGCGCGCACCGCGTCCTCGGAGCTGCTGTTCTCGGTCATGAGGATCCTCACGTCGACGTCCCGACCGGGTCCGACCGGGTGACACCCACCCTAGGGAGCGGAGGGCCTCCACGGGCTCGCAGCGCGCCTCCCGCTGCCGCTCACTCGAAGTAGCGCCGCGGGTTGGTGACCAGCATGAGCTCGATGTCGGCATCGGTGACCCCGCGCTCCTGCAGCGCAGGCAGCACGTCTTCGCTGATGTGCCGGTAGTTCCACCGCGGCACCACCTGGCGCTTGGCGTCGGCGGGGAACCAGTCGATGGTGCACGAGGCGTCGTGGGCCAGGACGACCTTCTCGGCGTAGCCGCGGCGGCACAGCTCGGCGACGGTCTCGACCCGGTCCTCGAAGGGCAGCAGCACGTCCAGCCCGAAGCGGTCCATCCCCAGCAGGCTGCCGGCGTCGGCGAGCTCGGTGAGGTAGTCCAGATCGGTGCTGTCGCCGGAGTGGCCGATGACCACCTTCGTCAGGTCGACCCCTTCCTCCCGGAGCACCTGCTGGGCGACCAGGCCGGACTGGTTGTGCACGTTGGTGTGCACGGTGATCGGCGCGCCGGTCTGCACGCTGGTCTGGCCGACCGCGCGCATCACCCGCTCCACGCCCGGGGTGAGCCCCTGCTCCTCGATGGCGCACTTAAGGAAGGCCGCGCGGACGCCGGTGTCCGCGATGCCCTCGGTGAGGTCCTTGGTGAAAAGCTCGACCATCGGCTCCGGCATGTCGAAGAGCAGCCCAGGGCCGGTGTAGTGGAACTGGAAGGGGACGTCGTTGTACGTGTAGATCCCGGTGGCGACGACGATGTTCAGCTCGCTCTGCTCGGCGATCCGCTGGATCCGGGGGATGTAGCGGCCCAGGCCGAGGACCGTGGGATCCATGATCGTGTCCATCCCCAGGCCCTTGAGCTCGTTGAGCTGGGAGACGGCGTCGGCGATCTGGGCCTCCTCGTCCCACTGCTCGTAGTTGAGGCGGTGCTCCTCGCCGAGGACGAAGACGTGCTCGTGGCAGAGCGTCCTCCCCAGCTCGCTCGAGTCGATCGATCCGCGCACGGTCTGCACAGACGCCATCGTCATGCCCTCCTTGAGGCCGGTGAGTGCCGCTCACGCTAGGTGAACCCGGATTCAGGAACAAGACCCCGTCCGCACCGACCTACGACGCGGGCTACCACGCAGGAAGTGCTGTGATCGCGACACTTCCTGCGTGGTAGCGCGCGCATCTCGGTGGGTGCGCCCCGGGGAGGCGAAGGGGTTCGCGCTCACGGTGCACGGCCGGACCGTGCAGAACCGGGACCTCCGAACACCTACCCGCGGGTATCAACATCCGTAGAGTGGGGTCATGACGGTCCTCACCGCGCCCGTCCAGCAGCTCACCCGGTGGTCCCTCGGGCACGCCGTCCCGGCCCTGGCCTTCCGCGCCCGCGCCCGGCGCGGCGACCTCCAGGCCCGCGTGGTGGGGGCCACGAACAGCGGTGGCGACCTGCCCACGGACCTCTTCGACGCGATCCGCGAGGCGGGGCCCTTCTACCGGGGCGGTCTCGCGCTGGCCACCTCGCGGCACGACGTCGTCCGGGAGGTGCTGGCCAGCCCGGACGTCGCCGCCGGGCGGATCGCCGCCACCGACGGTGTGCTGGCCCGGCCGGCGGCCTGGGCCGACCGCCGCGTCCCGACCGGACCGCTGACCCCGCCGTCGCTGCTGGCCATCGAGCCGCCGGACCACACCCGGATGCGCAAGCTCGTCACCCGGGTCTTCTCGGTGCGTGCCGTGGAGCGGCTGAGGGAGCGCACCGAGGAGGTGGCGGCCGAGCTCGTCGAGCCGCTGGCGCGCCGGGTGGAGAAGGACGAGCCGGTCAACCTCGTCGAGGCGCTCGCCGCTCCGCTGCCGGTGACCGTCATCTGCGAGGTCCTGGGGGTCCCCGAGGAGGACCGGGAGCGGGTGCGCCACTTCGGCGACATGGCCGCGCCCAGCCTGGACCTGGGGCTGTCGCTGCAGCGCTTCCGCGAGGTGGAGGCGGCGCTGCGCGACTTCGAGCGGTGGCTCGAGGCGCACGTCGAGCGGGTGCGTCAGGACCCGGGCGAGGACCTCTTCAGCCAGCTGGTGGCCGCCCGCGACGACGACGGCGGACAGCTCGACGACCTCGAGCTCAAGGCGACCGCCGGGCTGGTGCTGGCGGCCGGCTTCGAGACGACCGTCAACCTCATCAGCAACGCGGTGTCGCTGCTGGCCGAGCACCCGGAGCAGCGCAAGGCGCTGGTCGTCGGCGAGGTGCCCTGGCTGGCGGCTGTCGACGAGGCGCTGCGCTTCGACCCTCCGGTGCTGCTGACCGCGCGGACCGCGGTGCGGGACACGGAGATCGCCGGCACGAGGGTGCGGGAGGGATCCCCGATGGTGGCGATGCTGGCCGGCGCGAACCGGGACCCGGAGGTCTTCGCCGAGCCGAACCACTTCGACGTGACCCGAGCCAACGCCGCCGACCACATCTCCTTCTCCTCCGGCCGGCACTACTGCCTCGGGGCGGCGCTGGCCCGGATGGAGGGCGAGGTGGCGCTGCGCACCCTGCACGAGCGGCTGCCCGAGCTGCGGGTGCTGCCCGGGGCCGAGCGGCGGGAGACCCGGATCCTGCGAGGGTGGGCGCAGCTGCCGGTGGGCTGAGGCTCCTGCTGTGACGCACGTCACGCATCCGGCACCGTCCGGTGATCCGAAGTGCTTACCGAACGACTAGGCTGACGCATGCCCTCGACCGGGTCCGCTGCCGCTGACCGAGGGCGTCGTCGGATCGACCCGGTGTGATGAGAGGTGAGTGCGGTGGCTGGCCCCCGACGCAGGCCGACGGCTGGTGCGCGCCTGCAGGCGCTGATGTCCGAGGGGGGCCGGCGCGCTGGTGACGTCTCCTCCGAGCACGGCCTGCTGTGGGAGGTCCTGCAGGAGGCGAGCCAGGGCGGCAAGCGGTTCCGACCGCGGCTGCTGACCGACACCCATGACGCGCTCGACGGCGATCAGCACCAGGCGGCCGCCCAGGTCGGCGCCGCGGTCGAGCTGCTGCACACCGCGCTGGTCGTGCACGACGACGTCATCGACGACGACCACGTGCGGCGCGGCCGGCCCAACGTCAGCGGTACCTACCGCGGCCTCGCAGAGGTCAGCGGTGCCGACGGCGCGACCGCGGACGGCTACGGTCAGGCCGCGGCGATCCTGGCCGGGGACCTCGCGCTGGCCGGCGCCGTCCGTGCCGTGGCCACCTGCGGCGCGGACACCGCCACCACCCACCGGCTGCTGGACCTGCTCGACACGGCGCTGCACGTCAGCGCCGCCGGCGAGCTGGCCGACGTGCGGCACGGCCTGGGGCTGGCCACGGCGAGCCTCCAGGAGAGCCTGCGCGTCGCCGAGCAGAAGACCGCTGCCTACTCCTTCTCGCTGCCGCTGCAGGCCGGGGCCGTGCTGGCCGGAGCCGACGAGGACGTCGTCGCGGAGCTCGGCGAGGCAGGTCGACGGCTCGGGACCGCCTTCCAGCTGGTCGACGACCTCGTCGGCGTCTTCGGCGACGTCGCGGCCTCGGGCAAGAGCAGCACCGGCGACCTGCGCACCGCCAAGCAGACCCCGCTCGTGGTCTACGCCCGCGGCACCCACGACGGGCAGCAGATCGACCACTACCTCGGACGCGACCTGGACGCGTGCGAGCTCGCGGCAGCGCGCGATCTGCTCACCGCGTGCGGCGCCCGTGACTGGGTCCGCAACCGCGCACGCCAGGAGCTCGCCGCGGCCCGTGCGGTGACCGACCCGCTGGGGATCTCGCTCTCCGGCCTCGGCCCGCTCACCGGCTGGGACGCGGCGCTCCCGCAGGACGACCCCGGGGCGGTGGCGTGAGCCGCCGGCGCAGCACGACCCCTACCGCGATCTACGACCGGGTGGCCGACGCCTCCGCCGCCCTCGTCATCCAGGAGTACTCCAGCTCCTTCGGCCTGGCCTCCCGCCTGCTGCGCGAGCCGATCCGCTCGCAGGTGCGCACCGTCTACGCCCTGGTCCGGGTCGCCGACGAGATCGTCGACGACCCCGACCGGTCGCTCTCCTCGACAGAGCGCGCCGCGATGCTGCAGCGGCTCGAGGAGGACGTGGCGGTCAGCCTGCACACCGGATCGAGCGCCAACCTCGTCGTGCACGCCTTCGCCCGCACCGCCCGGACCGTGGGCATCGGGGCAGACCTGCTCGACCCCTTCTTCGCCTCGATGCGGATGGACCTCTCGGCCTCCACGCACACCCCGGAGAGCTTCGCGCGCTACGTGCACGGCTCCGCCGAGGTGGTCGGGCTGATGTGCCTGCGCGCCTTCGTCGCCGCGCCGGACGCCGACGGCGACCCGGAGGCGACCTACGAGGAGCTGCGGCCGGGCGCGCAGCGCCTCGGCGCGGCCTTCCAGAAGGTGAACTTCCTGCGCGACCTCGCCGAGGACCACGACGCGCTGGGGCGTACGTACTTCCCCGGCATCGACCCCGACCGCTTCGACGACGCCGATCGTGACCGTCTGGTCGCCGACATCGACGACGACCTCACCGAGGCCGCGGCGGCCCTGGCCCGGCTGCCAGTGAGCAGCCGCCGGGCCGTGGCGGTCGCGCACGCCCTCTTCGCCGAGCTGAACGACCGGCTGCGCCGGACCCCGGCTCGGGAGATCCGACGTACCCGGGTCCGGGTACCCACCCCGGTCAAGCTCCGCCTGGCCGCCCGCGCTGCCACCGGAGGACGAGGATGATCATGCGACGAGCGTCCCGCGACGACCGTGACGAGGGCGTCACCCCGCGCCGGGTCGTCATCATCGGCGGCGGCATCGCCGGGCTGGCCACCGCCGGGCTGCTGGCCTCGCGCGGCCACCAGGTGCAGCTGGTGGAGCAGCAGGACCAGCTCGGCGGCCGGGTGGGCAGCCTGGAGCGCGACGGCTTCCGCTTCGACACCGGCGCCTCGTGGTACCTCATGCCGGAGGTCTTCGAGCACTTCTTCGCGCTGCTCGGCACCTCGGCGGACGAGGCGCTCGACCTCACCGCGCTCGATCCCAGCTACCGCGTCTTCTTCGCGCAGGAGGAGGCGGTCGACGTCCGCCCGGACGTGGCGCACAACCGGGAGCTCTTCGAGTCGCTGGAGCCCGGCGCGGGCGAGCGCCTCGATGAGTACCTGCGCTCCGCCGAGGAGACCTACGACCTGGCGATGCGGCGCTTCCTCTACGGCAACCCGGACGCTCCCGCCGCGGTGGCCAACAGCGAGGTGCTGCGTCGCGGAGCCCGGCTGGGCGCACTGCTCACCCGGTCGTTGGGGTCCTTCGCGGCGAGCCGCTTCAGCGACCGTCGGCTGCGGCAGATCCTCGGCTACCCCGCGGTCTTCCTCGGCTCGTCCCCGGACCGGGCACCCAGCCTCTACCACCTCATGAGCCGGCTGGACCTGGGCGACCGGGTGCTCTACCCGCAAGGCGGCTTCGCGCGGCTCATCGAGGTGGTCGCCGGGCTCGCCGAGGAGCACGGGGCCGAGCTGCGGTGCGGCAGCACGGCCACCCGCATCCTCACCGAGACCGACGGACGCGGCCGACGAGCACGCACCTGCGGGGTCGAGGTGCTCCGGGACGGAGAGCGTGAGGTGCTGCCCGCCGACCTCGTCGTCGGCGCCGCCGACCTGCACCACCTCGAGACCGCGCTGCTGCCCCGGCAGCTGCAGACCCATCCCGAGCGCGCCTGGCGCGACCGCTCCCCCGGGCCGGGCGCGGTGCTGGCCATGCTCGGCGTCGAGGGGCGGCTGCCCCAGCTGGCGCACCACTCCCTCTTCTTCACCGACGACTGGGACCAGAACTTCGGCGACATCTTCGGGAACGCGCCGCAGGTCCCGGACCCGGCATCCATCTACGTGTGCAAGCCCTCGGGCACCGACCCGGACGTCGCTCCCCCGGGCTGCGAGAACCTCTTCGTCCTCGTCCCGGTACCCGCGGACACCGCCATCGGCTCCGGCGGGGACGACGGCGCCGGGAGCCCGCCGGTGGAGCAGGCGGTCGACCGCGCGATCGACCAGATCGCCGGGTGGGCCGGCATCCCGGACCTGCGCGCCCGGATCCGGGTGCGGCACAGCGTGGGTCCGCAGGACTTCGCCAGCCGGTACAACGCCTGGCGCGGCGGTGCGCTCGGGCTCGAGCACACCCTGCGGCAGAGCGCCTTCTTCCGCCCCGGCAACACCTCGACGAAGGTGGACGGCCTGCTCTACGCCGGGTCCAGCACCGTGCCCGGGGTGGGCCTGCCGATGTGCCTCATCAGCGCAGAGCTGGTGCTCAAGCGGATCACCGGCGACCGCACGACCCAGCCGCTGGCGACCGGGCTGACGACGACGTGACCGCTGCCGGGAGCGACGCGCCGTGGGCGTACGCGGCCATGCTCGGCTTCTGCCTCGCCTGCACCCTGCCGCTGGTGCCGCTGCTCCGCCTCGACCTGCTGCGCCGGCCGGGGCGGCTGCTGCTGGCGGTCCTGCTCGCCGGGACCCCCTTCCTGCTGTGGGACGTCGTCGTCACCGAGCTCGGGCACTGGTGGTTCGACGAGCAGCAGACGATGCCGTGGCGGGTGGCTGGGCTGCCGCTGGAGGAGATCGCCTTCTTCGTCGTCATCCCGCTGGTCTCGGTGATCACCCTCGAGGGTGTCTCGACCGTGCTCGCGCGGCTGACCGCACGGCGGCAGGCGGGGCGCTGATGAGCTACACGATGCTCGCCGTGCTGGCCGTCGTCGTGGTGCTCGCGCTCGACCGGTGGATCGTGCGCACCCGGCTGACCAGCACCCTCGCCTGGTGGCTCAGCTACACGATCATCATCACCTTCCAGCTGCTGACGAACGGCTGGCTGACCGGTCGGGAGATCGTGCAGTACGACCCCGACGTCATCATCGGCGGCGCGCGACCCCGGGTCTTCGGCGACGGCCGGCTGGTCTACGCGCCGGTCGAGGACCTGCTCTTCGGCTTCGCCCTGGTGCTCGGCACCTGCGTCGCCTGGACCTGGCTCGGTCGCCGCGACCCGTCCCGTGAGGGGGCGGCACGATGAGCGTCACCGACCGGGTGCGGTCCGTCAGGCCGGTGCCTCTGGGTGTTGCCGGGCCCAGCCTGCGCGAGATGGCGCGAGACGCCGGTGCGGTCCGCGGCGACCCGCTGACCTTCCTCACCGACGTCTCGCGCCGGTACGGCGACCTCGTCTCCTTCCCTGTCCCTGGTCTGCCGACGCTGCTGGTCGGCGACGCCGAGGGAGCGCGTCACGTCCTGCAGACCGCCGGCCGCGGCTGGACCAAGCAGACCGTGCAGTACGCGGCGCTGCGCCAGGTGACCGGCCCGGGGCTGCTGGCCTCGGCCGAGCCGAGCTGGCTGACGCACCGGCGGGCCGCGGCACCCGCCTTCCACCACCAGGGACTGGCGGCGGTGAGCGAGCAGGTGACGGCCGCGGTGGACGAGGCCGTGCGCGCGGAGCTGCCTGCTCCGGGCGAGCCGGACCGGGTGGTCGACGTGGCCGCGCTGATGAGCCGGATCGCTCTCGACGCCGTCGGGCGGGCCCTCTTCTCGGCGGACCTGACCGGGCACGCGACCGAGCTGCTGCAGGCGACGAGCCGGTCCGCCGATCTCGTCGTGCGACTGGGCCGGTCGATGCTGCCGGCCATCGTCTGGGCGCCGACGCCCGCCCGGGTGCGGCTGCGCAGCACGCGACGGCGGCTGGAGCGGATCACCGCCGAGGTGATCGCCGAGCGCCGCTCGCTCGGCGCGGCAGCGCCGGGCGGCGCGGCGCCCGGCGGCGCGGCGGGGTCGTACGGTGACGATCTGCTCGGGCTGCTGCTGGCGAGCGGGATGCCTGACCAGCAGATCCACGACGAGCTGGTGACCATGGTCGTGGCCGGTCACGAGACGGTGGCCGGCTCGCTGTCCTGGACCCTGATGCTGCTCGCGGAGCACGAGGAGCACCAGGATCGGACGTACGCCGAGCTGGCCGACCTGCCCACGCCGGTGCGGCTGCATGATCCGCGGTCACGGGCGCCGTGGACCCGTGCCGTGCTCGACGAGGCGCTGCGCCTCTACCCGCCGGGCTGGGTGCTCTCCCGGCGCGCCCAGCACGACGACGTCGTCGCTGGTGTCCCGGTGCCGGCCGGGACCCTGGCCATCGTCAGCCCGTGGCTCATCCACCGCCGGGCCGACCTGTGGCCGGACCCCGAGGCCTTCCGGCCGGAGCGCTTCCTGCAGGAGGGGGCCGGGCGACGGGGGTACCTCCCCTTCGGCCTGGGTGCCCGCCTGTGCATCGGGCGCGACTTCGCGCTCGGCGAGATGGCGGTGGTGCTGGCCCGGCTGCTGCGCACGCACCGGGTCGGGCTGACGCCGGGATGGTGCCGCCCCGAACCGCTGCCGCGGCTGACCGTGCAGCCTCGCGGCGGCATGCCGCTGATCGTCGGCGCGCGGCGGGATGCCCCGTGAGCAGCCGGCTGCTGGGGCTCGCGGTCGCCGTCGCAGCGCTGGTCCCTGCGGTGCTGCTGCGGGACGCGCGGACGCTGCCGAGCACGTCCGCACCACACCGTCGGTCACCTCGCGGTCCGGCACCTCGCGGTCCGGCACCTGAGGTCTCGGTGATCGTGCCGGCCCGGGACGAGGCGGCGGCGCTCCCCGCGTTGCTGGAGGCGTTGCGCGGCCAGCACCAGCCACCCGCCGAGGTCATCGTCGTCGACGACGGCTCCCGCGACGCCACGGCGGTCGTGTCGCGTCGGCACGGCGCCCAGGTGATCGACCCCGGAGAGCCACCGCAGGGGTGGACCGGCAAGGCGTGGGCGTGCGCGGTCGGCGCGGACCGTGCCCGCGGAGACCTGCTGCTCTTCCTCGACGCGGACACCAGGCTCGCGGCACCGGGCGCGCTGGCGGGTCTGGTGGAGGTGCACCAGGAGCACGGCGGGCTCGTCTCGGTGCAGCCCCACCACGAGGTGCCGCGGACCGTCGAGAACCTCTCGGCCTGCTTCAACCTCGTCGCTCTCCTGGCCGGCGGCGCCTTCACGGGCGGTCCGGGCCGGGCGCGCGTCGCCTACGGACCGTGCCTGCTCGTCTCCCGGGACGACCATCGGCGGGTCGGCGGGCACGCATCGGTGCGTGGCTCGGTCCTGGACGACATCGACCTGGCCGCCGCCTACCGGGCGTCCGGTCTGGCGGTCACCTGCCTCGTCGGGGGGAGATCGCTGCGGATGCGCAGCTACCCGCGTGGCTGGCGCGCCCTGTCCTCGGGCTGGGAGAAGAACATCGCTGCAGGGTCGGGCGCGGCGCCCTCGTGGTCCGTGGCCGCGACGGTGCTCTGGCTGGCGGTGCAGCACCTGGTGGCGGGCGGCGCCGTGGTCTCCGGCGCCCGGGCAGCACGGCACGTGCGAGGCGGACAGACCAGGGGCCGCGGCACGATCGGTGGCTCGGCCGCCTCCGACGTGGTGTGGGCGCTGGGCTGGGTGGTCCTCGCCCGGCAGCAGCGGCAGGCGCTGCGGCACGCCGGCTCCTTCCGCTGGTGGACCTGGGCCGCCTTCCCCGTCCCGCTCCTCGCCTTCGACCTCGTCTTCGCCCGGTCGATGTGCCGCTCCCTGGTCCACGGGTCGGTCGACTGGCGCGGCCGCACGGTCGACCTGACGCGCAGCGGGCGAGCCGGCAGGACGTCCGGATGAGAGGCCCGACGCGGTCGGAGCGGGCGATCATCACCTGGGACGTCCTGGCGTGGGGGGTCGCGCACGCGGCCACCGGCTATCTGGCCCACCGCCTGCCCGAGCACCGGCTGGAGCGGGACGGTGTGGTGCTGCGCCTGCGCGGCGTCGAGACGAGCGGGCGGTGGTACCGGGAGCGGCTGCGCATCCACCGCTGGAAGGACCTGCTGCCGGAGGCGGGGGCGCTCTTCGACGGCGGGGTGAGCAAGCGCCGGCTGCCGGCGACGGACCGGGCGGGACTGGAGACCTTCGTGCGCGAGACACGTCGCGCCGAGCTGGCGCACTGGTGGGCGATGGCCTGCGGGCCCGTCTTCGTGCTGTGGAACCCGCCGCTGGCCGGCGGGCTGCTCGTGGCGTACGGGATCGGGGCCAACCTCCCCTTCATCCTCGTGCAGCGCTACAACCGGGCCAGGCTGGAGCGCCTGCTCGTCCGGACCATCGTGACCGCCGACCCGGTGACCGCAGATCCGGTGACCGCAAACCTGGTGACCACGGACCACGCGACGCCAGACCCGATGACCACAGACGACGCGACCGCAGACCACGGGGCGAGGAGATGAGGGACATGACCGACGAGCACGGGAACCGGGCCGCGACGGGTCGTGCTGACGGCCCGGTCGAGCAGGTGGTCCTGCTCGACGAGGACGGGCACCGCACCGGGACCCAGGACAAGGCCACCGTGCACCACGACGCCACGCCGCTGCACCTGGCCTTCTCGTGCTACCTCTTCGACGGCGACGGACGGGTGCTCGTCACCCGTCGGGCGCTGCACAAGCGGACCTGGCCCGGGGTGTGGACGAACAGCTGCTGCGGGCACCCGGCCCCGGACGAGCCGCTGACCACGGCGGTGCACCGTCGGGTGCGTCAGGAGCTGGGCGTCGACATCGAGGGGCTGCGGCTGCTGCTGCCGGGCTTCCGCTACCGGGCGGTGCTGCACGGGGTGGTCGAGCACGAGATGTGCCCGGTCTTCGTGGCCCGGCCGACCGGTCGGCTGCGGCCTGCCCCCGAGGAGGTCGCCGAGGCGGTGTGGGAACCGTGGGCCACCTTCCGCGAGTCAGTCCTCGACGGCTCCCGGGGGATCTCGCCCTGGTGCCGCGAGCAGGTCGCGGCCCTGCCGGCGGACCCGCTCTCGGCGCCTGCGGCCAGCCCGGACGGGCTGCCGGCAGCCGCGCGGCTCGACGACTGAGCCGTCACGACTTCGGGCTGCCTAGACTCGGGCCGCGAACCATCCGGCGGCAGGGGGACATGGGGCAGCAGTCGCCCCACGGCTCGGCGGACGCCGGGGACGGAAGAGCGGTACCGCCGGATCGGTGGGTCGAGCGTCCGGCGCACCTGCGCGGGACGAGCACCGTCTACCTGCGGCTGGGGTCGTTCGAGCACGAGCGGGTCGGGGTCCGCGCGGTCGCCGACGGGGTCGAGCTCGTCCGCGCGGACGGCAGGGTCGAGCGCGATCGTCCGGTCGAGGTGACCGGGATCCGAGGAGGCGGGCTGCTCGGTGACAGGTTGCGCCTGGATGAGCGCCCGGCCAGCACCCGCGGCTCCCCCGGCGACATCCGACGGGTCCTCGTCGACGAGCCGCCCGCGCACCGGCTGCTGCGCTGGTCGCTGGGTGCGCTGCTCGCCCTGGTCGCTCTGGTGGCGGTGGCGAGCTACGAGTCGGACCGCGCCGTCTCGCTGGTCGCCGGCGGTGCCGGGCTGCTGTGCGCGCTGGCCCTCATCGTCCTGATGCGGCCCGGTCGACCTGCCCGCGTCGACGGTGTGTCGATGGGGGTGGCGGTCTACCGGCGGGGCGGGGTGCGGGTGCGCGAGGAGGGAGCGGCCGTGGACACCTCCCGCACCGTGAGCGCCGAGCGGACCGAGGGCGTCGACGCGGAGGCCGACCGAGCGTGGCGGTAGCGGCTGCAGGAGGAGGCCGAGGCGACACCGCGGTCGGGGATCGACCCGCTGCTGCCCGGTCGCGCGCACCCGCCCGAGCTGGCGACCGACCCCTACCCGAACCGGGTGCTCCTCTATCGGCAGCGCGACTGGCAGCGCAGCGAAGGGGTCGAGGTCCGGGTCGCCCCCGAGGCGCTCGACGTCGTCGCGGTGGACGAGCAGGGACGACCGGACGAGAGCCTGCCGGGACGTCATCGCAGGGTGCAGCACCCCGCGCTCCATCTCCTGGGGCTGCGCCGCAGCCGGCAGCGGCTCAGCCTGCACGAGCTGCCGCGGGCGCCGGGCAGCATCGTCGCCGGCCCGGCGCTGCACACCGTGACCACCGAGCCGGATCCGCCGGTGGCGACCACCTGGCTGCTCTGCGGGCTGGCCGCTCTGCTGGCGCCCTGGTTCGTCCTGGAGGTCTACGCCCAGCGCGTGCCGAGCGCGGTGATGACCGGTGCGGCGCTGGTCG
This sequence comes from Janibacter alkaliphilus, assembly GCF_013408565.1. Lineage (NCBI taxonomy): Bacteria > Bacillati > Actinomycetota > Actinomycetes > Micrococcales > Intrasporangiaceae > Janibacter > Janibacter alkaliphilus. Next base: position 2,362,859 of record NZ_JACBZX010000001.1, on the reverse strand, counting down.
GGGTGCTCGGCGGGCTGTGGCACGTCCGGCGCGACCCGCCGCGGCTGGACGTGCCGACGTCGTCGGTCCCCGAGCTCGTCGGGGTGCTCTGGGAGGCGGGTGTGATCGTCGACGACAGCCGCGTCTCGACCCAGCCGCCGGCACTGCTCACCCGGGCCGAGCTGTTGCAGCGGCAGCTGAGCGCGGCCTTCACCGCGCTCGTCCTGGCGCTGATCACCACCTGCGTCATCGGCACGGGGATCGAAGGGGTCGGCCGTCGCCTGCTCGACCTCGACGACGACGTGCTCGACGCCCTGTGGTTCGGCACGATCCTCGTGGCCACCCCCTTCGCCACCGAGATCGGCTACCGGGTCACCATGCGGTCGGCGGCGAACGAGATCCTCCCACCGTTGGGGCCGCGAATGCACTACCGCTATGCGCGGCCGCACCGGTTCGCGTGGGTGGGGATGCTGCTCGTGATGCTCGTCGTCATCGGGATCTTCGCGGGGCTGGGGCTGCTGCCGCTGGTGCAGTGAGGGATGGACGGTGCGGCGGCTCGAGGACCCGACGAGAACAGGTCTCAGCGGCGACCTGGGAAGCGGCGACCTGGCGAGCGGCTACCCGGCGTGGTGCGCGAAGACCCGCTCACGCTGCTCCACGGCATCGCCGCGGTGGGACTCCCCCACCTCGCTCGTCGCCGTGTTGACGACCAGAGCATCGAGAGGCGGCTCGTCGGCCAGCGTGCACTCGAGGAAGACGAGGTGCAGCGGCCGGCCGAGCCCGATCGGCGTGTCAGTCAACCTCGCCTGGTCGATCAGCTGCTGGTACGTGATGGTGGTGCGTGCCCCGGCGCAGCGGCGCAGCACGGTGAGGATCGCACGCAGCTTCGTCAGGTCGCTGTCGCGGACCGTGTGCCGCTTGCCCTGGAAGCGGAAGGTCACGCCGGCGCACAGGTGCAGGTGCTCGCTCATGCTCCGAGAGATAGCACGGGACGCGGCCCTCGCCCCGCGTCAGGAGGCCACGACCTCGTCACCGACGCTGATCCGCCCTTCGCCCGTCGGTGCCAGCCGGACGCCGAACCACACCTTCCCCTCGCGGCGACGGTGCCGGGCGAGGCTGCGGACAGGCTCCACCCCCTTCGCCAGGCTGGTGGGGTCGATCGTCGTGACCACGCAGCGGTCGCAGCGCTCGGTGACCCGGTAGGCCTGACCACCGATCCGCACCTCCTGCCAGGTCTCCTCGGCGAAGGGCGTCCCGCCGTCGACGACGACGTTCGGGCGGAACCGCCACATGCTCAGCCCGGTCCGCGCCTCGCCCCGCTCAGCCGCCTCGGCGTCGGCCCAGGTCTGCAGCTGGTCGAGCGAGGCCCGGGAGCACATCAGCAGCGGACCGGACCAAGAGAGGTTGAGCGCATCGCCGACCTGGCCGCCGTGCTCGCTGGGGATGGGTCGTGAGGTCGGGTCCGGCTGCCAGACCAGGCGCACCGGCCGACCGGCCCGCTCGCTGAGCCAGGCGTCGGCGTGACTCTCGCTCGGGGCGAGGTGCCGCACCTGGGCCCCGGGGCTGCCGACGACGGGGGCGAGCGCACCCTCTGCAGGTGGGGAGACGGTGCGGGTCTGGCTCCCTGCGCGGATCGTCACCGAGCCGTCGTCGTGGCTCTGCGCGCCGAGCCCGAGCAGCGCGGGGTGACGGATGCCGTTGAGCTTCTCCCCCGCCTCGTCGACCAGCCCCCAGCGGCGGTCACCGGCCAGTCCCCACCGGTGTACCACCGCGGTCTCGACGGACTGGCCGGCGAGGGACTTCACGGGGTAGGTGCGAAGGTCGGTGTCGCGCATGACGCCAGTGTGCCGGGCTGTCGGTGGTCGGCTCTAGCCTCGTGGCAGGAACCTTGATCCACCGCCCGCACCATCTCTTGCGTTCGTACATATGTTCGAGTACAGTAGGTGCATGACAGCGATCCCCACTCCGTCGGTGCAGCGGCACAGCTTCCGGGCTGTGCTGCGGGCGCGACGTGGTGAGCTGGCGCCGCGGACGTGTGCGGCGAACGGCGCCGCTGGTGGACCGCCCGTTGACGACGCGCTGCCGGTCGAGACTCTGGACGAGGTGACCCGCGAGGCGCACGCGGTGCTGGACCGGATGCTCGCTGCGGTCGCCGCCGCCGAGACGCGGGCAGGGTCAGTGGATCAGGGCGGCGTGGGACGAACGGGGAGGGGCGCCCCAGGCCGGACGTCGCCTCAGGCGGGTGGCGCGTCGCTGCGGGCGCGACTGGGCGAGGTCGAACGCCTCGGGAGACGGGTCGACGCGGTCCGGCTCGCCGTGCTCGCCGCCGCCGAGCGCGCCGACGTCGCGGCCAGGACCGGGCACACCGACACCGGCTCGTGGGCCGCGAGCACCACCCACGCCGACCGCCCCACCCAGGCCCGCGACGTCGCCCTCGCGATCGCCCTGGACGCCGAGCCGCCTGCGGAGGAGCACCCCACGAGCAGCGGCACCTCGGGCGACGACGGTGGCAGCGGCAGCGGGGAGGCGCGCCCCGAAGACCAGCCACCCAGCGGCGATCACGGCAGCAGCGAAGGACCGGCAGGCGACGGCGGCCAGATCGGCGCGAGGGGGACCCGACAGGTCGGTGCGGTCACCGCAGCGCTCCGGCAGGGGCAGATCAGCCTCGAGCATGCCCGCGTCATCACCCGCACCCTCGACGAGCTGCCCGACCACGCCACCGCCACCCAGCGCACCACCTGCCAGGATCGGCTGCTGCAGCTGGCGACGACCCTCAGCCCTGCCCGACTGCGCCGACAGGCGCGCCGCATCCTCACCGAGTGCGCTCCCCCACCTCCTCAGGACCTCGTCGACGCCCACGAGGACGCTGTCCTCACCGCCGACGAGCACCGCGCCGAGGAGCAGGCCAGCTTCTGGATCGCCGACAACCACGACGGCACCATGACGGGCCGCTTCACGGTGCCCTACGCGGCAGGAGCCACTCTCCGCAAGATCATCGACGCCATGACCGCCCCGCGGCGCCAGCACCACGGCACCGGCCAGACGACCACCGGCACGGGCGCAGCCGCTGGCACACGCGCCGACGCAGGCACACACGCAGCTGCTGGCACGGACGCGCTCGACCTGACGACACGAGGCACCAGCGACCCGGCTGGCGCACCCGGCGGCCTCGACTCAGGCGCGGCCCGCCCGATGGGCGCCGGGGCCCGCACCGGGGCGGAACGCAAGACAGCCGCGCTCGACTGGCAGCACCGCCGCGGCCTGGCCCTCACCGACCTGCTGCACCGGCTCCCGACCGACCACCTGCACAACAAGGTCGCGGCCACCCTGCTCGTCACCACCCGCCTGGACGACCTGCGCGGCGAGCTCACCAAGGTCGGACGCACCGATGCCGGCGAGGACATCAGCGCCGGCCAGACCCGTCGGCTGGCCTGCGGCGCGGGCATCGTCCCTGCGGTCCTCGACGGCGACAGCCAGCCCGTCGACCTCGGCACCACCCGCCGACTCTTCACCGACGCCCAGCGTCTCGCCCTCACCACGCGCTACGACTCCTGTGCCACCGACGGCTGCGACCGACCCTTCGCCTGGACCGAGATCCACCACCTCACCCCGTGGCAGCGCGGCGGGCCCACCGACCTCGACAACGCGATACCGCTCTGCGGCCATCACCATCGGCTCATCCACCACCCCGACTGGCAGCACAGCCGGCATCCGGAATCGATACCTGGCTCCCCCACCGGGTCTGGTCGCCGCCGGGTCTCGATCAGGTTCCACCGACGCACCTAGCTGACGCGCTCGGTGTCCTGATGTTCCGCGGCGGTGCACCAGTCTCGTCGAGGCGCCTGAGACCGGCTTCGCGGTCTGGCACGGGGAGTCTCGATCGTCGACGTCATCCCCACCGGCCGTCCCCGCTGGGCCGGTCCGGTCGTCCACGCTCAGCTGGCCCGGTCGTCGACGCCGGCCCGGCCGACGAGGTGCCGGCCGGGCACCGGGTGCCTGGCAACGGGTCCTTACGCGGCGAGCGCCAGACCTGCGTACGCCCCGTCAGCCGCGATCAGATCGCCGTGGCTGCCCCGCTCGACCACGCGCCCGTCGTCGAGCACGACGATCTGGTCCGCCTGCTGCACCGTCGAGAGCCGGTGGGCGATGGTGATCGTCGTCCGACCCTTCGCCACGGTGTCGATCGCCAGCTGCAGCGCCCGTTCGGTCTCGTTGTCGAGGGCCGAGGTCGCCTCGTCGAGGACGAGCACCTTCGGGTCGCGCAGCAGCGTCCGGGCGATCGCGATGCGCTGCTGCTCACCGCCGCTGAAGCGGTACCCGCGCGAGCCGACCAGCGTGTCCAACCCCTCGGGGAGGGCCGCCACGAGGTCGGCTACCTGGGCCGACGCCAACGCCCGCCACAACCGGGCGTCGTCCGCTTCCGGCGCAGCCAGCAGCAGGTTGTCCCGCACGCTGGCGTGCACCAGGTAGGTCTCCTGGCTCACCACGCCGACGATCTGCGCCAGCACCTCGGGGTCGAGGTCCCGCACGTCCACGCCGTCGATCCGCACCGCCCCTCCGGTCGGGTCGTGCAGCCGCGCCACCAGCGCGGCCAGGGTCGACTTGCCCGAGCCGGTGTGCCCGACCAGCGCCAGCGACCCACCCGCGGGCACCGCGAGCGAGACCTCGCTGAGCGCGTCGCGCTCGGCGCCGTCGTAGCGGTACGAGACCTCGTCCAGGGTCACCTCACCGCGCACGCGCGCCGGGTCGAGGTCCACGGGGTCGCTCGGCGGCATCAGGTCCGGCTCCAGGTCCAGGTACTCGAAGACCCGGCTGAAGAGCGCCATCGAGCTCACCCACTGGGCCCCGACGTTGAGCAGCCCCATCAACGGCCGGAAGATGCCCGCCTGCAGGGTGGTGAAGGCGATGAGCGTCCCGATCGTCATCCCGCCCGAGGTCGCCGGGAGACCGGCCGCGAGGTAGATCGCCGCCGGGATCGCGGCGAAGACGATCTGCATCGTCGCCATCCGCCACCGGCCGGCCAGCTGGCTGCGCATCTCGAGGTCGATGAGGTCGTGGCTGACCTCGTCGAAGCGGACCGCGTCCCGACGGGTGGTGCCCATCGTCTTCGCCAGGCGGATCCCGCTGACCGACAGGCCTTCCTCGATCCGCACGTGCAGGTCGGCGAGCCGCGCCTGCTGGGCTGCGGTGATCTCCCGCCGCATCAAGGCGACCCGGCGGGTCACCCAGATCGCCGGCGGCACGACGATCAGGGAGATCAGCGACAGCCGCCAGGACAGCGCCAGCATGGCTACCGCCGTCGCGATCGCCGTGGTGAGGTTGCTGGCCACCGAGGTGGCCGAGGTGGTCACGACCGCCTGCATGCCGCCGACGTCGTTGATGAGCCGTGACTGCACCTCGCCGGCGCGGGAGCGGGTGAAGAAGCCCAGCGACTGCCCCTGCAGGTGGCCGAAGAGGCGGGTGCGCAGCGTGTGCATCACCCGCTGGCCCACCTCGGCGGACATCCAGGTCTGCACCACGCCGAGCAGCGAGGTGATCACCGCGACTCCGACCATCCCGGCGACGACGAGCAGCAGCAGCTGGACGTCCTGCTCGGGGATCGCCACGTCCACCGCCTCGCGGACGAGGAAGGGCGAGGCCATCGAGACGATCGAGATCGCCACGATGATGAGGGTCACGAGGACCAGCTGGCGCCGGTAGGGCGCGAAGAGGCGGGCAACCCGGGCGAAAGGCACCGGGGCGCGCTCCAGCTGTGCGCGGTCGGCCGGGTCGATCCGGCGCGGGGCACCGGGCCCGCCCGGACCCTGGCCCCCTCCGGGGCGGGCAGCACGGCCGGGAGCCGACCCGCTGCCGGTGGCGCGGGCGCTCGCGCGCCCGCTGGTGATCTGGGTGTCGGTCATGGGCACCCTCCTTGTCGAGGTGTCGAAGGTCGTGAAGGTCTGTGTCGCAGGTCGTCCATGTGCTCGCACACGTCGTTCAGGTCATGGGCCGCAAGGGCGATCGCGCCACCCGCCCCAGCCACCCCTTCGCGTCACCCGGCAACTTCGCGAAGGAGGCCGCAACTGCCCGGGCAAGTTCGCAACAGGGCCCGCAACTGCCCGGGCGAATTCGCAACAGTGCCCGCAACTGCCCGGGCAAATCACAAAGGGGGGCCGCAACTGCCCGGCAAATCACAAAGGGGGCCGCAACTGCCCGGGCAAATTCGGGAAGGGGGCCGGAGCTTCCCCGGTAGATGCAGTTGACTAGTCGCGTTGCCCGGGTGGAGGCGGAGGTGCGATGTCCGGGCGAGTGCAGGGGTCGATGGTGGCGGTGCACGCTTGCTGAGGTTGACTCACTATGAGCCCAACACGCGTCTCGTCGCTAGCATTCCCTGCATGGACGACGGACGCGCGCACCGGGACACCCCGGGCGACCTGCTGCCCGCGGTCTCGCGCCGCCTGCGGCGCGAGGTGCGTGGCGCGCTGGAACCCTTGGGCATGACCCCGCACCACGCTCGGGCGCTGAGCGTCATCGAGCGCGACGGCCCGATGCGGCTGCGCGACCTGGCGGGCACCCTGCGCATCGCCCCCCGGTCGGTCACCGACGTGGTCGACCACCTCCAGGACGCGAGCCTGCTCACCCGCAGCCCGGACCCCGGCGACCGGCGAGCCACGGTCATCACCGTGACGGCTGAAGGGCGGTCGATGTCCCGCCGGCTGGAGCGTGCCCGGCGCGCCGCCGCGGACGCCGTCTTCGCCGACCTCAGCGACTCCGACCGCGCCGAGCTGACCCGCATCCTGCACCTGCTGCTCGACTGACGCGGATGCTCGACACACTCGTCCCCTGACGAGCGCTCCACCTTCTCGCCGGCCGACGCGCTTCCCGTACGGGCTCGTCGACCGATCTGGATCATGCAGCCGTTCGACGGCTGAGGCGCTGCCCGCAGCTGCTCGTCGACCGACGCGCGACGTGCGCGCCTGCGCGTCGACCGATCCGCGGCGGCTCAGGTCAGGTACGCAGCCAGCCGATCGAGGCCCTCCGCCCCCAGCACCTCACCAGGCAGCAGCGGGACCTGCACCACCGGCAGCCCGGGCAGCTCCTCGGCCAGGGAGCTCAGGTACCCCGCTTCGACCTCGCGACGACCCGCGAGCAGCGGACCGGCGTCGTCCGGCGAGCGCTTGTTGACCACGAGCGCCCCCACGCTCATCCCGGCCCGGCGCAGCTGGGCGTGCAGCTCGACGCTCTCGCGCACCGGCAGCCGTTCGGCGGCGAGCACGATGACGAAGGCCGACCGGGCCGGGTCCTGCAGCACCCCGCGCAGGCGGGCGAAGCGGGCCTGACGGCGGTCCAGGATCTCCCGGATCTCGGCGTCCCGGGCCGCTCGGCGGTCCCCTGACCCGCGCGCGCCGGGAACCGAGCCGACGATGTCCGCGGCGGCCCGCTCCCCCGCGTCGAGACCCCGACCCTGGCGACCGCGCCCACCCCCCGGTCCGTCCGCCCCCACACCGTCGGCAGGGTCCGCCGCGTGGCGGCGGCCGCCGAGCCCGCGCAGCGCCGCCCCGAAGCGCGCCGAACGGTCCTGGCGGCGCAGCAGCCCGTCGGTCCACGCCTGCATCAGCTCGGGCAGCGCGACCAGCCGCGCGGTGTGCCCGGACGGCGCGGTATCGACGATCACCAGCTCCTCCGGCTGCCGGGCCTCGACCACCTCGGCCAGCCGCTCCAGCACCGCCGACTCGTGGGTGCCCGGCGCGTCCCGGGCGAGCTCGAGATGCCGCCGCACCTCCCCCTGCAGGTGATCGGGCATGAGCCGGGTCATCGTCGCCTCGACCGCCGCCAGGTGCGCCTCGGTCGTCCCGGCCGGATCGATCTCCACCCCGCGCAGCAGCGGCGCCAGCTCGACCGGCCGGTCCCCGACAGGCCGCTGCCACAGGTGACCGAGGTTGTGCGCCGGGTCGGTGGAGACCAGCAGCACCGGGCGGCCGGCCCGGGCCAGCGCCAGGCCCAGCGCGGCGGCCACGCTGGTCTTGCCGACCCCGCCCTTGCCGCCGACGAAGAGGACCGTGCGCCCCTCGGCCAGGCGGGTGAGCGGGCTCAGCAGCACGAGACGTGCTCCAGCGGGCTGCGGTCCATCCCCATCCGTCGGTGCCAGTCGTGCACCTCGTCGTAGACCACCGGCAGCAGCTCGACGGTGTGATAGCTCACCGGGTTCGGCACGCCCAGCGCCTCGGCCAGGACGATCACCATGAAGAGGTCGTCCTCGTCCCGTTGGGCCCGGGCCATCGTCCGGCGGTACGGCGTGGCGTAGCCCTCGCGCAGCAGCCCGGCGATCTCCCGCGCCCGTTCGCCCCACGAGCGCCTCGCGCCATGAGCGCCCGCGTGCGGCGCCCCGCCCCCGTCTGCTCCGCGGCCCGGATCCTCGCGGCTCCGATCGACGGGGCCCGGATCCTCGCGGCTCCGATCGACGGGGCCCGGATCCTCACGGCTCCGATCGACGGGGCTCGGATCCTCGCGGCGCGTGTCGAGGCGATTCACGTCGACGCGGCTCGGGTCCACGCCGCTCGGCTCACCGCCGCCCGGCACCGTCGCCTCCGACCCCGCTCCGCCCGGCCCCGTCGGGCGCCGCGACGCTGACCGGCTCGTCGTCGTCCCCGTCGAACTCCTTGGCCGCGCGCATCGCCACGAACGCCTCGACGATCACCCACAGCGCGGCGACGAGGATGACGATGTCGAGGACCAGCAGCAGCCAGTTCTGCTCGTCCCAGAAGGTGCCGAGCTGGATGAAGAGCGCGTAGACGGTCATCGCACCGACGACCACGAGCGGGATCAGCGCGGGCACCGGGGTGCGGCCCCGACGCAGCAGCATGATCGCCACGATCGACAGGGTCAGCGCCGCCATGAGCTGGTTGGTGGTACCGAAGAGCGGCCAGATGAGCATCCCGCCGGACCCGTCCGCGCCGGCGCCGAAGGTGAGCGCCAGGGCGATCCCGACGGCCACCACGGTGGCCACCCCCTTCGTCAGGCGCACCCCGGCGATCTCGCCGATCTCCTGGACCACGAAGCGCTGCAGGCGCACCCCGGTGTCCATCGTCGTCGCGGCGAAGAGGATCGCCGTCGTCGCCATGACGGTCGCGGCCAGCGACTGCGGCAGCCCCAGCCCGGACTCGATGATCGCTCCGCCGCCCTGGACGAAGGCGGCCACCCCGCCGTCGTTGAAGGCCTGGTAGACCTCCCGCCAGTCCGCCAGGGTGGCGAAGCCGGCGGTGGTGGCGATGATCGCGCCGAGCGCCAGCAGCCCCTCGCCGACCGCGCCGAAGTAGCCGACGAAGCGGGCGTCGCTCTCCTTCTCCAGCTGCTTGGAGGTGGTGCCGGAGCTGACCATCCCGTGGAAGCCGGAGATGGCGCCGCAGGCGATGGTGACGAAGAGCAGCGGCACCAGCGACGGGGTGCCCTCGGGCACCTGCTCGTTGTAGGCCGGAGCGACGATCTCGGGTCGGGCCAGCAGCACCGAGCCGTACAGGATGCCCAGGGCGATGAAGAGCTGCAGCCCGTTGATGTAGTCGCGCGGCTGCAGCAGCATCCACACCGGCAGCATCGAGGCGATGCCGGCGTAGACGAAGAGCACGATGATCCAGAAGGAGCCGGCCGGCAGCCCGAGCACGGTCTCCGGCAGCTCCAGCGGCACCTCGTTGCCGATCCAGATGAGCGTGTAGAGCGCGACCACGCCGACCACCGAGACCACCGGCAGGCTCCATCGCAGCCGGTAGATCGCCTGGCCGACGAGCAGCGCCACGGCCAGCGCACCCCAGGTCGGGATGACCGCGGTCGGGGTGGCCACGAGCAGGTTGGAGATGACCACCGCGAAGGCGGCGTTGACCATGAGCAGCAGCAGGAAGATGACGACGAGGAAGAGGTTGCGCCCGCGCGCCCCGATGTAGCGCCCGGACAGCGCGCCGATGGACTGCCCGCGGTTGCGGATCGAGGCCCACAGCGCCCCGAGGTCGTGCATGCCGGCGAAGAAGACGGTGCCGATGGTCACCCAGAGGAAGGCCGGCAGCCAGCCCCAGATGACCGCGACCGCCGGCCCGACGATGGGCGCCGCACCGGCCACCGAGGTGAAGTGGTGGCCCCACAGCACGTACTTGTTCGTCGGTACGTAGTCGACGCCGTCCTCGAGCTCGTGCGCCGGGGTGGGCCGGGAGTCGTCGAGGGCGTAGATGCGGGTCGCCAGGTAGCGCGAGTAGAGCACGTAGCCGGCGAGGATCATCGCGACCCCGATGAGGGCGAGCAGCAGCGAGTTCATGGGTCCGGACCTCCGCGTCGACGGCGCTGTCGTGGCTTCCGCCTGGACGGTACCGGTGTGACGCGTGTGACGTCGTCACCCGAAGGGGGTGAGCCGGTCGAGCGGTCGGCAGCGGGCGCCGACCGGTCTGCCGCTCAGCCCTCGTCCAACGGCCCCGTCCCGGCCCGGCGCAGCGCGTGGAACCCACCGAAGACCAGCCCCCACCCCTCCGGCTCGCCGCCGTGCCGCAGGATCAGCCGGGCGCACTGCCGGCTCTGCACGTGGAACTTGCTCGCCGCGGACATCCCGTAGCCGTCCTTGACCAGCAGCACGTGCCGCCCGGCCGGCACCGTGAAGCGCACCGAGGTACGCCCCTCGAACCTGCCGAGCTCGGTGTCGCCGAGAAGGATCCGCGCCCCGTCCAGATGACCGGGGTCGATGCCCTCGACCGTGATCTCGACCGCTGCGTCCATCGCTGCCTCACCGCTCCCTGCTCGAGGAGAACCCTGATCATCGATGATGCCCCCTCCCCGGCCCCGCCGCCAGGGTCACCAGGGACGAGGGGGCATGATGGTCGGCTGGACGGACGCTGCAGACAAGGAGGACCGGTGAGCGTGTGGCGCGCGCGGGGCATGCCCGCCCTGCTGACGACCACGGTGGCCGGCTTCTCCGGCTTCGCCGTGCTGCTGCCGGTGGCCCCGCTGTGGGCGGTGCGCGGCGGCGCGGACGAGGCCGGCTCCGGTCTCGTCAACGGGGTGCTGCTGCTCTTCACGGTGCTCACCCAGCTCTTCGTCCCGGGGCTGCTGCGCCGCTTCGGCTGGGGTCCGGTGCTGGCCACCGGGCTGGTGCTCATGGGCCTGCCGGCGCTGGCCCACCTGGCCTCGGACGCGCTGGCCCCGACGCTGGTGCTGTCCGCGGTCCGGGGCGTCGGCTTCGGGGTGCTCACCGTGACCGGCAGCGCCGCGGTCGCCGAGCTGGTCGACCCGGCCCGGCGAGGCGCCGCGGTGGGGGCCTACGGGCTGGCCATCGCCGGTCCTCAGGTGGTGCTGCTGCCGCTCGGGCCCTGGGTGGCCGAGCACGTCTCCTACGCCGTCGTCTTCGCCCTGGGCGCGCTCCCGCTGCTGGGCACCGTGCCGGCGCTGGCGCTGGGCCGGGTGCTGGCTACCCGCGCCGACACGGATGCCGAGGGCGTCGCGCACGCCCGGTCCGCGACCGACCCGGCTGCCGGGTCGTCGGCCGGCGAGGCAGCGGCCGCGGGTCCGACCACGGGCGGGTTGGGGCGCTCCGGACGATCGAGCACCCGCGCGACGACGATCGTGCTGCTGCGGCCGATGACCCTGCTGCTCGGGGTGACGATCGCCGGCGGCGCGGTACTCACCTTCACCCCGCAGATGCTCCCCGGCGAGCTGGCGGTCGCCCTGGCGCTCGCGCTCATGGGTGCCACCGCCGCGGTGTCCCGCTGGCGGATGGGCGCGATCGCCGACCGGCTCGGCGCCGAGCGCTTCCTGTGGCCGCTGGTGCTCGTGACCGTGGCGTCGATGGTGCTGCTCGCCCTGGCCGTGGATCGCGGCAGCACGCCGCTCTTCCTCGTCTCCGCGGCGCTGCTGGGCATCGCCTACGGCGGCCTGCAGAACCTCACCCTCGTCGTCGCCTTCGCCGCCGTGGACCGGACCCGCTACGGCCTGGCGAGCGCGGTGTGGAACGTCGGCTTCGACCTCGGCACCGGGCTGGGGTCGGTGCTCGTCGGGGCGCTGGCGGTCCGGCTGGACTTCCCCGGGGCGCTGCTCGTGACCGCCGCGCTCGCGCTGGTCACGCTGCCGCTGGCGGTGCGCCGGCCGAGGTCGGGAGCGCCGCGCCGCTCCTGAGCTCGGGCCGGACCTCAGGCGCAGCTCTCGGGCGCCGACGGACGAGGCTGGGGTCAGCCGGTCTGCACGATCGCCGGCCGCACCGGCTCCCCGGTGCCCGGCCCGGCGGCCCCGCCCGAGCCGCCGTCGGAGCCCGCGTCCGGGCCTGCGCCAGAACCGTCGCCGGGGGTGGTGCTCGGCGTCTCCGGCTGCGCCGGCTCAGCGGGCTCCCCGGGCTCGGTGGGCTCCTCCGGCTCGGTCGGCTCCTCGGGCTCGGCGGGCTCTTCCGGCTCGGTCGGCTCTTCCGGCTCGGTGGGCTGCTCCGGCTCCTCGGGTGCGGTGGCCTGCACCGCGGCGAGCAACGCGTCGGCGCTCGCCTGCCAACCCTCGACCGTCGGGTGCACCCACTCGCTCTGCACGCGCCCCGGGGCGAGGACCGGCACCAGCCAGGCGTCGCTGTTGTCCGGGACCGCGCGCGGGTCCAGCCCGTGCGCGTACCCGCCCCAGGCCTGCTTGACGTCGTCGACGAAGACGAACCGGTCGCTGCCGGTCTGGGCGTTGGCGGCGTCGATGATCGCCTGCTGAGTGGCGTCTCCCTGGTCCTGCAGCTCGGTCAGGGCCGCGCCGGCGTCGTAGGTCGGGGCGCCCTCGGGGATGCCGTAGCTGTCGGTGTTCATGAGGTAGGGGTAGGCGAGCAGGTAGACCTGCGCGTTGCCCTCGGAGCGCCGGTCCACCTCGAGCAGCACGGCCAGCGCGTCGTCCTCCAGCGTCTCCAGGAGGCTGGTGGCGGTGTCGATCCGGTCCTCGCACCCGGTCGGCGAGCGCAGCACCATGCACTGGGCGACGATGTCGGTGAAGCCGATGTCGTTGCCGCCGATGGTGACGAAGACGAGGTCGGTCTCCGGGGTCACCGCCTCCACCTGGGCGGGCAGGGTCTCGCCGCCGACGCTGCGCGGCGACGTGAGGTCGGCGACGACGCCACCGCTGCACGCGACGTTGGTGTAGTCGCCCTCCAGCGCGGTCGCCACGCGCTGGCCGTAGTTCAGCGGCGAGCGGTAGCACGTCGTGTCGCTGTACTCCCCCGCGCCGTTGCCGGCGGAGTAGGAGTCGCCGAGCTGGACGATCTGTGGCTCGTCGGCGCTCGCGTCGGCGACGGCCGACGAGACCGCCGGGGACGCGCCGCCGACCAGGACGGCCAGCCCGATCGCGGCGAGGGACTGTCGGGGTCGAGCACGCACGAGCGCCTCCCAGGGGATTCCGGCTACGGTGACGGGCAACAGGGTGACCGCACGGTAACCCCGGGAAGGCCCGAACGGGGCCGGAGAGACGTCACGACCTGGCGCAGCGCCCGTGAGCCTCCGACCCGTCGGCAGCGTCGTGAGGGGAGCAGGAGGGCCGGTGACCGGGACGACCCGCACGACGACTCCGCGCACGGCGACCCCGCGCACGACGACCCCGCGCACGACGACTCGGCGCACCACCGGCCGCGCCCCCGGACGCACCGGAGCCGCGGCCGCGGCGACCGTCCTCGGCCTGGGGCTGCTCGCCGGGTGCGGGGGCGACAGCGGCGCGGACGGCAGCGCCGGTGGCGCCACCTGCGACGTCGGCCAGCGGACGATCCGGCCCGCGTCTGCCGCCCCCGAGGAGAACGTCCGCTTCGAGACCCGCGGACCGGGCTGGATCGCCGGTGACAGCGCCTACTCCGTCGCCCTGCCGGACGGCCGCACGCTGTGGCTCTTCAGCGACAGCTTCGTCGGCACCGTGGACCGCTGGGACGCCCCGGCCCAGGACACGGCGATGGTGCACAACGCGCTCGTCCTGGAGCGCGACGACGGCACCCTGGACACCCGCACCAGCACCCGCGACGGCCGGCCGCACGCCTTCTTCCCCGACCCCTCGGACCAGGACTACTACTGGGTGCAGGACGGCGTGGTCGACGGCGACGAGCTCGTCGTCACCCTGGCCCGCACCCAGGCGCTGCCCGACCAGGGGTTCGCCTGGACGGGCAGCGCGATCGCCCGGGTGTCGCTGCCCGACCTGGAGCTCCTCGAGATCGCCGCCACCCCGGCGGACCGGGGGATCGCCTGGGGTGCCGGTCTGCTGCAGGAGGAGGGCACCACCTTCGTCTACGGGGTCCGGGACGACGGCGCCACCGGACGCTCCCTGCACCTGGCCCGGGTGCCCGCGGGGGCGCTGACCGACCGGGACCGGTGGCGCTACTGGGACGGCTCCGGCTGGGCCGATCAGGAGAGCGCCGCGGCCACCATCACCACCGGCGTGGCCAACGAGCTGAGCGTCAGCCCGGTCGAGGACGGCTACGTGCTGATCAGCCAGCAGGGCGACGGCATCTTCAGCCCGGAGATCCGCGCCTGGACCGCGTGCTCGCCGACCGGTCCGTGGGGCGAGCCGAGCACGGTCTACGAGACCCCCGAGTCCGGCCGGGGCCGGCACGTGAGCTACAACGCGCACGCCCATCCGCAGCTCAGCGACGACGGCGAGCTGCTCGTCTCCTACAACGTCAACACCTTCGACTTCGGCGAGCTCGTCGCCAACCCGACGCTCTACCGGCCCCGCTTCGTCGCGGTGCCGACCGACTGACCGCACCGGTCCCGGACGCACCTCGGGCAGGACGCACCTCGGCCAGGACGCACGACGGCCCGGCCCCAGGACGGGGCCGGGCCGAGGTGGCGACGGGACGGCTCAGAGACCGCTGACCCGGTCCGCCGGCGGGGTGAGCCGCTCGTGGGTGCTGAGGTAGCCGATGAGGTTCTCCAGGTCCTCCGGGCCGCCGAGCAGGTTGGTGCCCTGCTCGAAGGCGGTGAAGGAGTCACCGCCCTGCTGCAGGAAGCTCAGCGTGGCCACCCGGTAGGTGGTGCCGTCCTCGACCGGCTGGCCGTCCAGCTCCATGCCGGAGACCTTCGAGCCCTGCGGCTGGCTGTCGTCCCAGGTGTAGGTGAAGCCGTCGGAGACCCCGAGGGCGAGGTACTGGCGGCCCCGCTCGGGGTCGTACTGCTGCTCGAGCACCTCCTTGATCTGCGCGCCGGTCATGTCGACGGTCACCAGCAGGTTGCCGAAGGGGGCGACCCGGTAGGCCTCCTCGTAGGTGATCTCGCCGACCTCCTCGCCGTTGCTGACCTGGCTGCGCAGGAACGACGAACGCACGCCGCCGACGTTCATGAAGGCCACGTCGGCGCCGCCGTCCTCCGGGTCACGGGTGCCCCAGAGGATCGAGTCGGCGACGAGGTTCGCCATCGGGGTCTCGATGCCGCGGTCGCCGCTGGCGTCACCGGTGACGTCCTCGGCCACCGTGCCGACCACCTCGGCGCGGCGCTCGCCGGCGAGGTCGGACCACTTCTGCACGATCCCGGCCACCTCGTCGTCGCTGACGTCGCGGGTGGTGAGGTAGTTGCGGGCCGAGCTGTAGCGCTTGACGACGTCACCGGTGCGGCGGTCGACGATGAACTTCATCTGGTTGAAGGCGCGGCCCCAGTCCCCGCTGGCGACGACCGGGCGCTCGCCGCCGCGCCAGTCCTTGAGGGTGCAGCTGAAGGAGGCGTGGGTGTGCCCGGTGACGACCCCGTCGATGAGGCTGCTCATCCCGTCGTTGAGCTCGGTGATCGGCCCGGAGAGGTTGTCGCAGTCGTTGAGCCCGCCGTCCTGGTCGCCGCCCTCGTGGACCAGCACGACGATCGTCTCGACCCCCTTGGCGTGGCGCAGCCAGCTGGCGGCGTAGTTGGCCCGCTTGGCCATCTCGTCGAAGCGGATCGAGGAGATCCCGCCCGGCGAGACCAGGCTCGTGGTCTCCGGGGTGACCAGGCCGATGAAGCCGACCTTGACGCCGTTGACCTCCTGCACGCTGGTGCCGGGAAGGATGCGCCGACCGTTCTTGGTGTTGTAGACGTTCGCGGCCAGGTACTGCATGTCCGCGCCGGCGTAGGGCTCGCCCGGCACGTAGGTGCCGTCCTTCCAGTGGGCGCCGCCGTGCTGCATGCGCAGCAGCTCGTTGGTGCCCTCGTCGAACTCGTGGTTGCCGACCGCCGAGGCGGCGACCCCCATCGAGTCGAGGATCTCCATGGTCGGCTCGTCGTGGAAGAGCCCGGAGAGGAAGGTGGAGCCGCCGATGTTGTCGCCGGCCGAGACGACGACGGAGTTGGCGGTCCGACGCTTGTCGATGTGACCGGCCAGGTGCTCCGCGCCACCGACCGGGGTCTGGCTCGGGTCGACCTGCTCGTCCAGCGGCGGGTCGGTCGGCTCGAGGTGACCGTGGAAGTCGCTGAAGGAGAGGATGTTGACGTTCGCCCAGCGGTCGCCCCAGTCCCCCGGCGCGGTGGTGGTCTCGGCGGCGGTCGGCGCGGCGGCGACCTGGGTGTCGGCGGCGGCCGCGGTGCCGGCCGCAGCGGCGGCCGAGGAGAGGGCGGTGGTGGCAGCCGACGTGGCCGCTGCCACGCTCTGGGCCTCTGCTGCCTCGGTGTCGGTGGCGGTGGTCGTCTGGGCGGCGCTGGGGCCGGTGGTGGCGGCGGCCAGGGCCACCGCGGCGGCCAGGCCGAGGCCGATACGGGCGGGATAGGTCATGGGGAGCTGCTCCTCGGTGGGGGCGGGTGGCGTCTCGGCAGGGGTGGCTCCAGGTGGAACCGAGGTCATTGAGCCACACGCGCGCCCCGGACAGGGCCGACGTCACCTCTCGTTGGTGAAGTCCTTACCCGATGCTCGCCTTTGTCCCGCCCCCGATGCCTTTATCGGGTAACCCGATAAAGGCTCGGTCCCCGGAGAAGGCTTCCCCGGGAACCGAGCGCTTGTCGGGTGCGGCGCGCGGTTCGATGGCGCGCTCAGGTGCAGCGTGCGAACAGGTAGGCCTGCTGTGATGGCGCGCGCACGTGCGGCGCGCGATCACCCACACGGGCCTCGCCGCGCGTCAGCGGACCACCTCGCGCACCTGCTGCTTGAGGATCTTGCCGGTTGCGGTCTTCGGCAGCTCGGCGACCACCACCACCGACTTGGGCACCTGGAAGCCGGCGAGCCGCTGCTTGGCGTGCGCGACCACCCGCTCCTCCAGCTCCGCCTCCGGGACGCTCCCGTCAGCGACGACCACCGCGCACACCGCCTCACCCCAGCGCTCGTGCGGCACCCCGACTACCGAAGCCTCGGCCACCCCTTCGGCGCCGAGCACGACCGCCTCGACGGCCACCGAGGAGACGTTCTCCCCGCCGGACTTGATGATGTCCTTGAGCCGGTCGGTGAACCAGATCACCGCGTCCTCGTCGAGGTGCCCGATGTCGCCGGAGTGGAACCAGCCGTGGGCGAAGGCCTCGGCGTTGGCACCGGGGTTGTTCCAGTAGCCGGAGCACACGTTCGGGGCGCGGTAGACGATCTCACCGGTCTCCCCCGGGCCGAGCACGCGACCGTCCGGACCCATCGTCTTCGTCAGCACCGAGACCGCCTGCGGTCCCCACGAGGCGGCCGCGGTGCGCCGGTGCTCGGGCCACTGCATCGTCGTCGCCGGCACCACCTCGGTCTGCCCGGAGCCGAGGATGACTTCGGCCTGCGGGTAGAGCCGGTCCACCTCCTCGAGCAGCTCCTCCGGCATCGGCGCCATCGCGTAGATCGCCGTGGTCACCGAGCTGAGGTCGCGCTGCCGCCGCTGCTGCTCGGCCACGCACGCCTGGTGCATCATCGGCAGCATCATCGTGTGCGTGGCCCGCTGCTGCTCCATGGCGTCCAGGCTGAGCGCCGGGTCGAAGGCGGCACCGACGAGCACCACCGTCCCGCCCATGAGGATCACCGGCATGGAGAGCGTGTTCAGCGCCGTGACGTGGAACATCGGCAGCACGACGAGCATCACCGGCGGGTTCGGCCCCCAGGACATCCGGATCGCCAGCGCGTTGGACAGCAGCGCGGTGTGCACCGCCGCGTGGCTGACCAGCACCCCCTTCGGCCTCGAGGTGGTGCCGGAGGTGTAGAGGCACTGCACGGTGTCCCGGTCCTCGACGATCACCTCCACCGGGCCGTCCGGCGCCTGGTCCACCAGCCCCCGCCAGGAGCGGGTGTCCCGCCCGGCGACCGGCTCCGGGTCGCTCTCGTCGGTGATCACCACCGCGGTGACGCTCTCCAGCCCGGGCAGCAGCTGCTCGTGCAGCGGGCGGAAGGCGGCGTCGGTGACCAGCGCAGCCGGCCGGGCGTCGTCGAGGATCCAGCGCTGGTCGTCGGCGCTGAGCAGGAAGTTCGTCGGCATACAGACCAGCCCGGCCCGGGCGCAGGCGTAGTAGGTCGCCAGCATCTGCCAGGAGTTCATCATCGTCAGCGCCACCGGCGTGCCCGGCTCCAGGCCGAGGCTGCGCAGCCCGTGCCCGAGCCGGTCGACGGTCTCGGCGAGTCGCGCGTAGGTGATCTCCTCGCCGCGGTCGACCACCGCGACCCGGTCCGGGAAGAGCGCCGCCGTCCGGACGACGACATCACCGAGGTTGGTGCGGGTGGCCAGGTTGTAGCCCAGCGGGTCGACCTGGGAGAGATCGGGCTTCATGGCGGGTCCTTCCGGTGCGGCTGGTGGGCGGGTCAGGGGCGCTCGTCGAGGAAGAGGTCGATGTCCAGCTGCTCGGGGTCGCCGCCGTAGCCGGAGAGGTCGGTGACCCCCTCCTCGGCGAGCACCTCGTCGTCGATGAGGAAGCCGCCGGTGGCCTCGCGCGGGTCGCGGATGAGCACGGCGTGCGCGGCGTCGGCCATGATCTCCGGGCTGCGGGTGCGGGCGATCGCGGCATCGCCGCCGAGCAGGTTGGCCACCGCGGCGGTGGCGATCGTCGTGCGCGGCCACAGCGAGTTGGCGGCGATCCCGTGCTCGCGCCACTCCTCCGCCAGCCCGAGCGTGACCAGGCTCATCCCGTACTTGGCGATGGTGTAGCCCAGGTGCGCGCCGGCCCAGCGCGGCGCGAGGTTGATCGGCGGCGAGAGGGTGAGCACGTGCGCGGCCGCCGATGCCTGCAGGTGCGGAAAGGCGGTCCGGGCGAGCAGGAAGGAGCCGCGGCAGTTGATGTCCTGCATGAGGTCGTAGGACTTCATCGACAGCTCGGGCGTGGCGGAGAGGTCGATGGCGCTGGCGTTGTTGACGACGACGTCGATCCCGCCGAAGCGCTCCACGGTGCGCTCGACCGCCTCGGCCACCGACTCCTCGGAGCGGACGTCGCCGAGCACCGGCAGCGCCTGGCCGCCGGCCTCCTCGATGGCTGCGGCGGCGGTGTGGATGGTGCCCTCCAGCCGTGGGTGCGGCTGGTCGGTCTTGGCCAGCAGGGCCACGTTGGCCCCGTCCCGGGCGGCGCGAAGGGCGATGGCCAGCCCGATCCCCCGGCTGCCGCCGGACATGAGGATGGTGCGGCCCTGCAGGGTGCGGTCGGTGCTCGTGCTCGGCGTACTCATGCTGTGCGTCCTCCTGTGCGTTCCTGGCTGCGGTGGTCGTCGTGCGGTGGGTCCTCGTGCGGTGCTCGTCGGTCCCGTGTTCCTCGCCTGGGTGCTCCGGTACGGCGGTTCGTGGTGCGAAGGGGCCGGCCCCCTTCGCTCAGGCGGGCAGCCCGTCCATCCGGGCGAGCACCTGCAGCATCACCTCGTCGGCGCCGCCACCGATCGAGCCGAGCCGGGCGTCCCGGAAGAGGCGGGCGGTCCAGGTCTCCTCGAGGTAGCCGGCCCCGCCGTGCACCTGCAGGCAGGTGTCGGCGACGTCGCGGAAGAGCCGCCCGGCGGTGAGCTTGGCGACGCTGGCGCTGCGGGTGATGTCCTCGCCGGCGAGGTAGGCCTCGCAGACCGCGGTGTTGTGGCTGCGCAGCAGGTCCACCTGGGCGGCCAGCTCGGTGAGCCGGAAGGCGATGTACTGCTTGCTGGCCAGCGGGGTGCCGAAGACCTCCCGCTCCAGGGCGTAGCGACGGGTGCGCTCCAGCGCGAGGTCGCAGGCGCCGACGGTGGAGTAGGCGGCGTACATCCGCTCGATGACGAACTGCTCCATCTGCTGCTGGAAGCCGCGGCCGATCTCGCCGATGGTGCTGCTCACCGGCACCCGCACGTCGTCGAGGACCAGCTCGGCGGTGTCGCTGCTGTGGTTGCCGAGCTTGCGCAGGCTGCGGGCGACCGAGAAGCCCGGGCTGTCGGTGGGCACGACGATCTGGGACATCCCGCGGTAGCCGCCCTCGTCCGAGGTGCGCGCCAGCAGGCAGATCCAGTCGGCCTGGGTGCCGTTGGTGATGTAGAACTTCCGCCCGGTGATCACCCAGTCGTCACCGTCCCGGCGGGCCCTGGTGCGCAGCCGGGCGACGTCCGAGCCGGTGTCCGGCTCGGTGACCGCGATCGAGGCGACCGCGGTGCCGGCGATCGCCGGGGCCAGGTAGTCGCGGCGCAGCTCGGCGCTGCCGTAGCGCGCCAACGAGGGGGTGGCCATCATCGACTGCACACCGATCGCCATCGCCACGCCGGCGGACGCGCTGCGGCCGAGCTCCTCGGCGGCGATCATCTGGAAGGAGTGGTCGGCGCCCTCCCCACCGTCCTGCGGGTCGTACTCCAGGCCGAGCAGGCCGAGCGCGGCCGCCTTCGGGAAGAGGTCGTGCGCCGGGAAGACGCCGGCCTCCTCCCAGGCGTCGGCATGGGGGTCGATCTCGCTGGAGACGAAGGAGCGCACGCTCGAACGGAAGGCCGCGTGCTCGTCGGTGAACCGCATGACGGCACGCTAGTCCCGCCGTCGCAAAAAAAGCAAGCATGCTTGCTTTTGTCATCAGCGCGTGCCAGCCTGCCGGGCATGCCCTCGACCGTGGCCGCACTCACCGCCGAGTCCGCCGATCTGGATGCCCTCGTCCGCGACCTGCCCGAGCCGGAGTGGGCCCGCCCCACCCCAGCGGCGGGCTGGAGCATCGCCCACCAGATCGCCCACCTCGCCTGGACCGACGAGGTGGCGCTGGTGGCCGCCACCGACCCCGACGGCTTCGCCGCGCAGATCGAGGCCGCCCTGGCCGACCCGGAGCACCACGTGGACCGGATGGCCGAGGAAGGGGTCTCCGCGGGGCCCGCCGCGCTGCTCGCCCGGTGGCGCGAGGCCAGGTCCGCCCTGGCCGCGGCGCTCGACGGGGCGCCCGCGGACACCCGCATCCCGTGGTTCGGGCCACCGATGAGCCCCCGGTCGATGGCCACCGCCCGGCTCATGGAGACCTGGGCGCACGGCCAGGACGTCGCCGACGCCCTGGGCGTGGAGCGCACCCCTACCGACCGGCTGCGCGACGTCGCCCACCTCGGCGTGCGCACCCGCGACTACGCCTACGGGCTGCACGGCCGGACCCCGCCGACCGCGCCCTTCGCCGTCGAGCTCGACTCCCCCGGCGGCGGCACGTGGACCTGGCACGACGACACCGACGAGGTGGCCGGCACGGTGCGCGGCAGCGCCCTCGACTTCTGCCTCGTCGTCACCCAGCGCCGCCCGGTCCAGGAGACCGGGCTGCGGGCCACCGGGGAGGCGGCCGCGTGGCTGACCTTCGCCCAGGCCTTCGCCGGGGCTCCGAAGGGGGCCCGATGACGAGCGCCATGACCAGCGCCGTGACGAGCACCGTGACCAGCCCCAGGGCCGGGACCGGCTCCGGGTCCGACGTGCTGCGGGTGGGGAGCTGCTCCGCCTTCTACGGCGACCGGCTCGACGCCATGCGCGAGATGCTGCAGGACGGCCCCCTGGACGTGCTCACCGGCGACTGGCTCGCCGAGCTGACCATGCTCATCCTCGGCCGGGACCGCGCCAAGGACCCGAGCACCGGGTACGCCAAGACCTTCGTGCGCCAGCTGCGGGACTGCCTCGGCCTGGCCCTGGACCGGCGGGTGACGATCGTCGCCAACGCCGGCGGCGCGAACACCCCGGGCCTGGTCACCGCCATCCGCGAGCTCGCCGCCGAGCAGGGGCTGCACCCCCGGGTGGCGCACGTGCGCGGCGACGACCTCACCGCACGGGCCGGCGAGCTCGGGCTCGGTGAGCCGCTGGCGGCGCACGCCTACCTCGGCGCCTTCGGCATCGCCGACGCGGTCGCCGGTGGCGCCGACGTCGTCGTCACCGGCCGGGTCACCGACGCCTCCGTGGTCATCGGCCCGGCGATCGCCCGCTTCGGCTGGGGCCGCGACGACCTCGACGCCCTCGCCGGAGCCACCGCAGCCGGGCACGTCATCGAGTGCGGCACCCAGGCGACCGGCGGCAACCACCCCTTCTTCACCGAGATCGACGACCTGCTCCGCCCCGGCTTCCCGATCGCCGAGATCCACCGGGACGGCAGCAGCGTCATCACCAAGCACCCCGGCACCGGCGGCGCCGTCGACGTCGACACCGTCACCGGCCAGCTGCTCTACGAGATCGGCGACGCCCGCTACCTCGGACCGGACGTCACCACCCGGCTGGACACCGTGACGCTGCGCCAGGACGGCCCGGACCGGGTGGCCATCTCCGGGGTCGTCGGCGAGCCGCCCCCGCCGGACCTCAAGGTCTCCTGCGTCTCGCTCGGCGGTCACCGCAACGAGATGACGATGGTGCTCACCGGTCTCGACGTCGAGGCGAAGGCGGCGCTGGTCCGCCGCCAGCTCGAGGCCTCGATGACCACGACGCCGGCCAGCACCACCTGGACCCTGGCCCGCACCGACCACCCGGACGCGGCCACCGAGCAGGAGGCCTCGGCGCTGCTGAGCGTCGTGGTGCGCGACCCGGACCCGGCGGTCGTCGGGCGTGCCTTCTCCTCGGCCGCGGTGGAGATCGCGCTCGGCTCCTACCCCGGCTTCCACACCCTCGCCCCGCCCGGCGCCGGCGCGCCCTACGGCAGCTACCGCCCCGGGTTCGTGCCGCAGGACGCGGTCACCCACGAGGTGGTCCACGACGACGGCAGCGTCGTGACCGTGCCCCCGCCGGAGCGCACCGTTGCACCGCAGCCGCACCCGGGCGAGCCTGCGCACGGCGAGACCATCGGCGGCCCCACCCGGCGGGTGCCGCTGGGCACCATCGCCGGCGCCCGCTCCGGCGACAAGGGCGGCCACGCCAACATCGGCGTGTGGGTGCGCGAGGACGCGGCCTGGCCGTGGCTCTCCGGCCTGCTCACCCCGGAGACCGTGCGCCGGCTGCTGCCGGAGACCGCGGACCTGCCGGTGACCGTCACCCACCTGCCGCGGCTGCGCGCGGTGAACATCGTCGTGCAGGACCTGCTCGGTGACGGGGTCGCCTCGCAGTCCCGCTTCGACCCGCAGGCCAAGGGCCTCGGCGAGTGGCTGCGCTCGAGGGTGGTCGACATCCCCACCCACCTGCTCCCGCCGGACGATGCGACGAGGACGAGCGAGGAGAGCCCGTGACACCCGCCACCGGACCGGCACCCCACGACGGCACCGCCGCACCCGAGCACGACCCGTGGGCGAGCGGGGAGCTCGTCGCGCTGCGGGCGAGCACCACGACCTTCGTCGAGCGCGAGGTGCTCGGGCACCAGGACGACTGGGAGCGCGACGGGCTCATCCCGCGGGCCCTGCACGCCACCGCTGGACGGGCCGGGCTCATCGGGGCCTCCTTCCCCGAGCACGCCGGCGGGGGCGGCGGCGGAGCCCGCGCCCTGGTCACCGTCACCGAGGCCTTCCACGAGGCCGGCGGCGCCGGCGGCGTCTACGCCTCGCTCTTCACCGCCGGGATCGCCTGCCCGCACATCGTCACCGCCGGCGACCCCGACCAGATCGCCCGCTGGGTGACCCCCACCCTGGCCGGCGAGCAGATCGGGGCGCTCGCGGTCACCGAGCCGGACGGCGGCTCCGACGTCGGCCGGCTGCGCACCCGCGCCCGCCGCGAGGGCGACGAGCTCGTCGTCGACGGCGCGAAGACCTACATCACCTCCGGGGTGCGGGCCGACTTCCTCACCACCGCGGTGCGCACCGGCGGCGAGGACCGGCCCCGCTCGCTCGGCATCTCGCTGCTGGTCATCGACACCTCCTCCCCCGGCGTGACGGTGACCCGCCGCCTGGACAAGCTCGGCTGGCACGCCTCGGACACCGCCGAGCTCGCCTTCACCGGGGTGCGGGTCCCGGCGGAGAACCTCGTCGGCCCGGAGCACGCCGGCTTCGCGCTCATCGGCAGCGCCTTCCTCACCGAGCGGATCGCCATGGCCGCCCAGGCCTGCGGGCAGGCCCGCCGCTGCCTGGACCTGGCCATCGCCTGGTGCCGGGAGCGGACCACCTTCGGCGAGCCGCTCATCGCCCGGCAGCGGGTGCAGGCGACCCTCGTCGAGATGACCCGCCGCACCGAGGTGGCCCGCACCTACACCCGCGCGGTCGTCGACCGGCACGAGCGCGGCGAGCCGCTGGAGGACCTCGTCCCGGCGGTCTGCTTCGCCAAGAACACCGCCACCGCGGCCGCCGAGCACGTCGCCCACGAGGCGCTGCAGCTCTTCGGCGGCGCGGGCTACATGCGCGGCAGCGAGATCGAACGGCAGTACCGCGACGTGCGCATCCTCGGCATCGGCGGCGGCGCCGTCGAGGTGCTCGACCAGCTGGCCGCCGCCCGGATGGGACTGGTGCCATGACGACCCTGACCAGCACGCTGGAGATCGGCAGCGCCGAGGCCGGCGCCGCCCGCGAGGCGATGCTCGCCTCGCTGGCGGACATCGCCACCGAGACCGCGAGGGCGGTCGCCGGGGGCGGGGAGAAGGCGGTCGCCCGCCACCACGGCCGCGGCAAGCTCACCGCCCGCGAGCGGATCGAGCTGCTGCTGGACGCCGACGCCCCCTTCCTCGAGCTGGCCACGCTCGCCGGCTACGGCTCCGACTTCGCCGTCGGCGGCAGCGTGGTCGCCGGCATCGGCCAGGTCAGCGGGGTGGACTGCCTGCTCGTCGCCAACGACCCCACGGTCAAGGGCGGCGCGAGCAACCCGTGGTCGCTGCGCAAGACGCTGCGGATGCACGACATCGCCCGGCAGAACCGGCTCCCGGTGATCTCGCTCGTCGAGTCCGGCGGCGCCGACCTGCCCACCCAGAAGGACGTCTTCATCCCCGGCGGGGCGACCTTCCGCAACCTCACCCAGCTCTCCCGCGAGGGGATCCCGACGATCGCGCTGGTCTTCGGCAACTCCACCGCGGGCGGGGCCTACCTGCCCGGGATGAGCGACCACGTGGTGATGATCGAGCAGCGCTCGAAGGTCTTCCTCGGCGGGCCGCCGCTGGTGAAGGCGGCCACCGGCGAGGAGTCCGACGACGAGTCCCTCGGCGGCGCCGAGATGCACGCCAAGGTGTCCGGGCTGGCCGACCACTACGCCCTCGACGAGCAGGACGCGATCCGGATCGGCCGCCGCATCGTCGCCCGGCTCGCCTGGCGCCGCGGCGGGCGCGACCCCGGCCCGGTGCTGCCGCCGCGGCTGCCCGCCGAGGAGCTGCTCTCCATCGTGCCGCCGGACCTCAAGACCCCCTTCGACCCCCGTGAGGTCATCGCCCGGGTGGTCGACGACAGCGACCTCGACGAGATGAAGCCGCTCTACGGCAGCTCGCTGGTCACCGGCTGGGCGCGGCTGCACGGCTACCCGGTGGGGATCCTGGCCAACGCCCGCGGGGTGCTCTTCAGCGAGGAGGCGCAGAAGGCGACCCAGTTCATCGAGCTGGCCAACCGCAGCGAGACCCCGCTGATCTTCCTGCACAACACCACCGGCTACATGGTCGGCGCGGAGTACGAGCAGGGCGGCATCATCAAGCACGGCTCGATGATGATCAACGCCGTCTCCAACTCCACCGTGCCGCACCTGTCGGTGCTGCTCGGCAACTCCTACGGCGCCGGGCACTACGGCATGTGCGGCCGGGCCTTCGACCCGCGGTTCGTCTTCGCCTGGCCCTCGGCCCGCTCCTCGGTGATGGGCGCGCAGCAGCTGGCCGAGGTCACCTACTCGGTGTCCAAGGCGTCCGCGCTGGCCCAGGGCAAGGCGTTCGACGACGAGGGCGCCCGGATGATCCGGGACGCCGTCGAGCAGCAGATCAGCCTCGAGGCCATGCCGATGGTGCTCTCCGGGATGGTCTACGACGACGGGATCATCGACCCCCGCGACACCCGGGACGTGCTCGGGCTGGCGCTGTCCGCCATCCACTCCGCGCCGGTCGAGGGCACCTCGAGCTTCGGCGTCTTCCGCATGTGAGGCCGATCGTGACCGACTCCCTTGACAGCACCCCGGACACTGCTCACGACGCCGGGCGCACCCCCGGCGCCACCACCGCCCGCGATCTCGGCCCAGGGCGGCCCGTGCGCACCGTGCTCGTCGCCAACCGCGGCGAGATCGCCCGCCGGGTCATCGCCACCTGCGCCCGCCGCGGCCTCGGCACCGTGGCCGTCTTCTCCGACGCCGACGCCGACGACCCGCACGTCGCCGAGGCCGACGCCGCGGTGCGGCTGCCCGGCGAGGCACCGGCCGAGACCTACCTGCGCGGGGACCTGATCGTCGCCGCCGCCCGCCGGGCCGGGGCGGACGCGATCCACCCCGGCTACGGCTTCCTCTCCGAGGACGCCGGCTTCGCCCGCGAGGTGGTCGCCGCCGGGCTGACCTGGATCGGCCCGCCGCCGGAGGCGATCGAGGTGATGGGCAGCAAGATCGCCTCGAAGGAGGCGATGCGCGCCGCCGGGGTGCCGGTGCTCGACCGGCTCGACCCGGAGCACGTCGAGGAGAGCCAGCTGCCGGTGCTCGTCAAGGCCTCCGCCGGTGGCGGCGGGCGCGGCATGCGGATCGTGCGCGCCCTGGCCGACCTGCCCGAGGCGATCGCCTCGGCCTCCCGCGAGGCCGCCTCCGCCTTCGGCGACCTGGCCGTCTTCTGCGAGCGCTACCTGGAGACCGGCCACCACGTCGAGGTGCAGGTCATGGCCGACCAGCACGGCACGGTGTGGGCGCTCGGCGAGCGGGAGTGCTCGCTGCAGCGCCGCCACCAGAAGGTCGTCGAGGAGGCGCCGTCCCCCCTGGTGACCCGGGTCGGCGGAGACATGCGCGAGCGGATCCTTGCCGCGGCCCGTACCGCGGCCGCCGCGGTCGGTTACGTCGGCGCCGGGACCGTCGAGCTGCTGGCCACCGAGGACGGGGACTTCTCCTTCCTCGAGATGAACACCCGGCTGCAGGTGGAGCACCCGGTCACCGAGTGCGTCACCGGCACCGACCTCGTCGCCCTGCAGCTGGCGATGGCTCAGGGCGAGCGGCTCACCGGTCCCGAGCCGGTCGCCACCGGGTGGTCGGTCGAGGCCCGGATCTACGCCGAGGACCCGCTGGACGACTGGCGCCCGCAGACCGGGACGTTGGAGCTCGTCGACATCCCCGGCGTCGACACCCGCTTCACCGTCCCGCCCGAGCACGGGATCCGGCTGGACTCCGGTGTGGAGACCGGGTCGGTGGTCGGCACCCGCTACGACGCGATGCTGGCGAAGGTGGTCTCCCGCGCCCCGACCCGCGCCGAGGCGGTCCGTGAGCTGGCCGCCGCGGTGCGCCGGGCGAGGGTGCACGGGGTGACGACGAACCAGGACCTGCTCGTGGCCACGCTGACCCACCCCGAGGTGGTGGCCGGGACCGCCGACACCGGCTTCTACGACCGGAACCCGCCGGCGGAGCTGACTCGGGGCACCGGGCTGGACCCGTGGCTCGCGGCGGTCGCCGCGGCCGCCGACGCCGCCCGCACCGCCCAGGCCGGACGGACCCCGGTGCCGGGGGTGCGCACCGGCTTCCGCAACGTCGTCGCGCTGCCGCAGCGGCGGCGCTACCGGATCGGTGAGCGCGAGCTGGAAGTGACCTACCGGCAGGAGCGGGACGACTGGGTGCTGGTGCCACGGGTCGATGACGAGGGTGCCCAGGGCACCGAGAGTGTCGACGGCACGCAGACGGCCGAGGCCACGTTGGGCACGGGCGCCTCGGCAGCGCTCCCCCGGCTGGTCCGGGCCGAGCCGGGGCTCGTCATGCTCGAGGTCGACGGGGTGCAACGACGGCTGCAGGTGCACCCGCTGGCCGGGGCCACCTCGGCCGACGGCAGCACGCACGCCCGGGTCGCGGTCACCGGCGCCGAGGGCTCGTGCACGCTGGCCGAGGTGCCCCGCTTCGTCGACCCGTCTCGGCTGGCGCCGGCCGGGGCCCTGGTCGCCCCGATGCCGGGCACGGTCGCCGCCGTGCACGTCGCCCTCGGCGACGACGTCGTGGCCGGGCAGCCGCTGCTCACCCTGGAGGCGATGAAGATGGAGCACACGGTCAGCGCGACCGTCGCCGGTAGGGTCGAGGCGCTCTCCGCGGCCGCGGGCGAGACCGTGGACCAGGGAGCCACCCTCGTCGTCATCGACGAGCAGACCGACCAGCAGACCGACGAGCAGCAGGAGGACGAGCCGGCATGAGCAGCGACCCACGGGTGCGGTCAGCGGTCGACGGCCAGGTGGCGGTGCTCACCCTGGACAGCCCGCACAACCGCAACGCCCTGTCCGACCAGCTGGTGCGCGAGCTGCACGCCGGGCTGCAGGCCGCGGCCGAGGACGACGCGGTGCGCTGCGTCGTGCTCACCCACACCGGCGGCACGTTCTGCGCCGGCGCCGACCTCAGCGAGGCCACCGGCGGCGAGGGCGGTGACCCGGCGCGCGCCCGGGCGGACCAGCTCGTCGATCTGCTGCGGGCGATCGTCGTCCACCCCAAGCCGGTGGTCGGCCGGATCGACGGTCACGTCGTGGCCGGCGGGATGGGCCTGGTCGCTGCCTGCGACCTCGTCGTGGCGGGGCCGTCGTCGAGCTTCGCGCTCACCGAGGTGCGCCTCGGCCTGGCGGCGTCGGTGATCTCGCTGACCGTGCTGCCCCGGATCGGCTCCCGTGAGGCCTCCCGCTACCTGCTCACCGCGGAACGCCTCGACCCGGCGCAGGCGCGGAACTGCGGCCTGGTCACGGTGGCCGCCGAGAGCGAGCAGCAGGTCGCCGACGAGGTCGCCGCGCTGACCGAGGCATTCGCCGGCGCGTCCCCCCAGGGGCTGCGGGAGACCAAGACGATGCTCAACCACGAGCTGGTGGACCACCTGGACACCCACCGGGACCGGGTGGCCGAGCAGTCCTCGCGACTCTTCTCGAGCGACGAGGCCCGCGAAGGGATGACCGCCTTCCTCGAGCGCCGCCCGCCGCGGTGGGCGCGGTGAGCCCGACGGGCACCAGCGCCGGCACAGCCGACGGGTCAGCCGGATCCCCAGAGGCCCCCGGAGATGAGGGGACATCGCAAGGCGGTCCCGCGGTGCCCCCGACGACCGGTGGGGCGGCTGAGCCGAAGCAGGACCGCAGCCGCGTCACCCGGCAGCGGCTGCTCGAGGCGACCGTGCGCTGCGTCGCCGAGCGCGGCTGGGCGGCCTCGACGATGGCGGTGATCGCGGCCGAGGCCGGGATCAGCCGGGGGGCGCTGCAGCACCACTTCCCCACCCGGGAGGCGCTCGTCGTCGCCGGCCTGGAGCACATCTTCGAGGAGCGTCGCCTCGACCTCGACCGGCTCACCGCGACCGTGGGCGCCGGCACGAGCAGCGGCACGAACGACACCGGCGCCGACGAGACCCACCCCGCAGAGAGCGACACCACAGAGACCGACGCCGGCCGGCCCGACGCCGACGGGGTGCACGCGGTGGTGGTCCGCCTCGTGGAGATCTACACCGGCGAGCACTTCCGGGCGGCGCTGCAGGTGTGGTCGGCGGCCGCCGCCGACCCGGCGCTGCGCGAGACCGTGCTGCCGCTGGAACGGCACTTCGCCCGCTCGGCGCACGCGATGGCGGTGGCCGCGCTCGGGGTCGACGACACCGACCCGCAGCAGCGGGCGCTGGTGCAGGCCACCCTCGACCTGGCTCGCGGCCTCGGCCTGGGCGATCTGCTCACCGACGACTCGCGACGACGGACGCACGTGGTGCGGGCCTGGTCGACCCAGCTCGCCGCGGCCCTGGGCCGCTGACGCCCGCCGCCCCCTGACCCGCCCGACCGACCAACCCGGCTCCTTCCGAGGCGCAACTGCCCGGGCAGTTGCGCAGGTCAGGGGTGAATTGCCCGGGCAGTTGCGCAGGTCAGGGGTGAATTGCCCGGGCAGTTGCGCACGTCAGGGGTGAATTGCCCGGGCAGTTGCGCACGTCAGGGGCGAAATTGCCCGGGCAGTTGCGCACGTCAGGGGCGAAATTGCCCGAGCAGTTGCGCAGGTCAGGGGTGAATTGCCCGGGCAGTTGCGCAGGTGGGGACGTGGCGCTCAGCCGACCCGCATCTCCCCCATCTCGTCCCAGCCGTCGCCCTCCACCTGGCGGGAGACGATCCGTGGTGTCGCGGCCAGCGCCTGGACCATCGGCCCGTCGGCGGAGGTCGCCCACCGGAAGTGCTCGGAGGTCACGTGCGCCTCCGCGGCGTCGTCCTCGAACGCCTCGACGAGCACGTACTCGTTCGGGTCCTCGAGGCTGCGCGACCACTCGAACCACTTGTTGCCCGGCTCGGCGCGGGTGGCCTCGGTGTAGCCCCGGACGAGCTCCGGCCACTGCTCGGCGGCCTCGGGCTTCACGGGGAACTTCACGACGATGAAGATCATGCTGCGGCTCCTTCGGTGGGTGCTGCGGTACGGGTCTGGGGTCGGGCGGGTCGGTCGAGGTCGGGTCAGGAGAACTGCATGCCGCCGTCGACGAGCATCGTCTGACCGGTGACGTAGTCGGAGTCGGGGCCGGCGAGGAAGGAGACGAGGTTGGCCACGTCCTCGGGCACCGAGACGCGGCCCAGCAGGATCTCCTGGGAGTACTTGTCGATGGCCTCGCCCTTCTGCAGCCCCTCGTCGGCGGCCAGCTTCTCGTCGATGAGGTCCCACATCGCGGTGCCGACGATCCCGGGCCCGTAGGCGTTGACGGTGATCCCGTGCCGCGCCCACTCCATCGCCGCGCCCTGGGTCAGCCCGCGCACCGCCCACTTCGACGCCGAGTAGGGCGAGAGCAGCGCGAAGGGGCGGAAGGCGACGATCGAGGCGGCGCCGATGATCTTGCCGCCGCCGCCCTGGGCGATCATCTGCCGGGCGGCGGCCTGGTAGCAGAGGAAGACGCCGGTGACGTTGACGTCGAGGATCTTCTCGAAGTCGGCCTTGGAGTACTCGACGAGGTACTCCACCTGGGCGATGCCGGCGTTGGCGACGAAGACGTCCAGCGACCCGCCGGCGGCGACCGCGGCCTGGACCAGCGCCTCGACCGAGGCCTCGTCGGTGACGTCCACGTCGGCGGCGGTGGCCTGGCCTCCGGCGGACGAGATCGCGTCGACGACCTCCTGGCTGCTGTCCCTCATCGCGGGCAGGTCGGCGACGACGACGTGCAGGCCGTCGGCACCCAGACGCTCGGCGATCCCGCGGCCGATGCCTCGGGCGGCTCCGGTGACGACGGCGACTCGTGGCTGGCTCATGGGCTTCTCCTGTGCTCGACGATGAGTGCCGCCGAGTCTGCTGAGCCGGTGCCCACCGGGAGAACCACCCCTCTCGCGGGGCGAGAACGCACCGCGCGTGATCTGCCTCAGCTCATCCGCAGGTAGCGCGAGCAGCGCCCGGCCAGCTCACGCAGCGCGCTCTCGATCTGCCGGTGCCGACCGGCCGCCCGGGCCGACGGCATGCTCATCGCCATCGAGGCGACCTCCAGCCCGGTGCTGTTGCGCACCGGGACCGCGGCGCACGTCTGCCCGGCGAGGAACTCCTCGTGCTCCCAGGCGATCCCGCGCGAGGCCACCTCGTCGAGGTGCGCGACGATCGCGCCCCGGTCGGTCATCGTCGCCGCGGTCAGCCGCGGGGTGCCGCGCGCCTCCAGGTAGGCCAGACGCTGCTCGGACGGCATCCCGGCGAGCAGGATCTTGCCGAAGGCGGTGGCGTGCGCCGCCTCGTGGAAGCCGAAGCGCAGCGGGCGCAACCGCGGGTGCTGCTCGCAGTCCGAGAGGTAGGTCAGCACGATGTCCTCGCCGCGGTAGACGGCGAAGTAGGCGGCGGTGCCGAGGCTGCGGTGCAGCTGGTCGGTCGCCTCCCGGATCGCGGTGGGCGCCACCACCCGCTGCCGGAAGGAGAGCCCCAGGTCGAAGCACTTCGGCCCGAGCTCGAAGCTGCGCTCCTCCCGCAGGTGCACCAGGTAGCCGGTCTCGACGAGCTCGTGCAGCAGCCGGTAGATGGTCGGCAGCGGGATCTCCAGCCGGTCGGCGATCTGCGTCGCAGACGCGCTGCCGTGCGCCGCGACCGCCTCCAGCACGGCGAAGGTGCGTCGCACCACCGCGATGCTCGCCATGGTTCCTCCGTCCACGCCGACCGGGATCGTGCCGGACCACCGCCGACGTCCGCGCCGACCGCCGTTCCACAGTCTGGCAAAGCGCGGCTTCTCATGGGGCGAGAAGGACGATGGAGGCGACCCCCGTCGCTCACCTAGCCTCGCGACCAGCGGGCACGACCTGACGACGAGCTCCGGTCGCGCCACCGATCGACGATGATCCCGCGAAGGAGACCGCCATGGTGTTCCCTGCCAAGTACCCCTCGCTCAACGCGGTGGAGCTGACCGAGGAGGCGCGGACCACCCTGGTGCGGGTGCTGCGGGTCTCCTTCCCGCACGAGTGCGTGCCGGACGGCCCCTACGAGCGGACCGCCGAGACGATCCTCACCGAGGCCCGCAACGAGACGTGGTTCCGGATGGCGCTCGCCCAGGGGCTGCTCTCGCTCAACCAGATGGCCGGCGGCGACTTCCGCGACCTCGACGACGACGCCGCCCTGCGCGCGCTGCGCCGGGTCGAGGGCACCGAGTTCTTCGGCTTCATCCGGCGCACCGCCGTGCTCAACCTCTACGACGACGCCGAGGTGTGGGAGGCGCTGGGCTACGAGGGCCCCTCCTTCGACCAGGGCGGCTACCTGCACCGCGGCTTCGACGACCTCGACTGGCTGCCGGACCCGCGGATCGTCTTCCCCGAGGGCGAGACCCCGCCCGAGATGGCCCCTGGCGCCGACGCGCCCCCGCACGCCGCGCCGCAGCCCGGGGCCGCCGGCGGTGCCGACCCGGTGAACCAGCCCGGACCGACGGCATCCGACATGGAAGAGGTCACCAAGTGACGACGAGCGAGCAGACCCCGGCCCCCGGCACCAGCGTCACCGGCTTCTCCGTCCCGGAGGACGAACCGGCGGTGGTCATCGTCGGCTCCGGCGCCGGCGGCGGCACCCTGGCCCACGAGCTCACCGCGAAGGGGGTCCCCGTCGTCGTGCTCGAGGCCGGGCCCTACCTGACCCACGAGGACTACACCAACGACGAGTGGGAGGCCTTCAACCAGATGGCCTGGTTGGACCCGCGGACCACCTCGGGCTCGTGGCGGATCGCCCGCGACTTCCCCAACCTGCCGGCGTGGATCGTCAAGGCGGTCGGCGGGACGACCACCCACTGGTCGGGGGCCACCCCGCGCTTCAAGCCGCACGAGCTGCGCGCCCGCAGCGTCTACGGCCGGGTCGACGGGGCGAACCTGCTCGACTGGCCGATCTCCTACGACGACCTGGCGCCCTACTACGACCGCGCCGAGCAGGCGATGGGCTCCACCCACGTGCACGGGCGCCCGCCGCTGCCGGCGAACAACAACTACAAGGTCTTCGCCAACGGCGCCGAGAAGGCGGGCTACCGCTTCTACGCCACCGGTCCGTACGCGACGAACGCCGAGGAGTACGACGGCCGCCCCGCGTCCATCCAGGACGGCTTCAACTTCCAGGGCGACAAGAACGGCTCGAAGTGGTCCACCCTGGTCCGGGAGATCCCGCGGGCCGCGGCCACCGGACGGCTCGACCTGCGGCCCGAGTCGCAGGCCGTGCAGATCACCCACGACGACCAGGGCCGCGCCGACGCCGTGCTCTACCTCGACGCCGAGGGCAACCTGCACCGCCAGGCGGCGCGGCTGGTCTGCGTCGCCGCCAACTCCATCGAGACCCCGCGCCTGCTGCTGCTGTCCGGCACCCCGCGCTTCCCGCAGGGGCTGGCGAACTCCTCCGGCCAGGTGGGGCGCAACTACATGCGGCACACCACCGGCACCGTCTGGGGGCACTTCGAGCAGCCGGTGCGGATGTACCGGGGCGAGACCATGGCCGGGCTCATCGCCGACGAGTCGGTCCACGACCCCGACCGCGGGTTCGTCGGCGGGTACTACATGGAGACGATCTCGCTCGGCCCGGCCTTCATGGCCGCCTTCGTCGACCCGGGGTCGTGGGGTCCCGACTTCGCCGCCCTCCTCGACCGCTACCAGCGCACCGCCGGGATGTGGATCGTCGGCGAGGACATGCCCCAGGAGAGCAACCGGGTCTCGCTGAACACCACGGTCAAGGACGAGCACGGGCTGCCGGTGCCGAACGTGCACTTCGACGACCACCCGAACGACGTGGCGCTGCGCGACCACGGGTACGCCTCCGGGGAGACGGTCTTAGGCGCGGTCGGGGCGACCAGCACCCACCGCACCCCGCCCTACCCCTCGACGCACAACCTCGGCACGGCGCGGATGAGCGCGCGGCCCGAGGACGGGGTGGTCGACGGCTGGGGCCGGGCGCACGACGTGCCGAACCTCTTCGTCTCCGACGGCTCGGTCTTCACCACCGGCGCCGCCGCGAACCCGACCCTGACGATCGTCGCGCTGGCGATCCGGCAGGCCGAGCACATCGCCGACCTGCTGAGCACCCGGCAGCTCTAGCGTGCCGCCGCTGCCGGAGACCGACGCCGGCCTGGCCGACGCCCTGCGCGGGGCGCTCGACCAGGTCGGTCTGCGGGCCACCGACCGGCTGGCCGCGGCGCACGACGCCTCGCACTACCTGCTCACCCCGTCGGCGGTGGTCACCCCCGGCGACGTCGAGGAGGTGGCCGCGCTGCTGCGGGCGGCCCACCGGCACGGGTTCTCGGTGACCTTCCGCTCCGGGGGCACCAGCCTGTCCGGGCAGTCGGTCACCGACGGGGTGCTCGCCGACACCCGGCAGGGATTCCGGGACGTCGAGGTGCTCGACGACGGCGCCCGGGTGCGCTGCGGTCCGGGTGCGGTGCTGCGCAGCGTCAACGCCCGGCTGCGCCGGCACGGCACGGCGCTGGGGCCGGACCCGGCCAGCGAGATCGCCTGCACCATCGGCGGCGTCGTCGCCAACAACTCCTCCGGCATGGCCTGCGGGACCAGCGCGAACACCTACCGCACCCTGGAGTCGGCGGTGCTCGTGCTGCCCAGCGGCACGGTCGTCGACACCGGGGCCCCCGACGCGGACGAGGTGCTGCGCCGCGCCGAGCCCGCGCTGCACGCCGGCCTGGCCCGGCTGCGGGACGAGATCCGGGCCGACCCGGCGGCGACCGAGCGGATCGCCGCGCTCTACGCGATCAAGAACACCATGGGCTACGGGGTGAACGCCTTCGTCGACCACGACGCGCCGGTGCGCATCCTCGAGCACCTGGTCATCGGCAGCGAGGGCACGCTGGCCTTCGTCGCCGAGGCCACCTTCCGCACCGTGCCGGTGCGCCCGCACGCCGCGACCGCGCTGCTCGTCTTCGACGACCTGGCCTCGGCCACCGGCGCCCTGCCGGAGATCGTCGCCGCGGGCCCGGCGACGGTCGAGCTGCTCGACGCCCGCAGCCTGCTCGTCGCCCAGCGCGACCCGGCCTGCCCCGAGGAGATCGCCGGGCTCGACGTCGCCGCGCACTGTGCGCTGCTGGTGGAGCTGCAGGAGGCGGACGACGGGGCGCTGCAGGCCCGGTTGGCCGAGACCGACGGACTGTGGGCCGGCCTGCCGCTGGTGCACGCGGCCACCTTCACCAGCGACCCGACACGCCGGGCGGCGCTGTGGCACGCCCGCAAGGGTCTCTTCACCACGGTGGCCGGCAACCGCCGCTCGGGCACCACCGCGCTGCTGGAGGACATCGCCGTCCCGGTGCCCGAGCTGGGCCCCACCTGCACCGAGCTCACCGCCCTCTTCGACCGGTACGGCTACGCGGACGCGGTGATCTTCGGGCACGCCAAGGACGGCAACATCCACTTCATGATCACCGAGGACTTCGGTGACGAGGATGATCCGGGTGACGGGAGGCTGTCGGTTGAAGGGGGCGACAGGGCGGCGCCCATGACAGCGCCGGGGACGGCTCCCGCGGCAGCGCCGGGGACGGCTCCCATGACTGCGCCGGTGCCGCCCGGGCTGGAGCACCTGCGCCGCTACGCCGACTTCACCGAGGAGATGGCCGAGCTCGTGCTGCGCCGCGGCGGCACGCTCAAGGCCGAGCACGGCACCGGGCGGATCATGGCCCCCTTCGTCCGCCGGCAGGTCGGCGACAACCTCTACCGGGTGATGCAGCAGGTCAAGGCCCTCGTCGACCCGGGAGGCGTCCTCGGGCCGGGAGTGCTCATCACCGACGACCCGCACGCCCACCTGCGCCACCTCAAGACCGCGCCGCCGGTCGAGGACGAGGTGGACCGGTGCGTGGAGTGCGGCTACTGCGAGCCGGTCTGCCCCAGCCGCGACCTCACCCTCACCCCCCGCGAGCGGATCGTGCTGCGGCGCGAGCTGACCCGCGCCGAGGCCGACGGCGACGACGCGCTGGCCGCGGCGCTGCGCGCGGAGTACGCCTACGACGGTGTGCAGACCTGTGCGGTCGACGGGATGTGCCAGACCTCGTGCCCGGTGCTCATCAACACCGGCGACCTGGTGCGCCGGCTGCGGGCCGAGGAGACCGGCGGTGCCGAGTCGCGCGCCTGGCGCAGCGCAGCGCAGCACTGGGGTCTGGTCACCCGGGCCGGCGGTGGTGCGCTCACCGCGGCCGCCGCGCTCCCGTCGGTCGTGGCGGGCGGCGCGAGCACCTTGGCCCGTGGGGTGCTGGGCGCCGAACGGGTGCCGCAGCACTCGGCGGACCTGCCAGCCGGCGGTCGGTCCCGCCCGGAGATCTCCGACGCGGGCGCCGAGGCGGTGTGGTTCCCCAGCTGCACCTCGACCCTCTTCGCTCCTGTCGACGGTGGCCGCGGGGTGGCCGACGCGGTCCAGCGGATCTGCGCAGCAGCGGGGGTCAGGATCCGCACCCCTGACGGGATCGGTGGGCTGTGCTGCGGGACGCCGTGGAAGTCGAAGGGGCAGCGGGCCGGGCACGAGGCGATGCGTGCGCGGGTCCTGGGCGCCCTGAGGGAGGCCACCGACGGCGGGGCGCTGCCGGTGCTCAGCGACGCCAGCTCATGCACCGAAGGGTTGCGTGAGCTGCTCGGGGTGGGCGACGGCGCCCCGGACCTCGTCGTGGTCGACGCCGTGGCCTTCGTCGCCGAGCGCGTCCTGCCGACGCTGCTCGCGCAGGGGCGTATCGCCCGCACGCTGCCGTCGCTGACCCTGCACCCGACGTGCTCCTCGACCCGGCTCGGGCTGGACGCGCACCTGCGGACGGTCGCCGAGGCCGTGTCCGAGGAGGTGGTCGTCCCGGACTCCTGGGGGTGCTGCGCCTTCGCCGGGGACCGCGGCATGCTGCACCCCGAGCTCACCGACGCCGCCACGGCGCAGGAGGCCCGCGAGGTAGCCGCGCTGGGCTCGGCGGCGCACGCCTCGGTCAACCGCACCTGCGAGATGGGCATGACCCGGGCGACAGGTGAGAGCTACCGGCACGTCCTCGAGCTGCTGGCGGACGCCCTGGTCTGACCCGGCGCGATCTGCCCGGGCATTTGCGGGGGCCGATGCGAATTTGCCCGGGCAGCTGCGGGGGCCGATGCGAATTGCCCGGGCAGCTGCGGGGGCCGATGCGAATTTGCCCGGGCAGCTGCGGGGGCTGGCGCGAATCGCGTGTGCCAGGACCGCGCATGTCCGCCAGGACCGCGCGCGCAGGCGGGCGAGCGCGACAGTCCTAGGACTGTCGGGCTACCGAGGCGGTGGCGCGGGCCTGGCAGGGGGATCAGCCGCGCGGCAGCGGCTCGGTGGCGCCGATCTGGTCGAGCACGAAGGACCAGTCCGCGGCGGTCTCCCGCCACGCGTCGTAGCGCCCGGAGCGGCCGCCGTGCCCGGCGGACATCTCGGTGCGCAGCAGCACGGGACGGGCCAGCGGGTCGTTGGTCACGGTGCCGCGCAGCCGAGCCACCCACTTCGCCGGCTCGGTGAAGGAGACCCGGGTGTCGTGCAGCGAGGTGGTCGCGAGGATCGCCGGGTACTGCCGGGCGGCGACGTTCTCGTAGGGGCTGTAGCCGCGCATCACCTGGTACACCTCGGGGTCGGCCAGCGGGTTGCCCCACTCGTCCCACTCCCCCACGGTCAGCGGCAGCTCGGGCCGCAGGATCGTCGTCAGGGTGTCGACGAAGGGGACCTCGGCCAGCACCGCCCGGAAGCGGTCCGGGGCGAGGTTGGTCACCGCCCCCATGAGCAGCCCGCCGGCCGAGCCGCCCTCGGCGGCCAGCCGGTCGGGGGCCACCCAGCCGCTCTCGTGCAGCCAGGCGGCGCAGTCGACGAAGTCGGTGAAGGTGTGCGGCTTGTCCAGCAGCCGCCCGTCCTCGTACCAGCCGCGGCCCATCTCGCCGCCGCCGCGCACGTGCGCGACCGCGTAGACGACGCCGCGGTCGAGCAGCGAGAGCCGTGCCACCGAGAAGTACGGGTCCATGCTGATCTCGTAGCTGCCGTAGCCGTAGATCAGGCCCGGGCTGGTGCCGTCCGGGACCGTCCCCCGCCGGGTGATCAGCGAGACCGGCACCTGGGTGCCGTCGCGGGCGGTGACCCACTCGCGGCGCTGCTCGTAGTCGTCGAGGTCGACGTTCTCCACCGGGTGCCGGCGCAGCAGCACCAGCTCGTCGGTGGCTGCGCCGTCGGAGGACACGTCCATGCCCAGCACGAGGTCGTAGATCGCCCGAGGGCTCACCCAGGACTCGTGGCTCACCCGCAGCCGGTCGGTGTCCGGGTCGGCTGCGCCGAGCACGCTGACCGTGGCCATCGGGTCGTCGCCGACGACCACCTCGCGGGCCGGGCCGTAGTCCTGCGGCGACGGCGTGCCGGAGCGCGTGACCCGGGGCAGCAGCCGGGCCGACGGCACACCGCCCCGGCGCAGAGTGAGCACGGCGACGTCGTCGTAGGCGTCCACCCCGAGGAAGCGCTCCCCCTCGCCCGCATCCAGCAGCGGCTGCCACTGCTCTCGGCTGGTCGCCTCGAGCGGCGCCCAGGCGAGGTCCCACTCGCGCTGCCGGGCGTTGTGCACCACGAGCAGGTGGTCCCCGGCCGGCTCGACGTCGTACTCCACCCCGGGCTCGCGGGGCGAGACGCAGCGCAGCGGCCCGGTCGGGTCGTCGGCGTCGAGCAGGTGCACCTCGCTGGTGGTGCGGCTGCCCAGCCCGAGGATGATCCAGCGGTCGTCCCGGCTCCGGTCGATGCCCAGCCAGAAGCGCTCGTCCTCCTCGCGGTGCACGAGCACGTCGCTGGCCACGTCGGCGCCGATCTCGTGGCACCACACCTCGAAGGGGCGCCAGGCCTCGTCCACCCGGACGTAGAGCAGGTGCCGCCCGTCCCGGGAGAAGACCGCGCCGTAGCCGACCCCCCGGACGCTGTCGTCGAGCACCTCGCCGGTGCCCAGGTCGACCACCCGCAGGTCGAAGCGCTCGTCGCCGGTGACGTCCGCCGACCAGGCGAGGCGCCCGTGGTCGGGGCTGATCTCGTAGGCGCCGAGGGCGAAGAACTCCGAGCCGTCGGCGGCGGCGTTCGCGTCCAGCAGCACGCTCTCCCCCGGCAGCGGGCGCTCCGGGTCGAGCTCGGGCACCGCGGCCCGGTCGTGCAGCGGGGCCCGGCAGTAGGTGGGGTACTGCTGCCCCTCGCGGGTGCGGGTGTAGTACCACCACGGCCCGGCCGGCACCGGCACGGTGAGGTCGGTCTCCCGGGTGCGGGAGCGGATCTCGGTGAAGATCGCCTCGCGCACCGGCTCCAGGTGGGCGGTGCGCTCGGCGGTCCAGGCGTTCTCCGCCTCGAGGTGGGCCAGCACCGACGGGTCCTGCGGGTCGCGCAGCCACTCGTAGGGGTCCTCGACGCGGTCCCCGTGGTGGGTGCGCACGTGCTCCCCGGTGGCGGCGACCGGCGGTCCTGCCGGGCTGCTCATCCGCTGACCGCCCGCGCCCCGAGGATGACCTTGAGGTCGCCGATGAGCGCTTCGGTCGGCTCCACCCGGTAGTCCGCGGCGACCGCCATCGTCACCGACCGGCCCGGCTGGACGAGCTTGATCCGCACGTCGGTGCTGCCCGGGTGCCGGGAGAGCACCTGCTTGACCTCCTCGATCCGCCCGTTGGTCGCCCGGGCGTAGTCCAGGGTGAGCACCACCGGCCCGCGCGGCCCGTCGGTCAGCTCCGGGATCTTCAGGTCCTCCGCGTAGATCGAGACCTGCTCGTCGCGCACGTTGATCCGGCCCCGGACCACGGCGACGATGTCCTGGGTGAGCATGGTCTGCACGGTCATGTACGTCTTGGGGAAGAACAGGCACTCGATCGAGCCGGCGAGGTCCTCGACCGTGGCGATCGCCCACAGGTCGCCCTTCTTGGTCCGCTTGACCGAGAGCCCGGTGACCAGCCCGGCGATGGTGACGAAGCCGCCCTCCTTCGCCCCGCCCTCCTGGGTGAGCGAGGTGATCGAGGTGTCCGCGGCCCGCTGCAGCACGTGCTCGACGCCGAAGAGCGGGTGGTCGCTGACGTAGAGCCCGAGCATCTCCCGCTCGTTGCTCAGCTTGGCCCGCTTGTCCCACTCCACCTCGGGGACCGGGCGCAGCCCCATCCCGTCGACGGCGCCACCGGCGGCGGCGGCGTCACCGTCACCGCCGAACATGTCCCACAGGCTGTCCTGGCCGACCGCCTCCTGGCGCTTGACCCCGACGTAGGCGTCGACGTACTCCTCGTGCACCATGACCAGCCCCTGGCGCGGGTGGCCCAGGTCGTCGAAGGCCCCGGCGAGGATGAGCGACTCGATGGTCCGCTTGTTGCACACCACCGCGGGGCACTTGGCGAGGAAGTCCTCGAAGGAGGTGAAGGCCCCCTTCTCCTCGCGGGCGGAGATGATCCCCTCGACGACGTTGCGCCCGACGTTGCGGATCGCGGCGAGGCCGAAGCGGATGTCCTCGCCGACCGCGGCGAAGGTGGCGATCGACTCGTTCACCGACGGCGGCAGCACCTTGATGCCCATCCGGC
This sequence comes from Janibacter alkaliphilus, assembly GCF_013408565.1. Classification (NCBI taxonomy): domain Bacteria; kingdom Bacillati; phylum Actinomycetota; class Actinomycetes; order Micrococcales; family Intrasporangiaceae; genus Janibacter; species Janibacter alkaliphilus. The sequence goes on along the minus strand of NZ_JACBZX010000001.1, from coordinate 2,321,672 downwards.
GGCACTCGCCGAGGTAGAGCGCCGACTTGTCCTTGTCGTCGCCGACGCTGGTCAGCAGCGCCGCCATGTACTCGGCCGGGTAGTTCGCCTTGAGGTAGGCGGTCCAGTAGGAGACCAGCCCGTAGGCGGCGGTGTGCGCCTTGTTGAAGGCGTAGTCGGAGAAGGGGACGAGCACGTCCCAGAGCGCCTTGACCGAGGCCTCGTTGTAGCCGTTGGCGATCATCCCGGCGCTGAACGGCTCGAACTCCTTGTCCAGCACCTCCTTCTTCTTCTTGCCCATCGCCCGGCGCAGCAGGTCGGCGTTGCCGAGGGTGTAGCCGGCGAGCTTCTGGGCGATCTCCATGACCTGCTCCTGGTAGATCACCAGCCCGTAGGTCATCGACAGGATCGGGTCGAGCGCCTCGACCATCTCCGGCTGCAGCTTGCCCTTCAGCTGCGGATCGAGCGGCACGATCTCCTGCCGGCCGTTCTTGCGCAGGGCGAAGTTGGTGTGCGCGTTCACCCCCATCGGGCCGGGCCGGTAGAGCGCCAGCGCCGCGGAGATGTCCTCGAAGTTGTCCGGCTGCATCAGCCGCAGCAGGGTGCGCATGCCGCCGCCGTCGAGCTGGAAGACCCCGAGGGTGTCGCCGCGGCTGAGCAGCCGGTAGGTGCCCGGGTCGGTCATGTCCTTGCTCAGCGCGTCGAGGTCGAGCTCCTCGTCCCGGTTCATCCGCACGTTGTCCAGCGCGTCGTCGAGGATGGTGAGGTTGCGCAGCCCGAGGAAGTCCATCTTAACCAGCCCGAGCGTCTCGCACGTCGGGTAGTCGAACTGGGTGAGCACCTGCCCGTCCTGCAGCCGGCGCATGATCGGGATGACGTCCATGAGCGGCTCGCTGGACATGATCACCCCGGCCGCGTGCACCCCCCACTGGCGCTTGAGGCCCTCCAGCCCGCGGGCGGTGTCGACGACCTCCTGCAGGTGCTTCTCGGACTCCACGAGCTGGCGGAACTCCTGGCCCTCGCCGTAGCGCTCGTGCTCCGGGTCGTACATCTTGGCCAGCGGCACGCCCTTGCCCATGACGTCGGCGGGCATCGCCTTGGTCAGCTGCTCGCCGACGGAGAAGGGGTGGCCCATCACCCGGGCGGCGTCCTTGACCGCCTGCTTGGCCTTGATCGTGCCGTAGGTGGCGATCATCGCCACCCGCTCGTCGCCGTACTTGTCCGAGACGTAGCGGATGACCTCGCTGCGCCGACGCTCGTCGAAGTCGACGTCGAAGTCGGGCATCGACTGCCGCTCGGGGTTGAGGAAGCGCTCGAAGATCAGCCCGTGCGGGATCGGGTCGAGGTCGGTGATGCCCATCGCGTAGGCGCACATCGACCCGGCACCGGAGCCGCGGCCGGGGCCGACCCGGATCCCGTTGCGCTTGGCCCACATGATGAAGTCGGCGACGACGAGGAAGTAGCCCGGGTAGCCCTTGCCGACGATGACGTCGATCTCGTAGTCGGCCTGCTGCTGGGCGTACTCCGGGATGCCGCCGGGGAAGCGCTGCCCCAGCCCGGTCTGGACCTCCTTGACGAACCAGGAGCGCTCGTCCTCGCCCTCGGGCACGTCGAAGCGGGGCATGTAGCGCCCCTCGCCCTCGGTGAAGGAGACCTCGCACATCTCGGCGACGAGCAGGGTGTTGTCGCAGGCCTCGGGCAGCTCGCGCCACAGCTCGCGCATCTCCGCCGGGGACTTGAGGTAGTAGCCGTCGCCCTCGAAGGAGAACCGGTCCGGGTCCAGCAGGGTGGAGCCGGAGTTGATGCACAGCAGCGCGTCCTGGGCGACCGCGTCGTCCTTCTTGACGTAGTGCAGGTCGTTGGTCGCCAGCAGCGGCAGCCCGAGGTCCTTGGCCAGGCGCATGAGGTCCTCGCGGACCCGCCGCTCGATCTGGTTGCCGTGGTCCATGAGCTCAAGGAAGTAGTGCTCGCGGCCGACGATGTCGCGCATGTCCGAGGCGGCCTGGGCGGCCAGGTCGTACTGGCCCAGCCGCAGCCGGGTCTGGATCTCCCCCGAGGGGCAGCCTGTGGTGGCGATGAGGCCCTCGCCGTAGCGCTCCAGCAGCTCCCGGTCGATCCGCGGCCACTTGGCGTAGACCGCGTCCAGCGAGGCCCGCGAGCCCATCGTGAAGAGGTTGTGCATGCCGGTGTTGTTCCGCGCCAGCAGCGTCATGTGGGTGTAGGCGCCGCCGCCGGAGACGTCGTCGCCGCGGGCGGTGCGCTCGTCGCCCCAGCGCACCCGGGTCTTGTCGCTGCGGTGGGTGCCCGGCGCGACGTAGGCCTCCAGCCCGATGATCGGCTTGACGTCGTAGCTCTGGGCCGCCTTCCAGAACTCGTGGGCCCCGAAGAGGTAGCCGTGGTCGGTCATCGCGATCGCCGGCATGCCCATCTCCTGGGCGCTGGCGAACATGTCTTCGATCCGGGCTGCACCGTCGAGCATCGAGTACTCGGTGTGGTTGTGCAGGTGGACGAAGTTCTTCTCGCGGGGCAGGGGCTGAGGCATCGGATGAATCCTACGTCCGCTCCCCCGACAGCCCTACCGAGCGCCCGGGCTCGGCGGAGGGGCCGCCACCCCCTGCCTGGCGGCCCCTCCTCGCCGCGGTCCCTGGCGGGCGGCCGGTGACGGGGGGCCCGTCCGGCGTCGCGGCGTGAGCCCGACGCTATGCAGCCGCAGGCCACGGGGCATGGGTACCGGTACTCAACGCTGCCCCGGAGTCGATAACCTCGGGACGACATCGTCGTCAGCCGCAGGAGGTCGCCTTGTTCGTCCCGATGACCGTGAACCACTTCCTCGACCGGGCCGCCGTCGTCTACGGCGACCGGGTCGCCGTCGTGGACGAGCCGCAGCAGCCGGCCGCGCCCCTGGAGGGGGTCACCTACACCCGGCTGCGCCAGCTGGCCCGCGCCCAGGCGGCGCACCTGGACGCCCTCGGCATCGCCGTCGGCGACCGGGTGGCGGTGGTCTCGCACAACTCGGCGCGCCTGCTGACCAGCTTCTTCGGGGTGGCCGGCTCCGGTCGCGTGCTGGTCCCGGTCAACTTCCGGCTCAGCCCGGAGGAGATCACCTTCATCGTCGAGCACTCCGGCGCCCGGGTGCTCTACGTCGACCCCGAGCTGCGCTCGATCATCGACGAGGTCTCGGCCGAGCACACCTTCGTCCTCGGCGAGGACGAGCACCTCTTCGGCGACGTCGACCCGGCCACCGCGGAGCCGGTGACCTGGGAGCCGGACGAGGACGCGCTGGCGACGATCAACTACACCTCCGGCACCACCGCCCGGCCGAAGGGGGTGGAGATCACCCACCGCAACATCTGGACCAACGCCACCACCTTCGGGCTGCACGTCACCCTCAGCGACCGGGACGTCTACCTGCACACGCTGCCGATGTTCCACGCCAACGGGTGGGGCATGCCCTTCGCGGTCACCGGCGTCGGCGCCCAGCACGTGGTGATCCGCAAGATCGACGGCGCCGAGATCCTGCGCCGGGTGCAGCAGCACGGGGTCACCGTGATGTGCGCCGCCCCGGCCGTGGTCAACGCGGTGCTCGAGGCCGCGGCCACCTGGGAGGGCGAGATCCCCGGCCGGGACCGGGTGCGGATCATCGTCGCCGGCGCCCCGCCACCGACCCAGACGGTGGCCCGGGTGGAGACCGAGCTGGGCTGGGAGTTCATCCAGATCTACGGGCTCACCGAGACCTCGCCGCTGCTGACCGTCAACCGCACCCGCGCCGAGTGGGACGACCTCTCGCCCGAGGAGCGTGCCGCCCGGCTGGTCCGGGCCGGCGCCCCGGCGCTCGGGGTGGACCTCACCGTCTCCGACATGGGCGAGGTGCTGGCCCGGGCCAACCACGTCATGCGCGGCTACTGGGAGCTGCCCGAGGAGACCGCGGCGACCCTCGAGGGCGGCTGGTTCCACACCGGCGACGGCGGGACCCTCGACGACGAGGGCTACCTGAGCATCAGCGACCGCAAGAAGGACGTGATCATCACCGGCGGGGAGAACGTCTCCTCGATCGAGGTCGAGGACACCCTCTTCAGCCACCCGGACGTCGTCGAGGTCGCGGTCATCGGCGTGCCCGACGAGAAGTGGGGCGAGACGATCAAGGCGCTGGTCGTCCTCGAGGAGGGCGCCGAGGCCACCGAGGCCGACCTCATCGCCTGGTGCAAGTCGAAGGTCGCCGGCTACAAGGCGCCCACCTCGGTCGAGGTGCGCGACGAGCTGGCCCGCACCGCCACCGGCAAGCTGCAGAAGTTCAAGCTGCGCGCCCCCTACTGGGAGGGGCGGGACCGCCAGGTGGGCTGAGCTCCGCGCGGCCGGCCGGGCCCGCCGCCCGCTCCCTGTCCCCGACCCCTGACCTCTGACGCCCGTCCCCCACCGTGCTACATTGCTTTTCGATGCATTGTTGTTCGATGTACCGATAGTCGATGCATCACCGGTCAGGCACCAGGAGCGAGGGGACGAGCCATGAGCACCACCACGATCACCAGGACCCGCCGCGACGCGCTGGCCACCGTCTTCGCCTACGCCGTGGCCGGCCTGGCGCTGGTCGCCCACGCCGTCTCGGCCGTCCTCGACGGCTGGCCCTCGGGCGAGGTGGTGCTCGAGGTCACCTCGCGGCCGGAGGGGCTGCGCCAGAGCCTCGTGCTCGACGCCGGTGAGCTGGCCGACGGTGCCCTGGTGAGCCTGCGCGCCGCCGCGGTGACCGAGTGGGCGCTCACCGCGCTCGTGCTGGTCCTGCTCACGACCTGCGTGCTGCGCCTGGTCCGCGGCGAGGTCTTCACCCGCTCCACCGCGCGCTGGGCCAGCGCCGCCGCCTGGGCCACCGCGTCCCTGCTGATCGTCCCGAGCATGCTGCGCCTCGGCGCGACGAACTGGGCGCTGCAGACCGTGCCGGACCCGGACCGCTGGCGGGCGGACCTCGTCGGCGAGCAGTTCTGGTACCTCTACGTCGGGATGATGACGCTGTCCTTCCTGGCGCTGGTGCTGCACCGCGGCGCGCGGATGCACGAGGACCAGGAAGGGCTCATCTGATGCCGCCGGAGGACCACCGCGTCGTCTGCCACCTGGACGCGCTGCTCGCCGAGCGCGGGATGACCCTCACCGAGCTGAGCCGGACGATCGGGATCACCCACGCCAACCTCTCGGCGCTGAAGAACAACCGCGGGAAGGCGGTCCGCTTCTCCACCCTCACCGCCCTCTGCGACGCGCTCGGGTGCTCCCCCGGCGAGCTCTTCACCGTGCGCGGCCGCTGACCCCGCCCTGGCCTGTCGCCTTCTTCGCCTCAGGAGAGGTCGCCCAGGCGCTGCAGCGCCTGCTGCAGGTCCTCGGGGTAGGTGCTCTCGTAGTGCACCTGCTCCCCCGTGCCCGGGTGGGTGAAGCCGAGACCCATGGCGTGCAGCCACTGCCGCTCCAGCCCCAGGCGCGCCGCCAGACCCGGGTCGGCGCCGTAGAGCGGGTCGCCGACGCAGGGGTGGCGCAGGGCGGCCATGTGCACCCGGATCTGGTGGGTGCGCCCGGTCTCCAGGTGCACCTCGAGCAGCGAGGCGTGCCGGAAGGCCTCGAGCAGCTCGTAGTGGGTGACCGCGGCCTTGCCGGAGTCCATGACGGCGAACTTGTACTCGTGCCCCGGGTGGCGGCCGATGGGGGCGTCCACGGTCCCCACGAGCGGGTCCGGCAGGCCCTGCACGAGCGCGTGGTACGTCTTGTCGACGGTACGCTCCTTGAAGGCGCGCTTGAGCACCGAGTAGGCGTACTCGCTCTTGCAGACGACCATGAGGCCAGAGGTCCCCACGTCCAGCCGGGAGACGATCCCCTGACGCTCGCTGGCGCCGCTGGTGCTGATCCGGTACCCGGCCGCGGCGAGCCCGCCGAGCACCGTGGGCCCGGTCCAGCCGACGCTGGGGTGCGCGGCCACCCCGACCGGCTTGTCCACCACGACGATGTCGTCGTCGTCGTGGACGATCCGCATCCCGGGGACCGGTTCGGCGACCACCTGCAGGCTGGGGCTCTCCTGGGCCGAGGGCAGGTCGACCTCGATCATCTGGTCGCCGCTCACCCGCGCCGACTTCGCCGCCGGGGACCCGTCGAGGACGATCCGGCCCTGGCCGGCGAGGTCGGCGGCGCGGGTGCGGGAGAGACCGAAGAGGCGGGCCACGGCGGCGTCGACCCGCTCCCCCTGCAGCCCGTCCGGGACGAGCAGCGTGCGACGGTCACCCATCGTGCTCGCCCCGCTCGGCCTCTCGCTCGGCCCCCCGGTCGGCCGCGTGCCGCACCGGGCGACCGTCGAGGGCGACGTCGCGCAGGCTGAGCCACAGCGCCAGACCGGCGCCCAGCACGATGCCGATGTCGGCGACGTTGCCGACGAAGAGGTCGAGGTAGTCGATGAAGTCGATGACGTGCCCGCTGCCCCCGCCCGGCTCCCGGAAGAACCGGTCGACGAGGTTGCCCAGCGAGCCGCCGAGCACCATGCCCAGCGCGAGACCCCAGCGGGCGGACCCGAGCCGGCGGGCGACGACGACGATCCCGATGGTCACCACCACCGCGACGAGGGTCATCACCCAGGTCATCGAGCCACCGAGGGAGAAGGCGGCTCCGGAGTTGCGCAGCAGCCGCAGCCCGAGCCAGTCGCCGAGCAGCTCGATCGTGCGGCCGTCGTCCAGCGTGGCCAGCGCCCACAGCTTGGTCAGCTGGTCGAGCACGAGGGTGAGCAGGGCGGCGCCGACGAACCAGGCGATTACCGGCCGTCGGGGGGCGGCGGGCGGCTCGTGCTGGTCCGTCGGGTCGGGCTCGGTCCGGTCGGTGATCAGCGACGCTCCTGCTGGCTCTTACAGCTGACGCACAGGCTGGCCCGCGGGTAGGCCTGCAGCCGCAGCTTGCCGATCGGGTTACCGCAGGACTCGCACACCCCGTAGCTGCCGTCGTCGATGCGCTCCAGGGCGTGCAGGTTCTGCAGCAGCACCGCGCGGGCGTTGTTGGTCAGGGTGATCTCCTGGTCACGCTCGTAGCTCTTGGCCCCGGCGTCGGCCTGGTCGTCCCCGGCCCCGTCCAGCGGGTCGCTCATGAGGTCGACGAGGTCGCTCTCGGCGAGCTGGATCTCCTCGCGCAGCCGGGTGACGTCGGCCTCGAGCTCGGCGCGCACCTCGGCCAGCTCGGCCGCGGTCCACGGCGACTCGTCCTCGCGGACGACGAGGCTGGCCGCGGAGGTCTTCGTCGTCGTCGACTTCTTCGTGGCGGTCTTCGTGGTGGACTTCTTCGTGGCGGACTTCTTCGTGGTGGCCTTCGTCGCCGTGGTCTTCTTCGCCGTCGTCGTCGCGCCCTTGGTGGCCTTCGTCGCCGACCCCGTGGACGACGCCTTCTTGCCTGCGGCCTTCGTGGTCTTCGAGGTCTTCGTGCCGGTGCCCTTCGCGGCCTTCGTCGTGGCCTTCTTCGCCGCGCCGCCCGAGGCAGCCTTCGCCGCCGTCTTGGCCGTGCTCTTCTTCGTCGCCACTAGGTGTCCGTCCTCGCAGGAAGGGGGACCCGTGCACCGCCCGGGTCCGAGGTTGACCGCAGGGTACCTGCACGGCGCGCCGCGCGGGGCGGCGGGGGACGACGAGGGCGGCCCCGGGGGTGAGCCCCCGGGACCGCCCGTCGTCGTGGGTCAGCCCTGCTGCGAGGTGCCGACCTCCACCCCGGTGCTCTCCAGGGTGCTCAGCTGGCCGGTGATGTACTCCTTGAGCCGGCTGCGGTAGTCCTTCTCGAAGGCGTTGAGCTCGGCGATGCTCTGCTCGATCGAGGCCTTCTGGCTGTTGAGGTCCTCCAGCACCCGGGAGCGCTGCTCCTCGGCCTCGCCGATCATCCGGTCCCGCTCGCTGGTGCCCTCGCCGACGAGCTCGTCGTGGCGGGTCTGGGCCTGCGCGAGCAGGTCGTCGTGCTGGCTCTGGCCCTCGGCCAGCAGCTTGTCGTGCTGGCTCTGACCCTCGGCCACGTGCTCGTCGTGCAGCCGCTGGGCGAGCGCGATGAGGCTGCTCGCCGAGGCGCCCTCGCCGGACGCCGCCGCGGTCATCTGGTCGCTGCCGGAGGTCGCAGCCGCGGCCTCGCCCCGGGCGCTGGCGTCCGCCTCGGCCTGATCGGCGTCGGCGGCGGCCTTCTCGATGCGCTCCTGGGCGGCGCGCTCGGCCTCCTCGGCCCGTGCCTGCGCCGCGGCCACGCGCTCGTCGGCGTCGACCTCGGCGGCCCGGGCGGTCTCGTCGCCCTCGGCCCGCTCGGCGTCCGCACCGGCCGCGGCGTCGTCGGCCTCGGCGAGGCGACGCTCGGCCTCCTCGCGGGCGGTCGTCTCCTCCTGCAGCCGGGCCTCCAGCTCGGCCACCCGTCCGCTGAGCTCGTCGCGCTCGGCGGAGGTCGCGGCGCTGTCGCCGTCCTCGTCACCGGGGATGGAGGTCGCGGCCGCCGCGCTGCTGGAGCCGGTGGACGCGGCGCCGCTGGTGGGACCGTCCTCGACCTGCGCACGCAGGTCGTCGGAGTCCTTGACCAGACGACGCATCTCGGCGACGACCTCGTCGAGGAAGTCGTCCACCTCGCGCTCGTCGTAGCCGCGTCGGAACTGCGTCTGGGTGAAGGTCTTGTTGAGGACGTCCTCGGGCGTCAGCGCCATCTTTCCTCCTGGGTGGGGTGGTCTTCGGCCTGGCCGCGGGGGGTTCTCACCCGCAGGCTACCTCTGCCCCAGCCTAGACGATGCTCAGCAGCAGGGAGACACCGAGGATGAGCACGAGGAAGGCGAGGTCCAGCGAGATCGACCCCAGGCGCAGCGGCGGGATCACCCGCCGCAGCGCCTTCAGCGGCGGGTCGGTGAGGGTGTAGATGAGCTCGGCGATGACGAGCACGGCGCCGCGCGGGCGCCACTCCCGGGCGAAGACCTGGACCCACTCCAGCACCAGCCGACCGATGAGGACGAGGAAATAGAGGTAGAGCACCAGGTAGATGACGGCGCGCACCGACTCCACGGGTACCTCCTGGCTGCGGGACGGGGGTGCTGACCGGGGCGGTCAGCTCTGGTTGAAGAGCGCCCGCGGCTGCGCGCCCTCGGCGCCCTCGGCGTCGACCTCGATGTGCTCCGGGCTGAGCAGGAAGACCTTGTTGGTGACCCGCTCGATCGAGCCGTGCAGACCGAAGACGAGGCCGGCGGCGAAGTCGACGAGCCGCTTGGCGTCGGCGTCGTCCATGTCGCTGAGGTTCATGATGACCGGGGTGCTGCTGCGGAAGCTCTCGCCGATCGACCGGGCGTCGTTGTAGGTACGGGGGTGGATCGTCGTGATCCGGTTCATCTCGGTGACCTCCACCTCGCGCACGGCCGAGGCGGGGACCCGGTGCAGCGGGGTGACCTCGGCGGTGCGGCTGTCCTCGTCGACGTAGTCGTGGCCCTCGTCGTACTCGTCGGCGTAGTACTCGTCGTGGTCGTACTGGCGACGGTCCTCCTCGGCGAGCCCCAGGTAGACCATCGCAGTGCGCAGTGCCGTCATCGCTTCCTCATCCTTTGCCCCGGTCGGCGGGCCGTCGTCGGTCGCGACCGAAGTTACCGCTGGGGCGGACGAGATCCGAGGATTGCCGTGCCGACACGCAGGTGTGTCGCCCCGTGGCGTACCGCGGCCTCGAGGTCGCCGCTCATCCCGGCGGAGATCCACGTGGCCTCCGGGTGCTCCTGCTGCAGCCGGGCGGACAGCTCGGCGAGCCGGGCGAAGGCCTCGTCCGGGTCGCCGTCGCGGGGCGCGACGGCCATGAGCCCGCCCAGGCGCAGCGGCGAGCGGGCCACCTGGGCGGCGAGATCCGGCAGGTCCTCGGGGGCGGCTCCCCCGCGCGTCGCCCCGGAGGCACCGGACACCTCGACGGCGCCGGCGGCGCCGAGGTGACCCGGCTCGTCGAGGTTCACCTGGAGCAGCACGGTCAGCTCGCGCCCCGCGGCCTCGGCGCCGCGGGCCAGCCCGCCGACGAGCTTGCCGCGGTCCACCGAGTGCACCACGTCGGCCCACCGGGCCACCGCGCCGGTCTTCTTCGACTGCAGCTGGCCGACGAAGTGGGTGCGCACGCCGGGCGGCGGTCCGCCGGCCTCGGCGAGCTTGGCCGAGGCCTCCTGCTCCCGGTTCTCCCCGACGTCGCGGACGCCGAGGTCGACGAGGTGGTCGAGGTCGGCGCGGGGGAAGTGCTTGGTGATCACCACCAGGGTCGGCGGCTCGTCCCGGCCGGCGTCCGCGGTGGCGGCGGCGATCCGTGCGCGCACCTCCTCGAGCCGCTCGGCCAGCTCGGCCCGTCGCCGCTCGGGGTCCATGTCGTCACTCATCGTCGTCGCTCGTCGTCGTCGCTCGTCGTCGTCACACGTCGCTCGCGGCCACCGCGCGGGCCGTCGGGGCGCGTCCGACGACCCCGGCGAACCGGCCGGTCACCCCGTCACGGCGGTGGGAGTACCAGCGGCGGTCCTCGCGGGCGCAGCCGGGCACCCAGGTGAGCGGCACCTGCGCCGCGGTGAGCTGCGCGACCACGCCGGCGGCGACGTCGATGGCCGGGGTGCCGGTCCAGCTGACCGCGACCGCGGCCGGAGCCGCGTCGGCCGCCTGGTCGCGCATCTGGGCGGGCACCTCGTAGCAGCGCCCGCAGACCGAGGGTCCGACGGTGGCTTCGAGCCGTCCGGCGCCCAGGTCGCGCATCGCGGCGACGAGGGCCGGGACGACGCCGGCGAGCATGCCGGGCCGACCGGCGTGCGCGACCCCGACCAGCGGCACGTCGAGGTCGTGCAGCAGCACCGGGGTGCAGTCGGCGACCAGCACCCCGAGGCCGAGGCCGGGCAGGTCGGTGACCATGGCGTCGGCGGTGCCCACCCCGCCGGTGGGGCTGGGCTCGCGCCGTAGCACCTCGTCGGTGACGTGCAGCACCTCGGCGCCGTGCACCTGGTCGGCCAGGACGAGGCGCAGCCCGGTGGCCTGCTCGACCAGCTCGCGGTTGGCCCGCACCCGCTCCGGGTCGTCACCGACGTGCCCGCCGAGGTTCAGCCCGTCGTAGACGCCCTGGCTCACCCCGCCCGAGCGGTCGGTGAAGGCCCGGACGAGGCCGTCCTCGGTGCCGGACCAGGCGAGCACGGGCGGGCTGCTCCTCGACCTGCGTGCGGACTACTTGAGGAAGTCCGGGACGTCGAGGTCGTCGCCGTCGTCGAAGGTGACCTGCCGCGGCGGGGTCGGCTGGCCGCCGCGCGGCTGGCCCGGCTGCGACTGCTGCGGGGGCTCCGGCTCGTCCGCCGGGCCCTCGTCCTCGACCGGCTCGGCCGCGACCGGCTGGGGGCCCGCGGGCGGCTGCTCGGCGGGAGCGGCCGGCTGCTGCCGCGGCGGGGTGCCGGCGGGCTGCGCGGCCGGGGTGGCCTGGGGCTGGGCCCCCTGCCCGTTGCCCTGGCCCGCGCCGCCGGCCTGGACGGTGCCCAGAGCCCGCTCGTCGGGGCGGTGCTGCGGGGTGCCGCCGTCGAAGCCTGCAGCGATGACGGTGACCCGCACCTCGTCGCCGAGCGCGTCGTCGATGACCGTCCCGAAGATGACGTTGGCCTCCGGGTGCGCGGCCTCCTGCACCAGCCGCGCGGCCTCGTTGATCTCGAAGAGGCCGAGGTCGCTGCCGCCCTGGATGGAGAGCAGCACCCCGTGGGCGCCGTCGATGCTCGCCTCGAGCAGCGGCGAGGAGATCGCCAGCTCGGCCGCCTGCACGGCCCGGTCCTCGCCGCGGGCCGAGCCGATGCCCATCAGCGCCGACCCGGCCCCCTGCATGACCGACTTGACGTCGGCGAAGTCGAGGTTGATCAGGCCGGGGGTGGTGATGAGGTCGGTGATCCCCTGGACACCGGAGAGCAGCACCTGGTCGGCGCTGCGGAAGGCGTCGAGCATGCTCACCGCGCGGTCGCTGATCGACAGCAGCCGGTCGTTCGGGATGACGATGAGGGTGTCGACCTCGTCGCGCAGCGCGCCGATGCCGGACTCGGCCTGGTTCGCCCGACGACGACCCTCGAAGGTGAACGGGCGGGTGACCACGCCGACGGTGAGCGCGCCCAGGCCCTTGGCGATCTTGGCGACGACCGGGGCGCCGCCGGTGCCGGTGCCGCCACCCTCGCCGGCGGTGACGAAGACCATGTCGGCCCCCTTGAGGACCTCCTCGATCTCCTGCGCGTGGTCCTCGGCCGCCTTCATCCCGACCTCGGGGTCGGCGCCGGCGCCCAGGCCCCGGGTGAGCTCGCGCCCGACGTCGAGCTTGACATCGGCGTCCGACATGAGCAGCGCCTGCGCGTCGGTGTTGATGGCGATGAACTCGACGCCCTTGAGGCCGACCTCGATCATCCGGTTGACGGCGTTGACGCCGCCACCGCCGATGCCGACGACCTTGATGACGGCCAAGTAGTTCTGGGCAGAAGCCACGGGGTTCTCTCCTGGTGTGCTGCGGTGATCGGCGGGCGAATGTCTCAAGGTGAACTCAAGGTGCAGGCTGAGCTCCCGCGATATGTGGGCAGACGGTATGCCCCGCGAGCCCCCTCGGGCAACCTCAACGGGCCTGTCTGGGCGTGTCGCGCGGATGAGGCGCAGGCGGCTCGGAACCCGTCGTCACACGAGTCACAGCAGCCACACCTGCACCAGCCTGGTCTCGACCTCAACCTCAGCCCTGCGGCTCGCCCGAGCTCTCGCCGTCCCGGGTGACCGGGGTGTCCGGCGCGGACACGTCGATCGTCGCCGGATCCTCCTCGAGGAGCACCTGCACGAGCTCAACCTTACGTTCAGACTCAGACTTGTCGCCCCACACGACGCGGGTCTCCCCCACCGCGAAGGAGACCTGGTCGGCCTCGTCGACCCGGATGTCGGCCACCCGCCCGCGCAGGCCGTCGGGCAGGGCCGCCAGCATCTCGCGGGCCGCGGCCACCCCGTCCGAGGTGACCTCGGCGCCGTCCTCGGCGGTGACCTCGGGGACGCCCTCCGGCACGCTGTCGACGCTGCGGAAGGTGACCCCCTCGAGATCCATGAGGCCGATGGCGCCGTCCTCGCCGGTCACCGCGAGGGCCGGCTCGCGAGGCGTGATCTCGACCGTCAGCGTCTGCGGCCAGCCCCGGCTGACGTCGGCGTGCGCCACCCCGCGCACCTGCTCGCGCAGCCGGTCGGCCAGCTCGTCGGTGTCCACCCGCGCCAGCGGTGTCCCGCTCTCCTCGAGCGCGACGTCCTCCACCGCCGTGACGTCCGGGTCGGCCGCGCCGGTCACCTCGACGTCGCCGACGGCCAGCAGCGAGGAGAACCCGAGCAGCCAGACCAGGGCGCCGACGATCACGACCGCCAGCGCCGCCAGCAGCCGGCGACGGCGCACCTGGCGGCGGGCGTCGGTGGCTCGCTGGGCGAAGCGCTCCCGGGTGGCCCGCTCGTCGGGGGCCCCGGCACGGGGGTCGCGGGCGCGGCCCGAGGTGCGCGAGCTCATCGGGCCAGTGCCCGCAGCAGGTCCGGCCCGAGCTCGGTGACGTCGCCGGCGCCGACGGTGAGCACGAGGTCGCCCGGGCCGGCCAGCGCGGCCACGTGACGCACCGCCGCCTCGCGGCCGAGCACCTGGGAGGCGGTCCCGGCGGCGCGCAGCGGATCGGCGACGAGGGCGGAGCTCACCCCCGGCAGCGGGTCCTCACGGGCGCCGTAGACCTCCAGCAGCACCACCTCGTCGGCCGGGGCCAGACCGGCGGCGAACTCGGCGGCGAAGTCCCGGGTGCGGGAGTACAGGTGCGGCTGGAAGACCACCAGCAGCCGGTGCTCCCCGGCGATCTCCCGGGCGGTGCGCACCACCGCCTCGACCTTGCCGGGGTTGTGGGCGTAGTCGTCGACGACGGTCACCCCGCCGACGACCCCCTTCGTCTCGAACCGGCGCCGGGTCCCGCCGAAGGCGGCCAGCCCCGCCAGCACCGCATCCGCCGGCACACCCAGGCCGGCCGTGGCCGCGAGGTAGGCGGCGGCCGCGTTGAGCAGGTTGTGCCGCCCCGGCACGGCGATCCGCAGCGTCTGCCCTCCCCCGGGCCCGGAGAGCCCGGCCGAGGCGGTGGTGCCGTCGAGCACCGGCTCGGCCAGCCGCAGGTCGGCGCCCTCGTCGAAGCCGTAGCCGAGCACCCGCAGCCCGGCCCGGCGGGCGCGGGCAGCGAGCCGCCGCGCGCCGGGGTCGTCGCTGCAGACGATGAGCAGACCGTCGTCGGTCAGGGTCTGCGCGAACTCCAGGTAGGCCGCCTCCACCGTCGGGTAGTCGCCGTAGAAGTCGAGGTGGTCGGGCTGGACGTTGGTCACCACCGCGACGTGCGGGTGGTAGGCGACGAAGGAGCCGTCGGACTCGTCGGCCTCGGCCACGAAGGCGTCGCCCTCGCCCAGGGCGGCGTTGGTCCCCTGGGTGGTCAGCTCGCCGCCGAGGGCGAAGGAGGGACGCTCCCCCGCCTCCTGCAGGGCGACCGTGAGCATCGAGGAGGTGGTCGTCTTGCCGTTGGCGCCGGCCACCGCGACCCGCCGCGAGGTCGCCATGGTGGCCGCCAGCGCCTGACTGCGGTGCAGCACCCGCAGGCCGCCGGCCCGGGCCGCGGCGAGCTCGGGGTTGTCCTCGCGGATGGCCGAGGAGACCACCACGGTGTCCACACCCGCCAGGTGCGCCGGGTCGTGACCGACCCAGACCTGGGCCCCGGCCTGCTCCAGGCGGTGCAGCAGCGGCGAGTCCTTGGCGTCGCTGCCCTGCACCGGCACGCCCGAGGCGAGCAGCAGCCGGACCACCGCGGACATCCCGGCGCCGCCGGCGGCCAGCACGTGCACCCGGCCCAGGTCGGTCACCGGCACCAGCGGGGCCCGCACGTCGAAGCGCGGGTTGCGCGGCACCTCGGGCAGCGGCGCGTCCGGGTCAGGCACGGGCGCCGCCCTGCTGCCACGCCCGGTCGACCAGGTCGGCCAGGGCGTCGTCCGCCTCGGGGTGGCCGATGGCCGCGGCCGCGGCCGACATCTCGGCCAGCCGCTGCGGGTCGGTGAGCAGCGGGACCAGGGTGCGCTCGACCCAGCCCGGGTCGACCACGGCGTCGTCGACGAGCAGCCCGCCACCGGCCGCGACGACCTCGGTGGCGTTGAGGCGCTGCTCCCCGTTGCCGATCGGCAGCGGCACGTAGAGGGCGGGCAGCCCGACCGCGGTCATCTCGCACACGGTGCTCGCCCCGGCCCGGCACACCGCCGCGTCCACGGCGGCGTAGGCCAGGTCCATCCGGTCGAGGTACTCGGTGACCACGTAGGGCACCTGCAGGTCGCCGCCGGCCGGCACGAAGGCCTTGCCGGCGCCGGCCGCGTGCAGCACCTGGACCCCGGCGTCGCGCAGCCCGGCGACAGCCCCGGCGAAGGCCTCGTTGAGCCGCTTGGCCCCGAGCGAGCCGCCGGTCACGAGCACCGCCGGCAGGTCCTCGCGCAGCCCCAGCTCGGCCCGGGCCTCGGCCCGACGGGCCGACCGGTCGAGGGTGCTGATCTCGCGCCGCAGCGGCATGCCGAGCACCTGCCCGTGGGCGAGCTCGGTCTGGCCGAAGGTGAGGGCGACATGCCGGCTGAGCCGGGCGCCGATGCGGTTGGCCAGCCCGGGGCGGGCGTTCTGCTCGTGGACGACGATCGGCACCCGGCGACGGCGGGCGGCCAGGTAGGCCGGGGTGGAGACGTAGCCGCCGAAGCCGACGACCACCTGGGCGTCGTGCTCGTCGATCGCCCGGCCGGCGGCGGCGACCGCCCGGGAGAGGTTGCCCGGCAGCCGGAGCAGGTCGGCGCTCGGCCTCCGGGGGAAGGGCACCTTGGGGACGGTGGCGAGGGGGTAGCCGCGCTCGGGCACCAGCCGGGCCTCCAGCCCTTCGCTGGTGCCCAGGGCGAGCACCTGGGTGTCGGGGTCGCGTCGGACCAGGCAGTCGGCGAGGGCGAGCAGCGGCGAGACGTGACCCGCCGTCCCGCCTCCGGCCAGCAGCACGCGTCGCGGGCGGTCGGGGGTCATGAGCTGGAGCTCCTCCTCAGCGGCAGCCGGCGGGCCATGCCGGCCAGCCGGGAGGGACGGGACGCGGCGAGCTCGGCCGCCCCCGGCTCGTGCCGGGCGAAGCTGAGCAGGATGCCGACGGCCACCATGGTGGTGACCAGCGAGCTGCCGCCGGCCGAGACGAAGGGCAGCGGCACCCCGATGACCGGCAGCATGCCGATGACCGCGCCGATGTTGATGGTCGCCTGGAGCAGGATCCAGGCGACGATGCCGGCGGTGGCCACCCGGACGAAGAAGTCGTCGATCCGGTTGACCAGGCGCATCCCGGCCAGGGCGAAGCCGGCCAGCAGACCGAGGATGGCGAAGGTGCCCAGCAGGCCCAGCTCCTCGCCGATGATGGCGAAGATGAAGTCGTTGTACGGCTCGGAGAGCCAGCCCCACTTCTCCCGGCTGCCGCCCAGGCTGACCCCGAACCAGCCGCCGTCGGCCAGGGCGTACCGCCCGTGCATCGGCTGGCGGCAGATGTCGTAGTAGAGCTGGCTGCCGGGGGCGCACTGCTCCGGGCTGAGCCAGATCCCGATGCGCTGCATCCGGTTGGCGCTCAGCTGGGCAGCGAGCAGCCCGAGCCCGACGAGGGCGCCGATGCCCAGGGCGAACCAGCGCAGCCGCACCCCGGCCGCGAAGAGCATGGCCACCGCCAGCCCGCAGATCACCATGGCGGTGCCGAGGTCGTGGCCCAGCATGACCAGCAGCAGCACGACCGCCACCCCGGGCACGAGGAAGGGGACGACGGCGTGCATCAGCGAGCCGAGCAGCTCGCGCTTGCGCTCGAGGAACAGGGCGCCGCCGAGCACCAGGCCGATCTTGGCGATCTCGCTGGGCTGGATGCTCACCGGGCCGAGGCCGAGCCAGTTGCGGTTGCCCTGGAAGCCGAAGCCCAGCGGGGTGAGCACGAGGGCCAGCAGCACCAGCGAGACGACGAAGGCGGGCACGGCCACCCGGCGCCAGAAGGTCACCGAGCGACGGGCGGCCCACCACATCGCCAGGGCGCCGACGGCGGCGAAGCCGGCCTGCTTGAGGAAGATCGCGAAGGAGCTGTCGTTCTCGCGCAGCGAGACGATCATCGAGGCGGACAGCACCATGACCAGCCCGAAGCCGACGAGCAGGCTGACCACGCCGAGCAGCAGGTAGTAGGTCGTCAGCGGCGACTCCAGGCTCTCCCGCCAGGCCTGGACCCTGGCCGGCCAGCGCAGCCCGGTGCGGCCCGAGCCACCGGCCGTGGTGCTGCTCATGGCCTACTCCTGACGTGCGTGCCGCTGCACCGCCTCGACGAAGGCGTCACCACGGGCCGCGTAGCTGGTGAACATGTCCATCGACGCCGCCGCGGGCGCCAGCAGCACCACGTCCCCCGGCCGGGCGAGGTCGTGGGCCCGGCGGACGACGAGGTCCATGGCTCCAGTGTCGGTCTCGGCGATGTCGATGACCGGGACATCGGGCGCGTGTCGCGCGACGGCCTCGGCGATCCGGGCCCGGTCGCGGCCGATGAGCACCACCCCGCGCAGCCGCGGCGCGGCCGTGGCGACGAGGTCGTCGACGTCGGCCCCCTTGAGCAGCCCGCCGGCCACCCAGACGACGTGCTCGTAGGCCTGCAGCGAGGCCGCCGCGGCGTGCGGGTTGGTCGCCTTGGAGTCGTCGATCCAGCGGACCTCGCCGCCGGTGGGCACCTCGGCGATCCGGTGCGGCTCGGGGCGCCACGCCCGCAGACCGTCGCGCACCGCCGCGGCGGGCACCCCGTGGGCGCGGGCCAGGGCGGCCGCCGCCAGCGCGTTGGCGAGCACGTGCGCGGGCACCTCGGGGGCGTCGCCGCGCAGGTCGTCGAGGGTGCCGAACTCGGCCGCGCTGGTCGCCCGGTCCGGCACGAAGGCACGGTCGGCGAGCACGTCCTCGACGACCCCGACCATGGACAGCCCGGGCACGCCGGTGGTGAAGCCGATCGCCCGGCAGCCCTCGCGCACCTCGGCCTGCTCCACCAGCCGCTCGGTGGCCGGGTCGGCGACGTTGTAGACGCAGGCGATCTCGGTCCCCTGGTAGATCTTCCCCTTCGCCGCGACGTACTCCTCGTAGGAGCCGTGCCAGTCCACGTGGTCCGGCGCGAGGTTGAGCACCGCCGAGGCCCGCGGTGCCAGGGTGCGGCTCCAGTGCAGCTGGAAGCTGCTCAGCTCGACGGCGATGACGTCGTAGGGCTCCGGGTCCTGGACCGCCTCGAGGATCGGGGTGCCGACGTTGCCGGCCGAGACCGCCCGCAGCCCGGCGGCGCGGAGCATCTCGGTGAGCATCTGCACGGTGGTGGTCTTGCCGTTGGTGCCGGTGAGCACCAGCCACGGCGCGGCCCCCTCGCGCGGGCGCATCCGCCAGGCCAGCTCGACCTCGCCCCAGATCTCGACGCCGGCGTCGGCGGCCGCGGCGAGCAGCGGCTGGGTCGGCGACCACCCGGGCGAGGTGACGACGAGGTCGATCTCCTCGGCCGGGTCGGGCAGCCGCTGCTCGTGGCCGGGCCCGAGCAGCAGCCGGGCACCGAGGATGTCCAGGATCGTGGAGCGCTCGGCCAGCGCGCCGCCCTCCTCCGGGGCCGTGGCGTCGACGACGGTGACCACGGCGCCGCGCTCCAGCAGCGCGTCCGCCGCGGCGAAGCCGGAGACCCCGAGGCCGGTGACGACGACCCGCAGGCCGCTCCAGTCCGCCTCGCGGTGGGTGAGCTCGCTCAGCGGGGCGCTCACGGCGCGCCCACGACCCACTCGGCGTAGAAGAGGCCCAGCCCCAGGGCGACGAAGAGCCCGGCGATGATCCAGAAGCGGATGACGATCGTCACCTCTTGCCAGCCGAGCAGCTCGAAGTGGTGCTGCAGCGGCGCCATCCGGAAGACCCGTTTGCCGGTGGCCTTGAAGGAGGCCACCTGGATGATCACCGAGAGGGTGATGGTGACGAAGAGGCCGCCGAGGATGACGATGAGCAGCTCGGTGCGGGAGGTGATCGCCAGGCCGGCCAGCGCGCCGCCGAGGGCCAGCGAGCCGGTGTCGCCCATGAAGATCTTCGCCGGCGAGCCGTTCCACCACAGGAAGCCGAAGCAGGCCCCCATCCCGGCCGCGGCCACCACCGCGAGGTCGAGCGGGTCGCGCACCTCGTAGCACTTGGTGCTCGGCGCCAGCCCGCAGGCCTGGTTGAACTGCCACACCCCGACGACGAGGTAGGCCGCGAAGACCATCACGCTGGCACCGGTGGCCAGGCCGTCCAGGCCGTCGGTGAGGTTCACCCCGTTCGAGGTGCCGGCGATCATGAGGTTCGCCCAGACGATGAAGAGGGCGGTGCCCACCAGCGGTCCGGCGAAGGCGAGGTCGAAGGCGGTGTCCCGCACGAAGGAGATCCGGGTCGAGGCCGGGGTGAGGTCGGCGTCGTTGGGGAACTGCAGGGCGAGCACGGCGAAGGCGACCGCCACCGCGGTCTGGCCGAGCAGCTTCTCCCAGGACCGCAGGCCGAGGCTGCGCTGCTTGCTGATCTTGATGTAGTCGTCGGCGAAGCCGACCAGCCCGAGCCCGACCATGAGGAAGAGGACGAGGATGCCGCTCCAGCTGGGCGGGTACCAGAGCACCAGGTGGGCGACCAGGTAGGCCAGCACGGTGGCGCCGATGATCACCGCGCCACCCATCGTCGGGGTGCCGCGCTTGGTGTGGTGCGAGGTCGGGCCGTCGTCGCGGATGAACTGCCCGTAGCCCTGCTTGACGAGCAGCCGGATGAACATCGGGGTCCCGAAGAGGGCCACGACGAGCGACACGCTGGCGGCGATCAGCACCGCTTTCACGAGGGGACCTCCATCTGGCTCGACCTGTCTCCGAGCCACCGTAGTCCGGCGTCGCGGCTGGACTTGAAGACGACCACGTCGCCGGGTGCCAGCTCGTCGGCCAGCACCGCCTCGGCGGCCTCGGGGTCGGGCAGGTGCCGCACCCGGGTCGACCGGCCTGCAGCGGGCTGGCCGTTCTGCGCAGCCTGCGCGGCCGGAGCAGCCTGCGCGGCCGGAGCCGCCTGCGCGGCCTCGGCGCCGGCGGCGATGCCTTCGCCGAGCTCGCCGACGGCGAGCAGCTCGTCGAAGCCCTCGGTCACGGCCCGGGCCCCCACCTGCTCGTGCAGCGCGCGGCTCTCCGGGCCCAGCTCGAGCATCGCGCCGAGCACCGCCCAGCGCCGGCCGGTGGCGTGCATCGCGGCCACGCCCTGCAGGGCGGCGGCCATCGAGTCCGGGTTGGCGTTGTAGGCGTCGTTGACGATCGTCACCCCGTCGGCGCGGGTGGTGACCTCCATCCGCCAGCGGCTCTCCGGGCGGGCGGCGGCCAGCGCGGCGACCACCTGCTCCAGGGGCAGGCCGGCGGCGAGGGCGACGGCGACCACGGCCAGGGCGTTGCCGACGTGGTGCCGGCCGACCAGCCCGAGCGCCACCGGGGCGCTGCCCTGCGGGGTGACCAGGGTGAAGCGGGCCCGGCCGCCCTCGTCGAGGGCGACCTGCTCGGCGCGCACCTGGGCCTGCGGCGACTCGCCGACGAGGACCACCTCGGCGCGGGTGCGGGCCGCCATCGCCAGCACCCGCGGGTCGTCGGCGTTGAGCACGGCCACCCCGTCCGCCGGGAGCGCCTCGGGCAGCTCGCCCTTCGCCTCGGCGACGGCGTCCAGCGAGCCGAACTCGCCGACGTGGGCGTGCCCGACGTTGAGCACCACCCCGATCCGCGGCGGCGCGATCTCGGTGAGGTAGGCGATGTGCCCGCGGCCGCGGGCGCCCATCTCGACGACGAGGTGCTCGGTGCGCGGGGTCACCCGGCAGACGGTCAGCGGCACCCCGACCTCGGAGTTGTAGGAGCCCTGCGGGGCGACGGTCTCCCCGGCCGTGGCCAGCACCGCGCCGAGCAGGTCCTTGGTGCTGGTCTTGCCCGAGGACCCGGTGATCCCGACGACGAGCATCCGGGGAAGCGCGTCGACGAGGTGCCGGGCCAGGGCGACGAAGGCGGCCTGCTCGTCGGGGACGACGATCTGCGCCAGGCCGTCGGTGGGGCGGGTGGTCAGCGCGGCGACCGCGCCCAGGTCGGCCGCGGCCGGCAGGTAGCGGTGACCGTCGGCCTGCTCCCCGATCCGGGCGACGTAGAGGCTGCCGGGGCCGGCCTCGCGGGAGTCGGTGACCACCGGTCCGTCCACGACGATCCGCGCCGCGGCGGCGGCGTCGGTGCCGTGCAGCTGCCCACCGGTCACCCGGTGGATCTCGGCCAGGGTCAGCGGGATCATCGGGTGCCTCCGGCGACGGTCGCGGCGAGGGCCTGCCGCAGCGCGTCGCGGTCGTCGTGCGGGCGAACCTGCCCGGCGATCTCCTGGCCCTGCTCGTGGCCCTTGCCGAGCAGCGCGACGGTGCCGCCGGGGCCGCCCGCGGCGGCCAGGGCGACCGCCCGGGCGATCGCCGCGTCCCGGCCGGGGACGACCTCGACGGTGGCCGGCCCCCCGTCGGCGCCGGAGGCCACGGCCTCCCGGATGAGCGCCGGGTCCTCGTCGCGGGGGTTGTCGTCGGTGACCAGGACGACGTCGGCGTGGGTGGCCGCGGCACGGCCCATGCCGGGTCGCTTGCCCTGGTCGCGGGCGCCTCCGGCGCCGAGCACGGCGACCAGGGTGCCGGCGGTCTGCGGGCGCAGCGCGGCCAGGGCGGCGGCCACCGCGTCCGGGGTGTGCGCGTAGTCGACGACGCCCTGCGGGGCGTCGGGGTCGTCGGTGCTGACCAGCTCCATCCGGCCGGGGACGCTCGGCGGCGCGAGCACTGCCTCGACCACCTCGTCCCGGGGGTGCCCGGCGACGATCAGGGCGAGCGCGGCCAGCGCGGTGTTGACCCGGTTGAAGTCGCCGGGCAGCGCCGAGCGCAGCGCGAGGCTGGCCCCGTCGGCGGAGGTGAGGGTGAGGTCGTGGCCGGCCGGGTCGCCGCCGATCCGCCAGTCGGCGGGCACGTCCTCGTGGCTGGAGACGGTGGTCACCGGCACGCCGGCCTGCTCGGCCAGCCGCCGGCCCCAGGCGTCGTCGACGCAGACCACCCCGGCGCGGGAGCGCTCCGGGGTGAAGAGCCGGGCCTTGGCGGCGAAGTAGGCCTCCATCGTGCCGTGGAAGTCGAGGTGGTCCTGGGAGAGGTTGGTGAAGATCGCGACGTCGTAGACGACCGCGTCCACCCGGTGCAGCTCCAGGGCGTGGCTGCTGACCTCCATGACGCAGTCGTCGGTGCCGCGCTGGGCCATCACTGCCAGCAGCGCGTGCAGGTCGGTGGTCTCGGGGGTGGTGCGCGCCGAGGCCACCCGCTCGTCGCCGATCCGGGTCTCGATGGTGCCGATCAGCCCGGTGGCCCGGCCGAGGGCTCGCAGCGCCGAGTCCAGCAGGTAGGCCGTGGTGGTCTTGCCGTTGGTGCCGGTGATCCCGAAGAGCCGCAGCCCGGGGTCGGTGGTGCCGTAGAGCGCGGCGCTCACCCGGCCCAGCCGGCCGCGCGGGTCGGTGCAGACCACCACCGGCAGGTCGACCCCGCTCTCGCGCACCAGCGCCTCGCCCGCCTCGTCGGTGAGCACCGCGACCGCGCCGGCGGCAGCCGCCTGCTCGGCGTAGCGGGCGCCGTGCACGTTGGCGCCCTGCAGCGCCGCCCAGAGGTCGCCGGGGCGCACCGTGGAGGTGGCCAGGGAGATCCCGGTGACGGAGGTGGCGCGGTCCCCGGTGACGTTCGCGTCCGGTCCGGCGACCTCGGCGAGGTCGCCGAGCGGCACGGCCGGGAGGCCGTCGGGGCGTGGGAGAGGCACGAGCGGGCAGCCTACCGGCCCTCGGGCAGGCCCTGGTCCCTGATGACACCGGGCGCGTCGTCGGCGGGCTCGTCGATCTCGATCTCGACCTTCGGGCTCTTCTCCCCGCTGGCCGTGGGCGGGACCTGCTGGTCCTGCAGGGCGTAGGTCATGACGTCCTTGAAGACCGGAGCCGCCACGGTGCCGCCGTAGTAGCCGTTGGTCGGGTCCTGCAGGATCACCGAGACGACCAGCTCGGGGTCGTCGGCGGGCGCGAAGCCGATGAAGCTGGCGGTCTTGCCCTTGTAGCCGTTGCCGTCCGGGTCGGGCCGGTCGGCGGTACCGGTCTTGCCGGCGACGCGGTAGCCGGGGATGCGGGCCTGCGGCGCCGTGCCGTCCTCGCTGACGACCCCTTCGAGCATGAGGCTGATCTGCTCCGCGGTGGTCTCGGAGATCACCCGGGAGCTCTCCGGCTCCGCGGAGGCCTCCCAGCCGTCCTCCCCCGCGTCGGCGGCCTTGGTCTCCTCGACCAGGCTCGGGCTGAGCCGGGTGCCGCCGTTGGCGATCGTCTGGAAGACGCTGGCGGTCTGCACCGCGGTGGTGCTCACGCCCTGCCCGTAGGTGACCGTGTAGGCCTGGACCGGGTCCCAGTCCTCGGCCGGGGCGAGCAGCCCGGAGGACTCGCCGGGGAAGCCGATGCCGGTCTTGCTGCCCAGGCCGAAGGCGCGGAAGTACTCCTCGAGGGTCTGCGGCTCCATCCGCTCGCTGATCAGCATCATCCCGGTGTTGCTGGACTCGGCCAGCGCCCCGGAGACCGTGCGGTACTGGGTGGGGTGCGGGTGCGAGTCGGTGATCGTCCGGTCGTAGCGGGTGAGGCTGTCCGGGATGACCATCGGGGTGTCCGGCTCGACCGCGTCCTCCTCCAGGGCGGCGGCCACGGTCATCACCTTGGCGGTGGACCCCGGCTCGAAGACGTCGCTGAAGGCGAGGTTGGCGAAGACGTTGTCCTGGTCGCCGATGTCGTTGGGGTCGAAGGTCGGGTAGCTGGCCAGGGCGACGAGCTGGCCGGTGTCGGCCTCCTGCACCACGACCGTCCCGGACTCGGCCTTGGTCTCCTTGACCTTGGCGGCGAGCGCGTTCTGGGCGTACCACTGCACGTCGTTGTCGATGGTCAGCCGCACGTCGGTGCCGTCGGTGGCCGAGCTGATCTCGGTGTCGGCGTTGGGCAGCCGCGAGCCGTCCTGGGCGATCTCGTAGGTGGCCGTGCCGGCGTCGCCGGCCAGCTCGTCGTCGAGCATGAGCTCCAGCCCGCCGCCGGCCGACTGGTCCTCCTGGACGAAGCCGACGAGGGAGGCCACGGTGGTCGACTGCGGGTAGCTGCGCTGGGTGGTCGGCTCGGAGTAGACGCCCGGGATACCGAGGTCGTTGATGGTCCGCCAGGTCTGTGGCGAGACGTTCTTGGCGATCACCCGGTAGCGCCGGTCGCCGGTGAGCTGCGGGGCGAGCTCGTCCGCGGTGGTGCCCAGCAGCGGCGCCAGGTCCTGCGCGGCCCCCTCGACGCCGACCGTGGTGGTCTGGCCGGAGACCCGCTTCTCGTACGAGGGGACGGCGGTCTGGTCGATGACGACGGTGCGGCGCTCGCGGCTGGTCGCCAGCACGGTGCCCTCGGCGTCGTAGATCGTGCCGCGGGTGGCCGGGATGGCCTCGGTCTGGCTGCGCGCGGCCAGCGCCTCGGCGGCCACGGCGTCGCTGTCGAAGCCCTGGATCCGCAGCAGCTGGGCGGCGAAGAGGCTGAGCACCATGAGCATGCCCATGGTGAGGGCGAGCATCCGGGTGCGCGGGTTGCCCGGGCGGGGGGCGGGACGCCCGGAGCCGCCGGGGCGGCGCGGGCCGCGTCCGCCCGGACCGCCGGGACCGCCCGATCCTCGCCGTGGCCGACGCGGGGGCGTGCTCCCGGGACCGGAGCGGGCCGGGCCTCTGCGGGCGGGACCGGAGTGGCCGGCCGGCCGGGTGCCCTTCGCCGGCACCGAGGCGGCCCGGTTCGCGGAGGGCTTGGCGGCGGGCTTCCTGGCCTGCCCGGGCTGCGGTCTCGCGGGCTTGCGCTGCGGGCGCTTCGGCTGGGCAGACGTCGCCCGTGCCGGCGTCCCCGAGGACGAGGGCCGGGCCGCGGATCCGCGCGTCGCGCCCTGCGGGGTCGTTCGCCCGCGAGCGGGTCGACGCTGGGTCAACGGGCTCTCCTTCACCTCGTCCGTGCCGGTCGCGCCGGCGGGTCTGCTCAGTCGCTGCTCTCGTCCGCGGACTCCTGCGCGGACGAGGACGACTCCTCCTGCGTCGAGCTGGCCGAGGCCGACTCCTTCTCGCTCTCCTCGCCCTTCTCGGACGAGGCCGACGACGAGCCCGAGCCGCTCTCCTTCTCGCTGCTGGCGCCCTCGGAGGCGGTCGCGTCCGTCGCCGCGTCCACGGTAAGACCCTCGGGTCGGGTGGCCGGCTCCGCCACGCCGAGCACGGCGCCCTTCTCCAGGTCGACGAAGGCGGCGCTGTCGGCGGGCACCATGCCGAGCTCGTCGGCCCGGTCGGCGAGCGCCTGCGGGGCGGAGCGCTCGTCGATGTCGTGGGTCAGCGACTCCTGGGTGTCGCTGAGCGCGGCGGAGCGCCCCTCGAGCCGCTGCACCTCGAAGGAGTCCTGGGCCATCGCGGTGTTCAGCCCGAGGACCGCGCCGAGACCGGCCAGCAGCAGGCTGAGGCAGAGCACCGGGAAGCGGACCGACCCGGAGGTGTCCTGCGGCGAGACCACCGCGAGGCGACGACGGTCGGCGGGTCGGCTCCCCCGCTCGGGGTCGCGGGCCAGCAGGCTGGTCATCATCTGGCTCATCGGGCGGTGCCTTCCGGTCGGCGGGGCGGACGGATGCGCTCGGCCGCGCGCAGGCGCACCGAGGCAGATCGGGGGTTCTCGGCCAGCTCGGCCGCGGTCGGGGTCTGCGCCCCGCGGGTGAGCAGACGCAGCTCGGGGGCGTGCTCGGGCAGCTCGACCGGCAGGTCCACCGGGGCGCTGCTGCGGGCCGCCGCGGTCAGCGCCCGCTTGGTGATCCGGTCCTCGAGCGAGTGGAAGGACAGCACCGCGATCCGGCCGCCGACGGCGAGCCGCTGCAGGGCGACCGGCAGCGCGCGCTGCCAGGTGACCAGCTCGGCGTTGACCTCGATCCGCAGCGCCTGGAAGGTCCGCTTGCCGGGGTGCCCGCCGGCCCGCTGGGAGGCGGCCGGGATGCTCTCGCGGAGCAGCTCGACGAGCCGGGCCGAGCGCTCGAAGGGGGCCCGCTCGCGCTCGCGCACCACCGCGGCGGCGATCCGCCGGGCGAAGCGCTCCTCGCCCAGCTCGGCGAGCACCCGGGCCAGCCGGTCCTGCGGGTAGGTGTTGAGCACCTCGGCCGCGGTGATCCCGACGGTGGGGTCCATCCGCATGTCCAGGGGGGCGTCCTGGGCGTAGGCGAAGCCGCGCTCGCTCTCGTCGAGCTGCAGCGAGCTGACCCCGAGGTCGAAGAAGATCGAGTCGACCGTGGCCAGGCCCAGGTCGTCGAGCACCTCGCCGAGCTCGTCGTTGACCGCGTGCACCAGGTCCACCCGGTCGGCGAAGGGGGCGAGCCGCTGCTCGGCCAGGGCGAGCGCCTGGGGGTCGCGGTCGATGCCGACGAGGCGGACGCCGGGGTGCGCGGAGAGCACCGCCTCGGCGTGCCCGCCGAGGCCGAGGGTGCCGTCGACGTGCACCGCCCCGTCGGCGGTCAGCGCCGGGGCGAGGTGCTCGGCCACCTCGGCCGGCATCACCGGCAGGTGCCGGCCGGTGGTCTCGTCGGCGGGCGGCTGGTGCGTGGTCATCATCGTCGCTCGATCCCGTGCTGGCGCGGTCCGGCTGCTGCCACCTGGTCCCCATCCGGGACGTTCCGGCGCGGGGGAAGTCGCGTCGGTGCCGTCTCGGCTGGAGGCCGGGCGGCAGCTGCCGGGTCACATCAGTCCCGGGATCACCTCCTCCGTCTGGTCGGAGAAGGCCTGCTCGGTGCTGTCCAGGTAGCCGGCCCAGGCGGTGGAGTCCCACACCTCGACCCGGCTGCCGGCGCCGATGACCGTGCAGTCGCGGTCCAGACCGGCGTACTGGCGCAGCGTGGCCGGGACGGTGACCCGCCCCTGCTTGTCCGGGATCTCGTCGCTGGCGCCGCTGAGGAAGACGCGCATGTAGTCGCGGGCCGCCTTGGAGGAGGTGGGGGCCTCCTGGAAGCGCTCGGTGATCCGGACGAACTCGTCCATCGGGAAGACGTAGAGGCAGCGCTCCTGCCCACGGGTCATCACCAGCCCGCCGGCGAGCTTCTCCCGGAACTTCGCGGGGAGGAAGAGCCGGCCCTTGTCGTCCAGCCGGGGGGTGTGGGTGCCCAGGAACATCGCGGCACCACCTCCCCTTCGGCTCGACCCTCGGCGCTCCGCCCGTTCCCTACATCCCCCACTTTACTCCACCTTGCTCGCTCAAGCACCCTCTAGCCGCATGATTCCTCGGTCAGATACCTACTTTTTCCCTGACATATCAAGGGTGGAGCGAAGTGGGGAGGATCTGCGCCCATGACTCCCGCAGGACGGCGGTGACGTCCGGACGGGCGCACCGACGACGAGCCCGGCGGCGGCGCGCGCCCAGCACGTAGGCTGGCGCGCAGTGACGTGGAGCGAAGTGGCACGGTGCGAGACCGCCACCGGCGATCAGGAGGTCGGCAGACCGTGACTCAGGACGCGACGACCCGGACGGCCCCGGCCGCCGGTCAGGTCGAGGACGACCTGGAGCAGGTGGTGCGCACCGGCGGGCAGCTGGCGGCGGCGATGAACGGGGTCCTCCAGGGCAAGCCGGAGGTGGTGCGGACCAGCATCATCGTGCTGCTCGCCGAGGGGCACCTGCTCATCGAGGACGTCCCCGGGGTGGGCAAGACGATGCTGGCCAAGGCGCTGGCCCGCAGCATCGACGCCTCGGTGCACCGGATCCAGTTCACCCCGGACCTGCTGCCCAGCGACATCACCGGCGTGAGCATCTTCAACCAGGACCAGCGCCGGTTCGAGTTCCGCCCGGGGGCGATCTTCGCCAACGTCGTCGTCGGCGACGAGATCAACCGGGCCTCGCCGAAGGCGCAGTCGGCGCTGCTGGAGTCCATGGAGGAGCGGCAGGTCACCGTCGACGGGCAGACCTACCCGCTGCCGGACCCCTTCATCATCATGGCCACCCAGAACCCGGTGGAGATGGAGGGCACCTACCCGCTGCCGGAGGCGCAGCGCGACCGCTTCATGGCTCGGGTGAGCGTCGGCTACCCGGAGCCGGCCAGCGAGGTGGCCATGCTCGACCAGCACGGCGCGAGCTCGCCGCTGGAGGACCTGCAGCCGGTCACCGACGCGGCCCGGATGGCCCGGGTGATCGCGGCGGTGCGCCGGGTGCACGCCGCCGAGGCGGTCCGCCAGTACGTCGTCGACCTCGCCACCGCCACCCGACGGCACCCGCAGATCCGGCTGGGCGCCTCGCCCCGGGCGACGCTGCACCTGCTGCGCGCCTCCCGCGCCCGGGCCGCGCTGAACCGGCGCGACCACGTGCTCCCCGACGACGTCCAGGCGGTCGCCGGGACGGTGCTGGCGCACCGTCTGCTGCTGACCTCCGAGGCGCAGATGGCGCGGCAGTCCCCGAGCACGCTGGTCTCGGAGATCCTGCAGCGCA
Source organism: Janibacter alkaliphilus (assembly GCF_013408565.1). Classification (NCBI taxonomy): domain Bacteria; kingdom Bacillati; phylum Actinomycetota; class Actinomycetes; order Micrococcales; family Intrasporangiaceae; genus Janibacter; species Janibacter alkaliphilus. The sequence continues at coordinate 2,293,112 of NZ_JACBZX010000001.1, read as the reverse complement.
CCCGGGTGCCCGGGGCGGCGACGCCGCGCACGGCACGCTGAGGCCGCGGCGCACAGGCGAGACGGGCACGCTGACGACATGGGCACGCTCACCGCACGCGGACGTCTCTTCGTCCTCGCCGGGCTGGTGGTCGCCGGCGGCGGCATGACGGTCGGCCTGCGCAGCCTCACCTCGGTCGGCGCCCTGCTGGTGGTGCTGCCGCTGGCGGCGCTGCTGCTGGCGACCCGACGACCCGAGCTGCAGATCACCCGCAGCGTGCTGCCGCGGCGCGTGCCCGTCGACCAGCCCTCCGACGTGACCCTCGAGCTGCGCAACGTCGGTGAGCGACGCACCCCGGTGCTCCGGGCCGAGGAGGAGCTGGCCTACGCCCTCGGCGACCGGCCCCGGATGGTGCTGCCGCGGCTGCGCCCGCACGAGGCCACCGGGCTGACCTACCGGGTGCGCTCGCACGTGCGGGGACGCCACCGGCTGGGGCCGCTGACCGTGCGGGTGGCCGACCCCTTCGGCCTCGCCGAGCGCTCGGCGGTCCATCCCGGCGCCGCCGAGCTGACCGTCCTGCCACGGATCGAGCCGCTGGTCGGCGGGCCGAGCAGCCGCGCCGGGGCCGGCGGGGAGGCGACCCTCTCGCGACGGATCTCGCTGGTCGGTGAGGAGGATCCCTCGGTGCGGGAGTACCGCGTCGGGGACGACCTGCGCCGGATCCACTGGCCCTCCACGGCGCGGACCGGCGAGATGATGGTCCGTCAGGACGAGGAGCCCGGTCACCGCCGGGCCCTGGTGGTCATCGACGACCGGGCCGGCGCGCACGCCGGCGCCGGGTCCGGCGGGTCCTTCGAGTGGGCCGTCTCGGCGACGGCCTCGGTGGTCCACCGGCTCTTCGCCGAGCAGCACGAGGTGCACCTGGCCACGAGCACCGGCCCGAGCGGGGCGGCCGCCCCGATGGAGACGATCGACCACGCCCTCGACGTGCTGGCCGACCTGCAGCCGGTGAGCAGCTCGCTGCCCACCGGTCTGGTCGGAGCCGTCGGCGACTTCCACGCCAGCGGCAGCGGACTCGTCGTCGCCGTGCTCGGGCCCCTGCCCGACGAGGCCTGCGACCAGCTCGGCGGGCGCGGCGGGTCGTGCGTCGCGATGGTGCTCGACCGAGCCGGCTACCGCGGTCGTGGCGGCGAGACCGACGAGGCGACCGCGCGCACCCTGGCCCGGCTCGGCGCCGCCGGCTGGCGCACCGTGCGGGTCCGGCCCGGGGTGCGGGTGGCCGACGCCTGGGCCCAGGTCGTCCCGTCGGGGGTGACCACGTGAGGATGCTGCAGGCGGTGCCGGCCACGCTGGGCGCGGCGGCCACGGTGCTGCTGACGCTGCCGGTGCGCCCGCTCTTCGAGGACGACGCCTGGGTGGCGGACGCCGTCCTCGGCGTGCTCGTCGTGCTGCTCAGCGGCCTGGCCCTGCGCTGGCTCACCTCGCGGGCCGTGCTCGTCGTCGGTGGCCAGGCGCTGGCCTCCGGGGGCTACCTGCTGCACACCTACGTCGGGGAGACCACCACCTTCGGCCTGCCCACCGCGGCGACGATCGGCGCCGTCGGGGATCTGGTGACCGACGCCCAGCAGACCATCACCGAGTACGCGGCGCCGGCCCCGCTGACCCCGGGCGTGGCGGCCATGCTCGGCGGGATCGTCGTGCTGGTGGCCCTGGCCGTGGACCTCGCCGCGGCGACCGCGGACAGCCCGGCGATCGCCGGGCTCCCCCTCTTCTCGCTCTTCCTGGTCTCCACGGCCAACTCCGACGACGGCCTGCACTGGGGCTGGTTCGTCGCCGCGGCGCTGCTGTGGCTGGCGATGCTCGGCTACCAGGCGCGGGACTCGACGGAGCGCTGGACCACCGTGGTCGCCGGGGAGCGCGGCGGCCAGGACGCCGACAGCGCGCACCGCATGCTGGGGCGTCAGGCGATGCAGGTCGGGGTGCTCGCGCTGGCCGCCGCCGTGGTGCTGCCCGCTCTGCTCCCCCACCTGCCCCAGCGCTACCTGCTCGACGGGCTGGGCCGCGGCGGGGTCGGGGGCGGTCCGGGCGAGACCGTCCGGCTGTCCACCGAGCTGGACCTGCGACGCAGCCTGCGCTCCCCCAGCACCGAGCCGGTGCTCACCTACCGCACCGACGACCCGACGCCCGAGCCGCTGAGGGTGGCCGTCGTCGACCAGATCGCCGACGGCCGGGTCCGGATGAGCGAGCCCGGCCCGCAGCCGCCCGGCGGTCTGGAGGGCGACCCGCGGCCCGAGGCCGACCAGGACGTGCCCCGCCGCGAGCGCAAGATGAGCGTGCTGGAGAACGGTGTCGCCGCGCCCCAGCTGCCGGTCCCGGCGGGCCTGGACGTGCTCGACCTGGGCGGGACCAGCTACACCGTGGATGCCGCCGGCACCGTCACGGTCACCGAGGCGCCCGATGAGTACACCGCGGTCACCCAGGAGATCGAGCCGACCGAGGAGGACTTCCCGCCGAGCCTCGAGGGTGCCGGACCGCGGTCCGGGGCGGACCTGCTGGCCCTCGACCCGGCCTCGCAGCAGGCGGTCCGGGAGCTGACCGGGCAGGTCGTCTCCGAGGGCGCCGGGCCACTGCAGGCCGCCCGGCAGATCCAGGCCCACCTGCGCAGCAGCGCGTACACCTACAACCTCGAGCTCGAGCCGGCCGAGGACGGCGAGGACGCGGTGCTGCACTTCCTGCGCACCCGGACCGGCTACTGCCAGCAGTTCGCGACGACGATGGCCCTGATGGCGCGCGCCCGCGGGATCCCGGCCCGGGTCGGGGTCGGCTTCCTGCCGGGCACGAGCGAAGGGGACGAGCGGATCGTCCGCGCCTCCGACGCCCACGCCTGGCCGGAGCTGTGGTTCGACGGGGTGGGCTGGGTGCGCTTCGAGCCGACCCCCGGCTCCGACGCCGCCTCCACGCCGGGCTACTCGCTGCCGGGGGTGGACGAGGCGGACGGGAGCTCTGGGAGCAGCGAGGAGACCAGCAGCACGAGCACCAGCGCCAGCAGCTCGGCGGCCCCGTCGGCGCAGGAGGACATCGCGGCCGGGGCGACCGACGGAGCCCCGACCGACGACACGGCGCCGTGGTGGCGGTGGCCGCTGGTGCTGCTGCTCGGGCTGGTGCTCGCGCTGGCGGTGCTGCCGGTCACCGCGATCCTCGTGCGGCGTCGGCGCCCGGAGGACGACGCGGCCCGGGTGGAGCAGGAGTGGCAGGGGCTGGTCGTCCGGCTCGGCGATCTGGGCATGTCGCCCCCGGACGGAGCGACCCCGCGTCAGACCGGGGCGTGGGTGCAGCGGCGGGTGCCGGGCGATCCGGCCGCGACGGACCAGGTCGACCGGGTCGTGACCACCCTGGAACGCGCCCGCTACGCGCCGGACCCGGCGGTCCTGCCGGATATCGGCGACGACGTCGACGCGATCCTCGGGCGGGCCCGGCGCTCCCGTACCACCGGGCGACGAGCCCGGGCGCTGCTGTGGCCGGTCGAGGGTCGTCGCGCCTGGAGCGACGGCTGGCGCCGGCTCACCGACCGGCTCCCCTTCGCCGGGCGCTGACCCGCCCTCCCCCTTCTCGGGTGGAGGTGAACGGGTGGAGGTGAAGCAGCCCGGTGGAGGTGAACCAACGCGCCCCAGCGCGACGAGATACCTCCACCCACGCCGACTGGATCATCCACCCACCGGACATGGCGAAGGGTCGTGGGTCAGTACGTCGGTGGAGTGGCGGAGCCGAAGCACGGCATGTTCTTGACCTCTTGGGGGATGGACTGGTCGCTGCACCAACCCTCCAGACCTTCGTCGGTCTGCGGGATCTCCCACGGATTGCCCTCCGCGTCCAGGACCACCTCCCCCTCGCCGGTGGGTGCCGAGGGTTCGGCTGCGGCGCTCGCGGTCACGGTCGCGGTGACCGTGGCCGTCTCGGTCGCGGTCGCGGTCTCCGTCTCGGTCGCGGTCTCCGTGGCAGTGCGGGTCGTGGTCGTGGGGGGCGCCGTGGTGGTGGCGGTCGACGTCGAGGTCACGGTGGGAGCTGGTTCGGGCTCCCCGCTGCACGCCGACATGAGCAGGACCAGGATCGGAAGGCACGCCGCCAGTGCTCGCATGGCGCCACCGTAGCCGTGGAATAGCCGGCGGCACCCGAGTTCCGCGCCTTCCGCCGGGTGGAGGTGATACCACGCGCCCCGGCTCGACGAGATACCTCCACCGGCGGGATACCTCCACCGCGCCGCACCGAGCGATCCACCCACCGGACATGACGAAGGGGCCGACCCAGGATCTCCTGGTCGGCCCCCGTCGTCGTCGGCGACGCCGCTCAGTCGAGGTAGTCGCGCAGCACCTGGCTGCGGCTGGGGTGGCGCAGCTTGCTCATCGTCTTGGACTCGATCTGCCGGATCCGCTCACGGGTGACCCCGTAGACCTTGCCGATCTCGTCCAGCGTCTTCGGCTGGCCGTCGGTCAGCCCGAAGCGCATCGAGACGACGCCGGCCTCGCGCTCGGAGAGGGTGTCCAGCACCGAGTGCAGCTGCTCCTGCAGCAGCGTGAAGCTGACCGCGTCGGAGGGCACGACCGCCTCGGAGTCCTCGATGAGGTCGCCGAACTCGGAGTCGCCGTCCTCACCCAGCGGGGTGTGCAGGGAGATCGGCTCGCGGCCGTACTTCTGCACCTCGACGACCTTCTCCGGGGTCATGTCGAGCTCCTTGGCCAGCTCCTCCGGGGTGGGCTCGCGGCCCAGGTCCTGGAGCATCTGGCGCTGCACGCGGGCCAGCTTGTTGATGACCTCGACCATGTGCACCGGGATGCGGATGGTGCGGGCCTGGTCGGCCATCGCCCGGGTGATCGCCTGCCGGATCCACCAGGTGGCGTACGTGGAGAACTTGTAGCCCTTGGTGTAGTCGAACTTCTCGACCGCGCGGATCAGGCCGAGGTTGCCCTCCTGGATGAGGTCGAGGAAGAGCATCCCGCGACCGGTGTACCGCTTGGCCAGCGACACCACGAGGCGCAGGTTGGCCTCGAGCAGGTGGTTCTTGGCGTTCTTGCCGTCCTGGGAGATCCACCACAGCTCACGCTTGAGCTTCATGTCGATCTTGTCGTCGCCGGCGAGCTTCTCCTCGGCGAAGAGGCCGGCCTCGATCCGCTTGGCGAGCTCGACCTCCTGCTCGGCGTTGAGCAGGGCGACCTTGCCGATCTGCTTGAGGTAGTCCTTGACCGGGTCCGCGGTGGCACCGGCGGTGACGACCTGCTGGGCGGGGGCGTCCTCGTCATCGTCGTTGGAGAGGGTGAAGCCACCGGCCTCCTCGGGCGCGGCCCGGGTCGGACCTCCGGCCGCGACGGCCTCTTCGGTCTTGGCGACCTCGGCCCCGGCGTCGGTGGTCTCGCCGTCCCCGGAGTCGTCCTCGCTGTCGGTGTCGGTGCTGGCCTCGGCGTCACCGTCGGTGTCGGGCGTCTCCGCCTCGGCGCTGACGTCCTCGTCGGTGGGCTCCCCGTCGACGTCCTCGGTCTCGGTGACCTCGTCGCTGTCCGCGCCGGCCTCCGCAGCACCCGAGGTGGCCTTCGCGGCCGCCTTCTTGGCGGCCGCCTTCTTCGCCGTGGTCTTCTTCGCCGTGGCCTTCTTCGCGGTGGCCGAGGCGGCCGCCTTCTTCGTCGTGGCGGCCTTGGCGGTCTTCTTCGCCGGGGCGCTGCCGGTGCTGGTCTCCTCCTCGGCCGGGGCGGTCGCAGACTTCTTCGTCGCCGACGCCCTGGTGCCGGAGCTGGCGGCCTTCTTCGTGGCCGGCGCCTTCTTGGCGGGCGTCTTCTTCGCGGACGCCTTCTTGGTGGTGGAACGCTTGGTCGGTGTCACCTGTACCTCGATTCCCTGGTCGTCCAGCGCGCGGAGGACGGCCTTGCCGCGGGACGGCGTCACGCCGGCCTCGGTGAATGCGGACTGCAGCTGGTCGCCGGTGATGGACCCGGTCGTCCGGCCCTGCCGGACCAGCTGCTGCAGGGCCGGATGGCTGAACTCGCGGGGCAGTGCGCCCTGCTCCTGGTTCGGACGCGTGGGGGCAGCGGACACCGACAACCTTTCGTCACGGATGATGTGAACCGGCCGCGTCGGGCCTCCCCGACCCCTGCGTCCCGGTCCCCGGATCTGATGTCCGGAAGTGCTCGGACACCATTATAAAACGACGGACCGCGACGCGTTATGCCCGCTCCCCGTGACAGGGGCGTCGCTGCAGGTCAGGCGGTCGCCTTGACCGCCAGGACGGCGCACGGCGCGTCCAGCAGCACCCGCTGCGCGTTGGAGCCGAGGATGAGCTTGCCCACCGGGGTACGGCGGCGCAGACCGATGACGATCAGCTCGGCGCCGACCTCCTCGGCCACCGCGATGAGGTCTTCGGCCGGCTCGTTGCCGCGGACGAGGCCGCGCACGTCCACCTCGACGCCGCTGCCGGCGAGCTCGCCGCGCAGCTCCTCGAGCTGGCTGTCGCTCTTCTGCGCCGACTCGCGGGACAGCGAGGGGCCGCCGCGGTCGGAGTGGATGACGACGAGGTTGTCACCGCGCAGCCGGCACTCCTCGAGCGCGCGGTCCAGGGCCGCCCGGCCCTCGTTGGTCGAGACGTAGCCCACCACGACGGTCATCTGATCTCTCCTCGCTCCCGCGGCAGTCGTTGCAGGCCTGACGCTACACCCGGCGCAAGCCTGCGCGGCTGCTCCCGGCAGCCGCGTCCGCACCTGCCCGTGGCGAGGCGCTCACCCCAGGAGGTCGCGGATGATCCGACCCACCTGGTCGCTCTCGGTGAGGAAGGCGTCGTGCCCGACCAGCGAGCGCACCGGACGCAGCTCGGCGCTCGGGCTGGCCGCGACGATCTCCTCGGACAGCCGCGGCGGGTAGAGCCGGTCGGAGTCGATCGGCGCGACGACCAGACGGCCGGCGAAGGGGGCCAGCGCGGCCTGCAGCCCGCCGCGCCCGCGGCCGACGTCGTGGGAGTTCATCGCCTCGGAGAGCGCGATGTAGGAGTTGGCGTCGAAGCGGGCCGCGAGCTTGGCGCCGTGGTGGTCCAGGTAGCTCTCCACGGCGAACCGCCGCCCCGCTCCCCCGGGCTGCTCGTCCCGCCCGAAGCGCTCGTGCAGCTCCAGCTCGCTGCGGTAGGTCACGTGCGCGATCTGGCGGGCGATCGCCAGCCCGGCCTCCGGGGACCGACCGGTGCCGTAGTAGTCGCCGTCGGCGAAGTCGGGATCGTTGCGGATCGCCAGGATCTGCGCCTGCGACCAGCCGATCTGCTCGGCGCTGGCGTACCCCGTGCTGGCCAGCACGAGAGCGGCCTGGACCCGGTCGGGGTGGCTGGTGACCCACTCCAGCGAGCGCATCCCGCCCATCGATCCGCCGAGCACGGCGCGCCACCGTCGCAGGCCGAGCTGCTCGGCGAGGCGGGCCTCGGCGGCGACCTGGTCACGGACGGTCACCTGCGGGAAGCGGCTGCCCCACGGTCGGCCGTCCGGCGCCGGCGAGCTGGGTCCGGTGCTGCCCTGGCACCCGCCGAGGACGTTCGGGGCGACGACGAACCAGCGGTCGGTGTCCAGCGGCAGCCCGGGGCCGACGAGGTCGGTCCACCATCCCGGCGTCGGGTGGCCAGGACCGACGCCGCCGGCGACGTGGCTGTCCCCGGTGAGGGCGTGCTCGACGAGCACCGCGTTGTCGCCGGAGGGCGAGAGCCGGCCCCAGGTCTCGTAGGCCAGGGTCACCTCGGGCAGCCGCACCCCGGACTCCAGCGTCAGCTCCCCCAGGTGGGCGAAGAGCCGGTCGCCGGGGTCGTCGCCGTCACGCCAGCAGGCGGCGCCGGTGGCCGGTGGCTGGTGGGTGATGCTCATGGGAGGTCTCCCTCGGGCTCGCCTTGCCGTACCGCTGCGATACGGCCCGGTCATCACCCGGGGCACCCCATCGCGAGGAGGGTTGCCGTCCAGCCAGCCGGGGCTTGTCGCTGGAACTCATGACCTGCCCGCCACTGTAGCGGGTGCGCCCGGGCAGCACGAGCGTGGGCGAGCCGCTCCCGGCCGACCCGCGAGGCTCACCCGCCCTCGTCGGGACCGGTCGACCCGCTCGACCAGCCCGGTGGTCGCAGCCCGTGCTGCAGCAGCCGCAGCATGAGCCCGGCCAGCCGGTGCTCCGGCTCCACGGCGAGGGCCTCGTCGAGGCAGGCACCGGCCACCGTGCCGTCTCCCTGCCACCAGGCGACGTGCGCCAGCACCGTGAGCAGGGGCGCGCTCTCGGCCTCCGGGGTCAGCCGGAGCAGGTCGGCCAGCCGGTGCCGCAGCACCATGGCGAGGTCGTCGCCCGCCGCACGGTCGGCGGGCTGGCCCGTCCCCCGGTCGGCGGGCTGGTCGCTCGCCGGCGGCGACGGCTCGGCCTGGACCCACGGGCAGGCGGCGGCTGCCTCCCTGGCGCGAGACACCGCGTCCTGCTCCAGGGCCTCGGTGGGGACCGCGCCGGGGCAGAGCACGCCGAGCAGCGCGTCCCGCCAGCCGATCTGGCGCAGCGAGGCCAGCGCGACGGCCACCGCCTCCGGCGGCAGCGCGGTCACCGGCCTCGCGGCCGGATCGAGGTCGAGGATCGTCCGCCAGACCCGGGTGGTGCTGACCGTCGACGGCCAGCCCGGCTGGTCGTGGCGTCGGGCCAGGGCCGCGGCGGTGGCTGCGGCGGACTCCGCCTCCTGGATCGGGACCAGGCTCTCGAGCACGTGGTCGCGGCTGGGCAGCGGGGCGATCCCGCGACGGACGTACTCGGCCACCCCCGGGACCCCGTCGGGGGCGGGCAGCGGCTCGCCACCGGTCGGGCAGCAGGCCTCGTCGCAGTCGGGGGCGTACCACCGGCCGTCGCGGACGACGAGGTGCTCGGCGACCCGGACGCCGCGTCGTCGGGCCTCGCCCACGACCGCGGCGCGCAGGTCGTCGGAGTCCCCCTCGTGGTCCTCGAAGCCGGCCACGACGACCGAGTCCGGCCGCTCCCGCTCGGCGACGTCGAGCAGGACGTCGGCGGCGGCCCGGCTGATCTCCTCGCCGCGGGTGAGGTCGAGGCGCTGCACGAGGCCGAGCCGACGGCCGTGCAGCATGACGACCACGACGGAGCGCAGCGGGTGGTAGCCGAGCTGGTAGGGCAGCAGCACGAGCAGGTCGGCGGGGGTACGGGCGCGAACGATGGCGGTCATGCAGCCACCGTCGAGCAGGCCCGGCCGGGGCGCCAGCGCGTGCCGTCCCGCTGTGGACGAGCGTCGGAGCGCGCTGTCGCCTGTGCACGACGCGAGCTCGGCGACCGAGGGCGCCTCAGCGCACGACGTGCGAGGGCACCGCCTGCTCCCAGGCGAGGAAGGCCTCGGTCTCCTGCACCAGGGTCAGCGCGACCCAGCCGAGGACGAGGGCGTCGTCGGCCAGACCGAGCACGAGCAGCAGCCCCTCGGGCACGACGTCGATCGGGGAGACCACGTAGCCCACCCCGGCGAGCAGCAGCATCAGCCGGGCCGAGGACACCCCGGTGTACTCCCCCGAGCGCACTGCGCGCACCAGGCGCGGCACGGCCCGCAGCCGGCGCCACAGGCTCGGCGAGCCCGGCGCGGACGCCTCGCCGACGGCGTGGGCGAAGGTGGCGGCGGCACGGGCACGGCGACGAGCGGCCATGGGTCCTCCTGCAGGTCTGGGCGCGTCCCGGGCGCCGTCAGGTTCTCGCCCTGGTCAACGTGCCCGAGGTCAGGGGTGTTCCCCCGGCTGCTCCGGGCCGGCGGCGGACCCCTCGATGCCGGGCGCCTCGCGGTCAGTCGGGGCGAGGGCCCCGACCTGCTCCCCGGCCGCGGGGAACTCCTCGCGGACGTGGTCGGCGAGCTGCTTCATCAGCCAGGTGTCGAGACCGGCGCCGACGGCTCCGCCGACCACCGGGATGGCCCGCCCGAAGCGGGCGAAGGTGGAGCGGCCGGCGCTGGCGAGCAGCCGGAAGCCGACCCCCTTGTTGATCACCATCAGCGCGGGACCGGGGAGCCGCTGCGTGGCCAGGTGCGTCATCCGCCCGGTCGGGGCGACCATGCCGGCCCGGGCCAGGACCTCCTGGGCGTCGGCGCCGACGAGGCTGAGCAGGATCGCGGTGCGGATCCGGTCGTCGGCGAGGTCGTGGCCGCGCAGCGCGGCCACCGAGGCGGCCATCCGGGTGGCCAGCACGTAGAAGCCGAGCACGTTGGCCGGCAGCGCCACGGGCAGGGTGACGAACCCGCCGAGGTTGGTGACGAAGCCGTTGGCGGCGGCCAGCCGCAGGTGGTCGCGCAGCACCTCGTCGACCGCCTTCTCGACGTCGCCGGAGTGCTTGGCGAGCGCGGCGTCGGCCACGGTGGCTGCGGGGTCGAAGGGGCCACGGCCGTCGATGCCGGTGTCGAGCAGCTGTCGGACCAGCTTGATCGCGGCGCCGTTGAGCCCCTTCTGCTGCTCGGGGTCGTCGGCCTGCTCCAGGGCGCTGCGGCGCGGCTCCGGCTCGCCGGTCGGCTCGTCGTCGCGGCCCAGCATCGAGCTGATGAAACCCACAGCATCTCCTTCGTCATCACCGTCTGGTGGCGGCGCGGTGCGCCGCTGCGCTGGCATCCTGCCATGCGGCTCGGCCTCCCGGGGGTGGTGACGCACCAGGTCAGCGCCGCTGTCACCGTCGCCCGGTAGCGTCCGCTGGCGTGACGACGAGCCAGCGCCTCTCGCCGCCGGTGACCTTCGGCGGCGCGCTGGTGCTCGGCCGGGACGGTGCGGCCGCGCTCGTCGACGCCGAGGGAGGGCTCCTGGCCGCGCGGGAGGACGTGGCCGGCCATCTCGCCGGTGCGGGGCGCGGCGGCCGCTGGGTGGTGTGGACGGCGCGCTCGGTCTCCGCGCTGCTCGACGGGCCGGCACCGACGGCGGCGCTCGATCGCACCTGGGACCTCGCCGAGGTGCACCGGCTGCTGCACGGTGGCTCGGCGGCCGAGCCCGGCCGGGTCTGGGCCGCGGCGCACGACCTCGACACGGCCGGTCTGCCGGTCGCCCCGAGCGGCGATCTCTTCGACCTGCTCGCCGAGGAGCCGGACGCGGACCTGCTGGTTCTCCCGGACGGCCACCTGCGTCCGTCCGTCCTCGCCTGGGCGGACACCGACGAGAGGTGCGCGGCCCTGGCCCGGGCCGGCCTGCAGGTCGCTCGGTGGCAGCACGCCCAGGTCGCCGAGCGCGGCCGGCGGGCGCTGCTGACGGCCTGCTCGGAGTCGGCGGCCGCGGTGCTGTGCGTCGAGCTGGAGCGCACCGGGCTGCCGATCGACCGGCCTGCGCTGGACCGGCTGCTCACCGCAGCGGCCGGACCGGAGCCGCGGTCGGTGGAGGACGAGCTGTCCGCGCGGCAGGCCCGCGACGCGCCGGTGCTGGCGGCGGTGCCCGGTGCCGGGCGGATCGATCTGCGCAACCCGGCCGGGGTCCGTCGGCTGCTCTCGCTGGCCGGGGTGGAGGTGAGCAGCACCCGCAAGTGGGTGCTCGAGGCGCACCGCGAGGCCCATCCGGTGGTGCCGGCGATCCTCGCCTGGCGCAAGGCCGAGCGGGTGGCCACCACCTACGGGTGGCGCTGGCGGCGCGAGCACGTCGGCGCCGACGACCGGTTGCGCGGCGCGTGGAGCGCGGCCGACGGGGCGGCCGGCCGGATGACCGCCCAGGCCGGGCTGCACAACCTGCCCGCCGAGCTGCGTCCGGCGGTGGCGGCCGCGCCCGGTCACGTGCTGGTGCGGGCCGACCTCGGCCAGATCGAGCCGCGGGTGCTGGCGGCGGTCGCCAGCGACGGCGCCCTGGCCGCGGCCACCCGCGAGCCCGACCTCTACGCCCCGGTCGCCGAGCGGCTGGGCGTGGAGCGGGCGGTGGCGAAGGTGGCGGTGCTCGCCGCGATGTACGGCCAGCGCAGCGGCTCGGCGGGCGAGGCGCTGCGCGGGCTGGAGCGTGCCTACCCGGTGGCGATGCGCGCGCTGCAGGCGGCGGCGGAGACCGGCGCCCGGGGCGAGCCGGTACGCACCTTCGGCGGTCGGACCGTGCGCACCGACCTCTCCCTGGGCGAGCGGGTGCTGCGCGCCCAGCTCGGACCGGGCGAGGCGCCGCGCGAGGTCGAGGACGGCTCCGGCAGCCGGTCAGCGGCGGCGGACGCCGACCAGGAGCGCTGGCGGGACGCCGCCCGAGGCCGGTTCGCGCGGAACGCGATCATCCAGGGATCGGCGGCCGAGCTCTTCAAGGTGTGGGCGGTCACCGCACGGGTCGGCCTGCGCGCGCTGGACGCCCGGATCGTGCTGTGCCTGCACGACGAGCTCATCGTGCACGTCCCGCGGCAGCACGCGCAGGCCGCGGTGACGGTGGTGGAGGGCTCGCTGCAGGACGCGGCCCGCTGGTGGGTCGGCGACGACGCGGTCCGCTTCGTCGCCGACCTCCAGGTGGTGCAGCGCTGGTCGGACGTGGACTGAGCCGCGTCCGGCCGACCCGGTCAGGCCTCGGGGTCATCGACGGTGCGCAGGAAGTCCTCGAACTCGGCGCCCAGCTCGTCGGCCGAGGGCAGCTCGCTGCTCTCCCCGACGAGCAGGCTGGGCCGCTCCAGACCGCGCAGGTGCACGTCGTACTGGCGCTCCAGGGCGGAGACGGCCTCGCCGATCTCGGCGTTCTCACCGACCTCCCGGGCGATCTCGGCCCGGTTCTCGCCGGCGGCGTCGGCCAGGGCGTCGTTGGGCAGGCTGAGCCCGGTGACGTCGACGATGGCGTTGAGCCCGGTCAGGGCCGCGTCGTGGAAGGGCGACTGCGCCAGGTAGTGCGGCACGTGGATGGAGAAGCCGACGGCGTCGCGGTCGGACTCCCCCAGCCGGAGCTCGAGCAGCGAGAGCAGCCCGGCCGGCACCTGCACGGTGCCGAAGACCGGCTTGCGCTCGTCGATGAGCCGCTCGTCCGTGGCGTGCGCGGTCATCCCGATCGGCCGGGTGTGCGGCACCGCCATCGGGATGCCGTGCGCGGTGACCGCCAGGGTGATGCCGAGCCGGTCCATGATCTGCTGCACCGCGGCGATCACCGCCTCCCAGCGGAAGTCCGGCTCGGGTCCGCTGAGCACGTAGTAGGTCTGGCCGTCCCGGTCGTGCAGCCGGTAGAGCAGCAGCGACGGGTCGTCGTAGGGGCTGTACCGGGTGGCGTCGAAGACCATCGCCGGGCGGCGGCCGCGGTAGTCGATGAGGGAGTCGACGTCGAAGGAGGCCACCACCTCGGGCTCACCGCTGTCCAGCAGGTGGTCGACGAGCAGCCGCTGGGTGTGGCCGGCGTCGATGAAGCCGTCGAGGGCGACGATCATCGGCCCGGGCTGCAGCCGGGCGAGATCGGCGTCCACCTCGAAGCGGTAGAGGCTGGACGCGGCGTCGTCGCGGAAGGCTCGGGGGTCGGTCACGAGGCACTCCTGTCGGTCGGGTCGTGATCTGCTCTGGTCAACGAAGGGGTGGGCCGGGCCATTCCCTGCGGTCACCCGTCCCGCACGGCGGCGATGGCGGTGCGCACCCGCTTGGCGGAGACCGGGCCGGGCGTGCCCAGGGCCTGGGCGAAGAGCGAGACCCGCAGCTCCTCGATCATCCACCCGATGGCGGTGACGTCGTCGGCGCCGCGGCGCAACGGCGGCAGCGCGTCCAGCAGGTCGGCGTAGGCGGCCTCCACCTGGTCGATGCCCTCCTGCTGGCGGGCGTCCCGGCGGGGGTCCTCGGCGGCCCGCTCCAGGCGCACCAGCACCGCCCGCAGGTAGCGCCGCAGGTCCGGCAGCCGGGCCAGGCCGACGTCGGCGACGAAGCCGGGGCGGACCAGTCCCCCGACCTGGGCGCGCACGTCGGCGACGGTCATCCGCAGGTCGGGCACGTCGACCCGGGTGAGCATCCGCTGCACCTCGGCGTGCCGGGCGAGCACCGGCTCGACCTCGCCGACGACGGTGAGCACCCGCTGGGCGACGTGGGTGCGCACCGCGGCCAGCGCGGTCTCGAAGCTCTCGGCGTCACGGACGGTCCCGGGGACGTGCGCCGCGACGATGTCGTCCACCGCGGCGGCCAGGCAGTCCTCCAGCAGCGCCGGCACCGAGCCGTGCGGGTTGTCCGCGAGCGCCAGCTTCTGGGCGTTGGTCAGCCGGGCCAGCACCCGCTTCCACGGCGGCGTGGTGCCCAGCAGCAGCAGCCGGCGCACCCCGGTGCGTCGGGCCGCCTCGGCCTCGGCGGGGTCGGCGACCACCCGCAGCGCGACGCTGTCGCCCTCGTCGACGAGGGTCGGGTAGCCGATGACGGTGTGCCGTCCGCTGCGCTGGGTGACCGTCTCCGGCAGCGTGCCGAGGTCCCAGCCGGTCAGGCCGCTGCGCTCGAGGTCGGAGCCGGCCCGGGACATCCGCTGCTGCAGGTGCCCGGCCAGCTGCTCGCGCAGCACCTCGAGATCCTTGCCCTGGCCGAGCACCCGGCGCTTGTGGTCCTCGACGACAAAGGTGATCCGCAGGTGGTCCGGCACCCGCTCCAGGTCGATGTCCTCCGGGCCCACCGGCACCCCGGCGCGCCGGGCCAGCACGGGCGCCAGGGCCTGCACCAGCGGGGTCCCCGCCGGCAGGTCGTCGGCGGTGCCAGCGAGCTCGGCGACCGCGGCCGCGGCGTGGTCCGGCGCCGGCACGAGGTGGCGGCGCAGCGCCTTGGGCAGCGCCCGCACCATCGCGGTGACCACCTCGGCGCGCAGGCCGGGCACCTGCCAGTCGAAACCGGCCGGGTCGACCTGGTTGAGGATCCCGACGGGCACGTGCACCGAGACCCCGTCGGCGGCGGCCCCGGGCTCGAACTGGTACGTCACGGCGAGGTCGAGGTCGCCCTGGCGCCAGCGGCGCGGGTAGTCCTCGCTGCTGATCGCGGTCGCGTCGTCCCGGGTGAGGTCGGCCTCGGTGAGGGTGAGCAGGTCGGGGGTCTCGACGCGGGCCGTCTTCCACCAGCTGTCGAAGTGACGCCCGGAGACCACCTCGGCGGGGACCCGGGCGTCGTAGAAGGCGACGATGTCCTCCTCGTCGACGAGCAGGTCGCGGCGCCGGGCCCGCTCCTCGAGCTCGGACAGCCGCCGCACCAGGCGCCGGTTGCGGGCGAGCACCTCGTGGTCGGTGTCCCAGTCGCCGCCGACGAGAGCCTCCCGGATGAAGAGGTCCCGGCTGACCTCCGGGTCGATCCGGCCGTAGGCGACGGTGCGCCCGGCGACCAGGGGCACCCCGTAGAGGGTGACCCGCTCGGTGGCCTGCGCGGCGGCCGCCTTCTTCGACCAGCGCGGCTCGGAGTAGCTGCGCCGCACGAGGTGGGCGCCGGCCTCCTCGGCCCAGCGGGGGTCGATGGCGGCGTTGGTCCGGGCCCACAGCCGGGTGGTCTCGACGAGCTCGCCGGCCATGACGACGTCGGGCTGCTTGCGGAAGAGGCCGGAGCCGGGCTGGATGGAGAAGCGGGCGCCGCGGGCGCCAAGGTAGTCGCGACGATCGGCGTCACGCACCCCGACGTGGCTGAGCAGCCCGGTCAGCAGCGCCCGGTGCACCGTGTCCCAGTCCGGCTCCGCCCCCGTCGCGCTGGTCCGGCGGCCGGGGTCGAGGCCCTGCTCCTTGGCCGCCCGCCGCAGCTGGGCGTGCAGGTCCTGCCACTCGCGGATCCGCAGGTAGTGCAGGAACTCGCGGGTGCAGGCCCGGCGGAAGGCGCTGCCGGAGAGCTCGTCCTGCCGCTCCCGCAGATAGGTCCACAGGCTCCACCAGGAGGCGAAGTCGGAGCCGGGCCGGCGGAAGCGGGCGTGCTGCTGGTCGGCCTGGGCCTGCTTCTCGGCGGGCCGCTCGCGGGGGTCCTGGATGGACAGGCCGGCGACGATGACGAGCACCTCGGCGGTGCAGCCGAGCCGGTCCGCCTCGATGAGCATCCGGCCCAGCCGGGGGTCGATCGGCAGCCGCGCCAGCGATCGACCGGTGCGGGTCAGCCGCCGGTCCTCGAGGGCGTGCAGCTCCTCGAGCAGGCGGACCCCGTCGGCCACCTGGCGGGCGTCCGGGGGCTCGACGAAGGGGAAGCGGGAGACGTCGCCGAGGCCGAGCGAGGTCATCTGCAGGATGACGCTGGCCAGGCTGGTGCGCAGGATCTCCGGGTCGGTGAACTCGGGTCGGCTGTCGTGGTCGCGCTCGCTGTAGAGGCGGATGCACACGCCGTCGGCCAGGCGCCCGCAGCGGCCGGCGCGCTGGGCGGCGGAGGCCTGCGAGATCCGCTCGATCGGCAGCCGCTGCACCTTGGTGCGCTGGCTGTAGCGGGAGATCCGGGCGGTGCCGGTGTCGATGACGTAGCGGATGCCCGGGACGGTGAGCGAGGTCTCGGCGACGTTGGTGGCCAGCACGATCCGGCGTCCGGGATGGCTGGTGAAGACCCGGTGCTGCTCGGCCGAGGAGAGCCGGGCGTAGAGCGGCAGCACCTCGGTGCCCGGCAGGTTCATCCCGGTGAGGGCGTCGGCGGCGTCGCGGATCTCGCGCTCCCCGGAGAGGAAGACGAGCACGTCTCGCGGGCCGCCGCTCTCCGGCTCGGTCCACAGCTCCTCGACCGCGCGGCAGATGCCGGTGGTCTGGTCGACCTCCTCGGCGTCCTCGCCGCTGGCGCCTCTGCCGTCGTCGCCGTCGTCTCCCTCGTCCTGCCCGTCGCGGGGGTCGGGGCTCAGCGGGCGGTAGCGGACCTCGACCGGGTAGGTGCGCCCGGAGACCTCGATGATCGGCGCCGGCCGGCCGTCGGCGTCGGCGAAGTGGGCGGCGAAGCGCTCCGGGTCGATCGTCGCCGAGGTGATGATCACCTTGAGGTCGGGCCGGCGCGGCAGCAGCTGCTTGAGGTAGCCGAGGATGAAGTCGATGTTGAGGCTGCGCTCGTGGGCCTCGTCGATGATCAGGGTGTCGTAGCGGCGCAGCTCGCGGTCCCGCTGCATCTCGTTGAGCAGGATCCCGTCGGTCATCACCTTCACCGCGGTGGCGGTGCTGCTGCGGTCGGTGAAGCGCACCTGGTAGCCGACGAGGTCGCCGGTCTCGACGCCCATCTCCTGGGCGATCCGCTCGGCGACGCTGCGGGCGGCGATCCGTCGCGGCTGGGTGTGCCCGATCTGGCCGTGGGTGCCGCGACCGATCTCGAGGGCGATCTTCGGCAGCTGGGTGGTCTTGCCGGAGCCGGTCTCCCCGGCGACGACGACCACCTGGTGCTCGCGCAGCGCCGCGGCGATGTCGTCCTTGCGGGCGACGACGGGCAGCTGCTCGGGGTAGCCGAGCCGCTCGGGCGGCACCGGGTCGCGGGTCACGGGGGGTGGCACGGGTGCCGCGGGCGGACCGCTCGTCCCGCCCTGGCCGCGCCCTCGCCCGCGCCCGCGTCGCCGGGAGCGGGAGCGACGACCCGGCGAGGTGGCCGGGGTCGGCTCGGGCTCAGGCATGGCCGCCAGGATACGGGCGCGCCGCGCCACGTCCGGCACGGGCGCTCCCCCGTGCTGCGGGGCTCGCGTCGTGCGGGGCGTGGTGCCGGGCGCCGCGCCTCAGAAGTCCACCGACTGCGCGGGCAGGACCGGGGTGCGCAGCGCGGCGTCGAGCCGGGCCACCGCCCCGGGGGCGTGCTCGCGCACCCGCCCCGCGACGGCGAGCGCGCCGAGGCTGCGCCCACCGAGCCAGACCGAGGCCAGGTCGCCGACATCCACGCTCAGCTGTGCCTGCTCGCCGCTGCGCTCGAGCCGGCCCTCGCCGGAGCGCGCGGTCCATCGCCAGGTGCCGGCGTTCTCCGGGAGCACCGGGTCGGCGACCTCGACGACGACGTCGAGGTCGGCGGCGGTGCCGCGCAGAGCGACCGCCGCCGGCAGGTCGACCAGCCGCAGCCACAGCGAGTCGACCACCCCGTCGGCGAGCGAGCGCGGCCAGCCCGGCTGCCACAGCACCAGCGGGTCGTCGGCCGGGACCCACCAGTCGGTGCGGGTGACCAGGTCGAGTCGGGTCAGCCGCTGGGCCAGGGCCAGCCGGGCTGCTGCGTCGGCGGTGGTGACGATCGGGACGTCGGCGCGGCCGCCGAGGACGGAGCCCTCCTCGGTGACCGTGCGGCGCACCACCGCGAAGCCGACGACCTCGTCGTCGCGGGTCGCGACGAGCACCCGGTTCGGCTCGCGGTCGCCCCGGTGCTCGGGGACGTCGGTGAGGTTGCGCGTCAGGTCCGCCTCGGTGCGCACCACCTCGCCGGCGCGGTCGGTGGCGGCGCGCCGCCAGGCGGCGTGCAGCCGGGGCGCCAGATCTGGCCCGGCGGTCTGCAGCCGGGTGCGGGTGGCGTCGGCGAGCTCCTGGATCTCCGGTGGCGCGGCGAAGGTGGTGCCGCCGGCGAACGAGGCGCGCAGCACCGTGCTCGCCGTGCCGTACCCGAAGCGGCCGTAGATCCCGCTGTCGGAGGCCTTGAGCACAGACAGCGCCCGCCCCGCTTCGCGGGTCGCGGGCAGCTGGCTGCCGATCAGCGCGGTGAGCACCCCGCGCCGGGTGTGGTCGGGGTGCACCCCGACCCAGGTCACTCCGTCGGCGGGCACCAGCCGGGCGCGGCCCCGGCCGTCGGGCACGCCGACCTCGACGTCCCAGGCGCCGGTGACCCCGGCGGTCTCGCCCTCGCGGGTCGCCACGAGGACGGTGCGGGTGGGGACCGAACGCAGCCGGACCTCGCGGGGCAGCCGCTCGCTCTCCGCCCAGACGAGGTCGTCGAGGTCGACCAGCGAGGGAGCCTCGTCGGGGCGGGCCGGTCGCACGGTCACCGGGTCGCCTGTCACCGGGGCATCCGTCACCGGGGCGTCGTCGGGGGTGCTCATCGAGGCGAGCCTGTCAGCGCGCGGGGCCGTTCGCCAGCGGATTATCGGTGCCGGTGAGCAGGGCGCCCACCTCGGCCGCGCCCCACCCCTCGGCCCCGGGCCAGGAGGTGAGGTAGTCGGCGGCCGCGGCGACGTCCAGCTCGTGCCCCTGCAGCAGCCCGCGCAGCATGGTGCGCAGGTAGGCCGGGGCGGGGGCGTTGAGCGACAGGTCGGTCGGCTCCGGCGCGGTGAAGGTGGGCACCGGCGACCCGTCGATCGTCCCGACCCGGTGCAGCGTCTCGTAGTGGCCGGGACCGATGCTCTGCCGCCCGGTCTGCAGCACCTCGGCGAGGTCGAGATCCCGGCCGGGCTGGCGCCACATCTCCTGGGCGGTGAGGTCGCTGAGCTGACCCACGGTGATCCGGTAGGCCCGGGCCAGCACCTCACGGTCGGCGTCCGGGTCGTAGAAGGCGACCCCGCCGCCCCAGGTCTGCGAGCGCCAGGCGAAGCGCAGCCCCCCGGGCATGTGCAGCAGCCGCTCCTGGTCCGGCGGGGTCCGGTCGCGGCACCCCGGCGAGTCCCGCGTCGCCCCGGCCGCCCGGCCGCCGCGCAGGTAGACGGCGAAGCGGTCGTGGTCCAGGTTGGAGCCGTAGGAGGCGTACCAGAGCGACATCGGGGCCCACTGTCGCAGAGCAGTGCCGGGCACGGTCTGCAGGGTCAGGTCGCGGCGCGGCCAGAGGATGGGCCTCGGATGGTCTCCCGCCGTCCGGCCGGGTCCGAGGTCGCTGCGGCTGAGACGATGGCGCCATGACGCAGACCCCCGGCTCCGGGCCGCCGCACCCCGGGCCGACCCCGTGGGTAGTCACCCTGCGCCGCTGGTGGGAGCGCTGGGTCAGCACCATCGCCTGCCTGACGGTCTCGGCGCTCGCCACGGTGGCCCTGCTGTGGCTGCGCAGCCGCAGCCAGCAGACCTGGCTGGGCCAGGCCCTGGACGAGGTCGGGATGGACCGGGTGGTCGGCGACGAGTCGACCACCCGGCGGCTGGTGGGCCTGCTCGGCACCGTGTCCGTGGTCTCCATCGGGGTGGTGGTCGCCGGCCTGGTCGTCGTGGCGCTGCTGCGCCGGCGGGTCTCGGCAGCGGTCGCCGCGGTGGTGCTCGTCGGCGGCGCCAACCTGCTGACCCAGCTGCTCAAGGCGGTCACCGAGCGCCCGGACTTCGGCTATCTCGTCGTACCCAGCTTCCCCAGCGGCCACGCCACGGTGGTCACCTCGCTTGTCATGGCGGCGCTGCTGGTGACCCCGCAGGCGGTGCGCGCCACGGTCTCGCTGCTCGGGACGGCGGCGGTCACGGTGACCGGTGGGGCCACCCTGGTGGCCAGCTGGCACCGGCCCTCGGACGTCCTCGGTGCGGTGCTGGTGTGCCTGGCCTGGGGCTGCCTGGTGATCGCCTGCTGGAGCGTGCTGCGCGGCGGGGTGCCGCGCAGCGGCCCGGCCCGGCACCGACTCTTCTCGCTGCTCGGCGTGGTCGTCGCCTCGGCGCTGCTGCTGGCCGCCGGGGTGCGTCCCGGTGGCGGCTGGGCCGGCTTCCTCGATGCCGCGGTGGTGCTGGCCGTGCTCGGTGCGGTCGCGGTGCTGGCGGTGGCCACCTTCGCGCACCTGTCGGCACCGATGGCGATCAGCGAGGTCGGTCGCGACCTCCTTCCGGAGCCCGGTCCGCCCGCGGAGCCTCCTCGCGCGCCGGCGTCCCCGCCGGGTCCGGGTGGGCCGGCTCCCCCACCGCCACCGGGCGCGCCGGGTGCCCCAGTGCGTCCGGGCGCTGCGGCGCAGGTGCCTGGGGACGGGTGACGGGCGCGCCCCGGGCGGCCATCCGGGCGCGTTCCTCGGTGACGTCGCTGGAGCGACCGGAGAGCCGGCGGTCCACGGCGTCGACCCGGTTCCACTGGCTGGTCGTCGAGGCACCGCCGGCGGTGGTCGCCCGGGCGACGGCGTAGCTGCGCGAGGCCGCCTCGGCGACCTTGTTGGTGCCGACGACGGAGGCCCAGCTCATGACGGAGTCCTCGACCGGCCCGGCGATGGCGCGCTGCTTGGTCTTCTTGCGGGCCCGTCGGCCGAGGGCGCGGCCGGCGTCGGCCAGCGAGCTCTGCGCCAGCGGGTTGTCCTTGACCGTCGGGGTGGTGCCGAAGTCCATCGCCCCGGACCCGCGCGGGCGCCGGCGGGTCGAGGCGGTGCGGCCCGTGTTCAGCCAGGGCACCTTGCTGATCGCCTTGACCGGGGCGCTCAGCGGTTTCGTCGCGAGCGCGGCCACCTGCCAGCCGTAGTCGGAGCCCAGGTCGCCCCAGTCGCCCTCGTCGTAGGCGATCTTGCGACCGACGTCGCCGGGCGCCCCGATGATCGGGACGCTCATCACGTCGGTGACGATGTTCTCCCGGGCCCCGTCCCCGGTGCGGCTGGACCACTCCAGGGTGTCGTAGATCCACGAGTCGTCGCCGACCTCGGCGATCGCGTCCAGCTCGCGGCCCACGTCGCGGTCGCGGCGCTGGATGTCCTCGACGAGCGTCGCGAAGCCGCGCGCCGTCTCCTGCAGGCGCTCGGCGAGCTCGTCGCGCTCACGGACCAGCTCCGCGCGCTCCGGGCTGCCGAGGTCGCTGGCGTGCACCCGCGAGCGTGCCCGCTCGTAGCTGATGGTCAGGTCGGTGTGGGTGTCCTCCCGCTCGCGCAGGTCGTCCAGGTCGGTGCGCAGCCGGTCGGCGTACGGCACGATGACCTCGGCGCTCTCCCGGTAGCGCTCGGCCACCGTCTCGAGGAAGGCGGGCACCCGACCGAGCTGGTCCTGGAAGGCCGAGCCGGCCGGAGAGTCCCACACGGCGTGCACCGCCAGGTCGTAGAGGCAGCGGCGCACGGTCATCAGGTTCTCGGCGACCAGCGACAGCTCGTCGGCCTGGGCGAGCAGCGCGTCCGGGTCGCCGGCGTAGACCCCCTGGGGGTCGCAGGCCATCGGATCGGCGCCGCTCATGGGCGCAGGGTGTCCCGGTTCAGCGCCTCCACGTCGAGGTAGGCGCCGCTGGCGCTGCGGGAGCGGTCGCGCAGCCGGAGCATCTCGCTGCCCACCGAGATCCGCTGCTCCTCGAAGTCCCCGAGCACCCGCCGGTAGGCCTCGCCGCCGGCGTCGAGGAAGCCGTAGTCGGGGAAGGGCGCGGCAGCGGCGCGCACCGCCCGCGACTGCATGTAGTCCTGGGCGTGGGCGATCTGGTCCCCCAGCGCCGCGATGTCCTGGGCACTGATCCGCAGCCGTGTCATGGCGCTCACGCTAGCCAGACCGGCGCCGACCGCCGCCGAGTTCTCCACAGGCCCTCGCCTACGGTGGCCGGGTGAGCGCCCCCTTCTCCGACGACGTCTCCCGCCTGCTCGACCTGGCCCGCGACCAGGCGGGCTTCATGCCCGACGACGAGGGGATGCTGCTCTTCGAGACCGCCGCCGCGGCGCTGACCGCCGGGCCGGTGCTGGAGATCGGCACCTGGCAGGGCAAGACCGCGACCTACCTCGGGGCCGCGGCGCGGCTGGCCCGGGAGCGGGTGCCGGGCAGCGACCCGGTGGTCTTCACCCTCGACCACCACCGCGGCTCGGAGGAGAACCAGCCCGGCTGGGAGTACCACGACCCGAGCCTCGTCGACCCGGCCGCGGGGCGGATCGACACCCTCCCCTTCTTCCGGACGGCGATGACCCGGGCCGGCCTGGAGGAGGAGGTGGTCGCCGTGATCGGCCGGGCGCCGACCGTGGCCCGGCACTGGCGCACGCCGCTGGCGCTGCTCTTCGTCGACGGCGGGCACACCGACGAGCACGTCACCAACGACTACGAGGGCTTCGGCCGGTGGGTGGTGCCCGGCGGGGTGATGGTCCTGCACGACGTCTTCGCCGATCCCGAGGACGGCGGCCAGGCCCCGTGGCGCTGCTACCGGCGGGCGCTGGCCGGCGGGGACTGGGAGCAGGTCGGTGAGCGGGGCTCGATTCGGGTGCTGCGCCGGGTCGGCGGCACGGCCGGGGACCCGGTCAGCTGAGCGGGCTCCCGCTGTCCCGGAAGATCCCCGAGCCCGGGGTGACCCGGTCGATGGCGTCCACGGCCAGCACCACCGCGGCGGCGGTCCACGTGGAGCGCTCGATCGGCCAGCGGGTGGCGTCGGCGTAGACCAGCCCGGTGTGATAGCTGGCGTCCCGCTCGCGCAGGTGCTGCACGGCGCTGACCAGGCGGCGGGCCTCGTCGGTGCGTCCGAGCGCGTCCAGGGCGAGCGCCAGCTCGCAGGTCTCGGCGCCGGTCACCCACGGGCGGTCGTCGACGCAGCGGGCGCCGAGGCCGGGCACGACGAAGTCCTCCCAGCGGGCGTCGATCCGGCGCTCCCCCGCCGGCCCGCGCAGCGCGCCGGTGAGCACCGGGTAGTACCAGTCCATGCTCCAGCGGCGCTTGGCCGCCAGCCCCTCCCCGGAGCGGACCGCCGCCCCGGCCCGGTCCCGGGCGACGACCCAGCGGTCGGCGTCCTGGTCCAGCAGGTGGGCCAGCCGGATCCCGCAGTCGAGGGCGTGCCAGATCGAGCTGGTCCCGGCCAGCAGCCCGGTGTCGAAGGCGGCGCCGCGGGCATCCACCGCCCAGGCGAAGCCGCCGCCGGGCAGCTGCTGGGCGACCACGGTGTCCAGGGCGGCGGTGACCACCGGCAGCATCGCCCCCGCCGCGGCCCGGTCCCCGGTCACCAGCCAGTGGTGCCAGACGCCGACCGCGACATAGGCGCAGTGGTTGGTGTCGTAGCCGTCGTCGGTGACCTGCGCGCCGACGGTCTCGATCGGCCAGGTGCCGTCAGGCCGCTGGGCCGCGGCCATCCAGGCGAAGGCGGCGTCGGCCGCCTCCCGGTGGCCGGTCGCGGTGAGCGCCATGGCGCACTCCACGTGGTCCCACACGTCGGTGTGCCGTCCCGGCTCCCACGGGATCGACCCGTCCGGCTGCTGCACCCCGGCGAGGTAGCCGCCGGTCGCCACCAGCTGCGGCCAGCTGGGGTAGCCCTGCCCGCGGCCCGGGTAGTCGGCCTCGGCCGGCAGGCTCACGCCGGCTTGCGCAGGTAGACGACGAAGGACTTGCCGATGAGCGGGTCGAGCAGCCGCTCCGCGACCCGGGTCAGCGCCGGGCGGGACATCATGTCCCACACCAGCAGCCGGTGGTAGGCGCGCACCAGCGGGTGGTCCTCGCGATCCACCCCGACGGCGCACTTCAGCCACCAGTACGGCGCGTGCAGGGCGTGCGCGTGCGCGGTGCCCAGCGCCTCCAGACCGGCCGCCTCCAGCCGGGCGACGAGCCGGTCGCCGCGGAAGATGCGCACGTGCCCGCCCTCGTTGGCGTGGTACTCCTCGGACAGCGCCCAGCACACCTTCTCCGGGCCCCACCGGGGCACGGTGACGGCGATCGTCCCACCGGGGCGCAGCACCCGGACCAGCTCGCTGATCGCCGGCTGGGCGTCGGGGATGTGCTCGAGCACCTCGGAGGCGACGACCCGGTCGAACTCCCCGTCGGCGAAGGGCATCCGCAGCGCGTCCCCGTGCACGGTGCGGGCGCTGGCCCCCTCGGGCGCCTCACCCTCGACGGCCATCGCCTCCAGCATCCCGCCGACCTGGGCCAGCTCGTCCTGGTCCAGGTCGAAGGCGGTGACCCTGGCCCCGCGCCGGTACATCTCGAAGGAGTGACGGCCGGCGCCGCAGCCCATGTCCAGGGCGCTCTCGCCAGGGGCGAGGCCGAGGCGCGCGAAGTCGACGGTGAGCACGGGTGCAGGTCTCCTCAGGAACGGGGCAGGACAGGGTCGCTGCCAGGGGTCGGGCGGGGTGCCGGGTCGTCCTCGGCTCCGCGCGGGCGGGCGTCGGCGCCGCGGGAGCGGGCGTAGGCGTCCGCGGCCCGCTGGTAGGCGGCGGCGGTGGCCCGGGCGACGACCTCCCAGGAGTAGCCGGTGCTGGCCCGCTCCCGGCCGGCGGCGCCCATCCGCTCCCGCCGCTGCGGGTCGTCCAGCAGGCTGCCGAGGGCGTCGGCGAGCGCCGCGGGGTCGCCGGGCGGGACGACGTCGGCGCACTCCCCGGGCGGGCCGACGACCTCCGGCAGCGCGCCGGCGTCGGAGACGACCAGCGGGGTGCCGCAGGACATCGCCTCCAGGGTGGGCAGCGAGAAGCCCTCGTACCGGGAGGGGACGCAGCAGATCTCGGCCGAGGCCATCGTCTCGGCGAGCTCGGTGGTGCTCAGCCCGGAGCGGAAGCTCACGACGTCGGTGAGCCCGAGGGAGGCGACCAGCCGCTCGGTGGCTCCGCCCGGGATCGGCCGGGTGACCAGCACGAGCTCGACCGGGCGCTGCTCGCGCAGCCAGGCCACGGCGTGCAGCAGGGTGTCGATCCCCTTCAGCGGGGTGTCGGCGCTGGCGGTGGCGACGATCCGGCCGGGCACCCGGGCACCGGTCGGCGCGAAGACCTCGGGCTGGACCCCGAGCGGCACGACGGTGATCCGGGCCGGGTCGACGCCGAAGTCGCGGGCGATGTCCAGCGCGGAGGAGGTGGAGACGGTCAGCACGTGGTGCAGCCGGCGGGCGACCGCCTGCTGCATCCGCACGAAGCCGTACCAGCGGCGCAGGGTGACCCGGCGCCACGGGGAGGGTGCGGCGGCCAGGTCGACCCGGCGGTCCATCGAGATCGGGTGGTGGATGGTCGTCACCAGCGGCACCCGCCGCTGCAGCGCGAGCAGCCCCCAGCCCAGGGACTGGTTGTCGTGGACGACGTCGAAGTCGGCGGCCAGCCGCTCGACCTGCCGGGCCATCCGCAGGGTGAAGGTCAGCGGCTCGGGGAAGGCCGCGGTGAGCATGGCCAGGTACTCGAGCACGTCGATCCGGTCCCGGAACTCCGAGGGCCGCGGGGTGCGGAAGGGGTCCGGCTCGCGGTACAGGTCGAGGCTGGGCACCTTCACCAGGGCGACCCCGTCGTCGAGCTCGGGGTACGGCTGGCCGGAGAAGACGGTGACCTCGTGACCGAGCCGGACCAGTGCCCGGGAGAGGTGACGCACGTAGATCCCCTGCCCGCCGCCGTGCGGCTTGGACCGGTAGGAGAGCAGGGCGACGCGCACCGGAACACCTTACGTGGCGCGCCGCCCCGCTCCCTTCGGTGCACCACGAGGCGCTGGTCTCACTCCGCGCTCCTCCGTGGCGCTGCCGCCGCGACCGCCGCCGGGTCAGCCGGCGGCCGCGGCGAAGCCCTGCTCGAGGTCGGCGAGGATGTCGTCGATGTGCTCGATGCCCACGGCCAGGCGCACCAGGCCCGGGGTGACCCCGGCTGCGTAACGACCCTCGTCGGCGCCCTGGCTGTGCGTGGTCGACCACGGGTGGATGGCCAGCGAGCGCACGTCGCCGATGTTGGCGACGTGGCTGTGCAGGCTCAGCCCCTCGACGAAGCGTCGCCCGGCCTCCTCGCCGCCGTCGATCTCGAAGGAGAGCACGGCGCCGGCCCCCTTCGGCGTGTACTTCTGGGCGAGGTCGTGGAAGGGGTCGTCCGGCAGCGAGGCCCAGCGCACCGAGGTCACCTGGGCGTGCCCGTGCAGGTGCTCGGCGACGGCGCGGGCGTTCTCCAGGTGCCGCTCGACCCGCAGGCTGAGCGTCTCCAAGCCCTGGGCGACGAGGAAGGCGTTGAACGGCGAGGCCGCCGAGCCGAGGTCGCGCAGCAGCTGCACCCGGGCCTTGAGGATGAAGGCGAGGTTCGCGCCCAGCGGCGAGCCGACGCCGAGGTCGGGGCCGTAGCGCAGCCCGTGGTAGCTCTCGTCCGGCTGGTTGTAGGCGGGGAAGCGCTCCGGGTCGGCGGCGAAGTCGAAGGTGCCGGCGTCGACGAGCGCGCCGGCGATGGCCGTGCCGTGCCCGCCGAGGTACTTCGTCGCCGAGTGCACGACGACGTCGGCGCCGTGCTCGATCGGGCGCAGCACGTAGGGGGTGGCCACGGTGTTGTCGACGACCAGCGGGATCCCGGCGGTGTGCGCGACCTCGGCCAGCCCGGCGATGTCGAGGATCTCCGAGCGCGGGTTGCTGATGCTCTCTCCGAAGAGCAGCTTGG
The DNA here is from genome assembly GCF_013408565.1 of Janibacter alkaliphilus. NCBI lineage: Bacteria > Bacillati > Actinomycetota > Actinomycetes > Micrococcales > Intrasporangiaceae > Janibacter > Janibacter alkaliphilus. The sequence continues at coordinate 2,266,179 of NZ_JACBZX010000001.1, read as the reverse complement.
TGCTCGGCCGGATCGCGTCCCGCCACTGTTGCAGGTCGCGGCTGTCCTCGACGAAGGTGACCTCGATGCCGTAGCGGGTGAGGGTGGAGCCGAGCAGGTTGTAGGTGCCCCCGTAGAGCGCCGGCGAGGCGACGACGTGGTCGCCGGCCTCGGCGATGTTGAGGATGGCGAAGGTGGTCGCTGCCTGCCCGGAGGCCAGCAGCAGCCCGCCGACACCGCCCTCGAGGGAGGCGATCCGCTGCTCCACGGCGTCCGTCGTCGGGTTGGTGATCCGGGTGTAGATCGGGCCGAGCTCACTCAGCGCGAACCGGTTCGCGGCCTGCTCGGTGCTCTCGAACTGGTAGCTCGTCGTCTGGTAGATCGGTAGCGCCCGGGCCCCGGTGGTCGGGTCGGGCTGCTGGCCGGCGTGCACCTGACGGGTCTCGAAGGCCCAGCTGGCGGGATCGGTGGACATGGGTGCTCCTCGTGCTCGGTGAGCGACGTGGTCCTGGGCGCCGGGCGCCTGCGGGACGTGCTCGCGCTTGACCGTCGGCGGGATTGCCGGCCGGTCCAGGTCGTCTCCCGGGGCACCCCACCGCGGGTGGAGGGTTGCCGGCCAGCGAGCCGGGGCTTCGCGCTGGCGCTCAAGACCTGGGCTCAACCTAGACGCGCTCCCCCGCCGCTGACAACCCTCCCGGCCGTGGCCCGGGCCACCCCCGATTGACGGGGGTCGGTGCCGGGGCGAGGCTGGGTCCATGAGCACCCACAAGTTCTCCTGGGCCCACGACCAGGCCGCCCAGATCCTCGAGGCCGGCGACACCGCGGTGGTCGACATCATGGACCGCTCGGTGGTGCTGCTGCACACCATCGGCGCGCGCTCGGGGCAGGTGCGCCACGTCCCGCTGATGCGGGTCGAGCACGACGGCGCCTACGCCGCCGTCGGCAGCGCTGGCGGCCAGGAGAAGGACCCGCACTGGGTGCACAACCTGCGCGCCAACCCGCAGATCGAGCTCCTGGACGGCCGGGAGAGCCTGCAGGTGACGGTGCGCGAGCTGGCCCCGGGGCCGGAGCGGGACGCCTGGTGGGAGCGCTGCGTGGCCGCCTTCCCGCCCTACGCGGAGTACCAGGAGCGGGCCGAGCGGCTCATCCCGCTCTTCCTGCTCGAGCCTGCCGGCTGAGCCACCACAGCCCGACGAAGGGCAGCACCAGCGGCAGGTAGCCGTAGCCCGAGCCGAAGTGCGACCACACCGTCTGGTCCGGGAAGAGCTCCGGCGCCGCGTACGACAGCGTGCCCACGACGAGGACCCCGACCGCCTCGACGCTCACCGTGACCGCGGCCAGCCGGCTCATCCCCTTGCCCAGGGCGATCGTCGCCAGCAGGTAGAGCACCGCGGCGACCGCGGAGAGGACGTAGGCCAGCGGGGCCCGCTCGAAGTACTCGACGATCTGCAGGATCGAGCGGCCGGTGGCCGCCAGCGCCAGCACCCCGTAGGCGGCGACGACGAGCACCCACGGCCCGTGCCCGGCGCGCTCGGGCGCGGGCCGCCGCTCAGGCACCGGTCCACCAGATCTGCAGGATGCGGTAGGCCATCACCGCGACGGTGAGCGCCCCGGCGATGACCACCCCCATGGTCCACCGGGTCTTCTCCTTCAGCGCGAGGAAGACGACCGCCGGCGGCACCACCGGCAGGGTGAGGGCGTAGGCCAGCATCGTCGCTCCCTCCGAGGAGTCCCCGACGTCCCGGTGCACCAGCACCACGACGACCGCGAGCGCGAGCAGCAGCAGCTCGACCACCGCGGTGACCAGCAGCAGGGCGTCGTCGACGATCCGGTCGATGACGAGGTAGATCGCGGCGAGCGCCGCGAGCACGACCACCGACGCGATGACGATCGTGGTCAAGGGCACAAGCACGGCGCCAGGGTACCCAGCGCGCCGGCTGGCACGATGCGGGCCATGCCACGACGCCCCGGTGCCCACGAGCTCGTCGACCAGGTCGTCGACGAGGCCAGCTTCGTCTCCTGGGACGAGCCGATCTCCCGGGACGGGCTGGACGAGGGCTACCGGCAGGCCCTGGACGCCGCCGCGGCGCGGGCCGGCACCGACGAGTCGGTGATCACCGGCCGGGCCCGGATCGAGGGGCACGACGTCGCCCTGGTCGTCGGCGAGTTCGCCTTCCTCGGTGGGTCGATCGGCCGGGCCGCCGCCGGGCGGATCGTCGCCGCCGTGCGCCGGGCGACCGCCGAGCGGCTGCCGCTGGTCGCGGCCACCGCCAGCGGCGGCACCCGGATGCAGGAGGGCACGCCCGCCTTCGTCACGATGGTGGACATCTCCGCGGCGGTGGTGGCGCACAAGGCCGCCGGGCTGCCCTACCTGGTCTACCTGCGGCACCCGACCACCGGCGGGGTCTTCGCCTCGTGGGGGTCGCTGGGGCACATGACGATCGCCGAGCCGGGCGCCCTGGTCGGCTTCCTCGGCCCCGTGGTCTACGAGACGCTGCACGGCGAGCCCTTCCCGGCCGGGGTGCAGGTCTCGGAGAACCTCGTGGCCAACGGGATCATCGACGCGGCTGTGCCGACCGAGGAGCTGGCACCGGTCGCCGCGCGGGCGCTGCGCCTGCTCTCCACCCGCAGCACGCCGGCACCCGACGTGGTCGCGCCGGTCGAGGCCGCGCCCCCGGCGGGTGTGGCCCTGGGCGGGTACGCCAGCCACCCCGAGCCCTCCGACGAGGAGATCGCGCGGGTGTGGGCCTCGGTGACCACCACCCGCCGGGCGGACCGGCCCGGGGTGCGCGAGCTGCTGCGGCACGCCGCCGACGACGTGATCCCGCTCAACGGCACCGGGCACGGCGAGTCCGACCAGGGCGTCATGCTGGCGCTGGCCTCCTTCGGCGGGCGGCCCTGCGTGCTGGCCGGTCAGGACCGCCGCTACCAGGTGGAGCAGTCGATGGGCCCGGCGGCGCTGCGCGAGGCGCGCCGGGGCATGGCCATGGCCGACCAGCTCGGCCTGCCGCTGGTCACGGTCATCGACACCCCGGGGGCGGACCTGTCCCGGCACGCCGAGGAGGGCGCGCTGGCCGGCGAGATCGCCCGGTCGCTGGCGGACATGACCACCCTGGGGGTGCCCAGCGTGTCGGTGCTGCTCGGCCAGGGCACCGGGGGCGGCGCGCTGGCGCTGCTGCCGGCACGTCGGGTGATCGCCGCCGAGCACGGCTGGCTGAGCCCGCTGCCGCCGGAGGGGGCCAGCGCCATCGTCTACAAGGACACCGAGCACGCCGCGCTGCTGGCCACGCGGCAGCGGGTCGGCTCGGCCCAGATGCTCGCCGACGGGGTGGTCGACGTCGTCGTGCCGGAGCGGCCGGCGGCGCACGAGGACCCGGAGGGCTTCGCCGCCGCCGTCGGCGCCGAGATCGCCCGGCAGGTGCAGCTCCAGCTCGACGAGGGCTGACCTGCTCAGGTCGACGGGTCAGCCGGCCAGCCGCGGCTCGGTCCATCGCGGCATCGCCACCACGCCGTCCTCGGTGGCCAGGTAGCACCCGAGCAGCCGGACCCCGCCGGCGTCGCAGGCCCGGATCGCCGTCTCGTGCCAGGCCCGCTCCGGGTCCTCCGGGACTCTGCCGCGGGGCCGGCCGAGGGCCAGCACCAGTCCGCCGAGCGCTCCGCCGAGGTGACCGACGAAGGCGTCGAAGACGCGTTCGCGCTCCTCCTCGGTGCAGCCGTGCGGCACGTCCTCGATGGTCACCGGCTGGATCATCCGGCCGGTGCCGTCGCAGAGCAGCAGGCTGAGGCTGCCGACCGCGCGCTCGCTGTCGCGCACGACGAGGTCGACGACGTCGGCGGCCAGCACCGGGTCCTCCAGGGACCGGGAGGGCCAGCCCTTCGGCAGGTCGTGGAAGCTCATGCCCGCAGCATGGCGGCTTCGGCCAGATCGGCCGCGGAGTTCTCCACAGCCCCGGACGAGGCGCGCCGTGACGTCGATGTGACCACATGCTGAGACAGCGGCAGTAGGGTGACCGGCGTGGCACTGAGCGTCTTCGACCTCTTCTCGGTGGGCATCGGCCCCTCCAGCTCGCACACGGTCGGTCCGATGCGGGCGGCCGTCCTCTTCGTCGAGCAGCTGGAGCAGGACGGCCTGCTCGACGCCGTCGACGGGGTACGGTGCGAGCTCTTCGGCTCCCTCGGCGCCACCGGCCACGGTCACGGCTCCTACTCCGCGGTGCTGCTCGGGCTCGGTGGCGAGCGACCGGAGACCTGCGACCCCCGGGCGGTCGCCGACCGCCTCGAGGAGATCGGCCGGACCGGGCGGATCAGCCTGCTGGGTCGGCACGAGATCGCGCTGGACCCGGATCGCGACGTCGTGCTGCACCGCCGCGCCAGCCTGCCGTTGCACCCCAACGGGATGCGGTTCGCCGCGCTGGACGAGGACGGCGCCGCGCTGGCCACGCACACCTACTACTCGGTCGGCGGCGGGTTCGTCGTCGGCGAGGACGCCTCCGGCTCGACCCGGATCGTCGAGGACCGCACCCCGGTGGCGCACCCCTTCACCACCGGGGACGCGCTGCTGGCGCGCTGCGCCGACACGGGGCTGTCCATCGACCGGCTGATGCTGGAGAACGAGCGGTCGTGGCGCGACGAGGAGCAGGTGCGCTCCGGGCTGCTGCACATCTGGTCGGTGATGCGCGAGTGCATCGACAACGGGCTGAGCACCGAAGGGGTGCTGCCCGGGGGCCTGCGGGTGCGCCGGCGCGCGCCCGACCTGCATCGCCGGCTGGTGGAGGAGGCGGGCCGCGAGGAGGCGGGCGCCGACCCCCTTCGCGGGATGGACTGGCTGACCCTCTACGCGCTGGCGGTCAACGAGGAGAACGCCGCCGGGGGCCGGGTGGTGACCGCCCCGACCAACGGCGCGGCCGGGATCATCCCGGCGGTGCTGCGCTACTACGTCGAGCACGTGCCCGGCGCCGACGAGGACGGGATCGTGCGCTTCCTGCTGACGGCCGGGGCGATCGGGGTGATCTACAAGGAGAACGCGTCGATCAGCGGGGCCGAGGTGGGCTGCCAGGGAGAGGTGGGCTCGGCCTGCTCGATGGCGGCCGGGGCGATGGCCGCGGTGCTCGGCGGCACCCCGGCCCAGGTGGAGAACGCCGCCGAGATCGGCATGGAGCACAACCTCGGGCTGACCTGCGACCCGGTCGGCGGTCTGGTGCAGATCCCGTGCATCGAGCGCAACGCGGTCGCCGCGGTCAAGGCCATCACCGCCGCCCGGACCGCGCTGCGCGGGGACGGCAGCCACGTGGTCTCGCTGGACAAGGTCGTCGCGACGATGCGGGACACCGGGCGCGACATGAAGGTGAAGTACAAGGAGACCGCCCGGGGCGGGCTGGCCCTGAATGTCGTGGCGGTCAACGTCATCGAGTGCTGAGTCATCGAGTGCTGACGCGCGTCGGCGGGCGCCCCCTGGTGAGGGTGCGCCCGCCGACGTCGACGACCTGCTCAGGTCACTTCTTGGTGATCTCCCAGTCGCCGCTGGCCTCGATGACGAGGTACTCCGTGCCGTCCTGCACCGTCGTCGTGCCCTCGAAGTCCTCGAACTCGCTGACCAGCCGGTCCGGGGAGTCGCCGCCGACCGCGGTGACGACGAAGTCGCCGAGGAAGCTGTCCGACGGGGCGGTGAAGGTGGACTCGATGTCCGCGCTGCCGCCCTCCCACTTGAAGACCTTGGACCCGCTGCCGCTCTCGCTGGAGCCGAAGGTCGGGGCGCTCTCGATCTTCTTGTAGGTGATCTTCCAGTCGCCGTCGCCCTCGATCGCCAGGCGGTTGGTGCCGCCCCCGTAGCTGGTGAGGTTGTAGGCGCCCGTCCCGGTGGTGTCGCCGATGGTGTTGAAGACCAGGTCGCCGGTGTCCGAGCCGTTGGTGTCCTGACCCTTGACGACGAAGTTGCTCTCGCCGGTGTACTCGACCTCGACCAGCCCCGGACCGTCACCCGGCGGCACCTTGATCACCTCGGCGCCGCTGCCGCTGTAGGTCTTGTCGAACTCCGCCGAACGCACCCCGTCGCTGCCGGTGCTGCTCGAGCCGGTCGGCGTCGCGGAGCTGCTGCTGGAGGAGGACGAGCTCGACGAGGTCGGGTCGCTCGAGCTGGAGCTGCTCGAGCTCTCGCTCGTGGAGCTGGAGCTGCTGCTCGAGGAGGAGCCGGTGCCCTCGCTCTCGTCGTCCCCGGTGAAGAAGAAGATGCCGCCGACGCACAGCGCGATGGCGAGCACCAGGACCACCACCGCGGCGATGATCGGCAGTGTGAGGTTGCGCTTCTTCCCGTCCTCGGACTGCGCCTCCTGCCCCGGCTGGCCCTGCTGACCCGCGCCGTAGGAGGACTGGCCGTAGCCGCCCTGGCCGTAGCCGGAGTCCTGCTGACCGTAGGAGGACTGGCCGTAGCCACCCTGGCCGTAGCCGGAGTCCTGCTGACCGTAGGAGGACTGGCCGTAGCCACCCTGCCCGTAGCCGGACTCCTGCTGATCGTAGGAGGACTGGCCGTAGCCACCCTGCCCGTAGCCGGACTCCTGCTGACCGTAGGAGGACTGGCCGTAGCCGGAGTCCTGCTGACCGTACGAGGACTGGCCGTAGGACGACGACCCGGTCTCGCCGCCGCCGTAGCTCGGCGGCTGGCTGCCCTCGGCGGGCGAGGACTCCGACGCCGGCATGGCCTGGGTCTCGGGAGCCCGCTCGCTGCTGGGGCGCACCCGGGTCGCCTCGTCGACGCCCGAGTCACCGGCGTCACCCGAGGACGCGCCCGCCCCCGGCTGCTCGACCCCGAAGCCCTCGGGGGTCGGCTGACGGTGCTCGGTCCACGAGCCGCCGTCCCAGTAGCGGATCTGTCCGTCCTGCTCAGGGTCCGGGTACCAGCCGGCCGCCCAGTCGCTCATCTGAGGGTCCCCCTCGTCGAAGGTGAAGTCGGTGCATGCGTCGGGCAACCCTACCGGGCGTCGCGCCAGGAGCCGATGGGGAGAAGTCCCCAGGTCAGCAGAGGTGCGGGTGCCCCGGGCTCAGAAGGGGTAGCCGGCCCGCTGGTTGGCCCGGACCGCCCCCTGGTAGGCGTCGTACATGCCGTATCCCCAGAAGCCGAGCATCACCGGGAGGGCCAGGAAGCCGATGAAGAAGAACCAGGAGAAGCAGACCATGAAGACGATGCTCAGGCCGTAGCCGACGAGGATCCCGACGCCGGCGCTGACGTCCCCGTTGATCATCGACCCGACCCCGGGTACGAGGAAGGAGATGAGCAGCGAGAGCAACGGCTCCTTGCGTGGCTGCACCGGGTGGGGCATCGGCGGTGGCAGCCGTCCCGGCGGCGGGTAGGGCGGGGGGAGCTGCCCGGCCGGCGGGTACGGCGGCTGGCCGGGGGGTGGCTGACCCGCGGCCGACGGGTACGGCGGCTGGTCAGGTGGCCGGTAGGGCGGTTGGCCCTCGGACGGTGGGTACGGCGACTGGTCGGCCATCGTGTCGTCTCCCCTGCGTCTGGTCTCGCGTCGCTCGCGGCCGACGGGTGGCCGCTCGAGACGCACCCTAACCCGCGCCTCGGGCGCAGCCGCGCAGGACGTGAGGTCGCGCGGCGGGTCGTGCGGCCCGGGCTCGGACGGCCCGGGCTCGGCCGGCGCCTGCGGGTGCACCATGCTGGTGCTGCCGACCGGCGGGGTCGGCGCCGCACGCAGGGAGGACGCAGGGATGGAGAAGGACGAGACCGCCGACGGATCGGCGGGACGCCGGGGGGAGGCTGACCTCACCGGGTGGATCAGGCTGCAGATGGCCAGCGGGTTGCGCTCCAGCGGCGAGATCGTCGAGGCGTTGCTCGCCGGTGCGGCCGGGGACCGGCTGCCCGACGCCGACTGGGAGAGCGCCGGCCGGGAGAGCGCCGAGCGACGCGGTGACGAGCGAGCCGGTGACGAGCGGGCCAGTGGTCTACAGGCTGGTGACGAGCTCCTGGGCCGTGGGGAGCTCGAGGAGCTGGTCGCCCGGGTGGCGGCGCAGTACCGGGAGCAGCAACCGGGACCGTCGGCGGATGCCCAGGCGCTGGTGTCGGCGGCCCGCGGGCTGACCACGATCGGGCTGCTCGTGGCGCTCGGCGACGAGGAGGACGAGACCCTGGCGCGCGAGGCGGCGCTGCGCCGCGCCGCCGCGGCCCGGGCAGGTGGCGCGATCATCACCGGCTGCGTCTACGCCTCACGGGCCGCGGTCGAGGACATGGTGCTGCTGGGGCGGCTCGAGCTCGGGGTGGCCGCGCTCGAGGAGGACGAGCACAGCGCCGTCGGGGCGCAGCTGGCCTCCGCCCTGGGTGGCGGGCCGATCCAGGCTCAGGCGGCGACCCTGGGGCGGGACGTCGTCGACCAGCTGGTCGCGGCCGGGCTGCCCGCTCGGTGGGACGGCGGGCCGGGCTCACCGGTCGTCGTCGAACCGATCGCCTACGCCGCTCCCCTGGTGGACTGAGCGCCCGTCCTGAGGACAGGGACCGAGGGCGTGGACCGATCGCGCCACGCCGCCGGGTGGTGCTCCGACACCATCGCCGACCCCTCCCCGACGCACGACGATGCCCGCCGCACCCCGTGGGGTGCGGCGGGCATCGTCGTCGCTGCTCAGCTCAGCTGCAGCCGCTGGTGGAGCCGCAGCCCTCGCAGACGTAGCAGGAGCCGGCGGGGCGCATCTTCGTCCCGCAGGTCATGCACATCGGCGCGTCCGCGGTCTTGCCCTGGAACTTCTCCAGCAGCTCGGCCGAGGAGTGCACGTCGGTGGAGGTCTCCCGGGCCGAGGCGGCGCCGGCGCCCGAGGTCACCTCGTCGGCGTGCTCTTCCTGCTTGGCCTCCGCGCGCTCGGCGCGGGTGGCCGCCGACTGGCTGAAGGACTCCAGCTCGCCCTCGTAGTCGTCGTCGGAGTCGTCGCTGGAGGAGCTGGCCTCGTAGGAGCCGGTCTCGAGCTGACGGGCCCGCTCCTCGGCGGTGTGGATGCCCATGAACGAGCGGGTGTCGAAGTCGAGGTAATCCAGCGCCAGGCGACGGAAGACGTAGTCCATGATCGACTGCGCCATCCGCACGTCCGGGTCGTCGGTCATGCCGGCCGGCTCGAAGCGCAGGTTGGTGAACTTCTCCACGTAGGTGTCCAGCGGCACCCCGTGCTGCAGCGCGATCGAGATGGCGATCGAGAAGGCGTCCATGAGACCGGCCAGGGTCGAGCCCTGCTTGCCGAACTTCAGGAAGATCTCGCCCAGCTCGCCGTCGTCGTAGGTGCCCGCGGTGAGGTACCCCTCGGCCCCGCCGACGGCGAAGCTCGTCGTCTGCGAGGTGCGCCGCTTGGGCAGCCGGCGCCGCATCGGGCGGTACTCGACCGTCTTCTCCGGCGCGGCCTCGGTGGTGGCCTCCTCGCCCTTCGACCCGCCGTCGGAGAGCGGCTGGCCCACCTTGCAGTTGTCGCGGTAGACCGCCAGCGCCTTCAGGCCCAGCTTCCACCCCTGCAGGTAGACGTCCTCGATCTCCTCGACGGTGGCCGACTCCGGCAGGTTGACCGTCTTGCTGATCGCGCCGGAGAGGAAGGGCTGGACCGCGGCCATCATCCGCACGTGACCCATCGGGCTGATCGCCCGGGCGCCCATGGCGGTGTCGAAGACCTCGTAGTGCTCCGGCTTCAGGCCGGGGGCGTCGATGACGTGACCCTTGTCAGCGATGTACTCGACGATCGCCTCGACGGTCTCCTCGGCATAGCCGAGCCGGTGCAGCGCGCGCGGGATCGTCAGGTTGACGATCTGCATCGAGCCGCCGCCGACGAGCTTCTTGAACTTCACCAGGGAGAAGTCCGGCTCCACCCCGGTGGTGTCGCAGTCCATCATGAAGCCGATCGTCCCGGTGGGGGCGAGCACCGACGCCTGGGCGTTGCGGAAGCCGTTCTTCTCACCGGTCTTGACCACGGCCTCCCACGCCTTGGTGGCGTGGGCGTGGATGTCCTTGTCCATGGTGTGCATGGTCCGGATCTGGTCGTTGGCGGCCTGGTGCTTGCGCATCACCCGGTCGTGGGCGTCGCTGTTGCGGGCGTAGCCGGCGTAGGGGCCGACGACCCCGGCCAGCTCGGCCGAGCGCTTGTAGGCGGCACCGGTGAGCAGCGAGGTGATCGAGGCGGCCAGCGAGCGGCCGCCGTCGCTGTCGTAGCCGTGACCGGTGGCCATGAGCAGGGCGCCCAGGTTGGCGTAGCCGATGCCCAGCTGGCGGTAGTCGCGGGTGGTCTCCCCGATCGGGTCCGTCGGGAAGTCGGCGAAGCAGATGGAGATGTCCATCGCGGTGATGACCAGCTCGGCGACCTTCTGGAAGGTGGCCGCGTCGAAGGTGTCGTCGTCGCGGAGGAACTTCAGCAGGTTCAGCGAGGCCAGGTTGCAGCTGGAGTTGTCCAGGGACATGTACTCGCTGCACGGGTTGGACGCGGTGATCCGGCCGGACTCGGGGTTGGTGTGCCAGTCGTTGATCGTGTCGTCGTACTGGATGCCCGGGTCGGCGCACTCCCAGGCCGCCTTGGCGATCTTGGAGAAGAGCCGCTGGGCGTCGACGGTGTCGATGACCGAGCCGTCCTCGCGGGAGGTGAGCCCGAACTCGGAGCCCTCCTCGACCGCGCGCATGAAGTCGTCGCTGACCCGGACCGAGTTGTTGGCGTTCTGGTACTGCACCGAGTGGATGTCCGAGCCGCCGAGGTCCATGTCGAAGCCGGCGTCGCGCAGCGCGCGGATCTTGTCCTCCTCGCGCGCCTTGGTGTCGACGAACTCCTCGATGTCCGGGTGGTCGACGTCCAGGACGACCATCTTCGCGGCCCGCCGGGTGGCCCCGCCGGACTTGATGGTGCCGGCGGAGGCGTCGGCGCCGCGCATGAAGGAGACCGGGCCGGAGGCGGTGCCGCCGGAGGAGAGCAGCTCCTTGGAGGAGCGGATCCGGGAGAGGTTCAGGCCGGCGCCAGAGCCGCCCTTGAAGATGAAGCCCTCCTCCTTGTACCAGTTGAGGATCGAGTCCATGGAGTCGTCGACCGAGAGGATGAAGCAGGCGCTGACCTGCTGCGGCGAGCGGGTCCCGACGTTGAACCAGACCGGCGAGTTGAAGCTGAAGATCTGGTGCAGCAGCGCGTAGGTCAGCTCGTGCTCGAAGATCTCGGCGTCGGCGTCGGTGGCGAAGTAGCCGTGCTCCTTGCCGGCCGCGGTGTAGGTGAGCACGACCCGGTCGATGAGCTGCTTGAGACCGGTCTCGCGGGCCGGGGTGCCCACGGCGCCGCGGAAGTACTTGGTCGTGACGATGGTGCTCGCGTTGATCGACCAGAAGTCGGGGAACTCCACCCCGCGCTGCTCGAAGATCGTCTCGCCGGTCTTCCAGTTCTGCTGGACGACGTCCCGCTTCTGCCAGGTCACCTCGTCGTAGGGGTGGACCCCCTCGGTGGTGAAGATCCGCTCGATGGTGATGCCCTTGCGACGGGCTCCGCGGCGTGCGCGCGACGTACCGGCGGTCTCGGTCATGGTCCCTCTCCTCGTGCCGTTCGGCGTTGACTCGGCATCGGTGTCGATCTGCTCGATGTCGATGTGCTGATCTCGGTGGTTGCTCGGTCTCGGTTCGTGCTGGTCGTGGTGCTGGTCCGTGGTGCTGCTGGCGCCTGGTAGCCGCGTGCGGTGGTGCGACCCGTCCAGGAACAGCCTGTCACCGGGCACCGACAGCCGACGCACGCCGGTGCCCGGGGTCTCTAGGGGGCGGCCTCCTCGGCCGTGGTCGGGTGCTCGCTCGCGTCCCGCTCGGCCCGCAGCACCGCGATCGCGGCCTGGAAGTCCTCGAGGGAGTCGAACGACTGGTACACCGAGGCGAAGCGCAGGTAGGCGACCTCGTCGAGCTCGCGCAGCGGCCCCAGGATGGCCATGCCGACCTCGTGGGCGTCGATCTCGGCGCTGCCCCGCGCCCGGATGGACTCCTCCACGCGCTGGGCCAGCAGGGCCAGGTCGTCCTCGGAGACCGGTCGACCCTGGCAGGCCTTGCGGACCCCGACGAGCACCTTGGCCCGGCTGAACGGCTCAGCCGCCCCGGACCGCTTCGTCACGTTGAGGCTGGCGCTCTCCAGCGTGGTGAAGCGGCGCTGGCAGACCGGGCACTCCCGACGGCGGCGGATGGTGCTGCCGTCGTCGGCGGTGCGGCTGTCGATGACCCGGGAGTCGGGGTTGCGGCAGAACGGGCAGTGCACCCTCCCAGCTCCCTTCCTGTGGATCGATCGGTGGACACGTCTGGGGATGACCCGGTGTGAACTGTGGAGAACTGCTGCCGCGTTGTGCACAAGATGTGGACGAATGACAACGGTGTAACCACAAGATGTAGGACCATTAGAACCCTTCGACCCCACCTCGCGCAAGGGGAGGCGCGCCTCCCCCGGGATCCCGGGCGACACGCCGATGCCGGTGACGCACGACACGACGCACGACGAGGGGCCGGTCACCGTGACCGGTGACCGACCCCTGTCATGCGGCGCACGGGCAGCCTGGACCCGGGCACCTGACGCGGCGCCGCGGGTCGAGGGCGGCGCCGCGGGCTCAGGCCGCCGGGATCACGAGCTCCTGGCCGGCGTGCACGTGGGCGCTGCCGAGGTCGTTAGCCACGACGAGGGCAGAGACCGCCTCGGCCATCGGCAGGTCCGGCAGCTCGGCGCGGGCGATCTCGCCGAGGGTCTGCCCCTCCGTCACCGTGACGACCTCCGGGGTCGCGGTCGCGCCGGCCGGCCAGGCGGCGACGGCGCCGGTGGCCAGGGCGACGCCGAGCACCGCCGACGTCAAGACGAGGCGACCGCGCCGGGTCACCCGCACGGTCGGTGCCGCGGCGGGCGTGACCTGCTCCCCAGTGGGCAGCGAGACGAGGTGGCGCCGCCGCACCCCCGCCCGGTCGGCGGGGTGCCCGGCAGGCACGGGGCGAGCGGTGGCGAGGCTGTGGCTGCTGGCGCTGAGCGCGGTCGCGGTCATGGCTTCCTCCAGGTGGCGTGGTCCGGCACCGTCCGACATCGAACGGACGTTCGAGCGAACAGGTGTACGAGTTGTAGCACGCACGTTCGACCCGATCAACCGCGACGTCGAACAGACGTGCGGATCGTGACCGGTCCGAGATCGTGGTGCGTCCATGCCCTGAAGTCGACCATCGACCACCGACAGCCCTCTGACCTGCGCAGACGCAGGGCAGCTGCGACCGCAGGATGAGCCCTCAGACCCGGATGAGCCCCCGCGGCAGGCTGGTGAAGGTCTCCACGCCGGTCTCGGTGATCCGCACCGACTCAGAGACGCCGTAGCCAGCGCCGGAGATCCACATGCTGCAGATGACGTGGAAGGTCATGTTCGGCTCGAGCACCGTGGACTCCTCGCTGCGGATGCTCATCGTCCGCTCCCCCCAGTCCGGCGGGTAGCCGATGCCGATGGAGTAGCCCAGCCGCGAGGGCTTGGTCAGGCCGTGCTCGGCCAGGGCGAAGGTCCACGCCTCGGCCAGCCGCGAGGCCGGCACCCCGGCGCGGGCGGTGTCCAGCAGCCGCTGCAGCCCGTCGGCGACGGCCTGCTCCAGCGCCACCACCTCAGGGGCGGGCTCGCCGAGCACGACGGTCCGGGTGAGCGGCACGTGGTAGCGACGGTGCGCCCCGGCCAGCTCCAGCAGCACACCGTCGCCGGCCCGGAAGCGGCGGTCGGTCCAGGTCAGGTGCGGGGTGTCGGCCGCCTCGCCGGTCGGCAGCAGCGGCACGATCGAGGGGTAGTCGCCCCAGGCGTCGCCGTCGCCGAGGGCCTGGGCACGCATGATCTCGCCCGCCACGACGTTCTGCGGGACGCCCTCCCCGATGCTCCCCAGGGCGGCCTCCATCGCCTTCGTCGTCACCCGGGCGGCGGTGCGCATCAGCTGGATCTCCCGGTCGGACTTGACCGCGCGCACCCAGTTCACCAGCTCGAAGCAGTCGACGAAGCGCCACTCCGGGATGGCCGCGACCAGCGCCCGGTAGGCCTTGGGCGAGAAGAAGTGGGAGTCCATCTCCAGCCCGACCACGCCGTGGATCCGCCCGACGAGGCCGCGCCGGCGCATGTCGAAGGCGACCCAGTCGAAGGGGTGGAAGTGCGGCCGGTGGATGTGGTTCTCCGGGTAGCCGACGATCTGCTCCAGCGGCAGCCAGGCGGTGCGGTGGGCGCCCTGGGCGTCGATGTGCCGCGCGTAGAGGACGATGTCGTCCTCGGCCGGGACGACGAGCACCTGCGGGGTGTAGAAGGACCAGGCGTCGTAGCCGGTGAGGTAGTAGAGGTTCGCCGGATCGGTGACCAGCAGCGCGGACAGCCCCTGGTCGGCCATCCTGGCCCGCACCCGGGCCAGCCGCTGGTCGTACTCGCTGCGCGGGATCCCGGTGTCGGACTCGGGCGTGGTCTCGGGCGTGGCGCTCATCGGCGGCCTCCTCGGACGGTCCGGGCCGCCGGGCGTCGGCGGCGTCGGGCCCGAGTCTGCCAGCGCTGCACCGTCGTGCCACGGGGGCCCGGAGACCGCGTCAGACGCCCCGACACGCTCGAACAGATGTTTGATATGTGTGTTCGAGGTGCCTAGGCTTGAGCGCAGCCACCAGCGAAAGGGTCGAGATGAGCGACGACAACATCCACCGCCTCCCGGAGCGGGACACCGGTGACGGTCTTACCGTGCGCCAGCGGCGCGTGCTGGAGGTGATCCGCAGCGCGGTCGCGGCGAAGGGGTACCCGCCGAGCCTGCGCGAGATCGGCACGGCGGTTGGCCTGACCTCCCCCAGCTCGGTGGCCCACCAGCTGGCCTCGCTGGAGCGCAAGGGGTACCTGCGCCGCGACCCGAACCGGCCGCGCGCGATCGAGGTCATCGACCCCGACGCCGGCGCCCCGGCTCCCCCGCCCGCCGACATCGCCGGCCCTCGGGGCGGCGCTGCGCTGGACGACGATGACCACGACCCGACCGGCCAGGGCGACGCCCGGCCGGACGCCAGCTACGTGCCGGTGCTCGGCCAGATCGCCGCCGGCGTGCCGATCATGGCCGAGGAGAGCGTCGAGGACGTCTTCCCGCTGCCGAAGCAGATCGTCGGCGAGGGCTCGCTCTTCCTGCTCAAGGTCGTCGGTGACTCGATGGTCGACGCCGCGATCTGCGACGGCGACTGGGTGGTCGTGCGCCAGCAGCCGCAGGCGGACAACGGCGACATCGTCGCCGCCATGCTCGACAACGAGGCGACGGTCAAGACCTTCAAGCGCACCGACGGCCACGTCTGGTTGCTGCCGCACAACCCCGCCTTCGACCCGATCGACGGCGACCACGCCACCATCCTCGGCAAGGTCACGGCGGTGCTGCGGCGGGTCTGAGCGGCCTGTCCGAGTGACGCGGCCTGCTGTCTGAGTGACTTCGAGCGACCTGGCAGGCTGTCCGTCATGACGCGTTGGCTCCCGCCGGTGGCGATCCTCGTCGGCACCGGCCTGCTGGTGGGCCGGTCGGTGGCCGACGGCCAGCCCGGCTTCATCATGCTCGCCCTGGCCGGTCTGGCGCTCGCCTGGTGGGTCTCCCCGCTCAACGGCATGCTCGGCCCGAAGCACGCGGCGGTGACCGCGGACCCGGCGGCGCACCGGGTGGTCGTCTACTGGCGGCCCGGGTGCGTCTACTGCCTGCGTCTGCGCGGGGCGCTGGGGAAGTACCGCTCGCAGGCCACCTGGGTGAGCATCTGGGCGGACGCGGACGCGGCCGCCTACGTCCGCTCGGTCAACGACGGCGACGAGGTCGTGCCGACCGTGGTCATCGACGGGCAGGTGCACACCAACCCGGACCCCGAGATCGTCCGCGCGGCGGTCGGTGCTCCCGCCCGCTGAGCGGTCCGACCCGCGCGGTCGGTGAGATCTCGGCCCGGATCAGCCGGCCGTAACCAGGCTCAGCCGAGGCGCTCGACGAGCCCGGCCAGGGCCGGCGCCAGCTCCGTGTCGATCCGCAGCGTGGCCAGCTCGTCCCCGCGGGTCGGCCCCCGGGTGAGGATCACCACCGGGATCCCCCGGGCCGCGGCGCGGCGGACGAAGCGCAGCCCGGACATCACCTGCAGCGAGGACCCGAGCACGAGCAGCGCCGGTGCGGCGTCGGTGAGCGCGAAGCACTCCTGCACCAGCGGCTTGGGGACCGCCCCGCCGAAGAAGACGACGTCCGGGCGCAGCATGTCCGACCCGCAGACCAGGCAGGTCGGCGGCACGAAGCGCTCGACGTCGACCTCGTCGAGGCGGATGTCGCCGTCCGGCCGGATCTCGTCGCTGTCCACCTCGTAGCCGGGGTTGAGCGCCCGCATCCGGGCGTCCAGGTCCGTGCGGGCGCTGAGGTCGCCGCAGCTCATGCACACCACCCGGGACAGGCGGCCGTGCAGGTCGATGACGTCGGTGGTGCCGGCGGCCTGGTGCAGGCCGTCGACGTTCTGGGTGATCAGCGAGCCGATCGCGCCGAGCCGCTGCAGCGCGGTGACCTGACGGTGCCCGTCGTTGGGCCGGGCCGCGGAGAAGCGCTGCCAGCCGACGTAGCTGCGCGCCCAGTAGCGCTGCCGCGCCTGGCTGCTGGCGACGAACTCGGACAGGTGCATCGGCGTCACCCGGCGGGTTCCGTCCGGGCCGCGGTAGTCCGGGATCCCGGAGTCGGTGCTCATCCCCGCCCCGGTGAGCACCAGCGCGGGGCGCTCGGCCAGCACCGCCGCCGCGGCGTCGAGCTGGTCGGCGAGCGCAGCATCCGGCACGGCGTCGGCGGCGGTCGAGGGCAGTGCGGACATCGCCCACCATTATGCGCCGCCGGGGGCCGGGTGACCCGTCGGGATATCGTGAGGGGCATGATCGACGCCGCAGGGCTGCGCGTGATGCGGGCCATCGCCGAGGAGGGCAGCTTCACCGCGGCCGCGCTGGCGCTCGGCTACTCCCAGCCCGCGGTCTCGCAGATGGTCAAGCGGTTGGAGCAGCGCACCGGGACCGTGCTCGTGGAGAAGGTGGGCCGCAGCGTGCGGCTCACCGAGGCCGGCGCCGTGCTCGCCCGGCATGCCGAGCCGGTGCTGCAGGCCCTCGACGCCGCCGAGGAGGAGGTCGCCGCGATCGCCGGGCTGCGCTCGGGCCGGGTGCGGCTGATGGCCTTCCCCTCCTCGTCGGTGACCCTCGTGCCGCGCGCGCTGGCGAAGGTGCGCGAGCGCTACCCGGACGTCGCCGTCACCTTCACCGAGGCCGAGCCCCCGGAGTCGCTGGCGGCGCTGCGGGCCGGCGAGTGCGACCTGGCGGTGGCCTTCTCCTACGAGGGCGGCGCGCTGGAGCGCTCCGGAGACCTCGAGGGGCTGGAGGTGCGGCCGCTGCTGCACGAGCAGGTGCAGGTGGCGCTGCCGGTGGACCACCCGCTCGCCGAGCAGGAGGTGGTCTCGATGACCGACCTCACCGACGAGGACTGGATCGCCGGCTGCCCGCGCTGCCGCGGCCACCTGCTGCAGCTCGCCCACGACGCCGGCTTCGCGCCGCGGGTCGCCTTCGAGACCGAGGACTACGTGGCGGTGCAGGGTTTCGTCGCCGCCGGCCTCGGGGTGGCCCTCATCCCGGACCTCATCCGGGCGGCGACCCGCAACGACGACGTCGTCATCCGCCCGCTCGCCCCGCAGAGCCACCGGCACATCCACGTGGTGACCACCGAGGACCTGGCGAAAGTACCGACGGTGGCGGCGACTCTGGACGCGCTGTGCGAGGTCGCCCGGGCCGCGGCCGGCGTCCCCGCCTGAGCCCGCGCCGCCCCCTTCGCGCCTCGTCCCCCATCCCTCGTCGTCCTCCTCTCCGCTCGCCGCTCACCGGGCGGTGAGCACCGAGCGGTCTGCCCGCACGGCGACGTCCCCGTCGGTGTCGGTGCGCAGGGTGCGGGTGCCGTGCTCGGCGAGCCAGGTCAGGGCGCTCGGCGACGGGTGGCCGTAGGTGTTGTCCGCGCCGACGCTGATGATCGCGGTGGGCGCGGCGACGCTGTCGAGGAAGTCCTCGTCGAGGTTCGCCGAGCCGTGGTGCGGCATCTTCAGCACGTCCGGGCCGTCGCGCTGCATCCACGCCTGGCGGCGGGAGGCCAGCAGCATCGCCCGGCCCGCCTCCCGCTCGACGTCGCCGAGGAGCAGGGTGTCCAGGCCGCCGACGTCGGCGCGCAGCACGACGCTGCCGTTGTTGGAGGCGGAGCCCTCGCTGATCCTCCGCGCCGGCCACCACACCTCGGCGCGCACCTGGCCGAGCTCGACCGTGTCACCAGCGACGACCCGGGTCACCGGTACGCCGGCCGCATCGGCCAGGCGGTGCACCTCATGCGCCTGCTCGGGCGGGTCGTCCACGGGTCCGAGCAGGAGCCGGTCGGCGCGGCGGCCGTCGAGCGCCCCGGCGAGACCGTCGACGTGATCGGCGTGCAGGTGGGTGAGCACGATCGCGTCGAGCCGGGTGACGTCGAGCCGGTCCAGGCAGCCGTCGACGAGCTCGGGCTCGGGTCCGGCGTCGACGAGCACCGCGCGACCGGGCCCGCTGGCGAGCACCAGCGCGTCGCCCTGGCCGACGTCGCAGGCGACGAGCCGCCAGTCCGGTGGCGGCCAGGTGAAGGTGCGCTCGGGCAGCACCCCGACCCCGAGGACGGCGACGCAGCAGCCGGCCACGACAGGGCTGGCTCGGGCACGGGCGAGCAGCCACGGCCCACCGAGCACCCCGAGCGTGGTCAGCGCCGCCAGCAGCACCGCACCGGGGGGCCCGTCCGGCCAGCCGATCGCCCCACCACCAGGGGCGTCGGCCGCGAGCCTGGCGATCGCGGCGATGCCGAGGGCGAAGGGAGCCCCGCACCAGGCGATGAGCGTCGCCGGCGCGGTGTGCACGACGGCCACCACCGCGGCGAGCACCCCGGCGATGGTCGCCGGCGCGACGAGCGGGGCGGCCAGCAGGTTGGCCAGCACGGCGACGACGCTCACGGTGCCCTGCAGCAGCACGACGACCGGCGCGCAGACGAGCTGTGCGGCCAGCGGGATGGCGACCGCCGGGCCGATGACGTGCAGCCGTCGCGGCAGGTGGGCGTTGATCGCCCGGGACCACGGCCCGGCGAGCAGCAGCAGCCCGAGGGTGGCCAGCGTGGAGAGGGCGAAGCCGTAGGAGCGCGCCAGCCAGGGGTCGAGGCTGAGCAGCAGCAGGATCGCCGCGCACAGCGCCGCGGGGCCCGAGCCGCGGCGGGAGGCGCTCAGCCCGAGCAGCCCGATGGCGCCCATCGTGGCCGCGCGCAGCACGCTCGGCTCGGGCCGGGCGAGCACGACGAAGAAGGCGAGCGCCGCACCGGCCGCCCACGGTCGCCACCGCCGAGGCAGCGCGACCAGCCGGGTGAGACCGATGACCGCGGCCAGCACCACCGCGACGTTGCTGCCCGAGACGGCGGACAGGTGGCTCATACCGACCAGCAGCATGTCGTCGCTGAGCTCCGCCGGGGTCTGCGAGGTGTCCCCGATGACCAGCGCCGGCAGCAGTCCTTGGGCGTCGGCGGGCAGCGGCTCGACGGCGCCTCGCAGCTCGGTGCGCATGTGCTCGGCGACCGCCCGCACCGGCGAGCGGTCGCCCACCTCTTCGGGCGGCCCTCGCGGGCTCAGGTGGGCGACGACCTCGTCGCCGCGCTCGGCGGCGGCCAGCCGCCCGCTGAGCCGGACCCGGTCGTGCCAGCCGACCTGCGCCCACTCCCCCGGCGCCATGAGCAGCACCGGTGCGCGGACCGGGGTGGTCTCGCCGCGGGCGGTGACCTGCTCCAGCCGTACCCGCAGCCGCACCCGGGGCTCCCCGCCGAAGCCGGAGCGGACCCGGACCGGCTCGGTGAGCACCACCGCCTCTGCGGTGACGCTGGCCCGCTCGTCGGCCAGCGCCGGCACCGGTCCGGCGCGACGGGCGGCATCGTGCCCGGACGAGGCACCGAGGACCAGAGCGAGCGCGAGCAGGGTCAGGGCGAGCAACGGACGCCCGCGACTTGCCCGCGACCGCCAGCCGCCACCCGCGTGCCGGGCCCGGTGCACGGTGCCGAGGACGAGCAGCAGCCCGAGGAGCGCGGCGACGGCGGCGACGACCAGCCGGGTCCGGATGGGCCAGCCCAGCGCCCAGGCACCGATCGCCCAGGCGAGCAGCGCCGGCACGAGCAGTCGCAGGTCGAGCTGGCGGCGGTCCCCTTCCCGGTCGGCGGCCGAGGTCACGGCGCCCGCGACCGCCGCGCCGCTCACACCGTGACCTGCCCGGAGAGGTCGGCGAAGGTCTTCTCCCCGATGCCGCTGACCTCGTTGAGCTCCTCGACCGCGGTGAAGCCGCCGTGCTCCTCACGCCAGTCGATGATCGCCTGGGCCAGCACCGGCCCGATCCCCGGCAGCGTCTCCAGGGTGGTCAGGTCGGCGGTGTTGATGTTCACCATCGCTCCGTCGGCACCCGGACCGCTCGCACCCGCACCAGGCGTGGCCGCACCCGTCGGTGCCGCACCCGCCGTCGGGGCCCCCGCGGCCGGGGTCGGGGTCTCCCCCGGCTTCGGCACGTGCACCTGCTCTCCGTCGACGAGCACGCGGGCGAGGTTCAGCGCGCCGGTGTCAGCGCCGCTGCTCGCCCCGCCGGCCTCCTCCAGCGCGTCGCCGACCCGCGAACCGGAGGCGAGGGTGACCAGGCCGGGCGAGCGCACCTGGCCGACGACGTGCACCGTCACCTGACCCGAGGGCACGGCCCCCGCGGTCGGCGCCGCGGTCGGTGCCGCCGAGGCCGGCCCCGAGGCCGCCGCCCCGCCCGGTGACGCCGCCCCGCCCGGTGACGCCGCGGCACCCTCTGATGCGTCGGCGAAGGCGGACCGGTCACCGGTCGTCGCCACCGCCTCGCCCCCATCCGTGGGGGCGGCGGCCGACTCCGAGGCGTGAGCAGCGAGCAGATAGCGGCCGCCCAGGACGAGCAGCGCGAGCACGACGACGATCGCCACCCCGCGGGCGGCGCGACCACCCACGGCGTAGCGACCCTCGCGCAGCGAGCTGGGCGCGCGCAGCAGCGGGCCCCGCTCGTCGTCGAGCAGCGCCCGCACCCGGTCGCGCTGGTCCTGGCCGTGCCGCCCGGAGCCGCTGTCGTGCTGTCCCGATCCGTCCATGACCGGTGACGCTAGGCCCGGCGGGCGACCCGGTCAGCGGCCCTGGCCGACCGGTGGAGACCACCCGGACCCGGCCTGCCCCTGTGGACGGATCGCGCGCTGCCGCAACGTCGTCGAAACCTCCTGACGACGACGGCGAAACCCGCGCAGCGCACCCTGCACGGCATGAGACCTCACCGCCCCAGCCGTCGTCCCAGCCGCCTCGTCGCCTACCGCTGCCGGCGCGACCAGATCTTCCGGATCCTCTGGCCGGAGGCGGACGCGCCGCTGGTGCACCCCTGCCCGGTCTGCGGCGCCGCCTCCCTGCGGCTCATCGACACCCGACCGGACGCCGCCTGAGGGAGCGCCGGCTCAGTCCTGCGGGCGTGGGCTGACGACGACCCCGACGGTTCCCGGGCCGACGTGCGCGCCGATGACCGCGCTGGTCTCGACGATCCGCACCTCCTCCTCGACCTGCGGCTGCAGGTCGGCAGCCAGAGCGTCGGCCCGCTCCCGGGCGTCGACGTGCTGCACGGCCAGGCCCGCCCCGTCGGCCCAGCCGGGCAGGTCGGCCAGGGCGTCCTCGGCGAGCTCGCGCAGCCGGCCCAGCGCCCGGCCGCGGGTGCGGACCCGCTCCAGCGGCTCGACCACCCCGTCGCGCAGCTCGAGGATCGGCTTGATCGCCAGGGCCGAGCCGAGCAGCGCCTGGGCGCCGCCGATCCGCCCGCCGCGGCGCAGGTGCTCCAGGGTGTCCACGTAGAGGCGGATGCTGGAGGCCGCCACCCGGCGCCGCAGCCGCTCCACGACCTCCTCGACCGGCCGTCCCGCGGCCGCGTCCTCTGCGGCACCGAGCGCGCCGAAGCCGAGCGCCATCCCGATGGTCCCCGAGTCCACGACGTGCACCGGGACCGGGCTGTCCCCGGCCGCCGACTCGGCCGAGGAGGCGGTGCCGGACAGCTGCGCCGACAGGTGCACCGAGACGATCGCCTCGGCCCCCTTCGCTGCCGCCTGCTCGTAGGCCTCGACGAAGGTGGCCGGCGTCGGGCGGGAGGTGGAGACCTCCTCGCGGGCGCGCAGCGCGGCGGCGACCTCGCCCGGCGAGATGCCGCCGACCCCTTCGCCCTCGGTGTGGTCCTGGCCGCCGACGTGCACGTGCAGCGGGACGACGACCAGCCCGGCCGCCGCCACGTCCTCCGGCGGCAGCGAGGCCGTGGAGTCGGTGACGACGGCGATGCGCATGCCCGATCCTTACACGGGCACGACGTTGACGAGCTTCGGTGCGCGCACGATCACCGTGCGCACCCCGTCCGCGGTCGCCGCCTGCACCTTCTCCCGGGCCAGCGCCAGCGCCTCGAGGTCGGCCTCGGAGATGTCCGAGGGCACCTCGACCCGGTCGCGCACCTTGCCCTTGATCTGGATGACGCAGGTGACGGCGTCCTCGACGAGCTTGCTCGCGTCCGCCTCGGGGAAGGCGGCGGTGGCCAGCGACTGCTCGTGCCCCAGCCGCGACCACAGCTCCTCGGCGAGGTGCGGTGCCACCGGCGCGAGCATCAGCACCAGCGCCTCGGCGGCCTCGCGCGGCACCTCGTCGAGCTTGGTGAGGGCGTTGTTCAGCTCGATGAGCCGGGCGATGGCGGTGTTGAAGCCCAGGGTGGCGTAGTCCTCGCGGACCGCGGCGATGGTCCGGTGCAGCACCGGCTCCACCTGCGCCGGCACCGGGACGTCGGCGACGGTGACCTCGCCGGTCTCCTCGTCGACGACGTTGCGCCAGACCCGCTGCAGGAAGCGCTGGCTGCCGACGACCGCGCGGGTGTCCCAGGGCTTGCTCTGCTCCAGCGGCCCGAGCGACATCTCGTAGACCCGGAAGGTGTCCGCGCCGTACTGGGAGTACATGTCGTCGGGGCTGACCATGTTCTTCAGCGACTTGCCGATCTTGCCGAACTCGCGCTGCACCGGCTGACCCTGCCAGCTGAAGGAGAGCTCGCCGTCGTCGCCGAGGTGCTCCTCGACCTCGGCGGCCGGCACGTACTGGCCGCGGCGGTCGGTGAAGGCCGGGGCCTGGATGTAGCCCTGGCTGAAGTAGCGGCGGAAGGGCTCCTCGCTGGTGACGTGCCCGAGGTCGTGCAGCACCTTGTGCCAGAAGCGGGCGTAGAGCAGGTGCAGCACCGCGTGCTCGACGCCGCCGATGTAGAGGTCGACGCCGCCGGGGTCGACGGCCCCGGCCGGGGCACCGGCGACGGTCTCGGGGCGGGGCCCGACCCAGTACTCCTCGTTGGCCGGGTCGACGAGCGCCTCGGCGTTGGCCGGGTCGAGGTAGCGCAGGTAGTACCAGCAGGAGCCGGCCCAGTTCGGCATGGTGTTGGTCTCGCGCCGGTAGCGCCGCGGACCGTCGCCGAGGTCCAGCTCGACCTCGACCCAGTCCTGCACCCGGCCCAGCGGCGGCTCCGGCTCGGAGGAGTCGTCCTCGGGGTCGAAGGTCTTGGGCGAGTAGTCCGGCACGTCCGGCAGCTCGACCGGCAGCATCGACTCCGGCACGGCGTGGCTGACCCCGTCCTCGTCGAAGACGATCGGGAAGGGCTCGCCCCAGTAGCGCTGCCGGGAGAAGAGCCAGTCGCGCAGCTTGTAGGTGACCGTGGCCTCACCGATCCCCCGCTCGGTGAGCCACCGGGTCATCGCCGCCTTGGCCTCGTCGATCTCCATCCCGTCGAGGGAGATCTCCTCGGTGCTGCTGTTGATGATCGGGCCAGGACCGGTCCAGGCCGTCGTCATGTCGTGGTCCGCCGGCGGCTGCACCGTGCGGATCACCGGCAGGTCGAAGCGCTCGGCGAAGGCCCAGTCGCGCTCGTCCTCGCCGGGCACGCCCATCACCGCGCCGGTGCCGTATCCCATGAGCACGTAGTCAGCGACGAAGACCGGGGCCTGCTCGCCGGTGACCGGGTTGGTGACGAAGGACCCGGTGAAGACGCCGGTCTTGTCCTTGCCCTCCTGCTGGCGCTCCAGGTCGGTCTTGCGGGCGGCCGCGGCGACGTAGGCGTCGACCGCCTCGCGGGGGGTGGCGGCGCCGCCGGTCCACTCCCCCTTCGTGCTCTCGGGCCAGGCGTCGGGCACGAGGTCGGCGACCAGCGGGTGCTCGGGGGCGAGCACCATGAAGGTGGTGCCGAAGATCGTGTCCGGTCGGGTGGTGAAGACCTCGATCTGGCTGTCCCGGCCGGTGACGGCGAAGCGGACCCGGGCCCCTTCGCTGCGCCCGATCCAGTTGCGCTGCATGGTCTTCACCTTCTCCGGCCAGTCCACCCGGTCCAGGTCCTCGGCGAGCCGGTCGGCGTAGGCGGTGATCCGCATCATCCACTGCCGCAGGTTCTTGGTGAAGACCGGCATGTTGCCGCGCTCGGAGCGTCCCTCGTTGGTGACCTCCTCGTTGGCCAGCACGGTGCCCAGGCCGGGGGCCCAGTTCACCGGGGCCTCGTGGGTGTAGGCGAGGCGGTAGCCGGAGAGCACCTCGGCCTGCTCGGCGTCGCTCAGCTCGGCCCAGGCGCGCCCGTCCGGGGTGGCCCGCTCGCCGGTCTCGAAGAGGGTCACCAGCTCGCTGATCGGCCGGGCGCGGCCGCGGCCGCCGTCCTCGCGGACCGCGTCCTCGTCGTACCAGGCGGAGTAGATCTGCAGGAAGATCCACTGCGTCCACCGGTAGTAGTCCGGGTCGATGGTGGCGAAGGTGCGCCGCTCGTCGAAGCCGAGGCCCAGGCGCCGCAGCTGGCGGCGCATGGTGACGATGTTCTCCTCGGTGGTCACCCGCGGGTGCTGCCCGGTCTGCACCGCGTACTGCTCGGCCGGCAGCCCGAAGGCGTCGTAGCCCATGGCGTGCAGCACGTTGACCCCGAGCATCCGGTGGTAGCGGGAGTAGACGTCGGTGGCGATGTAGCCCAGCGGGTGGCCGACGTGCAGGCCGGCGCCGGAGGGGTAGGGGAACATGTCGAGGACGAGCAGGTGGCCGGCGCTCTTGGTGGCGACCGCGTCCGGGTCGGCCCACGGGCCGGCGGGGTTGGGCGCGCGGAAGACGCCGCGCTCCTCCCAGCGGTCCTGCCAGGCGGTCTCGATCGTGTCGGCCATCGCCGCGGTGTAGCGGTGCGGGGTCTCGCTCATCGCTGGTTCGTCGTCTCTTCCTGCGTCATCGGTGCCTGCCTGACCTGCCACGACCCGTCGGGTGCATGACCTCGGTACATGACAAGACCCCTCGGCCAGGAGGGGTCTGCCGCGGCGCCCGCCCGGGGGCGGTCAGCGCGGCTGTCGGCGGAGGCGGTGCTGGGCCACGGGATCAGGGTAGCGCGGGCGCCCTTCGCCGCACCGCACCGATCGCCACGAGGGCCTGCCCGAGCAGGTAGGGGACCATGATCTTCAGGCCGGAGTGCTCCACCGGGGCGACGAACTGGTCGACGGCGATGACGGTGTCGCTGAGCACGAAGATGCTCGACCCGATCGCGACCAGCGGATCCTTGGTCGCCCACGCGCTGACGGTCATCGCCGCGATGACGCCCATGTAGGCGGCCACCGGCGCGGCCGCGGCGACCCCGCCGTCGGCGAGCAGGTTCGGCAGGGCGTCCCGGCTCCACCAGGCGCAGCCGGCGACGACCGCGGCGCCGCCGAGCGCCCACCAGGTGCGGTGGGTGCCCATCTGGCGGAAGGCGACGACGTAGGCGAGGTGGCCGACGAGGAAGCTGCTCAGCCCGGCGAGGAAGGCCGGCTCGTGCTCGCCCCAGAGCAGGCAGACGTCACCGATCAGGCCGAACGCGAGCCCGGTGGTCACCGCACGGCCCCACGGGCGCTGCAGCAGCCCGGAGCCGATGCTCGCCGCGCCGAGGGCCACCATCGCCCCGGGCTTCGCGACGAGCTCCAGCGGCCGGTTGCTCGTGGCCACGGCCACCCAGTCGGCGACGAAGGCACCCGCGGTCAGCGCCCACAGCGCGCCGCGACGCAGAGGAGATCCAGGCATGCCCCGCACCCTAAGCCACCACCTACCACGCAGTAAGTGCTGTGATCGCAGCACTTACTGCGTGGTAGGTCGCGGTGGTGCGGGCGCGGCTCGAGGGGGGCGGGTGTGTCGGGAGGGGGTGGGGGCGAAGGGGTCAGGGGGTGCGGAAGATCGTGCGGTGCCACTCCTTGCGAGCGACCCCGGTGATGTCGCTCATCACGTGCTTGACCTGGGTGTAGTCGTCGAAGGAGTAGGCGGACATGTCCTTGCCGAAGCCGGACTGCTTGTACCCGCCGTGCGGCATCTCGCTGATGATCGGGATGTGGTCGTTGATCCACACGCACCCCGCGGCGATCTCGCGGGAGGCCCGCTGCGCGCGGAAGACGTCCCGGGTCCACGCCGAGGCGGCCAGCCCGTAGACGGTGTCGTTGGCCAGCGCGATCGCCTCGTCGTCGCTGTCGAAGGGGACCACCGCCAGCACCGGGCCGAAGACCTCGTCGCGGACGATCTCGGAGTCGGTCGGGGCGCCGGCCACCAGCGTCGGGCGGTAGTAGGCCCCCTTCGCCAGATCGCCGTCGGTGGGTGCCGCTCCCCCGGTGACGATCCGGGCATACCCGCGGGCCCGCTCGACCATCCCGGCGACCCGTTCCCGGTGCTCGAAGGAGATGAGCGAGCCGAGGTCGGTCGCCTCGTCGGCGACCGGGCCGAGCACGACCTTCTCGAAGAGCTCGGCGACCCCGGCGACGAAGTCGTCGTGCACCGAGCGGTGCACGATCGCCCGGGTGGCCGCGGTGCAGTCCTGGCCGGTGTTGATCAGCGAGCCGGCGACGGCGCCGTGGATCGCCGCTTCGAGGTCGGCGTCGTCGAAGACGACGAAGGGGGCCTTGCCGCCCAGCTCGAGATGCACCCTCTTCGCCGTCCCGGAGGCGGCCTCGAGCACGGTGCGACCGACCCGGGTGGAGCCGGTGAAGGAGACCATGCCGACGTCGGGGTGGCGCAGCAGGTGCGCGCCGGCCTCGTCGCCGCGGCCGGTCACGATGTTGACCACGCCGTCCGGCACCCCGGCCCGGGTGAAGGCCTCGGCGAACATCACCGAGGTCAGCGGGGTCAGCTCGGAGGGCTTGAGGACGATGGTGTTGCCGGCGGCGATGGCCGGCAGCACCTTCCACGCGGCCATCTGCAGCGGGTAGTTCCACGGCGAGATCGAGCCGACGACGCCGATCGGCTCGCGGCGGATGCTCGAGGTGTGCTCACCGTCGTACTCGGCGGTGGCCCGCCCCTCGAGGTTGCGGGCAGCGCCGGCGAAGAAGGAGACGTTGTCGATCGAGCCGGGCACGTCGAACTCGCGGGCCAGCCGGATCGGCTTGCCGCCCTGACGGCTCTCCGCCTGGGCGAGCTCCTCGGCCATCCCGTCGAGGATCGCCGCGGCCTTGGTCAGCGCCTCGGCGCGCTCGACGTGCGGCGCCCGGGACCACTGCGGGAAGGCCCTCGCCGCGGCCGCGACCGCCGCGTCCACGTCGGCGGTGGAGGCGAGGTCGACGGTGCCGATCACCTCGCCGGTCGAGGGGTCGGTGAGGTCCTGGCTCTGGCCGGAGGTGGCCTCGGTGCGCTGGCCGTCGATGTACTGCTGCATGGGTGCTCCTGGTGCTCGTCGCTGAGTCGGCAGGCGGGTCGGCAGGTGTGCTGTAAATCGGGTGTCGCGGGTCGGCTGGTGCGGCCGGTCGTGCGCGGGCCGGCTGGGTCAGGCGGTGACGTGCGCGTCGGCCGCGGCCAGCGCCTCGTCGAGGATCGCCAGCCCCTCCTCCGCCTCGGCCGCGGTGGTCGTGCACGGCGGCACGACGTGCACCCGGTTGGCGGCGACGAAGGGCCACAGCCCGCGCTCCTTGCAGGCGGCCGCGACCGCGCCGACCGCGGCCGCCGGGATCGGCTCCCGGGTCTGCCGGTCGGCGACGAGCTCGATCGCCCAGAAGACCCCGAGCCCGCGGACCTCGCCGACGCTGGGGTGCTTGGCGGCGATCTTCTCCAGGGCGGGCTCGATCGTCTCCGCGCCGAGGGTGCGCACGTGCTCGAGGATGCCCTCGTCCTCGAAGATCTCCATCGAGGCGACCGCGGAGGCGCAGGCCAGCGGGTGCCCGGAGTAGGTGAGCCCGCCGGGGTAGGGACGGTCGTCGAAGGTGGCGGCGATCTCCGGGGAGATCACCACCCCGCCCAGGGGCACGTAGCCGGAGTTGACCCCCTTCGCGAAGGAGATGAGGTCGGGGACGACACCCCAGCGGTCGATGGCGAACCACTCGCCGCACCGGCCGAAGCCGGCCATGACCTCGTCGGCGATCATGACGATGCCGTGCTCGTCGCAGATCTCGCGGACGCCGGCGAGATAGCCGTCCGGGGGCGGGATCACCCCGTTGGTGCCGACGACGGTCTCCAGGACGATCGCGGCGACGTGCTCCGGGCCCTCGGCGGCGACGGTGTCGCGCAGGTGCGCCAGCGCGCGCTCGCACTCCTGCTCCTCGGTCTCGGCGTGGAAGGAGCTGCGGTAGAGGTAGGGGCCCCAGAAGCGCACCACCCCGGGCATCCCCGGCTCGGAGGCCCAGCGGCGGGGCTCGCCGGTGAGCGCGATCGCGCCGGCGGTGGCCCCGTGATAGCTGCGGTAGGCGGCGAGGATCTTGTGCCGGCCGGTGTGCACCCGGGCCATCCGCAGCGCGTTCTCGTTGGCCTCGGCGCCGCCGTTGGTGAAGAAGACCTTGGACAGGTCGCCGGGGGCGCGCTCGGCGATCATCCGGGCGGCCTGCGAGCGCTTGTCGTTCGCCGCGGCCGGGGCGATGGTGGCCAGCCGCGCGGCCTGCTCCTGGATGGCGGCGATCATCCGCGGGTGCTGGTGCCCGATGTTGACGTTCACCAGCTGGCTGGAGAAGTCGAGATACCGCCGCCCGGTGTCGTCGGTGACGTGGCTGCCGCTGGCCTCCACGATCACCGGCGGGTCGATCTGCGCCTGGGCCGACCAGGAGTGGAAGACGTGGGCGCGGTCGTCGCGGCGGGTCTGCTCGTCCGTCATGGAGCGAGACTACGACCCCGGCCGGTCCCCGGGTAGGGGCACCTACCCGGGGCCGCGTCGCGGACCGGAGGTCGGGCCTCAGCCCTTGTCGGCGGCGAAGGCGAGCAGGTCGCCGGCGACGTCGTCGGGCGCCTCCAGCGCCGCCCAGTGACCGCCCTGGTCGTGGACGGTGAACCGCTCGACGGTGAAGAAGCGCTCGCACAGCTCGCGCGGCGGCTGCATGAGGTCCTGGGGGAAGAGGGCGATCGCGGTGGGCACCTCGATCCTGGCCGGCGCCCATCCGCCCCAGTCCTCGTCGCCGGTGTCGCTGTCGCCATCACCCTGCTCGCCCCAGCCGGCGCTCTCGTCCGCGCCGCCGGTCTCGTCGTCCTCCTCGCTCAGCCAGGTGGCCTCGGGCTCGGAGTAGAGGCGGATCGAGGAGCGGAAGGTGCCGGTGAGCCACAGCATCGCGACCGCGTCGATGATGTCCTCGTCCTGGATGTCCGGGCCGGACCAGGCGTCGTACTTCTCCCCGATCCAGGCGAGCAGCCCGGCCGGCGAGTCCTCCAGGGCGGCGGCGAGGGTGTCGCCCTGGAGGCTGTGCGCGCTGATGTAGGCGGCGTTCTCGGCCCAGGCGTCGGCGTCGACGAAGAAGGCGGTCTCGGCCTCGGTGAGGTCGTCGCGGCCCATCGAGAAGACCCGGTCGACCGGGGGCTGCAGCAGGTGCAGCCCGGCGACCGCCTCGGGGTGCGCCTCGGCCAGCGCGGTGCCGACGCTGGCGCCCCAGTCGGTGCCGTGCACGACGTAGCGGGGGTAGCCGAGCGAGCGCATCAGGGCGTGCATGTCCTCGGCGACCAGACCGGCGCTGAGCTCGCCGTCGGGCTGCTGGCTCCAGCCGAAGCCGGCGGCCGAGGGGACCACGACCGGGTGACCGGCGGCGATGATCGCGGGCATGATCCGCCGGTAGAGCAGCGGCGAGTCCGGCCAGCCGTGCAGCAGCACGACCGGGACGGCGTCGGCGTCCGAGCCGGGGACGTGCAGGTGGTGCAGGGTCCGCCCGTCCGGGGTGGTCGTCGTGGTCGAGCCGTGCTCGTCCATCCAGGCCTCGACCGAGCGCCAGTCGGCGCCCTGCCAGGCCGCGACGAGCTCACGGAGGCGGCCGGTGGTCATCCCCTTCACCGCTTGCGGGTTCTCGCTGTAGCGGGTCCGGGCGAGGCGCTCGGCGAGGTCGTCGAGGACCTCCTGGGGGATGGTCGGGGTGCTGGTCGGGGTCGGGGTCGTGGTGCTCATCGCTGGTGTCCTCTCCGTGCGGGTGATGGCTCCAGCCTGCTGCAGACCCCCTGGTGCGGGATTGAAGAAATCGGCCGTCCCCGAGGCGCCTCGTCGTCGACCGGTCGGCTCGTCGACGGGTCGCCGGCGAGGTGCGGGCGTCGACGGGTCGCCGCGTCAGCTGGGACGGCTGCGGAAGGCGTCCTCGTCGTCGGCGAGGATCTTCGCCGGGCTCATCCCGGCGACGGCACGCATCGACCGGGTCATGTGGGCCTGGTCGCTGTACCCGGCCTCGGCGGCGGCCTCGGCGAGGCTGCGCCCCTCGTGCAGCAGCCGGTAGGCGGTGCGGGCGCGGGTGAGCTGCTGCAGCTGTTTCTGGCCGAGCCCGACGGCCGAGCTGGAGCGCCGGCGCAGCTGCCGCTGCGAGTAGGCGGGGTCCTCGCCGGCCAGGGCCGCGGCCAGGTCGTCGTCGGCGACCAGCACCCCCTGCTGGTGCAGCCGGCGGACCATCGTCTCCAGCGCGGCCTCGTCGCCGAAGGGCGGCACCGGCAGACGCACCCCGCCGATCTCGACGAAGGAGCCGTCGCACGGCAGCTCGCGCATCTCTCCGAGCCGGGAGAGCTTGGGCACGTGCCGCAGGAAGACGTGCGCCGGCAGCTCGACGCCCCAGCCGAGGTCGCCGGCGAGCATCTCCAGGGTGCGCGGCGTGGTGCTTGGGCCGATGAGGCTGGCCCCGACCTGCTCGCGCCCGGCCCGCCGGTTGAAGGCGATACCCCAGAACTCGTTGGCGGCGTCGGTGTAGCTCGCGTCCTGGTCGACCTCGACCCACCACAGCACCGACACCAGCGGCGAGGACGACTCCCGGAAGCGGTAGGCCATGGCGCCGGTCCGGTCAGTCCTCGTGGCGCGGGGACCGGCGGCCCTCCAGCGTCTGCTGGAAGAGGCGGACCAGCGCGGCGATGAAGAGGAGGTTGAAGGCCATCTGCAGGGTGACCAGCACCCGGGCCAGCTGGCCGGTGGCGGTGATGTCGCCGAAGCCGACCGTGGAGACCATCGTCATCGTGAAGTAGAGCGCGTCCAGCCGGGTGCTCAGCCCTCGAACTGGGCCGCGTCCCGGGTGGCGAGCAGGTAGTAGCCCAGGGAGAAGACGACGATGACGATCTCCAGGGCCAGCACCAGGTGCACCGGCCGGAGCCGACGCGGCTGCCGGGTGGCCTCGTCGGCGAGCACCGCGACGACCGCCGCGACGCAGGCCACACCGACGGCCACACCGAGGAGGACACCGACCGGCGCGTCGACGTCACCGATGGGGACGAGGAAGGAGAAGAGCAGGACCGCCAGCGGCAGCAGCAGCCGGTTGGTCCACGCCGGGCGGCGCACGGTGATCGTGACCGGTCGGGCTCAGGACGGGGTGATCTTCAGGGTGGCCCGCACCGCCAGCGGGCCGGTGATCGCGCGCAGCGGCCGCCCGCCGCCATAGGTCTCGCGGTAGGCCGAGTCGAGGTCCAGCCCCGGGTCGACGGCCGGCTCGACGACCACGTCCCGGGACACGCCACCGGCCTGGATGTGCCCCTCGCCCGCCTCGCGGAGGGTGCGGAACCAGGAGGCGCCCGGGCCGTGCACGGAGCGGATGTAGACCGCGCCGTCGGCGGCCACGGCCTGCACGGTGACCCGGTTGCCGAGCGCCCCGTCGGGGCGGCGCGGTGCGACGTGCACCACCCGGGCGTGCCCGATCCGCTCCAGCTCCTCGTCGGTCCATCCGCTCATGCCGCTCTCCTGACGCGTCGGTGACAGCTCGTGCTGGCTCCTGACGCTACCCCCTTCGCCCGTCAGACCCGACGGGTCGAGGTGACGCGCGCCGCCGAAGCCGGCGTGGATCACCTCGACCGAAGGGGGCTCAGTGGGCGAGCTCGCGCGGTGGCGGTCCGGACACGCAGGAGCCGGCGCCGTCAGGGTCAGTAGAGGTTGTCCCGGTAGTCCTTGGCCAGGCCGGCGCGCAGCAGCCGCTCCGGGGTGGCCGCCCGGGCGACCCGGGCGGCGACGCCGGGGTCGGTGTTCTGGTGGACGTGATCGGTCCAGATCCGGCTGGCCCGGGGCATCTCCCCCGTCGCGACCCGCGCGTCCGGGTCCCACAGCCGGGAGGCGGCCAGCTCCGGGCAGCGCTCCAGGCGGACCTCCTCGATGTCGACGACCATCATCACCTCGGGGCGGTGCCCCTTCACCTCGGCGCGGCTGCGCAGCCCGGCGTCGTCGGTGATCCGGGCGCGGCCGCGGGCGTGCAGCGCCCGGTCGTCGCCCGGAACCAGCGCCATGACCGCGGTGCCGGGGTCCTCGATGAGGTTGTGGAAGGTGTCCGTGCGGCGGTTGCCGGGCCGGTCCGGGATCGCCAGCGTCTGCGGCCCCACCACCTGGACGAAGCCAGGAGGGTCGCCCTTCGGGCTGACGTCGGCCTCGCCGGCGGCGTCGGTGCTGCTGACCAGGACGAAGGGGGACCGGGCGAGGAAGTCGGCCACCTCGGGGTGGCCCAGGTCGGTCTCGACCACCTCGTCACCGGTGCTGGCCGGCGCCTCGCCGTCCCACAGGTGGGAGCGGATCATGCACTTGGCGCAGTGCAGGAAGGCCTCGTGCACGATCAGCTCGTCGCCGTGCAGGCGCCCGTTGACGCGCAACGTCTCGCGGTAGCCCGGCAGCAGGGCCACCAGTCCTGCCGGGGTGCCCACCGGCGCCGTGGCCAGGCTCCCGCCCGTCTCCAGAGCGATCCGGTCCCGTCCGCGCGGCCGCAGCACCCCGGGCGGCCCGCCCAGCGGGAGGCAGCTCTGCCGGCCGTCGGTGCCGCGGGTGGACAGGACGGCGAAGGGCGCCCGCGCCAGGAAGTCGAGGCAGTGGTCGTCGAGCACGTCGATCGACTTCAGGTGCCAGCCGACCGGCCGCCGGCCCACCGCCTCCTCGAGGTCGGCCACCGAGGTCAGGTCGCGACCCGGCTGCTCGCCGGTCGTCGGGTCGGCGTTAATGGGTGCCTCCGCGGTCGAGGTGAGGTCCCCCTAAGGTAGCCGCCCGCTGGCCGCGGTCGAGGTGATCCGCGCCGCTGGAGCGGGTGTGGATCACCTCGACCGAGCTCGGCCCTGGACGCCGCAGCGCCCCGAGCCGTGGTGGCTCGGGGCGCTGCTGGCGGTGCGGTGGAGCTGAGGGGATTCGAACCCCTGACCCCCTCCATGCCATGGAGGTGCGCTACCAACTGCGCTACAGCCCCGCGTCCGTGCGGACCGGGCGATCTTACCCAGGTACCCCGGTCGGACACCAAATCGGGTCCGGCTCAGGCGATGACCAGCTCGCTCGGGTCGGGGTCGGCGAGCGCGCCGACGTTCCACTCCAGGATCCGCCAGCCGGCGCGCCCCTCCTCGAGGACGATCCAGTGGCAGTTTCGCAGCCCGCCCAGCGCGCGCCAGGAGAGCTGCTGGTCGAGCCCGACGAGGTCGACCGCCAGGGTGCGGCCGGTGACCCCGTGGGTGGCCAGCAGCACGCACTCCCCCGGCGCCATCGCCGCGACGGTCTCCTCGACCAGCGGACGCACCCGGGTCGCGACGTCGGCGATCGACTCGCCGTCCCCGCCACGGGCGAAGTCCTCGCCGCGCAGCAGCCGCTCCATGTCCTCGGGGTACTGCTCGCGCACCTCGGCCCCGGTCAGCCCCTGCCAGGCGCCGGCGTGGATCTCGCGCAGCCGGGGGTCGGTGCTGATCGGCACGCCGCAGGCCTGCGCCACGTCCTGGCCGGTGACGTGCGCCCGCCGCAGGTCGGAGGCGACCACCCGGCTGGGCGCGAGGGCGGTGAGCACCCGGGCGGCCGCCTTCGCCTGGGCGTGCCCGCGGGCGGAGAGCTCGTGGTCCAGCTGGCCCTGCCACACCCCGGCGGCGTTGGCGTCGGTCTCGCCGTGCCGGAGCACGACGAGGCGGCGGCGAGCGGTCTCTGCGTCACTCACGGCTGATCGCTCACGGCTGGAGGTCGCCCGTGCCGCGCGAGCCGCCCGGCTGCTGCGTGCCGACGGCACCGAGGTCGAGGTGCGGGCAGTCCTTCCAGAGCCGCTCGAGGTCGTAGAAGTCCTTCTCCTCGTCGTGCTGGACGTGCACGACGATGTCGCCGAAGTCGAGCAGCACCCAGCGTCCCTCGCGGGCGCCCTCGCGGCGCAGCGGCTTGACGTCGTGCTGCTCCCGCAGCGCGTCCTCGACGGCGTCGACGAGCGAGCCGACCTGCCGCTCGTTGTCCGCGGAGACGATGACGAAGATGTCGGTCAGCGGCATCTGCCCGGAGACGTCGAGGCCGGTGATGGTGGTGGCGATCTTGTCCTCGGCTGCCGTCGCCGCGGTGCGGGCGAGGGCCAGGGCCTGGTCGGTGGCGGTCACGGTGCGGGGTTCTCCTCCTCCGTGTAGAGGGCGTACTTGTTGATGTACTGCACGACGCCGTCCGGCACGAGGTACCAGACCGGTTCGCCGTCGGCGACCCGCTGGCGGCAGTCGGTCGAGGAGATGGCCATCGCGGGCACCTCCTGCAGGGTCACCTCGTCGTGCGGCAGACCGGACTCGCTGAGCGTGTATCCGGGCCGGGTGACCCCGATGAAGTGGGCCAGCTCCCACAGCTCGTCGACGTCCTTCCAGGACACGATCTGGGCCAGCGCGTCGGCACCGGTGATGAAGAACAGCTCGGCGTCCGGGCGCTGCCGCCGCAGGTCGCGCAGCGTGTCGATGGTGTAGGTCGGTCCGTCCCGGTCGATGTCCACCCGGCTGACCGTGAAGCGCGGGTTGGAGGCGGTGGCGACCACCGTCATGAGGTAGCGGTGCTCGGCGGGACTCACCCGCTTCTCCACCTTCTGCCAGGGCTGGCCGG
Source organism: Janibacter alkaliphilus (assembly GCF_013408565.1). Taxonomy (NCBI): domain Bacteria; kingdom Bacillati; phylum Actinomycetota; class Actinomycetes; order Micrococcales; family Intrasporangiaceae; genus Janibacter; species Janibacter alkaliphilus. The sequence goes on along the minus strand of NZ_JACBZX010000001.1, from coordinate 2,230,934 downwards.
TGGGGACGAAGACGACCTCGTCGAGCTGCAGCCGGGCCCCGACCTCGCTGGCCGCGACCAGGTGCCCGTGGTGGATGGGGTCGAAGGTGCCGCCCATGACCCCCACGCGGCGGCGGGTCAGGTCCGGTCCTCCGCCCGGTGCCGGCCGCGGGCGACGTCGAGCTCCTGGGCCTGGGCACGCCGCTGCTGGGCCTGCTCCACGCCGTGGGCGGTGTTGCGGAAGGACCACAGCGCCACCAGACCGGCGGCGAAGAGGGCCAGGGCGATGAGGCCGAAGCCGAAGGCCGGGATCGGCAGCTCGACGTGCTCGGCCTCGGCCGCGGCGACGACCAGGGACTGGATGCTCAGCATGACCCGCATGCTACCCGCCCGGATCGAGGCAGGTTGTCCACCGGTGCTGTCCACAGGATCCGGACAGATGCCCGTCCTGACCGGCATCGGCTGTGGACGAACCTGTGGCTGACGGGCCGTTGAGCGACAGCACCCCGCGGGCGGGCGGCTACCGGTTGCAGAGCCGGCGGCCGGGAGCGTAGAACGGTCCTCGCAAGAGGAGGTGCGAGCCTGCCCACGCCAGGGGCGGGCACGTGCCGAACCGGATCACAGGGATAACGACGCTCGCACCGCTGCGGCATCGGCCACGCGCCGCCGCGGCACGGCGACCACGCGAGCGCGGGGCCTTCTGATCCACGCGTCGCCCTGGAGGGGCTGGTCCCCCTTCGTGCCGCTGTCGCCGCGGGGCCGAAGGGCATGCGACGCGCCCGTCGCGAGGGCCCCCCGGGTACGCCGGGGGGCCCTCGCCGCGTCAGGACCGCCGTCGAGACGGCCCAGCAGAGCTCGGGACGGCCGCGGACGTTGCTAGGTTGGCCGGGCCACGCGCCGGTCGCCGTAGACCGGCGGACGACGACAAGGCAGGTCCCGTGCGCTCCCCCATCCTCGACTACCTCGACGAGATCATCGAGAAGACCGCCGAGGTCACCGGCGGCGCCCCCGCCGACTACATCCCCGAGCTGGCGGCCGCCGATCCCGACCGGGTGGCGATCGCCATGTGCACCGTCTCCGGGACGGTCTACGCGGTCGGCGACGCCGAGGACCTCTTCACCATCCAGTCGATGTCCAAGCCCTTCGCCTACGGCCTCGCGATCGAGCAGCGCGGCCTCGACGAGGTGCTCGAGCACGTCGGCGTCGAGCCCAGCGGTGACGCCTTCAACGAGCTGTCCCTGGACCCGGAGAACGGGCGGCCGCTGAACCCGATGATCAACGCCGGGGCGATCACCACGCACTCGCTGATGTGCACCACCGACCCGGTCGATCGCCTGCTGACGCTCATCGGCGCGATGGTCGAGCGCCCCGTGGAGGTCGACGAGAAGGTCGCCGCCTCCGAGCAGAGCGAGGCCAGCCGCAACCTCGGCCTGGCCTACCTGCTCGACGCCCAGGGGGTGCTGGCCAGCCCGCCGCAGGACGCCGTCTCCGGCTACATCCGGCAGTGCTCGACGTCGGTGACCGTCCGCGACCTCGCGCTCATGGCGGCGACCCTGGCCAACGGCGGGGTGCAGCCGAACACCGGGGAGCGGGTGCTGGGGCGGCGCACCACCCGGCAGGTGCTCAGCGTCATGGCCTCCTGCGGGATGTACGACGCGGCCGGTGACTGGTTCACCGCGGTCGGGATCCCGGCGAAGTCGGGCGTGGCCGGGGGCATCATCGGCGTCCTGCCCGGGCAGGTGGGGCTGGCGGTCTTCTCGCCGCGGCTGGACGCGCACGGCAACAGCGCCCGGGGCGTGAAGATGATGGAGCTGCTGTCCGAGGACATGGACCTGCACCTCATGGATCCCGGCCGCCCGGCGCGCACGGCGGTGCGGGCGCGACACACCCGCAGGATCGGCGAGGAGGACGCGACGGTGCTGGTGCTCGAGGGCGACCTGGAGCTGAGCACCATCGAGATGATCGTCGACGGCCTGGTCAGCGACCCGCCGAGCACCCGCCAGGTCGTCTTCGACCTCAGCCGGGTCGACGAGGTGCGTGACGTGGCCCGGCGCACCTCCTCGAACATGACGACCAAGCTGCTCGACGAGGGCTACGAGGTCGTCGTCGTCGACCCGGACGAGGTGCTCTCCGGCTTCAAGGACAGCCGGGGCCGCGAGGTGACCTGGTGGACGCCGGAGCAGCTGGCGGACGCCTCGTCCTGAGGCACGGTCAGCACATCTGACCGTCCGTCAGCGGAACTGGCCGTCCGTCAGCGGATCTGGCCGTCGCCCTCGACGACCCACTTGGTGCTGGTCAGCTCCGGCAGCGCCATCGGGCCGCGGGCGTGCAGCTTCTGCGTGGAGATGCCGATCTCGGCACCGAAGCCGAACTCCCCGCCGTCGGTGAAGCGGGTGCTGGCGTTGACCATGACCGCGGCGGCGTCCACCTCGGCCACCCAGCGGCGGGCGGCCGCCCGGTCCTCGGTGACGATCGCCTCGGTGTGCCCGGTGCCGTACCGGCGCACGTGCTCCAGCGCCCCGTCGAGGTCGTCGACCACCGCGACCGACATCGCCAGGTCGTGGAACTCGGTGGCGTGGTCCTCCTCGGTGGCCGGCGTGCTGGCCACCCCGGCGGCCGCGGCGACCGCGCCGGACCGCTCGTCGGTCCGCAGGTCGACCCCGGCGTCGGCCAGCTCGCGCAGCAGCCGCGGCAGCAGCTGCTCGGCGACGTCGCGGTGCACCAGCAGCGACTCGGCGGCGTTGCACACGCTCGGCCGGTGGGTCTTGGCGTTGACCGCGATCGCCACCGCCTTCTGCGGGTCGGCGCCGACGTCGAGGTAGACGTGGCAGTTGCCGACGCCGGTCTCGATGACCGGCACGGTGGACTCGGTGACCACGGTCTGGATGAGCTGGGCGCCGCCGCGCGGGATGAGCAGGTCCACCAGCCCGCGGGCGCGCATGAGCTCCTTGACAGCCTCGTGGCCGCCCTCGAGCAGCTGTACCGCGTCGGCGGGCAGACCCTGCGCGGCGAGGGCCTCGCGCAGGGCGTCGACGAGGGCCCGGTTGGTCGAGGCGGCGGCCGAGCCGCCGCGCAGGATCACGGCGTTGCCCGACTTCAGGCCGAGGCCGGCGGCGTCCACGGTGACGTTCGGCCGGGCCTCGTAGATCATCCCGACGACGCCCATCGGCACCCGCACCTGGCGGATCTGCAGCCCGTTGGCGAGGGTGGAGCCGCGCACCACCTCGCCGACCGGGTCGGGCAGGCCGGCCACGTCGCGCAGCGCCTGGGCGACCGCGGCGACCCGGTCGGCGTCCAGGAGCAGCCGGTCCTGCAGCCCCTCGGCCATCCCCTGCTCGCGCCCGCGGGCGAGGTCCTCGGCGTTGGCGGCGACCACGGTCTCGGTAGCGGCGACCACGGCGTCGGCGAGGGCGTGCAGGGCCGCGTCCTTCTGCGCGCGGGTGAGCAGCGCGAGGTCGCGGGAGGCGACCCGGGCCCGGCCGGCGAGGTCGCGGACGGTGGCCGCGGCGCTCGGCTCGTCCCCGGCGGCGGTCGGTGCAGCGTCGTCCGCGGTGGCGGTGGTCTCGAGCGTGTCGGTCATGAGACCAGCGTAGAAGGGGGCGCCGCGCCGGTGCATCCCGCGCCGACGGATCGTGGTCAGGCCGTGCGCCCGGGGGGTGTGCCGCCATCCGTCAGCACCCGACGGTCGGACGGGTGCGGATGGGATACTGACGGGATGACGACGATCCTCTCGATCCAGTCCGCGGTCGCCTACGGGCACGTCGGCAACTCGGCCAGCGTCTTCCCGATGCAGCGCCTCGGCGTCGAGGTGTGGCCGGTCAACACCGTGAACTTCTCCAACCACACCGGCTACGGCGCCTGGCGCGGACCGCTGATGGACCCCGCCGACGTGCGCGACGTCATCACCGGCATCGGTGAGCGGGAGGCCTTCGCCGAGGTCGACGCGGTGCTCTCCGGCTACCAGGGCGGGGAGGCCATCGGGGACGTCATCATCGACGCGGTGGCCCAGGTGAAGGCGGCCAACCCGGCTGCGATCTACGCCTGCGACCCGGTGATGGGCAACGCCAGCTCTGGCTGCTTCGTGCACGAGGCGATCCCTGTGCTGCTGCGGGACAAGGTCGTGCCCGCCGCGGACCTCATCACCCCGAACCAGTTCGAGCTGGGCTTCCTCACCGGGACCGAGCCGGAGACGCTCGAGGACACCCTCGCCTCGGTGGACGCGGCCCGTGAGATCGGGCCGAGCACCGTGCTGGTGACCTCGGTGCTGCGCCCGGACCGGCCGGAGGGCACGATCGAGATGCTCGCCTGCCACGAGGACGAGGCGTGGATCGTGCAGACCCCGCACCTGCCGCTGAAGGCGAACGGCTCCGGCGACGTGACGGCGGCCCTCTTCACCGCGCACTGGCTGCAGACCGGCTCGCTCGGCGACGCCCTGGGGCGCACGGTCTCGGCCGTCTTCGACCTGCTGCAGACCACCCTCGACTCTGGCCGGCGCGAGCTGCAGCTCGTCCAGTCCCAGGAGGTCTACGCCAGCCCGCGGATGCAGTTCGAGGTCACCCAGGTCCGCTGACCCTGGCCCACCACCCGCAACTACCCGGGCAGATTCGCCCCACCACCCGCAACTGCCCGGGCAAATTCGCCCCACCACCCGCAACTGCCCGGGCAATTCACCCAATCTCCGCAACTGCCCGGGCAAATCACCCCCGCCACCCGCAACTGCCCGGGCAATTCACCCTCCCTCTCCGCAACTGCCCGGGCAGTTGCGCAGTTGGGGGTGTCAGTGGACGGCCAGGTGGTCCCGGTGGATGGCCTCGCGCTCGTACTCCGGGCCCAGGTCGGCGGCGATCTCACGGGTGGAGCGGCCCAGCATGAGCGGCAGCTCCACGGAGGAGTAGTTGGTCAGCCCGCGCGCGACCACCTGCCCGTCGGGCCCGATCACGTCGACCGGGTCTCCGTCGGCGAAGGTGCCGCGCACCTCGGTGATCCCCGCCGGGAGCAGCGACTTGCCCCGCTCGGTGAGCGCGGTGACCGCCCCGGCGTCGACGACCAGCGCGCCGCGCGAGGTGGTGGCGTGCTGCAGCCACCAGGTGCGCGAGGCCCGGCGACGACCGGACGGCAGGAAGACCGTGCCGACGTCCTCACCGGCGAGCACCCCGGCGACGTCGCCGGCGGCGGCCAGCACGGCGGTGATCCCGGCGGCGCCGGCGATCGAGGCGGCCTCCACCTTCGTCTGCATCCCGCCGGTGCCGACCCGCGAGCCGCGGGCGCTGACGTCCACCGCGGCCAGCTCGTCGGCGCCGCGGACCACCGGGATCCGGCGCGCCCCCGGACGGTCCGGCTTGTCGGTGTACAGCGCGTCGACGTCGGTGAGCAGCACCAGCGTGTCGGCGCCGATGAGGTGCGCGACCAGCGCCGCCAGCCGGTCGTTGTCACCGAACCGGATCTCGCTGGTGGCGACCGTGTCGTTCTCGTTGATCACCGGCACGATGCCCAGCGCGAGCAGCCGCTCCAGGGTGCGGCGGGCGTTGGTGTAGTGGCTGCGCCGGGTGGTGTCGTCGGCGGTCAGCAGCACCTGGCCGACGGTCAGCCCGTGGTGCCCGAAGCCGGCGTCGTAGGCGGCGACCAGCGCGCCCTGCCCCACGCTCGCGGCAGCCTGCTGGGTGGCCAGGTCGTTCGGCCGCTGCGCCAGGCCCAGCGGCCCGATCCCGGCGGCGATGGCCCCGGAGGAGACGAGCACGACCTGGACGCCGTCGGCGATGCGCGCGGCCAGCGCGTTGACCAGCGCGTGCAGCCGGGCGTGGTCGAGCAGACCGCCGTCGGCAGAGGTCAGCGAGGACGAGCCCACCTTCACCACGATCCGGCGGGAAGCGGCCACCTGCCCGCGGGCCTGCTCGTCGGTCAGCGGGGAGGCCACCACCGCGGCGCTCACCCCTCCTCGTCGGTGTCGGTCCACCGGCCGGAGGCCCGCTCGGCGGCGAGCTCCTCGCGGGCAGCGGTCTGGGCATCCTTGCGGGAGTGGAACTCCTCGCGGCGCTCGGCGCTGGTGCGGCGGGTGCGCTCGTCGAGCCGGGTGTCGGTGCCGCGCCCGCCGAGCAGCTCGGCGCCGCCGACGAGGGTCGGCTCCCAGTCGAAGACCACCGCGTCGTCCTCGGCGCCGATGAGCACGGTCGACCCGGCCACGGCGCCTGCCTCCACCAGCGCCTCCTCGACGCCCGCGCGGGCCAGCCGGTCGGCGAGGTAGCCGACCGCCTCGTCGTTGGCGAAGTCGGTCTGGTGCACCCAGCGGGTGACCCGCCGACCGATCACCCGGAAGGCCTCGTCGTCGCCGCTGCCCTCGCGACGGACGACGAAGCCGGCGTCGTCGACCCCCTTCGGCCGCAGCACGACCCGCTGCGGGACGACCTCGGCGTCGGCCTCGGCGCGGGCGGCGGCGACGTGCCGGGCGAGGGCGAAGGTGAGCTCCTTGAGCCCGGTGCGGGCGACCGCCGAGACGACGTGCACCTCGTAGCCGCGCTCCTCCAGGTCGGGCCGGACCATCTCGGCCAGCTCCTCGGCCTCGGGCACGTCCGCCTTGTTGAGCACGACCACGCGGGTGCGCTCGGCCAGCGGACGCCCGCCGAGGGCGTCGTCGCCGACGTAGGCGGCCAGCTCCTCCTCGATGACGTCGAGGTCGGTCAGCGGGTCCCGTCCCGGCTCGAGGGTGGCGCAGTCGACGACGTGCGCCAGCACCGAGCAGCGCTCGACGTGCCGCAGGAACTCCAGCCCCAGGCCGCGCCCCTCGCTGGCGCCGGGGATGAGGCCGGGCACGTCGGCGACGGTGTAGCGCTGGTCGCCGGCGGTGACCACGCCGAGGTTGGGCACGAGGGTGGTGAAGGGGTAGTCGGCGATCTTCGGCCGCGCCGCGGAGAGCACCGAGACCAGCGAGGACTTCCCGGCGCTGGGGAAGCCGATGAGGGCCACGTCGGCCAGCGACTTCAGCTCCAGGACGATGTCCCGGGCCTCCCCCGGCTCGCCGAGCAGCGCGAAGCCGGGCGCCTTGCGTCGCTGGCTGGAGAGCGCCTTGTTGCCCAGGCCGCCGCGGCCGCCCTCGGCCGCGACGTAGCGGGTGCCGGCGCCGACGAGGTCGGCGAGCACCTGTCCGGAGCGGGACGTCACCACGGTGCCCTCGGGCACCGCCAGGACGAGGTCGTCGCCCCGTGCCCCGTCGCGCTCGTCACCGGCGCCGGGCGCGCCGTTCTGGGCGCGGCGGTGCGGGCTGCGGTGGTAGTCCAGCAGGGTGGTGCTCTGGTCGTCGACGACGAGCACGACGTCGCCGCCGTTGCCCCCGTTGCCGCCGTCCGGGCCGCCGAGCGGCTTGAACTTCTCGCGGTGCACGGAGGCCACGCCGTGGCCGCCCTTGCCGGCCTCGACGTGCAGCACGACACGATCGACGAAGGTCGTCATGCTCGCTCCTGTCTGGCGGATCTGGTGGTGGGATCGGTGCCCGTCCGGCCCGCGGGGCCGGGGAGGGACGGACGAAGGGGGCGGGTCAGCGACACGCTGACCCGCCCCCTTCGCGGTGGGGTGCTGGGGTCAGCCGACGTCCGACGGGACGACGCTGACCGTCTTGCGGCCACGCTTGCTGCCGAACTCCACGGACCCGCCGGCGAGCGCGAAGAGGGTGTCGTCGCCGCCCCGGCCGACGTTCTCGCCCGGGTGGAAGTGGGTGCCGCGCTGGCGCACGAGGATCTCGCCGGCGCCGACGACCTGGCCGCCGAAGCGCTTGACGCCGAGGTACTGGGGGTTGGAGTCGCGACCGTTCTTGGTCGAGGACACACCCTTCTTGGATGCCATGTCAGTTCGTCCTTGTCTCTCGTCCGGTCGCGATCAGGCGTCGATCGCGGTGATCTTGATCTGGGTGAGCGGCTGGCGGTGGCCCTGGCGCTTCTTGTACCCGGTCTTGTTCTTGTACTTCATGATGGTGATCTTCGGGCCCTTGGCGGGGCCGACCACCTCGGCGGTGACCGAGACCTTGGCGAGCTTGTCGGCGTCGCTGGTCACGGTGGACCCGTCGACGACGAGCAGCGGCTGCAGCTCGAGGCTGTCACCGGCCTCGCCCTTGACCTTGTTGACGAGCAGGATGTCGCCGACGGAGACCTTCTCCTGGCGGCCACCGGCGCGAACGATCGCGTACATCGGGTGAGACTCTCTTTCGGTTCCTGGGGCGCTCGCTCTGTCTGACCGGCCGATAGGACCTGCGGCTCAGGACGGGGTCCTGAGGCGCGGGGCATCCGCTCGGTGGGCGCACCAGCACTCCACGATACCGGGCCCGGCGGGACCGGCCAAACCGGCGTGCTCCGGGATCGGCCGGCCGCGCGGGGCGGCGCGCTCACCGGGGCGGGGTCAGCTGCAGCTCGAGCACCTGGGCGTCGGCGTCCGGCGCGTAGACCGGGTGCAGGCCGACGTCGAAGCCGAGCGCGTCGGCGCCGTTGCCCCAGACGTCCCGCTCCTGCTCGGGCTGCGAGCGCACCGACCCGGCGAAGGAGTCGACCCGGGTGGTGTCGGCGCCGACGGTGCCGCCGATCTCCTCCAGCGCGGCCAGCAGGGCCTCCTGGTCGGGCGCGCGGTGGAAGACCGCCACCGAGTCGATCTGGCCCTCCGGACCGACGAGGCAGCGGATGCTGCGGGCCTCGACCTCGAGGTCCCCCTGGCTGCCGCGGACCACGAGGGTGACGGGGTCGGCGGCGTCCTCCACGTCCAGGTCCCGCAGGCGCTCCCCGTCGGCGGCGCCGAGGTCCTGCGCGCTCAGCCCGGCCTCGCGCAGGTCGAGGACCGCCCGGCCCTCGTCCTCGATGCGGGCGACCCCGGCCTCGGTGAAGGACGAGTTCTCGCCGCTGCCGCTGGTCGCCCCGTCCTCTCCCCCGACCTGGACCGAGCATCCCGCGGTCAGCATCGTCAGCAGCGCCAGCGCCAGCAGCAGCCGCCGGGTCACAGGCGCACCGAGGACAGCATCGTCGTGCTCAGCCCTGGTCGGTCTCGTCCGCCTTCGGCGGGCCGGCCTGGGCGGTGACCCGCTTGCGCTTGCGGCGGGCCGGCGCGCTCGGCTCGGGGTCGGCGGTGGGCGCCGTGGCGGCGTCGCCGCTCTCGGCGGCCACGGTGGTCAGGGTCTGACCGCCGGAGGTGCTGGCGGTGAGGTCGACCGGCTGCAGCGAGACCGCGGTCCCCGAGCTGGAGGCGCCGCGGCGACCTCCCCGACGCCGCGGCGCCGACGCGGGCTCGGGGGCCCGCGACGTCTCGGCGGTGGGCTGCGCGGCCGCCGCCGGCTCCTCGGACCGCTGCTCGTCCTGGCCGGCGGTCACCGGCTCGTCGTCGGCGTCCTCGGGCGCCAGGTCGACCTCGCCGGAGTCCGAGGCGATCTCGTCGGCGACGGTCTCCTCCTGCGGGGACTCGACCTCGCTGGTCGCCGCGGTGTCCTCGTCGCCGTCGATCTCGGCCACCGCGGGCAGCTCGGCGACATCGTCCTCGCTGGACTCGCCGGCGATGCTCTTGACCGCGGCGGCGTGCGCCGCGGCGGCGATCTGGGCGGCGCTCGGGCCGTTCGGCTCGGGCGCCTCGGCCTGGTCGTTGCCCTTGCTCCTGCCGCCCTTGCGGCCGCCTCGACCCCGGCCGCCGCCGCTGTTGCTGCCGCCACCGTTGCCGCCGTTGCCACCACCGGAGTGGTGGTGCTCGACGGGCTCGGAGTGCACGACGATGCCGCGTCCGCCGCAGTGCTCGCACGGCTCGGAGAAGACCTCGATGAGCCCGGAGCCGACCCGCTTGCGGGTCATCTGCACCAGGCCGAGCGAGGTGACCTCGGCGACCTGGTGCTTGGTCCGGTCCCGGCCCAGGCACTCCAGCAGACGGCGCACGACGAGGTCGCGGTTGGACTCCAGCACCATGTCGATGAAGTCGACGACGATGATCCCGCCGATGTCGCGCAGCCGCAGCTGGCGGACGATCTCCTCGGCGGCCTCGAGGTTGTTCTTGGTGACCGTCTCCTCGAGGTTGCCCCCGGAGCCGGTGAACTTGCCGGTGTTGACGTCGACGACCGTCATCGCCTCGGTCCGGTCGATGACCAGGGAGCCGCCGGAGGGCAGCCACACCTTGCGGTCCATCGCCTTGGCGATCGCCTCGTCGATCCGGTGCTCGGCGAAGACGTCGCCCTCGCCGGTGAACCGGCTGATCCGGTCGGCCAGGTCGGGCGCGACCTCGCCGACGTAGCTCTTGATCTGCTGCCAGGCGGTCTCGCCCTGGACCACCATGGAGGCGAAGTCCTCGTTGAAGATGTCGCGGATGACCCGGACGGTCATGTCCGGCTCGGCGTGCAGCAGGGTCGGGGCCCCGCCGGCGCTGGCCTTCTTCTCCTTCTTCTGCTCCGCCTTCGCGCTGAGCTTGTCCCAGGCGCTGGTGAGGCGCTGGACGTCGCGGCGCAGCTCTTCCTCGGAGGCCCCCTCTGCGGCGGTGCGCACGATCACCCCGGCGCTGTCCGGGACGACCTCCTTGAGGATCGACTTCAGCCGGGCCCGCTCGGTGTCCGGGAGCTTGCGGGAGATGCCGGTCATGCTGCCCTCGGGCACGTAGACGAGGTAGCGGCCCGGCAGCGAGATCTGGCTGGTCAGGCGGGCGCCCTTGTGCCCGATCGGGTCCTTGGTCACCTGGACCAGGACGGAGTCGCCGGAGCTGAGCGCGTTCTCGATGCGCCGGGCCTGGCCGTTGCCGACGCCCTGGGCCTCCCAGTTCACCTCACCGGCGTAGAGCACCGCGTTGCGGCCCTTGCCGATGTCGACGAAGGCGGCCTCCATGCTGGGCAGGACGTTCTGCACCCGGCCGAGGTAGACGTTGCCGACCATGGTCGAGGTCGTCTCCCGGGAGACGTAGTGCTCGACGAGGATGTCGTCCTCGAGCACCCCGATCTGGGTGCGCTCCTCCTGCTGGCGGACCACCATGACCCGCTCGACGCTCTCCCGCCGGGCGAGGAACTCGGCCTCGGTGATGATCGTGCGCCGGCGCCCGGCCTCACGACCCTCGCGGCGACGCTGCTTCTTCGCCTCCAGCCGGGTGCTGCCCTTGATCGCCTTGGGCTCGTCGCGCTCCTTGCGGCCCTCGCGGACCTTGGTCACGGTGCCGGGCGGGTCGTCCTGCCCGCCACCACCGCCACCGCCGCCGCGGCGGCGCCGGCGACGCCGGCGGCTGCCGCCCTCGCCGTCCCCGTCGTCGCCGGAGTCGGAGCCCTGCTCGTCGGCGGGCTGGTCGTCGCCGCTGTCGCCGGCGTCGTCCGCCGCGGAGCCCTGGTCGGCCGCGCCGCCCCCGGATCCCTGACCGGACTTCTTCTTGCCCTTGCCGCCCTTGCCGGAACCGCCCTTGGAGGACCCCGAGCTGTCCGCGCCCTTGTCCTCCTCAGCGTCCTGGGCAGAGCCGCCCTTGCCGGAACCGCCCTTGCCCGAGGCGCCCTTGCCGGAACCGCCCTTGGCCGAGCCGCCGCGAGCGCCCTGGTCCTGGCCGGAGTCCTGGTCGCCGTCGTCGCGACCACCGTCGTCGTCGCCCCTGTTGCGGCCGCGCCCGCCGCGGCGGCGGCGGCGTCCGCCGCCCTGCCCGTCGCCGTCGTCGTCCTGCTCGCCACGCGAGGAGGGCTCGTCGTCCCGGTCCTGCGGATCGGGAGCGTCGTCCTTGGGAGCGCGGCGCGGCGGTGCGGCGACCGGCTCCGGGGCCTGGAAGAGGAGGCCGAGACCGGGGGCGGCTGCCGCCTGCGGGGTCTCGGTGCCCGGTTCGTTGCTGGTGTTCTCGTCGTTCGGAGCCATCTGGCACCTTCCGTGCACCGCGCCGGTACCCCACACCACGCCCTCTCGGGGGCGTCGCCCGGCCGCCGGTGCGGCTGTGCGGCCTCCTGGGCCGCGAGCAAAGTCCGTGCTGCCCGGTGAGGGGTTCGCGCCGGGCGCGTCAGCCTCCGGGCCGCCGAGGTCGGTCAGTCGCCGGCGAGCGGGTCGCCGATCGTCGCGGTGTCGCTGTGCCACGTCCCTTGCGCCAGCCGGGTCACCATCGGCGCCCGAGGCGGTGCGAACGTGCTGACAGCGGTGATCGCGCTGACGACATCGTCGGGGCGTACGGCAGGTGTGGTGTGCCGCACGACCATCTCGAGTATCGCACACGAGGGGTCCTCGGCCGGGGCGATACCCGCCCGCGCCACCGGCTGCCGGGCGTCGAAGGTGCGCGGCCCGCGCTTGAACATGCGGCTGACCTCGACGGTCTCCTCGGCGAGGAAGGCGTCCAGGGCCGTCTGCAGCTCGGCCGGCGTGACGCCGTCGAAGCGCAGCCGCCACGCGCTGGCCTCGAGACGGTCCGCCAGCGCCCCGGGGCGGGCCTCGACGACGGTGACCACGTCGATCCCGTCCGGGAGCGCCGCGTCCAGCGCCCTGGCCACGGCCTCGGGGTCGACCTGCTCGGTCACCGAGATCTCGAAGTACTCGGCCTCGCTGGCGGTGCCGGTCGGGGCACCGTTGGCGTAGGAGATCTTGGGGTGCGGGTGGAAGCCGGCGGAGAAGGCCATCGGCACCCCGGAGCGGCGCAGCGCCCGCTCCAGGGCGCGGGCGAAGTCGCGGGTGCTGGAGAAGCGGAGCCGGCCGCGGCGCGCGTACTGCACCCGCAGCTTCTGCACCGGTGGCGGCGGTGGGGGTCCGTCGGGGGTGCGCTGCCTGGCCATGGGGCACCAGCGTAGGCGGCGTCGTCCGTGGGTCGGATCAGGCGTCGGCGAGCAGCTCGGCGAGGTGGATCGCCCGGGTCTCGGTGAGATCGGCGACCTGGGTCTGGCAGGAGAAGCCGTCGGCCAGCAGCACCGCCCCCGTCGGCATCGCCTCGATCGCCGGCAGCAGCTGCTGGCGGGCGACCTCGACGCTCACCTCGTAGTGGCCGAGCTCGACGCCGAAGTTGCCGGCCAGCCCGCAGCACCCGCCGATCCGGGTGACCTCGGCGCCGGTGGCGCGCAGCAGCTGCTCGTCGGCGGCGAAGCTCATCACCGCGTGCTGGTGGCAGTGCGGCTGCGCGACGACGGTGGTGCCGGTCAGGTCCGGCGGGGTCCAGCCGGGCAGCGCGGTGAGCAGCTCGGCGAGGGTGCGCACCCCGGAGGCCACCCGCTGCGCGGCCTCGCCGGGCACCAGGCGCGGCAGGTCGTGGCGCAGCGCCGCGGTGCAGCTGGGCTCCAGCCCGAGGACCGGGATGCCGGCGTCGACGACCGGGGCCAGCACCTCGGCCGCCTCGGTGAGGGTGCGCCCGGCGGCGTCCAGCTGGCCGGTGGAGATGAAGGTGAGCCCGCAGCAGAGCCGTTCCGGCGGGACGAAGGGGGTCAGCCCCGCCTGCCGCAGCACGGACACGGCGGCGTGGCCGACCTGCGGCGAGAAGCTGTCGGTGAAGGAGTCGACGAAGAGCGCCACCGCCCCCTCGACCTGCGCCATCTGCGCGACCGGGCGGACCAGCCCCTCGTCGGTGGCCCAGGATCGGAAGGTCTGCCGGGCGAAGGCGGGGATGCTGCGGCGCGGGTCGACGCCGCCGAGCGGCAGGGTCAGCCGCTTGACGCCGGGCAGCGAGGTCAGGGCGTTGACCAGGCGAGGCGCCCGCGAGGCGAGCCGGGCCATCTGCGGCAGCCGGCCCAGGGTGTAGTGGCTGCGCGGGCGCAGCCGCCCGCGGTAGCTCTGGTGCAGCACCTCGGACTTGTAGGTGGCCATGTCGATGCCGGTCGGGCAGTCGCTGGCGCAGCCCTTGCAGGACAGGCACAGGTCGAGCGCCTCGTGCACCGCCGGGTCGCGCCAGCCGCCGCCGACGGTGCCGCCGTCGAGCATCTCCTGCAGCGCCCGGGCCCGGCCGCGGGTGGAGTCCTTCTCCTCCTTCGTCGCCAGGTAGCTCGGGCACATGACGGTGCTGGAGGTACCCGCGGCGCGGCACTTGCCGACGCCGGTGCAGCGGTGCACCGCCTGGGTGAGGTTGCCGTCGTCCTCGGGGTAGGAGAAGGCCAGCGGCAGGCTGGTGGTGACCCGCCGCGCCCGTGGGATGCGCAGGTCGGCCTCGGCCGGGGCGGGGTCGACGAGCACGCCGGGGTTGAGCAGGCCGTCGGGGTCGAAGGCGCGCTTGACCAGGGCGAAGAGGTCGATGATCTGCTGCGGGTACATCCGCGGCAGCAGCGCGCTGCGGGCACGGCCGTCGCCGTGCTCTCCGGAGAGGGAGCCGCCGTGCCGGGCGACGAGGTCGGCGGCGTCCTCGACGAAGGCGCGGTAGCGCCCTTCGGCGCCGGGGGTGTCCAGGTCGAGGTCGAGGCGGATGTGCAGGCAGCCGTCGGCGAAGTGGCCGTAGGGCAGCCCGGTGACGTCGTGCTCGGCCAGCAGGGCGTCGAAGTCGCGCAGGTAGTCGCCCATCCGTGCCGGCGGCACGGCGGCGTCCTCCCACCCGGCGTGCGCCGGCCGGTCCCGGGGGCTGCGCCCGGCGAGCCCGGCGCCGTCCTCGCGGATCCGCCACAGCGCCCGGGCCTCGACCGGGTCGGTGACCACCCGGGCGTCCAGCGCCGGGACCTGCTGGCGGACCCGTTCGGCGGCGGCGCGGGCCGCGGCGGCGTCCTCGCCGGTGACCTCGACGAAGAGCCAGGCCTGGCCGCCGGGCAGCTCGGGGACGTGGGCCGGGCCGCGGCGGCGCCGGGTGACCCCGACGATCCGGGAGTCGATGCCCTCGGCGGCGACGGCTCCGAGGTCCTTGAGGCTGGCGGCGACGTCCCCGGCGGCGTAGATGTCGGCGAAGCCGAGCGCGACCAGGCAGGTGGCCGGCGGGTCGGTGACCAGCCGGACCCGGGCCTGCGTCACCACCGCGAGGGTGCCCTCGGAGCCGACGAGCATCCGGCCGACGTCGCGGCCGCGCTCGGGCAGCAGGTGCTCCAGGGCGTAGCCGGAGACCTGCCGGCCGAAGGTGCCCAGGTGGGTGCGGATGTCGGCCAGGTGGGCGTCGGTGAGGTCGGTGAGCCGCTGCACCAGCGCGTCGTCGCCGACCAGGATCGGCGCTCCCGCGGCGCCGGGGACGCCCGGCACGCCGGTGGTCGCCTGCAGCGCGCCGCCGTCGGCGGTGAGCAGGTTCATCGCGGTGACGTTGTCGCTGGTGCGGCCGTAGCCCAGGGCGCGGTTGCCGCAGGCGTTGTTGCCGATCATCCCGCCGATGACGCAGCGGGTGTGGCTGGAGGGGTCGGGTCCGAACCGCAGCCCCTCGGCCTGCGCGGCGCGCTGCAGGGTGGCGTGCACGGTGCCCGGCTGGACCAGGGCGGTGCCGCTCTCCCGGTCGACCTCGAGCACCTGGTCGAGGTAGCGGGAGGTGTCGAGGACGACGCCGGGGCCGATGGCGTTGCCGGCGCAGGAGGTGCCGGCGCCGCGAGCGGTCAGGGGCACCCCGAGGTCGCGGCAGACGGCGAGGGCCGCGGCGATCTCGTCGGTGTCCCGGGGCAGGACGACCGCGCGCGGGGGGACGCGGTAGATCGAGGCGTCGGCGGCGTAGATACCGCGGCTGAGGTCGTCGTCGCGGACGTCGCCCAGGCCGGCTCGGCGCAGCGCCGCGACGAGGTCGGCGGCACCGACCTCCCCGTCGGGCGTGGCTGCGGGCGCGGTCATGCCCCCATCCTCTCCCGTCTGCTGCCCGCCCGGTTCCGGGGGTACGGCTCTGGCGCAGTCCCCGGCACTACTCACGAGCCAGCAGTTGCACGACCACCGCCGCTCGGTTTGGAGAGCATCCCCACGGCGGCTCGTATCGACGGGTCCCGGAACATCGTTCTGGCGCGACATGCTCTCTCGGTTGCGCTATTTTGCTGCCAACAACCGAAGATTGGAAGGATTGGGAATGCGCCATTCAGCGTCACAACTAGTTTTCGCTATTACATCCGCCACCGCGATCACCTTGTCGGTAGCGACTCCAGCAAGAGCCATCCCCCCTGCCGCTGCGCCCACGACACCAGTTATCGTCACAGGGTCAGCCGAGGCGCAGCCAGGCGCCACGGCACACCTTCTTGCCGCAGGACCTGATGGACGCACTTGGAGCAGTGTTGCCAGTGCCACCATCGACCGCAACGGTTCGTACAAGATTCCTTCCCCTGACCTGGGGCACCTTGCCAAGGATGCCAATCCCGACGGCCTCGTCAACACAGTGGTTCTCATCCCCACACAGAATGGGGACGCTGAGCCTATCGACGTTGTGGTTGACATCGGATCCAAGGAGTCTCCCGCGCTGCGTCGGACCCTGATCATGGATCAGGTCTCAGCCGGAGCCGCCAGGAAAGTGACGGCCCCCGGCGCAGACAACGTTGCTCGATCCGCCTCGGCGTCTGCCACTCAGGACGGTCTGCCAGAAGAAGTCCCCCTCATGCACGTCCCCGCGCCGAGGTCCCACGACCAGCGCGTCGCCTCAGGGAGCGCGACTGCGGCAGCCAGTTGCAGAGATCGGTATATCCGAACCCTGGGACGGCGGAAAGTCTTCACCGCAGGGCACTACGCCACGAGTGCCGGAGCACGAACTACTGCGACCATGGAGACTGGCGCCTCGAGTCGCCTCGGCGTTGGCGTCTCGGCCACGGGCAAGTTCGGTACCTTCCGAACCTCAGGGGAGGCTGTCCGGAGCCGCAGCACCACGACCAAGTACCCCTCTGGGACGTCGAATCAGCACAACTACTCGTACTGGCAATACAACATGTACCGTCGAGACTGCACCCGCACCCAGCATCAGCTGGCCAGTCGCACTTATCGGGCCGTGGCCGGGACCTTCCGCGGCGGAGCGACGTACATTAGGCCATCCGCAACTCCTGCTGCCTGGAAGTGCGAGCCCTACAGAAAAGGTTCTAGTTTCACACTCAACCGCAATCGCGCCTGGAGAAACTACTACGGAGCTGACCTGGGTGGCCCAATTGGCGTCAACCTGAGCGCGGAAACAGGCTACACAACCAAGGCGCGGATCTACTTCAATGTCAATCGATGGTCTGTGAGACTGTGTGGCACCAACAACTATCCCGGCAACTATCCGCAGCGCATCGTCGTACGGACGACGTAGGAATGGTGCACCTCCGTGCTCTACTCGTGGTGGCGGTGGCAGGTTCAGCGACTGTCGCTGGCTGCACCACTACCTCTCCCCCTCAGCCCGAAGCCTCTCCGACAGGCGAACATCTCCGACTGTCCACCTCCTCCGGGGGTGGCGAGGTGTGTGTACCGACCGGATCGACGGATCACAGCTACGCGATCGAGCCGATCAGCAACACCAGCAACCACGAGGTCGAGGTCGTCTCGGTCCGGCTCCTCGGCGCTCGTCACGTGAGGCTGGCGGATGCCTTCGTCCTTCCCGAGGCAGCCCGCGGGGAGATGGGCGTCCTCGACGGGTGGCCCGGAGAGGGGGTCAGCCCGCAGACCCGGCGTGCGCTGATCCCGATCCCTGGCGCGACGCTCGAGCCGGCCTCGACCGTCTCGGACGATGCTGATGAGCCCGCCCTGGCGCTCCATCTGCGTACGAGGTCGCAGGGCGAGGCGTCCTTCGACGCCGTGCAGGTGGTGTATCGGACGACTGACTCCGGCACGACCTACCGCAGCGAACCGTCGTCGATCAGCTTCCGCGCGGCCGAGACCTGCGACGGGACGCCCCCATAGGGCTGGCTGACCAGGGTCGGGCTGCCCTCGCCTCGAGGGCCGCCCGCGTCACCCCCGCCGGACCATCAACTCCTTGCCCGCGCCCAGCACGGTCAGCGGCAGCAGCGTCTTGCCGGTCGGGCCGATCTCGATGTCGGTGCCCATCTGCGGGCAGACCCCGCAGTCGAAGCACGGCGTCCACCGGCAGTCCTCGACCTCGGTCTCGTCGAGCGCGTCGAGCCAGTCCTGCCAGAGCCACTCCTTGTCGAGCCCGGAGTCGATGTGGTCCCAGGGCAGGACCTCGCTCTCCTCGCGCTCGCGGGTGGTGTACCAGCCGACGTCGACGCCCGAGCCCTCGAAGCCGCGCTCCGCGGCAGCCATCCACCGCTCGTAGGAGAAGTGCTCGCTCCAGCCGTCGAAGCGGCCGCCGTCGCGCCAGACCTGCTCGATCACCCGGCCGACCCGGCGGTCGCCGCGGGAGAGCAGCCCCTCGACGACGCCCGGCTTGCCGTCGTGGTACCGGAAGCCGATCGAGCGGCCGTAGCGCTTGTCCGAGCGGATCGCCTCGCGCAGCTTGCCCAGCCGGGCGTCGGTCTCCGCGGCGCCAAGCTGGGCGGCCCACTGGAAGGGGGTGTGCGGCTTGGGCACGAAGCCGCCGATGCTCACGGTGCACCGGATGTCGTTGTGCCCGGCCACCTGCCGGCCGGTCTCGATGACCCGCTTGGCGACCTCGGCGATCTGCAGCACGTCCTCGTCGGTCTCGGTCGGCAGCCCGCACATGAAGTAGAGCTTCACCTGCCGCCAGCCGGCGCCGTACGCGGCCGAGACGGTGCGGATGAGGTCCTCCTCGGTGACCATCTTGTTGATCACCTTGCGGATCCGCTCGCTGCCGCCCTCGGGGGCGAAGGTGAGCCCGGACCGGCGGCCGTTGCGGGTCAGCTCGTTGGCCAGGTCGATGTTGAAGGCGTCCACCCGGGTGCTCGGCAGCGACAGCCCGGTGTTGGTGCCCTCGTAGCGGTCGGCCAACCCCTTCGCCACGTCGCCGATCTCGGAGTGGTCCGCCGAGCTCAGCGAGAGCAGGCCGACCTCCTCGAAGCCGGTGGCGGCCAACCCCTTCTCGACCATCTCGCCGATCCCGGTGATCGAGCGCTCACGGACCGGGCGGGTGATCATCCCGGCCTGGCAGAAGCGGCAGCCGCGGGTGCAGCCACGGAAGATCTCGACGCTCATCCGCTCGTGCACGGACTCGGCCAGCGGCACCAGCGGCTGCTTCGGGTACGGCCAGGCGTCGAGGTCCATGACGGTGTGCTTGTCGACCCGCCACGGGATGCCGGAGGCGTTCGGCGCGACCCGACGGATCCGACCGTCGGGCAGGTACTCGACGGCGAAGAGGCCGGGCACGTAGACACCGCCGGTCTCGGCGAGGGTGCGTAGCAGGCCGTCGCGACCGCCGGGGCGGCCGGCGCCCTTCCACGCGGTGATGATGTCGGTGGCCGCGAGCACCGCCTCCTCGCCGTCACCGACGACGGCGGCGTCGATGAAGTCGGCGACCGGCTCAGGGTTGAAGGCGGCGTGCCCGCCGATGAGCACCACCGGGTGGCTCTCGTCGCGGTCGGCGGCGTGCAGCGGGATGCCGGCGAGGTCGAGCGCGGTGAGCAGGTTGGTGTAGCCGAGCTCGGTGGAGAAGGAGACCCCGAGGACGTCGAAGTCGCCGACCGGGCGGTGGTTGTCGACGGTGAACTGCGGCACGCCCTGGGCGCGCATCAGCTCCTCCATGTCCGGCCACACCGCGTAGGTGCGCTCGGCGAGGGCGTCCTCGCGCTCGTTGAGCACCTCGTAGAGGATCATCACGCCCTGGTTGGGCAGGCCGACCTCGTAGGCGTCCGGGTACATCAGCGCCCAGCGCACGGTGAGGTCCTCGCCGTCGGGGCCGTGGCCGCCGCAGTCCCAGTCCTTGATCGTCGAGTTGAGCTCGCCGCCGACGTACTGGATGGGCTTGCTCACCTGCTCCAGCAGCGGCTCGAGCGCGGGGAAGATCGACTCACCGGGCATGGGCACCCAGGGTAGGCGAGCGCGCGTCCGGGCCCCAAGCCCACCACGACCCCGCACCCACCCCCTTCGCCTCGCCCTACGCCCCCGGCTACCACGCAGTAGGTGCTGTGATCACAGCACTTACTGCGTGGTAGCTCGCGTCAGTGGGCTCGGAAGGGGTGGGCGGGCGGGCGAAGGGAGCGGGAGGGTCAGCCGACGTACATCTCGTCGATGTCCCCGGCGAACTTCTCCGCGACCGCCTTGCGACGCAGCTTCAGGCTCGGGGTGAGCTCGCCCTCCTCGACGCTGAGGTCGCGCCCGAGGATGTGGAAGCGCTTGATCTGCTCCCACCGGTTCAGGCCCGCGTTGAGCTCGTCGATGTAGGACTGGACCATGTCCCGGGCCTGCGGCGAGGCGACGATCTCCTCGTAGCTCTTGCCCTCCAGCCCGTTCGCCTCGGCCCACGGCTGGATCGCCTCCGGGTCGAGGGTGACCAGCGCGGTGACGAAGCTGCGCGACTCGCCGTGCACGAGCAGCTGCCCGACGTAGGGGCACATCCCCTTGAAGGTGCTCTCGATGAGGCTCGGCGCGACGTACTTGCCGTTGCTCGTCTTGAAGAGGTCCTTCTTGCGGTCGGTGATCCGCACGAACCCGCGGTCGTCGATCTCGCCGATGTCGCCGCTGTGGAACCAGCCGTCCTCGGTGAGCACCTCGGCGGTCGCCTCGGGCTTGTTGTGGTAGCCCTGCATGACGCCCGGGCCGCGCACCAGCACCTCGCCGTCCTCGGCGATCTTCACCTCGGTGCCCTTGACCGGCCAGCCGACGGCGCCGATGCGGTTGGCGTAGGGCCGGTTGACCGTGGTCGCCGCGCTGGTCTCGGTGAGGCCGTAGCCCTCGAGGATGGTCAGCCCGGCGCCGTTGAACCACTGGGCGACGTCGGTGTTCAGCGCCGCCGACCCTGAGATGAAGAACCGGATCCGGCCGCCGAAGCGCTCCCGCACCTTGCTGAGCACGAGCTTGTCGGCCACGCCCATCTGCAGCTTCTTGGCCAGTGGCAGCTCCCGGCCCTCCTCGTCGGCGGCCGCCTTCTCCCGGCCCAGCGCGCTGGCCCAGCGGAAGAGCTTGAGCTTGAGCCCGCCCTCGGCCTCCATGCCGAGGCTGACCCGGGCGTAGACCTTCTCGAAGATCCGCGGCGCCGCCGCCATGAAGGTGGGGCGGACCACCCCGAGGTTCTCCACGATGGCGTCCACCCGGCCGTCCACGGCGGTGGTCATACCGCTGGCCACGCTGATAATGACCAGCTGCTTGCCGAAGACGTGGGCCAGCGGCAGCCACAGGTACTGCACGTCGTCGACGGTGAGCATCGACATCGACATCTGCGAGGCCGCCTGGTAGGTCCACGTGCTGTGCAGCAGGCGCACCCCCTTCGGCCGGCCGGTGGTGCCCGAGGTGTAGATGATCGTGGCCAGCTGGTCGGGGGTGATGGCGTCGGTGCGCTCGTCGACCGCGCCGGGCTCGCGCTCCAGCAAAGCGCTGCCGCGGGCCTCGAGGTCCTCCAGGCTGAGCACCCAGTCGTCGAGGTCGGCGCCGGCCGGGTCGACGACGACCACCGAGCGCACCCCGGGGATCTCGTCACGGACCTCGCGCAGCTTGGCGACCTGAGCGGCGTCCTCGGCGATGACCGCGACCGACCCGGAGTCGTCGAGGATGTAGGCGACGTCGCCGGCGATGGTCGTCGGGTAGATCGTCGTCGTCGCCGCGCCGGCGGCCATCACCGCGAGGTCGGCGAGCACCCACTCGATGCGCGTGCTGGAGGCGATGGCCACCCGCTCCTCGGGCTGCACGCCGAGGTCGACCAGGCCGGCCGCGATGCGGGCGACCCGCTCCCCCGTCTGGGCCCAGGTCAGCTCGGTCCAGCCGCCCTGGTCGGGATAGCTGAAGGCCCGGTTGCCCGGGGTGGCGGCGACGCGGTCACGCAGCAGGTGGGCGACGCTCTGCGCCGGGTCGGCCAGCACCTGCTCGTCGTAGGGCTCGTCGGCGGGAAGGTTGACGCGGGTGGGCGCGGTCACGATCTCTCCTGGCATCGGGCGGTGTCCTCGTCGACACCGGCTGGGGCGAACCCTTACACGTCCGTCGCCCGATGTCAGCCCCTCTCCCACACAGTGATCGGGCTGTTGCCTGCCGCCGCGGCCCGGCGTCGGCGATAGGGCTCGGTGGTGCTCACCAGGACCAGCGCGACGGCGATCCAGCAGGCGAACATCGAGGACCCGCCGTAGGAGACGAAGGGCAGCGGCAGCCCGGTCACCGGCAGCACCCCGAGGTTCATCCCGATGTTCTCCACGGCCTGGGCCGCGAACCACGTCGCCACCCCCCAGCAGACCAGCCGGGCGAAGGCGTCCGGGGTGCGCATCCCGGCCAGGGCCACCCGGGCGACGAGCAGCCCGAGCAGGACGACGACGAAGGCGGCCCCGAGGAACCCCAGCTCCTCCCCGGCCACCGAGTAGACGAAGTCGGTCTCCTGGAAGGGGATCACCCCCGCCTGGGTGCGTTCGCCGGCGTACAGCCCCTGCCCGGACCAGCCGCCCGAGGCGATCGCCGCGCGCACCTGCTGAGTCTGGTAGCCGATCCCCAGCGGGTCGGCGCCCGGGTCGAGGAAGGCGGTGAGCCGGTCGCGCTGGTAGCCGCTGAGCAGCGGGGTGGTGAAGGCGGCCAGCACGCACCCGGCGCCGGCGACGAGGATGCCGAGCAGCCACGGCCAGGCCGCCCCGGAGACGACGAGCACGCCCAGGGCCAGGGCCACCAGGACCAGGGCGGAGCCGAGGTCGGGCTGCAGCATGACGAGGCCGACCGGGATCGCGGTGAGCACCCCGGCCAGCAGGATCTCCCGGGGGCTGGGCCGTTGGCGCCGCTCCGCGGCCGGGGCCAGCAGCATCGGCAGGGCGACGCACAGCGCCACCTTCGCCAGCTCGCTGGGCTGGATCGAGAAGCCGCCGGGCAGCTGGATCCAGGAGCGGGAGCCGTTGATCATCGAGCCCACCGGGGTGAGCACGAGCACGAGGCCGACCACCCCGGCCGCGTAGAGCAGCGGCGCCAGGGTGCGCAGCGCGGACCGGTCGAGGCGCAGCACGACCAGGGCGATGAGCACGCCGACGGCGAGGTTGATCAGGTGCCGCACGAGGTAGGCGTCGCCGGCCTCGGCGCGGGTGGCCGAGTGCACCAGCACGGCGCCCAGCGCGGAGGCGGCGAGCGCGGTGGCGACGAGGACGAGGTCGGCCCGGGCCAGGGTCGCCCAGTCCAGGCCCCGACGCCGCGGTCGGGGTCGGGGCAGGGCCCGCTCAGCGGGCGCCGAGCGCAGCCCGGGTCCGCTGGACGTCATCGGCCATCGCGACGAGCAGCTCGTCGACGGACTCGAAGCGCAGGGTGGGGCGGATGTGCTCGACGAAGTCGACGGCCACCCGTTCGTGGTAGAGGTCGAGGTCGGTCCGGTCCAGGACGTAGGCCTCGACGACCCGGGCGGTGCTGCCCTCGAAGGTGGGGTTGGTGCCCACCGAGACCGCCGCCGGCAGGCGCCGGTCGGGGGCCCCCTCGGGCAGGTCGAGGCGCACCAGCCAGCCGGCGTAGACCCCGTCCTCGGGGATGAGGCCGAGGCTGTCCGGGCCGAGGTTGGCGGTCGGGTAGCCCAGCTCGCGCCCGCGGTGGTGGCCGTGCACGACGGTGCCGACGACCCGGTGATCGCGCCCGAGGACGGTGGCCGCGGCGGCCACGTCGCCCGTCCCGAGCAGCTCGCGCACCTGCGAGGAGGACCAGCGGCCCTGCTCTCCCTGGTCGGCGACGACGACCACCTCGAAGCCGTGCCGCTCCCCCAGCTGCTGGAGCAGGGCGACGTCCCCGGTGTAGCCGCGGCCGTACCCCTTGGTGTCCGCGCCGACGACCAGGGCGCGGATCCCCAGGCCGGTGACGAAGGTGTCCACGACGAAGTCGTCGGCCTCGGTCTGCGCGAAGTCGGTGGTGAAGGGCAGCACGAGCAGGCCGTCGAGGCCGGCGTCGGCGAGCAGCTCGTCCCGCAGCTCGCCCGGGGAGATGAGCCGCGGCGCCCGCTCGGGGTGCAGCACCTGCACCGGGTGCGGGTCGAAGGTCACCGCCACCTGCGGCAGCGCGTGCCGCTCGGCGGTCTCGGCGAGCGCCGCGAGGATCGCCCGGTGCCCGCGGTGCACCCCGTCGAAGTTGCCGAAGGTGGCGACGCAGGGACGTAGCTGCGCGGGGGTCGCGTCCGGGTCGCTCCAACGGTGCACGGGGAGCACTCTACGAACTCGCCGGCGCGAAGACGACGTGGGGACGGGCCTGGCGGCGCGTCTCGTCGAGGACGGCGACCAGGGTGCCGTCCGCGGTGAGCGCCGCCACCGGCTCCTCGCGGCCCGGCTCGGCGCTCTCGATGCGCTGGCCGTAGCCGAGCGCCCGGGCCTGCTCGTCGGTGATCTCCCGCGTGGTCAGGGCGGCCGCGGCGGCCTCGCCGAGGGGCACCAGCGGCGGCTGCTCGCCGCGCTCGACGAGCTCGCTCAGGTGAGTCAGCGGCTGCGCGACGTCGAGGGTCAGTCCACCCACCCGGGTGCGCCGCAGCGCGGTGAGGTGGCCGCCGGTCCCGAGGGCGGCGCCGAGGTCGCGGGCCACGGCGCGCACGTAGGTGCCGGAGGAGACCTCGACGGTGACGTCGAGGTCGAGCACCGGGGTGCCGTCGTCGGCCTCGGCGCGGCGCTGGTCGTGGACGTCGAAGCGGTGCACGCTGACCGGTCGGGCCGCCAGCTCGACGTCCTCGCCGGCCCGGACCCGGGCGTAGGAGCGCTCCCCCTTGATCTTGATGGCGCTCACCGCGCTGGGCACCTGGGAGATCTCGCCGGTGAGCCCGGCGACCGCCGAGGTGAGACTCTCCTCGTCGGCCGCGGCCAGGGCGGCGGGGTCGGTGCGGGCGGTGATCTCCCCTTCGGCGTCGTCGGTGAGGCTGGTCTGCCCGAGCCGGATCGTCGCGTCGTAGGCCTTGTCGCAGCCGACGAGGAAGGTGAGCAGCCGGGTGGCCCGCCCGACGCCGAGCACGAGGACACCGGTGGCCATCGGGTCGAGGGTCCCGGCGTGCCCGACCTTGCGGGTGCCGTAGAGGCGCCGGCAGCGGCCGACGACGTCGTGGCTGGTCCAGCCGGCGGGCTTGTCGACGACGACGAGGCCGACGCGGCCGCTCACCGGGCGTCGACGTCGTCGGTGGCCTCGTCGCGCGGGGCCCGGTAGGGGTCGGCCTCTCCGGCCGGCCGGGCACCGGCGGCCCCGCGGGCGAGCTCCTCGTCGCGGGCGCGCGCGTCGCGCAGCAGGTCGTCGATGTGCGAGGCCGACTCCGGCAGCGCGTCGGGGATGAGCTCCAGCGTCGGGGTGAGCCGGATGCCGAGGCGCTGCCCGACGAAGGCCCGCAGCTTCTTGGTGTGCGCGCTCATCACCTCGGTGCTGCGCTCGCGCTGGTCGTCGTCGCCGAAGACGGTGTAGAAGACCGAGGCGTGCTGCAGGTCGCCGGTGACCCGCACGTCGGTGATGGTCACGAAGCCCAGGTCGGGGTCCTTGACCACCTGGGTGAGGTTGGCGGCGATGAGCTCCTTGATGCGGTCGGCGATCTTGCGGGCCCGGGCCGGGTCAGCCATGGCGCACCTCCTGCGGGACGACGGGGACCACACGGTATCCGTCGGCGCCGCGACCCGGCACCTCGGACCCGTCAGCCGGTGACGATGATCATGACGACGGAGAAGATCGCGTAGCCGCCCACCACAGCACCGAGCAGGCAGGTGACCACCATGCCGATGATCCGGCCGACGTTGATCGTCTGCCGGTTGGTGTACGCGCCGGGGTGGGCGTCGATCTCCCGCAGGGCCATCCGTCCCTGGGCCCAGGCCAGCGGTCCGAACACAGAGCAGCAGACCAGGCCGAGGATGCCCAGCACGAGCGTGGAGGTGCCCTCGGGGTGCTCCACCGGCGGATCGCCGGGCGCCCAGCCGCGCGGGTGGCCGGGGATCCGCTCGCTGCGCTGCGGCGCGGCGCCGACCCAGCCCTCGCCCGGTCCGCCAGGGGTGCCTTCGTCGTGCGGCCCTGGTCCTGCTGCGGTCATGGATCTCCCCTTCGTCGCGGTCCGGTCCCTCCGCCCCCAGGCGGGAACCCGTTGCGGCACACCGTAGGTCACGACCAGCGGTCACGCTCGGCCACCGACGCACGCCCGGAAGCTCCGCAGCTGCCCGGGCAGTTGCGCCACCGTCGGTGATCTGCCCGGGCAGTTGCGCCACCGTCAGTGATCTGCCCGGGCAGTTGCGCCACCGTCAGTGATCTGCCCGGGCAGTTGCGCCACCGTCAGTGATCTGCCCGGGCAGTTGCGCCACCGTCAGTGATCTGCCCGGGCAGTTACGCCACCGTCAGTGATCTGCCCGGGCAGTTGCGCACGACCCACCGAATTTGCCCGGGCAGTTACGCCTCCGTCAGTGATTTGCCCGGGCAGTTGCGCCACCGTCAGTGATTTGCCCGGGCAGTTGCGCCACCGTCGGTGATTTGCCCGGGCAGTTGCGCCTCCGTCAGTGATTTGCCCGGGCAGTTGCGGGACAGGGAGGGCGAAGGGGTGGACGGGCAGGGAGGCGGGAGAGACAGATCGGCCGGGGACGGGCGGCTGCCCGTCCCCGGCCGATGACTGCCGAGACTGCGTCAGGCTCAGGTGCTGCTGGAGACACCCACGGCCAGGACGCCGATGAAGAGGTAGAGCACAGCCACGGCGATCACCAGGACGGTGCCGATGATGCCGAGGATCCGACCGATGTTCACCGTCTGCCGGTTGGTGTACGTCGTCGGCGAGGCGTCGATCTCGTTGAGGGTCTTCTGCCCCATGTACCAGGCGACCGGTGCCAGGAGGCTGCAGCAGACCAGCCCGAGGATGCCCAGGACCAGCACCGTGGTGCCCTGGGGGTGCTCGGCCTGGGCCCCGGTCGCGTACCCGGGAGACATCGTCGGCGCCGAGCCGTAGCCCGGGTAGGGCGCGGCAGGCGGCGGCGTGGCGTCGCCTGCGGCGGTGCTGCCGGGAGACTGGTCGCCTCCGTCCGTGGATCCAGGGACCGTGGACTCCGTGGCCGGGGGCTCCGAGGCTGAGGACTCCGAGGCTGAGACCTCCGAGGCCGGCGAGCTCTCCGGCGCCGTCGCGTCACGACCGAGGTTGTCGTCGGAACCCGTCACCGGCTCTTCGCTCCGGCCGGAGCTCTCGGAGGGGTAGGGGCTCGACCCGGTCGGGTCGAAGGGCTCACGGGCCCCGTCGGGCGGGGGCGGCGGGACGCTGCTCATCGATGCTCTCCTTCGTCAGCCGTCGATCAGGTGCTGACCTCGGCGGAGAAGCCGCCGGTCACGGCCGTGATGATGCCGAAGATGACACCGATGACCAGCAGCACGGTGGCGATGATCCCGAGGATGCGCCCGATGTTGACGGTCTGGCGGTTGCTGTAGCGACCCGGAGAGGCGTCGATCTCGGCCATGACGCGGTTGCCCATCACCCAGGCGAAGGGGCCGAGGAAGCTGCAGCAGACCAGGCCGAGGATCCCCAGGACGAGGATCTTGGTGCCGTCCGGGTGGTCGACGGGTCCGGCGCCGCCGGGGGGCGGACCCGGAGCGGGCGGCGGGCTGGCGGGAGGAGGCGTGGTCATGTGATTCCCCTGAGGTAGGTGGTGCGGCTGTCGGACGGAACCCTAGCGGGCATCCCCGGCGCGATGGGACGACTCGCCCGAAGACGCGTGTGCCCCGGTCCCACGTGGGACCGGGGCACACGCAGGCGCCGCGACGTCGATCAGTAGTTGTACGTGTCGTCCATGCTCAGCCCGATGGCGAGGAGCACCCACAGGGCGACCGCGACGACGAGCGAGACGATGCCCAGGACGAGGCCGACCAGCCCGAACTGGCTGCTCTGGTTGTCCCCGATCTCGTCGGACTGCTTCTTGCCGAGGTATCCGGTGACGATCGCGGCGATACCGATGAGCGCACCGCCGCCGTAGCAGCACGCCAGCGGGATCGAGAGGATCCCGGTGACCAGCGCGATGATGCTCAGGGTGCGCCCCTGCCCCTGGTTGGCCGGCGGCTGCCCGTAGCCCGGCTGCGGCGCGGGCGCAGCGCCGTAGGGGTTCTGCCCCTGGGCCGCGTAGGGGCTCTGCGCGGCCTGCTGGCCGTAGGGGTCCTGGCCGGGCTGGCTGCCGTAGGGGTTCTGCCCCTGGGCACCGTAGGGGTCCTGCCCCTGCGGCGAGCCGTACGGGCTCTGCCCGGGCTGCGCACCGTACGGGTCCTGGGCCGGCTGCCCCTGCCCGCCGTAGGGCGACGGATCGCTGGCCAAGGAGCCGCTGTCACCGGAGGGCGAGTAGGCGCTCGACCCGCCACCGCTGGAGCTGCCGTCGTTCGAGCCGGCGGCGTCGCCGGCGCCGCCGGTCGAGCCGGAGCCGGACGGGTACGGGCTGGACCCGGTCGGGTCGTACGGCTGGTTGCTGCCGGAGCCGCTTCCGGGCGGAGGAGGAGGCGTGGTCACGTGTGGTTCCCCTGAGATCGCGAAGGTGCGTGGTCCGGGCAACCCTAACCGCCGCGGCTGCCGCGACCTGCCACGACGGGCGGGGAGCACTCCCCCTTCGCCGGCCCCCGGAGCCCGGACAGCGCGACGGGCGGCCTCCCGGAGGGGAGACCCGCCCGTCGTCGTCAGCGCCGACGGGCGGCCTCCCGGAGGGGAGACCGCCCGTCGTCGTCAGCGCCGCGGGTCAGACCCGGGGCTTCTCGCGCATCTCGTAGGTGGCGATGAGGTCACCCTCGCGCAGGTCGTTGAAGCTGCCGAGGTTGATACCGCACTCGTAGCCCTCACGAACCTCGGTGACGTCGTCCTTGAAGCGTCGCAGGCCGGCGACCTCGACGTTCTCGGAGATGACGACCCCGTCGCGGGTGATCCGCGACCGTGCCCCGCGGCGGATCTCGCCGCTGCGCACGATCGAGCCGGCGATGTTGCCGAACTTGCTGGAGCGGAAGACCTCGCGGATCTCGGCGGTGCCGAGCTCGACCTCTTCGTACTCCGGCTTGAGCATGCCCTTGAGCGCCTGCTCGATCTCCTCGATGGCCTGGTAGATCACCGAGTAGTACCGGATCTCCACGCCCTCGCGCTCGGCCACCTCGGCGTTCTGCCCCTCGGCCCGCACGTTGAAGCCGATGATGATCGCGTCGGAGGCCATCGCCAGGTTGATGTTGTTCAGCGTGATCGCGCCGACACCACGGTCGATGATCCGCAGGTCCACGTCGTCGCCGACGTCGATCTGCAGCAGCGCGTCCTCCAGGGCCTCGACCGAACCCGAGACGTCACCCTTGAGGATGAGGTTGAGGGTGTCGATCTTGCCCTCGGCGATGACCTTGTCCAGGTCCTCGAGGCTGATCCGCTTGCGGGCCTTGGCCAGCGACGCCTGCCGGTCGGCCGCCTCCCGCTTCTCGGCGATCTGCCGGGCGGTCCGGTCGTCCGGCGCGGCGACGAAGGTGTCGCCGGCGCGCGGCACGCTGGACAGACCGAGCACCTGCACCGGCCGCGAGGGACCGGCCTCCTCGACGTTGTCACCGTTCTCGTCGAGCATGGCGCGCACGCGGCCGAAGGCCGAGCCGGTGACGATCGAGTCACCGACCTGCAGCGTGCCGGACTGGACGAGCACGGTGGCGGTGGCGCCACGGCCCTTGTCGAGGTTGGCCTCGATCGCGACGCCGCGGGCGTCCCGGTCGGGGTTGGCCCGCAGGTCGAGGGCGGCGTCCGCGGTGAGCAGCACCGCCTCGAGCAGGTCGTCGATGTGCAGACCCTGCTTGGCCGAGACGTCGACGAACATCGTGTCGCCGCCGAACTCCTCGGCGATGAGGTTGTACTCGGTCAGCTGGCCGCGCACCTTGTTCGGGTCCGCGCCCTCGACGTCGACCTTGTTGACCGCGACGACGATCGGGACGTCCGCAGCCTGGGCGTGGTTGAGCGCCTCGATGGTCTGCGGCATGACGCCGTCGTCGGCCGCGACCACGAGGATCGCGATGTCGGTGACCTTGGCACCACGGGCACGCATGGCGGTGAACGCCTCGTGACCCGGGGTGTCGATGAAGGTCAGCGCCCGGTCCTGGCCCTCGTGCTCACGGTGGATCTGGTAGGCACCGATGTGCTGGGTGATGCCGCCGGCCTCGCCCTCGGCCACGTCCGCCTGCCGGATCGCGTCCAGCAGACGGGTCTTGCCGTGGTCGACGTGACCCATGACGGTGACCACCGGCGGGCGCGCCTGCAGGTCGTCCTCGTCCTCGTCCTCGACACCGATGTCCAGGTCGATGTTGAAGGAGTCGAAGAGCTCGCGCTCCTCCTCCTCCGGGGAGACCATGCTGATGTCGTAGCCGAGCTCGGCGCCGAGCAGGGCGAAGGTGTCCTCGTCCAGGCTCTGCGTGGCCGTGGCCATCTCACCGAGGTTGAAGAGCACGGTGACCAGCGACGCCGGGTTGGCGTCGATCTTCTCGGCGAAGTCGGTCAGCGAGGCGCCCTGGCGGACCCGCACCGGGGTGGAGCCGTCGCCGCGGGGGACGACGACGCCGCCGATCGACGGCGCCTGCATCTGCTCGAACTCGGCCCGCTTCGCGCGCTTGCTCTTGCGCTGCTTTCGCTTGCCGCCGCCACGACCGAAGGCACCCTGGGTGCCGCCACGGCCGCCGGGGCCGCCGCGGTACCCACCGGGTCCGCCGCCGGGGCCACGACCGCCGGCCGGGCCACGACCGCGACCGCCGCCGGGGCCACCACGGCCGCCGGGACGCTCACCGGGACGGGCCACCGCGCTGTTCGCCGGCATCATGCCGGGCGAGGGACGCGGGCCGCCGGTGCCGGCCGCGCCACCCTGACGGGCGGCCGGGGCGCCGGAGCGCTGCTGACCGCCCGGGCGGGCCGGACGCGGCATGCCCTGGTTGGAGGCGTAGGGGTTGTTGCCCGGACGCGGGCCGGCGCCCCCGCCGCCCTCGCGGCGGGTGCCCATGCCCTGGTTCGAGGCGAAGGGGTTGTTCCCCGGACGCGGGCCCGGGCGGGCACCGCCCGGCTTCGGGCCGGGGCTGGGGGCCGCCGGACGCGGCGCGGACGCCTCGGCCGGGGTGGGCGCCGACGGGGTCGGGCCGTCCTGGCTCGGGGCGGCGGCAGCCGGACGCTCCGGGGCCGGGGCCTGGGGGGCCTCAACTGCCGGTGCCGGCGTCGCCGGAGCCTCCGACGCCGGAGCAGGCTCCGGTGCCGCGGCGGGCTGGGCCGACGGGGCGGCCGGACCCGGCCGGGGGCCGGGGGCCGGCTTCGCCGGGGTCGGACCGGGGGTGGGCGCGGCCGATGCGGGACCCGGGGTCGGGCTCGCCTGGGCCGGAGCCTCAGAGGTGGGGGTGGCGGGCTTCTTGGCGGCCGCCTTCTTCGTCGCCTTCTCGGGCGTCGGGGGGTTGTCCTTGACGCGGCGCACCACGGGCGCCTCGATCGTCGAGCTCGCCGACTTCACGAACTCCCCCATGTCGCCCAGGTGGGCGAGCAGGGACTTGCTGGAAACCCCGAGCTCCTTGGCGAGCTCGTGGACACGGACCTTGGCCACGTTTCTCCTTCTCTGGTCCGTGCCGTGAGAGAAGGGCGCGGACCGTCGTCAGTGCAGGTGGGTGCTCATCGCTGAGTACTCATCGGGTGCTCATCAGCGTCAAACCCGCTCTCGGTGTTGGTTCGGACGGTCATGACGACCGGTGGTCGTCAGTCGTGCGTGCTGCGCAGCGTCTCCAGCCACTCCCGGACGGCCTCGAGCGACCTCAGCTCGCGCCGCAGCGCGCGCGGGAAGGCCCGTCGCCGTACCGCGAGCTCGAAGCAGCCGATGTCGGGATGGAGCCAGGCTCCACGCCCCGGCAGGCGAGCGCCCGGGTCGGGCACGGCGGTGGTGGCGCCACCGTCGTCCGTCACCGCGACGATCCGCAGCAGGTCCGACCGGCTATCCCGGCTGCGGCACCCGATGCAGGTCCTGATCGGACCTGCGTGCGGTGCAGCCGCCTGGAGTCCAGACCGGTCGTGCTGCACCAGTCTACCGCCTGACCGGGACTGTTCGCTCACCCCGTCTGGTCAGCGGGGTCGCCGGACCCGGCCGGCGCCTCGCCGGGGGTGTCGGGCCGGATGTCGATGCGCCAGCCGGTGAGCTTGGCGGCCAGGCGGGCGTTCTGCCCCTCCTTGCCGATCGCCAGCGAGAGCTGGTAGTCGGGCACGACGACGCGGGCGGCCCGCAGCTTGGGGTCGGTGACGGTCACCGACTGCACCTTGGACGGCGAGAGCGCCGCCGCGATGAACTCCTGCGGCACCTCGGAGTGGTCGACGATGTCGATCTTCTCCCCCTGCAGGTGCTCCATCACCGCGCGCACCCGCTGACCCATCGGGCCGATGCAGGCCCCCTTCGCGCCCAGCCCGGGGACGGTGGAGCGGACCGCGATCTTGGTGCGGTGCCCGGCCTCGCGGGCCAGCGCGGCGATCTCCACGCTGCCGTCGGCGATCTCCGGGACCTCCAGGGCGAAGAGCTTGCGCACGAGGTTGGGGTGGGTGCGCGAGAGCGTGATCTCCGGGCCACGCATGCCGCGGCGGGCGCTGACCACGTAGCAGCGCAGCCGCTCGCCGTGCGGGTAGCGCTCCCCGGGGACCTGCTCGGCCAGCGGCAGGATGCCCTCGACGGTGCCGAAGTCGACGGTGACGTGCCGCGGGTTGGGGCTCTGCTGGATGACCCCGGCGACGATGTCGCCCTCCTTGCCGCGGAAGTCGCCGAGCACCGCCTCGTCCTCGAGGTCGCGCATCCGCTGATGGATCACCTGGCGGGCGGTGGAGGCGGCGACCCGGCCGAAGCCGCTGGGGGTGTCGTCGAACTCCGGGCCGAGCTCGCGGCGGCGACGGACCACCGGCTCACCGTCCTCGTCCGTGGCGCCCTCCGGGTCGGGCTCCTCGACGACGCTCTCCTCACGGGCCCAGACGACGACGTGCCCCTGCTTGCGGTCCAGCTCCACATGGGCGTTGCGGTAGGCGCCCTCGGTGCGGTGGTAGGCGCCGAGCAGGGCCGCCTCGATCGCCTCGACGAGCACGTCGAAGGGGATCTCGCGCTCGCGCTCGAGCATCTTCAGGGCCTGGATGTCGATGTCCACGTCTCAGCTCTCCTGCGTCGTCGGGTCGGTGGGGCGGTTGAACTCGACCTGCACCGCCCCCTTCGTGATGTCGGCGAAGGGGATCTCCCGCCGCTGGGCCGGGGCCTTCTTCGTGGCCGGGGTCTCGATGCTCACGCCGTCACCGGAGACGGACACGATCCTCCCGGTGACCTCGCCGTCGGCGGTGGTGAGGGTGACCAGCCGGGAGACGTTGCGGCGGAAGTGGGCCGGCGTCGTCAGCGGACGGTCGGTGCCCGGCGTGGTGACCTCGAGGGTGTACGGCTGGGCGCCCATGAGGTCGGTCTCGTCGAGGGTCTCGCTGACCTGGCGGGTGATCTCGCCGATCTCGTCGAGGGTGAGCGGCTCGACGGGGCTGTCGCCGGTCTCCTCGGGCAGCGGCCGCTCGACGACGACCCGGGC
Source organism: Janibacter alkaliphilus (assembly GCF_013408565.1). Classification (NCBI taxonomy): domain Bacteria; kingdom Bacillati; phylum Actinomycetota; class Actinomycetes; order Micrococcales; family Intrasporangiaceae; genus Janibacter; species Janibacter alkaliphilus. Next base: position 2,197,659 of record NZ_JACBZX010000001.1, on the reverse strand, counting down.
CACACGTCGCCGGCCGGCGGGAGTGACCACCACCGAGTCGACGTCGACGCCCGCTCCGAGCGACTCCGACAGCAGCGTGCGGAGGTCCTGCTCGAGGCTCATGGTCGTCCTTGAAGTGTGGAGTTCTCTGGGTCGGTGCGAAGGTCACCGGGCGGCAAGAGTGTAGCCGCCCGCGGCCCAGACCCGGCCTCGGCCAGCAGCGCTCGGAGGGTCGCGCGCGCCGTGTCATGATCGGCGGGTGCCTGCTCCTCATCCTCGTCGCGCCGTGCTCGGCGGCGGTCTCGCCCTCGGCGTGCTCGCCCTGACCGGGTGCGGCATCCGCCTCGAGGACGATGCGCCGGAGGTGCCGCTGGTGCCCCGCCGGGAGCCGATCCCCGCGGAGTCCGCGCTGCTGACCGTGCTCACCGCGCTGGCCACCGGCGACCAGGAGCACGACGCGGTGCGCGCCGATGCCCTGCAGGAGGCCCTGGCCTCGGCCGACGTGCCGGCCGAGGACCTCGACGCCGCGCGGACCGCGGTCCCGGTCGCCCGCGGCGAGCAGGTCATCGCCTACGAGGCGGCGGTCGGCGGGTGCCCGGCGTCGATGCTGACGCTGATGGGCTCGCTCATGGCTGGCCGCATGCTCGACGGGGACATCCCGGTGAGCAGCTGGAGCGCGCCGGCGGATGGCAGCTTCGGGGCCACGGCGGTGGCGGCCGAGGCGCTGGCCGCGACCGAGGCCGCCGACTACGCGATGACCCTCGTCGAGGCCCGCGGCGGCGAGGCGCTGGGCGAGCGCACCCGCAGCACCCGGCGGGTGCTCGCCGACCTCGTCCTGGTGCAGGCCGAGGCCGCCGACGACGACGGCACCTCGACCGCGCTGGGCTACGACGTCGACCCGGTCGACGGGCGCGCCGAGGCCACCCGCCTGGCCCAGCAGACCCTGACCCGGCTGGGCGACCGGTACGTCCGGCTGCTGCCCCGGCTCAGCGCCGAGCGCGAGTCCGCGTCGGCGGTCGTCGGCTGGGTGGCCACCGTGCAGCGGCGGGCCCGGACCTGGGGCGTGGACGACCAGGTGCTGCCCGGCATGCAGGTCTGAGCGTGCGCGCCGAGGAGGCCGCGGCGCTGGTCCCCTCCCCCTTCGCCGAGCAGATCTCGCGGCACGATCCGGAGGGTGGCCCCTCGGGCGCGGACTGGCTGGCCGAGCTGCCCCGGCTGCTCGCCGGGATCCTCGACGAGTGGGGCCTGAGCGTCGACGGCAGCCCCGCGTGGGGGCAGACCGCGCTCGTGGTGCCGGTGCGCGGCGACGTCGGGCCGGCCGCGCTGAAGGTGGTCTGGCCGCACCCGGAGGCCCGTGCCGAGCACCTCGCGCTGCGTGCCTGGGACGGTCGTGGCGCGGTGCGCCTGCTGCGCGCCGACCCGGGCCGCTGGGTGCTGCTGCTGGAGCGGCTGACCATCGAGGACCTCGGCGAGATGTGGGACGAGGAGGCGTGCCGGGTGGTCGGCGGGCTCTACCGGGAGCTGCACCTCCCGGCGCTGCCGCAGCTGCCCCGGCTGTCGGCGTGGACCGAGCAGCAGGTGGCCGACCTGCACCCGCGGCTGCCGCGGGCGCTGGCGACCCGGGCCCGGTCGCTGGCGGCCCGGCTGGTCGCCGACCCGGCGTGCGACGCGACGCTGGTGCACGGCGACCTGCACTACGCCAACGTGCTCTCCGACGGGACGGAGTGGGTGGCCATCGACCCGAAGCCGATGGCCGGGCATCCCGCCTTCGAGGTCGCGTCGATGCTGTGGAACAGGACCGAGGAGATGGGCACCGGGCCCGCCTTCCGCTACCTGCTGCGGCGCCGGGTCGAGGTGCTCTGCGAGGCTGGCGCGCTCGCCTGGGACGACGCCCGGGACTGGTCGGTCGTGCGGGAGGTCGTCAACGCCTCCTGGGCGCTGGCCGACGGCGACGACGCGCGGGTGTCGCTGGCGATGACGATCGTCAAGGCCCTCGGCGACTGACCCCTCTCCCCTCCCCTTCCCCCCTTCGCGCCCCCTACCCCGCGGGCTACCACGCAGTAAGTGTCGCGATCACAGCACGTACTGCGTGGTAGCCGGCATCAGGGGCAGCGGTGGGTCGGGGCGAAGGGGGGCGTGCGAGGGTGGGGGCATGGCCAACCGGCTCGCCGACAGCCTCTCCCCCTACCTGCGTCAGCACGCGGACAACCCCGTCGACTGGTGGGAATGGTCCCCCGAGGCGCTCGCCACCGCGCGGGCGCAGGACCGGCCGATCTTCCTCTCCGTGGGCTACGCCGCCTGCCACTGGTGCCACGTCATGGCCCACGAGTCCTTCGAGGACGAGCAGGTCGCGGCCGCCCTCGACGATGGCTGGATCAGCATCAAGGTCGACCGCGAGGAACGCCCGGACATCGACGCGGTCTACATGCAGGCCACCCAGGCCCTCACCGGGCACGGCGGCTGGCCGATGACCGTCCTGCTCACCCCGGAGGGCGACCCCTTCTTCGCCGGCACCTACCTGCCGAAGGGGGACCTGCTGCGCCTGCTCGACGCCGCTGGCGACGCCTGGCGGACCCGCCGCGACGAGCTGACCACCTCGGCGGGCACCATCGCCGCCCGGCTGCGCGAGATGACCGCCACGAGCAACCCCTCGCCGCTCGGCGAGGACGACCTGGCGCGCGCCGTCGAGCAGCTGACCGCCGCCCGCGACCCGGCCCACGGCGGCTTCGGCGGCGCCCCGAAGTTCCCGCCGTCGATGGTGCTGCAGTGGCTGCTGCGCCACCACGCGCGCACCGGCTCCACGTCCGCCCTGGCGATGGTCGAGGAGACCTGCGAGGCGATGGCTCGCGGCGGCCTGCACGACCAGCTGGCCGGGGGCCTCGCCCGCTACAGCGTCGACGCCGCCTGGGTGGTCCCGCACTTCGAGAAGATGCTCTACGACAACGCCCAGCTGCTGCGGGTCTACGCCCGCTGGCACGCCGCCACCGGCGCACCGACCGCCCGCCGGGTGGCCGACGGGATCGCCGACGTCCTGCTGCGCGACCTGGGCACCGACCAGGGCGCCTTCGCCTCCGCGCTCGACGCGGACACCCCGGTCGCCGGCACCGACCTGGCCTGGATGCCGACAGAGGGCGCCACCTACGTGTGGACCCCGCAGCAGCTCGCCGACGTGCTCGGCGCCGACGACGGCGCCCGGGCCGCCGAGCTGCTCGGCGTGAGCGAGCCGGGCACCTTCGAGCGCGGCACCTCCACCCTGCAGATGCTCGCCGATCCCGACGAGCAGTGGTGGGACGACGTCCGGCAGCGGCTGCTGGCCGCGCGCGCCGCACGACCGCAGCCGGCCCGCGACGACAAGGTCGTCACCTCGTGGAACGGGCTGGCGATCGCCGCCCTCGCCGAGGCCGCCGCGCTGCTCCAGCGCCCCGAGCTGCTCGCGGCCGCCACCCGCTGCGCCGAGCACGTGCTGGCCACCCACCTCGTCGACGGACGGCTGCGCCGCACGAGCATCGCCGGCCGGACCAGCAGCGCCGACGGGCAGCTCGACGACCACGGCGACCTCGCCGAGGGTCTGCTCGCGCTGCACCAGGCCGACGGCGACGTGCGCTGGCTGGAGGCCGCGGTGGACCTGCTGGAGCAGGCCCTCGACCGCTTCCGTGACGAGGCGGGCACCTGGCACGACACCGCGCACGACGCCGAGACCCTGATGACCCGCCCGCGCACGGAGACCGACAACGCCGAGCCCGCCGGGGTCTCGGCCGTCGCCGGCGCGCTGCTCACCGCGGCCGCGCTCACCGGTCGCACCGATCTGCGCGAGGCGGCGCTGACCGCCCTGGCTCAGCCCGGTCAGATCGCCCGGGCCGAGCCCCGCTTCGCCGGCTGGACCCTGGCCGTCGCCGAGGCCGCCGTCGCCGGACCGCTGCAGGTCGCCGTGGTCACCGAGGACAACACCGAGGACGAAGGGGGCGCCGCCCCCTTCCTCGACGTCGCCCGGCGCAGCGGCTCCCCCGGCCTGGTCCTCGCCCACGGCCGGACGGACGCCCTGGGGCAGCCGCTGCTGGCCGACCGGCCCACCGTCGCCGGCGCGCCCACCGCCTACGTCTGCCGAGGCTTCGTCTGCGAGGCGCCGGTGACCACCCCCGAGGCGCTGGCCGAGGCGCTGCGCTGAGCCCGGGCTTGGCAGGATGACGGCCATGCCCTCCGTCGCCCCGGACCTGGACCGTCTGCCCGCCGACCGTCGCGAGATCGTCGCCGCGCGGATGCGCCGCTGGCTGCCCACCCTGGCCGAGGGCGTCCGCGAGGTCTACGGCGAGGACACCGAGGGGGTCGTCCAGCGCCTGCTCGACCTCGCCGTCGAGGCCAACGCGGAGCGCAGCGACGAGCTGCACCGGCTCGACCTCGACCGGACGCTGCGCCCGGACTGGCTGCAGGACCCGAGCATGATCGGCTACGCCTGCTACACCGACCGCTTCGCCGGCACCCTCACCGGGCTGGGCGAGCGCATCGACCACCTCGAGGCCCTGGGCGTGCGCTACCTGCACCTCATGCCGCTGCTGCAGCCGCGCGACGGCGACAACGACGGTGGCTACGCGGTCGCCGACTACACCGAGGTGCGCTCCGACCTCGGCACGATGGACGACCTCGAGGCGCTGGCCGGCGACCTGCGCTCGCGCGGGATCAGCCTGGTGGTCGACCTCGTGCTCAACCATGTGGCCCGCGAGCACGCCTGGGCGCGGGCGGCCCGCGCCGGGGACCAGCGCTACCGCGACTACTTCCACCTCTACCCCGACCGCGAGATGCCCGACGCCTACGAGGCGACGCTGCCCGAGGTCTTCCCCGACTTCGCTCCCGGCTCCTTCACCTGGGACGAGGAGGCCGACGCCTGGGTGTGGACCACCTTCAACTCCTTCCAGTGGGACCTGCGCTGGAGCAACCCCGAGGTGCTGCTGGAGATGGCGAGGGTCGTCCTCGACCTCGCCAACCGCGGGGTGGAGGTGCTCCGGCTGGACGCCATCGCCTTCATCTGGAAGCGGCTGGGCACGACCAGCCAGGGCGAGCCCGAGGTGCACCTGCTCACCGAGATCCTGCGCGCGCTGGCCCGGATCGCCTGCCCGGCGCTGGCCTTCAAGGCCGAGGCGATCGTCGCCCCCGAGGAGCTCGTGGCCTACCTCGGCCGCGGCCGGCACAGAGGCAAGATCAGCGACCTCGCCTACCACAACTCGCTCATGGTCCAGGCCTGGTCGCTGCTGGCCACCGGCGACGTGCGCCTGACCGCGCACGCGCTCGCCCAGCTGCCGCCGAAGCCGGCCAGCGCCACCTGGGTGAGCTACCTGCGCGGGCACGACGACGTCGGCTGGGCGATCAGCGACGCGGACGCGGCCGCCGTCGGGCTGTCCGGCGGCCTGCACCGCTCGTTCCTCGCCGACTGGTACACCGGCGCCTTCCCCGGCTCGGACGGGCGGGGGCTGACCTTCCAGGAGAACCCGGCCACCAACGACCGGCGCACCAGCGGTAACGCCGCGGCCCTGGTCGGTCTGCAGGCGGCCGAAGGGAGCGGCGCCCCGGTCAGCGACCCGGCGGTCGCCCGGGCCTGCGACCGGCTGCGGCTGGCGCACGCGCTGGTCGTCGGCTGGGGCGGGGTGCCGGTGATCTGGAGCGGCGACGAGCTCGGTCAGCCGGACGACCCGACCTGGGCGGACGAGCCCGGCCACGCCGACGACAACCGGTGGGCCGGCCGGCCGCGGCTGGACTGGGAGCGGGCCGCCGACCGCGACGACCCGGGCACGGTGGCCGGCCGGGTCTTCACCGACCTGCAGCGGCTGACGAGCACCCGTGCCCGGCTGGCGCCGATGCACGGCTCGGTGGAGACCCTCGTCGAGCCGGTCGACGACCCCGGGGTGCTCGTGCTCAGCCGGCACCACCACCTCGGCACCCTGGTCCAGCTCTACAACGTCACCGACGGCTGGCGTCCCTGGCCGGGCCATCGCGCCCGCGCCCTGGGCGTCGAGGGGTCGATCGACGAGCTCACCGGCGAGCCGCTGCCGTGGGGCGGCGACGACCAGGTGTGGCTGCCGCCGCACGCCGCGCTGTGGCTGCTCGGGCCCGCCTCGGGCTGAGCGCTGCCGGCTACTCCCACTCCCAGGCGATGGTCACCGCGCCCGGGTCGACGTCCTCCCGGGCGAGGTGAGCGATCCGGGAGGCGGACAGCCCCAGCTCCATCTCCACGGTGGCGTCGGGGTCGTCACGTACCTCCACGATCCCCCGGCAGCGCGAGGGCAGCCGGCCGTCGTCGAAGGCGACGCTGAGGACGAAGAGGTCGGCCGGGTAGCGGAAGGCCCGCCGGTACTCGGTGCTCGCGGTCCCAGCGCTGTCGTCGATGAGCCGATACTCCAGCAGGTGGGTCTCCCTGGCCTGCAGCGACCGGTCGAAGAGGAGCTCGGCGGCGATCACCGGCTGCGTGCGGTGGTGGCGGACCCGCCCGAGGCGGCAGTTCTCCAGCGGCTCGATCCGCATCTGCCCCGGCGCCGAGCCCGGCTCGCCGACGAAGACGGCCAGGTGCCGGTCGGGGGCCGGGGCGATCGCCCGCTCCAGCACCCGGACCCGCAGCTCGCTGACCACGCCGGCGGAGTCCAGGACGAGGGACTCGTCCACGACCTGGGGGCGCAGCTGCCCGTCCCACGGCCCGATGAGGTCGGTCAGGGTCTCGGCGACCGAGTCGGCCGGCTCGAGCAGCCCGTCGTAGCTGCGCGGGTCGGGCTTGACCGTCGCCCGCACGCCGCGGGGTCGTGGCGGGCCGAGGAGACCGGTGAGCGAGTGGGGCGGCACCCCGGTGATGTTCTCGATCGCCCGGATCGCCCGCAGCGACTCGCTGCGCTCGGGGCGGCTGCGCCCGGCCTGCCAGTAGCTGAGGCTGGTGATGCTCACGTGGACGCCGCGCCGGGCCAGCCGCTGGTGCAGACGCTCCAGGGTCAGCCCGCTGTTGCCCACCGCGGCGCGCAGGGCATGGTGGAAGGGCCCGGTGCGCAGCAGCTCGCTCAGCTCGCGAGCGCGCACGACGTCTCCGGACACGGGCCCTCCTCCCCTGTGATTGTTGGAATTTTCACAGATACCCCATGGGAGCCGACACCATCGGGGGTGTCCACGGCCGCAGAAGGCGTCTCACGACGAGCGTCACGGCGGTCGACGTTCAACTTCACCACCTGTCGATTTCACAGTTGGCGCTGCTGCTCTGCGCTCCGTTTGACCCGGATCAGCGGCGTTGGTCTGATCAGCGGCAGGCCTCAGCGCGACGCACGGATCGCGTGGAGACCCGTCGGAGCCGTGCGCTCCGACTGGCCCCCGGGGGGAGGTCTGGGGGTGCGTCACCGTCCGCGGCGGCGCACCCCCGAGCGGCCCCCTCAGCCGAGCACCGGGAGGCTCAGCGAGCGGACCGACCCAGGCGGCAGCGGCTCGGACCAGTCGACCCTCCGCCACGGGTGCCGGTGCCCCCGCAGCGCGGCGAGCGCGACCCGGATCGTGTGCTCGTGGCTGACCACGACGACATCGGTGACGTCCGCAGGCGTGGCCTCCAGCGCGACGAGCGCCGGACGAAGGCGGTCGTGGACGTCGCGCAGCGACTCCCCTGCAGCCCAGCGGATCTCGCTCACGTCGGCACCCTCGGGTGTCGGCTCCGGGGCCAGCTCGTCGCGGCGGAGCCCCTCCATCGTGCCGAGGTGCTGCTCTCGCCATCGGCGATCGACCCAGGGCTCGATCTGCGGTTCGTTCACCCGATCCCCGGTGCGCGCCTCCGCCAGCACCTCGGCGATGATCGTCGCGCTCTCCACGGCACGGGCCAGGTCGCTGGTGACGAGGCGTACCTCACCGCGGCCGAGGGAGCGCAGCAGGTGACCCGCCGCGTCATGGACCTGCTCCCGCCCGGTGTCTGTGAGCACCGGCTCTCCCTCCCCGGCGAAGGAGCCCTGGACGCGACCGGCCTCCTGCCACGTCGTCCGACCGTGCCGGACGAGATGCACCTGGGTCACGGGCAGCACGCTATCCCCAGCCCCGGTCTCGCAGCCCCCGCCAGGTCTCGACGCCCGCCTCCGTAGACTCGCCGACGTGACTGGCCTGCTGGTGACCGGGACGAGCTCGGACGCGGGGAAGTCTCTCGTCGTCACCGGCCTGTGCCGGGCGCTGGCCCGCCGCGGTCTGCGGGTCGCCCCCTTCAAGGCGCAGAACATGTCCAACCACTCGATGGTCACCCAGGACGGCGCCGAGATCGGTCGCGCCCAGCATCTCCAGGCGCAGGCCGCGCGGGTGACCGCGACGTCGGCGATGAACCCGGTGCTGCTCAAGCCGGGCAGCGACCGGCGTGCCCACGTCGTCCTCCGCGGCCGACCCGCCGGGGAGCTCGCCGCCGGGGAGTACGCCACCGGCCGACGGCACCTGGCCGAGGCCGCCTTCGCCGCCTACGCCGAGCTGGCCGACGAGGTCGACCTCGTCGTCTGCGAGGGCGCCGGCTCTCCCGCCGAGATCAACCTTCGCGCCGGCGACTACGTCAACCTCGGCCTGGCGCAACGCTTCTCGCTGCCGGTCGTGCTCGTCGGCGACATCGACCGCGGCGGCGTCCTGGCCGCGCTCTACGGCACCTGGGCGCTGCTCGACGAGGACGACCGGGCGCTGCTGCGCGCCTTCGTCATCAACAAGTTCCGGGGGGACCCGGCGGTGCTCGCCCCCGGCCTGGACGAGATCACCGCCCGCACCGGGATGCCCGGCCTCGGCGTGCTGCCCTGGCTCGAGGACGTGTGGATCGACTCCGAGGACGCCCTCTCGGTGGGCGCCTGGCGGCACGACGACGCGACCGAGGACGCCGAGGGCGGTCTGCTCGAGGTCGCGGTGATCCGGCTGCCGCGCACCTCCAACGCCACCGACGTCGACGCGCTGGCCGCCGAGCCCGGCGTGCGGGTGCGGGTCACCCGGGACGCCGACGTCGCCCGCGAGGCGGACCTGCTCGTGCTGCCCGGCACGCGCGCGACCACCTCGGACCTCGCCTGGCTGCGGGCCCGGGGTCTCGACGCGGTGGTGCGCGAGCGCGCCGCCCGCGGCGCCCCGGTGCTCGGGATCTGCGGCGGCTACCAGATGCTGCTGGCGGAGATCCACGACGAGCACGAAGGGGGCGCCGGCACCGTGCCCGGGCTCGGCCTGCTCCCCGGGCGGGTGGACTTCCACGAGGAGAAGGTGCTGGCCCGCCCGCACGGCTCCTGGCGGGGTAACCCGGTCGAGGGCTACGAGATCCACCACGGCGTCGTCACCCCTGACGGCGGCGAGGACTTCCCCGGGGGGCACGGCGTCGGGCCGGTGCGCGGGTCGATCTGGCACGGCACGCTGGAGAGCGACGACTTCCGGCGGGCGCTGCTCGCCGACGCGGCCGCGGCCGCGGGCTCCACGTGGCGGGCCCGCGTCGACGCTCCCGCCTTCGCCGACCGGAGGGAACGGATGATCGACGACCTCGCCGACGCGATCGAGGGCCACCTCGACCTCGACGCCCTGCTCGCCCTCACCGCCGGAGGTGCGCGGTGAGCGCTGCGCAGGAACAGAGCCGGCGCATCCACGTCGTCGGGATCGGCGCCGGGTCTCCCGGGCACCTCACCGCGCAGGCAGCCGCCGCGATCCGTGAGGTCGACGTCGTGCTCGTCGCCGACAAGGGCGAGCGGGTGGACGAGCTGCGGGCGCTGCGCGAGGCGATCCTCAGGGAGGTCTGCGCGGACGGGCGGCTGCCCGAGGTCGTCGCCGTGCCCGACCCCCGTCGCGGCCCGGACGCCGAGCGGGACGCGACCGGCTACGCGCAGGCTGTGCGGGACTGGCACGCGGCCCGCACCGACGCCTACGTGCGGGTCATCGAGGAGCTGCCCGAGGACGCCGTCGTCGGCTTCCTCGTGTGGGGCGATCCCGCCTTCTACGACAGCACGATCCGCGTCGTCGACGCGATCGGCGAGCGGCTGCCGACCGAGGTGACCGTGGTGCCGGGGATCAGCGCCTTCCAGGCGCTGGCCGCCGAGCACCAGGTGGTGCTGCACCGGGTCGGTGAGCCGGTGCACGTGACCACCGGGCGCCGACTGGTGGAGCAGTGGCGCGCCGCACGGGCGGCCGGGGTCGCGCTCGGCACCGTGGTCGTCATGCTCGACGGGCACCTGGCCTGCCAGGACCTGGTGGGCTCGGACCCGGACCTGACGATCCGGTGGGGCGCCTACGTCGGGATGCCGCAGCAGGAGCTGCGCGCCGGGCGGCTGGCCGACGTCATCGACGAGATCGTCGCGCTGCGTGCCGAGCTGCGCGCGCAGCACGGCTGGGTGATGGACGTCTACACCCTCTCCTGAGGTCAGCGGGTGGGGCGGTGGCCCGACCGTCAGCGGGTGCGGGCGGTGGCCCGGCGCGCGGCCAGGCCCTGCAGCAGCATCGAGGCGGCCAGGCAGGCCCCGACCCCTTCGCCGGCCCGCAGGCGAAGGGCGAGCAGCGGCTCCAGCCCGAGCTCGCGCAGCACCAGCGCGTGGGCGCGCTCCCGGCTGACGTGCCCGGCGACGAGGTGAGCCTGCACGCCCGGTTCGATCCGTGCCGCGACGAGCGCGGGCAGCGAGCCGGCGAGCCCGTCGAGGACGACCGCCGCGCCCTGCTCCACCGCACCGAGCACGACACCGGTGAGCACCGCCATCTCCGGCCCGCCCACCGCGGCCAGCGCCTGCAGCGCGTCCTCGCCCGCGGTCTCCGCGCTCTGGGCACCGCCGTGTCCCGGTCCGCGCTGCCCCGCCGTCCGGGCCAGCGCGGCGGCGACGACCTCGCGCTTGCGCGCGACGATCTCCGCGTCCGAGCCGGCACCGAGACCGACCGCGTCCTGCGGCTCCAGCCCGAGCAGCGCGCACGCCAGCGCCGCCGCCGTGGTCGTGTTGCCGACACCCGCCTCGCCGAGACAGACCAGCCCGTCGGATGCCGCCCCGGCGCCGATCTCCCTCCCACGAGCCAGCAGCCGGTCGACGTCGGCCCGGGTCATCGCGTCCGCGCCGACGAGATCGCCCCGGGCGTCCCGCGGCCGCGCGTCCCGCAGCGACGACACCTCGCGGTCGAGGTGATGCGCGCCCCCTTCCCCGGCGTGGATCACCTCGACCGGGTCGTCGGCATCGGTATCGACTTCACCGTCGGTGCCGTCGTCGACGCCAGCGTCGACGACGACCACGCCGAGCCCCCCGGCCGAGGCGGTGGTCGCACCCAGCGACGTGCCGGCCAGGCTCGCGGCGAGGATGTCGCGGGTGGTCGAGGCCGGGTAGGCGCTCACCCCGTGCGCGGTCACCGGCTGGTCGGCGGCGGCGAGCACGAGCGTCCCGCCCGCCACCGCGTCGCCGGCGCAGGCGACCACCCGGGAGATCGCCCGGTCGAGCACCCCGAGGGACTCCGGCGGCGAGAGCAGCTCGTCGGCCGCGTCGGTGGCCGAGACCAGCTGGTCCGCCGAGGGCGCGGCCAGGTAGGACCGCGCCGGCGCCGGGCCCGCGCCCTCGCTCCACCGCTCGCGGACGATCACCTCGTCCAGCGGCACCTTCCGGCTCCACGCCGCCCGCTGCAGACCCGGCTCCGGCGGACGCTCGTCCGGCCAGCCCAGGCACATCCAGCCCAGCGTCTCGACGCCCTCCGGCAGCCCGAGCAGATCGGCCAGCGCGGCCGGCTCGAAGAGGGTGACCCAGCCCATCCCGAGCCCACGGGCGCGGGCGGCCAGCCACATGTTCTCCACCGCGGCGGCGCAGGACCACAGGTCGGCGTCGTGGAAGGTGGCCCGGCCCAGCACCCCGCTCGCCGGGGTGCGCCGGTCGCAGGCGACGACGACCCCGACCGGCGCCTCGCGCAGCCCCTCGAGCTTGAGGTCGAGCATCCGTGCTGCCCGGTCGTCGGTGAGCAGGTGCGCCTGGTCGAGGCGGCAGCGGTCGGCCATCGCCGCGGCCCGGTCGCGGGTGAGCGGGTCGGTGACGACGACGAAGCGCCACGGCTGGGAGTGCCCGACGCTGGGCGCGGCGTGCCCGGCCTCGAGCACCTGCCGCAGCAGCTCCTCGGGCACCGGGTCGGGACGGTAGCGGCGGATGTCCCGGCGCCCGCCGACGACCTGGTCCAGGGCGGCGACGACGTCGGCGCCCATCGCCCAGCCGGCCGGGTCGGCCCGACGCTCGGCGGCGCTGCTGGCGTCGCCGACGCTCGGCACCGGCCGGGCGTAGCGGGGCGAGGCGTCGTCCGCGCCGGACCCGCTCACTCCTCGAGCTCCCCTTCGACGTCGAGGTGCACCTGCTGCATCGCCGCCATGAGCTCCGGGTCGGGCTGCTCCCACAGGCCACGGTCGGCGGCCTCGTGCAGCTTCTCGATGATGCTGTGCATCGCCCACGGGTTGGCCCGGCGCAGGAACTCCTGGTTGGTCGGGTCGAGCACGTACTCCTTCGCCAGGGTCTCGTACATCCAGTCCGGCACCACCCCGGCGGTGGCGTCGAAGCCGAAGACGTAGTCGACGGTCGCGGCCAGCTCGAAGGCTCCCTTGTAACCGTGCCGCTGCATCGCCGCGATCCACCGCGGGTTGACCACGCGGGCGCGGAAGACCCGGTTGGTCTCCTCCTGCAGGGTGCGGGTACGCACCTCGTCCGGGGTCGAGGAGTCGCCGACATAGGCCTTCGGCGCGGACCCGGTGAGCGAGCGCACCGTGGCCACCATGCCGCCGTGGTACTGGTAGTAGTCGTCGGCGTCGAGGATGTCGCTCTCGCGGTTGTCGATGTTCTTCGCGGCGACCTGGATGCGCCGGTAGGAGCGCTCCATGTCCTCCCGGGCGGGGGCGCCGTCGAGGTCGCGGCCGTAGGCGTAGCCGCCCCAGGCGGTGTAGACCTCGGCCAGGTCCTCGTCGCCGCGCCAGCCGCCGGACTCCACGAGCTGGATAAGCCCGGCCCCGTAGCTGCCCGGCTTGGACCCGAAGATCCGGGTGCGGGCGCGGCGCTCGTCGCCGTGCTCGGCCTCGTCGGCCCGGGCGTGGGCGCGCACGTAGTTGTCCTCGTCGCGCTCGTCCAGCCCGGCGACCAGCGCCACCGCGTCGTCGATCATCGCGATGACGTGCGGGAAGGCGTCGCGGAAGAAGCCGGAGATGCGCACCGTGACGTCGATCCGCGGGCGACCCAGCTCGGCGAGGTCGACCGGCTCCAGGCCGGTGACCCGGCGGGACTGCTCGTCCCAGACCGGGCGGACCCCGAGCAGCGCGAGGATCTCGCCGATGTCGTCGCCGGAGGTGCGCATCGCCGAGGTGCCCCACGCGGAGAGGCCGACGCTGCGCGGCAGCTCGCCCTCCTCCTCGCGGTAGCGCTGCAGCAGCGACTCGGCCATCGCCACCCCGGTGTCGTAGGCCAGCCGGCTGGGGATCGCCTTGGGGTCGACGGAGTAGAAGTTGCGCCCGGTGGGCAGCACGTTGACCAGGCCACGAAGGGGGGACCCGCTGGGACCGGCCGGGATGTAGCCGCCGTCGAGGGCGTGCAGCACCCGCGGGATCTCGTCGGTGGTGCGGCGCAGCCGCGGCACCACCTCGGCGGCCGCGAAGCGCAGCGAGGCCGCCACCCCGGCCCGGTCGACCTGGTCGAGGTCGACGTGACCGAGGGCGGTGTCGTCGGCGTGCCCGGCGAGCACCCGCTCGACGATGCCCGGCACCTGCTCCCCGGCCCAGCCGGCGTCGGCGAGCGCCTGCACCAGCTCGCGGGCGACCTCCTCGACGGCGTCGGTCCGGGCGGTGCCCTCGACCCCCTCGCCGCCGGCCAGCCCGAGGGCGGCACGCAGCCCGGGGATGCCGTCGCCGGAGCCGCCGAACATCTGCCCGGCCCGCAGGATCGCCAGGGTGAGGTTGACCAGCCCGGCCTCGACCGGCTCCTCGCCGAGCACGTGCAGCCCGTCGCGGATCTGCACGTCCTTGATCTCGCAGAGCCAGCCGTCGATGTGCATGACGAGGTCGTCGAAGTCGTCGCCGAGCACCTCGTCGTCGGTGGCGTCCTCCAGGCCCAGGTCGCGGTGCATCTCGGCGGCCTTGAGCAGGGTCCAGATCTCCCCGCGCAGCGCCGGCGCCTTGGCCGGGTCCATCACCGAGACGCTGCCGTACTCGTCGAGCAGCTGCTCCAGACGGGTGATGTCGCCGTAGGACTCGGCGCGGGCCATCGGCGGCACGAGGTGGTCGACGACGGTGGCGTGCGCGCGACGCTTGGCCTCGGTCCCCTCGCCGGGGTCGTTGACGAGGAAGGGGTAGATCAGCGGCACGTTGCCCAGCGCCGCGTCGACGCCGCAGGCGGCCGAGGGAGCGAGGGTCTTGCCGGGCAGCCACTCGAGGTTGCCGTGCTTGCCGACGTGCACGATCGCGTGCGCCCCGAAACCCTCCTCGATCCACCGGTAGGTGGCCAGGTAGTGGTGGCTCGGCGGCAGGTCCGGGTCGTGGTAGATGGCGATCGGGTTCTCCCCGAAGCCCCGCGGCGGCTGCACCATGAGGGTGACGTTGCCGCGCTGCATGGCCGCGGTGACGATCTCCCCCTTCGGGTCACGGGCCCTCGCGTCGGTCCCGGCGTCGACGAAGAGCTCGCCGGGGGCCGGGCCCCAGTGCTCGGTCATCTCCTCGCGCAGCGGCTCGGGCAGCCGGTCGAACCAGCCCTGGTAGGTCGCCGCCGGGATGCGCACGGTGGCGCCCTCGACCTGGGTCTGGGTCAGCCAGTCCGGGTCCTGGCCGCCGGCCTCGATGAGCGCGTGGATCAGGGCGTTGCCCGCGGTCGTGTCCGGCTCCTCGCCCTCGACCGGCGGCAGCGGCTCCATCCCGGGGAAGCCCTCGCCGAGGTCGTAACCGGCCTCACGCATCTGCCGCAGCAGCCGCACCGTGCTGACCGGGGTGTCCAGGCCCACGGCGTTGCCGATCCGGGCGTGCTTGGTCGGGTAGGCCGAGAGCATGACGACGACGCGCCGCTGCTCGGCCGGGGTGTGCCGCAGCCGGGCGTGGCCGACGGCGATCCCGGCGACCCGGGCGCAGCGCTCGGGGTCGGGCACGTAGGCAGGCAGCCCGTCCTCGTCGAGCTCCTTGAAGGAGAAGGCGGTGGTGATCAGCCGGCCGTCGAACTCCGGCACCGCGACCTGGGTGGCCACGTCCAGCGGGGAGACCCCGTCGTCGCTGCCGGCCCACTCCTCGCGGCTCCAGGTCAGGCACAGCCCCTGCAGGATCGGGATGTCCAGGGCGGCCAGGCGCTCGACGTCCCAGGACTCGTCGTCCTCGCCGGCCGAGGCGGTCGCCGGGCGGGTGCCGCCGGCGGCGAGCACCGTAGTGATCAGCCCGTCCAGGGTGCCCAGGTGCGCCATGAGGTCGTCCGGGGCGTCGCGCAGGCTGGTGGCGTGGATGACCTCGGCGTGACCGCCGGCGGCGTCGATGGCGTCGCCGAGGGCCTGCACGTAGGTGGTGTTGTCGGCGGCGAACTGCGCCCGGTAGAAGATGACGCCGACCCGGGGCCGGGTCAGGGCGGCGCCGTCGGGGCCGAGCAGCGGCGCCGGCGTGGGCCGCTCCAGCAGGCCCCAGGTGGGCAGCGGCTGCGGCGGCTCGAAGCCCTCCCCGGTGAGCAGCAGCGTGTCGCAGAGGAAGTGGTGCAGCTGGGTGAGGTTCTCCCGGCCGCCCTCGGCGAGGTAGCGGTGGGCCTCCTGGACCACGCCCTGCGGGGCGGTGGAGAGCTCCATGAGCGCGGCGTTCGGGGTCTGCTCGCCGCCGAGGACGACCATCGGGACGTCGGTGTGCTCGCGGATCCGACGGAAGCCGTCGCACATGTCGTCCGGCCCGCCGAGGATGCGGGCGACGATGACGTCGGCGCCCTCGATCGCCTCGGCCATGTCGGTGTGCCCGGGGCGGGAGGGGTTGGCGTAGACGTAGTCCACCTCGGCGGCGCGGGCGCACAGCAGGTCGGTGTCGGAGGTGGACAGCAGGGCGATGGTCGGCACGGGTGGCGCGCTCCTCAGGCAGGGTCCGCGCCCCGCCGGCTCGAAGGGGGACCCGGGCAGGGTGCGCCGGGCCGACCGGCCCGACGTGTCTGACTCCACCGCCCCAGGGGCGCGCCCGCCCGGTGGCGGAGGGCGCCGCGGAGCGGCTCACAGTGGCGGGACCGTCCCGGAGTCTCACCGGGTTCCGTGCGAGGTCGGTCCCGGGCAGCCTAACCGGTGCCCGCCGTATGCTCGTGCGCCGTGGCCACGCCGACCCCCGCCACCGCACCGGCCCGCTCCGGCGCCGACCGCTGCCCCGGGCTGCTCTCCCCCTTCGTCTCCGCGGACGGGGCGATGGTCCGGCTGCGGGTCCCCGGCGGCTGGCTGCCCACGGCGACGCTGCGCGCGGTCTCGGCCCTCGCCGGCACGCACGGCGACCCCGACCTCACGTTGACCTCGCGCGGCTCGCTGCAGCTGCGCGGGCTGCCGGAGGTGCTGCCGGCCGAGATCATCACCACCGTCGGGGAGCTCGGTCTGGTGCCCTCGGCGGCGCACGACCGGGCCCGCAACATCGTCGCCGACCCCGGCGACCCGCAGGTCCGGGCGATGGTGGCCGCGCTCGATGCGGCGCTGCTCGCCGACGACGTGGCGGCCGGGCTGCCGGGGCGGTTCCTGCTGGCGGTGGCCGGCCCGGACGGTCCGGTGCTCGCCGAGCCCTGGGACCTCGCGGTGGTCGTCGACGCCGCGGACACCGCGCAGGCGACGGTGCTCGTCGACGGACGCTCGCTGACCGTCCCCGCCGCCCGGGCTCCGCAGGTCGTGCTCGCGGTGATCCACCGCTTCCTCGCCGCGCGCCCGGGGGCCCGCGCCTGGAACGTCGCCGACCTCGCCGCCGACGTCCGGGCCGGGCTGCTGCCCGGATCAGTCCCGGCCTCGCCGCACCCCGCCGCTCCCCCGCTGCCGGGACCGCTGCCCGGCGCGACGACCGAGACCGCGCCGGACCGTGGGCTGCTCGCGCTGGCCCCGCTGGGCCTGCTCACCCCGCCCCAGGTCGACGCGCTCGCCGAGGTCGCCGCCGAGGTGCAGCTCACCCCGTGGCGGGCGGTGCTGGTGCCGGTCGCGGACGGCGCTGCCGGCACGGACAGCAGCACGAGCGATGTGCCCGAGCGCCTCACCGCGAGCGGTCTCGTGCTCGACCCGAGCTCGCCGTGGACGGTGCTCAGCGCCTGCGCCGGGGCCCCCGGCTGCGCCCGCACCGACGTACCCACCCGGGACATCGCCCGGGAGGCGGCACCGCGGATCGACCCGGCCGGGCCGCCGGTGCACGTCATCGGCTGCGAGCGCGCCTGCGGCCACCCGGCGCGGGAGCACCTGCGGGTGGACTCGCCCGCAGGGCCGGATGCGGTCCTCGCCGCGCAGCGCGCGATGATGACCCGGTCCCGCACCACAGACCAGGAGGACCGTTGAGCACGCCCGGCAAGCCGACCCGCCGCTACGACTACGTCACCGACGGGCTGGAGATCTACCGGCGCAGCTTCGCCACGATCCGCAGCGAGCTCGACCTCAGCGGGCTGCCGGCCGACCAGCACGGGGTCGCCGTCCGGATCGTGCACGCCTCCGGCGACACCAGCGTGCTGCCTGACCTGGCCGCGCACCCGGACGCCGTCGGTGCCGCCCGCCGGGCCCTGGCCGCCGGGGCGCACGTGCTCACCGACAGCAACATGCTCGCCTCGGGCATCACCCGCCGCCGGCTGCCGGCGGACAACCCGGTGGTGTGCACCCTGCGCGAGCCGGGGGTGGCCGACCTCGCCCTGGACTTCTCCACCACCCGGGCGGCCGCCGCGGTCTCGCTGTGGGGCGAGCGGCTCGAGGGCGCCGTGGTGGCCGTCGGCAACGCCCCGACCGCCCTCTTCCACCTGCTGGAGCTGCTCGCCGACGGCGCGCCCCGCCCGGCGGCGATCATCGGCATGCCGGTCGGCTTCATCGGCTCCGCCGAGTCGAAGGTGGCCCTGGCCGAGCACTCCCTGCCCGGCACCTCGGGCGGCGAGCAGGTGCCGTGGATGGTCGTCCACGGGCGGCGCGGCGGGTCGGCGATGGCCGCGGCCGCGGTCAACGCCATCGCCGACGACGACGAGCTGGCATGAGCGACATCCCGGTCGCCGGTGACCACCGGGCGGTCCCCGGGCACCTCTACGGCGTCGGGGTCGGTCCGGGCGACCCGGGCCTGATCACCCTGCGCGCGGCCGGGCTCATCGCCAGCGCCGACGTCGTGGCCTACCACCGGGCGGCGCACCGGGAGTCGACCGCGCGCCGGATTGCGGCCGGGCACATCGCCGACGGGGTGATCGAGGAGGCGCTGGTCTACCCGGTGACGACCGGGACGACCGACCACCCGGGCGGCTACTACGGGGCGCTGGCCGACTTCTACGACGAGTGCGCCGAGCGCTTCCGGGAGCACCTGGCCGCGGGACGCTCGATCGTCTGCCTGGCCGAGGGCGACCCGCTCTTCTACGGCTCCTTCATGTACGTCCACGACGCGCTGCGCGAGGACTTCCCGACGACCGTGGTGCCCGGGGTGACCGCGATGGCCGCGGCCTCGGCCGCCGTCGGCACCGGGATGTCCCGGCACGAGGACACGGTCACGGTGCTGCCCGGGACGCTGCCGGTGCCCGAGCTGGCGCGGCGGCTGGCGGACACGGACGCGGCGATCGTCATGAAGCTCGGGCGCACCTTCGACGGGGTGCGCGAGGCGCTGCGCCAGGCCGGGGTGCTGGAGCGGGCCGTCTACGTCGAGAGGGCCAGCCGGGAGGGGCAGCGGGTGCTGCCGGTGGCCGACGTCGACGCCGACGCGGTGCCGTACATGTCGATCGTCGTCGTCCCCGGGGTGGACGTGCGCGCCGACGCCGCCGGGCGGGCCGCGGCCTACCGCGAGCTCGCCCCCGCGGTGGGGGGCGAGCGCGCCGCCGGGCCCGGCACCGTGCACGTCGTCGGGCTCGGGCCCGGCCCGGAGCGCTGGCTGACCCCGGAGGCGAGCGCGATGCTGGCCCGGGTCGACCACGTCGTCGGCTACGCCCCCTACGTCGCCCGGGTGCCGCAGCGGGCGGGCCTGACCCGGCACGCCTCGGGCAACACCGTCGAGCTCGACCGCGGCAGGCTGGCGCTGGACCTGGCCCGCGGCGGCGAGGACGTGGCGCTGGTCAGCGGCGGCGACGCCGGGGTCTTCGGGATGGCGACGGCGCTCTTCGAGGCGCGCGAGCGCGCCGTCGAGGAGGACCCGGCGTACGGCGACGTGCCGGTGCGGGTGCTGCCCGGGGTGACCGCGGCGCACGCCGCCTCGGCCCTCGTCGGGGCGGTGCTCGGCGGGGACCACGCCCTGGTCAACCTCAGCGACAACCTCAAGCCGTGGGAGGTCCTCGCCGACCGGCTCGTCGCGCTGGCCTCCCGCGACGTCACCCTCGCCCTCTACAACCCGCGCTCCCGCTCCCGCCCGGACACCCTCGGGCACGCCCGCGACCTGCTCGTGACCGAGGTCGGCCCGCAGCGGGTGGTCGTCGTCGCCCGGCACGTCGGGCGCGAGGAGGAGTCAGTGACCGTCACCACCCTCGGTGACCTCGACGTCGCGGCCGTCGACATGGGCTGCCTCGTCGTCGTCGGTGCCTCCAGCACCCGGGTGACCGCGGACGGGCGGGTCTGGACGCCGCGGTCTCAGGACCAGCGCTGACGGCGCCCGGCCTCACCGGGCGGCGAGCCACCACCGCCCGCGGCGACGTCGGCGCAGCTGACGGGCGAAGCGCCGGTCCTCTCCGGTCAGGCGCCGCCGGGCCTCGACCCGCGCAGCACCTCGTCCCTGCCGGTGGACGCTCACCATGCCCTCCTCGCTCCCTGGGGATACGTCCCGACGGCCGCCTCCCTGCCGGCGGCCGTCGGGACGGGCGGAGAGTCCTCGGCCGGTGACCCCTGGCGCTCCCCCCGGTCCGGTCGTGCGACCGGCCGCGCGCGTGGTCACCGCCGGCCTCTCCGGGCACGAGACTGCGCCACGCGCCGCGCCACGACGAGGTTCTGGGGCCAGATCGCACGACCTCGCACGCCCCGATCACGGCGTCGCCCGGATCCGCACACCGAGGATGGGAACCGCCCTACACTCGCCGCAACGAGCCGAGGGGCCGAGGAGCACCCGTGACCCGGAGCCTGCATGGACCCGATGTCCCGTCCGTCGAGACCATCACCGACCGGCAGGCGCTCGGCGAGCTGCTGACCGGGCTCCGCGAGGACAGATCGGTCCGGTCCCTCGAGACGGAGGTCCGCCAGCGCGTCGGCGAGCAGGACGCGGTCGTCTACAGCACCATCGCCTCCTGGTGCCGGGGCGACTCGGTGCCGGCGCCCCGGCAGCTGCCCGCCTTCCGGGCGCTGCTCGCGGCGCTGGAGGTGACCGACGACGCTCCCTGGATCGAGGCCACCCGGCGGATCCGGGCGCACAAGGAGCTCGGACCGTCCCCCTACCCCGGGCTGGCCCCCTTCTCGCAGGAGCAGAGAGACACCTTCTTCGGGCGCGAGGACATCGTCGCCACGATGGTGGGATCGATCGTCGAGGGCCGCGAGCCGACGGTGCGGATCCTCGTCGGCTCGTCAGGCAGCGGCAAGACCTCTCTGGTCCAGGCCGGCGTGGGTCCGCGCCTGGCCGACCAGGGCTGGCAGATCGAGACGATCGCCGCCGGCAGCGACCCGGACACCGAGCTGGAGCGGCTGCGCTCCGCCGTCCCGGGCCCCACCCTAATGATCGTCGACCGCTTCGAGCAGATCCTCGGCGCGGGCGTCGAACGGTCCGTGCGCGACCGCTACGTCGACGCGGCCCTGGCGCCGGTCCCCGACCGGACGGTCCTGCTCGTGCTCCGCTCGGACTACTACGAACCGGCCGCCACGGACCCCCGGCTGCGCGAGGTGCTGCAGGGCTCGCAGGTCGTCGTCGGCCCGATGAGCGAGAACGAGCTGCGGCGGGCGGTCGTCGAGCCGGCGCGGGCGGCGGGGGCGACGATGCCGGATGCGCTCCTGGAGGTCGTCGTCACCGAGGCCCGGGGCTACAGCGCCACCGGCCACCAGGGCCTGCTGCCCCACCTGTCCACCGCGCTGCGGGCGACCTGGGAGGCGGCCGGCCAGGGCGCCCTGAGCGTGGCGGACTACCGGGCCGCGGGCGGGATCACCGGCGCCATCGAGCAGACCGCCGAGGCCGCCTACGCCGGCCTCGACCCCGAGGCCCGCGAGGTGCTGCGGCACCTGCTGCTCCGCCTGGTCAACGTCTCCCACGAGGGGCCGCTCACCCGCCGGTCCGCGACGAAGGACGAGCTGGCCGACCTCACGGCGACCGTCCCGCAGACCGACCTCGTCGAGCACCTCACCGCGGCCCGCCTGCTCAGCGTCTCCACCGACCAGGTCGAGCTGGCTCACGAGTCGCTGCTGACGGCGTGGCCGCGGCTGACCCGGTGGATCGAGGACGCCCGCGCCGACCTCGAGCCCAGGCCCAGCTGCGCGACGCCGCCACCCCGTGGGACGAGCACGGACGGGTCGTCGGGGACGTCGCCCGCGGCTCGGCCTACGACCGCTTCTCCGCCCTGGCCGACCGGAGCACCGTCCTGCTGACCCCGCTGGAGCGCCGCTACCTCGACGCGAGCCGGGCCGAGGCCGAGCGCCGGGCCACCCTCGGCCGCCGGCGCGTGCGGCGCCGCCGCGCGCTGCTGGCGGCGGCCGTGGTGGTGGCCCTTGTCACCTCGGTGCTGGCGGGCGTCGCGGTCTACCAGGGACAGCAGGCAGGGCTCGCCCGCGACGACGCGCAGAGCGCCCGGAGCCGTGCGCTCTCCCGGCAGGTCGCGGTGTCCGCGCAGAGCCTCGCCGGTCGCGACCCCTCGGTCGCCGCGCGGCTGGCCCTGTCCGCCTACCGGATCGCGCCCACGCTGGACGCCCGCTCGGCCGTCCTGGAGCTGGGCAGCCAGAACCTGCCGCAGCGCCTCGTCGGACCACCCGGGGGCGAAGGCGGTGGCCGTCTCACCGGACGGCGACCTCGTCGCGGCGTCGACCACCACCACCGACGACGTCACCCTCTACACCGCCGGGGAGTCCGGCGGGTTCGTCGAGTCCGCCACGCTTCCCGTCGGCGGCGAGACCTACACGCTGGACATCTCACCCGACGGCCGGCTGCTCGCGGTGGGCACCGCCACGGTCGGGATCACCCTGTGGGACCTCACCGCGGACCAGCCGCAGGTGGTGCACGAGCTGGAGGGACCGGCCGGCCCGCGCCCTGCCGGCCTATCCAGTCGACGCCGACCAGACCTGGGGCCTGGCCTACAGCGACGACGGCGCTGCGCTGGCGGCCTCCGACGACACGGGGCTGGTCCACGTGTTCGACCGCGGCACCTCCCGCAGGGTGAGCACGCTGACGATGCCCGGCGACGCCCGGGCCCGTCCGCTCACCTTCGCGCCGGACTCGTCCGTGCTGGTGGTCGGCACCGTCGTCGACAACCTCGTCATGGTCTGGGACGTCACCGACCCCGCAGAGCCGGACGGCCTCGAGGGTCCCGATCAGCCCTTCGGCAGCTGGGTGAACGCGGTGAGCTTCAGCGTCGACGGCGACGTGCTGGCCGCCGGTGCCTCCGACGACACGGTCCGCCTCTACGACACCGCGGACTGGTCCGAGATCGGCACCCTGCCGCACGGCGGCATCGTCTCCGGCGCCGAGTTCGCCGACGACGACACCCTCGTCACCACCGCCGACGACGGGGCGGTGCGGGTGTGGACCGAGCCGGCCGAAGGCTTCGTCACCACCCCGCACACGGTCTTCAACGTCACCACCTCCGGCGAGTCCGGGGCCACCGTGGCCGTCGGGCCCGGGTTCGCGCGCTCGGTGAGCGTGCCGGGCGGGTTCCTGCCCGCCCAGGAGGAGCCGGCGATCCTGCGGGAGGATGAGATCACCGGCGCCGGGGGGATCTCATCCTCGGGCGAGCACGTCGCCCTCGCCCGGGACGACGGGCACATCGCCGTCTACGGCGCCGACCTGTCCGACCCGAGCCTGGAAGGTCGCACACGGGGAGACGGACCGGGCGTCATGACCGATCTGGCCTGGGCGCCGGACAGCGAGACCCTCGCGGCGGTCGGGACGGCGAGCTCGTCATCGTCGACGCCGGCGATGCGGCTCGGCCCGAGGTGACCGCGCGGGTGCCCTCGGACAGCGAGGCGTCCACGCTCGTCTGGAGCCCGACGGACCCGGTCGTCGCGGTGACCCATGTGGACGGGGTCGTCCGGCTCGTCGACGTCGCCGACGCCACGGAACCGGTGCTGCTCGCCGAGATCACCCAGTCGGACATCCGGCAGCCCGCCGTCGCCTTCTCCCCCGAGGGCAGCGTGCTGGCGATCGGTGGCTCGGAGGGCGAGCTGCAGCTGTGGGACATCGGCGAGCCCACGGAGCCGAGCCGCGTCGGTCCACCGCTGGTCGGCCCGTCGTCGCTCATCCAGTGGGCGGCATTCTCCCCGGACGGCGGCCAGGTCGTCGCGACGACGAACGCGGGTCAGGCCTGGGTCTGGGACATCACCGACCGGGCGCACCCGCGCGAGCACGCCGTGCTCGGCCCGATCGACGGCGGGCTCTTCGGCGTGGGCTTCAACCCGCGCGGCGACACGATCATGGCCGGCGGCACCAACGCCCGGGTGAACGTCTGGTCGCTCGACGTCGACAGCGTCGCCGACCGGGTCTGCCGAGAGCTCGGCGACCCGCTGACCGAGGACGAGTGGAGCCAGCACGTCCGGGGCTCCGGCTTCCAGGACCCGTGCGCGGGCTGAGCGTAGGTCGTCGCCGCCCGGCCGACGCGCGAGCCGATCCTCAGCGGTCCGCGGGTGCCGGCGCCCTCGTCGCGACCGCGTCGGCCACGTCGGTGACGGTCCGTGGTCGCCCGTCGGCCGGGACCGGGAGCCCCAGCCGGCTCAGCAGGTCGACCATCCACGGGGTGTGCAGCCGGGCCGAGGCAAGCAGCGCCTCGTCGGTGAGCGCGTCGACGACGTTGCCCTGATGCACGACGTGGTCGACGACGAGCAGCACCTCCTCGGCCCAGGCCCAGGCGAGGTCGACGTCGTGGGTGGCGAGCACGACCGTCGTACCGTGCTCCTCCAGGGTCGCCAGCGCGGCGAGCATCTCCTGCACCCCGACCGGGTCGAGGCCGGCGGTCGGCTCGTCGAGCAGCAGCACCTGCGGCTGCATGGCCAGCGCCCCGGCGATCGCCACCCGCTTGCGCTGCCCGTAGCTGAGCCGGTGCACCGGGCGGTCGGCGAGGTCGGTGATGCCGAGCAGGTCGAGCACCTCGTCCACCCGGGCGGCGACCTCGGCCGCGCCGAGACCGAGGTTGGTCGGGCCGTAGCCGACGTCGGAGCGCACGTCCGCGCTGAAGAGCTGGTCGTCGGGGTCCTGCAGCACGAGCTGCACCCGCTGACGGTGCGCGGTCAGGCCCCTCCGGTCGTGGGCCAGCACCGCGCCGCCGCTGATGACGTGCCCCTCGGTCGGCCGGTGGACCCCGGAGAGCACCCGCAGCAGGGTGGTCTTGCCGGAGCCGTTCGCCCCGAGCAGTGCGGTGCGCACCCCGGCGCCGATGCTCGCGCTGACGCAGTCGAGGACGTCCGGCGCCCCGGGGTGGCCGGCGTGCACGCCGCGGACCGCGAGCGCGGTATCGGTGTCGTCGGGCGGGCTCCAGGAGCCGAGGCGGTGGGTCATGGCCGGCTCATCATCGCCTGCGGCGGCCTCACAGCGCCACCAGCACCGACGCCGCGCCGGTCACCGTGACGAGCACGACCGCGGCCAGCGCGAAGGGGAGCGAGACCGGCCGGGCGGGCACCATAGGCACCGCCTCGACCCCGCCGCGTCCGGCGAGGCCGTCCTCGAGCCGGGCAGCCCGGGTCCAGGCACGGACCATGACCGCGGCGACGAGCTGCCCGAGGGAGCGGCGGGCGGCGTGTCCGGAGGCGTAGCCGAGCCGGCCGGCCTGCGCCTCCCGGATCGCCGCCATGGCCTCCAGCAGCCCGAAGATCATCCGGTACATCACCGCGGCGACGTCGACCACCGGCCCGGGCACACCCACCCGGCGCAGTGCGGAGAGCACCTCGACCATCGGGGTGGTGGCCGCGAGCAGCAGCATCGCGCTGGTCGCGGCGAGCGCCCGCAGGCTGACCAGCAGCGCGGTCTCGACGCCGCTGGTGGTCATGCCGACCGGCCCCAGCCGCCAGACGTCGCTGCCGGTGGCCGCGCCGAGGTCGAGGGCGACGGTCACCGCACCGACGGCGACGAAGACCGCCGGGCCGAGCAGCACCCGCCACCACAGCCCGGGCGGCACCATCGCGGTCAGCAGGGCCAGCCCGGTGACCAGCAGCCCGACGACTGCCGCGACCACCGGGGAGCCGGTGGTCGCGGCGACCAGGAGCAGCCCGAGGCACAGCAGCGCCTTCTCGGCGACCGAGCGGCGCCGCCACGGGCTGCTCCAGGCAGCGTCGTCGAGCTGCACGGCCTAGCCGTCCCTGTCCATGTCCCCGGCACCGTCGACGTCCCCGTCGCCGCGGAGGCGCCGCTCGCGCAGCACGCCGAAGGCGTAGCCGAGGACGATGCCGCCCAGACCGGCCTGCAGGGCGAAGAGACCGGACTCGATCTCGCCGCCGGCGGGCGCGATGATCGGCTCGAACCACGGCTCGTGGCCGTCCTCCTCGATCTGCTCGGTAACGGCGGCGTCGGTGCCGCCGAAGGGCTCCTCCTCGCCGGCCGCGGCGCGGGCGCCGAGGACGAGGGCGATCGCCACGACGAGAGCGGCCAGGGCCAGCAGGGCCCACACGACCCCCTTCGACAGGGGCCTGGTCTCGCGCACGGGCGTGGTGTCACACCCAGGGTCGGTGTCACGCACGGGCGGCCTCCTCCCCGGTCCGGGCGGTCGTCGGGTCGCCGACGACGCCGAGGTCACGCAGCTCGGGGCGGGCCCAGCTGAGCAGGGCGTTGACGACGAGGACGCCGATGATCCCTTCGACGATCGCCAGCGGGATCTGGGTGACCGCGAAGACCCCGAGGAAGCGCCCCCACGCCTCGAGGAAGCCGCCCTCGGGGAAGGCCAGCGCCAGCTGGGTGGAGGTGGTGACGTAGGTCGCGAGGTTGGCCACCGCCATCGCGCAGAAGACCTTGACGCTCAGCGGCGCGGCGGCGAGCAGCCGGTAGACGCCGTAGCCGGCCCAGGGCCCGACGACGGCCATGGCGATGGCGTTGGCGCCCAGGGTGGTCAGGCCGCCGTGGGCGAGCAGCAGCGCCTGGAAGAGCAGGACGATCGTGCCCAGCAGCGCCATCACCGGCGGCCGGAAGAGGATCGCGCCCAGCCCGGTGCCGGTCGGGTGCGAGCTGGAGCCGGTGACCGACGGCAGCTTGATCGCCGACATGACGAAGGTGAAGGCGCCGGCGGCGCCGAGGAGGATGCGGGCGTTCGGCTGCTCCCGCACCACCTTGACGACAGCGCGGGCGCCGTGGACGACGAAGGGGGCGGCCACGACCGTCCACGCGGCGGCGTGGACCGGTGGCAGGAAACCCTCGGCGATGTGCATGCGCACTCACTCTCTCCCGGGATGACGCGTCCCGGGGTGACATGCCGGGCGTCGGTGAGTTCCTGACTCGCGGAAGACCCGCTCACAGTGGCGCGACCGTCCCGGACTCTCACCGGGTTCCTCATCGGGTCGACGTCGGCGAGCGCAGCGTAGCGCGTGCCGTCCGCAGGGCCCAGGCGTCGCCGGGCGGCGCGGGATCCTCCGACCCGACGCTCGGGGCGCTGCGCACGGCCACGAGCCTGCGCGAGGTGGTCCGCCGTGCTGCATGCCTGCCTCGACCGCCGTGGCTGTCCGCGGCATCTCGGGGGCGCTACGGGTCCAGCACCGAGAGATGCAGCACGGGCGACCAGGTCAGGCGAGGGCGGAGGCCGGTCAGGCGAGGGCGGCGGCCAGACGGAGCGCTCGCTCGCGCAGCCGGGCGCGCAGGGCCTCGGGCAAGAGCACCTCGGCCTCGTCGCCCAGCCGCCACAGCGCCCAGTCGGCGTGCCGCTCGTCCTGGAAGGTCAGCTCCAGCGTGGTCCACCCCGGGGACTGCTCGTGGTCGTCCCTGGGGCTACCGATGCGGTCGCCTCCGTCCGGACGCTCGGCGACGAGCGCGACCGCGCTCCCGACCAGCTGGGCGCGTCGTTCCTCGCGCACCCGCACCACCACCGTCAGGGTGTCCTCACCCCGGAAGCGCTCGCTGCGCTCGCGCCACAGCGCGGGGAGGTCGATCTCCTCGGCCCGTTCGGCCGGCTCGGCGAGCGCCTCGGCGGCCTGCACCCGGGACAGCCGGTAGGTCCGGTCCTCCCCCGCCGCGGTCGCCAGCAGATAGCTGCGTTCGCCGGCGACGACGAGGCCGACCGGCTCGACGGTGCGCCAGGTCGCCGCCCGGCCAGGACGGGCGTAGCGCAGCCGCAGCTGTCGGCCGTCCAGCACCGCGCGGCGGACCTCGACGAGCACCTCGGCGGGGATCTCCGGCGGGAGCACTGGCCGGGCCAGCAGGTCGGTCTCGGGCGCCACGAGGATGCGGCGGGCGGCCTCCCGCGCCCCTCCGCGGCGCTCCTCGGGCAGCGCGTCAAGGACCTTGCGCAGCGCCGCGGCGTGCGCCCCGCCGAGCCCGAGGGCACGGCCCGACCCGGCCGCGAGCACCGCCACC
Source organism: Janibacter alkaliphilus (assembly GCF_013408565.1). Taxonomy (NCBI): domain Bacteria; kingdom Bacillati; phylum Actinomycetota; class Actinomycetes; order Micrococcales; family Intrasporangiaceae; genus Janibacter; species Janibacter alkaliphilus. The sequence goes on along the minus strand of NZ_JACBZX010000001.1, from coordinate 2,169,974 downwards.
GCCTGGTCGTCGGTGAGACCGGTGAGCTCGGCCCGGAAACCGGGCAGCAGCGCGTACCCGCCGAGCGGGCCGCGCTCGGCGTAGACCGGCACCCCCGCCGCCGAGAGCGCCTCGACATCCCGCTGGATCGTGCGGGTGGTCACCTCGAGCTCGGCCGCGAGCGCCGTCGCGCTGGTCAGCCCGCGCTGCCGCAGCAGCAGGACGAGCGAGACGAGCCGGTCCGCACGCATGGCGCGAGACTAGGCGAGATACCCGACACAAGGTGTCGCATATGGGCCGCAGGCTGCTCCCGATGGCCCGCACCGGTGGGCCACGGACGGATCGGAGACGAGCATGGAACGCACCGCGGTGAACCCGGTGACCTGGTCGCAGGAGCTGGGCTTCAACCAGGGCGAGGTGGTCAGCGGGCAGCGCCGCACCCTCTTCTGCTCCGGGCAGACGGCGATGGACCCCGACGGGGTGCCGCAGCACGAGGGCGACCCCGCCGGGCAGCTGGCGCTCAGTCTGGACAACCTCGAGGCCGTGCTCGCCGACGCCGGGATGAGCCTGGGCAACCTCGTGCGGCTGACCGTCTACGCCACCGACATCGACGCGCTCATGCCGCACTACGGCGTGCTGGCCGGGCGTCTCGCCGCAGCCGGGGTGGCCCCGCCGACGACGATGCTCCAGGTGGTCCGGCTGGCGGTGCCGGGTCAGGTCGTCGAGCTGGAGGGGACGGCCGTGGACTGACCGGCCGGGCCGCCCTCGGCGCGCGCCCGCCGCGAGGAGTAGAGGTGCGACTCGACGAAGCCCTCGGCCTCCAGCGCCCACCCGACGATGATCACCGCGGCCTGGCGCAGCCCGTGCGCCTCGACCTGGTCGGCGATGTCGCCGAGGCGTCCGCGCAGCACGAGCTCGTCCGGCCCGCTGACCTGCGAGCCGACGACCACCGGACAGTCGGCGCCGTAGTGCGCGGTCAGCTCCTCGGCGAGCCGGCGGGTGTGCCGGATCGCCAGGTGCAGCACGAGGGTGGCGCCGGTGGCGGCGAAGGCGGCGAGCTCCTCCCCCTCCGGCATGGCCGTGGAGTCCCGCTGGGCCCGGGTGAGCACGACCGACTGGGCCACCTCGGGCACGGTCAGCTCGCGCCCGACGAGCGCCGCGGTGGCCGCGTAGGCCGGGACGCCCGGGGTGACGTCCCAGGGCACCCCGGCAGCGTCCAGCCGGCGGGCCTGCTCGGCCATGGCGGAGTAGACGCTGGGGTCGCCGCTGCACAGCCGGGCGACGTCCTCGCCGGCCTCGTGGGCGGCGACCATCCGCGCGGTGATCGCGTCGAGGTTCATGCCCTGGGTGTCGACGAGGTCGGCTCCCGGTGGGCAGTGCGCCAGCACCGCTTCGTCGAGGTAGGTGCCGGCGTAGAGGCACACCGGGCTGGCCTGCAGCAGGCGCGTCGCGCGCACGGTGAGCAGGTCGGCGGCGCCGGGCCCGGCGCCGATGAAGTGGACGGTCATGCCTCTCCTTCGGTGATGCCGGACCGGGTGCGGACCGCGGCGAGCTGGACGACAGGGCGCGCCGGGGTCCACGACAGGTAGCGCCCCAGCGGCCGGGCGTGCTCGACCGACAGCCGGGTCAGCGCCCCGCCGGTGCGGCCGTGCAGCGCGACGAGCACGGCCTCGGTCTGCAGGGTCACGGCGTGCGCGACGAACCGGCCGCCGACCGGCAGCCGCGTCCACGCCTCGTCGGCCAGCTCCTCGGTGAGGCCCCCGCCGACGAAGACCGCGTCCGGGGCCGCGTCGCCGCCGTCCCCGAGCACGACGTCCAGCCCGTCGGCGAGGTCGGCGGTGAGCACGGTGAGCCGGGCCCCGACCCCGAGGTCGTCGGCGGTGGCACGGATCCGGGCCGCGCGCCCGGGGTCGCGCTCGACGCTGGTGCAGCGCGTCCGTGGCGCGGCCAGGCACCACTCGATGCCGACGGCACCGCTGCCGGCCCCGAGGTCCCACAGGTGGCCGCCGTCGGCCGGGCGCAGGTGGGCCAAGGCGCTGGCCCGCACGTCGCGCTTGGTGATCTGCCCGTCGCTGGCGAAGGTGGCCTCGGGTCGCCCGGGCACCGGCCCGAGCGCTGCGGCGGTCGTGGTCTCCGCGCCGCTCTCGTCGGCCGTACCGTCGGTGGATGCATCGTCGGGGGCGGCCTCGACGCAGCACAGCACGAGGTCGGGGGTGCGCGGCAGCTCCCACGTGCTGGCCCGGGAGCGGGCGCTCCCTTCGTCGTCACCGCCGAGGTGCCACCAGGCGGTCACCCGAGAAGCACCCCAGCCCCGGTCGGTGAGCAGCGCCGCCAGCTCGGCCGGCCCGCTGCCGTCGGAGAGGAGCACCACGAGGCGGGCGCCGGGCGCGAGGGAGGGCAGCACCCGACGCAGGTCCCGGCCGACGGTGGTGATCACCTCGACACGCTCGGCGGACCAGCCCATCCGTGCCCGGGCGAGGGTGTCGGAGGCCAGCGAGGGGTGGACCCTCACCTGGTCCGCGCCGAGCAGGTCGATGAGGGTGCTGGCGATCCCGGAGCGAAGGGGGTCGCCGCTGGCGAGCGCGACGACACCGGCGCCCGAGCGGCTGTCGGCGTCGGCGGGCTGGCCGAGCGAGGCGAGCAGGTCCGGCAGACCCTCGCGCAGCGGCCGCGGCCAGGTGCGTCGCTCGGCCGCGACGTGCTCGGGGAGCAGCGCCAGGTGCCGCTCGCCGCCGACGATCACCCTGGCCCCCTCGAGCAGCGCACGCTCGCCCGGCCCGAGAGCCTCCCAGCCCGCGGCGCTGATGCCCACGACGTCGATCACGGCGCCACTGTAGGCCGCCGACGAGACCGCGCCGCCCGAGGACGACCGTCGGTCGAGGTGTTCCGCGCCGCTCTGGCGGGCGTGGATCACCTCGACCCCACGCGTCACTCGCTGCGCGGCCACCCCCGGTCGCCTCCGCTCACGCTGCACGAGCCCGACCGACGGCGTGTGAGACCATGAGCGGCGACCCCAGGGCGAGGAATCCGGTGCGACTCCGGAGCGGTCCCGCCACTGTGAGACCCCACCGTCGGGGAGAGCCAGGACGTCGCCCGGGGTCACCCGCGCACGCGCCCGTGCCCGGGTCCCGACCACGCGGCGAGCGCGGACACTCGCTTCAGGAGCACGATGCAGCAGCGGACCCCGTACCCCTTCACGGCGATCGTCGGTGCCGACGACATGTCGCTGGCCCTCATCCTCACCTCGATCGCACCCGAGGTCGGTGGCGTCCTCGTGCGCGGCGAGAAGGGCACGGCGAAGTCGACGATGGTCCGCGCCCTCGCGGATGTGCTCCCCACCCAGCCGGTGATCGCCGGGTGCCGCTTCGGCTGCGACCCCTCGGCCCCGGAGCCGGACTGCCCGGACGGCCCGCACCAGAGCGAGAGCGCTGCCGCCCAGGAGCGCCCGGCCCGGCTGGTCGAGCTGCCCGTGGGCGCCACCGAGGACCGGGTGATCGGCTCGCTCGACCTGCGCAAGGCGCTCGGCGCCGGCGAGGCCGCCTTCGAGCCCGGGCTGCTGGCCACCGCGCACCGCGGCATCCTCTACGTCGACGAGGTCAACCTGCTCCACGACCACCTCGTCGACCTGCTCCTCGACGCCGCGGCGATGGGCCGCAACACCGTCGAGCGGGACGGGGTCTCGATCAGCCACCCGGCGCGGATCGTGCTCGTCGGCACGATGAACCCCGAGGAGGGCGAGCTGCGCCCGCAGCTGCTCGACCGCTTCGGGCTGACCGTCGAGGTCGCCGCCAGCCGCGAGCCCCGGGAGCGCACCGAGGTGGTGCGGCGCCGGCTCGCCTACGACGCCGACCCGGCCGCCTTCGCCCGGGACTACGCCGCGCAGCAGGCCGAGCTCACCGCGCGGATCGCCGCCACCCGCGACCGGCTGGACGAGGTGACCCTCGACGACCGGGCGCTGGCCACGGTCGCCCGGGTGTGCGCCGGCTTCGACGTCGACGGGATGCGTGCCGACATCGTCACCGCACGGACCGCTCGCGCGCACGCGGCGTGGCAGGGCCGCACCGAGGTGACCCGCGCCGACATCCGCGCCGCCGCGCTGCTGGCGCTGCCGCACCGCCGACGCCGCAACCCCTTCGACGCCCCGGGCCTGGACGAGGAGCTGCTCGACCAGCTGCTCGACGAGGAGCCGCCGGAGCCCCCGGACGGCGGCGGCGAGGACCCCACGGACGACAGCGGAGACGGTCCGGAGGACCAGGACGACACCCCCGACGGGGACGGCGACGTCGGCTCCCCGGAGCCCGGCCCGCAGGACCCGCAGGGCCACCCGGAGCCCTCCCACCAGCCCGATCCCAGCCGGGCCGAGCACCCCTCGACCGACCAGAGCGCACCCGACCAGGCGGACCAGCCCGCCGACGCGCCGGACAGCCCCGAGGCTCCCCCGGCCGCGGCACCCACGATCGGGGTCGCCGCCGCGGGCACCCCCTACCGGGCCCGCCGGTTCGCCGTCCGGGGCACCGGCAGCGGACGCAGCGGGCGCCGCAGCGCGGCCTACACCGAGTCCGGCCGCACCGTCGGCGTGCACGCCCCCGGCCACGAGCCGGCCGGCGCCAAGGTGCACCTGCTGGCCACGCTCACCGCGGGCGCCGCCCGCCGGGCCACCACCGGGACGGACGTGGGCGCCGCGTCAAGGTCCAGCGAAGGATCGGGGGCCGGTCTGCGGCTGCAGGCCGGCGACCTGCGCCACGCGGTGACCCGCGGCCGCGAGTCCAACCTCGTGCTGCTGGCCGTCGACGCCTCCGGCTCGATGGCCGCCCGCCGGCGGATGGACGAGGTCAAGACCGCCGTGCTCTCGCTGCTCATGGACGCCTACCAGCGGCGCGACCGGGTGGGGCTGATCACCTTCCGCGGGGAGGGTGCCGAGCTGGCGCTGCCGCCGACCACCTCGGTGGACGCCGCGGCCGCGCGGCTGGAGGACCTGCCGCACGGCGGCCGCACCCCGGTCGCCGAGGGCCTGCTCGAGGCAGCCCGGGTGATCGCCCGCGAACGCATCCGCGACCCCCGCCAGCGCGCCCTGCTGCTCGTGCTCACCGACGGCCGGGCCACCGCCGGCGAGGACGCCCTGGCGCGGTCCCGCCGCGTGGCCGACTCGTGGTCGCGCAGCGCCGCCGCCGACACCGACGTCGTCGTCATCGACTGCGAGACCGGTCGCTTCCGGATGGGTCTGGCGGCCGACCTGGCCCGCCGGATGCGCGCCGAGCACGTGCCGCTGGAGCAGGTCGCCGCCGGAGCGATCGTCGATGTCGTCGACGAGCACCGCGCGCGCCCCGACGGCACCGCCGGACCGCACCGCACCGACCGCAGGAGCGCCGCCTGATGCCCCAGGGACAGGTCCCCACCACCCCCGACGACGGCCGCACCACCCGCCAGCGGCGGCACAGCCCGCTGGTGGTCGTCCACCACGGCGCCGGCAAGGGCAAGTCCACGGCCGCCTTCGGCCTGGCGCTGCGCGGCTGGAACCAGGGCTGGTCCACCGCGGTCTTCCAGTTCGTCAAGAGCGCGAAGTGGCGGATCGGCGAGGAGCAGGCGCTGACCACCCTCGGCCGGGTGCACGAGCAGACCGGCGAAGGGGGCCCGGTCGAGTGGCACAAGATGGGCTCCGGCTGGTCGTGGTCGCGCAAGGCCGGCACCGAGGAGGACCACGCGCGCGACGCCCGCGAGGGGTGGGCCGAGATCCAGCGACGACTGGCCGCCGAGCAGCACCAGATGTACGTCCTCGACGAGTTCAGCTATGTCCTGAAGTGGGGCTGGGTCGACGTGGCCGAGGTCGTCGAGACCCTGCAGCAGCGCCCCGGCTACCAGCACGTCGTCATCACCGGCCGCGACCCGCACCCGGACCTGCTGGCGATCGCCGACGTGGCCACCGAGATGACCAAGGTCGCTCACCCCTTCGACAAGGGGCAGAAGGGGCAGAAGGGCATCGAGTGGTGACCGGACGCCGTACGACGGGAGGTGCACGGTGGTGAGCACCCCGCGCATCGCCGTCGCCGCCCCGGCCTCCGGCCAGGGCAAGACGACCGTGGCGGTCGGGATCATGGCCGCGCTCAGCCGCGCCGGGCACGTCGTGGCCCCGGCCAAGGTGGGCCCGGACTACATCGACCCCGGCTACCACGCGCTGGCCACCGGCCGCCCCGGCCGCAACCTCGACCCGTGGCTGCTCGGCGGACCGGAGGCGATCGCCCCGATGCTCGCGCACGCCTGTGCCGCGACCACCCCGGCGGACGTGGCCGTGGTCGAAGGGGTGATGGGCCTGCACGACGGACGAATCGGCACCGACGGCTTCGCCTCGACGGCCCACGTGGCCGCGCTCACCGCGACCCCGGTGGTGCTCGTCGTCGACATCTCCAGCGCCTCCCGGACCGTGGCCGCCACCGTGCACGGGATGCGGACCTGGGGCGCGGCCGCCGGTCCCGGGGTGGACGGCGGCGACGTCCAGGTCGTCGGGGTCGTGCTCAACAAGGCCGGATCGCCGCGGCACGCCGACGAGGCCCGCCGCGCGGTGGCCTCGCTGGGGCTGCCGGTGCTCGGCGTGCTGCCGCGCGACGCCGGGGTCAGCGCGCCCTCGCGCCACCTCGGGCTGGTGCCGGTGGCCGAGCGCGCGGACGCGGCCGCCTCCCTGGACCGGCTCGCCGAGCAGACCGCCGAGCACGTCGACCTCGACCTGCTGCTCGACCTCGCCCGCAGCGCGCCACCGCTGGATGTCGCCCCCTGGGACCCGGCCGCGGCGATCCGGGACAGCGCCGGCCCGGACCCGGTGCACTGCTTCGGCGGTCGCCCGCGGGTCGCCGTCGCCGGCGGTCGGGCCTTCACCTTCCGCTACCCCGAGACCGAGGAGCTGCTGCGCGCCGCCGGCTGCGAGCCGGTCGTCCTCGACCCGGCCACCGACCGGGAGCTGCCGGCCGGCACCGCAGGGCTCTACCTCGGCGGCGGCTTCCCCGAGGTGCACGCCGCCGCGCTGTCGACGAACGCCACGCTGCGCGACGAGATCCGCGACGCGGTCCGCGCCGGGATGCCCACCGTCGCCGAGTGCGCCGGGCTGCTCTACCTCTGCGAGCAGGTCGACGGTCACCCCTTCGCCGGCGTGGTCCCGGCCCGGGCCGCCATGCACCCCCGGCTCACCCTGCGCTACCTGGACGCGACCACCGGCACCGACTCCGTGCTGGGCCCGGCCGGCAGCCCGGTCCGGGGGCACGAGTTCCACCGCACCCGCACCGACCCGGCCCGGGGCGAGCGGCCCGCCTGGACCGCCGACGGTGACGGGCACGGCTTCGCCCTCGACCCGGCCGGCACCGGCCGGGCCACCGTGCACGCCTCCTACCTGCACGTCAGCTGGGCCGGCGCCCCGGCGATGCCGGCGCACCTCGCTGCGGCGGTCAGCGACTTCGCGGCCCGCTCGCGGACCGGTGACACCGCACCGGTCTCGCGTGCGGCTGCTGCCCCCACGACCGGACCGCGCATCTCGGCCCAGCCACCGATGAGCACCGGCCCGGCCGACGCCCAGCTGACCGACCCGCTGCTGCACCACGGCGACACCGAGGTCGGTCCTGGCCTGGTGGACCTCGCGGTGAACGTCCGGGTGAGCGCTCCCCCGCCCTGGCTGGCCACCCAGATCCGCTCGGCCACAGCCGATCTCGCGACCTACCCCAGTACCGGCCGGGCCACTGCGGCGATCGCCCGGGCGCACGGGGTCCCCGAGGAGATGGTGCTGCCGACCGCCGGCGCGGCCGAGGCCTTCACCCTCGTCGCCCGGGCGCTGGCGCCGCGGCGACCGGTCGTGGTGCACCCGCAGTTCACCGAGCCGGACGCGGCGCTGCGTCGGGCCGGGTCCCCGGCCGAGCACGTCGTGCTCGACGCGGCGACCGGCTTCGCGCTGGACGACGACGCGGTCGTGCGGGTGCGCGCCGCCGACCCGGACCTGGTCGTCGTCGGCAACCCGACCAACCCGACCGGGGTGCTGCACCCTCGCGAGCAGGTCGCCGCGCTGCACGGGCCGACGCTGCTCGTCGACGAGGCCTTCCTCGACGCGCTCGGCGCGGAGCGCGAGGCCGCGACCACGCTCATCGACCGCGAGATGGCCGGCACCCTCGTCGTGCGCAGCCTCACCAAGACGTGGGGGGTCGCCGGGCTGCGCGCCGGTTACGTCGTCGGCGACCCCGCGCTCATCGCCCGGCTGCGCGCCCAGCAGGCCCATTGGTCGGTCTCCACCCCGGCCGCCGTCGTCATGGAGGCCACCGCGACGCCGGCCGCCCGCGCCGAGGCCGAACAGCTGGCCGAGCAGGCCCGCAGCTGGCGGGCGCATCTCGTCGCCGGGCTGCAGCGTCTGGGCCACCGCCCGGTGGCGGGCGAGGCGCCCTTCGTCCTCGTCCGGCTGGGCAGCGGCGCCCGGGAGGCGCTGCGCGAGCGCGGCTACGCCGTCCGGCGGGGGGACACCTTCCCCGGGCTGGACGCGGCATGGTGCAGGATCGCTGTCCGCGACCCGCTGACCACCGACGGCCTGCTGCGCGCCGTCGCCGAGATCACGCCCGAGGAGGCCACCGCATGAGCACCCCCCGTCTGCCCGGGTCGCCGCGCACCGCGCTGGTCCGCGAGCCCGGACCGAGGGTGAGCGAGATGGTGCACGCGCTGCTCGATGCCGGGTGCACGGTCAGCGTGGCCAGCGACGACCCCGGCCCCGAGCTGCGCGACCTGCACGGCCGCGGCCTGGTCGCGCTCGTCGCGGCGGACGCCGAGACCGGTGCCGACCTCGTGGTCCGCGACCGCACCCACGAGCCGCGCCCGACGGCCGCCTCGTCGCCGAGCCCCGCGTCCGGGCTGCCGGGCATGGGCGAGGTGGTGCTCGTCGGCGGTGGTCCCGGCGCCGCCGACCTCATCACCGTCGCCGGGCTGCAGGAGCTGCGGCAGGCCGACGTCGTCGTGCACGACCGGCTGGCCCCGATCGGGCTGCTCGACCAGACCCCGGAGCACTGCCTGCTCGTCCCGGTCGGCAAGATCCCGCGCAGCGACTTCACCCCGCAGGAGCGGATCAACGAGCTGCTCGTCGGCCACGCCCTCGAGGGCAGGCGGGTGGTCCGGCTGAAGGGGGGCGACAGCTTCGTCTTCGGGCGCGGCGGCGAGGAGTGGCTGGCCTGCACCGAGGCCGGCGTCCCGGTGCGCGTGGTCCCCGGGGTCACCTCGGCGGTCGCCGCGCCGGCCCTGGCCGGGCTGCCGGTCACCCACCGCGAGGTCACCTCCGGCTTCGTCGTCGTCTCCGGCCACGTCGGGCCGGACGACGAGCGCAACGCCGTGAACTGGCAGGCGCTGGCCGACGCCGGGCTCACCATCGTGCTGCTCATGGGGGTCGCCACGCTGCCGGCGATCGCCGAGCGGCTGCTGGCGTGCGGGATGCCTCCTGAGACGCCGGCGGCCGTGGTCGCCGACGCCGGGATGCCCAGCCAGCGCCGCGTGCGGGCACCGTTGCCGCAGATCGCTGCCCGCGCCGCGGCCGAAGGGGTCGGCGCACCCGCGGTGGCGGTCATCGGACGGGTGGCCGCGGTGCTGCCCGAGGATCGGCCGGCCGCGTCCTCGGCGACCGCCCGCGAGGAGGCGGTCGCCACCCCGGGTCACCCGACGCCGAGCGGCGGATGAGCCTCGGGGCCGGGCTGCGCCTGGCCACCGGGCTGCTGACCGTCGTGCCGGTGCGCTCGCTCGACGACGTGCTCGAGCTCCCGGCGACGGACCCTGCCGCGGCTCGGCGGACGGGCGGTGCGGCGATGCTGCTCGCGCCGGTGGCGGTGCTCCCGCTGGCCGCCGCCGCGGCGCTCGTGGTCGCCGCGGGCGACCTGCTGGGCCTGCCTGCGCTGGTCGTCGCCGCGCTGGTGCCGGCGGTGCTGGCGCTGGGCACCCGGGCGATGCACCTGGACGCGCTCGCCGACACCGCCGACGGCATCGGCGCCGGCTGGGACCGGGAGCGCGCGCTGGAGGTCATGCACCGCGGCGACGTCGGCCCGATGGGCGCCGCCACGCTGGTGCTCGTGCTGCTGCTCCAGGTCGCGGCCCTGACCAGCCTGGTCGCGCTCCCCTGGGCGCCGCTGCTCGTCGCCGCCGTCGTCGTGGTGAGCCGGGGCGGGTGCACCCTGGCGTGCCTGCGTGGCGTCCCGCCGGCCCGGCAGAGCGGCATGGGCAGCCTGGTCGCCGGGGCGGTCCCGGTGCCGGTCGCCTGCGTCGCGCTGCTGGCGTGGACCGCGCTGCTGACCGGGGCGGGCGCGCTGGCCGGCCTGGCCTGGTGGCAGGGCCCGGTCGCCGTCCTGGCCGCCGCCGTCGCCGTCGCTGCGCTGCTGCGCACCTGCCAGCGGGTCTTCGGCGGGGTGACCGGCGACGTCATCGGTGCCACCATCGAGGTCATGCTGCTGACCCTGCTGCTCACCCTCACCGTGGGCACCTCGTGAGGACCCTCGTCACCGGGGGCGTGCGCTGCGGCAAGTCCGCGCACGCCGAGGAGCTGCTCGCCGGCCACCGCGAGGTCACCTACCTGGCGACCGGGCCGCAGCGCGACGACGCCGACTGGGCGGCCCGGGTGCGGGCCCACCAGCAGCGTCGTCCCGGGTCGTGGCGCACCGTGGAGACCAGCGACGCGGCCGACGCGCTGAGGGTCGCCGAGGGTCCGGTGCTGCTGGACTGCGTCGGCACCTGGCTGACCGCGCAGCTCGACGAGCTGGCGGCCTGGGACGCCCCGGAGACGGCGTGGGTGCCCGAGCTCGACCGGCGGGTCGAGGATCTCGTCGCGGCCTGGAGCACGAGCGACGGCGTGGCCGTCACCAACGAGGTGGGCTGGGGCGTCGTGCCCGAGCACCGCTCCGGCCGGATCTTCGCCGACCGGCTTGGCCTGACGAACCAGCGCCTGGCCGCGGCCAGCGACCGGGTGGTGCTGGTCGTCGCCGGTCAGCCGCTCGTCGTCCGGGACCGGGGACGGGCCTGGCAGGCGACGCCGCCACGATGAGCCGGCCGTCCCGCCCTTCCTCCCGGCCGGCGGTCCGGACGTGCGCGCCCGACCCGGTGGCGCTCGGGCTGGCCGCCGGATGGCTGCTGGACCAGGTGCTGGCCGACCCCCGACGGGGGCACCCGGTCGCCGCCTTCGGCCGGTGGGCCGGGCTCGTGGAGGCACGCTGCTACGGCGACGAGGTGCGGCGTGGCGGTCTCGCCTGGGGGCTCGCCGTCGTGCCGATCGTGACGCTCGCCGGCGTCGCCGGGCGCGGCGGACCGGCGCGGCGCACCCTGGTGACGGCTGCGGCGACCTGGGCGGCGCTGGGCGGCACCTCGTTGGCCCGGGAGGGTACGGCGGTGCACCGTCTGCTGGTCGATGGCGACCGGCCCGCGGCACGGGTGCGGGTGCGCCACCTCGTCGGCCGGCGCACGGAACGGGCGAGCGTCGAGGACGTCGCCCGGGCCGCCGTCGAGTCGCTCGCCGAGAACACCTCGGACGCCGTCGTCGCCACGCTGGTCTGGGGCGGTCTGCTGGGGCCGGCCGGGGTGGTGGCCCACCGCGCGGTGAACACCCTCGACGCGATGTGGGGGCACCGCAGCCCGCGATACCACGGCTTCGGACGGGTGGCCGCCCGTGTCGACGACGTCCTCGGCTGGCTGCCGGCCCGGGTCACGGTGCTCGCGACGGCGGGGCTGTCCGGGCGGCCGGGTGCAGTGCTGCGGGTCGTCGCCCGGGACGCCGGCCAGCACCCCAGCCCGAACGCCGGGCCGGTCGAGGCGGCCGCCGCGGCCGCGCTCGGGGTCCGCCTGGGAGGTCGCAACGAGTACGCCGGCGAGGTCGAGGACCGCGGCACCCTCGGCGACGGCCCGCCGGTGGCCGTCCCGGACATCCCACGTGCGGTCACCCTCTCCCGTCAGGTCGGGGCGCTCACCCTCGCCGCGGTGCTGCTGTCCCGCCGCCTCGCCCGCCGCCCCCCTTCGCCCTAGCCGGGCCCTACCCTGCGCAACTGCCCGGGCAAATCACCCACCCACTGCGCAACTGCCCGGGCAAATCACCCACCCCCTCCGCAACTGCCCGGGCAAATCACCCACCCACTGCGCAACTGCCCGGGCAAATCACCCACCCTGCGCAACTGCCCGGGCAAATGCCACCCACTGGGCAACTGCCCGGGCAGCTGCGGCACCCGTCGGAGCGCGCCCGGGTGAACGCGAAAGAGGGTGGGTCAGGTCTGGTCGAGCCAGGCCAGGACGGCGGCGACGTCGGGCACCTCGCGCAAGCCCGCCGGCGGGGATGGGCGGGAGACGACGACCACCGGCACCCCCAGCTCGGCCGCGGCATCCAGCTTGGCCGCGGTGTACGACCCGCCGGAGTCCTTGGTGAGCAGCACGTCCACCCGATGACGGGTCATGAGCTCCCGCTCCCCTGTCACGTCGTACGGTCCGCGCGCCTCCAGCACGCTCCAGCCCGCCGGCACCGGCTCGGTCAGCGGCTCCACCACCCGCACCAGCACCGGCCGGTCGGTCCACCCCGCGTAGCGCCCCAGGGACTGCCGCCCCGTGGTGACGAACGGGCGCCCGCCCAGCGTCTCGGCCCGCTCCCGGGCCGCGTCGACGTCGCCCACCCAGCTCCAGCTCGCGGCGTCCGGGCGCTCCCGCCATCCGGGGCGGGCGAGCCGCAGCACCGGCACCCCGGCCCGCTCCGCGGCCGCCGCGGCGTGCGCGGTCATCGTCGCGGCGAAGGGGTGGGTGGCGTCGACGAGATGGGTGACGCCGCCGTCACGCAGCGCCGCCACCAGGCCGTCGACCCCGCCGAAGCCGCCGATCCGCACCTCGCCGACCGGCAGCCGCGGCCGGGAGACCCGACCGGCCAGCGAGGAGGTGACCTCGATCCCGTCGTCGACGAGCCGGGCCGCCAGCGCCCGCGCCTCCGCGGTCCCGCCGAGCAGCAGCACCCGCCGGGCCGCGCCACTCACCGCACCCCCGCTCACCAGACCTTCGCTCACCACACCCCCACGAGCTCGCCGCCGATCCGCACGACGAAGGCCCCCACGACGACGACGAAGACCCCGCGCACGAAGCCGCTGCCCAGGTGCACCGCGGTGCGGGCGCCGACGTAGCCGCCCACGAGGTTGGCCGAGGCCAGGGTCAGCCCGGCCGCCCACATGACGTGACCGCCGGGGACGAAGACGAGCAGCGCCCCGAGGTTCGTCGCGAAGTTCGTGATCTTCGCCTTCGCGCTCGCCTCGAGGAAGGCGTAGCCCATGAGCCCGACGAGGGCGAAGACGAGGAAGGATCCGGTACCCGGACCGAGCGCCCCGTCGTAGACACCGATGGTGAAGCCGGTGAGCATCGCCGCTCCGGTGTGCCGCCGCCCGGTGAAGCGCAGCGCGGTCACCGAGCCCAGGTCCGGCTTGAGCAGGGTGTAGGCGCCGACGACGACGAGCAGCCCGAGGATGATCGGGTTGAACGCCGACTTGGGGATGTGCAGCGCCACCACCGCCCCCAGCGCCGCCCCGCCGAGCGCCAGCGCCGCCATCGGCAGCGCGGTGCGCAGGTCGGGTCGCACCCTCCGGTAGTAGGTGATCGAGCTCGTCGCGGTGCCGACGATCGAGCCGAGCTTGTTCGTCGCGAGCAGCTGGGCCGGGCTGGCCCCGGGGAAGCCGAGCAGCAGCGCCGGCAGCTGCACCAGGCCGCCGCCGCCGACGACGGCGTCCACCCAGCCGGCGACCAGACCGGCCAGCAGCAGCCAGGCGATCGTCTCCAGGGTCAGCTCCACCCGGCGCCCACCCTCAGCCCGCGCGCCAGCCGTCGACGACGGCCAGGATCTCGGCGAGCTCGCTCACCGTCGCGTCCGGGACGACGTCGACGCTGACCTGCTGGTCGGCGGGGATGTCGCTGTGCGGCAGCCAGATCGCGCGCATGCCGACCTCCTGCGGGCCGAGCACGTCCTCGAAGAGCCGGTCCCCGACGTAGACCGCGTTGATCGGCGCCACCCCGACCGCGTCGCAGGCGGCCTCGAAGGCGCGCGCGTGCGGCTTGGTCCAGTGGATCTCGCTGGAGTAGACGTCGCCGTCGAGCAGGTCGAGCACGCCGTCCCGCGCGAAGATCCCGCGGTGGTACTCCCGGCTCCAGATCGTGTTGGAGAGCACCCCGACCGCCAGGCCCCGCTCGCGCAGGCCCCGCCACAGCGGGCCGACCTGCGGGTCGGTCCAGGTGTGCGGCTCCCAGAAGCGGCGGTAGGCGGCCAGCGCGAGGTGGTGCCGGTCGTGCGCCGGGTCCACCCCGGCCGCCCGCAGCACCTCGTCGAGGTCGGCGCTGCCGTGGTCCCCCTTCGTCCGCTGCCAGGCGACCGTCTCGGCCGCCAGCAGCCGCTCGCTCAGCTCGTGCGCCCGCGCCAGGTCGGCCTCGGGGACCCCGGCGGAGTCCACCGGGATCCCGTGCACCTCGCGGGCGAAGACCCGCCACTGCTCCCCGAGGTCGATGGTGTGCCACGGGGTGAGCGTGCCGCCCCAGTCGAAGATCACCGCCTGCACCGGTCCCGGCGTCGGGCGGTCGGGCGCGACCCGGCGCGGGACGTCGCCGCGGCCGTCCTTGTGCTCGTCGGCGTGGTCGTCGGTCGGGCTCACCCGCGGACCTCGGCGACGACCGCGGCCACCACCTCGCCGACCGGCACGTCGCGACGCTCGCCGGAGCGGCGGTCCTTGAGCTCGACGACCCCGTCGGCCAGGCCCTTGCCGACGACGAGGATCGTCGGGACACCGACGAGCTCGGCGTCCTTGAACTTCACGCCCGGGCTGACCTTGCCGGCCCGGTCGTCGTAGAGCACGTCGAGGCCCTGGGCCTCGAGGTCCGCGGCGAGCTGGCCGGCGGCGACGAAGAGGTCCTCGCCCTTGCCGGCAGCCACGACGTGCACGTCGAAGGGAGCGACCTCGCGCGGCCAGACGAGACCGAGCTCGTCGTGGTTGTCCTCGGCGATGACGCCGACGGCGCGGGTGACACCGACCCCGTAGGAGCCCATGTGGACGGTGACGAGCGAGCCGTTCTCGTCGAGCACCTTGAGCCCGAGCGCCTCGGCGTACTTCGTGCCGAGCTGGAAGATGTGCCCCATCTCGATGCCGCGGGCCAGGGTCAGCGGGGTGCCGTTCGGGCCGAGGTCGCCCTCGCGGATCTCGACGGCCTGCACCGTCCCGTCGGCGGTGAAGTCGCGGCCGTGCACGAGGTCGATGACGTGCCGGCCGTGCTCGTCGGCGCCGGTCACCCAGGCGCTGCCCTCGGCGACCGAGGGGTCGAGCAGGTAGCGGATGCCGGTCGCCTTCTCCTCGCCGAGCACGCCGGGCCCGATGTACCCCTTCGCCAGGGCCGGGTGCGCGGCGAAGTCGGCCTCCGCGAAGGCCTCGACCGCGGCCGGGGCGACCGTGACCTCCAGCCGCGCGAGGTCGACCTCCCGGTCGCCGGGCACGCCGATGGCCAGCGGCTCACGACGCCCCTCGGGGTGCTCCTCGTCGGCCGGGTGGACGAGCATGACGAGGACGTTCTTCAGGGTGTCCGCGGCCGTCCACTCGTGCCCGTCCGCCCGCGCGTGGTCGGCGTTCAGCGCCGCGACGAGCGTCTCGATCGTCGGGGTGCCCGGGGTGTCCTCGACGTGCGCCGGCCCGGCGGTGACCGGCACCGCGGCCGCCGGCGGGATCTCGACCGCCTCGACGTTGGCCGCGTAGCCGGCCTCGTCGCGCACGAAGGTGTCCTCGCCGCCGTCGTTGACGGCGAGGAACTCCTCGCTCGCCGAGCCGCCCATCGCCCCGGAGTCGGCCTGGACGACGACGTACTCGAAGCCGAGCCGGTCGAAGATCTTCACGTAGGCCGCGCGGTGGGCGTCGTAGGCCTTCTGCAGCCCGGAGGCGTCGACGTCGAAGGAGTAGCTGTCCTTCATGATGAACTCGCGACCGCGCAGCACGCCGGCCCGCGGACGGGCCTCGTCGCGGTACTTCGTCTGGATCTGGAAGAGGGTCAGCGGCAGGTCCTTGTACGAGGTGTACATGTCCTTGACCGTGAGGGTGAACATCTCCTCGTGGGTGGGCCCGAGGAGCATGTCGGCACCCTTGCGGTCGACCAGCCGGAAGAGGTTGGGGCCGTACTCGGTCCACCGGTTCGTCGCCTCGTAGGGCTCCTTGGGCAGCAGCGCGGGGAAGCTCAGCTCCTGGGCACCGATCGCCTCCATCTCCTCGCGGACGATGCCCTCGACCTTGCGCAGCACCCGCAGCCCGAGCGGCAGCCAGGTGTAGACCCCCGGCGCCGCCCGACGCACGTAGCCGGCCCGGACGAGCAGCTTGTGCCCCGGCAGCTCCGCGTCCGCCGGGTCCTCACGAAGGGTGCGGAGGAAGAGGGACGACATGCGCATGACCACGGGGGTGGCTCCTGACGTGCGGGAGGGCGAAGGGGTGACGAGCACGACCGTCGCGCTCGTGGCCGTCACGACCGCAGCCGCCACGACCACGGCAGGATAACCGTCACCCGTGGCAGGCTCTCACCCATGACCGCGCGCGAGATCACCACCGACGAGGAGCTGACCGCGCTCGTCGGCGAGCCGCTCCCCCGGGTCCGCGACAAGGCACGCCCGGCGCTGACCGACCTGGACCGGCAGTGGCTCGCGGCCACCCCCTTCGTCGTCGTGGCCACCTCCGCCGACGACGGCAGCTGCGACGCCTCGCCGAAGGGCGACCCGGCCGGCGACCTCGTGCACGTCCTCGACGAGCGCACCGTCGCCCTGGCCGAGCGGCCTGGCAACAAGCGGGTCGACGGCTACCGCAACGTGCTGCGCAACCCGCACGTCGGGCTGCTCTGCGTCATCCCCGGTCGCGGCGACACGCTGCGGATCAACGGGCGCGCCCGGCTGGTCGCCGACGCCCCGTGGTTCGACCAGCTCGAGGTCAGGGGGCACCGTCCGATCCTCGCCCTGGTCGTCGAGATCGACGAGGTCTACCACCACTGCGCCAAGGCCTTCCTGCGCAGCCGGCTGTGGGAGCCGGAGAGCTGGGCGCCGGAGGCGCTGCCGTCGCGGGCCCGGATCGCCCAGGCGACCGACCGGCCGGAGACGCCGCTGGCGGAGCTGGAGACCTACTACGGACCGCAGTACGCCGAGCACCTCTACTGACGCCACCCGGTGCACCGGTGACCTGACCTCGGCCGACGGGCTGGTCATCTGTCAAGAAGCCAGCTCGTGACCAGCCGGTAACCAACCTCTCGTCCCTACCATGGGCGCAGGAGGTCAGACATGGATGGTCGTGACGGCAGCGTGGCCGCCACGGTGGACCGGGAGCGCCCGCCGGGATGGAGCGCCACCGGCGACCCGCTGGTGAAGTTCCATGCCCCGGAGATCGTCTTCGGCGCCGGCGCGCTGGCCGAGACCGGGCACGCGGCCCGGCGGCTCGGGGCGGTGCGCCCCTTCGTCGTCACCGATCCCGGCCTGGTGGAGGCCGGCTGGGTGGCCGAGCTGCGCGGCCATCTCGCCGAGGCCGGCCTCACCCCCGTCGTGTGCAGCGACGTCTCGCCCAACCCGCGGGACGCCGAGGTCACCGCCGCGCACGAGACCTACCGGGCCAACGGCTGCGACGTCATCATCGGCCTCGGCGGGGGCTCCGCGATGGATGCGGCGAAGGGGGTGGCCATCCTCGCCGGCAACGGCGGGAGCATCCTCGACTACCGGGGCGTGGACCAGGTGCGGCACGAGATCCCGCCGCTGCTCATGGTGCCCTCGACCTCCGGCACCGGCGCCGACGTCAGCCAGTTCTGCATCGTCACCGACACCGCCCGCCGGATGAAGGTGACGATCATGGGCCGGGCGCTGGTCCCGGACATCTCGGTGACCGACCCGCGGCTGCTGACCACCATGCCGGACTGGCTCAACGCGGCCACCGGCCTGGACGCACTCACCCACGGGGTCGAGGCCTTCGTCTCCCGGGCGCACAACGCGCTCGCCGACGTGCACGCCCTCAACGCCGTCGGGCTGGTCACCACCCACCTCACGACGACGATGACCCGACCGCTCGACGCGGCGGCCCGCACCGGCATGGCCGAGGCGTCGCTGGCCGCCGGGCTCGCCTTCACCAACGCCATCCTCGGCGCGACGCACGCGATGAGCCACCAGGTCGGCGGGCTGCTCGACGCCCCGCACGGGGTCATCAACGGCATCCTGCTGCCGCACGTCATCCGCTACAACGCCCGCACCGCCCCCGGCCGGTACCGCGCGCTGGCTCGCTCGGCCGGGCTGGACGTCGACGGGATGCCGGACGAGGAGGCGGCCGAGCACCTGGCCGCGCACGCCCGGGCCCTGGCCGACGAGGTCGGGGTGCCAAGGTCGCTGCGGGCGATCGGGCTCACCGAGGACCACCTCGGGGTGCTGGCCGAGCACTCCCTCGAGGACGCCTGCCTGACCACCAACCCGCGCGCCACCGACAGCCAGGACCTCGAGGACATCTTCCGGGCGGCGCTGTGACCGACGGCGCTCGTGCGGCCGACGACGGCCCTCCCGAGCTGGCCCGGCTCACCGGGGTCCGCTCCGGCAAGAAGTCCTACTACCCCGCCTACCTGCGGTCCACCCAGCGCACCCAGCGGGCGGTGCGGGCGATGGACACCATCTCCCGGGCGGTGGTGCGCACCGTCGAGGGCCCCCGCTCGCTGCTGGAGGAGGTGGCCCGCGCCGCCGCGGACCACATGAACGCCTCGTGGGCGGTGCTCGCGCTGGCCGACAAGCACCTGCCGAAGGCGCGGCAGCGCTTCGTCGTCGTCGGTCCCGACCGGCACGCCGCGGCCACCCCGGAGGAGGTGCCGGAGATCGTCCGGCTGGAGCTCTCGGCGATCCGGTCGGGCTTCTCCGCGCCCAGCGCCCGCACCGATGTCTGGGTCCGGGTGCCGATGTACCTCGAGGGGCGCCGGATCGGCGGCCTGGCCGCCCAGCACGGGGTCGACGGCGAGCCGGAGCCCGAGGACCTGGCGGTGCTGCGCATCCTGGCCAACCAGGCCGCCGTCTCGCTGCACACCTCCGAGCAGTACCACGCCGGGCTGGCGCTGCACCGGCAGGCGGAGCGGCTGGCCGAGGAGACCCGCGCCCAGGCGCGTGACCTGGCGGTGCGCACCAGCCAGCTGGAGCGGGCCGAGCGACGGCTGGTGGTGGCCGAGCAGCGCGAGCTCGTCGAGACCGAGCGGCGACGGATCGCCCGGGAGCTGCACGACAGCGTCACCCAGTACGTGCTCTCCGCCGGGATGGCCGTCGAGGTCGCCCGCGGCGAGGCGGAGAGCATGGCCGCCGACGAGGTGGTCGAGCAGCTGGTCGTCGCCAAGGAGCTTACCCAGGACGCGGTCGAGCAGCTGCGCTCGGCGATCTTCTCGCTGACCCGCCCTCGCCAGGAGGCGGTGGTCTCGCTGCACGACCTGCTCGTCGAGGTCGCCGGGCACCACGGCTCGCGGCTGCAGGTGTCGGTGGACGTCACCGGGCGCAGCCTCGACCTCGGCCACGACGTGCACCACGAGATCGCCCGGATCGTCGCCGAGGCGCTCTTCAACGCGGTCAGCCACGCGCACGCGGCCACCGCCCGGGTCCGGGTGCGCTGGCGTCCGGACGAGGTGGTCGTCAGCGTGGCCGACGACGGTGACGGCGAGCCCGCGGGGCTGCGCCGGATGCTGCGCGAGGAGCGCCGCACGGTCGGCGACGGCCGTCACCAGGGCCTGTCCAACATGGACACCCGGGCCCGCGGTCTGGGCGGTCGGCTGAGCTTCCGCCGGGCCCGGAGCGGCGGGGTGCAGCTCGTCGTCCGGGTGCCGCTGCCGGTGACCCGGACGGGGCCGGAGACGTTGCCCGCCTCCGTCGCACCCGGAGCCGTCGCACCCGGAGCCGCCGCCCCCGACGCGGTCACCCCGGTGCGCAGCGCCCCGGTCGCGGACGCACGGGCGCGAGGAGGATCGCGATGACGCCAGGAACAAACCCCGCGACCCGCGAGGACGGCGGGCCGGCCGCGATCTCGGTGATGCTCGTCGACGACCACGCGATCGTGCGCCAGGGGCTGCGCGCGGTGCTGCAGCGCGAGCCGGAGATCGACGTGGTCGCCGAGGCCTCCTCGGTCGGCGAGGCGCTGGCCGTGCTGGACCGGGTGACCCCGACCGTGGTCCTGCTCGACCTCAAGCTCTCCACCTCCAGCGACGCCGAGGGGCTCGACCTGGCCCGGGAGATCACCACCCGTCACCCGCAGGTCGCGGTGCTGGTGCTGACCACCTTCATCGACGACGAGCTGGTCGCCGAGGCGATCCGGGCCGGGGCGAAGGGGTACGTCGTCAAGGACGTCGACACCGGCGCCCTGGTCGGCGCGATCCACGACGTGAGCACCGGGGAGTCCGCCTTCGACGCCCGCAGCGCCTCCGCGATGGTCCGGGCGATGCAGGCCCCGCCGAGCGCCCCGCCGACCCTGTCCACCCGCGAGGGCGAGGTGCTCGACCTGCTGGCGCACGGGCTGAGCAACCCCGAGATCGGTCGACGGCTCTACATCAGCGAGACCACCGCGAAGTTCCACGTCGGCAACATCCTGCGCAAGCTCGAGGTCTCCGGGCGGGCCGAGGCGGTCTACGAGGCGACCAAGCGCGGCCTGCTGTGACCGGCCGTCTCACCCGCGCTCGACCCGGTCCAGCACGAGCCAGCCACCGTGGTCCTCGGAGACCTCGCCGCACCATCCGGCAGCGCCGTCGGCCCATCGCTGCAACGCATCCAGGGTGACCGCCCACAGGTGGCCGTACTGCTCGCTCGGTCGCTCCTCCAGGGGCACCGCCACCACCACCCGCTGCCGGGCCAGCCGGCATGCCGTGCCGATCACCCGGCCGGCGTGCTCCGGCTCCAGGTGCTCGAGCAGGTGCACCGCGAGCACGGTGTCCACGCTGCGGTCCGCTCGCGGGACGTGCGCCGCGTCGCAGACCAGGGTGTCCAGCGGCAGACCCATCCGGCCGGACATGACCTGCAGCAGGTCCATCGTCCCGGAGGAGACGTCCGAGGCGATGACCTCGTGCCGGTCGGCCAGGCGCAGCGCGAGGAAGCCGAAGCAGCTGCCCAGCTCGAGCACCGACCGGCCCCGGACCAGCGCGGCGACCCTCCGGTAGACCGGCGCGTAGCCCGCGACCGTGCCGTGCCCGGCGCCGCCCTCCGGTGGCGCGGGCAGGTCGGCGTCGCCCGGCGCCGCCCTGTCCACCGCCCGTAACGTGTTCTCGTAGAAGGCCGCCCACGCGGTCACCGGGTCGTCGTCGCAGGTGAGCACGACGCCGGTGAAGACCCGCTCGAAGAGGTCGGCGCCGCGCAGCCAGCCGGGCTCGAAGAGCTCCTCGGACAGCAGACCGGCCAGGTCGTCGTCGACACCGGCCAGCGTCAGGGCGTGCTCGAGCACCAGCTCACCGTCCTCGCGCAGCAGGTCGAAGTGCGCGGTCCGCAGCCCGCCGGGCCGGCGCGGCGCCACCGGGCTGCGTGGCCGCACGGTGATGACCCCGTCCCGGTAGCAGCCTCCCCGGGCCGGCGCGAGGGCCTCGATCGCGCCCACGCTCACACCAGCACCTCGCCCATGCGATGGCTGAAGGTCTCCAGCCCGCCGAGGTTGCGCACCACCTCGATGTGGTCGATGTCCGGCTCGTAGAGCGGCAGGTCGCACCGGCCCAGCCCCCAGGAGTAGCGCGGCTCGGGGGTCAGCCAGACGACGTGCCGGGCCCGGCGGGCGATCTCCTCGAAGGCGCGCAGGCCGGGGTCGCGGCCGTTGCCCCGCCCGTCGCCGATGATCACCACGGTGGTGCGCCGGGTGATCGCGCCGCCGAACTCCTCGAGGAACTGCCGCAGCACCGCCCCGTAGTCGGAGTCGGCGTCGACGTCGATGACGCCGCCGTCCCCCTCGCCGGCCATGACGATCGAGAGGGCCTGCTGCACGTGGTGGTCGGCGAAGAGGTCGCTCACCTCGACCACCTCGTCGACGAAGGCGAAGGAGCGCACCTTCGAGGCCACCGACTGCAGGCTGTGCACCAGGTGCAGCGCGAAGCCGGAGGTGGCCCGCACCGAGAGCGAGACGTCGCAGAGCACGAGCAGCTGCGGCCGGTCCTCGCGCTTGCTCACCAGCACCGGGCGGAAGGGCACCCCGTCGAAGCGCATGTTGGCGCGCATCGTCCGGCGCGGGTCGATCGTGCCGCTCCCGGCGACGTGCCGCCGGGGTCGCGGCGCGCCGCGCAGCACGCGCAGCAGCCGCCGGACCGACTCCTCGAAGGCGAGCCGGTCGGGCTCGGCCAGCACCTCGGCGCGGGCCACGTCCAGCTCGCGCTCCTCGACCTCCGCCTCGGCAGACATCAGCGCCTGCAGGTGCTCCTTGATCCGCTCCGGCAGGCTCTCCAGGAGAGGTGCCAGCCGCTCCCGCAGCTCGGCCACGTCGATGTCCGGGGCGAGCTCGGCCAGCTCGTCGTCGGGCTCGCCGAGCCAGCTGAGCAGGGCGAGCTCCTCGGCCACCGACAGCTCGACGTCGAGCTCGGTGCCGGGCTGCTTGGCCAGCGTCCCGGGCGTGCCGGGGTTGTGCAGCCGCGAGGTGGTCACCTGCACCCGGGCGGCCTCACCCTGGGTGCCGGCGCCGTCCTTGGAGAGCACCACCTCGTCGGTCATCGACGCCAGGTCGAGCTTGTTCGCCTCCTGGTGCAGGTTGTACTGCTCGGCCATGTCCTCGGGCTTGAAGAAGTCCTTGATGTCCTTCGGGGCGCCGTGGCTGTGACCCTGCTGCGGGGTGTCGGAGAGCTCCTCCGAGAGCGTCAGGTCGGTCAGCTCGCCGGTGTCGCTGAGGTCGTCGTGGGCGTGACCGTGCCCCTCCTCCTCGGGCACCACCCGGCGCAGCCGGAAGAAGCGGTCGAAGACCTCGTCGAAGACCTCCATGTCCCGCCGGTCCTTGACGAGGGTCACCGCGAGCGCCGAGCGCAGCCGCTCCCGGTCGGACATGATCCCGCCCTGCGCCGCGGCCTCGAGGGCGTCGAGCGCCTCGGCGACGCTGACCCGCATCCCGTGCAGCCGCAGGTAGCGGATGAACCGGTGCAGCGCGCCCTCCATGCCGGGCCCCTCAGACCGGGCGCTTGCGTGCGGTGCGGAAGGAGCGTGACCCCTGCCCGGAGGTCACCGAGCGCCGCCGCGAGCCGGCGAGCGCGCTGGGCGAGCCGTAGTACGCCTCGTCGTGGCGGCCGGGCTCGTCCTTGGCCGCGCGCACCTCACGCCCGTCGGGTCCGTCCGCGCTCTCCGACCGGCCGGTCGCGGCCGCCACCCGCCCCGAGCCCGGCGGCTCGTCGTGCGGGTGCCCCGAGGCCGACCCGTGATCGTGGGCGTGCCCGTGGCCGTGGTGGTGCTCGTGCCCGTGATGGTGGTGGTGCGGCTCCGGCACGGTGGCGTTGGGATCGAGCAGCCGCGGGATCTGGCGGGTGGCCAGGCCGATGTCCCGCTCGTACTTCATGACGACGTTGAGGGTGTCGGCGACCACCGGCGCGGAGAGCTCGTCCACCCCGAGCACCGCCAGGGTGCGCGCCCAGTCGATCGTCTCGGAGATGCTCGGTGCCTTGCGCAGCTCCAGCTCGCGCAGGCCGCGGACGACCTCGACGAGCTGGCCGGCCAGGGCGTCGGAGAGCCCGGTGTCCTTGGACCGGATGATCTCCAGCTCCCGCTCGGCGGAGGGGTAGTCGAGGAAGAGGTGCAGGCACCGGCGCTTCAGGGCCGCCGACAGGTCGCGGGTGTTGTTCGAGGTGAGCACCACCAGCGGGATGTGCCGGGCGGCGAAGGTGCCGACCTCGGGCACCGAGACCTGAAACTCGGCGAGCAGCTCGAGGAAGACCGCCTCCAGCGCCTCGTCCGCCCGGTCCACCTCGTCGATGAGCAGCACCACCGGGTCCTCGGAGCGGATCGCCTCCAGCAGCGGCCGCGGGGCGAGGAAGCGCTCGGAGAAGAAGATGCTGTCCTGGGCGGCGATCATCTCCACCGCCGAGGGCAGGTCCGGGGCGTCGGCGACGACCTGGTTGATCTTCTCCCGCAGGAT
Organism: Janibacter alkaliphilus; assembly: GCF_013408565.1. Classification (NCBI taxonomy): domain Bacteria; kingdom Bacillati; phylum Actinomycetota; class Actinomycetes; order Micrococcales; family Intrasporangiaceae; genus Janibacter; species Janibacter alkaliphilus. The sequence goes on along the minus strand of NZ_JACBZX010000001.1, from coordinate 2,145,915 downwards.
CTGGGTGTAGAGCAGCTGCTTGCCGTAGTCCCACTCGTAGAGGGCCTTGGTCTCGTCCTGCCCCTCGTAGCACTGCAGCCGCAGCAGCCGGCGGCCGGTGGCCTGGGCGACGCTCTGCGCCAGCTGGGTCTTGCCGACGCCGGCCGGGCCCTCGAGCAGCAGCGGCTTGCCGAGCGCCCCCTGCAGGAAGGTGGTGGTCGCCAGGCGCTCGTCGGTCAGGTAGCCGACGTCGGCCAGCCGCTGCCGGGCGTCGCCGACGTCGGTGAAGGTCAGCGTGTCGGTCTCGGTGTCGCTCTCGGTGTCGGTCTCGGTGGTCGTCATCGGCTCTCTCCCGCGTGCTCGCCAGGGTCGGACGGCTGCCTCGCCGCCCGTCGTGCGCTCCCCCGGAGGGGGCCGCACCGTGCGGGTCGGGGCCCGGACGGCGCGGCCCGGCTCACGGCAGCAGCTCGTCGAGGTCGCCGTTGAGGCAGTGCTCGACGACCGGACGCACGGTCTCGAAGGTGCACTCCTTGGGGTTGCCGGGGGTGCAGGCGTCGCCGAGGACGTGGTTGGTGATCCGGTCGATGTCCGCGTCGTCGCCGACGATCGTCGGGCTGTCCTCGTAGAACTTCGTCGGCCCCTGCCCCAGGCGGTTCTTGGAGTAGCTGTCCTGGGTGACGTCGGTGAACTTCTCGGTGATGCCGACGTCGCGCAGCAGCCGGATGGCCGCCTCCAGCGCCGCGTCCGCGGCCTGCACCTTGGTCATCCCGTGGGTGTCGACACCCATCGCCTCGGCCATGTCGGCGAACCGCTGGTAGGCCGCCGGCATGTTGAAGGCCCACACCCGCGGCAGCGCGATGGCGTTGTTCAGCCCGTGGTGGGTGTCGTAGAAGGCGGAGACGGCGTGCGAGATCGAGTGCACGATGCCCAGACCGCCGGAGTTGAAGGCCTGCGCGGCGATGTACTGGGCGTACATCATCCCTTCGCGCCCGGAGAGCTCCTCGCCGTTCCAGACCGCCTGGCGCAGGTGCTGCGAGGTGAGCTTCACCGCATGCAGCGCGTTGCCCAGGGAGGGCTCGAAGTTGAGCCGGGAGACGTACGGCTCGGAGGCGTGCGCGAGCACGTCGAAGCCGCACTGGGCGGTGTAGTCGATGGGGCAGTCGTAGTAGAGCACCGGGTCGTCGACGGCCAGCGTGGTCACCGAGGCGTCGTCGAAGGCGACGTACTTGTGCGGGTTGTCCGGGTCGGTCGTGGTGTCCGTGATGACGTACGCCCAGGAGGTCTCCGAGCCGGTCCCGGCGGTGGTGGAGACGGCGATGTGCGGCGGGTTCTTCGGGTTCTCGGACTTGTTGAAGCCCTCGAACTCGTTGACGTTGCGGCCGTCGTGGGCGACCGAGATCCGGGCCCCCTTGCAGGCGTCGTGCGAGCTGCCGCCGCCGATCGAGACGAAGCTGTCGCACTCGTTGTCCTGGTAGAGCCCGACCGCGTCCATGACGTTGTAGTCCTTGGGGTTGGACTCGACCTGGTCGTACACGACGACCTCGAGCCCGTGGTACTTCATCGACTCGACGATCTTGTGGACGATGTCGGTGCCGCGCAGGCCCGAGGTCATCACCAGCGTCTTGCGGAAGCCGAGCTTGAGCGCCTCGGGCCCGATCATCTCGTGCGACCCGGGACCGAGCAGCCCCCGCGGGAAGGGGTGGAACTCCTTGATCGGGAATGGTTTGAGCAGCTCGTCGACCTGCATCGTCGTCTCCTCCTCGGTGAGGGCGATCGGGGGTGGTGAGGCCGACGCTAGGGATCGGGACCGGCCACGGGTAGACGAGGACGAGGAACCGCCCGCCCCGCCCGGGCGGCGCCCGCCGGGCCGGGCAGCGCGGGCACCTGCCCGGTCGGGCAGGGCGTCGGTGCACCCCTGCCCGGTCCGGCAGGTGCGGCCTGCCCCCCAGACGGGTGTGCCCTCGGCGGGCGCCTTCCTAGCGTGAGCGGTGTCGCCGTCGACCGTGCGGCGATACGGGTCGGACCGAGGACGACGTCCCGCCGGCCGCGTCGGACCAGCGAGAAGGAGCACCGCGATGACCCCCGAGGACCGCACCGACACCGACGCCCCGGTCGAGGCCGAGACCGCACCGCCGGAGGCGCTGGCCGACGACCTCGTCGAGGACGTGTCCATCGACGGCATGTGCGGCGTCTACTGACGCCGCCCCCCGAGACGGACGACGCTCGTGCTCGACCAGGCCTGGGAGCTGAACGGCTCGGTGGCGATCCGCCCCGAGCCGTTCGGCGCCCTGCTCTACGACTTCCACAGCCGCCGGCTGACCTTCCTCAAGGACCGGCGCCTCGTCGCCGTGGTCGAGGGGCTCGCCGCGGCACCCACCGTCGACGACGCGCTGGCCCGGGCCGGGGTGCCCGTGGCCTTGCGTCCCGGGTTCGGCGCCGCCCTGGACCGGCTGGCCCAGCAGCGGATGATCACCAGGAGGACCTCATGACCCTCGCCCCCGAGCGCAGCACCGGCTCCGCCGCCGACCACGCCGCCGCCCCCCGGGTCCGCACCGGGGCTCGGCTCGTGGACCACTTCGAGCACGGCCTGGACGCCCCGATCTGCCTCACCTGGGAGCTCACCTACGCCTGCAACCTCTCCTGCGTGCACTGCCTGTCCTCCTCGGGTCGGCGCGACCCGCGCGAGCTGAGCACCGCCGAGTGCTTCGCGCTCATCGAGGAGCTGCAGGCGATGAAGGTCTTCTACGTCAACATCGGCGGCGGCGAGCCCACCGTGCGACCCGACTTCTGGGAGATCGTCGACCACGCCGTGGCGCACGACGTCGGGGTGAAGTTCTCCACCAACGGCTTCCGGATCACCCCGGAGAAGGCGGCCCGGCTGGCGGCGACCGACTACGTGGACGTGCAGGTCTCCCTGGACGGGGCCACCCCGGAGGTCAACGACCCGATCCGTGGCGCCGGCACCTACGACGCGGCGCTGCGGGCGCTGCGCACCCTCGCCGACGCGGGGATGAGCGACACCAAGCTCTCCGTGGTCTGCACCCGGGAGAACGTGCCGCAGCTGGACCGCTTCAAGGAGATCGCCGACGACCACGGCGCCACGCTGCGGCTGACCCGGCTGCGTCCGGCGGGCCGGGGCGCCGACGTGTGGGCCGACCTGCACCCCCTCCCGGAGCAGCAGCGGGAGATCTACGACTGGCTGGTGGCCCACGGCGACGGGGTGCTCACCGGGGACTCGTTCTTCCACCTGGCCGCCTTCGGCGACGCCCTGCCCGGGCTCAACCTCTGCGGGGCCGGCCGGGTGGTCTGCCTCATCGACCCGGTCGGCGACGTCTACGCCTGCCCCTTCGCCATCCACGACCGCTTCCTCGCCGGGAACACCCGCGACGCCGGCTTCGGCACGGTGTGGCGCGAGGCCGAGCTCTTCCGCGAGCTGCGCTCGCCGCAGACCGGTGGCGCCTGCACCCGGTGCTCGGCCTACGACGCCTGCCGCGGCGGCTGCATGGCCGCGAAGTTCTTCACCGGCCTGCCGCTGGACGGCCCCGACCCGGAGTGCGTCAAGGGCAACGCCACCGGCGCGCTCGCCGCGGCCGCCGAGGCGGACCGGCCGCGCCCCTCGGGCGACCACAGCCACCGTGGCCCGACGCGCAACGCCCCGGTGCCGGTGACCATCGGGTCGCGCCCGCCGTCCTCGCCGTGCGACGAGAGCCCGCTCGCCCCGGGACGCGCCACGGTCACCCCCGGCTGAGCGATGGACGTCGTGGCCCCGGACGAGCCGACCGGCGCGGACCTCGGCCGAGCCACCTCGCCCCAGGTCGGGGCCGCCACGGTGCCCGACGGCCACCACCCCGGGCCGCTGCTGATCCCGCTCGGTGCGCTGGAGCAGCACGGCCCGCACCTGCCGCTGAGCAGCGACAGCACCATCGCGGCGGCGGTGTGCGCCCGGGTCGCCGAGCGACTGCGGTCGACCGGGCGACCTGCCCTGGTCGCCCCGGTGCTCGGCTACGGCGCCAGCGGCGAGCACGAGGGCTTCCCCGGGACCGTCTCGATCGGCACCGAGGCGCTGCAGCAGGTGGTGCTCGAGCTGGTCCGCTCCGCCCGGCGCTGGTGCCGCCAGGTCGTGCTCGTCACCGGGCACGGCGGCAACGCCGAGGCGCTCACGACCGCGGTCACCCGGCTGCGCCACGAGGGGCACGACGTCGTGTGGACCAGCTGCGCCGAGCCCGGCTGGGACGCCCACGCCGGGCACGCCGAGACCTCGATGATGCAGGCGCTGCGCCCGGACCAGGTCGGTGCCCCGCCCTTCGTCCCCGGGGCCCGCGAGCCGGTCGCCGACCTGCTGCCCCGGCTGCGCTCCGGCGGGGTGGCCGCAGTCTCCCCCAGCGGTGTGCTCGGCGACCCGCGGCAGGCCACCCCCGCCGACGGGCGCGCCCACCTGGAGCAGCTGGCCGGGCGCATCGCCGCCCAGCTCGAGCACGACCTCAGCGACTCCCGCGGCTGCCTCGTCCGGCCGCACCGGGTGCCCTCTTGAGCAGTGTCCCTGTGACCGCTGGGCCGCCGGTCGCCGTCGTCGCCGGCGGTGCCCGCGGGATCGGTGCCGCCACCGCCCGGCGGCTGGCGGACTCGGGGCGAACCGTCGTCGTGCTCGACGCCCTCGGCGGGTCCACCCTGGGCTATCCGCACGCCGACGCCGAGGATCTGGCCCGGCTGGCCGAGGGCGGCATCGACGGCCACGACGTCGACCTGCGGGACCCGGGCGCCACCCGCGCCGCGCTCGACGCGGTGGTCGCCGAGCACGGGCGCCTCGACGTCGTCGTCGCCGCCGCCTCGGTGGTCGCCGGCGGTCCGCTGCTCTGGCAGGCGCCGGCGCACCAGCTGACCGCCCTGCTGGAGGCGGACCTGCTCACCGGTGTGCACCTCATCCAGGCCGCCGTGCCGCACCTGCTGGACCGGCCCGCCGAGGACCGGCCCAGCGCCGTCGTCATCACCTCGGTGGCCGGCCGTCAGGGGCTCTTCGGGCTCTCCGGCTACGTCATCGCCAAGCACGCCGCCGTCGGCCTGGTCCGGGCGCTCGCTGCCGACCTGGCCGGCACCGCGGTCACCGCGGTCGGAGTCTCCCCCGGCGCCACCGAGACCGAGATGCTGGCCGCCACCGCCCGCATCTACGGCCTGGAGAGCACCGCCGCGCTCGCCGAGCAGCAGCACCTGCGCGCTCCGATGGACGCGGACGAGGTGGCCCAGGTGGTCGAGCTGGCCGCCACCGCCGGCCCGGTGGTGCACGGCGCCGTGCTGGACGCCGACGGGGGGTTCCGCCGTGGCTGAGCAGGACACTGCACCGCTGCCGACCGGCTTTCAGGTGCGTCTGGACCCCGGGACCAGGAGCCGCGACGGCGGCCGCACCCTCTACGGCGGGTCCGGCGGACGCATGGTGCACCTGCGCCCGGCCGCGCTGGAGCGGCTGCAGCCGACTGGAACCCTCGAGGTCGGCGACCCGACCAGCGCGCGCCTGGCCCGGATGCTGCTGGAGCGCGGCCTGGCCCACCCCTGCTGGCGCCCGGGCACCGACGACCGGCTGGCCGACGTCACCGTGGTGGTGCCGGTGCTGGACGCCCCGCTGCAGGTGGACCGGCTGCTGCGGCGGCTGCCCGGCGTCGCGGTGGTGGTGGTCGACGACGGCAGCACCGACCCGGCCGCCCTGGCCGCGGTGTGCCGCCGGCACGGCGCACGTCTGCTGCGCCACCCGGTCTGCCGCGGACCGGCCGCGGCCCGCAACACCGGCCTGGCCACGGTGCGCACGCCGGCCGTCGCCTTCGTCGACGCCGACGTCGTCCTGGACCGCGACGCGCTGGTGGCGCTGCACCGTCACCTCGACGACCCCCGGGTGGCGCTCGCCGCGCCGCGGGTGCTCGGCCTGGAGGAGGGTGGCGGCCCGCTGGCCCGCTACGAGGCCGCCCGCTCCTCCCTCGACCTCGGCCCCGAGCCGGCGCTGGTGCGCCCGCACGCCCGGGTCTCCTACGTGCCCAGCGCGATGATGCTCGCCCGGACCGGCGTGCTGGGCACCGGCTTCGACGAGCGGATGCGGGTGGCCGAGGACGTCGACCTCGTCTGGCGGCTCTCCCGCACCCACGACGTGCGCTACGACCCGGCGATCCAGGTCCGGCACGAGCACCGCACCGGCACGCGGGCCTGGTTGCGGCGCAAGGCCTTCTACGGCACCGGGGCGGCCCCGCTGGCCCGGCGGCACGGCTCCGCCGTCGCCCCGGTGGTCAGCCCGGCGTGGGGCCTCGTCGTCGCCGGTGCGCTGCTGGCCCAGCGCCGCTGGAGCCTGCCGGTGGCGGCCGTGACCACCGTGGTGGCCGAGCTGGCGCTGGCCCGTCGGCTGACCGGCAGCCGAGCCCCGCACCGGGACGCCGCCGCGGTGATCGGCCTCGGTCTGCACGCCACCCTGGCCCAGACCGGCAGCGCGCTGCTGCGCCACCACTGGCCGGTGACCGCCGCGCTCGCCCCCTTCTCCGCCCGGGTGCGTCGGGCCGCGCTCGCCATGACGGTCCTCGACGCGGTCCTCGACCACCGCCGGCACGCCCCCGGGACCGACCTGGTCCGCTACGCCGTGCTGCGCCGGGCCGACGACCTGGCCTACGGCCTCGGGCTGTGGCGCGGCTGCCTCGCCGAGCGCTCGCCGCGGGCGCTGCTCCCGCTGATCCGGGTGCGCGCCGCCGCACCGGCCCACCCTCGCCCCGACCAGTCCCCCGACCCCACCTGAGAGGTACCGCCATGGGCAACAACGGATGGTTCGAGACCGTCGCCGAGGCGCAGCGACGCGCCCAGAAGAGGCTGCCGCGATCGGTCTACAAGGCCCTGCTCGCCGGGTCCGAGCGCGGTCAGACCTACCGCGACAACATCGACGCCTTCGCCGAGCTGGGGTTCGCCCCGCACGTCGCCGGCGGCCCGGCCGAGCGGGCGCTGGGCACCCAGGTGATGGGGGTCGACCTCGACCTGCCGGTGATCATCTCCCCCACCGGGGTGCAGGCCGTGCACCCCGAGGGCGAGGTCGCCGTCGCCCGGGCGGCCGCCGCCCGCGGCACCGCCATCGGGCTGAGCTCCTTCGGCTCGCGCACCCTGGAGGACGTCGTCGCCGCCAACGACCGGACCTTCTTCCAGATCTACTGGTCCGGCGGGCGCGACGTCATCGAGCAGCGGCTGCAGCGGGCCCGGGAGGCCGGCGCGAAGGGGGTCATCGCCACCCTCGACTGGACCTTCTCCTTCGGCCGCGACTGGGGCAGCCCGGCGATCCCGGAGGCCCTCACCCCGAAGGCGATGCTCTCCTTCGCCCCCGAGGTGGCGCTCAAGCCGCGCTGGCTGCTCGACTTCGCCCGCACCGGGCAGCTGCCCGACCTGACCACCCCCAACATGGCGGCGAAGGGTGAGCCCGGACCCACCTTCTTCGGCGCCTACGGGGAGTGGATGACCACCCCGCCGCCGAGCTGGGAGGACATCGCGTGGATGCGCGAGGCCTGGGGCGGGCCCTTCATGATCAAGGGGATCTGCCGGGTCGACGACGCCCGGCGGGCGGTCGACGCCGGGGCCAGCGCGATCTCGGTGTCCACGCACGGCGGCAACAACCTCGACGGCATCCCCGGGGCGATCCGGATGCTGCCCGGGATCGCCGAGGCGGTCGGCGACGAGATCGAGGTGGTGCTGGACAGCGGCATCCGCCGCGGCGGCGACGTCGTCAAGGCGCTGGCCCTGGGGGCGCAGGCGGTGATGATCGGCCGCGCCTACCTGTGGGGGCTGGCCGCCAACGGCCAGGCCGGGGTGGAGAACGTCCTGGACATCCTCTCCGGCGGGATCTCCTCGGCGATGCTCGGCCTGGGCAAGGCGTCGGTGGCCGACCTCGCCCCGGAGGACATCCTCGTGCCGGAGGGCTTCGCCCGGGTGCTGGGCGACTGAGACGGGCGCTGGGACCGAGGTGGTGCTCGGGGACCGGGGCGGTGCTCGGGGACCGGGCGCTGCTCGGGGACCGGTGCGGCGCTCAGCCGGTGATCGCGGCCACCAGGCGCGGCAGGACCTGCGCGGCCGTGCCGCGCAGCCGCAGGTCGCACACGTCGCTGACCTCGGTCTCGGTGGGGTTGACCTCGATGACCGTGGCGCCCTCGGCGCGGGCCATCGCCGGGAACCCGGCCGCCGGGTAGACCACCCCGGAGGTGCCGACGACGAGCACGACGTCACCCTCGGTGAGCGCCTCGATGGCCGCGGTGGTCTCCGCCAGCGCGCGGGCCGGCAGCATCTCGCCGAACCACACCACCCCGGGACGCACGTCGCCGCCGCACTCGCCGCAGGACGGTGGCTCGAGGCGCTCCACCGGGTCCTCGGGCACCTCGACCGGGCCCACGTGGGGGGTGGCGCAGTCGCTGCACCGGAGGTCGGTGAGCGAGCCGTGGACGTGCGCCAGCACCGTGGATCCGGCGCGCTCGTGCAGGTCGTCGACGTTCTGGGTGGCGATGCTCACCTCGCGGTAGGCGGCCAGCTCGGCGAGGGCGCGGTGGCCGGCATTGGGCTGCACCGCCCGGAGCCGACCGATCCGCCAGGCGTACCAGGCCCACACGTAGGGCGGGTCCTGCTCCCAGGCCTCGGGGGTGGCCAGGTCCGTCGGGTCGACCTGCTCCCACAGCCCGGTCTGGGCGTCGCGGAAGGTGGGCACCCCGGACTCGGCGCTCATCCCGGCCCCGGAGAGGACGAGCACCCGGCGAGCGCCCCGCAGCGCGTCGACCGCCTCGCCCAGGCCAGCGACCTGGGTCTCCTCGACGGCGTCGGCGTCGGAGGTCATCGGCGCGTGGCCCGGTAGGCGGCCCGCAGCATGGGCAGCTGCAGCGGCAGCCGCAGCAGGGTCCCGGCAAAGGCGCCGCGGGCGGCCGGGGTCTGCCTGCGCTGCGCTCGTCGGCCGTGGTCCAGGCTCATCTGGACGTTGGCCGGCAGCACCCCGAGCAGCACGGCGACGCTCGCCCAGCCGGCCGCGCGGCGGGTGGCCGGGTGGACCAGACCGGCCGCGCAGGCCAGCTCGGCCACCCCGGAGGCGAGCACCAGCGCGCGGTCGTGCTCGCGCAGCGGCGCCGGGACGATCGGCTCGAAGACCTGCGGCCGGACCAGGTGGATCACGCCGGAGGCGGTGAAGAGCCCGGCCAGGGCACGGGTGTCGGTGGCCAGCGGTGCGCTCATGCGACCCATCCTGTCACCGCCCGGACGCTCGGCGGGTGTCACCTGCTCGCGGTGCGCCCCAGGTCGAGACCGCTGAAGGCCACCGTGTCCCCGTCGGCCCCGGCGACGGCGAGGGTCACGCCCCCGGGCACCGCCGCGCTCAGCTCGGCGGAGATCGGGGCTGCGTCGTCGACGGTCACCGAGACCTGGCGGCCGTCCACGCTGATCCGCACCTCGTGCTCGTCGCTCGCGCTGACGGTGCCCCGGGCCAGCACCACCGGTTCGTCCTGCGTGCGCTCCCGCAGCTCGACGTCGGTGCCGCGCAGGCGGACCTCGACGCTGCCGGCCTGCGCCCAGTCCTGACCGTCGCGGACGACGACCGAGGCCGAGGTGTCCGCATCGGTCCCGGAGACCGTGGTGCTCAGCGTGTAGTCCTCCCAGGTGACCGCCGTGGCCCCGTTCCGGCACTCGGCGTAGCCGTCCCGCTCCAGGGTGGCCCGGACCGCGTCCTCGGCGGTCTCGCAGGCGGCCATGGTGCCGGTCCACCGCAGGTCGGCGGCCGAGGCGGGCATCGTCGTCGGCACGGCCTCGCTGATGGTGCGCAGCATCTCGGTCGTGGTGGTCGAGCCGAGCATCGGCAGCCGGCGCAGGGTCATCGGGTCGTCGCCGGCGAGGATCGCGCGGTGCGGCAGGCCGTCCTGCCCGACGAAGCCCAGCTGGAAGCCGGAGTCCTCGAGCAGGCCGCTCAGCCGCTGCTCGGCGTCGTCGATGTTGCTGCCCTGGCCGTGCTGGCTGAAGGGGTAGGCGAAGGCGGGCACGGACGGAGCCACCTCTCGTTCGAGCCAGTCCCGGCTGGTCTGCAGGTCCTGCTCGACGCGTCGCTGCCACTGCGGCGTGCTCTCCAGCTGCCCGTCGCGCACCACCCGGTGGTCCAGCACGCTGACCTCGGCACCGCTCTCGTCCGTGCCGTGGTCGTGCTGGGCGTGGGTGTGGCTGCCGATCTCCCAGCGCCCGGTCGCCTGCAGCTCGTGGACCTGCTCGACGGTCATGTAGTACGACGGGGTGTCACGCATCGGCACCGAGCCGGTCGCCGGGAAGGACACCCCGGTGAAGCCGTGCCGGGCGAGGATCGGGTCGATGACCTCGAGCGTGGTGGCGTGCCCGTCGTCGAAGGTGAGCATGATCGGCTTCTCCGGCAGCTCGCCCTCGCCGTCCAGGAAGTCACGCAGCTGCCGCAGCGTGATGGTGGTGAAGCCGGCCCGGTCCAGGGCGCGCACGTGCCGGGCGAACCGCTCGGTCGGGGTGGTCTGGGCGCCCTGGGCGTCGGCCCGGCTGGTCACCGCGTGGAAGTTCACCACGGGGACGGCGCCCTCGTAGTCGGGCACCGCGTCGGCGAGGTGCTGCTCGGCCGGGCTCAGCGTGACGGTGGGGATCTCCTCGGCCCAGCCGGGTGCGGCGTCCTCGCCGGAGGGGCTGACCAGCCGGGCCCACGCCACGCAGGCGAGCAGCACGCCGACGATCAGCGTCGAGGTGGTCAGGCGGTAGAGGATCCCCCGTCGGGGTCGGTCCTGGGAGTAGCCGGCGTGCACCCGCTCCTCGCTCTCGGGCTGGGGACGGTCGGTGGTCATGCGCGCACCTCTTCGGTGGTCGTCTGCTCCCCGGTGCGCGTCGCCGCGCGCTCGCCGGGCAGGTCGCGGGTGCCCCACGAGGCGTCGCGCACCCGCAGGATCGCCCACCACAGCTGGAAGCAGAAGGCGATGTAGAAGTACGTGCCGACGAAGGCGTACAGCCACAGGCCGTCGTCGCGCATCGCCCGGTAGTAGAGGGCGTAGGCCATGCTCACCAGGAAGAGCCCCAGCAGGTAGACCAGCGGGAGGGTGCCGGTGACCGCCGGCTGGCTGAGGTTGAGCAGCAGCACCAGCGGGCTGAGCAGGCCGGCCATCGTCCCGGCGAGGATGAAGGGGAAGGCCACCGGGTGGGTCCGCCAGCTGTGGGTGAGCAGGATCAGCCCCTCCCGGAACCAGGACTTCTTCCAGCGCAGCTGCTGCCGGAAGAACTTCCGGTAGGTGGCCGGGGCATCGGTCCAGGCCTCCGCGGAGGAGTCGTAGAGCGCCCGCCAGCCGCGACGCAGCAGCTGGTTGGTCAGCGCCCGGTCGTCCCCGTGGGTGCACTCGGCACCGAGGAAGCGCTGGTGCTCCCAGCCGTCGAGGACCTCCATGACCGCGGAGCGGCGGTAGGCCGAGAAGCAGCCCGAGCAGCAGGTCACCGCCCCGACCACGGACTCGGCCGCCTTGAGCAGCTGGAAGGAGACGAAGTAGCGGGCCATCTGCATCGCGGTGAGCGCGTTGGTGTAGGCGTTGCGCACATGGGTGATGCCGGAGACGGCGGCGACCCGCTCGTCGGCCAGGCCCTGCACGATCTGCCGCACCGCCCCCGGCGAGGGCACCGAGTCGGAGTCGACGAAGACGAGCACCTCGGCCTCGGTGGCCCGGATCCCGGCCGCCATCGCGGCTCGCTTGCCCTGGTTGTGGCCGAGGTCGACAAGAGTCACCGCGCCTGGCGGGTGCAGGGCGGCCGCCGCCTCCATCCGCTCCCAGGTGTCGTCCTCCGACCCGTCGTCGACGACCACGAGCTCGACCTTCTCCGCCGGGTAGTCCACGGCGAGGCAGGCGTGGATCGTCCGGGCCACCGCAGCGCCCTCGTTGTAGGCCGGCACGACGATCGCCACGTGCGGCTCGTGGCCGGCGTCGCTCGGCGGGCGGTAGAGCGCGCCGAGCAGGAAGCGGCTGAGTACGTAGGTGGAGACGACGACCGTGTAGAGGGCGATCGGCATCCGCCACCGGGAGCCGTCGAGGTAGAGCAGGACGTGCCAGAGGAAGAGCAGGCAGATGACGGTGGTCAGCACCGCCGCGGCGACGCGGGTGACCCGCTCCCGCCGGCTGGTTCCGGGCACGAGGACACGGGCCCGTTCAGGGCTTCTCGGGCGCACGGGCCCCCTCCTTCGGTCGCGGCGGGCGAGCATCCGCGACGACCCGTCGGTCTCGGTTCGGCCACGGCCACGCCCGCACCGCATGATGGATACATGCGTGGACGAGCGCGCCCCCCGTGGCTGCTGATCGTGTGCGCCACCGTCGTGGTGGCGCTGGGAGCAGCGGCGGGCTGGTACGCCCTTCGCCCCGCGGCTCCCCTGCTCACGTGGACGGCCTCTGGTGAGGACCGCCTCGTGACTGACGAGTATCGCACGGTCGATGCGGATTCAATCAACTCGTCCCCCGACAACGTGTGGGATGTCACCAGCGGGGCCCTGTACGTGCGGGACGGCACGGGCTGGACCGGCCCGACGTCGGCCGGGCAGCCGATCCCGGGCATCGGCCCGAGCGTCGGGTCAGCGGTCTTCCGGATGCACTCGCGGCGGGCCGATCTCGGCGACGTGGCGACGTCCGTGCGACTCAGAGCCCTCGCCCAGGACGAGCCGACCGGCGGGACGGCCCCGGACTGGGACGGGGTGCACGTGTGGGTGCGGCACGTCAGCGAGCAGGAGCTGTACGCGGTCTCGGTGATGCGTCGGGACGGTCAGGTCGCGATCAAGCGCAAGCTGCCCGGCGGTCCCAGCAACGGCGGCACCTACGCGACGCTGGCGACGACCGAGCGGACGATGCCGCTGGGGCGCTGGCAGGACGTCGAGGTCCGGGTGCGGGACGAGGGCGAGCAGGTGCGGATCGCGCTCGCCATCGACGGCGAGCCGGTGCTCGACGCGCTCGATCACGGGCAGCCCGGTCCCGGGCAGAGCCGGGCGCGAGCCATCACCGGGTCGGGGTCGGTCGGGGTCCGCGCGGACGCCACCGAGGTCGAGCTGGCCCAGGTGCGGGTCGAGCCGTGCTCGGCGGACCTGGCCGAGGAGTGCTGACCCCGCTGTCGCCCGGCAGCGCGAGCCGGCTCAGAAGAGGATGGTGGCGAAGCGCCCGACCTGCTGCATGCCGATGGCCCGGTAGGTGGCCAGCGCCGGGGCGTTGAAGTCGTTGACGTAGAGGGTGACCAGCGAGGCGTGCTCGGTCATGGCCCGCTCGACGGCGGCGGCCATCATCGGCACCGCGAGCCCCTGGCCGCGCAGGTCCGGGGCGAGCCAGACGCCCTGGACCTGGCAGGTGTCCAGGGCCACCGAGCCGAGGTCGGCCTTGAAGACCACCCGGCCACCGTCGACGACGACGTAGGTCCGCCCGGCCTGGATCAGCCGCCAGATCGAGTCCCGGTAGAAGGTGGGGCTGCCCGAGTACGGCGGGTAGCCGATCTCCTCGGTGAACATGTGCTCGGCGGCCGGCAGCACGAGGTCGAGCTCCTCGGGGCGGGCGGGGCGCACCCGCTCGTCCAGGCTCACGCCGAGCTCGCTGGGGCGGGTGCGGGTGGTCATCAGCGGCTGGTCGCGCACCGAGCGGGGCGGGGGGTAGGCGTCCCCGGCGAGCGCCCACAGGTCCATGACCTCCTCGCGGGGGCCGAGGAAGGAGGCGCACCGGCGGCGGGCCTTGCGGGCGCGCTCGGCCAGGGCCAGGCGGGCGCGGGGGTCGGTGCCGACCGGCACGACGTTGGCGACGGTCCACAGCAGCGCGGTGAGCCGGCCGTCCTCGAAGTAGCCGTGCGTGGAGGTGCTGCCGCGCCCCATGGCGCCGTCGATGATCCGGCTGGCGACGAAGACGTGCGAGGCGGGGTCCTGCGCGCACAGCTCGAGCGCCTCGTCGACGTCGTCGCCGCCGAGCAGGCGGACCGGGTGGCGGGTGCGCAGCACGAGCGTCAGTCTCCCACTACGCGTCGTCGTGCGGGGGCGCTCGTCCTCAGCGGGTCGTCCTGGTCAGCCGACGGTGACCGAGGGCTGCCCGGTCGGCTCGCCGTCCACGGGCTCGCCCATCTCCTCGGCGATCCGCATGGCCTCCTCGATGAGGGTCTCGACGATCTGGCTCTCCGGGACGGTCTTGATGACCTCGCCCTTGACGAAGATCTGGCCCTTGCCGTTGCCGGAGGCGACGCCCAGGTCGGCCTCGCGGGCCTCGCCGGGGCCGTTGACGACGCAGCCCATGACGGCGACGCGCAGCGGGACCTCCATGCCGTCCAGCCCGGCGGTGACCTCGTCGGCGAGCTTGTAGACGTCCACCTGGGCGCGACCGCAGCTGGGGCAGGAGACGATCTCGAGCTTGCGCGGCTTGAGGTTGAGGCTCTGCAGGATCTGGTTGCCGACCTTGACCTCCTCGACCGGCGGCGCGGACAGCGAGACCCGGATGGTGTCGCCGATGCCGCGGCCGAGCAGGTTGCCGAAGGCGGTGGCCGACTTGATCGTGCCCTGGAAGGCGGGTCCGGCCTCGGTGACCCCGAGGTGCAGCGGCCAGTCGCCGCGCTGGGCGAGCAGCTCGTAGGCCTGGACCATGACGACCGGGTCGTTGTGCTTGACCGAGATCTTGAAGTCGTGGAAGTCGTGCTCCTCGAAGAGGCTGGCCTCCCAGACCGCGGACTCCACGAGGGCCTCCGGGGTGGGCTTGCCGTACTTCTCCAGCAGGCGCTTGTCGAGCGAGCCGGCGTTGACGCCGATGCGGATGGAGACGCCGGCCGCCTTCGCCCGGCGGGAGATCTCGGCGACCTGGTCGTCGAACTTGCGGATGTTGCCCGGGTTGACCCGGACCCCGGCGCAGCCGGCGTCGATGGCCGCGTAGACGTAGTTCGGCTGGAAGTGGATGTCGGCGATGACCGGGATCTGGCTCTTCGCGGCGATCGCCGGGAGCGCCTCGGCGTCGTCGCGGCTGGGGCAGGCGACCCGGACGATGTCGCAGCCGGCGGCGGTGAGCTCGGCGATCTGCTGCAGCGTGGCGTTGATGTCGGTGGTCGGCGTCGTCGTCATCGACTGCACCGAGACCGGCGACTCGCTGCCGACCCCGACCGACCCGACCTTGATCTGCCGGGTCTGCCGCCGGGGGGCGAGGACGGGCGCGGGAGCCTTCGGCATGCCGAGGGAGACAGTCATGCCCCCATTATGCGCGCCCACCCTGGATGCTCCCTGTGCCTCCCCCAACCCACCCCGGTCCCGCACAGCACCCGGCTACCACGCAGTAAGTGTCGTGATCACAGCACTTACTGCGTGGTAGCGCGCGGGGTAGGGGGCGAAGGCAGGGAGTCGTCCACATCCCCAGCAGGCGTCGCAGGAGCGTCCACCCCCTGAGGAGCGCGCACCCGGAGCCCTGCTCCCCTGCCGCACGATCCCGGCATGCCACGCTCAGCCGACACCACCAGCCCCAGCGGTCTCACCGAGGCAGCCCTCGCGCACGTCGCCCGCCAGGACGGGCTCGTGACCCGCAGCCAGCTGCTGGACTCCGGGGTGTCCAAGGCGACGATCCGATGGCGTGCCGGACGCACCTGGCTGGCCCTGCTGCCCAGCGTCTACCTCGTCACCGGTGGCCCGCCGACCCACCGGCAGCGCGAGATCGGTGCGCTGCTGTGGGGCGGGGGACGCGCCTACCTCACCGGGTCCGCGGCTGCGCGGCACCACGGGATGATCCTGCCGCCGTTGGCGACGCTGGAGATGCTGGCCCCGGCCCCGGCCAGGTCCCGGGGCCACGGCTTCGCGTCGCTCCGGCGCACGACGATCGATGACCCGGCGGTGGTCTCGGTGGGACCCCTGCGCTACGCCTCCGCGGCACGCGCGGTGCTCGACCTGGCACATGCTCGACCAGGCAGCGCCGCTCGCTCGGCCCTGCTCATCGAGGCGGTCCAGCGCGGGGTCACCTCGCCCGAGGAACTGCACGCATGGATCTGCCGGCTGCGCACCCGCGACGCAGCCCGCCTCCTCCGCCCGCTGGAGCATGCGGCGAGCGGCGCCTGGTCCGTGCCCGAGGTTCAGCTGCTCGAGCTGGTGGCCACGTCGTCGATCCTGCCGGAACCCATGCTCAACCCCACGCTGCGCGACGAGGGCGGTCGGCGGCTGCTCACGCCCGACGTGTGGTTCGACGAGGTGGCGATGGCCGTCATGGTCCACTCCCACCTCTTCCACTCCACCGGGCGGGACTGGGTGCAGACCGTCGAGTCGGACGGCGAGCTGACCCGCCGTGGGGTGCTCGTCCTCGGGATCACGCCCACCGGGATGCGGGAGGACCCGGTGGGCACCCTTCGCCGGGTCGAGGACAGCCACGCCATCGCCGCGAGGCGCCCCCGCCCGGGCGTCGTCGCGACGCCACGCCCCGTCGTCCGCTCCGCCTAGAGCGCGGGCTACCACGCAGTAAGTGTCGTGATCACAGCACTTACTGCGTGGTAGCCGGCGGTTCTGGGTGACCGGTCGTCGCGGGGTGGCGGAAGGGGGTTGGGGCTAGGTGAGCTGGACGGGGGCGACCAGGTCGGCGTAGATGAGCAGCACGGTCATGGCGATGAAGACCAGCGCCACCCCGTAGGCCAGCGGCAGCGCCTTGGCCACGTCCACCGGGCCGGGGTCGGGGCGCCCGCGCACCCGCGCCCAGCCCCGCTTGAGCGCCTCCCAGATCGCGCCGGCGACGTGGCCGCCGTCCAGCGGCAGCAGCGGCAGCATGTTGAAGGCGAAGAGCATGAGGTTCAGCGAGCCGACGAGGCTGACCAGCATCACCGCCCGCTCCTGGCCGGTGCCGAAGGCGTCCGAGCTGGTGACCTCGCCGGCCACCCGGCCGACCCCGACGACGGACATCGGTCCGTTCGGGTCGCGGTCGGCGTCGCCGAAGGCGGCGTGCCAGATGCCCACCATCTTCTCCGGGATCTGCAGCACCAGGTCGAAGGTGTCGACGAGCATGTCGCCGAAGAGCCCGGGGACGGCGGTGATCGGCTGCTGCTGCACCTCGCGGGTGCCGCTGGCGCCGAGGAAGCCGACCTGCTCGGTGACGTACTCGCCGCGCACGTCGGTGACGTACTGGCCGTCCTCGATCTTCGGCAGGTCGAGGACGATCGGCTCGGCCGTCAGCTGCTGGCGCTGCCCGTCCCGCTCGACGGTGATCGCCAGCGGGGCGTCGCCGTTGTCCCGGATCGCGGTGCGCACCTCCTCCCAGGTCTCGACGTCGCGCCCGTCGATCCGGGTGATGGTGTCCCCTGGCAGCAGCCCGGCGGCGTTGGCCGGCGAGCGCTGCATGTCGTCGGTGCACTCCTGGGCGGCCTGCTGGTCGGCGCGGGTGAAGTCCACGCACTCGCTCACCGAGGAGAGCGTCGGCGTCGTGACCGCGATGCCGTGCAGGGTGAAGATCCCGGTGAAGACGGCGAGGGCGATGGCCAGGTTCATCATCGGCCCGCCGAGCATGATGATGATCTTCTTGCGCACCGGCAGCTGGTAGAACATCCGCCCGTCGTCTCCGGGCCGGACCTCCTCGAAGGACATCGCCCGGGCCTCGTCGGCGAGCTGGCTGATCCGACCGGTGCTGGCGGTGCGCATCGTCCCGGGCTCCTGACCCGGCTTCGGCGGGTACATCCCGATCATCCGGATGTAGCCGCCGAGCGGGATCGCCTTCACCCCGTACTCGGTCTCCCCCTTCGTCCGGGACCACAGGGTCGGCCCGAAACCGACCATGTACTGCGGCACCCGCACCCCGAACTTCTTGGCCGGGACGAGGTGGCCGATCTCGTGCAGCGCGATGGAGGCGCCGATGGCCAGCACCATGAGGATCACGCCGAGGAGGAAGAGCATGCTCAGATGCTCTCACCTTCGGGCGCCGGGGCCGAGACACCGAGCAGGTCAGCGGCCTCCCGCCGCGCCCAGGCGTCCGCCGCGAGCACCCCCTCCAGGGTGTGCTCGCCGCCGCTCTCCTGGTGCCGCTGCAGCACCTCGGCCACCGTGTCGACGATCCCGACGAAGGGCAGCCGGCCCTCGTGGAAGGCGTCGACGGCCACCTCGTTGGCGGCGTTGTAGACCGCCGGGTGGGTGCCGCCGGCGGCCCCGGCCTGGCGGGCCAGCCGCACCGCGGGGAAGGCGTCGTCGTCGATCTGCCCGAACTCCCAGGACTGCGCCTGGGTCCAGTCCGGGGGCGCGTCGACGTCGGTGAGCCGCTCCGGCCAGGAGAGCCCCAGCCCGATCGGCACGAGCATCCGCGGCGGTCCGAGCTGGGCGAGCGTGCTGCCGTCGTGGAACTCGACCATGGAGTGGATCTGCTGCTGCGGGTGCACCACGGTCGCGATCCGGTCGAAGGGGATGTCGAAGAGCAGGTGCGCCTCGATGACCTCCAGCCCCTTGTTGACCAGGGTCGCCGAGTTCGTCGTGATCACCCGGCCCATGGCGAAGTTGGGGTGCGCCAGCGCCTGGTCGGGGGTCACCTCGGCCAGCTCGGCCCGGCCGCGCCCCCGGAAGGGGCCGCCGCTGGCGGTGATCACGAGCCGCCGCACCTCGGCGGCACGGCCGCCGCGCAGGCACTGGGCGATCGCCGAGTGCTCGGAGTCGACGGGCACGATCTGGTCCGGCCCGGCCAGGTCCTTGACCAGCGGCCCCCCGATGATCAGCGACTCCTTGTTCGCCAGGGCCAGCGTGGAGCCGGCCCGCAGCGCGGCCAGGGTGGGCCGCAGGCCGATGGCGCCGGTGATCCCGTTGAGCACGACGTCCACCGGCCGCCCGGCGACCTCGGTGGCCGCGTCCGGACCGACCAGCACCTCGGGGGTGTAGCCGGTGACGCCGGCGGCGGCGGCCGACGCCCGGATCGCGTCGGTCAGCTCTGCCCGGTCGCCGGTGGCGGCGGCGACCAGGGGCGCCCGGGTGGCCACCGCCTGCTCGGCCAGCAGCGCGAGGTTGCCGCCCGCGCTCAGCGCGACCACCTCGAAGCGGCCCGGGTGGGCGTCGATCACCTGCAGCGCCTGGGTGCCGATCGACCCGGTCGAGCCGAGCAGGCTGACCCGGCGGGCGGTCACTCCCCCACCCCGCGCGAGCTGGCGATCTCCTCACGCCGGGCCAGCCGGTGGCGCCGCCGGATCTCGGCCTCGTGGTGGCGACGTCGCTCTGCGGCTGTCTGCACGACGAGCTCGGGCACCTCACGGGTGGCGCCGTCCTGGTCCACGGCCACCATGACGAGGTACGCGCTGGCGACGTGGACCCGCGGGGTCACCGCGTCCCAGCGGTCCACCTCGGCCCGGACCCCGACCTCCATCGAGCTGCGCCCCGCCCAGTTGACGCAGGCGTGCACGTGCAGCACGTCACCGATCCGCACCGGGGTGAGGAAGACCATCTCGTCCATGCCCGCAGTCACCGCCGGCCCCTGGGCGAAGCGGTTGGCGGCCACCCCGGCCGCGTCGTCGACGATCTTCATGATGTTGCCGCCGTGCACGGTGCCGAGGAGGTTCCCCTCGACGTTGCCCATGACCCGGCTCAGGGTGATCTGCGTGTCGGTCGGTGTGGTCACCGATACATCATCGCAAGCCGGTGCCGAGATCTCCGCGCAGGTGCTGGGCCACCAGCGCCGGCCAGCCCACCACCTGCGCCGGGGTCGCGGCGATCACCAGATGGCTGTCCGGCAGCACCACGGACAGCGCGCGGGCGGTGCTCAACGGGTGCGCCGCGTCGCCCTCCCAGGCGAGGATCAGGGTGGGCAGCCGCAGCCCGGTGAGGTGGGTGAGGTCGGGCAGGTCCGAGCCGGCCGCGCCTCGTAGCAGGCTGGGGACGAGAGCCTCGGCCACGTCCGGTGCCGTGAGCGGGATCTGCGGGTCGACCGCGGGCGGTCGGGGCGCCAGCCGGGACATCTCCGTCCAGGCGCCGACGCCTCGGCGCTCGACGAGCTCGGCGCTGGCCCGGTAGACCTCGCGCTGGGCCACCCGGCTCTGCCAGGCGGTGGGCGGCAGGGCGAGCACCAGCCGGCTGAACCGGGCGGGGTCGCGGAGGGCGGCGTGCAGCAGGGTCGCGGTGCCCATCGACTGGCCGACCCCGGCGACCGGGTCGCCCGCGCAGCGGGCCGCGAGCAGGTCGAGCAGGTCGTCGGCGAGCCGTGGCCACAGGTAGTCGGACGTCTCGGGCCGCCCGGTGGAGCGTCCGTGGCCGCGCGCGTCGTAGCGCAGCACCCGATGGCCGTCCAGGCCCGCGGTCAGGTCGAGCCGCAGGGTCTCGTCGCGCGCCCGGCTGGAGGTCAGGCCGTGCAGCTGGACCACTGCGGGGCCGTCGCCCCGTTCGTCGAGGGCCAGCACCGCGCCCGGCACCTGGTGGGTCGTCATGTGCAGCTCCTGCCCGGATCTCATGACACCGCTCCAGCCTACGAGCGCCCTAGAGTACGACGATGCGTCTGACCAACGTCGCGCAGATGCGGCTGCCTCCCGGCCGGGTGCACAGCTACGGCGCGGTCGCCGGTGACGGGCTGCGACGGCTGCCGATCTCCTTCGACCAGGCGCGCCACGTCGGCGCCGGCGAGCGTCCGGGCTCGTGGATGGCCGTGGCCCTCGACCTGCCGCGGGCCTGCTCGGCGGACGAGCTGGCCGTGGCCTGGATGGGTGTCGTGGCCCGGCACGGCACGCTGCGCAGCGTCTTCACCGAGGACGAGGACGGTCTGGCGCTGCACGAGGTGGCGGTCTCGCCCGGGCGGTGGCGCGCCCACGGCGAGCGGCTGCGCGATCCACGCCCGGAGGTGCGGGCCGTGCTCGACGAGGCGTGCTCGCCGAGGCAGCCGCTGGCGCACCGGATGTGCCTGGTGCGCAGCGACGACCCGGCCCGGCCCGACGTCGTGCTGCTGGCGGCCGACCACGCCCACGTCGACGCCTGGTCGTTGCTGGTGCTCGTGCGTGACCTCACCGCGCTGCTGGACGGCCGCGTCGCGGACCTGCCGCCGGACCCCGCCCCCTTCGCCGCGCACACCGCCGCACTGGCGGACCGGCCGCCCGCGCCGACGGAGGTCCACCGGCGGTGGGCGCAGATCCTGCGTGAGGGAGCCGGCGGGATGCCGACCGTGCCGCTCGACCTGGGTGACGTCTCGACCCCGTGCCCCGAGGTCGTCAAGGTCCACGACGTCCTCGACCCGGCCGGGGTGACGGCGCTGGAGCGGCAGGCGCAGCGGGCCGGGGTCCGGATGGTGGCGATGGCGACCGCGGCGATGACCGCCGAGCTGCAGGCGGAGGGCGCTCCGGGGCTGCGGGCGGTGCTGCCGGTGCACTCGCGGGACGAGCAGCGCTGGCACGACAGCGTCGGGTGGTTCATCACGAACTCCGTGATCGAGTGCCACGACCCGTCCCCGACCTCCGGCGCCGCGGCCGTGAGCGAGGCGATCGCGCTCGGCTCGCACGCGCTGGCTCCGATCCTCGACCCTGTCGGCGGCATGCCGTCGACGCCAGGGATGCTGGCCGTCTCCTGGCTGGACAACCGGCGCCTGCCCGTCACGGTCCCGTCGGGTCTGCGGCCGCAGCACGTCTCGGCGGTGATCCGCACCGACGGGGTGATGCTGTGGTTCGTGCTCACCGACGACGGGCTGCACGTGCGCTGCCGCTACCCCGACACCCCGCAGGCGCGCGCACGTCGGCGGCTGGCTGGACCGGGTCTGCCGGCGGCTGCGCGCGGACGCCACCTCCCCGCGTCCGGTCTGAGGATCAGCGGTCGGCGACGACCACGGTGACCTCGGGGTGCTCCTGCTCGAGGTCGGCGAGCACCGCGAGCACCCCGGGGTCGGTCTCGTCGGGGCCGGCCCCCTCCCCCGGCGGCAGGCTGAGGTCGGCAGCGTCGTGCGGCCACGGTCGCCACAGCAGCGTCCACGGCGCGTCGTGCGCGTCCGCCTTCTCCCGGAGGCAGTCCATGAGCGCGTCGAGGTTGTGCCCGAAGTGGTCCGGGAAGCCGAGCTGGCGGGCGAAGGCGTCCAGCGTCGAGGGCCTGCCGGTCCCGCCGTCGACGAGGTGCAGGTGCTCGGTGCCGGCCAGCGCCCGGGCGAGCATCGCGTCCACCGCGGCGCGCTCGACGTGGATCACGTGCCCTCCTGGATCTGCTCGAAGCTGGCGTAGTGGTCGCGGGTGAAGTACCGGTCGCCGTCGGCGCCGGTGACGATCCGGCGGGCGCCGCGGTCGTCCTCGCCGGAGGTCTCGACGGTGTACTCGCGGTAGTAGCCGCCCGGCCGGTCCGGCAGCAGGCCCTCCCGGTTGCCGAAGGTCTCGTCATCCTGGTCGTAGGGGTAGGGCCCACCTGCGCGGATCAGCCGCAGGGTCTCGTGCGCCTCGGCCGGCAGGGCGCTCTCGGCGATCGTCGGCAGCCCGGAGTCAGGCGTCTGTGATGCCGCAACCGACGCGGAGGTGTCGGTGGAGGACGAACCGCCCGGGTCGTCGTTCCCCCCCAGGACGATCCACCCGGCCAGCGCCAGCAGCAGGGCGGCGAGCAGCCCGGCCAGCGGCGCGGCCGCGGCGCGCCGTCCCTGGCCCGGTGGCATCAGAGGGCCGTGCCCACGTACTTCGTCTCCAGGTACTCCCCGATGCCCTCGAAGCCGCCCTCGCGACCGAAGCCGGACTGCTTGACCCCGCCGAAGGGGGCCGCCGGGTTGGACACCACGCCCTGGTTGATGCCGACCATGCCGAACTCCAGCGCCTCGCTGACCCGCAGCGCCCGCCGGTGCTCCTCGGTGAAGACGTAGGCCACCAGCCCGTACTCGGTGTCGTTGGCGGCGGCGACCGCCTCGTCCTCGGTGCGGAAGGTGCGGATCGGGGCCACCGGGCCGAAGATCTCCTCGCGCACCAGCCGGGCGCTCTTGGCGACGTCGGTGAGCACGGTCGGCGGGTAGAACCAGCCCTTGCCGGAGGGCACCTCGCCGCCGGTGAGCACGGTGGCCCCCTTCGCCACCGCGTCGTCGACGAGCTCGGCCACCCCGGCCCGGGCCTTCTCGGTGATCAGCGGACCGACCTCGACGCCCTTCACCGTGCCCTTGCCGACCGTCATCGCACCCATCCGCTCGGCCAGCCGGCGCCCGAACTCCTCGGCGACGGACTCGTGCACGAGGAAGCGGTTGGCCGAGGTGCAGGCCTCGCCGATGTTGCGCATCTTGGCGGCCATCGCCCCGTCGACGGCGGCATCGAGGTCGGCGTCCTCGAAGACGACGAAGGGGGCGTTGCCGCCGAGCTCCATGGAGACCCGCAGCAGCTGCTCGGCCGACTGCTCGACCAGCCGGCGACCCACCGCAGTCGACCCGGTGAAGGTCAGCTTGCGCAGCCGCGGGTCGCCGATGATCGGCCCGGAGACCTCGCCCGAGCGGGTGGTGGTGACGACGTTGAGCACCCCGGCGGGCAGCCCCACCTCCTCGAGGACGGCGGCCAGGGCGAGCATGGTCAGCGGGGTCTCGTGGGCGGGCTTGACGACCATCGTGCAGCCGGCGGCGATGGCCGGCCCGATCTTGCGGGTGCCCATGGCCAGCGGGAAGTTCCACGGCGTGATCATGAAGGTGGGACCGACCGGCTGCTGCATCGTGATGAGGCGCGAGGGACCGCTCGGCGCGACGGCGTAGCGGCCGTGGATGCGCACCGCCTCCTCGGCGAACCAGCGGAAGAACTCGGCGCCGTAGGTGACCTCGCCGCGCGCCTCGGCCAGCGGCTTGCCCATCTCCAGGGTCATCAGCATGGCGAAGGTGTCGGCCCGCTCGGTGAGCAGCTCGAAGGCGGACCGGAGGATCTCGCTGCGCACCCGCGGCTCGGTCCTCGCCCACTCCTGCTGGGCCGCGACGGCGGCGTCGAGGGCCGCGGCACCGTCCTCCACGGAGGCGTCGGCGACCTCGGCGAGCACCGCGCCCGTCGCCGGGTCGTGCACCGCGAAGGTGTCCCGGCCTGAGGCCGCGCGCCACCTGCCGTCGATGAAGAGCTGGGTCGGGGCCGCCGCCAGGGCGGACTTCTGCGTCACCGCTGCCATGGCCCGAGCCTAGACCGCGGCGGGGACATCGGGGGCCTCAGGTTCCGCGCGGGTCGGTGCCGCGGAGCACCCCGCGCGGACCGTGGCGGCTCAGTGCCGTGCGGAGGCCCGTCGCCGACCCAGGAGCGCGCCGCTGAGGGCGAGCAGCAGCCCGCCGGCAGCGACCAGCGGTCGGCTCCCCCCGCCTGGCTCCGACGCCAACAAGCGACGGACGTGGTTGGCTGGAGATCATGCAGAGCGAGACGTGGGCCGAGCGGATCCGTCGCTTCGCCGAGGAGCGGAGCTGGAGCGGCTACCACTCCCCGAAGAACCTGGCGATGGCTCTGTCCGTCGAGGTGGCCGAGCTCGTGGAGATCTTCCAGTGGCTGGAGACCGAGGAGTCGGCGCAGGTGATGGCCGACCCGGAGCGGGCGCAGGCGGTCCGCGACGAGGTCGCGGACGTCATGACCTACCTGCTGCGGCTGGTCGACGTGCTCGACATCGACCTGGACGCGGCGATGGCGGACAAGCTCGCCGAGGCCGAGCAGCGCTACCCGGTGGGCTCGCTCCCGTCGGGCCTGCCGGGGTCGGGTGCCGGCCCGGACGGGCGCGACCGCCCGGGCGACGACGCCCCCGACGGCGACGCCCACGACGTGGGCACCTCTGCGCCAGGTCCGCTCGAGGTGCTCGCCCCGGTGCTGGGGGTCGACGCCTGCCGCGCCGGCTGGGTGGGCGCCCTGCTCGAGCCGGGCGCGCCCCGACCCCGGGTGGTGGTCGCCGAGACGCTCGAGGAACTGCTGGCCGCGGCCGGCGAGCAGCTGCGGATCGCGGTCGCGGCGGTGGACATCCCGATCGGCCTGCCCGACGACGGTGCGCGCGAGGCGGACCGGCTGGCCCGCGCCGCGCTGCCGGGCCGGAGCAGCTCGGTCTTCACGACGCCGACCCGGGCGGCCACCGTCGCCGACTCCTACGAGGCGGCGAACGCCGCCAACCGGGAGGCCGCCGGCCAGGGCATCTCCCAGCAGGCCTGGGGCATCACGAGGAAGATCCGCGAGGCCGACGCGCTGGTGCGGGTGCCGCGGGACACCCGGATCGTCGAGGCGCACCCCGAGCTCTCCTTCGCGACCATGGCCGGCGCCCCGATGCGGCACGCCAAGCGGGCCGAGAGTGGGGCCGCCGAGCGTCTCGCGGCGCTCGCCGCGGTCGGGATCGGCTCGCCGAGCGTGCTGTCCGGCAGCGGCTACGCCGCAGACGACGTCCTCGACGCCTGCGCCGTGGCCTGGACCGCCGCGCGGGTGGCCTCCGGCCGGGCCCGCCCGCTGCCCGAGGAGCCGCAGGTGCACTCCGACGGCATCCCGGCGGCGATCTGGGCGTGAGCGCTCAGGCGGGGACGGCGTAGACGACGACGTTGTCCTCGTAGACACCGGTCTCGGGGTCGATGTCGCCGGTGCACGAGACCAGCGCGACCCGGCCCGGCACATCGGCGGCGAAGGCGTCCTGCTCGGCCAGCGAGCTTTTGTCCCAGGTGCGCAACACGGCCACCTCGAAGTCGTCCCGACGCCCGTCGTCGACGACGGTCACCCGGTCGCCGACGTCCATCGAGTCGAGCTCGGCGAAGGCACCGTCCTCACCCTGGTACTCGATGTGCCCGGCGATGATCGCGGTGCCCTCGTCGCTGCCGGGCAACGGGCCCTCGGCCCACCAGCCCAGGGTCTGCGGGTCGCTGGGCACCCCGAGCACACCCTCGGCGTCCACCGCCTCCGGCTCCACGGGCGCGTCCACCGACAGCGAAGGGGATGATCACCCGCCGCGGGTAGAGCACCTCGTCGGCGGCCACCGGCTCGGCCGAGGTGAGCGGCCCGGCCGAGGCCGTCGGTGCGGCCTGGTCGGGTATCCGGCCGACGTTGCGCTCCCGGGAATCGACCGCGAGCAGCACGCCGCCGACGAGCAGCAGCGCCAGACCGACGAGCACGCCGATCCGCCGCCGTCGCCCGGGTGCCGCGGCGTCAGCCATGGTCGGGGCGGCGGCGACGCAGCGAGAGGCCGAGCACGCCGGCGCCCAGGGCGATCACCAGCGCCCCCAGCGGGAGCACGAGCCGGACCGGAGCCTGTCCGGTGGGGATGGACGTCGGGGGGGCCGGCCGGCCGCCGAGATCGGTGGGCTCACGGCTGACGGGCCCCTCGGGCGCCTCGACCGGCGGGGTGCCCTCACCCGGCGGCTGAGCCGTGGCGGTGGCGGTGTTCGCCACCTCCCCGGCGGTCACGTCGTCGGCGGTGACCTCGTAGGGCGCGGCGCTGCAGGTCGTCTCCTCCCCGAGCGCCAGGGTGGCGCTCTCGCAGGTGAGGCCCTCCACCTTCGGGTCCACCACCGTGACCTCGGTCAGGGTCTGGTTGCCGGTGTTGGTCACGGTGAAGGAGTAGATGATCTGCTCCCCGGCGTCGGCCAGACCGTCATCGTCCTCGTCGACGAGCTCGGCCACCTTGACCACGGTCACCGCCGGGGCGGGGGCCGGGGTGGGGGTGCTCGTCGTCGCCGGGTCGGAGACCACCGGGTCGGTGTCCTCGCCCGGCGGGGTCCCGGAGGCGGTGGCCGAGTTGTCCACCGACCCGGAGTCCACGTCCGCCTGGGTGGTGACGTAGGGCTCGTCGGCGGTGCAGGTGGTCTGCTCGGTCGGCGCCAGCTCGGTCGCCGCGCAGGTCACGTCACCGACCATCGCGTCGTCCACGCCGATCCCGGTCAGGGTGACGTTGCCGGTGTTGGTCACGGCGAAGGAGTAGGTGATCTCCTCGCCGGCGTCGGCCAGGCCGTCACCGTCGGCGTCGTCGAGCTCGGCCGACTTCTCCACCGCGACACCAGGGGCCCGGGTCCTCGGTCGGCGTCTCGGTCGTCGACGGGTCGGAGGTCACCGGCTCGTCGTCCGGGTCCGGCGGCGTGCCGATCTCTCAGGACCTCCCCTGTTGCGCAAGATCTTCGGTCATGAGACGTTCTTACCGAATGATCTTGATACAGGAAGGGATTCTGCCGTGACCATGTTCACCGTCCTCGTCGACCAGGCGCACAGCAGCGCGTGGTCCACCGACCGCGAGCGCGCGGCCACGATGAACCCGGCCAACCCGGCGGACGCCTCGCTCGCGCTCGCCGTGCAGAGCCTGACCGAGCGCGGCGTCGCGGTCCGGGAGCACCGGGACGGGCCGCTGGACGCCGCAGCCCTGGACGGTGTCGACGTGCTCGTCGTCGCCCACCCCGCCGACGCCGCCTCCGAGCGGGTCGCCGGCGACCTCCCCCCGGTCTACGCCCCCGAGGAGATCGCCGCGGTCACCGGCCACGTCGAGGGCGGCGGCGGCCTGGTCGTGCTCGCCGAGTGCGACCACCGCGCCCACGGCAGCAACCTCGACGCCCTGCTGGCCCCCTTCGGCATCGGGATCGTCTCCACGCTGGTCCACGAGAGCGCCGGGTCCGGACGGCGCCACCACGACAACGCGACCTGGATCCGCCCGGAGCTGGCTACCGGCCACGCCGGCGGTCAGGGGCCGCTGGCCGGGGTCGGGGACGTCTGCCTCTACCGCAGCGGCGCGCTGGAGATCTCCCCCGGCACCGACGCCCAGGTGCTCGCCCGCACCTCGGCCACCGCCCACCCGGCCGCGGCGCCCGTCCTCGTCACCACCGAGCACGGCGCCGGCCGGGTCGTCGTGATCGCCGACTCCGACCTCGTCGGCGACGACTCGATCGACGAGCTGGCCCACCGCCGGCTGTGGACCAACCTCGTCACCTGGGCCGCGGTCCCCTCGGCGGCGGCACCGACGAGCGCCACGACGAGCGAGCACACGGTGGCCGCGCTGCCGGCCTGGGCCACGCTCAAGTCGGCGGTCGAGGAGCTGCGGCTGCTGCAGGCCACGGACGGCCGCATCGACGTCGAGGCGCACGGTGCGGACGCGACCGCCCGCGCCGGCGAGCTCGTGGCCACCATCCAGGGCTCGGTCGCCGAGATCGCGCCGCGCCTGCCGCACGACACCGCCTACCTCGAGCAGCTGGGCCGCGACCTGCAGCGCTGGGTCGACGAAGGCCTCGGGGTGCCGGACTTCCTGGACAGCCTCGTCCTGCTGCGCCCGGAGACCCACCGCGAGGACGGCACCACCCACCTCGTCGTGCTGCCGATGTACACCCAGAACGGCAACCCCGACCGGGTCTTCGAGGCGGTGCTGCTCGACGTCGTGTGGCCGGACTGGCTGGCCGAGGTCGAGGCCCGGTACACCAACTCGGCCTTCCTGCCGGTGACCTTCGTCGACTTCACCCCCGGCTACGACACCAACTCGGCGGTGCTCTTCCCGGAGACGGTCGCGGTGCGCGAGGTGCCCCGCTTCACCTGGGGCGCGATCTTCTGCGACCGGGAGGCCGCCCGCTTCCGCGCGGTGACCGCGGCCGCCGCGCAGACCCTCGGCATGCAGCTGCCGCCGGAGGGCGAGCTGCTCGTGGCCGACCAGGGGCTGGCGCAGTCCACCTTCGCGATGTGGGACCTCGTCCACGACCGCACCCACAGCCACGGCGACCTGCCCTTCGACCCCTTCATGATCAAGCAGCGGATGCCCTTCTGGATGTACGCGCTGGAGGAGCTGCGCTGCGACCTCAACACCTTCCGGCAGGCGGTGCTGCTGGACGAGGAGGGACACCCCTTCGCCCGGCCGGTGCAGCTGGCGATCCTCTTCGACCGGCTCTTCCGCTTCCCGATCACCGGGGACCGGGTGCGCAACTACGACGGCCTGGGCGGCCAGCTGCTCTTCGCCTGGCTGCACGGCCACGGGGTGCTGCGCTGGACCGACAACACCCTCTCCATCGACTGGGAGCGGGTGGCCGAGGCGGTGGTGGCCCTCTCCGACGCGGTCGAGGAGCTCTACCGCAGCGGCATCGACCGCTCCCGGGTCGGGCACTGGCGCGCCGCCTACGCCTTCGTCGCCGGTCACGTCGCCCCGCACCCGGCGTCGGTGTGGGCGAAGGGGGTCGACGACCCGGCCGCGCTGCCGCTGGACGGCCCGCCGAAGGGACTGACCGACCTCGTGCTGCCGGACGAGTTCCCGCTGAACGTCTTCTACGAGGCGCTGCGCAAGAAGCTCGGCCCGGTCATCGAGTCGACGAAGGGGATCACCGCCGCCTCGCCGGTGGCTGCGAGGATGGCCGCGTGAGCAGCGATCCCACCCCCTTCGCCCCCCTGCACGACGTCTCGGTCCGCGGCTTCGCCAGCGACAACTACGCCGGGACGCACCCCGAGGTGCTGGCCGCGCTGGTCGCTTCCGACGGCGGGCACCAGGTGGCCTACGGCGAGGACGTCTACACCGAGCGGCTGCAGGAGGTGGTGCGCGGCCACTTCGGCGACCAGGCGCAGGCGTGGCCGGTGCTCAACGGCACCGGCGCCAACGTCATCGCCCTGCAGGCGGTGACCGACCGGTGGGAGTCGGTGATCTGCACCAGCAGCGCGCACATCCACGTCGACGAGGCCGCCGCCCCGGAGCGGATGGGCGGGATCAAGCTGCACGCGGTGGCGACCCCGGACGGCAAGCTCACCCCGGAGCTCATCGGCACCGTGCCGGTGCGCGAGGGCGACGAGCACTGGCCGCAGGTCCGGGTCGTCTCGATCACCCAGACCACCGAGGTCGGCACGCTCTACTCCCCCGAGGAGATCCGGGCGATCGCCGATCACGTGCACGAGCGCGGCTGGGTGCTGCACCTCGACGGTGCCCGGATCGCCAACGCCGCGGCGGCCCTCGACCTGCCGCTGCGGGCCTTCACCACCGACGCCGGGGTCGACCTCGTCTCGCTCGGCGGGACCAAGGCCGGCGCCATGCTCGCCGAGGCGGTGGTGGTCCTGTCTCCGGAGCGGGTGCGCGGGCTGCCGTGGCTGCGCAAGCAGTCGATGCAGCTGGCCAGCAAGATGCGCTTCGTCTCGGCGCAGCTGCTCGCGCTCTACGACGGCGACCTCTACCTGCGCACCGCCGGGCAGGCGAACGCCATGGCCGCACGGCTGGAGGACGCGGTCCGCCACATCGACGGGGTCACCCTGACCACCCCGGCCCAGGCGAACGCGGTCTTCCCGATCCTCGACCCGCAGGTGGCCGACCGGCTGGCGGCGCGCTTCCGCTTCTACCCCTGGGACGAGGCGACCAACCAGTACCGCTGGATGTGCTCCTGGGACACCACCGAGGGCGACGTCGACGCCTTCGTCGCCGCCCTCCGCGAAGAGCTCTCCCGCTGACACCCCACCCGCCTCCCCTTTATCGGGTTACCCGATAAAGGCTCGCTCGCTGGAGAAGGCTTCTCGGGTGAGCGAGAGGTTCTCGTGTACGGGGGGCGGTACTGGCGCGCGGGCCTGCGGTGCTCGTCGTCCTCAGCCGGCGCCCACGAGCCGCTCGATGGCGCGGCGCCGGCGGGCGAGGTCGGCCGCCTGCTCGTCCAGCTCGCCCACGGCCCGGCGCACCTGCTCGGCCACGGCCGGGCACATGCCGATCGGGGCGTCGTCCTCCAGGCAGGGCAGCAGCACCCCGATGGAGGCCAGCGTGAAGCCGGCGTCCAGCAGCCGACGGATCCGCCGCACCTGGCCGACGACCTCCGGGTCGAAGGTGCGATACCCGTTGCCCTGCCGGGTCGAGGCGATGAGCCCCTGCGCCTCGTAGTGCCGCAGCGACCGGGGCGAGGCACCGGTGGCGGCCGCGAGCTCGCCGATGAGCAACGGAGCCTCGGGCTTGACCTTGACATCCATGTCAGTGCCTAGCGTCCGCGACATGGAGATCCATTCCGCGCCCCGCACCCCTTCCCCTGCTGCCGAGCCCGTTCACCCGCTCGTCCGGCTGGGAGACGGTCCGCCGCTGGCTGTCGCCCACGGCGCCGGCGGCGGCATCGTGGCGAACGTCGGCGAGCTGGCCGAGCACCTGCCCGGCCGCACGCTCCTCGGGCTGGACTACCCCGGCGTCGACGGTCAGATCCCGCAGACGCCGCTGACCCTGGACCGGCTGGCCGACGACCTCGTCGCCGCGACGGTCGCCGAGGGGCACGACCGCTTCCCGCTGCTCGGGGTCTCGCTGGGCAGCGCGGTCGCGGTCACCGCCGCGCTGCGCCACCCGGAGCGGATCACCGCGCTCGTGCTCACGGTCGGCTTCGCCCGGCCGGACGCGCAGAGCACCGCCTTCGCCCGGCTCTACCAGGACCTCGCCCTCGCCGACCGGGAGCAGGACCTGGCCCGGCTGCTCGTGCTGTGCAGCGGCAGCCCCGGCGCCCTCGCCGGGATCGACGACGTCGACGCCGCGGTCGCCGCGACGGTCGCGGACGGCGCCGGTCGCCACCGCGCGCTGGCCACCCACATGGACCTGGTCCTGCGGGTGGACCTCAGCGCCGCCGACCTGGCGCAGGTACGCCAACCCTCCCTCGTCGTCGGTGCCGGCGCCGACCGGATCGTGCTGCCCTCCTCCACCCGCGCGCTGGCGCAGGCCGTCCCCGGCGCCCGGCACGTCGAGCTGCCGGACGCCGGGCACATCTTCGCCGGGGACGAGGTGGCGGTCTGGGCGGGCCATGTCGCGCGCTTCCTCGACGAGCACGACCGATGACCCGGTCGGTCACCCTCGCCGCCGCTCTCTTCGTCTACCTCGTCGCCGAGCTGGTGCCGGTGGGTCTGCTGCCCGAGATGGCCGCGGACCTGCACGTCCCGCCGGGCCGGGTGGCCTCGCTCGTCGGCTGGTACGCCGCGGTGGCGGCCGTCTGCGGCCTGCCTGCCTCGGCGCTGGCGCGGCGCTGGCCCCGGCGGCGGGTGCTGGTGGCCTCGATGGCGCTGCTGTCGGCGAGCCAGGTCGTCGTGGCGGTGGCGCCGACGCTCGAGGTCGTCGCCGCTGCCCGGGGCGCGAGCGCCGTCGCGCACGTCGTCGTGTGGGCGACGGTCCCGCTCGTGGCCGCCGAGGGTGCGTCCCGCGACCAGGTCGGCCGCGCCGTCGGGCGGGTCTTCTACGGCACCAGCGCCGCCACCGTGCTCGGGGTCCCCGCGGCCACCTGGGCTGGTCAGCTGCTCGGGTGGCGGGTCGTCCCGGCGCTGCTGGCGCTGGGTGCGGCGGCGGTCGCGCTGGCCCTGACCCGGCTGCTGCCCGACGACCCGTCACCCCGGTCGGCCGGACACCCCGAGCGTGCCTCGGGCAGCCGCCGAGCCGCGACCGGGCCGGTGATCGCGACGATCGCCGCCACCCTGCTGGCGGTGCTGGCCGCCTACACGGTCTACCCCTTCCTCAGCCTGGTCGCCGAGCGTGCGGGGCTGGACGGCACCACGTACGCCTGGCTGCTCGCCGCCTTCGGCGTCGCCGGGATCGTCGGTGTCCGGGTCGCCTCGGTCGGGCTGGACCGACGTCCGAACCTGGCGCCCGCGACGGTCGTCGTCGCGGCCACCACGCTCCCGCTGCTGACCCTCGTCCCGGGAGCGCTACCGACGGCCGCCGCCATCCCGTTGTGGGGTGCGCCGATGGCCGCGCTGCCGGTGGTGCTGCAGGGCACCCTGGTGCGCCTCACCGGGCCGGGCGGCGACCTCGCGTCCGGGGCGTACGTCGTGGCCTACCAGGTGGGGATCGCTGCCGGCACGTGGCTGGGTGGGGTGGTCGGCGGCGAGCGTGCCTGGACCGCAGCGCTGCTCGGCCTGGCGACGGTGCCGGTGGTGCTGGTGGCGTCGCGGTCGGGCGCGCGGGCCGAGCAGGACCCGGGCCTCAGGCCAGCGTCAGGTCGAAGCGCACCTGCCCGGAGCAGATCGAGCGGATCGTGACCCGCCACGGCCCGGCCGTCGCGCTGTGCCCGACGACGCCCTCGACCTCGGTGGGAGAACCGCCCCTCTCCTGGACGAGGACGCGGCCCGTCGGGCCCTCCAGCGAGGTGGCCGCCAGGGCAGCCAGCGGCAGGTCACCGTCGACCTCCGGGGCTCCCTCGAGCGGCAGGTAGACCGGCCGGGTCACCTCGTAGGCACCCTCACCGGTGCACGCCTCGCCGAACTGGTCGTCCCCGGCGGGGTCGCGCTGGTCTCCCCCTGTCTGCGGCGAGGTGGTCGAGCCCGGTGTCGATGCCCCTGGTGTCGTCGAGCCGGGCGTCGTCGTCCCCTGGTCCGGGTCGTCCGACCCTGGCAGGCACGCGGTCACGACGAGCAGCGCCGCCACCGCGGCACCGGCCCGGACGCGGCCCGCACCGCCCCGGCGCCCACGCATCGTGCCCCCTCCACGCCTCATGCCCCCACCATGCCTCACGCCGCCTCGGCGAAGTCCATCTCCGGCGGCGGCCGCCGGAAGCCGCGGGTCAGCCACACGAGGTAGACGACACCGACGGCCAGCCAGATCAGCCCGGTGGTCAGCGACTGCTGGCTCAGCGAGGTCCACAGCCACACCGACATGGCGAAGCCGATGCCCGGCATGAGCAGGTAGCGCCCGAGGTCGGCGCCGCCGCGCCGCCCTTCGTCGATCGCGTAGTGCTTGATCACCGAGAGGTTCACCGCGGAGAAGGCGATGAGCGCGCCGAAGCTGACCACCGAGGCGAGCAGCCCGAGATCGATGACCGTCGCGAGCAGGGACACCACCGAGACCAGTCCGATCGCCACGACCGGGGTCCGCCACCGCGCCGCCAGGTGGGCCAGCGGCCGGGGCAGCACCCCGTCGCGCCCCATCACGAACATGATCCGGGTGACCGAGGCCTGCGAGGTGAGCGCGCTGCCGATGCAGCCGGCGACGTAGGCGGCGGTGAAGAAGTCGCCCAGCCACGACCCGGCCACGGCGTCCATGACGTCCAGCGACGCCGAGTCCGGGTCGGCGAAGCTCGTCGCCGGCAGCGCCAGCTGGGCCACCGAGGAGAGGACGACGAACATCGCGCCGCCGCCGACGGTGACGAGCAGGATGGCCCGCGGGATGTCCCGGGTGGCGTCGGTGGCCTCCTCGGCCATCGTCGAGACCGCGTCGAAGCCGAGGAAGCTCAGGCAGAGGATCGCCGCCCCGGCCAGCACCGGCCCGACCCCGGTCACCGAGCCGTCCCCGACGAAGGGGTTGACCAGCTCGCCGGAGCCGCCGAGGTCGGTCAGCGCCAGGGCGATGAAGACGACGATGAAGACCGCCTGGACGGCGATGATGATCGAGCTGGCCCGGGCGATGCTCGTGATCCCGACGACGTTGAGCACGGTGACCAGGGCGATCGCCAGCAGCACCCACACCCACAGCGGCACCGCCGGGAACTGCGCCTCGAGGTAGATACCGATGACGAGGTAGTTGAGCATCGGCAGGAAGAGGTAGTCGAGCATCAGCGACCACCCGGTGAGGAAGCCGACGTGCCCGCCGAAGGACTTCTGCGCGTAGGTGTACGCCGAGCCGGCCACCGGGTAGGCGCGCACCATCCGGGCGTAGCTGAAGGCGGTGAAGACCATCGCCAGCGTGGTGACGCAGTAGGCCAGCGCCACCCGCCCGCCGGTCTCCTCGGTGACGATGCCGTAGGTGGTGAAGACGGTCAGCGGGACGAGGTAGGCGAGTCCGAAGAGGACCAGCGCCGGCAGCCCGAGCGCTCGCTTGAGGGTCACCCCCTGGGGCGAGGCCAGGTCGGCGGCGGCACGTCCGGGATCGGTGCGATCGGTCACGGGTCTCCCCTTCGCTCGGTGGTGCTGCTCTCGTGGATGAGGCGGCCGGCCAGCCAGGTGCGGCGGGCCCGGACCTGGTCGATGTCCCGCGGGTCGGGCAGCCGGCGCGGGTCGAGGGTCAGCTCGGTGAGGTCGGCCACCGGGCCGGGCCCGTCGTCGCCGTGGACCTGGCAGCCGGGGTCGAGGCAGCCGGCGGCCCGGAAGGACTGGTAGGCAGTCCCGGCCGTGGCCGCGGTCAGCGCGGTCTCCACCGGCAGCCGCTGCTCCGGTGTCCAGCCGCCGGGCGGGTGCCGCTGCTCGGTCTGCCGGGAGCAGGCCACCGCCATGCCCTCGAAGGGGTCGGCGGAGCTGACCGGCCAGTCGGAGCCGACGCTGAGGGTGGTGCCGCGGTCGTCGAGGTCGGCGAAGCAGTACTGCCGGGCGATCCGCTCCGCCCCCAGCCGGGGCACGGTGAGCACAGTCATGAGGTCGTCCAGCTGCGCCCACAGCGGCTCGGCGTTGGCGATCACCCCGAGCTCGGCGAAGCGGGCCCGGTCGGCCTCGTCGACGAGCTGGACGTGCGCGATCACCGCCCGCCGGTCGCGGCGCCCGTTGACCCGGTCGGCGTGCTCGACCGCGTCGAGGGCCACCCGCACCGCGCGGTCGCCGATGGCGTGGATGTGCGGCTGGAAGCCGTCGGCGTCGACGGCCGCGACGGCCTCGGCGAGCAGGTCGGCGGGCCAGACGAGCATGCCGTCGCCGGGGCAGCCGCACCCGTCGTGGTCGCTCGGCGGGCGGCCGTCGATGAGCGTCTCGTAGTCCTCCAGCAGCGCGGCGGTGGCGTTCTCGACGACCCCGTCGGCGAAGAGCTTGACCGTCTCGGCGCGCAGCAGCGGGTGCGCCAGGTCGCGGACCTGCTGGCGCATCGCGCGCAGCCGCTCCCGGTCCTGCGGCCAGCGGCGCGGGTCGGCGTAGAGCGCGAGGTCGACGCGCACCGGCAGCCGACCCTGCTCGGCGGCGGCGATCCAGGCGGGCAGCTCGACCTCTGTCACCCAGGCGTCCTGCACCCAGGTGATCCCCAGCGCCGCGTAGGCCTGTCCGGCCCGCTCGATCGCCCGGACCATCGGCTCGAGCTCCCACTCCCCGACGGCGGCGGTGACCAGGTCCACCGCACCCCACTCGCGCAGGGTGCCCAGCGGGCTGCCGTCGTCGCGGCGGGCGATCTCGCCCAGCGGCGGGTCGGGGGTCTGCGCGGTAATCCCGGCGAGCTCCAGGGCGCGGCTGTTGACCCACACCGTGTGGTAGTCCCAGGCCCGCAGCACGACCGGCCGGTCGGGCACCGCCTCGTCGAGCCAGCGCGCGTCGAAGGCGCCGCCGTCGACGAGGCTGCCGTCGTAGGAGGCGCCGCGGATCACCGCGAGCTCCGGGTGGGCCTCGGCGTAGGCGGCCACCTCGGCGACGATCTCGGCGACGCTGGTGCACGGACGCACCTGCGGACCCTCGGCCTCCAGCCCGCCGAAGAGGGGGTGGGCGTGGCCGTCGCCGAGCGCGGGCACGAGCAGCCCGGCGACGTCGACCGCCTCGGCACCGGTCTCCTCGGCCCAGGAGCGGGCCGCGTCGCCGGTGGCGACGATCCGACCGTCGGCGACGGCGAGCGCGTCGACGTCACCGGTGCAGGCCGACCAGGCCGGTCCGGTGAGCAGCATCGGGCCCGGGTCGCTCATCATCTCTCCTCGCTCGGTCGGTGGTCCGTCGTCGCCTGACCGGCGGTGCCGCGACCGGCCACCAGCGACCCGTAGAGCTCCGGGCGGCGGTCGCGCAGGTAGCCCCAGTCGGCGGCGTCCCGCTCCGGGGTGCCCTCGGCCTCGACGGGGATGGCGACCGGGACGTCGACGACGAGCAGCTCCTCCTGCGCGCCCCCGGCACGGGCCAGCACGGCGCCGTCCGGCCCGGCGACGAGGCTGCGGCCGAGGTAGCGGGTCTCCGCTTCCTGGCCGCAGTGGTTGGCGTAGGCGACCGGCACCCCGTTCTCCAGGGCGCGGGCCGGGACGAGCAGGTCGTTGACCCCGGCGAAGGGGTGCATGTTCGCCGTGGGCACGAGCACCAGCCGGGCGCCGTCGAGCACCGCGGACCGCACCGCCTCGGGGTGCTCGACGTCGTAGCAGACCAGGGTCGCCACCGGGACGCCGTCGATGACCGCGGCGCCGTGGGTGCGCTCCCCCGCGACGAACCGGGACCGGTCGAGGTCGCCGAAGAGGTGGGCCTTGTCGTAGACCACCGGGTCGTCACCCGGGAGGGCGAGCACCGCCGAGTTGCGCCAGACACCCTGCGCGTCCCGGCGCAGCACCCCGACGACGAGCGCGATGCCGGTCTCGCGCGCCACCTCGACGACCTGGTCCACGGCACCGGCGACGAGCCCGTCGTCCAGCGCGCCGATGTCGTAGCCGGTGAGCGTCGCCTCCGGCGTGAGCAGCACCTGGGCGCCCTGCTCCGCGGCGCGCCCCGCCACCGTGCGGAGCCGGTCGAGGTTGGTCGCCGGCTCCCGGGGCACCGGGGCGCACTGCCACAGCGCGAGCCGCAGGCTCCTGACGTGCCCGCGGGTCATGCGGTGGTGCTCGGGGTGCGCTCCTGCAGGCCCCACGGCGAGCCGTAGCCGCGCGGCGCGTCGGCGGCGAGCAGCTCGAGGAAGGGGCGCGCGTCGAAGGACTCCGGCCCGCGCACCCCGGTGCCGGCCCAGGTGCCGGCGGCGAGCAGCTCGAGCGCGACCACCGGGTTGATCGCGGTCTGCCAGACCACCGCCTGGGCGTCCGCCTCGCGCATCGTGTCGGCGTTGTCGACGACGTGGTAGAGGTACACCTCGCGCGGCCGACCGTCGGTGCCGGTCCCGGTGACGAGCAGCCCGGCGCACGTCTTGCCCTTCATCCGCGGGCCGATGGTGGCCGGGTCCGGCAGCACGGCGGCGACGACGTCCCGCGGGCTGACCTGCACCCCCTTCACCGTCACGGGGTCGGTGGAGTCCAGGCCGAGGGTGTGCAGCTGGCGGAGCATGGCGATCATCTCCTCGCCGAGCCCGTACTTGAAGGTGACCCGCTGCGCCTCCACCCAGCGCGGCATGAGCAGCACCTCCTCGTGCTCGACGTGCACGCACTCGACCGGGCCGATGCCCTCGGGGAAGTCGAAGACCTCCGGCTCGGCGAAGGGCGGCAGCGTGGCGAAGCCCGCCTCGACGTCCACCTGCCCGTCGCTCGTCCGTGGTGCCGCCTCGGCCCGGGCGCGCTCCCACACCACCGGCGGGTTGAGGCACTCCTCGATGATCGTCCACATCGAGAAGCCGGGGGCGAAGACCTCCTGACCGTCCTCGTCGCGGACGACGAGGTTGGCCCCGTCCCGGGTGCCGAGCTCGTCGATCTCGGTGAAGAGCTCGTCGGCGGCGTAGCGGGCGAAGACGTCGGACAGGCCCGGCTCGACACCGATCCCGACGAGGGCCAGGCGGCCGGCGGCCTCCCACGCCCCGGCCCGGGCGAGCTGCTCGTCGCCGAGCTTGACGCCCACCTGCTCGTAGGGCCGCTCGGGGTGCGGCCGGGAGAGCGACATGGCCATGTCGAGGTAGTCCGCCCCGGCGGCCAGCGCCCCCTCGAAGATCGGCATGACGAAGCGCGGGTCGACGGCGTTGAGCACGTGCGTCGCCTCGTGCTCGACCGCCAGCCGGGTCACCGCCGCAGCGTCCGAGGCGTCCACCTGCGCGGCGACGAAGCGCGGCTCGTCACCGGCGTGGGTGTCCCGGGCGACGGCGGCCGCCACGGTCCGCGCCGCCCGCTCCGGGTCGGCGTCGGCGACCACCCACCGCTGCGCGAAGCCTCGGGTGGCGGCGATCTTCGCGGCCGCGTCGCCGACCCCGCCGGCGCCGATCATGAGGACCCGCATGGCACTCCTTCCGTGGCGTCAGGGGTTCGCCCGAGCCATCGAGATCCGCTGGCCCAGCACGACGAGGACCACGGCGATGACGAAGAGCGAGAAGCCGATGACGTTGGCCTGCGCGGGGATGCCGCGCAGGTAGCTGACGTAGACGAACTTGGGGAAGGTGTTGGTGTCGCCGCTGACGAAGTTCGTGATGATGAAGTCGTCGAAGCTCAAGCTGAACGCCAGCATGGCGGCGCCGGCGACACCGGGCATGATCAGCGGCAGGGTCACCCGCATGAAGGTCTCGCCAGGCCCGGCGAAGAGGTCCTGCGCGGCCTCCTCCAGGCGCGGGTCGAGGCTCTGCAGCCGGGCGCGCACGGTGACCACGACGAAGCTCAGGCAGAACATGATGTGCGCGATGACGATGGTCCAGAAGCCCAGCCGCAGACCGACGTTGCTGAAGCCCTGGACGAAGATCGTCAGCAGGCTCGCGCCGAGCACGATCTCCGGGGTGGCCATCGGCACGAAGACGAGCATGTTGCCGGCGCCCTTGCCGCGGAAGCGGTAGCGCACCAGGGCGATGGCGATCATCGTGCCCAGCACGGTGGCCACCAGGGTCGCCAGCAGGCCGACCTTGAGGCTGTTGCCGAGCGCCTCGCAGATCCCGGGCGCCCCGCACGGGTTGGCCCAGTGCTTCAGCGTCGGACCGGCGTCGGAGTTCCAGGTGAGGTTGTTCCGCCGGTAGTCGTTGAAGCTGAAGATGAAGACGTACAGCACCGGCAGGAAGAGGTAGAGCAGGACGAGGACGGCCGCGATCATCGCGAAGCGGTCCCCGATCCACCGGGTCAGGCGGCGCATCTCAGACCAGCTCCTCGGTGCCGAAGCGGCGGACGTAGAGGAAGACGAGGGCGAGGATGATCGCCATCAGCGTGAAGCTCAGCGCGGCAGCCGTGTCGTAGCCGCCGGGGACTCGGAAGAACTGGCTCTCGATGACGTTGCCGACCATCTTCGTGCTGCGGTCGGAACCGAGCAGCTCGGCGTTGACGTAGTCGCCGGCCGCCGGGATGAAGGTCAGCAGGGTGCCGGCGAGCACCCCGGGCAGGCTCATCGGCAGGGTGACCCGGGCGAAGGTGGTCAGCCCGTTGCCGTAGAGGTCGCTGCCGGCCTCGATGACCCGCGGGTCGGCCCGTTCCAGCGAGGCGTAGATCGGCAGCACCATGAAAGGCAGGAAGTTGTACGTCAGACCGGCGACCACGGCCACCCAGGTCTCGGTGATCCGGTCCCCGGGCAGCAGGTGCAGGGTGCGCAGCGTGGAGGCGAGGATCCCGTCGTCGGCGAGGATCTGGCGCCAGGCGATGGTGCGCAGCACGAAGCTGGTGAAGAAGGGCGCGATGACGCAGATGAGCATCACCGGGCGCCACCGGCCGGCCTTGAAGGCCAGCGCGTACGCCAGCGGGTAGGCGAGGATGAAGGCGAAGAAGGTGGCCAGCGCCCCGAAGAGCAGCGAGCGCAGCATGTGCGGCCAGAACTCGGCCAGCGCGGAGAGGTAGTTGCCGACGTTGACGTCGCGGTAGTAGTAGCCCGGGTAGCCGGGGAAGTCGCTCTGCAGCGAGACGGTGAAGAGCTGCACGACCGGGACGACGAAGAAGATGACCAGCCAGGCGACGCCGGGCAGCAGCAGCAGGTAGGCGGTGCGCGACGACCGGCGCCGCTCGCGGGCGTCCAGGGCGCCGCGGTCCCCCTTCGTCCTGCTGCGGCGGCCTCCGCCGGATCCGCCCGCAGCGGTGTCGGCGTCGGCGGCGGTGCTCACGAGGCCACCTCGTCGGCGGCGCTCTCGGCCTCGGCGTCCGGGGCGACGACGAAGGCGTGCGCCGGGTCCCAGGAGATCCACACCTCGTCGCCGGGGCGCACGGTCTGCGGGTCGACGTCGAGGTTCTGCTCGTAGACCGCCCACCGGTTCCCGGAGGCCACGGTGACGATGTACTGGGTGGCCACGCCGGTGAAGGAGACGTCCTCGACCCGGGCGCGCACGTCGTCGCCCAGGCTCTCCGGCCGGTGCTCGTGGATGCGCACCTTCTCCGGGCGCACCCCGAAGAGCACCTCCCCGTCGGTGACCGCGGCCCGGGCCAGCGGCACCCGCACCGTGGTGCCGGCGGCGTCGGCGACGAGGTGCTCGCCGTCGCGGCCGGTGACCTGGGCGGTGACCAGGTTGGACTGGCCGACGAAGTTGGCGACGAAGGCGGTGCTCGGCAGGTCGTAGAGCGCCTCCGGGGCGTCCATCTGCTCGATCCGCCCGTGGTTCATCACCGCGACCGTGTCGGCCATCGTCATGGCCTCCTCCTGGTCGTGGGTGACGTGGATGAAGGTGAGCCCGACCTCGGTCTGGATGCGCTTGAGCTCGACCTGCATCTGCCGGCGCAGCTTGAGGTCCAGCGCGCCCAGCGGCTCGTCGAGCAGCAGCACCTCGGGCCGGTTGACCAGCGCCCGGGCGAGGGCGACCCGCTGCTGCTGCCCGCCGGAGAGCTGGGTGGGCTTGCGGCCGGCGAGGTGGCCCATCTGCACCAGCTCCAGCGCCTCGTCGGCCTGGCTGAGCGCCTCGGTCTCGCCGCGCCGCTTGGGCCCGAAGGCGACGTTGTCGCGCACCGAGAGGTGCGGGAAGAGTGCGTAGCTCTGGAAGACCGTGTTCACCGGGCGCTCGTAGGGCCGGGAACCGGTGAGGTCTGTCTCGCCGATGCGCACCCGCCCCGAGGTCGGCTGCTCCAGCCCGGCGACCATCCGCAGGGTGGTCGTCTTGCCGCAGCCGGAGGGGCCGAGCAGCGCGAAGAAGGAGCCGCGCGGGACGTGCAGGTCGAGGTCGTCCACCGCGGTGAAGTCGCCGAAGGTCTTGGTGACCTCGTCCAGCCGCAGGTCGCCGGTGGCCTGGCGGACGGGCGAGCCGCCGCTCTTGCTCGAGCCGAAGATGCCCATCAGTTGCCCACCGTCCTGGCCCAGATCTCGCTGTACTCCCGGTCCTCCTCCGGGTCGAGCGCCCGGAAGCCCTGGATGTTGTTCTCCTCGATGTAGCTGTCGCTGGGGAAGATGAAGGGCGACTCGGCCAGCTCGGGGTCGATCTTCTCCATCTCCTCCTGGGCGCCCTGGACGGGGCAGACGTAGTTGACCCAGGCGGCGACCTCGGCGGCCACCGCCGGGTCGTAGTAGTGGTTCATGATGTCCTGCGCGTTGCGCCGGTGCGTGCTGGTGATCGGCACCATCATGTTGTCGCTCCAGATCGTGCCGCCGCTCTCCGGGATGACGAACTCCCAGTCCTCGTCCTCGGTCTCGGCACGCAGCACGAAGAGGTCGCCGGACCAGACGATCCCGGCCACCGCGTTGCCGCTCTTGAGGTCGTTGAGGTAGCTGTTGCCCTTGATCCGGCGGATGTAGCCGTCGGCCACCCGGGAGTCGATCTCGTCGACCGCGGCCTGGAACTGGTCCTGGGTGAAGTCGGAGTCGATGTCGACGCCCTGGCTGAGCATGATGCAGCCGAGGGTGTCGCGGAACTCGCTGAGCACCGAGATCTTGCCCTTGAGGTCCTCGGCCCACAGGTCCTCGATGGTCTTCAGCTCCCGGCCCACCTTCCCCTTGTGGTAGCCGATCCCGGCGAAGCCGGTCTGCCAGGTCAGCGAGTACTGCCGGCCCGGGTCGAAGGAGACGTCCTGCAGCGACTCCAGCAGGTTGCTCGCGTTGGGCATCCGGATGAGCTCCAGCGGCTGGCACAGGCCCTCGCGGATGATCCGGTTGGCCATCCAGTCGGTGAAGGTGAAGATGTCCCGGCTGATGTCCTGGCCGGCGCGCAGCTGCGGGGCGATCTTGTTGAAGTAGCTGTCGTTGTCGTCGATGTCCTCGGTGTAGGAGACGTCGATGCCGGACTCGCGCTCGTAGGCCTGCAGCGTCGGGTAGCGCCGGCCGGCGTCGTCCATGTCCATGTACGAGGTCCAGTTCGCCCAGCGGACGATCTGCTCCCGCTCGGAGACGTCCGTCGGCAGGTCCGCGGCCGCGGCGGCGGCCCCTGCGGTCGGCGGCTCCGGCGGGGCGCAGCCGGCCAGGGCCAGCCCGGCGCCGCCGAGCAGGCCGCCGGTGAGCATCGAGCGTCGGGTCGGGCGGGAGCGCTGGCTGGCCCGCGCGGCCCGCACGAGGGCAGCGGTGGTGGGGTCGGCCGGGGGCCGGACGGGGGTCATCGGCGGTCGGTCTTCCAGGACGGGACCCCGC
The DNA here is from genome assembly GCF_013408565.1 of Janibacter alkaliphilus. NCBI lineage: Bacteria > Bacillati > Actinomycetota > Actinomycetes > Micrococcales > Intrasporangiaceae > Janibacter > Janibacter alkaliphilus. The sequence goes on along the minus strand of NZ_JACBZX010000001.1, from coordinate 2,103,201 downwards.
GGGGTCGGAGGGTGGGAGGGGGTGCGTCAGACCTCGATGTTGGCCATGACGTGCTTGATCCGGGTGTAGTCCTCGAAGCCGTACATCGACAGGTCCTTGCCGTGACCGGACTTCTTGAACCCGCCGTGCGGCATCTCGGCCACCAGCGGGATGTGGCAGTTGATCCAGACGCAGCCGAAGTCGAGCCGGGTGCTCATCCGCATCGCCCGACCGAAGTCGCTGGTCCACACCGAGGAGGCGAGGCCGTACTCGACCCCGTTGGCCCAGGCCACCGCCTGGTCCTCGTCGGTGAAGCGCTGCACGGTGATGACCGGCCCGAAGATCTCGTTCTGCACCGCCTCGTCGTCCTGGCGGAGCCCGGAGACGACCGCCGGGCTGAGGTAGAAGCCCTCGCCCATCTCGCTCATCCGGGTGCCGCCGGTGACCAGGTCGGCATGGTCGGGCAGACGGTCGATGAAGCCGGACACCTTGGCCAGCTGGTCGCGGTTGTTCACCGGGCCCAGCAGCGCCTCGTCGTCGGTGGGCGCGCCCACCTTCGCCTCGGTCCGGGCGAACTCGGCCAGCGCGGCGACGACGTCGTCGTGGATCCCCGGCGCGGCGAGCACCCGGGTGGCCGCGGTGCAGTCCTGACCGGCGTTGAAGTAGGCGGCCGTGCCGATCCCCTCGGCCAGCGCCTCGAGGTCGGCGTCGTCGAAGACGACCACCGGCGCCTTGCCGCCGAGCTCGAGGTGGGTGCGCTTGAGCTCACGGGCGGCCGAGGTGGCCACGTCGACACCGGCGCGCACCGAGCCGGTGATCGCCACCAGCTCGGGGGTGGCGTGCTCGACGACCATCCGCCCGGTGCCCCGGTCCCCGGTGACGACGTTGAAGGTTCCCGGCGGGAAGAACTCGCTGGCGATCTCGGCCATGAGCAGCGTGGTCTCGGGGGTGGTGTCGCTGGGCTTGAGGACGATCGAGTTGCCGGCGGCCAGGGCCGGGGCGATCTTCCAGACGGCCATCATCATCGGGTAGTTCCACGGGGTCACCTGGCCGACGACACCGATCGGCTCGCGCCGGATCCAGCTGGTGTGCCCGGCCATGTACTCCGCCGAGGCGCGTCCCTCGAGCACCCGGGCGGCGCCGGCGAAGAACCGGATCTGGTCGCACATCACCGGCACCTCCTCGGAGGCGACGAGGTGGTGCGGCTTGCCGGTGTTGCTCGCCTCGAGCTCGATGAGCTCCTGCCCGCGGGCTTCCAGGGCGTCGGCGAAGCGCAGCAGCGCGGTCTGCCGCTCCCCCGGCGTCACCCGGCCCCAGGTCGCGAAGGCCTCCTGCGCCGAGGCGTAGGCGCGGTCGACGTCCTCCTGGGAGCTGACCGGGGCGGTGGCCACCACCTGCCCGGTGGACGGGTCGACGATGTCGGTGGTCTCGCCGCTGGCGGCGTCGACGCGCTCGCCACCGATGACGTTGCGCAGCTGGCGGGGGGTGGACTCGGCCACGTCGGATCGCTCCTCGGGGTCGCCCGCCGGTGCGCGGCGGGGTATCGCTGGTGTGACGTGCACGATAGTGGCCGTCTTCGCATATGCACACCCCTCCGACGGAATACCGACGAAATCCGCCGTTAAATCTCTGTTTCGCCACGGTTTCCGTCGTCGACGGGTTGCGCTCCCGCTCACCTGGCGACACCATGACGACATGGCCCCCACGACCGCGTCCACCGATCCGGTGCGCCTCGACGAGGTCAGCAAGCAGATCATCGAGCACCTCCAGGAGGACGGCCGCCGCTCCTACGCGACGATCGGCCGCTCCGTCGGGCTGTCCGAGGCGGCCGTGCGCCAGCGGGTGCAGCGGCTGCTCGACGCCGGGGTGGTGCAGATCGTCGCCGTCACCGATCCGCTGCAGGTGGGCTTCACCCGTCAGGCGATGATCGGGATCAACGCCGACGGCGACCTCGGCCCGGTCGGCGATGCGCTCGCCGCGCTGCCCGAGGTCGACTACGTGGTCACCACCGCCGGCAGCTTCGACCTGCTCGCCGAGGTGGTCTGCGAGGACGACGACCAGCTCCTCGCCCTGCTCAGCGACCGCATCCGCACCCTGCCCGGGGTGCGCTCCACCGAGACCTTCGTCTACCTGAAGCTCAACAAGCAGCACTACAACTGGGGAACGAGATGACCAGCAGCACGCAGCCCGAGACCACCACCACCGGCACCACGCCGCTGGGCACGAGCCACCAGGACGCCGCCCGCGACCACCTGTGGATGCACTTCACCCGGCAGTCGGTCTACGAGGACGGCGGCCAGGTCCCGGTGATCGTCCGCGGCCAGGGCCACCACGTCTACGACGCCGCCGGCAAGGAGTACATCGACGGCCTCTCCGGCCTCTTCGTCGTCCAGGTCGGGCACGGCCGGACCGAGCTCGCCGAGGCCGCGGCCAAGCAGGCCGAGCAGCTCGCCTTCTTCCCGATCTGGTCCTACGCCCACCCGAGCGCGATCAACCTCGCCGAGCGGCTGGCCCAGGGCGCCCCGGGCGACCTCAACCGGGTCTTCTTCACCACCGGCGGCGGCGAGGCCGTGGAGTCGGCGTGGAAGCTGGCCAAGCAGTACTACAAGCTCGTCGGCAAGCCGACCAAGCACAAGGTCATCTCGCGCGCCATCGCCTACCACGGCACCCCGCAGGGCGCGCTGTCGATCACCGGGCTGCCGCCGCTGAAGGAGGCCTTCGAGCCGCTCGTCCCGGGCGCGCACAAGGTGCCCAACACCAACATCTACCGGGCCAGCGAGGAGCTGCGCGACGACCCCAAGGCCTTCGGCCGGTACGCCGCCGACCGGATCGCCGAGGCGATCGAGTTCGAGGGCCCGGACACCGTGGCTGCGGTCTTCCTCGAGCCGGTGCAGAACGCCGGCGGCTGCTTCCCGCCGCCGCCCGGCTACTTCGAGCGGGTCCGGGAGATCTGCGACGAGTACGACGTGCTGCTCGTCTCCGACGAGGTGATCTGCGCCTTCGGCCGGATCGGGTCGATGTTCGCCTGCACCGACCTCGGCTACACCCCGGACATCATCACCTGCGCGAAGGGGATGACCTCCGGCTACTCCCCGATCGGCGCGATGATCGCCAGCGACCGGCTCTTCGAGCCCTTCAAGCACGGCACCACCGCCTTCCAGCACGGCTACACCTTCGGCGGGCACCCGGTCTCGGCGGCGGTGGCGATGGCCAACCTGGACATCTTCGACCGGGAGGGCCTCAACGACCACGTCAAGGAGAACGCCCCCGCCTTCCGGGCGACCCTGGAGCGACTGCTCGACCTGCCGATCGTCGGCGACGTGCGCGGCGAGGGGTACTTCTACGGGATCGAGCTGGTCAAGGACAAGGCGACGCGGGAGACCTTCGACGAGGAGGAGTCGGAGCGGCTGCTGCGCGGCTACCTGTCCAAGGCGCTCTTCGAGGCCGGCATCTACTGCCGCGCCGACGACCGCGGCGACCCGGTCATCCAGCTGGCGCCGCCGCTGACCATCGGGCAGCCGGAGTTCGACGACATCGAGCAGCGGCTGCGCTCGGTGCTCGCCAAGGGCGCCGAGCTCGTCTGACCGGCCGCCCACCGCAGCAGCTTCGCCGACCCGCGCCCGGAGGGCCGATCCATGACCATGCCGCTGTGGTGGGAGCCGCGCGTGGCGTCCCCGACGGACCCGGCCGAGGCCACTGAACTCGCCGACGTCGTCGAGCTGCCTGAGCGGGCCGATGTCGCGGTGGTCGGCGGCGGCTTCACCGGGCTGTGGGCCGCCTACTACCTGCTGCGGCAGCGACCGGACATCCATGTGGTGGTGCTCGAGGCCGAGCACGTCGGCTTCGGCGCCAGCGGGCGCAACGGTGGCTGGGTCAGCGCCCTCTTCCCGGTCGGCGGCGACGCCCTGGCCGCCCGGCACGGGGCCGCCTCCGCCCGGGCGATGCTCGACGCTCTCGTCGAGACCGTCGACGAGGTGGGCCAGGTCTGCGTGCACGAAGGGATCGACGCGGGCTTCGTCCGCGGCGGCACCCTGGCGGTCGCCCGCGGTGATGCCCAGGCGGCGCGGGCTCGGGCGGGTGTCGAGGCGAACCGGCGGTGGGGCGGATCGGCACGCTGGCTGGACCGGGAGCAGACGCGGGAGCGGCTGGCGGCCGCCGACACCCCGGGCCGGCCGGTGCGCGGCGCCACCTTCGACCCGGCCTGCGCCCGGATCCACCCGAGGGCTCTGGTGGACGGGCTGGCCGCCGCGGTGCGCCGGCTCGGCGGGACCGTCGTCGAACAGGCCCGGGTCGCCGACGTGCGGCGTGCTGGTGCTGGGGCTGGGGGCGAGGGCCATCTGATCCGGCTCGCCGACGGCCGGGCGCTGTCCGCGGACGCCGTGGTGCGGGCCACCGAGGCGTGGACCGCGACTCTCCCCCGGCTGCGGCACCGGGTCGCGCCGGTGTACTCGCTCATGGTGGCCACCGAGCCGCTCACCCCGCAGCAGTGGAGCGCCGTCGGTCTGGCCGAGCGGGAGGTCTTCACCGACCACGGCTACCTCGTGGTCTACGGGCAGCGCACCGTCGACGACCGGATCGCCTTCGGCGGGCGCGGCGCCCCCTATCACCTGGGGTCGCGGATCGACCCGGGCTTCGACACCGACGAGCGGGTCTTCACCGCCCTGCGCACCTACCTGCGGCGGCTGCTGCCCCAGGTCGAGCTCGACTTCAGCCACGCCTGGGGCGGACCGCTCGGGGTGCCGCGGGACTGGCACCCCAGCGTCACCTGGGACCCCGAGGGTCGGGTCGGGTCTGCCGGCGGCTACGTCGGCGACGGGGTGGCCGCCACCCACCTGGCCGGGCGCACCCTGGCCGAGCTCATCACCGGCCAGCAGACCCGCCGCACCGGGCTGCCCTGGGTCGGGCACCGATCCCCCGACTGGGAGCGCGAGCCGCTGCGCTGGCTCGGCATCAACTCCGGCCTGGGCGTGGCCACCCTCGCCGACCACGAGGAGCGCCTCACCGGGCGGCCGTCGCTGGCCGGCCAGGTGGTCGACCGGCTCACCGGTCACTAGGGGCCACCCACCCGACCGCCGACATCGCGAGGCACCGGCCAGCCACGAGCCCGCTCGATCTGCTGGCGGCGGAATCGCTCGACCCCCTGGCGCGACGCTGCTTGGCTGACCGCATGGACCTGCTCATCCTCGGCGGCACCGCCTTCCTCGGCCGGGCCGTCGCCGCGGCCGCGCTCGCCCAGGGCCACCAGGTCACCTGCGCGTCCCGTGGCTCCGCCCCGATCGCCCCCGGAGCCACCCTGGTCCGGCTGGACCGCGACACCGACAGCCTGGCCGCGGTGAGCGATCACCGCTGGGACGCGGTCGTGGACGTCTCCCGGCAGCCGGGCCAGGTGCGGGCCGCGGTGCGCGAGCTGGACACGGCACACCGGGTCTTCGTCTCCACCGGCAACGTCTACGCCGACCACGCGACGCCCGGGACGTCCGAGGACGCCCCGCTGCTGCCGGCCTCGACCGGCGACGTGCTGCCTCCCGACGCCGACGGGCTGGCCTACGGCTCGGCGAAGGTGGCCTGCGAGGAGGCGGTCCGCGAAGGGCGGTCGACCGCGACCGTCGTCCGCGCCGGCCTCATCGGCGGACCCGGCGACGTGACCGGTCGGGTCGGCTACTACCCGTGGCGCTTCGCCCACCCCACCGGCGACGACGTGCTCGTCCCGCCCGACCCCACCTTCCCGGTGGCCGTCATCGACGTCGACGACCTCGCCGGCTGGATCGTCACGGCCGCGCAGCAGCGGCTCGACGGGACGTACGACGCGACCGGTCCGACCACCGACCTGGCCACCGTCCTCGACGCCGCGCGGCGGGTCGCCGGCAGCAGCGCGGTCGCCCGTCCCGTGCCCGCGGAGGTGCTCGCCGACGCCGGGGTCGAGCCGTTCATGGGTACCCCGTCGCTGCCGCTGTGGATCCCGGACCCGGACTGGCGCGGCTTCATGACGAAGACCTCGCGGCGGGCCCGCCGCGACGGGCTGGTCACCCGCCCGCTGGAGCACACCCTGGAGCGCACTCTCGCATGGGAGGAGGGGCGTGACGCGCCGCGGGCCTGCGGGCTCACCGACGCGCAGGAGCGGCAGCTGCGCGAGGTGCTCGACGCCCGCGGTGTGCGCTGACGGGCCGGCACGGGGCACCCACGGCCGGGACGACCCCGAGGGTGATATCCGGTGGACGTCGGGCGCGGCACGAGGTGGGATGGGCGTCATGGCCGACCTCGTCTACTACGTCGCTGCCTCGCTGGACGGGTTCATCGCCGGTCCGGACGGGCAGACCGACGGCTTCCCGGTGGATCCGGAGACGGTGGGCGACCTCTTCGCCCGCTACCCGGAGACGTGCCCGGCGCACCTGCGCGATGCGCTCGGGGTGAGCGGGGCGCCGCGGCGCTTCGCCGCGGTCGTCATGGGTGCCCGGACCCACCAGCCGGCCCTGGACGCCGGGCTGACCAGCGCCTACCCGCACCTGGAGCAGCACGTCGTCACCCACGGCGAGCTGCCGGACGACCCGACCGTGACCAGGGTCGAGGGGGACGTGGCCGGCCACGTGCGGCGGCTGAAGGCTGGGGGCGACGGGGACGTGTGGCTGTGCGGCGGGGCGGACCTCGCCGGTCAGCTCGTCGAGGAGATCGACGAGATCCAGGTCAAGCTCAACCCGGTGCTGCTCGGTGACGGCATCCCGCTCGCCCGGCTCGGCTACGCGCCGCGCCCGCTCGAGCTCGCCGGGAGCGAGACGCTGCCCGGTGGGGTCGTGCTGCTGACCTACCGGGCGCGCCCGGTCGACGTCGCCTGATCGCCACCTGACTTCCGGAGACCGGTGCGGCGACGCTGAGTGAGCGCATCCGGTCGCCTCGGGTCGGCGCGAGGCGACCGGATGTGCTCACTCACGAGCCGACACCGCGAGCGAGATCGGCGGCGAAGGGGGGAGGCCGCACCACTCCCTTCGTCGCGCCTCACCCCACGCGACGACGCCGCAGCTCGCGTTCGGGGGCACGGGGAAGGCCGTGCCTCCCCCTTCGTCGCGCCTCACCCCACCCTTCGCCGCCTCTCACCGCCCATCTGCGAGAACCTCTCCTTCACCCGAGAAGCCTCCTGGGGTGACCGAGCCTTTATCGGGTAACCCGATAAAGGGGTGGCGGGTGGGACGAAGAGGGTGTGCCAGGCTCGCGGCATGAGCGAGAGCGAGCTGGCGTGGCTGAGCGGGGACGAGACACGGCCGCACCCGGCGGCGCGGGAGGTCAGCACACCGGCCGAGCTGCGGACCGTGCTGGCCGATCGACGGCCGCTGCGCGGGGTACGCATCCAGGATCTCGACCTGCACCCCTACGAGGAGCTGCTGCTGACCCGGACCGAGCTCACCGGTCTGGTCGTCCTCGGCGGGCAGGTCAGCGACCGGCTGGCGGCCCACCTCCGCGCCCAGGGCGCCCTGCTCTTCCCCACCGACCCGGGCGCCCCGATCAACCCCTACCGCTCCACGCTCTATCTCGCCGACGAGCTCTACGACGGGCTGGACGAGGGCTACCCGAGCACCCCGGACGCCCGGGCCTACGCCTGGGACCAGGAGAGCGCCCAGCACCGCGACGTCTTCGCCACCCTGCTGCGGGCGGTGCACGACGACGCGATCACCGACGCCCTGACCGAGCAGCTCGCCGGTCGGCACGTCGTCGGGGTCATGGGCGGGCACGCCCTGCAGCGCGGCACCGACGGCTACGCGGCCGCGGCCCGCCTGGGCCACGAGGTCGCCGCCGCGGGCCAGGTGGTGCTCACCGGCGGCGGACCCGGCGCGATGGAGGCCGCCAACCTCGGCGCCTACGTCGGGGACGACGACCGGCTGGCGGCGGCGCTGGCCGAGCTCGCGACGGTCCCCTCCTTCCGCCCGTCGATCGAGGCGTGGGCGCGCGCGGCCATGACGGTCCGCGCCCACCTGCGCGAGGAGCGCATGCGGGACGGCACGACCACCGCCCGCAGCATCGGGGTCCCGACCTGGTTCTACGGCCACGAGCCGCCCAACGTCTTCTGCGGCGGCATCGCCAAGTACTTCTCCAACGCGCTGCGCGAGGACACCCTGCTCTCCCGGTGCGACGCCGGGCTGGTCGTGCTGCCGGGCGCCGCCGGCACCGTGCAGGAGATCTTCCAGGCGCTGACCCCGCTGTACTACGCCGAGCCGGGGGCCGTCGTCCCGCCGCTGGTGCTCGTCGGCACCCAGCACTGGCAGCACACCCTCCCGGTGTGGCCGGCGTTGCGCGCGCTGGCCGAGGACCGGTCCGTCGGCGACGCGCTGCACCTCGTCGACGACGTGGCCGAGGCCGCCGAGATCGTCACCGGCTGAGCCGGTCCGGGCACGGTCTCAGCCCCGGACCCGGTCTCGGACCGGCGTCGGACCCGGGCGAGGCGTCAGACCGGGACCGGCGCCCCGACGAGCCCGAAGAGGTCCTTGGGGTCCTCGGGCTCGGCGACGAGGTCGATCTCTATGCAGTGCCCGGAGCCGCGCACGGTGCTGTTGAGGTAGCGCAGCGCGCAGAAGTCCTCGACGGCGAAGCCCACCGAGTCGAAGATCGTCACCTGCTCCTGGCTCTCCCGGCCGGTGGCGTCCCCGGTGACGACCCGCCACAGCTCGGTCACCGGGAAGTCCTCGCCCTGGTGCTGGATCTCCCCCTCGATCCGCGACTGCGGGGTGTGCTCGACGAAGACCGGTCCCCGGCCGAGGATGGCCGGCTCCAGCTCGGTCTTGCCCGGGCAGTCACCGCCGATGGCGTTGATGTGCATGCCCGGGGTGATCCAGTCGTCGAAGAGCACGGTGGCGAAGGCCTTGTCCGCGGTGCACGTGGTGACGACGTCGGCGCCGCGGACCGCGTCCTCGGCGCTGGTGGCGACCCGCACGTCGAAGCCGAGGGCGCGGAGGTTGCACTCGGCCTTGGCCATCGCGGCCGGGTCGACGTCCCACACCGCGACCTCGTCGATGCCCAGCGAGGCGCGGTGCCCGAGCGCCTGGAACTCCGCCTGGCTGCCGGCGCCGATGAGCGCCATCCGCCGTGAGTCCAGCCGGGCCAGCTGCTGGCTGGCCATCGCCGAGGTGGCCGCGGTGCGCAGCGCGGTGAGCAGGGTCATCTCGGCCAGCAGCACCGGGTAGCCGTTGTCGACGTCGGCGAGCGCGCCGAAGGCGGTCACCGTCTGGTAGCCCCGGGCCGGGTTGGAGGGGTGGCCGTTGACGTACTTGAAGGCGTAGTGGCTGCCGTCGCTCGTCGGCATCAGCTCGATCACCCCGATCGGGGTGTGGCTGGCGATCCTCGGGACGAGGTCGAAGCTGGGCCAGCGGGCGAAGACGCCCACCATGCTGCGGGCCATCTCCCCGATGATCCGCTCGGGTCCTCGTTCACGGGTCCAGGCGGCCATGTCGGCGACTCCGACGAAGGTCGTCATGGGTGCTCCTCTCGGGCGTCGAGCTGCTCGTGCGCGGTCGGTGCGTCCGCACCCATCATGCCGAGCGCCGTGCGTCCGGTCGCAGCCACCCCGTGACGCGGCGGGTCGGGCGTGGCGGGTCGGGTCGGCCGGTCAGTCGAAGACGATGGTGCGCCGCCCGCGCAGCACCACCCGCCGCTCGACGTGCCAGCGCACCGCCCGGGAGAAGGCCATCGCCTCCAGCTCCTGACCGGTGGTGGCAAGCTCCTCGGGGGTCATCCGGTGGTCCACCCGGCGGAAGTCCTGCTCGATGATCGGGCCCTCGTCGAGGTCGGCGGTGACGTAGTGGGCGGTCGCCCCGATCACCTTCACCCCGCGGTCGTGCGCCTGCCGGTACGGGCTGGCGCCCTTGAAGGAGGGCAGCAGCGAGTGGTGGATGTTGAGGATCCGGCCGGGCATCTCGGCGCACACCTGCGGGCTGAGGATCTGCATGTACCGGGCCAGGGCGATGGTCTCGGTGCCGGTGGCGGCGACGATCTCGCGGAGCCGGGCCTCGGCCTCCGGCTTCGTCTGCGGGGTCACCGGGACGTGGTGGAAGGGGATGTCGTGCCAGCGGGCGTCCGGCTCGAGATCGGTGTGGTTGCCGACGATGGCGGTCACCTGCACGTTGAGCTGGCCGGTACGGACCCGGAAGAGCAGGTCGTTGAGGCAGTGCCCCTGCCGGCTGACCATCACCAGGAGCCGGTGCGGGACGGCCAGGTCGTGCACCGCGACGTCGGCGTCCAGGGTGTCGGCGAGCCGGGCCCGCAGCCCCTCCTGCCCGTCGGCGCTGACCGGTCCGTCCTGGCTGCGCACGTGCATCCGCAGGTGGAACTCCCCGGTGCTGGGGTCGCCGAACTGCTGGCTGTCCACGATCGTCAGGTCGAGGGCCAGCAGGGCGCCGGTGACGGTGTGCACGATGCCGACCCGGTCGGGGCAGCTGAGCGTGACGACCAGCTCCCGCCCGGCGGCGGGCGGCGAGGCGGGGCTCACGCGGTGGCCGCCGCGAGCTGACCGCAGGCGCCGTCGATGTCGCTGCCGCGGGTGTCCCGCACGGTGGTCGGGATGCCGGCCGCGCGCAGCCGCTCGACGAACTGCTGCTCCACCCCGGGCCGGGAGGCGGTCCAGATCGAGCCGGGCGTGGGGTTGAGCGGGATCGGGTTGACGTGCACCCATCCGCGGCCGCGGGCGAGCAGCTTCTCGGCGAGCAGGTCGGCCCGCCAGGACTGGTCGTTCATGTCCTTGATGAGCGCGTACTCGATGCTCACCCGCCGCCCGGTGGCCTGGAAGTAGCGGTAGGCGGCGTCGATCGCCTCGTCCACCGACCAGCGGGTGTTGATCGGCACCAGCTCGTCGCGCAGCTCGTCGTCCGGGGCGTGCAGCGAGAGCGCCAGGGTGACCGGGATCCCTTCGGCGGTGAGCTTGTCGATGCCCGGGACCAGGCCGACCGAGGACATGGTGATCCCGCGGGCACTCATCCCCAGCCCCTCCGGGGCCGGGTCGACCATCCGACGGATCGCACCGATGGCGGCCTTGTAGTTGGCCAGCGCCTCGCCCATGCCCATGAAGACGACGTTGCTCACCCGCCGGGCACCGGCGGCCGTCCGCGGCTCGGGCTGCTCCCCCGGCTCGTCCTGGTCGCTCTCCTCGCCGAGCCCGGCGGTGCCGTCGTCGGCGACCGCAGGCAGGTCCTGCTCGGCGAGCATCCGGTTGGCCTCGACGACCTGGCCGACGATCTCGGCGGTGGACATGTTCCGGGTCAGCCCCTCCTGGCCGGTGGCGCAGAAGGGACAGTTCATCCCGCAGCCGGCCTGGCTGGAGATGCAGATCGTCGCGCGCCGCGGGTAGCGCATGAGCACCGACTCCACGAGCGAGCCGTCGTGCAGCCGCCACACCGACTTCAGGGTGGCACCGTCGTCGGCGCTGATCGTGCGCACCGGGGTGAGCAGCGTCGGCAGGAGCGCCGCGACGAGCTCCTCGCGGCCCGCCTTCGGCAGGTCGGTCATCCGCTCCGGGTCGCTGGTGTGGTGCTCGAAGTAGTGCGTGGAGAGCTGGGCGGCGCGGAAGCCGGGCAGGCCCGCCTCCTTCGCCGCCTGCTTGCGTCCGGCGAGGTCGAGGTCGGCGAGGTGCTGCGGCGGCTTCCCCCGGCGGGGTGCGGTCATCGTCAGCGCGCCGGGCGCCGGGCGACTGGTCGGGGTGGGCAGGTCGGTGCTCATCCCGCCCATCATCTCAGCAACCGCAGCCCACCCCGCCACCTCGCGCGACCTACCCCACCGGCTACCACGCAGTAAGTGTCGTGATCACAGCACTTACTGCGTGGTAGCTCGCGCTCTTGGGGTGCGGGTCGCGCTCTTGGGGCTGCGGGTCGTGCGCTTGGGGGTGCGGGTAGTGCGCGCTATGGGGGTTGGCGGGTCGGGCTCAGGGCATCCGGATGAGGCGCTGGTTGGCGAACTCGGTGATCCCCAGCCGCCCCAGCTCCCGGCCGAAGCCGCTGCGCTTGATCCCGCCGAAGGGCAGGTCGGCCTGGCTGCCCTCGGGCTGGTTGACGAAGACCATGCCGGCGTCGATCTGCTCGGCCACCGCCCGGGCCCGGTCCGGGTCGCCGGAGAAGACCGCCGCGCCGAGGCCGAAGGGGGTGTCGTTGGCCAGCTCCACCGCGGCCGCCTCGTCGGGCACCTGGTAGACCACCGCGGCCGGCCCGAAGACCTCCTCGCGGTAGATGTCCATCTGCGGGGTCACCCCGGTGATCACCGCGGGGGTCACGAAGGCGCCCTGCTCGCTGCGCTCCCCGCCGACGTGCACCGTGGCGCCCTGCTCCCCGGCGACCCGGATCTGCCGGGCCACCTCGTCGGCGGCCTCGGCCGAGGACAGCGGCGCCGCGGTGCCCCGGTCGGCGGCGACGTCGAGCAGCGCGGCGACGAAGTCGTCGTGGATGGACTCGGGGACGATCATCCGCTTCGGCGCGTTGCAGGCCTGGCCCATGTTCATCGTCCGGGCGCCGAAGGCCAGCTTGGCGGTGCGGGCGACGTCCTCGGTGTCCAGCACGACGAAGGGGTCGGACCCGCCGAGCTCGAGGACGACCTTCTTCAGGTGCCGCCCGGCGATCTCGGCGACCGCCGCGCCGGCCCGCTCGCTGCCGGTGAGCGAGACGCCCTGCACCCGCGGGTCGGCGATGACCCCTTCGACCTGGTCGGTGCCCAGCAGCAGGTTCTGGTAGACGCCCTCGGGGACGCCGGCCTGCTGCAGCACCTCGGCGAAGAGCCGGGCCGAGCGCGGGCAGCTCGGGGCGGGCTTGAGCAGCACGGTGTTGCCCAGCGCCAGGCTGGGGGCGACCAGCCGGGCGATCTGGTAGTGCGGGAAGTTCCACGGCATGATCCCCAGGACCACCCCGACGGGGCGCTTCTGCACCACCGCGCGGCCGCCGCTGGCCGGGCTGATCTCCTCGTCGGCGAGCATCGCCGGGGCCTGCTCGGCGTAGTGGGCGAAGATCGCCGAGACGAGGGCGAGCTCGCCGGCGGCCTCCCGCTGCGGCTTGCCCATCTCCTCGGTGACCACCGCGGCCAGTTCGTCGGTGCGCTCGGTGAAGATCTCGCCGCAGCGGGCCAGCAGCGCGCAGCGCTCGGCGAGGTCGACCTCCCGCCAGGACCGGTAGGCCGCGTCGGCGGCGCCCAGCGCGGCCGCGACCTCCTCGCTGGTGGCGAAGGGCAGCTCCTCGTGCACCTGGCCGGTGGCCGGGTCGATGCTGCGGAAGGGGGCACCTGCAGAACCGGTCATGGCGGCTCCTCTCGTCGTCGGGCGGGCCGTGCGGACCAGCCTAGACGGGGGCGACGGCCCGCAGCACTGCCCAGACGAAGGGGGCGGCCAGGGCGAGCGAGTCGAGGCGGTCCATGATCCCGCCGTGCCCGGGGAGGATGTTCGACATGTCCTTGACCCCGAGGTGACGCTTGATGCTCGACTCGACGAGGTCGCCGATGGTGGCCACCGGGGCGACCACCGCGCCGAGCAGCGCGCCCTGCCACCACTGCCCGCCGTCGAAGAGCAGCGGGATGAGGATCGCCCCGCCCAGGGCGCTGGTCAGCACGGACCCGGCCATGCCCTCCCAGGACTTCTTCGGCGACAGCGCGGGGGCCATCGGGTGCCGGCCGACGAGGACCCCGACGGCGTAGCCGCCGATGTCGGAGAGGACGACGAGCAGGATGAAGACGAGGATCCGCCACTGCCCCTGCGGCTCGGCCGCCATGAGCGCGGCGAAGCCGCCGAGGAAGCAGGGGTAGAGGGTGACCAGCACCCCGGCGCCGACGTCCCGGCCCGAGCCGGCCGCGCCGTCGGCCACCCGCCAGACGAGCACGGCGACGCAGGTGAGCGTGGTCGCCAGCACCAGCGCCTCGGGTCCGGAGGCGTAGGCCCCGACGGTCATGCACACGGCGCCGATGGCGACCGGCACCAGCGGCACCCGCAGCGCCTGCTCGGCGAAGGCCTGGCGCATCTCCCAGACGGCCAGCACGAGCGCGACGCAGATGACGCCGACGAAGAAGCGCCGGTCGGTGAAGACGGACAGCGCGACCGCGGCCCCCAGGGTGACCCCGGTGGCGATCGCCGCGGGCAGGTTGCGGCCCGCCCGGCTGGTCGAGCCCGAGCGCGGGGCGCCCTGGCGGTGCCGGGCGCCCGTCCGGGTCACCGTCGCGTCCTGCCCGTCGCTCACCTCAGACCTCGGAGAGCTCGGCTTCCTTGCGCTTGAGCAGCGCGTCCACGGTGTCGGTGTACTTCTTGGTGAGGGCGTCGAGCTCCTTCTCGCCGCGGGTGCCGTCGTCCTCGCCGACGTCGCCGTCCTTGACGAGCTTGTCGATGGTGTCCTTGCCGGAGCGGCGCACGTGCCGGATGGCGATCTTGGCGTCCTCGCCCTGGCTGTGCGCGAGCTTGATGTACTCCTTGCGGCGCTCCTCGGTCAGCTCCGGCATGGTGATCCGGATGACCGTGCCGTCGTTGCTCGGGTTGGCGCCGAGGTCGGAGTCGCGCAGCGCGGCCTCGATGGCCTGCATCGAGCCCTTGTCGAAGGGGGTGATGAGCAGCGTGCGGGCCTCCGGGGTCTGGAAGGAGGCCAGCTGCTGCAGCGGGGTGGGGGCGCCGTAGTAGTCGACGAGCACCCCGCTGAAGAGGCCCGGGTTGACCCGGCCGGTGCGGATCCCGGCGAAGTTGTCCTTGGCCACGTCGACGGCCTTCTCCATCTTCTCCTCGGCCTCGAGCAGAGCGTCCTCGATCATCACGGTTCCTTCGTCGTCTCGGTGGCGCCGGCCGCGGCCGCCGGCGGCGGCGCGGTCCCGACGGGGTCGGGTGGTCTGGTGCCCGGCGTCAGTCTCTCACTCAGGCGTGCACCAGGGTGCCGATGGGCTCGCCGAGCAGGGCCCGGGTGATGTTGCCCTGGCCCTCCATGCTGAAGACGACCATCCGCAGGTTGTTCTCGGCGCACAGGCTGAAGGCGGCGGCGTCGACGACCTTGAGGCCGTTGCGCAGCGCCTCCTCGTAGCTGACCTGGTCGAGCTTGCGGGCGGCCGGGTTGGTCCGCGGGTCGGAGTCGTAGACCCCGTCCACGCCGTTCTTGGACATCAGCACGGCGTCGCACTTGATCTCCAGGGCGCGCTGGGCGCTGACCGTGTCGGTGGAGAAGAAGGGCATCCCGGCGCCGGCGCCGAAGATCACCACGCGGCCCTTCTCGAGGTGGCGGATCGCCCGCCGCGGGATGTACGGCTCGGCGACCTGACCCATGGTGATCGCGGTCTGCACCCGGGTGTCGATGCCCGCCTTCTCCAGGAAGTCCTGCAGCGCCAGGCAGTTCATCACCGTGCCGAGCATGCCCATGTAGTCGGCGCGGGTGCGGTCCATGCCCTGCTCCTGCAGCTGGGCGCCGCGGAAGAAGTTGCCGCCGCCGATGACGATGGCCACCTGCACGCCCTGCCGGGCGGCGTCGGCGATCTGGCCGGCGACCTCCTTGACCACCTCGGGGGCCACCCCGACCTTGCCGCCGCCGAAGACCTCGCCGGAGAGCTTGAGCAGGACCCGGCGGTAGCCGCCGGGGGCGTCGGGGTCGTACCGGTCCGCGGGCGCGGTCGTGGTCATGCGGGATCCTCCCTGGGACGTGCCTGGCGGTCGCTCGATCCTGCCACACGCCTCCCGGTTCAGCGACGGCGACGGCAGCGGCAGCGGGCTCAGCGGGCGCTGGGCAGCTTGGTGCCGGCGACCTGGCGCTCGTCGAGGACCGAGCGGCGGAAGCGGTAGAGCCGGGCCGGGCGGCCGCCGGTCTCGGTGGAGGTCTCGCCGGTCTCCTCGACGAGGTCCTGGCCGGTGACCAGGCGCCGGAAGTTCTGCTTGTGCACCGGCTGGCCGGCCAGCGCCTCGACGACCGCCTGCAGCCGGCCCAGGGTGAAGGGGTCCGGGACCAGCTCGAAGACCACCGGTCGGTACTGGATCTTCGCCCGCAGCCGGGAGAGCCCGGTGGCCAGGATGCGGCGGTGGTCGCCGGTCATCGCCACGCCGGGGACGACGTCGCTCGCCCCGGACTCGGGCAGCGCGCCGATCTCGTAGAGCAGCTCGTAGCGCTGCAGCGCGAGCTCGGGCGCCCAGGGCAGCCCGTCCAGGGCGAAGCAGACCGCCGCCCGGCGGGCGCGCTGCCGGCGCTGCTCCCCGTCGGCCGCGGCGACCCAGGCCTGCACCCGGGGCAGCACATCCTGCTGCAGCACCTGCCGCCCGGGGGTGTTGCCGTCCCGGACGGTCCGCTGGTCCTCCCAGGGGAAGCAGGCGTACCAGTCCTGCCAGGCGGGCCCGCCCTCGGTGCGGGTGAGCCCGAGGTAGGAGACCGAGATCGTCCGGGTCGGGCGGGCCTCACGGCCCTGGTCGGCGAAGGTGTAGAGCTGCTCGACGTAGCCGAGGCGGTGGCCGGTCTGCTGCTCCACCCAGGCCCGCAGCCCGGCCTGCATCGACCGGTGGTCCGAGCGCAGCGGGCCGGACGGCAGCTGGCTCCCGGTGCCGGTGGTCAGCACCACCGGGGTGTCGCCGACGACCGCGGTGAGCACGGCGACGAGCTCGGTGCTCACCTGCTCGCTCGCCTGCGCGCTCATCGGGGTCGGGGCCGGGTCGTCCACGGCGCCATCCTGCCCGGCTGCCCCGGCACCGACGGGCCCGACACTCCTGCCGGTCGGCGCGGGTTGCGTTGTGCTCACGTTAAGCATATAGACTCTCACCCACTAATACTCACGACAAGCATAAGTCGCCGTCGTCGACCAGGAGCGATCATGAGCACCCTTCCCACCTCCCCCACCGACGACGCGGTCGCCCGCACCGCCGATCTCTACGAGCGGGTGCGCCACGTGGTTCCGGCGGTCGAGTGGGCCGCCTTCGCCGAGGACGTCGAGGCGATCCTCGCGCTCAAGCAGCAGAAGGACGCCGTGGTGCTGGCGCACAACTACCAGACCCCGGAGATCTTCCACTGCGTCTCCGACATCGTCGGCGACTCGCTGGCGCTGGCCCGCGAGGCCCAGCACGTCGACGCCGAGGTGATCGTGCTGGCCGGGGTGCACTTCATGGCCGAGACCGCCAAGCTGCTCAACCCGGCCAAGCGGGTGCTCGTGCCGGACCTGCGCGCCGGCTGCTCGCTGGCCGAGTCGATCACCGCGGCCGACGTGCGCGGGCTGCGGGCGCAGCACCCGGGCGTCCCGGTGGTGACCTACGTCAACACCTCGGCCGAGGTGAAGGCGGAGAGCGACATCTGCTGCACCTCGGGCAACGCGGTGGCGGTCATCGAGTCGCTCGGCACCGACCGGGTGATCATGATCCCGGACGAGTTCCTCGCCCGTAACGTCGCCGCGCAGACCGGTGTCGAGGTGATCACCTGGCCGGGCCGCTGCGAGGTGCACGAGCGCTTCACCCCCGGTGACGTGCGCCAGCTGCGTGCCGAGCACCCGGAGGCGCTGGTGCTGGCGCACCCGGAGTGCTCCCCCGAGGTCGTCGCCGAGGCGCACGGCTCGGGCTCGACCGCCCAGATGCTCGACCTCGTGCAGGTGCGGCGCCCGCCGCAGGTGGCCCTGATCACCGAGTGCTCGATGAGCGACAACGTCTCCGCGCAGCACCCGGACATCGACTTCGTGCGTCCCTGCAACATCTGCCCGCACATGCGCCGCAGCACCCTCGGCACGATCCGTCGAGCCCTGGAGACCGGCACCCACGAGGTGACCGTGCCCGACGACGTGGCCGAGAGGGCCCGTCGCGCGGTCGAGCGGATGCTCGCCCTGTGACGGCATCAGCGGAGGAGCCGCCGGTCATCGTCGTCGGCGCCGGGCTGGCCGGGCTGAGCGTCGCGCTGCGGCTCGCCCCGCAGCCGTGCGTGGTGCTCTCCCCGACCCGGCTCGGGCTGGGCGCGGCGAGCGCCTGGGCCCAGGGCGGGCTGGCCGCCGCGCTCGGCGCGGACGACTCCCCCGCGCTGCATGCGCAGGACACCATCGCGGCCGGCGCCGGGCTGTGCGACCCCGCGGTGGTGCGCTCGGTCACCGCCGCGGCGCCGGAGGCGGTCCGGTGGCTGCAGGCCCTCGGGGCCCGCTTCGACGGCGACGAGGGACGGTTCGACCTCGGTCTCGAAGGGGGCCACCGTCGCCGCCGGGTGGTGCACGCCGCCGGTGACGGCAGCGGCGCCGAGATCCTGCGGGCCGTGCTCGATGCCGTCGCCCGCACCCCGTCGATCACCGTGCACGAGGACACCCGGGTGGTCGAGCTGGACCTCTCCCCCGACGGCGCGGTCCGCGGGGTGCTGACCCGCGGCCCGCGCGGCACCGAGCTGCTGCGGTCCGCTCGCGTCGTGCTGGCCACCGGCGGCAGCGGCGGTCTGTGGGGCTGCACCACCAACCCGCTGACCGCGACCGGCTCCGGCCTCGCGCTGGCGGCCCGGGCCGGCGCGGCCCTGCGCGACCTGGAGATGGTCCAGCTCCACCCGACGGCGCTGGACGTCGGCGTGGACCCGGCGCCGCTGGTCAGCGAGGCGGTGCGCGGGGCCGGTGCGGTGCTCGTCACCGGCTCCGGCGAGCGGCTGCTCTCCGGCGACGGCGACCTGGCGCCGCGGGACGTCGTCGCTCGCGCCGTGGACGCCGAGCTGCGCCGGGGCGGCCGGGTGCTGCTGGACGCCACCGGCGGTGTCGCCGCGGGCTTCCCGGCGCTGGTGGCCGCCTGCCGCCGGGCGGGGCTCGACCCGGACCGGGAGCCGGTCCCGGTGCGCCCGGCGGCGCACTACCACTGCGGCGGTGTCCTCGTCGACGACCGCGGCCGCACCACCGTGCCCGGGCTGTGGGCCGTCGGCGAGGTCGCCTCGACCGGGCTGCACGGCGCCAACCGGCTGGCCAGCAGCTCGCTGCTCGAGGCGGTCGTCTGCGGCGGCCTGGTCGCGGCGGACCTGGCCGAGGACGACGAGCACGCGGCACGGTGGGTCGCACCGGGTCGCGGCGTCACGCCCGGACCGGCGCGCCCGCTCCCGGCGCGGGCACCGCGCTGGCTGCGCACCCTCATGGACCGGCATCTCGGTGTGGTCCGGGACGGCCCCGGGCTCGCCCTCGCCACCGGCACCCTGCAGCGCCGGCTGGACCGCGTCGGCCTGGACGGGCTGGACGACCCCAGCCTGGTCGCGCTGCTCGTCGCCCGCAGCGCCTGTGCGCGCGAGGAGTCCCGGGGCGGGCACCTGCGCCGGGACCGCCCCGGCACGGACGCGCTCGCCCGGCACACGTTCATCGACCGGGCCGCGGTGTCGGCCCCGGCGACGACCACCGTCGCGCCGCCCATGACCGCCAGGAGGAGCGCATGAGTCTCGATCCGCTGCCCGACGTCATCACCGGCCCGGTGATCAGGGCCGCCCTGGCCGAGGATCTCGGCCGGGCCGGCGACCTGACGACCGACGCGGTCGTGCCGGCCGACCAGCGGGCCACCGTCGCCGTCACCGCCCGGGAGCCGGGCGTCGTCGCCGGGAGCGACCTGCTGGCCCCGACCTTCGCGGCCCTCGATCCGGCGGCGCGCGTCGACCTCGCCCGGGCCGACGGCGGGCGGATCGGCGCCGGTGAGGTGATCGCCACCGTGTCCGGCCCGGCCCGGGCGCTGCTGACCGGGGAGCGGGTGGCGCTCAACCTGCTCGGCCACCTCAGCGGCGTCGCCACCGCCACCGCGGCGCTCGTCGAGGCCGTGGCGGGCACCGGCACGTCGGTGTGCTGCACCCGCAAGACCACGCCCGGGCTGCGCGCCCTGGAGAAGCACGCGGTGCGGGCCGGCGGCGGGGTCAACCACCGCTTCGGTCTCGACGACGCCGTGCTGGTCAAGGACAACCACCTGGCGGTGGCCGGGTCGGTCACCGAGGCGGTGCGGCGGGTGCGCGCGCGGGTGGGGCACCTGGTGAGCGTCGAGGTCGAGGTGGACACCCTCGACCAGCTCGCCGAGCTGCTGGCCGACCCGGTGGACGCGGTGCTGCTGGACAACATGGACCCGGGGACTCTCGCCGAGGCGGTGCGCATGGTGGACCGGCGGATGGTGACCGAGGCCTCCGGACGGGTGACCGCCGAGACGGCCGGCGCGCTGGCCGCGAGCGGGGTGGACCTGATCTCCGTCGGCTGGATCACGCACAGCGCCCCGGTGCTCGACGTCGGCCTGGACAGCGTGCCGGAGCGGTGATGCTCGACCGGTGACGGGGGTCCCGGACGCCAGGGCACGACGACCGGATCGACGAGGGTCGGCGCGGGGGCGCCTATCGTGGGGCGACGTGAGCGCCAGCACCCCCGCCCCGGCCCGTCCGGTCACCGTCGCCATCACCCGGCAGGTCCGTCCCGAGGACGAGATCCTCATGCAGGCCTGGGCCGATGCCGGCTCGACGATGGCTCGGCGGTTCGACGGCTTCCTCGGCTCGGGGTGGGTGCGGCCGGCGGCCGGCTCGCTGGACTGGCACATGCTCTACCGGTTCGCCTCGCCGGCGCACCTGGAGGCGTGGGAGCAGTCCCGGGAGCGGCAGCGCTGGCTGGCCTCGGGCCAGGGTCTGGTGCAGGCGACCCGGGTGGAGCACCGCACCGGGATCGAGGGCTGGTTCGACGAGCCGGAGGAGCGCCGCGCCGAGGACCTGGGTCAGCGGCCGCCGCCGGCACCGCCGCGGTGGAAGCAGATGGTGGTCATCTTCACCGCCTTCTTCCCCACCAGCCTCGCGCTGGCCTACCTGCTGGCGCCGGTGACCGACGGCTGGCCGGTGGTGGGCCGGGTGCTGCTCACCTGCGCGGTGGCGATCCCGTGGATGACCTACGTCTTCCTCCCCTTCGTCACCCGGCTCTACCTGCCCTGGACCACCGGGCGCCCGCGGCGCTAGCGCAGGCGCACGAACCCGGACCCGCGAACCCGGACGCACGAGCACAGGCGCACGAACGGGGGCCGGTCACCATCGCGGTGACCGGCCCCCGTTCGTGGGTGCTGCTGCGGCGGCTCAGGAGCCGACGCGGAAGCGGGCGAAGCCGGTGACGCTGGCCCCGGCCTCGTCGAGCACCTTCTGCACGGTCTTCTTGGGCTCCTTGGCGAACGCCTGGTCGAGCAGGACGTTCTCCTTGTAGTAGCCGTTGACCCGGCCCTCGACGATCTTCGGGAGGGCCTGCTCGGGCTTGCCCTCCTCCTTGGCGGTGTCCTCGGCGATGCGGCGCTCGTTCTCCACCGTGGCCGCGTCGACCTCGTCGCGGGTGAGCACGCTCGGGGCGAGCGCGGCCACGTGCATGGCCACGTCGCGGGCGACCTGCTCGTCGCCGCCCTCGGCGCCGACGATCACGCCGACCTGCGCGGGCAGGTCGGGGCTGGTCTTGTGCAGGTAGGCGACGACGGTCGGCGCCTCGACGCGGGCGACCCGCTTGACCTCGATCTTCTCGCCGATGGTGGCGTTGGCGTCGTCGAGGATCGCCTGGATGCTCTGCCCGTCGACGGTCGCGGCCAGCAGGGTGTCGGCGTCGCCGGCCTTGCTGTCGACGGCCGCGGCCAGCACGGTGCCGGCGAGCTCGCCGAACTTCTCGCCCTTGGCGACGAAGTCGGTCTCGCAGAGGACCTCGACGAGGGTGCCGACGCCCCCCTCGGCCTTCGCGGCGACCAGACCGTTGGAGGTGGTCCGGCCCTCGCGCTTGGTGACGCCCTTCTGGCCCTTGACCCGGAGGATCTCGGTGGCCTTGGCGGAGTCGCCCTCGGCCTCCTCGAGCGCCTTCTTGACGTCCATCATGCCGGCGCCGGTCGCCTCGCGGAGCGCCTTGATGTCAGCGGCGGTGTAGTTCGCCATGGATGTGCTTCGTCTCCTTCGTGACGTGGGTGGGGCTCAGGCCTGCTCGGCCTGGGCGGGCTGCTCGGCCGGGGCCTCGGCGGCGGGCGCCTCGGCGGTCTCGGCAGCCGGGGCGGCGGGGGCCTCGGCGGCCTCGGCAGCCGGAGCCTCGGTGGTCTCCGCGGCAGCCTCGGTGGTCTCGGCGGCCTGCTCGCCGGCGAGCAGCTCGCGCTCCCACTCGGCCATCGGCTCGGCCTCGGTGCCCTGGGCCTCGCCGGCGGTGTCGCCACCGCCACGGGTGATCAGGCCCTCGGCGACGGCGTCGGCGACGACCCGGGTCAGCAGGGTGACCGAGCGGATCGCGTCGTCGTTGCCCGGCACCTTGTAGTCGACCTCGTCCGGGTCGCAGTTGGTGTCGAGGATGGCGATGACCGGCAGGCCGAGCTTGCGGGCCTCGTCGACCGCGAGGTGCTCCTTCTTGGTGTCGACGATCCACACCGCCGAGGGCACCTTGGTCATGTTCCGGATGCCGCCGAGGGTCTTCTCCAGCTTGTCCTTCTCGCGCTGGAGGAGCAGCAGCTCCTTCTTGGTGTAGCCGGAGCCGGCGACGGTGTCGAAGTCGATCTCCTCGAGCTCCTTGAGGCGGGTCAGCCGCTTGGAGATCGTCTGGAAGTTGGTCAGCATGCCGCCGAGCCAGCGGTGGTTGACGTAGGGCATCCCGACCCGCAGCGCCTGCTCGGCGATCGGGGTCTGGGCCTGCTTCTTCGTGCCGACGAAGAGGATCGTCCCGCCGTGCGCGACCGTCTGCTTGACGAAGTCGTAGGCGTCGTTGATGTAGGTCAGCGACTGCTGCAGGTCGATGATGTAGATGCCGTTGCGCTCGGTCATGATGAAGCGCTTCATCTTGGGGTTCCAGCGACGGGTCTGGTGCCCGAAGTGGACGCCGCTCTCGAGGAGCTGGCGCATGGTGACGACGGCCATGCCGTGGTCCTCCTGTGCGTGGTGGGTTGTCAGTTGTGTCCTGGCGCCTGCACGCACCCCGCCCGATCGCTCGGGACTGCCGTGGTGCGCCCCGGGTTCAGAGATCTCTCGTCACCCGGCGAGAAGACGCGCGAATTCGACCAGCCGAGACTGGTCGTGACCCCAGTCTACGCAGCCGGGGACCTCCCGGCGAATCCGTGCCCGAGCGCCACCAGCGCCGCAGCCGCGAGCAGGGCCACGAGCACGGCGGTGCTGTCGCCGCTGACGAGGACGGTCCACCCGACGACGAGGCCCGAGAGCAGCAGGCCGACGGCGGTGAACGCCCCCAGGCCGGCTCTCACGACGACGACCGCGGCCAGGGTCGCGCCGACCACCCACCCCAGCAGCAGCCCGTAGAAGAGCGGCCGGAGGTCCATCACGTCGACCGGCTCCGTCACCTCCTGCCCGACCACCATCCCGCCGAGCACCGCGACGACGAGCAGCGTCGCGGCGACGGCCACCACGGCGGCCCGACGCAGCACCGGCTGGGGCCGGCCCCAGGCCCGGCTCCAGGCCCCGCCCCCAGCACCTGTCATCGAGGCCATCCGCTCATCCTCCTGCGCTGCTGCGGTCCGCGGACGGCTGCCCCGCGGCGCCCCCGAGGATACCCAGCGGCACGACGCAGTGGCCCGAAGAGACGGCACGACGAAGGGGGTGCCCCTCCCGGTGCGACCGGGAGGGGCACCCCCTTCGTGAGAGGTGGCGCGGGCTCGGTTACTCGAGCACCTCGACGTCCGGGACGCCGTCCTCCGGCGGGGAGTCCTCGGACTCGTCGGAGTCCTCCTCGGTGATGTCGCCGTCACCGATGTCGGTGACCAGCACCTCGGTCAGCGGCTCGCCCTTGCCGCTCTGCAGCTCGGAGACCCGCATCCCGGTGATGCCCAGGTGGTTGTCCTCGCTGTAGCGGTACGGGGCCAGCTGCGGACCGTCCCAGTTCGCGCCGTCCTGCTCGATGACCTCGACGATCCGCTCGCGGGTCAGGTCCTCGCCGGCCGCCTGCAGCGCGGAGACGAAGGAGTAGGCGTAGGACATGCCGTAGATCCGGTAGTTGGTCAGCTCGCCCTCACCGCCCTGCTCCTCCCAGACCTTTTCCCACAGCTGCACCCAGGGGTCCTCGGTGTCCTTGGTGCTGGGGATGTACTCGGTGGTCATGACGTCGTCCAGCGCGCTGGCGTCGTCGTCCACCGAGCCCTCGGAGAACTCGGCCAGCAGGCTGCCGACGAGCTCGGGGTCGGAGCCGACGTTGGTGTACATCCAGTCCGGCTCGTAGTTCAGCTGCATCGCCGCCAGCTGGCTCAGCGCCGTGTAGCTGGGGGTGTTGAAGCCGATGACGAGGTCGGCGCCGGAGGACTTCAGCTTCTGCATCTGCGGACCGATGTCGGTGTTGCCGGAGGCGTACTCGACCGTCTGGACGATCTGGTCGTCGATGTACCGGCGCAGACCGGCCTCGCCGTCCTCGCCGAGCTCGTCGCCCTGGAGGAAGAGCCCCACCTTGGCGTCGGGCATGTTCTCGGCGATGTACTGCCCCATGATCTTGCCCTCGATCTCGTAGTCCGGCTGCCAGCCGAACGTCATCGGGCGGGCCTCGGGGTCGTTGCCCCAGAGCTGGGCGCCGGAGGAGACGAAGAGGTCGGGCACCTCCTCGTTGTTGAGGTACTCCACGACGGCGCTGTGCGTCGGGGTGCCCAGACCACCGACGATGGCGAAGACCTCGTCCTGCAGGACCAGCTCGTCGACCACCTTCGAGGTGTTGGTGGGGTTGTAGGCGTCGTCCTTGACGGTGTACTCGATCTCGCGCCCGTGGATGCCGCCGGCCTCGTTGACGTAGTCGAGGTAGGCCTTGACCCCGGTGTTGATCTCGGAGTAGCCGGGGGCGGCCACGCCGGTGAGCGGCTGGTGGGTGCCGATCTTGATCGTCGAGTCGGTGACGCCGGTGGTGTCGCCCTCGCCGCCACCACCCTCGGAGTCGTCGCGGCCGCCGGCACCGCAACCGGCCAGCACGAGAGCTGCGGTGCTCGCGGCGACCGCCGCCCGCAGTCGGATGTGTCTCATGGGTTCTTCCTCCAGGGATGGGTGGTGGCGGACAGGGTCGAAGGGGCGCCGGTCACGAGCGTGAGCGGCGGGGTCGGGGCAGGTAGCGGGCCAGCGAGCCGACCAGCCCGGCGGGTGCGAGCAGCACCACCGCCATCGTGGTCAGACCGAGGACGAGCGGGGCCAGCTCGGCGGACTGCAGGTCGGACAGGCCGGCCGAGGAGCCGAGGTTGGTCACCCACACCGGCAGCACGGTCAGCAGCGCGGCACCGATGAGCGCGCCGGTGAGCGTGCCCAGGCCGCCGAGCACGACCGCCATGAGCAGGGTGAGCGACAGGGTCAGGGTGAAGCCGCTGGGCGCCGCGATCCGGGTGACCATGGCCATCAGCGAGCCGGCCAGGCCGGCGCAGGCGGTGCTCACGATGAAGCACACCACCCGGTTCGGGCCGAGGTTGATCCCGGCCAGCTGGGCGGCCACCGGGTCGTCCCGCACCGCCCGCCACCGCCGTCCCACCCGGGACTGGCTGAGGTTGCGCAGCAGCAGGAAGGTGACGATGAGGCAGGCCACCGAGATCGTGGCCATCCACTGGGCGGTCTCGGTCTCGGTGCCGGTGAGGAAGAAGAGCGCGTCGTCGACGGCCACCGGCACGTCCGGGGTGGAGACCCGCAGACCGGGCTCGCCGCCGAGCTCCTCGCGGAAGTGCACCGCCAGCGCGGGCACCGCCACGGCGAGCGCCAGCGTGGCACCGGCGACGTAGGGGCCGTGCAGCCGGGCGGCGGCGACGCCGACGACGGCGCCGACGAGCATGGCGACGACGATCGAGGCGAGCAGCAGCACGATGACCGGGACCTCGCCGCGCTCCAGCAGCAGCGCGGTGGTGTAGGCGCCGATCGCCATGAAGGCGCCGTGGCCGAGGGAGAGCTGACCGTTGATCCCGGTGAGCACGCTCAGCCCGCCGGCGGCGATGGCCAGGTAGGCGATGTTGGCGACCTGGCCCTGCCGGTAGCCGGAGAGCAGGTCGATGACGAAGACCGACGCGACCAGCAGCACCAGGGCCACGAGCACGCGGCGCAGCATCGGGTTGCCGAGCAGGCGAGACATCAGACCGTCCGTTCCGTCGAGGTGGAGAAGAGGCCGCCCGGTCGGACCAGCAGCACGATGACGAGCACGATCAGCGCGGCCAGCGGGACCAGCCCGGAGCCGAGGTAGCCGCTGACCAGGGCGAGAGTGACGCCCACGAGCAGCCCGCCGACCACCGCGCCGGTCGGGCTGTCCAGCCCGCCGAGCACCGCGGCGACGAAGCCGTAGACGACCACCCCGTCCATGTACGAGGGGTGCACCAGGCCGCCGCCGGCGATGAGCAGGCCGGCCAGCGAGCCGACCACCGCGGCCAGGGCCCAGCCGAGGGTGAGCACCCGGTTGACCCGGACTCCGAGGATGCGGGCGACCTCCTGGTTGAAGGCGGCGGCGCGCATGGTCAGCCCGAGGTCGGTCTTGAGGAAGAGCAGCCGCAGCAGCGCCATGACGATGATGACCACGACGATCGTGAAGACCCGGTTGGGCGTGATCGCCAGAGTGGTGTCGCCGATCTGGAAGCCGGAGAGGCCGAAGGGCGCCGGGAAGGAGCGGAAGTCGCTGCCGAAGACGATCGCGGCCACGGCGTGCAGCACGATGAAGAACCCGAGGGTGAGGATCACCGGGTTGATGTGGTTGTCGTGGTCCACGTAGCGGATGATCAGCCGCTCGGTCAGCGCCCCCAGGACGAAGCCGGACAGCAGCGCCACGGCGAAGCCGACCCAGTAGCTGAAGCCGTTCTGGATGAGCGTCAGGGCGATGAAGGTGGTGACCATCGCCATCGGCGCCTGGGCGAAGTTGACGATCCGGGTGGACTGCCAGATGAGGACCAGCGCCAGCGCGAAGGCGGCGAAGATCATCCCCTGCGACAACCCGCCGAGGACGGTGTTGATGAGCTGCACGTCGTCTCCTAGTAGGTCGCCGGGTCAGTAGCCGAGGTAGGCGTGCCGGAGGTTCTCGTCGGCGGCCAGCACCTGGGCGTCGTCCTGGGCGACGACCTTGCCCAGGCCGAGGACGATGCCGACGTCGGCGATGGACAGGGCGCTGCGGGCGTTCTGCTCGACGAGCAGCACGCTCAGCCCCTGCTCCTCCACCAGCCGGCGCACGATGGCGAAGATCTGCGCGACGATCCGCGGGGCCAGGCCGAGGCTCGGCTCGTCGAGCAGCAGCATCTTCGGCGTGGCCAGCAGCGACCGGGCGATGACGAGCATCTGCCGCTCGCCGCCGGAGAGGGTGTGCGCCAGGGCGTTGGAACGGTCGCCGAGGATCGGGAAGAGGTCGACGACCTCGTCCATGCGCACCGCGTCCCGGTGGGTGGAGCGGCCGAGCGCGCCGAGACGGAGGTTCTCCTCCACGGTCAGCTCGGTGATCACCCCGCGTCCCTCGGGCACGTGCGCCAGCCCGCCCCGGGTCATCGCGTCGGCGGACCGCTTGGTGATGTCCTGCCCGTCGAAGCGGATCCGCCCCGAGTCGGGTCGGTGCAGGCCGGAGATGGTCCGCAGCAGGGTGGTCTTGCCGGCCCCGTTGGCGCCGAGCACGGCGGTGATCCGGCCCTGCTCGGCGATCAGGTCGACGTCCTGCAGCGCGGTCACCGGGCCGTAGCGGCTGGTCACGCCGTCGAGCTCAAGCACGGCTGCTCCCCTTCCGGGTGGTCTCTCCGGTGGTTCCCGGGGTGGGCTCGTCCGACGCGTCGTCCTCGACGACACCGCCGAGGTAGGCCTCGAGCACGGCCGGGTCGTCCCGCACGTCGTCCGGGGAGCCGGTGGCGATCACCCGGCCGAAGTCGAGGACGGTCAGGCGCTGGCAGACCCGCATCACCAGGTCCATGTGGTGCTCGACGAGCATCACCGAGACGTCCTGCGCGAGGTCGACGATGATGTCGCCGAGCTCGCTCATCTCGCTCTCGGACAGGCCCGAGGCGGGCTCGTCGAGCAGCATCAGCCGGGGCTCGGCGACCAGAGCGCGGGCCAGCGAGACCCGCTTGCGCAGGGGGTAGGGCAGGCTGCCGACGATGTCGCCGGCGTGGTCCTCGATGCCCAGGCGCTGCAGCACGGCCATCGCCCGGTCGCGCAGCGCCCGCTCGTCCTTGGTGGCGGTGGGGGCGGCGAAGAGGGAGCCGAGGAAGCTGGTGCGGGCGTGCCGGTCGGCACCGACGAGGACGTTGTCCAGGACGCTGAGCCGGCCGAAGAGGCCCAGCCCCTGCAGCGAGCGGGCGACGCCGTGGTCGACGAGGTGGTGCGGCTGCCAGCCGGTGACGTCCTCGCCGTCGAAGAGCAGCCGGCCCTCGGTGGGGCGGACGAAGCCGCAGGCGACGTTGAAGAGGGTGGTCTTGCCGGCGCCGTTCGGGCCGATCACGCCGAGCACCTCGCGCGGGTGCACCTGCAGGCTCACCCCGTCGAGGGCGACGACACCGCCGAAGCGGACGACCACCTCGTTCATCGCGAGCACGGGCTGCGACGTGGTGGAACCAGGCACGCGGCGTCCTTCCTCCCTCGGGACCTCACGTCGTCGTGAGGCGCCTCCACGTCCTCGTGGAGGTGAGTAGAGATTGACGTCTCGTCGGGTGGAACGCCATGTGCGCGGCGCACAAACACCCTCGTATGCTGTGACACTTGTTATTGAACTCAGATTCAGGAGAGGCTGGCATGCTGGGGTCATGACGGAGCGAGCGACGACGACGCGCGAGCCGACGCTGCCCACCGGGATCGGCGGGCCGCTCTCGCCCGAGCAGCAGCACCAGCTGGCGGACGCCTACGCCGCGCTGCTCCCCCGGTCCGACCGGATCGCCGACGACATCTCCGTCCAGCTGCTGGACGTCGAGGAGCGCTGGTACGCCGAGCACCCCGAGCGGGCCGCCGAGCTGCGGGCCAGCACCCGGGCTCACATCCGCAGCGGCATCGAGCGGCTGGCCGGCATGCCGGACTCGGGGACCCGCTCGATCGACCTGTGGCGCGAGACCGGGCGGCGCCGGGCCCAGCAGGGCGTGCCGATGAGCGTCGTGCTCTCCGCCTACAGCATGGGCACCCGGGCGCTGTGGGAGGCGCTGCTCGAGGTCGGCCAGCAGCGGGAGATCCCGGCGACGGTGCTGCTGCACGCCGGGCACCTGCTCTGGGCCGGTCTGGACGTGCAGAACCAGGTGCTGCGGGAGAGCTACCGCCGCGAGGAGCTGACCCGCGAGCGGCACGACCCGGCCCGGATCGCCGAGGTCGTCGACGGGCTGCTGCGCGGCCGCGGCTCCGAGCCCGACTTCGCCACCGAGGCGGCCGGGCTGCTCGGGCTGACCCAGGACGCCGACGTGATGTGCCTGGCCTGGCTGCCGGACGAGTCGATGCCCACCGACACCAGCGTGCGCGAGCGGCTGCAGGACGCCGGGCTGATCTCCTACTGGCGGATGCACGGCAGCCACGTGCTCGGGATCGCCCCGGTGCGCGGCGACGACGCGACCCGGGTGCGCCAGGTGATGGCCCGCACCGTGCGCGGCCGGGTGGGCACGGCGATCAGCCGGGACGGCCTGGCCGGCTTCCTCACCGCGCACCAGAACGCGCTGGCCGCGGCCGGCTCGATACCGCGCGGGAGCGACGCCGTCGCCGACATCGTCGAGCGGCTGCCGGAGGCGATGCTCGCGGCCAACCCGGGCCTGACCTCGCTGCTGGTCGAGGAGACGGTCCGGCCGCTGCTGCACGTCTCCGGGGTGACCCGCGACGTGCTCCTGGAGACCCTCGTCGCCGCGGTGCGGCACGGCGGCTCGGCCACCCACGCGGCCGAGGACCTGGTCTGCCACCGCAACACGGTGATCTACCGGGTCAAGCGGATCGAGGAGCTCACCGGGCGCTCCCTGGACGACCCGCGCGACCGGCTGCTGCTCTCGCTGGCGGCGATCGCGCTGCGCGAGGACCCGGCCCTGGGCGGGCCGACCGCCGCGCTGCGGCCGGCGACGTGACAGTCTCGGGGGCATGACCAGCTCCCTCGTGCCCCGGATGCAGGCCCACGGCGAGTCGATCTTCGTGACGATGGCCCGCCTGGCGATCGAGCACGGCGCGCTCAACCTCGGCCAGGGCTTCCCGGACGACCCGGCGCCGGAGGCGGTCGCCGAGGCGGCCCGCCGGGCGATCGCGCAGGGGCACAACCAGTACCCGCCGGCCCGCGGCATCCCCGAGCTGCGGCGGGCGATCGCCCAGCACCAGGGCCGTTACGGCCTCGAGCTCGACCCCGACCGGCACGTCATGGTCACGGCCGGGGCCACCGGCGCGCTGGCGGCCAGCGTGCTCGCCCTCGTCGAGCCCGGGGACGAGGTCGTCGTCATCGAGCCCTACTACGACGCCTACCCGGCGCTGGTCGACCTCGCCGGCGGGGTGCGGCGGACCGTGCCGCTGCGCCAGCCAGACCTGGCGCTGGACGTCGAGGCGCTGCGCGCGAGCGTCGGACCGCGCACCCGGCTGCTGCTGCTCAACACCCCGAACAACCCGATGGGCAAGGTGTACTCGCGCGCCGAGCTGGCGGCCATCGCCGAGGTGGCCATCGCCCACGACGTCGTCGTGGTCAGCGACGAGGTCTACGAGCACATGACCTTCGACGGTCACGAGCACACCCCGGTCGCCGCGCTGCCCGGCATGTGGGAGCGCACCATCACGATCTCCTCGGCCGGCAAGACCTTCTCGGTCACCGGGTGGAAGGTGGGCTGGGCCACCGGCCCGGACGAGCTCGTCGAGGCGGTGGCGCACGTCGCGCAGTGGCTGACCTTCACCGGCGGGGCGCCCTTCCAGCCCGCGCTGGCCGAGGCGCTGGACCGGGTCGACGAGCTGGTCGCGCCGATGATGGACTCGCTGCGCCACCGGCGAGGGCTGCTGCTGGACGGGCTCACCGGGGCCGGGCTGGTGCCGCGCACGCCGGAGGGCAGCTACTTCGTCGTCGCCGACGCCGCCCCGCTCGGGGTCGCCGACGCCCACGAGTGGTGCCTGCGACTGCCGCAGGAGCGCGGGGTGGCGGCGGTGCCGGTCTCCGCCTTCTGCGACGCGCCGGAGGCCGTCGCAACGCTGGCCCGCTTCGCCTTCTGCAAGAGCGAGGAGTCGATCCGCGAGGGGTGCCGCCGACTGGCCGGCTGACCTCGCGGCGCGCCCCCCTCGCCCGGGGCGCTGCCGGTCGAGCGGGTCCTGACGCGTGCCCGGCGCTCTCCACAGGGGGCGGCTCGGTGGGGCGTCCTGTCCCCAGGTGCGCCCGTCACCCGCCGCGAGCTGCCGGACGCGACGACCCTCGGGTCATGGATGCCGTCGCTCTCGTCGCTGCCCTGACCCTGGCCGCCACCGGCGGCGCCGCCCTCGTGGACCGTCCGCCGCCGAGCCGGCCGTCCGGGTCGCCGGGTTCGGGGGCAGATCAGGCGGCTCGCGCGGGCGTCGGCGACGGACCTGCATCGGCCACCGGGGCGCCAGGCACGGGCCGTCCGCGCTGGCGGTGGCCGGTGGGTGGCGGGTCGCCGCCCCCGCTGGTGGCGCCCTTCGACGCGCCCGAGACGCGCTGGGGTCCGGGCCACCGGGGCCTGGACCTGGGCACCCGGACCGGCGCCGAGGTCCGCGCCGTCGCCGACGGGCGGGTCACCCACCGCGGTCGGGTGGCCGGTCGCCCGACGCTGAGCATCACCCACGACGACGGGATCCGCAGCACCTACGAGCCGGTGGACTCCACGCTGCGGGTCGGCGAGCGGGTGCGCCGCGGCCAGGTGGTCGGGCGGATGGGTGACGAGGCGGGGCACTGCGCGCCGCGCACCTGCCTGCACGTCGGGGCGCTGCGGGGCCGGGACTACCTCGACCCGCTCCCGTTCTTCGGGGCGGGCCGGGTGGTGCTGCTGCCGGTGCCCTGAGCGGCGCCGGGGATCGCGGGTGGCCCGGCTCAGGCGCGCGGGTGCGCCTGCTCGTAGCTGCGGCGCAGCCGGTCGGCCGAGACGTGGGTGTAGATCTGGGTGGTCGCCAGCGAGGTGTGCCCGAGGATCTCCTGGACCATCCGCAGGTCGGCGCCGCCCTCGAGCAGGTGGGTCGCGGCGCTGTGCCGCAGCCCGTGCGGGCCGAGGTCCGGGGCGTCCGGGACGTGGGCCAGGAGCTCGTGGGTGACCTCGCGCACCTGCCGCGGGTCCACCCGGCCGCCGCGGCGACCGAGGAAGAGCGCCGGACCGGACCGCTCGCCCACCAGGGCCGGCCGCCCGGTCCGCAGCCAGACCTCCAGCGCCTCGCGGGCCGGCGCGCCGAAGGGGACGGTCCGCTCCTTGCGGCCCTTGCCAAGGACCCGGACGACCCCGCGGGAGAGGTCGACGTCGTCGACGTCGAGGCCGGTCAGCTCGCCGACCCGGATGCCCGTCGCGTAGAGCAGCTCGAGCACGGCACGGTTGCGCAGGTGCACCGGGTCGGCGTCGTCGGCCGCCACGGCGGCGACGTCGAGCACCGCGGTGGCCCCCTCCTGGGTGAGCACGTCGGGCAGGGTGCGGCGCCGCTTGGGCGTGGCCAGCCGCAGCGCCGGGTCGACCGGGACCCGCCCGGTCTCGTGGGCCCAGGCGAAGAAGGTGCGCAGCGACGCGGCCCGGCGGGCCAGGGTGGCGCGGGCGACCTCGTCGGCGGCCATCGCCCCGAGCCAGGCCCGCAGGTCGGCCAGGACCACGTCGGTCAGCGCACCGGCGCCGGAGTGCTCGGCGCACCAGGCGAGGCAGCGCTGCACGTCGCCGGTGTAGGCGCGCACGGTGTGCTCGGAGCGGTCCCGCTCGGTGAGCAGGTACCGGGCGAAGGCGTCGACGTCGGCAGCGGCCCAGCCGGGCACCGCGTCCGGTGCGGCATGCGAGGCAGGCGCGCCCTCCCTCGCGCGCGCTCGGGACCCCGCGTCGTCGGCCATGCCGTCACTCTGGCACGTCGAGCCCGGAGCGCCGCGGGCACGCGCCGAGTCGGCCGGGTGTGCGCGCACGGGCCGAGGCAGGCGCGGCCCGCCCGCACGGGCCGAGGCAGGCACAGCCGCACCCACGCGCCGGTCACCCGGGTCCGCTCCCCCGCCGCCACCCCCCGTCGTCGCGGGTGGCCCAGCCGTCGATCTCCAGCACCGCGAGGTGGTCGAGCACCTCGTCGGTGCCGAGCATCGCCTCGCGGGCGACCCGGTCCACGGTGCGCACCGTGCGCACCCGCAGGGCGTCGTGCACCCGACGCTCCACCTCCCCGAGGTCGTCGACCGGGCGTGCGCCGACCCGGACCGGGTCGACCCCGTCGACGAGGTGGCCCAGCGGTGACGCCAGCTCGACGAGCTCCGCGGCGTCGGTGACCAGCACCGCCTTGCCCGCGCGGATCCACTCGTGGCACCCGGCGCTGGCCATCGACGTCACCGGACCGGGGACGGCGGCCACCGGCCGGGCGAAGCCCTCGACGGCCCAGGCCGCGGTGTTCAGCGAGCCCGAGCGCAGCCCCGCCTCGACCACGCAGGTCGCGGCCGCCGTGCCGGCGATGATCCGGTTGCGGCTGAGGAAGCGGTGCCGCCGGCCCACCGTCCCGGTCGCCAGCTCGGTGACCACGAGCCCGGTGCGCTCGACCTCGGCGACGAGCCGCCGGTGCCCGGTCGGGTAGACCCGGTCCGGGCCGCAGGGCAGCACCAGCACGCACGGCCCGCCGACCGCGAGGGCGCCCTCGTGGGCCGCGCCGTCGATGCCGTAGGCGCCGCCGGAGACCACCGTCCAGCCACGTCCGGCGGCGCCGGCCCCCAGCTCACGAGCCACGGACTCGCCGTACCCGGTGCTGCCGCGCGACCCGACGATGCTCACGGACCGCTCGGCCAGCTCGGCGAGCGACCCGGTGCCGCGGACGTGCAGCAGCAGCGGCGCGTACGGCCCGGTGAGCCGGTCCGGCCAGTCCTCGTCCCCGGGCACGAGCGTGCGCGCACCGATGCGGGCCAGCCGGGCCAGCTCGGCGTCGACGTCCACCTCCGGCACCCGCTGGCGCAGGCCGGGCGAGACCCGCAGCGTCCCGGTGACGAAGGCCTCCCACAGCGGTGCCGGAGCCCCCTCGGCCAGGGCCCGCTGCACCGCCGTCAGCCGCACACCCGCCCGCTCCCCGCCGGGCTCGACCAGCCGAGACCAGGCCACCCGGGCGCGCCGGTCGTCACCACCGACCATCGCCAGCGCCCGCGCGACGTGCACGCGGCTCGGCCCCTCCTGCGGCGCGGCGCGGCTCATGCGGCGGCCCGGCCCCGGGTGCGGTGCAGCAGCGCGCGCCCGACGTCGCTGCGGTCCGGACGCTCGCGGCCACGCAGGTCGGCACAGGTCCAGGCCACCCGCAGCACCCGGTCGTAGCCGCGCACCGTGAGGTCGCCGATGTCCAGCGCCCGGTCCACCGCTGCGGTCGCCTCGGCCGGCAGCCGCCACGGGGCGCGGCGCAGTACCTGGCCGGGGACGTCGGAGTTCAGCCGCCAGCCGTGCTCGCGCCAGCGGGCAGCCTGCGCGCTGCGGGCCTCCCGCACGCGTGCCGCCACCGCCGCGCTGGACTCGCCCGCTCCTTCGCCGAGGCTGGCCAGCGTCACCGGCGGAACGTCCACCTGCAGGTCCACCCGGTCGACCAGCGGCCCGGACAGCCGGGCCGCGTAGGCCCGCCGCTCGGTCGGACGGCAGCGGCAGCCCAGCCCCTTGCCCCAGGCCTGGCCGCACGGGCAGGGGTTGGCCGCCAGCACGAGCTGCACCCGCGCCGGGAAGACCACCTGCTGCCGGGCCCGCGCGATGACCACCCGTCCCGACTCCAGCGGCTGGCGCAGCGACTGCAGCGCCGACTGGGTGAACTCGGCCGCCTCGTCGAGGAAGAGCACCCCGCGGTGCGCCCGGGAGAGCGCGCCGGGCAGCACGTGCGGGGAGCCGCCGCCCACGAGCGCGGGCACGCTGGCGCTGTGGTGCGGGGCGACGAAGGGCGGCACCACGTCCAGCCCGCCGTCGGGCACCTCGCCGACGAGCGAGCGCACCGCCAGCGACTCCAGCGCCTCGTCGGCGGTGAGCCGCGGCAGGATCGTCACCAGCCGCTCGGCGAGCATCGTCTTGCCCGACCCGGGCGGCCCGGTGAGCATGAGGTGGTGCCCGCCGGCCGCGGCCAGCTCCAGCGCCAGCCGTGCCTCGGTCTGGCCGGAGACGTCGGCCAGGTCGCGGCCCGGTCCGGGGACGACCGGCGCGAGCGCCTGGTCGGCAGCCTCGGGCAGCCGGTCGCCGCCGCGCAGGCCGCGGTAGGCGCCGACGAGCTCCTCCAGCGTGGTCGCGGTCGAGACCCGCAGGCCCTCGACGAGCCGGGCCTCGGCGACGTCGTCGGGGGCGACGACGACGTGCCGGTGACCGGCCCGGCGGGCGGCCAGCACCGCCGGAAGCACCCCCGCGACGTGGCGGAGACGGCCGTCCAGCCCGAGCTCGGCGACGTGCACGACCTCGCGCGCGGCCTCGGCGCGCAGGACCCCGTTCGCCGCGAGCGCGGCGACGGCGATGCTCACGTCGTAGGCGGTGCCCTGCTTGGGGATCGCGGCCGGGGAGAGGTTGACCATCACCGGGCGCTGGTTGAGCGACTCGCCCATCCCGGCGGCCGCTGCCCGGACCCGCTGCGCCGCCTGGCGCAGCGCGGTGTCCGGCAGACCGCCGATCTCGAAGGCGGGCAGCCCCTGCCCGATGAAGCACTCCACCTCCACGACCGTCCCGCTGACTCCGCGCAGCGCCACCCCGCGGGTGCGCCCGAGGGTCATCCGACACCCTCGAGGTGGGTCACCGTGAAGCTGCCGTCAGGGTGCCGGTGCAGCGCGACGACGTCGATCCGCAGACCGCCGGTCGCCCCGTGCTCGCGCGCCCAGCGGGCGGCCAGCCGTCGCAGCCGGGCGAGCTTGGCCCGGGTGATCGCCTCCACCGGCGCCCCGAACGCGCTGCTCGTGCGGGTCTTGACCTCGCACACGACGGTCGTGTCCCCGTCGGTCAGGACGAGGTCGATCTCCCCCTCCGAGCACCGCCAGTTGCGCTCGACGAGCTGCATCCCGCGATCGGTCAGGTACCGCTCGGCGAAGCGCTCGCCCTCCTCGCCCAGCCGTTGCCGGGCCGCTGCCGTGGTCTGCACAGCCACCACCTCCGGCACCGATGCAACGCCCTTCTGCGGCGCACCGCCAGGGTGACGCCACGGCTGGGGACCGGGCTCACGACGTGGACGGGGCTGTGGACCGTGAGAGCCTCAGGGGCCTTTCGGTGGGTGGGCGTTCGGTGGGCCGGCGCCCGGGCCGTCCTCAGAAGCCGGTCTTGGGCACCTCGAGGTCGTTCTTGGCCAGCTCCTCGACGTTGACGTCCTTGAAGGTGACCACCCGCACCTGCTTGGCGAAGCGGGCCGGGCGGTAGATGTCCCACACCCAGGCGTCCTCCATGGTCACCTCGAAGTACACCTCGGTGCCCTCGCCACGCACCCGCACGTCCACCGAGTTCGCCAGGTAGAAGCGGCGCTCGGTCTCGACGACGTGGCTGAAGAGGTGCACCACGTCGCGGTACTCGCGGTAGAGGGCGAGCTCCATCTCGGCCTCGTACTTCTCCAGGTCCTCCGCGCTCATCGCACCTCCTGCGTCGTCTCGGCCGCTCGGTCCTCGGTCCGCACGGCGCTGCTCCCGCTCCTGCTCTCCGGGCCGGCGCCACGGTCAGCGCCGCGGTCGATGCCGGTGCCGGTCCCCGGCAGCGCCCACGAGCGGCGGTGCGCCCGGCACGGGCCGTGCGCGGCCAGCGCGGCCAGGTGCGCCTCGGCCGAGTAGCCCTTGTTCTCGGCCCAGGCGTACTGCGGGTGCTCCTGGGCGTAGCCGACCATGAGGCTGTCCCGGCTCACCTTCGCCAGCACGCTGGCCGCGGCCACCGAGCTGCACCGCATGTCCGCCTTGATCATCGTGCGCACCGGCGGCGGTGCCGGTCGCTCGTCCAGGCCGGCGAAGAGGCCGACCTGCTCGGGGTCGGTGAGCCAGTCGTGGTTGCCGTCGAGGATCACCAAATCGGGCCGCACGTCGAGCCGGGCCAGCGCCCGGGTGCCGGCCAGCCGCAGCGCCGCCATGATGCCGATCGCGTCGATCTCGTCGGCGCCGGCGTGACCGACGGCCCAGCCGCGCGCCCACCGGCGCAGCCGCGGGGCCATCTGCTCGCGGGCACGGGGCGTGAGCAGCTTGGAGTCGCGCACCCCCGCGGGTGCCGTCCGGGATGCCTCGTCGATGACGACGACCCCGACGGTCACCGGACCGGCCAGCGCGCCGCGCCCGACCTCGTCCATCCCGGCCAGCACGGGGTGCCCGGCCCGCTGCAGCTCGCGCTCGAGCCGCAGGCTGGGTCGGCGGGGACCGCCCTTCGTCCCCCGCCCGGGGGGCCGCCCGACGGTGCTCACCGGATCACGTCCCGGTGGCCGCCGGATCCGGCGGTGGTCCGAGAGAACGGTTCGAGCCCGGTTCCGGGACGTCGGCGAAGACCCCTTCGTGGTTGGACAGCCCGCCCCAGCGGTCCACCGGCCACACCGTGGCCATCGCCTTGCCGACGACGAGGTCGATCGGCACGGAGCCGTCCTGGCCGTTGCCGGCGGGGTCGTGGAAGCGGGAGTCCGAGGAGTCGCCGCGGTTGTCACCCATCACCCACACGTGCCCGGCGGGCACGGTGATGTCGAACTCCTGGGCGCTGGCCTGCTCTCCCGGCTTGAGGTAGGCGCTCTCGTCGATCGGCTCGCCGTTGACCAGCAGCCGCCCCTCGGAGTCGCAGCACTTGACGTGGTCGCCGGGCAGGCCGACGACCCGCTTGATGAGGTGACCCTCGGAGGTGTCCGGGAGCAGGCCGACGAAGACGAGGGTGGAGCGCACGGCGTTGAGCGCCGCGCCGCGATCGGTCTGCTCCTGCTCGGAGAGCCAGTCGCCGGGGTCGGCGAAGACGACGACGTCGCCGCGCTGCAGCTCGAAGGGGCCGGGGGTGAGCTTGGAGACGACCACCCGGTCGCCGACGACGAGGGTGTCCTCCATCGACTCGCTGGGGATGAAGAAGGCCTGCACGAGGAAGGTCTTGACGACGAAGGAGAGGGTCAGCGCCATCGCCAGCACGACGACGATCTCCTTGACGGCGGCGCCCAGCCGGGCGCCCGCGCCACGGCCGGAGCGCTGCTCGCGCCGACGACGGCGGGACTCGTCGTCGGCCTCGGCGGCGGCCGAGTCGGCGTCAGTTGCCACGGGTTCTCTCCTGTCGAGGGCCACGGGGACGGCAGCGGCCTGCACCCAGTATCGCTGGTGCCGGTCGCTGCGCGCGCACCGGCGTGTCTGTGCGTCCGGGAGCCGTCAGTCGACCGGGCCGACGTCGCCCAGCGGCCAGTAGCGCAGCTCGACGGTGCCGACGACGTCGTCCTCGGGGACCATGCCGCCGCCGGGCGAGCCGAGGTGGGCACGCGAGTCCGCGGACTCGGGGCGGTTGTCCCCGAGCATGAAGTAGTGGCCCTCGGGCACGGTCACGTCGAAGGGGTCCTCGCAGGCGGCCACCCCCTCGGCCAGGTAGGGCTCGGCGACGCTCTCCCCGTCGACGACCAGCCCGCCGTCCGGGGTGCAGGAGACCTGCTGCCCGCCGGTCGCGGCGACCCGCTTGAGGAAGTCCTGCTCGCCGAGGTTCACCCCGAGGAGGTCGGCGACGCCGCCGAGGATGCTGCCGATGATGCCGTCGGACATGTACGGGCTGCGGTCGGCGGCGGCGAAGGTGTCGGTGCCGTCGAAGACGACGAGGTCGCCGCGCTGCACCGTCGTGGTCTTGAGCACGACCACCCGGTCGCCGGTCATCACCGTCGGCTCCATGGAGGCGCTGGGCACGAAGTAGGACTGCGCCAGCAGGGCACGCACGAGCATGACGAGGACGAGCGCGACCCCGATCTCGACGGCGAGCCGGCGGAAGCCCCGTCGGCGCCGGCGCTCGGGTGCCGCGGCGGCGACGCCCTCACGGCGCGAGGCGACCCCCGCCGGGTCTCCGGCAGGGGTCGCCTCGTCGGTCATCCGGGTCGGCCTCAGCCGGCCGGGGTCTCGCGGCGCTCGCGGATCCGGGCGGACTTGCCGACGCGGTCGCGCAGGTAGTACAGCTTCGCCCGGCGGACGTCACCGCGGGCGGCGACCTCGATCTTGTCGATGTTCGGCGAGTGCAGCGGGAACGTCCGCTCGACACCGACGCCGAAGGAGATCTTGCGGACGGTGAAGGTCTCGCCGACACCGCCGCCGTGGCGGCGGATGACCGCGCCCTGGAAGACCTGGATACGCGAGCGGGTGCCCTCGATGACCTTCACGTGCACCTTGACGGTGTCGCCGGCGCGGAAGTCGGGGATGTCGGCCTTCAGGGAGGCCTGGTCGAGCTCGTCGAAACGCTGCATCGTTGTTCGCTTCCTGCAGACGCCACAGGCCGCCTGCACCATGTCACTGGTTCGGGTTCGCGCTCGGCCGCCGCATGCTCCGGGTCGACCCCGGCACACTCCCCCTGTGGCGGGGGCGGTGTCAGTGCGAGCGCGATCGCCCAGTCTGCCAGAGCGGGCGCTCGGAGGAGAAATCCTCAGCCGGGCTCGCTGGTGCGGAGCGTCCGGACGAGGTCGACGGTGCCCGGCCCCTCCCCCGGACCGACGATCCGGTAGCCGCGCCGCCGGTAGAAGCGCATGAGCCGCGGCACCTCGGCGGCGTTGAGCCAGCAGCGGGTGACGTCGGCCGGGGCCATCGCCTCGGCGTGCGCCAGCAGCGCCCGTCCCAGGCCGCGGCCCTGCATGTCCGGGGCGACCATGAGCCGGCCGATCTGCCAGGTGGCCGGATCGTCCGGGGCGCGACGCACCCGGACCGAGGCGACCAGGCGCCCTTCGGCGCGGTAGGTGTGCGTCGTCCAGGCGTCGAGGCCCTCGCGGACCTCGGCGACCGTCTCGGCGGGAGCGCCCCACCACAGCTCGGGGCGGGCCACCATCTGCGCCCAGCAGGCGGTCTGCAGGGTGACGATCTCCCCGGCGTCGGCCGGGGTCGCGGTGGCATGATGCAGGGCCTCGACCCCGTCGGTCCCGGTCAGGGTGGCGGCCCCGGCGAGCAGGTCCGGGCGGCGGGCGGCGGTTCGGGCCAGCCGCTGCTCGTGCCGCCACGCGGCGATGGCGGCATGGTTGCCGCCGAGGAGCACCTCGGGCACCGCCCGGTCGTCCCAGACGGCTGGCTTGGTGTAGACGGGGTACTCCAGCAGACCCCCTTCGTGGCTCTCCTCCACCAGCGAGCCGGCGTTGCCGACCACCCCCGGCAGCAGCCGGCCGATCGCCTCGACCATGGCCAGCACAGCGACCTCGCCGCCGTTGAGGACGTAGTCGCCGAGCGAGACGACCCGGACCTCCATCCGCTCGGCGGCCCACTCGTAGACCCGCTCGTCGATCCCTTCGTAGCGGCCGCAGGCGAAGGCCAGCCACGGTCGTGCCGCGAGCTCGTGCGCCATGGCCTGGGTGAAGGGCGCCCCACCGGGGCCGGGGACGACGAGCAGCGGGGCCGGCCCGGTGTCCTCGCTCGCGCTGCCCAGCACCGCGGTGAGCGCCTCCTGCCACGGCTGCGGGGTCATCACCATGCCGGCGCCGCCGCCGTAGGGGGTGTCGTCGACGGTGCGGTGCCGGTCGTGGGTGTGGGCGCGCAGGTCGTGCACCCGCAGGTCGATGATCCCCTCGCGGCGGGCCCGGCCGATGAGCGAGAGGTCGAGGGCGTCGAGGTAGTCGGGGAAGATCGAGACGGCGTCGATGCGCATCTACCGCTCCGCGGCGTCCGGGTCGAGCAGACCGGGCGGGGCGTCGATGGTCACGGTGCCGGCCGCGGTGTCGACCGTGGGCACGATCGCCTCGACGAAGGGGACCAGCGCCTCGGCGCCGTCGGTGAGGCGGAGCACGAGCCGGTCCTGGGCGGCGCCGACCTCGAGGGCGGTGACCTTGCCGAGGACCACGCCGCCGGGGTCGAGCGCCCGCAGGCCGACGAGGTCCTCCTCGTACCAGCCGTCCTCGACGTCCTGGTCCTGCGCGTCCCCGGGCCGCGTGTCGTCGGGCTGCGCGTCGTCGGTGGGGGCGAGCAGCCGGGTGCCGCGCAGCGACTCGGCGCCGGTGCGGTCGAGGATCTCGGCGAAGCGCAGCAGCCAGATCCCGCGGTGCACCCGGGTGCCGGCGACGGTGAGCTCGCGAGGCACCCCGGAGCCGGGCTCGGCGCGGGTCGGCAGCACGGCCCCGTCGGCGAGCCGGGTCTGCGGGTCGTCGGTGTGCAGCTGCACGGTGACCTCGCCGCGCAGGCCGTGCGGCTTGCCGATGCGGGCGACGACGTGGCCCTGCTCGCTCATGGCGCTCATCGCTGGTGCTGCTCTCCTGTCGGGGGCTGCTGGTGCTGGGTGCTGCGTGCTGGTGCTGGACGCACGACGGGCCCCGGCCTCCTCGGCCGGGGCCCGCGTGGTGCAGACGGGTGCGGGCGCTCAGCGCTCGCGGTCGGTGTCGACGATGTCGATCCGGACGTTCTCGCCACCGGCGATGGCACCCATGACGGTGCGCAGCGCGCTGGCGGTCCGGCCGGAGCGACCGATGACGCGGCCCAGGTCGTCCGGGTGCACGCGGACCTCGAGGATCTGGCCGCGGCGCAGGTTCTTGGTGCGCACGACGACGTCGTCCTTGTGGTCGACGATCCCGGTGACCAGGTGCTCCAGCGCCTCGTCGAGCACGGTCAGGCCTGCTCGGCGTCGGCCGGCTCGGTGGTCTGCTCGGCGTCACCGGCGGCGTCGGCGGTCTCGCGGCCGTCCGGGGTGAGGTCGGCAGCGGCCTCGTCCGAGGCCGGGGCCTCGTTCGCCTCGACCGTCGCGGCCTCCTCGGCGGCCTTCTTCTCCGCCTTCTTCTTGGCGGTGATGGCCTGGTGCTCGTCGGCCTCGGCGCCGGAGGAGGCCAGCGCGGCCTCGTAGAGGTCCTTCTTGCTCGGCTTCGGCTCGGCGACCTTGAGGTCACCGCCACCGGGCTCGCCGGTGTGCTTCTGCCAGTCGCCGGTGACCTTGAGCAGGGCGGCGACGGCCTCGGTGGGCTGAGCGCCCTGGGTCAGCCAGTACTGGGCGCGCTCGCTGTCGATGTCGATCAGCGAGGGCTCCTCGGTGGGGTGGTACTTCCCGATCTCCTCGATCGCCCGACCGTCGCGCTTGGTGCGCGAGTCCATGACGACGACGCGGTAGAAGGGGGTGCGGATCTTGCCCATCCGCTTGAGACGAATCTTGACGGCCATGTGCGGCGGTCGCTCCTTGCTGTGTCGTGAGCACGGCGAGACCGGGTGGGGAACACGCGGGGTGCCGATCGCTCGGGTGTAGGCGCTTCGGCCGGGCGAGAGGGGCCCGACCGGCACGGGTACAGCGGGACATCATGCCAGAGGTCGCCCCTCCCCCGACAATCGACCGACAATCCGCGGACTGTCGCTCAGGACCGCACGCGCGGCCGGTCCTGGCGGACTCTGGCGGTCCGAGGTGATCGCGAAGGGGGCGGAGTGCGTCTGGCGCGATCACGAAGGGGACGAGCAACGGGACCGTCCGAGCTGGTCGCGAAGGGGGCGTGCCCTGGCTCAGCAGCGGTTGCGGCGGGCG
Source organism: Janibacter alkaliphilus (assembly GCF_013408565.1). NCBI lineage: Bacteria > Bacillati > Actinomycetota > Actinomycetes > Micrococcales > Intrasporangiaceae > Janibacter > Janibacter alkaliphilus. The sequence goes on along the minus strand of NZ_JACBZX010000001.1, from coordinate 2,060,741 downwards.
TCGGGGTCCTCGGTGAGCACGCGCACCTCTTCCGGCAGGTCGCCGGTGCGCAGCTGCTCCAGGCTGGTCCCGTCGAGGACCCGCCGCATGGCCACCCGCAGCGCCACCCACAGCTGGTCCAGGTGCGCGGCCGAGCCGGTGTAGCTCGTCTCGTGCGGCCGGTGCCCGCGCACCTCGGCGAGCGGGCCGTCGACCGCGCGGATGATGTCGCCGACGGCGATCTCCCCGGCGGGACGGGACAGGCGGTAGCCCCCGCGGGCGCCACGTCGGCTCACCACGAGCCCGGCCCGGCGCAGCTCGCCGACGATGCCCTCGAGGAACTTGTGCGGCAGGCCCTGCTCGGCGGCGAGGCGCTCGACGGACACCGGGCGGGGCGCGACGCCCCCTTCGCCCGGCAGGGGCTCGTCCCCGGCCTCGACGGCAGCCAGGGTGAGCATCGCGCGGACCGCGTACTCCGCCTTCGCCGGGATCTCCACGGGCCCATTGTTCCGGGACGCCCGGCGGGCGTCCACACCGCGAGACATGCCACGCCTACGCTTTGAACATGCATAACTTGACGTTATACCTAGTGGAGCAGTAGGAAATACCTGAGCACGTCGTACCCCCGATGCACCCCTGATCCCTCCCCCGGAAGAGGCTCCTCATGCGCAAGCTCGTCCTGCTGGCCCTGGTGGGTCTGGCCGCACAGCTCGTCGACGGCAGCCTCGGCATGGCCTACGGGGTGACGACGACGAGCCTGCTGCTGGTCATCGGGACCAACCCGGCGGCCGCGTCGGCGACCGTGCACCTCGCCGAGATCGGCACCACGCTCATCGCCGGCACCGCGCACTGGCGCTTCGGCAACGTCGACTGGGGCGTCGTGCTCAAGGTCGGCATCCCCGGGGCGGTCGGCGCCTTCGCCGGTGCCACCTTCCTCAGCTCGCTGGACACCAGCACCGCCAAGCCGCTGATGGCCGTCGTGCTGCTGGCGCTCGGCCTGTACGTGCTGGTGCGCTTCACCCTCAAGGGGCTGCGCACCGACCGACTCGGGCAGCCGCTGCGCAAGCGCTTCCTCGCCCCGCTCGGCGCGGTCGCCGGCTTCATCGACGCCACCGGCGGCGGTGGCTGGGGGCCGGTGGGCACCCCGGCGATCCTCTCCAGCGGGCGGCTGGAGCCGCGCAAGACGATCGGCTCGATCGACACCAGCGAGTTCCTCGTGGCGCTGGCTGCGAGCGCCGGCTTCCTGCTCGCGCTCGGTGACGAGGAGATCATCCTCGGCGCCGTGCTCGCCCTGCTCGTCGGTGGCGCGGTGGCCGCGCCGATCGCCGCCTGGCTGGTGCGGCACCTGCCGCCGCGGGTGCTCGGCTCGGCGGTCGCCGGGCTGATCCTGCTCACCAACAGCCGGACCCTGCTGCGCAGCGACTGGATCGGTGCCGGCGACGCGGTGGCCTACAGCGTCTACGGCGGGATCATCGTCGTCTGGGTCGCCGCCGTGCTCTACAGCCTCAAGCAGCACCGGCTGGAGCAGACGCGTGCCCGGGCCGAGGAGGGCGAGCGGGAGCTCGTCGCCGAGAGCGCCTGAGGCACGCCGAACGCCCGGACTTACCCGGCCAGCAGGGCCACGAGAGCGCACACCACCGGGAGCCCGAAGGCGGTCGCGGCCGCCGCGAGCAGCAGACCGCGCCACCCGCCGGCGACGTCGATCGCCCCGACCCACCGCCCGTGCCACCGCCCGTCGGCGTCGGTGCGTCGCGCCCCGTCCACCGGCACGCGGGCGTCGAGCACCGCCACGTCCGGCAGCCGCGGGTGCAGGGCGAGCGCCAGCGGGGATCCGCGGCGCCACGGCCAGGGCTGCGACGGCAGCAGCACCCCCACCCGCCGGGGCCCGTCGTCGCTCAGAGCGACCGTCACGAGCAGGTGCGCCCGCGGCCACGGCGGAGCGCCGAGGACGGGGGCGGCGGCGCGTCGGTAGACCGGCACGACGCGGACCCCGCGGGCCGGCACGGTGCGCGCGACCACCTGCCCGGAGACGATCTCGTGGCCGCCGGCGACGAGCCGGTCGACGAGCCTGGTCAGACCGACCCGCTGGATCACGGACGCGCCGCCGACCCCACCGAGGAGGAGGACGTTGCCCAGAAACAGCGCGGTGGTCCACCCGACGGCGGTGCCCGGGGACTCGCCCCAGGAGACGAGCGTGGCCGCGGCCATCCCCAGCACCATCCCCACCGGTGACCCCACGCCCGCCGCGAAGAGGCGCATGACGACGGACGTGTCGTTCAGGGGGTCGCGGCCGAGGGTCACCCCGTGATCCTAGGCAGGCGCGGGCTCGCCCCCTTCGCCCGTGCAGGGGTGGCGCGCGAGAACCTCTCGGTTACCGGAGAAGGCTTCCCCGGCGAACGACCCTTTATCGGGTAACCCGATAAAGGGGAGGCGGGTGAGGTGTCAGGCGACGACGCGGCCGCGCAGGACGATCCGGCGCGGGACGCCGCAGACGGTGACGTCCTCGCGGGGGTCGGCGTCGAGGACGACGAGGTCGGCGTCCTCCCCTTCGTCCAGGCCGGGCCGTCCCAGCCACTCCCGGGCACCCCAGGTGGCCGCGCCGACCGCCTGGGTCGGGGTCATCCCGGCCCGCGCGAGCAGCGCCATCTCCTGGGCCGCGAGGCCGTGCGGCAGCGCTCCCCCGGCGTCGGTCCCCACCCACACCGGCACCCCGGCCTCGTGCGCCGCCGCGACCGTGACGAAACGGCGCTCGTGCAGGTCGAGCATGTGCCGGTGGTAGTCGGGGAACTTCTCGCGTGCAGGCTCGGCGATCGCCGGGAAGGTCTCGATGTTCACCAGCGTGGGCACGATGTCGATGCCCTGCGCGGCGAAGGCGGCGATGGTGTCGTCCTGCAGCCCGGTGGCGTGCTCGATGCAGTCGGTGCCCGCCGCCGCGAAGTCGCGCAGCGACTCCTCGCCGAAGCAGTGCGCGGTCACCCGCGCCCCCTCCTCGTGGGCGGCGGCGATCGCCTCGGTGAGCACCTCCCGCGGCCAGCACGGCGCGAGGTCACCGACGCCGCGGTCGATCCAGTCGCCGACGAGCTTGACCCAGCCGTCGCCCGCCCGCGCCTCGGCGCGCACCCGGCCGACCAGCTGCTCCGGCTCCACCTCGTGCGCGAAGTTGCGGATGTAGCGCTTGGGGCGGGCGATGTGCCGGCCCGCCCGGATGATCTTCGGCAGGTCGTCGCGCTCGTCGATCCAGCGGGTGTCGGCCGGTGACCCGGCGTCGCGGATGAGCAGGGTGCCGTTGTCCCGGTCGGTGCTGGCCTGCCGCTCGCTGGTCTCGGCGTCGACCGCGCCGTGCCGGTCCAGGCCGACGTGGCAGTGCGCGTCGACGTAGCCGGGCACGACCCACCCGTCGATGGTGGTCACCTCCGCCCCCGGGGCGCTGGGCCGCTCGTAGGTGAGCCGGCCGCCGACCACCCACGCCTCGGGCACCACGTCCTCCGGGCCGCGCAGGATGGGTCCCGTCAGGTGCAGCACCGTCGCCATGACGCCAACCTAGCGCCCCCTTCGCGCTCCACACCCCCGGCACCTCCGCCCGCACCACCCGCGCGCTACCACGCAGTAAGTGCTGCGATCACGACACTTACTGCGTGGTAGCGCGCGTCGTGGAGGTCGGCTCGGGGGTGAGGGCCGTGGATGGCGAAGGGGTGAGGTGCTGGGTGGGCGAGCGGGTCAGGCCTGCAGGAAGGCGCGCATCGTCGCGAGGAAGACCTCGGGCTGCTGCGAGTGCACCCAGTGCCCGGCGTCCTTGACGGTCAGCTGCCGCACCCTGGGGAAGTAACCGCGCATCGCCTCGGCGAACTCGTCGCGCACGTACCCTGAGTCGCTGCCGCCGACCCACAGCGTCGGCCCGTCGTAGCTGGCGCCCTCGACCGCCTCGCCTGGCCAGTCGCGCAGCAGGTCGATGCTGTCGCCGAGCACGTCGAGGTTCATCTGCCAGCGCCAGCCGTCGCCGTCCCGCCGCAGGTTCTGCAGCAGGAAGCCGCGCACCCCCGGGTCCGGCGCCGCCTCGGTGAGCGCCGCGTCGGCCTCCTCGCGGGTCTCGATCGCCGTCAGGTCCATCGCCCGCATCCCGGCGACGTAGGTCTCGAACTCGCGCCCCTCGCGGTAGCCCACGGGGGAGACGTCGACGACGCACAGCCGCTCGACGAGCTCGGGCCGGCGCAGCGCGAGCAGCATGGCGATCTTGCCGCCCATCGAGTGCCCGACCAGCGCCCACGGCTCGTCACCGTCGATGTCCGCCAGGGTGTCGGCGACGATGTCGGCCGCGGCGACGTAGTCGTGGCGCTCGGTCCACCCGGAGCGTCCGTGGTTGGGCATGTCGATCAGCGTCGGGCGGGCGATGTCGGTCAGCCCCTTGGCGACCTGCGTCCAGTTGCGCCCCTGCCCGAAGAGCCCGTGGCAGAAGGCGACCCGCGGCCCCGACTCCCCCGAGCTGGTGACGTGCAGGCGTACCGACCCGTCCTGGTCCGGGGTGCCCTCATCCGCCGTGCCCATGCGGCGGCCTCAGCGCCCGAGGAACTTGCCGAAGCCCTCGGGCAGCTGGTCGGGGTCGAGCTCGTGCGGCGCACCCTGACCGCCCTGCTGGCCGAAGGCGGACCCGGCCGGCCCCGCGGCCCGCCGCCCGGCCGCCCGGTCGGCGGCCTCCTTCTCCTGCTGGGCGCGCTTGGCCGGGTTGCCGGACTTGCCCTTCTTCTTCGGCTGCTTGACCTGCTTCTTGCGGCCGCCACCGCCGCCGGGCATCCCCGGCATGCCGGGCATCCCGGGGACACCGCCGCCGCGGGCCATCTGCTTCATCACCTTCTGCGCCTGCCCGAAGCGCTCCAGCAGCTGGTTGACCTCGGAGACCTCGACCCCGGAGCCGCGGGCGATCCGGGCCCGGCGGGAGCCGTTGATCTGCTTGGGGTGGGTGCGCTCGAAGCGGGTCATCGACTGCACCATCGCCTCGATGCGGTCGAACTGGCGCTCGTCGAAGGCGTCCAGCTCGGCGCTCATCTGGCCCATGCCGGGCATCATCTTCAGCATCGACTTCAGCGAGCCCATCCGCTTGATCGCGGCCATCTGCTGCAGGAAGTCGTCGAAGGTGAAGTCCTCCTCGGCGAGGAACTTGCGCTGCATCTCCTCGGCCTGGCCGCGCTCGAAGGCGCGCTCGGCCTGCTCGATGAGGGTGAGCACGTCGCCCATGTCGAGGATCCGGCTGGCCATCCGGTCCGGGTGGAAGACCTCGATGTCCTTCACCTGCTCGCCGGTGGAGGCGAACATGATCGGGCGCCCGGTGGTCCCGGCCACCGACAGCGCGGCACCGCCGCGGGCGTCGCCGTCGAGCTTGGAGAGCACGACACCGGTGAAGTCGACGCCCTCCTGGAAGGCCTGGGCGGTCTCCACCGCGGCCTGGCCGATCATCGCGTCGATGACGAAGAGCACCTCGTCGGGCTCGATCGCCGCCCGGATGTCCGAGGCCTGCTGCATGAGGTCGGCGTCCACCGCGAGCCGGCCGGCGGTGTCGACGATGACCACGTCGTGCTGCCGGCTCAGCGCCTCCTGGATGCCGGCCCGGCTGACCCCGACGGGGTCGCCGAAGGAGCGGGTGCCCTCACCGGTCCCGGAGACCGCGTCGTGCCCACCGGTGTTGCCGCGCTCCGGCGCGAAGACCGAGACCCCGGCCCGCTGGCCGACGACCTCGAGCTGGGTGACCGCGTTCGGCCGCTGCAGGTCGGCGGCGACGAGCAGGGGGGTGTGCCCCTCCTCCTTCAGCCGGGCACCGAGCTTGCCGGCGAAGGTGGTCTTGCCCGAGCCCTGCAGCCCGGCGAGCATGATGACCGTCGGCGGGCGCTTGGCGTAGGTGATCGTGCGGGTGTTGCCGCCGAGGATCTCGACGAGCTCCTCGTTGACGATCTTGATGACCTGCTGGGCCGGGTTGAGCGCCTGGCTCACCTCGGCGCCGGTGGCCCGCTCGCGCACCGCCGAGGTGAACTGCTTGACCACGGGCAGCGAGACGTCCGCGTCGATGAGGGCCATGCGGATGTCCCGCACGGTCTTGTTGACGTCGGACTCGGACAGGCGCCCCTTGCCCCGGAGGTTCTTGAAGGTCCCGGTCAGGCGGTCGGACAGGCTGGTGAACACCCGCCCAAGGTTATCCGCCGCGCGGCACCTCGTCGTCCACCCCCGCGTCGCAGGCGTCGATCACCGCCCCGACCGCCCGGGCGACCCGGGCCGGCGGCAGCGGCCGACCCAGCGGCTCGGTGACGTAGAAGGTGTCCAGCGTCTGCCCGGCGTGGGTGGAGACGTGCGCCGAGCGGACCCCCAGCCCCTGCGCCGCGAGCGCCAGCCCGAGGTCGTGCAGCAGCCCGGGCCGGTCCTGGGCGCGGACCTCGATGACGGTGGCGTCGGTGCCGGCCGCCGGGACGACGAAGGCGCGGGCGCCGCCGGCCGGCGACGGGATGGTGGTGCGGGTACGACGCCGCCGGTCGAGCGAGGCCAGGGTGCCGCGGTCGCCCCCTTCGAGCCGGGTCAGGCCCTGCACGATCCGCAGCGGCTCCGGCGGGTCGCCGCCGGGCGACTCGACGAACCACTCGTCCACGGCGATCCCGTCGACGGTGCCCAGCCGGGCCCGGCGCACGGTGAGCCCGTAGGCGGCGAGCAGACCGGCGGTGTCGGCGAAGAGGCCGAGCCGGTCGCGGGCGTGCACGGTGATCTCCCAGCCGCCGGGCGCCGCGGCGACGGTGACGTGCGGGCGCCCGGTGGCCACGTCGTCCAGGGCGGCCTCGTCCAGCTCCGGTCGTGGCGGCGGCGGCACCAGCGGCGCCTCCCCGGTGAGCGCCTCGCGCACCCGGCCGGTGAGCACGTCGAGCAGGCTGGCCCGCCAGTCGGTCCACGCCTTCGGCCCGGCGGCCCGGGCGTCGGCGACGGTCAGCGCGCGCAGCATCTCGAAGGTCTCGATGTCGTGGCCGACGACGTCGAGCACGTGCGCCAGGGTGCTGGGGTCCTCCAGGTCGCGGCGGGTGGCGACGTCGAGCAGGGTGAGGTGCTCGCGGACCAGCAGCACCACGAGCTCCCGGTCCTCGTCGGCCAGCCCCAGGCGGCGCAGCGCGCCGTCGGCGATCCGGGCCCCGTCGACGGAGTGGTCGCGGGAGCCGGCGACCTTGCCGATGTCGTGCAGCAGGGCGCCGAGCAGCAGCAGGTCGGGGCGGGCGACCTCGCGGGCCATCGTCCCGGCCTGCAGCACGGTCTCCAGCAGGTGCCGGTCGACGGTGTGGCGGTGGATGGCGTTGCGCTGCGGGCGGCTGCGCACGGCCACCCACTCCGGCAGCCAGCACTCGACGAGGCCGACCTGGTCCAGGCCCTCCCAGACCTCCACCAGCCCGGGGCCGGTGGACAGCAGGTCGGTGAGCAGGTCGCGGGCCCGGGCGTCCCACGGCTGGGCGATCTCCGGGGACTCGGCGAGGTTCTGCAGCGTCTTCGGGGCGATCGGCAGCCGGGCCCGGGCGGCCACCGAGGCGGCCCGCAGCGGCAGGGTCGGGTCCACCCCGACCTGCCCGGTGGAGCCGAGCACCGCTTCTCCGTCGTGCTTGAAGAGGCCGTGCCCCAGCGGGCTCATCGCCGGCTGGCGGGGGCCGACGCGCAGGGTTCGCGCACGCTGGCTCTGCGCGGCCCGGCGGGCGGTGCCGTCCAGGCTCCAGGCGACGGTGCGCGCGGCCCAGGACACCTGGGTGAGCAGCGCGTCGCCGTCCTCGAGGCAGAGCAGGGCGGCGACCGCGTCGTGCTCCTCCAGCGAGAGGCGGTCGCGCCCGCGGCCGGTCACCACGTGCAGCGCGTCCCGGACGTCGAGCAGCCGGGCGAGCGCGGCATCCACCTCGCCACGGGGCCGGTCGGTCAGCCAGGCCTCGGTGAGCGCCCGCAGCACGGTGGCGTCGCGCAGCCCGCCGGCGGCCTCCTTCAGGTCCGGCTCGATCTGCTGGGCCAGCTCGCCGTGCCGGTGGTGCCGGGCGCGCAGCGACTCCAGGAAGGTGGGCAGCCGCTTGCGGGCCCCGGCCCGCCAGTCGTGCGCCACCGTGGAGCGGACCCCGGCGACGAGGTCGGGGTCGCCGGCGACGAGGTTGAGGTCGAGCAGCCCGACCGCGGCGGCCAGGTCGTCCGCGGCCACCTTCCGGCACTCGGCGGACGAGCGCACCGAGTGGTCCAGCCGCAGCCCCGAGTCCCAGATCGGGTACCAGAGCTCGTCGGCGAGCCGGGCGACCTCGCTCGTGGCGACCGAGCGGCCGTCGTGCACCAGGACCAGGTCGAGGTCGCTCAGCGGCCCGGAGTCCCCGCGGCCCAGGCTGCCGACGGCGGCCAGGGCGAGGCCGGGTCGCTCCCCCACCGCGTCGGCGTAGAGCTCGCGCAGCCAGGTGCGGGTGACCTCGGTGATCGCGGCGCGACGGGCCTCGCCGGCACCAGGCGTGGCGAACTGCCTGGTGCCGGCGAGGTCGAGCCGCTCCGCGCGCAGGTCTGCTCGATCGCGCGTCGTGGTCATCGGTGTCAGCGTCCCTGCGTCACAGGGCGTCCACGCCGCGCTCGCCGGTGCGGACCCGGACCACGTCCTCGACCGGGGAGACCCACACCTTGCCGTCACCGATCCGGCCGGTGCGGCTGGTGGTGGTGATGACGTCGACGGCCGAGGCGGCGTCGGTGTCCTCGACGAGGACCTCGAGGCGGATCTTCGGGACGAAGTCCACGGTGTACTCGGCGCCGCGGTAGACCTCGCTGTGCCCTCGCTGGCGTCCGTACCCGCTGGCCTCGCTGACGGTCATGCCGGTGATCCCGTAGGTCTCCAGGGCCTCCTTGACCTCGTCCAGCTGGTGCGGCTTGATGATCGCGGTGACGAGCTTCATGCCTTGGCTCCTTCGGTGATCTCGTCGGCGTGGCGGGCGTCGTGCTGGCTCCCCTGGCTGGAGACCCCGAGGCGGCCGCCGCGGGAGACCAGGTCGTAGCCGGACTCGGCGTGCTCGGCACCGTCGATGCCGGACACCTCGTCGTCGTCGGCGATCCGCCAGCCCATGGTGGCCTTGAGGGCGATCGCGATGACGAAGGTGAGCACGCCGGAGATGAGCAGGCTGACCAGCGCGACGACGATCTGCACGACCGTCTGCTGGACGCCGTCACCGTAGAAGAGGCCGCCCTCGGTGGCCAGCAGGCCGGCACCGACGGTGCCCCAGAGGCCGGCGACCAGGTGGACCCCGACGACGTCGAGGCTGTCGTCGAAGCCGAAGCGGAACTTCAGGCCGACGGCCAGCGCGGCGAGCGCTCCGGCGACGACACCGAGGATCAGCGAGCCGACCGGGGAGAGGCTGCCGCAGGCCGGGGTGATGGCCACCAGGCCGGCGACGACGCCGGAGGCGGCACCGATCGAGGTGGCGTGCCCGTCGCGGACCTTCTCCACGACCAGCCAGCCGAGGATGGCGGCGGCGGTGGCCGCGGTGGTGTTGACCCAGACGAGGCTGGCCAGGCCGTCGGCGGCCAGCTCGGAGCCGGCGTTGAAGCCGAACCAGCCGAACCACAGCAGGCCGGCGCCGATCATCACCAGCGGCACGTTGTGCGGCCGCATGGCGACCTTGCCGAAGCCGATCCGGGTGCCGACGACCAGCGCCAGGACCAGACCGGCGATACCGGCGTTGATGTGCACCACGGTGCCGCCGGCGAAGTCGATCGGGGCGACCGAGGCCGCACCGTCCTCGGTGCCGAACATCCATGCGGCGAAGCCGTTCTCGGCGCCGGAGAGGATGCCGCCGCCCCAGACCATGTGCGAGATCGGGAAGTAGACGAGGGTCAGCCAGATCGCGACGAAGACCATCCAGGTGGAGAACTTCACCCGGTCGGCCACGGCACCGCTGATCAGGGCGACGGTGATGATGGCGAAGGTGAGCTGGAAGCCGGCGAAGAGGACCTCGGGGATCCACACGTCGGCGCCGAAGACGTCGATGACGGGCATGCCGTCGGCGCCGACGGTGGCGGTGACGCCCTCGACGGCGCTGGCGACGCCGCGCAGCCCGAACTTCTCGAAGGGGTTGGCGAAGAGGCCGCCGATGTCCGACCCGCCGAAGGCCATGGAGTAGCCCCACAGCACGTAGATGACGCCGGCGACGCCCATGGCGCCGAAGGACATCATCATCATGTTGAGGACCGACTTGGCCCGGGTCATGCCGCCGTAGAAGAGGGCCAGGCCCGGGGTCATCAGCAGCACCAGCGAGGCGCAGATGATCATGAAGGCCGTGGCCGCGGTGTCGATGGCGGGTGGGTCCGCCGCCAGGGGTGCGAGTGTGCTCATGGCCGGACACTGTTCTCCGCCGGTGTTTCGCCTCGGGGCCACGACGTGTTTCGCCGGTGTTACGGCCAGGGGTCGCAGGTAAGGGTCGTGTTACGGCGAGCGCACCGTCCCACGGCGTGAGACCCGGGGTGCGACCTGGATCACCGCGGCCAGCCCCAGCGGCAGCAGCGCCCACGCCCACCACGACGGCGCCGGGGCGCCGCTGTCGACCTCCGGCTCGGCGGCCGGCACGGTCCGCGCCCAGGCGAGGAAGGCGTCGCCCACCGGCAGCACCCCGCCGGCGTAGCGGCGCTGCCCGGCCAGCTGGAGGGGCAGCCCGAGCAGCTCGCCCTCCCGGGAGAGGTCCTCGGCCAGGTCCAGGTCACCGTGCGCCCGGGCGGCGCCGAGGGTGACCACGGTGGCGCTGAGCGAGACGCCGAGGACCAGCGGCCCGGAGTCGACGTCGCCGCCGCGGTCCACCCCCTTCGGGTGCTCCCGGACGCCCACCAGTCCGGCGCGACGGTCGACGAAGGTGTCCACGAACCGCTGCCACTGCTCCGGCGCGGTGTCCGGGTCGATCTCGGGCCAGAAGAGCTGGATCAGCGACTGCGAGGTGGCGCGTGGCCCGTCGAGGGTCTGTCCCTGGCCGTCCACCTGGTGCGGCAGCAGCCCGGTCCCGGGGTCGCGGGTGGCGGCGACTCGCTCCGGCCAGGCGGCCACGGTGCGCCCGACCTCCGGCAGCCCGAGGAGCTCGTCGGCGCGGGCGAGGGCGGCCGCGGCGACGACGTTGTCGACCGGCCAGGTCTGCCCGGCGTAGGACTCCAGGTAGCCGCTGGGGGCTTCCGCGAGCGCGTCGGCCAGGCGCTCGGCCTGCTCGCGCACCCGCTGACGGTGCGGCTGCTCGCCGCTGAGCCGGGCCCGCTCGACCTCCAGCAGCAGCGTCCACCCGTGGTAGAAGGCGCCGTGCTCGGTCCCGGCGGAGCCGGCGAAGGGAGCGCTGACCTCGCTCTGCCCGATGCGCTCCAGCCGTTCGGTCATGACCGTCACCTGCTGCGGCTCGGTGAGCTCGTCGTCGGCCGGGGCGGCCAGCCCGCTGAGGACGAGCAGGAAGTACTCGCCCTCGGGGAAGAGCTGCTGCATCGACTCCCCGGCGCCGTCGTCGACGGCGGCGTCGAGGAAGCGGACCTGGGCACCGACGTCCGGGTCGTGCGGGCCGTAGCCGCACCAGAGGATCCGCGCGGCGACCGCGACGAGGATCAGCACGACGACCAGCCGCAGCCCACGGCCGACGCGACGCAGCCGGGAGGCGGCCACGTCAGTCCGGGGCGCCGAGGACCGGGCCGTCGTGGTCGACCGTCTCGGCGTGCCGCTCGTGCAGCCGCCGACGGACCTGCTCAGGGGTGTAGCTGCGCCGCTGCCGCTCGCCGCGGGCGACCACCGCGCCGGTGGCCGCGACCCCGACGAGCGAGGCGACCCCGAGCGCCTTGACCAGCCGGGCAGGGGGGCGTCGGGCAGCGGGGCGTCGCAGAGCCATGCGCCCATCCTGCCCTGGCCGCCGACGGGCTGTGCCGTGACCGGGCAGGATGGGCCGCATGGCGAGCAGCAGCGACGGGCTGACCCTGGACGAGGCGGTGGCCGCGGCGCGCACCGGGGACGTGTGGATCTTCCGCGGCCGCAGCGTGGCGGACCGGGCGATCCAGGCGGCGACGAACAGCCCGGTGAACCATGTCGGGATGGCGCTGGTGCTCGAGGACCTGCCGCCGCTGATGTGGCACGCCGAGCTGGGGCGGTCGCTGCCGGACGTGTGGACCGGCGAGCGCCACCGCGGGGTGCAGCTGCACGACCTGCGCGAGGCGGTGCTGCGCTGGCAGACGACCTATCGGCAGCGCGCCTGGGTGCGTCAGCTGCTGCCCGAGGCCGGCCGGGCCCAGGAGGACGGGGCGCTGCGGGCGGTGGCCCGCCTGGACGGGGTCTCCTTCCCCTTCACCGGGCGGCTGGCCTGGCGGTGGCTGCGCGGGCGGGACGCGCACCTCTCCCGCCGCCAGGACCGCGCGAAGGGGATGCGCCCGGAGGTGGCCTACTGCGCCGAGGTGGTCGGGGCCACCTTCGAGGAGATGGGTCTGCTGGACGGCGACGTGCCGACCGGCTGGTACGACCCGGGGGTCTTCTGGAGCGGGGACCGGCTGCCGCTGCGGGAGGGCTGGACGCTCGGCGGCGAGGTCCCGGTGCGCGGGTAGGCTCGGGTGATGCGACGACCTGTCCTCGTCTTCGACGGCGACTGCGGCATGTGCACCCGCGCGGCGAGCCTCGTGGAGCGGCGCTTCCGCCCCGAGCCGGAGCGTTTCGACGTGGCCCCCAGCCAGGCCCTCGACCTCGATGCCCTGGGCCTGACCCAGGCGGAGTGCGACGAGGCCCTGCAGTGGGTGGCGACGGACGGCAGCATCGCCTCCGGTCACGCCGCGGTGGCCCGGATGCTGCGCGCCTCCTACCCCTGGGCACGGCCGCTCGGCGCGCTGCTGACCGCGCCGGTCCTCGACCGGGTGGCCGCTCTGGCTTACCGTTGGGTCGCCCGCAACCGGCACATCTTCCCCGGGGGGACCCCCGCGTGCGCCGTCCCGGGCTCGACCACGGACCCGGCCGGACCCACGGCCACCGACGCGCAGGGAGAGAGACCATGACGCAGCCCCCACCTCCGCCGCCCGGCCCCGGGCAGGGCGGCTCCAGCCCCTACGGCTCGCCGCAGGACCCGCAGCAGCCGGGCTACGGCCAGCAGCCGGGTCAGGGCGGCTACGGCCAGCAGCCGGGCGGGCAGGGTGGCTCCAGCCCCTACGGCTCGCCGCAGAGCCCGCAGCCCGGCGGCGGTCAGGGCGGCTACGGCCAGCCCGGCGGCTACGGTCCCGGCGGTGGCCAGGGTGGCTACGGGCAGGGCGGTGAGCCGCCGAAGAAGGGCGTCCCGGTCTGGGCCTGGATCGTCGGCGGCATCCTCGCCCTGATCCTCCTCGTCTGCTGCGCCGGCGGCGTCATCTGGGCGGTCAACGACGGCGACTCGGACGACCCGGACACCACGACGACCTCGTCGAGCAGCACCGACTCGTCCACCTCGGACTCCTCCACCACGGACTCCTCGACCACCCCGCCGACGTCGACGACCACCCCGCCGACGAGCTCGAGCACCACGACGACGCCGACGCCGACCACCCCGAGCGTCCCGGACCCGCCGTCGGGCACCGACAACACCGACAGCTCGCAGCGGCTGGAGAGCGCCGAGCTGGAGAGCAAGGCCTACGACGCGATGAAGGGCTACGGGCACAGCCCGAGCGACATCACCTGCGGCACCGGGCTCACCCTCATCGAGGGCCGGTCCACCATCTGCTCCGCGCCCGCGCTCAGCGGGGGCGGCACGGCGACGATCGACGTCGAGGTGGCCTGGGCCGTGGTGAGCGGCGACAACCTGCAGTACTACCTCACCTTCGAGCAGAGCCGCTGAGCCGCAGCGCCTCCGCACGACGAAGGGGGCCCGCCACCGTCTGACGGTGGCGGGCCCCCTTCGTCGTCCGTGTCGTGGTCCAGGGCGGTCCGGCTCAGCCGACGATGGCGTCCACGAAGGCCTCGGGGACGAAGGGCGCCAGGTCGTCCGGGCCCTCGCCCAGCCCGACGAGCTTGACCGGCACCCCGAGCTGACGCTGCACGGCCACGACGATGCCGCCCTTGGCGGTGCCGTCGAGCTTGGTGAGCACGACCCCGGTGATGTTCGCGACCTCGGCGAAGACCTTCGCCTGGGCCAGGCCGTTCTGCCCGGTGGTGGCGTCCAGGACGAGCAGCACCTCGTCGATCGGGCTCTGCTTCTCGATGACCCGCTTGACCTTGGCCAGCTCGTCCATGAGGCCGACCTTGTTGTGCAGCCGGCCGGCGGTGTCGATGATCACCGCGTCGGTCTCCATCTCGGCGGCCGCGTGCACCGCGTCGAAGGCGACCGCGGCCGGGTCGGCGCCCTCCCGGTCGGAGCGGATCGTCGGCACCCCGACCCGGGCGCCCCAGGTCTCGAGCTGGTCGGCGGCGGCGGCGCGGAAGGTGTCCGCGGCACCGAGCACGACGTCGCGGTCGTTGGCGACGAGCACCCGGGCGAGCTTGCCGACGGTGGTGGTCTTGCCGGTGCCGTTGACCCCGACGACGAGCAGGCAGGCCGGGCGCCCGTCCACCCGGCTGGCGGCCAGGCCACGGTCCATGCTCGGGTCGACGAGCGCGAGCAGGTCGGCGTAGAGCCAGTTCTTGGCGACGTCCGGGTCGGTGGTGCCGTCGACGGCGACGTGCTCGCGGAGGGAGTCGACGAGCTCGGTGGTCGGCTCGATGCCGAGGTCGGCGGCCAGCAGCAGGTCCTCGACCTCCTCCCAGTCCTCCTCGCTGAGCGATCCGGAGGACAGCAGCGCGAGCAGCGCCTTGCCCAGGCCGCCCTGGGAGCGGGCCAGCCGGGTGCGCAGGGTGCGCATCCGGTCCTGGGTGGCCGCCGGCCGCTCGGTGGGCTGCTCCGGCACCTCGGGCGAGGTGACCGGCGGCGCCTCCTCGACCGGGGCCTCGGCGGCGGTGTCCTCGGCCGGCGCGCCGGGGGTCTGGTCGCTCTCAGCGGTGCCCGGCGCGGGCGTCTCCGGGACCGCGGTACCCGGGGCGTCGGTGATCGGCGCCTCAGTGTCGTGTGCCGGCTCGGGGGCGGGGGCGGCGGTGCGGGCCCGCTCGTCGGCGTCGGCCGGAGCGGGCTCGATCGGCCCGGCCGGCTCGGCGGGCGCCTCGGGCGCCTCCGGCGGGGCGTCCTGCCGGGCGTCGGGGGTCGCGGTGCCGCTGCCGGGTGCCGTGTCAGCGGCCGGCTCCTCCGGGGCGGTCGGCGGCGCCTCGGGCGCAGCGGTCGACCCTGCGGCGCCGGGTGCCTCGTCCGCAGCGGGCGCCTCGTCCGCGGCGGGAGGCTCGGTGGTGCTCGGACCGCCCCGGTCGCCGGTGGCGTGATCGCTCTGCCGGTCCAGGACGATGGTGCCGCTGCGGTGGTCGGTGGTGCCGCGGGGCCGCTCCGGCGGCCGGTGCTCCTCGGGCAGCTCCTTGGTCGTGCCGCCCCTGCCTCCGCGGAGGAGGCCGACGCCGGCTGCCCCGAGCAGGAGCAGCAGACCGACGGCGACGGCGATGTACTCGGCCAGCGTGTCGATTCCCATCACCGGCTCATCATCTCAGCGCGGCCGAGCCCCGACCAATCCAGCGGCCGCGACCGTGGGACCGCGGCTCAGCCGGCGAGGTGCCCGTGGTCGGCCTCGAGGTCGCGCCAGGGTCCGCTCGCGGCCACCCGGCCGCCGTCGAGGACGACCACCCGGTCCGCCTGGGCCAGCGCGGCCCGCTTCGACGTCGCCCCGACAACCGTGGTCGAGCGCGCCCGCAGGCCGGCCCACAGCTCGTTCTCGGTGCTGGCGTCCAGGGCGCTGGAGACGTCGTCGGCGAGGATGAGCTCGGCGTCGGTGGCCAGCGCCCTGGCCAGCGCCAGGCGCTGCACCTGCCCGCCGGACAGGCGCACCCCGCGCTGCCCGACCAGCGCGTGCGGGCCGCCGGCGGTGGTGACGTCCGGGTCCAGGCGGGCGACCTGGACCGGGCTGTCGAAGGGGCGCTGGTGCCCCAGCCTGACGTTGTCGGCGAAGCTGCCGGAGAGCACCCGCGGCACCTGGGCGACGTAGGCGACCTGGCCGGGACGCAGGAAGATCTCGGCGTCCTCGACCTCGCGGCCGTTCCACAGGATCTGACCGCTGTGGTCGGCGAGCCCGGCCAGCGCCCGCAGCAGGCTGGACTTGCCGGAGCCGACCGGCCCGAGCAGCAGCACCAGCTCGCCGCGGGTGAGCGAGAGGTCCACGCCCTCGACACCGACGGTGCCGTCCTCGTGCACCGCGGTGAGGTCGCGGAGCTCGAGCCGCTGCAGCGGCACCCGGGCCACCTCCGGCGGGGCCGGCGCGTCCCCGGTGACCAGGTCCACGCCCTCTGGGAGGTCCATGAGGTCGGCCCCGCCGGCCATCCGGCTGGTGGTCCGCTGCCACGCGCGGGTGCCCGGCGCCTCGGTGATGACCGCCCCGGCCACCCGCCCGAACCAGTCGAAGCCGGTGACCGCACCGGCGACGAGCAGCGCCGTGGCCAGGCCCCACCAGCCGGCCAGCAACGCCGCCCAGGCGGCCACGGCGCCGAGCTGGACGAGGACGACGGGGACCCCTTCGAGCACCGCCTGCACCCGGTGCTCGCGCACCGCCGCGGCGACCCGGCCCGAGTCCACGCCGCGCAGGTGCCGGCGCAGGGCGTCGGTGCGCCCGGCCAGCTTGACCGTGCGGGCGCTCTCGAGGGTGGAGACCAGGGCGCGGCCGAAGTCGGCGCGGCGGGCCGAGGCGGCGGCCGCCGAGCGGCCGGCGACGGGGCGGCCCAGCGCCGAGGCGGCGGCCGAGGCGATGAGCACGAGCAGCAGCACCAGCCCGGCCAGCCAGGACCCGGCGATGACCGTGGTGATGACGACGATGATCAGCCCGTTGACGACGTCGACCCACCGGTCGGCGTAGCGGGCGTAGCGGTCGGCGTCCATCGCCCTGGCGACGACCTCACCGGCCGGCGAGGGGTGCAGCCGACGGGGCGCGGTCTGGCCGACGAGCACCGACATCCGGGTGCGCAGCAGCACCTCGACCCACCACCGCGGGTAGCGCAGGATCGCCGCGGCCAGCAGCACCGGGCCGAGCAGCACGGCGACCACGACGCCGAGCAGCCAGGGCCAGGCGGTGGCGCCGTCGCGGACCGCCTGCACGGCGTGGCCCCAGGCGAAGCCGGTCAGCGCGCCCTGGGCGCCGGTGACGGCGAAGCCGAGGAAGAGGCCGACCGAGAGCACCCCCCAGCGCGGCCGCACCCACAGGGCGTGCCAGATGCCCCGGGCCAGCGACGGCCCGTCACCGGTCTTCGGACGCTGCGGCGGCGCGACCCGGCGCCGGCTGCCGCCGATCGCGGTGCCCGCGGCGGTCGAGGCACCGCTGGTCGCCTGCTTGTCCGGGTCGCCCGAGGCGGCGGCCCGCAGCAGCTCCCGGAAGGGTCCGGGCCGCTCGGCCAGCTCGGTCCGGGGACCGGCCTGGACCAGCCGCCCCTCCTCGAGGACCGCGACGAGGTCGGCCCGGGCGATGGTGGAGAGCCGGTGGGCGACGAGGATGCCGGTGCGCCGGCGCAGCAGCCGCTCGGCGGCCGCCACCACCCGGGCCTCGGTGACCGGGTCCATCCGGGCGGTCGCCTCGTCGAGCACGACCACCTGCACGTCGCGCAGCAGCAGCCGGGCGAAGGCGACGAGCTGCTCCTCGCCGGCCGACAGGGCCGCGCCGCCGGGCCCCAGCGGCGTGTCGAGGCCGTGGTCGAGGCCGGCGACCCAGGCGGTGAGCCCGAGCTGGTCGATGACCGCCTCGATCTCGGCGCGGGGGCGCTCGGCGAAGAGGGTGACGTTCTCGGCGAGGGTGCCGCCGAGGATCTCGGTGCGCTGGGTGACCACGCCGACCGATCGGCGCAGCGCCTGCAGATCGAGGTCGCGGACGTCGACGCCGCCGAGAAGCACGCTGCCCGGCTCCGGCTCGACGGCCCGGGAGACGAGCGAGGCGAGGGTGGACTTGCCCGAGCCGGTCCGGCCGACGAGGGCCAGGGTCTGCCCGGCGGGGACGTGCAGGTCGATCCCGCGCAGGGCGAAGCTCCCTTCGTCGTAGCCGAAGTCGAGCCGGTCGAAGGTGAGGTCCACCGGGCCGGGCGGGACCGGCTGCCCGCCGGTGGGCTCGGGCGCGACGGCCAGCAGCTGGCGGATGCGCACGATCGCGCCGACCCCGGCCTGCAGGTCCGGCAGCTGCTCGGCGACCCGGCCGACGATCCCGACGAAGCTCGTCGTCACGAGGAAGAGGGTGACCAGCGAGGCCACCGACATCCCGCCGCTGGTCGCCACGGCCAGGCCGACGACGGCCACGGCGACGAGCAGGCCGTGCAGCAGCATGGTGGCCCGCAGCAGCATCGAGCGCTCCACCTGCACGACGCCGAGGAAGCGCTCGTGCACCTCCGCGGAGAGGCGGGCGAGGCGGTGCACGGCGAAGGGCTGGCCGAGACTGGTGCGGACGTCGTCGCGGCCGGCGACCCCTTCCTCCAGGGCGGCGGCGTGGTCGGTCCAGGCGACCTCCTCGGCGACCTTGCGGTCGGCGATGGTGTCCATCAGCGGCCGCATGAGCCGCAGGGTGAGGGCGACGACGAGCGGGAAGAGGATCCACGCGGGCCACCAGGTCAGGGAGGCCACGATCCAGGTGGGGATGCCGGTGGCGACCGCGGCCAGGGCCATCCACAGCTGCTGGCGGGCCAGCGCGCCCACGTCGTGGGTGTCGTCGTCGACCCGGTCGAGGATCTCGCCGACGGCGGTCGCCGACAGCGCCGCCAGCGGCTGGTCGAGGGCGGCGTCGAGCAGGTCTTCGCGCAGCCTCCCCTCGGCCCGGTCGACCACCCCGGCCCAGAGCACCCGGCCGAGGGTGTCCAGCAGGGCGCCGCCGACGAGACAGACGCCGAGCAGCAGCACCAGGCGGGCGCTGGGGTCCTCGGCAACCCGTCCGGCGAGCACCGCCCCGATCGCCTGGCCGAGGCCGAAGCCGACGAGGGTGAGCAGCGCCAGCGCGGTGCTGGGGTGGCGCAGCCGCGACCAGCCGACCCGGCGCGCGGCGGGGACGGTGGCCGGCGGGCTCGTCCGGTCGCGGGTCAGGGTGGTCATGGCGTGCGGCAGCCTACGACCGCCCACCGACGAGCGCCTATCGAGTTTCCGCCGGGCACTGCCGCCAGGTCGGAGCTGGTCAGAAGAGGCTGACCCGCTCACCCGGCGGCAGCCACATGCCGTCCCCCTCGGTGACGGCGAAGGCGTCGTGGAAGGCGTCGATGTTGCGGCAGGCGTTGCCGCGCAGGTCCTGCGGGCTGTGCGGGTCGATGGCCAGCAGCCGCACGGCCTCCTCGGTGCGGGCGGTGCCGCACCAGACGGTGGCCCAGCGCACGAAGAAGCGCTGGTCGCCGGTGAGCCCGTCGTCGCCGACGGTGGTGGCGGCGTCGGTGCCGGCGGTGGCCAGCCGGTAGGCGGCGTGCCCGATGGCCAGGCCGCCGATGTCGCCGATGTTCTCCCCGACGGTCAGCGCGCCGTTGACCCCGTGGCCGGGGGCGAAGCGGCTCTCCTGCCCGTCGAACTGGGCGACCAGGGCGTCGGAGCGGGCGTCGAAGGCCTCCCGGTCGGCGGCGGTCCACCAGTCGCGCAGGTTGCCCTGCCCGTCGAAGGTGGAGCCGGCGTCGTCGAAGCCGTGGCCGATCTCGTGGCCGATGACCGCGCCGATGCCGCCGAAGTTGTCGGCGTCGTCGCCGTCGGCGTCGAAGAAGGGCGGCTGCAGGATCGCTGCGGGGAAGACGATCTCGTTCATCCCCGGGTTGTAGTAGGCGTTGACGGTCTGCGGGGTGAGGAACCACTCGTCCCGGTCGACCGGGCCGCCGAGCTTGCCGAGGTTGCGGTCGACCTCGAAGGCGGCGCACGCCCGGACGTTGCCGACGAGGTCGCTCTCGTCCAGGCGCAGCGCGGAGTAGTCCCGCCAGGTCTCGGGGTGGCCCACCTTCGGGGTGAAGGCGGCCAGCTTGGCGGCGGCGGCCTCGCGGGTCTCCTCGCCCATCCATGCGGAGTCGGCGAAGGAGCGGCGGAAGGCCTCGACGAGGTGGCCGACGAGCTCGCTCATCCGCTCCTTCGCCGCCGGCGGGAAGTGCCGCTGGACGTAGAGCTCGCCGACGGCCTCGCCGAGGGCGTCGTCGACGAGGGAGACGCCGCGCTTCCAGCGGGCGCGCTGCTCGGGGATGCCGGAGAGGGTGCGCCCGTGGAAGTCGAAGCGCTCGGCCACCACCGCGTCGTGCAGGTAGCCGGCGAAGGCCTCGGCGACCCGCAGCCGCAGCCAGTCCTGCCAGCTGGCGAGGTCGACCTCCTCCAGCGCGGTGGACAGCGCGGTCAGGTAGTCGGGCTGGCGGACGACGACCTCGGCGAAGGGCTGCGCGGCGCCCATCTGCTGCGCCCAGGCCTGCCAGTCGTAGGCGGGGGCGTGCCGGGCCAGCTCGGCGGCGTCCATCTTCGTGTAGGTGGCCACCGGGTCACGGTTGGCGACGCGGTCCTTGTGCGCGCCGGCCAGCCGGGTCTCCAGGGCGACCGCTCGCTCGGCGGCCGCGCCGGCCTGCTCCTCGGGGACGGCGCCGGTGAGGGCGAGCAGCCGGGCCGCGTGCTCGCGGTAGGCCGCGAGGGTGGCCGCGTGCTGCTCCTCGCGGTAGTAGGACTCGTCGGGCAGCCCGATGCCGGCCTGCTCGAGGTAGACGACGTAGCTGTCGGAGTCGCGGTCGTCGGTGGAGACGAAGGGCATGAGCGCGCCGGTCACGCCGTCGCGGGCGAGCCGCCCGAGCAGCGCGGGCAGCTCGGCGGTGCTGCTCAGGCCGGCGACGGCCTCGAGCAGGTCCTGGATCGGGGCGGCGCCGAGGCTCTCCAGGCGCTCCTCGTCGAGGAAGCTGCGGTAGAGCGCAGCGACGGTGCCCTCGACGGAGTCGGGCGAGGTCTGCCCGGCGGCGGCCTGGGCGGAGACCTCCTCGATGATCTCGCGGACCTGCTCCTCGGAGCGCTCGCGGAGCATGTCGAAGACGCCGTAGCGGCCGCGGTCGGCGGGGATCTCGACGCTCTCGATCCACGGGTTGTTGACGTGGCCGAAGAGGTCGTCCTGCGGGCGGACGTGCGGGTCCCGCGCCAGCGGCTCCGCCGGTGCGCTCATGAGGCGGAGCGGCGACCCTGGGTACGACTGGTCACCGCGCTGCTGGTCCGGCTGGCGGCCGAGTCGGCGCGCTCACGCACCTTGACGACGACCCGCTCGCCGCGCTCGGTGAGCACCCCGCGCCCTTCGCGACGGGCCGGGATCGCGACGATGCCCATGACGATGACGGAGAGCAGGAGGCAGCCGAGCAGCCCCAGGATGACGACGGTCATGGCGCGATTGTCACCCATGTCACGCCCGGCCGCCAACGCGACACGCACCGGGCGTCGCCGGTCTGACGGGTTGTCAGACGGGTTGGGCGCTGGAGCTGTCGTCGGGGGCGCTGGCGATGAACTGGTTGATCCAGCGCGAGCGCGGGTCGCGGTCGATGAGCAGCGACTTCACGAGCAGGGTGAAGGGGATCGCCAGCAGGGCGCCGAGGGCTCCGAAGACGAAGGCCCAGAAGACCAGCGAGAGGAAGGCGGTGGTGGCGTTGATGCCGACCGCGTCGCCGGTGAACTTCGGCTGCAGGATGCTCTGGATGACGAAGTTGGCGACGCAGTAGATGCCGATGACCCACAGCATCGTGCTGAGCCCGCCGTCGAGGAGGGCGATGAAGGCGGGCGGGACGAGCCCGAGGACGAAGCCGACGTTGGGGATGTAGTTGGTGATGAAGGCGAGCAGGCCGAAGGTGGCCGCCAGCGGCACCCCGAGCGCGAGCAGCGCGACGTAGTCGATGACCGCGACGATGATCCCGAAGATCGTCGAGACGATCCAGTACTTGCGCACCCGGGTGCCGAAGTCGACGAGGGCGTCGGCGACGTCCGGTCGGGAGCGGTGGATGGCGTCGATGCGGCGGGGGAAGCCGCCGGCGTCCATCGCCAGGAAGATGATGACGGTCAGCAGGAAGAGCAGCAGCGAGGTGGTGCCGGTGAGGGCGTCGACGGCGCTGGAGGCGACCCCGCTGAGGCTGGTGAGGTCGAAGCTGTTGAGCCCGTCGATGATCTGGTCCTGGGTGACGCCGAAGCCGGCGAGCAGGTCGATGGCGCCGTCGACGAGGTCGCTGTAGGTGTCGGAGTAGGTCGGCTTGGCCAGCTCGGTGGCGAACTGCGCGGCGGCCAGCGCGATCCCGGCGACCAGCGAGGCGAGGATGCCGTAGAGCAGGATCACCAGGACCAGCGCGGACAGGGCGCTGGGGACGACCCGGCGCAGCGCCTTGTGCAGCGGGTAGACGGCGATGAGCAGGGTGACCGCGAGGAAGGTCGGGGCGACGATCGAGCTGACCTGGCGCATCCCGGCGATGGCGACGACACCGCCGGCGATGCCCAGCAGCAGGGTGATCACCGGGGGCAGCGCGATCCGCTGCGGGGGCTCGAGGTCACCGGGGTGCTCGTGGTGGCGGCTGGCGTGCATCGTCTCGGCGAGGGTCATCGTGGGCTCGCCGTCGCCGTTCGGCTCGTGGATGCTGCCGTCGGCGCGCTGCACGACGAGGGTGTCGCCGGCCCGCGCGGTGAGCGCGGCCTCGTCGGCGCGGCCCTCAGGGGCGGCGCTGGAGCCGGGTCGGCCGTCGTCGGCCGCCGGGGCCGGCGCGTCCGGGGTCGGCTCGTCGGGGTGCTGCTCGCCAGTCGCCACGGTGGTCCTCTCCTGCCTTCGAGACCGCACCGCGAAGGTGGTCCGGTCGGGTCGATGGTGGCACGTCCCGGTCCGCGGCGCCCTCCCCCACGCCCGGTGGCACCGGTGATCGGCCGGGCTCAGCCGGTGGTGCCTGCCCTCGCGCGAGACTCGACGGTGACGGTGACCGAGCCGCCGAGCTCGCGGATCAGCCCCCCGATCAGCGGCAGGTCAGCCTCGCCGCGCATCCGCACCACTGCGGTCTGCCCGTCGGGCGAGCCGGTGCCGGGGGCGACCTGCCAGCTGGTCACCCCCGGCGGCAGCTCCCGACCGGCCAGGGTGTCGGCGGCTGCGGCCTGCACCGTGGCGTCGTCGACCGGCAGGCTCGCACCGACCCCGTCGGTATGGATCCGGCCGGTGCTGTCGTCGACCGCGTCCAGCGCTGCCGCGTCGGCGGCGTCCAGCAGCCGCATCCGGGAGATCTGCACCGAGGTCACCGACAGCCCGCCGAGCACGAGGGTCAGCGCCACGACGAGCAGTCCGACGACGAGCACCGTCAACCGGCCCTCGTCGTCGTGCAGGCCCACCGGCACCCGTGGCCTCACCGGCACCCGCGGCCGGGCGGTCATCGCGGCGCCTCGTAGCGCGGCACGGTCGAGACCTGGGTGGCGCTCACCGGCACCTCCAGGGGCACGACGTCCCGGGCCACCTCCGGCACGAGCGGCAGCGGCACGTCGACCTCGGCGGTCGTGGTCACCTCGCCCTCGGGGGTGAAGCAGGGCGCGGCCGAGCAGGAGACCTCCAGACGCCCCTCGTCGGCGAACCCCTGGTCGGCGAAGGCGATCGCGGCCGCGGCCTGCGCCCGGGGTTCGGCGCTGCCTGCCTCCGGCGCCGTGATGTAGGCGCGGCCGGCCTCCCGGGACGCCTGAGCCACCGCGTAGGAGCCGGCCTGCAGCCGAGCGATCATGAGCACGAGGTAGATCAGCGGCACCAGCAGCAGGATGCCCAGCCAGGTGAGCTCGATGACCGCGGATCCGTCCTCTGCCGCCAGCCGACGTCCCAGGGACCGTGCCATGTCACTGCACCGCGTCATCTCACTGCACCTCCGAGAAGGCGCGCCCGCGCACGTCCAGCCCGTCACTGGGACCGATGGGTCCGACGACCGGCAACGGCGCCTCGACGGAGACGACGACCACGTCGACCCCGTCCTCGGTGGTCTGCACCTCGGCGCGCACGTCCTGGGCGTAGGACTCCGACAGCGAGCGCCCGATGAGGTCACGGGTGCGCTGCGCGCCCTCCTCCGGCGAGGACCCCTGGCGGGCGCCGTAGCGGGCGCCCTCGGAGGCGCACGAGATGAGCGTGTTGCGCACGTGCAGCGCGAGGCCCAGCTGGACGACGGCCATGAAGACCAGCACCACGAGGGTGGAGGTCATGACGAACTCGGCGACCGCGGCGCCGGAGTCGTCAGCCAGGCGGCGCCGGGTCACCGGACGTCGTCAGGCCCGGTGACGCCGTTGATGGCCTCTTCGAACATGCCCTTGAGCTGCTCG
This sequence comes from Janibacter alkaliphilus, assembly GCF_013408565.1. Lineage (NCBI taxonomy): Bacteria > Bacillati > Actinomycetota > Actinomycetes > Micrococcales > Intrasporangiaceae > Janibacter > Janibacter alkaliphilus. Next base: position 2,036,466 of record NZ_JACBZX010000001.1, on the reverse strand, counting down.
CCGGCGATCGCCCAGATCCCGGTGACCAGGGCGGCGGTCATCAGCGTGATGAGGACCCATCCGGGCACGTCACCGCGTTCGTCCCGGCTGCGCTCGGCGGCGCGGTGCAGGGCCGCGGTGGCGCGGGTGTGGGCGACGAGGAGTCGGTCGGTCATGGTCTCTCCTGGTGTGCTCTTCTCGTGGACTCGGTCGGTGGTTGGTCGGTGGTGGGCGGGGTCGGGGGCCAGGGGCGCGCAGGGGTCACGTCGTCAGCTCACATCTGCAGCTGGAAGAAGCCCAGGCCCGGGTAGAGGGCGAAGAGGATGGTCACCGGGAGCACGAGGAAGACGACCGGGACCATCATCGCGATCTCCTTCTTGCCGCCGGCCTCCATGAGCTGGCGCCGCCCCTCTTCGCGCACGTCCTGCGCCTGGGCGCGCAGCACCTCGGCCAGCGGGGTCCCGCGCTCGACGGCGATGATGATCCCGTCGACGAACCGGGCCAGGCTGACCAGCCCGGTGCGCTCGGCCAGACCGGCCAGAGCGGTGGGCAGGTTGGCGCCGGCGCGGGCGTCGGCCAGGCACCGGCCGAGCTCCTCGGACAGCTCGCCGTGGGAGAGGCGCACGACTCTCTCCAGGGCGCCGACCGCACCTTCGCCGGCACCGACGGCCAGCGCCAGCAGCTCGGCGACGGTGGGGAACTCGGTGAGCATCCGGGCCTCGCGGCGCTCGGCCTGACGGGTGAGCAGCGTGTCGCGCAGCACCACGCCGACGGCGAAGCCGATGAGCACGAGGACGAGCACGAAGACCGGGCTGCGGCCACGGCCGGTGACCATCACCGCGCCCAGCAGGCCGCCGAGCAGCGCCCCGGCGAAGCCGTAGACGACCTGCTCGGCCCGCAGCTGCTCCACCTGCGGCTCCCGGCCGGCGCGCAGCAGCCGTCGGCGCACCGAGCTGCTGCCGCCGAGGAGCCGCTCGATCCAGCCGGCGAGGTCGCTGACCACCGGACGCAGCACGGTCGGGATGACCGCGGCGAGCGAGACCTGCGGCTCGGTGAGCAGCCGCGAGGGGCGCGGGGTGTCGCGCAGGTACGGCTCGAGCCGGTCGTCGAGGGTGGCTCGACGACGGTGCGGCAGCCGGCGCAGCACAAGAGCCACGCCCAGGGCGAGCGCGAGCCCCACCAGGGCCCCGCTGCGCCACGGCCCCAGCCCGTGCACCAGCTCGGTCATCGCAGCACCCTGTCCTCGTCCGGCAGGCGCCCGATGCGCACCATCAGCCGGTAGGCGAGCACGGTGACCCCGGCACCGACGAGCAGCACCACCGCGCCCTGAGCGGTGTCGTAGGCGCGCACCGACTCCGGGCGGGTGCACAGCAGCGCGAGGACGATCCACGGCGCGGCCACGGCCAGACGGGCGGCGTTGACCGTCCAGGACTGGCGGGTCTCCAGCTCGCTGCGGGTGCGCGCGTCCTCGCGCAGGAAGGTGCTCAGGGTGCGCAGCAGCGAACCCAGGTCGCTGCCGCCGACCTCGCGGGCGATCCGCAGCGACTCGACCAGCCGGTCACCGACCGGGTCGGCCAGCCGGGCCTTGAGCCGGTCGAGGCAGTCGTTGAAGCGTCCGGTGGTGCGGTAGTCCTCGGCGAAGGAGGCGAAGGCCGGCCGCAGCTCGACCGGGCCACGCACCGACAGCTGGGCCAGCGCCTCGGGCAGGGCCATCCCGGCTCGGACGGCGGAGGTGACGTTGTCCACCGCGTCCGGCCACAGCTCGCGCAGCTGGGCGCGGCGGGAGCGGGCCCGCACCCGCACGACGAGCACCGGCAGCCAGCCGGCCATCGCGGCGAAGCACAGCGCGATCGCCGGCACCCGGGTCATCGCGGTGACGAAGAGCAGGACGAGCGCGAAGGTGAGCACGCACGTACCCAGCAGGGTCACCGGTCCGATCCCCCGGTACCCGGCCTGCGCCAGGTCGTCGGCGAGGCGCTCGATGATCCGGTGCTCGCGTGGCGCACGGGCGGGCTGCGCCTCCCGCGGCCACGTGGACCACCAGATGCAGAAGAGCCCGAGACCCAGCAGCAGGCCGGCCAGCACCCCGCTCATCGTGGCTCCGGGGCGAGCAGCGTGGCCAGGTCGTAGCCGTGCCGGACGAACCGGTCGTCGTGCGGCGGGAAGCCGTCGCCACGCGCCAGCTGCCCGTCGCGCTGGCTGAAGAGATCGGCGATCTCGACGATCTCGTTCTCCACCCGGCCGGGCAGGGCGGCGATCTCCCGCACCCGGCGGGTGCCGTCGGCCTCGAGCGCGACGTGCACGACGAGGTCGATCGAGCTGGCCACCGTGGGCACGACGAAGCGAGAGCCGACGTTCTCGCCGGCGAGAAGCGGCAGGGTGCACATCTTCGTCACCGCCTCCCGGGCGGAGTTGGCGTGCAGCGTGGCCATCCCGGGCAGGCCGGAGTTCAGGGCGATGAGCAGGTCGAGGCTCTCCGCCTGCCGCACCTCGCCGACGATGATCCGCGAGGGCCGCATCCGCAGCGCCTCCTTCACCAGGCGTCTCAGCGGTACCTCGCCGGTGCCCTCGAGGCTGGGCTGGCGGCACTGCATCGCCGCGACGTCGCGCAGCGGCAGCTTGAGCTCGAAGACCTCCTCGCAGGTCACCACCCGCTCGCGACCCGGGATGGCCGAGGCGAGGCAGTTGAGGAAGGTCGTCTTGCCCGCCTGGGTGCCGCCGGCGACGAGGACGTTGAGCCCGGAGGCCACCGCGGCCTGCAGGAAGGTCGACGCCTGCTGGGTCAGGGTGCCCATCCGCACGAGGTCGTCGAGGTGGTTCGCCCGCACGACGAACTTGCGGATGTTGACCACCCAGTGCTCCCGGGTGATGTCCGGGATGACCACGTGCAGCCGGCTGCCGTCGGGCAGCACCGCGTCGACGAAGGGCGAGGACAGGTCCACCCGGCGGCCGGAGGTCTTGAGCATCCGCTCGACGAGGTCACGCACCCCGTCGGCGGTGAGCACCGTGCTGGTCAGCTCGGCCACCCCGTGCCGGGCGACGAAGACCTGGCTGGGTGCGTTGATCCAGATCTCCTCGACGCTCGGGTCGTCGAAGTAGGGCTGCAGCGGGCCGAAGCCGGCGACGACGTCGAGCACCGACTTCACCGCGGCGTCGACGTCGCCGAGCAGCGGCATGCTGCCGTGCAGGCTGCGCTCGTCGTAGTCGGAGACGGCCGCGCGCACCAGCTCGGCCACCTCGTGGGTGTCCCGGGCAGGGTCCAGCCCCGAGCGGCGGATGAGCTCGCGAACCTCGACCTCGACCGTCTCCACGGCAGTCGTCATGGCGGTGCCCCCTTCGGCGGAGCGACGACGCCTCCTGCTCCCCTGTCGGCGTCCTCGTGGCCACGACGCTAGCGATTTCTGCCGACCTCGCATCTCGAGAATCCACAGGCCTACCCCCCGGCGTACCAGGCCCAGAGCGGGGCGGGGTATCCCTCCGGCCGGGTCCTGCCCGATCCAGAAGGGGGCCTGTGGACAACCGACGACGCCGCGACCCCGACCCGACCTACGGTCGCCCGCATGATCCTTCGACTCACCGTGCTGGCGCGCCCGGACGCGCCCGCCCGCACCGTCGAGGCCCGGGCCTCCCCCGGTCACACGGTCGCCGACCTCGCCGACGCGCTCGGCGCGGGCACGGCCCGGCTCCGGGTCGGCGGAGAGCGGCTGGACCCGTCGAACCCGGTCGGCGACCCACCGCTGCTGGACGGCGCCGTGCTGGTGCTCGACGGCGGACCACCCCGGGCGTCCCTGCCGACGGCGCCGCTGGCGCTGGCCGTCGTCGCCGGTCCGGGCAGCGGCCGCTGCCTGCCGCTCACGCCCGGCCAGCACCGGGTCGGACGCTCGCCCGTCTGCGACCTCGCCCTCGGCGACGACGGGGTCTCGCGAACCCACGCCGAGGTGCTCGTCGACCGCGACGGGGTCCGGGTGCACGAGCTCGGGGCCACCAACAGCTCGCGGATCGCCGGGGCGCGGCTCACCGGCAGCACCACGCTGAAGGTGGGCCAGGAGTGGCGGCTAGGGAGCAGCACCCTGGTGCTCCTGCCGACCCCACGACGCCTCGTCCGTCGTCGGCCGACCGGCGAGGGCACGCTCCTGGTCAGCCCGCGCCCGGTCGTGCTGGACGACGACGAGGAGGTGCACGTCGAGTACCCCGCCCGACCGTCGCCACCGCGGCGGCGACGTCTGCCGTGGGTGATGCTCGCGGCGCCGTTGCCCTTCGCGCTGCTGCTGGCCGCCTTCTTCGGTCCGCGGATGCTGCTCTTCGGGCTGCTCTCGCCGGTCATGCTGCTCGGCTCGGTCGTCGGGGACCGCTCCACCTCACGGCGCGAGCACCACGACGACCTGGCCACCTGGTCGGCGGAGACAGAGCGGGCCACCTCCCGGCTGCGCTCGGCGCTCGCCCTGGAGCGCAGCGCCCGGCTCGTCCGGCACCCCGACCCGGTGACCGTGCTCGCCGCGGCGGCCGGGGAGAACGATCGGCTGTGGGAGCGTCGCCTGGCCAGCACCGCGGAGCTGCCGGTGCGGCTGGGTCTCGGGGAGGTCGCCTCGACGGTCGTCGTGCAGGACGGCAGCGCCGGGAGGCGGCTGCGGCCGCCGCTGGTCCACGCCCCGGTCACCCTCGATCTGGCGGCGGCACGGGTGACCGGGGTGACCGGACCGGACAGGGCCGGTCTGGCCCGTGCGGCGCTCGGGCAGCTCCTCACCCTGCACTCCCCGCACGAGCTGCAGGTCACGCTCGTCGGTGCACCGGGGTGCTGGTGGACCCCCTTCGCGCAGGTGCCGCACGTCCGCTCCCGGGTGGACGTGCCCGCCTCGGCCCGCAGCGCCAGGCACGCTGAGGCCGAGCCGGTCCTGGCCGCGCTGGCTCGCCTGGTCAGCGAGGCCGCCGAGCGTCGCGACGACGCGGCGAACCTCCCGATCCACCTGCTCGTCGTCGACGAGCCGGCGCGGCTGAGGTCAAGCGCGGCGCTGCAGCACGTCCTCGCCGACGGCGGGTCGCACGGTGTGCTCGTGCTGCTCACGGCCGACGCTCCCTCAGACCTGCCGCACGAGACCCGCGCCCTGGTGCGCACCGACGACGGGAGCGGCCGGCTGACCGGCAGCGAGGTCGCCACGACCCGGACCTGGCCGCCGGACACCGTCACGCACGGGTGGGCGGAGCGGGTCGGCGCCGCGCTGGTGCCGCTTCGCGACGCCACCCCGGCACCCGGGCGCGCGGACCTGCCGGCCAGCGCGCGGCTGCTCGACCTCCTCGACCTCGACCCGCTCGACCCGGCGCAGGTGCGCCGGAGGTGGGCCGCGTCGCGACCTGGCTCGCTCGCGGTGCCGATCGGGATCGGGCACGACGGCCCCGCGGTCCTCGACCTCGTCACCGACGGACCGCACGCCCTGCTCGCCGGGACCACCGGCTCCGGCAAGTCCGAGCTGCTGCAGAGCTGGGTGGCCAGCCTGGCGGTGCACCGCTCCCCCGAGCAGGTCAGCCTCGTGCTCGTGGACTACAAGGGTGGGGCCGCCTTCGCCGCGTGCGCCGACCTGCCGCACACCGTCGGGGTGCTCACCGACCTCGAGCCGCACCAGGCGCAGCGTGCCCTCACCAGCCTGGACGCGGAGCTGCTGCGTCGTGAGCGGCTGCTCGCCGCCGCCGGCGCGCCCGACCTCGAGCGGTACACCGGGGCCACCGCGCTGCCCCGGCTGCTCATCGTCATCGACGAGTTCCGGATGCTGGCCGAGCATCAGCCGGACGTGCTGGCGCGGCTCATCCGGATCGCCGCGGTGGGCCGCTCCCTCGGGGTGCATCTCGTGCTGGCCACCCAGCGGCCCGGCGGCATCGTCGGCCCGGACATCAGGGCTAATGTCAACCTCCGGCTGAGCCTGAGGGTGCGGGACAAGGTCGACAGCGACGACGTGCTCGGCAGCGGGGAGGCTGCGGCGATCCCGGACGACCTGCCCGGACGGCTGCTCGTCGGTCAGGGCAGCGGCCCCCCGGTCGCGGTGCAGACGGCGCGGATCGGCGGGCGGGCCGAGACCGGCGACCGGCCTCCGCTCGTGGTGCGCGACGTGGGGCGGCCGTGGCCGGAGCCACCCGCGGCCGCGGTGGTCGGGCCCAGCGACCTCGACCGGCTGGTCCCGACGCTGCGTGCCGCGGCGCGGGAGGCGGGGCTGCCCGAGCCGCACCGTCCCTGGGTACCGCCGTTGCCGGAGCGGCTCGAGGCCGGCGCACTGCCAGAGGACGTTGGGGCGGTCTTCGCGCTGCTGGACGTGCCCGAGGAGCAGACCCGCCGACCGTTGGCATGGACCCCCGGCTCCGGGCACTGGATGGTCGTCGGCGCTCCCGGCAGCGGTCGCACCACCGCGCTGCGGGGCATCGTCGCGGCCACGTCCCGGCTCGGTGATCAGGCACCGCAGGTGCACCTGGTCGGTGACGGGTCGGCCGCGCTGCAGGGTCTGGCTGACCTGCCTCAGGTGGGTTCGGTGATCGACGTGGCCGACCGGCCGACGCTGCGGAGGTTGCTCACCCGGCTGCGCGCCGAGGTGGCCCAGCGCCAGGAGCGGCTACGTGCTGCCGGGCACGCGGACCTCGCCTCGTGGCCGGTGGACGACCCCGCGCGACCGCCGCACCTGCTGCTCGGGATCGACGGGTGGGCGCGGATCGTGGCCCGGGGCGATCCCGGCGACCTCGAAGACCTGGGGCAGGAGATCGAGGCGCTGGTGCGTGACGGTGGCGGCGCGGGACTGCGCCTGGTCGTCACCGGGGGCCGCGAGCTGCTCAGCGGGCGGATCACCTCGCTCATCAGCACCCGGCTGGCGCTGCACCTGCCGGATCGCGGGGATGCGGCCCTGGCCGGGATCCCGGCCGGGGTGCTGCCCGAGCGGCCGGTCCCCGGCCGCGGTGTGGCGCTGCCCGGTGGCCACGCCGCGCAGGTGGGGATCGTCGACGATCTATCGGCCGCCGAAGGGGTGGCCGAGGCGCCGTGGGTGGTCGCACCGCTGCCGACCCTGGTCCGTCCTGCCGACGTCGGACGTGCCGGTGAGCCCGGGCGCCACGAAGGCCTCAAGCGTCCTGATGATGACGGGTGTCCCGAGGACGGCGCAGGGTTGGTCCTGGGTGTCGGCGGACCCCTGGCCGAGCCGCTGGCCTGGTCGCCCGCCGACGACTCCCGACGCTTCCTCGTCGCGGGCCCGAGCCGGTCGGGGCGCAGCACGGCGGCATGCCGGCTCGCGTCGGCGCTGGCCGGGCTGGGCCACCCGACGGTGCTCGTCGCCGCCGGCGCCGTCCCCGACGGGCCGTACCGGCACCTGACGGCCGAGGATCACGAGACGCTGCTCTCCCTTCGTCAGGCGCATCCTGATCTCGCCGTGGTGGTCGACGACGCCGACCGGCTCGAGGGCATCGACATCGAGGGTGTGCTGCGCGAGATCACCCGTCGGGTCGACCGGGACCATGGCGTCGTCGTCGCGACGAGCTCGACCATGTCGGCGAGCAGCCAGCTGCGCGGGCTCGTCGCCGACGTCGGCCGCGGTCGGTGCGGGGTGCTGCTGCAGCCGGCGGAGCGCCGCGACGGCGACGCGCTCGGGGTGCGGGTCCCGCCGCTGGACCGCGTCCCGGGCCGGGGCTACCTCGTACGGGGTGGGCGGGCGGAGGAGATCCAGCTGGTGCAGGCCGACGCCTGAGCCGCAGGCCCCCACGTCGCCAAGCATCTATCCGTCAGCGCGCCCTCCGTGCAGAGAACCTCTCGCTCCCCGGAGAAGCCTTCCCCCGCAAAGGAGCCTTTATCGGGTAACCCGATAAAAGCTCGGTGACGCGACGTGCTCAGGGGAGCGGAGGGGTGCGGGGCGGGGAGAGGCGGCGGGGGCGGGTGGCCTCGACCGCGCAGCCGAGGGTGAGCAGGGCGGTGTCGTCGTAGGCGCGGCCGGCCAGGGTCAGCCCGACCGGCATCCCGATGTCGGCCATGACGCCCATCGGCACGGTGACCGTGGGGATGCCCAGGTGCCGGGGCACGAGGTTGCCGTTGGCCACCCACGTCCCGTTGCGCCAGGCCAGCCGCGCCGACTCCTCGTCCGTGTCGGCGTCCGCACGCCCCACGTCGGCCACCGCCGGGAAGATCAGCGCATCCAGACCGAGCTCGTCCATCCACTCCTCGAGGTCGACCCGCCGGGTCTCCTCCAGCCCGCGCAGCCCGGCCTCCAGGTGCGGCAGCGTCGTCGGGTCCTGCACCACTCCCTGCTCACGCGCGCGGGTGACGTACTCGGCGACGTCGAGGTCCAGTGATCCGTACCGGTCCGGCAGCGCCCCGGTCGGCGGCGGGAAGATCTGCGGCCCGTCGACGTCGGCGAGCCGGTCCAGGGCGGGGTCCCCGTTCGCCCGCAGGAAGCCGTCCCACCCCCACATCGACAGCTCCCACATCTCCACCTCGAGGTACTCCGGCGGCACCAGCCCGCGGGTGGCGATCGTCGGCATCCCCGGCCGGTCCCCCTCGTAGCGGCTGACCACCGGCAGGTCCACGTCGACGACCTCCGCCCCGGCCGCCTCGAGGTCGGCGCGCATCGCGGCGAGCAGGTCGAGCACGCTGCGCCGGGTCTCGATCGGCTGACCGGTCGGCCCGCCGATGCCGGGGTCCTCCCCCGTGCCCGCCTCCGGGTCGGCATCGGCGTACATCCCCGGCAGCCCCAGCCGCGCCCCGGCCAGCGCCCCGCTCCCCCGCTCGGCGAGCGCCGGGTACGAGGCCGGCCGCACCTGCGAGGCCGCCGGGATCGGCACCCACGGCTGCAGCCGCCACAGGTCGCAGGTGGTGTCCGGGTCGTCGGCGACGACGACGTCGAGCACCTCCAGCAGGTCGGCCATCGTCCGGGTGTGCGGCACGACGACGTCCATGCTCGGCACCAGCGGCCAGTTGCCGCGCACCGAGATCACCCCGCGCGAGGGGGTGTAGGCGCACAGCCCGTTGTTGCTGGCCGGCCCCCGCCCCGAGGACCACGTCTCCTCGGCCAGCCCGAAGGCGGCCAGGCTCGCCGCGGTCGCGGTCCCGGAGCCGTTGGAGGAGCCGGAGGCGAAGGGGGCGGTGAGGTGGTCGGCGCTGTACGGGCTCTCCGCCCGCCCGTAGACACCGCGCTGCATCCCCCCGTTCGCCATCGGCGGCATGTTCGTCAGCCCGACGAGCACCGCCCCGGCGGCCCGCAGCCGCTCGATCGCGAAGGCGTCTCTCGTCGCCACGAGCTCGGCGAAGGCCGGCGAGCCAGCCGCGCAGGTCAGACCGGTCGCCAGGTAGCTGTCCTTGGCGGTGTAGGGGATGCCGTCCAGCGGCCCGAGGCTCTCCCCCGCCGCCCGCCGGGCGTCCGCCGCCCGGGCCGCGTCCCGGGCGCCGGGGTCGAGGACGACGAGCGCGTTGAGCCGGATCCCGCCCTGGTCGTAGGCGGCGATCCGGGCGAGGTAGGCGTCGAGCAGCCCCTCGGCGGTCACCTCGCCGGCCTCCAGCGCGGCCCGCAGCCGGGCGATGCCCGCCTCGACGACGTCCATCAGCGAGCGCACCCGGTGCCGCCGGTCACAGCGCCGTGTCCTCGGGCAGCTGCGGCGGCGGGGTCTGCCACGCGGCCGACAGCCCGACGAGGGCGACGATGGCGAAGGGGATGCCCACCCCGAGGCCGCTGCTGCTGGCCAGGGTGAAGGCGGCGGGGAGCATGAGGATGTTCCACACGATCGTCGGGGTGCGCGGCCACCGCGACCCGCGCCACCAGTGCACGGCCATCACCGCGAGCAGGGTGGCGAAGACGAGCGCGACGACCAGCGTCATCACCGCCTCGGTGGGCTCGGCAGCGGTGCCCCGGACCAGCGCGATGACGAAGACGGCCGCCGCCCCGAAGAGCAGGAACGCCTGGAAACCGCACACCCCGGCCGCCGTGTATGCCTGCGGGGGTACGGGGGCCGGGTCGGTCGAGGAGGAGGCTGCGGGGCTCACCCGAGCATGCTAGGTGACCGCCCTCGGAGCACGGGAACAACTTCAGGTCTCGACCCGTTGGCACTCTCAGGACTATCCTGGGCGATCGTGCCCGCTGGCCTCGTCAACGTCGACCGGCCCCTCGACCCGACTCCCCTTGCTCGGTTAGAGCGAGGCCACCATCATCGTCATCTTCCCTCTCCCCTCGAGACAAGGAGCACCACCCCCATGGACTGGCGCGATCGCGCAGCCTGCCTCGAAGCGGACCCTGAGCTGTTCTTCCCGATCGGCAACACCGGCCCCGCGATCGCTCAGATCGAGGAGGCCAAGAAGGTGTGCCGCCGCTGCGAGGTGGTCGACACCTGCCTGAAGTGGGCGCTGGAGTCCGGCCAGGACGCCGGCGTCTGGGGCGGCCTCTCCGAGGACGAGCGCCGCGCCCTCAAGCGGCGCAACGCCCGGGCCCGCCGGGCCAGCTGAGGCCCACCTCCGGCAGCACGCTGCCCCCTGGGCGCCGCCTCCGTCACCGGACGGGGCGGCGCCGACTCATGTCCGCGCACTCATGTCCGCAGACTCACGACCGCGGGCTCATGACCGCGCGGCGTCGGCCGGCGCCGCCAGCCGGGCGCTGAAGCGCACCCGGGTGCCGCCCCCTTCGCCGTCCTCCCAGCGGATCTCCCCGCCGAGGTCCTGGACCATCGAGGTGACGATCCGGGTGCCCAGCCCGGCCCGGCTCGGCCGGAAGCCCTGCGGCAGCCCGGCCCCGTCGTCCTCGACCGAGACCCGCAGGATGTCCTGCCCCTGCTCGATGCTGCGCCGGGCGTCCACGCGGATCTCGCCGCCGCCGGGCACCCCGTGCTCGATGGCGTTCTGCAGCACCTCGGAGAGGATCAGCGCCAGCGAGGTGGCGTGCTCGGGCCGCACCTGGCCGAAGGACCCGGTCAGCGACAGGTGCACCTGGCCGGTGGTGGTGGCCACGTCGACGATCGCCCGCCCGCCGCGGGCGGCGACCTCGTCGAACTCCACGGTCTCGGAGAAGCCGGTGCTCAGCGTCTCGTAGACCAGGGCGATCACCCCGACCCGGCGCACCGACTCGACCAGCGCGTCCTGCCCGGGGCCGGGCCCGAGGCGGCGGGACTGCAGCCGCAGCAGCGCGGCCACGGTCTGCAGGTTGTTCTTCACCCGGTGGTGGATCTCCCGGATGGTCTGGTCCTTGCTGATCAGCTCGTGCTCGCGGCGACGCAGCTCGGAGATGTCCCGCAGCAGCACGATCGCGCCGACCCGGCGCCCCCGGGTCAGCAGCGGGATCGCCCGCAGCGACGCCGAGCCGCCGCCGGCGGTGACGTCCGCCCGCCAGGCTGCCCGGCCCATCGTCACCAGCGCCAGCCCCTCGTCGACGTAGCCCTCGTGCCGCGGCAGGCCGCTGATCACCTGGGCCAGCACCTCCCCCTCCACCGGGCCCTGGTGGCCCAGGCGCCGGATCGCGCTCACCGCGTTCGGGCTGGCGTAGCGCACCGCCCCGCGCTCGTCGAGGCGGATCACCCCGTCGCCCACCCGCGGGGCGCCGCGGCGCATCCCGGTGGGGGCGCCGAGGTGCGGCCAGTCGCCGGCGGCGATCATCGCCAGGAGGTCGTCGGCGATGGCCGCGTAGCACTCCTCCAGGCGGCTGCGGCGGCGGGCCTGCCCGAGGCTGGTGTGGCAGCTGAGCACAGCGAGCGTCCGGCCCGACCGGCGCACCGGCACCGCCCGCTCCAGCAGGGTGTCCTGCATCTCCCGGGCGTGCCGGCGGGGGCTGGTGGGGGCCGAGCCGGCCACCGCCTCGTCCACCAGCGAGCGCAGGTCCGGGCTCTCCAGGCGCGAGCCGATGAGGTCCTCGACGAAGACCATCGGCCCGGTCATCGGCCGGGCGTGCGCCCCGACCACCCAGCCGCCGGCGCCGTCGGGCAGCCACAGCACGAGATCGCTGAAGGCGAGGTCGGCCAGCAGCTGCCAGTCCTCGACGAGCAGGTGCAGCCACTCCACCTCGGCGGGCTCGAGGTCGGGGACGGTGCGGAGGATCTCGGCGAGGCTGGGCACAGCTCGATCCTAGGTGGCTGGTGTCAGCGGGTCAGCGGGTCACCGAGCGCAGGGTGCGCAGCGCCACCGACAGCGAGGCGATGCTCTGGGTGTCCAGCCGTCGGATGCTGGCGATCGCCGTCGTGGCGCGCCCGACCGACTCCTCGTGGTCGGCGCTCCACCGCTGCAGCCGGTCCTGGGCGTCCCCGCCGGCGTCCGGGCTGTGCGCCAGCACCGAGCTGGTCAGCGACTCCAGGGTGGCGTAGAGGTCCTCGCGCAGCGCCCCGCGGGCCATCCCGTCCCAGAGCTCCTCCCGCGGCAGCGAGGAGACCGCGTTGAGCAGCGCATCGACCCCGAAGGCCTCGGAGACCGTGTAGTAGACCCGGGCCACCTCCATCGGGTCCTCCCCGGTCTCGTGGGCCAGGTCGGTGATGTCCAGCACCGAGTAGAGGTCGAGCAGGGCGCAGCTCCAGCGGGCGAGCTCGCTCGGCACGCCCGCGTCGACCAGCTCGGCGACGTCCTCGGAGAGCCGCTCGGCCTCGTCGCCGCAGAGCATCTCGGGCAGCCGTGGGGCGAGCACCCGGACCGCCGGCCCGAGCCGCTCGATCTCGGCGGCGATGTCCAGCCGCCCCGGTCGCGCCGCGAGGAACCAGCGGCAGGCCCGGTCCAGCAGCCGGCGGAACTCCAGGTAGAGGTGGGTCTGCAGCTCGGTCGGTACCTGAGTGTCCAGCGCCTCGACCTGGGCGACGTACTCGCTCAGCCCGAAGATCTCCCGGGCCACCAGGTAGGCCCGGGTCACCTCGGCCGGGCGGGCCGCGGTCTCCTCGGTGGCCCGGTAGACGAAGGTGATGCCGCCGCGGTTGACCAGGTCGTTGGCGATCGAGGTGGCGATGATCTCCCGGCGCAGCGGGTGCGCCTCGATGTCGCCGCCGAAGCGCTCGCGCACCGGCTGCGGGAAGTAGCCGCTCAGGTGCTGCGCGGTCGCCGGGTCGTCGGGCAGGTCGGAGTCGAGCAGCTCCCCGGAGAGGGCGATCTTGGCGTAGGCCAGCAGCACCGCCAGCTCCGGCGAGCTCAGCCCGCGCCCGTCCTTGACCCGTTCGGCGAGCTCGGCGTCGCTGGGCAGGTCCTCCAGCTCGCGCTCGAGCAGCCCGCGCTCCTCGAGGGAGTGCATGAATCGGGTGTGCACGCCGAGCATCGAGCCCTGCTGGGCGCGGGCGTTGCCGAGCAGCACGTTCTGCTCGTAGTTGTCCCGCAGCACCTGGTCGGCGACCTCCTCGGTCATCGACTCCAGCAGCTCCACCCGGCCCGGCTCGTCCAGGGCCCCGTCGGCCTTGGCCTGCCCGAGCAGGATCTTGATGTTCACCTCGTGGTCGGAGGTGTCCACCCCGGCCGAGTTGTCGATGGCGTCGGTGTTGATCCGCACGCCGGCCTCGGCGGCCTCGATCCGCCCGGGCTGGGTGACGCCGAGGTTGCCGCCCTCGCCGACCACCTTCGCCCGCAGCTGGGATCCCTGGACGCGCACGGCGTCGTTGGCCCGGTCGCCGACCTCGGAGTCGCTCTCCCCGGCCGAGCGCACGTAGGTGCCGATGCCGCCGAACCACAGCAGGTCCACCGGCGCCTGCAGGATCTCGTGGATGAGCTCGCTGGGGGTCAGCTCGGTGACCTCCTCGGCCAGGCCGAGCGCGGCCCGCATCTGCGGGCTGATCTCGATCCGCTTGAGGCTGCGCGACCACACCCCGCCGCCGGCGGAGATCAGCGAGGCGTCGTAGTCCTCCCAGGTGCTGCGCTCCAGCCCGAAGAGCCGCTGCCGCTCGGCGAAGGAGGTGGCCGCGTCCGGGTCCGGGTCGACGAAGACGTGCCGGTGGTCGAAGGCGGCGACCAGCCGGATGTGCTCCGAGAGCAGCATCCCGTTGCCGAAGACGTCGCCGCTCATGTCGCCGATGCCGGCGACGGTGAAGTCCTCGGTCTGGGTGTCGTGGCCCATCTCCCGGAAGTGCCGGCGCACCGACTCCCAGGCGCCCCGGGCGGTGATCCCCATCGCCTTGTGGTCGTAGCCGATCGAGCCGCCGGAGGCGAAGGCGTCGTCGAGCCAGAAGCCGTACTCCTGGGAGACCTCGTTGGCCAGGTCGGAGAAGGTGGCGGTGCCCTTGTCGGCAGCGACGACGAGGTAGGGGTCGTCGCCGTCGTGGCGGACCACCTGGGCCGGCGGCACGACCTGCCCCTCGACCCGGTTGTCGGTGATGTCCAGCAGGCCGGAGATGAAGGAGCGGTAGGCGGCCCGGCCGGCGTCCTGGTAGGCCTCGCGCCCCTCGGCGGGGTCGGGCAGCTGCTTGGCGTAGAAGCCGCCCTTGCTGCCGGTGGGGACGATGACGACGTTCTTGACGAGCTGGGCCTTGACCAGGCCGAGGATCTCGGTGCGGAAGTCGTCGCGCCGGTCGCTCCAGCGCAGGCCGCCGCGGGCGACGGCGCCGAAGCGCAGGTGCACCCCTTCGACCTGCGGGCTGTGCACCCAGATCTCGAAGGCGGGGTGCGGCTTGCGCAGGTCCGGTACCCGCTCCGGCAGCAGCTTGAAGGACATCCGCGGCAGCGGGCGGCCCTGCGCGTCGCGCACGAAGTAGCTGGTGCGGATGACCGCCTGCACCAGCCCGACGAGGGCGCGCAGGATGCGGTCGTGGTCGAGCGAGGCGACCTCCTCGAGCGCGGCCTCGATCCGGTCGAGCACCTCCTGCTCGGCGGTGGCCCGCGCGGGCCCGGTGCCGCCGGTCTCGGGGTCGAAGCGGGCCTCGAAGAGCGCCACCAGGTCGCGGGCGATGCCGTGGTTCTCCACCAGCGCCGAGATGAGGCTGCGGGTGCCCCAGGTGACCCCGGTCTGGCGCAGGTAGGCGACCAGCGCGCGGACCAGCGCCACCTCGCGCCAGCTGAGCCCGGCCCGGATGACCAGCGCGTTGAGCCCGTCGGACTCGGCCTGGCCGCGCCAGACCGCGGTCAGCGTCGACTCGACGAGCTCGCGCAGCTGCTCGTGGCTGTACTGCTCCCACAGCCCCGGGTCGTCGACCCGCAGCGAGAAGTCGTAGATGCCCACCTCGACCCCGTCGGTGCGGCGCAGCAGGTAGGGCTCCTCGTCGATGACGTCGACGCCCAGGTCGCGGAAGACCGGCATGACGTCGGTGAGCGTCGGGGTGTCGATGCTGAAGAGCTTGAAGCGGCGCACCGCCGGGTCGTCGCCGCCGCCGTGCCCGCGGCGGGGGTCGTAGAGCGCGCAGGCGAAGCGCTCCTCGTCGGGACCGTCGCCGAGGCGGGCGAGGTTCTTCAGGTCCGCCAGGGTCTGCGCGGCGTCGAAGTCCTCCTCGTAGTCCACCGGGAAGCCGCCGCGCCAGGGCAGCACGAGGCGGCGCGCCTCGGTGTCCCCGACGAGCCGGGCGGCGGTGCGGTGCAGCCGGTCCTCCCAGGTGCGCGCGGCGTCGGCGATGTCGTCGTCGAGCCGCTCCTCGGCGGCCGCGTCCGGCATGGTGACCGCGCCGTCGCTGCTGCGCAGCACGTAGTAGAGCCGGGCCAGCGGCTCGTCCGAGACGTGCGCGGTGAAGGTCACCCGGTCGGCACCGGTCGCCCCGCGCAGCAGGTGCTCGACCTGCCGGCGCACCGAGGTGGTGTAGCGCTCCCGGGGCAGGTAGACCAGCGCGGTGACGAACCGCCCGCCGGGGTCGCGGCGCAGGAAGACCGCGGTGCGCAGCTGGTTGGCCAGCTGCAGGATCCGGGTGACCACGTGCCGCAGGTGGTCCAGCGGGGCCTGGAAGAGCTCGTCCCGCGGGAAGGTCTCCAGCAGCCGCATGACGATCGCCCCGGAGTGGCTGCGGGTGGACCATCCCCCTTCGTCGAGGATCGCCCGGACCTTGTCGGCCACCAGCGGGATGGTCAGCACCGAGCTGGTGTAGGCGGTCGAGGAGAACTGGCCGGCGTAGCGGCGCTCGATGAGCCGTCCGGCGTCGTGGTAGCGCACCGCGACGAGGTCGGGGTGGGTGACCCGGTGCACCGCGAGCACCTGCTCGGACTTGCCGACGGTGACCGGGTGCTCGACCTCCTGGCGGTGCTCCTCGCCGAGCGCCAGCGGGGTGATCGCCTCGGCGGCGTCGTCGTCGCGCAGCACCCCCATCCCGGTGCCGGGCAGCGCCCGGACGGTGGGGCCCTCGGGGCCGATCTCGACGACGTGGTCGCGGCAGCCGAGGAAGGTCAGGTGGTCCTCGGCCAGCCAGCGCAGGAAGGATGCGGCGGCGTCGCGCTCGTCGGCGGTGCCGATCCGGGTGTCCTCGGGCAGCCGGTCGGCGAGCTCGATGATGCTGCGGCGCATCGGCTGCCAGTCGTCCACGGCGGCCCGGACGTCGGCCAGGACGCCGACGACCCGCTGGCGCAGCTGCTCCGGGTCGACCGCGGGGTCGACGGCGATCCGGATCCACGACTCGCCCTGGCCGGCCTCGGGCTCCTCGTCGAGGATCTGCGTGAGGGTGCCGTGCTCGTCGCGGCGGACGACGAAGCGGGGGTGCAGCATGAGCCCGACGTCCACGCCGTCGTGGGCCAGCGCCCCGAGCACCGAGTCGACGAGGAAGGGGCGGTCGTCGGTGACGATGTGCAGCACCCCGTCGTCGACCGCGACGAGGGTCTGACCGTCGGGCCGCGACCGGGCCATCTCCCGGTGCACCCGGGCCATCGCGGCCAGCGACTCCGCGCCGGTGTCGGCGAGCAGGTCGTCGGCGACGTGCCGGGTGTAGCGGGCGACGAAGGCGGGGTCGGGCTCGCCGGACGCGGCGGTCGCCGCGCCCTCGTCGTCTCGGGCGGTCTCGGCAGGCGGCTGGGCCATCGGGGGCATCCTCGGGTCTGCGGCTCGCGTGCGCGGGACCTCGCTGTCCCGCTGCACCTCAGGCTAGCGCCAGCGGTGTGGATGCCTCAGCCGGCTCGGGCCACGACGCCGCTACCCTGGCCTGGTCATGGCCCGTCCTGCAGAGATCGCCGCCCTCGCCGAGGCCCTCGGGTGCGCCGGGCGCACCGCCGAGGCCGCCTCCGAGGAGCTGCTGGACACCCTCGCCGTGCTCGGCGACCGGAGCACCCAGGACGCGGTCGACGGGCTGGTGGACGAGATCGCCGGCGTGCTGCGCGAGGTCAGCGCGACCACCCAGGAGCTCACCCTCGGCCTGGCCGCGCTCGGCGGCGGGCCGGCGGACGACGGGTCACCGCGCACAGTGACCCCGGCGGACGCGGCCGCCCCGGACACCAGCGCCGCGCCCGCGGCCCGTCAGGGGCGCCGGTGAGCGGCTCGACCCGGGTGCTGCTGGGCGACCCGGGCTCGGTGAGCGCGCTCGCGGCGACGCTGCGCTCGGCCGCGGTCTCGCTCGCGGCCGAGGCGGAGCGGGTGGGTCGGGCCCGCGCCGACCTGGCGGACGCCCCGGTCCGGGTGCCGGTCGACCGGCGCCGCCGGACCGAGGGGGTGCAGCAGACGCTGCAGGCGACCTCCCGGGTGCTGACCGAGAGCGCGGGCGCGCTGCAGCACGCGGCCGCAGACCTGGCCGAGCAGGTCGCGGCGCTGCAGCGGCTGGAGGACGAGGCCGCCCGGCGCGGGCTGCAGGTGCGCGACGGCACCGTCGCCCCGGCGTGGGGGATCACCGGCACCGTCGACGAGCGCACCGACCCGCAGGCCCAGGAGCAGGTGCGCGAGCAGCTGGAGCGGCGGCTGCACGCGTGCGTCTCGACGATCGGGCGGTGCCGCTCCCGACTGACCCGCGAGTGCGCCCAGGCGCGGCGCACCCTCACCGAGATCCGGAGGATGCTGTGACCGGACGCCGCACGAAGATCGTCCAGATGAGCGCCTTCGTCCTGCTCTTCGGGGTGGGCGGGATCGTGGCCGCCGTCATCGTGCTGTCGGCCGGCGGTGGCTGGTGGGCGCTGGCGCCGCTGGTCATCGGGGTCGGCGTGGCGATCATCGCCGGGATCGGCCTGATCTCCTTCCTGCGGCAGAGCGACCCGGACGCCGAGGACGCGCTGCGGCCGGTGCCGCCGCCGAGCGGGCCTCCGCCGCCGCCGGCCGAGGACGGCGGGCGCTGGCCCTTCCCGGCCCTGGTGGCCGGGCTGGCGGCCGCCTTCGACGGGAGCGGGCACGTGGTGCTCGCCGGGCCGGGGATGGTCCGGGTGCACGCCGACCTGCTGGACGCCCGCTGGCAGCACCTGGCGACCGTGCGCGGCATCAACCAGACGATGGTGGTCACGCTCACCGAGAGCTCACCGGGCGTGCTGCGCCGCAACGACGCCACGCACAGCGTGGAGACGGTCGCCGGGGTGCGCCAGATCGGGGCCCGGATCGCGGTGCGCAGCGGCCGGCAGTGGGGTGCGCAGCGGCGTGTCGAGTACGGGATGGGTCCGGACGGGATGAAGAAGCGGGTCGACCACTCCTTCTCCACCAGCGAGCTCAACGAGCCGATCCGCGAGGTGCTGAAGCGGGCCGGCTGGCGCACCGCGCTGGACGCCGAGACCCGCACCGCCCTGATCATCGGCGGCATCGGCGCCTCCGCCCTGGTGATCGTCCCCGTCGCCTTCCTCATCAGCTGGCTCCTCGACCGCTGACCCCTCGCCTCCCCTCCCCTCCCACTTCTCTCCCGCAACCCCCTAGGCAGCTGCATCCCCTCAGGTTGCAACCTGAGGGGATGCGGCCAAGGTGAGCGTCTGTGGCGCCGTCGGCACCGCTCAGACGGTGAATGCCTGGTCACCCCGCGGGGTGCGCGGCGCGCACCAGGTCGACGGTGATCTCGACGTGGCCGAGGTGCTGGTAGAGCTCCTCGAGGACGTGCAGCACCACCCAGCCCTGGGTGATCGTCTCCGGGTCCCCGTCGTGACGACGCGGCTCGACCCGTGGCGGCGCACCTGCGTCATAGTCCGCGAGGTCGCGCAGCCACCGGGATCGCTGCGCGCTGACCATGGCCTCCAGCTGCGCGATGCTGCCCTCCGCGCGGAACTCGGCGGACCGGTCCCGGGCCACCTCGCGGCCGGCGATGATCGCCCCGCCCCAGTGCTCGAGCACCCCACAGCAGTGGGTGACGAGCGCGAAGACGCTGTTCGCCCCCTCGAGGTCGGGGCGTACCGAGACCAGGTCGTCGCCGAGCTCGTCGGCGCGGGACATCAGCTTCGCCAGCGCGGTGTCGACGTACCACTGCGCGGTCTGCCGGTCGATGCCCTCAGCCACCCTGCTCCCCCGCCGCGCCCTCCTCCGGACCGTCGGCAGCGGCGTCCGAGCCGTCGGCGGCGCCCTCACCGTCGCCCGCCGCGAAGGCGGCCACCGCACCCGTCTCGAGCAGCTCGCCGAACTGCTCCTCGGTGAGGATCGGTCGCCCCAGCTCGCGCGCCTTGTCCTCCTTGCTGCCGGCGCCCTCACCGACGACGACCCAGTCGGTCTTCTTGCTCACCGAGCCGGAGGCCTTGCCGCCACGGGCGAGGATCGCCTCCTTCGCGCTGTCCCGGGAGTAGCCCTCCAGCGAGCCGGTGACGACGACCGTGACCCCCTCGAGGGTGCGCGGGGTGCTCTCGTCGCGCACGTCCTCCATCCGCACGCCGTCGGCCGCCCACTGCTGCACGATCGCCCGGTGCCAGTCGTTGCCCTCCCCGTCGAACCACTCCCGCACCGAGGCCGCGATCGTCGGGCCGACCCCTTCGACCGCGGCGAGCGCCTCCTCGTCCGCCTCCCGGATCTCGGCCATCGACCCGAAGTGCTGCGCCAGCGCGCGGGCCGCGGTCGGCCCGACGTGCCGGATCGAGAGCCCGACGAGCACCCGCCACAGCGGCTGGTCCTTGGCCTGGTCGAGGTTGGCGACGAGCTTGGCGCCGTTGGCCGAGAGCACCCGCCCGTCGTGCACGAGATCGGGGTCGTCGCCCTTCTTCGCCGCGCGGGTGTAGAGCGGCACCCGGGCGATGTCGGCGGCGGTCAGCCCGAAGAGCCCGGACTCGTCGGTGAGCACGCCGGAGTCGAGCAGCCCCACCGCGCCCTCCCAGCCCAGCGCCTCGATGTCGAAGGCCCCCCGCCCGGCGAGCGAGAAGAGCCGCTCGTGCAGCTGGCTGGGGCAGGTGCGCGCATTCGGGCAACGGATGTCCTTGTCCCCCTCCTTCTGCGGGGCCAGCGTCGTGCCGCACGACGGGCACTCCGTGGGCATGACGAACTCGCGCTCGCTACCGTCGCGCAGGTCGACGACCGGACCGAGGATCTCGGGGATGACGTCGCCGGCCTTGCGCAGCACGACGGTGTCCCCGATGAGCACGCCCTTGCGCCGCACCTCGTGGGCGTTGTGCAGGGTCGCCAGGCTGACCGTCGAGCCGGCCACGGTCACCGGCTCCATGACGCCGAAGGGGGTGACCCGTCCGGTCCGGCCGACGTTGACCTGGATGTCGCGCAGGACGGTGTTGACCTCCTCGGGCGGGTACTTGTAGGCGATCGCCCACCGCGGCGCCCGTGAGGTCGAGCCCAGCCGCCGCTGCACGGCGATCTCGTCGACCTTGACGACCACCCCGTCGATCTCGTGGGTGTAGTCGTGCCGCTGCGCCTCGACCTCGTCGATGAAGGCGAGCACCTCGGGCATCGTCGCCAGCACCCGGTAGTACGGCGAGGTGGGCAGCCCCCAGCCGGTCATCAGCTCGTAGGCGTGGCTCTGGCTGTCGATGTCGAAGCCCTCGCGGCGGCCCATGCCGTGCACAAGCATGTGCAGCGGCCGGGTCGCGGTGACCCGAGGGTCCTTCTGCCGCAACGATCCCGCGGCGCTGTTCCGCGGGTTGGCGAAGGGGGCCTTCCCCGCCTCGACGAGGCTGGCGTTGAGCTCGGCGAAGTCCGCCAGCGGGAAGAAGACCTCGCCGCGGACCTCGACGAGGTCCGGCACCGGGTGCTCGCTGTCGTCGAGGCGCTCGGGGACGTCGGCGATGGTGCGCACGTTCATCGTCACGTCCTCGCCGGTGCGCCCGTCGCCGCGGGTCAGCGCCTGGGTCAGCCGACCCCCTTCGTAGAGCAGGTTGACCGCCAGGCCGTCGATCTTCAGCTCGCACAGGTAGTGCTGCCCGGTGCCGACCTCGCGCTCGACCCGGGCGGCCCACTCGGCCATCTCCTCGGCGGTGAAGGCGTTGTCCAGGCTGAGCATCCGCTCCAGGTGGTCGACCGCGGTGAAGTCGGTGGAGAAGGCGGTGGCGCCGCCGACCTGCTGGGTCGGGCTCTGCGGGGTGCGCAGCGAGGGGTGCGCCTGCTCGATCTCCTGCAGCCGCCGGATCAGCCCGTCGTAGGCGCCGTCGCTGATCGTCGGCGCGTCCCGCACGTGGTAGGCGAACTGGGCGGCGGTGGCCTGCTCGGCCAGCTCGGTCCACTCGCCGCGGATCTCCTCGGGCACCTGGTCCGGGGTCTCGGCGGCGGCCTGGGCGGCCTCGTCGGTGGGGATGTCCTCGCTCACCCGGCTCATCCTGCCGCACCCCACCGACATCGCCGCCGAAGCAGGCCCGGAGTGCATCTCGCACACCGGGACCCGCCGGTGGTGGGCAGGGGCCCCCTTCCCTTCGCGCCACCCCACCAGCGAAGATGGGCGCAACCACTCACCGAGTCACAGGAGTCGACGATGACCAACCTGGCGACGAACCTCGTCACCACGGCCCAGAACCACCCCGACAAGGTCGCCATCAAGCTGGACGACGCGGAGCTGACCTACGGGCAGCTGCACGGGCTGGCCGCCCAGGCCGCCGGCGCGATGCGGGCCGCCGGGCTGGAGCCGGGCGACCGGGTCTCCCTCATCCTGCCGAACGTGCCCGCCTTCCCGGTGCTCTTCTACGGGGCCCTGCTGGCCGGCGGCACCGTGGTGCCGATGAACCCGCTGCTCAAGGCGAACGAGATCGAGTACTTCTACAACGACTCCGGTGCCAAGCTGTCCTTCGTCTGGGGCGACTTCGCCGAGGAGGCCCGCCGCGGCTCCGAGGGCACCCCGACGAAGGTCGTCGTCTCCGGTCCGGTCGGCCCCAGCGAGGACGACCTGCCCCCGGGCGACCCGATCGCCACCCCGGTCGAGCGCGACGACGAGGACACCGCGGTGATCCTCTACACCTCCGGCACCACCGGCCGGCCCAAGGGCGCCGAGCTGACCCACAAGAACCTCGACCTCAACGCCAAGCGCAGCAGCGAGGTCATCATGGAGATGACCCCGGACGACGTCATCATGGGCTGCCTGCCGCTCTTCCACGTCTTCGGCCTCACCTGCGGCCTCAACGCCTCGGTGCGCACCGGCGCGACCCTGACCCTCATCCCCCGCTTCGACCCCGGCAAGGCGCTGCAGGTCGTCGAGCGCGACAAGGTGACGATCTTCCAGGGGGTGCCGACGATGTACGGCGCCATGGTGGGTCACCCGGACGCGGCCACCGCGGACACCTCGACGCTGCGGGTGTGCGCCTCGGGCGGCTCGGCGCTGCCGGAGGACACCATGCGCAGCTTCGAGAAGACCTTCGAGGCGCAGATCCTCGAGGGCTACGGCCTCTCCGAGACCTCGCCGGTGGCCTCCTTCAACATGCCCGACGCCCCGACCAAGCCGGGCACCATCGGCCGGGCCATCCCCGGCTGCGAGATGAAGCTGCTCGACGCCGACGGCAACGACGTGCCGCCCGGCGAGGGGGTCGGCGAGATCGTCATCCGTGGCGACAACATCATGAAGGGCTACTGGAACAAGCCGGAGGAGACGAAGGCGGCCATCCCGGACGGCTGGTTCCGCACCGGCGACCTGGCCACCGTCGACGAGGACGGCTACTACACCATCGTCGACCGCAAGAAGGACCTCATCATCCGCGGCGGGATGAACATCTACCCGCGCGAGGTCGAGGAGGTGCTCTACAGCCACCCGGACGTCGTCGAGGCCGCTGTCGTCGGGGTGCCGGACGCCGAGATGGGCGAGCAGGTCGGCGCCGCCGTCTCGCTGAAGCCGGACGCGTCCAGCTCGCTCGAGGACATCCAGCAGTACGTCAAGGACAACCTGGCTGCGTACAAGTACCCGCGGCACATCTGGCAGCTCGACGAGCTGCCCAAGGGCCCGACCGGCAAGATCCTGCGCCGCGAGGTGCACCCGCCGCAGGCCTGACCGGCGTCGGCCACGGCCGTCCCCATGACGAAGGGGGCGCCCTCCTCCCCCCGAGGCGGGCGCCCCCTTCGTCGTGCTCTTCGGTGCGGACCACCGCCGCAGATGGTTCCGGTGGCCGCTGGTCCGGACGGTCGTTCGTGCCGGCGCGGCTCAGGCGAGCGAGAGGAAGAGCTTCTCCATCTGGTCCATGTCGACCCCGGAGTCGGGATCGTTCACCGACTGGCGCAGCCCGGTGGCGATGACCGCGAAGCCGGCGCGGTCGATCGCCTTGGAGACGGCGGCCACCTGGGTCACCACCTCCTGCGTGCTGCGGCCGGACTCGATCATCGCGATGATCCCGCCGATCTGTCCCTGCGCTCGTTTGAGCCGGCGCACGACGTGCTGCAGGTCGGTCTCGTCGTTGGCCACGTGGGCCACCTCCCCCCGGGTCGGTACTGATGCCCTGACGGGCTTCGGTGAGTGTATCTGCGAGGAGCACGTTCGGCATGTTGTCGCGGTCTGCGGGACAAAGACTGCGGCGGAAGGGGGTGAGCGCTCGCTCAGCGGTCGGCCGGGCAGGGGCTCTGGGGGCGGGTGGTCTGAGGGGTGGAGGTGAGGGGCTGGGGGTGAGGGGCTGGCTGGGGTGGAGGTGAATGAGTGGATGTGAAGGACACGGGTGGAGGTGATGGCACGCGCCCCAGCGCGTCCAGACACCTCCACCGACCTCGGATACCTCCACCGCGACCCGCGCCCGACGGCGCATCCCCCTCCCGACGAGCGACCCGCACATCGCGAGCTACCACGCAGTAAGTGTCGCGATCGCAGCACTTACTGCGTGGTAGCCCGCGGCGTAGGGGAGGGCGAAGAGGGCGTGCAGGGAGGGCGAAGGGGGTCAGCCCTCGACCGCACCACCCAGCTCGTCGGCCGCCGCCACCGCCGCACGCAGCGAGACCACCGCCGCCGAGGGCGCCAGCCCGGCCAGCCCGCACCCGCTCGTGGCCACGACCTGGCGCAGCCGGGCCCGCTCCAGCCCCACCCGGTCCCACGCGCCGAGCAACCGGGCGACCGCGGCCCGCGGCTCCGGCGCCGCGTCGGTGGGCAGCATCCCGGCCCACACCCGGTGGCCGGACTCGACCGCCTCGGCCAGCTGCTCCCAGCCCGGCCCTGCGAGCAGGCCGGTGTCCAGCGCGACACCGTGAGCGCCGGCCTCGGTGAGCAGCCGCACCGGCACCTCGGCCGCGCAGCAGTGCACGACCGTCTCGCGCTCCCCCGCACCGCCCAGCACCTCGCGCAGCCCGTCGCGGACCTCGGCCCGGTCGACCGCGCGCAGCCGCCCGTACCCGGAGCGGGTGGGCAGCCGCCCGTCGAGCACCGCGGGCAGCCCGGGCTCGTCGATCTGCAGCACCAGCCGGGCTCCGGGCACCAGCCGGGCCACCTCGGCCAGGTGAGCGGCGACCCCTTCGGCCAGCGAGGCGACGACGTCGCGGCGGGCGCCCGGGTCGGCGGCGGCCCGCTCGCCCCGGGTCAGCTCGACGGTGCCGAGCAGCGTCCACGGGCCGGCGACCTGGACCTTCAGCGGGCCGGTCCACCCGTCGTAGGCCTCGGCCAGCTCGTCGAGGTCCTGGCGGCGCAGCGCCGCGGTCCGGGAGGCGTCCTTGCCGGGGCGGTCGACGAAACGCCACCCGGCCGGCTGGCGGTCGACGTGCAGCCCGGGCAGCAGCCCGACGGCCCGGCCGATCATGTCGGCACCAGGCCCCCGCGCCGGGGTCTCCGGGAGGTAGGGCAGCTGATCGCCGAGCAGGTCGCGGACGGTCCGCACCGCTTCACGGACGTCGGTGCCGGGCAGCGAGCCGATGCCCGAGGCGAGCGGCCCGGCGGTGAGCACGTCGGAGGGCAGCGAATGGGCGGTCACCGGCCGACCGTACCCGGTGACCGCGATCGGCCCGGAGCACCCGCTCGTGCGCCGGTCTCAGCCCCCGCGCGCCCCGAGCCGCTCAGCGCCACGCGCCGACCTCAGCCGCGCCCGGCCTCGGTGATCGTCGCCGACCCGACCACCCGGGTCCCCTCGTAGAGCACCACCGACTGCCCCGGCGCGACCCCGCGCACCCGCTCGTCCAGGCGCACCTGCAGCCGGTCGCCGTCGACCTGCGCCAGGGCGCCGGTCTCGCTGCCGTGCGCCCGCAGCTGGGCGCCGACCCGCACCGGCCCGACCGGGGCCGGTCCGCACCAGCGGAGGTGGTCGGCCTCAAGGAGGTCGACCCCGAGCAGGTCGGCGGTGCCGATGGTCACGGTGCGGGTGCCGGCATCCACCGCGGTGACGTAGCGCGGCTCGCCGTCGAGCGAGGAGCGGTCCAGCCCGAGCCCACGACGCTGCCCGACGGTGAAGCCGTAGGCGCCGGCGTGCTGGCCGACGACCGCGCCGCTGCCGGCGTCGACGATGTCGCCGGGCTGCTCGCCGAGCCGCTCGGTGAGCCAGCCGCGGGTGTCGCCGTCGGCGATGAAGCAGATGTCGTGGCTGTCCGGCTTGCTCGCCACGTAGAAGCCGCGCTCGGCCGCCTCGGCGCGGATGTCCGGCTTCGTCGTGTCACCGAGCGGGAAGAACGCCCGGGCCAGCTGGTCGGCGTCGAGCACCCCGAGCACGTACGACTGGTCCTTGGCCTCGTCCAGCGCGCGATGCAGCTCGCGCCCGGCCGGCCCGTCGACGATCTGGGCGTAGTGCCCGGTGGCCACCGCGTCGAAGCCGAGCGCCAGCGCCTTGTCCAGCAGCGCGGCGAACTTGATCTTCTCGTTGCACCGTAGGCACGGGTTGGGGGTGCGCCCGGCCTCGTACTCGGCGACGAAGTCCTCCATGACCTCCCGCTGGAAGTCGGCCGCCATGTCCCACACGTAGAAGGGGATGCCCAGCCGGTCGGCGACCCGGCGGGCGTCGCCGGCGTCCTCGATCGTGCAGCAGCCGCGGGCCCCTTCGCGCAGGGTGGCGGCCTTGCGGGCGAGCGCCAGGTGCACGCCGACGACCTCGTGCCCGGCCTCGAGCATCCGGGCGGCGGCGACGGCGGAGTCCACCCCGCCGCTCATCGCGGCGACGACCCGCATCGCTCAGGCGGCGCCGCTGGCCCGCCGGGAGCGGGCGACGGCGTCCGGGAGGGCGGTCAGCGCGGCGTCGACGTCGGCCTCGGTCGAGGTGTGCCCGAAGGAGACCCGCAGCGAGCCACGCGCCTCGGCCTCGGTCCGCCCCATGGCCAGCACGACGTGGCTGGGCTGCGGCACCCCGGCCTGGCAGGCGGAGCCGGTCGAGCAGGCGATGCCGGCGGCGTCGAGCAGGTAGAGCAGCGAGTCGCCCTGGGCGCCGGGGATGGTGATGTGCGCGTTGCCGGGCAGTCGGGTGGCGACGTCGCCGGGCTCCCAGCAGCCGGTGACCCGGATGTCCAGGTCGAGCTCCTGGGTGCCGGCGAGGAAGCGGTCGCGCAGCGCGGCGACCCGGGCGCTCTCCTGCTCGAGGTCGGCGACCGCGTGCGCGACGGCGGTGGTGAAGCCGACGATCGCAGGCACGTCGAGGGTGCCGCTGCGCACGCCGCGCTCCTGCCCGCCGCCGTGGGTCAGCGGCAGCAGCCGGGCGTCCCGACGGGCGACGAGGGCGCCGATGCCGACCGGGCCACCGACCTTGTGCGCGCTGAGGCTCATCAGGTCCAGCCCGCTGGCGGCGAAGTCGAGCGGCAGGTGGCCGAGCACCTGCACGGCGTCGGAGTGCATGCTCAGCCCGTGCTCGTGGGCCACCTCGGCCATGGCGGCGACGTCCTGGACGGTGCCGACCTCGTTGTTGGCCCACATGACGCTGACCAGGGCGACGTCGGCGGGGTCGGTCTCGACGGCGGCGCGGACGTCGGCGACCTGCACGGTGCCGCACTCCCCCGGCCGGACCAGGGTGGCCTCGGCGCCCTCGTGCTCGACGAGGTGGTCCACCGAGTCGAGGACGGCGTGGTGCTCGACGGCCGAGGTGATGACCCGTCGGCGGTGCGGGTCGGCCTGGCGGACGGCGGCGTACCCGCCCTTCACCGCCAGGTTGTCGGCCTCGGTCCCGCCGGAGGTGAAGATGATCTCGCTGGGGCGGGCGCCGACGAGCTCGGCGAGGCGCTCCCGGGACTCCTCGACGACCCGGCGGGCCTCACGCCCGGCGCCGTGCAGGCTGGAGGCGTTGCCGGTGACCCCGAGCCGCTCGGCCATCGCCTCACGGGCGGCGGGCAGCATCGGCGTGGTCGCCGCGTGGTCGAGGTAGGTGCTCACCCGCTCGATGGTACGCGCGGTGCGCCCGCCCGCTCACGCCCGCAGGGGTGCCCCTCAGGCGGCGATGGTGCCGGTGCCCAGCAGCGCGAAGAGCACCAGCGCGAGCACGATCCGGTAGATGACGAAGGGCTTGAAGTCGTGCGTGGAGATGTAGCGCAGCAGCCACGAGATCACCGCGTAGCCGATGGCGAAGGAGATCAGCGTCGCCAGCGCGATCGGCCCCCAGGCCGGCTCGACCGGGTCGTCGGCGATGTCGAAGAGCTGCTGGAAGCCCGAGAGCAGCACCGCCGGGATGGCCAGCAGGAAGGAGTAGCGGGCCGCCGCCTCGCGGGTGTAGCCCATGAAGAGACCACCGGCGATGGTGCCGCCGGAGCGGGAGACGCCGGGGATGAGCGCCAGCGCCTGCCAGAGGCCGTAGAAGATGCCGTCGCGCACGGTGAGCTGGCGCAGCTCCTTGCTCTGCCGGGCCTGGGCGTCGGCGATGCCGATGACGATGGCGAAGACGAGCAGCATGGTCGCGGTGACCCAGAGGTTGCGGGCCGGTCCGGTGATGACGTCCTGGAAGGCCAGGCCGAGCACCCCGATCGGGATCGAGCCGACGATGACCATCCAGCCGAGGCGGACATCGGGGTCGCTGTGCGGGCGCTTGCCGGCGATCGCCAGACACCAGGCGGTGACGATGGTGACGATGTCCTTGCGGAAGTAGACGAGCACGGCGGCCTCGGTGCCGAGCTGGGTGATCGCCGTGAAGGCCGAGCCCGGGTCCTCGCCGAAGAAGCGCCCGACGATCGAGATGTGCGCGCTGGAGGAGATCGGCAGGAACTCGGTCAGTCCCTGCACGATGCCCAGCACGACGGCCTGCAGCCAGTCCATTCCTCGCCCTTCGCCTCACGTCTGGTCCCGGGACAGGGTAGGTGCCCGCGGACGGTGCGGCGTCCACCGGGTGGACGGACACGCGGACGCCGTGCCAACATATGCACATCTGCACAGTTCTTCATATATATATATGACTCCGGCGGTGCAGACCGGGACGACGAAGGGGACGGGATGAGCCACTCGCACGGGAGCGCGACCGGGCAGCACCGCTGGCGGTTGCAGCTGGCCCTGGGGCTGGTCGCCACCTTCTTCGTCGTCGAGCTGGTCGCCGCCCTGCGCAGCGGGTCGCTGGCGCTGCTCTCCGACGCGGGTCACATGGCCGCCGACGTCGTCGCGCTCGGCGCGGCGGTGACCGCCACCGCGCTGGCCACCCGGCCGGACCGCACCGGTCGGCGCACCTTCGGCTCCTACCGGGCGGAGGTCTTCGCCGCGGGGCTGGCCGCGCTCATCATGCTCGCGGTCGCCGCCTTCGTGCTCGTCGAGGCGCTGGGCCGCCGCGGCGAGGAGGCCGAGCCGGCCACCGGGGCGATGCTGCTCGTCGGCGCGCTCGGTCTGGTCATCAACCTCGTCACCGTCGTGCTGCTGCGCGGCGGCGCGTCCGAGTCGATCAATGTCAAGGGCGCCTACCTCGAGGTGCTCGCCGACACCCTCGGCTCGGTCGGGGTGCTCGTCGCCGGCGGTCTCGTCGCGCTCACCGGCGACGGCGTCTGGGACACCGTCGTGGCGCTGCTCATCGCCGCCTTCATCGTCGTCCGCGCGGTGATGCTCGGGCGCGAGGTGCTCGGCGTGCTCGGTCAGCACGCCCCCGCCGGGGCGCACCCCAGCGACGTCGAGCAGGCGCTGGCCGGCACCCCCGGCGTGGTCGAGGTGCACGACGTGCACGTGTGGACCCTCACCTCGGGGATGGACGTGGCCACCGCGCACGTCGCGGTCGAGCCCGGCGCCGACCACCACGACATCCTCGACGCGTCGGAGACGGTGCTGCGGGAGCGCTTCGGCATCGCCCACTCCACCGTGCAGGTGGAGCCGCGCACGCACACCGGGTGCGACGACGTGGGCTGGTGAGGCGGAGCGGTCAGCGCCCGGCCCCGACGAGCTCGATACTGGCAACGTCACGTATTCGAAGTCTGTGAATAGCCCTTGCGGGACCGACTCGGCGGCCCCGTTCGTTGACTTGACCACGATTCGAGCATAGTTCATAGAACGCTGTATTGTTCAGTACATGCTGACATTTCCCTCTCGACTGGACGCGATGCGTCGTCTGGGTCGTGCGTTGGCCGACCCCACGCGTTCTCGGATACTCCTGGCGTTGCTGGAGCACGCCGCGCATCCAGCAGACCTCGCGCGCGACCTTGACCTGACGCGCTCGAATGTCTCCAACCACTTGGGTTGCCTCCGCGACTGCGGAATCGTCGTCGCCACCCACGAGGGCCGCCAGGCTCTGTACGAGATCGCTGACCCGCATCTGGCACGCGCGCTCACCGAGTTGGTCGAGGTGAAGTTGGCCGTCGACGAGAGCGCCCCGTGCCTCGACGCCGACTGTCCGGTACCCGGCTGTCACGACGGGAGTGTCCAGGCATGACCATCACCGCACTGCTCCAAGCGGTGGGCCTCTTCATCGCGACCAACATCGACGACATCATCGTGCTCTCCCTCTTCTTCGCCCGCGGAGCGGGACGCTCGGGGACGACGGCCAAGATCTTGGTGGGTCAATACCTCGGCTTCCTCGGCATCCTCGCCGCCGCAGTTCTGGTGACCATCGGGGCAGGCTGGGCGCTCCCCTCTGAGGCCATCCCCTACTTCGGACTCATCCCGCTTGCCCTGGGCCTGTGGGCTGGGTGGCAGGCCCTGCGCGGCGAGGGCGATGACGACGACGCGGCCGTGGCCGGCAAGAGCGTCGCCGTCGCGACGGTTGCTGGTGTCACGTTCGCCAACGGGGGCGACAACATCGGGGTCTACGTCCCGGTCTTCCTCAACATCAGCATGGCCGCTGTCATCACCTACTGCCTCGTCTTCCTGCTCCTCGTCGCCGTGTTGGTGGGGCTCGCCAAGTTCGTCGCCACTCGCGAGCCCATCGCCGAGGTCCTGGAACGGTGGGAGCACATCCTCTTCCCGATCGTCCTGATCGGCCTGGGTGTCGCCATCCTCGTCGGCGGCGGCGCGTTCGGCCTCTAGGGGGAGGATCCGCCCTCTCCCCGGATCTGACGGTTCATGCCCGGGAGGGGCCGCATGTCAGCCAGTTCGAGGCGACCTGGTTCGCGCACCATGGCGCGGTTCCCGGCTCGCTCCCCAAGACGCTCGCGTTCACGGCCGAGCGCACGCTGGCGGCGAGTTGTTACAGGGCCGCGTTGCGCAATTTGGACACCTCACACCTCGTGGCGCAGAGCTGCTGCTAGGGCATCGACTCGTGTCGTGATGTCGTCGCGGATGAGGTTCATGCGCGCGTGGCCCTCGATGCCGCGGGCAGACGGCTCGTCGGTGATCCATCGGTCGGTCGTCGAGGTGCCCGGCTGCTCGATCTGGGCATCCTCACCAAGGATGACGACGCGGTCGACGGTGTCGAGCATCGCTGGGTCGATCGGTTTGGGGTGCTCCCCAGCGACGCTGGCGCCGACCTCTTCGAGCGAGGTGACCGAGCCCGCGTTGAGCGCTGTCCCGGGACGTGTGCCAGCTGAGTGCACGTCGATGGTGTGGCCGTGGCGTTGGCGCATGAGGGCGGCAGCCATCTGGGACTTGCCGCCGTTCTTGACGCAGACGAAGAGCACGGAGGGTCGGGTGCTCATGCGCGGGTCTCGACCGGGTCGATTCCGAGGGAGTCGAGGAGCTGACTGACTCGGGCTCGGATGTTGTCGCGGATCGGCCGCACGGCGTCGACCCCCTGCCCGGCTGGGTCATCGAGGGTCCAGTCCTCGTAACGCTTGCCGGGGAAGATCGGGCAGGTGTCACCGCAGCCCATCGTGATGACGACGTCGGAGGCCTTGACGGCTTCGGTCGTGAGGATCTTGGGCGTTTCCGCAGACAGGTCGATGCCCTCCTCGAGCATCGCCTCTCGAACGGCAGGGTTGATCGTGTCTGCGGGTGCCGACCCGGCCGAACGAACCTCGACGGCACCGCCGGAGAGGGTGCGCGTGAAGGCTGCGGCCATCTGCGAGCGGCCGGCGTTGTGAACGCAGACGTAGAGGACTGAGGGTTGGTTGGTCATGTGGGCTCCAGGAGGGTGGGAGAGGTCAGGCGAGGACGTCGCGCAGGAGGCGGGTTACGCGCTGTTGGATGTCATCCCGGATGTCCCGCACGACGTCGAGTGGTTGGCCGTCGGGGTCGGCGACGTCCCAGTCCTCGTAGCGCTTGCCGGGAAAGACCGGGCAGGCGTCGCCGCAGCCCATGGTGACGATGACGTCTGCTGCCTGGACGGCGCTGTGGGTCAAGGGCTTGGGGTATGGCGCGCTGAGCGGGATGCCACGCTCGGCCAGGGCTTCGAGGACGGTGGGGTTGACCGTGTCCACGGGTTCGGACCCGGCCGAGCGCACGTGGACCTTGCGGGCAGACAGGTGCTCGGTGAGGGCGGCGGCCATCTGGGACCGCCCGGCGTTGTGCACGCAGATGAAGAGGATCTCGGGGACTTGCTTGGCGACTCTCCCTTCAGCCTGGGCCACGGTCATGAGCTGCTCGCGGGCCTGCTTCGCGACGAAGATCGGCAGGTACTGCGTGATCGTGGCGCGCGGCTCGAGCAGGGCGCGGGCCTCGTGCACGACTGTGGCGATGGTCTCGGGTGAGAAGACCCCGTCGTAGGCGTAGGTCAGGTCGTCGATGAGTCGGTCGTACGTGTCGGGCGTGTGGGGTGCGGTACTCACGTGCGGTCCTCTGCTGGGATGCGAGATGGTGCCACGGCTGACGAAGAGTGGGGGAAGCGTCGACGCAGCCCGAGGCTGACATAGACCAAGCCGACGAGGACCGGCACCTCGATCAGAGGTCCGACGACGCCTGCGAGGGCCTGGCCGGATGTGACGCCGAAGGTCGCGATGGCGACGGCGATGGCCAGCTCGAAGTTGTTGCCCGCCGCGGTGAAGGCGAGCGTGGTGGTGCGTTCGTAGGTCATCCCGAGTACGCGACCGGTGAGGTAGCCGGCGCCCCACATCAGGGCGAAGTAGGCCAGGAGCGGCACCGCGATGCGGGCGACGTCCAGTGGGCGCGAGGTGATCGCGTCGCCCTGCAGGGCGAAGAGGACGACGATGGTGAAGAGCAGGCCGTAGAGCGCCCACGGGCCGATCTTCGGCAGGAAGGTGCCCTCGTATGCCTGCCGGCCCCAGCGCCGCTCGCCGATGCGGCGGGAGAGGTACCCGGCGAGCAGGGGGACCCCGAGGAAGATCAGGACCGACACGGCGATCTGGCCGAACGAGACGTCCAGCGTGCTTTGCTCCAGGCCCAGCCAGCCCGGGAGCACCGCCAGGTAGAACCACCCGAGGGCCGCGAAGGCGAGGATCTGGAAGATCGAGTTGAGTGCGACGAGGACGGCAGCCGCTTCACGGTCGCCGCAGGCCAGGTCGTTCCAGATGATCACCATGGCGATGCACCGGGCGAGGCCTACGATGATCAGACCGGTCCGGTACTCCGGCAGGTCGGGTAGGAAGGCCCACGCCAGGGCGAACATCAGCGCCGGGCCGACGATCCAGTTGAGCACGAGGGAGGACCCGAGCAGGCTGCGGTCACGGGTGACCGAATCAAGGCGGTCGTACCTGACCTTGGCCAGCGGTGGGTACATCATGACGAGCAGGCCGAGGGCGATGGGCAGCGAGATGCCGTGCAGCTGGACCGCGTCCAGGGCGGACCCCAGACCGGGCACCCCGCGGCCGAGCACGAGCCCGGCGACCATGGCGATGCCGATCCACGCGGGCAGGTAGCGATCCAGCATCGCCAGGCGTGCGGGCGCGCGTTCGGGGGTTTCTTCAGACATCGTCACGCTTGGCTCCCCTGCGGGGCGCAGCACGGCGAGGACTGCTCGAGGACGGGCAGGGACGCGGTGGCCGGCTGGGCGTTCGCCGGGTTCTCGTCCTTGACGACGTAGACCTCCCACGGGGCGCCGGCCGGGTCGTGGACCCACACCTTGTCCTGCAGGGCGTAGCAGCACGTCGTGTCGTCCTCGTCGAACGTCGCCAGCCCGCCATCCGTGAGCCGGGTGCGCGCCTCGCTGACCTGCTCGGCGCTGTCGACCTCGACGCCGAGGTGGTTTAGCGCACCCCGCGGCCCACTCTCGCGGGTCGCCTCGTCGGTCTCGATGAGCACGAGCTTCAGCGGCGGCTCACTGATCGCGAAGTTCGCGTAGCCGGGCCGGCGCTTGTGCGGCTCGACACCGAAGAGCGTGGAGTAGAAGGCGATGGACGCCTCGAGGTCGACGACATTGAGAGCGATCTGAACGCGGCTCACGTGGGGTTCCTCCATCGGGTCATATCGACGTGTGTCGATACGTCAACCTTGGCACTGCGCATCGACGCATGTCAATATGAGGCCATGTCGATCGCCCACTCCACCGACGGACGCACCCTCCTCACCCAGGCGGTGGAGCGGTGCTGCGCCACCGAGGGGAGCGCACCCATCTCGCGCGAGGACGCCGAGGCGGTGGCCCGACTCCTCAAGGCGGTCGCCGACCCCGTCCGCCTGCAGATCCTGGGCATCGTGCGCTGCTCCCCCGGTCAGGAAGTGTGCGCCTGCGACCTACCGGAGCCCCTCGGCCTGGCCCAGCCCACGGTGAGTCACCACCTCAAGGTGCTCGTCGACGCCGGCCTGCTGACCCGGGAGCGTCGCGGGCAGTGGGCCTGGTTCACCCTCGCGCCCGATCGCCTCGCTCTGGCGCGTCAGGTCCTCGACGCCTGACCAGTCGGGAGCGACACCAACCGGCCCGCCGCAGCGTGGCGGCCCCGTCACACATCGATGACCGGCCCCTGATTCACGTCCCGCCGGCGCGATGGGCCATAGGCGCTCCAGCTTGAACCCGCCACCTCGGCCCACTTCTGGGCGGTGCTCGTATCGATCCCCAAGGCGTTGGCAATGACCGCCGGTGGGACGCTGGCGGCCAGATGCAGCAGCGCGGTGTTGCGGCTGACCCGCGCGGGGATCCCCAGTGGTCGAAGTGCTCTCATCAACGACATCGCGTGCCGCGGCTGACCGGCCCTCTTGCCCGGGAAGAGCCACTGCTCGTCGGCCAACTCACGAGCAGCCCCGAAGGGCTTGTGGACGGGCAGTTGCCGAAGAAGGTCCGCCAGCACGGGAGGAACGTCGAGCGGATGTTCGCCCAGCTTGAGCTGCATCCGCCCCCTGTCCTCGGTGAGGTCTTCGAGCGTCAGCCGCGCAATCCGGGCCAGCGGTTGCGCGTAGAGCAGCACGAGAGTTCCTGCCACTCGCTCCTCAACTCCGGCTATGGACGGATCGTGCAACAGCCGGCGGGCCAGCTCCAGCTGGTCGTCTGGATCCCCAGTCTGCGCTGACGCGGCCACGCTCGGGGTGGTGACGGCGACGCTCGCAGGTAAGAAGCGCTGTCGCTTGAGCCACCGGACGAAGTGCAGGCTCCTGCCCTCGAGCGCCCACTCCTCGATGTCGCGTTGTCGGCAGTCACGCACACCGACACCGCGAAGACTGAGGAAGGCGATGAAGCGCTGGGCGCTGCGAACCTCGCTGCGGGCGTTGTACGCCTGGTTGGCCGTCAGCCCACCCGGGCCGATCTGCAGGCGAGCGATCACATACCACTGTGCGTAGCGCGCGAGAACTTGCCGTTCGCTCACCTGGTCGACCTCTGCCACGACGTCCTGGCAGAAGACCCTCAGCCGCGCCAGGTACTCATCCCGCTCGTTCAATAAACCCGCCGACACCAGCACTCCTCGCAGGTAGTGCACGCTGAACGCTTGCGGCTCGGCATCCAGCAGCTCATGGGTGACCTCCCCGTGCTCGGTCAGCAGGTCTCCGAGCAGCCGGAAGCACTCAACCCGTCCCCAGTTGTGCAGCACCGAACGAGGGTCCATCTCCAGCAGTGCCTCGCGCACGGGCGCATACCCAAGGCGAAGGTGCCCGTGCTCGTCCGCCAAGAACTCGTCGACCCTCGTGGCCGCCTGGCAGGCGAAGCACCACGGGTCTCCATCGTTGGTGGTCCTGCGTCCCAACCCCTCCTGCCCGCACGTCGCGCACAGCACAACCGGGGCCCAGTAGCAGGTCGGGCACACGTCAGGAGAGGTCTCCGTCGCACGAAGAGCGACCCGTCGAGTGCGCCCGCACAGACCGCACTCCCTGTGCGGGTGGCGGTAGCAACGTCCGCACAGATTCCGGTCATGACCGCCACGACCGCCCTTTCTCGCGACGAGCGCGGCCGACTGCCCGCACGCGTCGCAGGTTGCCGTCGTCTGCCTCTCCTTGGTGTAGCAGTTGGAGCACAGGCCAGTCCCATCTGGCTGGCGTGCGTTGACGCGGGTGACCCGGCCGCAGCTGGCGCAGGACTCGGTCGGCGCACGACGACTGGCGCACCGTCGGCAGTATTCGAGTCCGTCCTTCGAACGCCGCACCTGCATGACCCGGCCGCACCCGGCACACTCGCCATCGGGCTTGCCTGCGTTCCTGCACGTCCCGCAGAGCGCGCCCCCTTCGGAGCTTTTGCCCGCCACGTGCCGCTCTTGGCCGCACACCGAGCAGATGGCTCGTCGCGTCCGGTTGTAGCAGCTGGGACAGATTCGCTGCCCGTCTGCGGTGTTGTGGAAGAGGGTGCGCGGGCGAGCACACGACGCGCAGGCAGGACTGACAACCCCCTTCACACCGGCGGCGATCGCGGCGTAGAGCAGCTCGCCGACGACCTTCGGCATTCTCGAGCCCCCCTGCGTCACGACGTCGGGGTGCTCACGCAGGTACGTGAGCAGGTCCTTGCGAGTTCGGGGCCCCGGTGCGACCTGCCCGACGAGTTTCGCGATCAGCTCAGGCTGGACTTGGGGGTCATGCCGCTGCAGGGCGTCGACCACATCCTGCACGTCGTCGTTGGCAGCGCCGCCCTCGTCATCGGGCATGTCATGTGCCCCCGGGGTCGTGCACGATCTGAGCCCGAACGGCTCTGGGCGCGCCCCCGCGCCGAGGCGCGTCTGGTCGTTGGCCCACGGCCTTGCGCGCCCGACGAGAGGTCGACACCACATATGGCTCGATCAGATCCCCTGGGCCACAGCCAAAGAGATCGCACAGCGCCGACAAGAGCTGCATGTTCATCCTGGCTGGCGGCGATGTGACGATGCGGTACACCTGCGTCGGCGTCATGACCACCCCGCGATCGGCCAGATGGGGCACCAGATCCGAGGTGGCATGCATCCCGTGCTGAGCCATCACCTGACGTAGGTGCCACCGATAGTCAACCGTCTTCGTTGCCTGGCTCATCATTCGGCCCTTCTGTCGGTGGGGTGAACGCTCGGTCCAAAGCCTGTCGCACCACCTGGTTGCGGTAGTCGCCTGACACCCCGGTGTAGAGAGCAGTCGTCGAACCCCAGCGGTGCCCAGCTTGCTCCTGGACGAATCGGTGGTCGAAACCATCTTCGATCAGATGGGTGACGTATGAGTGTCGCAGGCAGTGCGGATGCAGGAGGGGGTCGAGCCCCAACTCCTCGCGCCACTGCGCGAATCTGCGATCGACATGGTGACTGCTGACCCGGCCCTGTCTCTCCGTGGGCCACAACGCCGGCGACGTCGTCTGGAACTGCGGACGCACCTGCTCCACGTACTGGGCCAGCGCCTCGCTCGCCCACCGGTGCACCGCGATGACCCCTCGACGACGCGGCCCGGAACCACGCGAGGCCTTCCCCCATCGCACGTTGCACACTCCGTACTTGCCGAACTCCGGCGCTGCCGGGTTTCGCGTGAAGTCGTACACGTCCAACATCGCCGCCTCTCTGCGCCGTAGCCCGAAGGCGTAGATGACCTTGAAGAGGGTCGCATCCCGGTACGCCGTCGCCCACCCCTTGCGGCCCGAGCCATACGCCTGGAACGCACGCTCATCCGCATGGTCGAGCAGTCGCTGGACCTCCACCCGCGTCAAAGGGCGGACTTGCGGACGCGCCTCCGTCTCGATCACGTGCGCGGTGGTGTTCCACTCGTGGAAAATCTGGACAGGATGCGAGCCAAACATCTCCATGGACCGCTCGCCCCACCCGTAACGAGGGTCCACGAGGTAGTCGCAGAACAGCGCAACGGCCTGCTGGTAGGCGCGCACGGTCGAAGTGGCCACCGGCCTGGGCTCAGACACCAGATGCGTCGTCCAGTCCTCGACATCCACGGGGCCCCACTCCCACGGCATCGAACCGCAGAACTCCATGAATCGGCGAACCTGCCGGTCCCGCGCGTGGATCGTGGCGAGGTTCAACGACCGAGCCCGCTGCTGATTGGCGAACCCCTGCAACATCTCCTCGACGAAGGCGTCAGCCGTCGCGACCGGGTCTCCCGACGCCCTGAACGGCAGGACGAGCGCGCCCATGTCCCCGTCGTCATCCACCACATGAGCCAACATACATCAAATGCATGA
Source organism: Janibacter alkaliphilus (assembly GCF_013408565.1). Classification (NCBI taxonomy): domain Bacteria; kingdom Bacillati; phylum Actinomycetota; class Actinomycetes; order Micrococcales; family Intrasporangiaceae; genus Janibacter; species Janibacter alkaliphilus. Next base: position 1,998,674 of record NZ_JACBZX010000001.1, on the reverse strand, counting down.
TTCGTACATCACATGCAAGAAACCCCGGAAAATCAGGGGCCGAGAACGCCCGTCAAGAGCCGCAGTCGATCGGACTAGAACCCTAAGAACCCCGGAAAATCAACCTTCCCGGGACTCGGGATCCTACATCTGCTGCAATATGTCAGCGTTTCAGCCGACCGAGATGTGCACGTGGTCGAAGTGGTTGGCCGTGGCCGAGCCCCGGTCCTCCATGGCGCGCCAGCCCTGACCGGGCAGCCAGATCCGCTGCTCCCAGATGACGTACTTGATGCCGAGGGGGCCGGCGTTGGACGTGGCCCACGCGGCGACGGCGTCACCGTCGGCGCTGCCGCACATGACGTCGACCGCGTTGCCGGAGCCGTGGTCGCCGCTGTCGCCGGCCCGGTAGCCGCCGATGTTGCTCAGGTGCGGGAACTCGGTGCGCACCGCGGAGTACACCCGCTGGGCGGCCGAGCTGAGGCCGATCCCGGCGCCCTCGGCGGCGTAGCTGCTCGTGTCCGGGGCACCCGAGCCGCTGGAGCCGGAGCCGCTGTCCTCGCTCGCGCTGCTGGTCTCCTCGGACGTCTCGCTCGAGGTGCTCTCCTGCGTGGTCGGCGCCGAGCTCTCCTCGGTGGCCTCCGGGGTCTCCTCGGCCGGGGCCTCGGTCTCCTCGGCCTGAGCCTCCTCGGAGGTCTCGCTCTCCTCCGGCGTCGGCTCCGGGGTGGGCTCGGGCTTGGCGACCGCCTCGACATCGACCGAGCCGAAGTCGCTGCTGCCGGAGTCCTTCTCGCTCTTCTCCGGGGCGACGAGCACCTCGCGCCCGGCGGAGCGCGAGCCGGCGTCCTCGGAGCGCTGGGCCAGCTGGGCCGAGGCGTCCTGGGTGCTCGTGCTCTGCGCGGTCGCGGCCGCCTCCTCGCCGGAGGTGGCCGGGGCGATCACCAGGCTCAGCGAGCCCGCGACGAGGCCGAGACCGGCGACGGCCTTGACCGTGGTGCGGGGGCCGGCCGCGCGCAGCCTCGCCAGCGGGCCGGCGCTGGCGTGGCGGGAGACATGGCGGGTGGAGGGGCTCACAGGGGTACCTCAGGGGAGACAGCTCGGCGCCTCGGGCGCATCGGGGACTGACGCGCGCGGGGCTGGGACGGGGAGGTCGACGACACCGTCGACACGCCGGGCACCGTGGTGGACGGCCACCACGATGGATGAAGGCGCAACGACCAGCGTAACCGGCCCCCGTCGCGATGTCACGTTTGGGTAACGCGAGGTGCATCACCCGTGCTCGGGACACGTGCCGGCCCGGACGCCGGCAGACCGCACCCGGACGCCAGCGCCCCGGACGCACGAGAGCCGCCCGGGGATCCCGGGCGGCTCTCGACGCGTGGTTGCGCAGGGAGGGGCGGTCAGCCCTTCTTGCCCTGCACCGCCTCGGTGGCCTGCGGCAGCACCTGGAAGAGGTCGCCGACGACGCCGAAGTCGACGAGCTCGAAGATCGGCGCCTCCTCGTCCTTGTTGATGGCGACGATGGTCTTCGAGGTCTGCATGCCGGCGCGGTGCTGGATCGCGCCGGAGATGCCGGCCGCGACGTACAGCTGCGGGCTGACCTGCTTGCCGGTCTGGCCGACCTGCGAGGTGTGCGGGTACCAGCCGGCGTCCACCGCGGCGCGGGAGGCGCCGACGGCCGCACCGAGGCTGTCGGCGAAGCCCTCGACCGGCGAGAAGTCGCCGCCGGTGCCACGGCCACCGGAGACGACGATGGCCGCCTCGTTGAGCTCGGGCCGGCCCGACTTCTTCTTCGGCTCGGAGGCGGTGATCTTCGCCGCCTTCGCCGCGTCGGACAGCTGCGGGGTGAGCTCCTCGAAGGCACCGGCGCCGCTGGCCTGCTCCGGGGCGGTGGAGTTCGGCTTCACGGTGATGATCGCGGTGCCGGTGGTCACCTTCGCCTTGACGGTGTAGGAGCCGGCGAAGACGGACTGGGTGGTCTCCGGGCCGCCGTCACCCGCCTGCACGTCGACGGCGTCGGTGATCAGGCCGGAGCCGGTCTTGATAGCCAGCCGGGCGGCGATCTCCTTGCCGGCGGCGTTGCTCGGGATGAGCACGGCGGCCGGCGAGGACTGCTCGACGAGCTGGGCGAGGATCTCGGCCTGCGGGGCCACCAGGTACTCCCCGACCGAGGGGTCGGAGACGGCGACGATCTTCTCGGCGCCGTAGCGGGCCAGCAGGTCCTTGGCGGTCTCGGCGCCGGGGCCGATGAAGACGGCCGTGGGCTCACCGATGCGGCGGGCGAGGGTAAGCATCTCGGCCGCGGGCTTCTTGACCGCGCCGTTGGCGTGGTCGACGAGAACGAGTACTTCAGCCATGGGGGTGTCTCTCTCCTTGTCGCAGCCGGCTCAGACGAACTTGTTCGTGGCGAGGAACTCGGCCAGCTTGGTGCCGCCGTCGCCCTCGTCGGTGACGATCTCGCCCTGCTCGCGCGGCGGGCGCTTGGCGAAGGAGGTGACCTGGGTCCAGGCACCCTCCTGGCCGACCTGCCCGGCGTCGACGCCGAGGTCGGAGAGGCTCCACTCCTCGACCGGCTTCTTCTTGGCCGCCATGATCCCCTTGAAGGAGGGGTAGCGCGGCTCGTTGATCTGGTCAGTGACCGAGACCAGCGCCGGCAGCGAGGCCTCGATGGTCTCGCTGGCGGTGTCGCCGTCACGGCGGATGCTCACGGTGCCGTCGCCGACGGTCAGCTCCGAGGCGAAGGTCACCTGCGGCAGGCCGAGGCGCTCGGCGAGCATCGCCGGGACGACCGACATGGTGCCGTCGGTGGAGGCCATGCCGGTGAGCACGAGGTCCGGGGTGCCGATCTTCTTGACGGCCTCGGCGAGCACCAGCGAGGTGGCCGGGGCGTCGGAGCCGTGGATGGCGTCGTCGCTGACGTGCACACCCTTGTCGGCGCCCATCTGCAGGGCCTTCTTCACGGCCTCGCCGGCGTCGGCCGGGCCGATGGTCAGCACGGTGACCTCGCCCTCGCCGTCCTCGACGATCTTCAGCGCCTCCTCGATGGCGTACTCGTCGAGCTCGGAGAGCAGGCCGTCGACGCCCTCCCGGTCCGTGGTGTTGTCCTCGTTGAACGTGCGGTCGGACTGAGCGTCCGGCACGTACTTCACGCAGACGACGATGTTCATCGGTGAATCGTCCTCTTCCTGGGTCAGGCGATGGTGTCTGTCCGGAGGCCGTGTCCGCGCGACGTCGTGGCCGCTGCTGGCGTGGGCCCCTCACCCCGCAACCTATCGACGCGAGGCGGGCGGCACCAACCGTGGGTGAGGTGCCATTCACCACACCGCCCCGTCCTGCCGGGGTTCCTGACCGGTAGGTAACGGGATCGTGGTGGTCGGGAGCGGCTCAGCTCGCGTCGTTGCGCAGCACGTGGAAGGCGGGCTCCTCGTAGGGGTGCACCTCGCGCAGGGCGGCGACCACCGTCTCGCGGAGCCCCCGCGGGAAGGTCAGCTCGACCCGGTCCTCGGCGACGTGCTCGAGCCGGCCGACCTCGCCGATCGTCGGGTCGGCGCCGCCGACCGGCCGGAACTGCCCGGTGCCCGGGACGACGAAGGCGCACTCGGTGTACTCCCCGATCGCGCCGGCGCCGACGGCGAAGAGGCCGGCGAGCACCCCTTCGGTGTCGTCGTGGGGGACGTAGACGACGAGGACGTCCAGCGGCTCGGACAACGTGCAGACCCTTCGCTTAGCTGTATCCGCTCGGCCTGCAGGCCGAGCGAATACAGCTGCCTAGGCAGTTGCGTTTTTCGGGAGGTGCGGGTCGGTGGGGGTGGGAGGTGGGGGCCTGGGTCAGGTGCCGTCGAAGGTGGCCTTGCCGGGGCCGTTCTCCATGAAGCTGCGCATCCCGGCCTTCTGGTCGTTGGTGGCGAAGAGCCCGGCGAAGAGGGAGCGCTCGATCTCCAGCCCGGTCTGCAGGTCCACCTCGAGGCCGCTGTCGACGGCCTGCTTGGCAGCGCGCAGCGCCAGCGCCGGACCACCGACGAAGGGCGCCATCATCTCCTGCGCCGCGGCGAGCACCTGGTCGGGCTCGACGACCCGGTCCACCAGCCCGATCTGCTGCGCCTCCTGGGCGTCGACGAATCGGCCGGTGTAGATGAGGTCCTTGGCCTTGGCCGGACCCACCAGGCGGGCCAGCCGCTGGGTGCCGCCGGCGCCAGGGATGACCCCGAGGAGGATCTCCGGCTGGCCGAGCTTGGCGTTGCTCCCGGCGATCCGGAAGTCGCAGCAGAGCGCGACCTCGCAGCCGCCGCCGAGCGCGAAGCCGGCGATCGCCGCCACGGTCGGCTTGGGGATGGCCGCCAAGTCGCGGGTGAAGCCCTGCAGCAGCCGGCTGTGCTCGGCCATCTCGGCGTAGGACATCTCGGACATCTCGACGATGTCGGCGCCGGCGGCGAAGACCTTCTCGCCGCCGTAGAGGATCACCGCGGCGACGTCGTCGCGCCGGCCGGCCTCCGCGGCCGCCTCGCCGAGGCCGCGCTGCAGCTCGGCGTTGAGGGCGTTCATCTTCGGCCGGTCGAGGCGGATGACCCCGATGCCGTCCTCGACCTCCAGGCGGACCAGCTCGCTCATGCGCCCGGGCCCTGCCCGTTCTGACCGTCGGCCGCACCGCCCTGGGCGGCGTCGTCGGCCGCGCGGGCCTCCTCGACGGCCTCGGCCAGGTCCTGACCGGTGGCCCGCTGGTGCCACAGCTGCACGCCCTGGAGCACCAGCGGCACGGAGAGCCCGAGCAGGCCGCGCACGTCGGCGCCGCGCGGCAGGATGTGCTCGCTGGTCACCAGCAGGGTGTCGTTGGCCACGGCCGCCTTGACGAGGTTGAAGGCGACGTTGAGGTCGTTGCACACCCGCAGCCGCTCGGTCTCGTCGGTCGGCACCGGGTCCTCCAGGGCCCACTGGCCGAAGACCCGCAGCACGTTGGACTCGTCGTCGGCGCACCGCACGAAGAGCTGCTGCCCCTCGAAGGTGAAGGAGACGTCGCCGTCGGTGTCGATGCTCGCCTCCAGGCCGAGCTCGACGAGGGCGTCCTTGACCCGCTGCTTCAGCGGGGCCTCGGCCGGCGGCTCGGCGCCGTCGCCCTCGCCGGGCTGCGGGGAGAAGTTGGGCAGGCTGGTGGGATCGCTCATGCCCCCAACGTACCGACTGCCTAGGGTGTCGGCCATGCCGCCCGCCGCACCCGAGACCGACGCCCAGCCGCTGCCGCGCTGCCCCGCCCCCGGGGTCACCCCGGTGGCCGGCGGCGCCGACGTCGCGGTGCACGCGCCGGACGCGAGCAGCGTGTGGCTGACCACTCAGGACGCCCTCGGCCGGGAGCACCGCCACCGCCTCCCCCGGCGCCGGGAGGGCTGGTGGTTCGGGCACGTCCCCGGACTGGCGGCGGGCACCCGCTACGGGCTGCGCGCCGACGGCCCGTGGGCACCGGAGCGCGGGCACCGGTTCAACCCGGCGAAGCTGCTGCTCGACCCCTACGCGCGGGCGATCGACGGCGGCGTGCGGCTCACCCCCGCGGTCTACGGGCACGTCGTCGACGACGCCGGGCGCGGCGACCACCGGGTGCGCAGCGACCTCGACTCGGCGCCCGACACCCCGCGGGCGGTGGTGGTCGATCTCGCGGCTGTCGACCGCCCGGCCCAGGAGCCCGAGAGATCTGCACCTGCATCTGCACCGCGGCACCCGGCGGACGAGCTCGTCATCTACGAGGCGCACGTCGTCGAGCTGACCCGTCGGCTGCCGGCGGTGCCGGAGCAGCTGCGCGGCACCTACGCCGCTCTGGGGCACCCGGCGACGATCGCGCACCTGCGCGAGCTCGGGGTCACCGCGCTGGAGCTGCTGCCGGTGCACGCCTTCGCCCACGAGCCGCACCTCGTGCGCCGCGGGCTGACCAACCACTGGGGCTACACGACGCTGGGCTTCTTCGCCCCGCACCAGCCGTACTCGGCCACGCCCGAGGACCCGCAGGCGACGGTACGCGAGCTGCAGGACGCGATCGCCGCGCTGCACGCCGCCGGCATCGAGGTGCTGCTCGACGTGGTCTACAACCACACCGCCGAGCAGGGGGTCGACGGGACCACGCTCTCCTGGCGCGGTCTGTCCGCGGCCCGCAGCTATCGCCTCGACGAGAGGGGCCGGGACATCGACGTCACCGGCTGCGGCAACACCCTCGACCTCACCGACACCGCGACCCAGCGGATGGTGCTGGACTCGCTGCGGCACTGGGTGACCCGTTACGGCGTCGACGGCTTCCGCTTCGACCTCGCCGTGGCGCTGGCCCGCGGCGCGCACGAGGACTTCGAGCGGCAGCACTCCTTCCTCACCGCGCTGCGCACCGATCCGGTGCTCTCCCAGGTGCGGCTCATCGCCGAGCCCTGGGACATCGGTCCGCACGGCTGGCGCACCGGGCAGTTCCCGCCGCCCTTCGCCGAGTGGAACGACCGCTACCGGGACGCGGTGCGCACCTTCTGGCTGACCGACGCCGCCGCGCGGGCGCGCGGCGAGCGCGGCGGGCACGGGATGGGCGAGCTGGCCACCCGGCTGGCCGGCAGCCACGACCTCTTCGGCGGGCACGACCGCGGGCCGGAGGCCTCGGTGAGCTTCGTGACCGCGCACGACGGCTTCACCCTGGCCGACCTCACCGCCTACGACCACAAGCACAACGAGGCCAACGGCGAGGACGGCCGGGACGGCAGCGACCACGACCTGTCCTGGAACCACGGCGTCGAGGGCCCCACCGACGACCCGTCGGTGCTCGCCGCCCGGCGCCGCACCGCCCGCGGGATGCTCGGCACCCTGCTGCTATCCACCGGCACCCCGATGATCGCCTCCGGCGACGAGATCGGGCGCACCACCGACGGCAACAACAACCCCTACGCCCAGGCGAACGCGCTCAGCTGGCTCGACTGGGACCTCGACCAGCCGCGCCGCGACCTGCTCGCCACCACGGCCCACCTGACCCGGCTGCGCCGCGAGCTGCCGGTGCTGCGCCGACGGGCCGGCTGGTCGGCCGGCGGCGACAGCGACGGCGCCGGCAGCGACCTGTCCTGGTTCGACGAGCACGGCGCACCGATGACGACGAGCGCCTGGGAGCAGGCCGATCGCCGCACCCTGCAGCTCGTCCTCGACGGCCGGCCGCTCGGTCACCGCAGCGCGCTGCTCGTGCTGCACGGCGGGCCGCACGACGCGACCCTGACCCTCCCGCCGGTGCCCGGCGCGAGCGGCTGGGTGCTGGAGTGGGACAGCGCCTGGGAGTCGCCGGGCGGGCGACGCACCGGGGAGATCCTCTCGCCGCGCGCGGAGCCGGTGGGCGCGGCCAGCCTGCGTCTCTACTCCGCCGCGGGCTGACGCTCAGCTGCTGAGCGGCATGGCGAAGACCTGCCGGCCCAGGGCGGCGTCGCCCGACCAGACCAGGCCCTCGCTCCCCCGCCGCTTCCACAGCGCCAGGTAGAGGTCGGCCGCCGCGCCGCTGAGCTCGGCCGCCGGCTCGCCGTCGCCGAGGACGACCCGGTCGCCGGTGTCGGTGCAGCGCAGCGCGATCGCCGCCGGCAGCGGATCCAGGCGCCCGGAGCCCAGCCGCCGCGGCAGGAAGACCTCCACCACCTCGGCCAGGCCGTCCGCGGCCACCTCGGCCGGCACCGGCGTGACCGGCAGGCCGAGCGCCTGCTCCAGGTCGACCCGGTGCACGACGTGCTCGTGCAGCTGGCGCCGCTGCCAGAAGGCGACCACCTGCAGCGGCGGGTGGAAGCTCCACGCCGGCGCCTGCGGGTCCACGGCCAGCTCGGCGCGCAGCTCGCGGGCGCCGACGTCGAACCAGTCGGCGAGCCGCTGCGCCGGTGGCGCCGGCGGGGCGTCCCGCCCGTGCCCGTCGCGCACCGCGACCACCACCCAGCGGTGGATGCCGCCGAGGTGCCCGACGAGGTCGCTCACCGACCAGCCGGGGCAGGCGGGCACGGGCCGCTGCCAGCCGGGCTCGTCCAGGGGGGCGAGCAGACCGGCGATCCGGTCCAGCTCGACCTCGAGACCGGCCACCCGGTCCGGCACGGCGTCGCGCACCCGGACCTCAGGCGTTGGCGACCAGCCCGAGCGTCGCCGGCGAGGCGAGCAGCTCGTGCCGGGGCAGCACCCGCACGGTCCAGCCGAACTGGCCGGTCCGCTCGATGGTCAGGTCGCCGGAGAACTTGTGCCGGCCGTCGTCGTAGGACTCCACCAGGCTCAGCGGGCTCGCCTCCCAGTCGGAGAGGTCGTCGGTGCCCAGCGCGGCGGTGCCGGCCACGACCTGCACCGCCACCTCCTGCGGGGCCAGCCCGTCGAGGTGGACGTAGGCGTCGACGTGCAGGGTCTGACCGACCTCGACGCTGTCGCTGGGCAGGCTGCCCTCGACGTGCTCGACCCGCACCTGGTCCCAGCCGGCGTGCACCCGCGCCTCGTAGGCGGCCAGGTCGCGGGCCCCGGCGAAGTCGTCGACGGTGACGGCGGCACCGCCCGCGGCGGCCGGGGCGTAGAGCCGCTCGACGTACTCGCGGACCATCCGGGTGGCCAGCACCTTCGGGCCGAGGGTGGCCAGGGTGTGCCGCAGCATCGCCAGCCAGCGCTGCGGCAGGCCGTGCTCGTCGACGTCGTAGAAGCGCGGGGCGACCTGGGTCTCGATGAGGTCGTAGAGCGCGGCCGCCTCGATGTCGTCACGACGGTCCGGGTCGTGCACGCCGTCCGCGGTGGGGATCGCCCAGCCGTTCTCGCCGTCGTACCACTCGTCCCACCAGCCGTCGAGGATGGAGAGGTTGAGCCCGCCGTTGAGCGCCGCCTTCATCCCCGAGGTGCCGGACGCCTCGAAGGGGCGCAGCGGGTTGTTCAGCCAGACGTCGCAGCCCGGGTAGAGCGACTGGGCCATGCCGATCCCGTAGTTGGGCAGGAAGACGATCCGGTGACGCACGTCGTGCTCGTCGGCGAAGCGGACCATCTGCTGGATGAGCTGCTTGCCGGTCTCGTCGGCCGGGTGCGACTTGCCGGCGATGACCAGCTGCACCGGTCGCTCGGGGTCGGTCAGCAGGCGCTTGAGCCGCTCCGGGTCGCGCAGCATGAGGGTCAGCCGCTTGTAGGTCGGCACCCGCCGGGCGAAGCCGATGGTCAGCACGTCCGGGTCGAGCACCTGCTCGGTCCAGCCGAGCTCGGCCTCGCTGGCGCCGCGCTTGGCCCAGCTGCGGCGCAGCCGCGCCCGGGCGTCGGCCACGAGCTGGGCACGCATCTCCCGCTTCGTCGCCCAGATCCGCTCCCCCGGCACCTGGGCGATCTCGTCCCACTTCTCGGAGACCTCGAGGTCGCCCCCGCCGAGGTGCTCGCGGGCCAGGTCGAAGACCCGGTCGTCGACCCACGTCGGGGCGTGCACGCCGTTGGTGATCGAGGTGATCGGCACCTCGGCGTCGTCGAAGCCGGGCCACAGCCCGTCGAACATGCCGCGGCTGACCTGGCCGTGCAGCTGGGAGACGCCGTTCGCGCGGCCGGCCAGGCGCAGCCCCATGACGGCCATGTTGAAGACGCCGCGGTCGCCGCCCTCGTAGGTCTCGGCGCCGAGGGCCAGCAGCCGCTCGGTGGGCACGCCGGGCAGCGCCTGCTCGCCGCCGAGGTAGAGCTGGACGAGGGTGGCGTCGAAGCGGTCGATGCCGGCCGGGACCGGGGTGTGCGTGGTGAAGACGGTGCCGGCGCGGGTGGCCTCGCGGGCCTCCTCGAAGCTCAGCCCGTGCTGCTGCACGAGCTCGCTGATCCGCTCGATGCCGAGGAAGCCGGCGTGGCCCTCGTTGGTGTGGAAGACCTCCGGTGCCGGGGCGCCGGTCAGCCGCGACCACAGCCGCAGCGCCCGCACCCCGCCGATGCCGAGGAGCATCTCCTGCTGCAGCCGCTGCTCGCCGCCGCCGCCGTAGAGCCGCTCGGTGACGGTGCGCAGCGCCTCCTCGTTGCCGGGCACGTCGGAGTCCAGCAGCAGCAGCGGCACCCGGCCGACCTGGGCGCGCCATACGTGCGCGCGCAGGGTGCGGCCGCCAGGCATGTCCACGGTGACGACGCAGGGGGTGCCGTCCTGCTCGCGGAGCAGGTGCAGCGGCAGGCCCTGCGGGTCGAGCACCGGGTAGTCCTCGACCTGCCAGCCGTCCCGGTTGAGGCTCTGCTTGAAGTAGCCGGTCTTGTAGAACAGCCCCACCCCGACGATCGGCACCCCGAGGTCGGAGGCGGCCTTGAGGTGGTCGCCGGCGAGGATGCCCAGCCCGCCGGAGTACTGCGGCAGCACCTCGGTGATGCCGAACTCGGGGCTGAAGTAGGCGATCGCCGAGGGGGCCTGCTGCTGCTCGGCGCGGAAGCCGGCGTACCAGCGCTCGGCGCTCATGTAGGCGTCCAGGTCGGCCTTCGCCTCCTCGACCCGCGCGACGAAGCCGGGGTCGGCCGCCAGGTCGGCCAGCTCGCCGGCGCTCAGCGCCGAGAGCAGCGCCACCGGGTCCTGGTGCACCCGCTCCCAGCGATCGGGATCGATGCCGGCGAAGAGGTCGCGGGCCGGGGAGTACCAGCTCCACCGCAGGTTGGTGGCGATCTCGCCCAGGGCCTGGATCGGCTCGGGCAGGACGGGGCGGACGGAGAAACGACGGATGGCCTTCACGGCGCACAGCGTAGGGCCCACGAGCCGATGTGACGAAGCCGACACCTGCGGCTCGAATCGCACCTGCCGCGACGGTAGGTTCGTGCGGGTGACGACCGATCCCGCCGCCGCGACGACCGCCGCCGAACCGCCCCCCGCCACCGTCGGCGGGCACGTGGAGCAGGCCCCCCTCTCCTCGCCACCGCAGCGCCCGCTGGGCCGCATCCCGGTGCTCGACGTCCGCCCCTGCGTCGACCACGGGGCCCGGCCGGCCAAGGCCGTCGTCGGTGAGCCCTTCGAGGTGACCGCGACCGTCTTCCGCGAGGGCCACGACGCGGTCAGCGCCTCGGTGGTGCTCACCGATCCCGACGGCGACGAGCGCACCGTGACGATGTCCTGCGACAACCCCGGTCTCTCGCACTGGGTCCGGGAGATCAGCGCGGACGAGACCGGGCTGTGGAGCTACCGGGTCGAGGGCTGGTCCGACCCCTGGGGCACCTGGGTGCACGACGCGTCGATCAAGGTGGCCGCGGACATCGACGCCGAGCTCATGCTCGCCGAGGGCGTGCGGGTGCTGCAGCGCGCGCTGGAGGAGCCCACGCGCACCCCGTCCGGCCGTCAGGTGCTGCGCGACGGCATCGCCGTGCTCCAGGACGAGACCGCGCGCCCGAGCACGCGGCTGCACACGGTCACCCACGGCGAGGTGGCCGCGGAGATGACCGACCACCCGCTGCGCGAGCTGCTCAGCCCGAGCGCCGACCTGCCGCTGCTCGTCGAGCGCGAGCGCGCGCTCGTCGGCTCCTGGTACGAGATCTTCCCGCGCTCCGAGGGCGCCCGCTTCGACGAGGAGACCGGCCGCTGGATCAGCGGCACGCTGCGCACCGCCGCGCAGCGGCTGCCGGCGATCGCCGCGATGGGCTTCGACGTGGTCTACCTGACCCCGGTCCACCCGATCGGCACGACCGCCCGCAAGGGGCCGAACAACACCCTGGACGCCTCCCCCACCGACCCCGGCAGCCCGTACGCGATCGGCTCGCCCGACGGCGGGCACGACGCCATCCACCCCGACCTCGGGGACTTCGACGACTTCGACGCCTTCGTCGCCGCGGCCGAGGCCGAGGGGCTGGAGGTCGCCCTCGACCTGGCGCTGCAGTGCTCCCCCGACCACCCGTGGGTCAGCGAGCACCCGGAGTGGTTCACCACCCGTGCCGACGGCACCATCGCCTACGCCGAGAACCCGCCGAAGAAGTACCAGGACATCTACCCGGTCAACTTCGACAAGGACCCCGCCGGGATCTACGCCGAGGTCCGTCGGGTGGTGCAGGTCTGGATCGACCACGGGGTGCGGATCTTCCGGGTGGACAACCCGCACACCAAGCCGGTCGAGTTCTGGCAGTGGCTCATCGACGACGTCGCCGCCGACCACCCGGACGTCATCTGGCTCGCCGAGGCCTTCACGAAGCCGGCGATGATGCACACCTTGGCGAAGGTCGGCTTCCAGCAGAGCTACACCTACTTCGCCTGGCGCAACACCGCCGCCGAGCTCACCGAGTACGGCACCGAGGTCAGCGGCGAGGCCGCCGCCTACATGCGGCCCAGCTTCTGGCCGACCACCCACGACATCCTCACCCCGTACATGCAGTTCGGCGGCGAGGCCGCGTGGAGGCTGCGGGCGGCGCTGGCCGCGACGATGGTCCCCACCTGGGGCATCTACGCCGGCTACGAGCTCATGGAGCACGTCGCCCGGCCGGGCGCCGAGGAGCAGATCGACAACGAGAAGTACCAGCTCAAGGACCGGCGCTGGGCCGACTTCGAGCCGGGCGGAGCCCGCGAGGGCGAGTCGCTGGCCGGCTGGCTGACCATGCTCAACCGGATCCGGCGGGAGCACCCGGCGCTGCGCCGGCTGCGGAACCTGCGCTTCCACCACGTCGACGACGAGAACCTGCTCGCCTACAGCAAGCGGGCCACCACCGAGGGTGGCGGCGACGGCAGCGACGACGGCACCGCGGACGGCGAGGACGTGGTCCTGGTCGTGGCCAACCTCGACCCGCACGGCACCCGGGAGTCGACGGTGCGCCTGGACATGCCGGCGCTCGGTCTCGGCTGGGACGAGCGGGTGGAGGCCACCGACCTCGTCACCGGTGCCGTCTGGGACTGGGGCAGCGAGAACTACGTGCGCCTCGGCACCGACGGCGAGCCGGTGCACGTGCTCGCCCTGCGGCGGTACTGAGCGGCCGGCATGGCAGAGATCCACGACGTCACCCTCACCCCGGGCAAGGACGACCTGGTCACCGCCTGGATCGGTGACCAGCGCTGGTACGCCGCGAAGGGGGCCAGCCCCCGGCTGCACCGGGTGGACAGCTGGCGCCTGGACGACCCGGCCGGCGAGGTCGGCATCGAGACGCTCGTCTACCGGGACGAGGCCGGCCCGGCGCCGGTGCTCTACCAGGTCCCGCTGACCTACCGGGGCGCCCCGCTGGCCGGTGCCGAGCACGCCCTCGTCGGCGAGCTGGAGCACCCGGCGCTCGGCCACCGCTGGGTCTACGACGCCCCGCACGACGAGGTCTACGTGACCCAGCTGCTGGCGCTGCTGCGCGGGCGGGTGGCCGCCCAGCACGGGTCCCGCTCGTGGACCGAGCAGCCCGAGGTGGTCGGCGCCCCGCACCCCGCCTGGCCGCGCGAGCCGAGCATCGGCAGCACCCAGGTGCTGCGCGGCGAACAGTCCAACACCTCGATCATCGTGCAGCCGGACGCCGAGCACGCCGGAGCGCCCGCGGTGATCGTCAAGATCTTCCGCACCCTGGCCGCCGGGGAGAACCCGGACGTCACGCTGCAGGGGGCGCTGGCCGCCAGCGGCTCCCCGGTGGTGCCGGCCAGCGTCGGTCACGTCGCCGGCGCCTGGCAGGGCGCCGACGGTGGCAGCGAGCACGGACAGCTGGCCTTCGCCCAGGAGTTCCTCCCGGGGACCACCGACGCCTGGCGGGTGGTGCTGCAAGAGCTGGCCGCCGGCCGCTCCTTCGCCGAGGCGGCCCGGGCGCTCGGTGCCGCCACCGCGCAGATCCATGCCGGGCTGGCCCGGGTGATGCCCACCACGCCCGCCGACGCCGCGCAGGTCGAGCACCTCGTCGACGCGATGCGCCGACGGGCCGCGGTGGCGGCCGGCGAGGTGCCGGCGATCGCCCGGCACGAGGCCGCGGTGGGTCGGGTGCTCGATGCGGCGGCGGCCGCCGACTGGCCCGCGCTGCAACGCATCCACGGCGACTACCACCTCGGCCAGGTGCTCGACGTGCCCGGCCGCGGCTGGGTGGCCATCGACTTCGAGGGCGAGCCGCTGCGCCCACTGGCCGAGCGCAACCTGCCGGACAGCCCGCTGCGCGACGTCGCCGGCATGCTGCGCTCCTTCGACTACGCCGGCGCCAGCGTCACCCCGCCCGCCGGCACCGACGCCGGCGCGTGGGTCGCCGAGGCGCAGCAGGCCTTCCTCGACGGCTACGCGCAGGTCGGCGACGACCCGCGCGCCCACCCCGAGCTGCTCGCCGCGCACGTGCTCGACAAGGCCCTCTACGAGGTCGTCTACGAGAGCCGCAACCGCCCCACCTGGCTGCACATCCCGACCACCGCCATCGACCGAACCCTCCAGGAGGCCGCACCATGAGCCCCACGTCTTCCTCCGCCCTGCCCGGCGCGCTCTGGGCCCTGGCCCACGGTCGGCACGCCCTGCCGCACGACCTGCTCGGCCAGCACCTCGAGGACGACGGGCTGCGGGTGCGGGTCATGCGCCCGATGGCCCAGCAGGTCCGGGTGCGCTTCGACGACGGCGTCGAGATCGACCTAGAGCACGAGGCCGAGGGCATCTTCTCCGGGGTCCGCGAGGGGGCGGACGCCACCTTCGACTACCGGGTGCTGACCACCTGGGACGACGGGGTCGAGCACGTCCAGGACGATCCCTACCGCTTCTCCCCCACCCTCGGCGAGGTCGACCAGCACCTCGTCAACGAGGGCCGGCACGAGCAGCTGTGGACCGTCCTCGGGGCGCACGTGCGCTCCTACGACGGGCCGATGGGCACCGTCGAGGGCGTCTCCTTCGCGGTGTGGGCGCCGCGGGCGAAGGCGGTGCACGTCATCGGCGACGTCAACGGCTGGGACCTCCCCTCGCTGCCGATGCGGGCGCTGGGCAGCTCGGGCATCTGGGAGCTCTTCGTGCCGGGCGCCCAGGCCGGGCAGCGGTACAAGTTCGCGGTGCGCGGCGCCGACGACGTCGTCCGGGAGAAGGCGGACCCGATGGCCCGGCTGGCCGAGGTGGCCCCGGCGACCGGGTCGGTGATCACCACCAGCGAGTACACCTGGGGCGACCAGAAGTGGCTGACCGCCCGCGCCGGGCGCGACCCGCACACCGGGCCGATGAGCATCTACGAGGTGCACCTGGGCTCCTGGCGGCAGGGTCTGACCTACCGCGAGATGGCCGAGCACCTGGTCAACTACGTCGCCGACCTCGGCTTCACCCACGTCGAGCTGCTGCCGGTGATGGACCACCCCTACCCGCCGTCCTGGGGCTACCACGTCACCAGCTACTACGCGCCGAACTCCCGCTTCGGCGACCCGGACGACTTCCGGTACCTCATCGACCGGCTGCACCAGGCCGGCATCGGGGTCATCCTCGACTGGGTGCCCGGGCACTTCGCCACCGACGAGTGGGCGCTGGTGCGCTTCGACGGGCTGCCGCTCTACGAGCACCCCGACCCGCGCAAGGGCTGGCAGCCGGACTGGGGCAGCTTCGTCTTCGACTTCGGACGGCTGGAGGTGCGCAACTTCCTCGTCGCCAACGCGTTGTACTGGCTGGAGGAGTTCCACGTCGACGGGCTGCGGGTCGACGGGGTCGCCTCGATGCTCTACCTCGACTACAGCCGCAGCGACGGCGAGTGGGTGCCGAACGTGCACGGCGGCCGCGAGAACCTCGAGGCGATCGGGCTGCTGCAGGAGGCCAACGCCACCGCCTACCGCCGGGTGCCGGGGATCGTGACGGTGGCCGAGGAGTCGACCGCCTGGCCGGGGGTCACCCGGCCCACGGACAGCGGCGGGCTCGGTTTCGGGCTGAAGTGGAACATGGGCTGGATGAACGACAGCCTCCGCTACCTGGCCGAGGACCCGGTGAACCGGCAGTACCACCACCAGCTGCTCACCTTCGCCATGATGTACGCGTACGCCGAGAGCTACCTGCTGCCGATCAGCCACGACGAGGTGGTCCACGGCAAGGGCTCGATGCCGTACAAGATCCCCGGCGACGACGCCGCCCGGCTAGCGACGCTGCGCGCCTTCTACGCCTACCAGTGGGCCTTCCCCGGCAAGCAGCTGCTCTTCATGGGCTGCGAGTTCGGGCAGACCAGCGAGTGGGCCGACGGGCGCTCCCTGGAATGGCACCTGCTCGACCACTCCGCGCACTACCGGGTGCACAACCTCGTCAAGGAGCTCAACACCCTCTACACCGAGCACCCCGCGCTGTGGCAGCTGGACGCCGACCCGGCCGGCTTCACCTGGCTGGACGCCGACGACAACGCCGGCAACACCGTCAGCTTCCTGCGGCACGCCCAGGCCGACCACGACGGCGACGTCGTCGCCGTGGTGGTGAACTTCGGTGGCGCCGACCGGGAGTCGCTGCGGATCGGGGTGCCCCGGCCCGGCGACTGGGAGGTCGCCGTGGACACCTCCGGCTTCGACGCCGAGGGCACGCCCAGCCAGGGCGGGGTGGTGCTCACCGCCGAGGAGCGCCCCTGGCACGGCCAGCCGTACTCGCTCGAGGTGCGGGTGGCCGGGCTGTCTGCGTGCTACCTGGTGCCGAGGCGCGCGAGCTGACCGCGGCGCTGCCGTCGACCTCGAGGCGGCGCACCGCCCCGGCCTGGTAGTCGGGCAGGTAGATCATCCCGCCGGGCCCGGTGGTCAGGTCGCGGACGCTGTGCCGCGGCAGCTGGGCGACGAAGCGCGGGCTGCCGCCGTCCGGTCGCATCCACAGGCAGCCGCGGCCGTAGTCGCCGAAGAAGAGCGCGGAGCGGATCCGAGAGGGTGCCCACAGCCCGCCGTAGGCGACGCCCATGGCCGCGTTCGGCCCGCCCGGGTCGCAGGGCTCGTCGGCCAGCGGCTGGCCGTGCACCCAGGTCGCGGCGGGCGCGGTGACCGTCCCTTCGGCGATGGACAGGCCGGCGCACGGCGGCCCGCCCTGGAAGGGCTCGCTGACCTCGACGCAGGGCCAGCCGGCGTTGTTCGTCACGGCCCCGGCCCGTGGGTCGGGCAGCTCGTAGACCGCCTCGTGGCGCCCTTCGCCGACCACCGTGACCGCCAGCGTGGAGCTGCCCGGCCGGAAGGCCATCCGGTAGGGGTTGCGCAGCCCGGAGGCGACGACCCGGGCGCGGTTGGGGTCGCTCGACCCGCCCTCGGGGTTGCCCAGCGCCGCCGACCCGGTGCTGGGGTTGAGCCGGAGGATCTTGCCGTTGAGGGAGACCGGCGCGGCGCCCGGGTCGAGCACGTCGAGGGTGGCCAGCCGGGGGTGCTCGTCGGGGGCGAAGCCGCAGGACTGCTGCTGCAGGGTGCTCACCGGACCGTTGGGGGTGCCGTCGCCGGCGGAGGCGTAGAGCGCCCCGTCCCGGCCGAAGGTGAGGTCCCCGACGCTGTGCGTGTTGGCCACCTGGCACCACTGGTCCCGGATGAGGGTGCGCCGGTGGGCGATGTAGCGCACCTGCTGCCCTCCGGCGGTGCGCGTGCGGATGGTCAGGCGCTCCAGGCGACCGTTGACGACGCAGCTCTGCCCGTCCCAGCACTCCGCCTCGCTCCAGCGGCCGGGGCCCTGCGAGGGGTGCTTGAGGTTGGAGGTGTAGAGCACGTAGAGGTAGGGGCGCCGCGGCCACATCGGGTCGAGCGCGATCCCGCCCATGCCGGTGTCGCGCACGGCCAGGGTGTCCTGGTCGAGGCCGCGGCCGGAGCGGTCGGTGAGCAGCACGCCGGAGTCGGCGTCCGGGCCGGCGAAGTAGAGCAGCCGGCCGGCCTTCTCCGAGACGACGGCGTCGCCGTGCGCGCCGAACTCGATCTCGCCGGGGCCCTGGGCGCCGCCGGCCCGGGGGCGCAGCCCCTGGACGGGGCGACCGAGCGCGTCCACCACGGGGGTCTGGGCGTCCCAGAGGACGCTGGTAGAGAAGCCGGGGGCGAAGGTGTCGGCGGCTGCTGCTGGTGCGGCCGGCGCGGCGGGTGCTGCTGGGGCGGCGGGTGCTGCCGGCGCGGCGGGGGCTGCCGCAGTCGGCGCGGACCCTCGTGCCTGGGCGGTCTGCGGCCAGGCGAGCGCCAGGCTCATCAGCACGGCGAGCGCGGCCACGCTCCCCCAGCGTGTCCCCCTTCGCCCTCTCGTGCGGCGGTCGAGCAAGGGTGTGCGAGCAGGATCGAGCATCACGGTCTCCCCCCGTGAGAATGGAACCCCCCAGCTCCCCGGAGGGAGCAGAGATGGAGTGTCCCAAGCCCTGCGGGGCAGCGCAAGGCACTCGTCACGCTGCCGTCACGCAGGCGCGCGCCCAGCCGTGACCCGCGTCGAGAAGCGCTCGGTCTACGGACAAGCCTTCCCCGGTGACCGAGCCTTTATCGGGTAACCCGATAAAGGGGAGGCGGGTGAGGTCACCCGGGAGGGCCGGCCTCAGAAGAGGGCGCTCATCAGCGCGGTGCGCCCCTTGCGGACCCGCTCGTCGTGGTTGCCGACGACGTCGAAGAGGCCGACGAGGTGGGTGCGCACCCGCTCCCGGTCGTCCCCGGCGGTGGTGCGCACGAGGTCGATCAGCCGGGTGAAGCCGTCCTCGACGTGACCGCCGAGCACGTCGAGATCGGCGACGACGAGCGCTGCGTCGATGTCGGTGGGGTCGTCGGCGGCGGCGCGGCGGGCCGCGTCGAGGTCGACGCCCTGGGTGCGGCGCATCAGGCCGACCTGGGCCAGGCCGGCGGAGGCCTCGGCGTCCTTGGGGTTCTCCGCGAGCGCCCGCTCGTAGGCGGAGGCAGCGGCGTCGAGGTCGTCCCGCTCGATGGCGTCGAAGGCCTCCTGGTGCAGCGGCGGCAGCTCGTCCGCGCCCCCGTCGGTCGCCTCGCTCGCGTCCTCGGCGGAGACCTGCACCCGGCCGGTGATGCCGTTCTGCACGGCCGCCGCGAGCAGCTGGTCGAGGACCTCGGTGAGCTGCTGACGCTCGGGCATGCCGGTGAGCAGGTGCACCGCCTGGCCGCCGAGCAGACCGATCGCCATCGGGACCTGCTGCGGCTGCAGCGCCTGCATCAGCCCGGGGTTGGTGGCCACGTCCATCCCCACGACCTGCAGGCGCCCTTCGAGACCCTGGGCGACGGCGACGGTCTCGTCCAGCAGCTGCTTGCTCTCCGGGTGCTGCGAGGACCAGACCACCCCGACCGCCGGCACCGTGGTGCTGCGGGCAACGATCTGCTCGAAGGTGGCGTCGGTGGCCTCGACGAGCACCGAGGCTCCGGGCTGGCCGCCGCCCGCGGAGGGAGCGGATCCGGGCTGCGGCTGCTGACCGAGGCCGGTGAGGTCGACGGCACCACGAAGGGCAGGGCTGGGCTGCTGACTCATGCCCCGATTGTCCCTCACCTCGCCCCCGCACCCCACCCGCCTCCCCTTTATCGGGTTACCCGATAAAGGCTCGTTCGCCGGGGAAGGCTTGTCCGTGGACCGAGACCTTCTCGACGCCGCGCACTCACCCGCCCCGTCCGACCCGCACCGCCCGTACGGTCAGCCCCATGGCGACCTACACCCACGGCCACCACGAGAGCGTGCTGCGCTCGCACCGGTGGCGCACCGCCGAGAACTCGGCCGGCTACCTGCTGGCGCACCTGTCCCCCGGCGACAGGCTGCTCGACGTCGGGTGCGGCCCGGCCACCCTCACCGCCGACCTCGCCGAGCTCGTCGCCCCCGGACGGGTCACCGCGCTGGAGCAGACCGACGAGGCGGTGGAGATCGCCCGGGCCGAGCTGCTCGCCCGTGACGTCGACGCGGACGTCGTCGTGGGCGACGTGCACGCGCTCGAGCTCGCCGACGACGGCTACGACGTCACCCACGCCCACCAGGTCCTGCAGCACGTCGCCGACCCGGTCCTGGCGCTGCGGGAGATGGCCCGGGTGACCCGGCCCGGCGGGCTGGTCGCGGTCCGGGACAGCGACTACGCCGCCTTCGCCTGGTACCCGCGCCTGCCGGGGCTGGACCGGTGGCTCGAGGTCTACCAGGCCGTCGCGCGCCACCACGGCGGCGAGCCGGACGCCGGGCGCCGGCTGCACGTGTGGGCCCGCGAGGCCGGGCTGACCGACGTCACGGCCAGCGCAGACACGTGGTGCTTCGTCGACCCGGCCGACCGTGCCTGGTGGGGCGGGATGTGGGCCGAGCGCGTCCTCCCCTCGCGTCTGGCCGAGACGGCCCGCGCGATCGGGGCGGCCACGAGCGGCGAGCTCGAGGAGATCTCGCAGACCTGGCGGGCCTGGGCGGGTCATCCCGACGGGTGGTTCCTCGTCCCGCACGGCCAGGTGCTGGCCCGCGTCTGAGCCCCCCTTCGCTAGAAGGGGACGGGCCGGGGTGGCTGCCTCAGCTGCCCTCGGCGCTCTCGATCTGCTCGCTGGCCCCGACCACCCGCGCGGCGCCCTCGCTCGGGACGTGCACCGCGAGGGTCTCGGCGTGCTCGACGGTCAGCTCCTGCGAGATGGACTCGGTGTCGGCCAGCCGCCGGGTCGCGGCGTCCTCGAGGGTCAGCTCCTGCAGCTCCTCACCGGCGGTGAGGGTGTCGGTCCGGGTCATCGGGACGAAGGCCAGCCGGCCACCGTCGGCGAGGCCGATGCTGACCATGGTCGCCTCCTGACGCTGCTGCTCCTGGGTGTACTCGGCCAGCCCGTCGAGCTCCTCGGCCTGCTGCTCGGCGTTGGTGCGCAGCGCGGTCGAGAACTCGTCGGCCACCGACACCCCGCTCGGCCGGGTGCTCGGCGCCGGGTAGGCCACGGCCTCGCTCCAGCCCGTCACCGCCGTCTCGACCGCGTCGCCGGGGGTGCCGTTGATCCGGACCGGCGAGCCCTGCGCGGGGTCGGCGAGGCCGGGCACCGCGGCACCGGAGGCCATCTGGACGTCGGCGAAGAGGCGGTAGGCGCCCTCGGCCGACGTCGAGACGAGCACGTAGAGCCGCTGCTCCTCGTCGGTGCGGGTGGTGGCCACGATGGTGCGCGGCCAGCCGGTGCCCTCGCTGACGGCCAGCACCTGCGGCTGCACCGCCTCGCTGGGGCTGGCGGTGCTCCTGGCCCGGGCCGCGGCGTCGGCCTCGCGCAGCGCCGGCCCCATGAGCACCGAGCGGCGGTCCTCGGCGGTGGCGCCGTCACCGCGCGCGGTGCGGGCCTCGCCGAGCACCCGGGCGGCGATCTCCTGCGCCGCCTCGCGGGTGACCGCGCCGCCACGCCCCTGCTCGGTCGGCGCGTCGTGGACCCCGGCGACGTCGGCGGCCAGCCCGCAGCCGGACAGGGCGACGGGCAGGGCGCAGACGAGGGCCAGAAGGGGGCGGGAGCGACGGTGGGGACGGGCGCGTCGGGTGGTCACGGGGTCTCCTCCGCAGGGACGTAGACGCTGCTGCCGCGGCGCACAGGTGGGTCGGACGGTTCGCCGGCACCCTTCGCGCGGCCACGGCGAGCCAGAAGAAGCAGGCCCAGCCCGAGCAGGACGAGCACGATGCCGCCGACGAGCAGGCCGATCGCCCAGGCTCCCCAGCTGCCGTCGGTGGTGCTCATCTCGACCTCGTCGAGCTGCTGCCCCTGGGGTGCGGCCACGACGAGCGTCTGCGGCGCCTCGGCCTGGTCGATGGTCACGGTGATCGAGCCGTCGCTGGTGCTGGCGCGCTGCCACACCTCGGCGGCCGTGGGGTCGCTCGCCTCGCCGCTGCCCTCCTCCGTGGTGCCCAGGCTCCAGTCGCTCACGTCGGCCGGCCCGATGCGGGTGCGTGCGCCGTCCCCGAGCGCGGGTCCGGCGTCCGAGGGGCGGGCCACGCCGGCCCACAGCCGCGCGCCCGGCTCGGAGGAGACGGTGACCGACATCGGGGAGTCGACCCGGTTGAGCACCTGCGGGTCGAGGACGACGACGTCGGCCTCGGGCTCGGCGGTGAAGGTCGCCGTCCCCGAGGTGCCGAGGCTGCTCAGCAGCCAGGCGCCGAGGCCGGCGAGCGCCAGGCCCAGCAGGGCCACGAGCGCGCCGGAGACGCGCAGGACGAGGGTACGCACGGTGAGGTTCCTTGAGGGTGAGGCAGGGAGGCGCGCGACGGCGCGCGTCTACCACTGTCCCAAGGAACACCGAAGGTCACAAATTGGTCACGAGTCGCGTCGGTCACCCTTCGTGCACGCTCGGCGACTCGGAGCTCCCTTCGCGCCCGGTCGGCGACGCCATGTCGAGAACCTCTCGCGTGCCGGGGAAGCCTTCTGGGGTGACCGGCGCATTATCGGGTAACCCGATAAAGGGGAGACAGGTGAGGTGGGTGGGGTCAGGAGGTGGTGGAGCCCAGCTGCTGCTCGACGCGGTCGACCTTGGCGGTGAGCTGGCCGGGGGCCGCGCCGGGGCGGATGTCCGCCTTCATCACCAGGCTCACCCGGTCGCCGTGCGCGGCCATCGCCTGCACGCAACGCTCGACGACGGCCATGCACTCGCCCCACTCCCCCTCCAGCGTGGTGAACATCGCGTCGGTGCGCGAGGGCAGACCGCTCTCCCGGACGATGCGGACCGCGTCAGCGACCGCGGCGGAGTACGAGCCGTCGGCACCGGGCGAGGACGGGGCGATGGAGAAGGCGAGCAGCATGCTCCTCAGCGTAGCCAGCCGCCCGGGCCGGGGGCGCGACGAGACCGCCCCGGCGGAGAGCGCCGAGCTGCTGGGCTCAGCGGGCCCGCTCGGAGTCGATCTTCAGCTCCCCGGCCTGCCGCTCCAGCACCAGCTGCTTCGGCTCGACCGTGCGCTCGCCGTCCACCGGGGTGTAGGTCAGGGTGAGGTCGACCTGCCCGGTGTCCTCGTCCACCTCGACGTCCGAGGCGGACACGGACTCGATGCCCTCCCAGAAGTCGACGTAGGCCTGCTTGCCGCCCGCGGCCTGGCGCATGTCCGCGGTCAGCGAGCCCCACGTCTGGTCCGGGTCCTCGGTGACCGTGGCGAAGTGGGTGGTGACGAAGCCGCTGACCTCGGCCTGCGGGAAGTCCGGCTCGGCCGAGGACGACGAGGACGCGCTCGACGAGGAGCTGCTGGAGCTGCTGCTCGAGCTGCTCTGCGACGTCGGCGTCGCGGTGGTCGTCTCCGTCCGGGTGGTCGTCGTCGTGCTCGGCTCGACCTCGCTCGTCGGCGTGGTCGAGCTCGACGTGGCCGTCTGCTCGTCCTGGCCCTGCCAGGCCAGGGCCGCTCCCCCGGCGACGACCAGGGCGAGCACGGCGGCCAGCGCGGCCACCCACCAGCGACGCCGGCGGCCACCGGCGTCGGGATCGCCCGGGCCGCGAGGCCTCGCGCCGGACGGGACCGGGCCGCCACCCGAGCCCCCCGGACCGGCGGCCGCCGCACCCGCTGCGCCACCCGCACCGGCCGCGCCCGCGGCACCACCCGCTGCCGGCGCCACCAGCTCGGGCCCGGCCGCGCGGCCGTCGGCGATCGCCTCGAGCCGCTGCCGGAGCTCGTCGACCCCGCCCCGCTCGGCCGGGTCGTGCGCGAGCAGCCGACGCAGCACCGGCTCCAGCGGGCCGGCCCGGTCGGGACGACGCGGGGTCTGGGTGGCCACCTGGCGCAGCGTCGCCAGCGGGTTGCCCTGGGCCGGGTAGGCGTCGCGGCCCTCGACGGCGAAGTAGAGGGTCGCCCCGAGCGCCCACAGGTCGGCGGCGGCGGTGTGCTCGTAGCCCTCGGCGACCTCCGGGGCCATGTAGCTCGGGGTGCCGGTGACCAGGCCGGTCTGGGTGAGCTGGTCGTCGCTGCCGCTGCGGGCGATCCCGAAGTCGCCGAGCTTGGGCCGGCCGCCGCCGATGAGCACGTTGCTCGGCTTGACGTCCCGGTGCACGATCCCGGCGCGGTGCGCGGCGGCCAGCGCCCCGGCCAGCTGGGCGCCGAGGTCGGCCGCCCCTCGCGGGGTCATCGGCCCTCGCTGGCGCACCGCCTCGGACAGGGTCGGGCCGGGCACGTACTCCATGACCAGCCACGGGGTGCCCTCGTGCTCGACCACGTCGTAGACGCCGACGACGTTGGGGTGGTTCAGGGCCGCCGAGGCCCGTCCCTCGCGCATCGCCCGGCGGGTCTCGCCCTGGGTCTCCCCGGGGAAGGCGCCGATCTGCTTGGCCGCGACCTGACGGCCCAGGACGGTGTCCGTGGCCAGCCACACGGTGCCCATGCCGCCCTGACCGATGGACCGCCGGGTCTCGTAGCGGCCACCGATCAGACCGGGGCCCTCGGCTCTCGTCTGGTCGTTCATCGCCCTTCAGCCTAGGGGCTCTGCCTGGACGTCAGCCGTGACCGCGCTGGGCCGACCGTGACGACACCATGGTCCGCCCGGTGCCCGCGGGCTACAGTGGCGCCAGCACAGCCGATGTCGCAGGGGAGGCAACGTGAGCGGCTACCCGCCGCCCGGTCCGCCGGGCTACCCGCCGCCGGGTCAGGGCGGCTACCCGCCGGGAGGGGCGCCGCCACCGGGCTACCCGGCCTACGGCTACCCGCAGCAGCCGCCGCCGGAGCGGAGCAACACGATCTGGTGGATCGTCGGCGGCCTGGCCAGCGTCATCATCATCTGCTGCTGCGCGGGGGTGATCTTCGCCGCCTGGGTGGCTGACGAGTCGGGCAGCATCTACACCGACATGACCGACGACTACTCGGCCTCGAGCAGCTCGGCCGCGCAGGCGGCCACGCCGGTCACCGAGGGCCAGCAGGTCTCCCTCGGCGACGCCGAGGTGCAGTCGGGCTGGTCGATCGACGCCTACGGCGAGCCGATCGACGTCCAGGTGCGCAACACCGGCACCACGGACGAGACCTTCTACGTCAACCTCTACTTCATGAACCAGGGCGAGGTGGTCGACGAGACCACCTGCTCGGTCGGCTACGTCACCGCCGGGCAGACCGAGACCGCGGACTGCTACGCGATCTACGACATGAACTACGACGAGATCAGGATGTCCGAGGGCTACTGACGTCCGAGGATTCCTCGCCCTCGGCGCCGCTCAGCCGCCGCAGCATCTCCTCGGCCGCGGCGTAGGGGTCGCCACGGCCGGAGACCACCGCGGCGGCCAGCTCGTCGAGCCGTCCGCCGTCGCCCAGGTCCCCCATCCGGGCACGCAGCCGCGCCACGGTCAGCGCCTCCACCTCGTCCCGGGCACGGGCCACCCGGCGCCGGTGCAGCTCGCCGCCCCGGGCCAGCCAGGCGAGGTGGTCGCCGATGCCGGCGAGCACCTCCACGACGCCGTCGCCGTTCATCGCCGAGGCCCGCACCACCGGGGGCCGCCAGAGGCCGGGGGCGCTGCGGTCGCCCATCTGGATCATGTGCCGCAGGTCCCGCACGGTGGCGTCGGCGCCGTCGCGGTCGGCCTTGTTGACGACGAAGACGTCGCCGATCTCGAGGATCCCCGCCTTCGCCGCCTGGATCCCGTCGCCGGCGCCGGGAGCGAGCAGCACCAGCGTGGTGTCGGCCAGGCCGGCGATCTCCACCTCGGACTGGCCGACCCCGACCGTCTCGACGAGGACCATGTCGAAGCCGGCGGCGTCCAGCACCCGGATCGCCTGCGGCGTGGACACCGAGAGACCGCCCAGGTGACCCCGGCTGGCCAGGGAGCGGATGAAGACTCCTGGGTCGCCGGTCGCGTCCTGCATCCGGATCCGGTCCCCGAGCAGCGCACCCCCGGAGAAGGGGGACGAGGGGTCGACGGCGAGCACCGCCACCGACCGCCCCCGCTCGCGCAGCTCGCGGACCAGGGCGTTCGTCGTCGTCGACTTGCCGACCCCCGGCGGGCCGGTCAGCCCGACGACGTGCGCCCGGCCGGCCAGCGGGGCCAGCGCGGCCATGACCTCGGGCAGCGCCGGGTGCTGGTGGTCGACCAGGGAGAGCAGCCGGGCGACGGCGCGCGGCGTCCCCGCCCTGGCCTGCTCGACCAGGGCGGGGACGTCGACCGCGCGCGCTCGCGTGGCTGCCGGCACCTCAGGCGTCGGTGGGTACGCGCACGATGAGCGCGTCGCCCTGGCCGCCGCCGCCGCACAGCGCGGCCGCGCCGACGCCGCCGCCGCGGCGCTTCAGCTCGTGCGCCAGCGCCAGGGTGATCCGGGCGCCGGACATGCCCAGCGGGTGGCCCATGGCGATGGCGCCGCCGTTGGGGTTGACCTTCTCCGGGTCCAGGCCCAGCTGCTTGGTCGAGGCGAGGCCGACGGCGGCGAAGGCCTCGTTGATCTCGACGACGTCGAGGTCCTGCGCGGAGATGCCCTCCTTCGCGCAGGCGGTCTCGATGGCGTTCGCCGGCTGCGCCTGCAGGGTGGAGTCGGGGCCGGCGACGACGCCGTGCGCACCGATCTCGGCCAGGTAGTCCAGGCCGAGCTCCTCCGCCTTCGCCTTGCTCATGACGACCACCGCGGCGGCACCGTCGGAGATCTGCGAGGCGGAGCCGGCGGTGATGGTGCCGTCCTTGGCGAAGGCGGGCCGCAGCCTGCCGAGGGAGTCGGCGGTGGTGTCGGCGCGCACGCCCTCGTCGGTGTCGAAGACCTTCGGGTCGCCCTTGCGCTGGGGCACCTCGACCGGGACCACCTCGTCGGCGAAGACCCCGTTCGCCCAGGCCTTCCCGGCGTTCTGGTGGCTGCGGGCGGCGAACTCGTCCTGCTCCTCGCGGGAGAACTGCTCCCCCGCCTGGTTGCAGGTCTCGGTGAGCGAGCCCATCGCCTGGTCGGTGAGGATGTCGTGCAGCCCGTCGAAGGCCATCGAGTCCTTGACCGTCACGTCGCCGTACTTGTAGCCGTCGCGGCTCTTGGGCAGCAGGTGCGGGGCGTTGGTCATCGACTCCTGGCCGCCGGCGACGACGATGTCGAACTCGCCGGCGCGGATCAGCTGGTCGGCCAGGGCGATGGCGTCGATGCCGGAGAGGCAGACCTTGTTCACGGTCAGCGCCGGGACGCTCATCGGGATGCCGGCCTTGACCGCGGCCTGGCGGGCGGGGATCTGGCCCTCGCCGGCGGTGAGCACCTGGCCCATGACGACGTAGTCGACGTCCTCGGGGGCGACGCCGGAGCGCTCCAGCGCGGCCTTGATGGCGAACCCGCCGAGGTCGGAGCCGGAGAAGTCCTTCAGCGAGCCGCTCATGCGACCCATCGGGGTGCGCGCGCCGGCGACGATGACGGACACGGGACGGTCGGACATGACGATGCCTCCACAGGGTGCTCGGGACCACCGACGGACGGCGCCGGTGCACTGCTCGCCACTGTAGCGACGCCAGCGCCGCGGCCGAAGGGGTCACCGGGTGGCGTGGGCCACGCAGCCTCCGACAGCGGCGCCGGCGACGGCTACGGTGCGGGCATGAGCACCGATCTCTTCACCCACATCGACCACGTCGGCGTGGCCGTGCCCGACCTGGACGCCGCCATCGCCTTCTACCGCGACACCTACGGCATGGAGCTGGCCCACGAGGAGGTCAACGAGGAGCAGGGCGTCCGCGAGGCGATGATGAAGGTCGGCTCTTCCGGCTCGTGCATCCAGCTGCTGGCCCCGCTCACCCCGGAGTCGACGATCGCCAAGTTCCTCGACCGCAACGGCTCGGGCATCCAGCAGCTCGCCTACCGCGTCGAGGACATCGACGCCGTGGGGGCGACGCTGCGCGAGCGCGGGCTGCGGCTGCTCTACGACACCCCGAAGGGCGGGACCGCCGGGTCGCGGGTGAACTTCATCCACCCCAAGGACGCCGGCGGCATCCTCGTCGAGCTCGTCGAGCCGTCCGCCGACGGCCACTGAGCGAGCAGCGAGCGGACGGGCGCGCACTGAGAGACACGTCACCCGGTGACTGCCCTCTCAGGTAGTACCGCGCCCCGGGGCGCGTCGCTAGGTTGACCCGATGGGCGCCGCCGAGCGCCCCAGACCACCCCACGAGCAGGCCGAGGAGCCCACCCAGCATGACGATGGACACCATCCGCGACGCCATCATGTCCGGCGACCGGAGCGAGCAGACCTACGCCGGCATCGCCCTCCCGGAGTCCTACCGGGCCGCCACCGTCCACAAGGACGAGGTCGACATGTTCGAGGGCGTGGCCAGCCGGGACAAGGACCCGCGGCAGTCGCTGCACATCGACGACGTGCCGATCCCCGAGCTCGCCCCGGACGAGGCGCTGGTCGCGGTCATGGCCAGCGCGATCAACTACAACACCGTCTGGACCTCGATCTTCGAGCCGGTCTCCACCTTCGGCTTCCTCGAGCGCTACGGCCGGCTCAACGACTGGTCCAAGCGCCACGACCTGCCGTACCACATCGTCGGTTCCGACCTCTCCGGCGTCGTGCTGCGCACCGGCAGCCACGTGAGCAAGTGGAACGCCGGCCAGGAGGTCGTCGCGCACTGCCTCTCCGTCGAGCTCGAGGACCCGGACGGGCACGACGACACGATGATGGACCCGCAGCAGCGGATCTGGGGCTTCGAGACCAACTTCGGCGGCCTGGCCGAGCTGGCCATCGTCAAGGCCAACCAGCTCATGCCGAAGCCGGACCACCTCACCTGGGAGGAGGCCGCCTCCCCCGGCCTGGTGAACTCCACCGCCTACCGGCAGCTGATCTCCAAGAACGGCGCCGCGCTCAAGCTCGGCGACCGGGTGCTCATCTGGGGCGCCTCCGGCGGTCTGGGCTCCTACGCCACCCAGATGGCGCTGGCCGCAGGCGCCGAGCCGGTGTGCGTCGTCTCCTCGCCGGACAAGGCCGAGATCTGCCGGCAGATGGGCGCCGAGCTGATCATCGACCGGCGCGCCGAGGGCTTCCAGTTCTGGAACGAGGAGGGCACCAAGCAGAACCCGAAGGAGTGGCAGCGGCTCGGCAAGAAGATCCGCGAGCTCACCGGCGGGCACGACGTCGACATCGTCTTCGAGCACCCCGGCCGGGAGACCTTCGGCGCCTCGGTCTACGTGGCCCGCAAGGGCGGCAAGATCGTCACCTGCGCGTCCACCTCGGGCTTCATGCACGAGTACGACAACCGCTACCTGTGGATGAACCTCAAGAGCATCGTCTCCAGCCACTTCGCGAACTACCGCGAGTCCTGGGAGGCCAACGAGCTCATCAACCGCGGGCTGATCCACCCGACGCTGAGCAAGACCTACCAGCTCGAGGAGGTCGGCCAGGCGGCGCTGGACGTCCACCACAACCTGCACCAGGGCAAGGTCGGTGTGCTCACCCTCGCCCCGGAGGCGGGCCTGGGCGTCACCAACGCCGACAAGCGCTCCGGCTTCGAGCAGGAGATCAACCGCTTCCGCAACGCCTGAGCCGCCCGCTCCCCACGCCGACGGGGGTCGCCACCGCACCGGGTGGCGACCCCCTTCGTCATGCCGCTCCCCCAGAGGTTGGACAGTCCTAGGACAGCCTCCCCGGACCGGTCGCGCGCGCGGTCCTCGAGGACATTCCTAGGACTGTCGTGCGCGCGCTGTGCGTGTCTGGCTGGGGCGCGCGGCTCGGCGTGCTGGTCAGCCCCGGCGCGCCCGCCAGCACGACGCGTGCCAATGGCGCCGGTCGTCGATGCTGCCGAGGCCGTCGTCGGGCCACGTGACGACGTGCGCGGTGCCGGGCGAGATCGGCTGGTGGCAGCCAGGGCAGCGGTAGGTGCGCAGCGAGGTGCTCCCGGACAACCGGCGCACCGCCCAACGACGCCCGCCCCAGGTGACGTGCTCGAGCGTGCCGTGCACGCCCCGCATGCTCAGCGGTCGCTGCTCGTCGCGGCGGCGGTTGGCCCGGGGCATGCCACCATCCTCCCCCTTCGCGCCTCCTGGCCAGACCCTGCCCGGGCAGATGCCCACCTGATCCGCATTTACCCGGGCAGTTGCCAGCAACCACGTGATTTACCCGGGCAATTGCCAACAACCACGTGATTTACCCGGGCAGTTGCCGGCAACCACGTGATTTACCCGGGCAGTTGCGAGCCAGGACGTGAATTGCCCGGGCAGTTGCGAACCAAGGACGTGAATTGCCCGGGCAGTTGCGAGCAAGGGGTGAAGGGGGCCAGGGGCGAGCGTCAGTAGGTGCGGAAGCCCTCGCCGGTCTTGCGGCCGAGCTTGCCCGCCTCGACGAGCGACACCAGGGTCGGCGCGGGCTGCAGCCCCTCGTGGCCGAACTCCTCGAGCAGCTCGCGCTGGATCGCCAGCGAGACGTCCAGCCCGACGACGTCGAGCAGGGCGAAGGGGCCCATCGGGTACCCGTAGTGCTCGGTGATCGCGCCGTCGATCGCGTCGTGGTCGCTGTGCCCGGCCTCCTGCGCCTTGACCGCGTCGTTGAGGTAGGGGAAGAGCAGCGCGTTGACGATGAAGCCGGCCCGGTCGGCGCAGCTCACCGCCACTTTGCCGGTGCTCGCGCACAGGTCGGCGACCGTGTCCAGCACGTCCTGACCGGTCTGCTCGGTGCGCACGATCTCGACGAGCTTCATCACCGGGGCCGGGTTGAAGAAGTGCATCCCGACGACGTCCTGCGGGCGCGAGGTGGCCGCGGCCAGGTCGGTGATCGGCAGCGAGGAGGTGGTCGTGGCCAGCACCGCGCCCGGCTTGCAGATCCGGTCCAGGTCACGGAAGAGCTGGGTCTTGATCTCCAGGTCCTCGGCGATCGCCTCGACGACGAGGTCGACGTCGCCGAGCGCCTCGCGCTCGGTCGAGCCGGTCAGGCGGCCGCGCACCGCGTCGGCCTCGCCGGTGTCGAGCTTGCCGCGCTCGACCGCCTTGGCCAGGGACTTCTCGATCCGGGCCTGCACGGCGTCCAACTTCTCCGGGCTGCGGGCGACGAAGGTGACCGGGTAGCCGGCCTTCGCGAAGACCTCGACGATGCCGGTAGCCATCGTGCCGGAGCCGACCACCCCGACGGTCTCGACGACCCGGACCCCGTCGCGGGAGCCGCCCTGGGCGGGGGTCAGCTCGTCGGCGACGACCTCCTCGGACCCGGCCTCGGCGTAGGTGTAGAAGCCGCGGCCGGCGGCCCGCCCGGTGCGTCCCTCGGCGACCAGCTGGTCCAGGACCGGGCGCGGGGCGTGCATCGCGTCACCGGTCTCGGCGTGCCGGGCGGCCAGGGCGTCGCGCACGACATCCACACCGATGGCGTCGATGACGGCCAGCGGGCCCTGCGGCAGGCCGCAGCCGAAGCGCATGCCGGCGTCGACGTCCTCCCGGGTGGCGTAGCTGTCCTCGTACATCGAGGCGGCGTGGTTGAGGTAGGGGAAGACGAGGGCGTCGGCGAGCGCCTTGGCATCGTTGGTAGGCATGGCGGGAGTCTCCCAACCACGCCGCCGGTTCGGGAGGGCATCCGGGCGTGATGGTCACCACCACCGGCGGCACGTAGGGTGGCCGCCGTGCGTCTGGTGATCGCGACCTGCAGCGTCGACTACGAGGGCCGGCTGACCGCCCATCTGCCGCTGGCGACCCGGCTGCTGCTGGTCAAGGCCGACGGCTCGGTGCTGGTGCACAGCGACGGCGGCTCGTACAAGCCGCTGAACTGGATGTCCCCGCCGTGCGCGATGGCCGAGGTGGAGCCGGACGAGGAGGACGCCGCCGAGGGCGTGCTCAGCGTGTGGAACGTCCAGCACGCCAAGTCCGAGGACCGGCTGCGGGTGAAGATCCACGAGGTCCACCACGACACCGCCCACGAGCTCGGTGTCGACCCGGGCCTGGTCAAGGACGGGGTCGAGGCGCACCTGCAGGCGCTGCTGGCCGAGCACATCACCACCCTCGGCGACGGGTGGAGCCTGGTCCGCCGGGAGTTCATGACGGCGATCGGTCCGGTGGACATCTTGGCCCGGGACCCGAAGGGCGGCAGCGTCGCCATCGAGATCAAGCGCCGCGGCGAGATCGACGGGGTCGAGCAGCTCACCCGCTACCTCGAGCTGATGAACCGGGACCCGGCGCTGCGCCCGGTGACCGGCGTCTTCGCCGCGCAGGCGATCAAGCCGCAGGCACGCACCCTCGCCGAGGACCGCGGCATCCGCTGCGTCGTCCTCGACTACGACCAGCTCAAGGGCATCGACTCCAGCGAGACCCGGCTCTTCTGACGGGGGGGCCGCCGCGCCGCCGGGGTGGGGTATCCCGCCGGTGCGCTCGGGGCCGGGCACCAGTGCCCCGGCAGCGGCGCGACGGAAGCGTAGGGGCATGGACACCGCGACCCCTGCACCCCGCCCCCTCGCCACCCTCCGTACCGGCGCCCGGACCGCCCTCGCCACCACCGGCCTGGGCCTCCTGCTCGCCCCACCGGCCGCCGCCGCGCCCGAGCCGGCCGAGGCCGGCACCGACGTGCGGGCCTACCTGCAGCAGGTCGCCGACGACCAGCAGCTGCCCGGACTTGCCGTCGCCGTCGTCGACGGCGACAGCGTCGGCACCCACATGATCGCGGAGGACGGGGACGGCGCCGCGATGAGCGAGAGCACCCCCTTCCTCCTCGGGTCGGTGTCGAAGTCGGTGACCGCGACCGCCGTGCTCGACCTCGCCGCCGCGGACGAGCTCACCCTCGACGACCGGCTCGGTGACCTGCTGCCCGAGCACGGCATCGCCGACGAGCGCGCCGACGACATCACGGTGCAGCAGCTGCTCACCCACACCGCCGGCCTGACCACCGCCGACGGGCTGGCTCACGCCGACCGCTTCGACACCGCGTCGGGCGCCCTGCAGCGGCAGGCGACCGGACTGGACGACGTCACCCTCGCCCGCGACCCCGGCGCCGGCTACGAGTACAGCGACCTGGGCTACCTGCTGCTCGGGGCGATCGTCGAGGAGCAGGCCGGGGCGCCCTTCGCCGAGGTCGTCACCGACCGGGTGCTGGCCCCCGCCGGGGTGGAGCAGGTGGTCGCCGACGAGGCCTCTGCCGAGGCGCTGCCGCCGGGGCACCGCCAGGTGCTCGGCCGACCGGTCGCCTTCGACACCCGCTACGACACCTCGGGCGCCCCCTACGGCTACCTCGGCACCGACCTCGACGGTGCCGCCGCGTGGGCCCGCGCCCAGCTCGGTGGCGGCGGGATCGACGAGGCGACCCTGGCCGAGCTGCACACCGCGCGGGTGCAGACCGGCAGCGGCGACGCCTACGGCTACGGCTGGCGGGTCGGCGAGCAGGACGGCCACAGCCTGGTGGAGCACACCGGCGCGACCCCGGGCTACTTCAGCCACGTGCGGGTGCAGCCGGAGCGTGACCGGGCGGTCGTCGTGCTGGCGAACAGCTACAGCGAGGCACGGGCCGGGGCCCTCTACGACGTCGCCGGCGACGTGCAGCGCATCCTCGACGGTGAGCAGCCGCAGCGCAGCGGCGCCGACCCGGTGCTGGCCGGCGCCCCCTTCGCGGTGCTCGGGCTGAGCGTCGTGGGCGTCCTGGCCGCGCTGGCCGCGCTGCGTCGGGGCACGCCGACCCGGGTCCTCGTCCTCGTCGCCGGCGTCCTGCTGACCGCGCTCGCCCTGGTGGCGCCCTCGCTGCTCGGCTACACCTCGGCGCAGCTGCGGCTGTGGGCGCCCGACCTGGGCTGGGGGCTGTGGGCCGTCGTCGCGACCTGGAGCGTCGCCGGGCTGACCGCCGCCGTGGCCATGGTCCGTCGGCGGGGACGGGGCCGGGACGCGGCCGGCTGACGAGGACCGACGGGCCACGTCCGCGGCCCGGGTGGGTGCACCCGGGCCGCGGTCGTCGGCCGGTCAGGCGAGGACGCGGACACCGTCGTCGTCGACCTCGAGACGACGCGGCAGCCGGGTGGCCACCAGGGCCAGGCACCGGGGCAGGTCGGCACCGCCGACCAGCAGCAGCACGCCCTCCCCGCGATACCGGTCGGCCAGCTCCTGCAGCGCCGACGGCTCGTCCACCAGCGCTTCGTGAGGCACCTCGAGCTGGATCGCCAGCCGTGCCGCCTGCTCGCCCGTGGGCCCGAACGACGCCACCGCGGCGATCCGCTCGTCGTCCAGCCGTCCCGACCCTGGAGCAGCGTCCGGGACCAGGTCTGCGCGCAGCTCCTCGACCCGGGCGAGGATCACGACGGCGGCGCAGTGCAGACCCACCGGGTGCTCAGTCCTCGGCGGCGTGCCGGACGGCGTCCTGGACGATGTGCGTCACGTGCTCGTCGGCGATCCGGTAGAGCCGCTGCCGACCCTCGTGCTCGGCGTCGACGAGGCCGGCCATCCGCAGCACCCGCAGGTGCTGGGACATCAGGGTCGGCGAGGCCTCCACGACCGCGGCCAGCTCGGCGACGCTGCGTGGTCCCTCGGTGAGCTCGTGGACGACCCGCAGGCGCACCGGTGAGGAGAGCACCTTGAAGAGCTCCGCGGCGGCAGCGATCCGTTCGTCCACCGGCTCAACCTACCCCGGCGGCGGCAGGGTCAGCCCGCCGTGACGGCCTCGCCCACCTCGGCCGGCAGACCGCGCGAGGCGCGGATGATCTCGACGAAGCGGGACATGATGTCGTTGAGCCCGAAGTCCTTCGGCGTGAAGACGGCGGCGACGCCCATCTCGGTGAGCCGGGCGGCGTCGGACTCGGGGATGATGCCGCCGACGATGACCGGCAGGTCGTCCGCGCCCTGGTCGGCCAGGCCGGAGATGACGTCGGGGACGAGCTCCATGTGCGACCCGGAGAGGATCGAGACGCCGACGAGGTGGACGTCCTCGGCGACCGCCGCCGAGACGATCTGGTCGGGGGTGAGCCGGATCCCCTGGTAGACCACCTCGAAGCCGGCGTCGCGTGCCCGGACGGCGATCTGCTCGGCGCCGTTGCTGTGCCCGTCCAGGCCGGGCTTGCCGACGAGCACCCGCAGCCGCTCGCCAAGCTCGGCCTCGGTGGCCCGCACCCGCTCGCGCACCGCGGTCAGGCTGGCGTCGGCGCCGTCACCGACCCCGACCGACCCGCTCACCCCGGTCGGCGCCCGGAACTCTCCGAAGACGTCGCGCAGCGCCTGCGCCCACTCCCCCACGGTCACCTCGGCGCGGGCGCACTCCAACGAGGCCTCCATGAGGTTCTCGTCCGTGCCGGCGGCCTCCTGGAGCCGGCTCAGCGCCGCCCGGGCGCGCTCCTGCTTGGCCGGGTCGCCGTCCCGCTGCTCGCGCCAGGCACGGACCGCCTCGACGGCGGCGGCCTCGACACCGGCGTCGACCGTCTGGATCGCCGTGTCCAGGTCGGCGGTCAGCGGGTTCGGCTCGGTGGTCTCGTACTTGTTGACCCCGACGATGATGTCCTCGCCGGCCTCGATCCGCTGGCGGCGCAGGGCGTGCGAGGCGACCAGCGCCGACTTCATGTAGCCGGACTCGACCGCCGGCACCGCCCCGCCCATCTCCTGGATCCGGTCGATCTCCGCCTTCGCCCCGGCGACGAGCTCGGCCACCTTCGCCTCGACGACGGTGGAGCCGGTGAAGAGGTCGTCGTACTCGAGCAGGTCGGTCTCGTAGGCGAGCACCTGCTGCATCCGCAGGCTCCACTGCTGGTCCCACGGCCGGGGCAGGCCGAGCGCCTCGTTCCACGCGGGCAGCTGCACGGCGCGGGCGCGG
This sequence comes from Janibacter alkaliphilus, assembly GCF_013408565.1. NCBI lineage: Bacteria > Bacillati > Actinomycetota > Actinomycetes > Micrococcales > Intrasporangiaceae > Janibacter > Janibacter alkaliphilus. The sequence continues at coordinate 1,963,360 of NZ_JACBZX010000001.1, read as the reverse complement.
GCGTCCTTGCTCATCGTCACGGCGAGCATCTCGATGAGGATGCGCTGGACGTTGTTCTCCGGCTGCGCCTCGGTCAGGCCCAGGCTGTTGACCTGGACGCCGTAGCGGAAGCGGCGCTGCTTGGCCTCGGTCACCCCGTAGCGGTCGCGGGTCAGCTCGTCCCACAGCTCGACGAAGGCGCGCATCTTGCACATCTCCTCGACGAAGCGCACGCCGGCGTTGACGAAGAAGGAGATCCGGGCGACCACCTTGCCGAACTCCTCCGGCGGCACCACCCCGCTGGCGCGCACCTCGTCGAGGACGGCGATCGCGGTGCTCATCGCGTAGGCGATCTCCTGCACGGGGGTCGCCCCGGCCTCCTGCAGGTGGTAGCTGCAGATGTTGGTCGGGTTCCACTTCGGGATGGCCTCGACCGTGTAGTTGACCATATCGGTGATCAGCCGCATCGAGGGTCCGGGCGGGAAGACGTACGTCCCGCGGCTGAGGTACTCCTTGATGATGTCGTTCTGGGTGGTCCCGGCCAGCCGCTGCACGATCTCCTCGACCGGCTCACCGGCGGTCTCGGCCTGCTCCTCGGCGGCCACCTGGTACATCGCGAGCATGTACATCGCGGTGGCGTTGATCGTCATCGAGGTGTTCATCTCGCCGAGCGGGATCTCGGCGAAGAGCTGACGCATGTCGCCGATGTGGCTGATCGGCACGCCGACCTTGCCGACCTCGCCGCGGGAGAGCACGTGGTCCGGGTCGTAGCCGGTCTGGGTCGGCAGGTCGAAGGCGACCGAGAGCCCGGTCTGGCCCTTGGCCAGGTTGCGCCGGTAGAGCGCGTTGGAGGCGGCCGCGCTGGAGTGCCCGGCGTAGGTCCGCATCACCCACGGTCGGTCGCGCTCGGGGCGGCTCGCCTCGGCGGCGGGGGTGGGGGCGTCGGTGCTCTCGGACATAGGGGCAAGGTACCTGCGCCGGGTCGCCAGCGGCAGGGCCCACCCCCTTCGCCCGGGGGTGAAAGTGGCCACAGGCGGGCGGACGTCGGCCCGCAGGACGCGCGGACGGGCGCGGCGGCCAGGCCCGCGGGCGGCGGGTGGGAGAACCGCTCGGATGCCGGAGAAGCCTTCCCCGGCGAACGAGCCTTTATCGGGTTACCCGATAAAGGCTCGGGGCGCGGTCAGTCGACGAGGAGGCGGCCCATGCGGGAGCGCCACAGCAGCCGGCGGGTGCGGGCGTCGGCCCCGGAGAAGCGCAGCGCGCGCCCGGCGTGCGAGGCCCGCACGTGCGAGGAGAGCAAGGTGGCGAAGCCGGTGGAGTCGCGCACCGTCGTCCCGCTCAGGTCGATCACCAGCGGCCCGCTCCCCTGGCGGATCGCCGCGATGAGCTGGTGCCTCAGATCCGGCGCGTGGTGCACGTCGAAGGGCACGGTGATGCTCACCGTGGTGGTGGCCTCCTCCTCGAGGAGGATGGCTGCTGCACTCATGACGGGTTCCCCTTGTCCCCTGCGTCTGCCGTCGGGACAACTGTGCCTGATGTGACATCGGCCACGCAGCACCAACCCGTCACGAGTGGATCACGATGCCGCTGCCTGCCGGGGCCGCCCGCTACCTGCCGGACCCCCTGCCGCTGCCTGCCAGAGCCTCACCCTCGCTCTGCGACGATGGGCCCATGGTCAACCTCACGAAGATCTACACCCGGACCGGTGACGAGGGGACCACCGCGCTCGGCGACTTCTCCCGCACCGCCAAGACCGACCCGCGGCTGGCGGCCTACGCCGACGCCAACGAGGCGAACGCGGCGATCGGGGTGGCCGTGGCCGGCGGCGGCCTGGACGAGGACGTCGTCGCCACCCTCACCCGGGTGCAGAACGACCTCTTCGACCTCGGCGCCGACCTGTCCACCCCGCTGCGCCAGGACCCGCCGCACCCGCCGCTGCGGGTGCGCCAGCAGTGGATCGACGAGCTCGAGGCCGACTGCGACCGCTACCTCGAGCGCCTCGAGCCGCTGCGCTCCTTCATCCTCCCCGGCGGCACCCCGGCCGCGGCGCAGCTGCACGTGGCGACGACCGTGGTCCGACGGGCCGAGCGGTCGGCGTGGGCGGCCCGTGAGGCCTACGGCACGGACGAGGCCGACGACCGGGGCACCGGCGGGGTCAACCCGCTGACGACGACCTATCTCAACCGGCTCTCGGACCTGCTCTTCGTGCTGGCCCGGGTCGCCAACCTGGCGGTCGGCGGCGACGTGCTGTGGCAGCCCGGCGGTGGGCGCGAGGAGCGGCCGGAGCGCCGCCGCGGCTGAGCCGCGCCCCGCCCTCCGGCGTCGACCCGGCGTCGACCCGGCGACGGACCGGGCGTCTCGGCTCAGGCGACGTTGACGCCGTGCCCGGGCGGCGCGGACTCCAGCCAGGAGCGCACCGTGAAGTAGACCTGTCGCTCGACGGCCAGGTCGGCCAGGTGCCCGGCGGGACCGTGCAGGCTGATCGCCACCGGCCGCTCCAGGCCGGGCACGCTGACCTGCTCGTCCTGCGGGGTGCTGATCTCGAGGTCGTCGCGCGGCCACAGCAGCCGAGGCCGCGTGGTCACCCCGGTGACGCTGAACCAGCCGAGCCCCTCGGGCCCCAGCCGCAGCAGACCCAGCCGCCAGCGCGGCCGCCCGGGCAGACGCACCGCGCACAGCGCGATCGGCCCGAGCGCCCCGATCCGACGGCGGCGGACCAGGATCAGCGCCAGCCAGGCCAGCACCAGCAGGCACCCCGCAGCGAGGAGGATCTCCGTCAGCTGCAGGGTGGACATGACCGGGTCAGGCGTCGGCGTCGGTCACCGTCTCGGCGACGATCGTCACGGAGTCGTGGTCGACGGAGAGGAAGCCGCCGTCGATCCGGGCGGTCTGGTCGCCGCCCTCGGTGGCGTGGATGATCACGTCGCCCTCGATGAGCACCCCGAGCAGCGGGGTGTGGCCGGGCATGATGCCGATCTCACCCTCGGCGGTACGGGCACGGACCATGGAGGCCTCGCCGGACCAGACCTTGCGGTCGGCCGCGACGAGTTCGACGTTCAGCGAGCTCACGGGTGGGAGTCCTTCGTCTCCGGCGGCAGGGGCTGCTCCCATGGTAGCGGCGCCGTGGCGACCCCCCGACCACGGGGGCGGGCGTCAGGAGACGACCAGCGCGAAGGTGTCGTACCCGAGGGAGAGGCTGACGATCCGCCAGGTCGAGTAGGCCAGCCAGGCCCCGACGAGGACGAGCACCGGCCGGGGCCGGATGAGGTCGAAGAAGCGCTCGGGCGGGCGGCGTCGCAGCAGCGCCCAGGCGGTGTACCCGACGACCGCGACCGTGGCGGCCATGACCAGCGGTCCGAAGGCGTTGTACGCGAAGGCCCCGGAGATGTCTCCGTGGGCGAGGTGCACCCACGAGCGGGTCATCCCGCAGCCGGGGCAGGGCAGCCCGGTGGTCATCTGCAGCAGGCAGGTGCTCTGGCCGTTGTCGACGCTGCTCACCGGCCACAGGGCGGCGATCACCAGCCCGATCGAGCCCACCGCGGCCAGCGCGAGGGTGACGATCCGGGAGGGCAGGGAGTACGCCCGCCCCTGGTCGGCCGGCGGGGGCACCGGCGCCTGGGCGAGGTAGCCCTGCTGCGGGACCGGGTTGCTCATGGCGGCCAGTGTACAGGCCCCGGCAACGACGGCGCCCGCCCCCTTCCACCGTGGGAAGGGGGCGGCCGTCGGGAGCGGGTGGGCTCAGAGGTCCTTCTGGATCTCCGCCCACTGGCGCTCGACGTCGTCGAGGCCACCGCACATGAAGAAGGCCTGCTCGCCGACGTGGTCGTACTCGCCGTCGGCGATCTTGGTGAAGGCCTCGATGGTGTCGCTCAGCGGGACGGTCGAGCCCTCGATGCCGGTGAACTGCTTGGCCACGTAGGTGTTCTGCGACAGGAACCGCTGGATCCGGCGGGCCCGGTTGACGAGGAGCTTGTCCTCCTCGGAGAGCTCGTCGATGCCGAGGATCGCGATGATGTCCTGCAGCTCCTTGTTGCGCTGCAGGATCGACTTCACGCGCACCGCGGTGGCGTAGTGGTCGTGGCTGATGTACCGCGGGTCGAGGATCCGGCTCGTCGAGGTGAGCGGGTCCACGGCCGGGTAGATGCCCTGCGAGGCGATCTCACGGCTCAGCTCGGTGGTCGCGTCGAGGTGGGCGAAGGTGGTCGCCGGCGCCGGATCGGTGTAGTCGTCGGCGGGGACGTAGATCGCCTGCATCGAGGTGATCGAGTGACCACGGGTCGAGGTGATGCGCTCCTGCAGCACGCCCATCTCGTCGGCCAGGGTCGGCTGGTAGCCCACCGCGGACGGCATCCGGCCCAGCAGGGTGGAGACCTCCTGGCCGGCCTGGGTGAACCGGAAGATGTTGTCGATGAAGAGGAGCACGTCCTGCTTCTGCACGTCGCGGAAGTACTCCGCCATGGTCAGCGCGGAGAGGGCGACGCGCAGGCGGGTGCCCGGCGGCTCGTCCATCTGGCCGAAGACCAGGGCGGTCTGGCCGAGGACGCCGGCCTCCTCCATCTCGACCATGAGGTCGTTGCCCTCACGGGTGCGCTCGCCGACACCGGCGAAGACCGAGACACCGCCGTGGTCGCGGGCGACACGGGCGATCATCTCCTGGATGAGCACCGTCTTGCCCACGCCGGCGCCGCCGAAGAGGCCGATCTTGCCGCCCTGGACGTAGGGGGTGAGCAGGTCGATGACCTTGATGCCGGTCTCGAACATCGCGGTCTTGGACTCGAGCTGGTCGAAGGCGGGCGCCGGGCGGTGGATCCCCCACCGCTCGTTGACCTCCAGCGTCTCGCCTTCCTCGAGGTTGAGGCAGACACCGGTGGTGTTGAAGACCTTGCCGAGGGTGGCGTCGCCGACCGGCACGGAGATCGGGCCGCCGCTGTCGCGCACCTGGGTGCCGCGGACCAGGCCGTCGGTGGGCTGCAGCGAGATCGCCCGGACCATGTTGTCGCCGATGTGCTGGGCGACCTCGAGGTTGAGGTCCTTGGTCTCCCCGCCGACCTCGACCTGCGTGGTGAGCAGGTTGTAGGGGTCGGGCATCTCGTCGGCAGCGAACTCGACGTCGACGACCGGGCCGGTGACCCGGGAGATGCGACCGACGCCGCCGGGGGTCTGGGTGTCCTGCGCGGACTCGGGAACGGTGGCAGTCATGTGCTCTCTACCTTCTCACTTCGAGTCGGCGAGGGCGGTGGCCCCACCGACGATCTCGGAAATCTCTTGGGTGATCTCGGCCTGGCGGGCCTGGTTGGCCAGCCGCGTGTACTTCTTGATGAGCTCTTCGGCGTTGTCGGTCGCCGACTTCATCGCCCGCTGGCGGGCGGCGAGCTCGGAGGCGGAGGCGCTGAGCAGGCAGGCGAAGATCCGCGAGCTGACGTACCGCGGCAGCAGCGTGTCGAGCAGCTCCTCGGCGTTCGGCTCGAACTCGTAGAGCGGGTACAGCTCCTCGTCGGAGGTGTCCTCCTCGGACTCGACGACCTCCAGCGGGAGCAGCCGGACCACGGTCGGCTCCTGCGTGACCATGCTGACGAAGCGGGTGAAGACGACGTGCACCTCGTCGACCCCGGCCTCGGTGTCGGTGTCCTTGAGGAAGTCGGCGACCAGCCGCTCCCCGATCTCGCGGGCGTCCTCGAAGGTCGGCTTCTCGGTGAAGCCGGTCCACTCGGCGGCGTACTCGCGCTTGCGGAAGCTGTAGTAGCTCACCGCGCGCCGGCCGACGAGGTAGGGCACGACCTCCTTGCCCTCCTCGCGCAGGCGGGTGGTCAGCCGCTCCCCCTCCTTGAGCACGTTGGCGTTGTAGCCGCCGGCCAGGCCGCGGTCCGCGGCGATGACGAGCACCGCGGCGCGCTTGACGTCGGGCTTCTCGCTGGTCAGCGGGTGGTCCTCGTCGGAGAAGGTGGCCACCGCCGACGCGGCCTTGGTCAGGGCCTGGGCGTAGGGCGTCGCCGCCCGGACCGCCTGCTGCGCCCGGACCACCCGCGAGGCGGCCATGAGCTCCATGGCCCGGGTGATCTTCTTCGTCGCGCTGACGGAGCGGATGCGCTGCCGGTACTCCCGGATCTGCGCTCCCATATCTGTCCGCCTCTCTCCTCTGGTGGGTGCGACCGCCGCTGGTGCGGAGCGGGTCGCGGCTGCTGCTGCGGGCCGGGCCGGCCCGGGTGCCGGTCAGGGCACCCGGGCTGATGGCTCAGCGCTTCTGCGTGACGATCTGCTCCTGGGTCGGGTCCTGCCCGTCCTCGTCGTCGTCGGACTCGTCGGTGGCGACGAGCTCGTCGTCGCCGGAGGGCTGGAAGCCCTGCTTGAAGCTGGCGATCTCGCTCTCCAGCGCCTCCGAGGTGGAGTCCTCGAACTTGCCGCTCTCCCGGATCCCGTCGAGCAGGTCCTGCTTGGTGCGGCGCAGGTGGTCGATGAACTCGGCCTCGAAGCGCTGCACGTCACCGGTCGGGATCGAGTCCAGCTGGCCGGTGGTCCCGGCCCAGATGGCCACGACCTGCTCCTCGACCGGCATCGGGTCCGACTGGCGCTGCTTGAGCAGCTCGACCAGGCGGGCACCGCGGGCCAGCTGCTGCTTGGAGGCCGGGTCCAGGTCGGAGGCGAACATCGCGAAGGCCTCGAGCTGGCGGTACTGCGCCAGGTCGAGCTTGAGCCGGCCGGAGACCTTCTTCATCGCCTTGATCTGGGCGTCACCGCCGACGCGGGAGACCGAGATACCCACGTCGATGGCCGGCCGGACGTCGGAGTTGAAGAGGTCGGCCTGCAGGTAGATCTGGCCGTCGGTGATGGAGATGACGTTGGTCGGGATGTACGCCGAGACGTCGCCCGCCTTCGTCTCGATGATCGGCAGACCGGTCATCGAGCCGGCACCGAGGTCGTCGGAGAGCTTGGCGCAGCGCTCCAGCAGCCGCGAGTGCAGGTAGAAGACGTCGCCCGGGTAGGCCTCGCGGCCCGGCGGGCGGCGCAGCAGCAGCGACATCGCGCGGTAGGCCTCGGCCTGCTTGCTCAGGTCGTCGAAGACGATGAGCACGTGCTTGCCCTGGTACATCCAGTGCTGGCCGATGGCCGAGCCGGTGAAGGGGGCGAGGTACTTGAAGCCGGCCGCGTCCGAGGCCGGGGCCGCGACGATGGTGGTGTACTCCATCGCGCCCGCCTCCTCGAGGGTGCCCTTGACCGAGGCGATCGTGGAGCCCTTCTGGCCGATGGCGACGTAGATGCAGCGGACCTGCTTCTCCGGGTCGCCGGTCTCCCAGTACTCCTTCTGGTTGATGATCGTGTCCACCGCGACCGTGGTCTTGCCGGTCTGGCGGTCGCCGATGATCAGCTGCCGCTGCCCCCGGCCGACCGGGGTCATCGCGTCGACGGCCTTGAGGCCGGTCTGCAGCGGCTCGTGCACCGACTTGCGCTGCACGACGGTGGGGGCCTGCAGCTCGAGCGCGCGGCGGGTCTCCGCGGCGATCTCGCCGAGCCCGTCGATCGGCTGGCCGAGCGGGTCGACGACCCGGCCGAGGAAGCCGTCGCCGACCGGGACGGAGAGGACCTCGCCGGTGCGCTTGACCTCCTGGCCCTCCTCGATGTTGGAGAAGTCACCGAGGATGACGACGCCGATCTCGTGGACGTCGAGGTTCAGCGCGAGACCGAGGGTGCCGTCCTCGAACTGCAGCAGCTCGTTGGTCATCGCCGAGGGCAGGCCCTCGACGTGGGCGATGCCGTCACCGGTGTCGGTGACGCGACCGACCTCCTCGCGGGAGGCGGCGCCCGGGTTGTAGGACTGGACGTAGCCGTCCAGGGCGTCCCGGATCTCCTCCGGACGGATCGAAAGCTCCGTCATGTGTCTCTCTCCTGAAATCGCCGGCCTGCTGGCCGGAAGGTCTGTGTCGGTCGGGCGTCGGTGGGCGGTGGCCGGTCTCAGCCGGCGAGGTGGCGCTTGGCCTGCTCGAGGCGGCGCAGCACGGTGCCGTCGACGACCTCGTCGCCGACCTGGACCCGGATGCCGCCGATGACGTCCGGGTCGATGATCTGCTGCACCAGGACCGGCTTGCCGTAGAGGCGCTGCAGCGCGGCGCTGAGCCGGGTGCGCTGCTCCTCGCTGAGCTCGCCGGCGGTGGTGACCTCGGCGGTGACCTGCTCGCGCCGCTCGGCGGCCACGGCGAGGTAGGTCTCCAGGCTGCGGTCGATCCGACGCCCGCGGGGGGCGAGGACGGCCTGCCGGGCGAGCCGGACGGTCTCGGCCGCCGCCTTGCCCTCGAGCAGCCGGGAGACCAGCTCGGCCTTCGGCCCGGCCTCGGCCTGGCGGTTGGCCAGCGCGTCCCGCAGCTCGGGGGTGCCGGCGACGATCCGCTCGAAGCGGAAGAGCTCGTCCTCGACGGCGTCGATCCGCAGCGCGTCCTCGGCGCCCTTGAGGACGCCCTCGACGGCGAAGCGCTCCAGGGTGTCGGTCAGGTCCCGCTCGCGGGACCAGCGCTGCGCGGCCAGGGTGGCGACGACCTCGACGGTCGGCTCGCTGACCTTGCCGCCGAGCAGCCGACGGACCAGGTCCGAGCGGTCGCTCCCCTCGCGGGAGGGGTCGACGACGGCGCGACGCAGGGTCGCGTTGTCGTCGAGCAGCGCGGTCACCCCGAAGAGCTCCTCACCGGTCTGCTGGGCCTGCCCGGCGAGGGCCTGCTCCAGCGCCGGGCGGGACTCGGCGACGGCGAAGCGGGAGGCGCCTCGCATCAGGAGTCACTCCCGGCGCGGGAGACCTTCTCCGGCTGCACCTGGCCGGACTCCAGCTCGCCGAGGAAGCGGTCGATGAGCTGCTGCCGGTTGCCCTGGTCCTGCAGCTCGTGACCGACGATGCGGCCGGCCAGGTCGGTGGAGAGCCGGCCGACGTCGTTGCGCAGGGAGACCGCGGCCTGCTGGCGCTCGGCCTCGATCTGCTTGTGCGCCGACTCGGTGATCCGGTTCGCCTCGTCCTGGGCCTGGGTGCGCATCTCCGCGACGATCGCGGCGCCCTCGGCGCGCGCGTCCTCACGGATCTTGGCGGCCTCGGAGCGAGCCTCGGCCAGCTGGGCCTCGTACTGCTTCTTGGCGGCCTCAGCCTCGGCCTGCGCGTTCTCCGCCTGGGCGATGCCGCCCTCGATCGCGGCGTGCCGCTCCTCGTAGGCCTTCTCCATGTTGGGGACGACGTACTTCGCCACCACGAAGAGAAGGATCGCGAACATGATGAACCCGAAGATGAGCTCAGGGATGTGCGGGATGAGCGGCATGGTCTCGCCCTCAGCCGCCGGAGCGAGGCTCACGACCGACGATGCGGTTGCCGTGATCTGCACGGGTACTCCTTGGTGCTGGTCTGGTCACGGGTGAGGAGCGGGCCGGATCGGCCCGCCGCCTCAGTTGTTGATGAAGAAGAGGACCAGGCCGAAGATCGCGAGCGCCTCGGCGAGGGCGAAGCCGAGGATGGCGATCGGCTGGAGGATGTTGCGGGCCTCGGGCTGACGGGCGACACCGTTGATGTAGGCGGCGAAGATCAGACCGACGGCGATCGCCGGGCCGATGGCGGCCAGGCCGTAACCGATGAGGGAGACGGAGCCGGTGATTTCCACGGTTGCTCTCTTTCGTGTTTCTGTGATGCCTTCACGGAGGACCCGCGAAGAAGTAGGTGGGCTATTCGGTTGTGGGTACTGCGGTCGAGACCGCCGACTCAGTGGTCGTCGGCGAGCGCCCCCGCGATGTAGCTGGCGGTGAGCAGGACGAAGACGAACGCCTGGAGGAACTGCACCAGGAGCTCGAAGAGGATCATCACCCCGGCCATGAGGAAGGTCGGCAGGGACATCAGCCGCAGCAGGATGCCGTCGGCGTCTAGCAGGAAGTAGGCACCGGCGGTGACGAAGAGGTAGACCACCATGTGGCCGGCGAACATGTTGCCGAAGAGTCGCAGGGCGAGCGTCAGCGGGCGGGTGATGAAGTAGGTCACCAGCTCCAGCAGGAAGATCACCGGCGCGATCCAGCCCGGCAGGCCCGGGGGCACCATGTGCTTGAAGTAGCCGACGAAGCCCATCCGCTGGAAGCCGATCCAGTGGTAGACGACGTAGACGACGACGGTCATCGCAATCGGGAAGGCGATCTTGCCGGTGACCGGGTTCATGGTGAGGAAGAAGGAGCCGGCCAGGTTGAAGAAGAGCACCATGGCGAAGAGGCTCACCAGGAGCGGCAGGAACCGCTTGAACTCCTTGGTCCCGATCATGTCCCGCGCGACGGTGTTGCGGGGGAAGTTGTAGAAGCCCTCGAAGAGCCACTGGCCCTTGCTCGGGACGACCGCGGCGTTCTTGCTCAGCCGCACCATGACGACGCACAGGACCGCGGTGATGATGCCGGCCCAGGCCATCTGGTTGGTCACGGTGATGCCGCCGACCTCGAAGAGCGGCTGCCAGAAGATCGCCGGGGTGGGGGCCTCGAAGCCCTCACCGCCGCTGGCCGCGGGCGCGAGCGTGCTGATGGACGCGGGCGCAGTCAGAGTCACTGATTCTCCTCGTTCTGTGGCTCGGCACCGGGCAGCGCAGACTCGCCGCGGGCAGGGGTGGGTGCCTGGGACGTACCGTACCGGAGCCAGATCGTGTAGAGCGACAGGGCCATCCCGCACACGGCCCCGAGGGCCACGAGGAAGGCCGTGCCCAGCCACTGGTCGACCAGCCAGCCGAGACCGCCGAAGAGCAGCGGGCCGGTGATGAGGTAGGCCAGGACCGTCGCGCCCATCGCGTCGGCCTGCGCCGCGGGGTGCGGGGCCGTCTCGTCGCGCGCGTACCGAGCCTCGGCCGCACGCTGGTGGTCAGGATCGGGAAGCGCCTTCGTCACCAGCCGGGGGGCGGCATCCTGCCGACGCCGGCTCATGCCCGGCCTCCCTCGGGGTAGAGCACGTGCCGCGAACGGACGTACCCGTGGATCTGGGCCACCTGCAGCGCCAGGGTCTGCAGGATGGCGGTCGCCGAGGCCACCGTGCCCTGCAGCCACGGGGCGTCCCGCACCGCGAGCAGCGCCGCCGTCAGCACGATGAGCTGCCCGAGGTACACCAGGTAGGCGCCAGCCATCGAGGTGGGCGCGTCCCGCACGACGAGGCTGATGGACAACAGGCCGATCAGCAGGACCGCGTAGGCCAGCGCGCTGCCGACGAGGGCGCTCAGCGCACCGTCGCTGCCGCCTATCGCCGCACCGGCCGCGGTGAAGACCACGAGACCGACGCTCCCGACGACGACCAGTTCGCGCAGCATGCCCTGGACCGGGGTGCGGCGGGGTGGTGTCGACATCGGCATCACTTCGTCGGTGGGGTCTCTGGCAGGGCCTCTCGGCGCTTGTGAAAACTATCACAAGCGTCTCGGACACCACCAATCATGCCTGCTGCAGGGCCTGCGCGGGGCCGCGCGTCAGGCGTCGAGACGGCGCCCGTGGGCGTCGAAGGTCTTCGGCCGGTGCCCGGGTCGGGAGTAGCGCGGCAGCCAGGCGGTCAGCGCGGCCGCGACGGCCAGCATGAGCACCAGCGAGGCCACCGCGACCGGGACCGGGACGAAGACGAGGCTCACCGCACCGAGCGCCACCACCCCGGCCCACAGCCACAGCAGCAGGACCGCGCGGCGGTGCCCGTGACCGATCTGCAGCATCCGGTGGTGCAGGTGCTGGCTGTCGGCCTCCCACGGGTGCTGCCCGCGCAGGGTGCGTCTGCCGATCGCCCAGACGACGTCGAGCAGCGGCAGCAGGATGATCGAGATCGGGATGAGCAGCGGCAGCACCGTGGCGGCCAGCGGGTCGGCGCTGACGTCGGTGGGGTTGACCGTGCCGGTGGTGCTGATCGTCGCCGCGGCCAGCAGCAGCCCCAGCAGCATCGAGCCGGAGTCGCCCATGAAGAGCCGTGCCGGGAAGACGTTGTGCGGCAGGAAGCCCAGGCAGCAGCCCAGCAGCGCCGCGGCGATGAAGCTCGCCGAGGAGAAGACGTTGGGCGGGTTGTAGCCGGAGGAGATGAGGTAGCTGTAGGCGAAGAAGGCGCCGCTGGCGATCGCCACCATCCCCCCGGCCAGGCCGTCCAGACCGTCGATGAAGTTCACCGCGTTGATGCACAGCAGCACCACGAGCACGGTGATGAGCACGAGGATCGGCGAGGGCAGCACGGTGACCACGCCGATCGGCAGCGAGAAGAGCTGCACCCCGGCGAAGGCCATGATCGCCGCGGCGACGAGCTGACCGCCGAGCTTGGTCAGCGGGTCGAGCTCGCGCACGTCGTCGATCGCGCCGAGCAGGCAGACGATGGCACCACCGGCCAGCACCCCGAGCAGCTCACCGGTGTCGAAGATCTGGGTGAGGAAGGGCAGCTGGGAGGCCACCAGGGTGGAAGCCGCGTAGCCCAGCAGCATCGCCACCCCGCCCAGCCGCGGGATCGGCACCGCGTGCACGTCCCGCTCCCGCACCGGGGTGAAGGCCCCCACCCGCACGGCGAGCGCGCGCATCGCCGGCACCGAGACGTAGGTGACGGCGAGCGCGACGAGGAAGACGAAGAGGTACTCGCGCATGGGCGGGTCCCGGCTCCCGGTGACCGGGGCTCAGGCTCGGCTCAGCGGGGGTAGGCCGGGAAGGCCTCGACCAGCTCGGTGACCGTGCCCCGCACCTGCCGGGAGACCTCGTGCTCGGGGTCGGCGTCCCCCTTCGTCACGGCGGTGTGGATCAGCTCGGCGACGGTGGTCATCTGCTCGGTGCCCATCCCCTGGGTGGTGAGGCACGGGGTGCCGACCCGGATCCCGGAGGCCACCGACGGCTTCTGCGGGTCGTTGGGGATGGCGTTCTTGTTGAGCACGATGCCGGCCGCGTCGCAGCGGGCCTCGGCGTCGACGCCGGTCACCCCGACCCCCTGGAGGTCGAGCAGGGCCAGGTGGGTGTCGGTGCCGCCGGTGGTCGGGCGGATGCCCCGCTCGGCCAGCCCCTGGGCCAGCACCTTCGCGTTCTCGACGACCTCGGCGGCGTAGCGCTGGTACTCCGGCGTCGCGCACTCCTTGAAGTTCACCGCCTTCGCCGCGACGGTGTGCATCTGCGGGCCGCCCTGCATCATCGGGAAGACCGCCTTGTCGATGGCCTTGGCGTGCTCCTCCTTGCAGACCAGGGCGCCGGAGCGGGGGCCGCGCAGCACCTTGTGCGTGGTGAAGGAGACGACGTCGGCGTGCGGCACCGGGCTGGGGATCGCCTGGCCGGCGACCAGACCGATGAAGTGGGCGGCATCCACCCACATGATGGCGCCGACCTCGTCGCAGATCGCCCGGATCCGCTCGAAGTCGATGAGCCGCGGGATGGCCGAGCCGCCGGAGAGGATGACCTTGGGCCGGTGCTCCTTGGCCAGGCGCTCCATCTCGTCGTAGTCGATGTCCTCGGTCTCCGGGTCGACGCCGTAGTGCACCGCGTCGAACCACTTGCCGGAGAAGGAGACCTTGGTCCCGTGGGTAAGGTGCCCGCCGTGCGGCAGGGACATCGCCAGGATCGTCTCGCCCGGGTTGAGGAAGGCGCCGTACACCGCCTGGTTCGCGCTGGCCCCGGAGTGCGGCTGGACGTTGGCGTGCTCGGCCCCGAAGAGCTCGCGGCAGCGGGCGATGGCCAGCTCCTCGGCCTTGTCCACCTCGCTGCAGCCGCCGTAGTAGCGCCGGCCGGGGTAGCCCTCGGCGTACTTGTTGGACAGCGTGGAGCCCAGCGCGGTGAGCACCCGCGGCGAGGAGAGGTTCTCGCTGGCGATGAGCTGCAGGCCGGAGCGGATCCGGTCCAGCTCGGAGAGCAGGATCCCGGAGATCTCCGGGTCGAAGGAGCTCAGCGCGTCGAAGTCGGAGCCGTAGAAGGTGTCGGTCATCGTGCGGTGTCCTCCGTGTCGGGGTGCTCGCTGCCAGGTGTCTCGGTGTCGGGCGTCTGGCCGTCGGGCGTCTCGGTGTCGGGCGTCTCGGTGCCGGGCGTCTCGGTGTCAGGCTGATCCTGCCACTGCTCGTCGTCGCTGTCCGGGTCGTCCGCGGTCGGCTCGCTGTCGGTCGGCTCGTCCGTGTCCGCGCTCGGCTCCCCGTCGCGGCGCAGCGTGACGTCCCCGAGCAGCTCGCGGATCTCGCTGATCGGCAGGGCTCCCTCGCGCAGCAGCACCGGCGCGTCGCCGGTGCAGTCGAGGATGGTCGAGGGCTGCACGTCGACGCGCGGGCCGCCGTCGAGGTAGACCTCGACCGCCGAGCCCAGCTGGGCGGCCGCCTCGATGACGCTGGTCGCCGCCGGCTGGCCGGTGCGGTTGGCGCTGGTCACCGCCATCGGGCCGGTCACCCGGAGCAGCTGCAGGGCCACCTCGTCGTCCGGCATCCGCAGCGCGACCGTGCCGTCGGTCTCGCCGAGGTCCCAGTGCAGCGACGGCTGCGCGTGCAGCACGAGGGTCAGCGGACCGGGCCACAGCTGGTCGATGAGCTCACGGGCCCACGGCGGCACCTCGCGGGCCAGCCCGTCGACGGTGCGCTGGTCCGGCACGAGGACCGGCGGGGGCATGTCCCGGCCACGGCCCTTGGCGTCCAGGACCGCGGCGACGGCCTCCGGGGAGAAGGCGTCGCAGCCGATCCCGTAGACGGTGTCGGTGGGCAGGACGACGACCTGGCCGGCGCGGACCGCGCCGAGGGCGACGTCGATGCTGTCGGCGCGCGCCTCCTCGCTGGCCTGGCTGGTGGCGTCGACGACGGGGCTCATGGGCTCCAGGGTAGGGCCCGCGGTCGACCCCCTTCGCCACGGCCGCCGGTCAGCGGGCCGGTGCGGTCGCGGTGACCGTGCGCGGGCGGTCGGCGAGGTCGAGGTGGTCGCGGACCTCCAGCCACCCGGCGTCACGCAGCGCCTGCGGCAGGCTCTCGCCCTGGGAGTCGGCGTGCTCCATGACCAGGCGACCACCCTGACGCAGCAGGTGCCCGGCGCGGTCGGCCACGGCGAGCGGGACCGCCAGCCCGTCGGCGCTGCGGCCGAAGAGCGCCACGTGAGGGTCGTGGTCGCGCACCTCGACCTCGCGCGGGACCATCCCGTCGGGGATGTAGGGCGGGTTGGCGACGACGACGTCGACGGTGCCGTCGAGCTCGGTCAGGGCCGTCGTGGCATCGCCCAGGCGCAGGTCGACCGGCAGGGACGTGCGCTCGCGGTTGCGCTGCGCCCAGGCGTTCGCGTCCGGGTCGAGCTCGACGGCGTGCACCCGGGCTCCGGGGACCTCGTCGGCGACGGCCAGGGCGATGGCGCCGGAGCCGGTGCACAGATCGACGACGACCGGCGCCTGGCCCGCCGACCGGGCGGCGGCGATCGCCAGCCCGGCGGTGCCCTCGGTCTCGGGGCGGGGGACGAAGACCCCCGGGCCGACCGCGAGCTCCAGGCGCCGGAAGGGGGCGACCCCGGTGAGGTGCTGCAGCGGCTCCCGTCGGGCGCGGCGGGTGAGCAGGGCCTCCAGCGGCGCGGCGGCCTCGGCGGGCAGCTCGTGCCCGAGCAGCGCGCGCCGCTCCACCTCGCCGCGGTCGGCGTCGAGGACGTGCCCGGCCAGCAGCAGGGCGTCGGCGCGCGGGGTGGCCACCCCCGCCCCGGACAGCTGGGCCGTGGCCCGGTCCAGCCAGGCGCGCAGCGGCTCAGTCATCGGCGACGGCGGCCAGCCGCGCGGTTTCGTCGGCCTCGACCGCCGAGTCCACGACCGGGTCGAGGTCGCCGTCGAGCACGGCGTCGAGGTTGTGGGCCTTGAAGCCGGTGCGGTGGTCGCTGATCCGGTTCTCCGGGAAGTTGTAGGTGCGGATCCGCTCGGAGCGGTCGACGGTCCGCACCTGGGAGGCCCGCGCCTCGGCCTGCTCGGCCGCCGCCTCGTCCGCGGCCAGCTGGTGCAGCCGGGCGCGCAGCACCCGCATCGCCGACTCCTTGTTCTGCAGCTGGGACTTCTCGTTCTGGCAGGAGACGACGACCCCGGTGGGCAGGTGGGTGATCCGCACCGCGGAGTCGGTGGTGTTGACGCTCTGCCCGCCCGGGCCGCTGGAGCGGTAGACGTCGATCTTGAGGTCGTTCGGGCCGATCTCGACCTCGGCGACGTCGCCGACGTCGGGCATCACCCAGACCCCGGCGGCGGAGGTGTGGATCCGCCCCTGGCTCTCGGTGACCGGGACGCGCTGCACCCGGTGCACGCCCCCTTCGTACTTCAGGCGGGCCCACGGCGCCTCCCCCGGCGCCGGCGTGCCCCGGGCGCCGACGACGACCCGGACGTCCTTGTAGCCGCCGAGGTCGGCCTCGGTGGCGTCCAGCACCTCGGTGCGCCAGCCGCGGCGCTCGGCGTGCCGCAGGTACATCCGGACCAGGTCGCCGGCGAAGAGCGCGGACTCGGCGCCCCCCTCGCCCGCCTTGACCTCGAGGATGACGTCTCGCTCGTCGTCGGGGTCGCGCGGCACCAGCAGCCGGCGCAGGGTGTCCTCGGTGGCCGCAACGTGCTCCTGCAGCGCCGGGATCTCCTCGGCGAAGGTGGGGTCCTCGGCGGCCAGCTCGCGGGCGACCGTCAGGTCGTCGGTGGCGGCGGTCCAGGCGGCGTAGGCGGTGACCACCGGGGTCAGCGCGGCGTAGCGGGAGTTGACCTCGCGGAGCCGGTCGGGGTCACCGACCACCTCGGGGTCGGCCAGCCGGGCCTCGAGCTCGGCGTGCTCGGCCACGACGGCACGTGCGGACTCCAGCACGGACCCTCTCCTTCCTCTCCGGCGGCCACGGGTGCCACCACCCACTCCACCGATCGTCCCCCACCCTCCGCAAAAGCCCGGGCAGTTGCGCACCCTCCCATGCAAGAGCCCGGGCAGTTGCGCACCCTCCCGCGCAAAAGCCCGGGCAGTTGCGCAACCCGGCGCATTTGCCCGGGCAGTTGCGCAACCTGGCGAGAGCTTGCCCGGGTGGGTGGGCGAAGGGGGTGGACGACGAACGCGCCGGCCGCCCGAAGGGGGCGACCGGCGCGTCGTGGGCCTTACTTGGCCGAGGTCTTGGCGTACCGCTTCTGGAAGCGGGCGACCCGGCCGCCGGTGTCCATGATCTTCTGCTTGCCGGTGTAGAACGGGTGGCAGTTGCTGCAGATCTCGGCGTGGATCGAGCCGCTGGCGGCGGTGCTGCGGGTGGTGAAGGTGTTCCCGCAGGTGCAGGTGACGGTGGTCTCGCCGTAGGCGGGGTGGATGTCCTTCTTCACGGATGCTCCTCGTCGTGTCTCTGGTCCGGGTCGGCGCTGCACGTCTGCTGGTGCTCTGCAGTGCGGCGATCGGTCGTCGCGTGCCGTGAACCGGACCAACGGTGAAGTGTGCCAGAGCAGGGCACGCTCTCCCAAACGCCCGCAGCCCGCCAGATCTTCCCGACAGGATGCGTCCGCCGACGAGAAGGCGCGGAGACCGCCGGGGTCCCGGCCGTCGGTGTCCCCCGGCATGATGGAGGCATGACACCGCGCCCGCCCCGCCCGCCGCTCCCCCGGCGTCGCGACCGGACCGCCGGCGAGGTGCCGGGCCCGGTCGAGGGCTCGGTCGTCCGGCCGGCCCGGGCGGCCGACATCGCCACCATCGTCACGCTGCACGGGATCATGGCCGAGGCCGTCGGCGGCCCGACCGAGATGGTCGCCGCCGCCGACTGGCAGCAGCAGGCCGCCCGGTGGCTGCAGCTGCACCTGGCCGACGAGCGGGTCCGGGTGGTCGTCGCCGAGGTGCACGGGGTGGTCGTCTCCTGCGCGCTCGGCCAGGTGCTGGACCACCTCCCCTCGCCGGACGACCCCGGTGAGCAGCGCGGTCTGGTCAGCACCGTCGTCACCTTCCCGGCGCACCGACGGCGCGGGCACTCCGAGGCCTGCACCCGCGAGCTGCTGACGTGGTTCCGCGAGCAGACCGAGGTCCAGGTCGTCGAGCTGGCCGCGGGCGAGCGTGGGGTCGAGCTCTACGAGCGGCTCGGGTTCACCGCGGCCGAGCCGCTGCGGCTGGAGCTGCGCCTGGACCGCCTGGCGACGGAGAACGGTCCAGCCGAGGAGGGGTGAACGACGGCCCCGCGACCAGGAGGTCGCGGGGCCGTCGTCGCAGGGTGGAGCGGGCGGTCAGGCCTGCTCGTCGTCCGGCAGCTTCATCGAGCTGGTCTGCTGCACCTGCATGAGGAACTCGTAGTTCGTCTTCGTCTTGCGCAGGCGGTCCAGCAGCAGCTCGACACCCTGCTGGGTGTCCAGCGCGGCGAGCACGCGGCGCAGCTTCCACATGATCTTCAGCTCCTCCGGGGCGAGCAGGATCTCCTCGCGCCGGGTGCCGGAGCCGTTGATGTCGACCGCCGGGAAGATCCGGCGGTTGGCCAGGCCACGGTCGAGCTTGAGCTCCATGTTGCCGGTGCCCTTGAACTCCTCGAAGATCACCTCGTCCATCCGCGAGCCGGTCTCGACCAGCGCGGTGGCGAGGATCGTCAGCGAGCCGCCGTTCTCGATGTTCCGGGCCGCGCCGAAGAACTTCTTCGGCGGGTAGAGGGCGGCCGAGTCGACACCGCCGGAGAGGATGCGCCCGCTGGCCGGGGCGGCCAGGTTGTAGGCGCGCCCGAGCTTGGTGATCGAGTCGAGCAGCACGACGACGTCGTGGCCCATCTCGACCAGGCGCTTGGCCCGCTCGATGGCCAGCTCCGCGACGGTGGTGTGGTCGTCCGCCGGACGATCGAAGGTGGAGGCGATGACCTCACCGTTGACCGCCCGCTGCATGTCGGTGACCTCCTCCGGGCGCTCGTCGACCAGGACGACCATGAGGTGGCACTCGGGGTTGTTGGTGGTCACCGCGTTGGCCAGCGACTGCATGACCATCGTCTTGCCGGCCTTGGCCGGGGCGACGATGAGACCGCGCTGACCCTTTCCGATCGGCGCCACCAGGTCGATCATCCGGGTGGTCAGCACCCCGGGCTCGGTCTCCAGACGCAGCCGCTCCTGCGGGTAGAGCGGGGTGAGCTTGCCGAACTCGGCCCGGCGCTTCGCGTCGTCCGGGGTCATCCCGTTGACGGTCTCGAGCTTGACCAGCGGGTTGTACTTCTGCCGGTTGCCCTTGCCACCGACGCTCTGCTGCTCCTCGCCCTCGCGGGTGGCCTTGACCTGCCCGGTGACGGCGTCGCCCTTGCGCAGTCCGTTGCGCCGGACCATCCCCAGCGGGACGTAGACGTCGTTGGCGCCGGAGAGGTAGCCGGAGGTGCGGACGAAGGCGTAGTTGTCCAGGACGTCGAGGATGCCGGCCACCGGGACGAGCACGTCGTCCTCGGAGACCTGCGGCTCGGTCTCGTCCGGCTGCCCGCCGCCGCGCCGCTTGTCGCGGTTGCGGTTGCGGCCGCGCCCGCGACGGCGGCGACCGCCGCCGTCGTCGTCGCGGTCGTTGCCGCGGTTGCCGCCCTGGTTGTCCTGCTGGTCGCGGTCCCCGCCACCCTGCTGGTTGCGGTCGCGGTCCTGGTTGCGGTCGCGGTCCTGGTTGCGGTTGCCGCCCTGCTGGTCGCGGTCCTGGTTCCGGTCGCCGCCGCCCTGGTTGCGATCGCGGTCCTGGTTGCGGTCACCGCCCTGCTGGTCGCGGTTCCCACCGCGGTCGTTGCCGCGGTTCCCGCCCTGCTGGTCGCGGTCGCCGCCGCCCTGCTGGTCACGGTCGCGGTCGTTCCCGCGGTTGCCGCGGTTCCCGCCCCGCTGGTCGCGGTCGCCGCCGCGGTCGTCGCCGCCCTGCTGGTCACGGTCCGGCGTCTCGGCCTGGTCGGCGCCGGCGGCGGGCGCAGGCTGCTCGGGGGCGGACCCGGTGGCCGCGGCCTCGTCCGCTCCGCTCGGCGCGGGCGCGGCGGGGTCCCCGCCCGTCGAGGCGGGCTTCTCGCCCTTCGCCTCGGTCGTGGTGCCGCTGCTCCCGGACTGCTGCGCCCGGATGGCGGCGACGAGGTCGCTCTTGCGCATCTTGGCGGTGCCGGTGATGCCCATGCTGGAGGCCAGCGACTGGAGCTGGGCGAGACGCATCGAGCTGAGCGCGCCGGATCGCCGGGGCTGCTCGGGGGCGCCGGAGGCCTCGGCCTCGGGCGCCGTGGTCTCGCCGGTGGTGGTGTCTGTCACGAAGGATCCTTCCCCTCGTTCGCGAGGCCGCCGAGATCACGGCAGGCCTGATGTCACCCGTCAAGCCGGGTTCTGGAGGAATCCACGACGTCCTCGACGCGCGCGAACCGGGCGCCGGTCGTGGGATGAGAGCTCCTGGTCCTCACGGCCGCAGACCCTCGATCGAGGATGCCGCGCACCGGGGCGGTGGAGCATCCTCAATGTATCACTGAACCTCGTGGACGCCGCACGTGGGCACGCCGGGAGCCAGCACCCGCCACCGGTCTCCGGCCAGGTCAGCGATCTCGGCACGGGCCTGCTCCCCCGCGGTGGTGAGCACGAGCACCGACGGCCCGGCACCGGAGATCGTCGCCGCGTGGC
This sequence comes from Janibacter alkaliphilus, assembly GCF_013408565.1. NCBI lineage: Bacteria > Bacillati > Actinomycetota > Actinomycetes > Micrococcales > Intrasporangiaceae > Janibacter > Janibacter alkaliphilus. The sequence goes on along the minus strand of NZ_JACBZX010000001.1, from coordinate 1,942,905 downwards.
CGGCTGCCCGTAGCGTGTCCAGCAGCGCCATCGACGGCGCGTAGCTCGCTCGCCGCGCCTCCTGGTGCAGCAGGTCGGTGGTGCCGGCCATGAGCGCGGACGGGTCGGTGGTGAGGGCGTGCACGAGCATGGCGCCGCGCGCCGTGCTGGCCGCGGCGGTCTCCAGGGCGACCGAGGGCGGCAGCACCGCGCGCGCCGTCGTCGTGCTCAGCGTCGCCTCGGGCACCAGCACCACGGCGCCGAGGTCCGGGTGCAGCGCCAGCGGCACCGTGGTGGTGGCCGGCGAGCCGCCGGCGCCGTCGACCGGCTCGGTGACCGAGAGGGTGGCCCCGCCGAAGACGCTGGCCGAGGCGTTGTCGGGGTGCCCCTCGAGCGCGCTGGCGAGCTCGTTGACGACGTCGAGGTCCAGCAGGCCCTGCGCCGGGGCGACCAGCCCGGACCGGGCGGCCAGCCCGTAGGCCAGCGCGGTCCCGGTGACGATCGCCGTGGCCGAGGAGCCCAGGCCGCGACCGTGCGGCACCCCGTTGCGGGTGCGCAGGCTCAGCCCGGCCGGCGGCTGGACGCCCAGCCGCCGCCACATCGCGTGCATCGAGCGCACCACCAGGTGCTGCTCGTCGCGCGGCACCGCCTCGGCACCCTCGCCGGTCGCCTCGACGTGCAGGCCGGGCTCGCCCTCGACGGTGGCGGTGGCCTCGTCCCACAGGCCGAGGGCGAGACCGACGCAGTCGAAGCCAGGACCGAGGTTGGCGCTGCTGGCCGGGACACGCAGGGTGACCGAGGAACCGGTGGTCAGCACCTCAGCCCTCGAGCCCGAGGGCCTGGGCGACGGCGAAGGCCTCGGCCGGCACCCGCACCGGCTCGACCTCGCTGCCGTCGGCCTGCCGCAGCGCCCACTGCGGGTCCTTGAGGCCGTGGCCGGTGACGGTGCACACGACCAGCGCCCCGGAGGGCACCTCGCCGGCGGCGTGCGCCTTGAGCAGACCGGCGACCGAGGAGGCCGACGCGGGCTCGACGAAGATGCCCTCCTCGGCGGACAGCAGGCGGTGCGCCGCGAGGATCTCCTCGTCGGTCACCGACTCGATGCGCCCCCCGGACTCGTCGCGCGCCGCCTCGGCCTGCTCCCACGAGGCGGGCTTGCCGATCCGGATGGCGGTGGCGATGGTGTCCGGCTCGTCGACCGGGTGGCCGAGCACGATCGGCGCCGAGCCGGCCGCCTGGAAGCCCCACATCTGCGGTCGCTGGGTGGCCACCGCCGGCAGCGTCCCGCCCACGCCCGGGGTCTCGGTGGCGTACTCGCCGTACCCCTTCCAGTAGGCGGTGATGTTGCCGGCGTTGCCGACCGGCAGGCAGTGGATGTCGGGGGCGTCGCCGATCGCGTCGACGACCTCGAAGGCTGCGGTCTTCTGCCCTTCGATCCGGGCCGGGTTGACCGAGTTGACCAGCTCGACGGGGTAGGCCTCGGCCATCTTGCGGGCGACGTCGAGGCAGTGGTCGAAGTTGCCGTCGACCTGCAGCAGGGTGGCGCCGTGGGCGACCGCCTGGCTCAGCTTGCCCATGGCGATCTTGCCCTCGGGCACGAGCACCGCGCAGGTCATCCCGGCCTTGGTCGCGTAGGCGGCGGCCGAGGCGCTGGTGTTGCCGGTGGAGGCGCAGATGACCGCGCGGGCGCCGTTGGCCGCGGCCACCGACATCGCCGTGGTCATCCCACGGTCCTTGAAGGAGCCGGTCGGGTTGAGCCCCTCGTACTTCACGTGCACCCGGGCGCCGACGATCTCGGAGAGGCGAGCCGCGGGGATGAGCGGGGTGCCCCCTTCGCGCAGGGTCACCACGGGCGCCCCGGCGAGCATCGGCAGGCGCTCGGCGTACTCGGGGACGACCCCGCGCCACTGGTGGGCCATGTCAGCTTCCTTCCACGCGAAGCACCGAGGTGACCTCGCGGACGATGTCCAGCTCGGCCAGCGCGTCCACGGTGGCCGAGAGCGCCGCGTCCTCGGCGCTGTGGGTGACGATCACCAGGGCGGCCCGCGGCGGGGTCGGGGTGCCGTCCTCGTCCTCGGTGACCACCTGCTGGCGGACGGTCTCGATGCTCACCTCGTGCGCGGCGAAGACCTGCGCCACCTTGGCGAGCACGCCCGAGCGGTCGGCCACGTCGAGGCTGACGTGGTAGCGGGTGCGGGCGCGGCCCATCGGCAGCACCGGCAGGTCGGCGTAGGCGCTCTCCCCCGGTCCCTTGCCGCCGGCCACCCGGTGACGGGCCACCGCGACGACGTCCCCGAGGACCGCGCTGGCGGTGGGGTCGCCGCCGGCGCCCTGGCCGTAGAACATCAGCTCGCCGGCGGACCCGGCCTCGACGAAGACGGCGTTGAAGGCCTCGCGCACCGACGCCAGCGGGTGCCCGAGCGGGATCATCGCCGGGTGGACGCGGACCGAGATCCCCTCTCCCCCAGACTCGTCGACGACCGTGCGCTCGCAGATCCCGAGCAGCTTGATGACGCAGCCCATCTCCTTGGCGGCCGCGATGTCGCCGGCGCTGACCTCGGTGATCCCCTCCCGGTGCACGTGCTCGATGCCGACCCGGGTGTGGAAGGCCAGCGAGGCGAGGATGGCCGCCTTCGCCGCGGCGTCGAAGCCCTCGACGTCGGCCGTGGGGTCGGCCTCGGCATAGCCCAGCGCCTGCGCCCGCTCCACCGTCTCGGTGAAGCCGGCGCCGGTGCTGTCCATCGCATCCAGCACGAAGTTCGTGGTGCCGTTGAGGATGCCGATGACCCGGTCGATCCGGTCGCCGGCGAGGGAGTCGCGGATCGGGCGGACGATCGGGATGGCGCCAGCCACCGCGGCCTCGTAGTAGAGGTCGACGCCGTGCTCGTCGGCCGCCGCGTAGAGGGTCGGTCCGGCCTCGGCGAGCAGCGCCTTGTTGCCGGTGACCACGCTGGCGCCGTGGGCCATCGCCGAGAGGATGAGCTCCTTGGCCGGGTCGATCCCGCCGATGAGCTCGATGACGATGTCTGCGCGGGTGACCAGCTCGGCCGCGTCGGTGGTGAACAGCGCGGGGTCGACGCCGAGGTCGGCGCGGTCCCGGCCGGCCCGGCGCACGGCCACCCCGACGAGCTCGAGCCGGCGCCCGGTGCGGGCGGCCAGGTCGTCGGCCTCGTGGGTGAGGGTGCGGGCCACGGCGCTGCCGACGGTGCCGGCACCGAGCAGCGCGACGCGCAGCGGCGCGGTCTCGTCCGGGGCCGCGGTCTCGTCCGGGGCCGCGGTCGCGTCCGACGCCGCGGCCGGTGAGAGGTCGCTCATCAGCGGTCCTGGTCCTTCCTGGGGGTGTCGTCGACGTCGAGGGCCAGCAGGTCCTCCACCGTCTCACGGCGCACGATCTCCCGGCTGCGGCCGTCCAGGACGGCCACCACGGGCGGGCGCGGGGTGTGGTTGTACTGGTTGCTCAGGCTGCGGCAGTAGGCGCCGGTGCCCGGCACGGCGATGAGGTCGCCGGAGGCGACGTCGGCGGGCAGGTACTCGTCCATGACGACGATGTCGCCGCTCTCGCAGTGCCGCCCGACGACCCGCACGACGACCGGCGCGGCGTCCGAGGTGCGGTTGGCCAGGGTGCAGCTGTAGTCCGCGCCGTAGAGGGCGGTCCGCACGTTGTCGCTCATCCCGCCGTCCACCGAGACGTAGGTGCGCACCGCGCCGTGGTCGAGGGCGACCGGCTTGACCGTGCCCACCTCGTAGAGGGTGAAGGTGCTCGGCCCGGCGATCGAGCGCCCGGGCTCGATGGAGATCCGCGGCGCCGGGGCCCCCGGGTGCGCCTCGTGGAAGGGCTTGAGCTCGCGCTCGACGAGGTCGGCCATCTGCCGACCGAGGTCGCCCGGGGTCATCGGGTCGTGCTCGGAGGTGTAGGCGATGCCGTAGCCGCCGCCGAGGTCCATCTCCGGCATCGCCAGGCCGTGCTCGTCGGCCACCTCGGCGTGCAGCGTGAGCAGCCGGCGGGCGGCGATCTCGAAGCCGGAGACGTCGAAGATCTGGCTGCCGATGTGGCTGTGCAGACCGCGCAGGTCGAGGACGTCGCCGAGCTCGACGACCCGGGCGATCGCCTCCTTCGCCGCGCCGCTGCTCAGGCTCAGCCCGAACTTCTGGTCCTCGTGCGCGGTGGCGATGAACTCGTGGGTGTGCGCCTCGACGCCGACGGTGACCCGGATCATCACCGGGGCCCGCACGCCGAGCTCGCCGGCGACCCGGGCGACCCGCTCGATCTCCTCCAGCGAGTCCAGCACGATCCGGCCGACCCCGTAGTCCAGGGCCTGGCGGATCTCGGCGACCGACTTGTTGTTGCCGTGCAGCGCCAGCCGCTCCGGCGGGAAGCCGACCCGCTGCGCCACCGCCAGCTCACCGGCGCTGCAGGTGTCCAGCCCCAGGCCCTCCTCCATGATCCAGCGGGCCACCGCGGTGCACAGGAAGGCCTTGCCGGCGTAGTAGACGTGCGCACCGCCGAGCCGGGCGAAGGGGGCGGTGAAGTCCTCCTGGTAGGCCCGGGCGCGGGCGCGCAGGTCGGCCTCGTCGAGGACGTAGGCGGCGGTGCCGTGCTCGGCGGCCAGGTCGGTGGCGCGGACGCCGCCGACGGTGAGGACCCCGTCGGCGTCGCGGCCGACGGTCTGCGGCCAGAGCATCGGCAGCAGCTCCATGACGTCGCCCGGGTAGGGCAGCCACTGCGGCGCGGCGCCGTAGCCGTCGGCGTGCAGGATCCCGGCCTCGTGGGCGCGCATGTTGGTGGCCACCGGACTCACATCCGCTCGGGGGCGGAGACGCCCAGCAGGTCGAGGCCGTTGGCGAGCACCTGGCGGGTGGCGTCGTTGAGCCACAGCCGGGTGCGGTGGGTGTCGGTGATCTCCTCGTCGCGCAGCGGGCGCACGCGGCAGGTGTCGTACCACTTGTGGAACCGGGCGGCGAGGTCCTCGAGGTAGCGCGCCACCCGGTGCGGCTCGCGCAGCTCGGCGGCCTGGGCGACCACCCGGGGGAAGTCGCCGAGGATCGCCAGCAGCGCCGCCTCGGTGGGGTCGCCCAGCAGGGCCGGGTCGAAGCCGTCCTCGCGACGCACCCCGTCCTCGGCGGCCAGCCGGGCGACGTTCGCGGTGCGGGCGTGCGCGTACTGGACGTAGAAGACCGGGTTGTCGTTGCTCTGCTTGCGCAGCTCCTCGCCGTCCAGGCTGAGCGGGCTGTCCGCGGGGTAGCGGGCCATGCTGTAGCGCACCGCGTCGGAGCCGATCCAGGAGACGAGGTCGCGCAGCTCGATGATGTTGCCGGCCCGCTTGGAGAGCTTGGCCCCGCCGAGGTTGACCAGCTGGCCGATCCGGATCTCGATGTTGTGCTGCGGGTCGTCGCCGGCGCAGGCGGCGATGGCCTTGAGCCGGGCGATGTAGCCGTGGTGGTCGGCGCCGAGCAGGTAGATCTTCTCGTCGAAGCCGCGGTCCTTCTTGCTGAGGTAGTAGGCGGCGTCGGCGGCGAAGTAGGTGGGGTTGCCGTCGGCCCGGATCAGCACCCGGTCCTTGTCGTCGCCGAAGTCGCTGGTGCGCAGCCAGACCGCGCCGTCGGCGTCGTCGACGTGGCCCTGCTCGCGCAGCCGCTGCACGGCCTGGGCGACCGCTCCCTGCTCGTGCAGGGCGGCCTCGGAGAACCAGACGTCGAAGTGCACGCCGAAGTCCTCGAGGGTGCCGCGGATGTCGGCCAGCTGAGCCGCGTAGGCGAGCTCGCGGGCGACCGCGAGCGCCTCGTCCTCGGGCAGCTCGAGCAGGTCGGGGCGCTGCTGCCGGACGGTGGCCGCCAGGTCGTCGACGTAGCCGCCGGGGTACCCGCCCTCGGGGGTGGGCTCCCCCTTCGCCCGGGCCAGCACGGAGGCGGCGAAGGTGTCCATCTGCGAGCCGGCGTCGTTGATGTAGTACTCGGAGGTGACGTCGGCGCCGCTGGCCGCCAGCAGCCGGCGCATCGAGTCGCCGAGCGCGGCCCAGCGGGTGTGCCCGATGTGCAGCGGCCCGGTCGGGTTGGCCGAGACGAACTCGACGTTGACGGTGCTCCCGGCGGCGGAGTCGTTGCGGCCGAAGGCGGGCCCGGCCTCGACGATGCTGCGGGCCAGCTCGCCGGCCGAGGCGGCGTCCAGGGTGAGGTTGAGGAAGCCCGGCCCGGCCACGTCCACCGCGGCGATGCCGTCGGTGGCTCGCAGCCGCTCGGCCAGCACGGTGGCGACCTCGCGGGGCGGGCGTCCCGCCCCCTTCGCCAGCTGCAGGGCGAGGTTGGTGGTCCAGTCGCCGTGCTCGCGCTGCTTGGGACGCTCGACGCGGACCTCGTCGGGGACGTCGACGCTCAGCTCGCCGGCCGCGACGGCCTGGGCGAGGGCAGCGCGGATGGCCGCGGACAGCTCTTCGGGGGTCACGGGAGCGCAGTCTATTTCGCGGGTGGCAGGCCCCGCGTGCCGGGCCGCGCCACGAGACGCACCCCGCCGTCCCCACGGCACGCCACCCACCGCCACCGGCTACCACGCAGTAAGTGTCGCGATCACAGCACTTTCTGCGTGGTAGCTCGCGTCGTAGGTGGCGATTCTTCGTCGGGGCGAGCCGGTGCTAGTCTCGGGCGTCGCCAGGCGGGCTCGTTCTCGCAGGGCGACATGCCTCCGTAGCTCAGGGGATAGAGCACTGGTTTCCGGTACCAGGGGCCGCAGGTTCGAATCCTGCCGGGGGCGCAGATCAGGGCCGGTACCCGCGAAGGGTGCTGGCCCTCACCTGTGTCCTGGCCCGCCGCGACCCGCCGGTGTGCGCACCAGGCCTTCCCGCCCAGGCGATCAGCTCGTCAGTGAGCGCATCGCGTCGTCACCGTGACCGGGGAGGCGACGATCTGCGCTCACTCACGATCCGGGCCGGCGAGGTTCACGAGCGCCCGGGCCGCGAAACACCAGGTCGCGAACCGATCAGCCGAGACGGTCGCGAGCCCACAGACGCCGGACGAGCAGCCCGAGGCCGAGCAGCACCAGCGAGGACGCTGCCAGCGCCGGCCAGGCACCGACCCCTGGGGCCGGGCTGTCGGTCTGCACCACCACCGGGACGGCCGGGGTGTCCGCACCGGCGTCGTCCGTCGCGCCGGTCGCCGCGGACCCGTCGTCCGCGGTGCCCGCGCCGTCGCCGGACGCCCCGTCGGCGGCGTCGGCCCCCTCCGTCGAGGCTGAGCCCTGGCCACCCTCGCTGCCGTCGTCGGTCGCGGCCGAGGTGCCGTCGCCGGCGCCGTCGTCGCTCGAGCCGTCGGCGCCGTCGTCCTCCCCGGTGGCGTCCTCGTCGCCGTCCGAGGAGCAGCTGATCGCGGTGGCGGTCGCCGTGTCGAGCTCGTTGCCCGCGCCGTCCTGCAGCACGTACTCGTGCTCGCCCTCGGGCATCGCGACCGCGTAGGTGTCCTCGCTCCCGGCGGTCAGGGTGGTGCCGATGGTCTCCTCGCCGTCGACGAGCACGACGATCTGGGCGTCACCGGAGTCGCTGACCGTGTAGTCGAAGGGGAGCGCCGAGCGTCCGGGGACGACCGGGCTGCTGCAGGTGGGCTCGCCGAAGGTGGCGGTCAGCTCCCCCGCGCCCTCTGCCTGCTGCGGCCAGGCCGTCGCGGCCGGGGCCGGCGAGCCGTCCGGGCAGGCCGGCGCGGTGAAGGTGAGCGCCTCGGCCAGCGGCGGCGCCTGTCCGGCGACCCCCTGGGTGAGCACGTGCTCCCCCGGGCGCACCGGCTCGCCGGTGAAGGTCACGACAGTCTCGCCGAACCCGAAGTCGATCCACGGCTCGTAGTCGGCCTGGTCGTCGATGCCCAGCTGGTACTTGACCGTGGTCGGCTGCTCGCTCGGGTCCTGCGCCTCGGCCAGCTCCCAGCGGATCTGCGGCGAGGGCGCCCCCTCGCTCGCGCAGGTCGAGGTGTCCCAGCCGGTGATGGTGATGCCTGGTGCGGCGTGCGCCGCCGACGCTCCCGCGGCGGTCAGACCGATCGTGGCGGCTCCGACGAGCGCGACCCGTGCCCGGACGTTCATGTGGCTCTCCCCTGCTCCCCTGCTGGCGTGAGGCGCATCATGCCAGGTCACGCGGCGTCGCACGGTCGTTTCCGGAGCAGTCGCAGACCCACGCTCTGCCCTGGTCGACCGGCCCGACCGGCCCGACCGGCCAGCCCGACCGGACAGGTCGCCGGCTCACCCGGCGGCGTGGCGACCGCCCTTCGCCCCTCGGCCGCCCGTCGGCGCCCGACCGGGGCCCTCGTCCCCGGCCGCGTCGCTGCGGCGCAGGTTGACCACGGCGGCGGCCAGGCCACCCCACACGCAGACGACGGCGACGATCAGCATGATGATGGCGGCGGTGCTCATCGGGTCTCCTCCTGGTCGACGGTGCCGTGGGTCTCGGCAGTGCCGTTGGTCGAGGCGTGCGCGTCGGGCACGTCGCGCTCGTCCGGCCCACGAGACGAGGGCTCCTCACCAGGGTCCTCCAGCGACAGGCCCGAGCGCCACGGCAGCAGCGAGAGCAGCACCGCGAGGATCGGCACGACGATGACCACGCCCCAGCCGAAGGTGTTGAGCAGGCTCGCCGGGTAGTCCTCGTACGGCGTCTCCAGGCGGTTCCACAGGTCCTGGCCGAGGATGACCAGCAGCACGAAGGGGACGACCGCCCCGACGAGCACGAACCACCAGCGTCCGAGGTGGATCGAGCTGATCCGGTTCATGTGGTCCGCCAGCGCCGGCAGCGCCCGCCACACGTAGGTCAGCAGCAGCATGGCGACCGCGGCGACGACGAGGATGCCGAAGGAGTTGATCCAGGTGTCCATCGTGTCGAGCACGTAGACACCGCCGGTGGTCCCGAAGAAGAGGCAGCTGATGAGCATCATCGGCAGCCCGACGACGGCGACCGCGACCGGCCGGGTCAGCCCCAGCTTGTCGCGCACCGCCGAGATGACCACCTCGGTGATCGAGATCAGCGAGGTGAGCCCGGCGACGACCAGCGAGCCGAAGAAGAGCAGCCCGATGAGCGCCCCCGCGGGCGCCTCGGAGATGATCGTCGGGAAGCCGACGAAGGCCAGCCCGATGCCGTTGGCGACGACCTCCGAGACCGCCACCCCGGCCGCCTGGGCCATGAAGCCCAGGGCCGCGAAGATGCCGATGCCGGCGAGCACCTCGAAGCCGGAGTTGGAGAAGGCGACCACCGCGCCGGACCCGGTCATGTCGGTCTTGCGGTCCACGTAGGAGGCGTAGGTGATCATGATCCCGAAGCCGACGGAGAGGCTGAAGAAGATCTGACCGAAGGCGGCCACCCACACCGACGGGTCGCCCAGCGCGGCCCAGTCCGGGCTGAAGAGGGCGTCCAGCCCCAGCTCGGAGCCGGGCAGGAAGAGCGCCCGCACCACGAGGACGGCGAAGGCGACGACGAGCAGCGGGATGAAGACGGTGGCCACCCGGCCGATGCCGCCCTGCACGCCGAGCGCCAGCACGGCGAGGGTGACCAGCCAGACGATCACCATGGGGATCATCACGCCCGGCACGACCTCCAGCGTCGGCCCGGGCGTCTCGGCCGCCTGCAGGAAGTCGCCGAAGAGGAAGGCCTCGGGGTCGGCCCCCCAGGACTGGTCGATCGAGAAGCCGGTGTAGCGCACCGCCCAGGCGATGATCGCCGCGTAGTAGACGGCGATCACCGCGCAGATGAGCACCTGCCACCAGCCGAGCCACTCGGCCTTGCGGGAGACCCGTCGAAAGCTCAGCGGCGGCGAGCCGCGCAGCCGGTGGCCGATCGCGTAGTCGAGGAAGAGCATCGGGATGCCGGCCAGCAGCAGCGCGACGAGGTAGGGGACGATGAAGGCGCCGCCGCCCCCTTCGTAGGCCACGTAGGGGAAGCGCCAGATGTTGCCCAGCCCGACGGCCGAGCCGATGGCGGCGAGGATGAAGGCGCGGCGGGTGGAGAAGCCATGCTTCTCCGAGGCCTCGTGGCCCTGGCCTGTGCTCTGGGTGCTCATGGCGCTCCTTGTCCCGGGACGGCCGAGATCACCGGCCGACCGGAGCAAAGTCCCACGAGTCGCACCGGTCACACAAGCCCCAGCGCCCTGCCGGGACGACGCGGCTCAGTCCCGCTCGCGCTGGGTGGCGTCGGCGACCTCGCCGACGAGCTCCTCGATGACGTCCTCGAGGAAGACCACCCCGAGCACCTCGCCGTCGGCGTCGGTGACCTGGGCCAGGTGCGCGCCGGTGCGCTGCATCGTCGCCAGCACCTCCTCGACCTCGTCCCCGGCCCGCACGCTGGCCAGGCGTCGCACCCGCTTGCGCGGCACCGGCTCGGCCCGGTCCTCGTCGTCGGCGTAGAGCACGTCCTTCAGGTGCAGGTAGCCGGTGATCTCGCCGTCGTCGTCGCAGGTCGGGTACCGCGAGTAGCCGTGCCGGGCGACGAGCCGCTCGACGTCGTCCGGGGTGGCCTCCGGGGGCACGGTGACCAGCTGGTCGAGCCGCACCGCCACGTCGCCGGCGTCCTTGTCGGAGAACTCCAGCGCGGCGCCGACGAGGCCGTACTGCTCGCTCTCCACGAGCCCCTCGCGGTGCGACTCGTCGACGATGTGCTGGACCTCCTCGGCGGTGAAGGCGGCCGACACCTCGTCCTTCGGGTCGACGCCCATGCCGCGCACGAAGGCCTTGGAGACCCGGTCCATCCCGGTGATCACCGGCCGGGCGATCCGGCCGACCATCATCAGCGGCGGCACGAGCAGCCGGGCGGAGCGCTCCGGTCCGGCGATCGCGAGGTTCTTCGGGATCATCTCGCCGACGACGACGTGCAGGTAGACGACGATGAGGATGGCCAGCACCAGCGAGGCCGCGTCGGTCATCGCGTGCGGCACCCCGACCGCCTCCATCACCGGGTGCAGCGCGTGGTGCAGCGCCGCCTCGGACACGGCGCCGAGCAGCACCGAGCACAGCGTGATGCCGAGCTGGCAGGTGGCCAGCAGGACCCCGGTGTGCTGCAGCGCCTCGACAGCCACCGCGGCGCGCTTGTCACCCGCCTCGGCGAGCGGCTCCAGCTGGCTGCGCCGGGCGGACATCGCGGCGAACTCGGCACCGACGAAGAAGGCGTTGCCGAGCAGCAGGACCACCGTGATGAGCAGGATCGTCACGACGCCTCCCCCGGCCCGACGGAGGTCGACCCGCTCCCGGCCGCGTCCGAGGACGGGCCGAGGCCGGTGCCCGGCGGGCCGACCGGCACGAAGCGCAGCCGGTCGACACGGCGGGTGTCCATGTCGGCGACGGTGACCTGCCAGCCCTCCAGCGGCACCTCGTCGCCGACCTCGGGCACCCGGCCCAGGGCGGCCATCACCCAGCCGCCGACCGTCTCGTAGGCGCTCCCCTCGGGCACCGGTGCGCCGAGCCGCTCGCGCACCTCGTCGGGTCGCCACATCCCGGGCACGGTCCACGACCCGTCGGCCAGCGGCCGTCCGGTGGTCTGCCCGAGGTCGTGCTCGTCGGAGACCTCGCCGACGATCTCCTCGACGAGGTCCTCGAGGGTGACCACCCCGGCGGTGCCGCCGTACTCGTCGACGACGACGGCCATCTGCAGCCCGGTGTCGCGCAGCTGGATGAGCAGCGGGTCCAGCCGCAGCGTCTCCGGGACCACCTCGGCGTCCACCATGAGCGCCGAGACCGGCACGTCCGCCCGGCGATCGTGCGGCACGGCGATGGCCCGCTTGACGTGCACCACCCCGTCGACGTCGTCCCAGTCGTCGTCGATCACCGGGAAGCGGGAGTGCCCGGTCCGCCGGGCCAGCGCCACCAGCTCCTCGGCGCTGCCGCCGCGGTCGATGGCGGTGGCCCGGTTGCGCGGGGTCATCACGTCGGCCGCGGTCTGGTCGCCGAAGCCCAGGGAGCGGGTCACCAGGCGGGCGGTGGCGCTGTCCAGCGTCCCGGCCTCGACCGAGGTGCGCACCAGGCTGGCCAGCTCGGCCGGGCTGCGGGCCGCGGACAGCTCCTCCTGCGGCTCCACCCCGATCCGGTGCAGGAACCAGTTCGCCGAGCCGTTGAGCACGACGACGAAGGGCTTGAAGATGATCCCGAAGACGCGCATCGGGGTGGCCACGAGCTTGGCGGTGCCCAGCGGCTCGGAGACGGCGAGGGTCTTGGGCACCATCTCCCCGAGGATCATCGAGAAGACGGTGGCCAGCACGAGCGCCAGCACCGAGGCCACGCCCCCGGCAGCGCCCTCGGGCATCCCGGCCGACTCCAGCAACGGCGAGATCAGCGCACCGATGGCCGGGTTCGCGACGTAGCCGAGCATCAGGGTGGTGACCGTGATGCCGACCTGGCAGACCGAGAGCAGGGTGGAGAGCCGGCGCAGCGAGCCCAGCACGGGCCGGGCCCGTGCGTCGCCCTCGTCCACGGCCCGCTGCACCGCCGGCCGGTCCAGGGCGACGAGGGAGAACTCGGCGGCGACAAAGATCGCGGTGCCGAGGGTGAGGACCACCGCGAGCAGGAGCAGGAGACCAGTGGTCATGATGCGGGCGAGTATAGGCGCGGGCCGCATCTCCGACCTGAGGTGGAGCCGGGCCGGCGCGACACGCCACGAAGATCCGACCCTCGTAGGAGGACAGCGAGCGCTCCGGCTGCTTGGATAGTGCCACTTCCAAGAGACAGGGGAGATCGGATGGCAGTGGCAGGCACGACCATCGAGGTCCGCAACCTCACCAAACGCTTCGGCGGCTTCACCGCCGTCGACGACCTCAGCTTCCACGTGGCGCCGGGCCGGATCACCGGCTTCCTCGGGCCCAACGGCGCCGGCAAGACGACCACGCTGCGGATGCTGCTCGGGCTCATCGGGCAGACCTCGGGGACGGCGACCATCGGTGGCCAGGCGTACCGCGACCTGAGCAACCCGTCAGGCACCGTCGGCGCGGCGCTGGAGGCGACCAACTTCCACCCCGGACGCAGCGGCCGGGACCACCTGCGGGTGATCGCGGCGGCCGCGGGCCTGCCCGACCGCCGGGCCGACGAGCTGCTCGAGCTCACCGGCATCCCGGCGGCCGCCCGCAAGCGTGCGGGCGCCTACTCCATGGGCATGCGCCAGCGGCTCGGGCTGGCCGCCGCGCTGCTGGGCGACCCGCAGGTGCTCATCCTCGACGAGCCGGCCAACGGCCTCGACCCCGAGGGGATCCGCTGGCTGCGGGGCTTCCTGCGCTCCCTGGCCGACAGCGGCAAGACCATCCTCATCTCCAGCCACCTGCTCCAGGAGGTGGAGACCACCGTCGACGACGTGGTGATCATCGCCAACGGTCGGCTGGTCCGCGAGGGCTCGATCGAGGAGCTGCACGGCACCTCGCGAGCCCTGGTGCGAACCTCCGACCCGGAGTCGCTGGCCGGTGCTCTGCGGGTGGCCGACGTCGTCGCCCGCCCCCAGCAGGACGGCACGCTGCTCGCCGAGACCGACGACCTGCGGCTCGTCGGTGACGTGGCCCTGCGCGCCGGCCTGCCGATCTGGCAGCTGCAGGCCAAGACCGCCGACCTCGAGGCGCTCTTCTTCGAGCTCACCGAGGGGTCCAACCGCAACCTCGGTGGTGGTGCCGTCGACGGCGCCGCCGCTCGTCCGGAAGGAGCCTCGGCATGATCGCCACCGTGAGGTCCGAGCTGCTGAAGTTCTTCACCACCCGCCTCTGGTGGGGCATGGCCATCGCCGTCGTGCTGGTCGGCGCCGCCTTCGCCGCGCTCAACGGGTTCTTCCTCACCAGCAGCTCGGCCGAGGAGATGATGGGCGGGCCCATGGACCCGACCGACCTGGCGATCAACGTCTACACCGGCGGCCTGGGCGTGGGCTACGTGCTGCTGCTGACCATCGGCGTGATGCAGGTCGGCTCGGAGTACCGGCACAAGACGATCACCAGCACCTTCCTGGCGACCCCCCGACGGGTCAAGGTCATGGGCTCCAAGGTGCTGGCGCTGCTCGTGCTCGGGGTGGTCTACGGCCTGCTGGCGATCGTCTCCTCGGTGTTCGTCGGCGGTGCGATCCTCGGCATCCAGGGGGCCGAGCTCTTCCCGTCCGCCGATGTCTGGCGGACCCTGGCGCTCGGAATGCTCGTGCTCGGGCTGTGGGCCCTCATCGGGCTCGGGGTGGGCATCCTCATCCCCAACCAGGTCGCCGCCCTCGTCCTGGCGATCAGCATCGCCTGGATCGTCGAGCCGATCATCGGGGTGCTGCTGGGCATCACCGAGTGGGGCGCCGAGATCGCCCAGTACCTGCCGAGCGCGGCGACCAGCGCCGTGCTGGCGATCAGCGCGCAGCCCGGGGCCGAGGAGACCCAGCAGCTCAGCTGGTGGGCGGGGGCCCTCGTGCTCGCCGGCTGGGCGGCCCTCTTCGCCGTCCCGGGGATCTTCCGCGCGGTGCGCCAGGACGTCTCCTGACCGACCGCTGAGCCCGCCGCACCCACGGCCTCCCGGAGCTCTCCGGGAGGCCGTCGGCAGGCCCCGGGCACAACCCGGCCCCGGTCCTTCGGATGCGGCCGGTGGGAGCGTTAGGCTGTCGTGGTGGCCCGATGACGGGTCCGTTCGATCGCGGATGTCCACGGAAGAGGCGAATGCGGCGTGCCTGAGCAGGACGGCTCGAGCTCCCTGACCGACTTCGGTCCCAACGAATGGCTCGTCGACGAGCTGTACGAGCAGTACAAGCAGGACAAGAACAACGTCGACGAGGCCTGGTGGGAGTTCTTCGAGAGCTACACCCCGGGCAGCGGCGGGTCCCCCAGCAACGGGGCGGGTGCCAACGGCGCGAAGGCGGAGGGCGCGAAGGAGGCCAAGCAGGCCGAGCGCGCCCAGGAGGCCGAGGACACCCAGGCGAAGCGGAAGAACGCCGAGCAGTCCGCGGCGAGCACCGCCGAGGCCAAGGACTCGAAGGGGTCGCAGAGCGCCGGGTCGAAGGACACGAAGGCCTCGGCGTCCAAGAGCTCGTCCACCACGAGCTCGGAGTCCAAGAGCTCGTCGTCGAAGAGCTCGTCGTCCAGCTCCAAGAGCTCGGGCGGCCAGGCGCGCAGCGCGGCGGCCGCCGAGCCCACTCCCCGCGAGCCGGAGAAGCCCTCCCAGCCCGAGGTCGAGGACCAGGACGTCGAGAAGCCGCTGAAAGGGGCCGCCGCCCGGGTGGTCACCAACATGGAGGCCTCGCTGGAGGTCCCGACGGCGACCAGCGTGCGGGCGGTGCCGGCCAAGCTGCTCATCGACAACCGGATCGTCATCAACAACCACCTGCGGCGCAGCCGCGGCGGCAAGATCTCCTTCACCCACATCATCGGCTACGCGCTGGTCAAGGCGCTGGCCAAGATGCCGGAGATGAACGTCGGCTTCACCACCGACGAGAAGGGCAAGCCGGTCGTCGTGCAGCCGGCGCACGTCGGTCTGGGCATCGCCATCGACCTGCAGAAGGACGACGGCTCCCGCTCGCTCATGGTCCCCTCGGTCAAGGCCGCCGAGAAGATGGACTTCACCGCCTTCTGGAGCGCCTACGAGGAGCTCGTCAAGAAGACCCGTGACGGCAAGCTGACCCTGGAGGACTTCCAGGGCACCACCGCCACCCTGACCAACCCCGGCGGCATCGGCACGGTGCACTCCATCCCCCGCCTGATGAAGGGGCAGGGCGCGATCATCGGCGTCGGCGCGCTGGAGTACCCGGCCGAGTGGCAGGGCGCGAGCAACGAGACGCTCAACCGGAACGCGGTCAGCAAGATCCTCACCCTGACCTCGACCTACGACCACCGGATCATCCAGGGCGCCCAGTCCGGCGAGTTCCTGCGGGTCATCCACCAGCTGCTGCTCGGCGACGACGCCTTCTACGACGAGATCTTCGAGAGCCTGCGCATCCCCTACGAGCCGGTGCGCTGGGTGCAGGACATCTCGGCGACGCACGACGACGACATCAACAAGGTCGCCCGCGTCCAGGAGCTCATCCACGCCTACCGGGTGCGTGGCCACCTCATGGCCGACACCGACCCGCTGGAGTACCAGCAGCGGCGGCACACCGACCTGGACATCACCACCCACGGGCTGACCCTGTGGGACCTCGACCGGCACTTCGCCACCGGCGGCTTCGGCGGCCAGCCCTTCCTCAAGCTGCGCAACATCCTCGGCATCCTGCGCGACTCCTACTGCCGCACCATCGGCGTGGAGTACATGCACATCCAGGACCCCGAGCAGCGCCGCTGGATGCAGGACCGGATCGAGGTCGGCTACGCCCGCACCACCTCCGACGAGCAGCTGCGGATCCTGCGCCGGCTCAACGCCGCCGAGGCCTTCGAGACCTTCCTGCAGACGAAGTTCGTCGGGCAGAAGCGCTTCTCCCTCGAGGGCGGCGAGTCGGCGATCGCGCTGCTGGACCGGATCCTCTCCCGGGCGGCCGCCGACGAGATGGACGAGGTCTGCATCGGCATGCCGCACCGCGGCCGGCTCAACGTGCTGGCCAACATCGCCGGCAAGTCCTACGGGCAGATCTTCCGCGAGTTCGAGGGCAAGCTGGACCCGAAGTCGGTCCAGGGCTCCGGCGACGTGAAGTACCACCTGGGCACCGAGGGCGAGTTCATCGCCGAGGACGGCGCCAGCACCAAGGTCTACCTGGCCGCCAACCCCAGCCACCTGGAGGCGGTCGACCCGGTGCTCGAGGGCATCGCCCGGGCCAAGCAGGACCGGCTCAACCACGCCGGCGAGGACTTCCCGGTGCTGCCGATCCTCATGCACGGCGACGCCGCCTTCGCCGGGCAGGGCGTGGTCGCCGAGACGCTGCAGCAGAGCCAGCTGCGCGGCTACCGCACCGGCGGCACCATCCACGTGGTGGTCAACAACCAGGTCGGCTTCACCACCTCGCCCAGCGCGAGCCGCTCCTCGGTCTACTCCACCGACGTCGCCCGGATGATCCAGGCGCCGATCTTCCACGTCAACGGCGACGACCCGGAGGCCTGCGTGCGGGTCGCCGAGCTCGCCTACGAGTACCGGCAGAAGTTCCACAAGGACGTCGTCATCGACCTCGTCTGCTACCGCCGCCGCGGGCACAACGAGGGTGACGACCCGTCGATGACGCAGCCGCTGATGTACAAGCTCATCGAGTCCAAGCGCTCGGTGCGCAAGCTCTACACCGAGTCGCTCATCGGCCGGGACGACATCAGCGAGGACGAGGCTGCGGCCGCGCTGAAGGACTACCAGAACCAGCTGGAGCGGGTCTTCGTCGAGACCAAGGAGGCGCTCAGCGGCTCCGGCGTCGACGAGAGCGACAACGCCGGCCTGGAGCGTCCCAGCACCCAGACCTCCGACGACACCCGGCACCCGGCCGACCAGACGGCGATCTCCGAGCAGGACATGCAGCGCATCGGGGACGCCTTCAGCTCCCCGCCGAAGGACTTCTCGGTCCACAAGAAGCTGCAGCAGGCGATGCAGAAGCGCACCGACTCGGTACGCGAGGGCGGCATCGACTGGGCCACCGCAGAGCTGCTGGCCTTCGGCTCGCTGCTCATGGAGGGCACCCCGGTGCGGCTCACCGGTCAGGACAGCCGACGCGGCACCTTCGTGCAGCGGCACGCCGTGCTCACCGACCGTCTCACCGGCGAGGAGTGGACCCCGCTGCTCTACCTCGGCGGCGGGCAGGCTCGCTTCTGGGTCTACGACAGCCTGCTCTCGGAGTTCGCCGCGATGGGCTTCGAGTACGGCTACTCCGTGGAGCGGCCGGACGCGCTGGTGCTCTGGGAGGCGCAGTTCGGCGACTTCTGGAACGGCGCGGCCACCGTCGTCGACGAGTTCATCTCCAGCGGCGAGCAGAAGTGGGGCCAGCAGTCCTCGGTCGTGCTGCTCCTGCCGCACGGCTACGAGGGCCAGGGCCCGGACCACTCCTCGGCCCGGATCGAGCGCTTCCTCACCCTGTGCGCGCAGGACAACATGACCGTCGCCTTCCCCTCGACGCCGGCCAGCTACTTCCACCTGCTGCGTCGCCAGGCCTACGCCCGGCCGCGCCGCCCGCTGGTGGTCTTCACGCCGAAGTCGATGCTCCGGCTCAAGGCCGCGGCCAGCCAGCCCGAGGACTTCCTCGAGGGCACCTTCCGGCCGATCCTGCCGGACCCGCAGGCACCGGCCGGCGACCAGGTCACCCGGGTGCTGCTGGGCTCCGGCAAGGTCGTCTACGACCTCGAGGCGGAGCGCAGCAAGCGCGGCGACGAGCAGACCGCGATCCTGCGGCTGGAGCAGTACCACCCGATCGCCGGCGAGGAGATCGCCGCGGCGCTCGCGCAGTACCCGCAGGCCGAGATCGTCGTCGTCCAGGAGGAGCCGTCCAACATGGGCGCCTGGCCGTTCCTGGCGCTCAACCTCTCCCGCGCCCTCGCGGCGCACGGCGAGGAGCGGCCGCTGCGGGTCGTCGCCCGACCGGCCAGCGCCTCGCCGGCGGCCGGGACGGCGAAGAAGCACGCGGCCGAGCAGGCCGCGCTGATGTCGGCCGCCTTCGACCGCTGAGCGATGTACTTCACGGACCGGGGCATCGAGGAGCTCGAGCAGCGCCGGGGGGACGAAGAGGTCTCCCTGGCCTGGGTGGGTGACCAGCTGCGCACCTTCGTCGACCTGCACCCCGAGCACGAGACCGCGGTCGAGCGGCTGGCCTCCTGGCTGGCGCGGCTGGACGACGACCTGGACGACGAGATCGACGACACCCCGAGGAGCACCACGTGAGCGGTCACCCGACCACCGACGCCGCCGGCAACGACTTCACCCCCAGCGCGTCCTTCGCGGTGGACGGCGGGCAGCGCGACATCGTCGTGGTCTTCGTCGGCGACTCCTTCGTCGCCGGGATCGGCGACCCCAAGGCGCAGGGCTGGGTCGGCCGGGTGCTCGGGCGCACCCCGCTGGGCGACGCCTCGCTCGCCTTCTACAACCTCGGCGTCCGCGGGGCCACCTCCGCGGACGTCGCCGAGCGGTGGAAGAGCGAGGGGCCGTCGCGCTGGGGCGACGCGGCCGAGCGTCGTCTCGTGGTGCAGGTGGGCCACGCCGATCTGCAGGCCGGCACCTCGCTGGCCCGGCACCGGCTCAACCTCGCGAACATCCTGGACGAGGCGTCCAGCCGGGGCATCGCCACCTTCGTCGTCGGTCCCCCGCCGGGCGCCGACCCGGCCACCGACGAGCAGGTCCGCCAGCTCTCCGAGGCGCAGCGCGACGTGTGCGACCGCCGGGGCGTGCCCTTCATCGACACCTGCACCCCGCTGGCCGGCCACGAGCAGTGGTCCTCCGACCTGGCCACCAGCCGGGACGGCACCCACCCGGGCCAGGCCGGCTACGGGCTGCTCGCCTGGCTGGTGCTGCACCACGGCTGGAGCGAGTGGATGCGCCTCGGCTGAGGCGCCACCCGCGCGCGCTCAGAGGTCGTCGCGTCTCGCGCTCAGACGTCGTCGCGTCTCGCGCTCAGATGTCGTCGCGTCCGCGCTCAGATGTCGTAGAGCTCCTGCTCGCTGACGTCGGATCCCAGCCAGGCCATGCCCGCGCCCACGGTGGCCCCGGTGGCCTCGTCGACGAGGATGAAGGAGCCGGTGGTCCGGTTGCTCTCGTAGGGCTCGACCACCAGCGGCTGGGTCAGCTTCAGCGCGACGAGACCGATCTCGTTCAGGCCCAGCTCCTCGGCCGAGCTGTCCCGGTGCAGGGTGTTGGTGTCGACCCGGTGGTCCACCCGGGTGACCATCGCCCGGGCGGTGCGGGTGGTGTGCTTGATCGCCAGCTTCTGCCGGGGGCGCAGCGGCGCCTCGGCCATCCAGCAGATCGTCGCCTCCAGCTCCTTGACCGGCTGCGGGGCGCCCTGCGCGGCGACGATCATGTCGCCCCGGGCGACGTCGACGTCGTCGGTGAGCCGCAGGGTCACCGACTCCCCCTCGCCGGCCTGGGGCACCTCGCCCTCGAAGCGGTCGATCCCGGCGACGTGGCTGCGCCGGCCGGAGGGGAGGACGACCACCGGGTCGCCCGGGCGCAGCACCCCGCCGGCCACCTGCCCGGCGTAGCCGCGGTAGTCGTGGTAGGCGTCCGACTTCGGCCGGATGACGTACTGCACCGGCAGCCGCCCCGGCCCGTCCGGCTGCTCGGCCTCGACCGGCACCGTCTCCAGGTGGTGCAGCAGCGTCGGCCCGGCGTACCACGGCATCCGCGCGCTGGGCTCGACGACGTTGTCCCCCACCAGCGCCGAGATCGGCACGACCACCGGGCGGGGCACGTGCAGGCCGGCGCAGAACTCGAGGAAGTCCGCCTGGATCCGCTCGAAGACGTCCTGCGAGTAGTCGACGAGGTCCATCTTGTTCACCGCCACGGCGACGTGCGGCACCTGCAGCATGGACAGCAGCACGGCGTGCCGACGGGACTGCTCGGTCAGCCCCTCGCGGGCGTCGACGAGCACCAGTCCGAGGTCGGCGGTGGAGGCGCCGGTGACCATGTTCCGGGTGTACTGCACGTGGCCCGGGGTGTCGGCGATGATGAACTTGCGCGCCGGGGTGGCGAAGTAGCGGTAGGCCACGTCGATCGTGATGCCCTGCTCGCGCTCGCTGCGCAGCCCGTCGGTGAAGAGGGCCAGGTCGGTGTAGTCGTAGCCCTTGGCCTGGGAGGTGGTCTCGACCGCCTCCAGCTGGTCGGCCATGATCGCCTTGGAGTCCAGCAGCAGCCGGCCGATGAGCGTGGACTTGCCGTCGTCGACCGAGCCGGCGGTGGCGAAGCGCAGCAGCCCGTGCGGCTGGGTGGCGGCCGCGTCGGTGACCGGCGGGGTGTCGGTGAGCAGGGTCATCAGAAGTACCCCTCCTTCTTGCGGTCCTCCATGGCGGCCTCGCTGAAGCGGTCGTCCCCGCGGGTGGCGCCACGCTCGGTGAGCGTCGCGGTGGCCACCTCGTCGACGATCTCGGCGACCGTGGCCGCCGTGGACTCCACGCACCCGGTGAGCGTGAGGTCACCGACGGTGCGGAAGCGCACCGTGCGCTCCTCGGCCCGCTCCCCGTCGCGAAGGGGGTTGTACGGGCTCTCGCTGAGCAGCATCCCGTCGCGCTCGAAGACCCGGCGGGTGTGCGCGTAGTAGATCGACGGGATCTCGATCTGCTCGCGGCCGATGTACTGCCAGATGTCCAGCTCGGTCCAGTTGCTCAGCGGGAAGACCCGCATGTGCTCGCCCTCGTGGATGCGCCCGTTGTAGAGGCTCCACAGCTCCGGGCGCTGGTTCTTGGGGTCCCACTGGCCGAAGTCGTCGCGGTGGGAGTACACCCGCTCCTTGGCGCGCGCCTTGTCCTCGTCGCGGCGCCCGCCGCCGAAGGCCGCGGTGTACCCCTCGGACTCGATGGCGTGCAGCAGGGTGCCGATCTGCAGCCGGTTGCGCGGGGTGTGCCCGTCGTCGACGACGACCCCGTCCGCGATCGCCTGCTCGACCGAGGCCACGTGCAGGCGCACCCCGAGCCGCTCGACCCACGCGTCCCGCGTGGACAGCACCTCGGGGAAGTCGTAGCCGGTGTCCACCTGGAGCACCGGGAAGGGGATGCGCGCGGGGTGGAACGCCTTCTCCGCCAGGCGAAGCATGACGATCGAGTCCTTGCCGCCGGAGAACATCAGCACCGGCCGCTCGAACTCTGCGGCGACCTCACGGATGATGTGGATCGACTCGTTCTCGAGCTGGTCGAGATGCGTCTGCGGACGCGTCTCGAGCGGGGTCGCTAGGGTCACGAGCGGCTTCCTCAGGATGGGGTGCGGAACGCCGCCAGCATAACCACCTGTTATGGGTGAGCAAACTTCGCGTTCGCCATGCGGCCGTCGAGGGCGGCTCGCGACACGCCGAGCCTGGCCCGTCCTGCCGGGCGAGAGCCTCGTCACGACCCGCGCTCGACGCGACAAGGCCCCACCTCATATGTCACGATCGGATCACGCCGGACGATCACCCTCGTCCTGGCACACCAGATTCCGGGGGTATTCGAACAGTGATGACTGCTGCACGCACGCAGTGGACCTTCGACGACATCGACAGCTGGGGGGACGGGCCGCACCGGGCGGCCCACCGGCTGCACGAGGACCAGGCCTGGTCGGACTCGGCGCTCGCGGCGCTGCTGGACCGGGTGCCGCGCTCGATCGTCCAGCCCTACACCATGGGCACCGACCCGACCCGTACCGACGAGTGGCAGCGCGGCGCGCTGACCGACCTGCCCGGTGCCGAGCTGCTCGACATCGTCGCCGGCGGCCGGCTGTGGCTCAACGTCGTCGGGGTCGGCCAGCACGACGAGACCATCGGTCGGCTGACCCGCGAGCTCTACGAGGAGATCGCCGAGCTGGTGCCGGGCTTCCGGCCGCTCTCGGTCAAGGCGACCCTGCTCATCTCCTCGCCGACGGCGCAGGTCTACTACCACGCCGACAACCAGCCGAACGCCCTGTGGCAGATGCGCGGCACCAAGCGGGTGTGGGTCTACCCCCGCGGTCCCCGCTTCGTCAGCCCGCAGCACCTCGAGGAGGTCGTCGCCGGAGCCAGCGACGAGCAGCTGCCCTACCGGGTCGAGCTCGACGAGCACGCCTCGTCGATGGAGCTCACCCCCGGGCAGGTGGCCTGGTGGCCGCAGAACTCGCCGCACCGGGTGGTCAACGTCGAGGGCCTGAACGTCTCGCTCTCCACCGAGCACCGCACCGCCGCCTCCACCCGGCGCGAGCAGGTCGTCGCCGGCAACCACTTCGCCCGGCACACCCTGGGTCGTCAGCGGCCCAGCGAGGCCGAGCACGGCCTCGGCACGGCCGGCAAGATCACCCTGAGCCGGGTGGCCCGCAAGGTGCGGCCGCGGCCCGAGGTCGCCGGCCCGCAGCCCTCCTTCACCATCGACGCCAGCGCGCCCGACGGCGTGCGGGCGCTGTGACCGCGGGCACCGCCCCGGCACCCACCACGCCCACCCTCGGCTCCCGGGCAGGAGTGCGTGCCGGCGACCCCGCCGACCCGCGCGAGCACCTCCTCGCGCTGCACGAGCACGCCCGTGTCCCGCTGGGCAGCCACGCCCGCGAGCTGCTGCCCTGGGCGGCCACCGCCGGCCGTGCCGTGAGCCCGCTGACCGTGGACCGGCCGGGTGCCGGGCTGGGCGCGGCGGCGCTGCTCGAGGAGCGCCGACGGCGCACCCCGCTGGGCGACCTGCGCACGGTGCGGCTGGCCGGGCACGGCCACCTGGATCACCAGCGGCTGGTCGCGGTCGACGCCGACGCCGCCGTGGCGCTGGCCGAGGCCCTGCTGGCCCGGCTGGGCCGCGATCGCGCCTGGTACGTCGACCTCGAGCAGCTGCCCGTGGACGACCCGGTGACGGCCGCGCTGCACGCGCGGACCGGCACCGCGCTGCTGACGCCCGGCGACCCGACGCCCCAGCTCGACTGGCCGCTGGTGCGCGACGAGCACACCTGGGCCCGCAAGAAGGCGCGGCAGAACGCCCGCCGGGCCGAGCGGGCCCTGGACGCCTCCGGCACCCGCTGGCAGGTGGACCGGCTCGCGGAGCCGGACGAGGTGCGGGCCGCGCTGCCGGAGACCCTGCGGCTGCGCCGGGCCCGGGAGCTCGCGCTGTCCCGCGCCGACGAGTTCGCCGACCCGCGACGGGCCCGGGCCCACACCGAGCTGGTGGCCGACCTGGCCGGGCGCGGCCAGGTGGAGCTGTGGCGCCTGGTCCACGACGGTGAGCTGCTCGCCTACCTGCTGGCCGCCCACGACCACGACCGGGTGCGGCTGCTGGACCACCGGATGCGGCCCGGCGCCGAGGGGCACTCCCCCAGCGACGTCCTCTTCGGCCGGGCCCTGCAGCGCTGGCACGCCGACCCCGCCATCACCGGCGTCGACTTCGGCCGCGGCCGGACCGGCCTCAAGCAGCGGCTGAGCAACAACGAGCTGCCCACCCAGCGGCTGCAGCTCTGGTCGCACCCGCGGCTCGCGGCTGCGCACCTGGGCGGCCGCCGCTGGGCCGAGCAGGCACGGCAGCGGCTCCGGGACACCCGGGACGCCTCGCCGGCCGCTCAGCAGCTGGTCCGCGCGGTGCGCCGCGCCCAGACCTACACCGGACCGTCACGACCACGAGGCACCGCCTCGTGGGGGGCGTCACCGCCAGGTCGTGACACGTCCCGGAGCATGTCGACCACGCCCGGAGGAGGTGTCCGCGCGGGCTGACCGCCCGCTCGGCCCCAGCGGTCGACACCGTCACGCAGGATCCCGCGGCTGACCGCCGTCGGGAACGCAGACACCGCTTGCTTTCTGAGGGGGGAGCACGCATGACGTCCACCACGGACCCCGTACGCCCGCAGCCGGCACCCACCCGGCGCCGGCTGCGCCTGCCCGACCGAGCACACCCGCCCACCCGGACCGACCACCCCGCCTGGCGCCGGATGGCCACCCCGCTGAGCCGACGACACCCGCAGCCGCCGCGACCCGTTGAGGGCCCCACCCCGAGCCCGGCGTCCCCGTCGACGCCGCCGGCGCGACAGCGTCGGGGCAGCCTGCTGCCGCTGCTGGCCGCGGACCTGTGGGGCCTGGTGGTCCTGGCCGTGCTCATGCCGCAGGACCTCGTCGGGTTGCTCGCCGTCGCCCTCGGCGTGCTGTGCGTCAACCGCGCCACCGGCCTCTACCGGACCCGCTTCACCGAGAACGTCCTCGACGAGCTCCCCCGCCTGCTGCTGGCCGCGGTCGCCGGCATTGCCGCGGGCGAGATGACCGTCGTGGTACCGGGCCTCAGCGGGCTGCCGCAGGCGCCGGTGCTGCTGCTGGCGGTGCTCAGCTCGATGGTCCTGGGCCGGTTCGTCGCCTACGCCCTGCGTCGCCGGGCGGTGCGCCGGCACCCGGAGCGGCGCACCCGGGTGCTCATCCTCGGCGACGGCCCGGAGGCCGTCGAGCTCGGTCGACGGATGATCGAGCGGACCCACGACGGCGTCGAACCGGTCGGGCTGCTGGGCGAGCAGGCCCAGCCGACCACCGATGGTCTGCCGGTGCTCGGCGGCTTCGACGACTTCACCGCCGTGGTCGCCCGGGAGCGGATCACCTGCGTCGTCTTCGCCTTCCCCCGGATCGAGGAGTGGCAGCTCGCCCGGACCATCCGCCGTGAGCAGCAGCGCCTGGAGGTCTACACCGTGCCGGTCGGCTACAGCCTCGGCGCGCCCGCCTCGGCGGCCCACGACCAGATCGCCGGCATCCCGCTGGTGGCCGTCGCCCCGGCCGAGCGCAGCGGCGCCGGCTGGCAGGTCAAGCGTGCCGCGGACGTGGTGCTCTCGCTCGCGGCGCTGCTCGTGCTCTCCCCGGTCATGCTGGCCACCGCCCTGGCGGTGCGCTGGGAGATCGGCCCGGGCGTGATCTTCCGCCAGGAGCGGATCGGCCGCGGCGGACGCCCCTTCACCCTGCTGAAGTTCACCTCGCTGACCCCGGCCGACGACGCCGAGTCCGCGACCACGTGGAACATCTCGCACGACGACCGGATCGGTCCGGTCGGGCGGTTCATCCGGGCCACCTCGCTGGACGAGCTGCCCCAGCTGGTCAACGTGCTTCGCGGCGACATGAGCCTCGTCGGGCCCCGGCCGGAGCGCCCGCACTTCGTCGACCAGTACCGCGAGGCCTACCCCGGCTACGAGGACCGGCACCGTGCCCCGGCGGGGCTGACCGGCTACGCCGCCGTGGAGGGGCTGCGCGGCGACACCTCGATCAAGGACCGAGCCCACCTGGACAACGTCTACATCGACACCTGGTCGCTGTGGTCGGACGCCAAGATCCTCATGAAGACGGTGATCAGCGTTGTACGCCGAGACGGTCGCTGAGACGACCCCCGACACCCAGGCACCCCCGACGCCGCCGGCGCCTCGCGCGCTGCGGGTGTGCGCGGTGCTGCCCTCGGCCACCCGTGGCGGTGCCGAGATCTGGATGGAGCGGCTGGCCGCCGCCAGCAGCCGGCTCGAGGTCGACGTGGTCACCCTCGCCGAGGGACCGGCGGCGCAGGCCTGGCGCGAGCGCGGGGTCCCGGTGACGGTGATCCCCACCGGCCGCCGGGCGAAGGGCGCCGCCGGCACCGTGCTGCGGCTGGCCCGCCACCTGCGCGCCGGCCGCCCCGACCTCGTGCTCGGCCACGGGGTCAAGGCCGGCCTGGTCGGGGCGGCCGCCGGCCACCTGTCGGCGACCCGCTCGGCGTGGGTGCGCCACGACGACTCCTTCAGCGGTCGCCCGGTGCGGCTGCTGGACCGGCTCACCGACGGCAGCATCAGCGCCGTCGAGCGGCTGACCGAGGACCGCGGCCACACCTCCGTGGTCGCCGGCCCGCCCCCCGTGCAGACGGTCCTGCCTCGCGAGCAGGCCTGCCACGAGCTCGGGCTGCCCGCGGACGGCGAGCGCCACCGGGTCGCCATGGCCACCCGCCTGGTGCCCTACAAGGGTGTCGACGACGCGATCGGCGCCCTGGCCGACGCGCCCCGCTGGGAGCTGCACGTCTACGCCCTGCCGGACGCCGCGCACCCGGAGGAGGCCGACCGGCTGACCCGGTACGCGCAGCAGCGGGGCGTCGCCGACCGGGTCCACCTGCACGCCGCGGTCGAGGACATCCGCGCCCGGCTCACCGCCTTCGACGCGGTGGCCGTGCTCACCCGCGACGACCCGGGCTCCGCCGTCAGCGGCGAGGCTTACGGCGTCTCCGCGCACGAGGCGATGGCCTGCGGCACGTCGGTGGTCTCCACCCCACCGCTGCACGGCCACCTCGGCCGGGCGGCGCTGCCGGTGCGGCCCGGCGACCCCGCTTCGCTGGCGGAGGTGCTGGTCCGGCTCGAGGACCCGGAGCTGCGCGCAGACCTGGGCAGCCACGGGCTGGCCCACGAGGCCTCGGTGCACCAGGACAGCGGGACGGACGCCCTGGAGCGCCACCTCGCCGAGGTCGCCCGCCGGCCCGGTGCCGGGCTCGCCGAGCAGCGACCGGTCTCGGTGATCACCACCGTCCTCGACGAGGCCGAGGGCCTCGACGAGCTGCTGCGCGCGCTGCGCCCGCAGCTGGGCGACGACGACGAGATCGTCGTCGTCGACGGCGGGTCCCGCGACGGCACGCTCAAGACCGGCCACCGCCACGCGGCGCAGGACCCGCGGGTGCGGATCGTCGAGACCGACGGCGCCGGGATCTCGCAGGGTCGCAACATCGGCATCGCCCAGGCCCGCCACGACCTGCTGGCCTGCACCGACGTCGGTTGCGACCCCGACCCCGGATGGCTGCCGGCGCTGCGCGCCGCGGGCGCCGACCGCCCGCAGGCGGGCCTGCTCACCGGTGTCTACGCGGTGACCAGCACCTCGGCGCTGCAGTCGGCGCTGGCCGTGACCGGCTACCCGATGGTCGACGAGCTGACCCACCCGAGCCCGCTCACCCGGCTGCACGGACGGCTCTTCGGGCGGTCCTTCGACGCGACGATGCCCACCGGCCGGTCGATGGCGGTCACCGCCGAGGCCTGGCGCGAGGCCGGGGGGTTCCCCGAGCACCTGGCTACCGGCGAGGACGTCACCTTCGGGCGGACGGTGGCCCGCACCCACGACGCGCACCTGGTCAGCGACGCCCTGGTCACCTGGGAGCAGCGGCCGACCCTGCGCAGCACACTGCGGATGTACTACCGGTACGGCCTCGGCTCCGGGCACTCCGGCGACCGCCGCCTGCTCGCCCGGGACGGCGCCCGGGCGCTGGCCTACGGCGCCGGCGGCGCCATGCTGCTGGCCGGCGGACCGCGGCTGCGCGGCCTCGCCGCGGCCGGCGCCACCCTCTACCTGTGGGTGCCGCTGCGCCGGGCGGCGTCCCGGCCGCACCCGATGGCCGTGACCGCGCTGGTCCCGCTGGTCACCGTGCTGCGGGACGGGGCGAAGGTGGCCGGCGCCGCCGTGGGTCTGCGCCAGGGCGCGCCTGAGGGAGCCGGCACGACGCCGACGACCACAGGCGGCCGGCCCGGGTGAGCCCCACGGACGCCCGCCGGATGACCCGCGCCGGGGTGACCCTCAGCGCGGGCGAGATCCTCGGCAAGCTGGCCACCCTCGCGATGCTCGGAGTGCTCGCGAGGGTCGTCGGCGTGTCCGAGTTCGGCGCCTTCTCCTTCGCCCTCGGGCTGGGGCTGCTGCTGTCCTCGGTCACCACCCTGGGCCTGGACCAGCGCCTGGTCCAGCTCGCCGGCGGCGAGCCCACCAGCCTGTCGGCCCGGTTGTCGTCGCTGCTGGCGATGCGGCTCGCGCTCACCCTGGTCGTCGTCCTCGGCGCGGCGCTGGTGCTGCGGCTGACCCTGGACGAGCCAGGACGCTGGGCGCCCAGCCTGGCGCTGGTCGTCGCGGCCTGCGCGGACACGGTCATCGAGGCCTTCCGCTCGGCCGCCAGCGTCCGGCACGTGCAGTCCGGACCCGCGGTGGTGCTGGTCGTGCAGCGCTTCCTCGCGCTGGGGCTGGTCGTGCTCGCCCTGCACCTGGGGACCGGGGTCGCCGGGGCGGCTGCCGCCTACTGCGCCGCCTCGCTCACCGGGGTGGTCCTGATGGCCGGCACCGCGCGTCGCCAGGCGGACGTCCGGCCCCGACCCGGGCTGGTCACCCGGGAGCACACCGCTGACTTCGTCAGCGCGATCCGGGTGACCGGACTGAACGACCTCGTCTCGATGGCCCTCTTCCGCATCGACGTCGTGCTGCTGGGCTGGCTCGCCGGCACCGTCGCGGTGGGTCACTACACCGCCGCCTACCGCCTCCTGGAGACCGTCCTCTTCATCAGCTGGTCGGTGGCCCGGGTGCTGCTGCCGGCGCTGTCCGACAGCAGCGCCGGCTCCCCGGACCGCAACCGGGCCGTCTCGGGGGCGCTCATCATCGTCAGCGCCATCTACCTGCCGTACGCGGCGGTGCTGCTCACCCGCGGCGACGAGCTCGTCGGCCTGCTCTTCGGGGACGAGTTCGGGTCGGTGGCGATCATCGCCTGGCTGGCGCTAGCGCCGCTCTTCTTCGGCATCGCCCAGGTGAGCCTCAGCGCCCTGCTCTCGCTGCGGCCCGACCCGGCGGTGCTGCTGGCCAGCAGCCTGGCCCTGGTGGCCAACCTGGCCATCGACCTGGCGCTCATCCCGGTCTGGGGGGCGCCGGCCGCCGCCGCCGCGACCACCGTCTCGTACCTGGTCCAGGCCACCGTGCTGCTGGTCGCGCTGCGGCGACGCTTCCCGCACACCCGGGTGCGCCGCAACCTCGTCCTGTCCGCCGGCGCCTCCGTGGTCGCCGCCGGGGTGATGCTGCTGCCGCTGCCGACGATCGTCGGGCTGGTGCTCGGCGGGCTGGCCTACGTCGCCGCCTGGGTGCTGGCCACCCGGCACCTCGACCCCGGCACCTACCGGATGGTGCGCGGCGTCATGGTCAAGGAGCCGGCATGAGCACCCTGGCCCCGACCGGGTCGCCGCCCGACACCTCGCCCCGACGGACCGGCGCCGCGGATCCGTCACCGACGCCGGGCACGACGCCCCCGAGCCCGCTGACCCCGCTGGTCACCGGCGCTCTCGTCGTGCTCGCCGTGGTCGCACCGTGGGCACCCGGCCTGGTGCTGCCGCTGAGCCTCGCGGTCGTCGTGCTGTGGCTGCTGCTGGTGCTCGACACCCGGCGCCAGCCGCTGCCGCCGCTGCTCGCGGTCGCGGCCGGCATCCCGCTGGCACAGGTGATCTCGTTGCCCACAGCGGTCGACCCGGCCCGCTCGCTGGTGCTCACCGGGGCGAGCATGCTCGGCTGGGGCACGGCCGCGGCCCTGGTGCACCTCGGACCTCCGGAGCGTCGTGTGGTGCTCTCGGCGGTGCTCGTCTCGCTGGTCGCCGTCAGCGCGCAGTCCCTCACCGGTCTCGGCGAGCTCTCCAGCAGCTCCGGCGGGGCGGTGGTCAGCGGCCGGCTGCAGGGCCCCTTCGCCCAGCCCAACGAGCTGGGCGCCTACACCATGCTCGGGCTGCCGCTGCTGCTCGCCGCGGCCAGCACGGCCCGGCGGACGGGCTGGCGCGCGGTCCTGCTGGTGGCCGCCGTGCCGGTGCTCTGCGCCCTGGCGCTCAGCCTCTCCCGCGGCTCCTGGGTGGGCGCGGTGGCCGGTCTGCTGGTGCTCGTCCTGCTGCTGCCGCCGGCCCGCGGCCCGGTGGCCGGGGGCGTCGGCGCGGTGGTGCTCGTGCTCGCCGGCCTCATGCTGCTCGGCGCCGACGGACCGGGCGGGGTGCTCATCGAGCGGATCAGCTCGCTGAGCGACCCCAGCGCCTCCCCCGACGACCACCGGCCGCTCATCTGGGCGATGGCGGCGTCCGCCGCCGCGGCCTCGCCGATCATCGGCGTCGGTCCGGGCGGCCTCGAGCAGATCGGCTCCGGGCCGGACTCGCCGCTGGTCGCCGAGCCTCCGCTGCACGCGCACAACCTCCCGCTCACGGTGCTCGCCGAGACCGGCGCGCTCGGCCTCGTCGTGCTGCTCGCCCTGCTCGCCGTGCTGCTCCGCCTGGTCCTGCTCGGTGCCTCCGGGCGCGGCCCGGGCTGGGAGCAGGCCGGCGCCCGGTGGGTGGCGGCCGGCGCGACGGCGGCGCTGTGCGGCGCCGGCGTCCAGGGGGTCATCGACTTCCCCTGGCGCAACCCGATCATCACCGCGACCACCTGGCTGCTGGCCGGGGCGGTCGCCGCCCTGCCCCTGAGCCGGGTCCGCGACGCAGCGTCCGGGACGCTGCCGGTCGTCACCCGGTCGAGAAGCACGTCAGTCGAAAGGACGGACATGAAGATCCTGCCCAACCGCGCGGACCGCGCCACCGAGGCACCGGCCGAGACCGGCCGCACCTCGGGGACGCCCGCCGACGCGGAGCCCCGGCCAGACCAGCCGCGCGCCGAGCGCACCGGGAGCGACCAGAGCGTGGCGAGCGCCGAGCGCACGGGGAGCCTGGAGGGCGCCGAGCGCCGCCAGAGCCACCTCCCCGAGGAAGAGCGCTCGCGCCCGCGCGGGGTCTCCGGGGACGACCCGGACGCCGGTGTCCCGGACGCCGACAGCGCCGACAGCGCCGGCGGTGCACGAGCGCCGAGGCGGCGGCGGGCGTGGCTGCTGCCCGCGATCCTCGCCGTGCTCGGCGCGGTTGCGGTGACCGTGGGTGTCGCCCAGCTGCCCACCCAGCAGCAGGCGGACGCCGTGGTCGGCCTCCGCAGCGAAGGGGTCTCCCAGGAGCAGGTGCCCACCAGCTCCGACGAGCTGCGCCTGATCGCCCAGCAGTACGCGGTGGCGCTGGCCGCGGACACCCAGGTGGAGGCGGCGGTCGCCGAGCTCGGGCTCGGTGAGGACGCCGGCGCCACGGCCGAGGTGGACCCGGACTCGACCACGGTGCGGATCTCGGCGACCGCCGACGACGCCGGGCAGGCCAGCCGGCTGGCCGACCGGCTCGTCGACCTGGCCGCCGACCGCGCCGAGGACGACCCCCAGGTGGCCGTCGTCCAGCTCTCCGAGCCGAGCCCGGACCACACCACGACCACCCCGTCCCGGCCGCTGTACCTCGCCGCGGGCTACGCGGTCGTGCTGGTCTGCGCGGTCGGGCTGTGGCTGCTGCGCCGGAGCGCCCGATGAGGCGCCGGCACCGCACCCTGGTCCTCATGTACCACGGCCTGGGCACCGTCCCGGCCGCGCTCGACCCGCCGAACAACTTCGTCCCGGTGGCCGCCTTCGCCGCCCAGATGGACCACCTGCAGCGGCGAGGGTTCACCGCGGTGGACGAGGCGACCTACCTCGACATGCTCGACGGCGGGCCCGGCCCGGCTCGGCCGGTGCTCATCACCTTCGACGACGGATACGTCTCGGTGCTCGAGGACGCCGCCCCGGTGCTGCAGCGTCGTGGGATGCCGGCGCTGTGCTACGTCTCCCCCGGCCTGTCCGGGCACGTGCCCGGGCCCGGCGAGTCGCCGGCCAAGCAGCTCATGGACGACGCCCAGATGCGGGCGCTGCCGGGTCACGGGATCGACCTCGGCTGCCACAGCTGGGTGCACGACTCGATGCGCGGCATGGCCGACCCGGCGCTGGCCCAGGCCACCACGGCGGCCCGGACCGAGATCTTCCGGATCAGCGGCGAGCACCCGCGGACCTTCGCCTACCCCTTCGGGCACCACGACTCCCGGGCCCGGGAGGCGGTGCGCACCGCCGGCTTCGAGGCCGCCTTCGCCACCTACGACGGGCACGGCCGGCACGCGCTCCCGCGGGTCGACGTCAACACCACCGACACCCTGCGCAGCTTCGACCTCAAGCTGCGGCGCGCCTACCCGGCCGCCCGGCAGGCGCTCTCCGCCGCGCCCGCCGCCCGCCGGCTGGCGCACTCGGTCGTCGGCTACGCCCCGAGGGCCTGATGCGTCGCGTCCTGCACGTCACCGACTGCTACAGCACCGGCGTCGGCCGGGCGGTGGACACCATCGTCGGGCTCAGCCCGGAGCACGAGCACCACCTGCTGTGGGCCGGCGAGGACGACCCCGCCGGCAAGGGCTTCGCCAGCACCACCGCGCTGCCCGGGTCGAGCCTGGCGCGGCTGCGGGCGGTGCGGGCCGCGGTCCGGGCCACCGGCGCCGACATCGTGCACGCGCACTCCAGCCGGGCCGGGGTCTACGCCCGGGCGGTCCCGGCCGGTGCGCCCGTGGTCTACCAGCCGCACGCCTACAAGCTGCTCGACCCCCGGCTGCCGCGGGCCGCCCGGACCGCCGTCGCCGCGGTCGAACGGGCGCTGGGCGGACGCACCGACCGGGTGGTCGTCCTCTCCGAGCAGGAGGCTCGGCTGGCGGCCCGACTCTCCCCCGGCGCCGGGCGCACCGTACTGCCCAACGTGCCCAGCCTGGCCTCCCCCGGGGTGCGTGCGCCGCAGCCGGACGGCCCGCGCCGCCGACGGGTGGTGATGTCCGGGCGGGTCAGCCCGCAGAAGGACCCCGGCTGGCTCGCCGAGACGGCCGAGCGGCTGCGGGAGCGTGACCCCGCGGTCGAGGTGCGCTGGCTGGGCAGCGCCGACGACCCCGAGCTGACCGCCCGGCTCGAGCGGGCCGGGGTGTCGGTCTCCGGGTGGCTGCCGGCCGACGCGCTGGTCGCCGAGCTGACCGCGGCCGGGGTGTACCTGCACAGCGCCGCCTACGAGGGCTTCCCGATCAGCGTGCTCGACGCGGCCTGGTGCGACGCCCCGGTGCTGGCGCGGGAGATCCCCGCCTTCGCCGGGACCGGCCTGCTCACCGTCGCCGACCCGGCGGCGGCGGCCGACCGGGTGCTCGAGGTGCTGGCCGGCGGAGCGGTGCGGGAGCGCGCGCTGCAGGGGGCACGCGACCTGCTGCGGGAGATGAACCCGCAGGTGCAGCGACAGCGGCTCGCCGAGATCTACGCCTGACCCGAGACCGGGGTGGAACGCGCAGGCCGCACCTGAGTGAGCGCATCTGGTCGCCTCGGGCCGACCCGAGGCAACCATCTGTGCTCAGTCACGAGCCCGAGCTGACCGGCCGCGAAGGGGGACGGCCGCACCACCCCCTTCGCCCTGCCGATCGCCACCCCACCCGCGAGAACCTCTCGCTCACCCGAGAAGCCTTCCGGGGTGAGCGAGCCTTTATCGGGTAACCCCATAAAGGGGTGGCGGGTGGGGCGTGGGCAGCCGGTGGGGTGACGGGTGGGGCGGCGGCAGCGGCTCAGCTGGCGTGCGCGGCGACTGCGGCGGCCACCGCCTCGGCGACGCCCTCCTGGAAGACCGGCGGCACGATGAGGTCCGCGCTCGGCTCCTCCACCAGGTCGGCGATGGCGCGGGCCGCGGCCAGCTTCATCTCCTCGCTGATCTGCACCCCACCGGCGTCCAGCGCACCCCGGAAGATCCCCGGGAAGGCGAGCACGTTGTTGATCTGGTTGGGGTAGTCGCTGCGGCCGGTCGCGACGATCGAGGCGTAGCGGTGCGCGACGTCGGGGTGCACCTCGGGGTTGGGGTTGGCCAGGGCGAAGATGATCGGGTCGGGGGCCATCGTGGCCACCTGCTCCTCGGGCACGGTGCCCCCGGAGACCCCGACGTAGACGTCGGCGCCGACGAGCGCGTCGCCCAGGCTGCCGCGCAGCCCGCGCGGGTTGGTGGTGTCGGCGAGCTGCTGCTTGTGGGCCACCAGGTCGGCCCGGCCGGGCTCGATGACCCCGCGCGAGTCGCAGACCACGATGTCGGTGACCCCGGCCAGCTGCAGCAGCTGGGTGACCGCGACCCCGGCCGCGCCGGCGCCGCTGACCGCGACGGTCAGCGAGGACATCGGCCGGTCCAGGACCCGGCAGGCGTTGATCAGGCCGGCGAGCACGACGATCGCCGTGCCGTGCTGGTCGTCGTGGAAGACCGGGATGTCCAGCCGCTCGCGCAGCCGCCGCTCGATGTCGAAGCAGCGCGGTGCCGAGATGTCCTCGAGGTTGATCCCGCCGAAGCTCGGCGCCAGCCGGACCACGGCCTCGACGAGCTCGTCGACCGAACCGGACTCCAGCGTCACCGGGATGGCGTCGACCCCGCCGAAGTGCTTGAAGAGCACCGCCTTGCCCTCCATGACCGGCATCGCGCCGAGCGGGCCGATGTCGCCCAGGCCCAGCACCGCGGTGCCGTCGGAGACCACCGCGACGGTGTTGTTGCGGGCGGTGAAGCGCCGCGACAGCGACGGGTCCTCCGCGATCGCCAGGCAGACGTCGGCCACCCCGGGGGTGTAGAGCAGGGAGAGGTCGTCCCGGTCACGCAGCGGCTTGGTGGCTCGTACCTCGAGCTTGCCGCCCTCGTGCGCCCGGAACGCGGCCGCGTCCAGGTCGAAGGTGGTGGTCTGCTCGGGCTGCGACACGATCAGGGACTCACTTTCCGTCCGGGCTTGCCGGGTGCCGTCATGGGCTCGTGGGGCGGCGCTGGCCGGGGGTGGCGGTCGCGCGGAGGGGGCCGGGTGGGACCGCTGGTCATCATGGCACAGCGGGCGCCCCCGCCCGCGACCCGTCCGTCACGGCTACCACCGGGGGTGTCGCAGCAGGCGCTCCGGGTGGTCGCGGGCGTATCCTCGCAGCGGCCCGCTCGTCGGGTCCGCACCTGCCCTCGACTGCGAGAGCCGCTATGTCCCACCGCGCGCTGATGCCGACCCTGGTCACCCTGACCGCCCTGACGATCTCGGCTGCCGCCCCGGCCGGAGCCTCCACCGCGACGCCGGCCGTGGCCGCTGCGCCAGCCGGGGCCGCCGGGCCCACCGCTGGCTCCGCCCCGGCGGCACCCTCCGTGCCCGGCGGGCCGCACGAGCCACGGGTCCGCCTGGACGGCGAGCTCCTCAAGACCGCCGCCGAGCCCGGCGTCCCGGTGCAGGCGGCGGTGCGGGTCGGCGACCGGCTGGTCCCGATCGCCGCCGACCCGGTGGCCGAGGTGGCACCAGGCAGCCAGGTCACCGTGGACGTCACCGTGCCGACCGAGGTCCAGGACGCGGCCGACGACGGGCAGGCGCTGCGGGTGACCGACGGCCAGGGTCAGGTCGAGACCCACCGCCTCGACGACGGCGACCTCGGGGACGCCCGGTCGGCGACCCCGCCGGACGCCTCCTCCGATCTCGGCGCGGCCACCGTGGACAGCGCCCTGGCTCCGACCGGGTCGGCGCTGGCGGTGGACGAGGTGGTCAGCACCGACGAGAGCGTAGCCTCCGCGGGCGCCACGACCGCCGACTCTCCCCGCCGCCTGACCATGATCAGCGTGCGACCGAAGGGGGCGGGCGGCAGCTACGCCTCCGCGGCGGCGATGCGCAGCCAGGCTGCCGGAGCCGACGACTTCTGGCAGGAGAGCTCGCAGGGCGCCATCGGGGTCACGGTGGAGAAGGTGGGCAGCTCCTACACCTCGGCCTACCGCTGCGACCAGTACTGGCAGATGTGGGACGACGCCGCCGACCGGGTCGGCTACACCCCGCGCGGCAACACCTCGCTCGCGCTCGTCCTGCCGCGCAGCGCCGGCTGCGACCACGGCCTGGGCTCGATCGGCGACGAGGTGACCGCCGCCGGCTACCTCTACACCAGCGGCTCGATCGCCGACG
This sequence comes from Janibacter alkaliphilus, assembly GCF_013408565.1. Lineage (NCBI taxonomy): Bacteria > Bacillati > Actinomycetota > Actinomycetes > Micrococcales > Intrasporangiaceae > Janibacter > Janibacter alkaliphilus. The sequence goes on along the minus strand of NZ_JACBZX010000001.1, from coordinate 1,906,903 downwards.
CGCTCGCCCACGAGGTCGGGCACAACATGTCCCTGGAGCACGCCGACAGCCTGGTCTGCGGATCGGTCAGCGACGCCGCCCACTCCTCAAGCCGGCTGTGGCGCTCGGGGTGCCGTCAGCACGCCTACGGCGACGGCCAGGACATCATGGGCATCGACGACACGAGCACCCCGAGCCCGCTGCTGTCGGCCCCCCAGGCGCTGCGGACCGGGATGCTCGGCTCGTGGGCGGCGAAGACGGTCGGCACCGGCACCACCACGGTCCGGCTGCGCCCGCTGGCCGGGCACACCGGTCAGCGCGTCGCCCGGGTGCGCAACCCGCTGACCGGGGTCACCTACTACGTCGAGTACCGCACCGCGGCCGGCGCGGACCGCTACAACAGCTGGGGTCAGCGGACCGGGGTGCGGGTGCTGCGGGTCAACCCGAGCACCGGCGAGACCGTGCTGCTGGACCCCACGCCGACCGGGTCCGGCGGGGCCGGCGACCGTGACCCGGTGCTGCGGGCCGGGTCGTCGCTGCGCAGCTACGACGGCGCCGTCCGGGTCACCACCGAGTCCACGAGCAGCGAGATGGCGACGGTCCGGATCGAGGTCCGCGACTCGCTGTCCTCGTTCAGCCGGTCCAGCGACCCGCGTATCACCGGCTCCCGCGCGGTCGGCCGGACGCTGACCGCCGACGCCGGCTCCTGGAGCCCCTCCCCGAGCCGGGTCAGCTACCAGTGGAAGCGCAACGGCATCCGGATCTCCGGCGCGACCGCGCGCACCTACACCCCGACCACCAAGGACGCCGGGCGCTACCTGTCGATGGCGGTCACGGTCCACCGGGACGGCTACGCGGACGCCACCAAGGTCAGCAGCCGGGTGGGCGTGCCGATGCACGACACCACCCGCCCCTACGTCATCGGCGGCACCTCGCCGGGGCGGACCCTCTTCGCCCGGGTCGGGGCGTGGACCCCCAGCCCGACGAGCTACGCCTACCGCTGGTACCGGGACGGCGCCGCCATCCCCGGGGCGACCGGCCGTTCCTACGTGGTCGGCTCCTCCGACGTCGGCCACCGCATCCGGGTGAAGGTCGTCGCCCGCCGCAGCGGGTACTCCACCGGGACCGCGTGGAGCTCCTGGACCGCGACGGTGCGGCGCTGAGCGCGGCGGTCGACCGGGCGAGGGCGCCGCGGTGATCCGCCCCGGGCTGGTCCGGGTCCGTGGTCGCTCGATGGAGCCGACCCTGCGGGACGGGCAGCTGCTGGTGGTGCTCTACGGGCGACGCGCACGGCCGGGGGACGTCGTGCTGGTCGACCTGCCCCCGGACGCCGACGGGCGGTCGCGCCCGCGAGCGGTCAAGCGCCTGGCCGGACCCGACCCGCAGGCCCCCGAGCGGCTGTGGATCGAGCGGGACAACCCCCGCGAGGGCGTCGACTCGTGGTCGATCGGCTCGCTGCCCCGCTCGGCCCTCGTCGCCGTGGTGCTGATGCGACGGGATCGCACCTGAGCCAGGGGTGTTCGCGCCGATGAGCCGGGCGCGTAGGTTGGTACCCGACCCCACGGACACCGTTCAGGAAGGAACGACACATGCGTCTTCGCGAGCTTTTCCATATCGACGAGGTCAGCGCCCACTGCGACCTCCCCTGCGGTGTGTACGACCCGGCACAGGCCCGGATCGAGGCCGAGTCGGTCAAGGCGATCATCGCCAAGGTCGCCGACAACGACGACCCCGACTTCCGGACCCGTGCGGTGCTCATCAAGGAGCAGCGCAGCCAGCTGGTCAAGGAGCACCTGTGGGTGCTGTGGACCGACTACTTCAAGCCGCCGCACTTCGAGAAGTACCCGCAGCTGCACACCCTGATCAACGAGGCCACCAAGCTGGCCGGCGCCTCCGGCACCAAGGGTGAGTTCGACGCCGAGCAGGCGGACGAGCTGCTGGCCAAGATCGACGAGATCGACAAGATCTTCAAGGAGACCAAGCAGGGCTGACCGCCTCGCAGGTCCGACGAAGGGGGTGCCCGCCGGCTCGGCAGGCACCCCCTTCGTCATGTCTCGCCATGCCCAGGGGACCGACCCGGCCGGGACGGGTCGACGCCTCCCGGCTCAGCGCCGAGAGGCGAGCGTGGCGGCCAGCGCGTCGACCACCTCGGGGTCGTACTCGTAGCCGAGGCCGAGGTGCATCCGCTCCAGGGCCACCTCGCGGGCGCGCGGCGAGGTCGCGCCCTCGGTCACGTCGTCCCAGGCGCTGGCCACCCGGACGATCCGGGAGGCCAGCGGGATCGCCTCCCCCAGCTCGCGGTAGCGGCGGAAGGGGGTGCGCACCTGCTCGACGATCGGCACGACGTCGCCGAGCACCCCGGACTCGCGCAGGATGCGCTGCTCCGCGGCGGCCACCCGTTGCTCGTCCTCATCGGGCAGGGTCGCCACCGTCCCGCCCAGGGGCTCGCCCGGCAGGCCGAGCAGACCGACGTCGTGCAGCAGCGCGGCCCGGCGCACCCGGCGCACCGCGGCCTCGTCGAGCTGCAGCTCGCGGGCCACCCGGGTCGAGATCTGGGCGACCCGGTGGGTGTGCCCGGGCGGGCTCACCCCGGCCGTCTCGCCGAGCCGGGAGAGCGCCTCGAGGGCCTGGCTCTGGGCCAGCCGGATGGCGGCCACCCGGCGGACGGTGTAGAGCACCGCGCCGATCGGCAGCAGGAAGAGCGGCAGCCCGAGCCACCCGATCTCCAGGTAGGCCATGGCGATGAGCGGCCCCGAGGAGATCGTCGCGACGCTCAGCGCCGCGACCACCCCGCTCTCGGCGGCCAGCACCGCCCGCCAGGGCTGCCGCTCGTCCCACCAGGCGGTCACCGCCTCCAGCAGCCGCTCCACCAGGCCACCGGTGGCGGCCACCGCGAGCAGCGCCACGGCGGTGCCGATCCGGTGCCGGTCCTGGGCGAAGCCGGGGTCGACGATGGTCGAGCCGCCGAAGGGCACCGCGTGCGCCAGCACGGCGGTGGTGGCCAGGCCGAGGAAGCGCGCCGCCATCGATCCCTCGACGACCGGACCGCCCCGGACCTTGGCGAGCAGCGCGCCGACGAGCATGGCCACCCACACCAGGGCGACCACCGTCGAGGTGGTGAGCATCTCCCCGTCGCGGGCGATCGGGCTGAGCACGAGCCCGAGCGCCGCCGCGGTCGTCACCGGGGCGATGAGCCGCCCGGAGACGCGCACGGTGAGCTGCTCGCCGACGACGATGAGCAGGAACGCCAGCGGCACGGTGGGCGCGAGCAGCACCGCGCCCGGGGACGCGGTCACCACCGCGCCGGTGCCGACGAGGGAGGCCAGGACGAAGACGAGGAGGCCGGCAGCGGTGCGGGGCGCGGCGCCCGCCGTGGGGCTCATCGCGGCACCGTCCGGGGCGAGTCGGGGTGCGCGTGGTCCACGGCCGCTCCGGGGACCGCCGCGCGCCCGGCGGACCCGGCGGACCCGGCGGTCTCGGCGCCGGCGAGCGGCGGCATCCCCCGCTCGAGGGCCACCTGCAGCGCCCGGACGACGGCGGGGTCGAGATGCCCGTGGGCGTCCAGGCACGCCGCCACCGCCGCCTCCGGGGTCAGCGCCGGGTGCGCGCCGATCGGCAGGACGAGGTTGACGTAGGCGTCGGCCACGGCCAGGACCCGGCTGCCCATCGGGATCTGCGCGTCCCGCAGGCCGCGGGGGTAGCCGCTGCCGTCGACCCGCTCGTGGTGCGCCTCGATGATGTCCAGCGCATCGGCGAGGAAGCCCAGCTCGCCGAGCACCTGACGCGCTGCCCGGGGGTGCTCGCGCAGCGGCCCGTCGAGCGCGCCGAGCGGCCGCCCGGGGTCGAGCTCGGCGATCGGCAGGCTGAGCAGGCCGATGTCCCGCAGCCGCGCCGCGGTGGTCAGCGTCTCGACGTCGCGCGGGGCGAGCCCGAGCACCCGGGCCATCTGCTCGGCCACCCTGGCCACCTGCTCGCCCTGCTCGCGGGTGCCCGGCAGGCGGACGTCGAGCGCGTTGAGCACCGCGGCCAGCACGCTCTGCCGGGTCTCGTGCTCGGCGACGTACTGGCGCAGCGCCCACTGGGCCACGGCCAGGCAGGGCAGCCCCATGAGGGCGGCGAAGGCCCCCAGCCCCACCGGCGCCCACAGCACGGTGAGCAGGAAGGCGGCGACGAGGTAGGCGCTGTAGCCCGGGACGATCGTCCGACCGAGGTCGGGCACGACGGCTCGGAGGCTGGCCCCGCTGGTGACCCGGACGATGCCGGCGAGCATGACGATGTTGACGGTGGCGATGACGACCGCGGCCAGCGCCATCCGCCCGGCCAGGGCCAGCACGGCCGCGTCCGGCAGCGGGGTCGTGCCGAGGGTGACCCCACCGGCGAGGGCGTAGGCGGCGCCGCCGGCCAGGCCGTACAGGATGCGGATGGAGGTGTTGTAGACCCGCTTGATCGGCTCGTTGCGGGCGGCGAGCACCGGGACGACGCTGACGATCGCCGTGCCCACCGGACCGACCAGGGGCACCGCGGCGATGGTGAAGAGCCCGGAGCTGAAGAGCTGGATCCGACCCACCACCTGAGGCGGCCCGACGGAGACGAGCAGGGTCATCACCACGAGCCAGGCCAGCCAGGTCGTCTGCTGCGGCGGTCCGGAGGCGACGAACGCAGCCGTCAGTGCCGCCGCGCCCAGCAGCGCGACGGCACCGACGTACAGCACGACACCCCGCGGCGTGCCCGCCGCGGGGGCCGGGGCCTCGGTGGAGGCCGTCAGCGGCTGACCACGGCCGCCGGACCGGCCCAGTCGTACCCGATGGACCGCGCGGTGGAGGCGCCGGACCCGGCGATGCTGGTGGCGACGACGGCGAGGGAGATGGCGAGCATGGACAGGGAACGCTTCATGGCGGCTGCCTTCCGTGGTGCGCAGGGGGTCTGCGTTCTGCCCGCCGTGGCGTATGACGGGCACCACACATGATGCCAGCACGCGGACAGCATCCCAATGGTCGAGACGCCACCGTCACGCCCTGATGTGCGACAATCTGCCCGCGTGACCCGCCCCCGGGGTCGTGACCGGCCGAGGGGGCCCACCGGACCGAGGAGGCACAGATGAGCAAGCGTGGTCGCAAGCGCCGCTCGCGCAAGGGCAACAACGCCAACCACGGCAAGCGCCCCAACGCCTGACGAGCGACAACGATCGTCACCGGCCCCCTACCCCCTTCGGGCAGGGGGCCGGTGCCGTACCGGCCGGAGACCTCGTGCCGCGCCTCGCCACGGGAACGACGCCCCGGGAATGCCGCCGTGACGAGACCGGTTGCACCTCGGTGACCACCGAGACCCCAGGAGGCCGCTCGTGCTCGTGCTGCACGCCGGAGACCGCACCACCACCCCGCTAGGGTGGAGCGCGATGTCTGACTCCACCACCGACGCCCTCGAGGCGCAGGCCGCCGCCGACGCGACGGTCGACCTCGAGACCGAGACCCCGCAGGAGCGCAACGCCCGCTTCGAGCGCGAGGCGATGCCCCTGCTCGACCAGCTCTACGCGGCGGCGCTGCGCAACACCCGCAACCCCACCGATGCCGAGGACCTGGTCCAGGAGACGTACGCGAAGGCCTACGCCGCCTTCCACCAGTACAAGCCGGGCACCAACTTCCGGGCGTGGATGTACCGGATCCTCACCAACTCCTACATCAACAGCTACCGCAAGAAGCAGCGCGAGCCGAAGCAGTCCGACTCCCCCGAGGTGGAGGACTACCAGCTGCACCAGGCCGAGTCGCACTCCTCGACCGGGCTGCGCTCGGCCGAGGTCGAGGCGATCGACCGGATGCCGGACAACGAGGTGAAGCGGGCGCTGCAGGAGCTGCCCGAGGACTTCCGGATGGCGGTCTACCTCGCCGACGTCGAGGGCTTCGCCTACAAGGAGATCGCCGAGATCATGGGGACGCCGATCGGCACCGTGATGTCGCGGCTGCACCGCGGCCGGCGGCTGCTGCGGGAGAAACTCACCGACTACGCCCGTGACCGCGGGATGTCCGTGGGCGACGAGGAGGGCACCCGATGAGCCCCCGCGAGACCGACCCGCACGACGCGCAGAGCCACATGGAGTGCTCGCAGGCGCTCTACCGGATGATGCAGTACGTCGACGGCGAGCTCACCCGCGCCGACGCCGAGCAGATCGCCGCGCACCTGCAGACCTGCGGGCCCTGCCTGGAGGAGCACGACGTGGACCTGCTGGTCAAGCAGCTGGTGCACCGCTCCTGCCAGGAGGGACCCGCCCCGGCGCACCTGCGCACGACGATCATGCGCTCGATCACCACCTACGGCGGCGACGGCAGCTACACCGAGGTGCGTCGCTCCTCGGTGCGCTACACCCAGGACTGACCCCGCCCCCCGCGGGGCGGTCGGCCCCCTTCGCAGCGGGCGCACAGCGACCCGACGGGCGTCGCCAGGCCCACCCATCTACGGTGGGCGCCATGCGCGTCCTCGTCACCGGCGGAGCCGGCTACATCGGGTCCCACACGGTCGTCCGGCTGATCGCCTCGGGGCACGAGGTGGTCGTCGTCGACAGCTTCGTCAACGCCCGCCCCAGCGTCGTCCCGCGGCTCGAGGAGCTGACCGGCCAGCACGTGCCGGTGCACGCCATCGACCTGCGCGAGCACGACAAGGTGGAGCGGATCTTCGCCGAGGAGCAGATCGACGCGGTGGTCCACTTCGCCGGCCTCAAGGCGGTCGGCGAGTCCGGCGAGATGCCGCTGGAGTACTACGAGAACAACCTCGGCTCCACCCTCGGGCTGCTCCGGGCGATGCAGCGCCACCAGGTGCGCACCCTCGTCTTCTCCTCCTCGGCCACCGTCTACGGCGCGGACGCCGCCGTCCCGATGCGGGAGGGGGCGCCGACGTCGGCGACCAACCCCTACGGCTGGACGAAGGTGATGCAGGAGCAGATCCTCAGCGACGTCGCCGAGGCGGACGGGCTGCTGCAGGTGGCGCTGCTGCGCTACTTCAACCCGGTCGGGGCGCACCCCAGCGGGCGGATCGGCGAGGACCCCGAGGGGATCCCGAACAACCTCATGCCCTTCGTCGCGCAGGTGGCGGTGGGGCGCCGTGAGCGGCTGCAGGTCTTCGGCGACGACTACGGCACCCCGGACGGGACGCCGTTGCGCGACTACATCCACGTCGAGGACCTCGCCGCCGGTCACGTGGCCGCGCTGGAGTACCTCGCCGCCCACCCCGAGCTGCGGGTCCGCGCCTGGAACCTCGGCACCGGGCAGGGCACCTCGGTGCTGGAGATGGTCTCCGCCTTCGCCGCCGCCAGCGGGCGGGAGGTGCCCTACGAGATCGCCGCGCGGCGGGCCGGCGACCTCGCGGTCTGCTACGCCGACCCCTCCCGCGCCGAGGACGAGCTGGGCTGGCGGGCCGCCCGCGACGTCGCCGAGATGTGCGCCGACACCTGGCGGTGGCAGTCGGCCAACCCCCAGGGCTACCCCGCCTGACCCCAACCCCAGAGGGCGACAGTCCTAGGACTGTCGCGCCGGACCGCTCGCGCGCGAGGGCCGGGGCGACTGTCCTAGGACTGTCGGGGGCTCAGGCGTAGATGTTGCGGGTCTGACGGGCGCGCTTCTTCAGACCCTTCATCCCCTGGGTGGCGAGGATCTGCACGGTCTGCTTGAGCGAGGTGTCGTTCGGCAGCGAGAGGCGGATGATCTCCTTCCACGCCGAGGCGACCTGGGTGTGCAGCGGCCCGGTGACGTAGGTCAGGCCGTAGCGCTGGAAGAGGTCCTGGATGCGCGGCGAGATCTCGGCCAGCTTCGGGCTCGGCATGTCCGGGTAGAGGTGGTGCTCGACCTGGTGGCTCAGGTAACCGGTCATGATGTGCATCGGCTTGCTGCCGCTGATGTTGGCCGAGCCGAGCATCTGCCGCAGGTACCACTCGCCGCGGGTCTCCCCCTCGATCGAGGTCTTGGAGAAGGTCTCCACGCCCTGCGGGAAGTGCCCGCACATGATGACCGAGTGGGTCCAGTAGTTGCGGACGATGTTCGAGGTGAAGTTGGCCGTCAACGTCGAGACGAAGCCGGGCCCGGACAGCGCCGGCCACAGGACGTAGTCCTTGAGCGCCAGCCGCTTGATCTTGGCCATGACGTGCGCGGCGTCGGCCTGGAAGGCCGGGTTGGTCTTGCGGGTCTTCCAGTTCTTGCCGAGCTCGAGGTCGTAGGCGGCGATGCCGTACTCGAAGAAGGTGGCGTTGACGAGGTTGAGCAGCGGCTGCACGAGGTAGGCGGGGTACCAGCGCTGGGCGTCGTCGACCCGCATGATCCCGTAGCCGAGGTCGTTGTCCTTGCCGACGACGTTGGTGTACGTGTGGTGGATCTCGTTGTGGCTGTGCTTCCACTGCTCGGCCGGGGAGACGGTGTTCCACTCCCAGGTCGAGGAGTGGATCTTCGGGTCACGCATCCAGTCCCACTGGCCGTGCATGACGTTGTGCCCGATCTCCATGTTGTCGAGGATCTTGGCCACCGACAGGCCGGCGGTGCCGACCACCCAGGCCAGCGGGTGCCGGGAGAAGAGCAGCACCCCGCGGCTGCCGAGCTCGAGCCAGCGCTGCACGGCGATGACCCGGCGGATGTAGGCCGCGTCCTGCTCGCCGAGGCTGTTGAAGACCTCCTGGCGGATCTCGTCGAGCTCGCGGCCGATCTCCTCGATCTGCTCCGGGGTGAGGTGGTCGATCGGGCTGGGGGTGGCGTTGACGTGGGTGTGCACGACCTCGGACCGGCCGCCGGTGATCCGGCTGTCCAGTGCCTTGGTCGCGGTGGGCCGCTCGATGGTGCTGGTCATGCGCTCTCCTGGGTCTCGATGGTGCAGGCGCCGGCGACCGCGGAGATGCAGGTCTGCACCTTCACCGGCGGGTCGTCGGGCGTGGTCTCGGTGAGGGTGCCGTTGCGCAGGTCGCGCACGGCGCCGTCGGTCATGGGCAGGACGCAGCCGAAGCAGACGCCCATCCGGCAGCCGCTCGGCATGATGACGCCGGCGTCCTCGGCGGCGTCCAGGACGGTGGTGGCGCCGTCGGCCTCGACCTCGGTGCGCTCGGCCCCGGTGGTGAGGCTGATCCGGCCCCCTTCGCCGGTCGCGGTGATCGCCGGGCGGAAGCGCTCGACGTGCAGCCGGTCGACGATCCCGGCCTCGGCCCACACCGCCTCGAAGGCGTCGAGCATCGGGGTCGGCCCGCACAGCCAGGTCTCCCGCTCGCGCCAGTCCGGCACGAGGGCGTCCAGGGCGGCCGGGTCGAGCATGCCCTCGTCGTCGGTGTGCCGCACGTGGGTACGCACGCCCGGGCTCTCCCGGCGCAGCTCCTCGGCGAAGATGACGTCGGCCGCGGTCGGGGCGGAGTGGATGTGCACCGCGTCCCGGTCGCGCAGGTCGTGGTTGCGGCGCATGCCCATCACCGGGGTGATGCCGGACCCGCCGGTGAGGAAGAGCAGCCCGCGGGGCGGGGCCGCCGGCAGCACGAAGTCGCCGGTGGCCTGGTCGAGGGCGACGACGGTGCCCGGCCGGGTGCGGTGCACCAGGTGCCGGGAGACGAGGCCGTCGGCCATCGCCTTGACGGTGATCGAGATGGTCCGGTCACGGGCGGTCGGGCTGTTGCTCACCGAGGTGATCGAGTAGGCCCGCCAGCGGCGCACCCCGTCGACGTCGACGCCCAGGCGCACGTTCTGGCCGGGGACGTGCCCGGCCCAGTCCCGGCCGGGGCGGATGGTGATGGTCGCGGCGTCGGCGGTCTCCGGGTGGACGGCGACGATGCGACCACGCAGGTCGGCGCCGGAGCGCAGCGGGGCGACCAGATCGAGGTAGTCGTCGGGCACGAAGGGGACGGTGAGCCCCTGGGCGAGCCGCGAGACCAGGCGCGGGACGGTCGTCGAAGGCATGCCTCCATCATTTCGTGCCAAGAAGGGGGGATCGCTGTCCTTGACGCGTAGGCGTGACCGGTCGATATTGTTCATAGCGAACAATCTGTGAGGTGGTTCACCGACTGGTCCCGGTACGTCCCCCTTCACGACGGACAACGTGAGGACATGCCATGGCACCGGACACCACCGGAGGTCCCACGGGGCCCACCGCCGGAGCCGGCCGCGGACCGGGCGAGGGCTCCGGCGGGCGGGTGGCCGCGCAGGCCGCCGAGATCACCCTCGACCCGGCGGCGGTGACCGCGCTGCGCGAGGAGCTCGGCACGGTGGCCCGGCAGACCGTGGCGGCGATCATGGAGGAGGTGCCCGCCTACGACGCCCCCTTCCAGGGCCGGATGGGCCGGGTCATCGAGCGCGCCGTGCAGGTCTCCCTGGAGAGCTTCGTCGAGCTCGCCGCCGAGGGCGGCCCGCCCGGCAGGGCACGACCGGTGGGGGTCGGCGTGACCGCGGCCCGCGAGCTCGGCCAGGTCGAGGCCCGGCAGGGCCGCCCGGTGGACGCGCTGCTCGCGGCCTACCGGGTGGGCGCCCGGGTGTCCTGGCGCGAGCTCTCCCGCAGCGCGGTCGCTGCGGGCGTCGACGCGGCGACCCTGGGCCGCTTCGCCGAGCTGGTCTTCACCTACATCGACGAGCTCTCCGCGGCCAGCGTGGCCGGGCACAACGCGGAGTCGGCGAGCGCCGAGCGCGAGCGCCAGGTGCACGTGCACCGGCTCACCCGGGGCCTGCTCGGGGCCGAGCCGGAGGCGACCCTGCGGCGCGAGGCCGAGGAGGCGCGCTGGACCCCGCCGCGGACGCTCACCGCGCTGCTGGTCCCCCGGGACCGGCTGCCGACGACGCTCGGCCTGCTCGACCCCCGCACCCTCACCCTCACCGAGGACCTCCCGGACGCCGACGGCGCGCCCCCGCCGGCGACGCACGCGGTGGCGCTGGTCCCGGAGACCGGCGGCCCGGCCCGGTCGCGCCTGCTGCAGCTGCTCGAGGGACGGGACGCGATCGCCGGCCCGGCCCGCCCGTGGCACCGGGTGGTGGAGTCCTACGCCCGGGCGGTGCGGGCGCTGCCGCACGGTCAGGTAGACGCGGACGCGGTGCTCCCCCAGGTACTGCTGGCCGCCGACCCGGCCGCCCGGGCCGACCTGCGGCAGGCGGCGCTGGCCCCCTTCGCCGAGCTCCCGGAGGCCACCGCCGACCGGCTTGCCGAGACCCTGCGCGCCTGGCTGCTGCTGCAGGGCCGCCGTGAGCTCGTCGCCGAGGAGCTGCACGTGCACCCGCAGACGGTGCGCTACCGGATGAGCCAGGTGCGCGAGCTCGTCGGCGACCGGCTGAGCGACCCCGACGAGGTGCTGGCGATGATCCTCGCCCTCGCCTGAGCCCTATACTTCCCCGCGATCCAGCTCTCCCAGGAAGGCGAGGGTGGCCTCGACGAGCGCGTCCTGCGCCCCGCGGAAGGAGTGCGCCCCGGGCACGCCGGCCACGGTCACCCCGGTCGCGCCGATCTCGGTCACCGCGGCACGCACCTGCTCCGGGCGGCCGAAGGGGTCCGTGGCCCCCTGCACGACGAGCACCGGCAGCCCGTGCTCGCCCGGCGTCGTCAGCTCGCCGATCCTCGACTTCTCCGGGCCCTTGCCCGGCGGCACGAGCGGGAAGGAGAGGGCGAGCACGGCCTCGGCACCGACCTGGGCCGCGGTGCGGCAGGCCACCCGGGCACCCGCGCTGCGCCCGCCGACGACGAGCCGACCGCTCAGCGACGCGGTCGCCACGTCGAGGACCGGCAGCCACCCTTCGTCGAGGCGCCGCGGCGGCGGCGCCATCTTCTTCCCGGCGACCCGCCAGGGCATCTCGACGAGGACGACGCTCCACCCGGCGGCGGGCAGCGCCTCGGCCAGCGCGACGAGGTCGACGGCGCCGATCCCGCCGCCGGCGCCGTGCCCGAGCACGACCGTGCCGTGCTCGGGGGCGCGCGCCCGGTGGTGGTGCAGCCGCGCCGGACCGGTCGGGGTCTCGACGTCGGTGGTCTCGATGACGCGGGTCTCGTCGTTCCCGCTCGTCCGAGCCCCCGGGCTCATCCTTCGCCCCCGACGATCTCCCCGGTCTCCGGGTCGACGACACCCTCGAGCTCGGCCGCCGGGACCGGCTCGATGAGCTGCGGTCCGTTGCTGCGGTTGGAACTGACCGCCCGGGAGACCGGGTGCGCCGCGAAGCGCCCCGGTGCGGCGAAGCCGAGCAGCTCCCCGACCTGGTCGGGGTCGGTGAGCCCGGGGTCCAGCCAGCGCGCCCAGTCCTCCCGCTCCAGGACCAGCGGCTGGCGGTCGTGGATCCGGTCCATCCCCGGGTCGGCGGTGGTCGTGACGATGGTGAAGGTGGTCAGCCAGGCCAGCGGGTCGTCGCGCGGCGCCTCCGGGTCGCGCCAGAACTCGTACAGCCCGGCGAGCGCGACGACGTCCTCATCGCCGCGGTGGATGTAGAAGGGCTGCCGCCGCGGCTTGCCCTTGGCGTCGGTGGCGGTCGGGCTGACCTGCCACTCGTACCAGCCCGAGGCCGGGACGAGGCACCGGCGGGCCGCGGCCGCCCGGGCGTAGGCCGGCTTCTCCAGCACGGTCTCGGCGCGCGCGTTGATCATCCGCACCCCGCCGCGGGCGTCCTTGGCCCAGCTCGGCACCAGCCCCCAGGTGAGCAGCCGCAGCTGCCGCTGCGGATCGGCGCCCTCCTCCCCCTTCGGCCGGCGGGTGAGCACGACCGGGGCCTGCTTGGTCGGGGCCATGTTGAAGTCGGGGGCGCCGGCCGGCGGGTCCTGGGGGTTCTTGAGGATCGAGCGCGCGGGCTCGGCCAGCCGGTCGAGGTCGATCTCCAGCTCCTCGACGAGCTCGTCCGGGTTCGCGCTGGCTGCGTAGCGTCCGCACACGCCGACCACCCTAGAGGTGGGCCTCGGGACGGGCGGCGCGACGGGGGCGCGGTGGGCCTCACTGCCCGGGCCGTCCTGCCTGGTCGTCGTCCCGTAGGTGGCGCGGAGGGAGCGGCGACGAACTACGGTAGGGGTGATGCAGGCGACGCGACCCGCGGCGCCTGCCCGGACACGTCAGGAGTGACACGCATGATCGTTCGACGCCTCGCCCGCCCGATGCTGGCCGCCATCTTCATCAGCGGCGGCATCGGTGCCCTGAAGCAGCCCAAGGCCCACGTCGAGATGTCCGAGCCGACGCTCAGCCAGATCTCCGAGCCGCTCGGGATGAGCGACCAGAAGGAGACCGTCATCCGCGGCTACGGCGCCGCGATGGTCGCCGGCGGCACGCTGCTGGCGCTGGGCAAGTTCCCGCGGCTCGCCTCGACCGTGCTCATCGGCGCGCTCGTCCCGACCACCGCCACCCACCGCTTCTGGGAGGAGAGCGACCCGGGCGCCAAGCAGATGCAGCAGGTGCAGTTCTTCAAGAACCTCGGGCTGCTCGGCGGCCTCATGCTCGCCGCCGTCGACACCGAGGGCAAGCCGGGCGTCACCTACCGCGCCAAGCTCGCCGGGGAGAGCATTGAGCGCAACGCCAAGGCCGCCCGGCGCGAGGCCAAGCTGGCCGCCCTCGAGGCGAAGAACGGCTGATCCGGCGCCGATGACCCCAGCCGACTGGTCTGCCCCGGCAGCACCCGGCCCGCTCGACGCGACCGTGGTGCTGCCGGGCAGCAAGTCCCTCACCAACCGCTACCTCGTCCTGGCCGCCCTGGCCTCCGGGGTCTCCCGGCTGCGGCGGCCGCTGCGATCGCGCGACACCGAGCTCATGGCGGCCGCGCTGCGCAGCCTCGGCGCCGGGGTCGAGGACGCCACCTCCTCCGGGCACCACGCCGACGCCGCCCCGGACTGGATCATCACCCCCTCCGCGCTGCGCGGCGGTCGCCCGATCGACTGCGGCCTGGCCGGCACGGTGATGCGCTTCCTGCCGCCGGTGGCGGCGCTGTGCCGCGAGCCGGTCGCCTTCGACGGCGACGCGCAGGCCCGGGTCCGCCCGATGGCCGCCATCCTCGACGCGCTGCGCGGCCTCGGCGTCGAGATCGAGGACGAGGGCCGCGGCACGCTCCCCTTCGAGGTCCGCGGCACCGGCACCGTCACCGGCGGCACCGTCGTCATGGACGCCTCCGCCTCCTCGCAGTACATCTCTGCGCTGCTGCTGGCCGGCCCCCGCTTCGAGGACGGGGTCACGGTCGTCCACGACGGCAAGCCGGTCCCCTCCGAGCCGCACATCACGATGACCGTGGAGACCCTGCGGGACGCCGGCGCCGACGTCGACGACTCCGAGGCCAACACCTGGCGGGTCGAGCCGGGCGAGCTGCTGCCCCTCGATGTCACCGTCGAGCCGGACCTGTCCAACGCCGCGCCCTTCCTCGCGGCGGCGCTGGTCAGCGGCGGCACCGTGCGCGTGCCCGGCTGGCCGCAGCACACCACCCAGGCCGGCGACCGGATCCGGGACGTGCTGGACACGATGGGCGCCGACGTGCACCTGTCCGCCGAGGCGCTCGCCGTCACCGGCGACGGCACCGTCTCGGGGCTGGACGTCGACCTGCACGACGCCGCCGAGCTCACCCCGGTGGTGGCCGCCCTGGCCGCCTGCGCCGACTCCCCCTCGATCATCCGCGGGGTCGGCCACATCCGTGGCCACGAGACCGACCGGATCACCGCGCTGGCCACCGAGCTGGCCGCGCTCGGCGCCGAGGTCACCGAGCGCGAGGACGGGCTGCGGATCGACCCGCGACCGCTGCACGGCGCCCCCTTCGCCACCTACGCCGACCACCGGATGGTCATGGCCGGGGCGCTGCTCGCGCTGCGTGCGCCCGGGACGGTCGTCGCCGACCCCGGCACGGTGGCCAAGACGCTGCCGACCTTCGTGCCGCTCTGGGAGCGGATGCTCTCCGGTACCGCATGATGGTCCGCCGATGACCGGCGCCGCACGATGAGGCTCGGCTAGTGGCCCGGCCCGGCCGTCGCTGGGACGAGTCCGACGTGCGGGTCCGGCCCGGCCGGGGGTCCCGACCGCGGACCAAGGACCGGCCAGCGCACGCCGACGCGGTGCTCGGGCTGGTCACCGCCGTCGACCGCGGGCGCTGGACGTGCCTGGTGGGCACTGGCACCGACGAGCGGGTGGTCGTGGCCATGCGCGCCCGCGAGCTGGGCCGCACCCCGATCGTCGTCGGCGACCGGGTGGGGCTGGTCGGCGACGTCACCGGCGCCGACGGCAGCCTGGCGCGGATCGTCCGGGTCGAGGAGCGCAGCAGCGTGCTGCGACGCACCGCCGACGACACCGACCCGGTGGAGCGGGTGATCGTCGCCAACGTCGACCAGCTCGTCGTCGTCACCGCGCTGGCCGACCCCGAGCCGCGCCCGCGGCTCATCGACCGGTGCCTGGTCGCCGCCTACGACGCCGGGATGGACCCGCTGCTGGTGCTGACCAAGGCGGACCTGGCCCCCGCGGAGTCGCTGCTGGCCGACTACGAACCGCTGCAGGTGCCGGCCGTGGTCACCTCGGTCCACGACGAGCGCGACGACGGCCTGGGCGCGCTGCGGGACCGGCTGGCCGGGCGCACCTCCGTGCTCGTCGGCCACTCCGGGGTCGGCAAGTCGACCCTGGTCAACCGCCTGGTGCCGGACGCCGACCGGGCCACCGGCCGGGTCAACGACGTCACCGGCCGCGGGCGGCACACCTCGACCTCGGCGGTGGCGCTGCGGCTGCCGCCGGCCGACGGCCACGAGGATGGCGGCGACGGCGGCTGGATCATCGACACCCCCGGCATCCGCTCCTTCGGCCTGGCGCACGTCGACCCCGACCAGATCGCCGCCTCCTTCCCCGACCTGGCCGGTGGGCTGGAGGACTGCCCGCGCGGCTGCACCCACGACGAGGAGGAGTGCGGGCTCGACCCGTGGGTGGCCGACGGGCACGCCGGGCCGGCCGGCCGGGCCCGGCTGGACTCGTTGCGTCGGCTGCTGCGGGCCCGGTCGGGCGAGAGCACCGACTGACCGACGCGCTCGCAGTGGCCGCGGGTCGGGCGCCGTCCGTTCGGGGCGAGCCACGACTCGCACGTAGGGTGACCGGCATGCCCGAGACCTCCCGGTACGCCGACGACCTGCGGCTGGCGCACGTGCTGGCCGACCAGGTCGAGCGGATCACGATGTCCCGCTTCCTCGCCGACGACCTGGTCGTGGAGTCCAAGCCGGACCTCACCCCGGTCAGCGACGCCGACCGCGCCTGCGAGGAGGCCATCCGGGCCCAGCTCGGTCGCTCCCGAGGGCGGGACGCGGTGCTCGGCGAGGAGTACGGCGCCAGCGGCGACGCCCAGCGGCGGTGGATCATCGACCCGATCGACGGGACGAAGAACTACGTGCGCGGGGTGCCGGTGTGGGCGACCCTCATCGGTCTCGTCGACGGCGACGAGTGCGTCATGGGCGTCGTCTCCGCCCCGGCGCTGGGTCGGCGCTGGTGGGCTGCCCAGGGCAGCGGCGCGTGGACCGGGCGGTCGCTGAGCCAGGCCCGGCAGATCCGGGTCTCCCAGGTCTCCCGGCTCGAGGACGCCTCCTTCTCCTACAGCTCGTTGGACGGCTGGCGCGAGACCGGGCGCGGGATGAGCTTCCTGCGGCTGACCTCGGACGTGTGGCGCACCCGCGCCTACGGCGACTTCTGGTCGTACATGCTCGTCGCCGAGGGCGCCGTGGACGCGGCCGCCGAGCCGGAGCTGGCGCTCTACGACATGGCCGCGCTGGTGCCGGTGGTCACCGAGGCCGGCGGCCGCTTCACCTCCCTGGACGGGCGGCCGGGGCCGTGGAGCGGGGACGCCGTGGCGAGCAACGGGCTGCTGCACGAGGAGATGCTGCGCCGGCTGCAGCCGCAGGACTGACCCGCAGCTCCCCGTCGCTCGCACGCCCCTGCGTCGGGCATCGCTGCCTCGGGCGCCCCTCCCTCGGGCGCCGTCGGGTCGCTCAGCCGTGCAGCTCCTCGTGCAGCCGCTGCATCTTCTCGTCGAGCTCGGCCGCGGTGGTCGCGGCGTCGGTGAGCTCGCCGACCAGCCGGTCGGGCACGTTGCCGTCGTACTTGTAGTGGATCTTGTGCTCCAGGCTGGCCCAGAAGTCCATCGCGATGCTGCGCAGCTGGATCTCGACCGGCACGTCCACCGGGCCCGAGGAGAGGAAGACCGGCACCTCGACGATGGCGTGCAGGCTCTTGTAGCCGTTGGGCTTGGGCTCGGCGATGTAGTCCGAGACCCGCCGCACGGTGACGTCCGGCTGCTGGGTGAGCAGGTCGAAGATCCGGTAGGCATCGGCGACGAAGCTGCAGGTCACCCGCACCCCGGCGATGTCGGTGATGTGCTCCCGGATGGAGCCGAGGTCGCGCTCGATCCCGCGGCGCTCCACCTTCGCCCGGATGCTGTCGGCGGTCTTGACCCGGCTGAGCACGTGCTCGATCGGGTTGTAGTCGTGCATGTGCTGGAACTCGTCGCGCAGGATGGCGATCTTCGTCTCCACCTCGCGGAGCCCGAACTCGTACTCCAGCAGGAAGCGCTGCAGCTGGCCGCCGATCCGGGAGAGGTGCTCGGCGGAGACGTGGATCATCCCGTCGGCGGGCGTGGGCATCCCGGGGAAGGGGGCGCCGCCCCGGACGGCGTCGAGCTGAGGCACCGGCTGCGAACGACTGGTGGGATCACCCATGCCCACCAGTGTGCCGTGCCCGGCTGGGTGGACCCTGCGTACCGGGCTGCGCGGACAGCCGGTCACTCACGTGCGGCGGCGACGCGCGCCGTCGACGCTCACGCCGGGACCACGGTGACCGGGCCGAGGCCCAGCTCCTCGACCTGCTCGCGGTAGAGCGCGGCGTCGCCGACGACGACCACGGTCCACTCCGGGACCACGTGCTCGCGCCAGGCGGCGTCCAGGTCGGCCGGCTCCAGCCGGCGCATCGCCGCGATGGTCTCGCTGGTGAAGTTCAACGGCAGGTCGTCCGCGGCCAGCATGGCCAGCTCGTCGGCGACCGCGTCGGCGGTGTCGAACCGGCCCGGCGCGGTAAGGGTCATGAAGTCGACGCCCGCGCGGGTCTCCTCCGGGGTGATCCCGCCGGCGACGCCGTCGAGGATCTCGCGGACCAGCCGCAGCGAGTCCGCGGTGGAGTCGGCGCGCACCGACCCGGTGACCATCGCCATGCCGCCCACCTGGCGGGGCTGGAATCCGGAGCGGATCCCGTAGGTGTACCCCTTCCCCTCGCGGAGCACCTGGTCGATCCGGGCGTTCGGCGCTCCCCCGATGACCCAGGCCAGCACCGGGAAGGGGGCCCATCCCCCGTCCACCCGGCGGTCCGGGCCGGGGGCGGCGAGCAGCAGCTCGGACTGCACCGAGCCCGGCCGGTCCACGAGCACCACCCGGGCCGCGTCGGTGGCCCGCGGGGCCGCCTCCCGGCCAGGCGTCGTCCCGGTCTCCTCGCTCGCGCCCTCGACGCCCACCGGGCGCGGCGGGGACCAGGCGCCCAGCGAGCCGGCCAGCAGCGCGTCCACGTCGGTGCCGTCGAGATCCCCGGTGACGACCGCCGACCCGCCGTCCGGACGGACGTGCCGGGCGTGGAAGGCGACGACGTCCTCGCGGGTGATCGCCCGCACCGTCTCCGGCGTGCCCGCGCCCGGCCGGCTCGCCCGGTGACCCGGGTCGTAGTAGGTCGCCGCCAGCTCGCGCATGCCGCGGTGCGCGGCCGAGGCCCGCTGCTGCTCGATCTCGGCGAGCCGGGTGCGCACCAGCCGGCGCACCTCCGGCTCGGCGAAGGAGGGCTCGCGCAGGCACTCGGTGAGCAGCGTCAGCGCGTCGCCGAGGAAGCGCTGCGGCACGTCGAGGTCCATCCCCAGCGAGCTCTCGCTCATCCCCGCGCCGAGGGCGATCCCCTTGCGCTCCAGCAGCTCGGAGAGCTCGCGCTGCCCGTGCGTAGCGGTGCCCTCGTCGAGCAGCCGGGCCATGATCCACGCCACTCCCTCGCGCTCCGGCGGCTCCACACGCAGCGGCACTGGCAGGGTCACCCGCACCGAGACGACGTACTGGCCGGGCACGTGCAGCAGGATCGCCCGCATCCCGTTCGCCAGCGTCGTGGTGCGCGGCTCGGGCAGGCGCCACGCGGCTGCCGGGGCGACCTCGGGGCGTGGGGGCAGCGTGCCTGTCGGGGCGTCCTGGGTGCTCATGCGACGACCTCCTGGTCGTTCTCCTCGTCGGTGCCCGCGTCGCTCTCCGCGCTGTTCTGCCCGGCGGGGCGCTCGTGCTCGCCGTCGGCGGCCCGGTAGACGACCGCGGCCCGCTGCTCGGGCCGCAGCCACTCCCGGGCGGCGTCACGGACCTGCTCGGGGGTCACCTCGGCCACCTGGTCGAGGAAGGTGTTGATGTAGCCGGGGTCGTCGTGCAGCAGCGTGTAGTGGCAGATGAGGTCGGCCCGCTCGTCCTGGGCGGCCAGCGCGGAGAGCCAGCCGCGCTCGGCCTGGGCGAGCACCGCCTCCATCATCTGCGGGCTCGGGCCGTCCGCGGCGAAGCGCTCCAGCTCCTCGCAGATCACCGCCTCCACCCGGTCCGGGTCGACGCCCTCGGCGACGTCGGCGACGACCAGCCCGAGCGAGACCCCGTCGACGAAGCCCATCGCGGAGGTGTCGACGCTGTTGGCCAGGGGCTCCTCGCGCACCAGCCGCTGCTCCAGCGGGGCGAAGCTCAGCGCGCCGAGGCAGTCCAGGGCCATCGAGGCGGCGAGGAAGTCGTGGCGGGAGGCGCCCCCTTCGACCGGCAGCCGGAAGGCGAGGTAGATCCGGTCGTTGGGCACCTCCTCGGTGACCTCCAGGCGGGCCGGGGTGGTCAGCGGCGGCAGCTGTGGCAGGTCGGGGCGCCGGGGCTCGGAGCGCTGCTGCAGCGGTCCGAGGTAGGTCTCGGCGAGCGCGACCGCCCGCTCCACGGTGACGTCACCGACGAGGGTGAGCACGGTGTTGTCCGGGGCATAGTGCCGGGCGTAGAAGTCGTGCACGTCCTGCAGCGAGGCGGCGTCGAGGTCGGCCATCGAGCCGATCGTCGAGTGGTGGTAGGGGTGCCCCTCGGGGAAGAGGGTCTCGTAGATCCGGGCGAGCGCGGTGCCGTAGGGCTGGTTGTCGTAGCGCTGCCGCTTCTCCTCCTTGACCACGTCGCGCTGGTTGTCGAGGTTCTCCTGGGTCAGCGCGGGCAGCAGCCGGCCGTGCCGATCCGCCTCGAGCCACAGCGCCAGCTCCAGCGCCCCGGTGGGCACCGTCTCGAAGTAGTTGGTGCGGTCGAACCACGTGGTCGCGTTGAGCCGGCCGCCGACGCCCATGAGCGCCTGGAAGTGCTCACCGTTGGCGACGTGCTCGCTCCCCTGGAACATCAGATGCTCGAAGAGGTGGGCGAAGCCGGTGCGCCCGGCCTCCTCGTGACGCGAGCCCACGCCGACCCACAGGTTGACGGTGACGGTCGGGGTGGTCGGGTCGGGCTGCACGACGACCCGCAGGCCGTTGCTCAGCCGTCGTTGCTCGAGGGTGTAGTGCAGCGGCATCCGCTCACCCTACGTCGGGCGCCGCGAAGGGCCAGCACGGTGGCCGTCGGCTCAGGCCGGACGTCGGGCGCCGCGGAGGGCCTGCACGGTGGCCGTCGGCTCAGGCGGGCTCGTCGCGCTCGCTGACGTCGTCCGCGGAGGCGCGGCGCACCGCCTCGCGCTCGCCCGGGGAGGCGTCCTCCGGCCGCGGCAGCCCGGGGAAGGCGAACTCGTGACCCAGGTCGTCCATGGCGTTGCGGGCGAAGACCATCCGCATCGTGCTCACCCGCTCGTTGCGGCTGTCGCCGACGAAGGTGATGATCCAGCTGAGCAGGGTGGTCACCCGGTTCTTGAAGCCGACCATGGCGATGAGGTGCACCGCCAGCCAGGCGAGCCAGGCGGGCACGCCGGTGAAGTTCAGCGGGCCGATCTTGGCCACGGCGGAGTACTTCGAGATCGTCGCCATCGAGCCCTTGTCGAAGTACTTGAACGGCCCCGCCGGCTCGCGGCCCTCGACGCGGCGCAGGATCTGGTCGGCGGCGTACTTGCCGCCCTGGATCGCCAGCTGCGCGACGCCCGGGTAGCCCTTGAGGTTGATCATGTCGCCGACGAGGTAGACCTCCTCGTGGCCGGGCAGGGTGAGGTCGTCCTGGACGTGCACCCGGCCGGCCTTGTCCACCTCGGCGCCGGCCTGGTCGGCGACGATCTTGCCCAGCGGGGAGCCGGCGACACCGGCGGCCCACACCTTCGTCACGGCCTCGATCTCGCGGCGGCCGCCGTCCGCGTCGTCGATGGTGATGCTCGTCTCGTCGAGGTCGACGACCATCGCGCCGAGTTGGACGTCCACGCCCCGCTTCTCCAGGCTCGCCTTCGCCTTGCGGCCCAGCCGCTCGCCGAAGGGGGGCAGCACCTGGTCGGCGCCGTCGAGGAGGATGACCTGCGCCTCGGCGGGGTCGATGCTGCGGAACTCGTCGCGCAGGGTGCGCTGCGCGAGCTCGGCGATCTGGCCGGCCATCTCGACACCGGTGGGGCCGGCGCCCACGACGACGAAGGTGAGCAGCCGGCGCCGCTCGTCGGGGTCGGTGGCCAGCTCGGCCAGCTCGAAGGCGCCGAAGATCCGGCCGCGCAGCTCGAGGGCGTCGTCGATGTCCTTCATGCCCGGGGCGTTGCGGGCGAAGTGGTCGTTGCCGAAGTAGGACTGCCCGGCGCCGGCGGCCAGGACCAGGCTGTCGTACTCGATGACCTGGTCGCGGCCGACGAAGCGGGAGGTCACCGTCCGGTTCTCGATGTCGATGTCCTGGACGTCGCCCATGATGACCCGGGCGTTCTTCTGGGTGCCGAGGATGTCGCGGGTGGCCGGGGCGATGTCGCCGCCGGAGAGGATGCCGGTGGCGACCTGGTAGAGCAGCGGCTGGAAGAGATGGCTGGCGGTGCGGGAGACGAGGGTGACGTCCACGTCGTCGTGGGCGAGCGCCTTGGCGGTGAAGAGGCCTCCGAAGCCGGAGCCGATGATGACGACACGGTGCTTGGTGGGAGCAGTCACCCTCCCATCATGCCGCCTTCCGTGAAGCAGGCGAAACCGGGCGGGTCCGGGCGTGAGACCCGGGCCGGGCTGAGCGTGGGCCCACGGAAGCGCTCCCAGCCTCACGGGCGCTCTTGCGTCGACCACGACGGTCAGTTAGGTTTGCCTTACCTGACAGAGGCGCGTGCCAGGCCACGGTCCGCCGCCTCGAGGACCAGGGACATGGCCGTGGCGCGCGGCTGGCAGGACGCGCGCCACGGCCTCTCTGTGCCTGGCTGCGCTCCCCGCCGTGCCGCGTCGGGCGACCTAGCGGTGGCGACGCGTGAGCACCCGGGCCGCTCCCCCGTCGCCGCGCTCGGTCTCGGCGGCGGCCACCAGCCGCGGCCGGCCCCACCTGCGCCCGCGACCATGACCACGCTCCAGGGCGATACCGGAGGCGTTGCCGATCCACCGGGTCGAGGAGAGCTCGTGCCCCTTCACCCGCAGCGCGGCCCCGACCGGGCTCTCGGCCAGCCCGAGGTCGGCGGTCTCGGTGCCGTTGCGCGAGCTGAGCCTGGGTGCGGCGATCGCGTCGACGAGGTCGAGGCCGCGGTCGAGGTGCCCCAGCAGGATCTGGGCGACGCTGGTGATGATCGTCGAGCCGCCGGGGGTGCCCGCGCTCAGGACCGGGCGGCCGCGCTCCAGCACGATCGTCGGGCTCATCGACGAGCGCGGCTGCTTGCCCGGGCCGGGCAGGTTGGGGTGCGGCACCCCGTCGGTCAGCGGCTCGAACTCGAAGTCGGTGAGCTCGTTGTTCAGCAGGAAGCCGTGGCCCGGGACGGTGATGCCGGAGCCGCCGGTCTGCTCGATCGTCAGGGTGTAGGAGACGACGTCGCCCCAGCGGTCGGTGACGTTGAGATGGGTCGTGGAGCGGCCCGGGTGTGGCTCGCGGTGGTGCCGCCCCCTTCCCCCGCCGTCGCCGCCCCGACCCGGCGCACCGAAGGGGACCGGCCGCTCGGCCGCCACGTCCGGGTCGAAGAGCTCGGCCCGCTCGTCGGCGTAGGAGCGAGAGAGCAGCGCGCGCTGCGGCACGCCGTGCACGTCCGCGACGTAGCGGTTGCGGTCGGCGAAGGCGAGCGCGCTGGCCTCGGAGAACCAGTGCAGGTACTCCGCCTCGGGCAGGTCGGCCACCCGCTTGCCGGTGCGCCGCTCGAAGGCCTCGATGAGCAGCAGGATCTGGCCGACGGCGATGCCGCCGGAGCTCGGGACAGCCATGCCGAGCACCTCGAGGTCGCGGTAGCGCGTGCGGGTGGGGTGCTCGGTGCGCGCGCGGTAGCGGCGCAGGTCGGCGAGGGTGAGCTGCCCGGGGAAGACGTCGACGCCGGCCGCGGTGCTCGGTCGGCGGGCCTCGTCGACGATGGCCCGTGCGATCCGCCCGCGGTAGAAGTCGCGGACCCCGTGCCACCGGATCCGGGCGTAGGTGTCGGCGAGGTCGGGGTTGCGCATGACGTCACCGACCTCGGGCACCGCGCCGCCGGGGAGGTAGACGCGCGCCGTCTCCGGGAAGCGGGCGAAGCGCTCGGCGTTGTCCGCGGTGTGGCTGCGGTAGTAGGCGTCGACGACGAAGCCACGCCGGGCGATCTCCTCCGCCGGGCGCAGCAGGTCGGCCAGACGCCGACGGCCGAAGCGCCGGGCGGCGACATCCCAGGTGGCCAGGGTGCCGGGTACACCGACCGACAGGCCGCTGTTGACCACCTCGTCGAAGTCGAGCGGCTCCCCCACGGCGTCGGTGAAGGTCGTCTCGGTGTACGTGGCGGGTGCGCTCTCGCGGCCGTTGATGGTGACCGTGCGCCCGGAACGGGCGTCGTGGTGGACGAAGAAGCCGCCCCCGCCGAGGCCGCAGGAGTAGGGCTCGGTGACCCCGAGGGTGGCGGCCATGGCGATGGCGGCGTCGGTGGCGTTGCCGCCGTGGCGCAGGATGTCGATCCCGACCTGGGCGGCGTAGGGATCGACGCAGGAGACCGCGCCGCCGTAGCCCACGGCCTCGGAGGCCTTGGGCGGCTCGGGGACCGGGCCGCCGCGGGGTCGACGGTCGCTCGAGGCTGCTGGCGTCGTGGTGCGCGCGGCTGGGGCCGTCGAGGCGGTGGCGCTGGTGGCGGGTGTGGAGGGCGCGGCGGCCGCCGGGGTGGCGCTCGCGGCGATCACCCCCAGCGCGCTGCCGCCGGTGGCGGTGAGGACGGTGCGGCGGGTGACGTCGGACATGGCTGCTCCCGGGGGTCGCGTGGCGATCCCTCCACTGTGACGCAGGTCGCGGCAGCGCGCGCGTCGAGCGGGTGGCCCGCCCGCGCGGACGGCGGGGCAGAGCAGCGGAGCAGTGGTCGGAGCGCGCGAGGTCAGCTGGCACCTGCAGTAATGGATCGTGAGGCATGACGAAGGGCCCGGACCGATCGGTCCGGGCCCTTCGTGGGTGGTAGCGGGGGGATTATCTGCAAATCCCTGCCAACAGATCAGTCGATCCTCACTGGCGCGTAAAAGAGCGGGCCATGGCGATTGCCAAGGCCTCTGAGTTGTTCACGTCTGCAACCAAACTAACACACTGTTCGCGCAGGTGCGAGGGAAGCAAATGCCGCATTTGGGCCTGGGAGCGCGACGGGTGATGCACACCCGGTGACACCCTCGTCCAAGCAGTCACGGGCGCCACTGCCCGGAGCTATGAGCATTCTCGACGACTACAACTGTTCAACAAGTTGGGCCAATGGCGTGTCGAGCGCTTTGGCTACCGCGTAAAGCGTGTCAATTCGTGGAGTCTTCGCCGCAGACTCGATGTTCATGATCGTGCGTCGACCAACTCCAGACGCGTCCGCTAGAGCATCGATGCTCCAGCCTCGCTCCTGCCGTCGGCGTGCAACCGCATGACCAAGGCCCACTAGGTCTGGCCCGTCGACCGGCTGTTCGCGCACCTCGCCAAGATCCCGCAGTGCACTTCTGTGCACAGTGCTCTAAAGTGCACTATCGAGGTGAGGTGTCGATTATGAGTCACAGACAGTTGGCTGAGATCGAGCCAGGCTGCCGGCACTACGCGCGTGACTGCGCCGAGCTCGCGCGTGAGGCCCTGCCGGAACGCGGCCCCGTCGCCTCCGACGGTTGGTGGCTCGAACGACAAGGCACAGGTGCCAACAAGAAGCAATCGCTGTGGCTCGTAGCTCGACTGGGCGAGGAGATCATCGCATCCATCGCCACCGTGCCGCTTCCGGAAGCGCAGTCGCAGGCCGTTTGGTACATCGACGCGATCGCAACACGTGAGGAGTACCGCCGCTCGGTCGGGCGGGTACTACTGGAATCCGTCCTTGAGAACGCAATCAGCGCCGGGGTCGACTGCGTCGTTGGTGAGTCACCGCAAGAAGTTGCGCCCTATTTTTTGGATCAGCGGTTCGCCCTAACGATAGCGGACTTGACTTTACGAACCCCCTCTACCGACGAACCTGTGCAACTCATCCGGCGATTCGGTGGCGTCTGGATATGGCGTCCGCTCCGCAACAACGGATTGACCGCCCCCATCTTAGGGTGATCGTTGCAGCGAGGCCGCGCTGGGAACATCTCCATGCTACGCCCCGCGAACGCGGACACGCCAAAGTGGCAGGAAGAACAGTAGGGGGACGATTCGAACCCGCGACTGGACCGAAGGACGACAGGCTCACGGAGCTCAAAGGCGTCACAAGCGAATCTGGCTCTTCCCAGATGAGGGTGTAGGTCGGCCGGGCGCGTCGGTCCGCAGGTAGACGTCGAGATCTCCCGACGATGGAGGTTCCTACGCCATCCATCCGAAAGACCTCGACGTGGCCGACGCCCGCCGGCCAGCTTCGGCCGCCCTGACCTGACCGCCTTCGCGTCTTATCCCAATCGGCTCTGATCGGGTCTGCTGATCCTCTCAACGAGAACGCAGCGACATCACAGCCACCCAACCCCGACCGTCCGGGAAGCCGGGACACGTCACATGGCCTGTGCTGCGGGCGTGTCGAGTGGGTCGTCCAGGGGCGACGCAGGAGCGTCGACGCGACGTGCTGAGAGGTGGTTCTATGGCATGGCGATAGGTCAGGAACGGCGTCGCTCCCTGCGCAGGAGGGAGCGCAGAGTCTCGGCGTTCGCGTAGCCGACCCGTAGCGCGATGTCGGCGGAGGTGAGGTCCGTGGTTGCTGAGAGGTGCCGAGCTCGTTCGATGCGAAGCCGTTGGACGAAGCCGAGCGGAGTGAGGTTGAGCGCCGCACGGACTCGTCGTTCGAGGGTGCGCCGGCTGGTGCCGAGCGACTGCGCGACGAAGGCGACGTTGAACGGTTCGTCCAGGCGGGCGCGCACGAAGCGTTCGAACTCGACGACGATCGGGTCATCGTGCCGGAGATGTTCGTAGGCGACGAAGGCCGCCTGCGACGGACGCTCGTCGATGATGAGGAGCTTGGCGACATGTTGGGCCAGGTCGGGGCTGATCGATCGCACGAGTGAGAGCGCGAGGTCGATGTGGGCGAAGGCGGCGCCGGCGGTGACGAGGTTCCCGTCGACCACGACCATGGTGTCGAGATCGAGGGCGACGGCCGGATAGCGCTTCAGGAACTCCGGCCCCAGGAACCAGCTGGTCGTCGCCCGCCGATGATCCATCCGTCCGGTCTCGGCGACAGCGAACACGCCGGTGCACGCCGCGGCGATCCGGGTGGTCGCGTCGTCGAGGCGCCCGAGCGAGGCGATGACCGAACGAACATCTCGGCTCTGTAGGGCGTCGTTGGTAGCGGCGGCAGTGAGGGTTCCAAGCGCAGGGACGACGACCACGTCGAACTCTGCGGACTCCGACAGCGGGTAGCCCACCGACAGGGTCATCGATGCCGTCGTGGTCACTGTCCGTTTCGGTCCGAGGATGGCGAGTTCGATCGGGTCGATCCGCGGGTCGACATCGCCGCGGGCTCCGTCGGCCACCCGCACGATGTCGATGACCGACGCGACAGCCGAACCGAAGCAGCCGTCGATCGCGATCAGTCCGATACGCATGGCGCAAACAATAGCAATACTGCCGTATACGCCACTTCTCACATGCCCTTGCTCGTCCTACGCTGAACTTGCTTCACCGGGTAACCTCGACACCTAGGAGAACCCCTCATGTCCACACCCGCATCACTTCCGTATGCCTTCGTCGCCAAGATCGTCGCAGCCGATGGACAGCACGACGCGCTCGCCGATCTGCTCGCCGGCGCTGTCGCGCTCGCCAACGAAGAAGTAGGAACGATTGTCTGGTTCGCGGTCAGGACCCACGCCGACACTTTCTGGATCTTCGATGCATTCCCCGACGAGGCCGCTCGCGACGCCCACGCCAACGGCGCCATCGTCGCAGCCCTGACGGACAATCAGCACCTCCTCGGCGCAGCACCCGAGATCATGGCGGCCGACGTCCTCGCGTCCAAGCTCCCGTAGTCCGCCAACGCACGTCCGCAACGCGAACACAACACGAGCGCTGTCGGTCACAAACTCAACAGGCAAACCAACGGGCGGCTCTGGAGCGGCTCGAGCCACAAAGCGCACGCCACATTCGAAGGAGCAATTGATGCCATCTATTCCTACATTGTCGTTGGACGACGCCAAACGTGTCATCGCGGCAGCAGAAGCTGAATCCAGCACGCAGGGTCAGCCCAGTAACATCGCCGTCGTCGATGCCGGCGGCAATCTCGTCGCTCACGTACGGATGGACGGAGCGTGGCTGGGCAGCATCGACATCTCGATCAACAAAGCTTTCACGGCCCGAGCGTTCGACACAGCCACCAAAGACCTCGGCGACCTCGCCCAACCCGGTGAGCAGTTCTACGGCATCAACGCCTCCAACGACGGTCGGGTGATGATCTTCGCCGGTGGCATCCCGCTCGAGCGCGACGGCCAGGTCGTCGGCGCCGTCGGCGTCAGCGGAGGAACCGGCGTCCAAGACCAGGCCGTCGCCGAAGCCGCCGCCAGCGCCTTCTGAGACCGACCCGCACCGAACCCGGCCCCCGGCCGGCACGGGGCTGGATGCGTGCGTCGTCGACGTAGACGGTCACGGCTCGGACCTGACGGCCAACCAGCACCTCCTCGGCGCAGCACCCGAGATCATGGCGGCCGACGTCCTCGCGTCCAAGCTCCCGTAGTCCGCCAACGCACGAGACGATCGCGCCCCTCCGAGCCGTAGCCAGGTCGCGACGCAACGCCACGCTGCGTTGCCGAGCGGTGCGAGGCCTATCGACACACGGACAGGATGCCGGCCGCGAGGGGTCCGTCGCAGAGGAGAGCGACGTCGGTGTCGGGCAGAGCCGTGAGGCCAGCGCATCGCGCGACCACCAGACCCGAACAGCCCCTGCCCTGCGTTTCCGCAGGTCAGGGGCTGTTCGCCGGAGCCCCTGTGGAAATCGAACCGACGACCTCATCACGTCGGCTTTGCGTCTATCGCTTGATGTGCCCACTGGTCGAACGAGCCGCTGACCTGCGCAAACGCCGAGCGTGGGGGACGCCGCCATCCGGTGGTGACCGACGACGACCGACCAGTACCGACCGTTTCACCGGAGCTTGCGGCGGCGTCGAAGCCGAGCAAGCTCCATTCCTTTAGCTCACCGCGCCCTCCTCCTCGCCGGTCCCGTCGTCGTCGAAGACGTTTCAGGGGTCTTCTGAGACGACGGTGTAGGTCGGCCGGGAGCGTCGGTCCGCAGATAGACGTCGAGGTCTCCCGACGACGGAGGTTCCTACGCCATCCATCCGGAAGACCTCGACGTGCCCGACGCTACCCCGCCGGCCGCCCTGACCTGACCGCCTTCGCTCGACTCGACGGCCTCGGTCTGAGCGTGACCGGACAACGACTTGAACCGGATCGTGCGGTCCTCGCGTGCCGAGTGGTGGAACCAGATCAGTGGTGCCGACGGTGCGGCAGCGAAGGCGCTGCTCGAGACACCGTTAGCCGGCAGTTGGCCCACGAGCCGCTGGGTTGGCGACCGAGCGTGCCGGAAGTTGTAGTGCGCCGCTAACGCTGTGCCGACTGGACACGTGGGCGCCAAGCCACCAGCGCCGCGGCGGAGCTCTCGCACACCGGGCTGCGGTGGGCGCTGGAAGGGATCGTGGTCGCACACCTCACCGCCGCCCGTGTCGCCGAGGGACTCGGGGTCGCATGGGACACCGGCAACAACGCGGCTTGGCTGAAGGCAAGCGGCGGCTGATCAACGACCCCACGCGGTTTGAGTGCGTGAAGGTCATTGGCGTCGATGAGCACGTCTGGCGCCACACCAGGCGTAGCGACAAGTACGTCACCGTGATCATCGACCTCACCCCGGTCCGCGATGGCGCCGGCCCAGCAAGGCTGCTGGACATGGTCGAGGGCCGGTCGAAGGCGGCGTTCAAGACCTGGCTCGCCGACCGCGACGACGCCTTCCGTGACGCGGTCGAGGTGGTCGCGATGGACGGCTTCACCGGGTTCAAGACCGCCGCTGCAGAGGAGATCCCGGACGCGGTCACGGTGATGGATCCCTTCCACGTCGTGCGCCTGGCCGGTGACGCCCTCGACAGGTGCCGGCGCCGGGTCCAACTCGCGATCCACGGGCACCGTGGGTTCAGGGACGACCCGCTCTACAAGTCGCGGCGCACGCTGCACACCGGCGCGGACCTGCTCACCGACAAGCAGAGCGACAGGCTACGCGCGCTGTTCGTTGATGACGTTCACGTCGAGGTCGAGGCGACCTGGGGTGCCTACCAGCGCATGATCGCCGCCTATCGCCACGAGGACCGGCAACGTGGCCGCGAGCTCATGGAGAAGCTGATCACCGACCTCAGCGCCGGGTCCCCAAGGTGCTCACCGAGCTCACCACCCTGGGCCGGACCCTGAAGAAGCGAGCCGCTGACGTGCTCGCCTACTTCGAACGACCCGGCACCAGCAACGGGCCGACCGAGGCGCTCAACGGACGGCTCGAACACCTGCGCGGCTCCGCACTCGGGTTCCGCAACCTGACCAACTACATCGCCCGAGGCCTGCTCGAGACCGGCGGCTTCAGACCCTAACTCCTACACCCCCGATTGGGATGAGCCTCATAAGTTCAACGACTCGGCGACCTTCGCCGCTGGGTTGTCCTTCCTCAGATTGGCCTTCCGGTAGTACTGGAGCAGGATCTGCGTGCTCTTGTGGTCCGTGACTTCCTGAACCTGGGCGATGGAGAGTCCGCCTGCGCCCAGCGCCTCAGTGACGAAGCCTGCGCGCAGTGAGTGTGCACCGAAGCTTCGAGGCTCCGGCAGTCCTGCACGCTGTGCGCGCCAGCCTTAGTGGGTCAGTTGTTCCTCGACCGTCGCGTTCGGCGACGTCGGCTCGCAGATGCGCGATGGTCTCACGGGCCCCGGCCAGTTCGGCGGACTCAGCCGCGCTTCCCGCGGTGGCGACGTCCTCGATGTGCAGGACACCGAGGTCCACGAGGTCCTGCACTCGGTAGGTGACCTGCTGCGATGCCTCGTCGCGTTCGACCGCCAGGTGGTGCCGGCGCTCCAATCGGCGAATCGTGTCCTGGCTACGTCGCGCGAGTCGTGCGGCATCCTTGCGCGGAATGCGCTCGTCCGGGTCATAGGCCACGGGGTCCTCCATCACTTCGCGTCACCCCTGTGCAGAAGCGACGCCACCGGCAGGTCAGGAACGCTTGCTGCTGGCTTCGAGGCTGCGTTACGTGATCGCACCCTGCAGACCTGTGCCAGCGAATGCAGGTTGCCCGCAGAACAGCCGCGAGTGGGGAGGGTGGCGCCAGGCGGCGCGGGTCGCAACTGCATGGGCAGCAGATGGCAGGCGCCTGCCCTGGCATGAAATGGAAGTGGTGGCAGATGCACGAAGTCCCCCTGGCAATGTGCCAGAGGGACTTCGTGCGAAGACACTGAGCGCATCTTCATCTGGTAGCGGGGGCAGGATTTGAACCTGCGACCTCCGGGTTATGAGCCCGGCGAGCTACCGAACTGCTCCACCCCGCGATGTGTCTACGAGTTTACGTGAGGGTGAGCGGGCCACCAAATCGGCTCCGGCACCGCAGACGCTCACCTTCGGCGTAGCCCCTCAGCCTGCAGGGTGAGCGGATCCAGCTGCCTAGGGGGTTGGGGCGTCGGAGGGGGTGGCCGAGTCGCCCGAGCCGGCGGCGGCGTCCTCGTCGAGGGTGACCGAGCCGCCCTCGGGCTGGTTCTCGGCCGCCTCGCGCAGCGCGCTGCGCAGCCGCTGCTGAGCCTCGTCGTAGGCGGTGAAGTCGCCCTCCTCGAGCGCGGTCTGGCCGTCCTCGAAGGCCTGCTCCATGTCGGCGATCGCGTCGCGCAGCCGGATCTCCTGCTCGCTCAGCCCCTCGGTCGGGTCGCCAGCCGGCTCCTGGTCCTCGGCCGGCTGCTCCCCGTCCTGCGGCGCCTCGGCGCCGGAGTCGCCGCCGAAGAGCTGGTCGAGCGCCCCCTCGAGGCTCTGCGCCCAGGCGACCCGGCCGCCGAAGGAGACGACGACCACGCGCAGCTGCGGGTAGGAGGTGCCCGAGGTCGACTGCAGGTAGATCGGCTCGACGTGCAGGAAGCCCTCGCCCACCGGCAGCGTCAGCTGGTTGCCGAAGCGCACCTGAGAGCCGCCGCGGTTGTTGTTGTTGAGGTAGTCGGCCAGGGTCTGCCCGCCGTCGGTGCTCGTGGCGTTGGAGCTGGCGATGTCGTTCTGCACCTGGCCGGGGCCGGGCACGGTCGTCGTCCGGGGCACCGCGAGCATCCGCAGCGCGCCGTAGCCGTTGGCGACCTCGCCGTCCGAGGCTCCCGCGTCGGAGTCCACCGCGAGGTAGCCGGCCATGACGTCCCGGTCACCGTTGGGGATGTACGTCGACGTCAGCGACCACGTCGGCTGCTCCTGGTCCGGCATCGCCAGGCTGAGGAAGTACGGCGGCTGGGCCTGGCCCCCTTCGGGGTTGGCCGGGTCGTTCGGCACCCGCCAGCGGTCCTGGCCTGCGCGGAAGTCGCTGGCCGAGGTGACGTGGTAGTCGGCGAGCACCGCCCGCTGCATCCGGAAGAGGTCCTCCGGGTAGCGCAGGTGCGACATGAGGTCGCCGCTGATCTCGCTGCGCGGGGTCATCAGGTCGGGGAAGGCCCGGTCGTAGGCGGCGGCGATCGGGTCGGACTCGTCCCAGCGGTAGAGCTCGACCGAGCCGTCGTAGGCGTCCACGGTCGCCTTGACCGAGTTGCGCATGTAGTTGACCCGGTCGCCGACCAGCGCGGACTGCTGCTGGGTCTGCACCGAGGAGACCTCGCCGCTGCGCACCCCGGACATCGAGAAGGCGGTGCTGTAGGGATAGCTGCGGCTGGTCGTGTAGCCGTCGACGACCCACTTGATCCGCCCGTCGACGACCGTCGGGTAGGGGTCCTCGTCGAGGGTCAGCCAGGGCGCCACCCGCTGCACCCGTTCCCGCGGGGTGCGGTGCTCCAGCAGCCGGGACTGCGAGCCGACCGCGTCGGAGAGGATGAAGTTGCGGTCCCTGTGGGTGATCGCGTACGCCAGCTGGCGCACCGTCGAGCCGATCGCCACACCGCCGTCGCCGGTGTAGGTGTAGCGCGACTCCTCGCCGCCGGAGGGGCGGTCGACCTCGCGCGGGTCGGCGTCCTCCTCCGAGCCGACGATGGAGAAGTGCTGCATCTCCTCGCCGAAGTAGATCCGCGGCTCGTACTCCTCGCCCGCGCTGAGGTCGACGAACTGCGGGTTGCCGGCGCTGACCTGGTTTCCGCGGGCGGCGACCAGACCGTAGCCGTGGGTGTAGACGGTGTGGTCGTTGACCCAGTCCCGGCGGTCGTTGGGCACCTCGGCGAGGTCGAGCTCACGGGCGCCGACGACGACGTCGGTGCTCTCCCCGTCGATGTCGTAGCGGTCGACGTCGAGGCTCTCCGGGAAGGTGTAGTACGGCTGCTGCGCCTGCAGCTGCTGGAAGGTCGGGCTGGCCACCTCGGGGTCGACCAGGCGCACCCCAGGGATGGAGGCGGCGTCCTCGCGCAGCTGCCCGGAGGAGACCGTCGAGGTCGCGTCGTACTCGTCGGTAGCCACGTCGGTCACCCCGTAGGCGGCCCGGGTGGAGTCGATGTTGCGCTGCAGGTACGGCTCCTCCAGCGAGCTGCGGGAGGGGGCGACCTGGTAGTTCTCGATGAGCGCCGGGTAGATTCCGCCGACGGCCACCGAGAGCACCAGCAGCGTCGCCGTGGAGATCAGCGGCAGCCGCCAGCTGCGGGTGCGGATGGCGACGAGGAAGAGCACCGCGCAGAGCAGCGCGCCGACCGCGAGGATGTACATCGCCGGGATCTCGGCGTTGGCGCCGGTGTACCCGACGCCGGTGAGCACCTCCCCTTCCTGGGTGGTCAGCGCGTGCGTGTCGAGGATGTAGGAGATCGCCCGCAGCACCGCCAGCGTGGCCGCCAGCACCGAGATGTGCACGAAGGCGGTCCGGGTCGAGATGCCCCGGGAGGGCGGCTGCAGCCCGCCGTAGACGTAGTGCGCGAAGGCCGCGGCGATGAGCGCCCCGATGACCAGCGCGGTGAGGAAGCCGACGACGAAGCTCCACCACGGGTGCGCGAAGAGGTAGTAGGAGACGTCGTGCCCGAACTGCGGGTCGGTGACGCCGGTGTCCCGGCCGTTGCGCCACAGCACGTAGGTGCGCCACTGCCCCGCCGCGGCCAGGCCGGCGAGCAGCCCGAGGACGGCCGGCAGCACGATCACGGTGACCCGGCGGAAGGGGTCGACCGCCTCCCGGTACTGGGCCAGCGCCCGTTCCCCCGCGGTCATCGGCACCACCAGCGGTCGGCCGCGGTAGGCGATGACCAGGCTGGAGGCGATCGCCGCGGCGGTCAGCACCGCGCCGACGACGAAGAGCAGCAGCTGCACCCGGATCCGGCCCCACCAGGTGCCGGCGAAGCCCAGCGCGTCGAACCACAGCGCCTCGGTGTAGAGCTGAGCGCCGAGGGTGAGGAGCACGACGAGCACGGCCAGGGCCACGAAGACCTGCGCCAGCCGGCCGCGGGGGCCGCGCCGACGGGTGGACGTGGAACCGGTCTCGGGGCTCTCGCCCTCGCCGTCGCTGGTCGACTCGCTCATGGTGCGGCCCACGGTACCTGCGGACACCAGGCTGTCATCGGGCAGCATGGGCTTGTGCCCGACTCGTCACCTGACCCCCAGCCCGCTCCCAGCACCGAACCGCTGACGGTCGCCGCCCTGGAGACCGAGCGGCACGTCGCCGCCGCCGGGTGGGACCAGAACCCGCGCCTCTTCGCCCTCGTCGGCACGGCCGACCTCGTCGCGCGCGAGCCGCAGCTCGCGGCCGGCCTGGACGTGGCCGACGAGGCCCCCGGGTCGCTGACTGCGATCGAGCAGGAGGGCTTCGCCCGGACCGCCTCGATCGAGACCCTGCTGGGCCGGATCGCCTGGCCGGAGACCGTCGACGGGGCCGCACTGGCGCTGGAGCGCGTCGTCGTGCCGCCGGGCGCCGAGCGCGACCTGCCGGCCGACCCGGAGGCTGCGGTGGAGGCGCTCTCCCGGCACCCGGACCGGGCCGACGTGCGCCTGCTCGTCGCGGTGCACCGGGACGGCCGGTCGATCTGCCTGCTGCGCCAGCGCGCCCACGACCAGGACGACCGGGTGGCCACCGGCGAGGACATCGCCCCCGGCCTCGTCCACGCCCTTCGCGCCACCCTCGAGACCTGACCTCACCCGTCTCCCCTTTATCGGGTAACCCGATAAAGGCTCGCTCTCGGGGGAAGGCTTCTCGGGTATCCGAGAGGTTCTGCTCAGATGGCCGCAGTCGTCCGCAGATTGCCGCTGTCGGCCGCCGTCGGACGACGAAGGGGGCTCAGCAGCGGGGCAGGTCCTCGGTGCGGCCGGCGGCGATCGCCTCGACCGCCGACAGCGCGTCCTCGAAGTCCTCGACCGCCACCACCTCGAGGTCGTCCGGCTCGTTGCCGACGACGTCCTCGCAGTTGCCGGCCGGCGCGAGGAAGTAGTCCGCACCACCCTCCTGGGCGCCGGTCATCTTCTGGTCGATCCCGCCGATCCGACCCACCTGGCCGCTGTCGCTGATCGTCCCGGTGCCGGCGATCTCCTCGCCGCCGGTGAGCGCCCCGGGGGTGAGCACGTCGTGCACCGCGAGCGCGAACATCATCCCGGCGCTGGGCCCACCCACCTCGCCAGCGTCGATGATGACCTCGAAGGGGAGGTCGTAGGCCGGCTCGATGGCGATCCCGATGCCGGCCCGGCCGGTGCCGATGTCCGCGGTGGTGAGCGTCTCGGTGCGCTCCTGCCCGTCCCGCTCGACCGTGATCTCGACCTCGTCGCCGACCGAGCGGTCCGAGATCGCGCCGACGATCTCGTCGACCCGGCTCAGCTCCTGCCCGTCCACCGCGACGATGACGTCCTCGGGCTCCAGCACCCCGTCGGCCGGCAGGTCCTCGCCGACCTGGGCGACGAGGTTCTCCTGGCCGACCGTCTCGCCGGTGCTGCGCAGCCCCACCGCGATCGCGCTCTGCTGCGAGCCGGTCATCTGGGCCTCGTTCGCCTCGCGCAC
Organism: Janibacter alkaliphilus; assembly: GCF_013408565.1. Classification (NCBI taxonomy): domain Bacteria; kingdom Bacillati; phylum Actinomycetota; class Actinomycetes; order Micrococcales; family Intrasporangiaceae; genus Janibacter; species Janibacter alkaliphilus. The sequence goes on along the minus strand of NZ_JACBZX010000001.1, from coordinate 1,871,397 downwards.
CTCGTCGTCGGTGGAGACGTCGCCGTAGACCAGCTCCTCCGGCACCACCTCGGCGTCCGGGTCGAGGTGCCCGCCGACCCACTCCCACACGCTGACGTGCCGCTCCGGACCACCGAGCACGCTGACCGTGGTGAAGTACAGCGACCCCTCGGTCGGGTAGGTCCGCGCGCCGCTCACCTGCACGGTCTGGGTGTCGGCGCTGGTGCCGATGGTGTCGGTCATCGACCCCGGGTACTCGATGGCGTACGGCAGCTTGATCACCGCGCCCAGCAGCGAGACGGCCAGCAGCAGCAGCGCCACCACCATGATCCGCTTGGCGATCCGTTCGCTCCGGGTGGGACCGTGGTCCACCGCGGTCGGGGTGACGGACGGCTGCGACATCAGGCTCCTCGGCGGACGGATCGGGAACTTATCGACGGGCTCCCGGTGTTGTTCGTGTCGACAGGCATCATCTCAGGAGAGCGGTGACCCCTCGTGACCGACGACCAGCACGGCCCCAGCGACCCGGATCGTGGCGGCGACCTGCCGCCGGAGATCGCCGAGGTGCTGCGCCAGCTCACCGGCGGCCGGGACCTGCCCCCGCAGATGGTCGAGCAGCTCAAGGCGATGGGGCTGGCCGACGCCGACCCGCAGGCGCTGCAGGCGATGGCCAGCCAGGTCCGGGCGATGTTCGACCCCTCCACCCCGGCGAAGGGGGTGGACGTCGCCTCGGCGACCCGCACCGCCCGTGAGCTGGCCGCTCAGGTGGGCGACGGGTCCGCCGACACCGAAGCCGACACTGGCACTGACACTGATGCCGCCAGCGCCGCCGGCGCCGAGGGCCCGGGGGCCGTGATCGACCCGGCCGACGCTGCCCGCGGCGAGCAGTCCACCCGCCTGGCGACGATGTGGCTGGACGAGGTCACCGGGCTGGAGGCGCCCAGCCTCACCGCCTCCACGCTGACCCGGGCCGGCTGGGTGGACGCGACGATGCCGGTGTGGGCCTCGCTCGTCGACCCGGTCGCCGACGGGCTGAGCGCAGCGATCGGCGACTCCCTGACCTCCCGGCTGAAGGACCAGCCGACGCCGAGCGCCGAGGACCTGCAGGCCCTGGGCCTGCCGCCGGGCTTCGACCCGGCCTCGCTGACCGGGCAGATCGCCCCCTTCGTCGGGCGCATGTCGTCCTCCTTGATCACCGTCCAGCTGGCGCACGCGGTCGGCACCCTCGCCGGCGAGGTGCTCACCGGGACCGAGGTGAGCGTGCCGCTGATCCAGGGCCAGGTGGCGCTGCTGCCGAGCAACGTGGCCGCCTTCGCCGAGGGGCTGGAGGTCGACCTCGACGAGGTGTGGCTGCACCTGGCGGTGCGCGAGGCGGCCCGGATGCGCCTCTTCACCGCGGTGCCCTGGCTCGGGCCGCAGATCCTCGCCGCGGTGCAGGAGTACGCCCGCGGCATGTCGATCGACACCGACGCGCTCGAGCAGGCGGTCGGGCAGATCGATCCCAGCGACCCCTCCGGCCTGACCGAGGCGCTGAGCACCGGGCTCTTCGACCCGCAGCTCTCGGCGGCGCAGCGGGCGGCGCTGACCCGGCTGGAGACCTGGCTGGCGCTCATCGAGGGCTGGGTGGACGTCGTCGCCGAGCGGGCCACCCGGGACCACCTGCCGCACACCGCGGCGATGGCCGAGACCATCCGGCGCCGTCGCGCCACCGGCGGCCCGGCCGAGAAGACCTTCGCCGGCCTCGTCGGGCTGGAGCTGCGCCCGCGGCGGCTGCGCGACGCGGCCAACCTCTTCGCGGCGCTGGAGGACCGGCTGGGTCGCGACGGTCGGGACGCCGCGTGGGCACACCCCGACCTCGCCCCGGAGGCGGGCGACCTCGACGACGTGCTCGGCTACGTCGAGCGGGTGGCCGCCGAGCGCGGCGCCGGTGACGACCTGGACGCCGAGCTGGAGTCGCTGCTGCGCTCGGCCGACGAGGGCGAGTCACCGGGCGACGCCGCCGACGAACCACGCGACCCGGGGTGAGCGCCGCTCCCCTGCCGGGCTACGAGGCGGTGAGCACCGACCTGGCGCGACTGCTCGCCGCATGGTCGGCGCCGGACCCGGCGCAGGAGCGGCTGCGCCAGGAGTACCTGGCGCACCTGGCCCGGCACCCGGACGCGGCGGCGAAGGGGGGCCCGCCGGCGCACGTCACGGCCGGCTGCCTCGTCGTGGACGAGGCCGGCGAGCACGTGCTGCTCACCCTGCACCGCAAGCTCGGCCGCTGGGTGCAGATGGGTGGCCATCTCGAGCCCGGTGACGAGAGCGTCGCCGGGTCCGCGCTGCGGGAGGCTCGGGAAGAGTCCGGTCTCGACGACCTGCTGAGGCTGCTGCCAGGGCCGGTCCAGCTGGACCGGCATGCCCTGGGCGGCGGCTTCGCGCGGTGCCGGGAGCACCTCGATCTCCGCTGGGTCGCCGTGGCGCCCACCGGCGCCCCGCCCGTGGTCAGCGAGGAGTCGCTGGATGTCGCCTGGTGGCCCGTCGACGCGCTGCCGGCCGACACCGAGCCGGCCGTCGCCGACCTCGTCGCCACCGCCGTGTCCCTGGTGACCCCGCGCCGCGCCTGACCCCTTCCCCCCGCAGCTACCCGGGCAGTTGCCCAACCCCTACGAAATTAGCCCGGGCAGTTGCGCACCCCTTGGCAATTGCCCGGGCAGTTGCGCACCCCTTGGCAATTGCCCGGGCAGTTGCGCACCTCCCACCGAAATTGCCCGGGCAGTTGCGCACCCCCTTGGCAATTACCCGGGCAGTTGCGCACCCCCTTGGCAATTGCCCGGGCAGTTGCGGAGCTGTGGAGAAGTCTGCGGCGGACCGGCCGCGATGCGTCAGAGTCGGTCACGCCCCTGACCGACCGCCTCGCCGAGGACACGATGGACATCCGTCCCCGACTCACCAGTCCCCGTTCGCCCCTGCTGCGGCGCCCCGACGGCAGCATCCAGCTCGGGGTCGGGCCGACCGCGGTGCACCTGCACCAGGTGCACCCGGACGAGGCCGCCTGGATCACCAGCCTCGACGGGTCCCGCGCCCTGGCAGGCGTGCTCGACGCCGCCGCGGCCCAGGGCATCGCGCGCGACCGGGCCGCCGAGCTCGTCGACCGCCTCGCCGCCGCGGGCCACCTGGAGCTGTGCGCCCGTCGCTCCGCAGCCGGCGGACGCGTGCTCGTCGTGGGCCGCGGCGGCCTCCCCGCGCTGCTGGCGGACGTGCTCTCGCACAGCGGGATCGCCGAGGTGCGGCGGCTGCACGAGCCGGCCCTGCTGGAGACCGCCCAGCAAGACCCCACCTCAACACGTTCACCTGCACCGGCACCGGTGACGACCACCCTGGCGGTGCTCGCCACCGGCACCCCGCCGTCGGTCGGCGAGCTGACCGGCTGGCTCGCTCGCGGCAGCGACGTCCTGCCGGTGGTGTGCACCGTCTCTCAGGCCGGGGTGGGCCCGCTGCTGCGACCCGGGTCGGGTCCCTGCCCCAGCTGCCTCGAGCTGACCCGAACCACCCTGGACCCCGGGTGGCCGTGGCTGCGGGCGCAGCTGAGCCGACCCCAGGTCGGCGCTCCCCGACCGGTGGACGGGTCCGCGCCGGTGCGGCTGCTCGCCGCCGGGCTGGCGACCAGCCTCGTGCTGGAGCACCTCTCCGGGGCCGAGGCCGCCGTCGGCTGGGCCTACGACGTCGCCGTCCCGGGCCCGACCCTGGAGCGACGGTTCTGGCGGGTGCACCCGGCCTGCCCCGCCTGCGGTCCGCGCGGCGACCGGAGCAGCCTCAGCCGCGGTTCCGCCGCCAGATCTCCGCGGTGAGGGCGACCGCGAAGGTGCACCACGCGGCGTAGGCGCCGAGGGTCGCTCCCTTCCCCCGACCGGCGGCCGCCGCCCGCCGGGTGAGGTCCCAGCTGCTCGCCGCCAGCGTCGCCGCCTCGGCGGTGGCCGCGGGCAGGACGACCTGCCGCAGCCCCGGCACCTGGTGGCCCCGGAAGAACAGCGCCGACCAGCCCGCGTTGAGCACCATGTTCACGACCAGCGCGCGCCGGTAGCCGGCCGCCTGCCGCCCGCGACCGTCCTCCTCCAGCTCGGCGCTCACCGCGGTCGAGGCAATGGCCGTCGTCGCGTAGAGCGTGGTCCAGACCACCGGGAAGGCGATGGTCGGCGGCTGCCACGGCGGCAGGTCGAGCCCGCGGTACCAGCGGCTGCCCGGGTCGGTGGCCAGGCTGCCGACGACCGCGGCACCCCCGACGACCGCCAGGGTCCAGCGCAGCCGTCGCGACCAGCGTCGCGGCTCCAGCTGCGCGGTCGCCCGACGGATTGCCTCGTCGTAGCCGGTCGGGCCGCCCTCCGGCGGCCCCACGAGGTCGTCCAGGTCGCGCTCGTGGACCACCGCGTCGTGCACCAGGCTGCCGACGAGCGGCTTGGCGACCCCGGCCGGCACCGGCGTGACCAGGCCGACCCAGTGGCTGGCCAGGCCCGGGGTGAGCACCGGCAGGGTGAGGATGAGCCGCCGCCGCAGACCGGTCACGGTGGCGTAGCGCTGCATCATCTCGGCGTAGGTCAGCACCTCCGGGCCGCCGACGTCGAAGGTCCGGTTGTGCTCCGGCGCCAGCTCGGCGGCTGCCACCAGCCGGTCGAGCACGTCGTCGACCCCGATCGGCTGGATCCGGTTGCGCAGCCAGCGCGGGGCCACGAAGGCGGGCAGCCGCTCGGTGAGGTGACGGAGCATGTCGAAGGAGGCCGAGCCGTCACCGAGCACGACCCCGGCCTGGATCACCGCGGTCGGCACGCCCGAGGCCAGCAGGATCTCCCCCACCTCGACCCGGGAGGCCAGGTGCGGGGACAGGTCCTCGCCGGGCGGGTGCAGGCCGCCGAGGTAGACGATCCGGGAGACGCTGCCCTCCGCGGCCGCGTCGGCGAAGGCGGTGGCCATCGCCCGGTCCCGCTCGACGAAGCTGCCCTCGGCGTCCATCGAGTGCAGCAGGTAGTAGGCCGCGTCGACGCCGTCGAGGGCGCGCCGCAGGTCGTCGGCCGAGGTGGCGTCTCCCTCGACGACGTCGACGTCCCGGGCCCAGGAGATGCCGTCCAGGCGAGCGGCACGGCGGGTGAGCACCCGCACCCGCCACCCGCGCTCGAGCAGCTCGGGCACCAGCCGGCCGCCGACGTAACCGGTGGCCCCGGTGACGAGGACGCTGCCCCCGGCGCCGGGCGTGGAGCTGGTGGTCTCGCGGGGATCTGCGCTGGCAGGGGTCATCCAAAGATCCGATCTGAGAGGTCGAGGCCGTACGGGAGCAGCAGGAGCATCCCGAGCGACCAGGTCAGGTGGGTGATGATCGGGCCGAGCACGCCGCCGGTGACCCGGCGCTGCAGCCCGGTGACCAGGCCGAGCGCGAGCGCGGCCAGGACGAGCAACGGCACGCCGGTGCCGACGGTGGTCAGGGCGTAGATCACCGTGGTGATCGCCACCGGGTGGCGGCGACCGACCGCGGCGTAGAGCCCGCCGCGGAAGTAGAGCTCCTCGGCCACCCCGTTGAGGGCGGTGAGCAGGGCGACCAGCGGCAGGGAGCCGTAGCGGGCGTGGTCGAGCAGGTCGTCGACCGGTCCGCGCAGCCACGGGACCGCGCCGACGACGATCGCGCCGAGGAGGAAGACGAGCAGCAGCGCCACCCCCAGGGTGAGCGACTGGACGACCGGGCGGGCGGTGCGCTGGTCACGGGTGTGCGCCCAGCCCACGTGCAGGGTGCCCGAGGCCAGGGCCCCGGCGCTCCAGATCACCGCGACGACCAGGGTGGCCAGGTAGAAGAGCGGGTCGCCCGGCTCGATCCGCAGCGCCACGGCGAGCGCCACCGCGCCGAGGACCAGGGTGATCGCCGCGACCACCCGACGGCGGCGGAAGGCAGCGTCGCTCTCCTGGTGGTCCCGGGGCACCGGCCGCACCAGCGAGGCCCGGACGAAGGCGCGCAGCTCACTCACCGGACCGGGCACCGCAGAAGGTCTCACCTGGTCAGCGTATGTTGCTGCCATGACCAGCGCAGCCGACGACCGTCGGCGAGGCATCCCCCGAGGGGCAGCGGGTCGGGCCGCTCGGCTGGCCTCGCTGCCGCTGGGGCATGCCGGTCGCAGCGCCGCGGGCCTGGGCCGTCGGATGACCGGCGGCTCCGCCGAGCAGATCGACGCCGACATCCAGCGACGCACCGCCGAGCAGCTCTTCACCGTGCTCGGCTCGCTCAAGGGTGGCGCGATGAAGGTCGGTCAGTCGCTGTCGGTGCTCGAGGCCGCGCTGCCCGAGGACCTCGTCGAGCCCTACCGGGAGATGCTGGTGCGGCTGCAGGACGCCGCGCCGCCGATGAGCCCCGACGAGGTGCACGAGGTGCTGCGGGCCGACCTGGGAGCCGACTGGGCGGCGCTGCTGCCCGAGCTGGGCGGGCAGCCGGTGGCGGCCGCCTCGATCGGCCAGGTGCACCGGGCACGGTGGTCCGACGGGCGCCCGGTGGCGGTCAAGGTGCAGTACCCCGGCGCCGACCGGGCCCTGCGCAGCGACCTGCAGCAGATCGCGCGGCTGGCCCGGGTCGCGGGCACGTGGATGCCCGGCATGGACATCAAGCCGGTCACCGAGGAGCTGCTGGCGGCCGCCGACGAGGAGCTCGACTACGCCTTGGAGGCCGAGAACCAGGCCGCCTTCGCCGCCGCCTACGTCGACGACCCGGAGATCGCCGTGCCGGCGTCGGTGACCCACCGGCCGCACGTCCTGGTCTCCGAGTGGCTCGAGGGAGCCCCGCTGAGCCAGCTCATCCGCGACGCCGACCAGGACGTGCGCGACGTCGTCGGACGGCGCTACCTGACCTTCCTGCTGGAGTCACCGGCGCGCTGCGGGCTCATGCACGGCGACCCGCACCCCGGCAACTTCCGGCTCACCCCGGACGGGCGGCTCGGGGTGGTCGACTACGGCTCGGTCGCCCGCTTCCCCGGCGGGCTGCCGCCGGCGATCGGGCGGATCTTCGCGCTCGCCGCCGGCGGCGACGCCGAGGAGGTGCTCGCCGGCATGCGGGCAGAGGGTTTCGTGCTGCCGGGCGTCGAGGTCGACGCCGAGGCGCTGCTCAGCTACGTCTCCCCCTTCGTCGACCCGGTCCGCACCGAGCGGCACCACTTCAGCCGGGACTGGATGCGCCGGGCCAGCGAGGGCATGACCGACCTGCGGCACCCGGAGTTCACCATGGGGATGCGGATCAACCTGCCGCGGGAGTACGCGATGGTGCACCGGGTCTTCCTCGGTGCGATGGGCGTGCTCTCCCAGCTCGGCGCGACCGTCGAGGTGCGCGCGCTCTTCGAGGAGCACCTGCCCGGCTTCGCCGAGGCCTGAGCTCAGCCCTTGGCGCCCTTCTCCGCCTTCGCCGCGGCCTTGGCCTGCTTCTTGAAGTCGCGGACCTGCTGCAGGCTGGTCTCGTCGACGACGTCGGCCACCGAGCGGGTCGAGCCCTCCTCGGCGTAGGGGCCGACCACCTCGCGCCAGCCCTCGGGGGCGGCGTCCAGCTGCTTGCCGAGCAGCGCGACGAAGATGCGCGCCTTCTGGTCGCCGAAGCCGGGCAGCGCCTTGACCCGGGCGAGCAGGTCCGTGGCGTCGCTGGCCCCGGTCCAGACCGCCGCCGGGTCGCCGCCGTGCTCGTCCCGGATGGTGGCCGCCAGGGTCTGGATGCGCCCGGCCATCGAGCGGCCGTAGCGGTGCACCGCCGGCGGGGTGGCGCACAGGTCGGCGAAGGCCTCGGGGTCGGCGTCGGCGATCGCGGCGACGTCGAGGCTGCCGAAGCGCTCCTTGACCTTCAGCGGACCGGCGAAGGCCCGCTCCATCGGGAACTGCTGGTCGAGCAGCATGCCCACCAGGAGGGCGAAGGGGTCGGTGGAGAGCAGCTCGTCGGCCGCCTCGTCCTGGGCGATGCGCAGCGTGGCCATGCGCTCAGCCTGCCACGGGTGAGACAGATAGCAGGGGTGACACAGATGGGTGGAGGTGCCGGCACGCGCTCTGGGGCGTGCGGGCACCTCCACCGGGGCTGCGGGTCACCGCAGCGTGAGGATGACCGCGAGCTCGTCGCGCGGGTCGGCGCGGCGGTGGTGCTGCGGCGGGCTGACCGGCAGCGGTCGCGGACCGCGGGGGCTGCGGCGCAGCCGCCGGGAGAGGCTGGACAGCGGGCTCATCGTCGTTCACCTCCTTCGGGCTGACGATGCGGGCGAGGTGGCCGGGCGGCCCGGGCTTCCGGGCTCGGCTCACGCCGGGACGGGGTGCTTGCGCGGCCGGCCGCGGGGGCGCTTGCGCGGCACCACCCGACCGTTGTCGAAGAGCTCGCCGCCCCAGACGCCCCAGGGCTCACGACGAGCCAGGGCGCCCTCGAGGCAGGCCTGGCGCAGCGGGCAGGTGCCGCACAGCGCCTTGGCGAACTCGACCCCGTCGGGGGTGTCGGCGAACCAGGTCTCCGGCTCCTCGGTCATGCACGGGGTGAGCCGGTCGGGATGAGGTGGGTGGTCGGGGGTCGGCATCTGATGACTCCTGTCGGGCGAGAGCGGGGGTGGCGGGACACGACGAAGGCCGCGGGATCCGGTGATCGGATGCCGCGGCCTGAGGTGGTGACCAGGTGTGCCTGCTGTCAGGCAGGTGGTCCCACGGGTCGCGGATCCGGGGCGTCGAAGGCGCCGACGGCGGCACCGGCGCCGCCGATGACGGCGGAGGTGCCGAAGGGCGCCCACGGACGGGCGGCGTCGATCGCACGCAGACGGCCGTTGCTCGCCTGGTTCCCGCCGAGGGTGGCGAGGGCAGCGGCGAACCCGGACGTACCGGTCGTGGTGATGATGTCCATCGGTGCTGCCCTCCTCTCGTCGACGCGCTCACGGGCTCTCGGCCCGACTGACTCCGTCAGGTTAGACCCCTGCGCGGAGACTGCCAACCGATTTAATCGGCGAGCGTCCTCAGCCGTCCGGCAGGGCGTCCTGGTCGCCGGCCGACGGCTCCTGGTCGAGCACCTCGTCGGGGTCGGCGCCGCCGACGACCGCGATGACCTGGTCGGCGTAGAGGATGAGCTTGCGCGGACCCACCCCGCTGATCGCGGCCAGGTCGCGCTGGGCGGTCGGCGCCGCCTCCGCGATCGCCTCCAGGGTGGCATCGGTGAAGACGACGAAGGCGGGCACGGACTGAGCCCGGGAGACCGCGAGCCGCCAGGCCCGCAGCCGCTCGAAGGTGGCCTCGTCGAAGGTGGGCGGGCAGTCCGGGCAGCGGCCCGTAGCCCGCTCGGCGGCGGTGGTCAGCTCGGCGTCGCACCCCTTGCAGCGTCGCGGCGCGGCCGCGCGCCGCTGCCGGGTGCCGGCGCCGCGGCTGCCGCCGGACGAGGACGGGCTGCGGGCACCCTCGCCGAGCATCCCCGCGGCCGGCTCGAGGAAGCGGCTCGGCCGGCGCGAGGCCCGACCGCCGGGGGCCCGGGAGCGCGCCCAGGTCAGGTGCAGCACCTCCCGGGCCCGGGTCACCCCGACGTACATCAGCCGGCGCTCCTCCTCGACCTCCTCGGCCCCGTCGGCCATGGCGATCGGCAGCAGCCCCTCGCTGCACCCGGCGAGGACGACGACGTCCCACTCCAACCCCTTCGCCGCGTGCAGCGACGCCAGAGTCACCCCTTCGACGTCGGGCGCGTGCTGGGCGGCGATGCGCTCGTCGAGCTCACGCACCAGGTCCGGCAGCCGGACCTCCTCGCCGCGGGCGGCGACCCGGGCGGAGAGGTCGACCAGCGCCTTGAGCGACTCCCACCGCTGGCGGACCGCGCCGGCGGTGCCCGGCTGCTGGCGGCTCCAGCCCAGCCCGCCGAGCACGTCCTCGACGAGGTCGGGCAGCGGCTTGCTGCCGTCGTCGGTGCGGGCGGCGCCGCGCAGCAGCACGATCGCGTCGCGGACCTCGGCGCGGGAGAAGAAGCGCTCGCCGCCGCGCACCAGGTAGGGGATCCCGGCGTCGGCCAGCGCGGACTCGAAGGCCTCGGACTGCCCGTTGGTGCGGAAGAGCACGGCGATCTGCGACAGCGGCCGTCCGGCGGCGACGAGGCGGCCCACCTCGGCGGCCACCCACGCGGCCTCGGTCGGGTCGTCGTCGAGCACGGTCAGCCGCGGCGCCGGACCGGCCTCGCGCTGGGCCACGAGCTGCACCGAGCCGTGCCGCCGACCGCCGGAGGGGTCGGTGAGCATCCGGTTCGCCAGCTCGACGACCTGCGGCGTGGAGCGGTAGCTGCGCACCAGCCGCACCGTCCCGGCGCCGCGGTGCCGCGCGGTGAAGCGCAGCAGGTGCTCGGGGGTGGCGCCGGTGAAGCTGTAGATCGTCTGGGCCGGGTCGCCGACGACGCAGATGTCCGAGCGTCCGCCGAGCCAGAGCTCGAGCAACCGCTGCTGCAGGGCGTTGACGTCCTGGTACTCGTCGACGACGAAGTGGCGGTACTGATCACGGATGGTCGCGGCGACGTCCTCGCGCTCCTGGAGGATGCCCACGGTCAGCAGCAGCACGTCCTCGAAGTCGATGACCCCTCGGGCGGACTTCACCTCCTCGTAGGCCTCCAGCAGCCGGGCCATCGCGGTGAGGTCCATCCCGGGCGGCTCGCGACGGGCTCGGCGGGCGGCGTCGGCGTAGCTCTCCGGGGTGAGCAGCGAGACCTTCGCCCACTCCACCTCGGAGGCGACGTCGCGCAGCTCGGTCCGGTCCAGACGCAGCCCCAGCCGGCCGGCGGCCTCGCCGACGGCGGAGAACTTCTGCGGCATCAGCTCCGGCGCGGCGCCGCCGATGGCCTGGGGCCAGAAGTAGTGCAGCTGACGCAGCGCGGCGGCGTGGAAGGTGCGCGCCTGCACCCCGGCCACCGACAGGTCCCGCAGCCGGGTGCGCATCTCTCCCGCGGCCCGCGCGGTGAAGGTCACCGCGAGCACCCGGGTGGGCTGGTAGGCACCGGCGTGCACCCCGTAGGCGATCCGGTGGGTGATCGCCCGGGTCTTGCCGGTGCCGGCGCCGGCGAGCACCGCCATCGGTCCGCTCGGCTCGGCGGCGACCTGCCGCTGCTCCGGGTCCAGCGCCTCCAGGATGTCGTCGGCCGAGGGGGCCACCGGCGGGGGCTGGGTCATGCTCGGCACTCTCTCAGACGACACCGACGACCGGCTCAGCCGCGGTCGTCGAGGTCGTCGAGGCGGCGACCGAGCCACTGCTCGACGAGCCGGGCGCTGATCGAGAGCCGGCCAGCCCGGCGCACCCGCCCCGAGCGCACCGCCTCCAGGTACTCCTGCCGGGTGTACCAGCCGGCCTCGGCGATCTCGCCGTCGAGCAGGGTGATCTCGGTGCCGGTGGCCCGCGCGGAGAAGCCGATCATCAGCGACGCCGGGAAGGGCCACGGCTGGTCGGCGGCGTAGCGCACGTCCTCCACCTGCAGGCCGACCTCCTCGCCCACCTCGCGGGCGACCGCGGCGGCCAGGGTCTCGCCGGGCTCGACGAAGCCGGCGATGATCGCGAACCGGCCCTCGGGCCAGCCCTGGTTGCGGGCCAGCAGCAGCCGGTCGTCCGGGTCGGTGACCGCGACGATGACCGCCGGGTCGGTGCGCGGGTGATGCTCGGAGCCGTCGGCCGGGCAGCGGCGCACCCAGCCGGCGGCCGCGGGCTCGGCTGGCTCGCCGCAGCGCGGGCACCGCGGGTGCGCGGCGTGCCAGTTGGCGAGGGCGACCGCGGTCGCCGCCAGCGACGCCTGCGCCGCGGGCAGCCCGTCGGCGGCCCCGCGCAGGTCGGTCCAGGCTGCGGCGTCGAGGTCGTCCTCGTCGCCGGTGGCCTGCTCGGGCGACGGGGGGTCGTGCACCACGGCCAGCACCGCGCCGCCGTCGAGACGGCCCAGGTGGAGCACCAGCCGGTCGGCGTCGCTCGCGGTCGCCGGGCGCAGCCGGAGCTCGCCGTCGCGTGTCTGCACCCGTCCGGCGGTGACGTCGAGGACGCGGGTGGCGAGGTCGGTCAGCGCCTCGTCGAGGCGCCCCGGGTCGGTGCGTCGGTGCCCCTCGCGGTCGGCTCCGGGGAGGGTCAGCGGCAGGTCGGCGAAGGGGTCCAGGGGCACCCACCCAGCGTAGGTGGTGACTCGCCCCTCGCCGCTCCCGCGTTCCGGTGGTGGCGGGCCGTACGGTGGGCGGGTGACCCGTGGACCGCTCGAACTCGCCGCTCTCGCCAGCGCCGCGGTGCCGGACCTCGACCCTGCCTCGGTCGAGGGTGTCGTCACCGATCCGGCGCACCCCTTCGACGTCGCCTTCGTCCAGGACTCCGAGCACCGGCGGTGGGTGATCCGCTGCCCCCGCACCCCGGCGGCCTCGGCCCAGCTGGAGCAGTCCGCGGCGCTGCTGGGGCTGCTGGCCCGCCGGCTGACCACCCCGGTCCCGACGGTGAAGGGGTGGACGGCGCTGCCCGAGGGCGGCCGCGCCGCCGTGCACGCCTACCTCACCGGGCAGCTCGTCGACCTGGCCGGTCTGACCGCCGGGTCGCGGCTGGCCGCAGGGCTGGGCCGTGCGCTGGCGCAGCTGCACAACCTCGACGCCGGGGTCTACGAGGAGGCCGGGGTGCCGGTCTACGACGCGGAGGCCTACCGGGTGCGGCGCCTGGCCGATCTCGACCGTGCCGCGGCGACGGGGCGGGTGCCGACCGGTCTGCTCGGCCGCTGGGAGAGCGTGCTCGAGGACGTCAGCCGGTGGCGCTTCCAGCCGGTGCCGACCCACGGCGCGATCGGCGAGGGCAGCGTGCTGGCCGTGCCGGGGGACGACGACGCCGAGCTCAAGGCCTTCCTCGGGTGGGAGTCGGCGCAGGTCGCCGACCCCGCCGACGACCTGGCGGCGGTCGTCTCGGTCGTCGACGAGGCCACCCTGGACACCGTGATGGAGGCGTACGCGCACACCCGGGTGCAGCGCCCCGACGCGCACCTGATCGAGCGGGCCCGCCTGGTCGACGAGATGCGCCTGGTGCACGCGATGACGGCCGCGGTGGCCGCCGACGACGACGTGACCGCCGAGCGGTACGCCGCGCGGCTGCGTCGCCTGGACGACGAGCTGGCGGCCGAGGACGACTCGTCCGCGGGTCCCGGTGTCGTGCCCGCCAGCCTCGACCCGCAGGACCGCACGGTCCCCGCGGATGAGCCGGACGGTGACGATCCGGGCGGTGACGAGCCGGGCGGTGACGAGCACAGCGCCGGCGAGGACCCGGAGGTCGACGACCAGCCGGTGGATGACGAGCGCCCGCTGGGGGACGAGCACCTCGTCGGCGACGACGAGGTGCGTGACGACGACCCGGGCGAGGACGGTCGCGCGCCCGCCTCTGACGACGCGGTGGTCCCGGAGGCCTCGGCTGACGTCGCGCCCGCCGAGGATGCGCCGGACCGCGACGGCACCCGGTCGACGAAGATCACCGAGCCGCTCGTGCTCGGGCCCGTCGACGACGACACCGGCGTGCGGGCCGCTCCCGGGGACCGCGACCTCGACGATGGTGTCGCGGACGACGACGCCTCGGGTGACCTCGACGACGGGGACGACGAGGCACCGCGCAGCGGGAGCTCGGCCGTCGGCTGATCCCGAGAGCGCTGACCCGGGAGCGCTCCCCCACCGGCACTGACCGCGACGGCATCTACCCCGTGAGGAGCGCCGCGATCTCGTCCTCGCCGAGCAGCTCCGGCGCCCGGGTCTCCCCGGTGCCCGCGTAGAAGAAGGCGGCGCGCACCCGGTCCACCGGCAGCTCGGCCCAGCGCGCGTAGGCCAGGACGTAGGCGGACAGCTGGACGGCCCGGGCCCGTGCCTGCGCCCCGGTCGGGGGGACGCCGGTCTTCCAGTCCACGACCGTCACCCCGCCGTCCTCGTCGCGGAAGACGGCGTCCACCCGCCCGCGCACCGCCCGGCCGGCGACGACCGTCTCCAGGCTCAGCTCGACCTCCAGCGGCGTCCGCTGCGCCCACGGGCTGTCCAGGAAGCGCCGCTGCATGCCGGCCAGCTCGCCGTCGTCGAGGTCGGCGTCCGCGCTGCCGGGCAGCTCCAGCACGTCGACCATCGCGGCCCGCCCGTAGTGCTCCTCGACCCAGGCGTGGAAGGCGGTCCCCCGCCGTCCGGCCGGCTGCGGCCGGCGCGGCATCGGACGGCGCAGCTCGGCGGCGAAGGCAGCCCGGTCCGCGGCCAGCGCGACCAGGTCGGACGTGGACAGGTGCGCGGGGAGGGCGATCTCCACGTCACCACCGCGCCGACGCTCCTCGCGCTCGGCCAGCAGGGCGGTGATCTGCGCGTCGAGCGCGGCGTAGCGGCTGGTCACCGCGGCGGGTTCTGCTGTCCCAGGCGAGGTCTGCTCCTCGAACCGTCCACGTGCCCGTTCGAGCGCGGCCACCTCGTCCGCCGGCGCGGCCGGGGTCTCCGGCGGCCAGGGCACCGCGTGCAGCTCGGCGAAGGCGGGGTTGGTCTCCCCGCCGTCGGGCATGGCGTCCGCCGGCAGCTCGCCGCGGCGGGTGACCCCGGGCAGCGCGGCCACCTCGGTGAAGAACCGTGAGGGCATCCGCGGGGCCTGCGCGCTCGCCCACTGCGCCGACACGAGCAGCAGGTCGTGCCGCGCGCGGGTCAGCGCGACGTAGGCCAGGCGGCGCTCCTCGACGACCGCGTGCTCGCCGCCGGCCCGCCGGAAGTCCTCGATCGCCGTGGTCACCTCCTTCGGGGTGGCCCCGGAGACGTCCAGCTCGGGCAGCCCGGCCCGGTCGCCCCGCAGCGGGTAGGGCACCCCGCCGTCGACCCCGGCCAGCCAGCCGCGGTCGGTGGGGCTCCCGATCTTCCAGCCCCCGGTCTCCTTGTCCGGGGTGACCCGGGCCGAGTGCGCCGGGAAGGTGCCCTCGACGAGGCCCGGCACCGCGACGACGTCCCACTCGAGCCCCTTCGCGGCATGGCAGGTGAGCACCTGCACGGCCTCCGGGGTGGGGTCGACGACCGGCTTGTCGAGACCACGCTCCTGCTCGATGGCCGCCTCGACCCAGTCCACGAAGCCGCCGAGCGTCGGCCGGTCGGCCCCGGCCGCGAACCCGGCCGCGACGTCGGCGAAGGCGTCCAGGTGCGCTCTCGCGGCACCCGGTGACCACCCCGGGCGGGCCAGCACCTCGATGTCGACGCCCAGCGCGCGCTCCGCCTCGCCGACGAGGTCGGGCAGCGGCAGACCGGCCAGGCCGCGGAGCTGGCGGATGGTGCCGGCCAGGGCGGCCAGCCGGGTCAGCGCCGTCTCGCTGATCGTCTCTCCGCCGGGGCCCTGCCAGCCCGGCGCCGGGAGGTCGTCGAGGGCGTCGACGATGGTGACCCCGTCGGCAGAGTCGGGCGCGAGGTCGGTGCCGGCGCTGCGGTCCCGGCGCGGCGAGAGCTCGCGCGCCCGACCGCCGAGCCCGGCGATGTCGGCGGCGCCGAGGCGGCAGGTGGGTCCGGTGAGCAGCCGCATCAGCCGGTCCCCCCGGGCCGGGTCCTGCACCACGCTGAGCAGGGCGACGACGTCGCTGACCTCGCTGGTCAGCAGCAGGCCGCCGAGACCGACCACCTCGTAGGGCAGGTCGTGGGCGACCAGCGCCTCCACCACCGAGGTGAACTGGCTGCGCTTGCGGCACAGCACCGCCGCGGTGCGTCGCTGGCCACGGCGCTCGGCGATGAACCGGGCCACCAGGTCGGCCTCCTCCGCCGCGGTCGCCACCCGCGCGACGGTGACCTCCCCGCGGGGCGCGTCCGGCCGGGCGCTCAGCTGCGGCACCGGCACGGGGGCGCCGGCACGCAGCTCGTCGGCGACCACGTTGGCCGCCTCGAGGATGCTCGTGTCGTTGCGCCAGCTCGTGCCCAGCGCCAGGCGCCGCGCGCCGAAGCGCTCGGCGAAGGCGCCCAGCGTGGTGGCGCTGGCCCCGCGCCAGGCGTAGATCGACTGGTGCGGGTCACCGACCGCCGTGATCCCGCCCGAGGCTCGACCGTGCGGGGCGAAGAGACCGGTCATCAGGGTCAGCTGGGCCTCGGAGGTGTCCTGGAACTCATCCAGCAGGACCACCCGGAAGCGGTCCCGCTCCTGCTCCCCGATCTGCGGGACCTCCTGCGCCAGGCGGGCCGCCAGGGCCATCTGGTCGGCGAAGTCGAGCACCCCGCGGGCCCGCTTCACCTCGCGGTACCGCGCGACGATCGGCAGCACCGCGGCGCGTGCCCGCAGCGGCGGGATCTCTCCGAGGAAGCCCTTGGTCGGGGCCTTCTCGGCGCGCTCGCCCACCGACTCCCAGCGGTCGGCGAGCGCCCGCAGGTGAGCCTGCATCTCCTCGGGCGTGCGCAGGTGCTCGGCGAGCTCGCCGGAGAGGGCGACAACCATGCCGGTCACCGTGCTCTCGACCCAGTCCACCCCCTCCATCGGGCCGTCGTAGCCGACGACCACCTCGTGGGCCAGCTGCCAGGCCGCCGCCTCGGACAGCAGCCGGGCGTCCCGCTCGTGCCCCAGGCGCAGCGCGTGCTCGCGCACCACGCTGCCGGCGTAGGCGTGGTACGTGCTGACCGTCGGCGCCGCGGCGAGCCCGTCAGCGGGCGCCGTGGGGACGCTCAGGCCGGACGCGGCGAGGCGGTCCAGCCGGGCGCCGATCCGCTCGGCCAGCTCGCCGGCGGCCTTGCGGGTGAAGGTCAGCCCGAGCACCTCGTCGGGCTGGACGAACCCGTTGGCCACGAGCCAGACGACACGGGCCGTCATCGTCTCGGTCTTGCCGGAGCCGGCCCCGGCCACCACGAGGGTCGGCTCCAGCGGCGCCTCGATGACCGCCTGCTGCTCGGCGGTCGGCGGGTGCGCCTGCCCGAGCGCGCGACTCAGGCCGACGGCGTCGATCCACGGCTCCTGCGGTCGCCGCGTCGCGACGTCCTCGTCGTTGTGCAGCAGCGGCAGCTGCTCGCTCATCGCAGCATCATCCCCTCGTCGCGAGCAGGGCAGGAGGTGCGCACCGGGCACGTGCCGCACACCTTCCCCTCGTCCGGCCGGGCCACGAAGCGCGCCGCGGCCATCCCCTCGGCCGTCTCGGCGACCAGGCGCTGCGCCCAGGCGGGGTCGTCGGCCTCGCCGGTCGGCGGCTGCGGCATGACGGTGTTGCTCGGGTTGGCCGCCTTGCCGAGGTTGACGATGGCGGCACCGCCGCTCTCCCGCCCCAGCGCCGGGAAGCCGCCCGCCTCGACGGCCACCTGGTAGGTGCCCAGCTGCGGGTGCACGGCGAGCTCGGGCTTCGTCGGGGCGCTCGAGCCTGTCTTGTAGTCGACCACCCGCAGCCGGCCGTCGGGGTCGCGCTCGACCCGGTCCACCCGCCCGGCCAGGCGCGCCCGGCCCACCTCCACCGCGAAGGGGACCTCGGCGCCCACCTTCGTCCACCCGCTGCCGGCCGCCTGCCGGTAGTAGCGGGCCAGCCACCGGCCCATCGCGTGCGCCCGGGCGAGGTTCTGGTCGGCGACCCAGCCGGGGCGCTGGCCGAGCTGTGGCCAGCGCCGGTCGATCTCGTCGCGGATGTCCTCCTCGGGCACGTCCCCGAGCTCCTCGGCGACCGCGTGGATGAGCGTGCCCAGCTCGGAGGAGACGTGGCCCACCCCGTCGCCGCCGCTGCTGGTGAGCAACCAGCGCAGCGGGCAGCGCTGGTAGCCCTCGACCCGTGAGGGGCTCACCGGCACCAGCGCGTCCGCCGGTCGGACGGGGCGGTCGTCGCTGAGACCGCGCAACGCCCACCAGGACGCAGGGTCGGCGCCACGCACCCCGGCCCGGTGCAGGTCCGTCAGCCGCCGGGCGGCCGCCGCGGCGACGTCTGCCGGTCCGGCCAGGTACTGGCGGAGCCGGGCGACCACGCCGACGAGGTCCAGCTGCAGCGGCGCCTCGACGCTCGGCCGGGCACCGGCGTCGGGGCCCCGCGGGTCGATCAGGTCGAGGTAGACCGAGGGCTGCTCGTCCTCGGAGCTCACCGCGGTCACGTGCACGCTCTCGGTGGCTCGGGTCAGCGCGACGTGCAGCAGCCGGGTCTCGTCGTCGCGCACCTTCTCCCGGGCCGCCCGCACCCCGACGTCCCGCCCGGTGAGCACGTCGACGAGGTGCTCGGAGCCGAGCAGCGACCCGCGCAGCCGCAGGTCCGGCCAGACGCCCTCCTGCACCCCGGCGACGACCACCCGGCGCCACTGGCGCCCGGCCGCCGACTGCGGGGTGAGCAGGGCCACGGTCCCCGAGGCGTCGCCGCGGGCGGCCAGCGAGTCGGCGGCCACCGCGCTGGACCCGACGGCGGCGAGGAATGAGTCGGGTCCGGCGGCCGGCAGCGCGTCCTGGTGCGCCGCGGCCGCGTCGAGCAGGGCCACCACCGCGTCGAGCAGCCGGTCGGCCCGGCGTCCGGCCGCTCCCCCGGCCAGCGCCTGCTCCCGCCAGGCGTCGGCCATCCCGACCGCCGACCACAGGTCCCACAGCACGCTCTCCCCGGTGACCCCGGCCGCCCACCGACCGTCCTCGTCGACCCGGGCGGCCGCGACACCGGCCGCCACGACGGCTGCCAGGCGGGCCAGCGGGGCGACCTCGGGGCCGTGCATCACCAGCAGGGTCGGGTCGGTGACGGCGCTGGTGAGCAGCTCGTCGCTGGTGCGCCCGCCCCCTGACTCCAGCTCGGCGGCGCGCAGCACCCGCCGGGCCCGACGCAGGGCCACGGCGTCGCTGCCCAGCAGCGGGCTGGTCAGCACGTCGACGACGTCCTCGACGACCGGTGGCCGGCCGTGCTGGGCCAGGTCCAGGCAGATCCGCAGCAGCGTCAGCAGGGGCCGGGCAGCCGGCTCCTCGTGCACCGGCGACTCTCCCGCGGGGCTGTCCACCGGCACGCCCCGCGCGGCGAGCACCCGGCGCAGCGTGCCGAGGCGGCCGGCTCCGCGGACCACCACGGCGAGCTCGGACCATGGCACCCCGTCGACGAGGCGGGCCCGGCGCAGCGCCTGCGCCACCCAGGCCGCCTCCTGCGCCGAGGAGCGCAGCACGGCCACCTCGACCTCGCCCGGCGCGGCCGTCGCCGCCGGGGGGCGCTGCCCGCCACCACCGAGCGCGCCGATCCGGCTGACCACACGGGCGTCGGCAGTCGCCACCGCGGCGGGCAGCCGGTGCCCGGTGCGCAGCACGTGCGTCGGTCCGTCGATCCCGGGCCAGTCCTGGACCAGGTGCTCCGGCCGGGCCCCGCGGAAGGTCTGCACGGCCGCGTCCGGGTCGCCGAGCAGCACCAGGTCGGCACCCAGCCCGGCGAGGATGCCCAGGACCCGCGCCGCCGGGGCGGTGAGCTCCTGGGCGTCGTCGACGACGACGCAGCGCAGCTCGGCGGCGACCCGGTCCGCCGCCTCCGGGTCGTCCTCGAGCAGGTCGGCGGCCGCGGTGAGCACCCAGGCCGGGTCGTAGGCGCCCGGCCGGGAGAGCGCGGTCACCTCGTCGTACTCCGCGGCGACCCGGGCGGCGGCGACCCACTCCGGGCGGTCGTGCACCTCGCCGAGCCGGGCCAGGTCCGCCGGGCCCAGACCGTGCTCGACCGAGCGCATGAGCAGGTCCCGCAGCTCGTCCCGGAAGCCGCGGGTGCCCAGCGCCTCCGCCACCCCCGGCGGCCAGCCGGGAGCGCCCTCCCCGGCGGCGTGCCCGGCGAGCAGGTCGCCGATCACCACGTCCTGGTCGGCGCCGCTCAGCAGCCGGGGCACGGGCCGGCCCTGGAGGCTCGCCTGCTGGCGGAGGATGCCGAAGCCGAGGCTGGCCATGGTCCGGGCGCGGGGCCGGGTGCCGGTCCCCCCGGTGCGCGCGGTGACCGCGTCGCGCAGCCGCGCCGCCGCCTGGCGGGTGGGGCCGATGAGGACGATCTCGTCCAGCCGCCGCTCGCCCCGCCGGACCCGGTCCACGACGCACCCGACCGCCACCGTGCTCGTGCCGGTGCCGGGGCCGCCGAGCACCCGGACCAGCCGACCCCGGGCAGCCACCGCGCCCGCCTGCTCGGGGTCGAGCAGCTCGGCCACGGCGGCGTCGGCGGGTGCGCCGACGGCCGGGCCGGTGGTGGCGAGGCGGACCGTGGTGGACATGTCGACATCCCATCACCCGGGACCGACAACCACCGGGGCCAACCCCGCCAGGACCGCGGCGGTACCCGTCGGTAGGATGCGTGACCCGGACCACAGTCGGGAGATACGCATGACTGCCCCCACCCCGCGCGTGCAGCGGATGCCTCGCGCCCAGCGCCGAGCGCAGCTGCTCGGCGCGGCCCTGACCGTCTTCGTGGACAAGGGCTACCACGCCACCGCCATGGAGGACATCGCCGAGGAGGCGGGCGTCTCCAAACCGGTGCTCTACCAGCACTTCCCGGGCAAGCTGGAGCTCTACACGGCGCTGCTGGACGAGCAGTGCGACCGGCTCGAGGCGCTCGTGCTGGAGGCGCTGGAGACCCCCGGGACCCACAAGGAGCGGGTCTACGCGACGATCCGGGCCTTCTTCCGCTTCGTCGGCGACGAGGGCTTCGCCTTCCGGCTGGTCTTCGAGTCCGACCTGACCAACGACCCGGGGGTGCGCCACCGCCTGGACGCGCTGGAGGCGCAGGTCGCCGACGGGATCGCCGCCCGGATCGCCCAGGACACCGGGCTGCCGGCCGAGCTGGCCACCCTGCTCGGGGTGGGCCTGGCCGGGATGTCCCAGGTCTCGGCCCGCGCCTGGCTGAGCCACCCCGGGGGCATGGACCTCGAGACGGCCGCGCTGGCCGCGGGACGGCTGGCCTGGCGCGGGATCGGCTCCTTCCCGCCCAAGGAGTCCCCGGACGCGATCACGGCGACCACCGCCGACGAGGCCGTCGGCGGCGCCTGACACGATGGCTGCGAAGCCGTAGCCACCCCAGCGAGAGGAGACCACCGTGGAGGTCAAGATCGGCGTGCAGAACGTCGCCCGCGAGATCGTCATCGACGCCGCCGGCGAGCAGAGCGAGATCGAGGCAGCCATCCAGAGCGCGCTCGAGGGCGGGCACCTGGTGCTGACCGACGAGCGCGGTCGTCGGGTGAGCGTCCCGGCCGGCGCCCTGGGCTACATCGAGGTCGGCGAGCCGAGCCGCGGCCGGGTGGGTTTCGGCGCCTGAGCCGACACGCCGTCTGTGCAGGTCAGACGGGGTGCGAAGGGTGGTTGAGCGCTAGGTTGTCCGGCGCAGCCCGGGTGGTCCGGGCCGCGCCCGGACGACAGTCCGGGCGGATGAAAGGAGACGATCGTGATCACAACCGTCCTCGGCGCGATCATCGGCGGCGCGATCATCGGCGCCCTGGCGCGGCTGGTGCTGCCCGGCAAGCAGAGCATCTCGGTGCTCGTCACCATCATCCTCGGCATCCTCGGCTCGCTCGTCGGCTCCTGGCTGGTCTACCAGCTCGGCTACGACAACGAGAACGGCGGCTTCGAGATCATCCCGTTCTTCGCGGGGGTCGCGGTCGCCGCGCTGCTCATCGTCGCCTACGGCTCGCTGATCGGTCGCAAGCAGACCTGAGGCGCACCGCACCCTGGCGCGGCACCGCCCCCACCAGCACCGCCGACGGGGTCGGCCGCGATACCTCGCGGCCGACCCCGTCGTCGTGCGCGCAGTCGTCCTGCGCGCAGTCGTCGTGATCCGCTCGTCGCGCTCCGGTCGGTACGCCGCCCCGTCGTGGTGACCCCGTCGCGCGCCGCGTCAGGCGTGCAGGCCCAGCCGCCCCATCCGCCGCTGGTGGGCGTCGGTGAGCCGCTCCATGATCTGGGCCATCTCGGCCAGGTCCGCGCCCGGGCGGTCGTGGCTCAGCCCCAGCACAAGCTCGGCCAGGGCCTCGCGCTGGCCGGCGACGACCTGCCCCTGGGTCAGCGCCTCGCCGACCAGCCGGCGGCCCCACAGCGCCAGCGGCCCGGCCAGCCGTCGGTTCGCCCGGATCCGGCTGCGCACCGCCTCGACGATGACCTCGGTGTCGGTGTCCTTGGCCGCCGCCCGCTCGATGATCGCCCGGCTCTCCGGGTCGACGTAGCGCGCGATCTCGAGGAAGAAGTCGTTGGCGATGCCGTCCCCGATGTAGGCCTTGACCAACCCCTCGACGAGGTCGCGCGGTCGGGTGCGCCGGTGGAAGGCGTCGAAGGCCTCCCGGAAGGGGTCCATCGCCGCGTTCGGCTCGCCGCCGAGCTGCTCGATGTGCGCCACCAGCGCCTCGTGGTTGTGGAACTCGGTGACCGCCATCCCGGCCAGCGCGCGCTTCAGCCCGAGGTCGTCGGAGAGCTCGCTGTCTGCGGCCAGCCGGGTGAAGCCGGCGATGGCGCCGTAGGAGATGGCCCCGAGGAGCTCGATCACCCCTTCCCGTTCCCGGTCGCCGAGGTCCGCGGCGGGTGCGCTGGTCGGGGCGTCGTCGTCCATGTCGCGGAGCCTATCGGCCGACCCGGTAGGATGCTGGTGACATCCGGTGCCCGGTCGGCACGTGAGTGAACCCGGACGAGACGTCCGGCGCGGTCCGCCTCCTTCGTCAGGCAGGACCACGGCAGATCCCCGATCGGCCCGTCCACGACGGTGGCCGCCCCGCGGCCGCCCACGGCTGATCGAGAGACCACGACCCATGACCGAGCACGGCACCACGCTGCCCGAGACCGACCCCGCGACCCTGCCGGAGGGCGAGGACGCCCCGCAGGCCGACGTCACCGACGCCGTCGCCACCGACGCACCCGAGGCGCCCACCCCGACCTTCGCCGACTTCGACGTCGACCCCGACATCGTCGCCGCGCTGGCCGACGCCGGCATCGTCCACCCCTTCCCCATCCAGGCGATGACCCTGCCGGTCGCGCTCGGCGGGCACGACATCATCGGCCAGGCCAAGACCGGCACCGGCAAGACCCTGGGCTTCGGCGTGCCGATGCTCAACCGGGTCGAGATCGACAGCGACGACCGGCGCCCGCAGGCCCTGGCCGTCGCCCCCACCCGCGAGCTCGCGGTGCAGGTGGCCAGCGACCTGGAACGTGCCGGCAAGCGCCGCGGCATCAAGGTGCTCACCGTCTACGGTGGCCGCGCCTACGAGCCGCAGATCGAGGCGCTGACCAAGGGCGTGCACGTCGTCGTCGGCACCCCGGGGCGGCTCATCGACCTCGCCCAGCAGGGTCACCTGGACCTCTCCGCGGCCAAGACCGTCGTGCTCGACGAGGCCGACGAGATGCTCGACCTCGGCTTCCTGCCGGACGTCGAGAAGCTCATGGCGATGACCCCCGCCAGCCGGCACACCATGCTCTTCTCGGCGACCATGCCGGGGGCGATCGTCGCCCTGGCCCGCCGCTACATGAGCCAGCCGACGCACATCCGCGCGATGAGCGAGGACGGCGACTCGCGCCAGACCGTCAAGGCCATCGAGCAGTTCGTCTACCGGGCGCACGCGATGGACAAGGTCGAGCTGCTGGCGCGGGTGCTGCAGGCCAAGGACCGTGGGCTGACGATCATCTTCAGCCGCACCAAGCGCACCGCGGCGAAGGTGGCCGACGAGCTCGCCGACCGCGGCTTCGCCGCTGCCTCGATCCACGGCGACCTCGGCCAGGGCGCCCGTGAGCAGGCGCTGCGCGCCTTCCGCAACGGCAAGGTCGACATCCTCGTGGCCACCGACGTCGCCGCCCGGGGCATCGACGTCAACGACGTCACCCACGTCATCAACTACCAGTGCCCGGACGACGACAAGACCTACGTGCACCGGATCGGGCGCACCGGTCGCGCCGGCAACACCGGCATCGCGATCACCCTCGTCGACTGGGACGACCTGACGAAGTGGGCGGTCATCAACAAGGCCCTCGACCTCGGCATCCCGGAGCCGCAGGAGACCTACTCCTCCAGCCCGCACCTCTACGCCGACCTCGAGATCCCCGAGGGCGCCAAGGGCCGGCTGCCCAAGAGCCAGCGCACCCGCGCCGGTCTGGACGCCGAGGAGGTCGAGGACCTCGGGGAGACCGGCAAGTCCAGCGGGCGCCGCTCCGGCGGTGACCGCGGTGGTCGCGACCGCGGTGGTCGCGGTCGCGGCGGCAACCGTGGCGGGGGCCGCAGCGGTGGCGGTGGCCAGCGCCAGGGCGAGCGCTCCTCCGGCGGGTCCGACGGTGACGGCGGCGGCGACCGGCCGCGTCGGCGCCGCAACCGCAACCGGCGCCGCACCCGCGGCGGCCAGTCCGCCCCCTCCACCGACTGACACGCGCAGCTGCCCGGGCAAATCACCACCAGTCCCGCAACAACCCGGGCAAATCACCACCAGTCCCGCAACTGCCCGGGCAAATCACCACCAGCCGCGCAACTGCCCGGGCAAATCACCACCAGTCCCGCAACTGCCCGGGCAAATCACCACCAGTCCCGCAACTGCCCGGGCAAATCACCACCAGCCGCGCAACTGCCCGGGCAAAATCACCACCAGCCGCGCAACTGCCCGGGCACGTGACAGGCCGGAGGCGAAGGGGACGATCAGTCCCCTTCGCCCCCTGACGGCGACCTGCTGCCCTGGGCGGATCTGCCGGCAGCCTCGTCCCCTTCCGCCATGGCCGCGGACCGGCGCACGGTGGCGCCATGACCACGACACCGCTGCACCCGTCCCTCGACAGCCGCATCCAGGACGAGCTCTTCTTCCGCCGCATCGTCGTCCTCGACGGCGAGCTCGACGACTCCGGCGGCACCCGTCTCATCAGCCAGCTCTGGGTGCTCGCCCAGCAGGACAGCCGCAAGGACGTCCAGCTGTGGATCAGCTCCCCCGGCGGCTCGGTTCCGGCGATGATGGCGATCGCGGACACGATGGACGCGCTGCCGTGCCGCGTCTCGACGCTGGCGATGGGGATGGCCGCGAGCGCGGGCCAGTTCCTCCTCACCGCCGGTGAGCCCGGCCTGCGCTACGCCCTTCCGCACAGCCGGGTGCTGCTGCACCAGGGGTCGGCCGGCTTCGGCGGGTCGGCCGCCGACATCGAGCTGCAGGCGGAGGACCTGCGCGCGCTCATCGACGAGGTCATGCGGATCACGGCCACCCGGACCGGTCAGCCCTTCGAGCGGGTCTTCGAGGATGCCAAACGGGACCGCTGGTTCTCGGCGGAGGCCGCCCGCGAGTACGGCTTCCTCGACCACGTCGTCAGCGACTTCGGCCAGATCGGGGCGGCGGCATGAGCGGCAGCTATCTCATCCCGAACGTCGTCGCCCGGGACAGCCGCGGCGAGCGGGTTCTCGACCTCTTCACCCACCTGCTCGGCGAGCGGATCGTCTACGTGGGCACTCCGGTCGACGAGGGCGTCGCCAACGCGATCATCGGCCAGCTGCTGCATCTCGAGGCCACCGACCCGGACCGGCCGATCGACCTCTACCTCAACTCCCCCGGAGGTGCGATGAACGCGACGCTCGCCGTCTACGACACGATGCAGCTGCTGCGCGCCCCGGTGGCGACGACCTGCGTCGGCGAGGCCAGCGGCAGCGCTGTCGCCCTGCTCGCCGGAGGGGCGCGTGGGCGGCGGACGATCCTGCCGCACTCCCGGGTGATGCTGCAGCAGCCGAAGGGGGGCAGCCGGGGCGCGATCCCCGATCTCGTCGTCGAGGCCGACGAGATCCTCCGGCTGCGCCGGGAGATGGAGCAGGTGCTCGCCCGGCACACCGGTCGGACCCCCGAGCAGGTGCGGGCAGACTCCGACCGCGACCACGTCCTCGACGCGCCGGCAGCGCTGGCCTACGGGTTGGTCGACGAGATCGTGGAGCCGCGAGGCGATGAGGGGCCGGGCGGCCCGGGCGACTGACCGGGCGTGTCCCTCAGCCGGCGAGTGCCAGCACGGACGCCCGCGTGCGATCCGGCCGCTCTGGCCGGTCGGTCCGGTCGGACCCGTCGGACCCGTCGGACCGGAGGCTCGTCACGCTCGCCAGGCGCGAGGTCGTGGTCGGGCCGGTGGCGGAAGCGGACTCGTCGGCGGCACGCCGGACGAGGTCGAGCGTGGTCAGCCCGAGCGCCTCGGCGACCGCCTCGACCATCTCTGAGGACGGCTCCTTGCGGCCGCGTTCGATCTCGGAGAGGTACTGCGGGGAGATCCCGGCGGTCTCGGCGACGTCGACGAGCCGCTCGCCCCGCTCCCGCCGGGTTCCGCGGATCGCGTCGCCGAGCATCTGCCGCCACAGCTTCGTCATGGTCCGACGCTACGCCGCCCTGCTCTCGTGGTCGCACCGTTCTGCTCTCGGCAGAGCGCTCTCCCCCTTCATCCATACCGAAGGCGGGCCCACACCGGCCGGCGAGAACCTCTCGAAAACCTGAGAAGCCTTCCCCGGTAACCGGCGCTTTATCGGGTAACCCGATAAAGCGGGGACAGGTGGGAGATCGGGGCGGGTGGGGCTCAGACGGTGACGTGGGCGGTGGGGTCGCCGTAGAAGAGCAGCTGCGAGGAGCGGCTGAGCAGCTCCAGGTCGCCGATCCCCCAGGTGTGCCCCTCGGTGCTCGCCGCCCGCCGCGAGACGTACTCGAAGCGGTCGGCCGAGTAGACCCGACCCCCGGCCTCGTGCACGGCCTCGAGGAAGGTGGTGTCCACCGCCCGCGGCATGTCCCGGAAGGGGATGTCGGCGAGCGTGTCCCGCGCGGTCATGATCGTCCCGCCCTGGACCAGCCGGGTGTAGCGGTGCTCGGCGTGGGCGAAGCGCAGCACGGTCGCGTCGGTCGCGGCGAGGTGCACGTGGTGGGCCCACTTCCCGACCACGGCGGCGTCGGTGTAGTCGAAGGCGCGCACCAGGTCCTGCAGGTAGCCCGGGCCGTAGTAGTTGTCGTCGTCCATCTTCGTCACGTACCGCCCGGAGGCCGCCGCGACGCCGAGGTTCATGCAGGCGCCGAGGGTCAGCCCGCCCTCGGCCGGCACGACCGTCACCGCCTCCAGCCCGTGCTCGTCGCGCCACCGCTCGACCAGCCCCGCGGGCGCCTCGAAGCCGTGCGTGACCAGCACGAGCTCACGGTCGGTGTGCCGCTGCCGGGCGAGGTTGGCCGCGACCCGCTCCAGCTCGTGCGGGCGCATCGTCGCCACGACCGCGGAGAGCGACCGGTCCGGCTCGCGCGCGGCCACGCCGGTGCTCGCCAGCACGGTGTCGACCCGGTGCCGGTAGAGGTGCTCATCGAAGACCCGCCGGTGCGCCCGCAGCGCCAGCCGGTCGCGGTAGGCGTCCTGCTCCAGCAGCACCTTGAGGTCCCGGCGGGCGGCCTCGGGCTCGGTGGCGACGGTGATCGTGTCGCCGAAGAAGGGCTCGATCGAGGCGGCCGGCCCGGAGAGGATGGCCGTCTGCGCGGCGGACAGCTCGAAGAGCCGGCGCGCGCCCATCGTCGGGCTCTCCGTCACGGAGTTGACGTTGAGGAAGACCTTGTAGGCGGTGTAGGCCGACAGCATCTGCTCGTACGGCAGCGAGCCGACGATCCGCCGGGCGAAGCGTGCCGGGAAGCGGTAGCGCGGGTCGTCACCCTGCTGCCGAGACCAGATCTCCAGGTCGTGCTCCAGCGCCGCGCCGAGCAGGACGTCCATCTGCTCGCGCCGCTCCGGGTGCTTGTCGGCGAAGTAGGTGCCGGCGAAGGCGACCTCACGGACCCGGCCCGGGCCGCGCTGGACCGGGTTGTGGATCCGCGGCTGCGCGGCGAAGGGGAGCAGCCCCACCTTCTCGTGCCCGAGGTCGGCGACGTAGGTGGGGATCTTGTCGGCATCGACGGTGAAGACCTGGTCGAAGAGCCGCGCCGTCTCGATGAAGCGGTCGTAGTTCGGCGGGTCCTCCTTGTTCCAGAAGACCGTGGGGATGCCCTGCTCGCGGCACCACGCGACGAGCTCCACCAGCTCGGCGCTGGGACCGCGCTCGGTGGACATCGCCAGCCGCCACGCGCCGCGGTTGCCCTGCCACGCCGACTCGACGAAGAGCAGCGCCGGCCGGCGCGCCTCGAGCTCGGCCCGCCACCCGTAGGGGGTGATCAGCACCTGGTCCCACTCGTAGCGGAACGCCATCTCGGAGAAGGGGTCGAGGATCACCGCGACCCGCAGGTCGGGGCGCTCCACCGGCCCGTCCGGGATCTCGGCAGCAGGCAGCGCGACGGTGGTGCGCACCCCGTGCCGCCAGGCGGTGACCTTCTTGCGGGCCCGGCGCACCGCGGTGCGGCCCATCTCCTTGCGCGCGGCCGGGTCCCCCTCGGTGCGCTGCCAGGCCCGTCGGGCCCGGGTGACCTGGCGGGCGAGCTCGTCCCGCGGGTTCACAGGGCCGCGAGGATGCTGTCGGTGACCTCGCGGTAGGCCTCGGCGCCCTTGCTCCGGCGCGCGGTGTCCAGCACGGACCGCCCCACGGCAGGAGCCTCGGCGAAGCGCACCGTGCGCGGGATCGGCGGGCTGAGCACCGGGAGCTTGTAGCGGGTGCCGAGGTCCTCGAGCACCTCGCGGGAGTGGTTCGAGCGCCCGTCGTACATCGTCGGCAGGATCCCGATGATCTTGAGTTTCTTGTTGAGCAGCCGCTTGACGTCCTTGACCGTGTCCAGCAGCTGGCCGACGCCGCGGTGGCTGAGCATCTCCGCCTGCATCGGGATGACCAGCCCGGTGGCGGCGGTGAGCGCGGCCAGGGTGAGCACGCCGAGGCTGGGGCTGCAGTCGAGGATGATGACGTCGTAGTCGGTGCGCACCTCGTCCAGCACGGAGGAGAGCACGTACTCGCGGCCCGGCCGGGTGAGCAGCTGTGCCTCCGCGCCGGCCAGCTCGATCGTCGAGGGCAGCACGTCGACGTGCTCGTCGACCTCGAGGATGCTCTCGGCGATCTCCGCCTGGCCGAGCACGACCTCGTTGACGGACAGCTCGACAGCGTCGGGGTCGATGCCGAGGCTGAAGGTCAGGCTCGCCTGCGGGTCGAGGTCGACCAGCAGCACCCGCTTGCCCTGCTCGGCGAGCGCGGCGCCGATCGAGGCGACGGAGGTCGTCTTGGCGACGCCACCCTTCTGGTTGGCGACGGCGATGACCGCCGCCTTCTTCGCTCGTGCCACGCGCGGCCTTCCTCCTCGGTCCCCCTGGTCGATGTGCCGGGGCCATCTTGTCAGGTGCGCCGCCGGGCTCGGACCGGCACGCCGGTCAGCCGCGCAGCACGGGGGTCCCGGAGGCCAACGCCTCGATCCGCTCCAGCGACTCCGGGGCCGTGGTGCGCTCGCCGAGCCGGTTGTGCTTGCCGGTGCCGTGGTAGTCGCTGCTGCCGGTGGGGATCAGGTCGAGCTCGGCGGCGAGGTCGGCCGCCCGCGCCACCTCCTGCGCGTCGTGGTCCCGGTGGCGCACCTCGATGCCCAGCAGCCCGGCCTCGGTGAGGTGGCGCACGTCGTCGGGGTCGATGACCCGGCCCCGGGAGGCTGCGAAGGGGTGGGCTAGCACCGGCACCCCGCCGGCGGCCCGGACCAGGCGCACCGCGTCGGAGGTCTCGGTGGCGTGGTGCGGGACGTAGTAGCGGCTGCCGTTGTGCAGCCAGCGGGAGAAGACGTCGTTGCGGTGCTCGGCGTACCCCTTCGTCACCAGCGCGTCGGCGACGTGCGGCCGGCCGGGGGTGCTCCCTTCGGCCATCTCGGCCTCCACGTCCTCCCAGGTGAGGTCGAAGCCGTCGTCGACGAAGCGCTTGACGATCCGGTGCAGCCGGGGCAGCCGGTCGTCCCGGGTGAGCGCCATCTCCGTGGCCAGCGCGGTGTCGTCGGGGTCGAAGAGGTAGGCGAGCAGGTGCACGCTGATCCCGTGGCAGCGGGTGGACAGCTCGGCGCCGCGGACCAGGGTGATGCCGAGCCGGTCGGCGGCGGCCTGCGCCTCGGCCCAGCCCGCGGTGGTGTCGTGGTCGGTGATCGCCAGCGTGCTCACCCCCGCGGCGAGCGCTGCCTCGACGAGCCCGGTCGGGGTGTCGGTGCCGTCGCTGCGGTCGGTGTGGGTGTGCAGGTCGATCACGGCTCAACCCTAGGGCGTCACCGGGGCCCGTACCCTGAAGAGGTGAGCGAGGAGCAGACCCAGGCCGAGAACCGCAGGCGCCCGACGACCCAGGAGTTCCGCGAGTACGTCGCGCAGGACTGGGCGCCGCGCTCCGACGAGCGACCGGTGCGCACCGAAGCCGCCCGCAGGGCCGCGGTCCGCCGGGAGGCCGTCTCGGCCGCCCACCCGGGCGAGCGGCTGGTCATCCCCGCGGGCGGGCTGACGGTGCGCAGCAACGACACCGACTACGTCTTCCGGCCGCACTCCGCCTTCGCCCACCTCACCGGGCTCGGGGCCGACCGGGAGCCGGACGCCGTGCTCGTCATGGAGCCGGTCGACGGGGGCGGGCACGACGCGACCCTGTACTTCCGGCCGATGGCGCCGCGCGACTCCGAGGAGTTCTTCGGCGATCCGCGCTACGGCGAGTTCTGGATCGGTGCCGGGCCGACCGTCGAGGACATCGAGGCCGAGCTCGGGCTGACCGGGGCGCACGTCGACGGGCTCGTCGACGCGGCCGCCAAGGACGCCGGCGAGATCACCGTGCGCGTGGTGCGCGACGCCGACCGCGAGCTCACCGCGCGGCTGGACGCCGCCCGGGTCGCCGGCGGTGCCACCGAGGAGACCCTGGCCGAGACCGACGACGCGCTCGCCCACGAGCTCTCGGTGCTGCGGATGGTCAAGGACGACTGGGAGATCGAGCAGATGCAGGCCGCCGTCGACGCCACGAAGGTGGGCTTCGACGCGGTCATCGCCGACCTGCCCGAGGCCGTCGCCCGGGGTCGCGGCGAGCGGTGGGTCGAAGGGGTCTTCGGGCTGCACGCCCGCCACCAGGGCAACGGGGTCGGCTACGACTCGATCTGCGCCAGCGGCGACCACGCCAACACCCTGCACTGGATCCGCAACACCGGTGACGTGCGCGAGGGCGACCTGCTGCTGCTGGACGCCGGGGTCGAGCTCGACTCGCTCTTCACCGCCGACATCACCCGCACGCTGCCCGTCTCGGGGCGCTTCACCGACACCCAGCGCGAGATCTACGAGGCGGTGCGCGAGGCCCAGGCCGCCGGGATCGCCGCGGTCAAGCCGGGCAACAGGTTCTCCGACGTGCACGCCGCCGCCATCCGGGTCATCGCCGAGCACCTGCACGCCTGGGGGTACCTGCCCGACGGGGTCAGCGTCGAGGACACCCTGGACACCGAGCACGGGCAGTACCACCGGCGGTGGATGGTGCACGGCACGAGCCACCACCTCGGCATCGACGTGCACGACTGCGCGCTGGCCACCCGCGAGGAGTACATGGACGCGGTGCTCGAGCCGGGCATGGTGCTCACCGTCGAGCCGGGGCTGTACTTCAAGGCCGACGACCTCAAGGTGCCCGAGCACGTCCGCGGCATCGGCGTGCGCATCGAGGACGACGTCGTCGTCACCGAGGACGGCTGCCGCAACCTCTCGGCGGGCTTCCCGACGACGGCCGACGAGGTGGAGGCATGGATCGCCGAGGTCCAGGCCGGCTGACTCCCCCTTCGCCCACCCGGGCCTGAGCACCTGCGGCGCCCCCTACGACGCGGGCTACCACGCAGTAAGTGTCGTGATCACAACACTTCCTGCGTGGTAGCCGGGTCGTCGTGGGTGGGATGATGGCGCGGACCCGCACCCCACCGAGAGGCCGACGCGCGCATGCCCAGCAAGACCTTCCCCGGCAACTACTTCGAGGACTTCGCGGTCGGCCAGGAGATCGTCCACGCCACGCCGCGCACGGTCACCGAGGGCGACATCGCGCTCTACACCGCTCTCTACGGCAGCCGCTTCGCGATGACCTCGGCGGCCACCTTCGCCGGGTCGATGGGGCTGGAGCGGATGCCGGTGGACAGCCTGCTCGCCTTCCACCTGGTCTTCGGCAAGACCGTCCCGGACATCTCGCTCAACGCCGTCGCCAACCTCGGCTACGCCGGCGGCGTCTTCGGCGCGCCGCTCTACCCCGGCGACACCGTGACGACGACGAGCACCGTGATCGGCCTGAAGGAGAACAGCAACGGCCGCACCGGCGTCGTGCACGTGCGCTCGGTCGGGGTGAACCAGAAGGGCGAGACCGTCCTGGACTACGTGCGCTGGGTGATGGTGCACAAGCGCGACGCCGCGTTCCCGGCTCCCGAGACCGTGGTGCCCGACCTGCCCGGCGCCGTGGCCGCCGAGGATCTGCACGTCCCCTTCGACCTCACCGGGGTGGACTACGCC
Organism: Janibacter alkaliphilus; assembly: GCF_013408565.1. Classification (NCBI taxonomy): domain Bacteria; kingdom Bacillati; phylum Actinomycetota; class Actinomycetes; order Micrococcales; family Intrasporangiaceae; genus Janibacter; species Janibacter alkaliphilus. The sequence continues at coordinate 1,839,210 of NZ_JACBZX010000001.1, read as the reverse complement.
GGCGAGCTCACCGCCCTGGCCGGCAGCACCGACCTCTGGGACGACTACGAGGTCGGCGAGCGGATCGACCACGTCGACGGCATGACCATCGAGGAGTCGGACCACATGCTGGCCACCCGGCTCTACCAGAACACCGCCAAGGTGCACTTCAACGCCCTCGCCCAGCGGGAGACGAAGATCGGGCGGCGGCTCATCTACGGCGGCCACGTCATCAGCCTGGCCCGGTCGTTGAGCTTCAACGGGCTCGCCAACGCGCAGGTGGTCGCGGCGATCAACGCCGGCGTGCACGCCAACCCCACCTTCGCCGGCGACACCATCCACGCCTGGTCGGAGGTGCTGGAGCGGATCGAGCTGCCCGGGCGCACCGATGTCGGCGCGCTGCGGCTGCGGACTGTCGCGACGAAGGACCGCACCTGCGAGGACTTCCCCTACAAGGGCGAGGACGGGAAGTACCTGCCCGAGGTCGTGCTCGACCTCGACTACACGGTGCTCATCCCCCGCCGCTGACCTTCCCGGGGGCTCCGGGCGGGTCGCCGCGAGCTCCAGGTGGTCCGCTGTGCTGCAGGTCTCCGACGAGGGCGCGGTGCTGCCCCGAGGATCCGGGGCCGCACCCGGCCGGGTCAGCAGAGGGGCAGCACAGCGGACCAGATCACCGGCGGTTACCGGCGCGCGGCGACCAGCACCCGCACCGTGGCGAGCGCGCAGAAGGTCCCCGTGCCGACCAGGGCCAGGGTGAGGGCCACCCCGAGCGCCACGAGCGCGGCGCTCCCCGCACCGGCACCGAGCGCGCCGGCGCCCAGCGCCAGCGTGCCGAGGGGGAAGGTGAGCGCCCACCAGCCGGGCGAGAAGGGCATGCCCTGGGCCAGTCCGGACACCGTCCGCCGCACCGCCCAGAGCACCAGCGGCATGCCGACGAGGAGGACCACGGCGCCGTAGCCGACGGCCAGCCCCCGCAGCAGCTCGGCCACGTCCGGGCTCGACCACCGGCCGGTCTCCGGGGCGATCCCCTGCGCCGCCGCCGTCGACTGACCGACGATCCCGAGCGGGATCCACGCCGAGACGCTCGCTGCCAGCGGCAGCGGTACCCGCCGGTGGTGCCGGTAGGCGGCGGCGAAGATCCACCCGCCGACCACGAGGGAGAGCACGAAGCAGGCGGCGCTGACCACCAGCACCGCGAGCGCAACGCCCGAGGTGGTCAGCGCGGCCGCGAGCGCGGCCCCGGTGGTCGCCGAGACCATCGGCGGCACCACCGGCAGACCCCAGGTGAAGGTGGGCGCCCCCGGCTCCCGCGGCACCCGCCGGGCGAAGGCGAGCGTGGTCACCAGCCCCAGCAGCGTCCCCGCGACCCACAGGGCGGCGGCGAGCGTGACGGCCAGACCGGTGGGTGCCCCGAGGCTCGGTAGCGTCGCCAGAGTGGCGCCGCCGATGCTCAGCACACCCATCGCGACGAGGCCCCAGGCAGTGGCGTCGGCCACCGCGGCGACGCTCTGCCGCAGGCTCGTCCGGCCGGCGCGGAGCCGGACGAGGTAGCCCAGGGCCAGCCCGAGCAGCAGCAGCCAGCCCAGGCCCAGCAGCACCGGGGCACCGATCGCGCTGAGCGCACCGAGCTCGGCACGCTGCAGCAGCGACGAGAGGATGCCGGTACCCATGACCGCGCCGAACCACGGCGGTCCGACCGGCGGCACCACGGGCGCTGCCGCGCCTCGACCGGCCCGTGCAGCGCCAGCAGCTCCACGGCGGACGATCCCGGAGCCGGCACGGGCGGCTCCGGCCACCTCCACGTGCTGGGCCACCGTGCTCTCGCCCTCGGAGATCGTCGTCATGTCCTCACCTTCTCGAGCCACGGCCTGAGGCGGAAACCTGGCCTGGGACTGTCAGGTCACAACCAGAGGTTGTGGCACGGGCGTAGGCTGAGCAGCATGGACGCTGCTGCCCGTCAGCCCCTCGAGCTGGCCCATGTCCCCGACCTCGACGGCCTGCTCGCCCTGGTGCTCGTGGCCGAGTCCGGCAGCATGTCTGCGGCCGCGACCCGGCTGGGGATCAGTCAGCAGGCGGTCAGCGCCCGGGTGCGCACCGCCGAAGGGGTCCTCGGCGTCGCCGTCTTCCAGCGCTCCACGCAAGGGGTGCGGCTGACCCCGTCCGGTCAGGTCGTCGTCACCTGGGCGCACGACGTGCTGCGCGCGGCGAGCACGCTGAGCACGGGTGTCGCCGGGCTGCGCCCGGCGACCCGCACCACCACCCGGGTCGCGGCGAGCAACACCGTCTCGGAGTGCCTGCTGCCGGCGTGGGCGGCGCAGCTGCGGACCCGGCACCCGCAGGTGCGCGTCCAGGTCCATCCCGGCAACTCCGAGGAGGTGCTCACCCGGGTCGCCGACGGGGAGAGCGACCTCGGCTTCGTCGAGTGCCCGAGCATCCCGCGATCGTTGAGCAGCCGCACCGTCGCCCAGGACGAGCTCGTGGTCGTCGTGGCCCCGGACCACCCGTGGGCCCGGCGCCGGCGGGGCATCACCCGGGCCGAGCTGGCCAGGACCCCGCTGGTGCTGCGCGAGCGCGGCTCCGGCACCCGGCGCACCCTCGAGCTGGGCCTGGAGCAGATGGTCGAGCCGGCCCACGAGGTCACCTCGACCGCGGCGGCGCGCAGCCTGGTCCAGGTGACCGGCTCCCCGGCGGTGCTCTCCTCGCTCGCGGTCGAGGCCGAGCTGGCCGCCGGCAGCCTGCACCGGGTGACGGTCAGCGACCTCCGGCTGCCGAGGCGGCTGCGGGCCGTCTGGCACCCGCGGCAGCGTCCCACGGGTGTGACCGCCGACCTGCTCGCCCTCGCCGCACCCCGCCGCCCCACCTCCGGCTGACCCCGGCCCCGACCAGCCCCTCCCGCCCCCGCCCCCTTCCTGCCCCCCTCCTGCCCAACCGCCTAGGCAGCTGGATCCCCTCAGGTTGCAAGCCGAGCGGATGAGACGAAGGTGAGCACCTGTCAGGGCCGGCCCCGTCTGGGCGAGTGGTCCGCGTGGCAGTCCCGCGGCGTCGTCGTCGGCGGTCGCCGTCAGCGCGGTCGCCACCAGACCCATCGGCGTCAGGCTCTCGCCGTCACGTGGCTGCAGTTTCGTCAGCCAGCAGCACCTCGAGCTGCTGCTGGCTCACGCAGATGCAGCCGGCAGCATTTTCGTAGGGCGCACAGGTGAAGGGCGGATTAGGGCCAGGTGACGGCGAGTCGTCGCCCGTCGAGTCGTCGCCGTCGGGCAGCTACCGGCTCCGCTGCCACGCGCTCGGGCTCACCCCGTACTCCCCCGAGAACCACCGGGAGAAGCTGCTCGGCTCGGTGAAGCCCAGCGCCTCGGCGACCTCGATGAGGCTCTGCCGCCCCTCGATGAGCAACCCCTCGGCCCGGTCCCGCCGCACCTGCGTGACCACCCCGCCGAAGGTCTCCCCCTCCGCGCCCAACCAGCGCTGCAGGGTCCGTCGCTCCACCCCGAGGCTGGCCGCGACCCGCGGCGCCGAGCAGCGCCCCGTCGGCAGCAGCACGGTGACCAGCCGCCGCACCTGCGCCGTGCGCGTGGTCTCCTCCGCCGAGGCGAGCGAGGCGAGCAAGCGCTGCGCGTAGGCCCGCTGCTGTGGGTCGTCGTCGGCCGCCACCGCATCGAGGTCGTCGCCGCGCAGCACCACCGCGTCCTCGCTCGCACACGTGGGTCGCCATCGGTGGCGGCTTCGACGGCCCGAGCCCGTACAACATGATGGAGTTCATCCGGCGCGTGCCGGACGGCGCCAGCCTCACCCTGGAGTCGATCCAGCGCAACGTGCTGCCGATCAACGCGATGGCGACCGCGATGGGTCTGCACACCTGCTGCGGCAACGAGGACGAGGACACCCTGTGGGGCAAGAAGGGCGAGCACGCCACGTCGGTGCAGCAGATCGAGCAGATCGTCCGGCTGGCCGGCGAGCTCGGCCGCGAGGTGGCCACCGCGAAGGAGGCACGTGAGCTGTACCAGATCGGCACGTACTACGACGACGTCGACGACGCCCTGCGCTACCTGGGCCTGCCGCCGAACCGCCTGCCCGGCCAGCGCGGCTTCCTCATGCACGAGCGTCCGGTGATCCGCACCGCCACCCCGGCCACCACCGAGGGCGCCGGCAGCGACGCCAGCGCCGACGCGGGCACCACGGACGCCGGCACCCCGGACGCGGGCACCAGCACCGAGCAGGCGCCGGCGCTCGCCTGACGGCGAGCGTCGCGACGAGCGAGGGACGATGGCGTCCATCGCGATGGCCAGGCCCCGTCCCGACCGGGACGGGGCCTCCGGCCCGGCACCCTGGTTCAAGTGGGCGGTCTTCGCCCTCACCTTCGGTCTGCTGCTCTCGGACTACATGTCCCGGCGATCTTCCCGCTCCTGAAGGAGGAGTGGGCGCTGTTCGATACCCGCCTGGCGACCCTGAACAGCGTCGTCAGCCTCAGCGTGGCGATCCTCGCGGTCCCGCTGTCGATCGTCGGCGACCGGCTCGGCCGGGCCCGCCGGCGCGTTCCTGGCCGGCGCCTCGGTCGGCTCGGTGCTCGGGGTGATGATCGGTGGCGCGGTGGCCGACGCCTTCGGCTGGCGGGCCGCCTTCATCGCCTTCGGCCTCGCCGGGATCGTGCTCACCGCCTTCTACGCGCTGGCGATCACCGACAAGCGGCTGGCCCGCAACGCCGACCCCGAGCAGGAGCGGATGTCGGCGGCCGAGTCCGGCGACGTCAAGGGCCGCTTCATCACCCTGGTCTCGACGCCCTCGGTGATCGCCGCCTACCTGGCCAGCGGCCTGCAGCTGCTCGTCGTGGGCGCGCTCTACGCCTGGCTGCCGAGCTTCTTCGTGCGCGAGTACGAGGTGTCGACGACCGCGGCCGGTGCCTTCGCCGGGCTGGTCGTGCTCGTCGTGGCGATCGGCATGGTGCTCAACGGCGCGATCACCGACCGGATCAGCGAGAAGGTGCCGATCCGCACCTGGGAGGCATCGATCGCCTTCTGCCTGCTCTCGATGGTCTTCCTGCTCGTCGGCTTCCGGCTGCCGAACGGGCCGGCGCAGGTCGGGGTGCTCTGCCTGGGAGCGTTCTTCTGCGCGGCGATCACCGGACCCGCCGGAGCGATGGTGGCCAACCTGACGCCGTCGTCGATCCGGGCCACCGCCTTCGCCACGCTGTCGATGGCCAACAACCTGCTCGGTCTGGCCGCCGGCCCGATGGTCGTCGGGGCGCTGGCCGACCGGATGGGCCTGGGGCCCGCGCTGGGCCTGGCGCCGCTGATCTCCGTGGTGGTCATCGGGCTGCTGCTGTGGGGCCGGTCGCGCTACACCGTGAGCCTGGCGAAGGTGGGCGCCCCCGTGGCGCCGTCGACGGACCCGGCCGTGGCCGGTCCGGCAGGGCCGGGGTGGGCGCGATGAGCACCGAGATCGTCCTCGTCCCGGGCCTGCGCGGCTCGGCGCCGGACCACTGGCAGGAGCGGATGGCGGCGACCACCGGCGCCACCCACCTGCCGGTGGGGCGCGACCCGCTCGACCTCGACGGTCGGGTCGGCGATCTCGACGCGGTGGTCTCCTCGGCCTCCGGGCCGGTGCTGCTGGTGGCGCACAGCGCCGGGGTGCTCACCCTGCTGCACTGGGCTGCCCGGGCCTCGGCCGAGCAGGGACGGCGGGTCGTCGCCGGGCTGCTGGTCACGCCGCCGACGTTGCGTGCCGAGCTGCCGCCGGTCTACCCCCGCCTGTCGCAGATGCGCGAGGCCGGGTGGCTGCCGGTGCCCTCGGGCCGGCTGCCCTTCGCCAGCACGGTGCTGGTCAGCGAGGACGACGCCCTCGTCCCGGCAGGCCACGTCGGGCACGCCAACCCGGCGTCGGGCTTCGGGGCGTGGCCCTTCGTCGAGGAGGTCGTCGAGGACCTGCTGGGGGTGAGCCGGCCGCGGGTCTGAGCCTCGTCACGAGCCGGTGAGCGCCTCGCGGAGCAGGTCGAGACCCTCCGCGAGGCGCTCCGCGCCGAGGCCGACGACCAGGCCGTGCTGCGGCAGGTCTGCGGGCGGCGTCGATGGCGGCCCGGGGGCCGCGACCTCACCGGCCCAGTAGCCGGCCATGCCGGCGACGAGCACGCCATACTCCGCCGCCGCGGCGACGAGCGTGCGCTCCCGCTCGGCATCGGCGTCGACGAGCTCGACGACACCGTGCAGACCGCCGGCCATCGGACGCACCCGTACCCCGGTCAGGCCGTCGAGGGCTGAGACCGCGAGGTCGCGCCGCGTCCGGTAGCGGCGCCGCATCCGCGCGGTGTGCCGACGCAGCGCGCCGGCGTCGAGGTAGTGGGTCAGCGCGTCCTGCACGGTCGCGGCGACCGGGCTGCCCAGCGCCTCGCGCAGCATGACGAGCTCGGCGCGCAGGTCGGGCGGCAGCAGGGCGTGACCGGCACCCAGGCCCGGGGCGAGCACCGTGGCGAAGGAGCCGAGCGTCACGACGTGGCGGCCGTGGCCGTAGGCGCGTCGGTCGAGCGCGGCCAGAGCCGGCACCGGCTCTCCGGTGAAGCGCAGCTCGCCGTCGTAGTCGTCCTCGACGACGAGCACCTCGTGCTCCCCCGCCCAGGCGAGCAGGTCCAGGCGCCGGGCGACCGGCATCGCGCCGCCGAGGGGGTACTGGTGGCTGGGGGTGACCAGCACGAGGTCGGGGGTGGCACCCCGGGCGAGCGCCTCGACGAGGAGCCCGTCGGCGTCGACCGGGACCGGGCGCACCTCGTGACCGAGGATGGCCGGGACCCGTCGCAGCGCCGGGTAGCCGGGATCCTCCACCGCGACCACCAGCGGGCGGCCGGCCCGCCGTGCGAGCGCCGTCAGGACCAGCTGCCAGCCGTCCCGGACCCCGGCCGTGACGATCAGGTCATCCGGCTCGGCGAGCGTCCCTCGGGCCAGGCGCAGGTGCTCGGCGAGCGCGGTCCGCAGCCGGAGCGAACCGGCCGGCTCGTGTCGCCTGCCCACGCCTGCGCTGGCCGCGCGCCAGGCCGCCCGCCAGTCGCCGCCGACCACCGCGGAGACGTCCGGCTGGCCGGGGCGAAGGTCGACGAGACCGGTGCCCGCACCTGCCTCCGCCGACGGCCCAGGTCCGGTCGTCCGCCGGGTGGGCCGGGGACCGGGCACCGGGTGCCGGGCCAGGTCGGGGTCGACGCGGGTGGCCCCGCGGTCGGCCAGGAGCCACCCTTCGCCGTGGAGCTGGTCGAAGGCGGCGACGACGGTCCCCCGGGAGACCACGAGCCGGGCGGCCAGGGTGCGCGTCGACGGCAGCGGGTCGCCCGGCCGGAGCACGCCGGACTCCACCGCGCGCCGCAGACCGGCGGCGATCTGCCGCGGCAGCGCCACCTCGCTCGTCCGGTCGAGGACGAGCGGCACGTCGATGTCGTGAGGGTGACGCACGTCGGGGAGGCTACGCCACACCACTCATAGTGGTCTACTCGGATGTGCTGGATCTGGACCTTCCGATGGACCAGTCTCCGGGCGCAGACTCGGCCCATGACCGACACGCTCACCGGCTCCGCCGCCCCGACCTCCGCTCCCACCACCCCCGCCGCAGGCACCACCCCGGCCACCGGCACCCCGCTGGTCAAGCGCGGCCTCGCCGAGATGCTCAAGGGCGGCGTCATCATGGACGTCGTCACCGCCGAGCAGGCCCGGATCGCCGAGGACTCCGGCGCCGTCGCCGTCATGGCGCTGGAGCGGGTGCCGGCCGACATCCGCGCCCAGGGCGGGGTAGCCAGGATGTCCGACCCCGACCTCGTGCAGGGCATCGTCGACGCGGTCTCCATCCCGGTGATGGCCAAGGCCCGGATCGGGCACACCGTCGAGGCGCAGATCCTGCAGCACCTCGGCGTCGACTACATCGACGAGTCCGAGGTGCTCTCCCCGGCCGACTACACCCACCACATCGACAAGCGCGGCTTCGACGTCCCCTTCGTCTGCGGGGCAACGAACCTGGGCGAGGCGCTGCGCCGGATCGGCGAGGGCGCCTCGATGATCCGCAGCAAGGGCGAGGCAGGCACCGGCGACGTCTCCGAGGCGGTGCGGCACATCCGCACGATCCGCACCGAGATCGCCGAGCTGCAGGCGCTGCACGCCACCAGCCCGGACGCGCTCTTCCACCGCGCCAAGGAGCTGGCCGCGCCGACCGAACTGGTGCTGGAGGTCGCGCGCACCGGCGAGCTGCCGGTGGTGATGTTCACCGCCGGTGGCGTGGCCACCCCCGCCGACGCGGCGATGCTCATGCAGATGGGCGCCGAAGGGGTCTTCGTCGGCAGCGGCATCTTCCTCTCCGGCGACCCGGCGGCCCGGGCCGCCGCGATCGTGCGGGCGACCACCTTCCACGACGACGTCGCCGCGGTCGCCGAGGCGTCACGGGGCCTGGGCGAGGCGATGGTCGGGATCAGCGTGGCCGACCTGCCCGCGCCCCACCGGCTGGCCGAGCGCGGCTGGTGACCACCGTCGGGGTGCTCGCCCTCCAGGGCGGGGTCGCCGAGCACGAACGGCTCCTCACCGGGCTGGGGGTGACCTCGCGCCGGGTCCGCCGGCCCGCCGACCTCGACGGGCTGGACGCGCTGGTGATCCCCGGCGGCGAGTCCTCGGTGCTCGACCGGCTGCTCGACGTGGCCGGGCTGCGCTCGGCGCTGCACGAGGCGGTTGCCGGCGGCCTGCCGACCCTGAGCACCTGCGCAGGGCTGGTGCTGCTGGCCGCGCGGGTGGCGAACCCGGCACCCGGCCAGCGCAGCCTCGGGCTGCTCGACGTGACCGTGCGCCGCAACGCCTTCGGGCGGCAGGTCGACTCGGTGGAGACCACGGCCACCTGGGAGGCCGGCCCCGACGGCCCGACCCGGCTGCGCGCGGCCGCGATCCGGGCGCCCGAGGTGGTCCAGACCGGGCCCGGTGTCGAGATCGTCGCGACGATGGCGGTCGACCGGCAGGACCGGGTGGTCGGCGTGCGCCAGGGCCAGCTGCTCGGCCTGGCGCTGCACCCCGAGCTGACCGGCGACCCCACGGCCCACCGCTCCCTCCTCGCGATGACCGCCGCTCCCCGAGCCTTTATCGGGTAACCCGATAATGTCCCGTTCGCCGGGGAAGGCTTCTCCCGCATCCGAGCGCTTCTCCCCCGTCGGCGTCCCGACGCGCGGCGCCTGCTGTCCAGACGCCCGACGCTCTCAGCGCTCGACGACCTCCAGGGCGAGCGCGTGGCTGACCTCGGGGTCGGCGACGCGCTGAGCCCCGCCGCCGAGGATGGCCTCCAGCAGCTCCCGCGGCGCCGGGAAGTCCGCGGGCAGCGCGGCGTTGTAGACCCGGTGTTCCTCGAGCGACTCGACCGCCGCGTCGAGATGGCCGGTGACGTCCACGTAGTGCCCGCTCTGCGGAGAGGCGGCGAAGGCGAGCAGGGAGACGTGCCACGGCTCCAGCCCGTCGGCGGCCAGCTCGGGGTGGATCCACCGGTTGCCGGCGTCGGCGACCGCGTCCAGCGTCGCCAGCCCGACCGCGCGGTGGTCGGCCTGGTTGAGGCCACCCCCGTCGAAGGTCTCGTGCCGGCACAGGGTGACCACGAGGTCAGGCCGGTGCCGACGGATCGCGGCGGCGATGTCCCGACGAAGGGGGACGCCGTGCTCGATCACCCCGTCGGTCCAGTCACCGAACTCGACCGTGTCCACGCCGACGACCGCCGCGCTGGCCCGCTCCTCGTCGGCGCGGGCGGGGGCGGCGTCGACCGGGTCCAGGCCATCGATCCCTGCCTCGCCGCGGGTCAGCAGGTAGTAGGCCACCCGCTTGCCCGCGGCGGTCCAGCGGGAGACCGCTGCCGCGGTGCCGTACTCGATGTCGTCGGGGTGGGCGACCACGCAGAGCACGGAGTCGAACCGGTCCTCGTCCAGGGGCTGCAGCGCCTCGCTCACGGCCCTCAGCCTAGGTGGCCGGGCCGCAGATCAGGCGTCATCGGCCGCCAAGGAGATCACGCCTGACCCGCCGCCCGGCGGTCCAGACCTGATCAGCCGCGCCGCGGATCAGGCGCGGTCGGCCGGCGGCGGACCCGCCTGACCCGCCTGACCCGCCGAACCCGGCTGCCCCGCCTGACCCGAGCGGGCCGCCTGCTCGGCCGCCCGCTCCTGCATCCGTCGGGCCCGGTCCTGGGCGGCGCGCATCGGGTCCAGCTCGGCCAGCAGCTCGCGGCCGCGCTCGATGTGCTTGTGCTCGACGAGCACCTCGTACTTCGTCGCGACGACCTGGGCGATCGAGGAGAAGTCGCGCTGACCACCGGTCGCCCGGTAGCCGATCCAGGCCCACACCAGGCCGAAGACGGCGCCGATGGCGACGGTGGACAGCAGCCGCGCCCACAGCGACTCGCCCCCTTCGAACATCGCGAAGATCAGCCCGACGAAGACCCCGATCCAGATGCCGGACAGCAGCCCGCCGGCGAGCACCCGGCCGGTGGTGATCCGGCCGGTGACCCGCTCGACCTGACGCAGGTCGGTCCCGACGATCATGACGTCGCGCACCGGGAACTCGTGGTCGGCGAGGTAGTCGACCGCCTTCTGCGCCTCGCCGTACTCGTCGTAGACCCCGAGGGACATCGGGTAGTTGAGCGTCAGCAGCCCGCTGGCGGCCAGCCCTCCGGCCGGCGGTTGGTTCATCGACATCGTGCTCAGCCCTTCAGCTGGTAGTCCTTGAGGATGGAGCGGCCGATGATCATCTTCTGGATCTCGGCGGTGCCCTCACCGATGAGCAGCATCGGCGCCTCGCGGTAGAGACGCTCGATCTCGTACTCCTTGGAGTAGCCGAAGCCGCCGTGGATCCGGAAGCTCTGGTTCACCACGTCGGCGCAGTACTCGGCCGCCATGTACTTGGCGATCCCGGCCTCGAGGTCGTTGCGCTCGCCCTTGTCCTTGAGGCGGGCCGCCTTGACCATCAGCTGGTGGGCGGCCTCGACCTTGCTGGCCATGTCGGCGATGCGGAAGAGGATCGCCTGGTGGTCGACGATCTTCTTGCCGAAGGTCTCCCGCTGCTGGGAGTAGGCCACGCCCAGCTCGAAGGCGCGCATCGACAGGCCGCAGGCGCGGGCGGCGACGTTGACCCGGCCGACCTCGACGCCGTCCATCATCTGGTAGAAGCCCTTGCCCGGCTCCCCGCCGAGGATCTTGTCCGAGGTGGTGCGGTGCCCGTCGAGGATGAGCTCGGTGGTGTCGACCCCCTTGTAGCCCATCTTCTCGATCTTGCCCGGCACCGAGACGCCCTGCGCGGTCTCGCCGAAGCCGGACTCCTTGTCGATGAGGAAGGTCGTCATGTTCTTGTGCGCGCCGTCGGCACCGAGGTCGGTCTTGACGAGCACGGCGACGAGGTTGGCGCTGGCGCCGTTGGTCAGCCACATCTTCTGGCCGTTGATGGTCCAGTCGTCGCTGTCCCCGTCGCGGACCGCCTTGGTCTTGATCCCGGCGACGTCGGAGCCCAGGCCCGGCTCGGACATCGAGAAGGCGCCACGGATGTCGCCGGTAGCCATCTTCGGCAGGTAGTGCTGCTTCTGCTCCTCGGTGCCGTGCTTGAGGATCATGTAGGCGACGATGAAGTGGGTGTTGATGATCCCGGAGACCGGCATCCAGCCGCGGGAGATCTCCTCCACGCACAGCGCGTAGGTCAGCAGCGACTCGCCGAGCCCGCCGAACTCCTCGGGGATCATCAGCCCGAAGATCCCCATCTCCTTCATCTGGTCGACGATCTTCTGCGGGTATTCGTCGGCGTGCTCGAGCTCCTGGGCGACCGGGATGATCTGCTCGTCGACGAACTCCCGCACCAGCTTGAGCAGCTCGCTCTGCTCCTCGGTCAGGCCGTCGGTCGTCTGGAGTCGGGACATGCGGTTGATCGCCACCTCGGGTCGATGAAGGGTGTGTGCCGCTCAGTATCGCAACCGGTCGGCCGCCACCGCCACGTGGTGGTCGGTGGCGTCAGACACGCCCGCAGCCGTCAGTGGACGACGACGGTGCCGCCCATCGGCAGGTGGTCCTGCGCCCAGAGCATGTCCATGGCGGCGTTGCTCACCCGGGCGCAGCCGTGCGAGGCCGGGTAGCCGGGGATCGATGGGGCGCCGTGGACGGCGATGCCCTGGTTGAAGTAGCGCGGCCGGTAGAGGCTGCCGAGCGGGCCGGTGTGCACGCCGTCGTAGACCCGGTCCACGGCGAAGGTGCCCGGCGGGGTGACCGCGGCCCGGGTGTAGCCGTCGCTGGTGAAGTACTCGTTGGAGCCGGTGCTGGTGTTGAGCACGAGCACCCGCTCGCCGTCGGCGACAACCTGCAGCACCTGCCGGTCCAGGTCGATCTCGACCCGGTCGGCCGGCCCGCCCTGCAGCGGGGGCAGCGTCCCCTCGGCCAGCGCCTCGAGGGTGGCCTCGCCGGCGACGCCGTCCCGGTCCAGGCCCGCGGACTTCTGCAGGGCCAGCACCGCCTGGGCGGTCGAGTGGCCGTAGGTGCCGTCGGCGGTGCCGAGCCAGTAGCCGAGGTCGGAGAGCTGGCGCTGCAGATCGCGGACCTCGGGGCCGGAGTCGCCGGGCTGCAGCGGCTCGTCGGCGGTGCCGGCACCCTCGGCGCTGGCACCGTCCTGACCAGCGGCGGTCTCGGTGCCCTCGCCCTCGGCGGTGTCCTCCGCACCCGTGCCGCTGCGGTCGCTGCCAGCGGTGCTGGCGCTCCCGCTGCTGCTCGTGCTGCTGCTCCCGCTGCCGGTCGCGCTCGTGCTCCCGGCGCTGCTGTGCGTCGGTGACTGCGCCGCCAGCTCGTCGGCCTGCAGGCTGCATCCCACGACCCCGGCCGCCAGCGCGGCACACACCACCATCCCGGCGGCTGCCCGCCGTCGTCCCCTGCTCATCGTCCTGCTCCCCTGCTCACGGCGCTCGTGCACCGCTGGTGTCCTGGTACGAGACGCGCGCCCTCGGCCCTGCGCGTCCTGGTCGGTGGATCCGGCCCCGGTCGGCCCGGATCCTCGTCACGCCTCAGTAGACGTACACGCTACGCCCCATCGGGGCACGCCCCTTCCACCACACCCAGTTGATCGCCTTGTTGCTCATCCGGGCGCAGCCGTGCGAGGCGGGGTAGCCCGGGATCGAGGGCGCCCCGTGGATGGCGATGCCTCCGTTGAAGTACTTCGGCCGCCACAGCCGCCCCAGCGGGGCGTGCCGCATGCCGTTGACCTCACGGAAGAAGCGGTACCGCCCGCGCGGGGTGACGGCGGTGAGGTAGCGGCCGGACTGCGAGGACCAGTAGCGCTCGCCGTTGCCGGTGCTGGTGTTGAAGATCCACTTCCCCCAGCCGTAGCTGGCGTCGATGATGATCTGCCGGTCCAGGTCGATCTCCCAGTAGGAGGCGGTGCGCGGGCGCGGGGTGATCGGGTCGTAGATGGCGCTCCAGGTGCTCGGCCCGACGATCCCGTCACGGCTGAGGCCGTGCACCTTCTGCAGCGCCATGACGGCCTGCTGGGTGGTGTCGTCGTAGACCCCGTTGGTGTAGCGCAGCCAGTAGTTGGCGCTCTTCAGCCGGCGCTGGACGTTCTGCACCCACCAGCCGCGGTCACCCTCATTGAGCAGGCGGGGCCGGGCGGCCCGGGCGTCCTCGCCCGCGGTCACCAGCAGCCCGCCCGCCAGGGTGGTCGCGGCGGCCCCTCGGACCAGGGTGCGTCGGTCGATGTCGATGGCGGTCATGGCGTCTCCCCCTTCGGCGGTGGACGACCGCGGCCCGGGTCGTCACACCCTCAGACGCCGCAGCCGCCTCCGCGGTTGCCTGTCGTTGGGGAGGAATCTATGGCCTGGCACCGACAGCGTCGGTCACCCTCGCGCAACGATCGCCTCGTGGGTCGCCAGGACCCGCTCGGCGATGTCGACGTGCAGCTGCTCCACCAGGCGCCCCTGGTAGGTCACGACGCCGCTGCCGGCACCGTCCTGCCAGGCCTGCAGGACCCCTCGGGCGTCCTCGACGGCGGCCTCGTCCGGGGCGAAGGTGGCGTTGCACGCCTCGACCTGGCCCGGGTGGATGAGGGTCTTGCCGTCGAAGCCCATGTCCCGGCCCTGGACGCACTCGGCGGCGAAGCCCTCGGCGTCCTTGACGTCGTTGTAGACCCCGTCGAGCACGGCGATCCCGGCCTCACGGCCGGCCAGCAGTGCCAGCTGCAGGCTGGTCAGCAGCGGCTCGCGGCCCGGGACGTGCTGCGCCTGCAGCTCCTTGACCAGGTCGTTCGTGCCCAGCACGAAGGCCTCCAGCCGCGGCGAGGCCTGGGCGATCTCCCGCGCCGAGAAGATCGCCGCGGGGGTCTCGACCATCGCCCACAGCCGGGTTCGCTCCGGTGCGCCGGCGGCCTCCATCGCCGCGACCAGGGAGCGCACCTCGTCGGCGCTGCCCACCTTCGGCACGACGATCCCGGCCGGACCGGCCTTCGCCGCGGCGGCGAGGTCCTCCTCGTGCCACCGGGTGCCGATCCCGTTGACCCGGATGGTCAGCTCCTTGTCCCCGTACTTGCCGGAGGTCACGGCGGCGCAGGCGGCCTCACGGGCGGCCGGCTTGTCGTCGGGAGCGACCGCGTCCTCGAGGTCGAGGATGAGGGCGTCGACGGCGATGGTCTTGGCCTTCTCCAGCGCCCGGGCGTTGCTGCTGGGCATGTAGAGGACCGAGCGGCGGGGGGTGTAGCTGGTCTCGGGGCTGGCGCTCACGGCTCAGGCCTCCTTCTGCGCGTAGAGCTCGGCGAGCTCGGGGTCGGTGGCGGCGAGGCGGTCGGCGAGCTCGAGGATGACCAGGCACTGCTTGAGGCTGGCGTCGTCCTCCATCTTCCCGTCGAGCATGACCGCGCCGGTGCCGTCGCCCATCGCCTCCTTGACCCGGCGGGCGTGGGCGACGTCCTCGGCGGTGGGGCTGAAGACCCGCTTGGCGATGTCCACCTGCACCGGGTGCAGCGTCCAGGTGCCCACGCAGCCGAGGAGGAAGGCGTTGCGGAACTGGTCCTCGCAGGCGACGGTGTCCTTGATGTCGCCGAAGGGGCCGTAGTACGGGAAGATCCCGTGCATCGCGCAGGCGTCGACCATCCGGGCGATCGTGTAGTGCCACAGGTCCTGCTGGAAGTGCGGGCGCTCGCCGGCGTAGTCGGGGGTGCCGTCGGCGCCGGCGACCGGGTCCTGGCGCACCAGGTAGCCGGGGTGCCCGCCGCCGACCCGGGTGGTCTTCATCCGGCGGTCCGCGGCCAGGTCGGCCGGGCCCAGGCTGATCCCCTGCATCCGCGGGCTGGCGCCGCAGATCTCCTCGACGTTGGCGACGCCGCGGGCGGTCTCGAGGATGGCGTGCACGAGGATCGGGCGCTCGATCCCCGCCTTCGCCTCGAGCTGGGCGAGCAGCCGGTCGACGTAGTGGATGTCCTCGGGGCCCTGGACCTTGGGGACCATGATGACGTCGAGGGTGTCGCCGATCTCGGTGACCAGCGTGGTGAGGTCGTCGAGCACCCAGGGGCTGTCGAGGGCGTTCACCCGGGTCCACAGCTGGGTGTGCTCGCCGAAGTCGGTGTCCCGCCCGATCCGGACCAGGCCCTCGCGGGCGGCCTCCTTCGACTCCGCCTTGACCGCGTCCTCGAGGTTGCCGAGGAGGACGTCGACGGTGCCGACCATGTCCGGGACCTTGGCGGCCATCTTCGGGTTGCTCGGGTCGAAGAAGTGGATCATCCGGGCCGGTCGGGCCGGGACCTCGTGGACCGGGGCGGGGGCTCCGACGGCGAGCGGGGCGAAGAAGTCCTTGGCGGGGCGCATGGCGAGGTGGCGTCCTTCCGACGGGATGGGTGGGCTCGCGCCGAACGTATCAGCGCCGCGGGCCGGTCGGCCTGTGAGCAAGCCCACTCGCCGCCCCGCGCAGGGCAGGATGGCGGGGTGAGCCCCGACGTGAACGTCTCCGCCCTCACCGAGAAGGCCCTGAGCACCTCCGGCGTGCTGTGGGTCGGCGCGAGCGGGCACGAGCGGGCCACCTGGTTCGCCACCGGCCCCGCCGACGGCCCGCTGGCCGGGCAGGTGCTGCTCGTCTCCGGGGGGATCGAGCCGGACCTGGGCGAGCTGGCCGAGGGCACCCGGCTGGTGCTGCGCAGCAAGGGCGACGGCGGTCGGCTGCTCACCCTGCGTGTGCAGGCACGCCGGCTCGACCCCGGCGACCCCGGCGAATCCGGCGACCCCGGCGACTCCGAGTGGCAGGTGACGGCCGACGCCCTTCGCGCGGAGCGGCTGAACGCCCCCACGGACGTGGTGGCGACCTGGCGGGCCGGGAGCACGCTCTGGGCGCTGCTCCCCTTCGGCACCCCGGAGCAGGCGCCCGGGACGCCCGGGCCGGACCCGCAGGGACGCGTCGGCGGTCCGGTGGGAGCGTCCGACGCAACGACCCCGGTCCGGCGCCCGTGGCACCTGGGCGGTCGCGGCCGCCGCCGACCGGTGCGTGGCGGTAGGCCACCGACATGACGAAGGGGGCCGACGCGCAAGGGTGCGGAGAACCTCTCGGTTCCCGGATAAGGCTTCCCCGGGGAGCGAGCGATTATCGGGTAACCCGATAAAGGCTCCGGGTGGGCGGCGGCACTAACCTGTCCCCCGTGAGTGCGCCCGCCCGTTTCTACGTCGCGCGCCTGGCCAGCCTCAACGTCTTCGACCCGCTCGGTGACCAGGTGGGTCGGGTGCGGGACGTCGTCGTCGTCTTCTCCAGCACCCGGCGGCGGCCGCGGGCGATCGGTCTGGTCGTCGAGGTCCCCGGCCGGCGGCGGGTCTTCGTGCCGATGACCCGGGTCACCTCCGTCGAGGGCGGGCAGGTGATCACCACCGGGCTGGTGAACATGCGCCGCTTCGAGCAGCGGGCCAACGAGACCCTCGTGCTGGCCGAGCTCATCGAGCGCCAGGTCACGGTCAACACCGACGACGGGCCGGTCGAGGCGACCGTCGAGGACATCGGCATCGAGCAGCAGGCCAACCGCAACTGGGACGTCAACCGGGTCTTCGTCCGCGCCGGGCGCAAGCACACCCGGGGCCTGCTCACCCGCCGTCGCGGCGAGACCTTCACGGTGCCGCTGGAGGAGGTCACCGGCCTGTCCGGGCGGCGCACCCAGGTCGAGCAGTCCGCCGCCAAGCTGCTGGAGTCCTTCGAGGACCTCAAGGTCGCCGACCTCGCCGACGTCATCTCCGACCTCGCGCCCGAGCGCCGCTCCGACGTCGTCGCCGCCCTCGACGACGACCGGCTCGCCGACATCCTGCAGGAGCTCGGCGAGGACGACCAGGCCGAGATCATCGTCACCCTCAAGGGCTCCCGGGCCGCCGACGTGCTCGAGGCGATGGAGCCCGACGACGCCGCCGACCTGCTCTCCGCGCTGCCGCCCGAGCGCGCCGAGAGCCTGCTGCAGCTGATGCAGCCCGACGACGCGGCGCCGCTGCGCCGGCTGCTGACCTACGAGGAGGACACCGCCGGCGGGCTGATGACCACCGAGCCGGTCGTCGTCGGCCCCGAGGACACCGTCGCCGAGGCGCTGGCGATCGTGCGCCGCGAGGAGATCAGCGCCGCCGACGCGGCCGCGGTCTACGTCTGCCGCTCCCCGCTGGAGACCCCGACCGGCCGCTACCTCGGCATGGTCCACCTGCAGCGGCTGCTGCGCGAGCCGCCGCACCAGCCCGTCGGCAGCTACCTCGACACCGGCGTGGACCCGATCCTCGTCGACGCCCCGCTGGGTCAGGTCACCCGGCAGCTGGCCACCTACAACCTCATCTCGCTGCCGGTGGTCGACGAGCAGCGCCGGCTGCTCGGCGCGGTCACCGTCGACGACGTGCTCGACCACATCCTCCCCGACGACTGGCGCGACGAGCGGCACGAGGTGACCGATGTCTGAGCGTCACGTGCCCCGGGTCGACCAGCCCCGGGAGGTCCGGCGCCGCTGGGTGCGCCGGCCGTCGGTGATGAGCGTCGAGACCTTCGGGGTGCTCTCGGAGAAGTTCGCCCGCTTCATGGGCACCCCGAGCTTCCTCATCGGGATGTCGGTCTTCGTCGTCGCCTGGCTGGCGTGGAACACCTTCATGCCGGAGAGCGCCCAGTTCGACCCGCGCGCGCTGAACTACACCCTGCTGACGCTCATCCTCTCCCTGCAGGCCTCCTACGCCGCCCCGCTGATCCTGCTGGCCCAGAACCGCCAGGACGACCGTGACCGGGTGCAGGCCGAGCAGGACCGGGTCCAGGCCGAGCGGGCGCTGGCCGACACCGAGTACCTCACCCGCGAGGTGGCCGCGCTGCGGATCGCGCTGCGCGACTCGGCCACCCGTGACTTCGTGCGCAGCGAGCTGCGTCAGCTGCTGGAGGACATGGAGGAGAAGGGGTTGGAGGTGCGCCGGCGCGAGGACGGTGGCCAGGACCACGCCCCCGGCGGGCCCACCGGCTGACAGCACCGTCGCGGCGGCGACCTACGATGGAGGGCATGTCCGCTGCGCACCCCACGATCACCGACGACGCGCTCCGCCAGGCGCTGAGCACCGTCGTCGACCCCGAGATCCGCCGCCCGATCACCGAGCTCGGCATGGTCGGTGACGCCTCGGTGGACGCCGACGGCCACGCCCGGGTGACGATCCTGCTCACCGTCGCCGGCTGCCCGATGAAGGCCACGCTGACCGAGGACACCGAGAAGGCGCTGCACGGCGTCGAGGGGGTCACCGACGTCAGCGTCACCCTCGGGGTGATGGACGACGAGCAGCGCGCCCAGCTCAAGGAGCAGCTGCGCGGCGGCCAGGCCGAGCGGGAGGTCCCCTTCGCCAAGCCGGGCTCGCTGACCCGGGTCTACGCCGTCGCCAGCGGGAAGGGCGGGGTCGGCAAGTCCTCGATCACAGCCAACCTGGCCGCCGGGATGGCCGCCGAGGGGCTGAAGGTGGGCGTCGTCGACGCCGACATCTACGGCTTCTCCATCCCCCGGATGCTCGGCGTCACCCACCAGCCGACCCAGGTCGACGACATGATCCTGCCGCCGATCGCCTCCGAGGTGAAGGTGATCTCGATCGGCATGTTCGTCCCCGGCAACCAGCCGGTGGTCTGGCGCGGGCCGATGCTGCACCGGGCGCTGCAGCAGTTCCTCGCCGACGTCTTCTGGGGCGACCTGGACGTGCTGCTGCTCGACCTGCCGCCGGGCACCGGCGACATCGCCATCTCGGTGGCCCAGCTCATCCCGGGCAGCGAGATCCTCGTCGTCACCACTCCCCAGCAGGCTGCGGCCGAGGTGGCCGAGCGGGCCGGCTCGATCGCCGTGCAGACCCACCAGCGGGTGGTCGGGGTCATCGAGAACATGTCCTGGCTGGAGCTGCCCGACGGCAGCCGGCAGGAGATCTTCGGCGCCGGCGGCGGGCGCTCCGTCGCCGACAGCCTCTCCCGCACGATCGGCGCCGAGGTGCCGCTGCTGGGGCAGATCCCGCTCGACCCGAGCCTGCGCGAGGGCGCCGACCACGGCGACCCGGTGGTCACCGCCTCCCCGGACGGGCCGGCGGCGGTGGCGCTGCGCGGTATCGCCCGGTCGCTGGCGACCCGCAGCCGTGGGCTGGCCGGCCGCAGCCTGGGGCTGACCCCGAGCGGCCGCTGAGGCGCCCTCCTGCCCTGGGACCGCCTCCCTGGGACCGCGCCTCAGGCCGCCTCAGCCTCAGGTGGCCTCGGGGTCCCACGGGGTCGGACGGGGACCGTCGGACGTGCCGTCAGCCCCCGCCCCGCTCTCGACGAGCTCGTCGGCCGCGGTCGACCCGCTGCGCCGGTCCGAGCCGGCCGAGGACCGGCCGTCCTCGATGCTGAAGGCGTCCTCCAGCGGCTCCATCAACGCCTCGCGCACGATCTTGCGCGGGTCGTACTGGCGCGGGTCGTACTGCTTCCAGTTCAGCTCGTCGAACTCCGGCCCCATCTGCTCGCGCAGCTGCCCGCGGGCGTCGTAGGCCATCCGCCGCACGTTCATCACGAGGCGGGCGAGCTTGGCCGAGTACTCGGGCAGCTTGGTCGGGCCGAGGATGACGATGGCCAGCACGATGAGGAGGATGAACTCCCAGCCGGAGACGATGCCCACTACTGCTCCTGCGCCGGCTCGAGGGTCATGGTCAGCTCTTCCTCCTGGTCGCCGCGCTGCACGGTGAGGGTGACCTGGTCGCCCACCGCCTTCGCCCGGATGCGCACGATGAGCTGGTCGTGGCTGGTGATCCGCTGGCCGTCCATCTCGACGATGACGTCGCCGGGCTGCACGCCCGCCTTCGCCGCCGGCCCGTCCGGCAGCACCGCCTGGCCGCCGTCGGCGTCGCTGTCCTCGAGCACCCGGGCGCCCTCCTGGGACCACCGGGTGTCCAGGCTCACCCCGATCGCCGGGTGCTCGGCCTCGCCGTCGGCGATGAGCTGGTCGGCGGTGCGCGCGACCACGTCCGAGGGGATGGCGAAGCCCACGCCGATCGACCCGGAGGCCTGGCCGCCGGGCAGCTGGGCGATGGCCGAGTTGACCCCGACGACCTCCCCGGCGTCGTCGATGAGCGGGCCGCCGGAGTTGCCCGGGTTGATCGCCGCGTCGGTCTGGATCGCCGAGATGAAGGACTCCTCGCCCTCCTCGCCGGCGGTGACCGGGCGCTCGATCGCGGAGACGATCCCGGAGGTGACGCTCGAGGACAGCCCCAGCGGCGAGCCGACCGCGACCACCTCGTCGCCGACGACGACGTCCTTCGAGGCACCGACCGGCAGCGGCGGCAGGTCGGCCCCCTCGACCTTGATGACGGCCAGGTCGTAGGAGACGTCACGGCCGACGAGCTCGGCGTCGTAGCGGTCGCCGGCGTCGGTCTGGATGGCGATGTCGTCGCCCCCGTCGGCGACCACATGGTTGTTGGTGACGATGTGCCCCTGGTCGTCGTAGACCCAGCCGGTGCCGGTGCCGCCGCTCGCGGCGCTGCCCCCGACCCGGATGGTGACCACGCTGGGCACGGTCTGGGCGGCGATGTCGGTGATGGCTCCCTCGGCGCGCGCGGGCTCGTCGTCGCTGCCGGCGAGCAGCGCCCCGCCGAGACCGCCAAGCGTGCCGGAGCACAGCGCAGCCACCATGGCGATGGCCACGACCGCGATCCACCCAGGTCCGCGCCGGCCGCCCGGCTGCGGCTGACCGGCCCCGCCCTGCGGGGGCGGCGTCTGCGCGTCGCGGTAGAAGGGGGGCAGCGGCTGGGTGGGGTGCGGCGCCGGCCGTCCCGGCCCTGCGGGCGCGCCCGTGCCCTGGGGCGGCCCGGCGGGTCCGGGGCCGCCCTGGTGCGGGGGCTCGTAGGGAGAGCTCATGCCCCGATTCTGCCGTGTCGCGGCGACGGCGTGCGGCCGTCCCCGGCGATCCGCGTCACAGCAGCCCCGTGACCGGGCGGGCCACCGGGAAGCCGGAGGCGCGGCCACGGCGACGGGCAGGCGGCTCGGCGGAGGGGGTCGGGGCCCGGTGGCTCAGGCTCTCCCGCAGCTGGGCCCGGCCCCGGTGGATGCGCGAGCGCACCGTGCCGAGCTTGATGCCGAGCACCTCGGCCACCTCCTCGTAGCTGAGGCCCTCGATGTCGCACAGCACCACGGCGGCGCGGAACTGCGGCGGCAGCGCGTCCAGCGCCCGCTGCACGTCCTCGTCGAGGTGGGTGGCGTCGAAGACCTGCTCCGGGCCCGGCTGGGCGGCGTGCAGCCGCGCGGACAGCTCGTCGGTCAGGGCGTCGAAGCGCAGGCGCTGCTTGCGCCGGGCCCGGTCGAGGAAGAGGTTGGTGGTGATCCGGTGCAGCCACCCCTCGAAGGTGCCGGGGGTGTAGCCGTCGAGGGAGCGGAAGACCCGGACGAAGACGTCGTGGGTGAGGTCCTCGGCGTCGTGCGGGTCACCGGTGAGCCGGTAGGCCAGCCGGTACACCCGCGCCGAGTGCTCGCTGACCACCTGCTCCCAGGTCGGGGGCACCCAGTCCGCGGCGGCGGAGGGGTCCGGGGTCGTCGAGCTGCTCACCCGTCCATGGTGCGCGACCAACCTGGGCGCAGCCTGTGACCGGGCCCGGCGCCCGCCCGGACTAGTCTTGCCCTCCATGAGCGCCAGCCGTATCGCCTCGATCACCTACGCCGAGGGCTTCGTCGCCGAGGAGCCCGCCACGGAGCAGGCGCGGCTGCGCGGGGCAGAGCTCGGGGCCGCGCCGATCGGCACCGGTGGCGGGTCGACGCTGCGCCTGCTGGCCGCCGCCGTCGGTGCCCGGCACGTCGTGGAGATCGGCGCGGGCGGCGGCTCCTCCGGCCTGTGGCTGCTCGGGGGCATGCCCGCGGACGGGGTGCTGACCACCATCGAGATCGAGCCGGAGCACGCGCGGGCCGCCCGGCAGGCCTACACCGCCGCCGGGGTGCCGGCGCAGCGGACCAGGGTCATCACCGGTGCCGCCGTGGACGTGCTGCCCCGGATGAACGACGCCTCCTACGACCTGGTGCACGTGGACGCCGACAAGGCCGGCTACCCGGACTACGTCGAGCACGCGATCCGGCTGCTGCGCCCGGGCGGGCTGCTGGCCATGGACAACATGCTCTGGCACGACAAGGTCGCCGACCCGGCCAGCCGGGACGAGACGACCGTGCTGCTGCGCGACCTCGGCAAGCAGATCCGGGACGACGAGCGGCTGGTCAGCGCGCTGCTGCCGGTCGGCGACGGGCTGCTCACCGCCGTCAAGCGCTGACCCGCGACGGCCTCAGACCCGCTGCGGCGCGCCGTCGGTCCCCGGGCCGGGGCCGCGGCGGAACTGCGCCGGCCCCTCGGCGACGGCGACCACCTCGAAGGTCTCGATGTGCGTCGGGGCGGACCCGATGATCTCGCTGCCGGGGGCGGTGGCCGCGCCCGGACGGAAGCCCTCGAGGAAGGCGTCCCGGTCCCGGGCCTCGCCGAAGACGTAGGTCCCCTCGAACCACTCCCCGGCCCGCATCCGCCACGTCTTGAAGGCGAGCCCGTCGAGGAACATGAAGTTCGCCATCGACGTGCCGACGACGTACTCGCGCAGCTGCTCCTCCACCCCGTCGGGGGCGTCGGCCAGCGACCACCTCACGGACATCCCGTATCCGGCGTTCATGTCAGGTCCTCCAGCCAGGTGAGCAGTGCCCGGGCACCGTAGCCGGTCGCGCCCTCGCTGAGCAGCCCGGTGTCATCATCCGACCGCCCGGGGCCGGCGATGTCCAGGTGCGCCCAGCGCCGGTCCCCGACGAACTCGGCGAGGAAGAGGGCCGCGGTGATCGCCCCGGCCTGCCCGGGGGCGTTGTCCAGGTCGGCCACCGCGCTGTCCAGCATCGGCCGGTAGGCGTGGTGCAGCGGCAGCCTCCAGAAGGGCTCCCCGGTGCGCTCGCCGGCGGCGAGCAGCCCGGCGGCGAGCTCGTCGTCGTCGCTGAAGAGGGCGGCCATGCTGCGGGCCAGGGCCACCCGGGCGGCCCCGGTCAGGGTGGCGACGTCGACGACCAGGTCCGGGTCGAGGTGGATGTCGGCGTGGGCCAGCGCGTCGGCGAGCACCAGCCGGCCCTCGGCGTCGGTGTTGGTGATCTCCACCGTGCGCCGCCCGCCGTAGGGGGTGATGACGTCGTCGGGGCGGTAGGAGGCGCCGCCGATCGCGTTCTCGGCGAGCGGCAGCAGCGCGGTCACCCGCAGCGGCAGCCCGAGCGCGGCGGCGGCGTCGATCACCGCCAGCACGACCGCCGAGCCGGACATGTCGGTGCGCATGGCCAGCATCCCGGCGGCCGGCTTGACGTTGACCCCGCCGGTGTCGAAGGTGATCCCCTTGCCGACGAGGACCACGTGCGGTGCACCGCCCTTCGCCCCGTCCGGCCGGTACGCGAGCTGCACCAGCCGCGGCGGGCTAACCGAGCCCCCGCCGACGGCGACGAGCCCGCCGTAGCCGCGCTCGGCGAGCGCGTCCTCCTCGAGGACGGTCATGTCCAGGCCGCGGCGCTCGGCCACCGCACGGGCCCGCTCGACCATCCACTGCGGATCCTTGACGTTGGAGGGGGCGTTGGCCAGGTTGCGGGCGAGCAGACCGGCCCGGACAGCCGTGGCGACCTGCGACAGATCCTCGGCCGCGGCGCCCACGACGACCGTGCGCCCGGCTGGCCGTGCCCCGGGCACCGGCCCGGAGGCTCGCCGCGCGACCGGCTGGTGCCCGCCCAGCAGCAGCCCTTCCAGCAGCGGCCGCAGGTCGTCGCCGGCGACCGCCACGACCACCTGACCGAGGCCGGTCCCGGCCCGTCCGATGCGGGCGCCGAGGGTACGCAGCGCGGTCGCGGTGGGGGTCGGCGCGGCCGCACTGACCAGCACCGGCCGCTCGCCGTCGGCGCGGCCGATCACCACCAGCTCGTCCGGGTCCTCGGGCCAGCGGACGTGCTCGGTGCCGGCGACGCGCAGGCCGGCGGCGGCCAGCTCCTCGACCCGCTCGCGGTCGACGACGAGCAGGTCCACGGCCGGCTCGGGCAGCTCGGCGAGCGCCTCCCCGAGGGTGGCCGCGGCGCGCAGGTCGGTGGTCGGGGGGCTCAGCAGGTCGTCGTCCGGCACGCGCTCGACCCTAGCCGCCGGACATGCCCCGGGGCACGACGCGGCCCCCGGAGCGATCGCTCCGGGGGCCGCGTGCGTGCGGGAGGACTGGCGTCAGGACAGGCCCTCGCAGCTGTCGATCGCCTCGCCGAGCGACTTGACCTCGTCGGGGGTCATCTCGACGACCAGGCGGCCGCCACCCTCCAGGGGCATCCGCAGCACGATGCCGCGGCCCTCCTTGACGACCTCGAGGGGCCCGTCTCCCGTGCGCGGCTTCATGGCAGCCATGACTCGTGTTCCCTTCATCACTGGATGACCTCGGCGACCTCGCCGACGTCGACGCGGTGCGCCAGTTGTCAGGCCCCCATTATCCCTCGCGAGGTGCGTCGCCGCTAATCCGGCTCACGGTGGGGTGACGTGCCAGGGCACGTAGGGCAGCAGACCGCACGACCAGGCGAAGATGCCGCCGATGCACACGAGCACGACGACCACCGCGCGGCGGCGCCAGTGCCGCACCACCTGCTGGCCGGTCGAGGTGCGCATGGTCACCGAGGCCACCAGCGCGGCCAGCGGCACGTCGAGCAGCAGGAAGCGCCACATGCTCGTGATCGGGCGGACCACGGCGAAGAGGTAGAGCGGGTAGGCAACCGCCCACATCCGCACCTCCAGCGGGATCCACCGGCCGTGGCGGCCGAGGACCAGCGCCAGGTAGGTGGCGACCAGC
Source organism: Janibacter alkaliphilus (assembly GCF_013408565.1). NCBI lineage: Bacteria > Bacillati > Actinomycetota > Actinomycetes > Micrococcales > Intrasporangiaceae > Janibacter > Janibacter alkaliphilus. The sequence goes on along the minus strand of NZ_JACBZX010000001.1, from coordinate 1,813,959 downwards.
CCGACCATGACGATGACGCCCATCCAGCCGCGCTCGGTGAAGGCCCAGTTGAACCACAGCACGAAGGGGCCCTCGTCGGGGCGCTGCCCCCAGGCGGCCTGCACCTGGAAGAAGGCGTCCGGCAGGCCGGAGAGGTAGCCGACGGTCAGCGGCCAGGCGACCCCGGAGATGCCGGTGGCCAGGACCAGGGCGGCGATCTTGGCGCGGTCGTGGGCGAAGACCGGGACGCCGGCGGCCCGGTCGTCGCGCCAGCGCACCGCCAGGTGGGCCAGCACGGCCAGTCCGAGCGGCGCGGCGACCCCGCGGGAGAAGCCGATGAGCAGCACCACGACCGTCGCCCAGAGGTACTGCTGGCGCATGAGCAGCAGCAGCGCCCCGGTGATGAGCAGCGCCGCCAGCGCCTCGGTGTAGGGCAGCAGCATCACCCCGGTCGCCGGGTAGAAGCACCACAGGGCGGCGGCGACGAAGGCGAGCCGGTCGCGGGCCGGCTGCGAGGCGGCGTGGCCGGGGTGGCTGAGCACCTTCCAGACGAGGATGGTGGCGCCGGCGCCGAGCAGGACGTTGAGCAGGACCGCCGAGGCGGTGAAGTCGAGGCCGGTGAGCATCACCAGGCGCACCAGCCCGGGGAAGAGCGGGAAGAACGCCCACGAGCTGTAGGTGATGTCGCCGGTGCGGGGGTTGGCCGGCAGCGGGATCGGGTAGCCGTCGGTGACGATCTGGTGGTACCAGTCGCTGTCCCAGAGCAGGAACATGTCGGCCAGCCCGGGCTCGAGGTGACCGACACCCGCCGGGTTCTGGTAGTAGCGGGCGGCCACCCAGATGGCCAGCAGGGCGATCAGCCGGCTGATGGCGTAGATGACCAGCAGCGAGCGGACCGGGCGGTGCAGGCACCGCTGGAAGACGGTGTGCCGTCCGTCGCTGGAGAGCAGCTCGCGCACCGTCGTGCGCGGGCGGTCGGCGACGGTCACCCGGGGACCGGTCCGTCGGCGCGCTGCTCGGCGCGGGCGACCACGTCCGCGACCATCCGGCGCAGCAACTCGCGGGTGGACCGGTCCTGCAGCGGGCCGGGGGTCAGCGCGGCCAGCGGCGCAGCCCGTGGACCGACCTCCTCGCGCCACACGAGCAGGCTGCCGTCGCCGTCGCGGCCGTCGCTGCCCTCGTCATCGGGGCGCACCTCGATCTCGGCCCACCCGGCGAGCAGCCGCCCGGTCTTGAGGATCCGCACCCGCCCCGGCGACCCGTCGCTCGGCGGGGTCAGGCCGGTGACGACCATCTCGTCGTCGAGGTGCAGCGGGCCCAGGCTGGTGCGCGCGGTGAAGGACCAGCCCAGCCGGACCGGCCCGGGGTCGCCGGTGCCCGTGGTCAGCGGCACCTGCTCGGTGGTCGCCGGGAGGTCCATGAGCACCTCCCAGAGGACCGCCACTGGGGCGGTGCAGCGGGCCCGCTCCTCGACGGCGGTCATCGCGGGCCGTCGGGGTCGGCGGGGGCGGGCCGCTCGGCCGGCGCGGTCGGCTCGTCGGGCGCGGGTCGCTCGGCGGGCACGGACCGGTCCAGCACGAGCTCGTCGGTGCTGGCCGGTGCGGCTTTGCCCTCGGACGCCGCCGGGGCGCCGCCCTCGAGCTCGGCGATCCGCGCCTGCAGCAGGTCGAGGACGTCGTCGACCTGGTCCATCCGGTAGCCGCGCAGCGCGGTGTCGAAGCGGACCTCGTCGATGTCGGCCACGGCGAAGCCCGGGCTGAGCCCCGGGTCCGGGGTGCTGGCACGGGCCTCGGCCATCGGGTCGCCGACCAGCCGCCCGGTGATCAGCGCGGCGGTGACCGCGCAGACGAGCACCGCGACGACGATGAAGAGGACCCAGACCACCGGCTCAGCCCTCCGGGTCGCCGACGGCGCGGGCGGAGGCGGAGCGGACGTAGGCCACGGCCTCGTCGACGTCGTCGGTGAGGTAGAGCCGGTCGATGTCCTCCGGCGAGACCATGCCGTCGCCGAGCGCGCTCTCACGGAGCCAGTCCAGCAGCCCGCCCCAGTAGTCGCGGCCGACGAGCACCACCGGGAAGGAGGTGACCTTGCCGGTCTGCGCGAGGGTCAGGGCCTCGAAGAGCTCGTCCAGGGTGCCGAAGCCCCCCGGCAGCACGATGAAGCCCATCGCGTACTTGACGAACATCGTCTTCCGGGCGAAGAAGTAGCGGAAGTTCACCCCGAGGTCCACGTAGGGGTTGAGCCCGGCCTCGAAGGGGAGCTCGATGCCCAGACCGACGGAGGTGCCGCCGGCCTCCTTCGCGCCCTTGTTGGCGGCCTCCATCGCGCCGGGCCCGCCTCCAGTGATCACGGCGTAGCCCTCGCGGACGAGGGCCTCCCCCAGGCGCACCCCTTCGTCGTACCACCGGGTGCCGGCGCCGAGCCGGGCGCTGCCGAAGACGGTGATCGCCGGGCCCAGCTCGGCGAGCGCGCCGAAGCCCTCGACGAACTCGGCCTGGATGCGCAGCACCCGCCACGGGTCGGTGTGCACCCAGTCGGCGGTGCCGGAGGTATCCAGCAGCCGCTGGTCGGTGGTCGAGCGCGGCACCTGCGCGCCACGCATGAGCACCGGGCCCTTGTGGTAGCTGCGCTCCGGCGGCTGGCTCTGCTGGCTCACGGGGCCAACCTACGCGAGCCAGCGCAGCACGGCGGCCTCCGCGGCTCGCAGCTGCGCCGTCGGGGTGTGCTCGTCGGCCTGGTGGGCCAGCCCCGGGTCGCCCGGGCCGAAGTTGATCGCCGGGACGCCGAGCGCGGAGAAGCGGGCGACGTCGGTCCACCCCTCCTTGGGGCCGACCGGGACGCCCAGGGCGGCGACGAAGGCCTGCGCCGCCGGGCGGTCCAGGCCGGGGCGGGCGCCCTCGGCGAGGTCGGTGACGGTGAGCTCGTAGCCGTCGAAGACGTCCTGGACGTGGGCGAGCGCCTGCTCGCCGCTCTTGTCCGGGGCGAAGCGGTAGTTGACGGTGACGACGCACTCGTCGGGGACGACGTTGCCGGCGATGCCGCCGCGGATGCCGACCGCCTGCAGCGCCTCGTGGTAGGTCAGGCCGTCGACCTCGACCTCCTGCTGGATGTGGTCGCGCAGCCGCTGCAGCACGTCGGCCGCGTCGTGGATGGCGTTGTGCCCGCGCCAGGGCCGGGCCGAGTGGGCGGCGGTGCCGGTGGTGCGGACCTCGACCCGCAGGGTGCCCTTGCAGCCCCCTTCGACCTCGGCGCGGGTGCCCTCGAAGAGGATCGCCAGGTCGGCCTCGCGCAGCACCTCGGGGTCGCGCTCGCCGAGCGCCTTGAGGCCGTTGTAGCGCTCCTCGATCTCCTCGGCCTCGTAGAAGAGGAAGGTGAGGTCGCGGCTCGGCTCGGGGACGTTCGCGGCGACCTTGAGCTGGACGGCGACGCCGCCCTTCATGTCCACCGTCCCGCGGCCCCAGAGCACCTCCTCGCCGTCGCGCTCCTCGAGGCGGGTGGGCAGGTTCGGCGGGTCGGTCAGCGGCACGGTGTCCAGGTGCCCGGCGAGCACGACCCGCTCGTCGCGCCCGAGGTCGGTGCGGGCGACGATGGTGTGCCCGGTGCGGCTGACGCTCAGGTGCGGCAGCGCCCGCAGCGCGGCCTCGACGGCGTCGGCGATCCGCCCTTCGTCACGGCTGACCGACTCGATGTCGCAGAGCTGCCGGGTGAGCGTGACGATGTCCGCGCCGAGGTCGAGCTGGTCTGTCATGCCCGCCACCGTACAAAAGGTCGGCGACAGCCCTTCTGATCGCGCGCTCGACGCCGTCCGCCACCGAAGGCTGCTGCTGGTCTGGACCGATGCCTCAGGAGGGGACGAAGGGCCACCCGTGACGCCGCTCGCCCAGTCGGCGTGACCACACCGCGAAGTCCGGAGCCTCAGCAGCAGCAAGCTCCGCAGCCAGGCGCCCTGCGTCGTCCAGGTCGACGAAGGCGGCCGCACCGATCGGATCGGTCATCTCCCGCGGACCGTCTGCCATGCGATCCTCCGCCCACCCAGACATCACGACGTGCACCACCTCCGGCGGGGTGCTGCCGATCTCGTACCCCTGGAGCGGGTGGTGCTCCCACGACGTGTACGCGTCCGGCATCCTGCTCGCCAGCTCGTGGTAGATGGCCAGGGCCTCAGCCTCCGACGCAACAACCGCCACCAGGGGTTCGACGGAGTCGTCGCCAGGCCCCGACCTCACGTAGACGAGCCGTACCGAGCAGTCGTTCTCGAGCGAACCATCGTCATCGAGGGCAGTGTCATCCACCACAGGCCAGCGTTGCCTTCATGCCTCGTCCTCCATTCACGAGCCTTCGCGACGGAGAGGAATCTAGCGCGCGCCGTCGCCGAACCGATGCTCCGGACGGGTGAGTTGGGAGGCACCACGCTCCGTTGCCTACCATTCGGGCATGACTGAGACCCGCGCAGCCTGGGGCCACGGCCTCGCCACGCTCACCGCCGACGGGACGGTGCTGGACACCTGGTACCCGAGCCCGACGCTGGGTCACGCCCCCGAGGGCGTGAGCGCCCCGGCCGAGCTCGACGCGCTCGTCGGCGAGGACGCCGCGCGCGGGGTGCGCACCGAGGTGGTCACCGTGAGCATCGACCTCGACGCGGCGCCGGCGGGCGGCAGCGACGCCTACCTGCGGCTGCACCTGCTCAGCCACCGGCTGGTCGCGCCGAACACGATCAACCTCGACGGCCTCTTCGGTCAGCTGACCAACGTCGTGTGGACCAACCACGGGCCGTGCGCGGTGGAGGGCTTCGAGCTCACCCGGGCCCAGCTGCGGGCACGCGGCCACGTCACCGTCTACTCGGTCGACAAGTTCCCGCGGATGGTCGACTACGTGACCCCGGCGGGCATCCGGATCGGCGACGCCGACCGGGTCCGGCTCGGCGCCCACCTGTCCGAGGGCACCACCGTGATGCACGAGGGCTTCGTCAACTTCAACGCCGGCACCCTCGGCGCCTCGATGGTCGAAGGGCGGATCAGCCAGGGTGTCGTCGCCGGTGACGGCTCCGACATCGGCGGCGGCGCCTCGACGATGGGCACCCTCTCCGGCGGCGGCACCGAGCGGGTCGCCATCGGTCGGCGCTGCCTGGTCGGCGCCGAGGCCGGGGTCGGCATCGCCCTGGGCGACGACTGCGTCGTCGAGGCCGGGCTCTACCTCACCGCCGGCACCAAGGTCACCCTGCCCGACGGCGGCGTCGTCAAGGCGCGCGAGCTCTCCGGGCGGGACGGGCTCCTCTTCATCCGGAACTCGGTCTCCGGCGCCGTCGAGGCCCGCGACCGCACCGGCGACGGCATCGCGCTGAACGAGGCCCTGCACGCCAACTGATCCCCCGTGACCACCCCTGAGCGACCCCGGCGCCCGCGCCGCGGGGAGGACCCCGAGCACCCGCCCGAGATGCCCGACACCGGCACCTCGCGGCTCGTCGTGCTCGTCGCCGTCCTCTGCGTGATCGCCGTCGTGGCGGCCGGGGTCTGGTACGCCCGGGACCGGATCGGGCTCTTCTTCGGGGAGAGCTGCGAGGCCACCGCCGCCGGGGAGACGGTCACCTTCGACCCGGTGCAGGTGAACCACGCCTCGACGATCGTCCAGCTCGGGGTGCGGCGCGGGCTGCCCGCCCGGGGCGGGAGCATCGCGGTGGCCACGGCGATCCAGGAGTCCAAGCTGCGCAACCTCACCTACGGCGACCGGGACTCGGTGGGGCTCTTCCAGCAGCGCCCGAGCCAGGGCTGGGGCACCGAGGCCGAGCTGCTCGACCCGATCTACGCGACCACCGCCTTCTACGACGCCCTGGTGCAGGTCGAGGGCTGGGAGGAGATGCGGATCACCGAGATCGCCCAGGAGGTGCAGCGCAGCGCCTACCCCGAGGCGTACGCCGACCACGAGCAGGAAGGGCGCACCCTCGCCTCGGTCATCGCCGGCCACTCCCCCGCGGCGATCGGCTGCCGGCTGGACGACCCCGACGCGCCAGGGCGGCCGGAGACGCTGATCTCGGCGATCGACGAGCAGACCGGCCTGACCGCGAGCCAGGAGAACCTCGGCAGCGGCATCACGGTGGTCGTCGACGCGCCGGACGCGGACCGAGCCTGGGGGGTCGGTGCCTGGGCGGTGGCTCAGGCGGGCGCCCGGCAGATCACCGCGGTCCAGGTGGGCGGCCAGGAGTGGCGGCGTGGCGGCGGCAACGACGCGCTGGAGTGGCACGACTCGGACACGCCGGTGGACGGCACCCGGGTGGTCATCACCCTCAACGACTGACCTCCCTTCGCCCCGGGAAGGTCACTCGCTCGACCGGCTCGCCAGCAGGTCGCGGCACGCGGAATGTCGAGAACCTCTCGGTCCCCGGAGAAGCCTTCCCACGAGAACGAGCCTTTATCGGGTTACCCGATAAAGGCTCGTTCGGTGCGTGAGAAGGGGTGGGTCAGCGCTTGCCGATCTCCACGTAGTCGCGCTCGGTGGCGCCGGTGTAGATCTGGCGCGGGCGACCGATCTTCGTCTCCTTGTCCTCGATCATCTCGCGCCACTGGGCGATCCAGCCCGGGAGGCGACCGATGGCGAAGAGCACGGTGAACATCTTCGGCTCGAAGCCCATCGCGGTGTAGATGAGGCCGGTGTAGAAGTCGACGTTCGGGTAGAGGTTGCGCTCGACGAAGTAGTCGTCGGCGAGGGCGACCTCCTCGAGCTTCATGGCGATGTCCATGAGCTCGCTGCTGCCGGACTTCTCCAGGACGGTGTGCGCGGTGTCCTTGACGATGGCGGCGCGCGGGTCGTAGCTCTTGTAGACCCGGTGGCCGAAGCCCATCAGCCGGACGCCGTCCTCCTTGTTCTTCACCTTCTTCATGAAGGTCTCGGCGCCGTCGTCGGAGGCCTTGATCTGCTCGAGCATCTCCAGCACCGCCTGGTTGGCGCCGCCGTGCAGCGGGCCGGAGAGCGCGTGGATGCCGGCCGAGACCGAGTTGAAGAGGTTGGCGTGCGCGGAGCCGACGAGCCGCACCGTCGAGGTGGAGCAGTTCTGCTCGTGGTCGGCGTGCAGGATGAAGAGCTGGTCGAGCGCGCGGACGATGTCCGGGTCCAGCTCGTAGGGCTCGGCCGGGAAGCCGAAGGTCATCCGGAGGAAGTTCTCGGTGAGGGTGAGGCTGTTGTCCGGGTAGAGGAAGGGCTGGCCGACGCTCTTCTTGTGCGCGTAGGCGGCGATCGTCGGCAGCTTCGCCAGCAGCCGGATCGTGCTGATCTCGACCTGCTCGGCGTCGAAGGGGTCCAGGCTGTCCTGGTAGAAGGTGCCCAGCGCGGATACCGCGGAGGAGAGCACCGGCATGGGGTGGGCGTCCCGGGGGAAGCCGTTGAAGAACGCCTTGAGGTCCTCGTGCAGCATCGTGTGCCGCTTGATCCGCTCCTCGAACTCGCCGAGCTGGTCGGCGGTCGGCAGCTCGCCGTAGATGAGCAGGTAGGCGACCTCGACGAAGGTCGACTGCCCGGCCAGCTGGTCGATCGGGTAGCCGCGGTAGCGCAGGATCCCGGCACCACCGTCGATGTAGGTGATGTCCGAGCGGCAGACGGCGGTGTTGACGAAGCCGGTGTCGAAGGTGACGTTGCCGGTCTCCTTCAGCAGCGAGGAGATGTCGTAGCCGTCGTTGCCCTCGCTGGCCTCGACCACGTCGAAGGTCAGGTCCTTGCCTCCGGCGGAGAAGGTCGCGTCAGCGCTCATGTCGTTCCCCGTTCATGTTGTACGGATGGGCGCGGCACGGCGTCGTGGGCCGGCGCGCCGGTCACTTGTGACGCTACCCCAGCCGTGGCGCTGATGACCATGTGGGGTCGCCTCGTGGACGGGGCGTCCCGGCCAGTCAGCGGCCCAGCCGCGCGGCAGCGGCGGCGATCCGCTCGTCGGTCGCGGTCAGCGCGATCCGCACGTGCTGCGCGCCGGCGGTGCCGTAGAAGTCGCCAGGGGCGACGAGGATCCCGCGCTCGGCCAGCCGGTCCACGGTCACCCGGCTGGGCTCGTCCGCGCTGGCCCAGAGGTAGAGGCCGGCCCGGGAGTGGTCGACCCGCAGCCCGGCGGCCGCGACCGCCGGCTCGAGCACGCCCCGACGGGCCCGGTAGCGCGCCTTCTGCTCCGCGACGTGCCCCCCGTCGCCCAGGGCGGCGAGCATCGCCCGCTGCACCGGCCACGGCACGATCATCCCGGCGTGCTTGCGCACCTCGAGCAGCCCGGCCACCAGGCGCGGGTCACCGGCGAGGAAGGCGGCCCGGTAGCCGGCGAGGTTGGACTGCTTGGACAGCGAGTAGGCCACCAGCAGCCCGGTGTGGTCGCCGCCGCACACCCGCGGGTCGAGCAGGCTGGGCGTGCTCACCGCGTCCGGCCCGTCGCCGTCGGCGGCCCGCTCCTCGACGGTGCGCCAGTCCAGCTCGGCGTAGCACTCGTCGGAGGCGACGACCACCCCGCGCTCGCGGGCCCAGTCGACGACCTTGCGCAGGTGCTCGACCCCGAGGACCTGCCCGGTGGGGTTGCTCGGGGTGTTCAGCCACAGCAGCCGCGGCGCGGCCGGGCCGAAGGCGGTGGTGGCGTCCGCCGGCGTCGGGGTCGCCCCGGCGAGGCGGGCCCCGACGTCGTAGGTGGGGTAGGCCACCCGGGGGAAGCCGACGACGTCGCCGGGACCGAGGCCCAGGAGGGTGGGCAGCCAGGCGACGAGCTCCTTGGAGCCGATCGTCGGCAGCACCCCGTCCGGGTCCACGCCCGGCGCGGAGCGGCGCCGGGCGAACCAGTCGGCGACGGCCTCGCGCAGGTCAGGGGTCCCCCAGGTCTGCGGATAGCCGGGGGCGTCGGCGGCGGCCGAGAGCGCGTCGGTGACGACCTGCGGGGTGGGATCGACCGGGGTGCCGACGGACAGGTCGACGATCCCCTCCCCTTCGTCCGGGGTGGCGCCGGTGAAGGCGCGGGCACGCTCCTTCGCCGGGAGCAGCGAGTCCCAGGGGAAGTCGGGCAGCGAGGAGATCACGGCCGCCCCCGTTCAGGCGGCCGCGGGGCGGGTGGCGCCCAGGGTCACTCGTCGTGCTCCTGCGGCGGCAGCACGGAGATCACCGGGTGGTCCTTCTTGATCATGCCCATCTTCGCGGCGCCGCCGGGGCTGCCGAGGTCGTCGAAGAACTCGACGTTGGCCTTGTAGTAGTCGGCCCACTCCTCCGGCACGTCGTCCTCGTAGTAGATCGCCTCGACGGGGCAGACCGGCTCGCAGGCACCGCAGTCGACGCACTCGTCGGGGTGGATGTAGAGGCTGCGCTCACCCTCGTAGATGCAGTCGACCGGGCACTCCTCGATGCAGGCCTTGTCCTTCAGGTCCACACAAGGCTGCGCGATCACGTACGTCATGCGATCAATAGTATGCGGCGGATGAGCGACGCGAAGGTGAGGTTCGCCTTAGGGACGAGGATGGCGGTGCGCGCCCGGATCGTCCCGCCACCGGAGCACGGGCCGCGGCTGACCGACACCGTCGGCGAGGTGGTCGCGGTCGACGAGGCGAGCGTCACCCTGGAGTCGCGGCGCGGTCCGGTGGTCCTCTCACGGAGCGAGATCGTCGCGGCGAAGGTGGTGCCGCCGCGGCCGGTCCGCCGCGGCGCCCCGCACCGCGCGGTCGGGGTCGCCGACCTGCACCGGGTGATGACCGAGGGCAACCCGCCGCTGGAGCGTGCCTGGATCGGCGACCCCGGGCGGGGCTGGCTGCTGCGCGCGGCCGGCGGCTACACCGGGAGGGCGAACTCGCTGCTGCCCCTCGGGGACCCCGGGGTGCCGCTGCCAGAAGCGGTGGAGATGGCCGCGGGGTGGCACCGGGAACGCGGGCTGCGGCCGCTGGTCATGCTGCCCGGGCCACCGGGATCCGCCGAGGTCGCCGTCGCGGCGGACCCGCTGGGGGCCGAGCTGCTGAGACGGGGGTACACCCCCTTCGGCCCGCCGGTGCTGGTGCTCACCGGGGAGAGCGCCGAGGTGGCCGGCACCGAGGTGACCGGCGCCGAGGTGGCCGGTGCTGCTCCTGCCGAGACCACAGGGCCAGGTCAGGTCGTGGTGCGCGAGCAGCCCACGGAGGGATGGTGGGCGGCCTGCGGGCCGGCGGTGGCCGCGCACGGCGACGTCGCGCGGCGGGTCGTCACCGGCCCTGCCGACCAGCGCTTCCTGTCGGTGGAGGACGGCCCGGAGGTGCTCGGCGTGGTCCGGGTGCCGGTCAACGACGGCTGGGCCGGGATCTTCGGGCTGAGCGTGCCGATGCCGCACCGGCGTCTGGGGATCGGGCGGCGGCTGTCGGTGGCGGCGGCGCGCGTGGCCCACGAGGCGGGCGTCCGCTCGCTCTACCTGCAGGTCGAGAGCACCAACGAGGCGGCACTGACCCTCTACCGCGACCTCGGCCTGCGCCCCCACCACGCCTACCAGTACCTGCGCCTGCCCTGAGCGTTTATCGGGTTACCCGATAAACGCTCGCATGCGGGGGAAGGCTTCCCCGGGGACCGGCGCATTATCGGGTAACCCGATAAAGGCACCACCGGGGTCAGCGGCAGATGACCTCGTCCTCGGGGATGTAGGTCGTGGTGAAGCTGCTGCGCTTCTCCTCCGAGCCGCCCTCCTTGAAGATCCGGGTGACGGTGACGTCGAAGCCGGGGCTCGCCGCCTGGGGCACGCAGCCCTCGGAGTCGTCGACGATCCGGTCCGGCTGGGTGACGTTGCGCCGGTCGCCCTTGACCGCCTCGATGTCCCACTTCTTCTGCCCGAAGAAGGTGACGGTCACCTCGCCGCCGCTGACCTCGGCCTCGATGAGGATCCCGGCGCCGGTGTCGTTGGTGAAGCGGTTGTCGACGTCCGGCCAGGAGATCGTCGCCTCGCGGCCCTCGGGGTAGCGGGAGATGTAGAAGGAGTGCGGGTGGAACTCCTCGATCTTCGCCCCGGAGAAGAAGACCGCGTTGAAGAGGGTCGTCGACAGCTGGCTGATGCCGCCGCCGTAGTCCATCCGCAGCCGGCCGTTGAGGATGACCGGGGCCTCGTTGTACCCCTTCGCCGCGGTCCGCTCGCCGAGCACGTCGTTGAGGCTGAAGCTCTCCCCCGGACCCACGTAGGTGCCGTCCAGGGTGCGCGCCGCGGTGTCGATGTTCTCGGTGCGCTCGGCGTCGTCGGTGAGGGTCGTGGAGAAGGTGGAGATGACCTCCTTGGGCACGGTGCGCCGCGCCTGGGTGGTGCTCAGCTCGGGCTTGGCCGCCTCCGAGGTGACCTCCGCGGTGCGCTTCGAGCCCTCCTTCGTCATCGCCTCCTTGACCGGCTCGGCGATGCTGTCGGTCTTCAGGGTGAGCCCGTTCTTGGCCGGGATCACCTCGAAGCGGCGGGTGCCGGTGCGCTCCACGCTGGCATCCGTGGCCGCCCGCAGGGTGTCCGAGGACCGTCCGGCGGCCAGCACGGCCTCCTCGATCGTCTTGTCGGAGATGGTCGCGGAGAGGGTGCCGTCGGCGTTCTTGATGCTCACCGCCTCGGCCAGGGCCTCGGTGCTGACCTCGTACTCGACGTCCTTGCTGCCGCTGCGGGTCGGGTCGGTGGTGGTGATGGTCACCGGACCGGAGACCAGCGGGGTGAGGTCCTCCTCGACGAAGCGCTCGATCTCGTCCTGCGCCAGCGTCGGCTCGACCGCGGACTCCGGGGCCCGGTACTCCACCGAGCGCGGCCAGCCGTCCTCGATCGAGGCGATCAGCGCGTCACGGTCGACCTCGAGACCCTCCTGGGACTTCTTCACCTCGACCTCGGCGCCCTCCAGGGTCACCTTGCCCTCGACGGCCTCGCTCTCCAGCGTGGCGGCCCCCTCGTCGACCGTCGCGCGCAGCGTCTCGTGGTCGATGGTGGTCTCGACCTGGTGGTCGGTGCCGCCGCTGACGTGCCGGACGAGGTCGACCGGGTTGGCGCTGAAGCCGGTGAGCCCGTCGATCGAGCCCTCGTAGTCGTAGGCGAGGCCGGCGTCGGCCGGGGCGACGCTGAACGACTCCTCGCTGCCGTTGATGGTCAGCTCGCGGGCCTCGTCGTCGGCGAGGTCGCGCTCGATCGCCTCGCGCGCCTCGTCCTCGGTCATGCCGCCGACGTTGACCCCGCCGACGGTCGTGCCAGAGGGCACCTTGTCGCCGAAGAAGAGGGCCGCCCCGAAGTAGAGGAAGGCGAGGACCAGCAGCACGAAGGCACCGGCGATCCAGCCGCGCCCGCGCGGCTCGCGCCGGGCAGGGGGCTCGGCGTACTCGTGGCTGGACATCTCGGTCACCTCGTCGATCCGTATCGGCTGCGGTAGTAGATCAGTGCATCATCCGGGCGCTCGTCGACGCGGGCCGACACGACAGCCCCGACGACGATGGTGTGGTCCCCGGCGGGGTGGGCCTGGGTGGTACGGCACTCCACCGTAGCCAGTGCCCCGTCGAGCAGCGCCACCCCGAGCTCTCCGCGGTGGTGCGGCACCCGCCCCAGCTGGCCCAGCAGCGGTCGGCCGCCGGTGCTCAGCCAGCCCGCGGCGGCGCGGGACGAGGCCGGCAGGATGGAGACGCCCCAGACCCCGGCCGCGGTGACCGAGTCGTGCCAGCTGGTGTCCTGCTCGACGCAGACGAGCACCAGCGGCGGGTCCAGGGAGACGGAGGTGAAGGTGTTCGCGGTCATCGCGTGGTCGTGCTCACCGGCGGTGGTGGTGACCACGGTGACCCCGGTGGCGAAGCGGCTCATCACCTGCCGCAGCTGGTCTCCGGTGACGCTCATCCCGAGCTCTCCGGCGATCCGGCGGTCGCGGTCCGCTGCACCAACGGCTGCCGCTCCTGACCGGGGTCGCCGAGCCTGTCGCCCGTCTCGGCGGGCCGGTCGCCGACCTCAGCGGGCTGGTCGCCGGCCAGCGGCCGCCCGGTCCCCGGGTCCAGCCGGGCGAAGCCCTCGCGCCCCGGCAGCCGCGCGGCGACGTCGTTGGACAGGGCGTAGGTCTCGCCGGCCACGGTGACCTGGGTGCGGTGGTGCTCCAGGGCGGCGGCCTGGGCGGCGACCGCGTCCGGGTCGACGACGGCGTGGGTGACCACGGCGTCATCCACCACCGACGGCGGGTAGGGCCCCTCCGGCTGCGTCCAGCCCGGCACCGGGTGCGCCGCCAGCCAGTCCCGGTCCTGGTCCGCCCAGGACCGCGGGGTGTAGATCCCGAAGAGCGCGGGCCGGGCGGCTGCCGGCATCGCGGCGAGCGCCGCGCAGGTGGCCTCGTGGGTGCGGATGTGGTCGGGGTGGGCGTAGCCGCCGTGCTGGTCGTAGGTGATGACCAGGTCCGGGTCGACCTGCGCGATCACCTCGCGGACCGCGGCCGCGGCCTCCTCCAGCGGGGCCCCCGCCCATGCCCGCGGGTGCGCGGCGCTCGGGCTGCCGGCCATCCCGGAGTCGCGCCAGCGCTCGGGGCTCCCGTCGCGCAGCACGTGGCTGCGCGCGCCGATGCTGGCCATCGCGCCGCGCAGCTCCTCGCGACGGTGCGCGTCCAGACGGTCCTCCCGGTCGGCCGCCAGGTGCGCCAGCTCGTCCGGGATGACCTCGCCCTCCTCGCCGAGGGTGCAGGTGAGCACGTGCACCTCGTCGCCGGCGGCGACGTGATGGGCGATCGTCACGCCGGTGGCCAGGGTCTCGTCGTCCGGGTGGGCGTGCACCAGCAGCAGCCGGGCCGGTCGGCCCGGCACCGGCACCGGCGCGGCGGACGCCAGCGTCACCGGCGCACCCCGACGCTGCCGAGGTCGGGCACCCCGCCGTAGGCCGCGTTGATCCCGAGACCGGTGACCTCGCTCCCGGCGACGTAGGTGACCTGGGTCTGGCGCAGCGGCACGTAGGCGCCGTCGCGCAGCAGCTCGGTGTCCACCTCGGTCCACGCCTCGGCGCGGGCGGAGTCCCCGCGGGTCTCCCCGGCCTCGTCCATCGCCTCGTTGAGCTCGGTGTCGGCGACCTGGCCGTAGTTGCGGCCGAGCGAGGTGGAGGTGAGGTTGACCCGGTTGTCGAAGAGCGGCGGCAGCACGGTGGCGGCCGACGGGTAGTCGTGGCCCCAGTTGGCCCAGACGACGTCCCGCTCGTCGGCGGTCCGCCGGGCCCCGACCTGCTCGTAGTAGTCGGTCTCGACCGGCTCCAGGGTCACCTCGAAACCCCCGGCCTCCCAGCCGTCGGCGAGCGCCTGCATCGCCTCGTCCATGCCCTCGGTGTCGCTGCGGTAGGCGACGGTCACCGCGACCGGCTCGTCCTCCTCGGCCTCGGTGAGCAGCTCCTGGGCCCGCTCCGGGTCGCCGCCCGGGCCGGCGTCCATCACCGCGTCGTGCGCGGACGGCAGGATCTCCGGCAGCAGCGACCAGGCCGCTCCGCCGGCGTCGCGTCCGCCGAGCGCCTCGACGTAGCCGCGGCGGTCGGTGGACAGGGCGAAAGCGCGGCGCACGTCCTGCTTCGCGAAGGCGTCGCTCTCCATGTTGGGCGCGAGGTACTCCACGAGCTGCCCGTCCCCGGTCACCGAGCGCGCGTCCTGGCCGAGCTGCTCGCGCTGGTCGGCCAGGGCCGGCGGCAGCGGGTCGAGCATGAGGCTGCGGGTGCCGTCGTCCTCGGCGAGTGCGGCCAGCGCGTCCTCGGGCTCGAGGCCCTCGCGGTGGACGATCTCGCGCGGCCCGGCCTCGCGGAGCGGGTCGTCGCCCTCGCTCCACTCCGGGTTGCGCACCCAGGTGCCGCCGTCCGAGGGGGTCCAGTCCTCCTCGAGCATGTAGGGGCCGGAGGAGAAGGCGAGGTGCGCGGAGTCGCCCTGCTCGTCCTGGGCCTCCTCGTAGGGCGCGAACTCCGGCACGCTGACGATCTCGTCGAAGGTGGCCACGGGCTCGCCGAGGTTGAAGGTCACCGTCTGGCCGTCGCACTCGACGGCATCGGCGATGAGCTTCCGGGCGTCGCTGCTGCGGCCCTCGCTGCCGTAGGGCCCGGGATAGGTGGAGGTGCCGTCCGCCCGCTTCGGGATGTCGAGGTAGGTGACGGCGTAGCCGCCGGAGCCGGTGTCCTCGGCGAAGGCGCGGGAGACGCCGTAGCGCACGTCGCCGCAGGTGATCGGCGACCCGTCCTGCCAGGTGAGGCCCTCGCGGAGGGTGAAGGACCACTCGGTGAGGTCCTCGTTGGGGGTGCCGGTGTCGGTGGCCAGGTCACCGGTGAGCTCGCGCTGGCCGGCGGCGTCCTCGGCCGGCGGGTAGGCGGTGAGGGTGCGCATCCACAGCCGGCTGGCGACCCCCGCGGTGCGCCGGTCGACGATCCGCTGCGGGTCCCAGGCGTCCACCGGCCCCTGGGCGAGCAGGGTCAGCTCCCCCTCCGGTCCTTCCGGGGTCGAGGTCTCCTCGGCCTGGTCGTCGCCGCCGGTGCATCCAGCGAGCACCACCCCGGCGGTGGCCGCGAGGGCCGCCAGCCGGGCACGTCGAGAGCGGGTCGGGGTGCCGGTCATGGGTCCTGCCTCAGGAGTTGCGGGCGCGCGCCGCGGCGCGGGCGCGCAGGGTGTGGTCGAGCTCGACCTTGCGGATGCGCACGGCGTCGGGGGTGACCTCGACGCACTCGTCCTCGCGGCAGAACTCCAGGGACTGCTCCAGGGAGAGCCGGCGCGGGGGGACGACCTTCTCGAAGTTGTCGGCGGAGGAGGCGCGCACGTTGGTGAGCTTCTTCTCCTTGGTGATGTTGACGTCCATGTCGTCGGCGCGGGAGTTCTCGCCGACGATCATCCCTTCGTAGACCTCGGTGCCGGGGTCGGTGAAGAGGGTGCCGCGCTCCTGCAGGTTGACCATGGCGTAGGAGGTCACCGGGCCGGAGCGGTCGGCCACCAGCGAGCCGGAGACCCGGGTGGTGATCGTGCCCGCCCACGGCTCGTAGCCGTCGAAGACGTGGTGGGCGATGCCGGTACCGCGGGTCTCGGTGAGGAACTCGGTGCGGAAGCCGATGAGGCCGCGGCTGGGCACGATGAACTCCATCCGGATCCAGCCGGTGCCGTGGTTGGTCATCTGCTCCATCCGGCCCTTGCGGGCGGCGAGGATCTGGGTGATCGCACCGAGGTGCTCCTCGGGGGTGTCGATGGTCAGCCGCTCGCTGGGCTCGTGGACCTTGCCGTCGACCTCCTTGGTGACCACCTGCGGCTTGCCGACGGTCAGCTCGAAGCCCTCGCGGCGCATCTGCTCGACGAGGATGGCCAGCGCCAGCTCGCCGCGGCCCTGGACCTCCCAGGCGTCCGGCCGCTCGGTGGGCAGCACCCGCAGCGAGACGTTGCCGACGAGCTCGCGGTCGAGGCGGTCCTTGACCAGGCGGGCGGTGACCTTGGTGCCGCGGGTCGGGCCGCGGCCGACCAGCGGGGAGGTGTTGGTGCCGATGGTCATCGAGATGGCCGGCTCGTCGACGGTGATCACCGGCAGCGGGTGCGGGTCCTCGGCGTCGGCGATGGTCTCGCCGATCATGATCTCGGGGATGCCGGCGATGGCGATGATGTCGCCGGGGCCGGCCGGGCGGCCCTCCAGGGGCTTGCGCTCCAGGCCGTCGGTCATGAGCAGCTCGGTGATCTTCACCCGCTGCTGGCTGCCGTCGGTGCGGCACCAGGTGACCTGCTGGCCCTTGCTGATCTCGCCGTTGTGCACCCGCAGCAGGGCGAGGCGGCCGAGGAAGTTGCTGGAGTCGAGGTTGGTGACGTGCGCCTGCAGCGGGGTGTCGCTGTCGTAGGTCGGCGCCGGGATCGTCTCGAGGATGGTGGCGAAGAGCGGCTCGAGGTCGTCCCCGTCAGGCAGACCGCCGTCGGCCGGTGCCTCCAGGCTGGCCACACCCGCCTTCGCCGAGGCGTAGACGACCGGGAAGTCCAGGGCGCTCTCCTGGTCGGCGGCGTCGTCGACGAGGTCCATGAAGAGCTCGTAGACCTCGTCGACGACCTCGGCGATGCGGCTGTCCGGGCGGTCCACCTTGTTGATGCACAGGATGACCGGCATCCGCGCGGCCAGCGCCTTGCGCAGCACGAAGCGGGTCTGCGGCAGCGGGCCCTCGGAGGCGTCGACGAGCAGCACGACCCCGTCGACCATGGACAGCCCGCGCTCGACCTCGCCGCCGAAGTCGGCGTGGCCGGGGGTGTCGATGATGTTGATGGTGACCCCGTCGGGGGCCTGGTGCTCGGCGGCGGAGGGGCCGGCGTAGCGGATCGCGGTGTTCTTGGCGAGGATCGTGATCCCCTTCTCCCGCTCCAGGTCGCCGGAGTCCATGGCCCGCTCGTCGACGTGGTCGTGCTCGCCGAAGGTCCCCGCCTGCCACAGCATCTTGTCCACGAGGGTGGTCTTGCCGTGGTCGACATGGGCGACGATGGCGACGTTGCGCACGTCGTGGCGGGTCTGGGTGGGCATGGGGCGCATTGTCTCAGCGGGCCGCTCCCGGCCCAAATGCGCTGTCCCCGCGCACCCTAAACCCCTGGCTACCACGCAGTAAGTGTCGTGATCACAGCACTTACTGCGTGGTAGCCGGGTCGTGAGAGCGCGCACCCCGTGGGGGATGGAGGTGAAGGGGGGTGTCCCTATGGGTTTCGTCAAGCGGCGGTGGCGGGGCGGGGCTGGTAGGGGGTGCCGTCGCGGAGCATGGCGTAGATGACGTCGCAGCGTCGTCTGGCCAGGCAGATCAGCGCGGCGTTGTGCTTCTTGCCTTGGGCTCTTTTGCGGTCGTAGTAGGCGCGTGAGGTCGGGTCGGACAGTGCGGCGAACGCGGCGAGGAACATGGCGCGTTTGAGGTTCTTGTTGCCGGCTCGGGAGGGGTGCTCGCCGCGGATGGAGGAGCCTGATCTGCGGGTGACTGGAGCCAGTCCGGCGTAGGCGGCCAGGTGGCCCGGCGTGGGGAAGCTCGACCCGTCGCCGACCTCGAGGAGGATCCGCGCTCCGGTCCTGACCCCGATGCCGGGCATCGAGGTCAGGACCGCGGCAAGAGGGTGCGCATCGAGCATCCCCTCGACCTGCGTGGCGGCCTGCTCGCGTTGAGCCAGCAGCGAGGTCAGCTGGTCGGCCAGTTGGGGCAGGACCAGCTCGGTGGCCCGGGTGCCGGGCACGGTCACGCTCTGCTCGTCCAGCGCGGACATGATCGCTTCGACGATCGCGTGGTGGCTGCGTGGAGCCCGCGCCCGGACCGCTGCAGCGATCCGGCGTTTGCCTGCTTGACGTAGGCCGGTCGGTCCACCGAAGCGGCGGAGCAGTTCCAGGATCGCCTTGTGGTGCAACTTGCCGCCGATAGCCCGTTCGAGGGCGGGGTGGATCTGGGTGAGCAGCCCGTGGATGCGGTTGGTCACCCGGGTGACCTCGGCGGCCAGGTCGTCGTCGAATCCGACGATGACTTCCAGGTCGGCTAGGGCTTCGTCGCCGGTGTCGACCCGCCGCAGGGCGTGCGGCATCGACCGTGCCGCCTCGGCGATCACGTACGCGTCGCGGGCATCGGTCTTGGCGTTGCCCGGGTGCAGGTCAGCGATCCTGCGCATGGCCAGCCCGGGAAGGTAGGCCACGTCCACGCCCACATCGCGCGCGACCGTGACCGGCAGTGCGCCGATCGAGGCGGGCTGGTCGACCACGACGAGCACGGGCCCGTGCTCGCTCAGCTGCTCGAACAGGCCCCCCAGGGCGTGCTCGTCCTGCGGCAACGGCTTGTCGTGCACCCGTCGCCCGTCAGGGTCGAGAGCGGTGGCGTGGTGCTCGCCCTTGCCCACGTCCAACCCGAGGAACACCGCGTACCCATGATCTGCTGATGGCTCTTCCATGACGGGCCTCCTTGCCCCACGCGGACAGTGATCATGCTGGCCGCGGTCAGGCGTCAGCAGCCGGCAGCCACGTTACGAAGAGACCACCCGTTCGGGGGTCGTGTCCCTATCAGCGGTCAGACCGACGCCACCAGGCCCGGTGACAACACCCCCCGGATCATCGACGAGACAGGGGCGGTCAGTCATGCCGGACCCAGCGACCAACACCCCCATCATCGAGGGCACGAAGAAGGTAACGGGGGAGGGTGAGAGGGCGGCGCCCCAGGGTCAGGGGGTGCTCTCCCCCGAGGTGTCGGCGAGCATCCCGGCGCCAGCGACGTGGGTGACGTCCTCGGTCTGGACGATCTCGCGCGGCTCGGCGAAGTGGCAGCGCGAAGGGTGCCGGCCGACGCCGTCGGCCCGCTCGGCCAGGTCCGGGGCGTCGGTGCGGCAGACGTCCTCGGCCTTCCAGCAGCGGGTGTGGAAGTGGCAGCCGGCCGGCGGGTTCGCCGGGCTGGGCACGTCGCCGGTGAGCACGATCTGGTCGCGCTTGCCGCGCAGCGTCGGGTCCGGCACCGGCACCGCCGACAGCAGCGCCTGGGTGTAGGGGTGGGTGGGCCGGCTGTAGACCTCGTCCTCGTCGCCGAGCTCGACGATCCGCCCGAGGTACATCACCGCGACCCGGTCGGAGATGTGCCGCACCACCGAGAGGTCGTGGGCGATGAAGACGTAGGACAGGCCCAGCTCGTCCTGCAGCTCCTCCATGAGGTTGATCACCTGCGCCTGGACGGAGACGTCCAGGGCCGAGACCGGCTCGTCGCAGATGAGCACCTTGGGGTTGAGCGCGATGCCGCGGGCGATGCCGATGCGCTGCCGCTGACCGCCGGAGAACTGGTGCGGGTAGCGGTTGATGTGCTCCGGGTTGAGCCCGACGAGCTCGAGCAGCTCCTTGACCCGGGCGGTGCGGTCCTTCTTGCCGAGCACGTCCGGGTGGATCTCGAAGGGCTCGGAGATGATCTCGCCGACCGTCCGGCGCGGGTTCAGCGAGGTGTAGGGGTCCTGGAAGACGATCTGGATGTCCCGGCGCAGCCGGCGCATGTCCGCCCCCGCCTGCTCGTACATGTCCACCCCGTCGAAGGTGACGCTGCCCGCGGTGGGGTCCTCCAGCCGCATGAGCAGCCGGCCGAGGGTGGACTTGCCGCAGCCGGACTCACCGACGACGCCGAGCGTCTCGCCCTTGTAGAGGTCGAAGCTGACCCCGTCGACCGCCTTGACCTCGCCGACGGTGCGGCGCAGCACGCCGCCCTTGATCGGGTAGTGCTTCTTCAGGTCGCGGGCGCTGAGGATGACGTCGCGCTCAGGCATTGAGGACCTCCTCGGAGAAGTGGCAGGCCGACTCGCGGCGGGGGCCGATCTGCTCCAGCGGCGGGATCTCGCTGCGGCAGACGTCCCGGGCGAAGGCGCAGCGCGGGTGGAAGGCGCAACCGTCGGGCATGGCCAGCAGGCTCGGCGGCAGCCCGCCGATGGCCGAGAGGGTCTGCCCCTTCTGGTCCAGCCGCGGGATCGACTCCAGCAGCCCACGGGTGTAGGGGTGCGCCGGCCGGGCGTAGATGTCCCCGACGTCTGCCCGTTCGACGATCCGCCCGGCGTACATGACGGCGATCCGGTCGGCGACGTCGGCGACCACACCGAGGTCGTGGGTGATGAGGATCAGGCCCATGTGGAACTCCTCCTGGAGCTCCTTGAGCAGGTTCATGATCTGCGCCTGGACCGTGACGTCGAGCGCCGTGGTCGGCTCGTCGGCGATGAGCACCTTGGGGTCGAGGGCGATCGCCATGGCGATCATGATCCGCTGGCGCATCCCGCCGGAGAACTGGTGCGGGTAGGCCTTGACCCGCTCCTTGGCGGCCGGGATGTTCACCCGCTCCATGAGCCGGACCGCCTGCTCGTAGGCGTCCGAGCGGTTCATCCCGCGGTGCTTGCGGAACATCTCGCCGATCTGCCAGCCGACCGGGAAGACCGGGTTCAGCGAGCTCAGCGCGTCCTGGAAGATCATCGAGACGTCCGGGCCGCGCATGGCCCGCCGCTCCTTCTCCGGCATCGTCAGCAGGTCGCGGCCCTGGAAGAGGATCCGGCCGCCGCCGATGTGGCCGGGGGGCATGTCGAGGATGCCCATGATCGCCTGGGCGGTCACCGACTTCCCCGAGCCGGACTCGCCGAGGATCGCCAGGGTCTCGCCCTCGTCGAGGGAGAAGCTCACCCCGTTGATCGCCTTGGCGACGCCGTCCCGGGTGCGGAACTCGACGTGCAGGTCGTCGACCTCGAGCAGGTGGTCGGCGGGGGTGCCCGCGGTCCGGGCGTGCTCGCTCGTCGTGGAGGTGCTCATGATCGTGTCACCGGCCTCTCATCGGCTCTTCGTGTCGAAGGCGTCCCGCACCGCGTCGCCCAGCAGGATGAAGCTGAAGACGCAGACGCTGAGGAAGGCCGCCGGGAAGAAGAGGATGTGCGGGTAGCTGCGGACCGTGGTCAGCGAGTCGCTGATCGCCACGCCCCAGGAGATCGCCGGCGGGGTCAGCCCGATGCCGAGGAAGGACAACGAGGCCTCGGCGACGATGTAGACACCGAGGTTGATCGTCGCCACGACCATCACCGGCGCGATGGCGTTGGGCAGCACGTGCCGCCGGATGATCCGGAACGGCGAGGCACCCAGGGCGCGCGCCGACTGGATGTAGTCGTTGGGCATCACCTGCATGACCGAGCCGCGCATCAGCCGGGTGACGCTGGGCCAGCCGAGCAGCGCCAGGGCGATGACGACCTTGCCGACGACCACCAGGTAGGGGGTGGACTGGTCGTTGGGGAAGGCGGTCATGAAGACGATGCCGCCGAGGATCAGCGGGATGGCGAAGAAGACGTCGGTGATCCGGCTGACCAGGGTGTCCACCCAGCCGCCGAAGTAGGCGGCGGCGATGCCGGTGACCACGCCGACGGCCGTGGTGAGGATGGTCGTGAGGATGCCGACGAGGATCGAGGCCCGGGCGCCGTGGATGGTGCGGGCGTAGATGTCGTAGCCCTGGGTGTCCCGGCCGAACCAGGCGTCGGCGTTCGGGGTCTCGCGGACCTGGCCGGTGGCCCGGGGGTCGGTGCCGGTGAAGAGGCCGGGGAAGGCGGCCATGACGACGAAGAGCACGATGAGCACGGCGGCCAGCCAGAACATCCAGTTGTGCCGCAGCTCGCGCCAGGCGTCCGCGCCGAGCGAGCGGGCCTTGTCCTGACCGTCGCCGCCCGCCCTGGCGGGCGTGATGTCGAGGTCGTCCTCGATCGGCTGACCGGCCTCCGGGTCCCGGGGGTGCTGGGGCTTGGTGTCAGTCATGGGTGATCCTGGGGTCGAGGGCGCCGTAGAGCAGGTCGACGATGAGGTTGACGATCAGGTACACGATGACCAGCACGGTGACCGCGCCGACGACGGCGTAGGCGTCCCGCTGGCCGATCCCGGCGAAGACGTATCCGCCGACCCCCCGGATGTTGAAGATGCGCTCGGTGATGATGGCGCCGCCGAGCAGCGCGCCGAAGTCGTAGCCGATGAAGGTGATCACCGGGATCATCGAGTTGCGCAGCGCGTGCACGCCGATGGTCCGGCCGGGGGTCAACCCCTTCGCCTTGGCGGTGCGCACGTAGTCGGCGCGCAGGTTCTCGGCCAGGTTGGTCCGGGTGAGCCGGGCGACGTAGGCCATCGACAGCGACGCGAGCACGATCGCCGGCAGCAGCAGGTCGTACATCGTCGGGTCGGCGGGGACGGTCACCGGGAAGAGGGCCAGCTTCACCCCGAGGAAATACTGCGCCAGCGCGCCGGTGACGAAGACCGGCACCGAGATGAGCACCAGGGTGCTCACCAGGACGAGGTTGTCGAGGAAGCCGCCCTTGCGCACCGCGGCCAGGGCGCCGGCAGCGATGCCGATGACGGCCTCGATGACCAGCGCCATCGCGCCGAGCTTCGCGGTGACCGGGTACCGCTGGGTGAGCTCCTCGCTGACCGGGCGGTCGTAGCGGCTCTCCCCCAGGTCGCCCTGGACGAAGCCGCCGAGGTACTTGGCGTAGGCCACCGGCAGCGGGTCGTTGGAGTTGTACTTCTCGTCGAACTCCGCCTGCACGCCGGGCGGGCACGGCTTGTCGCCGCACGCACCGGCCGACGGGTCACCGAGCGCGAAGACCATCGCGTAGATGATGAACGTCGCCCCGATGATCACCGGGATCATCTGCAGCAGACGCCGCAGCACGTACTGGCCCACGTCGCCCTCCTTCCTCGCGAGAACCTGACAAGGGCCCGGCCACCGCGTGCTGCGGCGGCCGGGCCGATGTCGCGGCCGATCAGTTGTTGGCGGTCGCGTTCAGCAGGTCCGGGCGACCGGAGGCCTGGCTGACCTTGACGTTGCTGACGTTCTCGGACCAGCCGATGGTGGCGGTGTAGTACCACATCGGGATGGCCGGGAAGTCCTCGCCGGCGAGCATCGCCTCGGCCTCCTGGTAGAGGGCCAGCGACTCGTCGCCCTCGGCCTGAGCGGCCTCCTCGAGGGTGGACTCGAACTCCTTGTTGGAGTAGTTGCCGTCGTTGCTGGAGCCGTCGGTGGCGTAGAGCGGGGTGAGGAAGTTCTCGATGTGCGGGTAGTCCGCGATCCAGCCGGAGCGGAACATCCCCTTCATCTCCTCGTCACCGATCTGCTCACGGAACTGGGCGAAGGTGGTCACCGGCTGGGCGACGCAGTCCACGTCCAGGGCCTCGCGGATAGAGTTGCAGGTGGCGGTGACCCACGGCTTGTGGTCGGAATCGGCGTTGTAGCTGATCGTCATCCGGCCCTCGAAGCCACCGGCCTCGTCGAGGAGCTTCTTGGCCTCCTCCGGGTTGAACTCGCAGTACTCGCCGCAGGCGCCCTCCTTGAAGCCCTCCACGCCGGGGGCGACCCAACCGGTGGCGGGCTCGCGGGCACCGTCGAAGTGGTCGGTGATGATCTTCTCGCGGTCGATCGCCATCGAGACCGCCTGGCGCAGCTTGGTGTCGTCGTACTTCGGGTCGACGTCGGCCGGGGCGAAGGTGACGGTCTGGATGGCCGGGTACTCCTCCTGGGCCCAGCGGTCACCGAGGTCGGTGCGGTACTGCTGGTCGACCAGGGCGCTGGCCGGCAGGTTGTCCAGGGTGTCCAGGTTGCCGGCGAGCAGGTCGTTGTAGGCGGCCTCCTCGTCGTCGTAGATCCGGAAGGTGATCTTGTCGAGGTTGCCCTTGGCCGCGCCGCCGCCGTAGTCGGCGAACTTCTCCAGCACCGCCTGCTGGCCCGAGGACCACTCGGTCAGCTGGTACGGGCCGGCGCCGACCGGGTTCTTGGCGAACTCCTCCGGGTCCTCGAAGAAGGAGTCCGGCTGCGGGGCGAAGGCGGTGTAGCCCAGGCGGATCGGCAGGTTGGAGACCGGCTCGGAGGTCTTGATGGTGAAGGTGTAGTCGTCGACGACCTCGAGGCCGGACATCTCGCTCTTGGCGGGCTTGGCGCCCTCCTCCTCGGCGGTGACGTCCTCGTAGCCCTCGATCGGCTCGAAGAAGTACGCGAGGTACTGGGCGTTCTCGGAGTTCGCGGTGTAGTTCCAGGCGTCGACGAAGTTCTTGGCCTTGACCTCGGTGTCGTCGTGGAACTTCACGCCCTCCTTGATCTTCACCGTGAAGTTCTGGTTGTCCTCGGTCTCGACGGACTCGGCCAGGTCGGCGATCGGCTCGGAGGTCTCCGGGTCGTAGCGGAAGAGGGTCGAGGTGAAGAGCTCGACGATGTCGTGCCCGCAGCTCTCACCGGTGTTGCCGCCGATCAGCGGGTTCTCCGGCTCGCAGCCCTTGGCGATGATCTCGCCGCCGGTACCACCACCGCTGTCGCCGCTGTCGTCGCTCCCACCGCACGCGGTCGCGAAGAGCGCGACCGCTGAGATGCTGGCGACGGTCATCGCGCGAGACTTGACCCGCATGGATGTCCTCCTCCGTCGAGCCGCCTGTCGGCGGCAAGGTCTTGATGATCCGGGACCGGCGTCGCCGCCGGTTCCCTCAGGGATAGATCGCGACTGCGTTCGCAGGCGCACCTGACATGAAATGACATGAAGCGGCCAAGCGCCATCCGGGCATGTGTGGTGAGACACAAATGTGACTATTGGGCGACCAGGGCAGCCTAAGCGCAGGACGTCTGGGGTGATCAAGGCAGCAGCGAAGATCTTGCGGTGAGAATGCCCTTCAACCGGCAGTCTCGACAGGCGAGAAACCAGGTGACGGCAATCGCTCCCGCGCGCTAGCGCGTGTCGCCGTCGATGAGGTCCTCCAGCAGCAGCGGCTGCCGGTCCGGGCCGGCCAGCGGCAGCCGCCAGTTGGGGTACTCGGTCGAGGTGCCCGGCTGGTTGACCGCGCGCACATCGCCGACGAGGTCGGTGAGGGCGAGCCCGCGCAGCCGCGACGGGGTGAGCTCCAGCCAGCGGTGCAGCGCGTCGACCACCTCGGCCACCGGCGCGTCCTCCCGGGGCAGCAGGTCGCGCGCGGCCAGGGCGCGCCGGACCTGGTCGATGCTCTCCTGCTCGGCGGCCCGCTCCTGCTCCTCCGGGCGGGTGAGCAGCCCCAGCCGCTGACGGACGTCGACGTGCTCGAGCTGCAGGTACCCCGTCGAGGGCGGCAGGTCGTGCGTGGTCACGGTGGCCAGGCACAGCTCGCGGTAGCGCTCCGGCGGCAGCGGCTCGCCCTGCTCGTCGCGCTCGAACCAGACGACGCTGGTGCCGAGCACCCCGCGCTCGGTGAGGTACTCGCGCACCCACGGCTCGACCACGCCGAGGTCCTCGCCGATGACCACCGCACCGGCCCGCTCGGCCTCCAGGGCGAGGATCCCGATCATCGCCTCGTGGTCGTAGCGGACGTAGGCGCCGTCGACCGGCAGGCCGCCCTCCGGCACCCACCACAGCCGGAAGAGGCCGATGATGTGGTCCACCCGCAGCCCCCCGGCCGCGCGCAGCACCGCCCGGATCATGTCCCGGAAGGGGGCGTAGCCCGCCTCGGCGAGACGGTCCGGCCGCCACGGCGGCTGGCTCCAGTCCTGACCGAGCTGGTTGAACTGGTCCGGCGGCGCACCGACGGTCACCCCGTGGGCGAAGACGTCGCCGAGGGCCCACCGCTCGGCGCCCTCGGCGTGGATGCCGACCGCGAGGTCACCGACGATGCCCAGCGGCATGCCGGCCTCCTGCAGCCGCTGCTGGGCGTGCGCGAGCTGGGTCTGCACGACCCACTGCAGCCACACCTGGTACGAGATCTCCTCGCGGTGCCGCTCCCGGTGAGCGAGCACCTCCGGGGAGCGCGGGTCGTGCAGCTCGGTCGGCCACTGCCGCCACCGGGTGCCGTGCGCCATCGCGATGCTGCACCAGGTGGCGAGGTCGACGAGCGCCTCCCCCTCCACGGCGTGCAGCCGGGCGACGTCCTCGGCCTGGCCCTCGCCGAGCTCGCGGAAGGCGGCGCGCAGCGCCTCGTCCTTGAGCGTCCAGATCGCGTCCCGGTCGATGAGCTCGTCGCCGGTCAGGGCCTGACCGCGCTCGGCCAGGGCGTCGATCTCGGCGCGGGTGGCGTCGCTGAGCCGGTCCGCGCCGGGCAGGGAGCCGAGGTCGATGTAGATCGGGTTGACGAAGCGGCGGGAGGTCGGCAGGTAGGGCGAAGGCTCGATCGGCGGGCACGGCTCGGCGGCGTGCAACGGGTTGACGACGACGAAGCCTGCGTCGTGCGCGCCGGCCGCCCACTCCCCCAGCCGGGCCAGGTCGCCGAGGTCGCCGATGCCCCAGCTGCGCCGGCTGCGCACCTGGTAGAGCTGGGTGAGCAGCCCGGTCAGCGGCGCGCCCGCGGGCAGCCGCAGCCGGTCCGGGACGACCGCCAGCGTGGCGGTGGCGCTGATCGGGTCGAGCGGAGCGGCGTCGGTGTCGGCGACGAGCCGGTGCCAGCCCAGCGGCAGGTCGGCCGGCAGGACGAAGGCGGCCTCGCCGATGGACGTGCCGTCGATGGTCCGGGGGTCGACGTCGTGCCGGGCCTGCTCCAGCGGGCGGCTGCCGCCATCCTCGAGGTCGACCCGCACCGCGACCGCGCTGCCGTGCGGGACGTGCACGAGCACCTGGTCGGTGCGGCCGGCGCGGTGGATCACCGTCGGCGGGAGGGTGCGTCGCCACGGGCGGTCGCGGACCTCGTCCAGGCTGGCCCGGGCGGCCTCGTCGTCGGTGGCGTCCTCGCCGAGGGCGGCGAGCACCGTGCGCACCGAGGCGGCGGGCACCTCGCGCTGCTGGCCGTGCCAGTCCCACCACGTGGTGCTCACCCCCTTCGCCTCGGCGAGCTGGGCGAGGACAGGGGACAGCGCGTCGGTCACGGGGGCCACTCTCGCTCACCGGGGGCGGCCACGTCACCTTCGCCCCGCGGGACCGCCTTCGAGCCCTGGTCCGCAGGTGCGGGGCCGTCGCTGAGGTCGGCGCTCAGCCGCGCATGACCAGCACCGGGCAGGTGGCGGTCTCCAGCACCCGCTGGCTGACCGAGCCGAGCATGAGCCCGCTGAAGCCGCCGCGGCCGCGGGTGCCGACGACGACGAGGTCGTCGTCGCTGGTGCCCTCGAGCAGGGCCTTGGCGTAGTGGCCGCGACGCACCTCGACGGTGACCTCCACCGGCCGGTCGGTGGTGGCCTCGATGCCCTCGACGGTGGTGCGCCCGGCGTCGACCTCGGCGCGGGCGGCGGCCAGCACCCGCTCGGCGATCTCGCGGTGGCGGGTCTCCACCTTCTCCCAGTGGGGGGTGCCGGGCTCGGTGACGACGACGCCGTCGACAACCTCGACGTGCCAGGCGATGACGACGGTGACCGGCACGGCGGCGTGCCGGGCGACGTCCAGGGCCGCCCGGGTGGCGGCCTGGGAGTGGCTGCTGCCGTCGACCCCGACGATCACCCGGGCCGGGCCGCCGCCGCTGCCCTCGGGCACGAGGATGACCGGGCAGTCGGCGTGGTTGATCACCGCGCCGGAGACGCTGCCGAGCACGGCCCGCTCCAGGCGCGACTGCCGGCTGGCGCCGACGACGACCAGCGCCGCCCGCTGCGCGGCGTCGACGAGGACGCGCGAGGGGCTGCCGGTCTGCGACGAGGCGGTGACCTCGACCTCGGGGGCGAGCTCGCGGACGCGGTCGACGGCCTCGCCGAGCGCGTGGTCGGCGGACTCCAGGAGCTGGTCGACGACCCCGCCGGAGGCCGCGGACTCCGGCCCGCCGAAGGCCGAGACGCCGATGTCGGCGACGCTCACCAGGTGCAGGGCGACCCCGCGGCGCTGCGCGGACGCGGCGGCCCAGGTGACCACCGCCTCGTCCTTGCGGGTGCCGTCGATCGCGACGACGACGGCGTTCTCCGGGGTCTCCTGGGCGTGCTGCACGGTAGCCATGCTCCATCCTGGCACGCCTTCCCGGTCCGTGCCCGGGCCCCGTCC
Source organism: Janibacter alkaliphilus (assembly GCF_013408565.1). NCBI lineage: Bacteria > Bacillati > Actinomycetota > Actinomycetes > Micrococcales > Intrasporangiaceae > Janibacter > Janibacter alkaliphilus. Next base: position 1,785,697 of record NZ_JACBZX010000001.1, on the reverse strand, counting down.
TGGCGGCTCCTCCCGCGGGGCCGGGTCGGCTCGACGAGATCGGCGGAGGCCTCCTTCGGGACAGGGTCGGGGCGCTATCGTCCTGGCACGGTCGCCGCCTCAGCGGCCGCCGCACCCTGGATCACGAGGAGCCGACGATGCCGCCCTTCACCCATGCCGACGAGCACGGTACTTCGGTCGCTACGGCGGGGCGCACCTGCCGCCGCACCTGGTGGAGCCGATCGCCGAGGTCGCCGCCGCCTACGAGGAGGCGCGCACCGACCCCACCTTCATGGCGGAGTACCGCGAGCTGCTGCGCGAGTACGTCGTCGCCCCTCCCCGCTCTTCCTCGCCCGCCGTCTCACCGAGCACCTCGGCGGCGCGCAGGTCTACCTCAAGCGCGAGGACCTCAACCACACCGGCAGCCACAAGATCAACCACTGCCTCGGCGAGGGCCTGCTGGCGAAGCGGATGGGCAAGCGCAAGCTCATCGCCGAGACCGGCGCCGGCCAGCACGGGGTCGCGCTGGCCACCGCAGCGGCGCTGCTCGGGCTGGAGTGCGAGATCCACATGGGCGCCATCGACGTCGAGAAGCAGCACCCCAACGTCGTGCGGATGGAGCTGCTCGGCGCCACGGTCGTCCCCGTCGAGACCGGCGGGCGCTGCCTCAAGGACGCGGTGGACTCCGCCTTCGCCACCTAGGCCGCCGACTACGAGGACGTCTTCTTCGGCATCGGGTCGGTGGTCGGGCCGCACCCCTACCCCTCGATGGTGCGCGACTTCCAGTCCGTGGTCGGCACCGAGGCCCGCGAGCAGATCCTGGAGAAGGAGGGCCGCCTGCCCGACCTCGTCATGGCCTGCGTCGGCGGCGGCTCGAACGCCCTCGGCCTCTTCTCCGGATTCCTCGAGGACCCGTCAGTGCGGATCACCGGGGTCGAGCCGGCCGGCGAGGGGCTGTCCTCCGACCGACACGCCGCGACGATGACGAAGGGCAGCGACGGCACCCTGCACGGGATGGCCACCGTCGTGCTGCAGGAGGCCGACGGCGAGCCGTCCCCGGTGCACTCGATCGCCTCCGGCCTGGACTACCCGGGCATCGGCCCGCAGCACGCCCACCTGCGCGAGAGCGGACGGGTGGAGTACGTCTCGGTCACCGACGCCCAGACCCTGGACGCCTTCTCCGCGCTGTGCCGCCTGGAGGGGATCATCCCGGCGCTGGAGAGCTCGCACGCCGTGGCGCACGCGATGCAGGTCGTGCCGGACATGTCGCCCGACGAGGTCGTCATCATCAACCTCTCCGGCCGCGGCGACAAGGACGTCGACTACGTCGCCGAGGTGCTCTCCTCCCGCGACTGACCCCACCCGCCACCCCAACCGCCCCACCCGCCACCCCTTTATCGGGTAACCCGATAAAGGCTCGGATGCGGGACAAGGCTTGTCCGGCGAGCGAGAGGTTCTCTCGCGACGCGGGTCCTGCCCCAGCCGGGGGCTCGACCGATGGGCTCAGCCTGTCTCGGCGACCTCGGCGACCTCGGCGAGCCGGTCCAGCGAGGCCCGCAGGTTCTCGGCGGTGGTCGAGGCGGCCTTGGCCATCCGCGCCTCGTCGGTGAGCTCGCGCCAGTCGTAGGTGTGCGTCACCCGGCTGCGGGTCGCGTCGATCGGCTCGATCTCCCAGCGCCACTCGTGCCCAGCCGGGTCCTGACCCTCGCTGGCCGGGCGCCAGGCGATGACCCGGCCCTCGGTGAAGTCGACGACGTGGTTGTCGCGGACCTTGTCGTTGGTCAGCAGCATCGAGAAGACGTCGCCGACCGCCCGCACCCGTTCGCCGCGGACGACCTCGGCGAGGTTGTCGTTGCCGTCCCACTCCGGCTGGCGGGCGGGGTCGGCGACGAGCTCGAAGAGGGTGGCCGCCGGGGCCGCGATCTCGCGGGTGGCGGTGACCACCTTCGCCCCGTCCTCGCCGCCACCCTGCTGCGCGGCGCTCTGCTGATCGGCGCTCTGCTGATCGGCGCTCTGCTGATCGGTGCTGTCGGGCTGGTCGCTGCTCATGACCCCAGTCAACCGGCCGGACGCGGCGCCGTCGAGCCCCCGGTCACGTCGGGAGCGGGACCACCAGCGTGCCGCTGGGGTTGGAGTAGCTCACGGTGCTGCGCAGCTCGGTGGCGTCGCGGGGCACCTCGAAGTACAGCGGCATCTCCGCGGTGTCCTCGCCCTCGAACTCGAGGCTGGGCTGGTCCTCCGGGGCGAGGCACAGGGCGAAGCTGATGCCGTCGGTCTCCACCTCCGTGCCCGAGCCGTCGACATACGACCAGTCGTTGGACGCGACGCTGACGGGGCCGGTGTCCTCCGACGGCTTCTCCACCGTCAGGTCGAGGACGACCCAGCGCATGCCCGCGTCCGTCCTGCTGCGCTCGCAGGTGGCGTTCGGCTCGATCGCGTTCAGCGTGACGGTTCTGTCCTGGAAGCCCGCGAGGTCGTCGAGGTCGATGCTCTCGCCCACACGCAGCTCCATCTCACCGTCGGAGCCTCTCGGTCCCTCGGTGTCCTCGCCGCAGCCGGCGACGAGCAGGGCCCCGAGGGCGAGGCCGAAGGCGGCGCGCCGGCACCTCGTCGTGGTCGTGATCGGTGATGTCCCCATGGCCCCCACCCTCACCCGGATCGTCCTCGGCCGCCACCGGAAGCGTTGTGCCACAGGTCACCTGGCTCCGGTAGGGCACCGCGGCTGGCTGGCGCGCCACGGCGAACCACCGCCTGCCCCCACGACCGGGGCGATCGTGGTCGCCGCGCCTAGGCTGCCGCCCATGGCCGCGCCCGACCTCGACCGCGCTCTCGCGGAGCTCGAGCGCACCGGCTGGGTCGCCCTGCGGGAACCTCGAGCGGCGTGGGTGGTCGGCGCGACGCTGGCCAGCGTCGTCGCCGGGTCCGCCCTGGTCGTCGTCCTCCTGACCGTCATGGTCGACGTGCTCGATCAGCGCGGCGGGGAGCTGATCCTGCGGCCGCTCACCGTCGCGCTCGCCCTGGTGCTGCTGGTCTCGTTGCCCGTCGCGGTGTGGACGATCGGGCGCGCCCGGCGCGGCGCCGTGCTGATCGTGTCGTCGGCGGGTCTCGTCGAGCACCGACGTGGCCGACCCGAGCCCGACGGCTGGGTGCGCTGGGAGGACGTCGCCGAGGTGGCGTCCCCAGGACCCGGGACCACCGAGACCCCGGCCTACCGCCTCACCCCGGACGTGGCGCGGCTGACAGGGCTCGACCCCCGCGCCCAGGGATGGGTGCCGCTGCGGTCCGGCTACGGCTGGTCCGCGCCGGCGCTGCGGGACCTGCTTGCCTCGGCCCGAGACCGCCATCTGGCACCGGCCAGCCACGCGAGCTCCGGAAGGGCGGGCCAGGTGACCCCGGGTCCGGCGAGCCGCAGCCAGGCTCCCCCACCGCTCGGCCTGGCGCTCGCCACGATGGACCATCGGCGCACGACCCGCCGGCACGCGGTGCTCATGGTCCTCATCGGACTCACCTTCGCCGCGACGAGCGTCGCCCTGCTGGCGCTCGGCAACCCGGCGATCGGGGTGACCGGTCTCGCCTTCGCCGTGGCCCTGCTGATCACCGCCACGCTGCTCGTCCTCCCGGAGGGCTCGCCGCTCGCCCGGTGGCTGGGGATCGGCGGGTGCCTCGCCTTCGCGCTCATGGGCGCGGCGATGCTGCTCACCGCGGTGACCGACGCCTCGGTGTGGGGCGCTCGCGCCGGCCCGGCAGCCGTCGCCGGCGGGCTGGCACTGGCCTTCTTCGGTGGCGGCGCCGTGCTGCTCGTGGTCCGCACGATCCGGGAGGGCACCCGAGGGTCTGGGTGAGACGTCCCCGGGCTGACCCGCGCCGCATCTCACAGCAGAGCCGTCCCGGACGTCCTCTGGACGACGCACGAGATCGACGGGTCGCGCCGGCAGCGCCGGCTCGGGCAGGAGAGGACGAGATGACCACGAGCACGACGATGACAGATCGCTACGCGCAGCGCGTGGCCACCGGGGACTGGGAGAGCATCACCCGCGAGGTCGACGAGTACGGCGGGGCGCTGCTGCCGCAGCTGCTGACCCGGGAGGAGGCGGCCGAGCTGCGAGCGCTCTACGACGTCGAGGAGGCCTTCCGCTCGACGGTGGACATGGGGCGGGTGCGCTTCGGCCGGGGGCAGTACAAGTACCTGCAGACCCCCTACCCCGAGCCGGTCGAGCGGCTCAAGCAGGCGCTCTACCCGCGGCTGCTGCCGATCGCCCGGGAGTGGTGGTCGCGGCTGGGCCGGGAGGCGGTCTGGCCCGACACCCTGGACGAGTGGTTGGCGATGTGCCATGCGGCCGGGCAGGAGAAGTCGACCGCGATCCTGCTGCGGTACGGCCAGGACGACTGGAACGCGCTGCACCGCGACATCTACGGCGAGCTCGTCTTCCCGCTGCAGGTGGTCATCAACCTCGACGAGCCGGGCGTCGACCACACCGGCGGGGAGTTCCTGCTGCTCGAGCAGCGTCCCCGGGCGCAGTCCCGGGGCACCGCCTTCACGCTGCCGCAGGGGCACGGCTACCTCTTCACCACCCGGGACCGGCCGGTGCGCTCCGCCCGCGGCTGGTCGGCCGCATTGGTGAAGCACGGGGTCTCGGTGATCCGGTCCGGCGAGCGCCACACCCTCGCCCTCGTCTTCCACGACGCGGCGTGAGGTGCCCGTGACCCGCCGCTACACCCTCACCGGCAGCGACCGGCAGCCCTACCCCAGCGCGACGAAGGGCACGCTCGGCGGGCACCGGGCCGGCCGCATCTACGGACGGCTGGACTGCCCCTCGGCGCTGCGGGCGATCGCCCGCGGTGGCTACGTCGCGAACCGGGTGTTCTTCGCCGAGGAGGAGACGGCGCGGGCGGCGGGCTTCCGCCCGTGCGCGGTGTGCCTGCCCGAGCGGTACGCCGCCTGGCGAGCGGAATAGCTCAGGAGGGCACCCGGGCCACGATCGCGATCCCGGCGAGCGAGTCCTGGTGCTCCCGGAAGGTGGCCCGCATCCGCAGCACCCGGCGTCGTGCCTCCGGTCGACGCACGAGGTTGCCGAGGATCCGCAGCGTGCCGAGCACCCCTTCGTCCGCCACCACCCGACTCGGCTCCAGCAGCGCCATCGGGGCGGTGCGCACCGCCCGAACCTCGAAGCCTTGCCGCCCCAGCAGCTGCGACCACTCGGCCTGGGTGAGCGGTCGCGCGTTGACCTTGATCGCGGTGGCCAGCGAGGTGCGCACCTCGGTCGTGACCGCCTCGTCGACGTCGTCCGGGGTGAGCGCCAGCTCGTGGATGGCGTACCGACCACCGGGCCGGAGCAGGCGCGCCGCCTCGGCGACGATGGCCTCCTTGCCCTTGTCCCCCTGCATGGTCAGCATCGCCTCACCGAGGACGACGTCCGCGCTGGCCGTTCCCAGGCCGGTGGCGGAGGCGTCCGCCTCGACGACGGTCCCGGCGTCGCCGACCACCTCGCCGGCACGTGCGACCGCCACCGGGTCGCTGTCCACACCGACATAGCTGCGCGGCGCGGTGGCGAGGATCGCCGAGGCGGTGCGTCCGAGACCGGGCGCGAGCTCGACGACGTCCTGCCCGGACGGCTCGGCACGGGCCACCAGCCACTGCGACAGGGCCGCCCCACCGGGTCGCAGCACCCGCTTGCCCAGGCTGGCCAGCAGCCAGTGGCCCTGCATGCGGTCGGGGCCGCGCTGCTGCTGGGGGGTGCGTCGGGTGGGTGCCATGGTGTCCGCCTCTCGTGGGTGTCCGGTGTTCTTTTACATCATATAGCGTGAGGTAAAATGTCTCGCATGACGGATCACCAGACCGGGCTGCAGCAGCTGATCGGTGCCGCCGACGCTCCGGTGACGGTGCGCGCGGTGGCGCAGGAGCTCGGCTGGAGCACCGAGACCACCCGGCGGCGGCTCGAGGATCTCGTCGAGCGCGGGCTGGCTCGACGTCGGACCGCGACGGCCGAAGGGCGGGGCCGGCCCGCGATGACGTACGAGGCGGTGGCCGGGATGGACCGCTCCGGTCCGACCGCCCACGGCCTGCTCGCCCGGCTGCTGGCGCGCACCACGGCGGAGGCGGGCGACGGGCCGCCCGACCCCTACGAGGTGGGGCGCCGCTGGGCCCAGGACCAGCGCGCCGATCGCGCCGAGACCCCCCGGACCTCACCGTCGCGGCCTTCACCTTCCCGGCACTCGCCGCTGGAGCGCGCCTCTCGGGCGGCCGAGGAACTGCTCGCCGAGCACGGCTTCGCGCCGGAGCGCGAACCTGCGGACCCGACCCGGATCACCCTGCGCCACTGCCCCTTCCTCGATGTCGCCGAGGAGCACCCCGACGTGGTGTGCCGGCTGCACGACGGGATGCTCGCCGGGGTCACCGCCGGCACCGGGGTGGCCCACCGCCTCACCCCCTTCGCCCGACCGGACCGCTGCCTGGTCACCCTCACCCCGACCGGAGGAGACACCCCGTGACCCACCACCAGATGACCGACCTGGCTGCCCTGGCCGAGGCGCACCTCGAGCAGGCGCGCACGTCCTCGGCCGGCCGCTCCAGCGACGTCGTCACCGGCACCCACGGCACCCTCAAGCAGCTGCTGCTCGCGCTCACCGAGGGGTCGGCGCTCAGCGAGCACGACAACCCGGGCGAGGCCACCCTGCTCGTGCTCGCCGGGTCGGTGACCCTCCGCACGGCCGACCGGTCCTACGCCGGGGACCGGGGCAGCTACCTGCTCATCCCGGACGAGCGCCACGACCTCGTCGCGACCACCGACGCCGCCGTGCTGCTCACCTTCGTCAAGCCACCCCACCCAGAAGAGAGGACACGCCGATGAGCGTCGTCAAGATCAACGCCATGCACATCACCCCAGGTCACGGCGAGGAGTTCGCCGAGCGCTTCGCGCAGCGCCCGCACCGGATCGAGCACGTCGACGGCTTCGAGGGCTTCCAGGTGATGCGCCCGACCGACGACCGCCCCACCTGGCTCGTGGTCACCCAGTGGCGCGACACCGCCGCGTACGACGCCTGGTACGCCGGCCGCCCGGCACGCGACCCGGGCTCGGTCACCTACGCCGACGGGTGGGAGCTGTGGTCGTACGAGGTGCTGGAGAGCGTGCTCCCGGCGCAGTCGTGAGCTCGGGCGCCGGGACCGGCGCGGGGCCGTCGCGCCGGTGCGTGAGCGGCCGCTAGCCTCGGCACGAGCCCGACGAAGGGAGCCCCATGGTCACCGAGGACCAGCCGTACGACCCGCTGATCGAGGAGAGCGTCGAGATCGCGGCCGACCCGGCGCAGGTATGGGCGGTGGTGCACGACGTACGGCGGATGCCGGAGTGGAGCCCCCAGGTCGAGTCGGTGCGGCTGCGCCAGGGCTTCGACGAGGTGGCGGAGGGCACCGAGTTCACCAACCGCAACGTCCTCGACGACCTGGCGTGGACGACCCACGGGACGATCGAGCGCTTCGAGCCGGGGCGGGCGCTCGCCTTCCGCATCGCCGAGACCAGGGTGGTGTGGTCGTTCACGCTGGAGCCGGTCACCGGACCGGGCGAAGGGGGCGGCACCCGCCTCGTGCAGCGCCGGGAGACCCCGGACGGCATCTCCGACGTCTCGCTGGAGCTGGCCGAGACCACCTTCGGCGGCCAGGAGGCCTTCACCACCCGGCTGCGCGCCGGGATGCGGGAGACGCTGGCGGCGGTCAGGTCCGCCGTCGAGGGCGGGAGCGGCGCTCCGCGGTGACCTCGCGACTCGGCGAGATCAACCTCGACTGCACCGACCCGGAGGCGTCCGCGAGGTTCTGGTGCGCCGCGCTGGGCTGGGTGGTGGTCGATCGTCAGACCGACCACCTCGAGATCGCCCCGGCCGCGCTGGATCGCGACGAGCGGCGCGCGGCGATGCAGCGAGGCGCGGTGCCGACGTCGATCGTCCTGGCCCTGGTGCCGGAGCCGAAGACGACCAAGAACCGGCTGCACCTCGACCTCACCCCGGTCGACGTCACCCACGAGGTGGAGGTGACCCGCCTCCTCGCGCTAGGCGCGACCCGCGTCGACGTCGGCCAGGCCCGTGACGAGCCGTGGACCGTGCTCGCCGACCCGGACGGCAACGAGTTCTGCGTGCTGCGCAGCCTGGTGGACGGGGAGTCCTCCCCCGCCGCAGAGCACGGGGATTGAGCGCCGCGCTGGCAGACTGCAGCGCGTGCGACGCCCCACCACCGAGGACCTGCTGCGCGAGCTCGCGCACACCGGGCAGCTCGTCATCCCGGCGTCGCGCGGCGCCCTGCTGCTCCTGCTCGCGCTGACCCTGCCCGTCGGCGCCGGACTGAGCGTCCTCGCCTGGTGGATGGTCTACGGCACGCTCCGGCAGCCCGATGCCGACGTCGTGCTGCTACTCGTGCTCAACCTGCGGCTGTGGGCGGTCGTCGTCGGCGCGGTCGCCTGCTTGCTGCTGGCACCGTGGGCGGTGGTGCGGCGCTGGCGGCAGCGTGAGGTGCTCGTCGTCACGCCCGTGGGGCTCGCCGAGCATCGCCGTGGCGATGCTCGTCCCGTCGCGACGCTCGGGTGGCACGAGATCGACGAGGTGCTCTTCCAGCGCAGCCCGGCCGCTCGCCCGCCCTCGCCCCGACAGGTCACCTACCGCTTCACCCCGGCCGCGGCGCAGCGCCGGGGTATCACCACGCCGGAGGGGCTGGTCAGCGTGTGGACCGCCTACGAGCTGCCGCGCCGCGACCTCTACCGGCTGCTGCGGGCCGCGCACGAGCGGTACCGCGGGGTCGGCTGAGGCTGGCGCTGCCACCTCAGAGGGAGGGTGCGCCGGCTCCGGTCAGGCGGCACCCAGGGGCGTGATGGCCGCAACCTTGTCCCGGAGAGCGCGCCGCTCCAGGCGCAGCTCATAGCTCGACTGGAGGTGCATCCAGAGCTCTTCGGACGTCCCGAAGTACCGTGCCAGCCGGATCGCGGTGTCTGCCGTGATCCCTCGCTTGCCGTGCACGATCTCGTTGATCCGACGGGGCGGAACACCGATCGCGACGGCGAGCTTGTTCTGGGTGATCCCGAAGCCCTCGATGAAGTCCTCCATGAGGATCTCACGCGGGTGGATCGGCACGATCTGCTCGGCCTCAGTGGTAGTAGACGAGCTCGACATCGTCAGCACCTCCTTCGCTCCAGACGAAGCACAGTCGCCATCGCACATCCACCCGGTGCTGTGCTGGCCGCGACGGTCGCCCACGAGCTTCTCCAGTCGGTTGCCGGGAGGGACCCGGAGGTCCTGGGCGGCACGCATAAACTCACGCGTCTACCTCACCCCCGGCCGAGCGCTCACCACACGCGCCGCGTCGATCTTATCCGTCGTCAACCACTGAGACGTCCTCCGTGCATCCTGATCGTCGCTCTGGCCTATCGCGCCCGAAGGGCGGTTCAAGCGATAGGGAACCGTGCGACGACCATGTCCGCCAACGCCTTCGTGCGCTCCTCGATGTCGCGGGCAGCCCAAGAGTCTCTCGTGGCGAGCTCAGCGTTCAGCGAGAGCCCATTGCGGTAACCGATGCGCCTCCCCTTGGAGTCCTTGCGGTCCCGCTTCTCGACGAAGGACTTGTTGCCCAGGTTGCTGTTGTAGGCCGTTATCGTGAGGTTCCCGAGCCGGTGCCTCTGCTCCTCCTGCACCTGGGCGGCCACATCCTTGCCGCCGAGCATCGACTGCCATGCGTCAGGCAGATTCTCTCCCTGCGGAAGAATATGTTCGATGGTCCAGACGTAGTGGTTCTTCTCCTGACACCACAGGTCGACTTTGGTCTCCTTGGTCATCGCGTCCTCCGCCAGCGTAGTCAGAAGGAACCGCGCGACATCCGTGTTCTCCTCGTAGATGCGACCCTGCAACCTAGCGCGGAACTCTTCGTCTGAAGACGAGACCGCGCTCAACTTCCCCCGTACGACCCCAACAACATCCTCGCCACTAGCCTCGCCGAAGGCTTCGATGGTCGTCATGAAGACCTTTGTGAGCGCATAGGTCTGCGGGTATCCAGTCAGGTTGCGTCGGACGAAAAAGCTCGTGAGCAGATCGGCCACCAACTCAAGCTGAAGGTCAGTGATTTCCAGATCGTCCTGCTTCGACATGAGCCACATCAGCAGAACGTACGATGGTGCGCCTTGTGCGCGCAGTAGCCGCTGGAACGACCTGTCGAGCGACGTCGGCTGGTCGAGCTCTACAACGCAGTTGATGCGGCCGTAGATCTTGCTCGCGTCAACAAGGGCGTCGACGAGTTTTGTCAGGTTCTGCTCGAGGAGCTCCTCATAGATGCGGATCAACTTCGACTTGGTAGCCACAGACGCATTGGGCACATCGGGCAGCTCCGACTTGAAGGCGTTGTAGTAGTGCCTCAGGAAACGCTCCTGGGTGGAGTAACTGTCGCCGAGGCTCGTCAGCATGTCGTTCCAGTGCTTGAACGCCTGGTCGACGTTCATGATCTGCCTCTTCTCGGACTCAGCCAGGAGATGGTTCTTGATCAGATCCACCGGCGAGAGCGGCATGCCTCGGTTATTCAGAGACTCGAAGAGGACGAAGGCGTCGGCATGGCTGGCGACCTCGATCTTCACGATGACCGCCCGCAAGGCTGCTCCATGAACCTTTAACGCGGCCTCCGTCTCGGTCAGCTCCTCCGTTTCGGCCAGCCTCTCAATGGCCGAACGGAAGTAGCGGTAACACTTTGCGATTCGGCGGCTGGGGTAGTATGGCTTCCGCTCGCCCTCGACGGGCAGACCAGCCTCCTCGAGCACCTTCAGGTAGTCGAACAGGTTGAGGCCCTGCTTCTGGGGCGTCACCCTGGGCTGACCGTCGGCCTTCCGCACCAGTTTACGTCCGAGGTTAGTGACGTCGGTCCGGGCGTCGTCGTCGAGCTCCTCGATGTGCTCCTTGAGCACCGAGTGCACTGCCGCCAGCAGGAGCGTCAGGGTCGTCAGACGCTGTTGGCCGTCGATGACTTGCAGAATGTTACCCTCGAAAGTGTCAGTCGTCTGGTCAAGGGTGATTACGGTACCCAGGAAGTGCGAACTGTCAGCCTCGATCAAGTCCTCAAAGAGGTCTTCCCACTGAGCCTTGTACCAAGAGTACTCGCGCTGGTAGGGAGGGATCCGATACAGCACATTGCCTTCGTGACTGAAGAGCGTGTGAACCGGGTATTGGTTCGCCGACTTGATCATCAGGGACCCTTTCGCTCGTTCAAGGTGTCCAACGTGGTCGACGTCTCAGCTCGACTGCCTCGCCTTGACTCGCCATGCCCCGGCGCATCACTCTCGACAGCAACGCCTTCGGGCCAGGAAACGTCTGCCCGGAACGATCTGGCGAGCTCTTCGAGGTCGTCGAACGGGAGCTGCTTGAAGTCACGCCCGCTCCCGAGTTCCAGCAGGGAGAAGCCGTCCTTGCCGTCAGGTGTTCCGTCGGGTTTCCATGTGCCCTCAGACACGAACTTGACCTCGACGGTGGTCGGCACGTCCATGTGGGGCCGGATGGAAAGGAGTTTCCGGCGACCCTCGCTCTCGACGAGGTGGCTGCCCTTCGTGTCGACGCAGATCACCCTCTCCCCCGTCCACACCAGGAAGTCGGGGAAGAACCAGACCGTCTGGCCGATGGAGACGAGCGGTATTTTGTATCCGGTCTGCGATCGGTTGCGCGCCCACGGCAGACCGGTCTCGTCAATCGCGCGGGCGAAGCGCCTTTCGAGTTCGTTGAGCCCGTCATACCCCTCGTGGAGTGCGTTCCTGAAGGTGTCCATCCCGCTGCGGCGCACCAGGGTGCTACCGACCGCGTACGGCTTGGGTTTTAGCTGCTTGACCACCGCGTACCGCAGGTACTCGTCGACGGCGTCGGCGGCGTTTTCGGCCAGCGCCGAGTAGGCGCTGCTGCCCACCCCGACCCTGGCGTCGAACTTGGACTCGTCCGTGTTCATCACCATCAGGGCCGGCCGGTATCTGCGAGCCACCTCGCGCCGGAACACCCAGCGAGCATTGACACGGTTGGACTGCTCGAAGTCCACCCACTCGGTGTCGGCCGCCTCGTCAGAGCCGATCTCCTGACGGACAGTACGACGCCGGCCCTTGCCCCGCGTGTTCAGCGCGTCCTGCGAGTAGTCGTGGACCTTCGCCAGCACCTTCTCGACAGGACGGAGCGTCGGCTTGTTATCGATGGCCGTACGCGGCACCGTGCGCCATTCCTTGGGCACCAGGCTCTCCGGCTCCTCGGACCCCGGCGGCGAGGTGAGAATACGCACCTCCGGCGCGTCTCCGCCGAGGCCGCGACGCACCTCGTCGACGACCTGCGAAAAGGAATCGTTACGGTCGACCCGAACGTAGAAGTGCGCCGTGTTCAGGTGATCGGACTCGTAGTGTGTCGCTCCCGGCTGACGCAGGACCCGACCGACGACCTGGGTGATCTGCACCGACGAGTCCATAGTTCGGTCGACGTAAGCGAAGTAGACGCTGGGATCGTCCCAGCCCTCCTGAAGCGTCTGGTTGAAGATGATGTGCCGGTAGTCGCCGGCGACAAACTCCTCGTAGTCTCGCTCTCCGCCGCTCAACAGTGTGAAGTCCGCAGGAAGCGGGAAGTCCTTGTGGGTCTTGAGGTCCGCGTACACGGCGACCTCCTCGGCGGGCACGCCGCACTGCTCGGTGAGGTAGCGCCAGATGAGGATCGGAGGTGCCTGCCGCTGGTCGAACGGCTGCTTGGGATCGTCGGTCTGGCTGGCGTCGTGAGCGAGCACGTTGGTGTTGCAGACGTAGATCGCCTTCGGCACGAACGAGAGGCCCTCGGCCTTCGCGTCCTCCTCCGCCTCCCGCATGTCCGAGAGCATCTCAGAGACAGTCTCTTCCATGGGTGCGTTGAGGCCATCGAGAGAGATCATTCCCTTGACGAGGCCTGAGGCGACCACGGTCGAGGATCGCACCGAAGTGATGAGGTCCTCGTCCTTGTACCCGCCCTGCTGGCGCAGCGGCTGAATGACCTCCGTGTCGAACTGTGCCGGGAACCTCAGGGTCGCACTGGCGAGGAGGAACACAGCCGGCTGCTGCTCGAGCAGCAGCGTCGTCTGCTGGTCACTGAGGTTCTGCGCCTCGTCGTATACGACCACAAGCGGCCGCCGCTGACCGTCGGCGGTCTCGCGGGCTTTGAGAGCCTCCCATCGGGTCGACTCGATGTCGTCGGTGTCGAACGCGAAGATCCGCAGATTGCTGTTCTCGCGGTCCCTCTGATTGAACGTGCCGACGGTAGCGAAGTAGAGCAGCGCCTCCGACGAGTTGGCGACATCTTCGGGGTCGTACTCGCTGAGCAGTCTCACCGTGATGTCCGGCAGGAGGTGGTCGTACTTACCGCCGTCGGCCAGGTTCGCATAGCTCTGCTGGACGACGACCTTGCCCTTGGACAGCCACAGGATGACCGGCGGGATCTCCGACAGGGCGACGATCTCGCTGACCGCTTGGGCCAGGATCGCGGTCTTGCCAGATCCGGTGATGGACGAGAGCGCCTGGTAGAACGGCACGTCCCGCGCACTCGCTCGCCTGCCCATCACGATGGGCTCGTCGGCGTAGTCGACGAAACGATCGGCCATCTGGGAGGCCGCGTCCTGCTGGAACTGGAATAGCTCCATGGCCAAGGTCATCCCTCCTCGGTGAAGGACTCTGTCCGGACGTCCAGCCCGAAGTCGGACAGTATGCGGTCCGGGATCTGGTACCAGACCACGTCGTCGGTGACGATGAGGTTCCGGCGGCTGTAGACGTGGTACACGTCCGCCAGCCCCGCCGCCTCGGCCTCCTCGGTGATCTCCTCGTAGGCCTCCTCCGTCAGGTCAGTGTTTGAGCCCGCACCGGACCACACGAGATAAATGCCTTCGTTGCTTGCATTCCTCGCCACCAGGTAGGTATAGGGCTCCTCGTTGTCGCCGAGCGGGATGAGCACAGCGTTGCGTCGGCTTCCGGTGCTGGAGTGGGACGCGATCACCGTGTCGATCATCTCGTCGCGCTCCATCATCAACAGCGTCTTGGCATCGACCTTCTTCTCAAGTGACTTAAAGGTGAATCCACTACCCAGGGGCGGGCGCTTCCTCTTGCTTGCCCAAGCACCGTCCACCACCCTGCGCATACGGTCGGCCGTCAGTGTGCGCGCGTATGAGTCACCGTTATCCGGTCTGCCTTGCTCGATCAAGATGAACCGGCGCGTCGTGCCCGCCTCTCTGTTCAGCATCAGTACCGCGTGCCCGGTGGTCCCCGAGCCGGCGAAGGGGTCCAGGACGACGCCATCGTTCGGGCACCAGAGTTGGATGATCTTCGTGATCAGCCTTAGCGGTTTGACCGTCTCGAAGCCGTGCCCACGGCCGACGACTGCATTGAGCTCCTTTACGCCTGCATCAGAGGTGGCCGACTCCTCGTGTTCCCAAGAGGCTGACCCCAAGTCCACGGTTTCGAAGTCGTCGTCGGCCCAAAACGTGGTCGGGACGACCCCGACCGCAACGTCGCTTAGATACGTCTTGTAGCGGAGCTCGCCCTCGCCTGTCTTCCTCTCGCGGCTGTTGTTCCAGTAGAACTGCGGCCACGGGCCCTCTCTAACCTCGAGGGCCGCCTCCCTGGCCGCGACCACTGCGGGGTCTTTGGAGACCTTCGGCGACAGCGGGTCGACGACACCTTTGATGACGAGCGCCGGCCGGAGTCCGTCGTCGAGGTCCCGGTCCTCGTAGTCGACGCCCCATTTTTCCGCCGCAGAACGCATCTTCTCCCGTTCGTTCCTCCAGCACCTTCCCACCTGTGGGTAGTGGACCTTCCCGCTGAACGGGTTCTGGATTCCGTACACCTGCCCTGGGTGCGTGGGGCCACCCATGAGGGTGGCGTCGGTGGAGGTCCAGGCCCCGCGCGGGTCGTTGTCCCGGTTCTTGTAGGAGGAAGCCGTGGCCTCAGAATGCGTGAGTCGTCCGGTGCGCGCGAGTGACGAGTTCTTCGAATAGACGAGCACGTACTCCGTCGCTGTCGACACGCCCTTGTCGTGGTTCTTGGGCGACGTCATCTTCTGCCAGTTGATGATCGCCAACCGGTTGTCCTCGCCGAAGAGCTCGTCGAGCATCTGACCGAGGTGGAACAGCTCGCGACTGTCGATGCAGATGGCGAGCACACCGGAGGGTTTGAGCATGGCCCGCATCATCTGCAGCCGCGGGTACATGAACTTCATCCACTTGGTGTGCTTCGCGGGGTCGTCGCTGCCCACGAACTCACCCATGTCAGGGTCGTTCGGGTCCTGGTCCCACTTGTCGTTGTAGCGGAAGTCGCCGCCGGTGTTGTACGGCGGATCGGTCAGGATCATGTCGATCTGGCCACGCTCGCGGTACAGCGACGCGAGGGCCTGCAGGTTGTCCCCCTCGATGACCAGGTTGCGCGAACGGCCGTGCTCGTCGCCCGCGCTCAAGGCCTTAACGGTGCGCTGGTTGCGAGGACGCACGCGACGGCCGAGCTGGCGCGCCAGGACCTTGCCGGGGAACGACAGGTTGACTCCCGCCCCGGTCTTCTCCCTGATCATCTCGATCAGCCGCTCGACCGGAAGCGACTCCAGCTCAGTCAGTTCGTCCACGATGCGCCCCCTTGTAGGCATGCAGATTCGGGGAGGTGCGGCGCGGTCCGGTACAGACCGTCGCTCCTGTGCGCACGCTCAAGATCAGTAGACCAGTGACCACTGACATCCGGCGCTCGGGTCACGGCTCGCCGGGGGCGCACGGTGGAGAGTGAGGTCTGGAGCCAGCTCACTTCTTGCCGCTCCCAGACGGCCCTCCATGCCGGAACTCCACGACGTCCCCGTCTGCCATGACGTAGTCCTTGCCCTCCATACGGACCTTGCCGGCCTCCTTCGCCTTGAGCATCGACCCGGCGGCGACCAGGTCGTCGTAGGAGACGACCTCGGCCTTGATGAAGCCGCGCTCGAAGTCGGTGTGGATGACCCCGGCGGCCTTGGGGGCGGCGGCGCCCTGCGGGATCGTCCAGGCGCGGGCCTCCTTGGGCCCGGCGGTGAGGTAGGTCTGCAGACCGAGGGTGTTGAAGCCCTTGCGCGCCAGCTGGTCCAGCCCCGGCTCGGTGATGCCGACCCCTTCGAGCAGCTCGCGGGCGTCCTCGTCGTCGAGCTCGGCGACCTCGGACTCGAGCTTGGCGTTGAGGAAGATCGCCTCGGCCGGCTCGACGAGCGCCTGCAGCTCGGCCTGCATCGCCTCGTCGGTGAGCTGGTCCTCGTCGACGTTGAAGACGTAGAGGAAGGGCTTCGTGGTCAGCAGCCCCAGCTGGCGGGCGATCTCGACGTCGACCCCGGCGGCCTCCCCCTTCGCGAAGAGGGTGTCGCCACCCTCAAGCACGGTCCGGGCGGCGAGCGCGGTGTCCAGCACGGCCTTGTCGGTCTTCTTGCCCTTGACCTCCTTCTCGAGCCGCGGGACCGCGGTCTCGAGGGTCTGCAGGTCGGCGAGCACGAGCTCGGTGTTGATCGTCTCCATGTCGGAGGAGGGGTCGATGCGGCCGTCCACGTGGGTGACGTCGTCATCGACGAAGGCCCGCACCACCTGGCAGATCGCGTCCGCCTCACGGATGTTCGCGAGGAACTTGTTGCCCAGCCCCTCCCCCTCGCTGGCGCCGCGGACGATCCCGGCGATGTCGACGAAGGAGACCGTGGCCGGCAGCACCTTGGCGCTGGAGAACATCTCGGCGAGCACCCCCAGCCGCTCGTCCGGCAGCGGGACGACGCCGACGTTGGGCTCGATGGTCGCGAAGGGATAGTTCGCAGCGAGGACGTTGTTCTTCGTCAGTGCGTTGAACATCGTCGACTTGCCGACGTTGGGGAGACCGACGATTCCGATGGTGAGTGCCACGGGAGCGAGAGTCTAGCCGTCAGCCGGCCTGCTGCGCCGCCAGCCCCTCGAGCACCCGCGCCACGGCCTCCGCCCCGGGGTCGACGTGGCCGCTCAGGTGCGCCTGGCCGACGTACTGCGCGCGGCCAGCCCCGGCCGAACCCATCTCGGCCGTGCCGTCGGCGCCCTCCCGGGCCGCCCGCGCCGCCGCGTCGATCCCGTCGGGCAGCGCCCGCAGCGCCGGGTCGAGAGCGTCGATCATCGTCCGGTCACCGGGGCTGGCCCCGCCGACCTCCTCGACCCGCTCCAGACCGGCGCGAAGGGCGGCAGTCACGTCGGTCTCGGCCGCGGCGTCGGCTGCGGCGGCGAAGAAGATCGCCAGCAGCACCCCGGAGCTGCCGCCCATGCTCTGGGTCATCTCCGCCGACAGCGCCCGCAGGCACTCCTCGGCGTCGGCCAGCGGCAGGTCGTCCAGCCGCTCCTGCAGCGCCTGCGCGGCCCCGGCCAGGGTGCTGCCGGTGTCGCCGTCCCCGCTCTTGGCGTCCAGGGCGTTGAGGTCGCTGCGGGCATCGACGAGCACCCGGCAGACGGTCTCGATCACCGCGCGGGTGCGGGGATCCTCCGAGGCCGGTGCCCGCTCCGGCTCCAGGCCGTCGGGCACGTCCACGACCGCCACCTCGCCCACCTCGTGGCAGCCGGGCCAGGCCGGCGGCCCCACCTCGCGGCGCAACGCCTGCTCGATCTGCTCGGTCAGCGGCAGCACCGACAGCGAGAACCCGCGCATGTCCAGCGAGGTCATCAGCGGTGCCGGGCCGACGAGCAGCCGCAGCCGCCCCTGCGCCGCCCGGGCCAGCTCGTCGGCGAGGACGGCCATCTCCAGCGGGGTCGACCCGCCGAGGTTGTTGAGCAGCGCGGCGCACGGCCCGGTCTCCAGGGTCGGCTCCAGCCGCTCGATGACCGTCTCCATCGCGGCCCGCGCCCCGTCGTAGTCGATCTGGTCCACCCCGGGCTCGCCGTGGATGCCCAGCCCGAGCTCAGCCTTGCCAGCCTCGATCCGCTCCTCCTTCGGCGATCCCGGCACGGTCCCGGTGTCCAGGGACATCCCCAGCGAGGCCACGCCCTCGGCCACCTCGCGAGCGGCGGCTGCCACGGCGGCCAGGTCGGCGCCGTCCGCGGCGAGCGCCCCGGCGACCTTGTGCACGAGCACCGTGCCGGCGATGCCGCGCGGCTGCGCCAGGTCGGGCAGGGCGATGTCGTCCTCGACGATGACCATCTCCACCTCGAGGCCCCTCGCCCGGGCGCGTTCGGCTGCCAGGCCGAAGTTGAGCCGGTCCCCGGTGTAGTTCTTCACCACGAGCAGGCAGCCGCCCTCGCCGGTGACCGCGAGGATGCCGGCCAGCACGGCGTCCACCGAGGGTGACGCGAAGATCTCGCCGCACACGGCGGCGGTGAGCATCCCTGCGCCGACGAATCCGGCGTGGGCCGGCTCGTGCCCGGAGCCGCCGCCGGAGATCACGGCGACCTGCTCGGGGTCGTGGTCGGTGCGCACGACGACCTTGAGGTGCGGGTACCCGTCGAGGCGGGCCAGGCGCCCTTCGCCGGTGCGCAGCAGCCCGTCGATGGCCTCGGTGACGACCTCGTCGGTGCTGTTGATGAACTGGTCCATGCCCGCCTTCTCTCCGGTCGTGCTCCGGGGCTGCTGCCCCGCTGGTGCTGCCGGCTGGTGGCGACCGCCTCAGCCGCTGCCCTCCTGGCGCCCGCGGGCGCCCGAGTCCTCGAGGTAGCGGGTGCCCTCGACCTGGCCCATGGCCACCTCGGCGAGCATCCGCGCGGTGTAGGGGGCGACCCGGGCGGCGACGTCCTCGATCCCGGCCCAGTGCACCGCCTTGATCTCACGTCGCTGCAGGCTCAGGCCGTCGGTCAGTGACTTCTCGACGAGACCGAGGTCGAAGAGGCAGAGCAGGGCGTCGTCCCAGCCGCGGTAGGGCGGCAGCCAGTTGACCGCGATGAGCGGGCCCGCGGTGACGTCCAGCCCGAGCTCCTCACGGACCTCGCGCACGACGCAGTCGGCGGGCGACTCCCCCGGGTCGACGACGCCGCCGGGCAGGTCCCAGTCCTTCTTGTAGGTCAGCTCGCAGAGCAGCACCTCGTCGTCGCTGGTCCGCAGCACGCCCTGGGCGATGAGCCGCTTCGTCGGCAGCCGGGAGTTGAGGATGCGGATGAAGGCGCGGCGCCCCTCCTCGGTCGCGGTGTCGACGCCGGTGCGCGGCTGCCCGCCGGTGTCGTCGCTCGCCATGTCCCCACCGTAGCCGCCGGGGCCGACCGTCACCGGCCCCCGCCCTCCCCGACGCATGACGTGGGCGGCAGGGGGGCCGTCAGCCGGCCGGGGTCAGCCGCAGCAGCCGTCCGCTGCCGGCGTCCTCCAGCACCCAGATGGCTCCGTCCGGACCGGCCTCGACCGCCCGGATCCGCTCCCCCATCTCCCAGGTCTCTTCCTCGGTGGCCTGCGCGCCGTCGAGCGCGACGCGGGTCAGCGACTCCCCGGACAACCCACCGAGGAAGGCGTCGCCCTCCCAGTCCGCGAAGAGCTCGCCGTCATAGATCATCAGGCTGCCCGGCGAGATGCTGGGGTCCCAGGAGACCGCGGGCGCGACGAAGCCGTCGCCCTCGGCGTGGTCCGGGATGTCGCCGCCGCCGTAGTCGCTGCCGTTCGACGCCTCCGGCCAGCCGTAGTTGCCGCCGGCCTCGACGAGGTTGAGCTCGTCGCCCCCTTCGGGCCCCATTTCGCTGGACCAGAGCCGGCCGTCCGGCGCGAGCTCGAGCCCCAACGGGTTGCGGTGACCGTAGCTGTAGATCCCCGGCGCCGCGCCGTCCTCGTCGGCCAGTGGGTTGTCGGCCACCGGGACGCCGTCGAGGTCCAGCCGCACGATGGTCCCCAGGGTGTTGCTCGTGTCCTGGGCCGGGTCCTGCTCCTGCCGGTCCCCGGAGGAGACGTAGAGGTGCTCCGCCTCGGGGTCGATCGCAAGCCGGTGGCTGTAGTGGGCGTCCCCGTCGACGCTCGGCTGCTGCCGCCAGATCACCTCCAGCCCCTCCAGCCGCGGCTCGTCACCGTCGGTCACGAGGCGCGCCTGGCCGACCGCGGCGCGGTTGCCCTGCTCGGCCTCCTCGGCCCAGCTGAGGTAGACCGTGCCGTCGTCGGCGAAGGTGGGACCCGGCAGCACGTCGCCGAGACCGCCCTGGCCGGAGTGCACCACCTCGGGGACGCCGGCGACCTCGGCACGCTCGCCGCTGGCCTGGTCACGCAGGTGCATCGTCCCGCTGCGCTCGGTGACGAGCAGGTCTCCTCCGGGGAGGAAGGCCATCGCCCAGGGCTCGTCGAAGGAGTCCACCTCCTCCACGGCGAAGGGAGTGCCCTCCAACGGTTCGCCGGCACCGCTCGAGGCCCCCTGCCCGGAGGAGGCGCTCGTCGTCGCGGAACCGTCGTCGGCCGTGGACGTGGCGCTGCCACCGTCGCTGGTGCCACCACCACCGTCGCTGCAGGCGGTCAGGGTGACCGCCACGAGCGCGGCGCACGCCAGCGTCGCCAGGCGGGCGCGCCGGGACGACGGGCGGTGGGTGCGGCGGGCGGCGGACATGTCCCGAGGCTACCCACGGACCACCGACAACCGGCCTGCTCGCGCCCCACCGCCTTCGGCGCTCCGGCACAGTCCCTCCTGGCGCAGCGGCGTCACCTCCCTCGGGCTGTCGGACCCGGCTGCTTGGCTGTCCGCATGGAGATCACGAGCCTGCTGCTGGGACTGCTCCTCGGCCTCGTCGTCGGAGCCGTCGTCGCCGCCTCCTGGCTGCGCGGTCACGGTGCCGAGCAGGGCGCGCAGACGGCGGCCGAGCTGGCGCGCGCCGGCGCCGAGCGGGACGTGCTGCGCGAGCGCGTGGTCGATCTCGAGGCCCAGCTGGGCGAGGACGCCGAGACCGCGGCCGCGCTGCTGCCCCTGCGGGCCGCCCTGGACCGGGTCGAGCAGCAGGTGGGGATGATCGAGCGGGAGCGGACCGACCAGTTCGCCACCGTCCGCGAGGCGCTGGGCCGGGTCGAGGCAGGCACCGCCCAGGTCGGTCGCGAGGCGGCCTCGCTGGCCGGCTCGCTGCGGGTGTCCTCGGTGCGCGGCCAGTGGGGCGAGGTGCAGCTGCGCCGGGTGCTCGAGGTCTCCGGGCTGCTGCCGCGCTGCGACTTCGACGAGCAGGCCGGCGGGGTCAACGCCCACGGCGACGCGGTCCGACCGGACGTCGTCGTCCACCTTCCCGGCGACAAGCACCTGGTCATCGACGCCAAGGCTCCGATGAGCCGCTGGCTGGAGGCGCAGCGGGAGGAGACCCCCGCCGAGCGGCGGGACGCGCTGCTCGCCGAGCACGCCGCCGACCTGCGTCGGCACGTGCGCGCGCTGACCGACAAGGCCTACTGGACCGCCGTGGAGGCGAGCCCGGAGATGGTCGTCTGCTTCGTGCCCGCGGACGCCACGCTGGCGGCAGCTCTCGGCCGAGACCCCGCTCTGCACGAGGAGGCGATGCGCTCCCGGGTCGTGCTCGTCTCGCCGGCCACCCTGCTCGCCCTGCTGCGCACCGTGGCCTTCACCTGGCAGCAGGAGGCGCTCGGCGACCAGGCGCGCGAGCTGCTCGGCCTGGGCACCGAGCTCTACCAGCGCCTCTCGACGATGGCCGGGCACACCGCCCGGCTCGGGCGCTCGCTGCAGGGCAGCGTCGAGGCCTACAACCGGCTGGTCGGCACGCTGGAGTCACGGGTGCTCGTCAGCGCCCGCCGGATGCACGAGCTCGGGGTGCCCGGCGACCCGCTGCCCGAGCTCGACCTGCTCGACCGGGTGCCCCGCGGGCTCAGCGCCGACGAGCTCATCGAGGATGCTCGGCCGGCCAGCGAGGCGTCTGCCTCCTGGCCGGGGGGCAGACCGGATCGCCGCGACGGATCCGCGAGCGCCTGACGGCTCGGCAAGGCGGCTGCCCGCGGCGATCCTCCGGGTCAGGTGCACGTGGTCGCGGTCGCCGCCAGCACGTCGATGCGGTGCCGCACCGTCGCCGTGTTGTCCGGGCCGTGGCTGAGCGCCACGAAGACCCGTTCCACCCCGTCGGTGCCCTCGGCGACCCCGGCGAGCGCGGTGGCATCACGCAGCGATCCCGTCTTCGCCCGCACCCGACCCACGGCGCACGTCGCCGGCCAGCTGCCGAAGCGGTTGCTGAGGGTCCCGGTGCGCCCGGAGATCGGCATGGCGTCGTCGGCGAAGATCACCTGGCTCAGCGACGGGTGCTCGTAGAGCGCCAGCAGCAGCACGCTGAGCGCACGGGCGCTCAGGCGGTTGCTGCGAGAGAGACCGGAGCCGTCGGAGAAGGTCAGCCCGTCGGTGGGCACGCCGTAGCCGCCGACCATCGCCTTCGAGTGCTCGGTGACCCCCGACCACGTCCGAAGCGCGCCGGCGCGCATCCCGGCAGCCCACAGCAGCGACTCGGCGTAGTCGTTCTGGCTGACCCGGAGCATGTCGCCGACGATGTCTCGCAGCTGCGGCGAGGTGCCCTCGGCGATCGTCTCGGCCTGCCAGTGCGTCTTTGCCCGCTTGAGCTGGGTGACGTCGACCCCCCAGTGCTCCAGCCGGGACCGGAAGTAGCTCCCGGCGTCCATCGAGGTGTCGCTGACGTCGCTCTGGTCGCGCACCAGCGCCCGCACCGGGGTGACGTACCGGCCGACGTCACCGGGCTCCCACCCGGGCGCGTTCGTCGGCGCCGGGAAGAGGGTGTCGTCCACCCGCAGCCGCACCGAGGTCGTGCCGGCCTTCTTCAGCCGCCAGGCGGCCGAGCGGGCCATCGAGTCCAGCCGCCAGCTGCTCATCGTCGGGTCGCCGACGCCGCGCAGGTAGACGTAGTCGCCGTTGGTGCCGGCCCGCGAGACCGGGGTGACGAAGCGGTGCCGGGAGCCGAAGGTGCGCAGCGCGGTGGTCGCGGTGACCACCTTCATCGTCGACGCCGGGGCGCGCCGCCAGGTGCTCTGGTGCTGCCAGACGGTGCGTCCGGTACGGGTGTCGGTGACGATCCCGCCGAAGCCGGGCGTGAGCGGCCCGGCGGCCGCGTCCAGCCGGGCAGCGAGGTCGGCCGCCGAGACCGCGGCGCCGCGGCGCACCTGCGGCGCCGGCGCTGCCGGTTCGGCCGGGGACACCCGCCCGGTGACCGACTCGGCACGCTCGAGGTCCTCGGGCGGGGTGTCCGCAGCGGCCGGGCCGAGTGCCAGCGCGGATGCCGCCCCCGCCGCGACACCTCCGGTCAGCAGCCGGCCGAGGGAGCGACGGCGAGACGATGACAGGGCAGGACGAGCAGGGGTGCGACGGCGCACAGGTGCTCCCGGGGGTGTCAGGGGAAGGGGCGCGTCGAGTGTGGCACCTCCGCCCCTCCCACGGGCCTGCGAGCGAGCGCTCATCTCATGAGCAGTGCGCGGCTACCGCGGACGCGATCTGGGCGTCGTGTCGGCGAGCGAACCCACCCGCCGACGCAGCACGGAACGTGCCTCCTCGGGCGTCACCAGCGCCGGGTAGAGCGAGAGCTGCAGGGCCAGGCCGTCAACGAGGGCATGCAGATCCACCACAGCCGCCTCTGCGTCCGAGGTGGAGACCTCGGTGCGCTCGACCACCCAGCGGCACACCCGACGGATGCTCCGCCACGAGTCCTCGCTGAGCGCCGCCAGCGCCGGGTCGCTGCGGGCACCGACGGCCATCGCGTGCCAGACGTCGAACTCCGCCCGTCGCCTCTCGTCCAGCGGCACGATCTCCTCGAGCACACCGGAGATCTCGACGGGATCCGCCCGGTCCGTCACCTCCACCAGAGCCATCCGGTCCTGCACCCGCACCGCCACCCCGCTGGTGAGGTGCTCGGCAACGAACCTGACCAGCCCCGCCTGGGAGTCGAAGTAGTGCCGCAGCGCTCCGGGCGAGAGACCGGCCTCGGCGGCCACGGTCCGCACCGAGGCCGCAGCGATCCCGTCGCGGCGCGCGACGTCGGCGAAGGCCGCGGCGATGAGCCCGCGACGGGCCTCGTGGTCGACGATCTTCGGCATCTCGCCTTTATAGCACGAGCGTGCTATATTATTTTTCAGCACAGTCGTACGGAAAACAGGGATCGTCCGCCGGTCACCCACCCGGACGACGCCACGACGAAGGGAGCCGGCCGTGCTGTACGCCGTCATCATCACCAGCGAGGTCCTCTTCTGGGTCTTCCTGCTGGCCGGGCTGACCGCCCGCTACCCGCTGCGCAGCCCACGCCTGGGCGCGGCCCTGCTCGTCTGCGCCCCGCTGGTCGACCTCATCACCCTGGCTGCGGCGGTCATCGACCTGCGCGGCGGCGCCGAGCCCTCGTTCGCCCACGTCCTCGCGGCGATCTACATCGGGGTGTCGGTCGGCTTCGGTCACTCGATGATGCGCTGGGCCGACGTCCGCTTCGCGCATCGTTTCGCCGACGGTCCGGCACCCGAGCGGGTCCCGGAGCGCGGTCCGGCGAAGGCGGCGCACGAGCGGGTGCAGCTGGTCCGGCACGTCGTGTCGTGGGCGATCGGCGCCGGGCTCATGACCCTGGCCGCGCTGCTGGTGGGCACCCCGGCCGCCGAGCAGACCTTCCTCGGTGCCGCAGGGGTGTGGAGCGCGGCCCTGGTCATCGACGCCGTGTGGTCGCTCAGCTACACCCTCGTCCCCGGCAGGGCGCAGAGCTGAACGGCGCACGCCGCGCCGGCGCCACGAGCCACCGCACCGGAGGCACCGCCACGGTGCGATGGTCGGGCGTCAGTGCAGCTGGCCGGCGTCGGCGAGCGAGCCGGCGTCGTGCTTCATCTTGTCGCTCATCCCGGCGGCCTTGAGGTCGCGGCGCAGCTCCGTCGGCAGCGCGAAGAGCAGCGACTCCTCGGCGGCGACGACCGGCTCCGGGTCGCCGTAGCCGCGGGCGGCCAGGTACTCCAGCACCTCGCGGACGAGGATCTCCGGAACGGAGGCGCCCGAGGTCACCCCGACGGTACGCACCCCGTCGAGCCAGGACTCGTCGATCTCGTCGGCGTAGTCGACCAGATGACCGTCCCGAGAGCCGTGCTCGACGGCCACCTCGACCAGGCGCACCGAGTTGGAGGAGTTGCGCGAGCCGACGACGAGCATGAGGTCGCAGTCCTCAGCCATCTGCTTCACCGCGAGCTGACGGTTCTGGGTGGCGTAGCAGATGTCGTCGCTCGGCGGGTCCTGCAGCGCCGGGAACTTCTCCCGCAGCCGCCGCACGGTCTCCATCGTCTCGTCCACCGACAGGGTGGTCTGGGAGAGCCAGACGACCTTCTCCGGGTCGCGGACCTCGACGTTGGCGACGTCGTCCGGCCCGTCGACGAGGGTGATGTGCTCGGGGGCCTCGCCGGAGGTGCCGATGACCTCCTCGTGACCCTCGTGGCCGATGAGCAGGATGTCGAAGTCGTCCTTGGCGAAGCGGACCGCCTCGCGGTGCACCTTGGTCACCAGCGGGCAGGTGGCGTCGATGGTCTTCAACGAGAGGCTCTTGGCCTCGTCGTGGACGACCGGGGCGACCCCGTGCGCGCTGAAGACGACGGTCGAGCCCTCCGGGACCTCCTCGGTCTCGTCGACGAAGACGGCGCCGCGCTTCTCCAGCGTGGTCACCACGTGCTTGTTGTGCACGATCTGCTTGCGGACGTAGACCGGCGGCCCGTAGAGGTCGAGGGCCTTCTCGACGGCGACGACCGCGCGGTCGACGCCGGCGCAGTAGCCGCGCGGGGCCGCCAGCAGCACCCGCTTGGCCTGCTCGGGCGCGTCGCTGTGCGTCTGAGCCGTGTCAGTCATGTCCACCATCGTAGGTGAGACGCCTGGACATCCCCTGATCGTCACCGCCGGCCACGGACCGGACCCCTTCGGCGGGAACCGGGCGCGTCGGCGCGTCGTGCCCCGGTCGCCGTCACCGCTGCCTGCTTGACTGGCGGGGTTCCCGGCCGCGAGCGGCCGCCGACCGACCAGGAGTCGTGATGTTCCTCAGCAACACCGAGTCCGTGCCCGGGGCGCGGGTCACTCGCACCCTCGGGCTCGTGCAGGGCAACACCGTGCGCGCCAAGCACCTCGGCAAGGACATCCTCGCCGGCTTCAAGAACCTCGCCGGCGGCGAGCTCGTCGCCTACACCGAGCTGCTCACCGAGAGCCGGAACGAGGCGATCGGCCGGATGGTGCACCAGGCGCAGCAGATGGGGGCGAACGGGGTGGTCAACGTGCGCTTCACCACCTCCTCGGTGGCCGCGGGCGCGGCCGAGCTGTACGCCTACGGGACGGCCGTGGTGCTGGAGCAGGCCTGATGAGCGGCGACACGGTCGCCGGGGTCGTCGTCGGGCTGCTGTGCCTGGCCCCCTTCCTCCTGCTGCCGACGGCGCTGCTCGGCTACTCCGTCATCGTCGGCTTCCGCCGTCGACGGCGGGTGCAGGAGCAGCTGGCCGGCGAGGAGCCGCGGCTGGGGCACCTGCTCGGGCCGAACGTCGAGGCGCCCGGGCATCCCGGCGGCACCACCCTGGTGACCGGGACGGTCGCCTACGCGGCCGACTTCCCCTCGCGCTGGGCGACGAGCTGGCGCACCCTCGTCGGCGGGTCGGCGGTCAGCCTCACCGAGCAGGTCGACCTGTCCCGCCGGCTGGCGGTGGTGCGGATGCTCCAGGAGGCCGAGCGGATGGGCGCGACATCGGTGGCCAACGTACGCCTGGAGACCAGCGAGATCGGCGGCGGCACCCAGCAGTCCGGCCGGCAGGGCGCGATGGTCGTCGAGATGCTCGCCTACGGCACCGCCCTGCTGCCGGTCGCCTCGCCGCGGGCCGGGCGATGAGCCTCCCGGAGAAGGCCGCCGACACCACGGCCGAGGACCCGTGGCCGGTCCGGCTGCTCAGCGCGAAGATCGCCGACTACGTCGAGCGGATGTCGGTGACCTGGGTCGAGGGGCAGGTGGTCCAGCTCAACCGGCGACCTGGGGCCCGCACGGCCTACCTCACGCTGCGCGACGCGGACGTCGACATGTCCCTCTCCTGCAGCGTCCGGGTCACCGCGCTGGACGCCATGCCCGCCCCGCTCACCCAGGGCGCCCGGGTCGTGGTGCAGGCCAAGCCGAGCTACTGGACCCAGCGCGGCTCGCTGAGCATGGATGTGCGCCAGATCCGGCCGGTCGGGGTCGGCGAGCTGCTGGCCCGCGTGGAGTACCTCCGTCAGCACCTGCGCAGCGAAGGGCTCTTCGACGACTCCCGGAAGCGCCCGCTCCCCTTCCTCCCCCGCCGGGTCGGGCTGATCTGCGGACGGGCCAGCGCCGCCGAGCGGGACGTCGTCGAGAACGCCCGCCGCCGCTGGCCCAGCCTGCCCATCGAGATCCGTCAGGTCGCGGTGCAGGGCGTCGAGGCGGTGACCGCGGTGAGCGCGGCGCTGGCCGAGCTGGACGCGCTCGACGACGTCGACGTCATCGTCATCTCCCGCGGCGGCGGCAGCGTCGAGGATCTGCTGCCCTTCAGCAACGAGGCGCTGGTCCGCGCCGTCGCCCAGGCCCGCACCCCGGTGGTCAGCGCGATCGGGCACGAGAGCGACCAGCCGCTGCTCGACCTCGTCGCCGACGTCCGTGCCTCCACCCCCACCCACGCGGCCACCCTGGTCAGCCCCGACGCCGCCGCCGAGCGGGACGGCCTGGATCAGGCCCTGGACCGGATGCGCCGCAGCACCCGGGTGCGCCTGGACCGTGAGCGGTGCCAGCTGGAGGGCCTGACCAGCCGGCCGGTGCTCACCGACCGGGCGGGGGTGGTCCGGGTGCAGCGCGAGCACGTCACCACGCTGCGCGATCGCGTCCGCCGCCAGGCCGACGTGCGGCTGACCCGGGAGCGCGACCGGGTGGACCACCTGCGCGCCCAGGCCCGGGTGCTCTCCCCCGCCTCCACCCTCGAGCGCGGCTACGCGGTCATCCAGCGCCGGGACGGCGCGGTCGTCGACTCCCGCGAGGACCTGGAGGTCGAGGAGCTGCTGCGGGTCACCGTCGCCGACGGCGACTTCGCGGTCCGGGTGGCCGGGTCGTGAGCGCGGTCGGTGCCAGCGCCTACGCTGAGGCCATGGCCGAGGAGGATCGCGCACCCGCCGAGGGCGAGACCGCGGGCGCGGACGTCGCCGAGCTGTCCTACGAGCAGGCGCGCGACCAGCTCGTCGAGCTCGTCGCGCGGCTCGAGGGGGGCCAGGTGCCGCTCGCCGAGAGCATGCGGCTGTGGCAGCGCGGCGAGGCGCTGGCCGCGCACTGCACCTCGTGGCTGGACCGGGCCGAGCAGAGCCTCACCGGCGACGACGGGTCCGGCGAGGACGGGTCGGCGTCCGCCGACGGCGAGGACTGACCCCGAGGACTGAGCCTGGGTCGGTCAGGACGAGCTCGGCGCGCTACCGGCTGCCGGGTCCACCGCGGTGAGGTGGTCGGCGAAGAGCTCCAGCTGGCTCCAGCTGCCGGTCCCCGTCACTAGCGTGGTCAGCTCGCCGGTGCCGCTGGGGTCGTCGACGAGGCTGCGCTGCACCTTGCCCTCGCGGTCCCGCCGCAGCCACTCGGTGCCGTCCGCGTCGGTCCACGTGCCGGTCCGGGCCCCGTTGTTGGTCTGGGTGTTGATCCAGTCCTGCGGGGCGTCCACCGCCTGCTGCACCGAGACGTACTGCCCGTCCGGGGTGGTGTAGCCGGCGTTCCACATGAGCAGGTCGCCCTTGCTGCGCACGTAGCGCACGCTGGTGGCGGTCCACCCTTCGGGCAGGTCCGTGGGGTAGGCGAAGGGCTGCTGCGCCTGGGTGGCGTGCTGCTGGGCCGCGCCGGGGACGTCCACGGTCGCCGGGGTGACGCTGCTCGTACGGCCGACGACGAAGAAGACGAAGAGCGTGATCGCCGCGATGACCACCATCGAGCGGGCCATGTTCGCCGCCGTGCCCTTGGCGTAGTGGCTGGCCCCCCGGGAGGGCACGGACGTCTCGCTCATGGCGGCCATGGTCGCACGCGCGGCTGGGGCCGGGCCGATAGGCTCGGACGGAGCAGGACCAGCCACCGTCGCCGACCGTCTAGGAGAGTCGTGAGCGCCTCCACCAGCAGCACCTCGAGCGGGATGTCCCCGGACCGCAACCTGGCCCTGGAGCTCGTCCGGGTCACCGAGGCCGCGGCCCTCGCCGGCGGCCGCTGGGTGGGCCGCGGTGACAAGAACGCCGCCGACGGGGCCGCCGTGGAGGCGATGCGCGCGATGATCTCCACCGTGCGGATGAACGGCACGGTCGTCATCGGCGAGGGCGAGAAGGACGAGGCGCCGATGCTCTTCAACGGTGAGGAGGTCGGCGACGGCGAGGGCCCGGAGTGCGACGTCGCGGTCGACCCGATCGACGGCACCACCCTGACCGCGAAGGGGATGACCAACGCGGTCGCCGTGCTCGCGGTCGCCGACCGGGGCGCGATGTACGACCCGAGCGCGGTCTTCTACATGGACAAGCTGGTGGCCGGCCCGGAGGTCGCCGACGTCGTCGACATCCGGCTGCCCGCCGCCGAGAACATCCGCCGGGTGGCCAAGGCGAAGGGTGAGCAGCCCGAGGACATCACGGTCGTCATGCTCGACCGGCCGCGGCACGAGGCGGTCGCCCGCGAGGTTCGTGACGCCGGGGCACGGATCCGCTTCATCTCCGACGGCGACGTAGCCGGCGCGATCAGCGCCGCCCGTCCCGGCACCGGCATCGACCTGCTGCTGGGCATCGGCGGGACCCCCGAAGGGATCATCACCGCCTGCGCCATCAAGTGCCTCGGCGGGGTCATCCAGGGGCGGCTGTGGCCGGTGGACGACGAGGAGCGGCAGCGCGCCGTGGATGCCGGGCACGACCTGGACCGGGTGCTGACCACCGACGACCTGGTGCAGACCGACAACTGCTTCTTCGTCGCTACCGGGATCACCGACGGCGAGCTCCTCGACGGGGTGCGCTACCGCGCCGGCGGGGCGACCACCACCTCGATCGTCATGCGCAGCCGCTCCGGCACGACCCGCCTCATCGAGACCCAGCACAACCTGACGAAGGTGCGCAGCATCTCGCCGGGGCCGGTGGGCTGAGCGGTGACGGACCAGCCGGTCCTCGTCGTCGGCGAGGCGCTGGTGGACATCGTCCACCGGCGGGACGGCAGCGTCGACGAGCACGTCGGCGGCAGCCCGTTGAACGTCGCGGTAGGCCTGGCCCGGCTGGGGCACCCGGTCGAGCTGGCCACCCAGATCGGGCGCGACGAGCGCGGGCAGCGGATCACCGCGCACCTGGCCGCCGACCGTGTGGCCCTGGTGCCGGGCAGCGAGGCCGCCGACCGCACCTCCACCGCCACCGCCGAGCTGGACGACGCCGGTGGCGCCCGCTACACCTTCGACCTCACCGACGTCTCGCCGCCGGCCGGGGAGGGCTCCGGCCACCTGCACACCGGGTCGATCGGCGCCCTGCTGGGCGAGCCCGGGCAGGACGTGCTGGCCGCGATGACCCGGGCGCAGCAGCAGGTGACGGTCTCCTACGACCCGAACGCGCGGCCCAGCCTCATGGGTGAGCCGGGGGCCGCGCTCGCCGCCATGGAGCAGCGGATCGCGGTGAGCGACGTCGTCAAGGCCAGCGACGAGGACATGGCCTGGCTGCTCGACCGCGACCTGGACGGCTTCGTCGCCGAGGACGCGATCGAGGTGCTGCGTCGCTGGGTGGACCTCGGGGCGAGCCTGGCGGTGGCCACCCTCGGGCCGGACGGCGCCGTCGCGGTGCACGCCTCCGGCGAGGTCCGGGTACCCGGGCGGGCCGTCGAGGTGGCGGACACCGTCGGCGCGGGCGACTCCTTCACCTCCGGGCTGCTGTCGGCGCTGCTGGACGCCGGGCTGCTCGGGGACCGGGCGGCCGCGCAGCGGCTCGCCGAGGCGGACGCGGCGGACATCACCGCCGCCGTCGCCCGTGGGGTGGTCGCCTCGGCGGTCACCGTCTCCCGGCCGGGCGCGCAGCCACCGACCCGGGCCGACCTCGGCCTGACCTGAGCCGCGCGGCGGGCCGCGAATTACCCAGGCTGTTGCGGGTCACTCTGCGAATTTGCCCGGGCAGTTGCGAGCTTGGATGTGAAATGCCCGGGCAGTTGCGAGCTTGGTTGTGAAATGCCCGGGCAGTTGCGCTGCCGCCAGCCAGTCCCCGAAGGCCCACCCACCCAGACAGACCTCGGCCCTCCGGTGAGTCACCGGAGGGCCGAGGGTCGAGCGAGGTCGCGTCAGGCGGACTGCTTGTCCGCCGTCGACGACCCGGACCCACCACCGTCGCCGGAGGCGCCGTCACCCGCCGGGGCGTCACGCTTGCGGGCCCGCTCCAGCGCCCGCTTGCGGTCCTCCTCGGACTGCCGGTCGATCTCGGCGGCCCGCTCCTCGTCGCGGGTGAGGTTCTCCCCCGACTCCGGGTCGAAGACGTGCATGAGGCTCGGGTCGAAGACGAAGTCACCGTCGTCGCCCTCGCGGATGCGGCTGCGCGCGTCGAGGTTGACCACCATCTGGGTGCGCATGCCCTCGCCGTCGAGGTCGCGGTCCAGCTCGTCGAGCTTGTCCTGGACCGCCGGGTCCGCCTCGAAGGGGATGTAGGCGTACTGCTCGTTGCCCAGCCACTCGGTGACGTCGACCAGCTCGGTGAAGCGGACCCCGTTCGGCACGTCGTCGCCGAGGCTGGCGTCCTTGATGTGCTCGGGCCGGATGCCCACGATGACGAGGTCCTTGCCCTCCACCTTCGGCGCCAGCGCGCGCGGGAACGGCACCCGGCAGAAGGGCAGCTCGAGCTCGCTGCCGTGCACCTTCGCCGGCAGGAAGTTCATCGGCGGGGTGCCGATGAAGCCAGCCACGAAGAGGTTCACCGGCTGGTCGTAGAGCTCGCGCGGCGAGGCGCACTGCTGCAGCACGCCCTTCTTCAGCACGGTGACCCGGTCGCCGAGGGTCAGCGCCTCGGTCTGGTCGTGGGTGACGTAGATCGTCGTCACCCCGAGGCGCCGCTGCATCCGGGCGATCTCGGTGCGCATCTGCCCACGCAGCTTGGCGTCGAGGTTGCTCAGCGGCTCGTCGAAGAGGAAGGCGTCGGCGTCCCGGACGATCGCCCGGCCCATCGCCACCCGCTGACGCTGACCACCGGAGAGGTTGGCCGGCTTGCGCTCGAGGTGCTCGCCCAGCTCCAGCATGTCGCTGGCCGCGTTGACCTTGCTGCGGATGTCCTCCTCGCTGTGCGTGCCCTTGGACAGACGCAGCGGGAAGGCGATGTTCTCGAAGACCGACAGGTGCGGGTAGAGCGCGTAGTTCTGGAAGACCATCGAGAGGTTGCGCTCCTTGGGCGAGAGGTCGTTGACCCGCTTGCCGTCGATGAGCAGATCCCCGCTGGTGATGTCCTCCAGCCCGACGACCATCCGCAGCAGCGTGGACTTCCCGCAGCCGGACGGGCCGACGAAGATCATGAACTCGCCGTCCTTGATGTCCAGGCTCACGTCGTTGATCGCCGGGTACCCGTCGCCGTACTTCTTGACGGCGTTCTTGAGGGTGATCTCAGCCATGTTTCTCTCTCTTTCGTGGGCAGGGCGTCAGCCCTTGACGGCGCCCGAGGTCAGACCGGCGACGATCCGGCGCTGGAAGAACAGCACGAGGATCACGACGGGGATGGTCACGACGACCGCGGCGGCCATGATGGCGCCGGTCGGCTGCTCGAACTGCGAGGCGCCGGTGAAGAAGGCCAGCGCCGCCGGGACCGTGCGTGCCCGGTCGGAGGTGAGCGAGATGGCGAAGACGAAGTCGTTCCACGCCGTGAAGAAGGTGATGATCGCCGTGGTGAAGACACCCGGCGCGGCCAGCGGCACGATCACCTTGCGGAAGGCCTGCCAGCTGCTCGCCCCGTCCACCTGGGCCGCCTGCTCCATCTCCCACGGGATCTGCTGGAAGAAGGCGGACATCGTCCAGATCGACAGCGGCAGGGTCAGCGCCAGGTAGGGGATGATCAGGCCGGGGATGGTGTCGAAGAGACCGATCTGGCGCCACACGTCGAAGAGCGGCGTGACCATCGCGACCACCGGGAAGAAGCTCACCGCGAGCGCGGTGGTGAGGATGAGCCGCTTGCCCTTGAACTCCAGCCGCGAGATCGCGTAGGCGCAGAACATCGCCAGCACCACCGAGATGAGGGTGGAGAGCAGGCAGACGATGAGCGAGTTGCGCAGCGCCGGGGTGAAGAGGTCCGACGCCCCGCCGGTGAAGATGAGCTCGTAGTTCTCCCAGGTCGGGTCCTTGGGCCAGAAGTTGCCGAGGATGTTCTGGTCCGGGTCGGCCAGGGTGTCCGCGCTCTTGAGGGAGAGGGCGACCATGAACAGCAGCGGCACGATGGTCCACAGCATGATCGGGACCGCGAGCAGGCTCCACAGGCCGGTGCCCTTGGCGTTCTGCGCCATGTCAGTTCCTTCCCTGGGCGAGGTCGACCTTGAAGCCCTTGACGAAGAGTGCCGCGATGCCCAGGACGCAGAGGAAGAGGATCACGGACAGCGCCGACCCCAACCCGATCTCCGTCCTGTCGATGGTTTGTCGATAGATCAAGACCGACAACGATGTCGTGTCGTTCGCGCCGCCGGTCATGATGAAGATGTTGTCGAAGATGCGGAAGGCGTCCAGCGTCCGGAAGAGCAGCGCCACCATGACGGCCGCCTTCATGTTCGGCAGGATCACCTTCACCAGCACCTGCCACCAGCTGGCGCCGTCGACCTTGGCCGCCTCCTCCATGGAGCCGTCCACCTGGGCCAGGCCGGCCAGCAGCAGCAGCGACATGAAGGGCGTGGTCTTCCAGATCTCCGAGAGGGAGATGACGAAGAAGGAGGACCAGAAGCCGCCGAACCAGTTGTAGTCCTGCTCGATGAACGGCAGCCACTCCAGCCAGCGGTTGACGAAGCCGGTGTCCACCGAGAAGGCGAAGAACCAGGTGAACGCCGAGACCACGGTGATGATCGAGTAGGGGATGAGCACCAGGGTGCGCAGGGTGCGCCGCGGGATGACGATGCGGTGCATGACCAGCGCGATGATGAAGCCGAAGACCAGCTCGACGGCCACCGTGAAGACGGTCACCAGCACGGTCATCTTCATCGACGTCCAGAAGACCGGGTCGGTCAGCGAGACGATGTAGTTGCTCAGGCCGGTGAACTCACGGTTGTCCGGGTCGGTGAGCCGGTAGCTGAAGAAGCTGTTCCAGATCGCCTGCAGGATCGGGTAGCCGGTGACGGCCACCATGACGATGAAGGCGGGCATCGCCAGCTTCCAGCCGAGGCGCTGCTCGGCCTTCGCCCGGTCCGACATCCGGTTCTTCTGCGGGCGCTCCTCGGGCGCCTCGGTGGTCGTGGTGCTCACAGCAGCGCATCTCCGTTCAGCACGTCCTGCAGCAGCCTCGTGGTGCGCTGCGGCGTGGTATCCGGGTCGACCGACCCGGGCGGGGAGTACTCGCGCTGGATGCCCGAGGAGACGTCGCCGTAGTACTGGGTCAGCGGGCGGGGAGCGCCGGCGTCCAGGGACTCACGGATGAGGTCGGCCATCGGGAACTGCTCGCGGACCTCCGGGTCGTCGTAGACGGCCTTGCGGGCGGCGGGGTTGCCACTGCCGAGCATGTAGGCCTTCTGGCTCTCCTGCGAGGTAAGGCACTGAACTGCCTCCCATGACGCGTCCTTATTCTCGGAGGCCTGGTTGACGCCCATTTCGATGCCGCCCAGCGGCGGCTTGGACTCCTCACCCTCGACGGTCCGGGGGTAGCGGGCCCATCCGAGGTCGTCGAAGACCGCTGGGTCAGCATCTTTCAGTGACGAGTAGACGTAGATCCAGTTGACCATGAAACTACTCGTCTCCAGACGGAAGCCGTCTAGAGTCGTCGTCTCATCCGTCGAGCCCAGGGCCGGGCCACCGACGTTCTGGTCAACGAAGGACTCAATTACGGCTGCGGCTTCCTTGCCTTCGGGCGACTCCAGGCCGAAGGTCAGGTCGGCCGCGTCTGCACCCGGATTCTGCACGATTTGGCCGCCAGCTCCCTCGATCATGGCGTTGATCCACACGGTGTAGCCCTCGTACAGCGACGCCTGTACGCCGATGTCGGTGTCCACCTTGGCCGCGGCATCAATAAGTTGATCCCAGGTGACCGGTCGGCTCATGTCCAGACCTGCCTCTTGGGCCACTGACTTTCGATACCACAACAACTGGGTGTTCGCCCACAGGGGGGATGCGTAGAGCTGCCCCTTCCAACCCGCGCTCTCCACGGCTGCCGATACAGCATCCGCGGTGAACTCCTCGGTCAACTCACTCGGCACCTCGTCAAGGAATCCCGCTTCTGCAAACTCCGCAACGAAAACCGGGTCCATCGACATGAGGTCGACCCCCTTGTCGTTTGCGGCGAGGCGGCGAAGTAGCTGTTGACGCTGATCAGTGGCGCTGTTCGGGAGCAACTCAACCCTGATCTCGTATGCTCCGCCAGAGGCCTCGCTGCACTCACGCGCGAGCTGCGCCTGACCACCGCCGTTGGGATCCGCGCCGCCCGCATCGGGGTTGATGTACCACGTCAGCGTGCTGCTGTCGTCAGACGTGTCAGCCGATCCCCCGCATGCCGCGAGCACCAGGCCCGCGCCGGTGACGACCGCCGCCAGGGTCGCCGTGCGGCGTCCTCGTCGTCCAGTCACTGTCTGGTCCTTTCGTCCAAGACCCCAGCACACCCTCTACCCGTCGGCGGGCACGGCAGCACTGACGTCGGGGCCTTTCTACACCCATGAGAGTGGTCTGCGTCACCCCGGACCCGCACAGAATCTGACCGCGACCTGATCGTGACCCGACAGGGGTGCGATCATGACCGCGTGAGCACCGGATTCGACGACCTCATCTCCGCCAACGCCGGCTACGCCGACGCCTTCACCACGACCGGCCTGGAGGGTGCCGCGGCCGCCGGGATCGGCGTCGTGACCTGCATGGACAGCCGGATCGACCCGCTGGCGATGCTGGGCCTCTCCCTCGGCGACGCGAAGGTGGTGCGCAACCCCGGCGCGCAGGTCACCCCGGACGCGCTGGAGGCGATGGTCCTGGGTGTCCACCTGCTGGGCATCCGTCGGATCCTCGTCGTCGCGCACACCCGGTGCGCGATGACCACCCGCTCCGAGGACGAGGTGCGCGAGCTGATCTCCGGCTCCGCCGGGCAGGACGCCGCCTGGCAGCCCTTCCACGTCGTCGCCGACCAGCAGGTCCGGCTGGCCCAGGACGTGGCGAAGCTGCGCAGCCACCCGCTGATCGGCGAGCGCGCCGAGATCGGCGGCTTCGTCTACGACGTCGACAGCGGGCGGCTCAGCCATCACTGCTGAACTCGCCGACAACCAGACCCGATCGCGCAGCGCCAGACCGAACCCCGCCGGCAACGGCACTCACTCGCGGCAATCAATTGCGGAAGCCCTCGGACGTCACCTGACGATTTCTGTCGATCTGGTGGTTCAGGGTCCGGCCAAATAACGGTAAAGAGTCGCCCAAGATTCCGTCAAGATATTCCTTCGCCTGTGGCCAACGGCCAAGAACTTTGGCTTCCATATCTCATCGGGACAGTCTCGATGCTGTGCAATGGGTAAGGGGATCATCCATGAGGTTCTTCATATCTTTTCTCGTCGCATGCTCTCTAGCGCTCGCGACCGCCACCTCGGCGTCAGCGACCCAGTCGTCAGGTGATGGACCTGGAGCGCCGTCTCAGCCGCAAGTCAATCAGTCACTGTCCGCTGAGACGACTGCCAGTGAAGATGCCAACGTCGCCGAAATCGGCAAGGCGACTGCCTTGACTGGGACGAAGGCGAAGATGATCAGAGTCTGCAAGTCGTGGTGGAAGCTGGCGTGCAAGGGCGTCGACTGGTTCGTCGGAGGGTTCGTTTACGAGCTCTTCACCAACGGGAAGTCTCGCAAGTGCCGATCGGCTAAGGCCTACTACAAGGTAAACCCCTCAAACGGCAACGCCATCAAGTACTACACCTGCAAGAGGTATGCCTGATCAAGCCAGGGCGTCTGGTTCCGACTACCGGACGCCACCGCTTTGACTGGCGGGGTTGCGCACCCATAAAGGTGAGCAACCCCGCCATTCGCTGAGCCGGGCGCCGACGCTCAGAGCGCCAGGCGCTCGCTGACCACGCCGGCCAGGCGCTGGGCGACCTCGTCGGCGCGCCCCTCGGTGCCGGCCTCGACCATCACCCGCACGACCGGCTCGGTGCCGGACTTGCGCAGCAGCACCCGTCCGCCGTCGCCGAGCGCCGCCGACTCCTGGGCCACCGCGTCCTGGACCCCTTCGTCGATCTCCACCCGGTCCTTGTCGACGCCCTTGACGTTGACCAGCACCTGCGGCAGCCGGGTCATCACGCCGGACAGGTCGGCCAGCGAGCGTCCGGTCTCGGCCAGGCGGGAGGCGATCATCAGCCCGGTGAGCACCCCGTCGCCGGTGGTGCCGTGGTCGAGCAGCACGACGTGGCCGGACTGCTCGCCGCCGAGCGAGTAGGACCCGCCGCGCATCCGCTCCAGGACGTAGCGATCGCCCACCTTCGTCTGGATGACCTCGATGCCGGCGTCCCGCATGGCGTTGAGCAGGCCGAGGTTGCTCATCACGGTCGCCACCAGCGTGTCCTGGGCGAGCCGGCCGTGGTCCTTGAGGGTGAGCGCGAGGATCGCCATGAGCTGGTCGCCGTCGACGATCTCGCCGGCCGCGTCCACGGCCAGGCAGCGGTCGGCGTCGCCGTCGTGGGCGATGCCCAGGTCGGCGCCGCGCCGAACCACCTCGGCCTGCAGCTCCTCGAGGTGGGTGGAGCCGTAGCCGTCGTTGATGTTCAGCCCGTCGGGTGAGCTGCCGATCGTCCACACCTTCGCCCCGGCCAGCCGGAAGGCCTCCGGGGAGACCTCGCTGGCGGCGCCGTGGGCGCAGTCGAGGACGACCTTGAGGCCCTCCAGGTCGTGCGGCACCGCGGCCAGCAGGTGGCGCACGTAGCGGGCCGGGGCGCCGCGCATGTCGGTGACCCGACCGACGTCGGCGCCGGTGGGCCGGGCGGGGGCCTGGGCCATCCGGTCCTGGATGGCGTCCTCGACGGCATCCGGGAGCTTGTGGCCGCCGCGGGCGAAGAACTTGATCCCGTTGTCCGGCATGGCGTTGTGCGAGGCCGAGAGCATGACCCCGAAGTCGGCCTGGGTGTCCGCGGTGAGGAAGGCCACCGCCGGCGTGGGCAGCACCCCGACGTCGTAGACGTCGACCCCCTCGGAGGCGAGACCGGCGATCACCGCGGAGACGAGGAACTCCCCCGAGGCCCGCGGGTCCCGGCCGACGACGGCCAGCGGGCGCCGGCGCACCGGGTCGGTCTCCAGGCGCAGCACGTGCGCCGCGGCCTGGGCCAGGGCCAGGGCGAAGTCGGCGGTGATGACGTCGCCGTTGGCGAGGCCGCGGACACCGTCGGTGCCGAAGAGTCGTGCCATGGGTGGCGGTACCTTCCCTGCAGATGTGGGGCGAGCAGCGCCTCACGATAGCCGTCCGTCTAGGCTGAGGGCCTTGCGACCCGTCCCCGCGCCCGTCACGGAAGGCGCTCGATGATCGACTTCACCCCCTCCACCGGGCCGACCCTCGGCGTCGAGTGGGAGCTCGCGCTGCTCGACGGCGAGAGCCTCGACCTCACCCCGCTGGCCCCGGACGTCGTCCGCCGGATCGGCGAGGCCGACGAGCACCTCGCCCCGCGGGTGCACCGCGAGCTGCTGAGCAACACCGTCGAGATCGTCACCGGGGTGTGCGAGAGCGTCCCGGAGGCGATGGCCGACCTCACCTCGAGCCTGGCCGCGCTGCGCGGGGTCACCGACGAGCTGGGGCTGGAGCTGGTCTCGGCCGGCACCCACCCCTTCGCCCGCTGGCAGTCCCAGGAGGTCAGCGAGGGCGAGCGCTACGCCACGCTCATCGACCGCACCCGCTGGTGGGGCCGGCAGATGGTCATCTACGGGCTGCACACCCACGTCGGGGTCACCCACCGGGACAAGGCGATGCCGCTGCTCGTGGGGATGCTGCCCTACCAGCCGCACCTGCAGGCGCTGACCGCGTCCTCGCCCTTCTTCGGCGGCAGCGACACCTCCTACGCCAGCACCCGGGCGCAACTCTTCCAGCAGCTGCCGACGGCCGGGCTGCCCTTCCACTTCGAGACCTGGGCGGAGTACGAGCGCTACGTCGACGACCTGCTGGTCACCGGGGTGATCGACGACCTCAAGGAGATCCGCTGGGACCTGCGCCCGGCCGCGCACCTGGGCACCCTGGAGGTGCGGATCGCCGACGCCGTGCCGACCGTCTCGGAGATGGCGGCGATCACCGCACTGACCCAGTGCCTCGTCGTGCACCTCGACGACCGGCTGACCGACGGCGGCACCCTGCCGACCCTGCCGCCGTGGCACGTGCAGGAGAACAAGTGGCGGGCGGCCCGCTACGGCACCGACGCGATCATCATCCTCGACGAGCGCAACCGGGAGCGGCTGGTCACCGACGAACTGCACGACCTGCTGGAGCGCCTGACGCCGGTGGCGCGCCGGCTGGGCTGCGAGGACGAGCTGCGCTCGGTGGAGGACATCCTGCGCGCCGGGGCCAGCTATCAGCGACAGCGCGAGGTCGCCGAGACCCACGACGGCGACCTCGTCGCGGTCACCCGCTCGCTAGTGGACGAGATGCGCGCCGGGCACCCGCTCCCCCGCCCCTGAGAGCGATCGCCGCGAGGGGTCAGTCTCCCGGCAGCGAGCGCCGATTGCGCGCCTCGTCGGCGCGGGCGGCCAGCTCTCCGGCCGGCGGGTAGGTGACCTCCTCCAGGCTCAGCCCGTGGGCGGGCATGACCTTCACCCGGGGGTCGCGCACCCCGGCGAGCAGCACCTCGCGCGGCCACCCCAGGTCTTCGCGACCGAGGCCGACCGGGACGAGCGCGCCGACGAGGGCCCGGACCATCGAGTGGCAGAAGGCGTCAGCCACCACGGACCCGACCACGAGGCCGTCGTCCTCGCGGGACCACCCGTAGGAGAGCAGGGTGCGGACCGTCGTGGCCCCCTCCCGGCGCTTGCAGAAGGCGGCGAAGTCGGCGAGCCCGACGAGGCGGCCGGCTGCCTGGTCCATGGCGGCCACGTCGAGAAGCCCGCCGAGCCGGACGACCTCACGGCGTCGCAGCGCGTCGGCCCGCCACCCGTCGTCCCCGATGACGTAGCGGTAGCGGCGCGAGGTCGCGGCGAAGCGGGCGTCGAACGCGGGCGGAGCAGCCGCGGCAGCCGCGACGCGGATGTCGCCGGGGAGGGTGCCGTTGAGGCGAGCGACCAGGGCAACTCCCGGCTCGCGGCCGGAGCGACCGGGCAGCGCCTCCCAGACGGGGGTCGGCAGGTCGACGTGGCAGACCTGGCCGCGGGCGTGCACACCCGCGTCGGTGCGCCCGGCGACGGTGACAGCCAGCTCGCTGGTGCGGGTGACGGTGCGCAGCGCCTCGGTGAGCTCGCCCTGGACGGTGCGCCGGTCGGGCTGGGCGGCCCACCCGGAGAAGTCGGTGCCGTCGTAGCCGAGGTCGAGCCGGACGCGCGTCGTCTCGGGCACCGGCTGCATGGCGGCGACACTACCCGCGGAGGCGGCTCTCCCCTTCGCCCTCTCCCCTCTCGCCCCACCCGCCCTCGCCACAGACCCACCAGCCGCGGGGCACGGCGAAGGGGTCCCGCCCTGGTGGACGGGACCCCTTCGTTGGAGACGAGCGCGCAGCGCGCGCCAGCTCGATCAGCGCTTGCTGTACTGCGGCGCCTTGCGGGCCTTCTTGAGACCGGCCTTCTTGCGCTCGGGGACGCGGGCGTCCCGCGTGAGGAAGCCGGCCTTCTTCAGCGCCGGGCGGTTCAGCTCCTCGTCGACGCCGTTGAGGCTGCGGGCGACGCCGAGGCGGACCGCGCCGGCCTGGCCGGAGGGGCCACCGCCGCTGACCCGGACGATCACGTCGTAGGCGCCGTCCAGCTCGAGCAGGGTGAGCGGCTCGGCGACGATCTGCTGGTGGACCTTGTTCGGGAAGTACTCCTCGAGGGTCCGACCGTTGATCTTCCACTCGCCGGTGCCCGGGACGATCCGGACGCGGGCGATGGCCTGCTTGCGGCGGCCGGTGCCGGAGCCCGGGGCCGAGGCGGACGGGCGGCGCGCCGGCTCGGCGTCACCGACCGGGCCGGAGGACTCGGAGGTGTACGACGACAGCTCCTCGGTGCCCTCGTCGTCGGTGATGGTGGTCTCGGTGGTCTCAGGCACGGTGTGTCCTAACGTCCTGTCCCCGGCGCTTACTGCGCGACCTGGGAGATCGTGTACGGGGTGGGCTGCTGGGCGGCGTGCGGGTGCTCCGGGCCGGTGTAGACCTTGAGCTTGCCGAGCTGCTGACGCCCGAGGCTGGTCTTGGGCAGCATGCCGCGGACCGCCTTCTCGATGGCCTTCTCCGGGTTCTCCTCGAGGAGCTGGGTGTAGCTCGTCGACTTCAGACCACCGGGGTGGCCGGAGTGACGGTAGGCCCGCTTCTGCTCGAGCTTGGCGCCGGTGAGGGCGACCTTGTCGGCGTTGATGATGATGACGAAGTCACCACCATCGACGTGCGGGGCGAAGGTCGCCTTGTGCTTGCCGCGCAGCAGCTGAGCGGTCTGGCTGGCGAGGCGGCCGAGCACGACGTCGGTGGCGTCGATGACGTGCCACTGACGGGTGATGTCGCCCGCCTTCGGGGAGTAGGTGCGCACAGTTCTTGCCTTTGCTGTGTCGTGGGTTCTCGGTCGTCCGTGCTGACGGCTCCGTGGGCGTCACGGTCGGGCACCCAGGGGGCGGCCAGCACAACGATGCACCAGTCTACGGACGAAGGGAGCACCGCGGAAATCCTCAAGAGTCACCAGATCCGTTGCGCCGCAAGCCATCTGATGACACCGCTGGGCGCGACCCCGGTTGCCTGGCCGCGATCGCCAAACTATTCTGCAATTCATGTCCCGCCCCGGCCCCCCGTCCGACGAGAGCTGGCGGCTGCTCTCGCACCCGATGCGCTCCCGGATCGTCGCCCACCTGCGGGTGAGCGGCTCGTCCTCGGCGAGCGCCCTGGCCCGCGCACTGGTCACCACGAGCGGCGTGACGAGCTATCACCTGCGCGCGCTCGAGCGGGCCGGGCTGGTCACCGACACCGGCACGGGCGACGGCCGGACCCGGGTGTGGGCGATGAGCGAGGACGAGGCCGTCACGGACGACCTCACGGTCACCCACCTCGACCCGGAGGAGGCGGCCGACGACCTCTACCTCGACCACGACCTCGTCGACCACGCTGCCCAGCGGGCGCACGCCTGGGTCGACGGTGCCGCCGGGTGGCCGCAGGTGTGGCAGGAGGGCTGCGGCCTGACCGATCACCTCGTGCTCGTCGACGACGAGCAGCTGGTGGCCCTGACCGCCGAGCTCGAGGCGGTGCTCTCCCGCTACCGGCGGATCGGCGCCGGCACCCCGGGGGCACGCCGGGTGGCCGCCTACACCCTGCTCACCCCGCTGGACCCGCTGACCCGGGTGCGCCCGACCGGCTGAGCACTCCCCGCCCATACCCCACGACACGACGAACGGGGCCGCCCACCGGGTGTGGTGGGCGGCCCCGTTCGAGGTGTCGCGAGCGGCGCTCAGGCCTTGTCGTCGGCCTCGGCGCTGTCGGACCCGGTGCTCTCGTCGGCCTCCGTGGTCTCCTCTGCGGGAGCCTCGGTGCTCTCCTCGGCGGCGACCTCGGTGGTCTCCTCCTCGGCAGCCTCCGGCGCCGCAGCCTCCTCGTCCTTGGCGGCCCGCTTGGTGGCGGACTCGGCCTCGGTGACGACGGCACGCTTCGGCTTGGCGCTGACCGGCTCCCGGACCAGCTCGATGACGCACATCGGGGCATTGTCGCCCTTGCGCGGCGCGATCTTGGTGATCCGGGTGTAGCCGCCCTCGCGGTCGGCCATGTCCGGGGCCACCTCGACGAAGAGGCGGTGCACGACGCCCTTGTCCTTGACGACGGACATCACCTTGCGGCGGGCGGGCAGGTCCCCGCGCTTGGCGAAGGTGATGAGCCGCTCGGCGAGCGGACGCAGGCGCTTGGCCTTGGCCTGGGTGGTGGTGATCTGGTCGTGCTCGAAGAGGCTCTGCGCGAGGTTCGCGAGGATGAGCCGCTCGTGCGCGGGACCGCCACCGATCCGGGGACCCTTGGTGGGGGTGGGCATTGTCATTCTCCTTGGATGGTCTGACCCGATCGCTCGATCAGGTCGGGCGGCGGTGCGTCAGAGCTGCTCGTCCTCGGCGTACGAGGCGTCCTCGTCGCCGGACTCGTCGTACTCGTCGCCGTAGCCGGCGGCGATGATCGCGCTCGGGTCGAAGCCGGCCGGGCTGTCCTTGAGCTGAAGGCTCATCTCGTGCAGCTTGGCCTTGACCTCGTCGATCGACTTCTGGCCGAAGTTGCGGATGTCCAGCAGGTCCGCCTCGCTGCGGCCGACGAGCTCGCCCACGGTGTGGATGCCCTCGCGCTTGAGGCAGTTGTAGGACCGCACGGTCAGGTCGAGGTCCTCGATCGGCAGCGCCATGTCGGCGGCCAGGGCCGCGTCGGTCGGCGAGGGGCCCATGTCGATGCCCTCGGCCTCGACGTTGAGCTCGCGAGCCAGGCCGAAGAGCTCGACCAGGGTCTTGCCGGCCGAGGCCATGGCGTCGCGCGGGGCCATCGAGTGCTTGGTCTCGACGTCGACGACGAGGCGGTCGAAGTCGGTGCGCTGCTCGACACGGGTGGCCTCGACCTTGTAGGTCACGGCCAGCACCGGGCTGTAGATGGAGTCGACCGGGATCCGGCCGATCTCCTGCTCCAGCGACTTGTTCTGCTGCGCGGAGACGTAACCGCGGCCGCGCTCGACGATGAGCTCCATCTCCACGGAGCCCTTGTCGTTGAGGGTGGCGATGTGCAGGTCGGGGTTGTGCACCTCGACGCCGGCCGGCGGGTTGATGTCGGCGGCAGTGATCGCGCCGGCACCGGTCTTGCGCAGGTACATCACGACCGGCTCGTCGTTCTCGCTGGAGACGACCAGACCCTTGAGGTTGAGGATGATCTCGGTGACGTCCTCCTTGACCCCGGGGATCGTGGAGAACTCGTGCAGGACCCCGTCGATGCGGATCGAGGTCAGCG
Organism: Janibacter alkaliphilus; assembly: GCF_013408565.1. NCBI lineage: Bacteria > Bacillati > Actinomycetota > Actinomycetes > Micrococcales > Intrasporangiaceae > Janibacter > Janibacter alkaliphilus. The sequence continues at coordinate 1,741,614 of NZ_JACBZX010000001.1, read as the reverse complement.
AGGCACCGGGGATGCTGGAGAGCAGGGTGCGACGCAGCGAGTTGCCGAGGGTGTAGCCGAAGCCGGGCTCCAGCGGCTCGATGACGAACCGGGAGCGGTTGTCGGCGACAACCTCCTCGCTGAGAGAGGGGCGCTGTGCGATGAGCACGGTGAATCTTCCTTCCCACGGGCGACCGCTATATGACGCCTCGTGAAGGTGCCGGTCACGAACCGGCGGTCGGTGCGTCTCTGTCCGCGCACCGACCCTGGGCGGGCCACCGCCCCCTTCGCCGACCCCGTGACGAGGGACGAAGGGGGCAGCGGCCCAGCAGGTCAGTTCTTCGAGTAGAGCTCGACGATCAGCTGCTCGGTGAGCGTGGTGTCGATCTGCTCACGGGTGGGCAGCTGGTGCACGAGGATCTTCAGGCTGCCCGGGACGACGTGCAGCCACGCCGGGACGGGCCGCTCGCCGAAGGTCTCGCGGGCCAGCTGGAAGGGGAAGCTCTCGACGGACTGCTTGCGCACGGTGACGATGTCGTACTGCTCGACCCGCTGGCTGGGCACGTCGGTGCGTCGACCGTTGACCTCGAAGTGGCCGTGGGTGACGAGCTGACGGGCGTGCCGACGGGTGCGGGCCAGGCCCGCGCGGTAGACGACGTTGTCGAGCCGGGACTCGAGGATCGTCAGCAGGTTCGAGCCGGTCTTGCCGGGGCGGTTGGCCGCCTCCTTGTAGTACCGGACGAACTGCTTCTCCATGACGCCGTAGGTGAAGCGGGCCTTCTGCTTCTCCTGCAGCTGGGTCAGGTACTCCTTCTCCTGGATCCGCCGGCGGCCGTGCTGGCCGGGCGGGAAGGGACGGAGCTCGAAGTTCTTGTCGCCGCCGACGAGGTCGGTCTTGAGACGTCGGGACTTCTTGGTGATGGGGCCGGTGTAACGAGCCATGTGCTATCTCTCCCGATTCTCAGACGCGCCGGCGCTTGGGCGGGCGGACACCGTTGTGCGGCGAGGGCGTGACGTCCTGGATCGCGCCGACCTCGAGGCCGGTGGCGGTCAGGGAGCGGATCGCGGTCTCACGACCGGAGCCCGGGCCCTTGACGAAGACGTCGACCTTCTTCATGCCGTGCTCCATGGCCCGGCGGGCGGCCGCCTCGGCAGCCATCTGCGCCGCGTACGGGGTGGACTTGCGCGAGCCCTTGAAGCCGACCTGGCCGGCCGAGGCCCACGAGATCACCGCACCGGTGGGGTCGGTGATCGAGATGATCGTGTTGTTGAACGTGCTCTTGATGTGGGCCTGGCCCACGGACACGTTCTTCTTGATCTTGCGGCGCGACTTGGCGCCGGTACGGGACTTGGGAGGCATTACTTACCCACCTTCTTCTTGCCGGCGACGGTGCGCTTCGGGCCCTTGCGGGTGCGCGCGTTGGTCTTGGTGCGCTGGCCACGCACGGGCAGGCCGCGCCGGTGACGCAGGCCCTCGTAGGTGCCGATCTCCACCTTGCGGCGGATGTCGGCGGCGACCTCGCGACGCAGGTCACCCTCGATCTGGACGTTCGCCTCGAGGTGGTCGCGCAGCGCGACGAGCTGGTCGTCGCCGAGGTCCTTGACCCGGGTGCTCGGGTCGATGCCGGTGGCCGCGAGGGCCTTCTGAGCGGTGGTCCGCCCGACACCGAAGATGTAGGTGAGTGCGACCTCGACGCGCTTCTCGCGCGGCAGGTCCACTCCGACAAGACGTGCCATCGTGTGGTTGTCCTTCTCTGTTCTTCCGGAGGTCTGGAGCAGCACCGGTCCGGGGATGGCTCCCCGCCATGAGCGCGGGGTTCCCGGTCCTCGGCCTCCGGGCCGAGGGTGACGTCCTGCGGGAGGCGATGCCTCCCGTCGATCCGGCGGACCGGAGCGGGGCTCCGGTGGCGCCTTCTTCAGGGGCCGGGTGCTGCGTGCGTGTGCAGTTGTCGTGCGTCGTCGGGACGATCAGGCGAGCTGCCTGGTCACCCTCCGCGGGGGCCGTGGCGGCCTGCGCTCAACCCTGGCGCTGCTTGTGGCGCGGGTTGCTGCAGATCACCATGACCCGACCGTTGCGGCGGATCACCTTGCAGTTGTCGCAGATCTTCTTGACGCTCGGCTGAACCTTCATGCCTTGGCATCTTTCATCGATCTGTCCCGGAGCCGGGAGCGGCACCGGGTCGTGCGGTCGTGCAGGTGCTGACGAAGGGGTGCGGCCGGGCCGTCCACCCGCCCCGCTCAGCGGTAGCGGAAGACGATGCGGCCGCGGGTCAGGTCGTAGGGGCTGAGCTCCACCACGACCTTGTCCTCGGGGAGGATGCGGATGTAGTGCTGCCGCATCTTGCCCGAGATGTGGGCGAGGACCTTGTGACCGTTCGTCAGCTCCACCCGGAACATCGCGTTCGGGAGTGCTTCGATGATCGTGCCCTCGACCTCGATGACACCGTCCTTCTTGGCCATACCCTCTCAATCCGTCGGATGGTCATCCTCTGGGTGAGGACGACCGGGATCGTCCACGCGCACCGCCGACGAGGGCAGGCACACGTGACCGACGCTCAATCCTACGGCAGGGGTCCATCATCTGGCGAATCCCGCTGACCTAGGCTGCCTCGCGCCTGGCCCCTATCACTGCTCCTCGAGCAGTGATAGGGGCCAGTGCCAGCGGTTTGGCCCAGGCCCCCGCGCGGCCTACTCGGCGTTGCCCGGAATCCCAGCCAAGAACTCAAGGACCGCAGGACCTGGCTCTCCACGGTAGATTTCCGAAACCCCGAAACCCAGGGCTGAGAGACTATCGCGGCGCAGTCGGTACAACTGCTCATCACGATAGATTACTCCCCGATCCACGAGATACTGGAAGAGCGCGCGCCGACTAGAGTTGTCTTTCACGATCGCCTGGTCGATTTTCTCGTAGTAGACGGCAGGATCTCCTGCGGCCGACCTGCCGAATGAAAGCAATATCGCCCTCAAGTCTACATACTGTGAGTACGTGACCATCCTGTGGCCTGACTCGACTTCGAAGGTGTATGACCGTAGCCTGCCAGGCGAATCAGGAGAAGAAATCTTCAGCGCTTCAGAACCGCCGACTCTCTCAAGGCGATTAGCCTTCAACTCTGAGAAGGCCACTAAAATGGCCGGCGCTTCGTCATTGGACGCAACCCTGATCGACTTCGCGTCAACCTCCACCTCATCGACGACGACCACCACGTGGTCACCTAGAATCAACTCCTCCGAATCAGAGGAGAAGTGCACTCCCATGTTTCCGACCACGGATATGTTAGCGATAGGGGACTTTAACTCCAGAAGACTGGAAAAGTTCGAGACGCGGAACTCGAGCGGATCGGCTGCGAAACCCCCTCGGTCGCCATGAGCCATATCACCTCTGACCAGTGTCAAGCGACACTCCCCGTCCCCCGCAGAGAAAATCGCGAAACCCTGAGCCTGAACGACGTCAGACTCCGCCCTCCAAGATGCAAGGAGCCTCGCGATGACCTTCTCGTCGATGCTGGTGTGCGTATCAGCTTCCGCAGGCGCCAAGAACCTGCAGTAGAACGGACCCACCCGAGGGGATGCGCTCTGCCTGTCAACGGACACGAGCGCAGCCGGACTCTCTGCACACGCGATAACGTAGTCAGCAAAGACAACCGAGGCGAAGTCTTTGCCGCGCATGAAGGGGTGGTCGGAAAGGAACATCTCAACGGCGTCGCGGTAGGTCGCCCCTAGCTCTGAAGGCAGGGACGCCGGGAGCTCCACGCTGACCTCAACGCCGGCCGCTCGAGCGGCCAGGCGTGAGACTTGCTCATCCGGGGAGTACAGGTTCTCAACGGATGCCATGTCGAGACCCGGCGAAAGCGTCACTCGCAACTTCTCGATGAGGCCCGACTCCACTTTGGACTGCTCTCGGACAAGTATGTCGCTCAGAACTTTGCGCAGGAACTGCGAACTGGACCCGTTCGATCCGGCCGAGAGTTCGAGGGCAGGATTAGTCACAGCAACCGACTCAGCAACTGCGTCCAAAACCGGAGCGTACCCAAGAAAGTCCTCGAAGTCCCTCCATTCCTGCCGAATATCCGAGTTCGGGGCAACCAGCTTGCCCAAACCTACCATGCGCTTGCGCAACAGCTTATCGAATATCGCAGGATGAGACATGGCGGCGTTGTACTTAGCGTCTGAAGTTTCTGAGTGGCGTCTGCGCATGTACTTCCGCACGTACTGCTCCGCCTCCGCCTTGCCAAAGAAGTCCAATCTCGATCGAATGAAGGCGACATCCTTCTCACTCAAGTGATCGGCAACAAGGTCAGCCGTTTCGGTGCGGGAAAGAAGGATGATGCCCGGCTTTTCGGATCGAATGCTGGCCGCCACGCTCGCAATGTTGTCCATGTAGGCAAAGAAGTTATCTGAGCCAGCTCTCATCAGAGCTTCATCCAAGGCGTCAATAACCAACCCGGAGGTGCCCGAGCTCACTCGCGCGAGAAAGTCACTGTCGATCCCCATTGACTCTTGAATTATTCCACTCAGCGAGAAGGACCCTACTTGCGCACGTTCTGTGTGAACGAGTGGCCACCCCAGGATGGCCGAAAACGCTGTGGCCGCTGCGCTCTTGCCGACCGCTCCTGCCGCGTCCACCAGGAGTACACGGCCACGCAATATTTCCCCGTCCAGGGCAAGGTTGGGATAGACGTACCAGTCAGGCAGAGACTTGGGCACCTCGATCCCATCCATCGCCTTGTGAAAGGTGGTGGTTTGCACCTGCCCGTTGGGCGAGAGGTCATCGGCGAGGCGGTCTAGACGAACGCGCGTATCAGTCGGCTGGCTCACAGGGATAGGTTAGTCGTTGAACACGACGAGAAGTGGAGTTCAGCTCACGGATCTCAACCTCCCCCCAACTGGCTATCAGAGCGACTCTCCTAGTTTGGAACGAGGACGGCGTCGCTACTGCCGGTTGGGGGTCACTTAGGCTGCCGCCCATGGCTCCGGCACCCCTGATCCTGCTCGTCGGGTCCGCCGCCTGGCCGACCGGGCCCGCCTCCCGGGCCTGGCAGGCGCTGCAGGACGCCGCTCCCGGGGCGCTGCTGCAGCCCGCGATCGCCGGGGTCCGGCTGGGCGCGGAGGTCGACGGGGTCTGGCTGATGGCGCCGCCGCCGGGCGAGCCGGCCGAGGTGCACGACGCGACCATCGGCGACGCCCTGCACCTGGGCATCCCGTTGCTCGGCAGCCTCGCCGGCCCGGAGGTCGGTGGCCGCGGCGAGGAGCTGACCCGGGCGCCGGGCAGCCGGTGGCGGCTGGAGGGCACGGTCGACGCCGCGCCCGTGCTCGGGCTGGAGGGACACCCCTTCGCCCGGCTCACCGGGGCTGCCCTCACTGCCACCGAGGGGCCGCACCTGCTCGTCACCGGGCTGGCCCGGGCCGCCGGCGCCCGGGCGGCGCAGCGCCCCGAGGCGCGGCCCGCCACGCCCGCGCCTCCCGGGACAGCCGCCGTGCCGTCCTCCTGGCCGGCCACCCCCGTGCCGCCGGGCATGCCCGCTCCCCCGCCGCCGATGGTCTCGCCCGGGCCGAGCGGCTGGGCGCCCCTGCCCGACGACGGGACACCCCGCCCCTACGTGCACCAGATGCGCACCAGCGGCTACCGCTGGTGGCGGCCCTTCCTCGCGCTGGCCGTCGGGATCGGCAGCTACCTCGCGTTCTCCTGCATCATCGGCGCCGCCTGGCTGATCGCCGACCCGGACATGATGTCCATCGAGGGCATCGAGGACGTCGACCTGCTCGACCCCCGGACGATGCTCTTCAACAACCTCACCCTGGCCGCGCTCATCCCCGCGGTGCTGCTGGCCACCCGCGTCGGGCACTGGCGACCCGCGGGCCGGATCTGGTCGGTGACCGGACGGCTGCGCTGGCGCTGGCTGGCGCAGGCCGGGCTGGTCACGCTGCTGCTGTGGGGCGGCTACCTGGCGATGGCCTGGCTGCTCGGCGGTGGTGAGACGAGCAGCCGGCCCGAGCACCTCGGGTGGCTGCTGGTCATCACCCTCCTGACGACGCCGCTGCAGGCCGCCGGCGAGGAGGTCGCCTTCCGCGGGGCGCTGCTGCAGGGGGTGGGTGCGTGGATCCGCAACCCGGTGGTGGCCATCGTCGTCGGCACCGTGCTGTCCACCGGCCTCTTCGCGGCCGCGCACGGCTCCCCCGACCCCTGGACGCTGATCGACCTGGGCGGGATGGCCGCCGCCACCTGCTACCTCACCTGGCGCACCGGCGGGATCGAGGCGGCGACCGCCCTGCACGTGGTGAACAACCTCGTCATCACCGTGGGCCTGCTGCTGCTCGGCGGCCTGGAGAGCGCCTACGTCACCGGGGAGACCAGCGGCAACGCGGCGGCGTCGCTGATCAGCCTGGTCGCGACCGCCGGGATGACCCTCGTGCTCGTCGAGGTGGCGAAGCGGGTCGGCGTCGCCCCGGCCCGCCCGGGACGGCCCGCGGAGGGCTGAGACCGGCGTCGGAGCGGCAGCAGGACCGCCGGGCGCCGCAGCACACCCGTTGTCCCCCACAGCACGAAAGCGTCACGATCAGCGCCCTTCCGCGGTCCTCGGTTGAAGCCCGGGCGCCGCTCGTGAAAGGACTGACGGGTTCACGACGCGCCGCGCGGCCCGCCCCTGGCCGGTGCGTGTCACCGCCGGACACGGAAGGCACGCCACGCCATGGACGCCCTCGCACGCCGCCTCGGGCTACGCACCCAGCCGACGATCTTCTTCGTCTCGGCCGGTCTGATGGTGCTCATCCTCGCCCTGCTGCTCCTCTTCCCGACCCAGACCAGCGAGGTCTTCGGCACCGGCCGGGAGTGGATCGTCACCAACCTCGGCTGGTACTTCATCTTCGGGGTGACCGCCTGGCTGGTCTTCCTGCTCTTCGTCGCCTTCGGCCCGTACGGCCAGGTGCGGCTGGGCCGGCGGGACGACCCGCCGCAGTACAGCTTCATCTCGTGGTTCACGATGCTCTTCGCCGGTGGTATCGGCACCATCCTCATGTTCTGGGGCGTGGCCGAGCCGATCTCGCACTTCTCCACCCCGCCGCAGGCCGACGTCGAGCCGTACTCCGCCGAGGCCGCCGTGGACGCGATGAACTTCGCGCTCTACCACCTGTCGCTGCACACCTGGGCGATCTTCGCGCTGCCCGGCCTGGCCTTCGCCTACTTCATCCACCGCTACGAGCTGCCGGTGCGGGTGAGCTCGGTCTTCTACCCCTTCCTCAAGGAGGGCATCTACGGGCCGATCGGCCGGGCCATCGACATCACCGCGATCCTCGGCACGCTCTTCGGCGTGGCCGTCTCGATCGGGCTGGGCACCTCGCAGATCGGGGCCGGGCTGAACGAGCTCTTCGGCTGGGAGAACGGCACCACCCTCAAGGTGCTCATCATCGGCGTGCTCACCGCGGTGGCGGTCACCTCGATCGTCGCCGGCCTGGACAACGGCATCAAGCTGCTGAGCAACATCAACATCGGCATGGCGACGGCGCTGATGATCTTCGTCTTCGTCGCCGGCGGGATGACCCTCTTCCTCTTCCGTGAGGTCTTCGAGACGCTCGGCAACTACCTCACCGCGCTGCCCTCGCTGGCGCTGTGGAACGACTCGCTCGCCGACGCCACCACCGAGGAGGGGTGGAGCTGGCAGGGCGGCTGGACGGTCTTCTACTGGGCGTGGACGGTGAGCTGGGCGCCCTTCATGGGGATCTTCCTGGCGCGGATCTCGAAGGGGCGCACGATCCGCGAGTTCGTCCTCGGCGTCCTCTTCGCGCCCTCCTTCTTCACCCTGCTGTGGTTCGTCACCTTCGGCTGGTCGGCGATGAGCATCGACGGCATCGGCGGTGGCGGGGGCGAGATCTCGGCCGCGGTCGCCGACAGCGTGCCGCTGGCGATGTTCGAGTTCTTCGAGAACTTCCCCGGCACGACCCTGCTGCAGGGGCTGACCGTGGTCATCGTGGCGATCTTCTTCGCCACCAGCGCAGACTCCGCGGCGCTGGTCGTCGACATGCTGTGCACCGGCGACGGCGAGGCCGGCCCGGTCATGCAGCGGGTCTTCTGGGGCGTCTCCCAGGGCGCGCTTGCCGCGGTGCTCATCATCGTCGCCGGCGACCAGGGGCTGGAGGCCCTGCAGCAGGTGATCACGGTGGTCGGGCTGCCGATGTTCACGCTGATGTTCATCGCCGGGATCGGTCTGATGATCGCGCTGCGCAAGGAGAACCTGCGCTTCGTCACCGAGGTGCACGGCATCCCGGACGAGGCCGAGGCGGCCGGCAGCGACGCCATCGAGCGCGGCGAGATCGGCTACGACCCCGCCGAGCACCTCGACGACGCCGAGGGTGCCACGGCGAGCGATGGCCGAGGCGCCGACACCGGCACCGGCACCGGCTCCGGCTCGCGCACCTGACCCGCCCCCCTTCCCCATCGACAGTTTTAGGACTGTCGCCCAGGACCGGGCGCGCGCGAGGTCCTGTCGGACTCTCCTAGGACTGTCGAAGGGGGGTCAGGGGCCGGTGGGGTCCTGGCGCAGGTCCGCGTGCAGGTCCCCGGCGAAGTCCACGAGGATCCGCTGGGCCGCCTCGACGGCGCTGGTCTCCCCCGAGCGCACGCCGGCGACCAGCCCGTCGAGCTCGGCGCGCACCGACGGGGCGCGGCGCACCCGGTCGCGCAGCTCGGCGTCGACCATCGCCCACATCCAGTCCCGCTGCTGCTCGGCCCGCCGCGAGTGCAGCGAGCCCTCCTGCTCCAGCCAGGAGCGGTGGTCGAGCACCGCCTGCCAGACCTCGTCGAGGCCGGTGCCGGTCTGCGCGCTGCAGGTCAGCACCGGCGGCCGGCGCGCCTCCGGGTCGGGGTTCATCAGCCGCATCGCGCCGGAGAGCTCCCGGGCGGCCACCCAGGCGTCCGACTCGTGCGGGCCGTCGGCCTTGTTCACCGCGATGACGTCGGCCATCTCGAGGATGCCGCGCTTGATCCCCTGCAGCTGGTCGCCGCCGCGGGCCAGCGCCAGCAGCAGGAAGGTGTCGACCATCCCGGCCACGGCCACCTCGGACTGACCGACCCCGACCGTCTCGACGAGCACCACGTCGAAGCCGGCCGCCTCGAGCACGAGCATCGACTCCCGGGTCGCCCGGGCCACCCCGCCGAGGTGCGCCCCCGAGGGCGAAGGGCGGACGAAGGCGTCGTCGCTGGCGGTGAGCGCCGCCATCCGGGTGCGGTCGCCGAGGACCGAGCCGCCGGTGCGCGAGCTGCTCGGGTCGACCGCGACGACCGCGACCCGGTGCCCCTGCTCGATGAGCCGGGTGCCGAGCGCGTCGATGAAAGTGGACTTGCCGGCGCCTGGGATCCCGGAGATGCCGACCCGCACCGAGCCGCCGGTGTCCCCGGCGAGCTCGGCCAGCAGGCGACCCGCCCGCTCCCGGTGGTCCGGGCGCGAGGACTCCACGAGCGTGATCGCCCGGGCGACGTGCGCCCGCGAGCCCGAGCGGACACCGGCGGCGAGGTCGGCGACGGCCTCAGGCATCGGTCGCGGCGCGCTCCGCGAGAGCGTCGACGAGCCGCACCGCCGCCTCGGCGATGACCGTCCCCGGCGGGTAGATGTCGTCCGCGCCGGCGGCCCGCAGCTCCTCGAAGTCCTGGTCCGGGATGACCCCGCCGACGACGATCATGAGGTCCTGGCGGCCCAGGGCGTTCAGCTGCTCGCGCAGCGCCGGCACCAGGGTGAGGTGCCCCGCCGCCAGCGAGCTGACCCCGACGACGTGCACGTCGGCCTCGACGGCCTGACGGGCGACCTCCTCCGGGGTCTGGAAGAGCGGGCCCACGTCGACGTCGAAGCCGAGGTCGGCGAAGGCGGTGGCGATGACCTTCTGCCCGCGATCGTGGCCGTCCTGGCCCATCTTCGCCACGAGGATGCGCGGCCGGCGCCCCTCGGCCTGCTCGAACTCCTCGACCCGCGCCTGGGCGGCGGCCACCGGTCCGCTGTCCCTGGCCTCGTCCCGGTACACACCGGAGATGGTACGGATCTGCGCGGTGTAGCGGCCGAAGACCTCTTCCAGGGCGGCGCTGATCTCGCCGACGGTCGCCTTGGTGCGGCCGGCGTCGATGGCCAGCTCGAGGAGGTTGGCGTCCCCCTTCGCGCCCTCGGTCAGGGCCCGCAGCGCGGCCTGGGTCGCCTCCTCGTCGCGCTCCTCGCGCAGCCGCTCCAGCTTGGCGATCTGCTGGGCGCGGACCGAGGCGTTGTCGACCTTGAGGATCTCCACCGCCTCGTCCGCCGAGCTGTCGGTGACCGGGTAGGTGTTGACCCCGATGAGCGCCTGCTGGCCGGAGTCGATCCGCGCCTGGGTGCGCGCGGCCGCCTCCTCGATGCGCATCTTCGGGATCCCGGCCTCGATGGCCTTGGCCATGCCGCCGGCCTCCTCGACCTCGGCGATGTGCTCCCAGGCGCGGGCGGCGAGGTCGTGGGTGAGCCGCTCGACGTAGGCGCTGCCGCCCCAGGGGTCGATGACCCGGGTGGTGCCGGACTCCTGCTGCAGCACGAGCTGGGTGTTCCGGGCGATCCGCGCGCTGAAGTCGGTGGGCAGCGCGATCGCCTCGTCGAGGGCGTTGGTGTGCAGGCTCTGGGTGTGGCCCTGGGTGCTGGCCATCGCCTCGATGCAGGTGCGCACGACGTTGTTGTAGACGTCCTGGGCGGTCAGGCTCCACCCGGAGGTCTGGCTGTGCGTGCGCAGCGAGAGCGACTTGGCGTTCTGCGGCGCGAAGTTCTCCGAGACCAGCCGCGCCCAGAGCAGCCGGGCGGCGCGCATCTTGGCGATCTCCATGTAGAAGTTCATGCCGATCGCCCAGAAGAAGCTCAGCCGCGGGGCGAACCGGTCGACGTCCAGCCCGGCGTCCCGCCCGGCGCGGATGTACTCCACCCCGTCGGCCAGGGTGTAGGCCAGCTCGAGGTCCTGCGTCGCCCCGGCCTCCTGCATGTGGTAGCCGGAGATGGAGATCGAGTTGAAGCGCGGCATCCGCTCGCTGGTGAAGGCGAAGATGTCGGAGATGATCCGCATCGACGGCTCGGGCGGGTAGATGTAGGTGTTGCGGACCATGAACTCCTTGAGGATGTCGTTCTGGATGGTCCCCGAGAGCTGCTCCGGGCTCACCCCCTGCTCCTCGGCAGCGACGACGTAGAGCGCGAGCACCGGGAGCACCGCGCCGTTCATGGTCATCGACACGCTCATCTGGTCCAGCGGGATGCCGTCGAAGAGCGTGCGCATGTCGTAGATCGAGTCGATCGCCACCCCGGCCATGCCGACGTCGCCGCCGACCCGCGGGTGGTCGCTGTCGTAGCCGCGGTGGGTGGCCAGGTCGAAGGCGACCGAGAGCCCCTTCTGCCCGGCGGCGAGGTTGCGCCGGTAGAAGGCATTGGACTCCTCGGCGGTGGAGAAGCCGGCGTACTGCCGGACGGTCCACGGCTGGTTGACGTACATCGTCGGGTAGGGACCGCGCAGGAAGGGGGCGGCGCCGGGCACCGTGCCGAGGAAGTCCAGGCCCTCGGTGTGCTCCTCGGTGTAGACCGGCGGCACGACGACGTGCTCGGGGGTCTCCCAGCCGTCGGCCAGCCCCTCGACCCCCGCGACGGCCTCGTCCCAGGTCTGCCGGGCCTGCTCGCCGACCGTGGGCTCGCCGAGCTCGACGGTGTCGAAGGTGGGGATGTCGGCACCGGCCGCACCGGTGCCCTGCGGGCTGCTGGTCTCGGCGGTCATGCCGAGGCTCCTTCCGTGGAGGCCGGCGCGCCGAGCGCGTCCAGCAGGTCGGTGAGGGTGGCCACGACGTCGATGCCCTCTCGGAGCTCGCCGTCCACCGCGGCCCCCTCGGTCTCGCCCAGCTCGCGGGTGCGGCCGGTGAGCAGCACCCGGCCGGGTCGGTCGCTCGCAGCGAGCGCGGCGAGGGTGGCTGCGCCGTGGGCGGCGTACCCCTTCGGGCTGGTGGCCAGGATGACGGCCGGGGCGCCGGCGACCGTCTGGGCCGCAGCGGCCGGGTCGTCACCGACCTCGATCACCTCGGGGGTGATCCCGGCGATGCCGAGCAGGTTGCTCACCCAGGTCAGCCGGGTGGTGTGCTCCTTGACCGGGCCGAGGGCGAGCACCGGCACGCTAAGGCCGCCGGCGGCGGCCGTGCGGTCGCGCAGCCGCTCGAAGACCTCGCTGTCCCGGTGCCGCGGCAGACCGCGGCGGGGCAGCTCGACGCGGGCGGTGCGCTGCAGCGGCGCCTCGCCGGCCAGCGGGAAGGTGGAGGTCCCGGTGAGCGGCACCTGACGGGTGGCCAGGCCGGCGTCCCGCTCGGCGCGGGTGGCGGCGAGGCGCTCGGCGATGCGCCCGGAGGCGAGGCCCTGAGCCGCGCCCCCGGCGCCGTCGAGCTCGCCGAACCACTGCCAGGCGGCCTGCGCCAGCTCGTCGGTGAGGCTCTCGACGTACCAGGAGCCGCCGGCCGGGTCGGCGACCCGGGCGACGTGCGACTCGGCGGCCAGCAACGACTGGGTGTTGCGGGCGATCCGGCGCGAGAAGCCGGTGGGCAGCCCGTCCGCGCTGTCGTAGGGCAGCACGGTGATCGCCTCGGCACCCCCGGCAGCGGCGGCGAAGCACGCGATGGTGCTGCGCAGCAGGTTGACCCACGGATCGGTGCGGGTCTGCATCCGGGTGGAGGTGACCGCGTGGATCCAGGCGCCGCGGCGGTCCTCAGGGACCTCCAGCACCTCGCCGACGCGCGCCCAGCAGCGGCGCAGCGCGCGCAGCTTGGCGATGGTGGCGAACTGGTCGGCGGTGGCCGCGACCCGGAAGTCGATCCGGGCGAAGGCCTCGCCGGCCGGCACGCCCTCGCCGGTCAGGTGGCGGACGTAGTCGAGGCCGGTGACCAGGGCGAGGGCGATCTCGTCCTGGTCGGTGGCGCCGGCGTCGTGGTGGACGCGGGTGTCGACGGTGATCGCGCGAGCGCCGGTCCACCGGTCGGTGCACGAGCGCACGGCGTCGGCCAGCGGGGCCAGGTCGGGAGTGGTGCCGAGCGCGGCGGCGGCGCCGATCGGGTCGTGCCCGAGGCTGCCACCGATGCTGGCGTCGTCGACCTCGGAGGCGTCCCAGACGGCGGTGAGGGCGGCGGCCGCGGCGGGCTGGTCGTCGAGCGAGCTGACGACGACGGGGGCCAGGTCGAGCATGACGTCGGCGAGCACCTCGGCGACGTCACCGGGCGCGATGCCGTCGGCGCCGACGTGCACCCAGACGGAGGTGACCCCGTGCTCGAGGTCGTCGAGGACGGCCCGCCGGGAGGTGGTCGGGTCGGGGTCGTCGTGCAGCTGGCGCACGTCCCAGGCCTGGTCGGGATGGCGCGGGCCGAGGCCACGGGTGAAGGGCATGCTGCCGGGCAGCCCGAGCGCGGTCGGCTGCTCCGGGCGCCAGTAGACGGGGTCGAGCTGGATGTCGCCGGGGAGGGTGCTACGCAGGTGCGCCACCGCGGCGTCACCGTCGAGCTGCTCGCCCTCGGCACGGCTCTTGTTGACGACACCGGCGGCGAGATCACGCCAGTCGGCGGGGCTGCGCTCCGGGAACGACGAGGCCAGCGCCATCGTCTCGGTCCGGTCCGGGGACACCGTCATCCACCACTCCTACGTGCCGTCTGGGGCGGCCCGTGCGCCAGGGTCGGCGCAGCACGGGCCCACCGCGCACCTTACCGGCGCCCGCCCGCCCCCGGGCGAGAGCCTTCCCACACCCCCTTCCCCCCTCCACGCACCCCACGACGCGGGCTACCACGCAGTAAGTGTCGTGATCGCAGCACTTACTGCGTGGTAGCCGGCGAGGTAGGTCGCGTCGTGGTCCGCGAGAGAGGGCGGGGCGAAGGGGTGACGACGTGTGTGCGGTGGTCAGTCGAGGGGGGCGAAGGGGGCGCCGAGCTCGGCCAGGCGCGCCTCGCCGCCGTCCAGCGCGGTGAGCACCCACAGGCCCTCGCTGGTCGCGGCGACCGAGTGCTCCCAGTGCGCCGCCCGCTGGCCGTCGTCGGTGACGATCGTCCAGTCGTCGGCCAGGGTGTGGTTGCGCTGGGCGCCGAGCGTCATCATCGGCTCGATGGCCACCGTGGTGGCGTCGGCGACCTTCGGCCCGCGCCCCTGCACCCGGTAGTTCGGCACCTGCGGCGGCATGTGCATCGAGGTGCCGATGCCGTGCCCGACGTAGTCCTCGACGATCCCGTAGCGCCGGCCGCGCCGACGACCGGCGTCGGTGATGCTGTCCTCGACCGCGGCCCCGACGTCGTAGAGGTCGGCGCCGACGCTCAGCGCCGCGATCCCGGCCCACAGCGAGGCCTCGGTGTCCTCGATGAGCTCGAGGTCCTCGGCGCGCGCGGCCTCCGGCCCGCCGACGACGAAGGAGATCGCCGAGTCGCCGTTCCAGCCCTCGACCTCGGCGCCGCAGTCGATGCTCAGCAGGTCACCGTCGGCCAGCACCCGCTCGCCCGGGATGCCGTGCACGATCTCCTCGTTCACCGAGGTGCACAGGGTGTGCCGGTAGCCGGGGACGAGCTGGAAGTTGGGGATCCCTCCGTGGTCGCGGATGTGCGCCTCGGCGAGCGTGTCCAGCTCGAGCGTGGTCATCCCCGCCCGCGCCTCGGTGCGCAGCAGGTCCAGCGTGCGCCCGGTGAGCAACCCGGCCACCCGCATGAGGCGCACCTGCTCGTGCGTCTTGGCCTCGACCTTCTCGCGCCCGAAGAAACCCATGCGATCAAGCCTACGGTCCGGGCGTGGAGACCGGCGAACCCGCGGCGGCGGCGTAGGCCGCCTGCAGCCGCTCGCTCGCCCGGGGCCCGTCGGCGGCGGGCAGCGCCGCCCCGAGGTGCCCGGCACGCAGCTCGTCCATGAGCTCGTCGACCATCGCCGGGCCGCCCTCCTCCAGCGCGGTCTGGCGCACGGTCAGCAGCGGGTCGGTGTCGCGGTGCGCCCGCCCCCAGGTGCCGAGCGCGACGAGCACGGGCAGCGTCTGGATACCGACCTCGGTGAGCGAGTACCGCACACGCTGGCCGCGCCGGGCCTCGTCCCGGGTGAGCAGGCCCGCCGCGACGAGACCCTTGAGCCGGGCGGCGAGGACGTTGCTCGCGATCCCCTCCTCGCTGCGGGTGAGCAGCTCGCGGAAGTACCGCCGGTCGCCGAACATGATGTCCCGCAGCACGACGAGGCTCCACGGGTCGCCGAGCACCTCGACCGCGATGTTGATCGGGCAGCCCGACCTGGGCTCGCTGCGCACACCACCCACCACGCCGATCACCTCGTCCCTGGGTCGCCGCCTACCGGTTGCTGACCGCAACCACTATGCCCTACCGTCGAAGTGGTTGCGTATCAGCATCACTCGGACGCCATCACCCCTATCGACGCCGGAGGCCCCATGTCGCTCGTGCGTATCACCCAGCTCGCCGTCTCGCTCGACGGCTACGCCACCGGGGAGGGGCAGAGCGTCGACGCACCCTTCGGGCACGCGGGCGGCCGCCTCATGGAGTGGATGGCCGCCACCCGGCTGGGCGCCCACGTCCACGGCCAGCCCGCGACCGCCCCCTTCGGCGTCGACGACGCGATGGTCCACGCCGGCTGGGACGGCAGCATCGGCGCCGAGATCATGGGCCGGCGCAAGTTCACCCCGCAGACCGGCCCCTGGGCCGACGACGGGTGGCGCGGCTGGTGGGGCGAGGAGCCGCCCTTCGAGACGCCGGTCTTCGTCATGACCCACCACCCCCGGCCGAGCATCGAGATGGCGAACGGGACGAGCTTCCACTTCGTCGACGGCAGCCCCGAGGAGGTGCTGGCGATGGCCCGCGAGGCGGCCGGCGGCACGGACGTGCGCATCGGTGGCGGGCCCACCGTCGTGCGCCAGTTCCTCGCCGCCGGCCTCGTCGACCACGCTCACCTCGTCATCGTGCCGATCATCCTCGGCCGGGGCGTCTCCCTGTGGGAGGGCCTGGAAGGCATCGAGGAGCGCTACGACATGCGGTCGGTGGTCTCCCCCACGACCGGCGTCACCCACCTCACGATGCAGCGGAGGGCGGGCTGATGGGCCGCCTCGTCTACGAGATGCTCGCCTCGCTCGACGGCTACGTCCGCGACCCGTCCGGCGACTACCAGTGGGCGACGCCCGGACCGGCGCTGCACGACTGGTTCAACGAGCAGGTTGCGACACGCTCCGCCGAGGTCTACGGCCGCGGCATGTGGGAGGACATGCGCTACTGGCTGGACCCGCCGGCTG
Source organism: Janibacter alkaliphilus (assembly GCF_013408565.1). Classification (NCBI taxonomy): domain Bacteria; kingdom Bacillati; phylum Actinomycetota; class Actinomycetes; order Micrococcales; family Intrasporangiaceae; genus Janibacter; species Janibacter alkaliphilus. The sequence goes on along the minus strand of NZ_JACBZX010000001.1, from coordinate 1,725,378 downwards.
CCGACCTGGAGCACCCTGAGGCGCGCGGCTTCGCGCAGGCCTGGCAGGGCATCGACAAGGTCGTCGTCTCCACGACACTGACCTCCCTCGACGCGCCGCGCACCACCCTGTGGCCGGCTCTCGACCTCGACCGGCTGGCCGAGCTCGTCCGCGATGCCCCGGGCGACGTCGGCATCTCCGGGCCGACCCTGGCCGCGAGCGCGCTGCGCGCCGGCCTCGTCGACCAGGTCTGCGTCGCGGTCATGCCGCACGCCACCGGCGGCGGGCTGCCGCTGCTGCCACCCAGGCTCAGCCTCGACCTGGCGCCGGCCGGGCACGAGACCTTCGACGACGGCAGCGTCGTCCTGCGCTACGACGTCAGCCGAGAGCGGCGACGACCCGCTGGGTGACCTCGTCGACCTCACCCATGCCGTCGACCTCGACGAGCAGACCACGCTGCGCGAAGAGCTCGGCCAGCGGCGCGGTCTCCCGGGTGTAGATCGCCTGGCGCTCGCGGATGACCTCTTCGGTGTCGTCCTCGCGCCCCTCGGTCTCGGCCCGCTTGAGCAGGCGCTGCACGACCTCGTCCTCGTCGACGGTCAGCACGAGCACCTTGTCGATGCTCTCGTCGCGCTTGGCGAGCATGCCGTCCAGGGCCTCGACCTGGCCGGTGGTCCGCGGGTAGCCGTCGAGCAGGAAGCCCGGCTGACAGTCGTCCTCGGCCAGCCGGTCCTCGACGATCGCGTTGGTCACGTCGTCGGGCACGTAGCCCCCGCTGGAGGTGATCTCCTTGACCTGCAGCCCCAGCGGCGTCTCGTTCTTGATGTTGGCCCGGAAGATGTCGCCGGTGGAGATGGCGGGGATGCCGTAGTGCTCGGCGATCCGGGCGGCCTGGGTGCCCTTGCCGGCACCGGGCGGGCCGAAGATGATCAGACGCATCAGCGGAGGAACCCTTCGTAGTGGCGCTGCTGGAGCTGGGACTCGATCTGCTTCACCGTCTCCAGACCGACACCCACCATGATGAGGATAGAGGTGCCGCCGAAGGGGAAGTTCTGATTCGCGCCCACCAGCACCAGCGCGATCAGCGGGATCAACGAGACCAGAGCGAGGTAGATCGCTCCGACCGCGGTGATCCGGGTGAGGACGTACTGCAGGTACTCGGCCGTGGGTCGCCCGGCGCGCTTCCCTGGGATGAAGCCCCCGTACTTCTTCATGTTGTCGGCCACCTCGGTCGGGTTGAAGGTGATCGAGACGTAGAAGAAGGTGAAGAAGAGGATGAGCCCGGTGAAGACCAGGATGTAGACCCAGGTGGGCTGCGAGGGGTTGAAGTTCACCATGAGCCAGTCCACCCAGCCGGGGTTGTTGCCGGTCGGGTCGGAGCGGTACTGGGCGATCATCGTCGGCAGCGCGAGCATCGAGCTGGCGAAGATCACCGGGATGACGTTGGCCATGTTGACCTTGATCGGGATGTACGTCGAGGTCCCGCCGTACATCTGCCGGCCGACCATCCGCTTGGCGTACTGCACCGGGATGCGGCGCTGGCTCTGCTCCACGAAGACGACCGCGGCGATGATGAGCAGCCCGATGGCGATCACCAGGAAGAAGATGTCCCAGCGGCCGTCGCGCTGCTGGATGGCCCACAGCGAGCCGGGGAAGGTCGCGGTGATCGAGGTGAAGATGAGCAGCGACATCCCGTTGCCGACGCCCTTGTCGGTGATCAGCTCACCGAGCCACATGATCAGGCCGGTGCCGGCGGTCATGGTCAGCACCATGAGGACGATCGAGCCGAGGCCGTCCCGGTAGAGGATGTCGGTGCAGTTGGCGTTCCCGAAGAGCTGGGAAGGGTTGCGGGCGAAGGTGATGAAGGTCGCCGACTGCAGCACGGCCAGGGCGATCGTCAGATAGCGCGTGTACTGCGTCATCTTGGCCTGGCCGGCCTGCCCCTCCTTCTTCAGCTGCTCGAAGCGCGGGATGACCACGGTGAGCAGCTGCACGATGATGCTCGCCGTGATGTACGGCATGATCCCCAGCGCGAAGATCGACAGCTGCAGCAGCGCTCCGCCGCTGAAGAGGTTGGCGATGCCGAGGAAGGTCGTGCCGCCCTCGTCACGGGCGCCGGCGATGCAGTCCTGGACGGCCGTGTAGTCGACGTTCGGGGTGGGCACGTGGCTGCCGAGGCGGAAGAGCACGATGATCCCGAGCGTGAACAGCAGCTTGTTGCGCAGGTCCGGCGTCTTGAACGCGCGGGTGAATGCGGAAAGCAACAGGTCCTCCAGGATGAAGCTGCGTCAGCGCCGCCCACCGATCGGTGGCGGGGGCCGGATGAACGATACCTGCCGTGCCCGGCAGGCACGACACGATGGTCGGTGAGCAGGGGTGCGACGACGACGAGGGGCCCGCCCTGGAATCAGGACGAGCCCCTCGGTCGGCACGGGTCAGGCGCCGGTGATGCTCCCGCCGGCAGCCTCGATCTTCTCCTTGGCGCTCTTGGAGAAGGCGTCGACGGTGACGTCGACCTTCACCGAGATCTCGCCGGAGCCGAGGACCTTGACCGGGTGGCCGCCGCGCACGGCGCCCTTGGCGACGAGCTCGTCGACGCCGACCTGGCCGCCCTCGGGGAAGAGCGCCGCGATCCGGTCCAGGTTCACGACCTGGTACTCGGTCTTGAAGGGGTTGGTGAAGCCGCGGAGCTTCGGCAGACGCATGTGCAGCGGCGTCTGGCCACCCTCGAAGCGGTCCGGCACCTGGTAGCGGGCCTTGGTGCCCTTGGTGCCGCGGCCCGCGGTCTTGCCCTTGCTGCCCTCACCACGACCCACGCGGGTACGGGCGGTCTTCGAGCCGGGCGCCGGACGCAGGTGGTGCACCTTCAGCGCGTGCGTGCCACCCTCGTCGGTCCTGGCCTGCGGCTGGGAAGCCTTGGAGTCAGCCATGATCAGTCCACCTCCTCGACGGCCACCAGGTGGGTGACCGAGCGGACCATCCCGCGGATCTCGGGGCGGTCCTCCTTGACGACGATGTCGCCGATGCGCTTCAGACCGAGGGTGCGCAGCGTGTCCCGCTGCTTCTGGTTGCCCCCGATCTCGGAACGGGTCTGGGTCACCTTCAGGCGAGCCATCATGCACCTGCCTTCGCCTTGTCGGCGGCCTCGGCGCGACCGGCGGCCTGGGCGCGCAGCATGGCGGCCGGGGCGACCTCGTCGATCGGCAGGCCACGACGGGCGGCGACCGCCTCGGGACGCTCCAGACCCTTGAGGGCCTCCACCGTCGCGTGGACGATGTTGATGGCGTTGTCCGAGCCGAGCGACTTGCTCAGCACGTCGTGGATGCCGGCGCACTCGAGCACGGCGCGGACCGGGCCACCGGCGATGACACCGGTACCGGGCGACGCCGGGCGGAGCATGACGACGCCGGCAGCGGCCTCGCCCTGCACCGGGTGCGGGATGGTGCCCTGGATACGCGGGACGGCGAAGAAGGCCTTCTTGGCCTCCTCGACGCCCTTGGCGATGGCCGAGGGGACCTCCTTGGCCTTGCCGTAGCCGACACCGACGTTGCCGTCGCCGTCACCGACGACGACGAGCGCGGTGAAGCTGAAGCGGCGGCCACCCTTGACCACCTTCGCCACCCGGTTGATGGTGACGACGCGCTCGAGGTACTGGTTGTCGCGGTCGCGCCCGCCGTCGCGGCGGTCGCGGCCACCGCCGCGGTTGTTGTCGCGCCGGTCGTTGCTGCGGTCGTTGGAGCGCTCGTTGGTGCCTCCGGCACCGGCGCCTCGACGCTGGGGTCCGGGCATCAGATGTTCCTCTTCTCGAACGGGTTGAGCGTGATCACAGGGCCAGGCCCCCCTCACGGGCGCCGTCGGCGATCGCCGCGACACGGCCGTGGTAGGCGTTGCCGCCCCGGTCGAAGACGACGGCCTCGACACCCACGTCCTTGGCGCGGGCGGCGACCAGCTCGCCGACCTTCTTGGCCTGCTCGGTCTTGCCCCCGGTCAGGCCCCGCACATCCGCCTCCATGGTGGAGGCGGAGGCGACGGTCTTGCCGACGGTGTCGTCGACGACCTGCACGAAGACGTGCCGGCTGCTGCGGGTGACCACCAGCCGGGGCCGCGAGGCGGTGCCGGTGATCTTCTTGCGGACGCGCAGGTGCCGACGGCCGCGGGCGGCGCTCTTGCCCTTCGCGCGCTTGACGGTCATAGCCATGGCTTACTTACCAGCCTTTCCGACCTTGCGACGGATGCGCTCGTCCTCGTAGCGGACGCCCTTGCCCTTGTAGGGGTCGGGCCGACGGAGCTTGCGGATGTTCGCGGCGACCTCGCCGACGAGCTGCTTGTCGATGCCCTGCACGGAGAACCGGGTGGGGTTCTCCACGGCGAAGGTGATCCCCTCCGGGGCGTCGACGGTGATCGAGTGGCTGTACCCGAGCGCGAGCTCGAGGCTGCCGCCCTTGTTCTGCACGCGGTAACCGGTGCCGTGGATCTCGAGCTTCTTCTCGAAGCCCTGGGTCACCCCGAGCACCATGTTGTTGATGAGGCTGCGGGTCAGGCCGTGCAGCGAGCGCGAGTCACGCTCGTCGTCCGGCCGGTTGACCTGCAGGCCGTCCTCGCCCTGCTCGACGGTGATGGGCTCGGCCACGGTGTGGCTGAGCTCCCCCTTCGGGCCCTTGACGACGACGGTCTGGCCGTCGATGGTGATGTCGACACCGCTCGGGATGGCGACAGGAAGTCGTCCGATTCGCGACATGTCTGCTCTCCCTTACCAGACGTAGGCGAGGACTTCCCCGCCCACACCCTTGCTGGCGGCCTGCTTGTCCGTGAGCAGGCCCGACGACGTGGAAATGATCGCCACACCGAGCCCGCCGAGGACCTTCGGCAGGTTGGTGGACTTGGCGTAGACGCGCAGACCGGGCTTGGAGACCCGGCGCACCCCGGCGATGGAGCGCTCGCGGTTCGGGCCGTACTTCAGCGTGATGGTCAGCGTCTTGCCGACCTGCGCCTCCTCGACGGCCCAGCCGGCGATGTAGCCCTCGGCCTGGAGGATCTCGGCGATGTGCGACTTGAGCTTCGAGAACGGCATGGAGACCTCGTCGTGGTGCGCCGAGTTGGCGTTCCGGACGCGGGTCAGCATGTCCGCAATCGGGTCGGTCATGGTCATGGGCTGTGCCTGCCCTCTCTCATCGCGGTTTCACCCTGGTGGGCGACCTTCGATGTAGAACGGTTGGTTCGGTTCGTGGTGCGGCGACGGGCCGCGGTGCCGGGGGCCGGTGGCCTCCGGCGGTGGGTCACCAGCTGGACTTGGTCACACCCGGCAGCTCGCCGCGGTGCGCCATCTCGCGGAGGCAGACGCGGCAGAGGCCGAACTTGCGGTAGACCGAGTGCGGACGGCCGCAGCGCTGGCAGCGGGTGTAGCCGCGCACCTTGAACTTCGGCTTCTTGTTCGCCTGGTTGATCAGGGCGGTCTTGGCCATGTCAGTTCTCCTTGAAGGGGAAGCCGAGCGCCCGGAGCAGGGCGCGGCCCTCGTCATCGTTGGTCGCGGTGGTGACGACCGTGATGTCCATGCCGCGGACGCGGTCGATCTTGTCCTGGTCGATCTCGTGGAACATCGACTGCTCGTTGAGACCGAAGGTGTAGTTGCCGTTGCCGTCGAACTGCTTCGGCGACAGACCGCGGAAGTCACGGATGCGCGGCAGCGCGATCGACACCAGGCGGTCCAGGAACTCCCACATCCGGTCGCCGCGCAGCGTGGTGTGCGCGCCGATCGGCATGCCCTCGCGCAGCTTGAACTGCGCGATCGACTTGCGGGCCCGGGTGACCTGCGGCTTCTGACCGGTGATCGCGGTCAGGTCGCGGATCGCGCCCTCGATGAGCTTGCTGTCCTTGGCCGCGTCGCCGACACCCATGTTGACGACGACCTTGACGACGCCGGGGACCTGCATGGCGTTCTCGTAGGAGAACTGCTCCTGCAGACCGGCCTTGATCTCGTCGCGGTAGCGCGTCTTCAGGCGGGGCGCCGGGGCGCTGCTCGTCTCGGTGGTCTCGATGGTCTCGGTCATCTCAGAGGTCCTTGCCCGAGCGGCCCGCGACGCGGGTCCGGCTCGCCTTCTCGCGACCGTCGCGCTCGACGGTCTCCACCCGGGTCTTGACCCGGGTCGGCTTGTTGTCGTCGGGGTCCACCACGGCCACGTTGCTCACGTGGATCGGGGCCTCCTGGACGACCAGGCCGCCGGCCTGCCCACCCATGCCGGCCTTGGTGTGCCGGGTGACCCGCTGGACACCCTCGACGACGACGCGCTGGGTCTCGGTGTGCACGGCGATGACCTTGCCCTGCAGGCCCTTGTCCTTGCCGGACAGGACCTGGACCAGGTCGCCCTTCTTGATCTTCATCTTCGCCATGGTCTTAGAGCACCTCCGGGGCGAGCGAGACGATCTTCATGAAGCGCTTGTCACGCAGCTCGCGGCCCACCGGGCCGAAGATGCGGGTACCGCGCGGGTCGCCGTCGGTCTTGAGGATGACGGCCGCGTTCTCGTCGAACTTGATGTACGACCCGTCGTTGCGGCGACGCTCCTTGGTGGTGCGGACGATGACCGCCTTGACGACGTCGCCCTTCTTGACGTTGCCACCGGGGATGGCGTCCTTGACGGTGGCGACGATGGTGTCCCCGATGCCGGCGTACCGGCGGCCGGAGCCGCCGAGCACCCGGACGCAGAGGATCTCCTTCGCGCCGGTGTTGTCGGCGACGCGCAGTCGCGACTCCTGCTGGATCACTTTCACTCCTTCGTCGTGCTGGTTCTCGCGGCCGGTGTCACCGGCGGCGAGCCTGGCCGAACTCGATGTGGTCTAGGTCGGCCGGCCCGAGGACCGACCGGTGGGGCTTACTTCGCCCGCTCGAGGATCTGCACGACGCGCCACCGCTTGGTGGCCGACATCGGGCGGGTCTCCATGATGAGCACGTGGTCGCCGACGCCCGCGTCGTTCTGCTCGTCGTGCACCTTCACCTTGTGGCTGCGGCGCATGACCTTGCCGTAGAGGGCGTGCTTGACGCGGTCCTCGACCTCGACGACGACGGTCTTGTCCATCTTGTCGCTGACCACGTAGCCACGACGCGTCTTGCGGTAGTTGCGGTCACCGCTCTGCACGGGCTCGCTCTGCGCGGTCTCGGTCACGGTCTCGTCCTTCACGTTCTCGCTCACTTGGCCTCACCTGCTCCGGCGGTGCCGATGCCGAGCTCGCGCTCGCGCATCTCGGTGTAGATCCGGGCGATGTCCTTGCGGACGGCCCGGAGCCGACCGTGGCTGTCCAGCTGGCCGGTGGCCGACTGGAAGCGCAGGTTGAACAGCTCCTCCTTGGACTTGCGCAGCTCCTCGACCAGCCGGTCGTCAGCGAGCTCGCGCAGGCCGGTCGGAGTCAGGTCCTTGGATCCGATCGCCATCAGAAGTCACCACCCTCACGCGCGACGAAGCGGCACTTCATCGGCAGCTTGTGCATCGCCAGGCGCATGGCCTCGCGTGCGACGTCTTCCTGTACACCGGAGATCTCGAACATGATCCGCCCCGGCTTGACGTTGGCGACCCACCACTCCGGCGAGCCCTTGCCGGACCCCATGCGGGTCTCGGCGGGCTTCTTGGTCAGCGGACGGTCCGGGTAGATGTTGATCCACACCTTGCCGCCACGCTTCATGTAGCGGGTCATGGCGATACGCGCGGACTCGATCTGCCGGTTGGTGACGTACGCCGGCTCCAGCGCCTGGAGGCCGTAGTCACCGAAGCTGACGGTGGTGCCGCCCTTGGCCATGCCCGAGCGCTTCGGGTGGTGCTGCTTGCGGTGCTTGACTCGACGAGGAATCAACATGTCAGGACTCTCCCTCGGTGCTGGCCGGAGCCTGCTCGGTCGGGGCCTGCTCGCTCGTGGCGGGCTGGGCCGGAGCCTCGCCGCCCTGGCCGGCGCCACCCTCGGCACGGTCGCCGCGACGGGCGCGCGCCGGACGGTCGTCACGGTCCCGACGGGGACCGCGGCCGCGCGGGGCGGAGCTGGCCTGCTGGGCGGCGAACTCCTTCTCGGTCATGTCGCCCTTGTAGATCCAGACCTTCACGCCGATCCGGCCGAAGGTGGTCTTGGCCTCGTAGAAGCCGTAGTCGATGTTCGCCCGGAGGGTGTGCAGCGGCACCCGCCCCTCGCGGTAGAACTCGCTGCGGGACATCTCGGCGCCGCCGAGACGACCGGAGCACTGGATCCGGATGCCCTTGGCGCCGGCGCGCAGCGAGGACTGGATCCCCTTGCGCATGGCCCGACGGAAGGTGACCCGGGCGGCCAGCTGCTCGGCGATGCCCTGGGCGACGAGCTGGGCCTCGATCTCGGGGTTCTTCACCTCGAGGATGTTCAGCTGGACCTGCTTGCCGGTGAGCTTCTCGAGCTCGCCACGGATCCGGTCGGCCTCCGCGCCGCGACGCCCGATGACGATGCCCGGGCGGGCGGTGTGGATGTCCACGCGGACCCGGTCGCGGGTGCGCTCGATCTCGACGCGGGCGATCCCGGCGCGCTCCATGCCCGTGGACAGGAGCTTGCGGATCGCCACGTCCTCCTTGACGTAGTCGCGGTAGCGCTGACCCTCCTTGTTGGAGTCGGCGAACCAGCGGCTCTTGTGGTCGTTGGTGATGCCCAGCCGGAAGCCGTGCGGGTTGATCTTCTGACCCATCAGCGGGTCCCTCCCTTCGCGGCCTTCTCAGGCTTGGTCGTGACGAGGACGGTGATGTGGCTGGTCCGCTTGTTGATGCGGCCGGCGCGGCCCTGGGCCCGCGGCCGGAAGCGCTTCATCGTCGGGCCCTCGTCGACGTAGGCGGCGGTGACCACCAGGTTGCGCTCGTCGAAGGCCTCGCCGGCCTCGTCGGAGGCGACCCGCAGGTTCGCGACCGCGGACTGCAGCACCTTCAGGACCTGCTCGGAGGCACCCTGGGGGGCGAACTGCAGCGTGGCGATGGCGGCCTGGGTGTCCTTGCCGCGGATCATGTCCACGACGCGGCGGGCCTTCATCGGCGTGATCCGCACGTGGCGGGCCGACGCGCGGGCGACCAGCGCGTCGCGCTCGGTGGAGTCGGTGGCAGGCATCAGCGACGACGTCCCTTCTTGTCGTCCTTCACGTGACCGCGGAAGGTGCGGGTCGGGGCGAACTCGCCGAGCTTGTGGCCGACCATCGCCTCGGTGACGAACACCGGGACGTGCTTGCGGCCGTCGTGCACGGCGAAGGTGTGGCCGAGCATGTCGGGGCTGACCACCGAGCGGCGCGACCAGGTCTTGATGACGTTCTTGGTACCCGCTTCGTTCTGGGCGTCCACCTTCTTCTGCAGGTGGTCGTCGATGAAGGGGCCCTTCTTGAGGCTACGAGGCATCTTCGATCGCTCCTATCAGCGCTTCTTGCCGGTGCGGCGACGGCGGACGATGAGCTTGTCGCTCGCCTTGCCGGGACGACGGGTGCGACCCTCGGGCTGGCCCCAGGGCGAGACGGGGTGGCGGCCGCCGGAGGTCCGGCCCTCGCCACCGCCGTGCGGGTGGTCCACGGGGTTCATCACGACGCCGCGCACGGTCGGGCGCTTGCCCTTCCAGCGCATCCGGCCGGCCTTGCCCCAGCTGATGTTGCTCTGCTCGGCGTTGCCGACCTCGCCGATGGTCGCGCGGCAGCGCGCGTCCACCCGACGGATCTCGCCGGAGGGCATGCGCAGCGTGGCGTAGGGGCCCTCCTTGCCGAGCAGCTGGATGCTGGCGCCGGCCGAGCGGGCGATCTTCGCCCCGCCGCCGGGACGCAGCTCCACGGCGTGCACCGTGGTACCGGTCGGGATGTTGCGCAGCGGCAGGTTGTTGCCGGGCTTGATGTCGGCGCCGGGGCCGTTCTCGATCGCGTCACCCTGCTTGAGCCGGCTCGGCGCGAGGATGTAGCGCTTCTCGCCGTCGGCGTAGTGCAGCAGCGCGATCCGCGCGGTCCGGTTGGGGTCGTACTCGATGTGCGCGACCGTGGCCGGCACGCCGTCCTTGTCGTGACGACGGAAGTCGATGACCCGGTAGGCGCGCTTGTGGCCACCACCGATGTGACGGGTGGTGATCCGGCCGCTGGCGTTGCGGCCGCCGCTCTTGGACAGCGGGCGGACCAGCGACTTCTCGGGCGTGGAGCGGGTCACCTCGACGAAGTCGGCGACGGAGCTGCCGCGCCGACCCGGCGTCGTGGGCTTGTACTTGCGGATAGCCATGTCTACTCAGTTCCTCCCGGTCAGCCCTGGCCGCCGAAGATGTCGATCGAGCCCTCACGGAGGGTGACGATCGCCCGCTTGGTGTCCTTGCGCTTGCCGGTCCCGAAGCGGGTGCGGCGGGTCTTGCCGGGGCGGTTCATCGTGTGGACGGACTCGACCGTGACGTCGAAGATCTGCTCGACGGCGATCTTGATCTCGGTCTTGTTGGCCCGCGGGTCGACGATGAAGGTGTACTTGCCCTCGTCGAGGAGCCCGTAGGACTTCTCCGAGACGACCGGGCGGATCAGCACGTCGCGCGGGTCCTTGGTCGGGGTGCTCACTTGGACTCCTCCTGGGCCTTGGTCGACGGGCCGGCGAGGAAGGCCTCGAGCGCCGCCTGGGTGAAGACCACGTCGTCGGCGCACAGCACGTCGTAGGTGTTGAGCTGGTCGGCCCACAGCACGTGCACGTCGGCCAGGTTGCGCACCGACTTCAGCGCGAGGCTGTCGGCGCGGTCCAGCACGACGAGCAGGTTGGGCCGCTCGGTGAGGCCGGCGAGCACGCCGGAGACCGCCTTGGTCGACGGGGCCTCGCCCTCGACCAGCGCGGACAGCACGTGGATCCGGCCGTGGCGCGCCCGGTCCGAGAGGGCCCCGCGCAGGGCGGCGGCCTTCATCTTCTTGGGGGTGCGCTGGGCGTAGTCGCGCGGCTGCGGGCCGTGCACGGTGCCACCGCCGGCGAACTGCGGCGCGCGGGTCGAGCCCTGACGGGCGCGGCCGGTGCCCTTCTGCCGGTACGGCTTGCGGCCACCGCCGCGGACGGCGCCGCGGGTCTTGGTGGCGTGCGTGCCCTGGCGCGCCGCGGCGAGCTGGGCGACGACGACCTGGTGGATCAGCGGGACGTTGGTCTGCACGTCGAAGATCTCCGCGGGGAGCTCGACGGTGCCGGACGCGCTGCCCGCGGGGCTGATGACGTCGATGGTCGGCATGTCAGGCTCCCTTCACCGCGTTGCGGACGAGGACCATGCCGCCGCGGGGGCCGGGGACGGCACCCTTGACGAGGAGCAGGTTCTTCTCCGCGTCCACGGCGTGGATGGTGAGGTTCTGCGTGGTCTGGCGCACGCCGCCCATCCGGCCGGCCATCCGCATGCCCTTGAAGACGCGGCCCGGGGTGGCGCAGCCACCGATCGAGCCCGGCTTGCGGTGGTTGCGGTGGGCGCCGTGGCTGGCGGAGACGCCGGCGAAGCCGTGACGCTTCATGACACCGGCGAAGCCCTTGCCCTTGGTGGTGGCCGAGACGTCGACCTGGCCGCCGGCCTCGAAGAGCTCGACGGTCAGCTCCTGGCCGAGGCTGTAGTCGCCGGCGTCGGCGGTGCGCAGCTCGACGGTGTAGCGGCGCGGGGTGACGCCGGCCTTGGCGAAGTGGCCGCTCTCCGGCTTGTTCACCTTGCGCGGGTCGATGGCGCCGTAGGCGATCTGCACGGCCTGGTAGCCGTCGGTCTCGGCGTCGCGGACCTGGGTCACGACGCACGGGCCGGCCTGGATGACGGTCACGGGGACGAGGCGGTTCTCGTCGTCCCAGACCTGGGTCATCCCGAGCTTCTCGCCGAGCACGCCCTTGACGGTCTTGGTGCTGGTGGTAGTCATCTCGAGGACCTCAGAGCTTGATCTCGATGTTGACGTCCGCCGGCAGGTCGAGACGCATCAACGAGTCGACCGCCTTGGGGGTCGGGTCGACGATGTCGATGAGGCGCTTGTGGGTGCGCATCTCGAAGTGCTCGCGGCTGTCCTTGTACTTGTGCGGCGACCGGATGACGCAGAAGACGTTCTTCTCCGTCGGCAGCGGCACGGGGCCGACCACCGTCGCGCCGGCACGGGTCACCGTGTCGACGATCTTTCGCGCCGAGCTGTCGATGACCTCGTGGTCATACGACTTCAACCGGATGCGGATCTTCTGTCCCGCCATCTGTGCTTCCGTCTCTCTCTCGCCGTCGTGCAGGGCATGTCGGTCCGGTCTGGGGCTCCGACCCCCGAGGTCGGGTGTGTCGCACCCTGTCCGCAGGCCGCGCGCAACCCGTGGGCTGTGCTGCGGTGTTGTCGTCGCCCCGGTCGGACCGGGGTCTGCGTGCTGCCCGGTGTGTCGCCCCGCCCGAGGCGGTTCGATGCGTTGTCACCAGGCTGTGGCAGGCCCGCCGCAGCCGGCTCGGCCGACGCGCACGGGTCGCTGCTCATCAAGCAACCTGAACAGTGTGCCAGAGGCCGCTCCGGAGAGACAAATCGGCCTAGCACCCCGTGGCCCGGGGGGCGTGCACCGACCGGCCCGTGGCGTGCCGCCCCGGCTCAGCCGCGCAGCGCGGCCTCGGTGGAGACGATCAGCGCGGCGCTCCAGGCCAGCGGCGCCGGACCGGCCGGGCTGCCGTCCCAGCGCACCTTCTCCGGGACCGAGCCCAGCGCGGTGCGGTGCCGGGCCACCCAGTCCAGGCGCGAGCGCGCGGCGGCCCGCTCCCCCAGGCCCGCCTCGGCCCGCGCCACCAGCAGGGTCTCCGGGGTCCAGGCCACGCCGTCCCGCTTCCACCCGCCGCCGGGCGCCAGCCCGCCGTTGCCGCGGCCCATCTCCCGGGTGGCCGCGGTCAGCGCCCGGCGCAGCGCCGGGGTCACCGTGCCCGGCTCTCGGTAGGGCGGCAGCAGGAAGGTGACCGCCGCGTCGCGCGGCCCGCCCTCGACCGAGCGGGAGTAGCCGGCCGCGCCGAAGTCCCGCTCGATCGCGGCGGCCACGCGTGCCGCCGCCTCGCCGCAGCGCCGCGCCAGGATCGGGTGGGCCAGGGTGGGCAGCTCGGCGGCCGCGGCCTCCAGCCCCACGAGCACCGGGGCGGCGACCCCCAGGGTGACCGCCCGCTCGGGGCGCTCCCAGTAGTCCGGGCCGGCCGGCGGCAGGTCGCGGCCCTCGACGGCGGCCAGCAGCTGCTCGGCGCAGTGCCGGGCGAGGTCGACGACCGGCCAGCGCGCGGTGCTGTCCTGCCAGCTGCTCCGGGTGGCGCCGATCGCCCACAGCACGAAGCCGGGGCCGTCCAGCTGGTCCGGCCGGTCGTCGGGCACCCCGCCGACCGGGCGGTACCGCGCGGCCAGCGGGCGCGTCCCGACCAGGTCGGACAGGGCGAGCAGGTGCTGCTGCACCAGGTCCGCGCGGCCCACCTCGTGCCAGGCGAGCACCACGTGGGCGGTGTCCCGCGGCCACACGTAGCGCCACATCAGCGGCCAGCCGGCCACCGGCACCGGCAGCCCGGCGCTGAGCACGTACAGGTCGCGCAGCGCCGCCCGGACCGCTGCGGCGGAGGACCCCTCCCGCGTCCACGGGGCGCACCCGGCCAGCCAGTCGTCCTCACGGGCCACCAGCTCGGCGGTGGTGGGACGTCCCGCGGCGACCCGGGTGCCGGGCACCACGTCGGCCGGGGCGCCGGCCACGAAGCGCTCGCCGCGGGCGGTCATCGCCACGGTCAGCCCGTGCTGCGGGGCCGGCGCGTAGGCCCGGTGGTGCCACAGGTGGCTGCCGCCGGCCACCGCCCCGACACCGGCGAGACCGAGGCCGGTCAGCGCGGCACGTCGGGGCAGCGACCCCGGTCGCCGGTGCTCAGTCCCGCGCGTCACTCCGGGTCGACCCGTCCTCGTCCGCGGCGTCGGTGCGCTCGTCCGCGTCGGCATCGGCGTCCGTCCGGGAGCGCTCGCGGCGCTCGGCGGCGATCTCACGGTCGGCCTCGAGCCGGATCCGTCGACCCTCCTCGATCGCCTCGTCCTCCTTCTCGGCGGCCTTCTCGGAGGCGGCGGTGTCCCGCGCCGGCAGCTGCAGCCGACGCTCGGCCCGGATCCCGGACTGCAGCTGGCGGGCGCGCTCGACCTCGGCGTCCACCTCGGCGCCCAGCAGCAGCACGTTGTTGATGATCCACAGCCAGAGCAGGAAGACGATGACACCGGCCAGCGAGCCGTAGGTGGCGTTGTAGGAGCCGAAGTTGGAGACGTAGAAGCCGAAGGCGACCGAGGCGAGGATGGCCACGATGATCGCCAGCGCAGCGCCCGGGCTCATCCAGCGCAGCTTGGGCTGGCGCACGTTCGGCGTGAAGTAGTAGAGCAGCGCCACCATGACCATGACGAGCACGATCATCACCGGCCACTTGGCGTACTCCCAGACCGTCACCGCGGTGTCCCCGAGGCCGATGAGGCTGCCGATCTCCTCGGCGATCCCGCCGGAGACGCCGAGGCCGACGATGATCAGGCCGCCCATGACGACGAGCAGCAGGGTCAGCAGCAGCATCGCCGGCCGCAGCTTCCACACCGGACGGCCCTCGTCGACGCCGTAGATCCGGTTCATCGCCCGCCCGAAGGCGCCGACGTAGCCGGAGGCCGACCACAGCGCACCGACGACACCGACGACCAGGCCGACGCCGGCGCCGGAGCTGGTGACCATGTCGCGGATCGGTCCCTCGATCTGGTCGGCGACGCTGCTCTGCCCGAGGTCGCGGACCATCTGCAGGATGGTCTGCACCGTCTCCTCGCCCTGGCCGAAGACGCCGAGCAGCGAGACCATCGCCAGCAGCGCGGGGAAGATCGAGAGCACGCCGTAGTAGGTGAGCCCGGCCGCCAGGTCGGTGCACTTGTCGCGCCCGAACTGGCCGATCGCCTGCTTGAGCGCGTAGCCCCAGGAGGCCCCCTCGATGTCGGCCATCGACTCGACCTTGCCCGGGTCCTCGGGATCCGGCGCCGTGGCGTCCTTCTCGACGCTCGCACCCATGTCGGCCATCGTGCTCCCCTTCGTCGTTCGCGCTGGTCGCTGGACACCCTATGCGTCCGGCTCCCCCGGCGACGGCTCGCCACACCCACCTGCGACGACGGCGCCGCACCCACGACGACGGGCCCCACGGAGCAGGTGCTCCGTGGGGCCCGTCGTGGTGTCGCCGCAGGTCGCGGCGTCAGCGGGGGTGGGTCACTTGATGATCTTGGTGACCCGGCCGGCGCCGACGGTCCGGCCACCCTCGCGGATGGCGAACTTCAGGCCCTCCTCCATGGCGATCGGCTGGATGAGCTCGACCTTCATGTCGGTGTTGTCGCCGGGCATGACCATCTCGGTGCCCTCGGGGAGGTTGACGACGCCGGTGACGTCCGTGGTCCGGAAGTAGAACTGCGGACGGTAGCTGTCGTAGAACGGCGTGTGACGGCCGCCCTCCTCCTTGCCGAGGATGTACACCTGGCCCTCGAACTCGGTGTGCGGGGTGATCGAGCCGGCCTTGCAGACGACCTGGCCGCGCTCGACGTCCTCGCGCTTGATGCCGCGGAGCAGCAGACCGACGTTCTCGCCGGCGCGGCCCTCGTCGAGCAGCTTGCGGAACATCTCGATGCCGGTGACCGTGGTCTTGGTCGCCGGGCCCTCGTGGATGCCGACGATCTCGACGTCCTCGTTCACGGTGAGCACACCGCGCTCGATACGACCGGTGACGACGGTGCCACGACCGGTGATCGTGAAGACGTCCTCGACCGGCATGAGGAACGGCTTGTCGATGTCGCGCTCCGGCTCCGGGATGTACTCGTCCACGGCGTCCATGAGGTCGACGACCGACTTGGCCCACTTCTCGTCGCCCTCGAGGGCCTTGAGCGCGGAGACCTGCACGACCGGGACGTCGTCGCCCGGGAACTCGTAGTCGGACAGCAGCTCGCGGACCTCCATCTCGACGAGCTCCATGATCTCCTCGTCGTCGACCATGTCGGCCTTGTTGAGGGCCACGACGATGTAGGGGACGCCGACCTGGCGGGCCAGGAGGACGTGCTCCTTCGTCTGCGGCATCGGGCCGTCGGTGGCGGCGACCACGAGGATCGCGCCGTCCATCTGGGCGGCACCGGTGATCATGTTCTTGACGTAGTCGGCGTGCCCGGGGCAGTCGACGTGCGCGTAGTGGCGCTTCTCCGTCTGGTACTCGATGTGCGCGATCGAGATCGTGATGCCGCGCTGCTTCTCCTCGGGCGCCTTGTCGATCGTGTCGAACGGGGACGCCTCGTTGAGGTCCGGGTAGGTGTCGTGCAGGACCTTGGAGATCGCAGCCGTCAGCGTCGTCTTGCCGTGGTCGATGTGACCGATGGTGCCGATGTTGACGTGCGGCTTGCTCCGCTCGAACTTTGCCTTCGCCACTTGCTTGTCCTCCTCAGGACTCTTCTTGGTGGACGCCTGTCGACCGTGGGGACGATGGCGACGTGTTGTTGGTCTGGGTTGTCAGGGGGTGCGGTGGATCCCGGTCATGCTACCGGTCACTCACCACGGACCTTCTTGATGATCTCCTCGGCGACGCTCTTGGGAACCTCGGCGTAGGAGTCGAACTCCATGGAGTAGTTCGCCCGGCCCTGGGTCTTGGACCGCAGGTCCCCGACGTAGCCGAACATCTCCGACAGCGGGACCAGGCCGGTGACGACCTTCGCACCGCTGACGTCCTCCATGGACTGGATGTGCCCACGGCGGGCGTTGATGTCGCCGATGACGTCCCCCATGTAGTCCTCGGGGGTGCGCACCTCGACCTTCATCATCGGCTCCATGAGCACCGGCTCAGCCCGACGGGCGGCCTCCTTGAAGGCCATCGAGCCGGCGATCTTGAACGCCATCTCCGAGGAGTCGACGTCGTGGTAGGCGCCGTCGAGCAGGGTCGCCTTGACCCCGACCACCGGGTAGCCCGCGAGGATGCCGTACTGCATGGCGTCCTGGATGCCGGCGTCGACGCTGGGGATGTACTCGCGCGGGATGCGACCACCGGTGACGGCGTTCTCGAACTCGTAGAGCTCGCCCTCCTCGGTGGTGTCCAGCGGCTCGAAGGTGAGCTGCACCTTGGCGAACTGACCCGACCCACCGGTCTGCTTCTTGTGGGTGTAGTCGTACTTCTCGACCGGCCGGCGGATGGTCTCCCGGTAGGCGACCTGCGGCTTGCCGATGTTCGCCTCGACCTTGAACTCGCGCTTCATCCGGTCGACGAAGACGTCCAGGTGGAGCTCGCCCATGCCGGCGATGATCGTCTGCCCGGTCTCCTCGTCGAGGGACACCTGGAAGGTGGGGTCCTCGGCGACGAGCTTCTGGATGGCCGTGGAGAGCTTCTCCTGGTCACCCTTGGTCTTGGGCTCGATGGCCACCTGGATGACCGGCTCCGGGAAGGTCATCGACTCGAGGATGACCGGGTGGTCGATGTTGCTCAGGGTGTCACCGGTGGTGGTCTCCTTGAGCCCGATGACGGCGTAGATGTGCCCCGCCATCGCCTCCTCGACCGGGTTCTCCTTGTTGGCGTGCATCTGGAAGAGCTTCCCGATGCGCTCCTTCTTGCCCTTGGTGGAGTTGATCACCTGGGTGCCCGAGCTGAGCCGGCCGGAGTAGACCCGGATGAAGGTCAGGGTGCCGAAGAAGGGGTGCGCGGCGATCTTGAAGGCGAGCGCCGAGAAGGGCTCCTCGGTGCTCGGCTTGCGCAGCACGACCTCGTCCTCGTCGCCCGGGGCGTGCCCCTCCATGGCGGCGACGTCCAGCGGGCTCGGCAGGTAGTCCTTGACCGCGTCCAGGATCGGCTGCACGCCACGGTTCTTGAAGGCGGAGCCGCAGAAGACCGGGTAGAGCTCGGAGTTGACCGTGAGCTTGCGGATGCCCGCCTTGAGCTCGTCGACGGTCAGCTCCTCGCCACCGAGGTACTTCTCCATGAGGTCGTCGTCGGACTCGGCGACGCGCTCGACGAGGTGGTTGCGGTACTCCTCGGCGCGGGCCTGCAGGTCCTCGGGGATCTCCCGGACCTCGTACTCGGCGCCCATGGTGACGTCACCCTTGGCGTCGCCCGGCCAGACCAGGGCACGCATGTAGAGCAGGTCGACGACGCCGACGAAGTCGCTCTCGGAGCCGATCGGCAGCTGCATGACCAGCGGCTCGGCGCCCAGGCGGTCCTTGATGGTGTCCACGGTGAAGTAGAAGTCCGCACCGAGCTTGTCCATCTTGTTGACGAAGGCGATGCGCGGCACGTCGTACTTGTCCGCCTGGCGCCAGACCGTCTCGGACTGCGGCTCGACGCCCTCCTTGCCGTCGAAGACGGCGACCGCGCCGTCGAGGACGCGCAGGCTGCGCTCCACCTCGACGGTGAAGTCGACGTGGCCCGGGGTGTCGATGATGTTGACCTGGGTGCCCTCCCAGAAGGAGGTGACCGCGGCCGACGTGATCGTGATGCCGCGCTCCTTCTCCTGCTCCATCCAGTCGGTGGTGGAGGCACCGTCGTGCGTCTCGCCGATCTTGTGGTTGACGCCGGTGTAGAAGAGGATGCGCTCAGTCGTCGTCGTCTTGCCGGCGTCGATGTGCGCCATGATGCCGATGTTGCGGACCTTGTTGAGGTCCGTCAGGACGTCCTGTGCCACTCGTGGTTTCCCGTCTTCGTTGCGGTGTGTCTGCTCGGTGCTCCCTCGCGTGGAGAGAGCTGGTGCCCGGGGCGGGCGGTCCGCCCGCCCCGGGCCGCTGTCACCAGCGGTAGTGCGCGAAGGCCTTGTTCGACTCGGCCATCTTGTGGGTGTCCTCGCGACGCTTCACCGCGGCACCCAGGCCGTTGCTCGCGTCGAGGATCTCGTTCATGAGGCGCTCGGTCATCGTCTTCTCGCGACGCTGCCGGGCGTAGCCGACCAGCCAGCGCAGCGAGAGCGTGGTGGCCCGGCCGGGCTTGACCTCGATCGGCACCTGGTAGGTGGCGCCGCCGACGCGGCGGGACTTGACCTCCAGGCTGGGCTTGACGTTGTCCAGCGCCCGCTTGAGGGTCTGGACCGGGTCGGTGCCGGTCTTCTCGCGGCAGCCCTCGAGGGCGCCGTAGACGATCGACTCGGCGATCGACTTCTTGCCGTCGAGGAGGATCTTGTTGACGAGCTGGGTGACGAGCGGGCTCTGGTAGACGGGGTCGACGACCAGGGGGCGCTTCGGGGCGGGACCCTTGCGAGGCATTACTTCTTCTCCTTCTTGGCGCCGTAACGGCTACGAGCCTGCTGGCGACCCTTGACACCCTGGGTGTCGAGGGAGCCGCGCACGATCTTGTAGCGGACACCGGGGAGGTCCTTCACACGGCCGCCGCGCACGAGCACGATCGAGTGCTCCTGCAGGTTGTGGCCGACGCCCGGGATGTAGGCCGTGACCTCGATGCCCGAGGTGAGCCGCACACGGGCCACCTTGCGCAGGGCAGAGTTCGGCTTCTTCGGGGTGGTCGTGTAGACGCGCGTGCACACGCCACGGCGCTGCGGCGAGCCCTTGAGGGCGGGGGTGGCGGCCTTGGCCGGCTTGTCCTGCCGCCCCTTGCGCACCAGCTGGTTGATGGTAGGCAACCTGTTACTCCGTACGTCGGTCGATGTTGTCTGCGCTCCTCGGCGGGGCCGACGAGCGCTCCTTGGGGTTCCTCCGCCCGACCCCCGAGATCGGGTGTGTCGGGCGACGGTGCTCTCCCCTGCCTCCCTCGGCGCGCCGCCCGGGTGGACGGAGCACGAGGTGCCCGGCGAGAGGTGGTGGTCCGGCGCCAGCCGGACCGCGTGCGTGCAGCCAGCACCCTCAGGTGCCACCACACACGAGCGTCAACGATACCGGCGCGGCGGGTGAGGTCACAAATCGGTCGCTCTACCACGCCACCAGCCAGCACAACGCCCGCGACGCCCGGCGTGTTCCCGGCGCCAGGGGGGCCGCAGACCCGGGGAGAGGACCGCCGCTCTCCTGCGTCGGGCTAGTCCTCCAGCCGGTCGAAGGCGGCGGCGTAGCGGAAGGGGCCGGCCAGCTCGGGCCGCCAGGCCTGCAGCGGGCGCGCCTGGAAGAAGCGGTCCTCCCAGGGGCCCGGCGAGCCGATCCCGAGCCGGGAGGCCGGCACGAACCCGAAGAAGCCGTAGTACTCCGGGTCCCCGAGCAGGACGATCACCGGCTCGCCGCGCTGGTCGGCGGTGACGATGACCGCGCTCATCAGGGCGGCCCCGATCCCCTGCCGCTGCAGGTCGGGCCGCACGCTGATCGGTCCGAGCCCGATCGACGGCGCTCCGTCGAGGGTGCCGCGCGAGCAGGCGACGTGCCCGACGACCTCGCCGTCCACCTCGGCCACGACGGTGAGCTCGGGGACCAGGTCGCCGTCGGCGCGCAGCCCGCCGACGAGCCGTCGTTCCAGGCTGGGCCCGCCGACCGCGCCGAAGGCGGCGTCGGTGACCGTGTCCACCGCCTCGTGGTCGGCCGGCTCCTCGGGGCGCAGCCGCAGCCGGTCGCGCAGATCGTTCATCGTGAGTACCTGTCCGTGATCCAGTGAGAGTTGCCGGTGACCAGCGCGGCGAGGAAGAAGGCGGCGATCCCCAGCAGCAGCACCGCCACGATGGTCGCGCTGCTGCGGTCCTTGCGGACGAAGACGGCCACCGAGGCCGCGGCCAGCACGAGGGCCAGCACCTTGGCCAGCACCCCGGGGCGGACCAGCAGGGCGAGAGCACCCACCGCCAGCAGCGCACCCGTCGCCCAGCGGGCCAGGGTCGCCCGGGCGGCGCTCAGCGGCGGTTCCTGGCTCACCGGGCCATCATCCACCACGCCGGGGCGCCGGCACGCACGAGGCGCGCGGCCCCGGGCTGCCCCAGTGACCACGCGCCTCGTCAGCGCTGGTGCGCTCAGCCCTTCGCGGCGGCCTTGAGGGCGCTGCCGGCGGTGAGCTTGGCGGCGTACCCGCCGGGGATGGTCATCTCCTCGCCGGACTGCGGGTTGCGGCCCTTGCGCTCGGCCCGCTCGACGCGCTCGAGGCTGAAGAAGCCCGGCACGGTGACCTTCTCGCCCTTGCCGACCTGCTCGGACAGGACGGCCTGCAGCGCGGTGATGACCTCGGTGGCCGAGGACGCGGAGACGCCGGCCTTCTCGGCGACGGCGCTGGCGAGCTCAGACTTGTTCATGTTGGGATCTCCATCATCTGTGGGGGTTGAACCACCCCACAGAATCACAACAGCGGCCCGGCGTCGACTCGCAGCGCCGCGTGTGTCCCTTGATTTTCCGGGCTTCTTCGTGCAGATGACGTCCCACGGGCCTCATCTGCCCCACCAGCCCCACCCCTGCCGAGCCCCTGCCCGCGCCGGGCACGACGACGGGCCGCCGACCGCGGCTGCGGTCGACGGCCCGTCGTGGGGTGCCGGAGGTCAGTCCAGGCCGAGCTCGGCGTCGTCGAGGCGGATCGCCTCGCCGGAGCCGGGCCCGAAGACCGGGTAGGCGTAGTCCTCGTAGCTCGGCAGCGCGTACATCGCCGCCTTCGCCTCCTCGGTGGGCTCGACCTCGATGTCGCGGTACCGGCTCAGACCGGTGCCCGCCGGGATCAGCTTGCCGAGGATGACGTTCTCCTTCAGCCCCAGCAGCGGGTCCGACTTGCCCTCCATCGCGGCCTCGGTGAGGACGCGGGTGGTCTCCTGGAAGGAGGCCGCGGAGAGCCAGCTGTCGGTCGCCAGCGAGGCCTTGGTGATGCCCATCAGCTCGGGACGGCCGGCCGCGGGACGCCCGCCCTCGGCGACCACCCGACGGTTCTCCGCCTCGAAGCGGGCCCGCTCGGCCAGCGTGCCCGGCAGCAGCCCGGTCTCGCCGGACTCGAGGATGGTGATCCGCCGCAGCATCTGCCGGACGATGACCTCGATGTGCTTGTCGTGGATCGACACACCCTGCTGGCGGTAGACCTTCTGCACCTCGTCGACGAGGTGCTTCTGGGCCTGCCGCGGACCGAGGATGCGCAGCACCTGCTTGGGGTCGATCGCGCCCTGCACCAGCTGGGTGCCGACCGCGACCCGCTCGCCGTCCTCGACGAGCAGGCGCGCGCGCTTGCTCACCGGGTAGGCGTGCTCCTCGCCGGTGGCGTCCGTGGTCAGCAGCAGACGACGGCCCTTGTCGGTCTCCTCGATCTCGATGCGCCCGTCCGCCTCGGCGATCGGGGCGACACCCTTGGGGGTGCGGGCCTCGAAGAGCTCGACGACTCGCGGCAGACCCTGGGTGATGTCGTCACCGGCCACACCACCGGTGTGGAAGGTGCGCATCGTCAGCTGGGTGCCGGGCTCGCCGATGGACTGCGCCGCGATGATGCCGACGGCCTCGCCGATGTCCACCAGCTGGCCGGTGGCCAGGCTGCGGCCGTAGCACTTGGCGCAGGTCCCGACCCGCGACTCGCAGGTGAGCACGGAGCGGATCTTGACCTGGTCGACGCCGGCCTCGAAGAGGCGGGCGATGACCACGTCACCGAGGTCCGAGCCGGCCGCCGCGAGCACGGTGCCGTCCTCGCCGACCACCTCGGAGGCGAGGCAGCGGGCGTAGGCGGTGAACTCCACGTCGTCGTGCAGCCGGCGGGTGCCGGTCAGCTCGTCGTGCTGGGCGATGTCCATCGTCAGGCCGCGCTCGGTGCCGCAG
This sequence comes from Janibacter alkaliphilus, assembly GCF_013408565.1. Lineage (NCBI taxonomy): Bacteria > Bacillati > Actinomycetota > Actinomycetes > Micrococcales > Intrasporangiaceae > Janibacter > Janibacter alkaliphilus. The sequence continues at coordinate 1,702,778 of NZ_JACBZX010000001.1, read as the reverse complement.
TCGTCCTCGCGGATGATGACGTCCTGGGAGACGTCGACGAGACGACGGGTGAGGTACCCCGAGTCGGCGGTCCGCAGCGCGGTGTCCGCCAGACCCTTGCGGGCGCCGTGCGTGGAGATGAAGAACTCGACCACCGACAGGCCCTCACGGAAGTTCGTGCGGATCGGTCGGGGGATGATCTCGCCCTTCGGGTTGGCCATGAGGCCACGCATCCCGGCGATCTGACGCAGCTGGAACCAGTTGCCTCGGGCGCCGGAGGAGACCATCCGGTAGATCGGGTTGTCCCGCGGGAAGTTCTCCTGCATCTCCGAGGCGACCTCGTTCGTCGCCTGCGTCCAGATCTCGATGAGCTCCTGACGGCGCTCGTCGTCGGTGATCAGACCACGCTCGTACTGGGTCTGGACCTTCGTCGCCTTCGTCTCGTAGCCGTCGAGGATCTCCTGCTTGCGCGGCGGGGTGACGACGTCGGAGACCGCGACCGTGGTGCCCGAGCGGGAGGCCCAGTGGTAGCCGGCCTCCTTGAGGGCGTCCAGCGACGCGGCGACCTGCACCTTGGTGTAGCGCTCGGCCAGGTCGTTGACGATGGTGCTCAGCCGCTTGCGGTCGACCGGCTCGTTGACGAAGGGGTAGTCCTCCGGCAGCGCCTCGCCGAAGAGCGCCCGACCGAGGGTGGTCTCGGCGGTCCACTCGGGGACCACGCCGCGCTCGTCGCGCTCGGTGCCCTCGGGCAGCTCGGTGCCCTCCGGCGGGACGACGTCCTGCAGCCGGATCCGGATCGGCGTGCCGATCTTGATCTCGCCCGCGTCGAAGGCCATCTGGGCCTCGGCGGTGGAGGCGAAGGCACGACGGTTCTCGGTCTCCAGCGCGACCTCGGAGGTCAGGTGGAAGAGACCGATCACCATGTCCTGGGTGGGCATGGTCACCGGGCGACCGTCGGCCGGCTTGAGGATGTTGTTGCTGGAGAGCATGAGGATCCGGGCCTCGGCCTGGGCCTCCGCCGACAGCGGCAGGTGGACCGCCATCTGGTCACCGTCGAAGTCGGCGTTGAAGGCGGTGCAGACCAGCGGGTGGATCTGGATCGCCTTGCCCTCGACCAGCTGCGGCTCGAAGGCCTGGATGCCCAGACGGTGCAGCGTCGGCGCACGGTTCAGCAGCACCGGGTGCTCGGTGATGACCTCCTCGAGCACGTCCCAGACGACCGGGCGCTGGCGCTCGACCATGCGCTTGGCGGACTTGATGTTCTGGGCGTGGTCGAGGTCGACCAGGCGCTTCATGACGAAGGGCTTGAAGAGCTCCAGCGCCATCGCCTTGGGCAGGCCGCACTGGTGCAGCTTCAGCTGCGGGCCGACGACGATGACCGAGCGGCCGGAGTAGTCGACGCGCTTGCCGAGCAGGTTCTGCCGGAAGCGGCCCTGCTTGCCCTTGAGCATGTCGGAGAGCGACTTCAGCGGCCGGTTGCCCGGGCCGGTGACGGCGCGACCGCGGCGGCCGTTGTCGAAGAGGTTGTCGACGGCCTCCTGCAGCATCCGCTTCTCGTTGTTGACGATGATCTCCGGGGCGCCCAGGTCGAGCAGCCGCTTGAGCCGGTTGTTCCGGTTGATCACGCGCCGGTAGAGGTCGTTGAGGTCCGAGGTGGCGAAGCGGCCACCGTCGAGCTGGACCATCGGACGCAGGTCCGGCGGGATGACCGGGACCGCGTCCAGGACCATGCCGGAGGGCTGGTTGTCGGTGGTCTGGAAGGCGGTGACCACCTTCAGCCGCTTGAGGGCACGGGTCTTCTTCTGGCCCTTGCCGTTGGCGATGATGTCCCGCAGCTCCTCCGCCTCGGCCTCGAGGTCGAAGGTCTCCAGACGCTTCTGGATCGCCGCCGCGCCCATGCCGCCCTCGAAGTAGAGGCCGAACCGGTCGCGCATCTCGCGGTAGAGCACCTCGTCGCCCTCGAGGTCCTGGACCTTGAGGTTCTTGAAGCGGTCCCAGACCTGGGACAGCCGCTCGACCTGCTGGTCGGCGCGCTTGCGGATCTGGTTCATCTCCCGCTCCGCGGAGTCGCGGACCTTGCGCTTGGCGTCGGACTTGGCGCCCTCGGCCTCCAGCTCGGCGATGTCCTGCTCGAGCTTCTTGGCGCGGGCCTCGACGTCGGCGTCGCGGCGGTTCTCCAGCTCCTTCTTCTCGCCCTCGATCTGGGCCTCGAGCGAGGGCAGGTCGGCGTGCCGCTGGTCCTCGTCGACGCTGGTGATCATGTAGGCGGCGAAGTAGATGACCTTCTCGAGGTCCTTCGGCGCCAGGTCGAGCAGGTAGCCGAGCCGGCTGGGCACACCCTTGAAGTACCAGATGTGCGTCACCGGGGCGGCGAGCTCGATGTGGCCCATCCGCTCACGACGCACGCCGGCACGGGTCACCTCGACGCCGCAGCGCTCGCAGACGATGCCCTTGAAGCGGACGCGCTTGTACTTGCCGCAGGAGCACTCCCAGTCCCGGGTGGGGCCGAAGATGCGCTCGCAGAAGAGCCCCTCCTTCTCCGGCTTGAGGGTGCGGTAGTTGATGGTCTCCGGCTTCTTGACCTCGCCGTGGCTCCAGGTCCGGATGTCGTCACCGGTCGCCAGACCGATGCGCAGCTCGTCGAAGAAGTTGACGTCGAGCACGTGATTCCTTCTCTCGTTCTCTTCAGTGTCGTCTGGTCTGTCCGTACGGGTCTGGATCAGACCTCTTCGACGCTGCTCGGCTCACGCCGGGACAGGTCGATACCGAGCTCCTCCGCGGCGCGGAAGACGTCGTCCTCGTTGTCGCGCATCTCGATGGTGCCGCCCTCGGAGTTGAGCACCTCCACGTTGAGGCAGAGGGACTGCATCTCCTTGATGAGCACCTTGAAGGACTCGGGGATGCCGGGCTCGGGGATGTTGTCGCCCTTGACGACGGCCTCGTAGACCTTCACCCGGCCGTTGACGTCGTCGGACTTGATCGTCAGCAGCTCCTGCAGCGCGTAGGAGGCGCCGTAGGCCTCCAGGGCCCACACCTCCATCTCGCCGAAGCGCTGGCCGCCGAACTGGGCCTTACCGCCGAGCGGCTGCTGGGTGATCATCGAGTACGGCCCCGTGCTGCGGGCGTGGATCTTGTCGTCCACGAGGTGGTGCAGCTTGAGGATGTACATGTAGCCCACCGAGACCGGGTCCGGGTAGGGCTCGCCGGTGCGGCCGTCGAAGAGCTGCGCCTTGCCGGTGCGGTCGATCAGCCGGACGCCGTCCCGGGTCGGGCGGGTGGAGTCGAGCAGACCGGTGATCTCCTCCTCCTCGGCGCCGTCGAAGACCGGGCTGGCCACGCGGGTGTCCGGCTCGGCGCTGCGCGCGTCGTCCGGGATCATCTCCGCCCACTCCGGGTTGCCGGCGATCTCCCAGCCACGGCTGGCGGCCCAGCCGAGGTGCAGCTCGAGGATCTGGCCGATGTTCATCCGGCCGGGCACGCCGAGCGGGTTGAGCACGACGTCGACCGGGGTGCCGTCCTCGAGGAAGGGCATGTCCTCGACCGGGAGGATCTTGGAGATGACGCCCTTGTTGCCGTGGCGGCCGGCGAGCTTGTCGCCGTCGGTGATCTTGCGCTTGTTCGCCACGTAGACGCGCACCAGCTGGTTCACGCCCGGGGGCAGCTCGTCGCCCTCGTCCTTGTCGAAGACCTTGACGCCGATGACCGTGCCGGTCTCGCCGTGCGGCACCTTCATCGAGGTGTCCCGGACCTCCCGGGCCTTCTCGCCGAAGATGGCGCGCAGCAGGCGCTCCTCCGGGGTCAGCTCGGTCTCGCCCTTCGGCGTGACCTTGCCGACGAGCAGGTCGCCGTCGCGGACCTCGGCGCCGATCCGGATGATGCCGCGCTCGTCGAGGTCGGCCAGGACGTCCTCGCCGACGTTCGGGATGTCCCGGGTGATCTCCTCCGGGCCGAGCTTGGTGTCGCGGGCGTCGACCTCGTGCTCCTCGATGTGGATCGAGGAGAGGACGTCGTCCTGCACCAGGCGCTGGCTGAGGATGATCGCGTCCTCGTAGTTGTAGCCCTCCCACGGCATGAAGGCGACCAGCAGGTTGCGGCCCAGAGCCATCTCCCCGCCGTCGGTGGCCGGGCCGTCGGCGATCAGCTGACCGGCCTCGACGCGGTCGCCCTCGGCGACCATGACGCGCTGGTTGTAGCTGTTGCCCTGGTTGGACCGGCTGAACTTCATGATCTTGTAGGTACGGCTGCCACCCTCGTCCTGGGTGACCGTGACCAGGTCCGCGGAGACCTCGGTGACCACGCCGGCCTTCTCGGCCCGGACGACGTCGCCGGAGTCCAGCGCGGCGCGGTGCTCCATGCCGGTCCCGACGTACGGGGCCTCGCTGCGCACCAGCGGCACGGCCTGACGCTGCATGTTCGCGCCCATCAGCGCGCGGTTGGCGTCGTCGTGCTCGAGGAAGGGGATCATCGCGGTCGCGGCCGAGACCATCTGGCGCGGCGAGACGTCCATGTAGTCGACGTCCTCGGCCGGCACCTCGGCGGCCTCGCCGCCCTTGGTGCGGGCGAGCACGCGGTCGTCGACGAACCGGTTCTGGTCGTCGAGGGTGGCGTTCGCCTGGGCGACGACGTACTGGTCCTCCTCGTCCGCCGAGACGTAGACGACGTCATCGCTGACCTTGCCGTCCTCGACCTTGCGGTACGGGGTCTCGATGAAGCCGAAGGCGTTGATCCGCCCGTAGCTGGCGAGCGAGCCGATGAGACCGATGTTCGGGCCCTCAGGGGTCTCGATCGGGCACATCCGGCCGTAGTGGCTCGGGTGGACGTCACGGACCTCCATCTGGGCGCGGTCACGGCTGATGCCGCCCGGGCCCAGGGCCGAGAGACGACGCTTGTGCGTCAGCCCGGCCAGCGGGTTGTTCTGGTCCATGAACTGCGAGAGCTGGCTGGTGCCGAAGAACTCCTTGATGGAGGCGACGACCGGCCGGATGTTGATCAGCGTCTGCGGCGTGATCGCCTCGACGTCCTGGGTGGTCATCCGCTCGCGGACGACGCGCTCCATCCGGGACAGGCCGGTGCGGACCTGGTTCTGGATGAGCTCGCCGACGCTGCGCAGGCGACGGTTGCCGAAGTGGTCGATGTCGTCGGTCTCGACGACGACGTCGATCTCCTCGCCGTCCCGGTGACCGGGCAGGGTGGACTGCTCGGCGTGCAGCGCGACCAGGTACTTCAGGGTGGCCACGACGTCGTCGAGGGTGAGCACCGAGGCGCCGAGGTCGACCTCGACCCCGAGCTTGCGGTTCATCTTGTAGCGGCCGACCTTCGCCAGGTCGTAGCGCTTGGGGTTGAAGTACAGGTTGTCCAGGAGGTTCTGGGCGGCCTCACGGGTCGGCGGCTCGCCCGGGCGCAGCTTGCGGTAGATGTCCAGCAGCGCCGCGTCCTGGTCCTCGACGGTGTCCTTCTCCAGGGTGGAGCGGATCGACTCGTAGTCGCCGAACTCCTCGAGGATCTGGGCCTCGGTCATGCCGAGGGCCTTGAGCAGCACGGTGACCGACTGCTTGCGCTTGCGGTCGACGCGCACGCCGACCTGGTCGCGCTTGTCGACCTCGAACTCCAGCCAGGCACCCCGGCTGGGGATGACCTTGGCGGAGTAGACGTCCTTGTCGGAGGTCTTGTCCGGGGTGCGCTCGAAGTAGACGCCGGGGCTGCGGACCAGCTGGGAGACGACGACCCGCTCGGTGCCGTTGATGATGAAGGTGCCGCGGTCGGTCATCAGCGGGAAGTCACCCATGAAGACCGTCTGGCTCTTGATCTCGCCGGTCTCGGCGTTCATGAACTCCGCGGTGACGAAGAGCGGCGCCGAGTACGTCTGGTCGCGCTCCTTGCACTCGTCGACGGAGTACTTCGGCTCCTCGAAGCGGCTCTCCCGGAAGGAGAGGGACATGGACCCCGAGAAGTCCTCGATCGGGCTGATCTCCTCGAAGATCTCCTCGAGCCCGGAGCGCTCGGGGACGTCGCCCCGGCCGGCCTCGAGGGCGGCCGCGACGCGCTCCTGCCAGCGCTCGTTGCCGAGCAGCCAGTCGAAGCTCTCGGTCTGCAGGGCGAGGAGGTCGGGGACCTCGAGGGGCTCACGGATCTTCGCGAACGACAGACGGCCGGATGCCGTCCGTGCGGTGGACATCGGGGATGCGGTGCGCGAGGCAGCCAAGGATGGTTCCTTCCACGGGCCTGGATGGTCGGGCGGCGCCGCATGCGCCCGCTCCGGGCAGTCCGTGGCGTCCGTGCGCACCTCGGAAGAGGGCGGTCGGGACGGACGACGAAAGGCTCAGGACGGGAGAAGGGCAGCGCAAAGCACTAGCATAGTAGATGAAGGCGCGACTGTCCAACCCGGTCAAGCCTGGCGGCTGACGGTGGTCACCGGCGTCCCCGCGATCAGCGGGGCATGTGCCGTTGCTGCGACGACACGAGGATGAAGGACGATCCGGGCCAGGTCAAGCAGGAGAGCCCGGCGGGTCGGGCCCGACGGTCCGCAGAGGACGCCGGGGCCGTCCCCGCGCCGCGGCGGCGCGAGGTCACCTACGAGGTCCTAGGGTGTGGCCATGTCTGCACGCCGCACCCTGCACCGCTTCTTCGAGCGCCGTGAGCGCCAGCGCCGGCGGCAGCGGATGCGGCGGCTGGTCCGCCGCGGGGTCATGGGCACCCTGGCGGTCCAGACCGCCACGGCCGCAGGGCTGTTCACCTTCGACTCGATCCGCAAGAAGGACCGCCCGGAGGGCGCCTTCCCGCACCGCCCGGCCGAGACGGTGGCCCTCCCCCGCAGCGAGGTGCGGGTCTTCATGTACGGCGAGGAGCTCTTCGAGCAGATGCTCGAGGACATCGAGGCCGCGCAGCACCGGGTCTTCCTCGAGACCTACATCTGGAAGGGCGACGAGATGGGCCAGCGCTTCCGGGACGCGCTGGTGCGTGCCGACGCCCGGGGCGTGGAGGTCTACGTCGTCATCGACGACTTCGCCAACCTCGTCGTTCCGGCCTCCTTCAAGCGCTCGCTCCCGGCGACCGTGCACGCGGCGGCGCACCCGCTGGTCTCCGGTGGATGGAAGTTCCTGCACCCGCGGTACTCCGGCCGCGACCACCGCAAGCTGCTCGTCGTCGACAGCGACATCGCCTACGTCGGCGGCTTCAACATCGGCAGCCTCTACGCCACCAAGTGGCGGGACACGCACGCCCGGATCACCGGGGAGTTCGTCGTCGAGCTGGAGAACGCCTTCATCGACTACTGGAACGTGCACGCCCGCCGCGGCGACGAGGCCCCGCTGCCCGAGCCGACCGGCCGCGCCTGGAGCCAGACCCTGCGGGTGCACCGGAACACCCCGGTCGACCTGGTCTACCCGATCCGGAACATGTACCTCGAGGCGATCGACCGGGCCGAGCGCAGCATCGCCATCACCCAGGCGTACCTCATCCCGGACGAGGCCTTCCGGCGGGCGCTGGTGCGGGCGGCCCAGCGCGGGGCGGACGTGCGGATCATCGTGCCGCGCTTCAGCAACCACGTCTTCGCAGACTGGTTCAGCCGGACCCACTTCACCGAGCTGCTCAAGGGCGGGGTGCGGATCCTGCGCTACGAGCACGCGATGGTGCACGCCAAGACCGCCACCATCGACGGGCGCTGGTCGACCATCGGCACCGCCAACATCGACCGGCTCAGCCTGGTCGGCAACTACGAGGTCAACGTCGAGATCATCGACGAGGCGCTGGCCGCGCAGATGGAGGCGATCTTCGAGCTGGACGCCACCAACTGCACCGAGCTCACGCTCGAGGAGTGGACCGCCCGGCCGATGATCGCCCGGGCCACCGAGGGGATCCTCGCGCCCTGGCGCGACCTCGCCTGAGCCCGCAGCTCCCGCGGCACGACGAAGGGCGGGCCGCACCAGCTGGTGCGACCCGCCCTCCGGCAGATCAGGCAGACCCCGTGGCGGGGCCTGGGATCACTTGAGCTCGACGGTGGCGCCGGCGCCCTCGAGGGCCTCCTTGGCCTTCTCCGCGGCGTCCTTGTCGACCTTCTCCAGGATCGGCTTCGGGGCCCCGTCGACGAGGTCCTTGGCCTCCTTGAGGCCGAGGCTGGTGAGCGCACGGACCTCCTTGATGACCTGGATCTTCTTGTCGCCGGCCGCGGCCAGGATGACGTCGAACTCGTCCTGCTCGGCGGCGGCGTCGCCACCGGCCTCGCCGCCACCGGCGGCGGGCGCGGCGCCGGCCACGGCGACCGGGGCGGCGGCGGAGACCTCGAAGGTCTCCTCGAACTGCTTCACGAACTCGGAGAGCTCGATGAGGGTCATCTCCTTGAAGGCGTCAAGGAGCTCGTCGGTGCTGAGCTTCGCCATGATGGGCGTCCTTTCTCTACGTGCTGCCGAAGGCGGCGTCGTGCGGTGTCAGGGCAGGGGCCGGACGGCCTCAGCCCTCGTCGCCACCCTCGGGGGTGGTCTCGGTGGCCTCGGTGGTCTCCGCCGCGGCGGGGACCTCCTCGGCAGGAGCCTCGTCGGTCGCGGCGGGAGCGGCGGCCTCGGCCGGGCCCTCCTCCTCGACCTTGGCGCGCAGCGCCTCGACCACCCGGGCGGTCTGGGACAGCGGCGCGTTGAAGAGGCTGGCGGCCTGGCTGAGCTGCGCCTTCATGGCGCCGGCCAGCTTGGCCAGGAGGACCTCGCGCGACTCGAGCTTGGCGAGCTTGTCGATGTCCTCGGCGGTGAGGGCGTTCCCGTCCAGGATGCCGCCCTTGATCACCAGGTGGGGGTTGTCCTTGGCGAAGTTGCGCAGGCCCTTGGCGGCCTCGACCGGGTCACCCTCGACGAAGGCGATGGCGTTCGGCCCGACGAGCTGGCCGTCGAAGGCGGACTCGACGCCCGCCTCCTTCGCAGCCCGCTCGGTCAGCGTGTTCTTCACCACGGAGTAGGTGGCGTTGCCACGGAGGGTCTTGCGCAGCTCGGCGAGCTGCGCCACGGACAGGCCGCGGTACTCCGTGAGAACGGCCGCGCTGGAGCTGCGGAACTTCTCCGCGAGCTCGGCGATGGCGGCGTTCTTCTCGTCGGTCGCCATGCGGGCCTCCCTTCTCTGCGTGGGACCGCCCGGCCCGGGCACGAGAAGAGCCCCGGCACAGGGCACGGGGCTCGGGACGCGCACAACGGCACGCATCGGCATCATGTCCTGCGCTGGTCGCCCGCTCGTGGCGGAACCTTCGGCCGGGACACCTGCGAGCAGGCCTCCGGCAACCGGCGGTCATCGGTCGTCGACAAGAGTAGGGGCGAGGGGGCCCGACGGCCAAATCGTCCCGACCGCGCCGCACCGAGCTGAACCGCCCGACGATGCCACGCGAGCACGGCGAAGGGGGGCGGCCCCGTCACCGGGACCGCCCCCCTTCGTCATCGCGCCTTCGTCATCGCGCCGTGGATCACTCCGCGGCGTCGAGGACCTCCTCGGCCGCGACCGGCGCGGACTCCTCGAGCAGGTTCTTGGTGCGGGTGAAGTCCACCGGGATGCCCGGACCCATCGTCGTGCTCATCGTCGCCTTGGTGATGTAGCGACCCTTGGAGGCGGACGGCTTGAGCCGCTGCAGCTCCTCGAGCGCGGCCTGGTAGTTCTCCACCAGCGCCTTCTCGTCGAAGCTCGCCTTGCCGATGATGAGGTGCAGGTTGGCGTGCTTGTCGTTGCGGAACTCGATCTTGCCGCCCTTGATGTCCGAGACCGCCTTGGCGGTGTCCATCGTGACCGTGCCGGTCTTCGGGTTCGGCATGAGACCGCGCGGGCCCAGCACCTTACCGAGCCGGCCGACCTTGCCCATGAGGTCCGGGGTGGCGACGACGGCGTCGAAGTCCATCCAGCCGCCCTGGACCTTCTCGATCATGTCGTCCGAGCCGACGTGGTCGGCGCCGGCCTCGCGGGCGGCCTCGGCCTTGTCACCGTTGGCAAAGACGAGCACCCGGGCGGTCTTGCCGGTGCCGTTGGGCAGGTTGACCGTGCCGCGGACCATCTGGTCGGCCTTGCGGGGGTCGATGCCCAGGCGGAAGGCGACCTCGACGGTCTCGTCGTAGGTGCTCTTGGCGCCCTCCTTGGCCAGGCGGACGGCCTCCAGCGGCGCGTACAGGGCGTCGTCGTCGATCCGCTCGGCGGCGGCCTGGTAGCTCTTGCTGCGCTTCATGTCGTGCTCCTCGTGGTTCGTCCTGGAGTCGTGGTGCGGGCCGAAGCGCCGGCCCTCCCACTGCTGAGCCGGGGTCGGCTCAGATGTCGTGCGTGCTCGTCAGAGCTCGGTCTCGATACCCATCTGGCGCGCCGTGCCAGCCACGATCTTCATCGCGGCGTCGATGTCGTTGGCGTTGAGGTCGGGCATCTTGGTCTCGGCGATCTCCTTGACCTGGTCCTTGCTCAGCTTGGCGACCTTGGTCTTGTGCGGCTCGCCGGAGCCCTTCTGCACGCCGGCCGCCTTCTTGATGAGCTCGGCCGCCGGGGGCGTCTTGGTGATGAAGGTGAAGGACCGGTCCTCGTAGACCGTGATCTCGACGGGGACGACGTTGCCCCGCATGTCCGCCGTGGCGTCGTTGTACGCCTTGACGAACTCCATGATGTTGACGCCGTGCTGACCCAGCGCCGGACCGACCGGCGGGGCGGGGGTGGCCTGACCGGCCTGGATCTGCAGCTTGATGAAGCCGGAGACCTTCTTCTTGGGAGGCATGCGTGATCTTCCTTGTCGTGCTCGTGGGCCCACGCCATGGGCGATGACCCGGTTGCATCGCTGCCCGGGCCGGGCAGCGGACGGGCTCCGCTCAGATCTTGGCGACCTGGTGGAAGCCCAGCTCGACCGGGGTCTCCCGGCCGAAGATGGAGACGAGAACCTTGAGCTTCTGGCTCTCCGGCAGGATCTCGGAGATCGTCGCCGGCATGGTCTCGAAGGGACCGTCCATGACGGTCACGGACTCGCCGACCTCGAAGTCGACGTCGATCGGGGCGGCCGGGGTCAGCCCGTCGCCGCCGGCGGCCGGAGCGGCGGCGGCCGCGGCGGCCGCCTTCTCCAGGTCGGCCGGCTTGATCATCGTGTAGACCTCGTCGAGGCTCAGCGGCACCGGGTCGTGGGCGTTGCCGACGAAGCCGGTGACGCCCGGGGTGTGCCGCACGGCGCCCCAGGACTCGTCGGTGAGATCCATCCGGACCAGCACGTAGCCGGGCATCCGAGGCTGCTTGCGGGTCTTCTTCTGGCCGGCCTTGATCTCGGTGACCTCGTCGATGGTGACGGCCACCTCGAAGATGTAGTCCTCCATGTCGAGGTTGGCCACACGGGTCTCGAGGTTGTGCTTCACCCGGTTCTCGTAGCCGGCGTAGGTGTGGATGACGTACCAGTCGCCGAAGCGGCCGCGCAGGTCGTCCTTGAAGGCCTGGACCGGGTCGGCCGCCTCCTCGGGCAGCACGTCCCCGTCCGCGTCGACCTCGCCGGTGGTGGCGTCGGCGGACGTCTCGTCACCTGCCGTGTCGGCGGAGGTCTCGCCAGCGGCGTCGTCCTCGTCGGCGGCGGCCTCGGCCTCGGCGGCCTCGAGGGCGCGCTCGGCGTCGACCTCCTCGGCGGTGGGCAGGTCCGGGGTACCCAGGCCGCTGGCGGCGGCCTCGGCCGCCGCGGCGCTCTGCTCCTCGTCAGCGTCGCCGGCAAAGGGGCTCACAGGCTGGTCGGACATGACCTCTTCTCTCGTCGATCCTCGGTGCGCCGTCCGTGGCGCGGTCGTCGCTGCTGGCAGGCGGGCGGGCTCAGCCGCCGAACACCCAGAGCACGAGCTTGGTGAAGACGTAGTCCATGCCGGCCACGAGCAGCATCATGACGGTCACGAAGACGATCACCACGGCGGTGTAGTTCAGCAGCTCGGACCGCGTCGGGCGGACCACCTTGCGGAGCTCGTCGAGCACCTGGCTGATGAACAGGCCGATCGAGGAGAAGAACCGGGTGACGGGGTTCCCGCCCTTCGGCGTGCGCCGTGCCCGCGGCTGGGTACCCAGGTCGGTCACGTCGTGTCCTCTTCAGCTCGTCGTGGATGTCCACCTCGCTGCGCGACCAGGTGTCGTGCAACGCAGGGCAGGAGGGACTCGAACCCCCAACCGCCGGTTTTGGAGACCGGTGCTCTACCAATTGAGCCACTGCCCTTCGGGCCTCGGCGTCGGGGACCGGGACCCGCGGCCGACCTGTCCCCGACCGGGCACCGCGAGGGCACGCCGGGATCGTGGTCGAGATCAACCGAAGGTCCACCATACGGCAGAGGGCCCGAGATCCGCGAACCCGGCGATCGGTGGAAGAATCCACGCCGTGACCGACCCGCAGCCCCGACCCCTGTCCCAGATGGCCCCGGAGGAGCTCGTCGCGCTCCGCGACCGGCAGCGCTCCGCCCACGGCGACCTCGTCGCCGAGGGCCTCAGCCTCGACGTCACCCGCGGCAAGCCGAGCGCCGCCCAGCTGGACCTCTCCGACGCCCTGCTGCGGCTGCCCAGCAGCACCCGGGACCGGTCCGGGACCGACGTGCGCAACTACGGCGGCCTGCAGGGCCTGGCCGAGCTGCGGGAGATCTTCGCCGAGCTGCTCGGGGTGCAGCCCGACCAGCTCGCCGCCGGCGGCAACAGCAGCCTGACGATGATGCGCGACTGCCTGGTCGACCTGCTGCTCTTCGGCGGCGTGGACAGCCCGCGCCCGTGGTCCCAGGAGGAGTCGCTCACCTTCGTCTGCCCGGTGCCCGGCTACGACCGCCACTTCGCCCTGCTCGAGGAGCTCGGCATCGGGATGGTCACCGTCCCGATGACCCCGGACGGCCCGGACGCCGAGGCCGTCGCCGCCCTGGTCAAGGACGACCCCAGCATCAAGGGCATGTGGATCGTGCCCACCTACGCCAACCCGACCGGCTCGGTGTGCACCCAGGAGGTGGCCGCCCGGCTGGCCGCGATGGAGACCGCGGCGCCGGACTTCAAGATCTTCTGGGACAACGCCTACGCGGTGCACCACCTCACCGAGGACGAGGCGAAGAGCGCCGACATCCTCAGCCTGGCCGCGGCCGCCGGGAACCCGCACCGGCCGCTGACCTTCGCCTCGACGAGCAAGATCACCTACGCCGGCGCCGGGGTCGCCTTCCTCGGCTGCTCCACCGATCAGGTCGCCTGGTACCTCGCCCACCTCGGCAAGGGCTCGATCGGGCCGGACAAGGTCAACCAGCTGCGCCACGTCGAGCTCTTCGGCGACGCCGCCGGGGTGCGGGCGCACATGGCCCGGCACCGCGAGATCATCGCGCCCAAGTTCGCCGAGGTGGACCGGGTGCTGAGCGAGCGCCTCGGCGGCTACGAGGTGGCCTCGTGGAACTCGCCGGCCGGCGGCTACTTCGTGAGCCTCGACGTGCTGCCCGGGACCGCCTCCCGGGTGGTGGCCCTGGCGAAGGAGGCCGGGCTGGCGCTCACCCCGGCGGGCGCCTCCTTCCCCTACGGCCAGGACCCGGAGGACACCAACATCCGCCTCGCCCCGACGATGCCGCCCGTCGAGGAGGTCACCGCGGCGATGGAGACCGTGGCGACCTGCGTGCTGCTGGCGGCCGCCGAGCAGCTGACGAAGGAGAACTGATGAGCGACTCCCCCCGCGAGAGCGACGCCGCCGACCTGCCGAGCGGGATCCTCGGCGACACCGACCAGCTGCAGCCCGAGGACACCCTCGACGGCGAGCTCGGCGAGGACGTCCTGGACACCGGGTACGTCACCGACGACCGGCCGCGGGCCGACCTCGCCGGCTTCGACGACGAGGACGAGACCATCGAGGACCGGATCCGGCAGGAGGTGCCGGACCCGACCAGCGCCTACGGCGCCCCGGACAACGAGTCCGGGCTGGACGTGGACCGGGTCGGTGGTGACGACCCGGACGCCATCGACGCCGACCAGGACTGGATCGGCGACGACGCCCAGGTCGGCGACGAGCGCGCCGGTCGGCTGGTCGCCCCGGACGAGGGCGACGGCCCGGACGTCGAGAAGGAGGCGCTCGGCGAGGACGTCGGCGTGGACGCCGGCGCCGCCTCGGCCGAGGAGGCCGCGGTGCACGTCGTGGTCGACGACGAGGGCGACGAGGGCGACCTCTGAGCGGTCCCACGGGCGGGGGCCCGGGTCGCGACCTGCGCGCCCTGCCGAAGGCGCACCTGCACCTGCACTTCACCGGGTCGATGCGCGTGCAGACGGTGCGCGACATGGCCGACGGCCACGGGCTGCGGCTGCCGGAGACCCTGCGTGGCGGGTGGCCGCCGGAGCTGTCCGCGGCCGACGAGCGCGGCTGGTTCCGCTTCCAACGGATCTACGACGCGGCCCGGCACGTCGTCCAGGGCGAGGCGGACATGCGCCGGATCGTCCGCGAGGCGGCGCTGGACGACGGGGCCGAGGGGTCGCGCTGGCTGGAGATCCAGGTCGACCCGACCTCCTACGCCCCCTTCGTCGGGGGGATCACCCCGGCGCTGGAGATCGTCCTCGACGAGGCACGGCAGGTCTCGGCGGGCGCCGCGGTGACCGGGGCTGCGCAGGTCGGGGTGCTCGTCGCGGCGAGCCGGGTGCGCCATCCCCTGGAGGCGCGCACCCTGGCGCGGCTGGCCGCGCTGCACGCCGGTGACGGCCCGGGGTCGGTGCTCGGCTTCGGGCTGTCCAACGACGAGCGGCGCGGCGAGACGGGTGACTTCGCGCCCGCCTTCGCCATCGCCCGCCGGGCCGGCCTGGCGCTGGTGCCGCACGCCGGCGAGCTGCTCGGGCCGGAGGCGATCATCCGGACCCTGGACACCCTGGGCCCGGACCGGCTGGGCCACGGGGTGCGCGCGGTCGAGGACCCGGCGGTGCTGCAGCGGCTGGTCCGCGACGGGGTGGCCCTCGAGGTGTGCCCGGGCAGCAACGTCTCCCTCGGGGTCTACGGCGAGGCCGAGCAGGTGCCGCTGCGCCGGCTGCTGGAGGCCGGGGCCACGGTGGCGCTCGGGGCGGACGACCCGCTGCTCTTCGGCTCCCGGCTGCTCGACCAGTACGAGACCGCCCGCACGGTGCACGGGCTGGACGACGCGGCGCTGGCCGAGCTGGCCCGCGGCTCGGTGCGAGCCAGCCTCATGCCCGCCGACCTGCGCGCGACCACCCTGGCCGACATCGACACCTGGCTCTCCTCCCCACCCCCCTCCTGAGACCCCACCGCCCCTCTCCCCACCGCCCCTCTCCCCCGCAACCCCCTAGGCAGCTGGATCCCCTCAGCTTGCACGCTGAGCGGGTAGGGCGAAGGTGAGCGTCTGCGGACCTGCGCCGACGGGGCCCCGGAGTCGGCGCCGGTCTCAGAGCTCGTGGCCGACGAAGACCGGCTCGTTGACGAGGGTGACCCCGAAGGCGTCCGCCACCCCGTCCCGCACCTCGCGGGCCAGCGCGGCGACGTCGGCCGCGCTGGCGCTCCCCCGGTTCGTGATCGCCAGGGTGTGCTTGGTCGAGAGCGCGGCCGGCCCGGGCATCGCGTAGCCCTTCCCGAAGCCGGCCTTGTCGATCAGCCACGCGGCGCTCGTCTTGACCATGCCGTCCGCGCCCCCGGGGAAGCGCGGCGGGACCGGCCCGTCCGCGCCCAGTCGCTCCGCGGCTCGCGCCATGAGCGCGTCGTGCTCGGCCTCGGTGAGGATCGGGTTGGTGAAGAAGGACCCGCAGCTCCACGTGTCGTGGTCGGGCTCGTCGAGCACCATGCCGCGCCGCCGTCGCTGCGCCAGCACCGCCTCGCGGGCGTCGGCCAGCGGGACCCGTGCACCCTGCTCGACCCCGAGCTGGGTGGCCAGGTCGGCGTAGGCGACCGGCGCCGAGAGGTCCCCGAGGACCAGCTGGAAGGTGACCTCGAGGACGACGTAGCGGTCGTGCCCCTTGAAGCGGGAGTGCCGGTAGGTGAACTCGCAGTCCGCGTTGGCGAAGGTGCGCACCGCCTGCTCCTGGCGGTCCCAGGTCCGCACCGAGGCGATGGTCTGGGCGACCTCCTGGCCGTAGGCGCCGACGTTCTGGATGGGGGTGGCCCCGACCAGACCGGGGATGCCGGAGAGCGCCTCGATGCCGGACCAGCCCTCGGCGACCGCCCGGGCGACGAAGGGGTCCCACGGCTCGCCAGCGGCGACCCGGACCACCACGCCGCCGCACCGGTCGGCGGAGAGCACCTCGACCCCGCGCGTGGCGATCTGCAGCACGGTGCCGGCGAAGCCTGCGTCGGCGACGACGAGGTTGGAGCCGCCGGAGAGCACGAGCAGCGGCTCGCCGGCGGTGTCGATCTCCCGCAGCGCGGCGATCGCCTCGTCGGTGGAGGTGACGGTCACCAGGCGGCGTGCAGGGCCGCCAACCCGCATCGTCGTCAGGGGCGCGAGCGGGGCGTGGGTCTGCTCCGGCATCAGGCGAGCTGCACGGTGACGTCGGTGCGGCCGAGCACCTTGTCCTCGTCGGCGCGCACGGTCAGGGCGACCACGGCGCGACGGGTGTCCTCGTCGACGCTCTTGACGGTGCCGGTGACCTCGACGTCGGCGCCGCCGTCGTGCGGCACGACGACCGGCTTGGTGAAGCGGGTGCCGTACTCGACGACCCGGCCGGGGTCGCCCACCCAGTCGGTGACCACGCCGACGACGGCGCCCATGGTCCACATGCCGTGAGCGATGACGTCGGGCAGGCCGACGCCGGTGGCGAAGCGCTCGTCCCAGTGGATCGGGTTGCGGTCGCCGCTGGCACCGGCGTAGTGCACGAGGGTGGCGCGGTCGACGTGGATGGTGCGGGCCGGCAGCTCGTCGCCGACGCTCACCTGGGCCAGGGTCAGGGGCTGCTCGCTGCGAGCCATCACTCGCCTCCTCGGATGACGATGGTCGAGTAGACGGTGGTGACCAGCTCCTCGTCGGCGTCCAGCAGCTCGCTGCGGGTGGTCGCCATCTGGTGCCCGCCGGCGGAGCGGATCGCGTCGATGGTCAGCCGGCCGCGCAGCTCGTCGCCGGCGACCACCGGACGGTGGTGGACGAAGCGCTCCTCGCCGTGCACCACACGGCTGAAGTCGACGCCCGCCTCGGGGTCGGCCACGAACTGGGCGTCGCAGCGCTGCGCCGGGACGACGGCGAAGGTGGGCGGGGCCACCAGGTCGTCGTAGCCGGCCGCCCTCGCGGCCTCGACGTCGTGGTGCTCGGGCGCGGTGGCGCCGACCGCGGTGGCGAAGTCGCGGATGTGCTCGCGCCCCACGCTGAACGGCTCGGTGAGCGGGTAGGTGCGCCCGGCGAAGGCTTCGTTGACGGCCATGGCCACAGCCTAGGGGAGAACGACGACGCCGCCCCGGCCGAGGTGGCCGGGGCGGCGTCGTAGGCGTGACCCGTCAGGACGGGTGCGCCAGGTGCTCGCCTGGGATCAGCGGGTCTCGCGGTGCGGGGTGTGGGTGCGGCACCGCGGGCAGAACTTCGCCAGCTCGAGACGGTCGGGGTTGTTCCGACGGTTCTTCTTGGTGATGTAGTTCCGCTCCTTGCACTCGGTGCAAGCCATCGTGATCTTGGGACGGATGTCAGCGCTCTTGCTGGCCACGGCTACTACCTGCTCTCAGACACTCTTCATGCGGATGGTCGCCGCGCTCGCGGCGGACGTCGGACCGGCTCGCAGCATGCTCGCGACCCGACAGGGGGCACAGCGAACCGACGCGCCAGAATATTCCACGACACGCCCTGGGCTCAAGCCGAGCCCGGGGCAGCGTCGCGTCCTGCGTAGCGGGAGCGGGACTCGATCCCGCGACCTCACGATTATGAGTCGTGCGCTCTAACCAGCTGAGCTACCCCGCCGTGAGGTACCGGGCCTCGCGCTCGGCGAGGCGGCCGGACCAGAGCCCCCTGTCGGAATCGAACCGACGACCTTTTCCTTACCATGGAAACGCTCTGCCGACTGAGCTAAGGGGGCGTGCGCCGCGCGGGCGCCTCGGTGAGGTTACACGCCCCCGCCCCGCGCGGTGAAATCGGTTGGGCTCACCCCGTGACGTGCAGCGCCTCCAGGTGCGGGCGCAGCACCTCCGGCACCGGCACCGGACGTCGGTCCTGGGCGCCGACGAAGACGTGCGCCGAGGTGGCGACCGCGACGAGCACCCCGTCGCTGCCGCGACGCATGGCGCACTCCCAGCGCACGCTGGTCCGGCCGACGTGGGTCGCCCGCAGCCCGACCTCGAAGGTGTCCGGGTAGGAGATCTCGGCGAGGTAGCGGCAGCCGGTCTCCGGGATGAGGTTGGCGGTGCTCCCGTCGGCGGTGACGTCGAAGCCGTGGGCGTAGAGCCAGTCGTTGATGACGGTGTCCATGACGAGGTAGTGCACGGCGTTGTTGACGTGCCCGAAGCGGTCGTTGTCGTTCCACCGGGTGGGCACGCTGACCTGGTGCGGGTAGCGGTCGGGGGCGTGCTGCTGCTCGGGCGCGGGGTCGCTCACCCGCCCCATCCTGCCGGGTCGGCACCGGTGGCGGGCACGGCGCCCCGGTAGCGTGCGAGCAGCGCACCGGAGCGGTGCGGCGCAGCCGTGACGAAGGGGTCAGAAGCATGCAGATCGAGGGTGCCGTGCTCGAGACGATC
The DNA here is from genome assembly GCF_013408565.1 of Janibacter alkaliphilus. NCBI lineage: Bacteria > Bacillati > Actinomycetota > Actinomycetes > Micrococcales > Intrasporangiaceae > Janibacter > Janibacter alkaliphilus. Next base: position 1,684,207 of record NZ_JACBZX010000001.1, on the reverse strand, counting down.
GGCGCGGGCGCGCCGTACGCGTCGTCCCGACCGCTGAGCGTGGGGACGCTGGAGCTGGCCGAGCCCGGTCCGAGCGAGGTGCTGGTGCGGATCGAGGCGGCCGGGCTGTGCCACTCCGACCTGTCGGTCGTCGACGGCAACCGGCCCCGCCCGGTCCCGATGCTGCTGGGGCACGAGGCCTCCGGCATCGTCGAGGCGCTCGGCGAGCAGGTCACCGACCTGGAGACCGGCGACCGGGTGGTGCTGACCTTCCTCCCCCGCTGTGGCGGCTGCGACGCCTGCGCCAGCGACGGCGCGGCGCCGTGCACGCCCGGCAGCGCGGCGAATGCCGCCGGCGAGCTCGTCGGCGGCGGTCGCCGGCTGACCCGCGACGGCGAGAGCGTGCACCACCACCTCGGGGCGTCCGCCTTCGCCACGCACGCGGTGCTGGACCGCAGCTCGGTGGTGCCGGTGGAACCGGACGTGCCGGCCGAGGTGGCCGCGCTGCTCGGCTGCGCCGTGCTCACCGGCGGCGGCGCGGTCCGCAACGTCGGGCGCCCGCGCGCGGGTGACACCGTCGTGGTCGTCGGGCTCGGTGGCGTCGGCATGGCCGCCGTGCTCACCGCGCTCGCCGAGCCCGGGGTGGATGTCGTCGCCGTGGACCGGGTGGAGTCCAAGCTGGCGGTGGCACGCGAGCTCGGTGCGCACCAGGTGCTCACCCCGGAGCAGGCCGCCGAGCAGGGGGTGCGCGGACGGGTGGTCGTCGAGGCGGTGGGGCACGCCGCCGCGCTGGAGTCGGCGGTGGCGCTCACCGGCCCCGGCGGGGTGACGATCACCGTCGGCCTGCCGCACCCGGACGCCCGGATCAGCGTCTCCCCGCTCGGGCTGGTCGCCGAGGGTCGCAGCATCGTCGGCAGCTACCTCGGCTCCGCCGTACCGGCGCGGGACATCCCGGTCTTCGCCGATCTCTGGCGCCAGGGTCGGCTGCCGGTGGAGCGCCTGGTCTCCGGGAGGATCGCGCTGAGCGACATCAACGCCGGCATGGACAAGCTGGCCTCGGGGGCCGCGCTGCGGCAGATCATCACCCTCGGCGACGGCTGAGCCCCCGGACGGACCGTGCCCAGCGCCTGTCGTGGCGGATCGGCGGCGGGCCGCTCAGCTCGTCGCGGTGGCTTCCTCGGGCAGCCCGGAGACCTGGCGCTCGACGAGGTCGGTGCCCAGGCTGATCGCGGCGGCGAGCAGGGCCACGGTCAGGCGCGGGCGGCCGGTGACCCGGTCGGACCACTCCTCGAAGCGACCCTGCAGCCGCAGCCCGATCTCGCTGACCGCGACGACGGCCACGGCCGTCCCGGCGCCGATCCCGACGGCCACGGGCAGCGACGCCTCGCCGGTCTCGACGGCGTCGGCTCCGAGCAGGCGCGAGGGGTCCACGGCGCCGCTGGCGGCGGCGGCGACCAGCCCGCCGAGGCCGAGGCCGGCGCCGATCTCGGTCACCCGCCAGGCCCGTACGTTCTCCCGCGCGCTGAGCGTGGCGCTGACCGCGCCGATGGTCGCGGCCCGGGCGAGCATGGTGGGGGTGATGGCGAACGGGGCACCGGATGCCACGACGGTCTCCTGCGGTCTCGTCGGACGGGTCCCCGCCGACGATACGACGACGGCCCCGACCGTGCAGGTCGGGGCCGTCGTGCACCTCGGTGGCAGGTGAAGGATTCGAACCTTCGAAGGGATAACCCGGCGGATTTACAGTCCGCTTCCATTGGCCGCTCGGACAACCTGCCGTGTGCGCGTGAAACGATAGCAAGCCGGAGGCGACGGACGGAAACCCGCGCCCCCGGCACCCTCGTCCCCGTCCCTGAAGGAGGCCCGCCGTGGCGAGCACGAGCAGCTTCGACATCGTCAGCACCGTCGACAAGCAGGAGGTCGACAACGCCCTGAACCAGGCGGCGAAGGAGATCTCCCAGCGCTACGACTTCAAGGGGGTCGGCGCCTCGATCGTCTGGAGCGGCGAGTCCGTGGTGCTGCGCGCCAGCACGGCCGAGCGGGTGCTGGCGGCGCTCGACGTCTTCGAGACCAAGCTGGTGCGGCGCGGCGTCTCGCTGAAGAACATCGACTTCGGCGACAAGGAGCCCCAGCCCTCCGGCAAGGAGTACGTCCTGGGCGGCCCCCTCAAGGAGGGCATCGACCAGGAGAACGCGAAGAAGATCTCCAAGATCATCCGCGACGAGGGGCCGAAGGGGATCAAGCCGCAGATCCAGGGCGACGAGCTGCGGGTGACCGGCAAGTCCCGGGACGACCTGCAGGAGGTCATCGCGCTTCTCAAGGGCAAGGACCTCGACGTCGCCCTGCAGTACGTCAACTACCGCTGAGGAGTCCCGCCGCGCTACTCGTCGTCGGCGCCCTCCGCGCAGTCCGCGCAGGTGATCGACAGCGCTACGTGGGTGGGGTGCAGCTCGATGCCCTCGGCTGCGAGCCGGTCGGCGGCCGCCTCCAGCAGGTCCGGGGGCGCGTCCTGCACCCGGCCGCACACCATGCAGGAGAGGTGGACGTGCCGGTGGTCGCCCTCGTCGGCGAGGTGGTATCGCACCGACGAGCCCTCGGGGTGGACGTGGGTGACGATGCCGACCTCGACGAGGTGGTGCAGCACTCGGTAGGTCGTGGCCCGGTGCATGCCGACCGCGTCATGCACGGCGTCGTGGACGGTGTCGGCGTCCGGGTGCCCGGGCAGGTCGGCGAGCGCCTCGATGACCGCGAGCCGGGGAGTGGTGACCCGCTCCCCCTTCGCCGACAGGGTCCGCCGGGCCGCGGTGACCCGGTCGCTCGCGCTGCGCATGGCTCCATGCTCCCCCACGACCGACGGCGGCGCAGCACCAGCCACCTCGGTGCCGGTGCCCACAGCTCCGCGGCCCGGTCCGGTGCTCATGCCTCGAGACCGACGCCCTTCTTCTCCGGCAGCAGGAAGGCGGCCGCCGCGGCGAGCAGGAAGGCGACGGTGAAGAGGGTGAAGACGACCACCTCTCCCCCGGCCCGGGCCAGCAGGAAGGGCACGGTCAGCGGGGCGACGATCGAGGCGATCCGGCCGAAGCCGGCCGCGGCGCCGGCCCCGGTGGCGCGCACCGCGGTCGGGTAGATCTCCGGCGTGATCGCGTAGAGGGCGCCCCACGCCCCGAGGTTGCAGAAGGACAGCGCGCAGCCGGCGACGATGATGCTCGTCTCGTCGCCGGCCTGGCCGAAGAACCACGCGGCGACCGCCGAGCCGGCGAGGAAGGTGGCCAGCGTCGCCCGCCGGCCCCAGACCTCCACGAGCACCGCCGCGACGAGGTAGCCGGGCAGCTGGGCGAGGGTGATGATCAGCGTGTACTCGAACGACCGGGTGATGCTGTGCCCCTGGGCGACGAGCAGCGACGGCAGCCAGATGAAGGCGCCGTAGTAGGAGAAGTTCACGCAGAACCAGACGATCCAGATCCCGGCGGTGCGCACCCGGTAGGCCGCCGACCACAGCCCGGCCGGTCCCTCCGGGGCCGCCTCGCCCGAGGTGGCCTCCGCCGGGGTCGCCTCGCCCGGGGTGGCCTCGCCCGGGGTCACCTCGGCGGTGGTCGTCGGGCCGGTGGTCGCCGTGGGCGTCGTCGTCGCGTCAGCGGCGGGCCCGTGCGCCGCGCCGGCCGGCGGGTCGATCCCGGCCGACTCCTCGAAGTCGCGGACCACCCCTTCGGCCTCGTCCTCGCGTCCGGAGCGCTCGAGGAAGTGCACCGACTCCGGCAGCCCGAAGCGGATCACCGCCGCGTAGAGCGCCGGCAGCAGCCCGATGGCCAGGCCCCAGCGCCAGCCGTTCTCCCCCTCGGGGACGACGAAGAAGCCGACCACCGCGGCCATGATCCAGCCGACCGCCCAGAAGGACTCCAGGGCGACGACGAGCCGTCCGCGGATCTTCGTCGGGGACAGCTCGCTGACCAGGGTCGAGGCCACCGGCAGCTCGGCGCCGAGACCGAGGCCGACGACGAACCGGAGCACGAGGAAGACCGCCAGCGTCCCGACCAGCGCGGACAGGCCGGTGGCCAGCCCGTAGACCGCCATGGTGATCGCGAAGACCGTGCGCCGGCCGATCCGGTCCGCCAGAACCCCGCCGAAGGTGGCACCGACCGCCATCCCGACGAAGCCGACGGTGACGACCAGGGAGCGCTCCAGGTCGCTCAGGCCCCACTGCTCGGTGAGCACGACGAGGACGAAGGAGATGAGCCCGACGTCCATCGCGTCCAGCGCCCAGCCGGCGCCGGAGGCCAGCACGAGGCGCCCGTGCCGGCGGGTGAAGGGCAGCCGGCCGAGCCGCTCGGGACGGCTCAGGGACGGCTCCGGGGGTGCGGCCGTGCTCATGCGGGCTCCTGCGGGAGGTGCGGGGCCCGGCCGGTGCCGGGTCCGACAGGTGCGGGGACCACGGCAGTCTGCCGCACCCTTGGGCTCAGCGGGAGCACATCGTGACCCACGGCGCAGCCGCGGGTCACGAGGATGGTCCTCGCCGGGCGGGGATGATCAGCCGGCCCGCCCGGCGAGGGGTCTGTGCCGGGTGAGGCCTCAGCGCACCCCGGAGCCGGTGTCGACGACGAGCGCGTCGCCCTCGTCGCTGCCGTGGGCGCGGTCGTGCGAGCGCAGCAGGCTGCCCAGCAGCGGCACGCACAGCAGGCCCAGGATGGTCGCCCCGACGAGCACCCACAGCCCGGCCGACGGGTCGCCGGTGGCCTCCTCGCTGAGGCCGAAGGCGTACGGGCCGACGAAGGCGCCGGTGAGGCCGATGGTGTTGACGAAGGCCAGCCCGGCCGCGGCGCCGACACCGCCCAGGCGGGCCATGAGCACCGACCAGTAGAGCGGCTGCACGCCGACGATGAAGAGCATCGTGATGCTGAGGATGATCATCCGGGCGACCGGGTCGGCGACGGCGATGAAGGCCAGCGCCATGACGATCGCGGCCGCGGTGGTGATGCCGATGAGCGGCACCTCGCGTCCGGTGCGGGCGAGCACCCGGGGCACGACGAGCACACCGACGACGGCGCCGATGCCGACGACGCCGGAGATGAGCCCGATCATCAGCGGCTCGGTGACGTTCATGTCCTCGACGATCGAGGGCACGAAGAAGACGACGCCGTAGGTGGCGATCTGGTTCATGAAGTAGATCGCCGCGACGGTGAGCAGGAAGGGGCGGGACATCGCCTGGCGCACGATGGTGCCCGGGGTCTCCACCTGGGCCTCGGCGGCGTCGCCGACGGCCTCGCGCTCCAGGGCCGCGCCCTCCTCCTCGGTGAGCCAGCTGGCGTCGCGCGGGGAGTCCGGGAGGATGAAGAAGATCAGCAGGCCGAGCAGCACCGTGGGGATGCCCTCGAGGACGAAGAGCCACTGCCAGCCGTGCAGCCCGCCGACCCCGTCGAGCGACATCAGCGCGCCGCCGATGGGGTTGGCGACGATGAAGGCCACCGACGAGGCGGTGAGGATGAGGCCGACCACCTTCGCCCGGTCCTTCTGGGCGAACCACTGGGTGATCATGTACATGATCCCGGGGTAGAGGCCCGCCTCGGCGGCGCCGAGCAGCAGCCGCAGCACGTAGAAGACCGCCGGGCTGGAGATGAACATCATCGCCATGGTGATCAGGCCCCAGGTCACCGCGATCCGGGAGATCCACCGGCGCGGGCCGACCTTGTGCAGGATGAGGTTGCTGGGCACCTCGAGCAGCGCGTAGGTGATGAAGAACAGCCCCGCGCCCAGGCCGTAGGCGGCCGCGTCGATCCCCGCGTCCACCTCCAGGGAGGTCTTGGCCAGGCCGACGTTGGTGCGGTCGACGAAGGCCATGAAGTAGGCGGCCATGAGGATCGGGACGAGCCGGGTCAGCGCCTTCTTGGTGGCGATGCCGTGGACCGCGTCCGACGCCGTTGTCGGTAGCGACATGGGCACTCCTAGAAACTTGAAGGTGGATTCATATTCATACTGAGGTGCCCCGCGGGGTGTCAAGCGCGTGATGCTCGTCCTGGACGCTCCGACAGTCCTAGGACTGTCGCGCTGGACCGGTCGCGCGCGGGGTCCTGGCGGGCTGTCCTAGGACTGTCGGGTGAGGAGTGCGAAGGGGGAAGGAGGCGGCGGACGGGTCAGCCGCGGGCCGCGTCGGCGAGCGCCTGGGCCCGGTCGACGAGCTCGACCTTGCGGATCTTGCCGGTGTCGGTGAGCGGGAAGTCCTCCAGCACCTGCACCAGCGGCACCTTGTAGCCGGCCATCGTCTCCGCGGCCCAGGCGGCCAGCGCCTCGGCGTCCGGGCTGGCGCCCTCGGCCGGGGTGACGAAGGCGACCGGTCGCTGCCCGGTCTCGGCGTCGTCCGCCGCGACCACCGCGACCGAGCCCACCTCGGGGTGCTGCGCCAGCAGCATCTCCACCTCGGCGGGGAAGACGCTCATCCCCTTCACCTTGATCATCTCCTTGGACCGGGCGAGGAAATGCAGGCAGCCGTCCTCGTCGAGATAGCCGCTGTCCCCGGTGTGCAGCCAGCCGTCACGCAGCTGCGCCGCGGTGGCCTCCGGGTTGCGCCAGTAGCCGGTCATGATCGACGGGCTGCGCATGATGATCTCGCCGCGCTCCCCGACCGGCAGCGGCTCGGCGGTCTCCGGGTCGACGACGAGCACGTCGGTGCCGGGCACCGGCACCCCGCAGAAGACGGGCTGGGTGCGCAGGTCGTGATCGTCCTCGGCGAAGCCGAAGGGGACGACGTCGACCGTGTGCGTCTCGGTCATGCCGTAGGCGCCCTCGCGCAGCACCGAGCCGGGCCCGACGACCTCCGACCACCGCCGCCGGATGGCCGGGGTGAGCTTCTGGATGAAGGACATCGTCAGCGGTGAGGTGAGCGAGCCGAGGTCGCGCTGCTCGATCCCTGGCAGGTCGAGGATGGCCAGGAAGTTCTCCACGGTGGCCGCGGTGCTGGTGACCCGGTGCCGCTCGACGAGGTCGACGACGAGGGCGGGGTCCCAGCGGTCCATGAGCACCGAGGTGCCGCCCATGACGAGCGGGATGAGGATGCCCAGGTCCTCGCCGGCGATCCAGAAGACCGGGACGAAGCACAGCGAGACGATCTCCTCGGGGGCGAAGCCGTTGGCCCCGGCCGCGCTCACCGCGGTGTAGACCATGTGCCCCTGGGTGTGCTCGCACCCCTTCGGCACCCCGGTGGTGCCGCCGGTGTAGTTCAGCGCGGCGAGCCGGTCCAGGTCGCCCTCGTCGGCGGCCAGCGGCTCGGACGCCATCGCCTCCTCCCAGGTGTGCACGGCGATCCCGTCGACCTGCGGCAGCGCTCCCTTCTGCCCGCCGAGGACGACGACGGTGCCGGTGCCCGCCTCGGCCGCGGCGGCGCAGAGCCGCTCGGCGAGCGGGGCGAGGGTCAGCACGACGGTGGCACCGGAGTCGCGCAGCTCGTGCACCAGCTCGGCGTGCTGGAACATCGGGTTCACCGGGACGTGCACCGCCCCGGCGCGCAGGGTGCCGAGCATGCCGACGACGAACTCGGCGGCGTTGCCCAGGTGCAGGCCCACCCGGTCACCGGGGGCCACCCCCGCGGAGCGCAGCCACCCGGCCCAGCGGGCGTGCGCCTGGGCCAGGTCGGCATAGGTCAGCGACTGCTCGGCGCCGGAGGCGTCTACGCGGACCACCGCGGTGCGCTGCGGGGCACGCTCGGCCCAGGCGTCGACGTACCCGGGCACGGTGCGCTCCCCCAGCGGGTGCTGCACGGTGCGCGGGGTGGCGGCCGGGCGGACCCGCTCCTGCCGGGCGCGGAGGTCGGCGAGGGCCTGCTCGCGGTCCATGGGTGCTCCTTCGTCGTGGTGCGATGTCGAGGGGTGCGATGTCGAAGGGTGCGCGCCCGGGGACCGCCGATGTCCGCGTGGACCGCCTGCGCGCGCGGGCCTGGGCGACTGTCCTAGGACTGTCGGGTCACCAGGTGTCCACGTAGCGCCCGGTCTCCGTGGTGGTCGGCGGGGGGTCGCCGGCGAGGGTGGTAACGATCCAGCGGCGGGTGTCCACCGGGTCGATGACGTCGTCGAGCTCGACCACGGCGGCTGCGTTCACCGCGCGCCCGCGCTCGTAGAGGTCGGCCAGCAGCCGCTGCTCCAGCGCGGCCCGCTCGGCCGGGTCGGCGACCGCCTCCAGCTCGCGCCGGTAGCCCAGCCGCACCGCGCCCTCCAGGCCCATCCCGCCGACCTCGCCGGTGGGCCAGGCGATGGTCGCCGCCGAGCGGTGGAAGCTGCCCGCCGCCATCGCCTGCGCCCCGAGCCCGTAGGCCTTGCGCAGCACGATCGTGATGAGCGGCACCCGCAGGTGCGCGCCGATGACGAAGAGCCGGGCGAAGTGGCGGACCGTCGCGGTCGCCTCGTGCTCCGGTCCGACCATGAAGCCGGGGGTGTCGCAGAGCGAGATCACCGGCAGCCCGTAGGCGTCGCACAGCTGCAGGAAGCGGGCCAGCTTGTCCGCGGCCGGCGCATCGATCGCCCCTCCGAGGTGCCGGGGGTTGTTGGCCACCAGGCCCATCGCCCGCCCCTCGACCCGCACGAAGGCGGTGACCACCCCGGGCGCGAAGCCGGCACGCAGCTCGAGCACCGAGCCCTCGTCGGCGATCCCGGTGATCGCCTGGTGCACGTCGTAGGCGCGCACCCGGTTCTCCGGGACGACGTGCCGCAGCCGCCGCGGGTCCGGGACCTGCCAGCCCTCGGTCGGCGCGTCGCGCAGGTAGCCGAGGTAGCGGCGGGCGACCTCCACCGCCTCCGCCTCGTCCTCGACGACGACGTCGACGACGCCGTTGCTGCCCTGGACCTCGATCGGGCCGACCTCCTCGGGCCGGTAGCGGCCCAGGCCGCCGCCCTCGATCATCGCCGGGCCACCCATCCCGATGGTCGAGTCGCGGCTGGCGATGATGACGTCGCAGCAGCCGAGCAGGGCGGCGTTGCCGGCGAAGCAGCGACCGGCGGCGATGCCCACGGTGGGCACCAGCCCGCTGAGCGAGCCCATCGTGGCGAAGGTGGGCACGTCCAGCCCGCTGGCGGTGGTGGTGTCGGTGTCGCCGGGGCGACCGCCGCCCCCTTCGGCGAAGAGGACCACCGGCAGCCGCTGCTCCCGGGCCAGCTCGAGCACCCGGTCGGTCTTCTTGTGGTTGAGGTAGCCCTGGGTGCCGGCGAGCACGGTGTAGTCGTAGGCGAGCACCGCGCACCGGGTCCCGGGGGTCTCGTCGTCGCCGCCGACGCGGCCGATCCCGGTGACGATGCCGTCGGCGGGGGTCGCCGCGATGAGGTCCTCCTCGCTGCGCCGGGCCCGCTGGGCGGCGACGGCGAAGCCGCCGTACTCGACGAGGCTGCCGGGATCGAGCAGGTCGGCGAGGTTCTCCCGGGTGGTGCGCCGGCCGCGCTCGTGCCGGCGGGCCACCGCCTCGGGCCGGGCCGCGTCGCGCTGATGGGCGCGGCGCTCCTCGACCCGGGCCAGGTCGGCGCGCGGGGCGTCCAGGTCGATCTCCTCAGCGCCGGCGCCGTCGGTGCTCTGGTCGGCGTCGAGGTCGAGGGTGACCAGCCGGACGCCCTCGGCCACGGTCGCGCCGGTCTCGGTGTGCACCGTCCGGACCTGCCCGCTGCCCGGGGCGGGGACGACGTGCTCCATCTTCATCGCCTCGAGCACGACCAGCGGCGCGCCGGCGGCGACCTGCTGGCCGTCGGCGACGAGCACCTCGACGACCGTGCCGCTGCTGGCCGCGGTCACCTCCCCGGCCGGGCCGTCACCGGCCTGCGCGGCGCGCTCGCCGAGCCCGCTGGCGTCGAACCAGCCGGTCGTCACGCCCCAGCCGGTCACCGCCTCGTGCTGCAGCAGCTCACCGAGCAGGTCGAGGTTGGTCGGCAGGCCACCGATCCTGGTCTGGCCGAGCGCAGCCCGGGCCTTGGCCAGGGCCGCGTCGTGGCCGGCGGCGCTGTGCGCGACGACCTTGGCCACCAGCGAGTCGAAGCCGTCGCCGACGCGGGTTCCCGGCTCTAGCCAGGTGTCCACCCGCACGCCGGGGCCGGAGGGGAGCACCAGCTCCTCGACGACCCCGTGGGCCGGCAGCACCCCGCTGCTCGTGGTGCGCTCGGCGGCCACCCGGAGCTCGACCGCGCTCCCCTGCACCGGCGGCGACGCGCCGAGGCCGAGGTCGGCCAGGCTGGCACCCTCGGCCAGCCGCAGCTGCGCCAGCACGAGGTCGACGCCGGTGACCATCTCGGTCACCGGGTGCTCGACCTGCAGGCGCGGGTTGACCTCGATGAACCACCAGCGCGACGGGTCGTCGGCGTCGACGAGCAGCTCGACGGTGGCCAGCCCCCGGTAGCCGCGGCCGGCCAGCAGCCGCACCGCGGCGGCGTGCATCTCGTCGCGGACCCGGCTCGGCAGGTCGGGGGCGGGCGCGACCTCGAGCACCTTCTGGAAGCGGCGCTGCAGCGTGCAGTCCCGGTCGCCGAGGGCCATCACGTCCCGGCCGTCGCCGATCACCTGGATCTCGACGTGCCGGGCGCGGGCGACGTGGCGCTCGGCGAAGAGCGCCGCGGATCCGCTGGTGCGGGCGGCCTCGGAGGCGGCCCGCGTCCAGGCCGCGGGCAGGTCCTCACCGGCCGGCACCGCGCGCATGCCGCGGCCGCCACCGCCGCCGGCCGCCTTGATCATCACCCCGGCCGGGTGCTGCTCCTGGGCGAAGGCGAGCAGCGTCGCCTCGTCCGGGTCGACCGCGGTGGCCGGCAGGACCGGCACGTCGGCCGCGACCGCCGCCTCGCGGGCCGAGCCCTTGTCGCCGAAGAGGTCGAGCAGCCCGGCGTCAGGGCCGACGAAGGTGAGCCCGGCGTCCGCGCAGGCCCGGGCGAGGTCGCCGCGCTCGCTGAGGAAGCCGTAGCCCGGGTGCAGCAGCACCGGGCCCTCCCCGCCGTGCTCGCGGGCGGTCGCGGTGACCAGCCCGGGGTCGAGGTAGGGCGCCGCCCCCTCGCCCGGCAGCAGCGCGCTGGCCGAGGCGAGGCGGGCGGCCAGGCCGTCCCGCTCGTCCGCGGTGACCAGGGCGACGGTGCGGCGGCCCAGCTCCTGGGCCGCTCGCACCACCCGGACCGCCACCTCCCCGCGGTTGGCGACGACGACGGTCACGGGCTCATCTCCCTCGATCAGCGGACGGGCGGGCGGCGGTCGGTCAGAGGATCTCGAAGAGACCGGCGGCACCCATGCCGCCGCCGACGCACATCGTCACGACGCCGTAGCGGGCGCCGCGGCGCTTGCCCTCGATGAGCAGGTGGCCGACCATCCGGGCGCCGCTCATGCCGTAGGGGTGGCCGATGGAGATGGCGCCGCCGTCGACGTTGTACTTCTCCGGGTCGATGCCGAGGCGGTCACGGCAGTAGAGCGCCTGCACGGCGAAGGCCTCGTTGAGCTCCCACAGGTCGATGTCATCGACGGTCAGGCCGTGCTGCTTGAGCAGCTTCGGGACGGCGAAGACCGGACCGATGCCCATCTCGTCCGGCTCGCAGCCGGCGACCGCCATACCGCGGTAGACGCCCATCGGCTGCAGGCCGCGACGCTCGGCCTCCTCGGCGCTCATGACGACGGCGGCGGAGGCGCCGTCGGAGAGCTGGGAGGCGTTGCCGGCGGTGATCGACTCGGGGCCGCCCGCCTCCTTCGCCAGCACCGGGGAGAGGCCGGAGAGGTTGTCGATGGTGGTGCTGGGGCGGTTGCCCTCGTCCTGGGCCAGGGTCACCTCGGTCTCGGAGACCTCGCCGGTGGCCTTGTCCTTGACCATCTGGATGCTCGTCAGCGGCACGATCTCGGCGTCGAGGCGGCCGGCCTGCTGCGCGGCGGCGGTGCGCTGCTGCGAGCTGAGGGCGTACTCGTCCTGCGCCTCGCGGGAGATCCCGTAGCGCTGGGCGACGACCTCGGCGGTCTCGAGCATGGACATGTACGTCGCCGGGACGTGCTCGACCAGCCACGGGTCCTGCGCGCGGAAGGTGTTCATGTGCTCGTTCTGCACCAGCGAGATCGAGTCGACGCCGCCGCCGACGGCGATCTCCTGGCCGTCGAGGACGACCTGCTTGGCGGCGGTGGCGATGCCCATGAGGCCGCTGGCGCACTGCCGGTCGATCGACATGCCGGCCACCGAGACCGGCAGACCGGCGCGCAGCGCCGCCTGACGACCGATGTTCATCGACTGGGCACCCTGCTGCAGCGCGGCGCCGATGACGGCGTCCTCGATCTGCTCGCCCTCGACGCCGGCGCGCTCGACGGCGTGCCGCACGGCGTGGCCGATGAGCTCCTGCGGCTGGGTGTTGTTGAAGGCGCCCCGGTAGGCCTTGCCGATCGGGGTGCGGGCGGTCGAGACGATGACGGCCTCGCGCATGGTGGATCTCCTTCTGCTGGAAGTGCGGATCGGTCGTTGTCAGTGTGGATCACCGGCCCGACCGGGGTGGGGTCAGGGGGTGGCGGGCGGCAGGTCGACGAGCCCGGCCAGGTCGGCCCGGTGCCGCTCGGGGGTGCCGAGGGCGAGCTGGTCGGCCTTGGCGCGCTTGAGGTAGGTGTGCACCGGGTGCTCCCAGGTCATGCCGATGCCGCCGTGCAGCTGCAGCGCCTCCTCGGCGGCGTGCACGGCCACGTCGGAGCACCACGAGCCGGCCACCGCCTGGGCGACCGGGGCGTCCGGGTCGGCCTCGGCGAGCGTGGCCGCGGCCTGGCGGGCGGCGGCCTGGGCCTGCACCACCTCGAGGTAGAGGTCGGCCAGCCGGTGCTTGATCGCCTGGAAGGAGCCGATCGGGCGGGCGAACTGCACCCGCTCGTTGGCGTAGGCGACGGTCGTCTCCAGGCAGTGCTGGGCCAGGCCGAGCTGCTCGGAGGCGAGCAGCGCCGCCCCGGCGCCGAGCGCGGCGTCGACGGCCGCCTCGGCCGGCTCGCCGGTGGCCAGGGTGCGGCCCGGGCCGGTCGGGGTGACCTGTGCCAGCGGGCGGCTCATGTCCAGGGAGGTGATCGGCTCGAGCTCGACCTCGTCGCGGGTCAGCAGCCGCAGCTCGACCCGGTCGTCGACCGCGGCCGGCACGACGAAGAGGTCGGCCTGCAGCGCGCCGGCGACGGGCGACACCGCCCCGGCGACCGGGCTCCAGGCGCCGCGGCGGGCGGTCCAGGGCAGCACGAGCACGGCGGTCCGGGAGCCGTCGGCGAGGCTCGTCACGGCCTCGGCGGCGCCGGCCCGCAGCAGCGCGGTGGTGGCGATGACGGCGCTGGTGAGGAAGGGGGTGGGCGCGACCGCGCGGCCCAGCTCCTCGAGCACCACGGCGGCCTCGCGCGGGCCGGCCTCGGCGCCGCCGAGGTCCTCGGGCACGAGCAGGCCGGCCAGGCCGAGCTGCTCGGCCAGGGCGCGCCACAGCGCGCTGAGATCGGTCCCGGGCTCGTCGTAGAGGCGGGCGACCAGCCCGTCGTCCAGGTGCCGGGCGAGGGTGCTGCGGACGCTGTCGCGCAGCGCCTCCTCGACGTCGGTGTAGAGCAGGTCGGTCATCGCGGTACGTCCTTGAAGGGGATGCCCTTGTCGGGGCGGTGCTCCGGGGGCAGGCCGAGGACGCGCTCGGCGACGACGTTGCGCATGATCTCGCTGGTCCCCCCTTCGATCGAGTTGCCCTTGGCCCGCAGGTAGCGGAAGCCAGGGCCGCGGCCGAGGAAGTCGGCGGCCGCGGAGCGGACCATGGTCCAGTCGTCGTACCCCAGCCCGGCCTCGGGCTGCAGCTCCAGGGCGAAGCCGGTGATCTCCTGGGCCTGCTGCGCGAAGGCGAGCTTCATCGCCGAGCTCTCCGGTCCGGGCTGGCCGACCTCGAGCTGCTGGCGCAGCCGCTCACCGGCGTAGCGGGTGACCTCGCACTCGACCCAGAGCCGCATCAGCTGCTCGTGGGCGCCGGGGGTGCGCACCTCCGGCTGCTCGCGCCAGGTCTGGGTGACCAGGCCGATCTGGCCGGCCTCGCGCTCGCTGCCGGCGCCGATCGCCACCCGCTCGTTGTTCAGGGTGGTGGTGGCCACCTTCCAGCCCTCGCCGACGGCGCCGATGCGGTCGCTGTCGGGCACCCGCACGCCGGTGAGGAAGACCTCGTTGAACTCGGCCTCGCCGGTGACCTGACGCAGCGGGCGCACCTCGACGCCGGGGTCGCTCATGTCGACGACGAAGTAGGTGAGGCCGGCGTGCTTGGGCACCGAGGTGTCGGTGCGGGCGACGAGGATGGCCCGGCTGGCGTTGTGCGCGCCGGAGGTCCACACCTTCTGCCCGTCGACGACCCAGCCGTCCCCGTCCGGGACGGCCCGGGTGGCGACCGCGGCGAGGTCGGAGCCGGCGCCGGGCTCGCTGAAGAGCTGGCACCAGATCTCCTCGGAGGTGAAGAGCGGCCGCAGGTAGCGCTGCTGCTGCTCCTCGGTGCCGAAGGCGATGAGCGTCGGGGCGGCCATGCCGAGGCCGATGCTGTTGCGGCCGCGGTCCGGCTCCGGGGCGCCGGCGGCGGCGAGCCGCTCGTCCACCCGCTCCTGCTCGCCGCGGGGGGCGCCGAGCCCGCCGCGGCCCTGCAGGAAGTGCACCCAGGCCAGGCCGGCGTCGAAGCGGGCACCGAGGAAGTCGGCCGGCGCGGTGGTGCTCGGGTCGTGCGCGGCGAGCAGCTCGCTGACCGCCTGGTCCAGGTCAGGCATCGGCGGTGGCCTTCCGGATCTCGTGACGGGCCAGGGCGTTCTTGTGCACCTCGTCCGGGCCGTCGGCGAAGCGCAGGGTGCGCACCTGGGCGAACCACTCGGCGACCGGGAAGTCCTGGCTGAGGCCGCCGGCGCCGTGCACCTGGACGACCTTGTCCATGATCCACTCGACGGTGGCCGGGGCGGCGATCTTGATCGCCTGGATCTCGGTGTGCGCACCCTTGTTGCCGACGGTGTCCATGAGCCAGGCGGCCTTGAGGGTGAGCAGCCGGATCTGCTCGATCCGCACCCGGGCCTCGGCGATCCAGTCGCGGATGACGCCCTGCTCGGAGAGCGGCTTGCCGAAGGCGACCCGGTCGGCGGCGCGGGCGATCATCAGCTCCAGGCCGCGCTCGGCGATGCCGATGAGCCGCATGCAGTGGTGGATCCGGCCGGGGCCGAGCCGGGCCTGGGCGATGGCGAAGCCCTCGCCCTCGCCGGAGATGAGGTTCTCGGCGGGCACCCGCACGCCGGTGAAGTCGATCTCGGCGTGGCCGCCGTGGTCGCGGTCGTCGTAGCCGAGCACCTTCATGCCGCGGCGCACCTCGACGCCGGGGGTGTCCCGCGGGACGAGGATCATCGACTGCTGCCGGTGCCGCTCGGCGCCGGGGTCGGTCTTGCCCATGACGATGAAGATCTCGGCGGCCGGGTTCATCGCGCCGGAGATGTACCACTTGCGTCCGTCGATGACGTACTCGTCGCCCTCGCGGGTGATCGAGGTCTCGATGTTCGTGGCGTCCGAGCTGGCCACCCGCGGCTCGGTCATGGCGAAGGCGGAGCGGATCTCGCCCTGCATCAGCGGCTGCAGCCAGCGCTCCTGCTGGGCGGGGGTGCCGAACATGTGCAGCACCTCCATGTTGCCGGTGTCCGGCGCCGCGCAGTTGGTCGCCACCGGGGCGATGTGCAGGCTGCGGCCGAGGATCTCGCACAGCGGCGCGTACTGCAGGTTGGTCAGGCCGGCGCCGTCCTCGCCGGGGAGGAAGAGGTTCCACAACCCCTGCCGCTTGGCCTCCTCCTTCAGCGGCTCGATGAGCGGCGGCGGGGCCCACCGCTCGGGGGCGGCGTCGACCGCCTCCTGGTAGGCCGGCTCGGCCGGGTAGACGTGCTCGTCCATGAAGGCGGTCAGCGTCTGCTGCAGCGCCTTCGTGGTCTCGTCGTGGGCGAAGTCCATGCTCCTGCTCCTGCTCCTGGCGGGCCTGGTGCGGTCCGGGTGGTCGGGGGGTCGGTGGTCGGTGGCTCGGTCTTCGGTCGGGGCGCGCGGTGGGGTCGGCGGTCAGCCGGTGGTGCGCGGCGGGCGGACCCCGTCACGGGAGATCTCGTCGCGGTCCAGGCCACGCTTGAGGATCTTGCCGGTGGCCCCCTTCGTCAGCTCGTCGACGACCGTGTAGATCCGCGGCACCTTGTAGTCGGCGAGCTGCTCGCCGAGCCAGGCACGCAGCTCCGCGGGCTCGACCTGCTGGCCGGGCTGCAGGGCGACCACCGCGGCCAGCTCCTCGCCGAGCCGCTCGTCGGGGACGCCGATCACCGCGGCCTCGCGGATCGCCGGGTGGGCGAAGAGCAGCTCCTCGACCTCGCGGGGGTAGACGTTGTAGCCGCCGCGGATGACGAGGTCCTTCTTGCGGTCGACGATCCACAGGTCGCCGTCGGCGTCCATCCGGCCGATGTCGCCGGTGAGGAACCACCGGCCGTGGCGCACCTCGGCGGTGGCCTCCGGGCGGTTCCAGTACTCGCGCATGACGACCGGTCCGGTGATCGCCACCTCGCCGGTCTCGCCCGGGGGCAGCGGCTCGCGGTCGTCGCCGAGGATGGCCAGCTCCAGCCCGGGCAGGGCCCGCCCGACGCTCATCTCCTTGCGCGGGAAGGCGGCCGAGCTGAAGGTGGCCGCCCCGGTGGTCTCGCTGAGGCCGTAGCCGTCGAGGACGGTGGCGCCGAAGCGCTCCTTGAAGGCGCGGGCGATCTCCAGCGGCAGCGCCGCCCCGCCGGAGCAGGCCAGCCGCAGGTCGGCGAGGTCCTCGCGGGTCACCTCGGTCTCGGCGTGCAGCATCGCGTTCCACATCGTCGGCACCCCGGCCAGGGCGGTGAGCCGGTGCCGGGCGGCGAGGGCGAGCATCGTCGCCGGGTCGAAGGGCCGGGCCAGGGTGAGGCTGGCCCCGACGGAGTAGGCGGAGTACATCACCGCGGCCTGGCCGAAGACGTGGAAGAGCGGCAGCGCGGTGCCCATGGCGTCCTCGGGCACGAGCTGCAGCGACTCGGCGAGGGCGGCGCCGCAGGAGAGCAGGTTGCCGTGGGTGAGCACGGCCCCCTTCGGCCGTCCGGTGGTGCCGGAGGTGTAGAGCAGCACGGCGGCGGCGTCGGTCTCGGCGGGGGCCGGCTCGACCGGCTCGCCCTCGCCGAAGAGGCCGGACTCCAGCAGCCAGGTGCTCACCCCGGCCTCGTCGGCGGCCTGCTGCACCGGGGGCGCGCTCTCGTGCCAGCCGAGGGCGGTGGTGGCCCCGGAGTCCTCGAGGAAGTAGCCCAGCTCGCGGGCGGTGCACAGCGGGTTGACGGTCACCGCGGTGGCACCGATCGAGAGCACCGCGTGGTAGGCGATGACGAACTCGGCGCTCGTCGGGACGACCATGAGCACCCGGTCGCCGGGCCCGACGCCACGCTCGCGCAGCTGGGCGACGGCGTCACCGACCGAGGCGTGCAGCGCGGCGAAGCTCCACTCCCGCTCCCCCTCGCGCAGGGCGAGGGCGTCGGGCCGGCTCTCGGCGTGGTCGCGGACCAGGTGGGCGGCGTTGCTCATGGTCTCGTCTCTCCTCGTCTGGGCGAGCGTCAGGACAGGCTGGACTGGTAGCGCTGCATGCCGCGGATCCAGCGGTCGTGGTCGTCGACCTTGCGGCGCAGGAACTCCCGGACGTCGGCGTGCGGGAGGATGAGGAAGGTCTCCTCGGCGATGGCGGCGAGCACGTCGTCGGCCACGGTCAGCGGCTCGAGCACGTCACCGGCGCCGGTGACCGCGGCGACCGCCTTCTGACCGTCGTCCTCGCGGGAGGTCATGCCCGAGCGCAGCATGTCGGTGTCCACTCCCATCGGGCACAGGCAGCTGACCCCGACGCCCTGGGCGCCGTAGGTGACCGAGAGCCACTCGGCGAAGGCGACCGCGCCGTGCTTGGTGACCGAGTAGGTGGCCGAGCCGATCTGGGTGAGCAGCCCGGCCGCGGAGGCGGTGCTGACGAAGTAGCCGTGGCCGCGCTCGACCCAGCCGGGCACCAGGGCCCGGGCGGCCCGGACGTGCGCCATGAGGTTGACGTCCAGGGCCAGGCTCCACTGCTCCTCGCTGGCCTCGAGGCCCTCGCCGTCGCCGATGCCGGCGTTGGCGACGTAGAGGTCGACCGGGCCGAAGGCGTCCTGGGCCAGGGTGATCGCGGCGGCGATGTCGGCCTCGGCGGAGGCGTCACCGGCGGCGCCGCGCACGTTGCCCGGCGAGACCGTCTCGAGGCGCTGCACGGCGGCGTCCACGCGGGCCTGGTCCAGGTCGGTGATCACCACCTGCGCGCCACGCTCCAGCAGCCGCCGGGCCACCGCCTCACCGATGCCGCCGGCCGCGCCGGTGACGATCGCCACGCTCTGGTTGACGTCCATCCGCACTCTCCTTCGAGTCCCTGCCCGGCGCTGTCGCCGGCTGCTGCTGCACGCGACCTGCTCGCCCGCCGTGCGGCGGGCGGCGGGTCAGTCCTTGGGTCCGCCGGCCACGTAGATGACCTGACCCGAGACGAACCCCGCCTCCTCGCTGCACAAGAACGACGCCGTCGCCGCGATGTCCTCCGGCTGCCCCACCCGCTGCACCGGGATCTCCTTGGCCGCATACGCGATGAAGTCCTCGAACCCCACCCCCACACGCTCCGCCGTCGCCGCCGTCATCTCCGTCTGGATGAACCCCGGCGCGATCGCGTTCGCCGTCACCCCGAACCGACCCAGCTCGATCGCCAACGTCTTCGTCAACCCCTGCATCCCCGCCTTCGCCGCCGAGTAGTTCACCTGACCACGATTCCCCAACGCCGACGTGCTCGACAGATTCACGACCCGCCCATACTTCTCCACCGTCTGATACGCCTGCACCGCCTTGCACAGGTTGAACGCCCCCCGCAGATGCACCCCCATCACCGCATCCCAGTCCTCCACACTCATCTTGAACAACAAGTTGTCCCGGATGATCCCCGCATTGTTCACCAGGATCGTCGGCGCCCCCAGCTCCTGGGCCACCCGAGCCACCGCGGCATCCACCTGCTCCGCGTCCGAGACATCCGCCCCCACCGCCAGCGCCGACCCACCCGCAGCCGTGATCTCCTCCACCACCACCTGGCACGCCGACTCATCCAGATCCAGCACCCCCACCCGATGACCGTCCGCCGCGAACCGACGCGCCACCGCCGCCCCGATCCCCCGAGCAGCTCCAGACACGATCGCGGTGCGCTGAACAGACATGTGGTGCGTTCTCCTTCGTCGGCGTCGTGCCCTCGCGACGCTACTTGAACCCGCCTTCAAGTTCAACTACGGTCGACGGCATCTGGACACCCGCCGGAGGGACCCGTGCGCGGTGACGAGATGCCGCAACCGAACCCCGACGGGTGCCCACGGGCGCCACGACGAAGGAGCCACCATGGCCGAGAAGCAGCGCCCCACGTCCGTCGCCGACCTCCAGGAGCTCGTCGGCGTCGAGCTCGGCCCGACCGGGTGGCACCCGGTGGACCAGGCGACCATCGACGGCTTCGCCGACATCACCGGTGACCACCAGTGGATCCACGTCGACCCCGAGCGCGCCGCCGACAGCCCCTTCGGCACGACCATCGCGCACGGGCTCTACAGCCTCTCCCGCACGCCGGCGCTGCTCGAGGAGCTGATGGCCTTCGACGGCTTCGCGCACAGCCTCAACTACGGCTACGACAAGGTGCGTTTCATCCACCCGCTGCCGGTCGGCTCGCAGATCCGGCTGCGCGCCGAGATCGCCTCCGCCGACGAGGTCAAGCCCGGCCAGGTGCACGTCGTCACCCGGCTGACGGTCGAGGCCGACGGCATCGAGAAGCCGATCGTCGTGGCCGACTCGATCGGCCGCTTCAGCAACGGCTGACCCCAGAACCGCCGGACGGGCGACGAGACACCCCGGGCTCGTCGTCCGCCCGGCTCTCTCCCCCGCAACTGCCCGGGCAAATCACACTCTCCCCCCGCAACTGCCCGGGCAAATCACACTCCCTGGCGCAACTGCCCGGGCAAATCACACTCCCGTGCGCAACTGCCCGGGCAAATCACACTCCCCTGCGCAACTGCCCGGGCAATTCGCACTCCTGCGCAACTGCCCGGGCAGTTTCGCCCAGGTCGGCGGGCCAGCAGGTCAGCCGGCGGGCTGATCGGCCGGGCGGCGCACGCCCATGTGGCCGGTGAGCGGCAGCTGCCAGCCCAGCCGGGCGTGCTCGGCCACCTCGGCGTCGATCACCCCGGCGAGGTCCGCGGGGAAGGGGGCGGCCCGCCGGGTGGTGAGGTCGACGTGCGCCTCCAGCAGCTCGAGGGTGTTGGCCACCCGACCGGTGCTGCGGTTCACCACGACGGAGACCGCGTGGAAGACCTTGGCGCCGCGACCCAGCCAGCGCACGTGCACGCTGACCTCCTCGCCGATGCGCACCTCGGAGAGGAAGCGCAGGTGCTGCTCGACGCTGAAGACCCCGCAGCGACTCTGCTGCCGGTACTCGTCGCCCAGACCGATCCGGGTGAGCCCGATCTCGGCCCCGGCACAGTGCAGGTCGTAGAAGTGGCGCACGTTGACGTGCCCGTTGCCGTCCTCCCACTCCGGGCCGGCCACCTGCCGGTGCACCGGTGCCAGCT
Source organism: Janibacter alkaliphilus (assembly GCF_013408565.1). Lineage (NCBI taxonomy): Bacteria > Bacillati > Actinomycetota > Actinomycetes > Micrococcales > Intrasporangiaceae > Janibacter > Janibacter alkaliphilus. The sequence continues at coordinate 1,663,624 of NZ_JACBZX010000001.1, read as the reverse complement.
CGTCGATCTCGGCGACGCTCGGCAGCTCCGGCCGGCTCACGGGGTGAGCACCACCTTGCCGGTGACCGTCCGCCCCTCCAGCGACTGCAGCGCGGCGCTGGCCTCGGCCAGCGGGTGCACCGCACCGACGATCGGGCGCAGCGCACCGCTGCGCAGGTGCGGCAGCATGGCCTCCCACTCGGTGCCGACGTGCCCCGGGCGGCTCATCGCGTAGGCGCCCCAGCCGACCCCGAGCACGGCGACGTTGTTCAGCAGCAGCCGGTTGACCTTGACCTCGGGGATGGAGCCGGCGGTGAAGCCGATGACCAGCAGCCGGCCGTGCTCGCGCAGGGTGCGCAGCGAGTCGGTGAAGCGGTCCCCGCCGACCGGGTCGACGACGATGTCCACCGACTTGCCGACGGTGTCCTTGAAGCCGTCGGCGAGGACGACCTCGTCGGCCCCGGCCGCCCGGGCGACCTCCCCCTTCTCCTCGGTGGAGACGACGGCGATCACCCGGCCGGCACCGAAGGCCTTGGCCACCTGGATCGAGGCGGTGCCGATGCCGCCGGCGGCGCCGTGCACGAGCACGGTCTCGCCCTGGGCCAGGCCGCCCCGCTCGAGCAGCGCGAAGTAGGCGGTGGCGTAGTTGAAGAGGAAGGAGGCCCCCTCCTCGAAGGAGACCTCGTCCGGCAGCGCGAAGGTGAGGTCGGGCCTGGCCTGCACCTTCTCGGCGAAGCCGCCGAGCAGCGGCAGCGCGGCCACCCGGTCACCGGCGCTCAGGCCGCTGCCCTCGGGGGCGCTCTCGACGATCCCGGAGACCTCGGCGCCGGGGACGAAGGGCAGGTCCGGCTTCATCTGGTAGAGACCGCGGGTCTGCAGCAGCTCGGGGAAGGCCACCCCAGCGGCCTTGACGGCGATGGTGACCAGGCCCTCGGCAGAAGGGTCGGGCAGGTCGACCAGCTCGATCGCCTCGGGCCCGTCGAGGGTGCTGATGTGGACGGCTCGCATGTGTCGGTTCCTCTCTCGGGGGTCGGTCGGGGCAGGCGGCGTCAGCCGGAGACCTGCAGCAGCAGCTTGCCGGTGTTCACGCCGCGGTAGAGGCCGAGCAGCGCCTCCGGGAAGGCCTCGATCCCTCCGGTCAGCACGGTCTCACGGGGCTGCATCCGGCCGCTGGTGATGAGCTCGCCGATCGCCGCGACCGCCTCGGGGTAGCGGTCCTCGTAGTCGAAGACGACGAAGCCGGTCATCGACGCGCGGAAGACGAGCAGCGACATGTAGCGCCGCGGGCCGTCGGGCAGGGTCTCGTCGTTGTAGCCGGAGATCGCGCCGCAGAGCACCACCCTGGCACCGCGGGCGAGCGAGGCCAGGGCGGCGTCAAGCACCTCGCCGCCGACGTTGTCGAAGTAGACGTCGACCCCGTCCGGGGCGGCGGCACGGATCTGCTTGAGCAGACCGCCGGCCTTGTAGTCGATGGCCACGTCGGCACCGGTCTCCTCGACCCAGGCGACCTTCTCCGGGCCGCCGGCGATGCCGATCACCCGGCAGCCACGCGCCTTCGCCAGCTGCACCACGGTGCTGCCGACGGCGCCGGCGGCGGCCGAGACGAGGACGGTGTCGCCGGGCTGGGCGCGGCCGACGTCCTCGAGCCCGAAGTAGGCGGTCATGCCCGGCATGCCGAGAGCACCGAGCCAGGTGGACGGCGGGGCGAGGTCCGTGTCCAGCCGGGTGACCTCGGCGCCGTCGACGAGCGCGTGCTCGCGGACCCCGAAGACGCCGCTGACGACGTCGCCGACGGCGATCTCGTCGTGGGCGGAGGCGACCACCTCGCCGGAGCCGAAGGCGCGCATCACCTCACCGATCCCGACCGGGGGCACGTAGGAGCGCACGTCGTTGAGCCAGCCGCGCATCGCCGGGTCGAGGGAGAGCAGGTCCACCCGCACCACGACCTGGCCGGGACCGGGCTCGGGCACCTCGGTGGTGGCCACCTCCCAGGTGCTCTCGTCGGGATATCCCGTCGGGCGGGCAGCGAGCGTCACCTGGGTCGACGACCAGCTCATCGATCCTCCTTGAGGTCGGGCCGTGGCGCAGCGTTGCGCCCACGACCGGGTTCGGGCACGATGATCCTAACCTGAATCCGACCTCAACATCAGGTCCGGATGGTCAGAGTCGACCACCGGCCGGCCCCGACGCCGGCCCCGACGAGAGGCACACACCCATGGACATGAGCTCGCTCTTCTCCCTCGAGGGGCGCACCGCGCTGATCACCGGGGGCTCCCGGGGCATCGGCCGGATGATTGCCGAGGGCTTCCTGCAGCAGGGCGCGCGGGTCTACATCTCCGCCCGCAAGGCCGCGCACTGCGACGCCACGGCCGAGAAGCTCTCCGAGCTCGGGCACTGCGTCTCGCTGCCGGCCGACGTCTCCACCCGCGAGGGCATCGACGGGCTGCTGGCCGCCTACCGGGAGCACGAGGACAGCCTGGACATCCTCGTCAACAACGCCGGCGCCGCCTGGGGCGCCCCCTTCGACGAGTTCCCGGAGAGCGGCTGGGACAAGGTCATGGACCTCAACGTCAAGGCCCCCTTCTTCCTCACCCAGGCGGCCAAGCCGCTGCTGCTGGCCGCCCGGGAGCGCAGCGGCCGGCCGTCGAAGGTCATCACCACCGCCTCCATCGACGGCCTCTCGGTCAACCCGCTGGAGACCTACAGCTACCACGCCAGCAAGGCCGGGGTGATCCACCTGACCCGTCGGATGGCGGTGCGCCTGGCCCCCGAGGGCATCGTGGTCAGCGCGATCGCGCCGGGCGCCTTCGCCTCGACGATGAACAAGGACGCCCGCGACCGCGGCGACGAGATCGCCGGGGACATCCCCTCGGGGCGGATCGGGGTGCCGGAGGACATGGCCGGCGCGGCGGTCTACCTCGCCTCGCGGGCCGGTGACTACGTCGTCGGCGAGACCCTCGTCGTCGACGGCGGGGTGACCATCAACCGCTGATCGGTCGGCGACGCGAGCGCGCGGCGAACGCGAGCGCGTGGGTCGGGCCGGTGGTTCTGCGGAGCCACCGGCCCGATCAGCGTCCCAGCTGCGGCTGGGTGAGGCCGAGCGCGTTGGTCCACAGCCGGGTGGCCGCCGACACCAGGTCCTCCGGGGCCACCTCGATGACGTAAGGCCCGTCCGGGAGGAAGGCGCCCTGCGCCAGGCGGCTGACCATCCCGGAGAGCGCCATCGCGGCCACCGTCGGGTCGACCCCCTGGTCGGCCAGGCCGCGCGCCTGCAGGTCACGGATCGCCCGCGCGTTGCGCTCGACGAAGGCCTGCGAGCGGGCCCGGCGCAGCGAGCGGAAGGAGGGGTCGACCGCGGCGACCTGGTCGAGGAGCTGGTTGAGCCGGGCGTTGCGCTCGTAGGCGGCGAAGTAGGCCCGGTTGCTGGCGGCGATGATCTCCACCGGGTCGTCGGTGGACTCCACCCGGGCGATCCCCGGGTGCAGCATGTCGTTCTGCGCCTGCTGGACGACCGCGGCGAAGACCTCGTCCTTGCCCTCGAACCACGTGTAGAAGCTGCCGATCGAGCAGCGCGCCTCGGCGACGATGTCGACGAGCCGGGACTCGACGTAGCCGTCCCGCTCGAAGACCTTGCGGGCGGCCGCGATCAGCGCGTCACGGGTGCGCTGGCCCCGGGCGGTGGCCGGCTGCGTGCCCACCCGGGCGGGGTCGACGAAGGAGGGCAGCTCGGGATCGGTCGGCCCGGCGGAGGTGGTGCTCATCCGCCCCAGCCTAGTGCTGGCCGTCGAGGACGCCGTGCGCGTAGGCCACCAGGCCGTCGACCACCTCCGGAGGGAAGTGCCCGCTGGCCGAGAGGTTGCGCTCGTCGTCGAGCTGGCGACGGCGCACCCCTTCGATGATCACGGCCAGCTTCCACACGCCCAGGGCGTGCCAGAAGGGCACCGCGGAGACGTCCCGGCCGGTGGCCTCGGCGTACTCGCGCAGCAGATCCTCGCGGGTGACGAAGCCCTCGACCGTCGAGGCGTCGAAGCGCATCGTCGGCGGGTCGCCCGGCTGCGGCCAGTAGCCGAGCAGGGTGCCGATGTCGGCCAACGGGTCGCCCAGGGTGCACAGCTCCCAGTCGAGCACGGCCCGCACGGTGGCGTCCTCGGGGTCGATGATGACGTTGCGCACATGGCAGTCGCCGTGCACGAGGGTGATCTCCCCCGGCTCCGGCTCGATCTCGTGCAGCCGGGCGGTCAGCCGGTCCAGCTCGGGCAGCTCGCGGGTCTTGGACTTCTCCCACTGCCCGGACCAGCGCCGCAGCTGCCGCGCGGCGTACGGCTTGTGGCTGGCCAGGTCGGCCAGCCCGGTGGCCTCAAGGTCGACGGCATGGATGCGGGCCAGGGCGTCGACCACCGACGGGCCGACCGCGGCGCGCGCGGCCATCGGCAGCGCCTCGGCGTCCTCCCGGCTGTCCAGCACCGCCCCGTCCACCCAGGACATGAGCATCAGCGGCACGTCGGTGACCGTCGGGTCCTCGCACAGCCCGTGGATGTCCGGGATCGGCACCCCGGTGCCCTGCAGGCCGCTGAGGATGCGGTGCTCCCGGGCGACGTCGTGCGCCGAGGCCAGCAGCTCGCCCAGCGGGGGCCGGCGCAGCACCCACCGGTGACCGGCGGTGTCGCTGACCGCGAAGGTGAGGTTGGACTGGCCCAGCCCGACCCGCTCGAAGGTCAGCGGCGGCTGCGCGCCGATGCCGAGGCCGACGATCCAGTCGGTGACCGGACCGACGTCCAGGCCCTCCGGGGACTGCTGCTCTGCGGTCATGGGGACGGCTTCCTCTCGGTGCGGGATCGCGACGGGCGGGGCGGGCGGCTCAGCGGCCGCCGGCCCGCTCCGGGTCGCGCCGACGGTACTCCTGCCGGGCGATGGTGCGCTTGTGCACCTCGTCCGGCCCGTCGGCCAGGCGCAGGGTGCGCATGTGCGCGTACCACTGGGCCAGCGGGAAGTCGTCGCTGACGCCGCCGCCGCCGTGCACCTGGATCGCCCGGTCGAGGACCTTGAGGGCGACGTTCGGCGCGGCGACCTTGATCGCCGCGATCTCGGTGCGGGCCTGCTGGTTGCCGACCGTGTCCATGAGGTAGGCCGTCTTGAGGGTGAGCAGCCGGACCATCTCGATGTCGATCCGGGCCTCGGCCACCCAGTCCTGGACGTTCGCCCGGTTCGCCACCGGCTCGCCGAAGGTGACCCGGGAGCGGGCCCGGTCGATCATGAGGTCCAGCGCCCGCTCGGCCACACCGATGGCGCGCATGCAGTGGTGGATCCGGCCCGGGCCCAGGCGAGCCTGGCTGATCGTGAAGCCGTCGCCCTCGCCGGAGAGCAGCGCCTCCTTGGGCACCCTGACGTCCTCGAAGACGACCTCGGCGTGCCCTTCGCGGTCCTGGTAGCCGAAGACCGGCAGGCCGCGCACGACGCGCACGCCGGGGGTGTCCAGCGGCACGACCATCATCGACTGCTGCCGGTGGGTGGGCGCCTCCGGGTCGGTCTTGCCCATGACGATGAGCACCTTGCAGTTCTGGTGCAGCGCGTTGGAGGTCCACCACTTGCGGCCGTTGATGACGTACTCGTCGCCGTCGCGGACCATCGAGGTCTCGATGTTCGTGGCGTCCGAGCTGGCGACGTCCGGCTCGGTCATGGCGAAGGCGGAGGCGATCTCGCCGTCGAGCAGCGGGCGCAGCCAGCGCTCCTTGTGCTCGTCGGTGCCGAAGAGGGTGAGCACCTCCATGTTGCCGGTGTCCGGGGCGTTGCAGTTGATCGCCTCCGGGGCGATCTCGATGCTGCGCCCGGTGATCTCGGCGAGGTGGGCGTACTCGAGGTTGGTCAGGCCCGGGCCCCACTCGGCGTGCGGGTGGAAGAGGTTCCACAGACCGCGGCTGCGGGCCTCGGCCTTGAGGTCCTCGAGCACCTGCGGCTGGTGGTTGGGGTTGCCGGACGCGATCATCTGCTCGCGGTAGGTGGCCTCCGCGGGGTAGACGTGCTCGTCCATGAAGGCGAGCAGCCGCTCGCGATAGTCCTGACCGCGCTCACTCAGCGAGAACATCGTCACCGTTCCTTCGTCGTGCTGGTCGGGCCGGGCGCCACGGCGGCGCCGGCGAGGAGGGACTCCACCTGGCTGATGGTCTCCCGGGCGTCGCGGTGGCGCACCCCGAGGATGTCCAGCCGGGCGGCGCCGTCGAGGTTGTGCTGCAGGTCGTCGACGAGCACGCAGCGGCCGGGGGCCACCCCGAGGCGCTCGGTGGCGATCCGGTAGATCTCGCGGGAGGGCTTGCGCACCCCCACCTCCGCGGAGATCACCGAGACGTCGAAGAGCTCGTCCTGGTCGATCCGGGCGTAGCAGTCGCGACCGAGCGAGTTGGAGACCATGGCGACCGGGACGCCGCGACGGCGCAGGTCGCGCACCCAGTCGATCATCGCCTCGTCGAGGTCCAGCCGCTGGCCGAGCCGGGTCAGCAGACCCTCGGCCGGGACGTCGGCTCCCCCGCCGCAGAGGGCGGCGGCGAAGGCGTGCTCGAAGCCGGCGTCGTCGAGCAGCCCCTTCTCGTGGTCGACGAGGGCGCGGCGGGTGGGCTCGTGCTCGGCGACCAGCCGGAGGGCGGTGTCCGGCGGCAGGCCGAGCTCGGCGGAGAAGTCGGCGAAGGCGTCCTTGATCGGCAGCGTGAGCACGCCGCCGTAGTCGATGAGCACCGCGTCGGCCCGGGAGCTGCTCCCGTCGGCCTGCGTCGTGGTCGTCATCGCCCACCACCCTTCCCACCTCGTCGTGGACAGGTATACTTGAATGCTGATTCAGATTCAAGGCGAGGGCGAGGCTCAGTGAGCGCACCGACCGACCCGCCACCGGCTGCGCCGGGGCAGGGCGTGGCCGCGGCGCTGGCCGCCCTCTTCGGGGTGACCGGCCTGGGCAGCGCCGCCGTGGCGGTCTCGCTGCCGGTGCTCGCCGACAGCCTCGACGCCACCCCGGGGCGGGCCGCGCTCGTGGTGAGCGCCTACGCGCTCAGCCTGGCCGTCGGCAGCGCGGTGATGGGACGTCTCGGCGACATCTACGGCATCCGTCGCCCGCTGGTCACCGGCCTCGTCGTCATGGTGGTCGCCGCCAGCGTCGGCGCCACCGTGGACTCGCTGCCGGCGCTCATCGCCGCCCGGGTGGTGCAGGGCCTGGGCGCCTCGGCGATCCCCGCGCTCACCCTGGCGGCGGTGCACTCCCGCTTCGCCGGGGCCGGCCGGGACCGGGCGATGGCCACCTACTCCGGGGTCGGCGCGACGGTCAACGCCCTGGGGCCAGTGATCGGCGCGATGATCGTCGGACCGCTGGGCTGGCGGCCGGTGGTGGCCATCCCGGTGGCCTCGCTGCTCGTGCTGCCGGTGGTCTGGAGCGCCCTGCCCAGCACCCCGGAGCCGGACGCCCGGCTGGACCTGCCCGGGGCGGCGCTGGTCGGGATCGCCGCCAGCGGCGCCATCCTCGCGCTGCAGTTCGCCACCCTCGGGCCGACGATCGCCGTGGCCGGCCTGGTCGCGCTGCTGATCGCCGCCCCGTGGGCGGTGGCGCGCTCGCGCTGGCGGCCGGAGGGCATCATCACCGCGGCGATGGTCACCCACCCGACCGCCCGACGCAGCCTCTTCACCGCGGTGAGCCTCAGCTCGGCCTGGTTCGGCATGCTCGTGGCCATCCCCACCCGGCTGGCCGACGCGGGCTGGAGCGGGGTGCAGATCGGGCTCATCCTCGTGCCCAGCGCCGTGCTGGGCCTGGTCGCCTCCCGGATCACCTCGCCGATGCTGGCCCGCTTCGGGCTGGTGCGCAGCCAGCTCGTCGCGCTCACCGGCTCCACCCTCGCGCTGTGCCTGGCGGCGGTCGGCGCCGCCGCGGTCTCGGCACCGCCGCTGGTGCTGGCCACGCTGACCCTGATGCTCTCCTTCGGCCTGGGCCAGCCGGCGATGAGCGGGCTCATCGCCGACGCCGTCCCGGCCCGCACCCGCGGCGGGGCGCTGGGGCTGATGACCCTCTTCTTCCTCGCCGGCGGCAGCCTCGGTGCTGCCGTCGTCGGCGGGCTGACCAGCCAGATCGGCACCACCGGCTCGCTGCTCGTGCTCGCGATCATCCCGGCGCTGGGAGCGCTGAGCTTCGTCGGGCCGAGCCGCCGGGCCTTGACCGCCCCCACCGGCTGACCTAGCGTCCTACCTGAACCCAGATTCATCTTTTACGAGGGAGCGACGTGAGCGAGACGACCAGCCCCACCGAGCACGTCCTGACCGACCGGCGCGACGGGGTGCTGACGATCACCCTGAACCGTCCGGAGCGGCGCAACGCCATGTCCCGCGAGATGGTCGAGGGCCTCGCCGAGCACCTCGAGCAGGCCGCCGGCGACGACACGGTGGGGGCGGTCGTGCTCACCGGGGCCGGGCGCGCCTTCTGCGCCGGCGGCGACGTCCAGCAGTTCGACGAGGACGGGGGCGAAGGGGGCGGCGCCACCGAGGTCGACCCCGACGCGGTGGCGCTGCAGGTCGCCCAGCAGCGGGCGACGGTCAGCCGGATCCACACCCTCCCCCAGCCGGTCGTCGCCGCCCTGCCCGGCGCTGCCGCCGGCGCCGGCCTCGGGCTCGCCCTGGCCGCCGACCTGCGGATCGGCACCCCGCGGACCGTCGTGGCCACCGCCTTCGCCACCGTGGGGCTCTCCGGCGACTACGGGGTGGCCTGGCTGCTGGACCGGCTGGTCGGCCCCGCGGTGGCCCGTGAGCTGCTGCTGCTCAACCCACGGCTGGACGGGCAGCGCTGCCTCGAGCTGGGCCTGGTCAACCAGCTCGTCGCGGAGGACGAGCTGGCCGGTGCCGCGCACGACCTCGCCGCGCGACTGGCGGCCGGGCCGCGGCCGGCGCTGGGCCACATCAAGCGCAACCTCGTCGACGCGCCCGGGCTGAGCCTGGAGGAGTCCATGGAGCGAGAGGTGCAGCGGCACAAGGAGTGCGGGCTCAGCGAGGACCACGTCGAGGCCGTGCGCGCCTTCGTCGAGAAGCGGCCGCCGGTCTTCCGCTGAGCCGACCGTCGCCGACGTCGCGGTCGGTGGCCGGGGCGCGCTACCCCGCGGCCGCCTCCAGGTCGAGCAGCTGCCGCTTGGCCTCCGGGCCGCCACGGTAGGCACCGGGGGTGCCGTCGCTGCGCACCACCCGGTGGCAGGGCAGCACCAGCGGCAGCGGGTTGCGCGCGCACGCGGTGCCCACTGCACGGACCGCCCGGGGCCGGTCGGCCAGCGCGGCCACCTGCGCGTAGGAGGCGGTCTGCCCGTAGCGGATCCGCGGCAGCGCCGAGGCCACCACCTCGCGGCGGAAGCCGTGCAGCAGGCTGAGGTCGAGCGGCAGGTCGAAGGAGCGTCGACGCCCGTCGAGGTACTCCTCCAGCTCGCGGGCGGGCTCGTCCAGCCGGCGGCCGCCGGCGAGGATGCGTGGGCTCACCCGGGCGGCGAGGTCGGTCAGGACCGCGTCCACCCCTTCGCCGGGGAAGGCGACCCGCAGCAGGCCCGTCGGGGTGGCTGCCACGAGCAGGCGACCGAGCGGGCCGTCCACCTCGCGGTAGCTGATGTCGAGGTCGCCGCTGGCCTCGGCGCGGCGGGCCAGGTCGGCGCGCAGCCGGGTGAGCTCGTCGCGCGGGGCGAGGTCGTCGCGCGGGGTCAGGTCGGTACGCGGGGTCGGGTCGGTGTGCTGCTGGTTCATCGGATCTCTTTCTGCCGCAAGGTCTTCAGTCCGTCGGCGGCGGCTCGTCTGGCCGCCGCCTCGGTGCCACCGACGAGCTCGACGATGTGGCCGTAGCCGAGCCCGCCGAGGTAGCGGTAGGTGACCACCTCGCGCTGCTTGCGCGGGAGCGCGGCCACGTGGGCCCAGACCCCGCTCTCGCTGGTCAGGATGGTCTCGGGGCTCTCGCTGGTCCCGGCGGTCTCGGTCGGCCCGGTCGGCCCGGTCGCCCGCTCGGGGAGCTCGTCGGTGGGCAGGGCCCGGCGGCCGCGGGCGCGCAGCACGTCCAGGCAGGTGCGTCGGGCCACGGTGACCAGCCAAGCCTCGGGGTCGAGGTCGTCGGGCAGGTCGGGCCAGGCGCGCAGCGCCTTGAGGAAGGTCTCGCTCCACGCGTCGTCGGCCTCGTCCGGGCCCACCATCCCGCGGCACAGCCGCAGCACGCGGGCGCCGTGGTCGTCGACGACCTGCTCGAAGGGGGCCAGGCTCATCAGCGTCCTCAGAAGAGGGCGCCACGGTCGGTGGCCGCCGGCTCCTCGAGGGTCAGCAGCGCGCGCTTGCGCTCCAGGCCGCCGGCGTAGCCGGTGAGCGAGCCGTCGGCGCCGAGCACCCGGTGGCAGGGCACGACGACCGAGACCGGGTTGGCCCCGACCGCCTGACCGACGGCCTGCGGCGCGGCACCGAGCTCCTCGGCGAGCGCGCCGTAGGTCGTCGTCTCGCCATAGGGGATCTGCTGCAGGCGGGTCCACACCGCCTGGTGCAGCGCCGGGCCGTCCAGGCGCAGCGGCAGGTCGAAGGTGGTCCGCTCGCCGGCGAGGTAGGCGACCAGCTGGTCGCGGACCTCGGTGGCCAGCGGGTCGTCGGCCAGGTCGGTCTGGCGGCCGGCCTCGGCCCGCTCGGGGCGGGTCCAGTGGCCGGGGAAGTAGATGCCGGTCAGCGCGTCCCCGTCGAGGACGAGGGTCAGGTCGCCGAGGGTGGTGCTGGCGACGGTGTGCCGGGTGGTCGGGGTGTCCACGGTGTCGATCATGCCCTGAGGACGCCGCGGCCGACGGATCTGTGAGATCGAGACGACGCGCCTGCCGTCGCGCGCGGGTCGAGGTGATCCACGCCGCAGGACGAGGCGGGTATCACCTCGACCCCGGCGGCTAGCCTCTCGCTCATGACGATGCGCGCCTGGCAGGTCACCGCTCACGGCGAGCCGGACGAGGTGCTCGCCCTGGCCCAGGACGTCGCCGTGCCCGAGCCGGGCCCGGGCCAGGTGCGGGTCGCGGTGTCGGCGACGGCGGTCAACTTCGCCGACGTGCTGCTCTGCCGCGGCGAGTACCAGGTGCGCCCGGACCTCCCCTTCTCCCCCGGTCTGGAGGTCTGCGGACGAGTGACGGCCACCGGGCCGGACGTCGACCACGTCGCGGTCGGCGACCGGGTGCTCGGGGCGACCGCGCTGCCGCACGGAGGGTTCGCGCAGGAATGCCTGCTCGAGGCGGTCGCCACCTTCGCCGCGCCGGAGGGGCTGGACGACGCCGCGGCGGCGGCGCTGCTGGTGAGCTATCACACCGGCTGGCTCGGGCTGCACCGTCGCGCGCACCTGCAGGCCGGCGAGCACCTGCTCGTGCACGCCGCCTCCGGTGGGGTCGGCTCGGCCGCCGTCCAGCTCGGTCGGGCCGCCGGGGCGCACGTCATCGGGGTCGTCGGCGGCTCAGACAAGGTGGCGATCGCCCGCGAGCTCGGCTGCGACGTGGTCATCGACCGCCGCGAGGAGGACCTCGTCACGCGGGTCAAGGAGATCACCGAGGGGCACGGGGCGGATGTCGTCTACGACTCGGTCGGCGGACCGGCCTACGACCAGAGCACGAGGTGCATCGCCTTCGAGGGGCGGATCGTCGTCGTCGGCTTCGCCGGGGGCCGGATCAGCGAGGCCCGGCTCAACCACGCGATGGTGAAGAACTACGGCATCCTCGGGCTGCACCTCAACCTCTACCGCACCCGCGCGCCGGAGGTCGTGGGCGAGTGCCACGAGGACCTGGTGCGCCTGGCCGACGTGGGGCAGATCGCGCCGCTGCTCGGCGAGCAGCTCCCCTTCGGAGAGGTGCCGCGGGCGCTGACCGCGCTGGCCAGCGGCGGCACCACCGGCCGCATGGTCATCACCGCCGACTGACCCTCCCCCCCATCCGCAACTGCCCGGGCAAATTCGCGCCACCCTCCGCAACTGCCCGGGCAAATCACCGGTAGTCCGCAACTGCCCGGGCAAATTCACCGGTAGTCGCCAACTGCCCGGGCAAACTCGCCCGACCCTCCGCAACTGCCCGGGCAAATCACCGGCAGTCGCCAACTGCCCGGGCAGTTGCGGAGAAGGGGGGTCAGCGGGCGAAGCGTTCCCGGCTGAGCAGCGCCTCCTCGAGCTCGGACTGGGCGTCGACCATCGAGCGCCGCACGCCCTGCGGCAGGTCGGCCCGCTCCAGGGTCGCCCGGCTCAGCCGCAGCGTCTCCGGGGTGACGATCCGCGACGGGTAGGCCATGAGCGCCACCCGGGAGAGGGCGTCCTCGCCGATCCAGCCGGACATGGCCGGCACGTCCGCGAAGTAGCGCTCGACGTAGGGCAGCACAAGGTCCCGGTCGGCCGGTCCCCAGAAGCCGGCGGCCAGCGCCACCAGCTCGTAGTTGCTCAGCTCGCGGCTCGTGGTCAGCTCGCGCCAGGCCGCCTCCTTCGCCTCCGGGGTCGGGATGGCCGCCCTGGCGGTGAGCGCCCCCAGCGCGCCGGTCATCGTCCGGTCGTGGGCCAGCGCCGCGTCGATGCCCGCCTCGTCGAGCAGCCCGCGGCGGGCCAGCTGGCCGAGCACGATCCACCGGAAGTCCTGGTCTCCCTCCAGCCCGCTCGGCAGCCCACGCCCGTCGGCCCACGGGCGCAGCCGCCCGTCGACGTCCTCGGTGGTGCGGGCGATGAGCCGCGCCGCGTGCAGCGCCCGGCTGCTGCCCGGCTCGGCCTCCGCCAGCACCTGCTCGCCGACCGCGGCCATCCGGGCACGCGCCTCGTCCTGCTCGTCCTCGGGCAGCAGCACCCGGATCACCCGGTTCGTCAGGTGCATCCCGATCCGGCTGAAGATCGAGTCGTCGTCCTCGACCGGCAGCGCCGCCTCGCCGAGCTCGACGAGCCGGCGCGGGTCGACGAGGGAGAGCGCCGCCCCGTCTCGCAGACCGACCCAGACGACCGCCCGGGCCTGCGCGTCGGTGACCTGCGGCAGCTGGCCGGGCAGCGCGTCCAGGGTGGTGCCGTCGAGCTGCGGGGTGGCCCAGGTGAGGTCGCCGGCGTTGGGGATGATCAGCGGCGCCGCCAGGTCGAGCCCCTCGACCTGGGCGCTCGGGCTGTCCAGGGTGAGCTCGACCCGCGAGGTACGGGCGCCGTCGCTGTAGGTGGCGACGTCCATCGCGTGCGGCCGGTCGGCGGGCCGGTCCTGCGGCGGGGTGCGGGTGATCGTGCCCTGCCGGTCGACGGCGATGACGTCCACCCCGGAGGTCTCCAGCCAGGCGGCGCTCCACGCGGCCACGTCGAGCTCGTCGCTGCTGGCCCGCTGCATCGCGCCGAGGAAGTCGGCGAGGGTGGCGTTGCCGTGGGCGTGCCCGCCGAGGTAGTCGCGGATCCCTTCGAGGAAGGCGTCGTCCCCGATCCAGGCGATGAGCTGGCGCAGGACGGCTGCCCCCTTCGCGTAGGAGATCCCGTCGAAGTTGGCCAGTGCCGACTTCGCGTCCGGGGCCGGGGAGCCGGCGACCGGGTGGGTGCTCGGCGAGCGCTCGGCGCTGTAGCCCCACGCCTTGCGGGCGACGGTGGCGTCCACCCAGGCCTGGTCGTAGCCGGTGGCCGCGACGAGGCAGCGGTGCGCCATGTACTCGGCGAAGGACTCGTTGAGCCACAGGTCGTCCCACCAGCGCAGCGTCACCAGGTCGCCGAACCACATGTGCGCCATCTCGTGGCTGATCGTGTTGGCCCTGGTGAGCACCTCGTCGTCGCTGGCCGCCCCGCGGAAGAGGTAGCTGTCCCGGATGACGACGCAGCCCGGGTTCTCCATGGCGCCGGCGTTGAACTCCGGGGCGAAGACCTGGTCGTAGTCGTCGAAGGGGTAGTGGATCCCGAAGATCGAGTGGAAGTAGTCGAAGCTGGCCCGGGTGACCGCCATCATCTCCGGGGCGTGCCGCTCCAGCTCGGCCTGCAGGCTGGCCCGGGCGTACATGCCCAGGGAGATGCCGTCGTGCTCCTCGCGGACCTGCACGTAGGGGCCGGCGCAGATGCTGACGTAGTAGGTGGCCAGCGGCTGGGTCTCGCGCAGCCGCCACAGCCCGTCGGCGTCCTGGGTGGCGCGACCGTTGCCGATGACCACCCAGTCCTGCGGGGCACGGGCGGTGACGACGTAGGGGGCCTTGAGGTCGGGCTGGTCGATGCAGGCGAAGACGGTGGGGCCGGCGTCGAGGAACATGTGCCCGTAGACGTAGTCGCTCCCGTCGGCAGGGTCGCTGGCGCGGTGCAGCCCTTCGCCGTCGTGGCTGTAGGCCATCGTCGCCTCGACCTCGACGACGTGCTCGCCGGGGGTGAGGCTGACCGGCAGGCGCCGCTCGGCGAGGCTGGTCGCGTCGAGCTCGACGCCGTCGAGCGTCGCCCGGTGCAGGGTGACCGGCGCGACGTCGACGAAGGTCTCGCCGTCCCGCGAGGCGGTCAGGTGGATCCGGGTCGTGGAGCCGAAGTGCTCGGCGCCGCGGTCGAGGTCGAGGTCGACCTCCATCCGGCGGACGGTCAGCAGATCGGTGCGGTCACGGGCTTCGTCGAGGGTGAGGGAGGGCACGCCCCTCATCGTGTCAAAGGTGGCGCGGATCCTCCCTTCGAGCCCCGCGCTCGCCGCCCATACGCCGCCCCCCAGCCCCCCGCAACGTCCCTGCAGCGCGAGCTACCACGCAGTAAGTGCTGTGATCACGACACCTACTGCGTGGTAGCCGGGTTCTTCAGGGTGCGCCGGAGTGGCGGGCGGGGCAGGTCGGGGTGACCGGCGAGGGGGCCGACGCGTCAGCCGAGGCGGTGGCCGTAGGCCATCTGCTCCAGCCGGGCGACCCGCTCGTCCATCGGCGGGTGGGTGGAGAAGAACTTCTTGACGTCGCCGGCCCGGAAGGGGTTGGCGATCATCATGTGCGCCTGGTTCTCCAGCTGCGGGGTCGGGCGCAGCGGCGCCTGCTGGGTGCCGCGCTCGAGCTTGCGCAGCGCCGAGGCCAGCGCCAGCGGGTCGCCGGTCAGGCTCGCGCCGTCCTCGTCGGCGTCGTACTCCCGGGTGCGGCTGATCGCCATCTGGATGATCATCGCGGCGAAGGGCGCCAGCAGCGCCATCGCGATGAGCGCGATCGGGTTGGGCCGGTCCTCGCTGCTGCCGCCGAAGAAGAGCGCCATCTGGGCGACCGAGGAGATGACACCGGCGATGGCGCCGGCGATCGAGCCGGTGAGGATGTCGCGGTTGTAGACGTGCATGAGCTCGTGGCCGAGCACCCCGCGCAGCTCGCGCTCGTCGAGCAGCTCGAGGATGCCCTGGGTGCAGCAGACCGCCGCGTTCTCCGGGTTGCGGCCGGTGGCGAAGGCGTTCGGCGCCATGGTCGGCGAGACGTAGAGCTGCGGCATCGGCTTGTTCGCCTTCTGGCTCAGCTCCTCGACGATCCGGTACATCGCCGGCTGCTCCTGCGGGGTGACCGGCTGCGCCTTCATCGCCCGGATCGAGAGCTTGGCCGAGTTCCAGTAGGTGTAGGCGGTCGTGGCCAGGCCGAAGAGGGCGAAGAGCCAGATGAAGCGGCCGTTGCCGACGAGCGCCCCCACGCCGAGGAGCAGCGCCCAGATCCCGCCGAAGAGGGCCGCGGTCTTCAGCCCGTTGTAGTGCTTGTGCATACCTGGTCAACGTCCTCTCAGGTGCTCAGGTTCCGCTACGTCCAACGTACTGCCGGGCCCGGCTCTTCCCGCTCGGTGCCTGCGCCGACGCGGTCACAGCACGCCCAGCAGCAGCGCCGGGGCGACCGTGGCCGCGACGAGGAGCGCCCCGCCGCAGGTGGCGACCACCGCCGGCAGGCGTTGCGGCTCCCCTTCGCGCTCCTCCCGTTCAGGGGCCAGCAGCAAGGCCACCCAGCGCAGGTAGACCGCCAGCGCGACCACCGCGGCGATGACGGCGGGCAGCGCCACCCACCACAGTCCGTCGGCCGCCAGCGGTCGCAGCGCCGCGACCTTTGCGAGGAGCCCGGCGATGCCGGGCGGCAGACCGGCGAAGGTGAGCAGGGCGAGCACGAGCGATCCGGCCACCAGGGGTTCGCGGCGGGCCAGGCCGCGGTGCTCCGCCAGCTCCCGACCGGCCAGGCCGAGGGCCGACACCGCGGCGAGGGCGGTGAGCGCGGCGACCGCGTAGACCGCGAGGTAGCCGGTCGCGGCGGCGGTGTCACCGGCGACGAGCGGGGCGACCACCCACCCGGCCTGGGTGATGCCGGACCAGGCGAGCAGCCGGACCGGGTCCTGCTGCCGCAGCGCCACCACGGCGCCGACGAGCAGGGAGGCGACGGCCAGCACGCCCAGGGCCGGCTGCAGCGTCGGCAGCACCGCGGCCGCCGCCTCGACGACGGCGCTCAGCGCCGCCAGCGCGGCGACGGTGGAGACGGTGGCCAGCAGCAGCGCGAGGCGTGGGCCGGCGCTGGGGTAGGTGGTCGGGGTCCAGGCGTGGAAGGGGACGAGCGAGAGCTTGAAGGCGACACCCGCCACGAGGAAGGCGGCGGCCGCGGCGAGGATCCGGGCGTCGTCGGGGGCCTGGGTCGCCGACCAGGCGGCAGCAGCGTCGAGGCGGAGGCTGCCGGTCACCGTCACCCACAGCCCGGCGCCGACGACGGCCAGCGCGAAGGAGGTCAGCGAGGTGGTCAGCAGCGGCATCGCCCCGCCCTCGTGCCGCTCGCCGCGCAGGGCGACGAGGCCGACGATCGGCAGGGTCGCCAGCTCGAGGGTGACCAGCCAGGTGGCCAGGTCGGCGGCCGCGGGCAGCGCGGCGGCTCCGGCGACCGCGGCGAACAGCAGCGCGGCCTCGACCGCGGGGTCCCGCCCGGCGCTGACGCTGCCGCTCCCTTCAGCCGTGTGGCCCCCATCGACGCCACCAGCCTCGCGTCCATCGCTGCGCTCGGGGCCGCGGCCGCCGAGCAGCAGCACGAGCACGGCCAGTCCCGCCAGCAGCGCCACCGCCTGCAGCAGCGCGTCGCTCGGGCTGACCTGCATGAGACAGGTGCCGGTCTGCGGTCCGGTCGGCAGCGGCACTGTCAGCGCCCGGTCACCCTCGAAGCACAGCGTCTGCGGCACCTCGCCGGATGCCGCACGCACCCGCAGCGCGACGGCCGAGAGGGCGCCACCGGCCAGCGCGAGGGCGCCGACGATGAGCGGCAGCCGGTGTGCCCTGGGCAGCAGCGCGTCGAGCAGCAGCACGAGCACGGCGGCGACGGCCGGGACCAGGGCCGGGCCGGCGATGAAGGGGTCGAGCTCGGGGGTCATCCGGCCCCACCGCCCATGAGGGTGGCCACGGCCGGGTCGGTGACCGCGAGCACCAGCCCGGGCGCGACGCCGAGGACGATCACGGCGAGCGCGAGCCCCGTCGCCGGCACGAGCTCGTCACGATCCAGCTCGCCGTCGGGGAGGAGGCGGTGCGCGGGGTGGAGGTGATGCGGGGGGTGGAGGTGTTCCGACGCGCCAGAGCGCGCCCCATCACCTCCACCGAGCGCGGCGGTCCCTGGGTGGAGGTGTTCCGACGCGGCGACCCGGTCGCGAGCCTCCCCCGACGCGCCACCCTCCGGCTCGCCCCACCACACGATCCGCGCCACCCGCAGCGCGTACGCCGCAGCCAGCGCGGCGCCCAGGGCGGCGACCACGACCGCGCCGACGAAGACCCCTTCGGCCCGGTCCGGTGCGGGTCGCCAGGCGGCGACCAGCGCACCCATCTCTCCCCAGAAGCCGGCCAGCCCGGGCAGCCCGAGGCTCGCCGCGAGCCCGACCATGAGCAGCAGCCCGGTGCGCGGCGCAACCTCGCGCAGCGCCGGCCAGGCCAGCGCGAGGTCGTCGTCACCGCGGCGCGCCTTGAGCCCGCCGACGAGCACGAAGAGCAGCGCCGAGATCACCCCGTGCGCCAGGTTGCCGTAGAGCGCCGCGACCACCCCGGTCTCGGTGCCGGAGGCCAGCCCGAGCACGACGAAGCCCATGTGCGCGATCGAGGACCAGGCCACCAGCCGCTTGAGGTCCCGCTCGCGCAGGCACACCAGCCCGCCCCAGACGATCCCGGTGACGGCCAGCACGGCGAGCACCGGGGCCAGCCGGGCGAAGCCGTCCGGCACGGTGGCCAGGGGGAGCCGCACCAGCCCGTAGGTGCCGAGCTTGAGCAGCACCGCGGCGAGCAGCACCGATCCCGCGGTCGGGGCGGTGGTGTGCGCGGCCGGCAGCCAGGAGTGCAGCGGCCAGAGCGGCACCTTCACCGCGAGCCCGGCGGTGAGCAGGACCGCGACCACAGTCTGCGTGGTCCGGTCGAGGTCGCCGCTGCGGGCGGCGAGCACCCCCAGGTCGGCTGTCCCGGCGGCGGCGATCAGCGCGAGCACGCCGAGCAGCAGCAGCGTCGAGCCGAGCCCCGTGTAGAGGACGAAGCGCATCCCGGCCTCGCGCCGGGCCGCCGGGTCGCGGGCGTCGCCGAAGCGGGTGATGAGCACCCACACCGGCACGAGCACGGTCTCGAAGGCGACGACGAAGAGCAGCGCGTCCCGGGCGGCGAAGGCGGCCAGCGCCCCACCGAGGGTGATGAGCAGGCAGGCGACGAAGGTGGCCGACCGCCCCCCGTCGACCGGGCGCCGCCGGGCGGCCAGCGCCGCTCCGGCGGTGACCGCGGCAGCCAGGACCGCCAGCGGTCCGCTGATCCCGTCGAGGGCGAGGTGCAGGCGCAGCCCGAGCGCGGGCAGCCAAGGCACGTCGAGCACGTCACCGGTGGCCCAGGCGAGCGCGAGCAGCCCGAGGCTGGTCAGCGCGGTGAGCGCCGCGACGAGGGTGAGCCGGGCGTGCCGTGCCTCGGGGGTGGCCAGCGCGACCAGCCCGACGAGCAGCGGCAGCCCGACGGCCGCCGCGATGAGTGCGCCGGTCACCAGATCACCCCCAGGGTGACCACGAGGAGGGCGCCGGCGCCGACGAGCAGCACGCCGGTGGCCGGTCGCCCGCGGCGCTGGCTGCGTTCGCCGAGGCCGGCGGTCCCCTGGGCGCCCCAGCCGACGGCGTGCACGTAGCTCTCCAGCACCTCGCGGTCGAGGAAGCGCACCAGCCCGGAGAGGGCGAGCACCGGTCGGGCCACGAGCCGCCGGTAGGCGTGGTCGGCGTGCAGCCCGGCCGCGGCGACGTCACCGACCCGGCCGGTGATCAGCCGGTGCGCCCGCGGGTCGGCGTGGACCAGCCAGCCGAGGGCGGCACCGAGCAGCACGAGCACGACCACCCCGGCGATCAGCGGCAGCCCGGCGTGGGCGGCCTCGGGCAGCGCGTCGTCGACGAGCACCCAGCCGCCGATGACGGTGAGCGCGGTCAGCACGAGCAGCACGAGCGCCACCGCGCGCGGCATCACCGCCTGCTGCCGGGTGCCGTCGTGGCTGGCGGGGTCGGCGGTGGCGACGAGCAGCGCGCGGGTGGCGTAGGCGGCGGTGAGCACCGCGCTGAGCAGGATGGCCACGAGCACCGGGCCGGAGGCGGTCGGAGCGTCGCTCACCTGCACCGAGGCGACGATCCGCTCCTTCGAGATGCCGCCGACGAGCAGGGGCACCCCGGCGATGGAGGCCAGGCCGAGGACCCAGCCGGCCAGCGCGGCGCGGTGCTGCCGGGCCGCACCGACGAGACGCTCGGCGCCTGTGCCGCCGCGGGTGGCGACCAGCCAGCCGAGGGTGAGGAAGAGCAGCGCCTTGGCGATGGCGTGGGCGTAGAGGTGCAGCAGCGCGGCCCCGGCGGCCACCCCGGCACCGGCGGCGGCCAGCGGGAGCAGCATGAGCGAGACCTGGCTGACCGTGGACCAGGCGAGCATCCGCTTGAGGTCGCGCTGCAGCAGCGCGAGCAGGGCCGCCAGCACCATGGTCAGGCCGGCGCTGAGCGCGAGCAGCAGCCGGGCCGGCTCGGCGAGCAGCAGCAGCGGCAGCAGCTGGGCGAGCAGCACGGTGCCGGCGGCGACCATGGTGGCCGCGTGGATCAGCGCCGAGGCCGGGGTCGGCCCGGCCATGGCGTCGGCCAGCCAGTCCTGGAAGGGCAGCTGCGCGGACTTGCCGAGCACCCCGACGACGACGAGCACGAGCGCCGTCGAGCGCAGGGCCGGGGAGACCTCGTCCCCGGTCCAGGTGTCCAGCACCGCGGCCCGAGCGGTGCTGCCCGCCTCGGCGACGAGCAGGGTGACCCCGAGGACGAGCGCGACGTCGGCCAGCCGGGTGACGAGGAAGGCCTTGTGCGCCGCTCGCCGGGGCGCCTCTCGGCGGCTCCAGTGCCCGATGAGCAGGTAGGAGCACCAGCCCATGACCTCCCACCCGACGAGGGTGAGGACGAGGTCGGAGGAGACGACGAGCAGCAGCATGGCCGCGGCGAAGAGAGCGACCGTGGCGTGGAAGGAGCGGCGCCGGTCGTCGTCGCCGAGCGACCACACGGCGTAGGTCTGCACGGCGAGCACGATCACCGCGACGAGCAGTGCCAGCAGGGCGCTGGTCGGGCTGAGCGCGGTGGTCAGCGGCAGGTCGAGGTCACCGAAGGGGTAGCCGCCCCCCGGCACCGGGCGGGCGGCGTTGTCGGCGAAGGGGTCCGACGCGGGCGCCGGCCCCACCTCGGCCAGCCCGAGGGCGGCGACGACGGTGGTCGCGAGCGCCCCGAGCAGGGCGACCAGCGACGCCAGGCCGGAGCGTCGGGAGCCCAGGGCGAGCACCGCGGTGACCGCGGGCAGGCCGACGAGCGCCCAGGTCATCGGCGGCCGTCCTGGCCGGGCGGTGCGAGGTCCGTGCGGCCGGTGGTCGTCGGGTCCGGGTCGGCGGCCTCGGCGGCGAGGTCGACGTGGCCGCGGCGGCGGTAGGCGGCGACGATCACCGCGAGGGCGAGCACCACCTCGGCGGCGGCGATGGTGATGACGAAGAGGGTGAGCACCTGCCCCGACCAGGTCGGGTCCTGGGCGAGCGCGCCGGCGGTGACCAGCAGCAGCCCGCCACCGGCCAGGACGAGCTCGACGCCGACGAGCAGCAGCACCGCGTTGCGGCGGGTGAGGATGCCGTAGAGGCCCAGCCCGACGAGCAGGCTGGCGACGAGGTACGGGCCGGCGCTGTGGATCACGAGCGCTCCCGGGTGATCGCCAGCGCGGCGACGAGGGCGGCGATGAGCAGCACCGAGATGAGCTCGAAGGGCCACACCCAGGTGGAGAAGATCTGCTCGGCCATGGTCTCGCTGCCGGCCTGGCGGATCCGCTGGCGGCGGGCCACCGGCAGCAGCACGCTGAGCAGCAGGCTGGTGGTGCCGGCGGCCACGGCCGCGGCGAGCATCCGTTGCACCGGGCCGACGCTGGCGTCGTCGTTGGTCGCGGTGGGGGCCCGGGTGAGCATGAGCGCGAAGACGACGAGCACGACGACCGCGCCGACGTAGACGAGCACCTGCACCAGCGCGACGAGCTCGGCGCCGAGGACGAGGTAGCAGCCGGCCAGGCCGAGGAGGGAGACGACCAGCCAGAGCGCGGCGTGCACCACCTGCCGGCTGGTCACCGCCAGCGCGCCGGCGGCCACGGTCAGCGTGCCGGCGGCGGCGAAGGCGATCTCGTGGCCGGTCACCGGCGCCCTCGGCGACGGTCCGGCTTCTCCGCAGCAGCGATCTCCGGCGCCTCGGCGGCCCGCTCGTCCAGCGGCGGGGGCGGCGGCACCTGCGCCGCCCACTCCCCCAGCCGGTCCTTCTCGTGGAGCAGGTCGCGGATGTCGGTCTCGGCGTACTCGAACTCGGGGCTCCAGAAGAGCGCGTCGAAGGGGCACACCTCGATGCAGATCCCGCAGTACATGCACAGCGAGAAGTCGATGGCGAAGCGGTCCAGGACGTTGTGCTGACGGGCCCGGCCCCCTTCGCGCTCCGGCGGCGTCTCCTCCTTGTGGGAGTCGATGTAGATGCACCAGTCCGGGCACTCGCGGGCGCAGAGCATGCACGAGGTGCAGTTCTGCTCGACGAGGGCGATGACGCCGCGGCTGCGCGCAGGCAGGTCGGGGGCGACGTCGGGGTACTCGTGGGTGTGCGTCGGGCTGGCCAGCTGGCGGGCGGTGGTGGCCATGCCCTTGAGCAGGCCGGGGACGAAGCGCTCGGTCATGCGGTGACCACCACCCCGACCGCGGTGAGCGCGACCTGCAGCAGGGCGAGCGGCACCAGCGAGGTCCAGGCGAGGCGCTGCAGCTGGTCCTCGCGCATCCGCGGCCAGCTCATCCGCGCCCACAGGATGAGCAGCACGACGAGAGCCGCCTTGGCCAGCGTCCACAGCCAGCCCAGGTGGTCGGCGGCCGGGCCGCGCCAGCCGCCGAGGAAGAGCACCGCGAAGAGGGTGGACATGACGACGATGCCGGCGTACTCGGCGAGCAGGAAGAAGGCGAAGCGCAGCCCGGTGTACTCGGTCCACGGTCCCATGACCACCTCGCTGTCGGCGACCGGGGCGTCGAAGGGCGGGCGCTGCAGCTCGGCGAGCGCGGCGACGAGGAAGACAAGCGCGCCGGGCAGCTGCCACAGCAGCCACCAGGGGCTCCACGCCTGCACGACCCCGCCGAGGGAGAGGGTGCCGGCGGCCATCGCCACCGAGGCGACAGTGAGGATGAGCGGCAGCTCGTAGGAGAGCAGCTGGGCGACCGAGCGCATCGCGCCGACGAGGGCGTACTTGTTGGCGCTGCCCCAGCCAGCCATGAGGGTGCCGAGGACCCCGACCCCCGCGGCGGCGAGGACGAAGACGAGCGAGGCGGGCACCTCCGCGGCGGCCAGGCCGGGGTGGATCGGCAGCACGGCCACCGCGACCATGTAGGGCACGAGGGCGACGGCGGGGGCCCAGCGGAAGAGCGGACGGTCCGCGGCGGCCGGGGTGATGTCCTCCTTCTGCACGAACTTCACGCCGTCGGCGATCAGCTGGGCCCAGCCGTGGAAGCCGCCGGCGTACATCGGGCCCACCCGGCCCTGCATGTGCGCCATGACCTTGTGCTCGGTCTGGCCGACGAGCAGCGGCAGCACGAGGACCGCGAGCACCGCGGCCAGCGAGCGGATGGTGACCTCGGTCAGGCTCATCGCGGCTCACCCGGCTCTGACGGCTGTGTCGGCTCTGACGGCTGTGTCGGCTGTGTCGGCTGTGCTGGCTCTGCCGGGTCGTCGGTAGGCGCGGTCCCGGCGGGGTGCGGACCCCAGTCGGGTCCGGGCACGCCCGGCGCAGAGACCCGGCGCCGGCTCGGCGAGCGGCGACCGCCGTGGCCCTCGCCCGGTTCCTTGCCGCCGGGCCAGGGCTTGGTGGCCCGGGCGGCGAGCACGAAAGACTTGCGCAGCGGGGTGCCCTCGAAGCCCTCGGGCAGCAGCAGCGGCCGCAGCCCGCGACCGCTGCCGTCGTCGAAGCCGTCGATCGCCAGGCCGAACATCTCGTGCGTCTCGCGCTCGTGCCAGGCTGCCCCGGCGACGACCCCGGTGAGGCTGGGCAGGGCGGCGCCCTCCGGCACGGTGGTGCGCAGCAGCAGCGTCGCCTGGTCGCGGTCGTCGCGCGGCGCGGGGTCGACTAGGTGGCACCAGACGTCCAGGCCGGGTGCGGGGTCACGGTCGGTCTCGTCCACCGCGCTGAGCCAGTCGAAGAAGGTGTATCCCTCGTCCCGGGCGGCGGCCACCGCGCTCACCCAGTCGGCGAGCTCGACGTCGAGTCGCCGCTCAGCCACGGCGGTCCCCGTCCTGGGAGGTCGGCGGGCGGACCAGGTCGCGCTGCACCTCGCCGGCACCGGCCGCCCGGTGCCCGGCGAAGCGGCGACGGTCGCTCTGGGTGTCCTCGTCGGCGATCCGCTGCTGCAGGGTGAGGATGCCGTGCAGCAGGGCCTCGGGCCGGGGCGGGCAGCCGGGGACGTAGACGTCGACCGGGATGAGCTGGTCGACCCCCTTCGTCACGGAGTAGGAGTCCCAGTAGGGGCCGCCGGAGTTGGAGCAGGCGCCGAAGGAGATGACGTACTTCGGCTCGGGCATCTGGTCGTAGAGGCGGCGGACGGCGGGGGCCATCTTGTCGGTGACGGTGCCGCTGACCACCATGAGGTCGGCCTGCCGCGGGCCGGAGGCGAAGGGGATGACGCCGAGGCGGATGAAGTCGTGCCTGGCCATCGAGGCGGAGATGAACTCGATGGCGCAGCAGGCCAGCCCGAAGTTGAAGACCCAGAGGCTGTAGCGGCGGCCCCAGCTGAGCACGACCTTCATCGGCTTCGGGGCGTGCGCGGCGACCGGCCCGACTCGGGGCATGGGCAGGTCCGTCGTCACGCGGGTCACCCTAGCGAGGGGGACCGACCAGGGTGGGCCGGTGCGGGCGAGCGCCGGTGAGCGGTCAGCCGGCGCGGCCGAGCGCGAGGAAGAGGCCGAACTCGCGGTCCTCGCCGTCGACCTCCTTCGTCATCGTCGTCCCGTCGACCACCCGGACGTCGCCGAAGCCGGCCTCGCGCAGCGCGGCAGCCATCTCGTCCCGGCCGAAGCCGTGCGGGCCGTGGAAGCCCTCGCCGTGGAAGCTGCCGTCCTCGGCGTCGAGGTCGGCGATGGCCACCCAGCCCTCGCAGATCTCGCGCAGCGCGGCGAGCACCCGCGGCACGTCGGTGACGTGGTGCAGCGCCTGCAGGCTGACCACGAGGTCGTAGCGCTCCTGCGGCACCGGATCGGTCGCCAGGTCCAGGCGCAGCGCGCTGATCTGTCCGGGCTGGTCACCGATCCGTCGCTGGTTGACCTCGGTCATCCCGGCCGAGGCGTCGGCCAGGGTCACCGGACCGACCCGGTCGGCCAGCGCCCGACCGAGCAGCCCGGTGCCGGCCCCGTAGTCCATGACGCGGTCGTCGCGGCTCAGCGGCACCTCGGCGGCGATCCGGTCGGCGATCGCCTCGGCCCGCTCCACCTTCGCCGGGTCGTCGTCCCAGGTCTCGGCGGCCTCGTCGAAGTAGGCGGTGCCGTAGACGTGCTCGTCGTCGTGCGCGTGCGGCTGGTCGTGGTCGCGCCGACGGTGGTCGTGACCGTGGTCGCTGTGCTGGTCGTTCATCACGTCCATCTCAGCAGACCGCGGCGCACCGCGTGCAGCAGCCCGACGAGGACGATGCCGACGAAGATCCCCACCTCGACGAGGCTCGCCGGGCCCAGGTCGGTGCGCAGCACCAGCGCCCACGGGAAGAGGTAGACCGCGTCGACGGCGAAGATCACGTAGAGGAAGGCGTAGGCGAGGTAGCGCACCCGGGTCTGCGACCAGAGGTCGCCGACCGGGTCGACCCCGGACTCGTAGGTGGTGAGCTTGGCCGGCGTCGGCGCGGCCGGCGCCAGCGCACGGCGAGCCAGCGCGCCGCCGAGCACGACGAGCAGGCTCGCGACCAGCACGCCCGCGAGGACGACGTATCCGCTCACGGGCCCAACCTAGCCGCGGACGGCCCCGGCGACCACGGCTCGGGTGCGCCCACAGATCCGGCACAACCTCTTGCCTGTCGAACACATGTTCGATAAAGTATGTCCATGACAGCGACCGCCACCCCTCCGCTGACCGGGCTCCGCCCGGGAGGTACGGGTGCGGCGCCGCCGGGTGCAACGCCGCCGACCGAGGCGTCCCGACCTGGACCTCGGATCTCTCCGCCAACACCCGATCCGATGGAGCAGCTGGAGGCCGCGCTGGCAGCGTGCGACACGGCCCTCGGCGCGGCCATGGATGCGATGAACGACCCACGCCTGGCCTCCGGCGGGTCGTCCCTCCCCCACCCGGGATCCGGCATCCCCTCGGGCGAAGGGTGGAGCGGGGCGAGAGCGAGGGCCCTGCTCACCCGGGTGGAGCGGCTGGGTCGGCGCACCGACGCGCTGCGCCTGCGGCTGGTCGACGCCGCCGACCGGGCCGGGGTGCCCGAGCGCGGCGGTTTCACCGATGCCGGGTCGTGGACGTCCCGGCACACCCATCGCGACCGTCGGCCGGCGGCGAGCGACGCGAGCCTCGCGGCAGCGCTCGGCCAGGGCGGACCGCCGACCGACGACACGGCCGGCACGACGCCGGCAGAGGCCGCCGAGCTCGATGCGGGAACCACCGACGAGCCCGAGACGCCGGGGCGGACGCTGACCGGCCAGGCCCTGGACGCCGGGGACATCTCCGTCGCGCACGCCCGGGTCATCACCCGCGCGCTGGACGACCTGCCGGCCAGCGTCGACGCCACCGGGCGAGCCACCTGCGAGAGCGAGCTGCTGAGAGCCGCGCGGACCGTCACCCCGGCCCGCCTGCGGCACGTGGCCCGCCGGGTGCTGCAGCACGTCGAGGGCGACCGCGCCGCGGTCGACGCCCACGAGGATGCGGTCCTGACGCGTGAGGAGGACGCGGCGCACGACCGCGCCGAGCTCTGGATCAAGGACAACCACGACGGCACCATGACCGGCCACTTCACGGTCCCCGCCCTCGCCGGTGCCCAGCTGCGCACGGTCATCGACGCGATGACCGCGCCGAGGCGCCGCACCGGCAGCGCCGGCAGCACCCCCGGCATGTCCTGCGACGAGGGCCCGGGCGACGTGGGCTGGAAGCAGCGCCAGCTCGACTGGCAGCACCGCCGCGGCCTCGCCCTCACCGAGCTGCTCGGCCACCTGCCCACCGACCACCTGCACGACAAGGCCACCGCCACCGTCCTGGTCACGCTCGACCTGGCCACACTCACCGGCGAGCGCACCGGCGCCGCGACCACCGACACCGACCACCCGGTCAGCGCCGGCCAGGCCCGCCGCACCGCCTGCGAGGCCGGGATCATCCCCACAGTCCTCGACGGCGACAGCCTCCCGCTCGACCTGGGCCGCCAACGACGGCTCTTCTCACCCGCCCAGCGTGCCGCGCTCGCCACCCGTTACCGCACCTGCGCGGCCGACGGCTGCGAGCGCCCGTTCGCCTGGTCCGAGATCCACCACCTCCAGCCCTGGCACGCCGACGGGCGGACCGACCTGGACAACGCCGTCCCGCTCTGCGGCACCCACCACCGCTGGATCGACCGCACCGACATGCGGCACCGCGTGCATCGCCACCCCGACGGGCGCGCCAGCATCACCTTCGGTGACGAACCAGAGCGACCGGCAGCTCCGCCCGGGTGATGGCCGTGGGCCCATCGAGGGCCGCGCGACCAGAAATCACGCCGCAATCTCAGCGTTCGCTCTGGTGACGCCACATCGAGATGCGAGTGCACCGTCTGTCGCATCACCGGGGGCCGGCCCTACCTCCGGCCGGGCGTGAGCCCTATCGCCATCGCGCACCGGACGCGGGACGATGGATGCGTCGTTCACCACTGGAAGGGGTACTCGACATGACCGACCAGCAGCCTCCCCCTCGCCCCGGCGAGACGCCCGGTTCCGCCGAGCCGACGACTCCGGTGCCGCCGCCCCAGATGAGCGCCCAGCAGCCGGGAACGCCGCAGCCAGGCGACCAGCCCGGAGGCCCCGCGGCAGGGTCCGCCGGCCCGCAGCCCGGGCCTCAGCAGCCGTCCAGCGCCGGGGGCCCGAGCGGCCCGCAGCCCGGGCCTCAGCAACCCGTCACCGGCGCCGGGCCGGGCGTGCCGCCGCCCGGTTACCAGCCGACCGCCGGCGGCTACCCGCCGCCGACCCTGCAGCAGCGTCGGTGACGCCCGAGGAGGAGCGCAACCTCGGGATGATCGCCCACCTGGCCCCGGCGATCCTGCTCCCGCTGAGCGCCGGCACCGCCGGCTTCGTCGTCAGCCTGGTGATCTTCCTCGTCTACAAGGACCGGGGGCCCTTCGTCCGGGCGCACGCGGCCAACAGCCTCAACGTGCAGATCATCACGGGCATCGTCCTGCTGCTCTCGGTGCCCCTGATGTTCGTGCTCATCGGGTTCATCACCTACCCGGCCGCGCTCGTCTTCGCCGTCGTGGTCCACGTCATCGGCGCGATGAAGGCGAACCAGGGCCAGTGGTGGAACCCGCCGCTGACGCCCACCTTCGTCCGGTGACCCACGGGCCGGTGACCCACAGGCCGGCGGCGGCGACCGGAGTCGTCGTCGCCGGCCACGGGGTCGCCTCGGGCCGCTCCACGAGCTCGCCCTTCCCCGCCGGCACCATCGCGATGCAGGCGCCGCTGCTCGCCGAGCACGGGGTCGACCTGCACGGGTACCACCTGGCGACGATCAACCTCGACGTGGCGCCGCACCGGCTCGTCCTCGACGAGCCCCGGTGGACGGTCCGCGACCTCGAGTGGACCGACGTCCACCCCGCCGAGACCTTCTCCTTCGTCGAGTGCACCGTCGGCCGCGAGACCCTCAGCGCTGGCCAGAACCCTCCCGCTGGCGAGGCCCAGGACGGTGGCGGGCCGGAGGGTCAGCAGCACACCGGGCTCATCTACCACCCGCACCCGGAGACCAAGCCCGCCCACCACCAGCCCGGCACGGTGATCGAGCTGCTGCTGCCGCTGCTCCCCGCGCTCGCGACCGGAGAGCGGCTGAGGGTGACCCTCGCCACCGGGCAGGCATGGTACGAGCGGGCCCCGTTCGACGGGGCAGCTGCCGGCTGAGGCGGGTGACCGGGGCCGCCGCCTCGGCCGACCGGCCCAGGCGGGAAGCAGATGCTCATGCATAACTCTGCGTTATCTCACTCATAACGACATGAATTGAGTTGAATCGGTCCGGACACCTACCATGGCGAGAGGTCCCCCGCCCACCGACGGGGGCGAGCCGCGATCCGTCAGGGGTGGTCCCGCCCGTATGAGCAGCACCAAGACCGTGGAGAGCCGTGACCGGGTGATCATCCGGTTCGCCGGAGACTCCGGCGACGGCATGCAGCTGACCGGTGACCGGTTCACCGCGGACAGCGCCCTGCTGGGCAACGACCTGTCCACGCTGCCGAACTTCCCCGCCGAGATCCGCGCGCCCCAGGGCACCCTGCCCGGGGTGAGCAGCTTCCAGCTGCACTTCGCCGACCACGACATCCTCACCCCGGGCGACGCCCCGGACGTGCTCGTCGCGATGAACCCGGCGGCGCTCAAGGCGAACCTCGCCGACACCCCGCGCGGCGCGACGATCATCGTCGACACCGACGAGTTCACCGCCCGCAACCTCAAGAAGGTCGGCTACGCCGACAACCCGCTGCACGACGAGTCCCTGGAGAGCTGGCACGTGCACGCGCTGCCGCTGACCAGCATCACCGTCGAGGCGCTGGCCGACTTCGAGGGGCTGAGCCGCAAGGAGAAGGAGCGGGCGAAGAACATGTTCGCCCTCGGCCTGCTGTCCTGGATGTACTCGCGGCCGACCACCTCCACCGAGGAGTTCCTCGCCGCCAAGTTCGGCGCCAAGCCGGAGGTGCTGGCCGGCAACCTCGCCGCGCTCAAGGCCGGCTGGGCCTACGGCGAGACCACCGAGGACTTCGCCGTCTCCTACCAGGTGGACGCGGCCCCGACCCCGCCCGGCACCTACCGCAACATCACCGGCAACACCGCCCTGTCGCTCGGCTTCGTCGCCGCGGCGCACCGGGCCGGCCGCCCGCTGGTGCTCGGCTCCTACCCGATCACCCCGGCCAGCGACATCCTGCACGCGCTGTCGTCGCAGAAGCGGCACGGCGTGACCACGATCCAGGCCGAGGACGAGATCGCCGGGGTCGGCATCGCGCTCGGCGCCGCCTACGGCGGGGCGATCGGGCTGACCACGACCTCCGGTCCGGGCGTCGCGCTGAAGGCGGAGACGATCGGGCTCGCGGTCAGCCTCGAGCTGCCGCTGGTGATCGTCGACGTGCAGCGCGGCGGCCCCAGCACCGGGCTGCCGACGAAGACCGAGCAGTCCGACCTGCTGCAGGCGATCCACGGCCGCAACGGCGAGTCCCCGGTGCCGGTGATCGCGCCGCAGACCCCGGCCGACTGCTTCGACGCGGCGATCGAGGCGGTGCGGGTGGCGACCACCTACCGCACCCCGGTGATCCTGCTCTCCGACGGCTACCTGGCCAACGGCTCCGAGCCCTGGCAGGTCCCGGACGTCGCCGACCTGCCGGACCTGACCGTCGAGCTGGCCACCGAGCCCAACGCCACCGACGCGAAGGGCGAGCCGGACTTCCTGCCGTACCTGCGGGACCCGGAGACGCTGGCCCGGCCGTGGGCCATCCCCGGCACCCCGGGCCTGGAGCACCGGATCGGCGGCATCGAGAAGGCCGACGGCACCGGGCACATCTCCTACGACCCGGACAACCACGACCACATGGTCCGGCTGCGCCAGGCGAAGGTGGACAAGGTCGCCGAGACCGCTCCCGAGCTGAGCGTGGACGACCCGACCGGCGACGCCAAGGTGCTCGTCCTCGGCTGGGGCAGCACCTACGGCCCGTGCGTGGCCGCCGTGCGCCGGGTGCGCCGGGCCGGCGGGACGGTCGCCCACGCCCACCTGCGTCACCTCAACCCCTTCCCCCGCGGGCTCGGCGAGGCGCTGCGCGGCTACGACCGGGTGATCGTCCCGGAGATGAACCTCGGGCAGCTGGCGATGCTGCTGCGCGCGCAGTACCTCGTCGACGTGCGCAGCCACACCGCCGTGCGCGGCCTGCCCTTCCGCACCGCCGATCTTGCCGAGGTCATCACCTCGGCGCTGGAGGAGGTCCAGTGAGCATCGACCTTGGCATCCCCACCGCTGCCGTCCCCGGCACCGCCGGCGTCCCGGCCCTGCCCGAGGACGCCCCGGAGGAGAAGAAGCGTGACTTCACCTCCGACCAGGAGGTGCGCTGGTGCCCCGGCTGCGGCGACTACGCCGTGCTGGCCGCGGTGCAGAGCTTCCTGCCGAGCCTGCGGCTGCGCCGGGAGAACATCGTCTTCGTCTCCGGGATCGGCTGCTCCAGCCGCTTCCCGTACTACCTCGACACCTACGGGATGCACTCCATCCACGGGCGCGCCCCGGCGATCGCCACCGGCCTGGCGACCAGCCGCGAGGACCTGTCGGTGTGGGTGGTCACCGGCGACGGCGACGCCCTGAGCATCGGCGGCAACCACCTCATCCACGCGATGCGGCGCAACGTCAACATGACGATCCTGCTCTTCAACAACCGCATCTACGGCCTTACGAAGGGGCAGTACAGCCCCACCTCGGAGCCGGGCACGGTGACCAAGTCCAGCCCGATGGGCAGCCTGGACGCCCCCTTCAACCCGGTCTCGCTGGCGCTGGGCGCGGAGGCGACCTTCGTCGCGCGGACCATGGACTCCGACCGCAAGCACCTCACCTCGGTGCTGCAGGCGGCCGCCGAGCACCGCGGCACCTCGCTGGTGGAGATCTACCAGAACTGCCCGATCTTCAACGACGGCGCCTTCCGGCTCATCAAGGACGCCGAGCAGCAGAAGGCGCGGCTGGTCCACCTCACCGACGGCGAGCCGGTGGCCATCGGCGGCGAGGAGACCGACGAGGGCACCGGCGAGCGGCGGCTGCTGGTGCGCACCGGCTCCTCGCTGACGTTCCTGCCCGAGGCCGAGGTGCGCTCCGGCGGGCTGGAGCAGCAGGTGGTCGTGCACGACCCGGCGGCCCCGGACCCCAGCCAGGCCTTCGGGCTGAGCCGGCTGGACTCGCACGACATGACCTACGTGCCGATGGGCGTCTTCCGCAGCGTCGACCAGCCGACCTACGACGACCAGGTGCGCGCCCAGGTCGAGGCCAGCGTCGAGACCGCCGGCGGGCCGGCCACCGACGCGGACCTGCAGTCGCTGCTGGCCGGGCACGACACCTGGACCGTCGAGGACTGAGGGCTCCGCCCCCGTCGGACGAGGAGCTCGCCCACGCGGTGGAGGTAACCCGACGCGCCAGGGCGCGTCCCATCACCTCCACCGGGGCAGCTCGTCCACGCGGTGGAGGTATCTGCACGCGCCAGGGCGCGTCCCATCACCTCCACCCGCCGCATCACCTCCACCTGAGTGTCACCTCCACCCGCGGTGCGAGGACGCTCAGGGGCCGAGCACGCGCTCGAGGTAGGGGTTGCTCAGCACCCGGTCGGGATCGAGCCGGTCGCGCAGCGCCACCACGTCACCGTGCCGGGGGTAGCGCTCGGCCAGCTCGTCCGCGGTGAGGGTGTGCACCTTGCCCCAGTGCGGGCGACCCTGCAGCGGGGCCATGATCTGCTGCACGGCACCGAGGTAGCGCGCCGGGTCGCGGGCGACGTGGTGGTGGCAGGCGAGGTAGGCGTTCTCCCGCTGGTAGCCGGTGGAGAGCCAGGCGTCATCGGCCGCGGCCAGCCGGATCTCGACCGGGAAGGAGACCCGCTCCCCCGAGGTCTCGATCCAGCGGCGCAGCCGGGTCAGGGCCTCGCCGAGCGCCTCCCGGGGCACCGCCCACTCGCTCTCGTGGAAGCGGACCCGGCGCGGGGCGCAGAAGACCTCGTGGCTCGGCCCGGTGTAGGTCCGCGCCGTGAGCGCCCGCGCGCTGAGCTGGTTGACGCTCGGGATCAGCAGCTGCGCCCGGGACAGGCCCGCGTTGAGCGCGCCGAAGACACCGTTGCTCAGCAGCTCGTCGTCCAGCAGGTAGCGCCACCGGGGCAGCGGCTCCGGGGCCTCGTCCGGGGCCAACGGGTCGTTGATCTTCACCTGCACCCGGTCGGTGTGCGGGAACCAGTAGAGCTCGACGTGCCGGTGGCTCGCCGCCAGCTCGTCGAGGTCGGCGAGCGCCCGGTCCAGCCGGTCCGGTCCTTCGGTGGCGCGGAGGACGAAGGTGGGCACCACCGCCAGCTCGAGCTCGGTCACCACCCCGAGCGCACCGAGGGAGACCTGAGCGGCGGCCAGCAGGTCGGGCTGCACCTCGTCGATCCAGCGCAGCCGACCGTCCGGGGTGGCCAGCCGCAGCCCGGTGATGCCGGCGGACAGCCCGGGCAGGGCCGCGCCGGTGCCATGGGTGCCGGTGGCGGTGGCCCCGGCGACGGTCTGCCGGTCGATGTCACCGAGGTTGGGCAGCGCCAGCCCGTGCTCGGCCAGCGCCCGGGTGAGCGCGTGCAGCGGGGTGCCGGCGCGCACCCGCACCCGGGACCGGCCGCGGTCGACCTCGGTCAGGCCGGTGAGGTGGTCAGCCGCAGCTGGGCGTCGACCGGCTGCGCCACCGGGCTGAAGGAGTGCCCGGCCCCGACCGGACGGACCCGTCCGCCCCGCGCGGCCGCCGCGGCCAGGGCGGCCGCGAGCTCGTCGTCGCTGCGCGGGATCAGCACCGCGCTCGGGGCTGCCCGGACGCTGCCGGCCCAGTTGCGCCAGGTGGCGCCACCGGTGCCTGCGGCGCCCGGCCGCGCCCCGGCGGTGGACGAGGAGCGGCTCATCCGAAGCACCGCCCTTCGCCGCGGTAGGTCGGCACCTCGCCGACCAGCTCGCCGCCGCGCACCAGGTGGTACCGGTCGAACCGCTCGGCGAGCTCCCCCGCCTTCGCGTGCCGGAACCACACCCGGTCGCCCAGCCGCAACGAGGCGGCGGCGGGCCCGCGCAGCGGGGTCTGCACCTCCCCGGCGCCCTCGGCGCCGAGCATCCGCAGACCCTCGGGGGCGTGCACCGAGGGCACCCGGCTGTCGCCGGCCGGGCCGGAGGCGATGTAGCCGCCGGAGAAGACGGTGACGATGTCCGCCGCGGGTCGGCGCACCACCGGCAGGGCGAAGGCCAGGGCCGGCCGCGGGGTGAAGGCGTCGTAGCCGTCGAAGAGGGTCGGGCCGATCAGCCCGGACCCGGCGGCGAGCTCGGTGAGCGCGGCGTCGGCGCCGGTGATCTCCAGGCTGCCCGTGCCACCGCCGTTGACGAAGGCGAGCGTGCCGACGACGTCCTCGAGGGCGGCCCGCACCCGGGAGCGGCGCCGGCGCAGCGAGGCGTCCGAGCACGCCTTGACCAGCCGCACCGCGCGGGAGCTGTCCGGGACACCGGCGATCTGCGCGTCGTAGGCCATCATCCCGACGACGGCGAAGCCGGCGCGCTGCGCGGCCCGGGCGACGGCGGCGGCCTGGGCCGGGGTGCGCACCGGGGAACGGCGCACCCCGAGGTGGACCGGCCCGAGCCGGAGCGAGGCGTCGACGTCGACGGCCACCCGCAACGGGGTCCCGCCTGGCACCCGGTCGGCCAGCGCCGCGACGTGCTCCAGCGAGTCGATCGCCAGGGTGATCCGGTGCAGCGCCGTCTCGTCGGCGGCCAGCCGGGCCAGCGCGGCGCGCCCCAGGTCGGGGTAGGCGACGAAGACGTCGTCGTGGCCGTGCTCGACCAGCCACAGCGCCTCGGCCAGCGCGTAGCTCATCACCCCGCGCCAGCCGGGGCGGGCGAGCACCCGGTCGACGATCTCGCGCACCCGTACCGACTTGCTGGCCAGCCGGATCGGCGTCCCTGAGGCGCGGCGCTCCAGGTCGGCGGCGTTCACCTCCAAGGCGTCGAGGTCGAGCACCGCCAGCGGCGCGTCCAGGTCGCGCGTCGCCTCGTCCCACGTGGTCACGGTGCGAGGCTACCCAGACCGCCCACCCCCGGCCCGAGGGTCGAGGGTCCGGGGGTCTAGATTCCGGGTGTGACCCCGTCGATGACCGACCGCCGCGGCCTGGCCGCGGGCTGGCTGGCCTACGGGCTGTGGGGGCTCTTCCCGCTGTACTTCACCGCGCTGCAGCCGTCCGGCGCCTGGGAGGTGCTGGCCCACCGGATCACCTGGACCTTCGTCGTCTGCCTCGGCGTGCTGCTGTGGCGGGACGAGCTGGGCACGCTGGTCCGCTCGCTGCGCCGCCCACGGCTGCCCCTCGGGGTCGGGGTGGCGGGCTACCTCATCGCGATCAACTGGGGCGTCTACGTCTTCGCCGTCCTCACCGGACGGACCAACGAGGCGGCCCTCGGCTACTTCCTCAACCCGCTGATCACCGTCGCGCTCGGGGTGGTCGTGCTGCGCGAGGGGCTGCGACCGCTGCAGTGGGCGGCCGTGGCCATCGGGGCGGTGGCCGCCGGCTACCTCACCGTCGCCGGCAGCGGGCTGCCGTGGATCGCGCTGGTGCTGGCCGGCTCCTTCGGCCTCTACGGGCTGACGAAGAAGAAGCTCGGCGCCTCGCTCCCGGCCCTGCACTCGCTGGCCGCGGAGAGCGCCGCGCTGCTGCCGGCGGCGCTGGGCATCCTGCTCTGGCTCACCCTCACGGGCGCCGGCACCTTCACCGTGGACGCGCCGCTGCACCCGGCGCTGCTCGTGCTGGCCGGGGTGGTCACCGCGATCCCGCTGCTGCTCTTCGCCGAGGCCGCCCGACGCATCCCGCTGGTGACCATCGGGCTGATCCAGTTCATCACCCCGGTGCTGCAGCTGCTGGTCGCGGTCACCGTGCTGGAGGAGCACATGTCACCGGAGCGCTGGACCGGCTTCGCCATCGTCTGGGTGGCCCTGGCGCTGCTCAGCCTGGACTCGGTGCGCACCGCGCGCCGGCTGCGCGCCGACCGACGGGCCGCGGCGCTGGAGCCGACCGAGCCGGTGTGACGCGCTCCGCCCTGGACGGGTGTTGATCGACCGGACACTCTTCACTTAGGTTAGGCACGCCTAATCTTCGACAGGAGACATACCGTGACGCCCACCGCAGCCCCCACCCGGTCCCGCACCACGACCCTCACCCTGGCGGCCGTCGCCGCCGCCGCGCTGGCCGTCCCGGTCGGCGCCGCGACCCAGGCGAACGCCGCCGCGGACGCCACCGCCTCGGACGGCACCCTGACCTGGGGCGTGAAGCAGTCCTTCCGCAGCTACATCGCCGGTCCGATCGCCAACGGCGAGATCACCACCGGCAGTGGCGCCAGCCAGCTCAGCAGCGGCGAGTTCGAGTTCACCAGCGCCACCGGCACCGTCGAGGACGACGGCTCCGGCGAGGTCGACTACTCCGGCTCGGTGGCCTTCTACGGTCACGACGGTGAGCTCGACTTCACCATCGCCGACCCGCAGCTGACCCTCGGCGCGGACGGCACCGGCACGCTCGACGTGACCTACACCGACGCCGACGGCGCGACGAGCGAGGTCAACATCGCCGACGTGTCCGGCGGGGCCTTCTCCGTCTCCGGCGACGAGGCCACGGTCACCGACCTGTCCACCACGCTCGCCGAGGAGGGCGTGACCGTCTTCTCCTACAACGGCAACGGCTTCTACCCCGAGGGTGAGGCCCTGGACCCGCTGAGCTCCACCGTCGCTCTCGGCGCGGACACGCCCGATGACACCACGGACGACGACACCACGGACGACACGACGGATGACGCCACCGACGACACGACGGATGACGCCACCGGCGACGACGCCACCGGCGACGACACCACCGGCGACGACACCACCGGTGACGACGCGACCGGTGACGACGCGACCGACGACGGCGGGGCCGGTTCCGGCGACGCCACCGACGACGGCGCGGCCGGCAGCGGCTCCGGCACCGGCTCCGACGACAGCGGTGTCAGCGGCCCGGTCGTCGAGACGGACATCGTCTGACCCGAGCTCGTCAGACTCCTGAGATGACGCGACTCTCGCGGCCTCGCCGAGCCCCCGCCGACGTCACCGTCGTGCGGGGGCTCGGGCGACGCCAGCTCCTGTCAGCCTCGCTGGGCGTCGGCGCCCTGCTGCTCGCCGGGTGCGCCGACGAGGCCGACGCGCCGACGGGCGGCCA
This sequence comes from Janibacter alkaliphilus, assembly GCF_013408565.1. Lineage (NCBI taxonomy): Bacteria > Bacillati > Actinomycetota > Actinomycetes > Micrococcales > Intrasporangiaceae > Janibacter > Janibacter alkaliphilus. The sequence goes on along the minus strand of NZ_JACBZX010000001.1, from coordinate 1,627,072 downwards.
GGCCGGCAGCCCCTCCGGCACCGGCACCGGCACCGGCAGCGGCACCAGCAACAGGACGCCGACCAGCAACACCGCCTCGTCCAGCAGCTCCTCGAGCAGCACCGCCACCACGAGCGGGGCCGATCCCGAGGTCGACATCACCTCCAGCCCGGCGGAGCCGGTGCCCGCCAGCGAGGAGCAGCAGGCCCGGGACGCGGTGGACGACGGAGCCGTCGCCACCGACCTGAGCATCCCGGCGGTCGGGCTGCAGACCGACCTCGTCGCCCAGGGGCTGCGCGGCGGCAAGGTCAACCCGCTGCCCGACCAGGTCATCTGGTTCACCGGCTACGACCGGGTCAGCCCCGGCGCGACCGGCACCTCGGTGATCGCCGGGCACGTGGTCAACCAGGACGGCCCGGACCGCTTCGCCGCGCTCGAAGGGGTCTCCACCGGCGACACCGTGACGCTCACCTACTCCTCCGGCGACCGGCTCACCTTCGCCATCACCCGGGCCGAGGTGGTCGACAAGACCGACCTGCAGTCCGACCCCGACGTCTGGGGCGACAACGGCAGCACCCGCCGGGTGGTCCTGGTGACCTGTGACGACACCCTGGGTTTCCGTGAGGACGGGCATCGCAAGGCCAACTTCGTCGTCGTCGCCGAGCCGGCATGACCCGCCGGCCTGGCCACCGCCCTGACCCATCGGCCGGACCAGGGCTGCCGGCACCGCGGGAGCCCGGCCGGGCTCCGTCTTGACCGCTCCTTGACCATCCGGGCCCGACGAGGCCACCGGCAGGTCACCTGGACGTCGCCCTCGCGGCACCCCCTCGTCTCCGTCGCCGCCTAGGTTCCCTAGGCGTTCCCGCCCCTCGAGCCGGGCGACGACGAACCACGAGGAGACGCATGCCCCCGCGCCAGATCCCCCTGACCCCGCTGCAGCACACCTCTGGCCGCCAGGCCGCCACCTGCGAGTTCCGCTGCGGCAACGCCTGCGCCCAGCCGGTGCCCAACCGCAGCGACAACCCCTACTTCGGTGACGTCGTCGCCGCCAGCGCCACCCGCCGCGCCGTCGTCACCACCGGCCTCACCGCCGCCGTGCTCGGCACCGGCGCCACCCTGCTCCCGGAGAGCGCCGCCGCGGCGACCACCGGTGGCCGGCAGGGCTCGGCAGCGGCCGCCGCCGAGGAGCTGGAGGGCCGCCGGCGTCGCCCGCGGGCCAAGGCCCCCTTCGGCTTCACCGCGATCGAACCACAGCCGGCCGGGACCGACGAGCTGGACGTGCCCGACGGCTTCTCCTGGCACGCGATCATCGCCTGGGGCGACCCGCTCTTCCGGGGCACCCCCCGCTTCGACGTCGACCGGCAGAGCGCCTCCGCGCAGCGCCGGCAGTTCGGCTACAACTGCGACTACGTCGGCCTGCTGCCGACCCGCAACCCCCACCGGGCGGTGCTCGTCGTCAACCACGAGTACACCAACGACAACCTCATGTTCGAGGGCTACACCGGCCCGGACTCGCTCACCGACGACCAGCTGGAGATCATCCAGGCCGCGCACGGCATGTCCGTCGTCGAGGTCCGCCGCCGCAACGGCACCAGCGGCTGGACCTACGTCCAGGGGGCCCGGCTGAACCGGCGCATCCACACCGGCACCCGCTTCACCTTCGACGGGCCGGGCGCCGGGTCCGACCTGCTGAGGACGAGCGCCGACCCGGACGGGACGTCCTCGCTGGGCACCCTGAACAACTGCGCCGGCGGGACGACCCCCTGGGGCACCGTGCTCTCCGGCGAGGAGAACTTCAACCAGTACTTCGTGGAGCCGGGCACCGGCACCGCGGAGCAGACCGCGGCCTGGGAGCGCTACGGCATCGCCGGGAGCACCGGCCGCGGCTGGGAGCGGATCGACCCGCGTTTCGACCTCGGTCAGGAGCCGAACGAGGCCAACCGGCTCGGCTGGGTCGTCGAGATCGACCCCCTGGACCCGCACTCGACCCCGGTCAAGCACACCGCGATGGGTCGCTTCAAGCACGAAGGGGCGAACGTCACCGTCGACGACGACGGCAGCGTGGTCGCCTACATGGGTGACGACGAGCGCTTCGACTACATGTACAAGTTCGTCTCGCACCGCCGCTACCGCAAGGGCAACAGCTGGCGGGCCCGGCGGCACAACAAGCAGCTGCTCTCCTCCGGCGACCTCTACGTCGCCCGCTTCACCGGGGACGGCGCGCAGGACCGGGTCAACGACGGCACCGGGGAGTGGATCCCGCTGGTCGTCGACAACCGCAGCAAGGTCCCGGGGATGAACGTCGAGGAGGTGCTCGTGCACACCCGGCTGGCCGCCGACAAGGTCGGGCCGACGAAGATGGACCGCCCCGAGGACGTCGAGGTCAACCCGGTCAACGGCCGGGTCTACGCCGCGCTGACGAACAACAGCCGACGCACCGCGGCCGAGATCGACGAGGCCAACCCGCGCCCGGACAACCGGCACGGGCACGTCCTGGAGATCACCCCGACCCGCGGCGAGCACGTGCGCTCGACCTTCTCCTGGAAGCTCGTGCTCATCGCCGGCGACCCGGACGACCCGGGCACCTACTTCAACGGCTACGACCGCTCCGAGGTGTCCTCGATCAGCTGCCCGGACAACGTCGCCTTCGACGGCGAGGGCAACCTCTGGATCGCCACCGACGGCAACGCCCTCGGCGACGCCGACGGGATGTACCTCATGCCGCTGGAGGGCCGCGAGAAGGGGCACCTGCAGCGCTTCCTCTCGGTGCCGGCCTACGCCGAGTGCTGCGGGCCGCTGATCACCTTCGACCAGCGCAGCGTGCTGGCCGCGATCCAGCACCCGGGCGAGTCGGACGCGGCGACCTACGCCTCTCCGGCCAGCCTCTTCCCGTACAAGGGCGACCCGTGCCCGCGGCCGGGTGTCGTCGAGGTGCGTCCGGACCGCCGCAAGCGCACGCGCGACCGGCGACGCGGTCACGGCCGCGGTCGTCGTCAGGGCGACCAGAGCCAGCGCTGACCCGATCGGCACGGCCCGGCAGCACCGCCGGGCTGCACGACCTGGCAGAACGGCCTCGGCCCGCCCTCGTCATCGGGGGCGGGCCGAGGCCGTTCGCAGGTGATCTGAGGTGTCCGGGTCAGCTCGCCCGGTGCACGACGCTCTCCATGAGCGCGACGAGGGCCCGCTTGGCGTCGCTGTCGGGCACCTCGGCCAGCGCGTCGATCGCCTCGCGGCCGACCGCGACCGTCTCCTCGCGGGCGGCAGCCACCGCCGGGTGCGGGCGCAGCAGCTGCAGCGCCCGCTGCACACCGTCGTCGTCGAGGTCGCTGGTCAGCAGCCGCTGCAGCTCGGCGTCGGCCGGGTCGTCGGAGGCGAGCGCACCGAGCACCGGCAGGGTGCGCTTGCCCTCGCGCAGGTCGGTGCCCGGCTCCTTGCCCAGCTCGTCCCGGTCGCTGACGACGTCGATGAGGTCGTCGGCCAGCTGGAAGGCGACCCCGAGCCGCTCGCCGAACTCGGTGACCTGGGCGACGGTGGCCGCCGAGCAGCCGCCGAACATCGCCCCGTAGCGGGCGGCGGTGGCCACGAGCACCCCGGTCTTGTCGGCGAGCACCCCGCGGTAGTAGGCCCGCGGGTCCTGCTCCGGCGGGCAGGGCCGGTCGTCGCGGATCTGCCCGGAGCAGAGCCGGATGAAGGTCTGCGCCTGGATCTTCACCGCCTCCGGGCCGAGGTCGGCGATGATGTCCGACGCGGTGCCGAAGAGCAGGTCGCCGACGAGGATGGCCGTGGAGTTGTCGTAGCGGGCGTTGGCGCTGGGAGCGCCGCGGCGCAGCTCGGCCTGGTCCATGACGTCGTCGTGGTAGAGGCTGGCCAGGTGGGTCAGCTCGACCCCGGCAGCGGCGGCGACCACCGCGTCGTCGATGCCGTCGCCGAGCTCGGCGGCGAGCAGGGTGAGCATCGGGCGGAAGCGCTTGCCGCCGGCCCGGGCCAGGTGCAGGTTGGCCTCCTCGATGAAGGCGTCCTCGTGCCGGCTGCGCTCGACGATGAGCCGCTCGACCCGCTCCAGGCCGTCGGTCAGCCGCGCCGCGAGCTGCGGGCTCACCTCGGGCAGCGGCAGCGTCGTCGGCGCGCTCGCGCCGCTCATCGCCCCGGGGCGGTCGTCGCCGTCGCTGCCACCGGTGCGCGCGTCTCCCCCGGTCACGGGACGACGAAGATCGACGAGGACTGGGCCAGCTCGAGCAGCGGCCCGGGGAAGACGCCCAGCGCGAGGGTGATCAGCGTGCCGAGCATGATCGCCACCAGCGACATCGTCGCCGGGGAGGCGACCGTGACCTCGCCGCTGGGCTCGGTGAAGAACATCAGCACGATGAGCCGCACGTAGACGAAGGCGGTGACCGCGCTGGCCAGCACACCGAGCACCACGAGCAGGGTCCCGGCCAGCCCGCCGTGCGCCACCGCCGGGGCGAAGACCGCCACCTTCGCGGTGAAGCCGGAGGTCAGCGGGATCCCGGCGAAGGCGAGCAGCAGGAAGCCGAACGCCGCCGCGATCCACGGGTGGGTACGCCCCAGCCCGGCCCACTGCGACAGGTGGGTGGCCTCGGCGCCCCGCTCCCGGACGAGGTTGACGATGGCGAAGGCGGCGATGGTCGTCGCGCCGTAGGCCACGAGGTAGAAGAGCACCCCCTGCACGGCGCTCTGGTCGAAGGCCAGCAGCCCGACGAGGATGAAGCCGGCGTGCGCCACCGAGCTGTAGGCCAGCAGCCGCTTGACGTCGGTCTGGGTCACCGAGAGCACGGCACCGACGACCATGGTCAGCGCCGCCACGGCGATGACCGCGCCGCGCCACTCCCAGCGGGTGGTCTCCAGCCCGACGTAGACCAGCCGGAGCAGCGCCCCGAAGGCGGCCGCCTTGGTGCAGGCCGCCATGAAGGCGGTCACCGGGGTCGGTGCGCCCTGGTAGACGTCCGGGGTCCAGCCGTGGAAGGGCACCGCGCCGACCTTGAAGAGCAGCCCGACCAGGAGCATCCCGACGCCCGGCAGCAGCAGCGACTCCATCTCGCCGGTGGAGGTGCGGCTGGCCTCGGCGATCGCCTCGAGCTGCACCGAGCCGGCATAGCCGTAGAGCAGCGCCGCACCGAAGAGGAAGAAGGCCGAGCTGAAGGCGCCGAGCAGGAAGTACTTCAGCGCCGCCTCCTGGGAGAGCAGCCGGCGACGCCGGGCCAGCCCGCACAGCAGGTAGAGCGGCAGCGAGAGCACCTCGAGCGCGACGAACATCGTCAGCAGGTCGCCGGCGGCGGGGAAGAGCATCATGCCGCCGAGGCTGAAGAGGGCCAGCGGGAAGACCTCGGTGGTGGCGAAGCCCTGCCGGGCGGCCATCTGCTCCAGGCCGGAGCCGGGGCTGGCCGCGCCCATCGGGGTGAAGCCGTCCGAGCTGTCGCCGCCCAGGGTCTCGGCCATGACCAGCAGGCCGAGCAGCCCGAGGACGAGCAGCGACCCCTGGATGAAGCGGGCCGGCTCGTCGATGACGACGGTGCCGTCGACGGTGGCGCCGAGGTCGCCGTCGCCGATGAGCAGCAGCGCGGCGAAGGCGCCGACCAGGGTGAGCACGCTCAGCGCCACCTGGACGACGTGCCGCACCCGGCGCGGGGCGAAGGCCTCGACGACGACGCCGACGAGGGCGCCGGCGAAGACGACGATCATCGGGGCGAGGGCGACGTAGTCGATGTCGACCATCTCGAAGGAGTTCATCAGTGCGTGCCTCCGCTGGTCGAGGTGGAGTCGGCCGGCACCTCAGGTGCGGGGTCGCTCACCCCGACGATCTCCAGGGTGCGCTCGACCGCAGGGGTGAGGGTGTCCAGCACCGGCTTCGGGTAGACCCCGAGCACGAGGAAGCTGGCGATCAGCGGGGCGACGACCACCTTCTCTCGCCAGCTGAGGTCCGGCACCGCGGCGGCGAGGCGGCCGCGGCGACGCCCTTCGTCGAGGTCCTCGCGCACGTACGGCAGGTCCTCGGCCGGCTCGTCGCCGGCGACGGACGTGCCCGCGGCGTCGGCACGCAGCTCGACGTCGGTGCTGCCCGGGACCACCGAGGACCCCTCGGTCCCCCCGATCACCGGCGGCGGGCCGGTCATCATCCGCTTGTAGGCCAGCAGCACGTAGAGCGCGGCCAGGATGACGCCCAGCGCCGCGACCACCGTGACCACCGGGTAGGTGGGGTAGGTGCCGGCGATGACGAGGAACTCCGAGACGAAGCTGGACAGCCCCGGCAGCGCCAGCGCGGACAGCCCGGCGACGAGGAAGACCCCGGCCAGCGCGGGGGTGACCCGCTGCCAGCCGCCGAAGGCGTCGATCCGCGCGGTGCCGCGGCGGGCGACGAGCATCCCGGCGACGAGGAAGAGCGCGGCCGTGGAGAAGCCGTGGTTGATCATGTAGAGGTTGCTGCCGGTCTGCGAGGCCGAGGTCACCGCGAAGATGCCGATGACGATGAAGCCGAAGTGGCTGATCGAGGTGAAGGCGACCAGGCGCATGAGGTCGGTCTGGCCGATCGCCAGGATCGCGCCGTAGAGCACCGAGACCACGGCCAGGGTGAGCACCACCGGGGTGGCCCACTCGCTGGCCCCCGGGAAGAGCTGCAGGCAGAAGCGGATCATCCCGTAGGTGCCGACCTTGTCGAGCACGCCGACGAGCAGCGTGGCCACCGCCGGCCGGGAGGCGCTGGCCGCGTCCGGCAGCCAGGCGTGCACCGGCCACATCGGGGCCTTGACGGCGAAGGCGACGAAGAAGGCGACGAAGAGCCACTTCTCGGTGGTCGGGTCGATGCTCAGCCCGGTGAGCCGCTCGACGAGGAAGCCCTCCGAGCCGCCGGGACCCTGGAAGTACAGGGCGATGACCCCGACGAGCATGATCAGCCCGCCGGCCAGGCTGTAGAGCAGGAACTTCACCGCTGCGGCCTGGCGGCGCTCGCCGCCGAACATCCCGATGAGGAAGTACACCGGGATGAGCATCGCCTCGAAGAAGACGTAGAAGAGGAAGACGTCGGTGGCCGCGAAGACGCCGACCATGAAGGGCACCAGCGACAGCAGCAGCGCGTAGTAGGTCTTCTCCCGGCCACCGCCCTCGGGGATGTCGTTCCAGGCGGCGAGCAGGCACACCGGGGTCAGCACCAGCGCCATGAGGATGAGCGCCAGCGAGATCCCGTCGACGCCGAGCGCGTAGGAGACCCCGAACTGCGGGATCCACTCGTGCTGCTCGACCATCTGGAACTGCTGGTCGCTCCCCCGCGTGAAGCTCGTCGCGGTGGCGGCCACCGCGATGCCCAGGGTGAGCAGGGAGACGCCCAGCGCCACCGGCTTGGCCAGGCCACCCTTCGAGGGGAGCACCGCCACCACCAGCGCGCCGAGCAGCGGCACGACGATGAGCAGCGAGAGCCAGGGCAGATCGGTCATCAGTTCATCACCCATCAGTTCAGCAGGCTCAGCGCGGCCAGGATCACGACGACACCGGCGAGCATCGTCAGCGCGTACGAGCGGACGAAGCCGGTCTGGGCCCGGCGCAGCCAGGAGGAGGTGGCCCGCACCCCGGAGGCCAGGCCGTCGAAGCCGCCGTCGACCCCGTCCCGGTCACCCTCGACCAGGGCCCGGGTCAGGCCGACGCCGGGCCCGACGAAGAGGGCCGAGTTCAGCTCGTCCTGGTAGAGGTCGGCGCGGGCCGCCCGGGTCAGCACCGACCCCTTCGGCGCGGTCTCCGGCACGTCCTGGCGCAGGTACATGAACCACGCCAGGCCGGCGCCGAGGACGACCAGCAGCAGGGTGAGGGCGATGATCACCGGCACGGCGATCACCGGCTCCTCGTGCTCGTGGTGGCCGAGCACCGGCTCCAGCCAGGTGGTGAAGGTGTCGCCGGCGGCCAGCGCCCAGCCGAGCGCGACCGAGCCCACGGCGAGCACGATCATCGGGACGGTCATCGTCAGCGGGGACTCGTGCGGGTGCACCGCCTCCTCGCCCTCGGTGACCCAGCGGCGCTTGCCGTGGAAGGTCATGAAGAACAGCCGGGACATGTAGAAGGCGGTCACCCCGGCGCCGAGCAGCGCGGCGGTGCCGAAGACCCACGGCTGCCAGCCGTCGCCGACGAAGGCCGACTCGATGATCTTGTCCTTGGACCAGTAGCCGGAGAAGGGCGGGACGCCGAGGATCGCCAGCCAGCCCAGGCCGAAGGTGATCCAGGTGATCTTCATGACCGTGGCCAGCCCGCCGAAGCGGCGCATGTCGACCTGGTCGTTCATCCCGTGCATCACCGAGCCGGCGCCGAGGAACATCCCGGCCTTGAAGAAGCCGTGGGTGACCAGGTGGAAGATGGCGAAGGCGTAGCCGATCGGTCCCAGACCGGCGGCCAGCATCATGTAGCCGATCTGGCTCATCGTCGAGGCGGCCAGCGCCTTCTTCAGGTCGTCCTTGGCGCAGCCGACGACCGCTCCGTAGACCAGGGTGATGGCACCGACGATGGTGACCGCGAGCCGGGCGCCCTCGGAGGCGTCGAAGATGCCGTGGCTGCGCACGATGAGGTAGACGCCGGCGGTGACCATGGTCGCCGCGTGGATCAGTGCCGAGACCGGGGTGGGGCCGGCCATCGCGTCGCCGAGCCAGCTCTGCAGCGGGAACTGCGCCGACTTGCCGCAGGCGGCGAGCAGCAGCAGCATGCCGATCGCCAGCAGCACCCCGTCGCTGGCGCCCGGCGCGGCGGCGCCGACGGCGGCGATGTCCAGGGTGCCGAAGGTGGCCAGCATGACCGCCATCGCCAGGATCATCCCGAGGTCGCCGACGCGGTTGACGACGAAGGCCTTGTTCGCCGCGGTGGCGTAGGCGGGGTTGTGGTTCCAGAAGCCGATGAGCAGCCAGGACGCCAGGCCGACGCCCTCCCAGCCGACGAAGAGCAGCAGGTAGGAGTCCGCCAGCACCAGCAGCAGCATGGAGGCGACGAAGAGGTTGAGGTAGGCGAAGAAGCGCCGCTTGTCCGGGTCGTGGGCCATGTAGCCCAGCGAGTAGACGTGGATCAGCGAGCCGACGAAGGTGACCAGCAGGACGAAGGACAGCGAGAGCGGGTCCAGGGTCAGCCCGGCGGTGACGTCGACGCTGCCGGCCGGCACCCAGTCCCACAGCGCCAGCGAGCTGACCCGCTGCTCGGGGTCCTCGCCGAGCATGGAGAGGACGATGGCGCCGCCGAGGAGGAAGGACCCCCAGGACAGCGCGGTCGCCAGGTACGGGCCGAAGGAGTCGGTCGCCCGGCCGCCGAGCAGCAGGATGATGGCGCCGGCCAGCGGCAGGCCCACGAGCAGCCAGCCGAGGGCGGTGACCCCGGTGGCCTCGTGCGCCGCGGCGGCGTCGGCCGTCAGCACGGCGTCAGCGGTCAGCGCAGGGAGTGCGGTGAGCACGGTCGTCGCTCCTTACAGCTTCAGCAGGTTGGCGTCGTCGACCGAGGCCGAGCGTCGGGCACGGAAGATCGCCATGATGATGGCCAGGCCGATGACCACCTCGGCGGCCGCGACCACCATGACGAAGAGCGCGATGACCTGTCCCTCGACGCTGCCGTGCATCCGGGCGAAGGTGACGAAGACGAGGTTGGCCGCGTTGAGCATGAGCTCGACGCCCATGAAGACGACGATCGCGTTGCGCCGCAGCAGCACGGTGGCGCCGCCGATGGCGAAGAGGATGCTCGCCAGGTAGACGTAGTTCATCGGGCTCATCGGGCGCTCCCCTCGTCGTCACGGGTCGCGTCGTCGCCGCTCTGCGGGTGGCCCCCGTCGTGCTGGGCACCCTCGCGACGCAGGCTGGGCAGGTCCGCGCTGGGCGGCAGCTGCTCACCGGTGTCGTGCAGGTGGCGCTCCCGGGTGTCGGCGATCTCCCGGTCCGGGGCGGTGTCCGCGGCCGCCTCGTCCACCTCGACGTACCGGGTGGGCGCGGTGACCTGGTCACGGGCGACGAGCACCCGGTTCAGGGAGAGCTCGGAGACGGTGCCGTCGGGCAGCAGCGCCGGGGTGTCCACGGCGTTGTGCCGGGCGTAGACGCCGGGGGCCGGCAGGCCGGAGAGGTGCTGGCCCTCGCGGAAGCGGCGCTCCATCCACTGCCGCTGGGTGGGGCGGGGCACGATCCGCTCGCGGTGGGCGAGCACCATCGCCCCGATGGCGGCGGTGACCAGCAGCGCGGTGGTCACCTCGAAGACCCAGACGTAGCGGCCGAAGATGAGGTAGGCGACGGCCTCGACGTTGCCGGGGTCGGCGCTGACCGCGCTGAGGTTGGGGTCGCCCTCGTAGGTCACCCCGGAGATGGCCCCGACGAGCAGCGCCACCGTGGCCAGGCTGAGCAGCACGGTGAGGAAGCGCTGCCCGGTGAGGGTCTCGACGAGGCTGTCGGAGTGGTCGACGCCGACGAGCATGACGACGAAGAGGAAGAGCATCATCACGGCGCCGGTGTAGACGAAGATGTGCACCACCCCGAGGAAGGGCGCCTCCTGCAGCAGGTAGAAGGCGCCGAGGATGATCATCGTGACGACCATGCCGATCGCCGCGTGCACCGCACGCTTCGCGAAGAGCAGCGCCAGCGCCGCGGGCACCGCCACGATCGCCAGCGCCCAGAAGGCGACGGCCTCACCGGTACCGGTCACGACTGCTCCTCCTGCGCCTCGGCGTCCGCGCGACGGCGGGTGGCGGCGGCCGCCTCGACCCACTCGCGCTGCTCCGGGGTGGCCGCGGTGACCTTGCCCTGGTAGTAGTCCCGCTCCTCCATGTTGTCGACCATCGGGTGCGGGGCGGGCAGCATGCCCTCCTGCACCGGCGCGAGCAGCTGTTCCTTGGTGAAGATGAGGTCGGCGCGGTTGTTGTCGGCGAGCTCGTACTCGTTGGTCATCGTCAGCGCCCGGGTGGGGCAGGCCTCGATGCACAGCCCGCAGAAGATGCAGCGCAGGTAGTTGATCTGGTAGATCCGCCCGTACCGCTCGCCGGGGCTGAACCGCAGCCCCCGCTCGTCGTCGTTGTCCTCGCCCTGGACGAGGATCGCGTCCGCCGGGCAGGCCCAGGCGCACAGCTCGCAGCCGACGCACTTCTCCAGCCCGTCCGGGTGCCGGTTGAGCTGGTGGCGGCCGTGGAAGCGTGGCTGGGTGGGCCACTTGACCTCGGGGTACTCCTGGGTGGCGACCTTGCGGAACATCGTCCCGAAGGACACGCCGAACCCGGCGACCGGGGCGAACAGGTCCGCGAAGAACCCGCCCTTGCTCTGATCGTCAGCCACGGGGCTCCTCCTCGCTCGTGGTGGCGGTCGTGGTCTCGGTGGCGGTGGCCCGGGTGGCCCCGGCCGGCTCGACCTGGCGCGTGCTGCCGGCGCGGTGCTCCGGCTCGACGAGGCGCTGGCCGGGCAGCGGCGGGACCGGGTAGCCGCCGGCGAAGGGGTCGATCTCCTCCGGGGTCTCGGCGGCCTCCTCCTCGGCCTGGGCCCGGGCCTCGACCCGGTTCTCCCAGATCCAGGTGGCGCCGAGCACCAGCACGGCGATGACCCCGACGATGATCAGCGAGGCCACCGGGAAGGCGCGCCCGGCGAGGTTGACCGTGGAGTCGCCGAAGAAGCCGAGGTCGGCGGCCCGGATGAAGGCGACCGCGACGACCCAGACGACGGTGACCGGGATGAGGAACTTCCAGCCGAAGCGCATGAACTGGTCGTACCGGGTGCGCGGCAGGGTGCCGCGCAGCCAGACGAAGAAGAACATGAAGAGCCAGACCTTGATGGTGAACCACAGCAGGCCCCACCAGCCCTCGTTCAGCATGCCGTCGCCGATCGCGGCGAACCCGGGGGGCGCCTGCCAGCCGCCGAGGAAGAGCGTCGTGGCCAGCGCCGAGACGGTGAGCATGTTGATGTACTCGCCGAGGAAGAACATCGCGAAGCGCATGCCGGAGTACTCGGTGAAGTAGCCGCCGACGATCTCGCCCTCGCCCTCGGCGAGGTCCACCGGGAGCCGGTTGGTCTCGCCGACCATGGTGATGACGTAGATGACGAAGGAGACGCAGGCCGGGACGATGTACCAGAGGTCGCTCTGCGAGGCGACGATCTCCGATGTGGACATCGAGCCGGCGTAGAGGAAGACCGCGACCAGCGCCAGGCCCATGGCGATCTCGTAGGAGATGATCTGCGCGGTCGAGCGCAGCCCGCCGAGCAGCGGGTAGGTCGAGCCGGCCGACCAGCCGCCGAGGACGATCCCGTAGGCGGCGATCCCGGCGGCGGCGAGCACGACGAGGCTGGCCACCGGCAGGTCGGTCAGCTGCAGCGGGGTGCGGTGGCCGAACATCCACACGTCGCCGCCGAGCGGGATGATCGCGAAGGCGACGAAGGCCATCGACGCGAAGAGCATCGGGGCCATGGTGAAGATGAAGGCGTCCGCCGCCTTCGGCCGCACGTCCTCCTTCAGCATCGACTTCATGCCGTCGGCGAGGGTCTGCAGCAGACCGAAGGGACCGTTGCGGTTCGGGCCGGGACGCTGCTGCATCCGGCCGATGACCCGACGCTCGAACCAGATCGCCAGCAGCACGCTGAGCAGCAGGTAGACGAAGAGCAGCAGCGCCTTGACCAGGGACAGCCACACCGGGGTGTCGCTGAAGTCGGCCGGCCCCGGGGCGGCCGTGGTGAGCGTCGGCAGGATCGTCAGGCTGCTCATGCGGCTCCACCCCTGGTGACGGTGACGACCGGGCCGACGTGCCCGGTCAGGCTGCGCAGGTCGCAGCTCTCGGAGTTCGTCGGCAGCCACACCACGTGGTCGACCATGTCGGCGACGTGCACCGGCGCGGTCACCCGCACCTCGCCGCCCTGCACGGTGACGAAGTCGTCCTCGATGACGCCGAGGGCCTGCGCGGTGCGCGGGGAGACCCACGCCTTCGGGGTGTGCGCGGTGCCGGCGAGGAAGGGTTCGCCGTCCTGCAGCGAGCCCTTGTCGAGCAGCTGGTGCCAGGTCGCCAGGACGAGCTCGTCGGCGCCGAGGGTGGGCACCTCGGGGGTGCCGGGCACGGCGCGCTCGGGGCGGGTGGCCGGGCCGCGCTCGAGCAGGTCGAGCTCGCCGCGCACCTCGGCCTGGGTCCGGGTGCCGAGGAAGCCGCCGAGCTCGTCGGCGAGCATGTGCAGCACCCGGTGGTCGGCCATCGCGTTGGTCGACAGCGCCGCCTCGAACTCGCGGACCCGACCCTCCCAGTTGACGAAGGCTCCGGAGCGCTCGGCGTGCGGGGCCACCGGCAGCACGACGTCGGCGTGCGCGGTGACCGTGCTCGGGCGCAGGTCGAGGGAGACGACGAAGGCCCGCCGCAGCGCCTCGTGCGCGCCGGGCAGGGCGAGGTCGTCGGCGTCCACGCCGCCGACGACGAGGCCGCCGAGGCGTCCGGTGCGGGCCGCTCCGACGATGCCGGTGGTGTCCAGGCCGGCCTCGGTGGGCAGCGCGGCGTCGGTCTGCCACAGCGTGGCCAGCGCCTCGCGGGCGCCGGCGTCGGTGACCGGGCGGCCGCCGGGCAGCAGCCCGGGCAGCGCGCCGGCCTCGAGGGCGCCGCGCTCCCCGGCCCGTCGCGGCACCCAGGCCAGCCGGGCGCCGGTGCTCTCGGCGAGCGCCGCGGCGGCGGTCAGCGCACCGGGCACGGTGGCCAGCCGCTCGCCGACGAGGATGATCGCCGCCGGCTCGCGCAGCGCGGTGCGGGTGGCGGCGAAGCCGTCGCCGCCCATCGCCTCGGCGCTGCCCTCGCCGGCCAGCGCCCGCAGCACCTCGGTCTCGGTGCCGGGTGCCGCCGGGACGAGGGTGCCGCCCGCCTTCGTCAGGCCACGGGTGGCCAGCGGGGCCACCGAGAAGACCTGGGTGCCGCTCTTGCGGAAGGCCTTGCGCAGCCGCAGGAAGACGCTGGGCGACTCCTCCTCGGACTCCAGCCCGACGAGCAGCACCGAGCCGGCCCGCTCGAGGTCGGCGAAGCGGACCCCGCCGGTCTCCGGGGTGGTGCCGACGACGTGGTCGGCGAGGAAGTCGGCCTCCTCGGCCGAGTGCGGGCGGGCGCGGAAGTCGATGTTGTTCGTGCCGAGCACGCCGCGGGCGAGCTTGCCGTAGGCGTAGGCGTCCTCGACGCTGACCCGGCCGCCGACGAGCACGCCGTGGCCCTGCGCCGCGCGCAGCCCGTCCGCGGCGACGGCCAGCGCCTCCTGCCACGAGGCGGGGCGCAGCTCGCCGTCCTCGCGGACCATCGGCAGCTCGAAGCGGTCCCCGACGTCGGGGTAGCGGAAGGCCCAGCGGCCCTTGTCGCAGATCCACTCGTCGTTGACCTCGGGGTCCAGCGCGGCCATCCGGCGCAGCACGCTGCCGCGGCGGTGGTCGGTGCGGATCGCGCAGCCGCTGGCGCAGTGCTCGCACACGCTCGGGGTGGAGACGAGGTCGAAGGGGCGGGAGCGGAAGCGGTAGGCGGCGCCGGTGAGCGCGCCCACCGGGCAGATCTGCACGGTGTTGCCAGAGAAGTAGCTCTCGAAGGGCTGCTCCTCGTAGATGCCGACCTGCTGCAGCGCGCCGCGCTCGACGAGCGCGATGAAGGGGTCGCCGGCGATCTGGTCGGAGAAGCGGGTGCAGCGGGCGCAGAGCACGCAGCGCTCCCGGTCCAGCAGCACCGCCGAGGAGATGTTGATCGGCTTGGGGTAGGTGCGCTTGACGTCCTCGAAGCGGGAGGTCGGCCGGCCGTTGCTCATCGCCTGGTTCTGCAGCGGGCACTCCCCGCCCTTGTCGCAGACCGGGCAGTCCAGCGGGTGGTTGACCAGCAGCAGCTCCATGACGCCCTGCTGGGCCTTGTCGGCCACCTCGGAGGTCTGCTGGGTGCTGACCTGCATGCCCTCGCTGACCGCCATGGTGCAGCTGGCCTGCGGCTTGGGCATCGGCTTGACGTTGCCCTCGCGGTCCGGGGTGGCCACCTCGACCAGGCACTGCCGGCAGGCGCCGACCGGGTCGAGCAGCGGGTGGTCGCAGAAGCGCGGGATCTGGATCCCGGCCTCCTCGGCGGCCCGGATGACCAGGGTCTCCTTGGGCACGCTGACCGGGACCCCGTCGATGGTCAGGTTGACCATCTCGACCGGGGTCTGCTCGGTCTCGCTGCGGCTCGTGACGGTCATCGGGTCACCATCGCGTCCTGCTCCTGGGAGCCTCGGGATCCGAAGAGGGTGGCGGCGGCCGGCGGGAAGAGCTCGGCGGCCGGGGTGTGGCAGCCCGCCTCGAACTCCTCCCGGAAGTACTGCACGGCCGAGGTGATCGGGCTGGTGGCGCCGTCACCGAGGGCGCAGAAGCTGCGCCCGAGGATGTTGTCGCAGATGTCGACGAGCTTGTCGATGTCCTCGGTGGTGCCGCGCCCGTGCTCGATCCGCTCGAGGATCTGGGCGAGCCACCAGGTGCCCTCCCGGCAGGGGGTGCACTTGCCGCAGGACTCGTGCTTGTAGAACTCGGTCCAGCGGCTGACCGCGCGGACCACCGAGACGGTCTCGTCGAAGATCTGCAGCGCCCGGGTGCCGAGCATCGAGCCCTCGGCGGCCACCGACTCGAAGTCCAGCGGCACGTCCAGGTGGGCGTCGGTGAAGATCGGGGTGGAGCTGCCGCCCGGGGTCCAGAACTTCAGCTTCTTGTCCGGGTCGCGCATGCCGCCGGCCATGTCGATGAGCTCGCGCAGGGTGATCCCCAGCGGCGCCTCGTACTGGCCGGGGTGCTTGACGTGCCCGGAGAGGGAGAAGATGCCGAAGCCCTGGGACTTCTCGGTGCCCATGTCGGAGAACCAGTCGGCGCCGCGGCCGACGATCAGCGGCACCGAGGCGATCGACTCCACGTTGTTGACCACGGTCGGGCGGGCGTAGAGACCGGCCACCGCGGGGAAGGGCGGCTTGAGCCGCGGCTGCCCGCGACGACCCTCGAGGGAGTCCAGCAGCGCGGTCTCCTCGCCGCAGATGTAGGCCCCGGCGCCGGCGTGCACGGTGACGTCGAGGTCGTAGCCGGTGCCCATGATGTCCTTGCCGAGGTAGCCGGCCGCGTAGGCCTCCTCGACGGCGCGCATCAGCCGGCGGTAGACGTGCACGACCTCGCCGCGCAGGTAGATGAAGGCGTGGTGGCAGCCGATGGCGAAGGAGGTGATCGCCACGCCCTCGATGAGGAAGTGCGGCGCCGCCATCATCAGCGGGATGTCCTTGCAGGTGCCCGGCTCGGACTCGTCGGCGTTGACGACGAGGTAGCGGGGGCCGCCGTCCGGGGGCGGCAGGAAGCCCCACTTCATGCCGGTGGGGAAGCCTGCGCCGCCGCGGCCGCGCAGCCCCGAGTCCTTGGCGGCCTGGACGAGGTCGGCGGGGTCGCCGGCCAGCGCGGTGCGCAGCGCGGAGTAGCCGTCGTTCTCCTCGTAGGTGGCCAGCGTCCAGGACCGCGGGTGGTCCCAGAACTTCGTGAGGATGGGGGTCAGGGTGGTCACGCCGGATCCTCCTCGCCCTTGGCGTCGTCGTCGGCCAGCCGGGTCTCCTGGGCCGCCTGGGCGTCGACCCCGCCGGGCAGCTCGTCGGGCTCGTTCGTCGGGGCGTTCACCGAGCTGGGCATGCCGGCGGCGAGGCCGTCGACCTGCTGGCCCGCGCTCGACGCGGCGGTGTCGTCGCGCTGGTCGCCGGGAGCGACCCAGCCCTCGCGGCGGGCCACCTCGAGGCCGCGCAGCGACGGCTCGCCGGCGCTGACCCCTTCGTCGGCCAGACCGTCGGGGAAGCCGGCCAGCACCCGGGAGACCTGCCGGAAGGTGCACACCCGGCTCGGCCCGCGGGTGGGCGCGACCGGCGCCCCGGCGGCGAGGTCCTCGACGAGGCGGATCGTCGACTCGGGGGTCTGGTTGTCGAAGAACTCCCAGTTGGCCATGACCACCGGGGCGTAGTCGCAGGCGGCGTTGCACTCGACCCGCTCGAGGGTGATCTTGCCGTCGGCGGTGGTCTCGTCGTGACCGACGCCGAGGTGCTCGCTGACCCGGTCGAAGATCTCGTCGCCGCCCATGATCGCGCACAGCGTGTTGGTGCAGACCCCGACGGTGTACTCGCCGTTGGGGTGGCGCTTGTACTGGGTGTAGAAGGTGGCCACCCCGGAGACCTCGGCCGTGGTCAGGTCGAGCACCTCGGCGCAGAAGTCGATGCCGCGGCCGGTGACGTAGCCGTCGACGGACTGCACCAGGTGCAGCAGCGGCAGCAGCGCCGAGCGCTTCTGCGGGTAGCGGGCGATGACCTGCTCGGCCTCGGCGGCGAGCCGCTCGAGGACCTCGCCGGGGTAGGGCTCCTTGCTCTCCGCGGGCACGTGCAGGTGCCCGGAGGCGCTCTGCTCGCCGTAGCCGTCACCACTCATCGGTCGACGCCTCCCATCACCGGGTCGATCGAGGCCACCGCGACGATGACGTCGGCGAGGTTGCCGCCCTCGCACATCGCCGCCGCGGCCTGCAGGTTGTTGAAGCTCGGGTCGCGGAAGTGGGCCCGGTAGGGGCGGGTGCCGCCGTCGGAGACGACGTGGCAGCCGAGCTCCCCCTTCGGCGACTCGACCGCCTGGTAGGCCTGGCCGGGCGGCACCCGGAAGCCCTCGGTGACGAGCTTGAAGTGGTGGATCAGGGCCTCCATCGAGGTGCCCATGATCTCCCGGATGTGGTCCAGGCTGTTGCCCATCCCGTCGCCGCCGACGGCGAGCTGGGCGGGCCAGGCGATCTTCTTGTCGGCGACCATGACCGGGCCGGGGTTGGCCTGCAGCTCGTCGGTGACCTGCTCGATGATCCGCAGCGACTGGTGCATCTCGCCGAGCCGGATGGCCAGCCGGTCGTAGCTGTCGCAGCCGGTGCCGGTGACGACGTCGAAGTCGTACTTCTCGTAGCCGCAGTAGGGCGCCGACTTGCGCAGGTCGTGCGGCAGGCCGGTGGAGCGCAGCACCGGTCCGGTGATCCCCAGCGCGGTGCACCCGGTCAGCGAGAGGTAGCCGACCTCCTTGGTGCGCCCCTTGAGGATCGGGTTCTCCAGCAGCAGCTTCTCCAGCTCGCCGATGCCGCGGCGGATCTCCGGCAGCGTCTCGCGGATCTTGTCGATGGCGCCCGGGGGGAGGTCCTGGGCGACGCCGCCGGGGCGGATGTAGGCGTTGTTCATCCGCAGCCCGGTGATGTTCTCGATGATCGAGAGGATCTCCTCGCGGGTGCGGAAGCCGATGGTCATCACCGTGGTGGCGCCCATCTCCATGCCGCCGGTGCCCAGGCAGATCAGGTGCGAGGAGATCCGGGTGAGCTCCATCATGAGCACCCGGATGGCGCTGGCCCGCTCCGGGATCTGCTCGGTGATGCCCAGCAGCTTCTCCACGCCGAGGCAGAAGGCGGCCTCCTGGAACATCGGCGTGAGGTAGTCCATCCGGGTGCAGAAGGTCACGCCCTGGGTCCAGGTGCGGAACTCCATGTTCTTCTCGATGCCGGTGTGCAGGTAGCCGATGCCGGCACGGGTCTCGGTGACCGTCTCCCCGTCGAGCTCGAGGATGAGCCGGAGCACGCCGTGCGTGGACGGGTGCTGCGGGCCCATGTTGACGACGATCCGCTCCTCGGGGTTCATCCCGAGCTCGTCGATCTGCTCGTCCCAGTCGCCGCCGGAGACGTTGACGATCCGCCCCTCGGCGGCGTCGTCGGCCCCCGGGGTGGCGCGGACCCCGCGGGGGGTCCTGGGCACGGACTGCTGGGTGGTGGGCGACATCAGCTGTACGACCTCCGCTCGTCGGGCGGCGGGACGGTGCCGCCCTTGTACTCCACCGGGATCCCGCCGAGCGGGTAGTCCTTGCGCTGCGGGTGGCCCGGCCAGTCGTCGGGCATGAGGATGCGGGTGAGGTCGGGGCGGTCGTCGAAGACCACGCCGAACATGTCCCAGGTCTCCCGCTCGTGCCAGTCGGCGGCCGGGTAGATCCCGACGACGCTGGGGATGTGCGGGTCGGCGTCCGGGGCGGTGACCTCCACCCGCAGCCGGCGGCTGCCGTGGGTGATCGAGAGCAGCTCGTAGGTCACGTGCAGCTCGCGACCGGTCTGCTCGGGCCAGTGCACGCCGGAGACCGACATGCACATCTCGAAGCGCAGCGCCGGCACGTCGCGCAGCGCCTGCATCACCGGGCGCAGGTCGTCGCGGTCGACGAAGAGGGTGAGCTCGCCGCGGTCGACGACCACCCGCTCGACCAGGCTGCCCGCACCGTCTCCGGCGGTGGCTGCGTCCAGGGCGTCGACGACCTCGTCGAAGAACCCGCCGTAGGGGCGCTCGGCCTCCCCGGGCAGCAGCACCGGGGTGCGCAGCCCGCCGTAGCCGGAGGTGTCCTGGCTCTGCCCGGCGCCGAACATGCCGCGGCGCTGCGAGACCTGCACCGGCCCGTCGGGCTGGTCGGCCTCGACGAGCTCGGCGGGGGTCGGGCCGGCCTCCTCGGCCTGGCCCGGGGTGACGTCCTTCTCGCTCATGCCAGCAGGTTCCTTCCGAGCAGCGACTCGTGGTCGTGCGTCGGGGCCATCGCCTCGGTGGGGGCGGCGCCCAGCGCGGCCTGCTCGGCGGCGCGGGCGGCGGCCACCCGGTTCACGCCGAGCTTGCTGGACTGGATCTGCTCGTGCAGCTCGATGATCGCGTTGAGCAGCATCTCCGGGCGCGGCGGGCAGCCCGGCAGGTAGATGTCCACCGGGATGATGTGGTCGACGCCCTGGACGATCGCGTAGTTGTTGAACATCCCGCCGGAGCTGGCGCAGACGCCCATCGAGATGACCCACTTGGGGTTGGCCATCTGGTCGTAGACCTGACGGACCACCGGGGCCATCTTCTGGCTGACCCGTCCGGCGACGATCATCAGGTCGGCCTGCCGCGGGGTGGCCGCGAAGCGCTCCATGCCGAAGCGGGCGAGGTCGTAGTGCGGGGTGCCGACGGCCATCATCTCGATGGCGCAGCACGCCAGGCCGAAGGTGGCCGGCCAGATGGACGCCTTGCGCATGTACCCGGCGACGTTCTCCAGGGTGGTCAGCGCGATGCCGGCCGGCAGCTTCTCCTCGAGTCCCATTCTCTCTCCCTTCCCTCTCTCAGTCCCACTCGAACCCGCCGCGGCGCCACACGTAGGCGTCGGCGATGAAGAACGCGTTGAACAGGAAGAGGACGACGGCACCGAGGGTGAAGGCCCCGAGCTGGTCGAAGGCGACCGCGAAGGGGTAGAGGAAGAGCGCCTCGATGTCGAAGATGATGAACAGCATCGCGGTGAGGTAGTACTTCACCGGGAAGCGGCCGCCCTCGGCCGCCTGGGGGGTGGGCTGGATGCCGCACTCGTAGGCCTGCGACTTGGCCACGTTCGCCCGGGCGGGGCCGACGACGAGGCTGGTCACCACCGACACGGCGGCGAAGCCGACGCCGATGGCG
The DNA here is from genome assembly GCF_013408565.1 of Janibacter alkaliphilus. Classification (NCBI taxonomy): domain Bacteria; kingdom Bacillati; phylum Actinomycetota; class Actinomycetes; order Micrococcales; family Intrasporangiaceae; genus Janibacter; species Janibacter alkaliphilus. The sequence goes on along the minus strand of NZ_JACBZX010000001.1, from coordinate 1,606,664 downwards.
AAGAAGATGAGCAACGGGATGTACGGGTTCATCTCGTCAGCGCCTCGCTTCCGTCTCTGCGACCTGGTCCGATACTAGGCGCCCGGAGGTGTCCCAGGTCACACCCGGGGCCGTGGCGGTGCCCGTCGCGCCCGGGAGGACCGGGGCGTCGACCGTCGTGGCGCTCATGCGCTCGGGGCCAGTCGGGTCATCAGCTGGATGGCCCGGTCGTCGAGACCGCCGCCCTTCTCCTCGGGCAGGTTGGCCATGAGCTTGAGCATGAACTTCATGAGGGTGCGCCGCGGCAGCCCGTAGCGGGTGGCCAGGCGCATGATCTCCGGTCGGCCGATGAGCTTGGCGAACTCGGCCCCGAGCCGGAAGTAGCCGCCGTGCAGCTCGCGCATCCGCTCGGGGTAGCGCTGCAGCGCCTCCTCGCGGGCGGCCGGGGTGGGGGCGCGCAGCGCGTCGCCGATGATCTCGGCCGCCTCGTGCGCGGCCTCCAGGGCGTAGTCGATGCCCTCGCCGTTGAAGGGGTTGACCATGCCGCCGGAGTCGCCGACGAGCAGCAGACCGTCGGCGTAGAGCGGCTGGCGGTTGAAGGCCATCGGCAGCGCGGCCGCCTGGATCGGGCCGGTGATGGTGTCCTCGTTGATCCCCCACTCGGGAGGCATCGTCTCGACCCAGCGCCGCATGACGTCCTTGTAGTCGGTGCGGCCGAAGGCCTCGGAGGTGTTGAGCACGCCGAGGCCGATGTTGCTGCGGCCGTCGCCGAGGCCGAAGAGCCAGCCGTAGCCGGGCATGAGGATGCGCTGCCCGTCCTCGCCGGTGGTCCACAGCTCGAGGTGGCTCTCCATGTAGTCGTCGTCGTGGCGCGGGGTCTCGTAGTAGGCGCGCACCGCGACCGCCATCGGGCGGTCCTCACGCTTCTCCCGGCCCACCCCGATGGACAGGCGCGAGGAGACGCCGTCGGCGGCGACGACGACCGGGGCCCGGTAGGTCTCGCGCTCGCCGGTGGCCCGGCCGCGCTCGTCGACCACCTTCGCCTCGACGCCGCTGACCCGGCCGGACTCGTCCAGGACGGGGCCGGTGACGTTGCGCCGCTCCAGCAGCTCGGTGCCGCAGCGGGCGGCGTGCCGGGCGAGCACCTCGTCGAGGTCGCCACGGGCCCGGGCCATGCCGTAGCCGGGGAAGGAGGTGACCTCGGGCCAGTCGAGCTGCAGGCGCATGCCGCCGGCGATGATCCGCAGGCCCTTGTTGTGCGCCCAGCCGTCGGTCTCGGCCGACGGGATGCCCAGCGCCTCGATCTGCCGGACCGCCCGCGGGGTGAGCCCGTCGCCGCAGACCTTGTCCCGGGGGAAGGTGGACTTCTCCAGCAGCACGACGTCCAGGCCCGCCTTCGCCAGCCAGGCGGCGGTGGCGCTGCCACCGGGACCGGCACCGACGACGACGACGTCGGCGGAGCGATCGACGGTGGGACGCTCAGGAGTGCTGGTCACGAGTTCCTCGGCGGCTTGTGAAGTGTTTCACGAACTGCTCGGCACACTACTCCCGCGGAACCAGACCTGTTCACGAAGGCCTACCTAACCCCCGCCCGCCCCCAAGCCCCCGGCTACCACGCAGTAAGTGCTGTGATCACGACACTTACTGCGTGGTAGCTCGCGTCGTAGGTGGGTCGCGTCGTAGGTGGGTCGCGTCGTAGGTGGGTCGCGTCGTCGTAGGTGGGTCGCGTGTCGGCCGCGGGTCAGGGGCGGATCGCGCGGTGCAGCGCGACGATGCCGCCGGTGAGGTTCTGCCAGGCGACGTCCGTCCATCCGGCGGCGGCGATCCGGGTCGCCAGCTCGCGCTGGGCCGGCCAGGCCTGGATCGACTCGGCCAGGTAGACGTAGCTCTCCGGGTTGGAGCTGATCGCCCGGGCCACCGGGGGGAAGGCGGCCATGAGGTACTCGGAGTACACGGTGCGGAACCAGCGGTTGGTCGGCTGACTGAACTCGCAGATCAGCAGCCGCCCGCCGGGGCGGGTCACCCGCAGGAACTCGCCGAGGGCCGCCTCCTGGTCGCCGACGTTGCGGAAGCCGAAGGACATCGTCACCACGTCGAAGGAGGCGTCGGCGAAGGGCAGCCGGGTCGCGTCCGCCGCGGCGAAGTCGAGGTCGGGCCGCTGGGTGCGCCCCTGCCGGAGCATCCCGAGCGAGAAGTCCGCCGAGACCACGTCGGCGCCGGCGGCCCGCAGCGACACCGAGGACGACCCCGGGCCGGCCGCGATGTCCAGCACCCGCTCCCCCGGCGCCGGGTCGATCGCCGCGGTCACCGCGCGCCGCCACAGCCGGGTCTGCCCGAGCGACATCACGTCGTTCATGAGGTCGTACTTCGCCGCGGTCTCGTCGAACATCGACGCGACCGCCTGGGGGTCCTTGGCGAGGGAGGCGCGGGTCATGCGGCACATCCTCGCACCCGCGCCGGGCACTGGTCGTACCCTGGAGCAGCCATGACGTCACCCTCCCCGGCGGCACCGTCCCCGCTCATCGCCCGGACGACCGCCGTCCCCGCGGCCCGTGTCGGGGACCTGCTGGACGTGCTCCCGCCGACCGCCGACCCCGCCGCGGTGGTCTCCTGGGTCCGTCGGGGCGAGGGCCTCGTCGGCTGGGGTCGGGTGGCCTCGGTCAGCACCTCCGGCCCGGACCGCTTCGCCGACGCGGCGCGCTGGTGGCGGGAGACCACCCGGGAGTGCATCGTCCGCGACGACGTCGACCTGCCGGGCACCGGACCGGTCGCCTTCGGCACCATGACCTACTCGGGCAGCTCGCAGGAGGAGTCCACGCTCGTCGTGCCCGAGGTGCTCGTCGGGCGCCGCGGCCGGCAGGCCTGGGTGACGACGATGACCGTGGACGCCACCGTGCCCCCGGCCGACGTCGTCCCCGGACGGCGCACCCCGCCCCCGGCGCCGGGCCCGGTGCAGATCGGCGACGGGCGCCTCGACGCCACCTCGTGGGCGGCCGCGGTGGAGGAGGCGGTGGCCCGGATCAACGCGGGCGCCCTGGACAAGGTGGTGCTCGCCCGCTCGGTGCAGGCGCGGGCCGAGGCACCGGTCGACCCGCGCTGGCTGCTGCGGCGGCTGGCCGAGGGCTACGAGACGACCTGGGTCTTCGCCGTGGACGGGATGGTCGGGGCCACCCCGGAGATGCTCGTCCGGCTCGAGCGGGGCCTGGTCACCTCCCGGGTGCTCGCCGGGACGATCCGGCGCAGCGGCGACGACAGCCACGACCTCGCGCTGGCGGCGTCGCTGGCCCGCAGCAGCAAGGACCTCGAGGAGCACGAGTACGCGGTGCGCTCGGTGGCTGACGCGCTCGCCGCGCACACCTCCTCGGTCAACGTGCCGGAGTCCCCCTTCGTGCTGCACCTGAGCAACGTCATGCACCTGGCCACCGACGTCGCCGGGGTGGTCGACGACGACTCGACGTCGCTGGCCCTGGCCAGCTCGCTGCACCCGTCGGCCGCGGTCTGCGGCACCCCCACCCCGGCCGCGGACGCGCTGATCAGCGAGCTCGAGCACCTCGACCGGGGTCGTTACGCCGGGCCGGTCGGCTGGATGGATGCCAGCGGCGACGGGGAGTGGGGCATCGCCCTGCGCTCGGGGCGCTACCAGGCCCCCGACCGGCTGCGGCTCTACGCCGGCTGCGGGATCGTCGCCGGGTCCCGGGCGGACGAAGAGGTGGCCGAGTCCGAGGCCAAGCTGCTGCCGATGCGTCAGGCGCTCGGCGGCTGAGCCAGCACCCTCGCCACCCGGTCGCGCCGTCGCTGGTCCGCCGAGCGGCGACCGTGCAGGTCGACCGGGACCCGCACCACCCGCAGGCCCTCGGGAGCCGCTGACACCGCTGCGGCCAGGTCGGCGGCGGCGCGGACCTCGACGACCGCGGCCCCGTGCGCCCGGGCCACGGCCGCGACGTCGCTTCGGGTGGGGGTGGCGAAGATCCGGGCGAAGGGGGCGGCCAGCGCGTCGGCCCCGTGCTCCAGGGTGGTGAAGATGCTGCCGCCGTCGTCGTCGACGACGACGATCGTCAGGTCCGGGGTCGGCTCGTCCGGGCCGATGACGAGCCCGCCGGCGTCGTGCAGGAAGCTGAGGTCGCCGAGCAGCGCGACCGTCGGGGTCTGCGGGTCGGCCAGCGCCAGACCGGCCGCGGTGCTGACCAGCCCGTCGATGCCGGCCAGACCACGGCTGGTGACGACGTCGAGGTCCGGCCGGGGCCGAGGCAGCGCGAGGTGCCAGTCGCGGGCCACGCTGCTGCTGCCGAGCAGCAGCCGGGCGCCCGTGGGCAGGGCGTCGTTCAGCAGCGCCGCGACGGTCGGCCCGTCCAGCGTCGCGCGCGGGGTCGGTGCGTCCAGGGGGGCGGGCGGGGTCGGTGCGGCCGGCATGGCGGGCGGGGTCGGTACGCCGGTCTCGATGGGGGCGGTCGCGGCGCGGGCCGCGTCGGGGTCGAGCGCGGCGGCCATCCGCTCACCGGCGTCCAGCCACTCACGGGCCCAGGCCGACGGGTCCGCCGGCGGGCCCGGGTCGCCATCGAGGACCAGCGCGGAGACAGGGTGCACGGCGGCGGCGGTGCTGGTGGCGTCGGCCCAGCCGTCGGCGGCGGGTTCGCCCGGGGTGATCACCTCGACGCGCACCCCCGGACGCCGGGTCAGCGCCGGCACGGCTCGACCGAGCGTGGGGCGGCCCACGACGAGCACCCGCGAGGGCAGGTGCGCCTCGACCCAGGCGTGCGCGGTGAGCAGCAGGGCGCCGTGCGGGAGCACGAGGTCGTGCGTGCCCGGGCCGGGCTCCGCGACGACCGGCGCTCCGTGGTGGGCCGCCCAGTCGAGCGCGGCGCGGCGCAGCCCGGGCGTGGGCAGCTCGCCGATGACGATGAGAGTGCGCTCGTCGTTGGCCAGCGGGGGATGCCCGTCGGGCACCGGTCCGGCAATGGCGCCGGGCAGGGTCACCCACGGGGCGCCGTCCGGACGTCCGCGCACCGGGTCGCCGCCCTCGGCGCTCCCGCCACCACCACCGGCACCGGCACCGGCTTCGCCACCATCGACCAACGGGTCGTCGCTGCCCGGTGCGAGCGGGTCGCGGAAGGGCTGGTTGAGGTGCACCGGCCCGGCCTGCCCGGGCCCGGTGAGCGCCCCGGTGGCGGCAGCCACGGCACGACCGGCGGCGCTGCGCCAGGTGGCGGCCTGGCGGGCGGGCTCGGCCGGGGTCTCCAGGTCGAGCGCGAGCCGCACCGACCCGCCGAAGATCCCCGGCTGCTGTGTGGCCTGGTTGGCACCCACCCCACGCAGCTCGGGCGGCCGGTCGGCGGTGAGCAGGATCAGCGGGACGGCCGCGTGGTGGGCCTCGAGGACGGCCGGGTGCAGGTTGCCCACCGCGCTGCCGCTGGTCGTCACGACCACCGCCGGCCGCCGCGAGCGCTTGCCCAGGCCCAGCGCGAGGAAGGCGGCGGAGCGCTCGTCGACCCGCACGTGCAGCCGCAGCCGACCGGCCTCGTCCAGCTCGTGCGCGGCGTAGGCCAGCGGCGCGGACCGCGAACCCGGGCAGAGCACGAGGTCGCGGACCCCGAGCCGGACGAGCTCGTCGAGGAGCACGCGGGCTGCGGTCAGCGAGGGGGTCACGAGGGTCGATCCTGCCAGCCCGTCGGGCGTGCGACCGCGCTCACCGGCGTTCACCGGCGCTCGCGGGTGATCTCGTAGTCGATCGTCTCGGCCTCACCCCCGTCGAGGAAGGGAGCCGCGCCCGCCCGCCAGTCCCGCAGCGAGGGGTCCTGGTCGCCGGCGTCGTCGATCTGGGCGGCGGTGCGTTCGTAGAGGTCGTTGTCGTGAGCCTCGGTGGCGCCCGCGTCCTCGTCGAGGTCCTCGGCGACGTCCCGGCGCACCGTGACCCACTGCTCCCGGTCCGGGTTGTCCGCGCCGTCCAGGCCGGGCACGAGGTCCTGGTCGTGCTCGACCGAGAGCACCGAGACGTCGCGGCCGACGGGGACGGTCGCGACCGGCGCGCCGGTGGTCACCACGTGCCGTGCCCCGGGGAACCGCCGTCGCACGCGGGGGTCCGCGGCCAGGGCGGCGGCGGTGAGGCCGCCCTGGCTGTGCCCGTTGAGCAGGATCGGTTCGTGGCGCGCGCCCGGTCCGCCCATCCGCGCCTGGGCGTCGCCGAGCGCGTCGGCGATCGCCTGGGTGGAGAGCGTGCGCTGGTTGGCGGCGAGCCGAGCGTTGCTCGTCATGTCGTAGATCGTCCGGCCGGTCCGGGGGTCGAAGGTCTGGGTGCCGGGCACGTCGACGATCCACGCGGAGGTCCCGTCGGGCCGTGCGACGCGGGTGACCCGCACCTTCTGGCCGCCGGCGCTGGGCCCGTCCCGGGCGACCAGGTCCGCGACCGAGCGCGGACCCCGGCCGGGCTGCCGCGCGCCGGGCACCACCGAGGCGCGGTGGCCGGACTCGTCCATCAGCCCGGTGCCTGCCAGCCCGAGCAGCAGCGCCTCGACCGCCTCGGGCTGCGAGCGCGGCGGGTAGCCGCCCGCGCCGAGCGACCGACCGAGCAGCCAGGGACCGGCCACGGGCACGCCGAGACCCAGGCCGAGGACGACCCCTTCGAGCCCGTCCATCGTGTGCGGCACCACCCAGGGGTGGTCGAAGAGCCAGGCGTCGACCCGCTCGGGACTGGCCACGGCCACGCCGAGGCCGAGGGCCGGCACCGTGAGCGGCGCGGTGGCGCCCAGCCCGATGCCCACGCCCACCTCGACGGTGTCGATGGCGCCGTCCACCAGCCGCTCCACGTCGTCGTAGACCGCGAGCGCCTCGGCCACCCCGTCGGCGAGCACCTCCAGGGCCAGCGCGCTGCCGCCGATCCCGACCGGGCTGCACAGGCGCGCCAGGCCCAGCTGCAGGGGCAGTCCTCGGTCGGGAGCCACCAGCGAGGCCGCCTGGAGCCGGGGGTGCACCTCGAGCAGGAGCAGCTCGGCCAGCAGCCCCTGCAGCTGGTCGGCGACCCGGTCCAGCCGGCGCGCGGCCCAGGCCATCTCGTCGAGGGAGACGGCGAGGCCGTGGCTGCCCCCGGCGACGTCGAGGCCGCCGGTGCCGGCGCTCACAGCAGCGGTCCCTTCGGCCGGGCCACGACGGCGATGGTCTCGGCCACCTCGGCGGCGAGGCTCGCCCGCTCGCGCGCAGCGTGCTCCAGGGCGAGCGTCTCCCCGCTCAGATCCTCGGCGTCCCGGGCCAGGTCCAGCAGCCGCCGAGCTCTCGCGTCGACCTGCTCCCGGAAGAGGTCGGCAGCACCGGATCGCCAGCGCACCTCGGCCGTGCCGGCCACGTCCGAGGCCAGCTCGTGCAGGAGCCGGGCAGCACTGTCGAGCCGGGTGGCGACGCCGGAGAGGTCGAAGGGGTCCATGGCCGACAGCCCACCGCAGCGGTGCGGGCGCCGCCAGGCGTCGCCGAAGTCTGGGGATGCCGGTACGGGACGGGGACGGCTGGGGACGAGCGTCGCGCAGGTCGAGACCGGGCAGCGAGGATCCAGGCCAGGACGGCAGCGCCCTCTCCTGGCTCAGCCCGCCAGCACCGCGTGGGCCGCGGTCAGCCGCTCGCGCCACCAGGTCTCGCGCTCGGGCTCGACCCGGTGCCGGGCCAGGGCAGCGGGGTCCACGGCGGGATCGCGCACCGGCAGCGCCCCGCCGACCGGGACCAACGGCTCACCGCTGACGTCCTCCTCCAGGAGCCGCACGGTGCCCAGCCCGCAGGCGTGCGGCAGGTCCGGCAGGGCGGCGGCCAGCGCCACCCCGGCACGGATCCCGACGCTGGAGTCGATCGCCGAGGACACCACCGCGGGCAGCCCGCAGTCCTGCACGACCGCCAGCGCCCGCGCCACCCCACCGAGCGGAGCGACCTTGACGACGACCACGTCGGCGGCCCCGCGCCGGGCGACCTCCAGCGGGTCCTGGGCCTTGCGGATCGACTCGTCCGCGGCCACCGGCACCTCCACCCGGTCGCGGGCCAGCGCCAGGCGCAGCGCCGCCAGCTCGGCGACCTGCGCGCAGGGCTGCTCGACGTACTCCAGGCCGAAGCGGCTCAGGGCGGCGACCGCCTCGCGGGCCTGGTCCACCGACCACGCCCCGTTGGCGTCCACCCGGATCCGCGCGGTCGCCCCGAGCACCTCGCGGACGGCGGCGACCCGGTCGAGGTCGTCGGACAGCGTCTGGCCGGCCTCGGCCACCTTCACCTTGGCCGTGGTGCAGCCCTCGAAGCGGGCCAGCACCTCGGGCACCCGTGCGGCCGGTACCGCCGGCACGGTGGCGTTGACCGGCACCTCGTCGCGCACCGGGGTGGGCCACTCCCCCCACCCGGCCTCGATCGCGGCGGCCAGCCAGGCGGCGGCCTCGGTCGGCGGGTACTCGACGAAGGGGGCGAACTCGCCCCAGCCCGAGGGGCCGCGCAGCAGCGCCACCTCGCGCTGCTCGATCCCGCGGAAGCGCACCCGCAGCGGCAGCCGCACCACGTGCAGCGACCCGAGCAGGTCGGGCAGCTCCGGCAGGTTCGGCAGCTGCGGCAGGTCGGGCACGGTGGGTCGGCCGGACAGGTCGGACGGGGTCACCGGTCGCGGGTGGAGAGCACGCAGAACTCGTTGCCCTCGGGGTCGGCCAGCACGTCCCACGTGACGTCGGCGCTCTGCCCGACATCGACGCGGGTCGCTCCGCGCTCGAGCAGCGCGGCGATCTCGGCGACGCGCTCCTGGCTGGTGTGCGGGGCGAGGTCGATGTGCAGCCGGTTCTTCACGCCCTTCGCCTCGGGGACGGGGACGAAGACCAGCGCCGGTCGCTGAGCCAGCCACGTCGGCAGGTCCTCGATCACCCGCTCCTCGGCGTCGGGGTCCGCGGCGACGGCCACCTCGTGCTCGTCCTCGTAGACGATGCTCCACCCCAGGGTCTCGGCCCACCACCGGCCGAGCGAGGCGATGTCGGTGGCGTCGACGACCACGGTGTACCAGCGCAGGCTCATGCACTCACCCTGCCAGAGGACACCGACAGCCCTGCCCGTCGCAGCGACCGGGGCCCGGCGCGTCGACGCCGGGCCCCGGTCAGGGGTGCTGCCGCGGGGTCAGGGGACGATCTGGACGGCCACCTTGCTCAGGTGCAGCAGGTTCCGGGAGGTGGAGCCGTGCTCGGAGGAGAGCCAGCCGCCACCGCCGCGGGTGCCGACGACGAGCAGCCCGGCCTCGGAGCTGGCGTCGAGCAGAGCCTCGTCCGCGCGGCCCGAGGGGGCGCTGGTGGTCACCTCCAGGTCCGGGTGCTGCTCGACGACGCGGGACTTGGCCTCGTCGGCGATCTTCAGCGCGGCCTCCTCGAAGGCTCTGGCCGCGTCCTCCTCGCTGTCGAAGCCGGCGGGGTCGATACCCCACGGGTCCTTGTCCGCCTTCTTCCAGCAGGTCATGAGGTGCAGCCGGGCTCCCCAGGCGGCCGCCTGCTGGGCGCCGGACTCGGCGGCTCGCTCGGCCGAGACCGAGCCGTCGACACCGACGACGACCGGAGCGTCCGGTCCGGGCAGCCGGGCCGAGGAGGGCACGACCGTGACCGGGCAGCGGGCGTGACCGGTGACCCCGTAGGCGGTGGCGCCGAGCAGGGTGCTGCGCACCCGGCCCAGGCCGCGGGTGCCGACCACCACGCCGGCCGCGCCGGCGGAGGCCTCGTCGAGGGCCTGGCGGGGGCCGAGCAGGGAGCCGCGGGCGGTGGCCTCCAGGCCCGACGCCTGCTCGCGGGCGATCCGCGCACCGGCCTCGGCCGCCTTGCGCGAGCTCTCCAGGGCCTTGGTGGGGTCCCAGATGCCGACACCGGCGTCGTGGGCGTACTGGATCCTGTCGGCGGCGTGCAGCACGACCAGCGGGGCGCCGGCGTGGGCGGCGGCCGCGGCCGCCCAACGGACGGCCTTCTCGGCGCCGTCGGAGCCGTCGTAGCCGACGACCAGCGGTCGGCTCGTGGAAGCGGGCTGGGTCATGGAACTCATCACCTCTGCATCGGTGCAGCCGCGACGGCCATCCCCTCGCCGGGCAGCTGCGTCTACCTGTGGACAGCTGACCTACTACAGGCTATCGGAGTGAGGGCACCCCACGGCAAGGCCCGGACGGATCAGTCGCCGCCACCCCCTTCGTCGCCGCCCAGGACGCCGGCTACCACGCAGTAAGTGCTGTGATCACGACACTTACTGCGTGGTAGCCCGGTGGTTGTGGGTGACGGTTGCACGGGGTGACGGTCGGGCGGGAACAGCGCAGAGTCGGTCAGTCGAAGGCGCCCCGGACGGTCTCGACGAGCTCGGTGACCGCGAGCCAGGCGAAGACCGCCGCGCACAGCACGAGCGCGAGGTTGGTCCACCACCGGTTGCGCCAGCGCTGCGGCACCCGGTCGGTGTTGAGCAACCACAGCAGGGTGATGGCCAGGAAGGGCATGAAGAGCGAGCCGAGCACCCCGTAGGCGAGGATGAGCCAGACCGGCCGGCCGAGGAAGAGCATGATCATCGGCGGGAAGGTCAGCCACAGGATGTAGGCGCGGTACCAGCGTCCGCCGATGCGACGCTCGGGCGCGTCCGCATCCAGGCCGCGCAGGTGCCCGACGAGGTCGGCGAACATCAGCGAGACCCCGTTCCACACCCCGAGCAGGCTGGACATGGCCGCCGCGAAGAAGCCGACGAGGAAGACCGTGCCGGACCACTCGCCGTAGCGTTCGGCGAGCACCTCGGAGAGATCGAGCAGCCCCTCGTCGCCGTCGGCGATGGCGATCTGCGCGGAGTAGAGCAGCTCCGCACCGACCACCAGGGTGGCCGCGACGAAGACCCCGGTGATCGTGTAGGCGACGACGTTGTCGATCCGCATCACCCGCATGAAGGAGGGCGTGGCCCACCCCTTCTCCCGCAGCCAGTAGCCGTAGGCGGCCAGCGTGATGGTGCCGCCGACCCCGCCGGCCAGCGCGAGCACGGTGACCAGCCCGTCGTCGGGCACCCACGGGCGCAGCCCGGCGACGATGTCCCCGAGGTTGGGCACGGTCATGACGGCGGCGCCGACCATCGTGACGAACATCAGCCCGACGAGCGCGGCGCAGACCTTCTCGAAGATCCCGTACCGGCCGAGCCACACCAGCGCGGCCCCGGCCAGGCCGGCGAGGATGCCCCACGCCTCCACCGGCAGCACCGGGAAGAGCGAGTGCAGCGGCAGGCCGGTCCCGGCCATCGCCGCCGCCCCGTAGACGAACCCCCAGATGACGATGTACGGCACGAAGTAGACGTGGGTCCAGCGCCCCAGGCTGCTCCAGCCCTCGAAGATCGTGCGGCCCGACGCCAGCGAGTAGCGACCGGCGCCCTCGACGAGCACGATCTTCATCAGGCACCCGGCCAGCACGCACCAGAAGAGCCCGTAGCCGTAGGAGCTGCCGGCGACGAGGGTGGCCACGAGGTCGATCGCGCCGACCCCGGTGGCCGCGACGATGATCCCGGGGCCGACGAGCGACCACCGGGCGGCCGGCTGCTGCTCGGTCCCGCTGCTCATGACGCCTGCCCCTGGTCGTCCGGGTGGCTCGGACACCCCTCGGCGTCCCGGCTGATGCGGCGCATGGCGGCTGCTCCTGGCTCTCGGCTCCTCGAGACCGCGGTCGGCGACGACCGCGGTCCGAGCACGCTACGGCGCGCCGACCGTCGCTGCCACCGGGCCGGCCACGGGGCGCACCGGGCGGGCCGACGGTGTCGGTCCCCCTTCGTAGGGTGGCGGCATGCAGATCATCCAGGTCCCCGGCACGTCGCCCGAGGTGCTGCTCTCGGCCAGCGACCTGCGCCGCGCCGCCGGGTGCGAGCACGCGCTGCTGGCCGACCTCGACGTCGCCCTGGACCGCCGACCGGCCCCCGAGCCGGTCGAGGACGAGGTGCTCGCCCGGGTCGCCGAGCTCGGTCACGCCCACGAGCAGCGGGTGCTGCGGGCGCTCGCGGCCGAGCGTCCTGGTGCGGTGCGCAGCGCGCCCCGGCCGGAGCCGACGCCCGAGGGCTACGCGGCCGCGCACGCCCAGACCCTGGCCTGGCTCGCCGACCCCGCGGTCGACCTCGTCGTCCAGGCGGTGATCGCCGAGCCCGGGTTCGTCGGGGTCGCCGACTTCCTGCTGCGCGGCGAGGACGGGCGGTGGGTGGTCTGCGACGCCAAGCTGGCCCGCCGGGAGAGCGTCGAGGCGCTGCTGCAGGTCGGCGCCTATGCCGACATCCTGCAGCGCGGCGGCGTCCCGGTGTCGCCGGTGCTGCGGCTCGTCCTCGGCGACGAGGACGCCCGGGAGACCCGCCTCGACGACGTGCTCCCGGTGGTGCGCGCCCGGCGGGCCCGGCTGAGCGAGCTCGTCACGACGCACCTGCAGGGTCCGGGCGCGGCCGACCTGCACGACGCGTCGGTCGCCGCGTGCCTGGTCTGCGACACCTGCCAGGCCCAGCTGCACGGCGAGGACGACGTGCTGCTCGTCGCCGGCGTGCACGCCGCGCAGCGGACCGCGCTGGCCGAGGTCGGCGTCGTCACGGTCGGCGACCTGGCCGCGCTGCCCCAGGACACCGTCGTGCCGGGCCTGCGAGCCCAGGTGCGGGACCGGCTGCGGGCGCAGGCGCGGCTGCAGCTGGCGGCGCGCGAGGCCGGCACGCTGACCCACGAGGTGGTCACCCCGGCCGCCCTGGCGCTGCCGACCCCCAGCCCGGGCGACGTCTTCTTCGACTTCGAGGCCGACCCGATGTGGCACGAGCCGGGCTCGCGCACCTGGGGCCTGGAGTACCTCTTCGGCTGCCTGACGCTCGAGCCGGACGGGAGCACCGCCTTCACCGCCTTCTGGGCGCACGACCGGCGGCAGGAGGGTGCGGCGCTGCGGGCCTTCCTCGACTGGCTGCAGCAGCGTCGGCGCCGCTGGCCCGACCTGCACGTCTACCACTACTCCGGCTACGAGCGCTCGGCCCTGCTGCGGCTGGCGGCGCGGCACGGTGAGGGCCAGGAGGAGGTCGACGGGCTGCTGCGCGACCGGGTCCTCGTCGATCTCTACGCCACGGTCAAGCAGTCTGTCCGGGTCGGGACCGGCTCGTACTCGATCAAGCAGCTCGAGCCGCTCTACATGGGCGACGAGCTGCGCGCCGCCGACGGGGTGACCGGCGGCGGCGACTCGATCGTCGAGTACCACCGCTACGTGCAGGCGCTGGTCGACGGCGACGCCGTGCTGGCCGCCGAGCGGCTGGAGGACATCCGTCAGTACAACGAGTACGACTGCCTCTCCACGCTGCGGCTGCGGGACTGGCTGCGCGCCCGCGCCGACGAGCACCAGGTCGCCGACCGTCCCGGCGGACAGGGCGAGGACCCGGACGCCGCGGTGGAGCCGCCGGCTGAGCGCACCGAGGAGCTGCTCGCCCTCGTCGGGGACGACCCCGCGCACGAGCGTAGCCCGCAGCAGCAGGCGGTGGCGATGCTCGCCGCGGCCGTCGGGTACCACCGCCGTGAGGACAAGCCGTACTGGTGGGGGCACTTCGACCGTCTCGGCTCCCCGGTCGAGGAGTGGGCGGCCGGCACCGACGTGCTGCGCGGCGACCGTGTCGAGCAGCTCACCGAGTGGGTGGCACCGACCCCGCGCAGCTCGCCGCGGCGCACCCTGCGCGTCGTCGGCGAGGACCGTGGGCTGTCCGGACGGGGGCTGGTCGCCGTCTACCACGACCCCCCGGCTGACGTGGCGCAGGAGGGCCAGGTCGGGGCCCACCGCGCGGTCCGGCTGCTGGCGCGCGAGGAGGTGATCGACCCGTCCGGCGCCGAGCTGGTGGCGGTCACCGTCGAGGAGAGCGCTCCGCGAGGCACCAGCGGCTACCCCGATCTGCCGGTCGGTCTCGGGCCGGACGCCCCGCCTCGGGCCGACAACATCGTGACCGCGATCAGCGACGTCGCCCAGCAGGTCCTGGACGCCCAGACGGGCGAGAGGACCACGCCGGCACCGCCGAACCACCGGGTGCCGCCGCACGAGCCGGTGCTGCCGCCCGGCCCGGCGCTGGACCTGCTGGCCCGCCGTGCGCCTCGGACGACGGCTCACCAGAGCGACGACGCGACCGCCGAGCTCCCCCGCACCGGTGACGACGTCGCCGACGTGCGGGACGCGCTGCTGTCCCTGGACCGCTCCTACCTGGCCGTGCAGGGCCCGCCCGGCACCGGCAAGACCCACGTCGGCGCGCACGTCGTGAGCGCCCTGGTCCGCGAGCACGGCTGGCGGGTCGGGGTCGTCGCGCAGAGCCACGCGGCGGTGGAGAACATGCTCGACGCGATCGTCACAGCGGGCGTCCCGGCGGAGCAGGTCGGCAAGTCACCCAAGGGCGAGGGCGAGCGCACCTGGACCGAGCTGACGTCGACCGGGTACGCACCCTTCGCCGCGGAGCACGCCGCTGCCGGACGCGGCTACGTGCTCGGCGGCACCGCCTGGGACCTCACCAACCGCACCCGGATCGAGGCCGGACAGCTCGACCTCGTGGTCGTCGACGAGGCCGGTCAGCTGGCGATCGCGCCGACGATCGGGGTCTCCACCGCCGGTGCCCGGCTGCTGCTGCTCGGCGACCCGCAGCAGCTGCCCCAGGTCTCCCAGGGCACCCACCCGGAGCCGGTGGACCGTTCCGCGCTCGGTTGGCTGCTCGGCGACGCCGAGACGATCCCCGACGAGCTCGGCTACTTCCTCGCGCAGACCTGGCGGATGCACCCCGCGCTCACCGCACCGGTCTCCCGGCTCGCCTACGACGATCGGCTGCGCTCCCGCGAGGAGGTGACCACCGGCCGCGACCTCGCCGGGATCGCCCCGGGCCTGCACGTCGTCGAGGTCGAGCACGCCGGGCGCACCACCGAGTCGCCCGAGGAGGCCGAGCGGGTGGCGCAGCTGGTGGCGGACCTGGTGGGCCGGCCCTGGACCGACGGTGCGGGCACCCGCCCGCTGACCCCGGCGGACGTCCTCGTCGTCGCCCCCTACAACCACCAGGTGGCCGCGCTGCAGGACGCCCTGGCCCGGGACCATCTGGAGCAGGCCAGGGTCGGCACCGTCGACTCCTTCCAGGGGCAGCAGGCGCCGGTGGTCATCGTCTCGATGTCCGCCTCGTCGGCGCACGACATCAGCCGCGGCCTGGGCTTCCTGCTCGACCGGCACCGGCTCAACGTCGCCGTCTCGCGCGGGCAGCACGCCGCCTTCGTCGTGATGTCACCGGTGCTCGCCGACGCCGCCCCGCGCAGCAGCCGCGAGCTGGTCACCCTCGGTGCCTTCCTCGGGCTGCTCGAGGCCCGGGTCGGCGCCCTGGTCTGAGCGGGCCGGGCCCACGCCTGATCCCTCGCCGGTCGGGCGCCTGTCAGGGCCCCGCCAGGCTCGTCAGGCCCCGGCGGAGTTCGGGTCGCGCCAGCGCCGCTCGAAGGGCAGCCTCCAGGTGAAGGGGGCGATGAGCTGGTGGATCTGGTTCGGGCCCCACGACTCCTGCTCGTAGGCCCGGACCACCGGCGGGTTCTCCAGCAGCGGCTGGGAGATCTCCCAGAGCCGCTCGATGCCCTCCGCGGAGGTGAAGAGGGTCCGGTCACCGCGGGCGGCGTCGTAGATGAGCCGCTCGTAGGCCTCGAGCACCGAGCCGGCCCAGCCGGTGTCGTGCATGGCGAACTGCATCGACAGCTTGTCCAGCTTCATCCCCGGTCCGGGCCGCTTGCCGTAGAAGGACAGCGACATCCGGGACTCGTCGGCCAGGTCGAAGGTGAGGTGGTCCGGCCCGTGGTCACCGACCCCGGAGCCGGAGGGGAACATCGACTGCGGCGGCTCCTTGAAGGCGATCGAGATGATCCGGGCGTTCTCCGACAGCCGCTTGCCGGTCCGCAGGTAGAAGGGGACCCCGGCCCAGCGCCAGTTGTCGACGAAGCACTTCAGCGCGATGAAGGTCTCGGTCTCGGACTCCTCGGCGACGCCCTCGATGTCCCGGTAGCCGACGTACTGGCCGCGGACGACGTCGGACGGTTCGATCGGCTTCATCGACCGGAAGACCTTGTTCTTCTCCTCGGTGATGGCGTGCGGCTCCAGCGAGGTCGGCGGCTCCAGCGCGATGAAGGCCATCACCTGGAAGAGGTGGGTGACGACCATGTCCCGGTAGGCGCCGGTGGCCTCGTAGAAGTCGGCCCGGGTCTCCAGGCCCAGCGACTCGGGCACGTCGATCTGGACGTGGTCGATGTGGCTGCGGTGCCAGATCGGCTCGAAGAGGCCGTTGGCGAAGCGGAACGCCAGGATGTTCTGGGCGGCCTCCTTGCCGAGGAAGTGGTCGATCCGGAAGATCTGCTCCTCGTCGAAGACCTCGTGCAGCTGCCGGTTCAGCGAGCGGGCCGACACCAGGTCCGTGCCGAAGGGCTTCTCCATGATGATCCGGCTGCGCTCGACGAGCCCGGCGTCGCGGAGCTCGTGGACCACCGACAGCGCCGCCTTCGGCGGGACGCTGAGGTAGTGCAACCGCTGCGGGTCCTGGCCCTCCCACTCGCTCTCGATCTGCAGGACCTCGTCGCGCAGCGCCTGCGGTCCGTCGGAGCCGCGCACCCAGTGCAGCAGCGGCTCGAACTGCGGCCAGGCCTCGACGTCGCTGTCGTCGCCGAACTCGTGCACCGCCTCCCGGGCGATCTCCACGAACTGGTCGCGGTCGATGTCGTCGAGGGAGGTGCCGACGATCTGCACCTGCTCCAGCAGCCCGGTCTTGACCAGGTGCAGCAGCCCCGGCAGCAGCTTGCGCCGGGCGAGGTCGCCGGTGGCGCCGAAGAGGACGACGGTCGTCGGAGTCGAGTTACCCATGCGCACAGCCTGCCCCCTCGGGTCGTCCCCGTGGTCGTGGGTGGGCCGTTCCCGTGTGAAATCTGTGTGACGCGGCCGGCGCGACGGGTCCGTCACGGGCTCGACACCCCCGGTCGTACCCGTGACCATCTGCCCGTCTCGGCGCCTGAGACGGGCGCGTCCCGCTCGACGCGCGAGCCCGGCCGCTCGGTGCCATCCTGCATCCCGGGGAGGAGCCACCCGGTGCTGGACGGGCCGGGGAGGCACAGCGAGACGACGATCAGCACGACGACGATCAGCATCGGGGGATGACATGAGATACACCTTCAGCCGGGTCGCGCCCAGCGGCCGCGACGTCCAGGCGAGCTGGGCGGACGAGCGGCTCTCCAGCGAGGTCAGCGGGGTGCGCTTCGTCGGCAGCTCCTACGGCCGCGGCTTCCAGATCGGGACGACCGGCTTCCACGACTTCGCCGCGGAGCATCACCTTCGCTCCGCCAGCCATCGCCGCCTGCGGGTCCGCGGCCGCGAGCTGCGGATCGCCACGGGCGCCGACAAGCGCACGACGATCGCCTCGCTGATCGGTCCGCGGCACGAGCTGATGACGGTCTTCTCCGGGCCGGCGCCGACGGACCACACGCTCACCGGCCTCTTCGGGGTGCTGAGGGTCAGCGACTCCACCAGCGGCATGGTGGTCCGGCCGGAGCGCAACACGCTGCTCGAGGCCGTCAACGAGCACGTGCTGCTCGTCGGGGAGTCGCACAGCTCGCTCGACCTGCCGGTCCCGGCCGAGGCCCGCCGGATGAAGCCACGGTCGAAGGGGGCGGACACCGCCCACGGCGAGGTGTGGCGGCGTCCGTTGCACCACGGCCGGCGCTCCCGCACCGCCCACGACTACGCCTACATCGTCGGCACCCGCAAGGGCATCGGCGAGGCCGTCGCTGGCCCGGAGTCGAAGATCAGCTCGCGCACGCTGCTCGACTGGGTCGACAGCATCGACATCGCCTGGACCTGAGAGGACACGGACATGACGCTCGACCTCGACACCATCCCTGACAGCGACGCCCCCGCCTCCGGCGGCCCCGGGATCGCGCTCTCCGACCTGCCGTCGGTCCGCCCCGGACGACGCGGCGTGCTCAAGGGAGTGGCCCTGTCCGGGATGACCCTGGGCGCCACCGCCCTGACCTGGGGCAGCGCCGCTGCTCCGGCCGTCGCCGAGACCAGCCCGAGCGGCCTGGACGGCTGGGACCGCAACGACTGCAGCGACGCCTACCCGCGCGGCTACCGCGAGCAGCGGGACAACACCGGCCAGTACCGCAACATCGCGGGCGCCTGCTTCGGCGGCAGCGCGATCGGCTCCGACAACTGCGACGCCGACGGCTGGCACCGGGCCGACAGCGTCGGCAGCACCACCTACCGCCCCGTCTCCGGGTCGTGCTCGGGCAAGAACGCCTGGAAGTGGACGGTCGACGGGGTGACCTACCGGTGCTCCGACGGCCGCACGACCGAGCCGGTCTTCTGGATCTGGACGCGCAGCTATCTCTCGATCTGCCGCGCCGCGGTCTGACCCCCACGCGCCGACGCCACCGACGACGCCCGTCGACGACGCCTCGTGACCAGCCCTGCCCGCGCCGTCCGCGCGCGCCGTCTCGCGCTGCACCCCGCCACCGGGGTGGCCGCGCTGGCGGCGGTGACCCTGCTGAGCGTGACCGGCGGGGTCCGCGGCGACGCCTGGTCCGGGCCGGTGGGCTGGCTCGCGCTGGCCATGCTCGCCGGCTTCTCCACGAGCGGCTCGACATGATCGCGGAACTCGGCCCTCGTGCTGAGCTCGTCGGTCTGGCGAGATCGTGGGAAGTACGGCTTCAGCGCCGGTCTACTGATCGGCGGCGTGATCAGCGCCCTGGGCATCATGCTGGTGGGGTCGCTGCTGCGCTGGCCGCTGCCGGTGCCGGTCGCGGCGGGTCTGGTGATCGCCTGGACGGCGGTGATCCTCGTCCGCGAGCTGGGGCTGGTCTCCTTCGCGCTGCCGCAGAACGCCCGGCTCGTCCCGGAGACGGTCTTCCGGCACGGCCCGGTGCTGGGCCCGATGCAGTTCGGCATCGAGATGGGCACGGGCATGCGGACCTTCGTCACCAGCGGGCTCCCTTACGCGCTGCTCGTGGCGCTCGCGCTGGTCGCCGACCCGTGGCAGGCGCTGCTGGCCGGGCTCGGCTTCGGCGCCGGGCGCGCGCTGATGACGCTGTCCTCGCTGGGCTACGGCGCCGACGCGGAGTGGGACGACGCCTGGGTGGCCCACCAGCGGGCGCTGCACGTCGCGCTGGCCGCCCTCTACGCCCTGGCCACCGTGGTCGTGCTGGCCGGCCCGCTGGGCATCCCGGGACTGGGCGGATGACCCTGTCCCCGCCAGCGCCGCCCGGCAACCCCGGGACCACCGTCATGAGAGGACACCCGCATGGACCCCCTGATCGCCCTCGTCGTCCTCAGCTGGTTGGCGATCGTCGTGCTCTACCTCGGCCTGGCGGCGGTGCTGCGCGAGGTGCGGATGCTGCGCCGCGAGGTCGCCACCGCCACCACCTCGTGGGACCCCCGCGAGGTGGACGAGGTCGTGTCGATGCCCGGGCTCGCCTGCTCCGGCGGTCCCACGCTGGTGCTCGCCGCGGACAGCAGCTGCCCGATGTGCCGGCTGCTCACCGCGACGCTGGCGGAGCAGCACGCGCAGCTCGACGCGCCCGCCCTCGTGCTCGGCTACCAGGCCCGCGAGGAGTGGGGCGAGCTCGACGAGCGGCTGCGCTACGTCCAGGACGAGGACGCCTGGCAGCAGATCGCCCATCTCTCCCCGCCGGTGCTGCTGCTGCTCGACAAGAGCGGCGCCGCCCGCGAGGTCACCATGCCGTCCTCGCGCGACGAGGCGCTGGTCCTCATGCAGCAGTGGGGGGTCGCTCGGAGCTCAGCGCGCTGATCTGCGGCAGCACCCAGAGCATCGCGGCGACGAGCACCGCGGACGCGGCGGTCACCAGATCGGGACCGGCCGGACCGAGCACGGCCGCGAGCAGGGCGAAGGGTGCGATCAGCGCGGCCCGGGCCACCGCCGTCACAGATACCGTCCCGGACCCGAAGCACCCGCAGGGAGCTCCTAGGCGGCGCCGCAGCAGCAGCGCGAGGTAGCCCGCGAAGGCGGCCATGAGCAGGGCGGTCGCCAGCGCGGCGACGCGCGCCAGGAGCGGCAGCGGCAGCAGCCAGCCGAGCAGCAGCGCGACGGCCAGCCCGAGCTCGACCGGCCCGAGGGTCACGCTGACGAGGGCGTGCTGGCGTGCCGGGAGCAGACCCTGGGCGGCGAGGGTGGCCCGGAGCATCGCCGAGTCGCGCAGGTGCCCGAGCGCGGCGCCCGCGAGCAGCAGCCCGCCGGCCAGGGTGAGCGTCCAGGCCGCCCAGGTCAGCACGTCGACCACCGCCGCTCTCCCCCTTCGACTGTCGGCGCTGCTCAGCCGGGTCCGGGCAGCAGCCCGGTCTGCGGGTCGCGGTCGGTGAGGCAGAAGGGGACCCCGGCCGGGTCGCGCAGCACCGTCCAGAAGGCCTCCTGCGCCACGACGTCGGCACCGGCGTCCTCCCAGCGCGGCGTGGCCGCGGCCCGGTCGTCGCAGGCGACATCGACGTGCCCGGTCACCGGCTCGTCCACGGCGGCGTCCTCGAGCCGCTGCAGCAGCACCCGGACCGGGAGCGACTCGGGTCGACGGAGCGCGCGGAATTCGGCCCGCGTGCTCTGCACCGCCTCCCAGCCGGTCAGCGTCGACCAGAAGGCGATCTCGTCGGCGTAGCGCGGCGCCGGGATGTCCAGGCACGCCTGGTCGACCAGCTCGTCGCCGGTGCGCAGCTGCAGCGACGGGCGGCCCTCGGCGTCCCAGTCGGTGAAGCAGAAGACGAAGCCGCCCGGGCTGCGCAGCACCCGGACGCGCGCGTAGCGGTCGACGAGCGTCGCGCCCAGCCCGACCGCCTCCTCGGCCGCCGCGTCCACGTCCTCGACGACGAGGTCGAGGTGGATGCCGTCACCGGACCCGGTGCGCTGCAGCTTGATCCAACCGTCGCCCTCGGCCGGGACGAGGGTGGTGAACTCCCCCTTCGTGCCGCGGGCCGGGGACGGCTGCTGGCCGGTCTGCTGGGCCCAGAAGGCCCAGGCCGCGTCGGCACGCGCGGAGCGGTAGCCGTCCTCGCCCACCTCGTGGTGCAGGAAGAGCCAGATCCACCGCACGTCCACCATGTCGTCAGCCAAGCAGACGTCGCTCATCCGGGCACGGCGACTAGGCTCGCCGACCGTGAGTGCACTGGACGGCGTCAGCGAGACCTTCGACCCCGAGGCCTGGCAGGAGGTCCCCGGCTTCGCGGACCTCACCGACCTCACGTACCACCGGGCGACCGGGGAGGGCGCGGCGTCGGGGGTCGTGCGGATCGCCTTCGACCGGCCGGAGGTGCTCAACGCCTTCCGCCCGCACACCGTCGACGAGCTCTACCGCACCCTCGACCACGCCCGCCGCAGCCCGGACGTCGGCGTCGTGCTGCTCACCGGCAACGGCCCGTCCCCGCGGGAGGGGTCGAGCGCGACCACCCAGGGCTGGGCCTTCTGCACCGGCGGCGACCAGCGGATCCGGGGGCGCTCGGGCTACCAGTACGCGCAGGACCCCGGCGGCGACGCCACCGCCGAGGGCGTCGACGAGCGTCGGGTCAAGGCCGAGGGGGGCCGGCTGCACATCCTCGAGGTGCAGCGGCTCATCCGGACCATGCCGAAGGTCGTCATCGCCCTGGTCAACGGGTGGGCGGCCGGCGGCGGGCACAGCCTGCACGCCGTCGCCGACATGACCCTGGCCAGCCGGGAGCACGCCCGCTTCAAGCAGACCGACGCCGACGTCGGCTCCTTCGACGGTGGCTACGGCAGCGCCTACCTGGCCAAGCAGGTCGGGCAGAAGCGGGCCCGGGAGATCTTCTTCCTCGGCCGCCCCTACACCGCCGAGCAGATGCACGACATGGGCGCGGTGAACATGGTCTTCGACCACGCCGAGCTCGAGGCCGAGGCGCTCGGCGTGGCCCGAGAGATCATGGGCAAGTCGCCGCAGGCGATCCGGATGCTGAAGTTCGCCTTCAACCTCCTCGACGACGGGCTCATGGGCCAGCAGGTCTTCGCCGGCGAGACCACCCGCTTGGCCTACATGACCGACGAGGCCGTCGAGGGCCGCGACCAGTTCCTGCAGAAGCGCGAGCCGGACTGGTCCCCCTTCCCCTGGTACTTCTGACCCTCCGAGCCTTTATCGGGTAACCCGATAAAGGCTCGCTCCCCGGGGAAGGCTTCTCCGGGGAGCGAGAGGTTCTCGGCGCCCCGGTGCACCCTGGCGCTCACCGCACCCGTAGACTCGCCCCATCGAGAGGGAGTAGTCCTCAACGGTCGTGTCGACACACTGCCGCCGAGCCCACGGGCGAGGCGACCGGCACGGCAGGCCACGGACCCGTGGCGGACGAGACTGTCGACCAGCACGACGACCCATGACGGCGTGCCTGGTCGAGGTCGTCGTCACCGACAGCCCCGGTCCGGCACCAGCACCACGAAGAGGACCCGCGTGACCGCCTTCCTGATCTCCACCGCCGTGATCTTCGTCGCCGAGCTCGGCGACAAGTCCCAGCTCATGGCGATGACCTTCGCCGCCCGCTACCGCGCCCGCGACGTGCTGCTCGCGATCACCGGCGCCACCCTCATCGTCCACCTCGCCTCGGTGGGCATCGGCTTCTGGATCGGCGACGCCTTCGCCGAGCACCAGGACTGGATCGCGATCATCGCCGGCCTCGCCTTCGTCGTCTTCGGGCTGTGGACCCTGCGCGGCGACGAGCTCACCGACGAGGAGGCCGACAAGGCCAGACGGGCGAAGGGGGCCGCGATCCTCGCCGTCGGCACCGCCTTCTTCCTCGCCGAGCTCGGCGACAAGACGATGCTCGCCACGATCACCCTGGCCACCCGCGAGGGATGGTTCGGCACGTGGATCGGCTCCACCCTCGGCATGGTCGCCGCCGACGCCCTGGCCATCGCCGTCGGCGCCCTGCTGGGCCGCAAGCTGCCCGAACGGGCCATCACCATCGGCGCGGCGGTCCTCTTCTTCGCCTTCGGCGCGGTGCTCATCGCCGAGGGCCTCGGCTGGATCGGCTGACACCCACGCGCACAGCGACCATTGAGACAGGTGCCCCGCGGCCGGACCGGCGGCCACCACCTCGAGACGACCGCCGGGCGCGCCACGGCGACCGCTCGGCGCTCCCCCGACCGACCCGCCTCGCCCCAGCGTCCTCCCAGGTCGTGAGCCAGGTCACCAGACCCTAGGGTGCGCAGGATGGAGGTCCTGCACACCGCGATCGCGATCCTCGCCGCGATCCTGCTCATCATCCGGTTCAAGGTCGACCCGGTGATCTCGCTGATCATCAGCTCGGTCTACCTCGGTCTGGCCACCGGCGTCGGCTACACCGGCACGGTCACCGCGATCACCACCGGCTTCGGCGAGATCATGGCCGAGGTCGGCCTGCTCATCGGCTTCGGCGTGCTCACCGGCAGCCTGCTGCAGGCCACCGGGACCTTCCGCGCCCTCGTCGAGGTGATCGCCCACCGGGTCGGCGGCAAGCTGCCCTACGCGATGTCCGCGGCCCTGGCGACGATCTTCCCGTCGATCTACGTCGACGTGCAGGTCGTGCTCGCCTCGCCGATGGCCCGCCAGGCCGCCCCGGTCATCGACAAGAAGCGCGGTCTGCCGTGGCTGGCCGGCGCCATCGGCGTCGGCATCTTCGCCGGCTACGTCTTCGTCGTGCCCGGCCTGGCAGCGGTCGCCGTCGCCGGGCTGCTCGACGTCCCCCTCGGCAGCTACCTCGTGCTCGGGCTGCCGATCGGCCTGGCCACCGCGCTGCTGACGACGCTCCTCTTCCGGCTCATCCTGCAGACCGGCTACTGGAAGCCGGCCACCGACATCGACGAGAACGAGGCCGAGCACCCGGACAACCCGGGCCACGCGGCCTTCCTCGCCAGCCACCAGGTGGACGCGCAGCCGGCCCGCCGCTCCGGCGCCGACGCCGACCTCGACGAGGACCTCGCCGTCGACGACGTCCCGGCGAAGGCGCTCGGCCTGCCGCTGATCGTCCGGCTGCTGCCGATCCTCGTGCCGCTGGTGCTCATCGCCACCGGCACCTTCGCCGGGCTCATGGAGCCGGACAACCCCTTCGTCCGGTTCCTCGGCGAGTACCGCCTGGCCTTCCTCGGAGACGCCAACATCGCCCTCTTCATCGGGCTGCTGCTCGCCTTCGTCATCGGCCGCTGGTCGCTGGGCACGGACGCCACCGGCGACGCGCTGAGCAGCGGCTTCCGCACCACCGGCGAGATCCTGCTCATCACCGGCATCGGCGGCTCGCTCGGCGCGGTCATCACCGAGACCGGCCTGGAGGGCACGCTGGCCGACCTCTTCTCCGCGGACGCCGGCGCCCCGGCGCTGGTGAGCATCCTGCTCGCCTGGGTCATCGCCGCGGTGCTGCACTTCGCGATCGGCTCGGTCTCGGTCGGTGCGATCACCGCCGCCGGGATCATCGCCCCGGTCGTCGCCTCCACCGGCGTCGACCCGGTGGTGATCGGGCTGGCCATCGCCTCGGGCGCGATGTTCGCGCTGCACGTCAACAGCAACTTCTTCTGGATGTTCAAGAGCCTGCTCGGCCTGTCCACCCAGGGCGCGCTGAAGACGCTCACCGCGACCACGTCCCTCGGCGCGCTCGTCTCGCTGCCGATGGTGCTCGCCCTCGGCCTGGTGATGTAGCGCCGACGTCCTCCCGGAGCGGCCACCGACGGAACTGCTGCTGGCTGCAGTTCCGTGAGCCAGCAGCAGCACGAGGTGCGGCTGGCTCGCCGAACTGCTGCTGGCAGCAGTTTCGTTCGCTCAGGGGTACGGCGCGGCAGAGGTCCAGCGGAGAACGGCACGGCCCGAGAAGGGGATGGCTCGACGGGGACGACCCGTGAAGGGGGCGACCCGCCGGGCCTGTGGAGGGCCCCGGCGCAACCGCCGGGCATGGGCGAGGATGGAGCGGTGAGGATCACCGACCTGCCGCTGCCGACCGGACCCGCGGTGCTCGAGGCGCTTCCGGTGCTCGAGCGGGCGCTGGCCGGTGGTGCCCCGATCCGGCCCGTCCCCGCTGACGACGCACCCGCCGCCGATGGCTCCGGCGGGCCCGGCGCAGGACCGGCGGCGGACCGGTCGGACGACACCGATCTCCCCGACGACCTCGCGGTCGTCGTCGGTACCTCCGGATCGACCGGCGACCCCAAGCTCGCCATGCTCGGCGCCGCCGCTCTGGCCGCCAGCGCCGCCGCCACCCACGACCGGCTCGGCGGGCCGGGGCAGTGGCTGCTCGCGCTGCCGACCCACCATGTCGCCGGGCTGCAGGTGCTGGCCCGCTCCGTCCACGCCGGGACCACCCCGATCGCCCTCGACCCGGCGGGGATGACCCCCTTCGACCTCGTCCAGGGCGCGGCGGCGATGACCGGCGAACGGCGCTACACCAGCCTCGTGCCCACCCAGCTGACCCGGCTCCTCGACGATCCGCTGGGGGTCGAGGCGCTGCGCCGCTTCGACGCCGTGCTCGTCGGCGGCGCCGCCAGCCCGCCCGACCTGCTCGAGCGGGCCCGCGAGCGCTCGGTCCGCGTGGTCACCACCTACGGCATGAGCGAGACCTGCGGCGGGTGCGTGTACGCCGGGCGGCCGCTCGACGGCGTGCAGGTCGCCACCGACGACGAAGGGCGGCTGCTGCTCGGCGGGCCCGTGGTCGCCCACGGCTACCTCGGCCGGCCCGAACTGACCGCCGCCTCCTTCCGCACCGCACCCGACGGCACCCGCTGGTTCGCCACCGACGACCTCGGCGAGGTCGGCGAGCACGACGGCCGGACCACCGTCCAGGTGCTCGGCCGCGCCGACGACCTCATCACCACCGGCGGCCTCAAGCTGGCGCCGCGGCTGCTGGAGGAGGCGACGCTGGCGCACGTCCCGGCGGTCACCCAGGCGCTGGCCGTCGGCGTCCCCGACCCGGAGTGGGGGCAGGCGGTGACCCTCGTGGTCGTCACCTCCCCCGGCGGCCCGCCGCCCGGCCGCGTGCCCGCCGACGGGGTCGAGCAGATCCGGGAGATGCTGCGCCCGCACCTGCCCGGCCACGCCCTGCCGCGGCGGGTGCTCGTCGTCGACGCCCTGCCCAGCCGCGGCCCCGGCAAACCGGACCGGGCGGCTGCGCGCGAGCTCGTCGCCTCCGCCTGAGCCACCTGCTTCAGAGTCACCTGCCCCTGAGTCATCTGCCCCTGAGTCATCGGCAGCGGGGTCGAGGTGATCGGCGCCCCCTTCCACGGCGTGGATCACCTCGACCGCGGGCTCCCCTTCGTACGATTGAGGCCCCTGCCCCACCGAAGGATCGAGCACCACCAGTCATGGCATCCCTCGCCCAGTGGGTCGCCGGCGCCCGGCCGCGCACCCTGCCCGCCGCCGTCGCCCCCGTCGTCGTCGGCACCGCCGCGGCCGCCGCCGAGGACACCGCCCAGCTCGGGCTGGCCGTCCTCGCGCTGATCGTCGCGGTCTCGCTGCAGATCGGGGTGAACTACGCCAACGACTACAGCGACGGCATCCGCGGCACCGACGAGGACCGGGTCGGTCCGGTGCGGCTGGTGGGTCAGCGGATCGCCAACCCCGACAACGTCAAGCTCATGGCCTTCCTGTGGTTCGGCGTCGGTGCGTTCGCCGGGCTCGCGCTGGTGGCGCTGGCCCAGACCTGGTTGCTCATCCCGCTCGGCGCGCTGGCCGTGGTCGCGGCCTGGCGCTACACCGGCGGCGACAACCCCTATGGCTACCGCGGCCTCGGCGAGGTCTACGTCTTCCTCTTCTTCGGGCTGCTGGCCACGCTCGGCACCGAGTACACCCAGGCCAACGCGATCTCGCTCGTCGGGGTGCTCGGCGCGATCGCCGTCGGCTGCCTGGCCAGCGCCATCCTCGTGGCGAACAACCTGCGCGACATCCCCTCCGACACCGTCGCCGGCAAGCAGACCCTCGCGGTCCGTCTCGGCGACGCCAAGACCCGACGGCTCTACCTCGGGCTCTTCGTCGTGGCCGCGGCGGCCACCGGGCTGATGGCCTTCTGGCACCCCTTCGCGCCGGTCGCCCTCGTCGGGCTGCTGCTCGCCGCGCCCGGGCTGAAGGCGGTGCTCTCCGGGGCCACCGGCAAGGCGCTGGTCCCGGCGATCGCCACCACCGGCATCGCCGAGCTGGTCTGGGCGCTGCTGCTGGTCTACCCGCTGGCGCGCTGACCGCGCTTACCCAGCCGACCGCACTGAGCGCACCTACGGCTCAGCGGAAGTCCTCGGCCCCGTCCTCGCGCGTGCCGTCCGCACCGCTGCCGTCCTCGACGGCCTCGTCGGTGTCCCGACGACGGGCCTTGGCCTGCGCCCGCTCCTCCTGGCGCGCAGCCATCTTGCGCACGACGTCGTCGCGCATCGGTCGCAGCGCCACGTAGGAGATGACCATCGAGGCCAACGCGGCGATGACCACCAGCCACGGCAGCTGGTTCGGGCCGCGCAGCCCGAGCAGCCAGAGGGCCGCCAGGCAGCCGAAGAAGATGAGGAACCGGAAGAGGGTGTAGCGGATCACGCGCGGCTCACTGGGCGTAGCTGTGCTGGCCGATGAAGTAGAAGTTCACCACGGTGTAGTTGATGACGATGCAGGCGAAGCCGGCCAGGGCGATCCAGTTCGCGGTGCGCCGCGAGGTGTTCTTCGTCGCCCGCGCGTGCAGGTAGGCGGCGTAGACCACCCAGATGACGAAGGACCAGACCTCCTTGGGGTCCCAGTTCCAGTAGGCGCCCCAGGCCTCGTGCGCCCAGATCGCGCCGGCGATGATCGTGAAGGTCCACAGCGGGAAGGCGATGATGTGCAGCGCGTAGGAGAGCTTCTCCAGCTGCGGCGCCGGGGGCAGCTTGGCCCAGAAGCGCGGCGAGACCGCCTGCCGGTCGCTGAGCAGGTAGAGCGCGCTGACGATCGCCGCGACCACGCAGATCCCGACGGCCAGGGTGGCCACGGTGACGTGGATCGGCAGCCAGTAGGACTTCAGCGAGGGCACCAGCTCGTCCGCGGGGACGTACCAGGCGGTCTGGGCGACCATGAGCACGAGCACGACGAAGCCGGTGACGAAGAGCCCGAGCCAGCGCACGTCCCGGCGCAGGCTGACCGCGCTGAAGGTGGCCACGGCGAAGAGGCAGCCGACGACGCTGAACTCGAAGAGGTTGCCCAGCGGGAAGCGCTCGACGGCCAGGCCGCGCAGCACCGAGGAGAGCAGCAGCAGACCCGTGCCGAGCCAGGTCAGCGAGCCGGCGATCCCGGCGGCCTGGCGTCCGCGCAACGAGGTCTGCTCCGGCTCGTCGGCCGCCGAAGCGGCGTCGGCGCGGGTCGCTGCGCCGGAGGACCCCTCCCCGTCCGCGTCGCGGTCTGCGAGGTCCACCCCGCCGCGCCCGGCGCCGGAGCGGGCTCCGACCCGGTCGGCGGTCCGCGCGGCGGCCTCCTCGCGGACCGGCACGGCCCGGGCGAGATAGAGCGCGAAGCCGAGCATCGCCAGGGTGAGCACCAGCGCGGCCGAGGCCAGCGCGTAGTTGGCGTAGGTCGCCAGGCTCTCGTTCGTCATGCTCCCGATCCTCCCACGGCCCCGCGTCGGGCCTCGATGTCGTCACGGACCTCGGCGACGATCTCGGCCAGCCGGTCGTCGTCGTCGCGGCTCATCCCGGCCACCTCGAGCGCGGTCGTGCCGTCGCCGCGGTCGGTCAGCCGGACGAAGACCCGGCGCCGCTTCATCGTCAGGGTGACCACCAGACCGGCCAGCGCGAGCAGCGCCGCGACGAGGGTCACCCCCTGCCCCGGGTCGTGCCGCACGGACAGCCCGGCGTAGCGGTCGATCCGCTCGAAGGTGATGCTCCCCCGGTCGCCGGGCAGCTGCGCGGTCTCGCCCGGCTGCAGCCACAGCCGCGCCTGGTCCTCACCGTCCTCGGCCTGCACCGCGGTCATCGAGGCGGTGTCCAGGGAGAAGACCGACTGCGGAGCCCCGTCGGGGAAGAGGTCGCCCTCGTAGAGGCTCATCGCCAGGGCGGGGTTGCGGGTGTCCGGGAAGATCGAGACCGGCCCCTGCTCCTGGTCGACCACCGCGGTCGGCAGGAAGAGCCCGATGAGGCCCAGCTGCTGCGGCTCGGCGGCGCCGACCTTGACCGCGCCGGTGCTGCGGTAGTTGCCGTCCTGGGCGAGGAAGGGGGTCGGCCCCGCGTAGAGCACCTCGCCGTCGACGTCCTCGACGGTGACCACGGGGGCGTAGCCGTTGCCGAGGAGGAAGGCGTTGGCGCCGTCGACCGACAGCGGGTCGTTGACCTTGATGACGTCCTCGATCGGGGTCCCGTCCGCGCTGCTCCCTTCGACGTGGGCCTCGAAGTCCCGGGGCTGGCCGAAGGTCTGGGTGCCCGGCTCCCGGTCGTTGAAGTCGGCGGTCATCTCGGTGACCGTCAGCTGGAAGGGCGGGATCGACTCGTCGTCGACCAGCGGCCCGGGGGCGTAGGTGTCGAAGCGGGTCGAGGTGCTGACGAAGGAGGTGCCCTCGGGCACGATGAGGTCGGCCTTCCAGCCCCACAGGTAGCCGACGGCGACGCCGATGATCAGGGCCACCAGGCTGGTGTGGAAGACGAGGTTGCCGGTCTCCTTGACGTGCCCGGACTCGGCCGAGACCGAGGTGTCGTCGTGGCTGGCCACCCGGAAGCGGCGCTTCTTCAGCGCGGCCTGCGCGGCCTCGCGGACCTCCTCGACGGTGCCGGGGGCCTCGCCCTCGGCCCGGGCCTCGAGCCGGGCGAGCCGGCGCGGGGCCTTCGGCGGGGCCGATCGCAGCGCCTTGGCGTGGGCGATACTGCGCGGCACGATGCAGCCGACGAGGGAGATGAAGAGCAGCAGGTAGATCGCCGAGAACCAGGGGGTCCCGTAGACCTCGAAGGCGCCGAGGTCGTCGAGGATCGGGCCGGCGTCGGGGTGCTCGGCGATCCAGTCGGCGGTGCGGGTGGGGTCGATCGAGCGCTGCGGGAAGACCGAGCCGGGCACCGCGGCGACCGCGACGAGCAGCAGCAGGAAGAGCGCGGTGCGCATGCTCGTCAGCTGCCGCCAGCCCCAGCGCAGGTAGCCGACCACCCCGAGCCGCGGCTGGGTGATCTGCGCGTCGCTGCCGCGGGCCATCAGATGATCACCTTGAAGTCGTTGATGAGGTGGCGCTGCAGCCAGGCGGTGAGGTTGTCCCAGGCGCCGGTGACCAGCAGCAGGCCGACGACGAGCAGCAGCGCCCCGCCGAAGATCTGGATGCCGCGCTGGTGCCGGCTCAGCCAGGAGCTGACCGGGGCCCAGCGCTCGTAGGCGGCGGCGATGAGCAGGAAGGGCAGACCGAGACCGACGCAGTAGGCGATCGCCAGCACGACGGCGCGGCCGAGGGAGTCCTCGGTCAGCGAGAGCGCCAGCACCGCGCCGAGGGTGGGGCCGACGCACGGGGCCCAGCCGAGGCCGAAGATCGCCCCGAGCACGGGGGCGCCGGCCAGGCCGGTGGCGGGCTTGACCGGCAGCCGCAGGGTGCGCTGGCTGCCCATCCCGAGGAAGACCAGGGCCATGACGATGACCAGCGCCCCGCCGATGCGCAGGAGCAGCTGACGCTGCTCGATCAGCACCATGCCGATGCTCGCCACGAACATCGAGGCGATGATGAAGACGGCGGAGAAGCCCGCGATGAAGAGCAGCGTGCCGAGCACCATCCGCCCCTTCGACCGCTCCTCCAGGGAGGTCTCGGACAGGCCGGTGACGTAGCCGAGGTAGCCGGGCACCAGCGGCAGCACGCAGGGGGTGGCGAAGGAGACGAGCCCGGCGAGCGCGGCGATCACGGCCGCGAGCGGCAGGGCACCGTCGGCGACGGTGTCCGGGAGGGCGGTGATCATCCCGAGGTCTCCTCCAGGGCGTCGTCGATCAGCGAGCTGAGGGTGGACTCGGTGACCGGGCCGAGGACGACCGAGGCGATCCGGCCCTGCCGGTCGAGCACGGCGGTCGCCGGGGTGGTGCTCAGCTTGCTCTGCATCTGGATGGCGCTGGTGCCGGCGTCGTCGTAGATGGAGTCGTAGGGCAGGCCCCAGGCCTGCGCCTGGGCGCGGCCGGTCTCCTTCGACGGCTCGCGGTAGTCGATGCCGATGAACTCGACGTCGTCCTCGTCGGCGTAGGCCTCGTGGGTGGCCACCAGCTCGGGGGCCTCCTTCTCGCAGGGCCCGCACCAGCTGGCCCACGAGTTGACGACGACCACCGAGCCCTCGTGCTCGCTGGTCTCCCAGGTATCGCCCTCGAGGGTCTCCCCGGCGAGCTCGACCGGCTCGGCGCGCTCGTCCGGGGCGTACTGCACGATCTGCCCGTCACCGGCCACGTAGCCCTTGTTGTCGCCCGCCTTCGCCTGCTCGGCGACGGAGTCGCCCCCGGTGCAGCCGGTGAGCACGAGCGCGGCACCGGCGAGGGCGGCGACGGCGGATCGGCGGCCGAGGGTGCTGCGCCGGGCGGTGGGGCGGGGCGTCAGGGCGGTGCGGGCGATGCGGGTCATGGGTCAGGCTCCGGTGGTCGCCGACGCCCGCGGGTAGAGCTGGGCGACGGGCTCGGTGTAGTCCACGGCGGTGACGGTGTCGCCGGTGAAGGTGATGCTGGTCAGGGAGGCGAGGTTGCACTGCCGGCGGCGCGGGTCGTGCCAGAGCCGGCCGTGCTCGAGGGCGCTGCGGATGGTCCAGATCGGCAGCTGGTGGCTGACGATGAGCACCTCGCGGCCGCGGGCGTGGTCGCGGGCGTCCTCGATGGCGGCGGTCATCCGCCGGGCGATGGCGCGGTAGGGCTCGCCCCAGGTGGGCTTGGTGGGGTCGCGCATCCACCACCAGCGGCGCGGGTCGAGCAGCAGGCGCTTGCGGAAGCGGCGCCCCTCGAAGCGGTTGCCGGCCTCGATCACCCGGGGGTCGACGACCGCGGTGAGCCCGTGCCGGGCCAGGGTGGGCGCGGCGGTCTCGGCGGTGCGGACCAGCGGGGAGTGCACGACGAGCCCGAGGTCGTGGTCGGCGAGGTGGGCGGCGACCCCGTCGGCCATCTCGTGCCCGAGGTCGGAGAGGTGGTAGCCGGGGAGGCGGCCGTAGAGGACCTTCTCCGGGTTGTAGACCTCGCCGTGGCGCAGCAGGTGCACCACCGTGGTCTCGTCGCCGACCGGGGCGGTGCCCTCGTGGTGGCCCTCGGTGAGCCCAGCCGCGGCCTCGGCGGCAGCGGCGTCGGCCTGCTGCTCGGTCTCGTGGGCACCGGGGATGTCGGTGCCGGAGTCCGGTGCGGACCACTGCGGGTCCGGCTCCTCGGGGTCGCGCGGTCCCGGATCGCAGTCGAGGTCAGGCGCAGCCATGCTCGCAGTGTCTCAGGCCCACCTGAGAAGCCACCGTGGGGTGGCCCGCCCTCCCCACCACCCTCCCTGCGCAGCTGCCCGGGCGAATCACACCCACCCCCGCAACTGCCCGGGCAAATCACACCGGCCTGCGCAACTGCCCGGGCAAATCGCACTGGTCTGCGCAGCTGCCCGGGCAGCTGCGAGAACTAGGCGAGCGTACGCAGCGCGTCGTAGACCCGTGGGTCGTGCGCCGGGATGACCGTCGCCTCGCCGCTGGCCTGAAGGTGGCGCAGGGCCGCGTGGTTACCGGCGATCCGCGAGCGGTCGTGGGCGATGACCTGCTCGAAGGCGCGCAGCACCCGCAGCGGCCTCATCCGCCGGCCGGCCGGGTCGACGTCGGTGAGCACCGAGCCGTCGAAGACGGCGTCGCCGGCGTGCACGAGCAGCCCCCGGTCGCTCTGCACGGCGACCGCGGTGTGGCCCCGGGTGTGCCCGTGGGTCGGGAGCATGGTGATGCCGGGCAGCACCTCGATCCCGCTGAGATCCACCGCCGCGCCAGGCCCGGACCACGGGTCGCCGGGGCCCCGGGTGGATCTCCCAGCGGGCGTCGTGGGTCAGCTGGGCGGGCCGGTAGCGCAGCGCATCCCGCCCACGGGGTCGCGGCAGCGCCGCCCGGTGCTCGACGGCGGTCGTATGGATCCGAGCGCCCGGGAAGTCGGCGATGCCCCCGGCGTGGTCGAGGTCGAGGTGGGTCAGCACCACGTCGGTGACGTCCTCGGTGCGGTGCCCCAGGCGTTCGATCGCGGCGGCCGCGGTGTCGGCGTCGTCGTGGCTCGGGCGCAGCAGCGCCCGCATCGGCCCGATCCGGGAGCGGTCGGCCTGGTCGGCCCGGCCGAAGCCGGTCGACGAGGACGAGCCCGGTGGGGTGCTCGACGAGCAGCACGTGAGCGACGATCCGTCCCACGACGGGAGGGGTCATGATCGCGCCGTTGATGTGGTGCACCCTCATGTCGACCCATCGTGGCGCAGGCGGTCCGCTCTCGCCCCCGGGTCAGGCAGACGTCCCCTGTGACCTCGGCCTCGCGCGCACCCGGGCAGATTCGCACCAGCCCCCGCAACTGCCCGGGCAAATCACACCAGCCCCCGCAACTGCCCGGGCAATTCACACGATCCACCGCAACTGCCCGGGCAAATTCGCACCGGCCCCGCAACTGCCCGGGCAGCTGCGAAAGGGTGGGCGGGCGGCTCAGCGGGCGGCGACGGCCGCGTCGTAGAGGGCCTTGGCGGAGAGCCCTGTGCTCGCGCTCACCTGGCGGGTCGCGTCCTTGAGCCGGACCCCGTCGGCGACGAGCGCCTGCACCTGCTCCAGCGCCTGCTGCAGCGGAACCTCCCGCGGCGGGGCCCCGGCGACGACGAGAGTGATCTCCCCCTTCACGCCCTCCCGCGCGCCGTCGGCGAGCTCGGCCAGCCCGCCGCGGCGCACCTCCTCGTAGGTCTTGGTCAGCTCGCGGCACAGCGCGGCCGGCCGGTCGGGGCCGAGCGCCTGAGCCATCGCGTCCAGGCTGACGGCGACCCGGTGCGGCGCCTCGAAGAAGACCATCGTGCGCGGCTCGTCGGCCAGCGCGGCCAGCGCACGCGCCCGCTCCCCCGGCTTGCGCGGCAGGAAGCCCTCGAAGCAGAAGCGGTCCACCGGCAGCCCGGAGACGGCCAGCGCCATGAGCACCGCGCTCGGCCCGGGCACGCAGGTCAGCGGCAGGTCGGCCTCGACGCAGGCGCGCACCACCCGGTAGCCGGGGTCGGAGACCGACGGCATGCCGGCGTCGGTGACCAGCAGCACCCGCTCCCCGGCGGCGACGGCCGCGACCAGCTCCTCGGTGCGGCTGGCCTCGTTGTGCTCGTGATAGCTGAGCACCCGCCCGCGCGGCTCGACCCGCAGGTCGACCGCCAGCCGGCGCAGCCGCCGGGTGTCCTCGGCGGCGACGACGTCGGCGGCGGCCAGCTCGTCGGCCAGCCGGGGGGCGGCGTCGCGGGGGTCTCCGATCGGGGTGGCGGCCAGGACCAGGGGCATGCGCGCATCCTTGCAGGCCGACGCGGCGACCTCACCTAGGCTGAGCGCCATGGACCGCCTGGAGCAGCTGCGATGGCGCCTGCTCGGGTACGTCCCCTCCGACCGACTGCTTGGCTGGCTCGGCCCGCTGACCATGGCCGTCGTCGGCGGGATCCTGCGCTTCTGGAGCCTGGACCGCCCGCACCAGCTGGTCTTCGACGAGACGTACTACGTCAAGCAGGGCGCCTCGATGCTGCTCTTCGGCACCGAGATGCAGTGGGACGGCGAAGGGGAGGAGGTTGACCCCCTCTTCACCTCCGGGACGATCGACGTCTTCCAGGAGTCCCAGGGCGACATGGTGGTCCACCCGCCGGTGGGCAAGTGGATCATCGCGGCCGGCGAGTGGGTCTTCGGCGCCGACTCCAGCTGGGGCTGGCGGGTGGCCGTGGCGCTGCTCGGCACGATCTCGATCCTCATGGTGGGCCGGATCGCGCGGCGGCTCTTCCGCTCCTCGGTCCTGGGCACGGTGGCGTCCTTCCTCATGGTCTTCGAGGGGCACCACTTCGTGCACAGCCGCACCGGGCTGCTGGACCTCATCCTCATGTTCTTCGCGCTGGCGGCCTTCGGCGCGCTGCTCATCGACCGTGACTGGTCACGAGAACGCCTGGCGACCAAGGTCGCCCGCCTCGACGTCCGTCATTTCGCCACCGGTCCGTGGCTGCTGTGGCGACCGTGGCGGCTGGTGGCCGCGCTCAGCCTCGGCCTGGCGACCGGGACGAAGTGGTCCGGGCTGTACTTCTTCGCCGCCTTCGGCCTGATGACGGTGCTGTGGGACGTCGGGGCGCGGCGGGCGGTCGGGGCGCGCAACTTCGTCGTGGCGGGCATCTTCAAGGACGGGCCGTGGGCCTTCGTGACGATGTCGGTGATCGTGCTGGCCACCTACCTCGGGTCCTTCGCCGGGTGGTTCCTCGGCGACCGGGGCTACAACCGGGACTGGGCGGCGCAGCATCCTGGCGAAGGGATCCAGTGGCTGCCGCCGGCGCTGCGCTCGCTGTGGGAGTACCACACCGAGATCCTCAGCTTCCACGACAACCTCACCTCGCCGCACAGCTACGAGTCGAACCCGTGGTCGTGGATGATCCAGTCCCGGCCGACGTCCTTCTTCTACGAGACGAAGACGGAGGCGGCGGCCGGCTGCGACGTGGAGAAGTGCAGCAAGGCGATCTCCAGCGTCGGCACCGTCTCGATCTGGTGGGTGGCCACGATCGCGCTGGTCGTGCTGCTCTTCTGGTGGATCTTCAAGCGGGACTGGCGGGCCGGGGCGATCCTCGCGGGCTTCGCCGGAGGGTGGCTGCCGTGGTTCTTCCTGCAGCACCGCACGATCTTCACCTTCTACACGATCTCCTTCGAGCCCTGGGTGATCCTCGCGGTGGTCTTCCTGCTGGGGCTGGCGCTCGGGGCGCCGGGCGCCAGCACCCGAAGGCGGCAGATCGGGTACCTCGTCGTCGGCGCCTACTGCCTCGTCGTGCTGGCCAACTTCGCCTTCTTCTGGCCGATCTGGACCGCGCAGGTCATCCCCTACGACCACTGGCGCTGGCGGATGTGGTTCCCGAGCTGGGTCTGATCCCCCGGCCACCACGCTGATCCCCAGCGACCACGCGCTGACCTGATGCGGCCCCTGATCCCCGCCTACCACGCAGTAGGTGTCGTGATCACAGCACTTACTGCGTGGTAGCCCGCGGCGTAGGCGGGTCGTTAGCGGCCAGTGGCGCGTGGTCGGCCGCGAGAGGGCGGGCCCACGGCGAAGGGTGGACGACCGCGCGGGCACGGATAAGGTCGGGCAGGTGGAGTCACCTGCGCCGGATCGTCGCTGGCCCCGGTCGGTCTACGGCACCGGCGAGGAGCCGGACTACCGCTTCTCCATGGCCAACGAGCGCACCTTCCTCGCCTGGATCCGCACCTCGCTCGCGCTGCTGGCGGCCGGGGTGGCCGTGGACGCGCTGCCGACCGGGTACCCCGAGCCGCTGACCAGGACCGCGGCGGGCTTCCTCAGCGTCGTCGCGCTGCTCAGCGCGGTGATGGCCTGGCGGCGATGGGCGCGGGTGGAGCGGGCGGTGCGCGAGGACCGACCGATCGGCGGGATGCGCACCGGCCTGGTGCTGGCCGGCGCGGTGCTGCTCATGGCGATGCTTGGGCTGATCCTCGCGGTCGCGGTCTGAGCGGTGTGACCGTGGAGACGGGGCAGCCGCGGGACCCGGGGCTGCAGCCGGAGCGGACCAGGCTGTCAGCGATCCGCACCGGGCTGGCGCTGGCCGTCTCGCTGCTGCTCATGGCCCGGCTGAACGTCGACGTCCTCGGAGCGCTCGCCTGGGCAGTGGCTGCCGCCGGGGTGCTCGCGGTGGCGGCGGCGATGCTCGCGCCTGGGGCACCGGGGTTGCGGGTGGGGCAGCGGGCGGCGGCCTACAGCGCGGCGGTGGTACTCATCGCGGTCATCGAGCTCCTGTCGTTGCTGCTGCGCTGAGCGCGCCCGCGCAGGCAGGCCCGAGCCCGAGGGCGGTGGCC
The DNA here is from genome assembly GCF_013408565.1 of Janibacter alkaliphilus. Lineage (NCBI taxonomy): Bacteria > Bacillati > Actinomycetota > Actinomycetes > Micrococcales > Intrasporangiaceae > Janibacter > Janibacter alkaliphilus. The sequence continues at coordinate 1,569,788 of NZ_JACBZX010000001.1, read as the reverse complement.
GCGTAGAGGTCGGCGAGCGTGTCGACGTCGCGGCGCACCCGCGGGTCGGCGTCGACCTCGGTGGCGATCTGGGCGTGCGCCTCGGCCGACCCCGGGCCGTAGCGCGGGTCGAGCCGGTCCGGGGTGGCGGCGACGAGCAGGGTGGTGCCACTGCCCTCGGCGTCCCGGACGAAGGCGAGCCCGGTCGGGGCGAGCGCGGTCGTCGCGGCGGCGAGCGCCGCGTCCAGGGTGGCGGGGGTGAGCGCGGCGAGGTCGGCGGGGACGACGACGACCGGGGACGTGGGGTCGGTGGCACTCAGCCGGGCGGAAGCGGCCTGCAGCGCGGCGTTGAGGCCCCCCGCCTCGTCGACGACGACCACCCGGTCGATGTGGGAACTCTCGCTGAGGGCGGCGAGCACGTCCTCGCGCATCGCCGTGACGAGGTCGTCGTGCAGCGGGGCGGGCAGCGCCAGGCGGGACTTGGCCTCCTGGGTCGCCTTGGTCGGCACGAGCGCGATCACGTCCAGCAATGCTGCCAGGTCGGCTCGGGCACCTTCGGCGGTGTCCAGCGACTCCCCTTCGTCCCGAGGCCAACCCCCTTCGCCCTGTGCCGTGCACCTTGGTGTCGCCCCTAGAACGCGCGCTACCACGCAGTAAGTGCTGTGATCACGACACCTACTGCGTGGTAGCGCGCGTCAGGGTGAATGCGTCAGGGTGAATGCGTCAGCAGCCGGCAGCAGTTCCGCGAGCCAGCCACACCTCGAGCTGCTGCTGGGTGGCGAACGTGCTGCCAGCAGCAGTTTCTTCCAGACGCGAGGACAGCCGGCCGGTGAAGGGGGACGAGGGTGCGACGAAGGGAGACGACGGCGGGGCAGATCAGCTCTCGAGCAGCCGGGCCAGCGCCGCGAGGTCGCCGGTCATCGCCCGGCGCATGGCCCGCTCCATCAGCGGCGCGGTGAGGCCGGCGAAGCCCGTCGGCGTCCCACGGTTGCGCAGGGTCATCCGGGTCGCGCTCTCCCCCAACGCCTCCCACGTGTAGGTCGTCTCCATCGGGAAGGGCCCGTCCGCGGTGCGCATCACCAGCCGCCGCCCGGGCTCGAGCGCGACCGCCTCGTAGGTGTAGGCCAGCCGCCGCCCGAGGAAGCGCGCCTCGAAGTCCATCCGCGAGCCCACCCCGACCGGCGGCTCGGTGCGCCAGCGCACCTCGGTGATGTTGCGGTACCAACGGGGCGCGTTGCCCGGGTCCCCGGCGACGGCAGCGACCTCGGCGACCGGACAGGCGATCACCCGCTCCACGGCGACGTCGACGTCCATGCCCGCATCATCCCGCAGGGGCTCCCGACCGCGCTGGCAGAGTGGCCCGCGTGACCAGCTCACCCGGCCCCCAGGTCAGCGACCCGGAGGTCACCAACACCGAGGTCGTCGTCATCGGTGGCGGGCAGGCCGGGCTGGCCGCCGGGTACTTCCTGCGGCGGGCCGGAGCCCCCTTCGTCATCCTCGACGCGGAGGACCGGCCCGGTGGGGCCTGGCAGCACTACTGGGACTCGCTGCACCTCTTCTCCCCCGCGGCGCACAGCCCGCTGCCGGGGTGGCCGATGCCGCGCCAGCCCGGGGTCGAGTACCCGAGCGCCGACCACGTCGTGGACTACCTCACCGCCTACGAGGGGCGCTACGAGCTGCCGGTGCGCCGGCCGGTCACCGTGCGCGCCGTCCGCGACGACGACGACGCGCTCGCCGTGGAGACCGACCGCGGCACCTGGCGGGCCGGGCACGTCATCAGCGCCACCGGGTCGTGGCGGCGGCCGCACCGCCCACGGGTGACCGGCGGCGAGGACTTCGCCGGGCGTCAGCTGCACACCGTGGACTACCGCCGGCCCGACCCCTTCGCCGGGCAGCGGGTGGTCGTCGTCGGCGGCGGCAACTCGGCCGCGCAGATCCTCGCCGACCTCGCGCCGGTCGCCGAGGCCACGTGGTGCACCCTGCGCCCGCCCCGGCTCATGCCGGACGACGTCGACGGGCGGGTGCTCTTCGACGTCGCCACCCAGCGCGCCGCCGCCCGCCGGCACGGCCAGGAGGCCGAGGGGCTGGGTGGGCTCGGGGACATCGTCATGGTGCCGAGCGTGCGGGCGGCCCGGGACCGTGGCGCGCTCGTGGCGCACCCGATGTTCGACCGGATCGCCCCGGACGGGGTGGCCTGGGAGGACGGCTCGTTCGTCGCCTGCGACGCGATCATCTGGTGCACCGGCTTCACACCCGACCTGGCGCACCTCGCGCCGCTCGGGCTGCCCACCGAGGGCGGGATGCCGCGCACCGAGGTGACCCGCTGCCTGGACGAGCCGCGGCTGCACCTGCTCGGCTACGGCGACCGGACCGGCTTCGCCTCGGCCACCCTCATCGGCGCCGGGAGGACGGCGAAGGGAGCCGTCGCCGAGATCACCCGCGGCTGAGCAGCCGGCACGAGGGCGACCGGATCAGCCCGCGTCGGCGGGGGCTCCGTCCACCTCGGCCGGTTCGTCGTGCGGCACGAGCTTGAGCCCGACGACCGCGCCGACGATGCCGACGAGGAAGACGAGCTTGGCGACCGAGACGCTCTCCTCGCCGGTGGCGATCGCGTAGGCGACGGTCAGGGCCGCGCCGACGCCGGTCCACACCGCGTAGGCGGTGCCGAGCGGGATGTGCCGCAGCGCGCTGCCCAGCCCGAGCATGCTCAGCAGCAGCGCGACGGCGAAGACGAGGGTGGGCAGCGGCTCGGTGAGCCCGTCGGTCATGCCGAGCGCGGTCGCCCACACGGCCTCGAAGACCGCGCTGATCAGCAGGATGATCCACGGCATCGCTCAACCCACCACCTTCAGGCCGATGACCGAGCCGACGAGCACGACCAGCAGGGCGATCCGCGCGGCGGTCGGGCGCTCCTGCTTGGTGACGAAGCCCCACAGCACGGTGAGGGTGGCGCCGACGCCGACCCAGACGGCGTAGGCGGTGCCGGTGGGCAGCTCGCGCATCGCCCACGCGAGGCCGCCGATGCTGCCGATGAGGCCGACGACGAAGAGGGCGGCCGGGCCGCGACGGCGGAAGCCTTCGGAGGCGGAGAGCGCGGCGGCCCACACCGCCTCCAGCGCTCCGGAGAGGATGAGGACCAACCAGGCCATGACGACACCCCTTCGTGAGTCAGTCTTGTCGCCGTGCGGGTACTGCTCCCTCGTCCGCGGCCCCGTCGCTGGGTCCTGCGGACCACGGTAGCGGCTCCGGGTGACGTGGCAGGATCGCGGCGAGACGTGACGAGCGGCGACGTCGACAGGACGGGCGAAGGGGGCGTGATGAGCACCGAGCACGTGCAGGCCTGGCTCGACGAGCGCGGCGCCGGGCTGCGGGTGATCGAGCCGAAGGCGGGGACGGCCACGGTCGACGCGGCCGCCGCGGCGCTGGGGGTGGTGCCGGGGCAGATCGCCAAGACCCTGGCAGTGCGCGCGGGCGAGCGGGTGCTGCTGCTGGTCACTCGCGGCGATGCACGCCTGGACAACGCGCGCTTCCGCGCGGCCTTCGGCGCCAAGCCGCGGATGCTTGCGCGGGAGGAGGCCGAGGAGCTGACCGGTCAGCCGGTCGGAGGGGTCTCCCCCTTCGGCCATCCGGAGGGGGTCGAGATCTGCTGCGACGAGTCGCTGCGCGCCTTCGACGTCGTCTACCCGGCGGGCGGCAGCCCGAGCAGCGCGGTGCGGACCACCCCGGACCAGCTCGCTGAGCTCACCGGGGCGGCGTGGGTGGACGTCATGAAGCCGGTGGACTGACGCGGATCTGATCCAGGAGCAGCGGGCGGCCGGGGAAGAGCCCGCGGCACGGGAGATCAGCGCTCGTCGGCGGATCGCGCCTCTTGCACCTCGTAGGCCGCGATGTACCGCCGCGTCAGACGCACCGTGAAGGGCACCTGCACCACGAGGATCGAGATAGAGACGAGAGGCGAGAGGCGAGAGCACGCTCCATCCCCATCCGTCCTGCCTGACGATCTCGATGAACAACCACAGAGACACGGCAGCCACTGCGAGGGAGGTGAGGATGATCGCGCGTCCGCGTCGGTCGATCCAACGTTGGAAGGGTGTCGGCTCGAGCAGCCGTTCCCAACGGTTCATGCCTCGAGGTTAGCGATCAGGCGGATGGCCAGGAGAAGCCACCGCCGGAGGACAGCGGGCCGACGAAACAGATCAGGATCGAATAGTGGCGGAGCCCAGGGGATTCGAACCTCTGAATTTCTCAGTGTGAAGGCGCTGGAGGTCCTGCGCTGTGCGTCATTCCTGGTGCCATAGGTGCAAGATTCGGCGCATCCACGACCTGCGGCGTGACGCGTCCTGCCTCTGGCTCTCGAGGGAGCGCATCCCATTACGGTTCAAGCCCGGGATCGGCCATGCATCGATCGCCACGGCGATATCTAACCTGCGCCACCTCGGCACGACGACGACCGAGCAGGCCTTGGAGCAATCGAACAACCAGCGGACCACTCGACTCAGCAGTGCCATGAGGTTCCGAGCCACCTCTCTAGTTCCGAGTGAGGTGGGTTGTCTGACCATGCATCTACCATCTCAAGGAAAGCCACCATGCAAAGGCAAGGAGATCGAGCCTTGGACGAGATGCGAAGAAACTTCGACCTGTGGATGCGAGCCAATCGCGGCCGAAAGGCGCGTCCGGGCGAGTTCCTCGAAGGCTACGTTACCTACATGTATCAGTCCCTGCTGGTCCTACATGCTCAGAACATCCGCGTCACCAACGGGGCGAAAGTCGCAGACAAGCGAGGAAACACCTATGCCATTGATGTCTACTTCGAGTTCGAGGTGGCAGGCGTTCGCCACCGCGTGGCTATCGAGTGCAAGGATCACAAGCGCCGAACAACGCGGGATGAGGTAATCGCGTTCCACGGCAAGATCAGTGACATGCCAAGCACGATTGGTGTTTTCGTGTCAATGAAGGGATTTCAAAGCGGCGCCCTAAGGTACCTGGAAGACCACGGCATCAAGTACGTGGACGGTGAGACGATTCCGGATTTCGGCCGGATTATCGCTTCCTGGTTGGGTCCAATCGCCCTGCCCGACGAATCCGCTATTGGTCAACCCTTCTGGACAATCAGGCAAGCGGAGGATGGGGAGCCGACGGCATCTTGGCTACTCACTCCCATCGAAGACAGTCCGCCATCGAACGGCACCTTGCCGGACAGGGCGATACCGCTGTTCCTCTCCCGACCAGAGGCGATGCGCTACGGGCGACTCAGGTACGGCGATGACGGGACGTGGTGCACTTGCGGCCTGGAACAACCGTCCCTTCGGGCGATGATTGATCTCGCCGAGCTCGATGCGGTGCAGTTCGCCATCATGTATCCCTTCGCGCACGAGGGACGTCGGCTCTACCAATGTCAGGTCTGGTCGCCACTGGAACTCTCGGACGAGTTCATCGTAGTCGGCGCTGCCATAGGGACGCTGGGGTGCCCGAAGAGGGAATCGGGTGATGGGTGAAGCAAGACGAGTCCGCCCTGGGCGCCGCGTCACAGCTGAACTGACGTGGATCCTGACGGGTGGAGCTGAGGGGATTCGAACCCCTGACCTTCTCATTGCGAACGAGACGCGCTACCAACTGCGCCACAGCCCCGAGCACCCTCATCAGGTGCAGCAGAGACGATAACACCGCGCTGGCCCGGGCTGGAAACCGCCGAGCCCGCCCTCCCAGGCCGGCGATGTCCCCGTGCCGGGATAGCCTCGGGGAGCCATCCGCCCGGACGAGGACCTGCATGCCCGAGAGCACCCCGAGAAGCATCGGCGAGATCGCGCGCTCGCTGCGGCGCCGCGAGCGGTCCGGCACGTCCGGCCGCGCCCGCGCCCCACGCCTGCCCCGTCCCCGCCCGGAGCGCGAGATCGTCGTACGCACCACCGCCCCCGCCCCTGGCAGCCAGGCCAGCGCCGTGCCGCAGACCATCCGCGACGCCAGCGAGTGGGCCTGGCGGCTGCTGCTCATCGCCGCCGCCATCTACGCGCTGATGCGCGGGGTCTGGTTCATGCACCAGGTCGTCTTCCCGGTGATCGTCGCCGTGCTGCTGGCCGCCCTGCTCGACCCGGTCTACCAGCGGCTGCGGATCATCCTGCCGCGCGGCCCCGCCGCCGGGCTCACCGTGCTCGGCACGCTGACCGCGCTCATCGCCCTCTTCAGCTTCGTCGTCAACCAGTTCGCGAGCCAGTTCGGCGACATCACCGACCAGGTCGGCGAAGGCGTCGCCGACATGCGGCAGTGGATCGAGGACACCTTCGGCGTCTCCGAGAGCCAGCTGACCTCGTGGGTCTCCGAGCGCTGGGAGCAGGTCAACGCCGGCGGCGACCTGTCCAGCTCGGCCGCCCAGGCCGGTCTGACCGCGGGCTCGATCGCCACCGGCTTCGTGCTGACGATGTTCGTCCTCTTCTTCTTCCTCTACGACGGCCCGCGCATCTGGGCCTGGGTGGTGCGCCTCTTCCCCCGACCGGCCCGCGCCCGCGCCCTCAGCAGCGGCCGGATCGCCTGGGCCCAGCTCAAGGCCTTCACCCGCGCCACCATCCTCGTCGCCGCCGTCGACGCGCTCGGGATCGGCCTGGGCGCCTTCGCGCTCGGGGTCCCCTTCGCCTCCGGCATCGCGCTGCTCACCTTCTTCGGCGCCTTCATCCCGATCATCGGGGCCTTCGTCAGCGGCTTCATCGCGGTCGTGCTCGCGCTGGTCACCCAGGGGCCGCTGGCCGCGCTCGCCATGCTCGGCGTGACCGTCATCGTCCAGCAGGCCGAGGCCAACCTCCTACAGCCGCTGCTGCTCGGGCGCGCGGTCCGGGTGCACCCGATGGCGGTCGTGCTCGGCATCGGCAGCGGCGTCATCATCGGCGGGGTCTTCGGCGCGCTCTTCGCCGTGCCGCTGCTGGCCGTGCTCAACGCCGTCGGCCACCACCTGCTCTCCTCCGAGCCGCAGGACGGCGACGAGCATCCCGAGGATCTCGTCACCGAGGAGGAACAGGCGCAGATCGATCAGGACGTCGCCGACAGCGACGTCATCCCCGAGACCGGACGCGGCGAGGGCACCTACCGCACCTGACCGGGCCAGCCGCATCCGCACCGCCATCTCCCCTTCGTCTCGCCCCGGACCGACCCGTGACATCGGAACTGCTGCTGGCTGCAGTTCCGTGAGTCAGCAGCACTACGAGGTGCGGCTGGGTGGCGGAACTGGTGCCAGCAGCAGTTTTGTGACGGGAGAGGTCGGCCAGAGGGCCGGGGCAGAGGGACCGAGTGGAAGACAGGCCCGGGTCGGTAGCCCAGCCTGGCGAAGGGGGCGGCAGCCCGGGGCGAAGGGGGGCGGCTCAGCCGCCGACGACGCGGCGCGGGGCGACGAGGTCGCCGTCCACAGCCGGCAGCTCCTCGAGGTCGTCCTCGACCGGAGCCATCGCCTGGCGCGGCTGCTCGGCCGGCAGCGGGGCCGGCTCGGGCCGCTGCACGCGGGCCTTCATCGTGTAGGTCGGGCGCGGCACGGGCACCGGCTGCCACGTTCCCGGCTCCGGCTCGGTGCGGGCCTCGACCGGCTCGACCACCTCGGCCGTGGGCGCCTCGGCCTGCGGCAGATCGGCGCTCGGCTGGGCGTCGAAGGGGGCGTCCGCCCGCTCACGACGAACCGTCGCCTCAGCAGTCGGCGCGGCCGCGGTCGAGGTGCGGGGGGCCGAGCTGCGCGTGGCGGCAGGACGAGCAGCCGCGGTGCGGGTGGCAGCAGGTGCGGTGCGCGCCCGCTCGGGTGCGCCCGTGTCGGCGTGGTGGCGGACGGCACGCGCGTGGGCGCGCGCGGCGGCCCGCTCCTCGACGACGCCCTGACGCAGCCAGCCGAAGGCACCGGCGGTGCCGACGAGCATGACGACGGGCAGCCACCAGGGCAGCGGCCCGAAGGCGGTGAGCAGCAGCACCACCGGCAGCAGCGCGAGGTGGGCCAGCAGGGTGAGGCCGCGCACCCGTCGGGGTGCGTCGACGACCCGGTCGATGAGGGTGCGGCGGGCAGCGGGCTGCGCGGAGGTCATGGGCTGCACCGGGCTCTCGTGGTCGGGGGCGCCGGCGTCGCGGGTCTCATGGACACCGTCGTGAGCACCGCCGTCGTGCGCAGCCCGGGGGGCGGCGGCGCGCTTGACGGTCACCGTGGGGCGGGCCGCCTTCGTCGGGGTGATCGCGTAGGAGCGCGGCGCGGGCTCGGCGCCCTCGTCGTGCAGCCGGTGGTGGTCGAGCACACGCATCGCCGCGGAGAAGCGGTCGACGGATCGCACCGTAGAGAGGTGGTCGCGTCGCTTGATCCAGTACTGGAGCAGGTACACGGCCCAGATCGCCACGACGATGACGAAGATGAGGCTGCTCGACTGCACGGGGGCAACGCTATGCAGCCCCGGCCTCAGGGCCCGGCAGATCCGCCGGTGTGTCGCGCACGTGACTGCTGATACGCACGTGACACCCGCATCTGCAGCCCTCCCGGACCGAGATCTTCGGCGACGAGGGCGAAGGAGAGGTGCTCGCGCCAGTCGCCGTCGATGTGCAGGTAGGCGGCGCGGCGCCCTTCGTCACGCATCCCGAGCTTGCGGACCACGCGGAGGCTGGCCTCGTTCTCCGGGCGCACGTCGAGCTGGATCCGGTGCAGCGCGCGACCGTCGGGGTCGAGCAGGTGGTCGCCGAGCATCGCGACCGCGGTCGGCGCCACCCAGCGACCGGCCATCCGCGAGGCCACCCAGTAGCCGATCGAGCACGAGCGGAAGGCGCCGTGCACGATCGTGTTCGCCGAGATCTGGCCGATGATCCGGCCCTCTGAGGTGATGAGCAGCGGCAGCGTGCTGCCGCTGCGCGCCGCCGCCTCCAGCCCGCGACGGTAGGCCCGGAAGTCGCTGACGGCATCCTGTCGTGGGCCGCCGCCGGGCGGGGTCGTCGGGTCCCACGGACGGAGCCAGTCGGCGTCCTGGCGGCGCAGCTCCAGCAGCTCACCCTTGTCCCGACGACGAAGGGGGCGCAGCACCAGCCCCACACCGGTCGGCGTCTCCCCGGTGAGCCGTACCGGCCAGTGCCGGCTCACGCCGGGTCGAGCGTGATGCGCCCCTCCAGCCGAGCGCCGTCTGCGACCTGCGCCGGGCCCTCGGGTGCGAGGACCTCGACGTCACCGACGCAGACGACGTCGGCGCCGAAGGTGATGTCGCCGGTGACGGTCAGCGAGGTGCAGTCCTGCAGGGAGGGCACCCCGTGGGGGAAGCGGGCGTCGAAGTCGGCGATGAGCGTGTAGTGCTCGTCGAGCCGGATCGTCGGGTCGGTGCGTCCGGTGGTGGAGCGGATCACCGCGTCGTCGCCGAGCTCGAAGACGTCGCTGCGCAGCAGCAGCAGCTCGTTGGTCGTCTTCACCGGCCGGAAGCGGCTGCGCGGCACCCGGATCGCCTGCGAGCCGGCGAAGGCCTCGACCGCGGTGCCCATCGCCGACTCGATCTGGATGACCTCGGGGGCGTCGGTGCGGGTCGGGTCGACGCGCTTGCGGTTGACGATGATCGGCAGCCCGAGCCCGCCGTCGCGACCCTCGAGCAGCGCGGCGAGCTCGTCGAGCCCGACCCACAGGCTGTTGGTGTTGAACCAGCCGTGCCGCCCGGTGTCCTGGAAGGCGTCCTCGTCGCCCGGCGCGACCTGCGCCTTGTCCCGCAGCACGATCCGCTCGTCCTGAGTGCGCACGGCGAGGTGACCGCCCTTCCGGTCGTTGGCGGTGCGCTCGGTGACCTCGGCGGCGAAGGGGACCCCCTCCTCCAGCAGCCAGGCGGCCAGGTCGGGGTCGCAGGTGGCCCCGAGGTTGTCGGCGTTGGAGATGAAGGCGTAGCGGATGCCGGCGTCGCGCATCTGCTGCAGCAGGCCGGAGGTAGCCAGCGAGACGTAGACGTCGCCGTGGCCGGGCGGGCACCACTCGAGCTCGGGGTCGTCGGGCCAGCTGACCGGGCTGAGGTCGTCGGTGACGAGCTTGGGCTCGGCCGACTGCAGGAAGTCCAGCGGCAGGTCCTGGTGGGCCAGCTCGGGGTAGGTCTCGAGGATGCGCACCGACTGCTCGTGGGTGCGGAAGGAGTTCATCAGCACCAGCGGCGGACGGGTGCCGTGCTGCTCACCGAGCGCGAGCAGCTGGCGGGCGATGACGTCGAGGAAGGTGAGGTCGTCGCGGGCGACGAGCGCGGACTTGGGCCCGGACATGCCCATGCTCGTGCCGAGCCCGCCGTTGAGCTTGATGACCGCGACGCGGCGCAGCGCCTCGGCCCGCTGGTCGTCGTCGACGTCGACCTGGCGCAGCTCGGGGACCTCGGTCAGCGGGGCGATATCGCTCTCGGCGATGTAGCCGTGAGCGCCGTCGGCGAGCTGGCGCCAGTAGTCCTCGAAGACCGCGATCGCCCGACCGTCGACCCCGCGCTGCTCCATCTTCGTGACGGCCTGCTGCAGCGCATCGGGTCTCATGCTCGCCAGCCTACGATGAGCCGATGGACGGTGACGGGCGACGGACGCCGCCCTCCGAGGGTGACGCCGCGCACGCGAAGGGTGAGCTGCGCCGGGCGCTGCGCGCCCACCGCCGGGCCCTCGTCGCCGGGCGCGACCTGGATACCGACGCACGCTCGCTGGCGGACCATGTCCTCGGTCTCGCCGAGGCGACGGCCAGCGCGCGGCGGGCTCACGACCACGACCACGACCACGACCACGACCACGAGCGGATGGTCGTGCTCTCCTACGTCTCCCTCCCCCACGAACCGCCGACCGGGCGGCTCAACGAGCGGCTGCTCGCCGCCGGGCACCGTGTGCTCGTCCCGATCACCCTCCCTTGGCTCGATCTCGACTGGCGCGACCTCACCGACACCGACAGCCTCCCGCGAGGCACCGACAGCCCGGCCTCGGCCGACCTCGTCATCGCCCCGGGGCTGGCGGTGGACGTCGCCGGGACGCGCCTCGGGCAGGGCGGCGGGAGCTACGACCGGGTCTTCCCCCGGCTGCGGCCCGGCACTCCTGTCGTCGTGCTGCTGCACCCGGGTGAGCTGCGCGGCGAGGACGAGGCGCCGCTGCCGCGGGAGCCGCACGACGTGCCGGTGGGTCGGGTGATCAGCGCCGACGGTTCGGTGACCGTCGGCAGCGGCACCGCTGACGAGGGTGGCTCCGGGCACGACTGACCGGCGGGACCGGACGGTCCGCCTCGGCGGCTCTGCCGCGCCGCCTATGATGACCCGCGAGATGCCTACCTATTCGTACAGGTGCACCGAGTGCGGCACCGCCTTCGACATCGTGCAGTCCTTCAGCGACGACTCGCTGACCGAGTGCCCCACGTGCGGGGGTCGGCTGCGCAAGCTCTACAACGCGGTCGGCGTCGTCTTCAAGGGCGGCGGCTTCTACCGCAACGACTCCCGCACCGACGGCAAGGGCGCCACGAGCGCCTCCTCGGGCGACTCCAGCAGCTCCGGCGGCGGGTCCTCGGACAGCTCATCGAGCACCGGCTCGTCGTCGGAGAGCTCGAGCAGCTCGTCCACGTCGTCGAACGGCTCGGGCTCCTCCGGCAGCGGCTCGTCCACAGGCTCGGGGGCCTCGGCCTCCTCCTCCACCACCTCCTGACGACACCGGCGGCGGGCGCGCCGCGGACCTAGCGTCGGCGGCATGGCTCGTACCTCGCTCGCCGACCAGCTGCCCGGTCTGCTCGGACCCTCCCGCCGGGCCGCCTGGCGGCGGGTGGTGCTGCGCCGACTGCTGGCCGTAGTCCTGCTGCTGACCGCCCTGCAGGTCGCCGTCGCCGCGGCCCGGGGCCCGGCCAGCGGGGCGAAGGTGGTCGTCGCCACCAGCGACGTCGCCGCGGGCGAGCCGATCCGCGCCGAGCACCTGCGCCTGACCGAGACGCGCGGCGAACCGGTCGCCGGAGCGCTGGAGGATCCCACCGACCTCGTCGGCAGCCGGGCCAGCGTGCCGATCCGCAGCGGCGAGGTGCTCACCGCCGCGCGCGGCACCGGCGCCGGGCTGCTCGCCGACGCCGAGGACGGCGACCGGGCGGTCTCGCTGCCGTTGCTGGGCCCGACGGACGTCTCGCCGGGTGAGCGGGTGGACGTCTACCGCGGCGGGAGCGCCGAGCCGGTGGTCCGCGACGCGCTGGTCGTGGCCGCCGACCCGCCGAGCGAGGACGGGCTCGCACCGTCGACGAGCACCCCGCAGGCGGTGGTCGCCGTGCCGAGCGCCGACGCCGGATCGCTGGTCGAGGCCCTCGGGGAGGACGCGACGACAGGATTCGTGCTGGCCCTGCGTCCGTGACCCTGGGCGGACCCGCAGCGCCCTGACCTGCGACGTCAGCGTGCAGCGTCTGACCGCGCCCGGATCAGAACTGTCCCCGGAGCACGAACGTCGCTGCCCCGATGCGTTTCGACTTGCGCGATGAGTGAAAGTGCAAGAAGATTCTTCGTCGCGCGATGGCGCGCGCCCCCATGTCTCCCCGAACCAAAGGACACGCCCATGAAGGGTTTCAAGGACTTCCTCATGCGCGGCAATCTCGTCGAGATTGCCGTCGGTCTGATCATCGCGACCGCGTTCGCCGCGGTCGTCACCGCGTTCACCGAGCTGCTGACCGCGGTCATCAGCAAGCTCTTCGGCGGCCCGCCGGAGATCGGCAGCATCACCATCGCCGAGATCAACGTCGGCCCGTTCATCAATGCCGTCATCGCCTTCATCATGATGGCCGGCATCGTCTACTTCGGCGTCGTGAAGCCCTACCAGGCGATGCGCGAGCGCTTCGTCCAGGAGGACGAGGAGACCACCGACGAGCAGGCCGAGATCCTGCGCGAGATCCGCGACGAGCTGCGCGCGGGCCGCGGCAACGCCTGACCTGACGTCGGGAAGGGGGCACGGCCGCGCCGCGCACCCGTCTGACGAACCGACGGCCCGGTCACCCCACGTGGGTGGCCGGGCCGTCGTCTGTCGTCAGGGCACCGTGGTCCGGGGCGCGACCCTGCAGCGCAGGGCGTCCCCGCCCGTCCTCCGGCTAGTCCCAGTGCGGCGGGCGCTGCTCGCGCAGCCACCGATCGTGCTCGTCCTCGTCGACCCGCTCGCCCCAGCCACGGTCGGTGTCGTCCCGACTCTGCTCGGGTCGACGACGCACCACCCGTCTCGCGGCTGGCTCGACGCGCTCCTCGCCACCAGCGCCTGGGGAGTCGGCGCCCACCGACTCCGACCCCACCGTCTCCGGGTCTGGCACGTCCGCCCCGCTCACGCGTCGTCCCGCGCCTGCCGGGCGGCACGCATCGCGTGCGCGATCCGGGCCTCCTGCCGCGCCGGGTCGGCATAGACCTCGGTCGACCACAGCCGCAGGTAGGCCCAGCCCAGCTCCTCGAGCCGTTCCTGACGGCGTCGACCGTGCTCGCGTGCCGCCGCCAGGTCGTCCGCGGGCGGCCCGTCGATGTCCACGGCCAGGGTGAAGCGGCCCCCGTCCTCGGGGTCGGCGACGACGAAGGCCACCGGGTGCTCGCGCAGGTCGAGGTCGGTGCGCACGGCGAGGTGGTCGGCGCGCAGCCGAGCGACCATGTCGGCGATCAGCGTCGGCTCCCCGTCCGGCTTCGCCGCCGACGGCCAGGGAGCGGTCTCCGGGTCGCCGGCGAGCTCGTCGAGCACCCCGCGCAGCGCCTCGACACCGGCGCGCTCACCCTCAGCGGCCGCGACGTCCTTCGCCGACAGCGCGCTCACCCAGACCGCCCACCGGCGGGCCCGGGTCGCGGCGAGCCGCACCAGCCGGTCGCCCACCGGGCCGCCGATCTCGCCGAGCCGGGTCGTGGGCCGCCCCTGGGTGGTGCGGCCGTAGCCGACGCTGACGACGACCTCGTCCCGCCCTTCGCCCTGCCAGCGACGGGCCGTCCGGACCAGCAGCGGCTCCGCCAGCGCGTCCAGACCCGCCGCGAGCTCGGCGTCGCCCGCTGCGGCCGTGGCCAGCGCCGTGGTCACCGCGGCCGCGTGCGCGTCGGAGAAGGTCAGCACCCCCAGGGACCGGGCGCCACGGCGCAGCCGGTCACGCACCTGCGTCAGGACGGCCTCGACCTCGGCCGGGGTGGTCGCCACCGTGCCGGTGCGCTCGTCCAGCGCGGCCCGTCCGTCGACGAGCACCAGGCCGGGCGGGCGCGGCAGCACCGGCACCGGCGTCGGGGTGAGGCCGCCGCGGTCTCCACCGATCCCGGCGACCGGCAGCGGCGGCCGGGTGCCCGGCACCTCGCGCAGCTCCACGGTCGGCAGGGCCTCGGCAGCCGCGTCGGCGATCGAGCGGCCGGGCGCGGTCGGGGCGTGCACCCCGGCGTCGGCGGTCCACGAGGCCGGCGGAAGCCCGGCCCGGTCACCGACGATCAGCACGCGGTGGCCCCGGGCGATCGCGGCCGCGCACCGCGCGAGGGTGGTGCGCGAGGCGTCGGCGATCACCACGAGGTCGACGCGCTCGGCCGCCGGCAGCACCTGGCCGACCACCGACGGGCTCATCGCCCAGGCCGGGGCCGCCGCGTGCAGCAGCGCACCCCACCGGGCGAAGGCTCCCCGCCAGGCGGGTCCGCCGCGCCGTCCGTCGGCGACGTCGGCGACGTCCCGGGCTACCTCACGCCGAGAGAGGGCGAGCTCGCGGAAGCGGCCTCGCTGCCGCGCCACCATCTCGGCGGCGTTGCGCCGCACCCGGTCCCGGTCGACGTCGGCGAAGGCGGTCAGCGCCCCCTCGAGCTGCGTGCCGCGGGCCTGCCCGTAGTCGGGGTCGAGGCCGGCCACGTGGTCGCGCACCGACATCCACCAGACGAAGTCCACCTCGTCGGCGACCGCCCCGGCCGGGACGCGACGCTCGACGAGGTCGTCCAGCAGCGGGCCGAGCCCGTCGGCGCGCAGCGCGTCGACCTGCGGGGTCACCCGTGGCACGGTCCTGGCGCCTTCCTCGTCGCGGGCCAGCCGGGCCAGCCGCTCCTCGAGCTCGTCCCATGGCGTGGCCAGCAGCTCCCCGCCCTCGGTGGTGTCGCCGAGGACGGCCGAGAGGTGGGTGAGGTCGGCGTAGACCCGCTCGTAGGCGTGGTGCGCCCGGTCGATGTCCGCGGGGATGCGGGGGCGGCCACCGCCGCCGGTGAGCCGGGACCAGGAGCGACGCTGGGCGTCGGCGGCGCGCAGCGCGGCGTTGAGGTCGGTCGGCGGCCGACCGGGGCGCAGCATCGCGCGGGCCTGGGCGCGCAGCCGACGGCGCTCGAGCAGACCGAGGTCGCCGCCGTCGGAGGTGGCCTGCAGCATCGGCTCGAGCGGGGTGTCGAAGATCTCGGAGCGGAAGACCTCGAGGGTGTCGCGCACCTTCTCGATCTGGGCGAGGAAGGTGCCGTGCTCGCCGGGGGTGACCCCGCGCGGCTCGGCGACGTCGGCGAAGACCTCGCGGACCACCCGCCGCAGGTCGTCCAGCGAGCCGCTGCGCAGCCGCTGCACCGCGGCCAGCGCCTCGTCCACCTCGTCGTCGGTGTCCAGGCGGGCGCCGATCCACGGTTCGTCGGCCTTCTCCGGGCGCCAGGCCTGCTCGCGGGCGAGCGCGGTGAGCCGCTCAGCGATCCGCTGCCGACCGGCCTGGTCGGTGGCGGCGAGGACGTCCTCGCTCAGCCGCACCCGGGAGCGCGGCGCCGGGCGGTGGCTGGCGAGCGCGACGATGGCGTCGTGCGCGTCGGCGACGCTGACCCCCCAGGGCTCCCGGACGGCGTGGATCGCGCGGACGTGCGCGGTCACCCCTTCGGCCTCGGTGGTGGTGCGGGCGGCGGGGGCGGAGGGCGTCTCGACGGCGGGCCAGCGCTCGGTGATGACCCGCGGGTCGACCTCAGCGGCCGGGTCGTCGACATGGCCGAGCAGCCCGGCGAGGCCGACGGTGGCGAGCCGGGCACGGACGGTGTCGACGACGGCGGGCTTCTCGGTGAGCAGCAGCACCCGCTGCGAGGTCCGGGCGGCCTCGATGAGGACGGCGGCGACCAGTCCCTCGGGGTCGGTGCCGGGAGCGGCCTCGACGTAGAGGTCCTCGCCGGCGGTGGCCCGGTCCAGCACCCGCTGCTGCTCCAGCGGCAGGTCGAGGACGGCGTGCCGGGCGCTGGTGGCGACGTTCCGCTCGCGGGGCGCGATCGGGGGGCCGCCGGCAAGTGCGGTGAGCGCGGCCGGCGGGTCGTCCTTGGTCGCGGTGGCGGTGAGGTCGGCCAGCGCCTCGGCCTTGCCGTAGGGGTGGGTGGCGACGAGCAGGCGGCGCTCGATGCGCAGCTCGGGCAGGTCGGCGCAGTCCCGGCGCAGCGCGGCGTAGATCGGCTCGGGGTTGAAGCCGCTGCCCCGCCAACCGCGGGCGATGAGCGCGTCGGCGTCGAGGTCGCGGCGCAGCGCCCGGCTGATGTAGGTGGTCAGGGCGGGGTTGAGCTGCACCCGCTGGTCGAGGTCGAGGGCGAAGTCGGTGCCGCCGGGCAGGCGACGCAGCCGGGCCCGTCGCAGGATGACCGGCGCGACCGGGCGCTCGTCCTGCCCGGGGACGGCCCAGGTGGCGGTGCCCATGGAGAGGAAGCAGGTGTGCACCCCGTGCTCCTGGGCGATCTCCTCGGCGTGCGCGGCGAGCCGGACGGCCTTGCGCTGCAGGCGGTGCAGCGTGTCCGGCTCGCGGACGAGGTCGCTGAGGCGGACCTCGCGCCCGGCCAGCAGCATGGCGACGCCGCCGGGGTGGGCGCGGGTGAGGTCGAGGATGTCCGGGTCGCGGGCCGGCCAGATGAGGGTGTTGGGGCCGCCGAGCTCCATGAGCTCGCGGCGCCAGTCGGCGCTCGCGGCAGCCACCGGGGAGCCGGAGGAGGCGGGTGGCTCGGCGGCGGTCGTCACGGCTGAAGGCTAACAACGCCCGGCGCTCCGCCAGGCCGGGACGAGGGGCATGCTGGGCGGTGGGGTGCGTGGCTGGCGATGACCGCTGCCTTCCAGGAGCTGGTGCGCAAGAGCGTCCCGCCGCGCTGCAGCTCGCGCCCTGGCCTCCCGGCACAGACGGTGATGCCGGGGAACCGGGCCCTCGGCCCCGCCGGGCTGCAGCGCGAGTCGACACGTGGGACCCGGTCGGCACCCACCCCGTACCCTTGGAGCCGCCCATCTGCGGGTGGGCCCGCCCTCGTAGCTCAGGGGAAGAGCACTTCTCTCCTAAAGAAGGTGTCGCAGGTTCGAATCCTGCCGGGGGCACCCCTTCCCTACTCCCCGGCCCTCCCATGTCCGCAACCCCTTAGGCAGTTGTGTCCGCTCAGGTTGCAGCCTGAGGAGCTGGGACCAAGTTGAGGGGATGCGACGTCGTCGAAGGGTGGCCCCAGCGACTCTCGGGGCGATGCGGCACCGCGCCCGAGCACGGGTCACTTCACCCGGCCGCACGAGCGGCAGACGCGGAAGGTGGGGTCGGTGACCACCCCGCAGTGCGGGCACACCCGCCGCGTCCGGCTCGTCAGCTCTCGGAAGAGCCGGGCCAGGCCGAAGGCGACGAGCAGCGTGATCACCATGA
This sequence comes from Janibacter alkaliphilus, assembly GCF_013408565.1. NCBI lineage: Bacteria > Bacillati > Actinomycetota > Actinomycetes > Micrococcales > Intrasporangiaceae > Janibacter > Janibacter alkaliphilus. Next base: position 1,552,285 of record NZ_JACBZX010000001.1, on the reverse strand, counting down.
TCGCCAGCGACTGGAGCAGACCGTCGCCCACCCATCCCTGCTCCTGCATCCACTGGGCGAGCCAGGAGGCGCTGCACAGTCCGACGACGAGGAAGAACCCCCACAGCAGGCAGCCGGGTCGCCGGAAGAACGTGACCTGATCCACCTGGCTCATCGGCACCCTTCGATCGACCGCGACGACCCCGGGGCAAGCGCGCCCGGCGACCCTGGTGGCGACAGACAAGCAGAGTTCTGCCCGCTTCGCGCGTCGAGCGGCCCACGCCGAGCCGGCCTCTGCCCCAGACCTGCTCCGCTACGCCCCCACGACCACGACCCGCAGGTCGCGGGGGCCGTGCACCCCTTCGACCCGGCTCAGCTCGATGTCGCTGGTGGCCGACGGACCGCTGATCCATGTCTGCGGGCGGGCCGGGTCCAGCGCCGCCACCGCCTCGACCACACCGACCACGACCTGGTCCTCACGCACCACGCAGACGTGCCGGTCGGGCAGCAGCGTCAGGGCCCGCCGCCCCTGGCCCGGCCCGTGGTCCAGGACGATCGTCCCGGTCTCGGCGATGCCCACCGTCGCGGTCGTCACCACCGCACCGGTCGCGTCCAGGTCGGCGCGGGATAGCCCGTCGTCGGCCAGCACCTCGACGTCCGACCCGACCGCCAGGTCGATGCCCAGCCCCGCAGGCACCACGACCCGCGTCACACCCGCCAGCTGGACGGCCACGGCCTCCCCCAGCTCCGCCTCGGCGCACCGCACCACCTCCGCCCGGTAGTCAGCCACCCGGTCGGCGAAGAGGTCCACGAGCTCGGCTGGCGTCGTCGGCGCCGACCCGGCCGGCCTCGTGCCCGCCGCGCCCACCGTCCGCTGCCGATAGCCACGGTCCACCGGCACCTGCGGCCGCTCCCGCCCACCGAGCGCGGCCCGCACCGACGCGAGCACCTCGTCCCGCGCGTTCACGGGCGACCCTCGCGCCGCCACCACTGCCGGAACGACTCCCCTGGCGGCACTGGCAGGTCACGCGCTCCGGTCCATCGCGACCCGGGGAAGGGCAACCAGGACAGCGCCCGTCGCCCCCCGGGCATCCCCCGCCCCGCGCGCCCACCAAGGATTCCCCCACTCAGCAGCCCCCCACCCAGCACCCGCCCGGCCAGCCCGGAGACCCGCTCCCCCAGCCCCAGCCGCCGCGCATCCCCGAAGGCCCACCCGGTCGCCGCCATCGCCACCGCCTCGGGCTTCGGCACCGCGTCGTCCCGGTGCGCGTCCACGACCTTCGTCCTCAGGTGCACCAGCACGTCCGGGATCTCGATGGCCACCGGGCACACGTCGCCGCACGCCCCGCACAGCGTCGAGGCGTAGGGCAGCGCGTCCACCTCCGGCGTGCCCACGCCACGCATCAGCGGGTTGAGGATCGCGCCGATCGGCCCCGGGTAGACCGACCCGTACGCGTGCCCGCCGACCCGCTCGTAGACCGGGCAGACGTTGAGGCAGGCCGAGCAGCGGATGCAGCGCAGCGCCTGCCGCCCCACCTCGTCGGCCAGCGCCCTGGTGCGCCCGTTGTCCAGCAGCACGACGTGCACCTCCTGCGGCCCGTCGCCGGGGGTGATGCCGGACCACGTCGAGGTGTAGGGGTTCATCCGCTCGCCGGTCGAGGAGCGCGGCAGCAGCTGCAGGAAGAGGTCGAGGTCGCCCCAGGTGGGCACCACCTTCTCGATGCCCACCACCGAGACGAGCACCTCGGGCAGGGTGAGGCACATCCGTCCGTTGCCCTCGGACTCCACGACGACGAGCGTCCCGCTGTCGGCGACGGCGAAGTTGGCCCCGGAGACCGCCATCCGTGCCCGCAGGAACTTCTCCCGCAGGTGCTGCCGGGCCGCCGCGGCCAGCTCGGCCGGCTCGTCGCTGAGGTCGTCCGGCGCGGGCCGCCCCGCCGCGGCCATCCGCTCCCGGAAGATCTCCCGGATCTCGGCCCGCCCGCGGTGGATCGCCGGGACGAGGATGTGGCTGGGCAGGTCGTCGCCGAGCTGGACGATGAGCTCGGCCAGATCGGTCTCCCAGGCGGCGATCCCCTCGCTCGCCAGCGCGTCGTTGAGCCCGATCTCCTGGGTGGCCATCGACTTGACCTTGACCAGCTCGTCGACCTCGTGCCGGCGGGCGACCTCGGCGACGACCCGGCACGCCTCCTCGGCGTCCCGGGCCCAGTGCACCACCGCCCCGCGCGCGGTCAGCTCCGCCTCCAGCCGGACCAGGTGCTCCTCGAGGTGGGTCAGCGTCTCGTCCTTGACCGCGGCCGCCTGCACCCGCAGGTCCTCCCAGTCCGCCACCTCGGCGACGACGTCCGCCCGCTTGGCGCGGATCGTGGACGTGGCGTGCGTGAGGTTGCGCCGCTGCTGGGTGTCGGCGAGCGCCCCCTTCGCCGCCTGCGGGAAGGGCGGGATGCCGAGGAAGGTGGCGCTCACCGGACTGCTCCGGCCGGCTCGTCCGCGGTCGAGGCGAGCACCTCGGCCAGGTGCATGGTGCGCACCCCGCTGCGCTGCCGGGAGAGCAGCCCACCGATGTGCATGAGGCAGGAGGCGTCCCCGGCGACGAGCACCTCGGCCCCGGTCTCGCGCACGTGCCGCGCCTTGTCGGCGCCCATCGCCACCGAGACGTCGGCGTTCTTCACCGCGAAGGTCCCGCCGAAGCCGCAGCACTCGGCAGCCATCGGCAGCTCGACGAGGTCGATGCTGCGCACCGCCTGCAGCAGCCGCCACGGGCGATCGCCGACCCGCAGCATCCGCAGCGAGTGGCACGTCGGGTGGTAGGTCACCCGGTGCGGGAAGTGGGCGCCGACGTCGATCACCCCGAGCACGTCGACGAGCAGCTCGGACAGCTCGTAGGTCACCGGACCGGTCCGTGCCACCGCCGCCCGCAGCGCCGGGTCGCCGGAGCGCTCGGCCACCAGCCGGTGCTGGTGACGCACCGACCCGGCGCACGAGCCGGACGGCACGACCACCGCGTCGTAGCCGTCGAAGGCCTCGGCGAAGGTGCGCAGCGCCGGCACCGCCTCGTCGAGGTAGCCGGTGTTGACCATCGGCTGACCGCAGCACGTCTGGGCCTCGGGCACCTCGACGTCCACCCCGAGCCGGCGCAGCAGCCGCACCGTGGCCCGCGGCGCCTCGGGGAACATCGCGTCCCCCAGGCAGGTGGTCAGCAGCCCGACCCTCATCGCCACCTCCGCTCCTCCGCTCGTCGCATCCTGCCACAGGCGGGAGGGCGATAGCGTCGCGCGCACGACGCAGGGCAGACCAGCAGACGGACGAAGGGAGCAGACGATGGCCACCATCGAGGCGGTCCGCGGCGACATCACCACGCAGCGGGTCGACGCGATCGTCAACGCGGCGAGCACGGCGCTGCTCGGCGGGGGCGGCGTCGACGGCGCGATCCACCGCGCCGCCGGACCGCGCCTGCTCGCCGAGTGCCGCGAGCTGCGCCGCACCCGGCTGCCCGACGGGCTGCCGACCGGCCAGGCGGTGGCCACCGGCGGCCACGGCCTGCCCGCCCGCTGGGTGATCCACACCGTCGGCCCCGACCGGCGCGCCGGCCAGGACGACCCGGCCCTGCTCGCCTCCGCCTTCCGGACCAGCCTCGGAGTGGCTGCCGAGGTGGGGGCCCGCACCGTCGCCCTGCCCGCGATCAGCGCCGGCATCTTCGGCTGGGGCCGGGAGGAGGTGGCGCGGGCCGCCGCCGAGACCGTCCACGAGCACACGCCGGAGACCCTGCTGCTCGTCCGCTTCGTGCTCTTCTCCGAGGAGCTGCTCGCCTCCTTCCGTGACGCGCTCGACCTGGACTGACCGCCCGCGCACGACCGCGACCGGACAGGTCTAGAGTCAGCGGCTGTGGGTCACCCCCGCGCGGTCAACTCGCACCTGCTCAACCGGCTCGTCGCCAACCCGGCACGCACCGTCATGCTGGGTTTCGCCGGGGTCATCGCGGTCGGCACCGTGCTGCTGGCGCTGCCGGTCGCCGCCGAGCCCGGTCAGCGCACCGACCTGATCACCGCCCTCTTCACCTCGACCTCGGCCACCTGCGTCACCGGGCTGGTCACCGTGGACACCGCCACCCACTGGTCCGCCTTCGGTGAGGTGGTCATCCTCGTCCTCATCGAGATCGGCGGGCTGGGCGTGATGACCGCCGCCTCGCTGCTGCTGCTCGCCGTCGGGCGCCGGCTCGGCGCCGCCTCCGCGGCCCTGAGCAGCGCCGAGTCCCGCGCGATCCCGCGGGAAGAGGTGCGTGAGGTGATCGTCACGATCACCCGGATCAGCGCGGCTGTCCAGGTGCTCGTGGCAGCCAGCCTCGCCGTCCGGCTGGCCACCCGATACGACCTCTCCCCGGGCGAGGCGGCCTACAGCGGCGTCTTCCACTCGATCTCGGCCTACAACAACGCCGGCTTCGGGCTGCGCGAGGACAGCATCACCCCCTACGCCGCCGACCCCTGGGTGTGCGTGCCGCTCATGGTGGCGGTGATGCTCGGCGGGCTCGGCTTCCCCGTGCTGTGGCACCTGCGACGCCGCCTGCTACGACCCGGTCAGTGGTCGGTGCACGTGATGATCACGGTCTGGGGATCGGTCGTGCTGTGGGTCGTCGGCGCCCTCGTCCTGGCACTCTTCGAGTGGCACAACCCCCGCACCCTCGGCGCCCTCGACCCCGGCGCCCGGCTGCTGACCGCGACCTTCCAGTCCGTGGCCGCACGCACCGCCGGCTTCAACAGCGTCCCGATCGGCGACCTGCACCCGGAGTCGCTGCTCGCCCTGGACGTGCTGATGTTCATCGGCGGCGGCAGCGCCGGCACGGCCGGGGGCCTGAAGATCACCACCTTCGCCGTCCTGGGGTTCGTCATCTGGGCCGAGCTGCGGGGCGAGCCGACGGTCCGCACCTTCCACCGTCGGCTGCCGGCGAGCATCCAGCGCAGCGCCCTGAGTGTGGCCCTGCTGTCGGTGGCCGTGGTCGTGGTGGCCACCGGAGCGCTGCTCGTGCTGACCAACGCCACGCTCGACGAGGTGCTCTTCGAGGCGGTCTCCGCCTTCGCCACCGTAGGCATGTCCACCGGCCTGACCACCGAGCTGCCCCCCGCGGCCGAGCTCGTCGTCATCGCGCTGATGTTCCTCGGGCGGCTCGGGCCGATCACGCTGGGCGCGGCGCTGGCGCTGCGCACCCGGCCCCGCCGCTTCGAGGTCCCGGAGGAGAGGGTCACCGTTGGCTAGGTACGACGTCGCCGTCATCGGGCTGGGGCGCTTCGGCAGCGCCCTGGCCGTCCGGCTGGAGGAGCAGGGCCGCCGGGTGCTCGGGGTGGACACCGACCCCCGGCTGGTGCAGTCCCTGGCCGACGACATCCGCCACCTCGCCGTCGCCCAGGCCCGCGACCCGGAGACCCTGGAGCAGCTGGGCATCACCCCCGAGACCCTCGTCGTCGTCGGGATGACCGACGTGCAGGCCTCGATGCTCATCGTCACCTCGCTGACCTCCCTCGGGGTCCGCAAGATCTGGGCGAAGTCGGGGTCGGACCAGCACACCGAGATCCTCTCCCGCCTCGGCGTCACCCGGATCGTCCAGCCCGAACGAGAGGCCGGGCTGCTCATGGCCGGCGAGCTGCTCGAGAGGCACCACCAGCGCCACCGCCGCGGCCGACGCCGCCCGTAGGCTGCGCGTCGTGGCCTCGACCGACCCGCCCACCGCCTCCACCACCCCGCCCGCGGACGCCCCGCCGGCGAGCCGCCCGTTGCACCCCACCGTCGCGACCGCGGTGACCTTCGGCTCCTCGGCGGCCGTGCTCGTCCTGGAGATCACCTCGCTGCGGCTCATCGCCCCCTACGTGGGGATCACCATGGAGACCAACACCGCGGTCATCGGTCTCGCGCTGGCGGCCATCGCCCTCGGCGCGTGGCTCGGTGGGGTGACCGCCGACGAGCGGCCGCCACGCCCGCTCATCGGCCCGCTGCTCGTCCTCGGCGGGGCGCTGACCATGGCGATCACCCCGGCGGTGCGCTGGTTCGCGGCGAGCAGCGACCCGGCCTCGGCCGCCGGGATGGCGCTGGTGCTGGCAGCGATCTGCGTCTTCGCCCCGGCCGCGGTGCTCTCCGCGGTGCCGCCGATGGTCGTCAAGCTGCAGCTGGCGTCGCTGCACGAGACCGGGGCGACCGTGGGCCGGCTGTCCGCGGTCGGCACCATCGGCGCCATCGTGGCCACCTTCATCACCGGCTTCGTGCTCGTGGCGCTGGTGCCGACAAGCATCATCCTGCTCGTCACCGGGCTGCTGCTCGTCCTCGGCGGCGTCGTCCTCGCCTGGACCGGCCGGGGCGAGGACGAGGTGTCCGCCGGGACCGGGGCCTCGCTGGTGCTGGCGCTCGTCGCCGGAACCACCGGGGTGCTCGCCCCGGACCCCTGCGACGTCGAGACCCGATACCACTGCGCCTCGGTGGTCGCCGACGACGACCGGCCCGCCGGGCGCACCCTGGTGCTGGACACGCTGCACCACAGCCACGTCGACCTCGACGACCCCACCTATCTCGAGTTCGGCTACGTGCGCACCTTCGCCGGGCTCATGGCGGCGGCCGCACCGACCGGCAGCGGCAGCGACGTGCTGCACGTCGGCGGCGGCGCGATGACCCTGCCGCGCTACCTGCTGGCCACCCGGCCGGAGAGCCGCAGCACCGTCGTCGAGATCGACCCGGGGGTCATCGACATCGCCCGGGACGAGCTCGACCTGCCGCGCTCGCCGCGGCTGCAGGTGGAGCAGGCCGACGGGCGGGTGGCGCTGGCGCGGACCGGCACCGACAGCCAGGACGTCTACGTCGGGGACGCCTTCGGCGGGGTGGCCGTGCCGTGGCACCTGACCACCCGGGAGACCTACGCCCAGGTGGACCGGGTGCTGCGCCCCGGCGGCGCGGCCATGCTCAACCTCATCGACCACGGCGAGCGGGAGTTCCTCGCCGCCGAGGTGGTGACGATGCAGGCGGTCTTCGCCGAGGTCGCGGTCTACCACGAGGCCGAGGACACCGACGGCGGCAACTTCGTGCTGCTCGCCTCCCAGGAGCCGCTGGACGACACGGCGATCGACGCAGGGCTGGCCGAGCAGGACTCGCCGATGCAGCGGATGAGCGCGGCCGAGGTCGCCGATCTGACGCGCTCGGCCGAGGTGCTCACCGACGACCACGCCCCGGTGGACCAGCTGCTGAGCCAGACCTGAGCGCTCCCCGCGCCGGGAGATAGGATCGGGCAGGTCCGGCCCGCCGACGGCCCCACTCCCGGAAGGACCACGTGACCGCGCTCCTGCTGCTCCACCTCGTGGCAGCGGGGGCGGCGCCGGCGCTGGTGCGGGTGCTCGACCGGCGCACCTTCCTCGCCCTCGCGCTCGTCCCGGCCGCCTCCTTCGCCTGGCTGCTCACCCAGGCCCCGGCCGTCCTCGACGGCGACCCGGTCGACCAGCGCGTCGCCTGGGTGCCCTCCCTCGACCTTGCGCTGGACCTGCGCCTGGGCGCGCTGCAGCTCGTGCTCGCCCTCGTCGTCACCGGCGTCGGCAGCGTCGTGCTCGCCTACTCCGCGTGGTACTTCTCGGCGACCGACCGCAGCCTGTGGCGCTTCACCAGCGTCTTCACCGCCTTCGCCGGGGCCATGCTCGGGCTCGTCCTGGCCGACAACCTGCTGGCGCTCTACGTCTTCTGGGAGCTGACCAGCGTCACCAGCTATCTGCTCATCGGGCACAACCCGGTCCGCTCGGCCAACCGACGCGCCGCCACCCAGGCGCTGCTGGTCACCACCCTCGGCGGCCTGGCCATGCTCGTCGGGCTGGTCATCCTCGGCGAGAGCAGCAGCTACACGATCAGCCGGCTGCTCGCCGACCCCCCGGCTCCCGGCGCGCTGACCACCACCGCCGTGCTTCTCGTGCTGCTCGGCGCCCTGACGAAGTCGGCGCAGATCCCCTTCCACTTCTGGCTGCCCGGCGCGATGGCCGCCCCCACCCCGGTCAGCGCCTACCTGCACGCCGCCTCGATGGTCAAGGCCGGGGTCTACCTCGTCGCGCTGCTCGCGCCGATCGCCGCGGCCACCCCCGGATGGCGGGCGCTGACCATCGGCCTCGGGGTGTGGACGATGCTGCTCGGCGGCTGGCGGGCGCTGCGCCAGCACGACATCAAGCTGCTGCTCGCCTTCGGCACGGTCAGCCAGCTCGGCATGCTCACCGCGGTCGCCGGGCTGGGCACCACGGCCGCCGCCCAGGCCGCGCTCGCCCTGCTCGTGGCGCACGCGCTCTTCAAGTCCGCGCTCTTCCTCGTCGTCGGCATCATCGACAAGGCCACCGGCACCCGAGACATGCACCAGCTCTCCGGGCTCGGTCGTCGCGCCCCGCTGCTGACCGCGACCGCGGTGCTCGCCGGGGCGTCGATGGCCGGGCTGCCGCCGCTGCTCGGCTTCGTGGCGAAGGAGTCGGCGCTGGCGGCTGGGCTGGACGCCGCCACCGGCGGCCACGGCTCAGTGTCCGGCCTCGGTGACGGCGGCGACCCGGCGCTGTGGGGCTGGGTGCTCACCGCCGGCCTGACCCTCGGGGCGATGCTCACCGTCGCCTACACCGCGCGCTTCCTCTGGGGCGCCCTCGGGCCGGAGCGCACCGTCGCCGGCGACCCGATCGTCACCGGCTTCGCCGCGCCCACCGCCATCCAGGTCGGGCCCGCCGTGCTGGCCGCCCTCGGTCTCCTCGGCGGGTTCGCCGGGCCGCTGCTCACCGAGGCCTTCGCCGGCTACGTCGCCACCCTCGGCGGCGCCGAGCCGGAGCACCTGGCGCTGTGGCACGGGCTGACCCCGGCGCTGGGGCTGTCCGCGCTGGCAGTCGCCGCCGGGCTGCTCCTCTTCGCCGCCCGCGACCTCGTCGGCCAGGCGCAGCAGCGGGTGCCGGCGCTGGTCGACGCCGAGTCCGGCTACACCCACCTCATCCGCAACCTCGACCGCCTCGCCGTCGAGACCACCGCGGTCGCCCAGCGCGGCTCCCTGCCGGGGCACCTGGGCACCATCCTCGTCGTCGTCATCCTCGGCCCCGGGCTGGTCGCCCTGACCGCGCTGCCCGGCGCACAGGTGCACCTCTGGGACGAGCCCGGCCAGCTGGCCATCGGCGTGGTCGTCGTCGTGGCCGCGCTGCTGGCCACCCGGGCCCGGGACCGGCTGCAGACCGCGGTGCTCGTCGGGGTCACCGGCTACGGGGTCGCGCTGCTCTTCCTCGTCCACGGCGCCCCCGACCTGGCCCTGACCCAGGTGCTCGTCGAGACCGTCTCGCTCGTGGTGCTCGTCCTCGTGCTGCGCAACCTGCCTGCCCAGGTGCCGCGCCGGCCGCTGCCGATCAGCCGCTCCTGGCGGGCGCTGCTGGCCGCCGCCGCGGGTGCGGTGACCGGGGTGCTGCTGCTCGTCTCGGCCTCGGCCCGCACCGCCGCCCCGGTCTCGCAGCGCTTCCCGCAGGAGGCCTACGACTTCGGCCACGGGCAGAACGTCGTCAACGTCACCCTCGTCGACATCCGCGCCTGGGACACCCTCGGCGAGATCTCGGTGGTCGTCGCGGCCGCCACCGGGGTGGCCTCGCTGGTCTTCGTGCGGATGCGGGACACCCCCGCCCGGCCCAGCCAGCGCCGGGCGGCCGCCGTCGCCGCGGCCGAGCGCAACCCGCTCGCCCCGGCCCGCCGCTCGGTGATCCTCGAGACGGTCACCCGGCTGCTCTTCCACGTGATGATCGCGCTCTCCCTCTACCTCGTGCTCGCCGGGCACAACCAAGTCGGCGGCGGCTTCGCCGGCGGGCTGACCGCCGGGCTGGCGCTGCTGGTGCGCTACCTCGCCGGCGGCCGTTTCGAGCTGGACCGGGCGGCGCCGGTGGACGCCGGTCTGCTGCTCGGCGGCGGGCTGGCGATCTCGGTGCTGGCCGCCGTGGCACCGCTGCTGCTCGGCGGCGCGGTCCTGGAGTCGAGCGTGCTCGAGGTGTGGCTGCCGGTCTACGCTGACGTGAAGGTGGTCAGCGCCCTGGTCTTCGACATCGGGGTCTACCTCGTCGTCGTCGGCCTGGCCCTGGACATCGTGCGCTCCCTCGGCGGCGGGATCGACGCCCACCGGGAGATCGACGAGCGCGAGCAGGAGGCCGCCCGATGAGCGTCAACCTCACCCTCGTGGTGGTCGCCGCGGTGCTCGTCGCCTGCGGGGTCCACCTCGTGCTGGAGCGTGCCCTGACCCGGGTGATCCTCGGCATCGTGCTGCTCAGCAACGGGGTCGGGGTGCTCTACCTGGTCGCCTCCGGACCGGCCGGCGGAGCCGCCTTCGTCGGCGCCCGCCCGGCGGCCGAGATGAGCGACGCGCTGCCCCAGGCGATGGTGCTCACCGCGATCGTCATCTCGCTGGCATCGGTCGCCTTCGTGCTCTCCCTGGCCTATCGGCAGTGGCGGCTGACCGGCAGCGACGACGTGCCCGACGACGCCGAGGACGAGGTGATCCGCCGGATGGCCGGGCGGGACGAGGTCTCCTCGACCTTCGACGACGACACCACCTCGACCACCAGCGCGCAGGAGGAGGACGCGAGCGCATGAGCGACCTGCTGCCCCTGCCCGTGCTGCTGCCGCTGCTCGGCGCCGCCCTCACCCTGGCCCTGCGCCGGCACGCGATGCTGCAGCGGACGGTCGCCTTCACCGTGCTCGTCGCCCAGGTGGTGACCGCGGTGGCGCTCATGCTGGTCACCCACGAGCAGGGCCCGCAGGCGCTGTGGCTGGGGGCGTGGGACGAGCCGCTGGGCATCGTCCTCGTCGCCGACCGGCTCTCGGCGCTCATGCTGCTCGTCTCCAGCGCGGTCTGCCTGCTCGTGCTCGTCTACGCCATCGGCCAGGGCGTCAGCGACGGCGACGAGGACAGCCCGCTGGCGATCTACTTCCCCACCTACCTGGTGCTCTCGGCGGGGGTGTCCAACGCCTTCCTCGCCGGCGACCTCTTCAACCTCTTCGTCAGCTTCGAGATGCTGCTCTTCTCCTCCTTCGTGCTGCTCACCCTGGGCGGTCAGGGGCCACGGATCCGGGCGGGGACCACCTACGTCATCGTCAGCGTCGTCTCCTCGATGCTCTTCCTCGTGACCATCGCCGCGGTCTACGCAGCCACCGGCACGGTCAACCTCGCCCAGCTGGCGCTGCGGCTGCCGGAGATCGACGGCACGGTCGCGCTGGCGCTGCAGCTCAGCCTGCTCATCGTCTTCGGGATCAAGGCGGCGATCTTCCCGATGTCGGCGTGGCTGCCGGACAGCTACCCCTCGGCGCCGGCGCCGGTGAGCGCGGTCTTCGCCGGGCTGCTGACGAAGGTCGGCATCTACGCCATCCTGCGGACCGAGACCCTGCTCTTCCCCGGCTCCGACCTCGGCGACCTGCTCATGGTCCTCGGGCTGGCGACGATGGTCACCGGCATCCTCGGCGCGGTCGCCCAGTCCGGCATCAAGCGGATGCTGTCCTTCACCCTGGTCAGCCACATCGGCTTCATGCTCTTCGGCGTCGGGCTGGGCAGCGAGGCCGGGCTGTCCGCAGCGATCTTCTACATCGCCCACCACATCACCGTGCAGACCGCGCTCTTCCTCGTCTCCGGGCTGATCGAGCGCGTCGGCGGCTCCACCGTGCTGGACCGGCTCGGTGGGCTGGCCTCCCGCTCGGCGCTGCTCGCGGTGCTCTTCTTCGTGCCCGCGATGAACCTCGCCGGGATCCCGCCCTTCTCCGGCTTCGTCGCCAAGACCGGGCTGATCCAGGCCGGCGTCGCCGACGGCGGGGCGGTCGCCTGGACCCTCGTCGCCGGGTCGATCGTCACGAGCATCCTCACCCTCTACGCGGTGACGAAGGCGTGGAGCGCCGCCTTCTGGCGACCGGCTCCGCAGGAGCAGGGCGAGGCCTCGGTCATCCCCACCGGCATCATCGAGCCCAGCCTCGGCCGGCTCAGCGACGCCGTCGGGCACGGCGTGCTCGCCGCCCGGGAGGCGCCGGTGCGCCCGGCGGAGGACGAGGACGGGTCGGACGGGCGGATCCCCCGGCTCATGCTCGGCGCGACCACGGCGGTGGTGGTGCTCAGCGTGGTGCTCTCGCTGGCCGGCGGGCCGCTCTTCGAGTACACCGACTCGGCCGCCTGGCAGATGACCTCCCGGGGCAGCTACCTCGAGGTCGTGCTGCCCGAGGAGGTCCGGTGATGGCCCGCGCCCGCCTCCTCCGGCCGCTGGCCCGCCGCGGCGGCTGGCAGCCCCGGGCCGTGCTGCTGGTGGCGCTGGTCTGGGTGCTGCTGTGGGACCGGCTGAGCCTGGGCAACGTCGTCAACGGGCTGATCCTCGGGGTGGTCATCACCCGGCTCTTCCCGCTGCCGGCGATCGGCTACCGGGGTCGGCTGCACCCGCTGCCGCTGCTCGCGCTGGTCGGGCGCTTCCTCCTCTACCTGGTGCGCTCCTCGGTGGAGGTCGCCTGGGTGGTGCTGCGGCCCGGGCCGCTGCCACCGAGCTCGGTGATCGAGGTGCCGCTGCGCACCGGCTCCGAGCTCTACCTGACCCTGGTCGCCACGGTCGTCGGGCTGGAGCCGGGCTCGACCGTCATCGAGGCGCGACGCACCGCCGGGGTGCTCTTCGTGCACGTCCTCGGGGCCGGCGACGACGACGCCCGGGAGCGCGCCCGGGAGAAGGTGCTGTCGGTGGAGCGCTCGGTGGTCCGCGCGGTCGGCAACGAGCAGGAGATCGCCGCGTGCGCCGGGGGTCACGACGACCGGGGAGCGATGACGACAGGGGGGACACGATGACCGCGCTGCTGGGCGTGGCCGCCGGGCTGCTGGCGGTGGCTGCCGCGCTGACCCTGGTGCGGATCTACCGCGGGCCGACGAACCTCGACCGGGCGCTGGCGCTGGACGTGCTGGCGGTGCTGGTCACCTCGGCCGCGGCGGTCTACGTCGCCCGCAGCGGGGACGCGGCGTCGCTGCCGATCCTCGTCGTGGTGAGCCTCACCGGCTTCGTCGGCTCGGTGTCGGTGGCCCGGTACATGGCGCGGCGGGAGGACGAGCGATGACCGAGGTGCTCGACGTGATCGGCGGGGTGGTGCTCGTCGTCGGCGCGGCGCTGGCGCTGATCGGCGCGATCGGCCTGGTCCGGCTGCCGGACCTCTACACCCGGATGCACGCGGCGACGAAGCCGCAGACCCTCGGGCTGCTGCTCGTGCTCGTCGGGCTGGCGCTCATCCTGCGGACCTGGTCCGCGGTGGCCACGCTGCTCATCGTGCTCGGCGCGCAGGCGCTGACCGCGCCGATGGCCGCGCACCTGCTGGGCCGGGCGACGCACCGGGCGCAGACCGGGATCGACTCCGACCTGCTCGTGCACGACGAGCTGGCGAGCGCCCGTCGTCGTGCCGAGGAGCGCGGCCCGAACCCCGGGCGCAGGTCGGGCTGACCGACCCTCGCTGACCGACCGTCGCGTGGTGCCGCGACGGCCGGTCAGGCGTGACGTGGATCAGGCGTCGGCCGTCAGCGGCTCGACGAAGACGTGCTCGGCGACCTCGCGCGGCAGCGAGACCCCGTCGTCGCCGCCGGGCCGGGTCACCAGCACCCGGTCGCCGTCGCCTCGGACGTCGACCGGCTCGCCGGGGCGCAGCCGAGCCTCGCGCAGCAGCGCCAGCGCCTCGCCGTCGACCTGGGCCGGCTCGCCGATGCGGCGCACCCGGCAGCCGACCGCCTCGTCGCCGTCGGTCTCGTCGACGACCTGGGCGAGGCTGCGCAGCCCCTCGAGGAAGGTCTCGCCGCTGGGTGCCTCGCCGAGCAGGTCGTCCAGTCCCGGGATCGGGGTGCCGTAGGGGGACTCGTGGTGCTCGTCGAGCAGCTCGACGATCTTCAGCTCGACCCGGTCGGACATCACGTGCTCCCACCGGCAGGCCTCGTCGTGGACGAACTCCCACTCCAGGCCGATGACGTCGACGAGCAGCCGCTCGGCCAGGCGGTGCTTGCGCATCACCCGGGTGGCCAGCTGCCGTCCCTCCTCGGAGAGCACGAGGTGCCGGTCGTCACCGACCCGCAGCAGCCCGTCGCGCTCCATCCGGGCGACGGTCTGCGAGACCGTCGGACCGGAGTGCCCGAGGCGCTCGGCGATGCGGGCACGCATCGGCGCGATGCCCTCTTCGTCGAGCTCGAAGATCGTCCGGAGGTACATCTCTGTGGTGTCGACCAGATCCTTCACGGGACCATCATGCCCTGTCCCGCCGACGACGTGGCCCGGTGCCGGTCGCTGCGGCTCACCCACAGGGTCGTCCAGGCCCAGCCGAGCAGCCCGCAGGCCCCGAGGGCCAGGGCCGCGGCGGGCAGCGAGAGCACCGCGGTGACGGCGCTCAGGCCCAGCGTGCCGCCGGCGTTGCCGACCTCGCCGCAGAAGCGCCAGGCCCCGAGGAACTGCCCCCGGTCCCGCTCCGGGGCGGCGTCCGCGCCCAGCGTCATGACGATCCCCGAGCCCAGGCCGTTGCCCAGGGCCATCACCAGCGCGACCGCCAGCAGACCGGCGAAGGAGCCGGCCAGCGGCAGCAGCAGGTAGCCGGCGCTGAGCACGAGCATGAGCGGTGCCACCACCCAGACCCGGCCGAGGCGGTCCATCAGCCAGCCGCCCGGGTAGACGAGGACGAGCTCGGCGGCGCCGGCGACCGCGAAGATCACCGAGCTGTCCACCCCGTCCAGGCCCAGGTGAAGCGCCCACAGCGGCAGGATCACCAGCCGCGCGTGCCGCAGCGCGGAGATGACCATGACGCCGAGCCCCTGGGTGAGCAGCAGCCGGGCGTGCCGGCGGGCGACCCGCAGCACCCCGCTGCGCTGCTGGGCGGAGCGGGCGGCCTCCTGCTCACGGGTGATGTCCGGGGTGGTGACCACCACGAGCAGCGAGCCGAGGGCGAAGGCCACCGCGACCCCGTAGGCGCCCTGCACCCCGAGCACGGCCACCGCCCCGGCGCCGACCGCCGGCCCCAGCAGCTGGCCGGTGCGCATCGCGCCGCCGAGCAGCGACATCCCCCGGGCCAGCCGCTGCGGGGGCAGCAGGTCGATCATGAAGCCCTGGCGGGCGAGGAAGAAGGTGGCGCTGGCCAGGCCGGAGGCGAGCAGCGCCAGCCCCATGAGCCACAGCGTGCCGGCCCACCCGGCGACGAGCAGGGCGAGCACGTCGAGCACCCCGGCCCCGATGAGCGCGCGCCGCTCCCCCACCCGGGCGACCAGCGCGCCGCTGGGCAGGGCCCCGAGCAGCTGCCCGACACCGAGCAGCGCGACGACGAAGGCGGCCTGGCCGACCGAGGCTCCCAGGTCGGCCGCCCGCAGCGCGGCCACCGGCATGACCGCGCCGACCGCCGCCCCGTTGAGCAAGGACGGGCCGTAGGCGGGCACCGCGATCCGCCGCCAGGCGAAGGGGGCATCCGCCCCGGTCCGATCGGTCATCGGGGCCATTGTCACGTCACCCGGGATCTCGTCCCCACCCGTGACCGCGAAGGGCGGCGCGGTCCCCCGTGCTGTACCTCTCGGACGGTCGCCGCGCCCGGCCCAGAGATCTCGGGGTCACGCCCTTCGCCGAAGGCAGGGATGGAGCACAGCCGACCACGATCCTCGCTGCTCTCCACCGGTGCGCGCCCGACGCGTAGGCTCGCGCCCGCGATCATCGATGCTCGCCACTGCGGACCGCCCGGGACCGGCAACGGAGGATGGGTGGCCGGCTCGCTGGTCGCGCAGGTCGGGGGCACCGGCACGGTGCGGCTCTCCGCGCCGTGCCCGCTGGACCGCGACCTAGAGGTGGTGCTGAGCGACGACGGACGCACCGCGGAGATGCGGGACGGCGAGGACCTCATCGCCACCGCGGCGGCCGACGACGGGCCGACCGGGCTGGAGCTCCCCGAGCCGGTGAGCCTCGTCGAGGCCGACCTGGCCGCCTGCGACTTCGACCACGCGAGCCACCCCTTCCCGGGTGCTACGTGTGCGGCAGCGACCGCGAGGACGGGCTGCGGATCTTCCCCGGGCCGGTCACGGGACGCAAGCAGGTCGTGGCCTCCTCGGTGCTGCTCACCGAGCCGACCACCCCGGCCGTGTGGGCGGCGCTGGACTGCCCGGGCGCCTTCGCCATCGGCATGGCCGACGGTGACCCGATCCTGCTGGGCACGATGACCGCCCGGATCGATCGCGAGATCCCGGCCGGCGAGCAGCTGGTGGTCATGGGGTGGGCGACCGGCAGCGAGGGGCGCAAGCGGTACTGCGGGACCGCGCTGCTGGCCGAAGGGGGCCAGGTCCTCGCCCGTGCGGCGCACACCTGGGTCGCGCCGGCCGGCTGAGCGCCCGGAGCTCGAAGGCCCGGGGCTCGAGGGCCCGGTGCGGCGCGGACGACGGGATCGGCCATGACTGCCTAGTAACCTGCGCAGGTCCGACTCACCGCCGAGCCACGAGGAGAGCGCGTGCCCGCTGCGAGACCTGCTGCGCGGCGCGCCGTGGTCCCCGGGTGGCTGCGGGCTGCGGTGAGCACCGGCGAGCAGCGCCACGGGGCGAGCTACCGTCCCGGCCTCGACGGCTGCCGGGGCCTCTTCGTGCTGCTGGTGATGATGTACCACTTCGGCGTCACCTGGCTGGCCGGCGGCTGGGTCGGGATCAACACCTTCTTCGTGCTCACCGGCTTCCTGCTCGGGGGCATCCTCATCACCCAGCGACAGCGCCGCGGCGCCGTCGATGCGGCCGGCTTCTACCTGCGCCGAGCCCGCCGGATCCTGCCCGCCCTGACCATGGTCGTGGGCGTGATCATGCTGCGGACGCTGGTGGTCGAGGAGGGCGACCGGCCGCAGATCGCCGGCGACTCGTTCGCCGCGATGACCTTCTGGCTCAACTGGCGGCTGGTCGCCAGGGACGACCAGTACGTCAACTTCTTCGCCGACCCCAGTCCGCTGCGGCATCTGTGGACGCTCGGGGTGGAGGAGCAGGTCTACCTGCTCCTCCCCCTGCTCATCACCGGACTGATGCTGCTGCGCGGACGCAGGGCCAGGACGGCGCTCCTCGTCGCCGCCGCCCTGGGGAGCGCCCTCTGGGCGGCCTGGCTGGCCCGCGACGGAGCCACGGGGTCGCGGCTCTACTACGGGACCGACGTACGGGCCCAGGCCTTCCTCGTGGGACTGGCGGCCGCCGCGCTCTTCACCCGCGGCGACCGCCGTGACCAGCCTCCGCAGCTGGGCCGCAGGACGATGGACCTCCTCGGATGGCTCGGCGTCGGTGGGGTCGCGGCATCGATCGTGCTCGTCGGGGAGGCAGACCGGTGGGTCTACGAGTCGGGCGGGATCCTCGCCTTCTCCGTGCTCGCCGGAGGGATGTGCCTGGCCGCTGGCGACACCCGCTCGCTGACCATCCACCGAGTCATCGGGGCGGCGCCCTTCGTCCACCTCGGACGGATCAGCTACGGCCTGTACCTCTACCACTGGCCGATCGCGATGTGGCTCCCCCTCGACGGCCTGCCGCTCCCGGTCTCGATCCTCGTCCAGCTGGCCGTCACCTGGGCGGTCGCGCTGCTGTCCTACCGCTACGTGGAGCTCCCGATCCTGCAGCGGGGCTTCGGCGCCCTGCTCCCGGGGCTGCCTGGTCGTCGGCTCGTCCCGGCGACCGTCGCCGCAGCCGTCGCCGCGGTCTCCCTGGGCTTCGCCACGGTGTGGAGCCCGGCGATCGACGGTGACTGGGACGGTCGACCGCTGCCGGGCGCCCAGACCTACTCGCCGCCCGACGACGAGCTCCGGGTGGCGGTCGTCGGCAGCTCGGTCGCCCAGTCCCTGCGGGACGGCTTCGACGACGACTATCCGGGACTGGTGGTCGACGGCTACACCCAGCGGGGCTCGTGCAACCCGGTTCCCCTGACCTTCGTCTTCCAGGGGGGCGGACGGATCCCGGAGGGCGACTCGTGCGCCGCCTGGCGAGAGCGGTGGCCCGAGGAGGTCAGCCGCTCCGGGACCGACGTCGTGCTGAGCCCGGTCGAGTCGGCGCTCACCGAGCCGCTGGTGGTCGACGGCCGCACCCTCACTCCGGGGACACCCGGCCACGACCGGCAGATCCGCCGGGCGATGGATGCGCTGCTCGAGCAGACCGAGGCGTCGGGGGCCAGGCAGCTCCAGGTCGTCAACGCGGTCTGCAAGGACGAGCCGGCCGGCGTCCGTGACGGCGCCGAGGTGGACGCGATCAGGATCGACCCGGAGCCCACCAACCGGGTCCTGCGCGACTGGGCCACCGAGGTCAACGCCGGGTCGGGACCGGTGACCGTTGCGGTGCTGGACCTCGATGCGGCCCTGTGCAGCGAGGGCTATCGCGCGACCATCAACGGGGCCGAGATCTACTCGGACCGGCTGCACTACTCGAACGAGGGGGCCCGGTTGGTCTGGACCTGGCTGGCCCCACAGGTCGTTGCCGCCTGGCAGTTCGCCCAGACCTGAGGCGCCCTCACCGCTCCCGAGCCGCGTACTCCTGGCTGACCTGACCCAGCAGCCAGCGCCACACGGTCGGGGTGATCTCCTCCGAGAAGTGCAGGTCGTCGCCGTAGACGGTCTGCCCCCCGACCTGCTCGCGCGGTCCGTCGGCGCACAGCGCGCCGTCCAGGTCGAGCAGGGCCACGTCGTCGTACCGGTCCGCCCAGTCCTCCAGGATCGCGTTGACCTGGACCGGGTCCTGGTACTCGGCGCGGAACTCCGCGTTCTCCTCCAGCGCGTCACGCATCTCGGCCGGCAGCCCCTGCGGGATCGACCGGCGGCAGGGCAGGTTCACCAGCTGTACCTGCTCGGCCCCGGCGGCGTACGCCTGCTCCCTCAGCGTGTCCAGACGATCGGTGATCGCGCGCCGGTAGGCCGGGTCGTCCAGCCCGATCGTCTCGCCGTCGATCCGGTGCGGCAGGATCAGCAGCGGCGAGCCGAAGAGGAGCAGCACCTGGTCTCCCCGCTCCTCGAAGGTGGTCGGCCAGGTCTCCCGCAGGCGGGCGCAGGCATCCTCGTCCCGCAGCAGCAGGTCCTCGGTGACCACCGCCGGCTCCGGCAGCAGGTCGCAGCCGGTCGCGGCGAGATTGTCGATCTGCACCCCTTCGGCAGCCGAGGCCGAGAAGTCCCGGGCGAGGTAGTACGGCACCGAGTCCCCCCGGACCGCGATCCGCGACGGCTGACCGGGCCGGTGCTCCGGCTGCCCGGCGACGAGGTCACGGGCCGGTGCCACGGGTTGCTCGGCCGGGCTCGCCGGCGCCGTGCCGACCAGCACCAGCCCGACCGCCGTCACCGCGGCCACCGGCAGCGCCCCAACGAGGGCCGGTCGACGCGTGGGCAGCAGGCCGCGGACCCCACGAGCGATGACCGGACGCTCCACGTAGGTGTAGGACAGGTGCGCCAGCAGATAGCTCACGGCGGTGCCGAGCACGATGTTGACCGGGCCGTCGCTGCCGAGCAGGTCGAGCAGGATCAGCGCGACCGGCCAGTGCCACAGGTAGAGGCCGTAGGCGAGCCGCCCGGTGTGCGCCAGCGGGCCCCAGCCGAGGGCCCGGGTGAGCGGGCTTCCCCGGTCGTCGGCGCAGGCGAGGACCAGCGCCGCCGCCGCCAGCCCGAGCAGCAGGATCCCGCCGCGCTGGTACATCCACGGCGCCTCCGGCGAGATGACGACCAGGCCGACCAGGGTGACGATCAGCCCGACCGCACCCATGGCCAGGAGCAGCCCGCCCGGCAGCGACCGGATCGGTCGACGGCCGGCCCGCGGCGCCGACCACAGGCCCAGCGCTGCACCCAGGAGGAGGGACTGGGCCCGGGTGTCGGTGCCGTAGTAGAGCCGGGCGAAGCCGGTACCCGGGTCGCCGGCCACGCTGGCGGTCCAGAGGGTGGCCAGCACGGTCGCGGCGGCCAGCACCGCCACCGCCACGAGCCGGCGGCGGCCCAGCAGCATCAGCAGCGCGATGACCAGCAGCGGCACGAGCAGGTAGAACTGCTCCTCGATCGCCAGGCTCCAGGCGTGCCGCAGCGGCGAGGCCCCCGCCCGGTCGCCGAAGTACTCGTCGCTCTGGGCGATGAGCCGCCAGTTGATGACGTAGCCCAGGGTGGCCAGCACGTCGCCGCCGAGCCGGCGCCGAACCTCCCCCTCGCCGAGCAGCCCCCACCACACCGAGACCGCGGCGAGCACGAGGAGCAGGGCGGGCAGCAGCCGCCGGGCACGACGCCGGTAGAAGCCGAGCACGTCGATGTCGCCGTGTCGGTCGTGCTCGATCACCAGGAGCCGGACGATGAGGAAGGCGGAGAGTATGAAGAAGAGGTTGATCCCGATCCACGCGCCCTGCAGCTGGCTCGCCCCCAGGTGGTAGGCCATGAAGAGCAGCATGAGCAGGCCGCGCACCCCGTCCAGCGCAGGCAGGTAGCCGGCCCGTCGGTCCGCCACGGCCGCCCCCTTCGTCGGTATCCGGCACGAGGTTACCGGCCGGTAGTCGAGGCGATCCAGGCACGTCCGCCCTCGTGCGACACTGGGCGCTGATCACCGTCGCTCGATCCACAGGAGGATCCGCCACATGTCCGACGACTTCAGGCCGGGGCTGGAGGGCGTCATCGCCTTCGAGTCGGAGATCGCCGAGCCGGACAAGGCCGGCGGCAACCTGCGCTACCGCGGCGTCGACATCAACGACCTGGTCGGTCGGGTGAGCTTCGGTCAGGTGTGGGGCCTGCTGGTGGACAACGGCTTCGACCCCGGGCTGCCGCCCGCGGAGCCCTTCCCGCTGCCGGTGCACACCGGGGACATCCGGGTCGACGCCCAGTCGGCGCTGGCGCAGCTGGCGCCGGTGTGGGGCTTCCGGCCCCTGCTGGACATCGACGAGCAGCAGGTGCGCGACGACCTGGCCCGGGCCTCGGTCATGGCGCTGTCCTTCGTCGCCCAGTCGGCGCACGGGCAGGACAGCCCGATGGTGCCGCAGTCGCGGGTGGACGAGGGCCGGACGATCGTCGACCGTTTCATGATCCGCTGGCGCGGCGAGCCGGACCCGGCGCACGTCGAGGCCATCGACGCCTACTTCATCTCCGCCGCCGAGCACGGGATGAACGCCTCCACCTTCACCTCCCGGGTCATCGCCTCCACCGGCGCGGACGCGGCCGCCTGCCTCTCCGGGGCGATCGGCGCGCTCTCCGGCCCGCTGCACGGCGGCGCCCCGTCGCGCGCGCAGCACATGATCGAAGGGGTCGAGCGCACCGGCGACGCCACCCGGTACGTCAAGGAGGCGCTGGACCGCAAGGAGCGGCTCATGGGCTTCGGGCACCGGGTCTACCGGGCCTACGACCCGCGGGCCGCGGTGCTGCGGGACACCTGCGAGCGGCTCGGTGCGCCGCGCTACGAGGTGGCCCTGGAGCTGGAGAAGGCGGCGATCGCCGAGCTCGCCGAGCGCTACCCGGACCGGACGATGGAGACCAACGTCGACTACTGGGCCGCGGTGCTGCTCGACTTCGCCGAGGTGCCGGGCGAGATGATGACCCCTCTCTTCGCCTGCGCCCGCACCGCCGGCTGGTCGGCGCACGTGCTGGAGCAGAAGCGCACGGGCCGGCTCATCCGCCCCTCCGCCCGCTACGTCGGCCCGGGCCCCCGCCCGCTCAGCGACGTCGCCGGCTACCGCGCCCCCTCCCCCTCCTGACGCCCCCCCACCTCCCACCCCCGCCCTGTGCGCGCCGGTCCCGAATCCCCAACTGCCTAGGCAGCTGGATGCCCTCACCTTGCACGGTGAGGGTCTGGGGCGAAGGTGAGCGTCTGTGCCTCTTCAGCTCGATGAGCCCCCGGCGTCCAGGCGACGTCCGGGGGCTCGTCCGCGCTCGACGCTGTGGATAACTCGGCGGGGGCTGGGTCGTCGTTCGACAGCATGCAGCGATGACCAGACCCCTGATCTCGCTCCCCGACCTCGGCGACGCGCCCCTCTTCAGCCGGGAGCAGGCACGCCTCGACGGCCGCCTCTCGGACACCGACCTGCAGACCCTCGTGCGGCGGGGTCACCTCATCCGGCTGACCCGAGGCTGGTACTCCACACGGGTGCAGGCCGAGGCCGACGAGCTCCACCTGCTGAGGACGGTCGCCGCCCTCCGCCTGGTCGACGACACAGTCGCCGCGAACGCGCACTCCGCCGCCCTCGTCCACGGGCTGCCGCTGTCCCGCGCCCGCCTCGACACCGTGGAGCTCGCGAGGCCGCGCGCGACCCACGGCCGCACGCGTGGGGGCATGCACATCGGGGAGCTGGTCGACTCCCCGGAGGCTGTTCAGCTCGCAGACCTCGGCGTGACTGTCGCGACCGTCCCGGTGGCGGCCGCCGTGGTCGGGACCGGGATGACGAGCGGTCGCGCGGCGATGCTGGTGGCCGGCGACCACGCCCTCCGCGCCGGAGCGTGCACCCGTGACCAGCTGGGACACGCGCTGGAGAGGCGCCGGGGGCGCCGCGGCGTCGAGACCGCCAGGGAGGCGCTGCCGCTCCTCGACCCCCGCCACGAGTCGCCCGGCGAGACACTTACCCACGACGCCCTCCGGGTGCGCGGCTGGCGGCTGGTCCCGCAGGTGCCCGTGGTCGTCAACGGTCGTGCCCGCCGCATCGACCTGGGCGTCGAGGGCGAGAGGGTGGCCATCGAGTACGACGGACGCCTCAAGTACACCAACGGCGCGGTGCTGCTGGAGGAGAAGTCGCGCGAGGACGACCTGCGCGAGATCGGCTGGCAGTTCGTCCGTGTCGTGTCGGACGACCTGGACGATCCTCAGCAGCTCGACGCCCGCGTCCGGTCGGCGGTCGCGCGGGCCCGCCGCGCGGCCTGAGCCGACGACCAGGCGACAGACGCTCACCTTCGTCCCAGACCCTCACCGTGCAAGGTGAGCGCATCCAGCTGCCTAGGGGGTTGGGGATCAGAGAGTGGGTGGGGTCAGAGGCGGGGGATGACGTGGTCGATGCAGGCCAGCAGGGCGCTGACGTCGTCCGGGTCGATCGCCGGGAAGGTCGCGATCCGTAGCTGGTTGCGGCCGAGCTTGCGGTAGGGCTCGACGTCGACGATCCCGTTGGCGCGCAGGGTGGCCGCGACCGCCGCCGCGTCGATCTCCTCGACCAGGTCCACCGTCGCCACGACGTGGCTGCGGGCGTCCGGGTCGGTGACGAAGGGGGTCGCCAGCTCGCTGGCCTCCGCCCAGGCGTATACCCGGCCGGAGCTGTCCGCGGTCCGCCGGGCGGCGCCCTCCAGCCCGCCCTCGGCAAGCAGCCAGCGCAGCTGCTCAGCCATGAGCACCAGGGTGGCCAGGGCCGGGGTGTTGATCGTCTGCTCCTTGCGCGAGGCGGCGATCGCCGAGGTCAGCGAGAGGAACTCCGGCACCCACCGATCGCTCGCCCCGATCTCGTCGGCCCGGGCCAGCGCCCGCGGCGAGAGCAGCGCGAACCACAGCCCGCCGTCCGAGGCGAAGGACTTCTGCGGCGCGAAGTAGTAGGCGTCCGTGGCCGACACGTCCACGCCCAGACCGCCGGCCGCCGAGGTCGCGTCGACGAGCACCAGCGCGTCGTCCTCGACGCCCGCCGGGCGCGTCACCGGCGCCATCACGCCGGTCGAGGTCTCGTTGTGCGGCCAGGCGTAGACATCCACGTCCGCGGCCTCGGGCGCGACCAGCGACCCCGGCTCGGCCCGCCGCACGTCCGGCGCGTCGAGGAAGGGCGCCCGCCCGGTGGCGTCGGCGAACTTGCCGCCGAACTCGCCGAAGACCAGGTGCTGCGCCCGCCCGCGCACCAGCCCGAGGGCGGCGACGTCCCAGAAGGCGGTGGTGCCGCCGTTGCCGAGGACTACCTCGTACCCCTCGGGCAGCGCGAAGAGCTCGGCCAGCCCCCGTCGCACCTCGGCGACGAGCTCGAGCACCGGCGCCTGCCGGTGCGAGGTACCCAGCAGCGTCGTGGCGTGCCGCTGCAGGGCGGCCACCTGCTCGGGCCGCACCTTGGAGGGGCCGGAGCCGAAGCGGCCGTCCCGAGGACGGAGCTCGGCGGGGATGTCGATCTCAGGCACGGGCTGGCTCACCCGACCATCCTTCCATCCGGCCCGCCGTCACCCCAGCGCGGCCATCGCCGCGACGACCAGCAGCGACACGAGCACCAGCCAGGTGGTGATCCGGCGCACCCGCGGCGTCATCGCGCGGCCTGCGGCACGTCGTGGGTCGGGACGGCGGCGATCCGCACCCGGGGGCGGCGCTGGGACTCGTAGCTCACCTGGACATTCTCGTGCCTGGCGAGCCAGATGGACACCACCACCAGCGTGATCCCGACCGCGAGCGCGCCGACGCCGATGGTCCAGCGCGGCCCGAGCACGTCGCCGATCCACCCGATGACCGGCGCCCCGACGGGGGTCCCGCCGAGGAAGATCGCCATGTAGAGCGCCATCACCCGCCCGCGCATCTCCGGCGCGGTGCGCATCTGCACCATGGCGTTCGCGGTGGTCATCGCGGTGAGCGCGGTGAGCCCGCAGGCGGCCAGCGCCACGGCGAAGACGAGGTAGGTCGGAGCCAGCGCGGCGGCGGTCGCGGCGAGCACGAAACCCACCAGCGCCACCAGCAGCACCCGCAGCCGCGGCTCGTTGCGCCGAGCCGCCAGCAGCGCCGCGGAGAGCGAGCCGACCGCCATCACCGACCCGAGCAGCCCGTACTCCTCGGCGCCGCGCCCGTAGACCTGGGTGGCCATGAGCGCGATGGTCAGCTGGAAGTTCATCCCGAAGGTGCCGAGAACGAAGATGAGCACGAGCACCAGCTGCAGGTCGGGCCGGTGCCGCACGTAGCTCAGCCCCTCGCGCGCCGAGCCGCGGCCGGCCGTGCGCGGGGCCGGGGTCAGCTCGGCGGCGCGCATCGCCAGCAGCGACCCCATGACCGCGACGAAGGTGACCGCGTTGAGCAGCAGCGCCGGCCCCGAGCCGGCGACGCCGATGATCACCCCGGCGACGCCGGGGCCGACGAGCCGGCCGAGGTTGAAGGAGGCGCTGTTGAGCGCGACCGCGTTGGGCAGCCGGTCCGCGGGCACCATCTCGCCGACGAAGGTCTGCCGGGCCGGGTTGTCGAGCGCGGTGGCCACCCCGGTCAGCAGCGCGATGCCGTAGAAGTGCCACAGCTCGGCGGCGCCGGTGACCACGAGGAGACCGCCGATGAGGGCGGCCAGCCCGAGGGTGGCCTGGGTGGCCAGCAGCAGCCGGCGCTTGGGCACCCGGTCGGCGATCGCGCCGGTCCACGGGGCGAGCAGCAGCATCGGCAGGAACTGCAGCCCGGTGACGATGCCGAGCGCGGTCGCGGAGTGGTCGGTGAGCTCGGTGAGCACCACCCAGTCCTGGGCGACCCGGCCCATCCAGGTGCCGACGTTGGAGACGATCGCGCCGGCCGCCCAGATGCGGTAGTTGCGCACGTGCAGGGAGGCGAAGGTGGGGCTCATCCGGCCGCCACCAGGCTCATCCTGCTCCCTTCGTCACCTCTTCCGAACCCCGCGGGACGCCCCCGCTATTCCCCGGGCCCGGACCGGGAACGGCACGAGCGACCCTGGCCGCGAGCAGGGCTGACCTCCGCCCAGGTCAGCCGACCCCGAGCACCTCGCGGATCGGCTCGATGGCGAAGTAGGCGACGAAGAGCACCGCGACCAGCCACATCAGCGGGTGCACCGCGGCCGCCTTGCCGCGGACCACCTTGATGAGCACGTAGGTGACGAAGCCGGCGCCGATGCCCACGGTGATCGAGTAGGTGAAGGGCATCAGCACCATCGTCAGGAAGGCTGGGATGGCGATCTCCAGGTCGTCCCAGTCGATCTGGGTGACCTGCTGCATCATGAGGAAGCCGACGAGCACCAGCGCCGGGGTAGCCGCCTCGTAGGGCACCACCGCGACCAGCGGGCTGAGGAAGGTGGCCAGCAGGAAGAGCACCCCGGTGACCACCGAGGCGAGCCCGGTGCGGGCACCCTCGCCGACGCCGGAGGCGGACTCGATGTAGGCGGTGTTGCTGGACACCCCGGCCGCACCGCCGGCGATCGCGCCGACGGAGTCGACGACGAGGATCCGCTGGCTGTTCGGCGGGTTGCCCTCCTCGTCGAGCAGGCCGGCCTCGCCGCCGATGGCGACCATCGTGCCCATGGTGTCGAAGAAGTCGGCGAGCATGAGGCTGAAGACGAGCAGCACCGCGGCCACGGCGCCGATCTTGGAGAAGGACCCCAGCAGGCTGAACTCGCCGAGCATGGAGAAGTCCGGGGCGGCGACGACGGCGTCCGGCAGGCGCGGGATGTTCAGTCCCCAGCCGGTGGGGTTGACCAGCTCGCCCGCCTCGTTGGTCTGGCCGCCGATCGAGAAGACCGCCTCGACGACGATCGCCAGCACGGTCGTGGTGAGGATGCCGTAGAGGATCGCCCCCTTCACCCCGCGCACGTGCAGGGTGACGATGACGAAGAGCCCGATGATGAAGACCAGCAGCGGCCAGCCGGCGATGACGCCGCCGACGCCGAGCTCGCCGAGCACGCCGCCCTCGGACTTGCGCACGAAGCCGGCGTCGACGAGGCCGACGATGGTGATGAAGAGCCCGATGCCGACGCTGATCGCGGTCTTCAGCTGCGGCGGCACCGCGCCGAGCACCGCCTTGCGGAAGCCGGTGAGCACGAGCACGAGGATGATCAGGCCCTCGAGCACGACGATGCCCATGGCGTCGGCCCAGGTCATCTCGGGCAGCGCGGCGATGCTGAAGGCGACGAAGGCGTTCAGCCCGAGCCCGGTGGCCATCGCCAGCGGGTAGTTCGCGGCGACGCCCATGAGCAGGGTCAGCGCCCCGGCGACCAGCGCCGTGCAGGCCGCGACCATCGCCAGGTTCGGCCCGTCGCCGCCGCCGAGGAAGCCGCCGGTGGAGTCGGGCTGGGTGCCGATGATCAGCGGGTTGAGCACGACGATGTAGGCCATCGTGAAGAAGGTGACCAGCCCGCCGCGCACCTCGCGGCCGACGGTCGAGCCACGCTCGGTGATCTTGAAGAAGCGGTCGATGCCGGTCGAGCCGGCGGGGCCGGTGGAGGTGGCGGGAGCCGAGGACATGGCGAGCAGCGTAGGGCCCCAGGTGGATCGGTGCGCACCCTGTCCGCGCCGTACCCTGGTCCGGTGAGCCCGACCCCGCCCCAGGACGCGCCCCGCCCGGGGGCGCTGACCCTGGCCGTGCGCTCGGACCGGATCGTGCTGGCCGGGCTGGGGCTGTGGGCGATCGCCCTGCTGCTGGTGCTGCTGGTGCCCTCATGGCACGAGGGCGAGCGCGGCTGGTGGCCGTGGGCCTGCGTCAGCGGCCTCGCGCTGGGGGTCCTGGGCTGGGTCTACCTGCGCCGCGGCCGCGGCAACGCCGCCGAGGCGAACGACCCGGTCTCGGTGCCGCCGGCCGCCGCGGAGAAGGTGGAGGCCGCCCAGGAGCGGGTCGAGCAGGTGCGCCAGCGGCGCTCCGGTCGGCGCGACGAGGGCTGACTCCGGCCGCGACGACGGTGCGTCACGTGACCGGTCGAGACTGCACCCGGCCCCGCGCCCGGCGCGTCAGAGCTCGGTGAGCACCGTCTCGTCGAGGATCGGGTCGGTAACCTGCTCGGGCTCCGGCTCGGGGATGTCCAGCTCGGAGTGCGCGCCGCAGCCGTGGTCGCGGCTGACGACGCTGCCGTCGCTCGGGCTCCACTCGCTGAAGCACACCCCGAAGCTGCGGCGCATGATGCCGGCCATCGGGGCGAAGTAGCCGCAGGTCTCGCAGGAGGCGCCGGCCTTGACCGCGACCGGGGCGGTGGGGCCGTGCTCGCCGTCGTACCAGCGCTGCGCGGCCCGCTCGCGCCCCTCGGCGGAGAGCACCCGAGGGCGACCCAGGCCGAGCTCCCAGAGCGCGACGGCGTCGACGTCCTCCTCGCCGGTGGCCTCGTAGCCGGCCTCGAGGTTGGGGTCGTCCTCGACCTTCGGGGTGACGTCCCCGGGACCGACGTCGCCGGGAGCCAGGCGCTGCGACCAGGGCAGCCACTCGGGCGAGCGCAGCGCGTCGTCGCCGGGCAGCAGCTGGGTCTCGCTGACGGTGGCCGACTTCGCCCTGGGGGCCCGCGCCACGGTGACCGCCCAGTGCCAGCCGCGATAGCCAGGCAGGGTGGCGGCGAACCAGTGGGTGCCGACCCGCTCGGCGTCCAGGGTGAAGCCGGCGTGCTCGCCCACCCCTTCGCCGCCGGTCGCCTCGACCAGCGCGGCCCGGGCCAGCTCACCGGCCCCGGAGAGCACGGCGTCGGACTTCGGTCGCCGCTCGGTCTTCGTCGCCATCTCAGGCCTCCATGTCGTCGGCCACGCGGCGCAGCACCTGGGCGATCTTGGCACCCTGCGCGCGGTCCGGGTAGCGCCCGCGGCGCAGCCCGCCGGAGACCCCGTCGAGCAGCTTGATGACGTCCTCGACGATGCCGACCATGTCCTCGGCCGGCTTGCGGTCGCGCTCACGCCGGTTGGAGACGACGCTCGGCGCCGGCTCGAGGACCTGGACCTGCAGCGCCTGGGCGCCGCGGCGCCCCTCGACGACACCGAACTCGACGCGGGTGCCGCCCTTGAGCGTGCTGGTCCCCGACGGCAGCGCGTTCGCGTGGAGGAAGACGTCCTCGCCGTCGTCGCCGGAGATGAAGCCGAAGCCCTTCTCGGCGTCGTACCACTTGACCTTGCCAGTGGGCACCGTGCACCTCGTCGGAAGAATGTCGGATGGATGTCGTGTCGGGGCGCGCCGCGCAGGGCGGGCTGGCGTCCCCTCGCCCCAGGCTAACCCGTGGCCGTGGCGCGGGGCGAGCCACCGCCGCCCGGGACGAGCTCGATGCCCCACTGGCCGCGCCAGGAGCCGCCCGGGTCGAGCACGACGAGACCGTCCCCGCTGCGGAAGGCGTCGGCCGGGCAGGAGAGCGGCTCGATCGCCACCCCCGGCGGCTGGCCGGCCGGCAGCCCGTGCGGGTCGCTCTTGCCGGTGAAGACCTGGACCCAGCCCATCGCCTCGTCGCCCCAGACCGCGATCGCGCCGGCGGGTGTCTCCAGGGTCACCGTCCAGCAGCCGTCGTCGCCGCGGGCGAGGCCGGTGAAGGCGTGGTCGAGGACCTCGAGGTCGACGTCGCCGAGCCGCGGACCGTGACGCAGGTCGAAGGGGGTGCCGCCGACCGGAGCGGTGCGCACGGGGGTCTTGGTGCCCGGGTCGACGAGCACGACCTCCTCGGCCGGCACCGTCAGGCGCGCGTCGGCGGCCGGGATGGCGCTCAGCGCCAGGTAGGGGTGCGCGCCGTAGCCCACGGGGGCCGGCGCCGCCCCGGTGTTGGTCAGGGTGCTGGCGCAGCGCAGCCCGGTCGCCTCCAGGCTCCAGTCGACCCGCACCTCGATGCTGTGCGGGTAGCCGGGCCGCGGGTGGATCGTGTGCCGCAGCACCACCCGGTCCTCGTCCCGCTCGGCGGCGGTGAAGGACTCCCAGCGCACCAGCCCGTGGCTGGCCGTGCCGGTGGCCCGCTCGGTGACCGGCAGCTCGTGCTCCTGACCGGCGAAGGGGTAGCGCCCGTCCCGGATGCGGTTGGGCCAGGGGACGAGCAGCTGGCCCCGGCCGGAGGAGGGCATCGCGTCGCCGGGGTAGCCGGCGACCAGCTCGTGGCCGCCCACGGTGAGCGAGCGCAGCCCGCCCCCGCACTCGACGACGACCGCCTCGGCCCCGCCGTGACGGAGGGTCCACTGCTCACCGGTCGGGGGCACTGCCATGGCGCGATCCTACGGGCGGGCGTGCCGTGGCCGGGCGCTCCGAGGGACCCTCCGGCGTGGACTACCGTGGGTCGGTGCGCTCCCTCGCCGAGGACATCCGCAGCCGCACCGACGAGGAGCTGGTGCGGCTGCTGCTGGCCCGCCCCGACCTGGCCCGACCGCGGCCCACCGACCTGACGGCGCTGGCGGCGCGGGCCGCCACCCAGGCCAGCACCACGCGGGCCGTCGACCACCTCGACCTGCGGCACCTGGTCGTCCTGCAGTCGTGCGTCGCCCTGGACGGCGACGCCGGCCCCGCGGCAGGCCCGCCGGACGACGGGGTCGCCGTCCCCGGGGTGAGCGCGCTGACCGGCCTGGACCCCGAGCTGGTGGCGACGCTCATCGGCGACCTGCACGACCAGGCGCTGCTGTGGCGCAGCGCCACCGGCCTGGTGCCCGCACGCACCGCGTCCGAGGTGCTCACCCCGGACGTCGCCAGCCTGGGCCCGAGCCTGCAGGCGCACCAGCGGGCGCTGGAGCCAGCCACCGCCGCCCTGCTCGGGCAGCTCGACGAGCTGAGCACCGAGGAGCTGACGGTGCTGCGGCGCCTGGCCTGGCAGGGCCCCTCGGCCCGCACCCCTGACCCCGCCACGAGAGCCGGCCGGGCGGTGGCCGACCTGGTGGCGCGCGGCCTGCTCCTCGACACCTCGGGCACGGTCACGCTGCCGCGCGAGGTGGCGCTGCGGATCCGCGCCGGCCTGGCCGACCCGCCCGCCCCGGAGCCGTCGAAGGGGGCCGAGCACGCCGACCGGGTCGCCGCCGGCGCGGTCTCGGAGCTCGTCGCGGACGTCGACGAGCTGCTGCGGCAGGTGGACCGGCTGCGCCCGCGGGTGCTGCGCAGCGGCGGCCTGGCGGTGCGCGACCTGCGCGAGCTGTC
Organism: Janibacter alkaliphilus; assembly: GCF_013408565.1. Taxonomy (NCBI): domain Bacteria; kingdom Bacillati; phylum Actinomycetota; class Actinomycetes; order Micrococcales; family Intrasporangiaceae; genus Janibacter; species Janibacter alkaliphilus. The sequence goes on along the minus strand of NZ_JACBZX010000001.1, from coordinate 1,521,633 downwards.
CTCCCGCACCGGGCTGGACCAGGAGCGCACCCTGCTGCTGCTCGAGCTGGCCGGCGAGGCCGGGCTGCTGGCCGACGACCACGCCACCGAGCCGGCCTGGCGGCTGACCACCCTGGCCGACGAGTGGCACGAGCGGGAGGACGCGGCCCGCTGGCACGACCTCGCGCTGCCCTGGCTGGTCTCGCTCCGGGCACCGCTGGTCCCCGGCGGGGAGGAGAGCCGCGGCAACGCGCTGTCCGACGGGCTGTCCTGGCCGCCGGTGCGGGCGCTGCGCCTGGAGGTGCTGCGGCTGGCCGTCGAGCTGCCGGCCGGGCGGGCCGACGCCGCCCAGGTCACCGACGCGCTGCGGCGCAGCCGCCCGCGGCGGCTGCCTCGGGAGGCCGACGAGGTCGTCCGGGCGCTGCTCGTCGAGCACACCGCCCTCGGCCTGCTGGCCCTGGACGCGGTCACTACCGCCGGCCGGCTGCTGGCCGCCGACCCGCAGGACCCGGGCGGCCGGGCCCGCGAGGCGGTCGCCGAGCTGCTGCCCGCCCCGGTCACCGAGGCGCTGCTGCAGGCCGACCTCACCGCGGTCGTGCCGGGCGTGCCCGCGCCGGCTCTGGCCGACCTGCTGCGGCGCAGCGCGACGCTGGAGTCACGCGGCGGCGCGGCGGTCTTCCGCTTCACCGAGGACAGCATCCGGGGGGCGCTGGACGGCGGCTGGGTCGCCGAGGACCTGCTCGAGGCGATCGGCCGGGCCAGCGCCACCGGCGTGCCCCAGCCGTTGCAGTACCTCGTGCGTGACGTCGCCCGCCGGCACGGCACCCTGCGGGTCGGCGCGGTGGCCAGCTATCTGCGCAGCGACGACCCGGCCCACCTGGAGTCGCTGGCCCGGCACCGCGAGCTGGGCCACCTGCAGCTGCGGCAGATCGCGCCCACCGTGCTGGTCTCTCCGGCGAGCGCGGCGGTGCTGCTGGAGTCGGTGCGCGAGGTCGGCGCCAGCCCGGTGCTGGAGAGCGGCGGGGGCGTCGTCTCCAGCGGACCCTCCCGACGCAGGGTCCCGCCGCCGCGACGACGGGGGGTGACCGACGTCGAGCCGGACGCCCCGGGTGAGGTCGTCACCGCCCTTCGGGCGGCCGAGGACCGGCCGCGGCGGGAGACCGGCACCGGCCGCAGCGTCCCGGCGCTGGACCCGGTGAGCTCGGCCGCGCTGCTGCGCGAGGCCGCCGCCGACCGGCTGCCGGTCTGGGTGGGCGTCACCGACGCGGTCGGCAGCACCTCCCGGCTGCTCTTCCACCCGCGACAGGTCGAGGGCGGCCGGGTGCACGGCGAGGTGGACGGGAGTCCCCGCACCCTGTCACTGCACCGGATCACCGGCGTCGGCGACGTCTCCCCCGAGAGCCTTGACGACCCGCGAGGGTGACGGGCGGCCCAGCTGCTGGGCCATCCACCGCGAGGTGGCCACCAGCGCGTCCAGGTCGACCCCGGTACGCACCCCGGCGCCGTCGAGCATCCACACAAGGTCCTCGGTGGCCAGGTTGCCGGTGGCGCTCTTGGCGTAGGGGCAGCCGCCGAGCCCCCCGGTGGAGGCGTCCACCACCCGCACCCCGGCACGCAGCGCCGTGAGGGTGTTGGCCAGCGCCTGGCCATAGGTGTCGTGGAAGTGCACCCCGGTCCGGTCGACGCCGATGCCCCGGCGCTCCAGCGCCTCCAGCAGCGCCTCGACGTGGCCCGGGGTGCCGGTCCCGATGGTGTCGCCGAGGCTCAGCTGGTCGCAGCCGAGGTCCATCAGCGAGACGCACGCGTCGGCGACCTGCTCGACCGGCACCGGCCCCTCCCAGGGGTCGCCGAAGCACATCGAGACGTAGGCGCGCACCCACAGCCCGGCCTCCTGGCTGCGCCGCACCACCGGCGCGAACATCTCGACCGACTCGGCGAGGCCGCGGCCCAGGTTGCGCTGCGCGAAGGTCTCGGTGGCGCTGCCGAAGATCGCCACCGCCTGCACGCCGCTCTCCAGCGCCCGGTCCAGCCCGCGCTCGTTCGGCACGAGCACCGGACGGTCGCGGCCGCGTCCCAGCTCACCGAGGTCGGCGAGCACCTCGGCGGCATCGGCGAGCTGCGGCACCCACCGGGGCGAGACGAAGGAGGTCGTCTCCACCGTCGTCAGGCCGGCGTCGAGGAGCCGGCGGACGAACTGGGCCTTGACCTCGGCGGGCACGACCGCCTGCTCGTTCTGCAGGCCGTCCCGGGGCCCGACCTCGTAGATCGTCACCGACTCCGGCAGCCCGACGGCCGGTGCACGCTGCGGCAATGCTCGTGACATCGCCCCATCGTCCCACCACGGCCTGGCACGGAATGCCGGTCCCTCGCCTAGTGTTGACCCGCAGCCGGGTGCACCGCCCGGAGGGACGCGCGCAGGAGGTCGCCCGGCGATGAGCCAGCAGGATCCGTACCCGCACGACCCCTACGACGCCGACCCGTACCGGGACGCGCGCCGCGGCGGGTCGCGCCCGTCGGAGGGCGACGTCGATGCCTACGGCCAGCCGATCGGCACGCCGCCGACCACGCCCATCCCGGCCGCCGGGCAGCCCGCCCAGGGGTACCCCGGTGGCTACCCGGCACCGGGCTACCCCTATGCGGCAGCCCCCGGGTACCCGGCCTACCCCTATCCCTACCCCCCCTACGGCTACCCGCCGCCGCGGCCGATGAGCGCCTCGGCCCTGGTGCTGACGATCATCTCCGGGATCATGACGATCACCTGCTACTGCGCGCCGGCCAGCCTCATCCCGCTGGTCCTCGGCGCGGTGGCGCTGAGCAAGAACTCCACCGACCCCGAGGAGGCCGACCGGCTCGCCCGGGTCGGCTGGGTCACCCTGGTCGGGCTCACCTTCGTCCTGATCGTCGCCGTCGTGGCCTTCTTCTGGTGGTTGGGCAGCCAGCCGCCGAGCACCTACTGACCGCACCACCGACAGACCGCACGACATCACGGAGCCGAGACGCCTCACATGACCACCGACGGTGCCCTCATCGTCCAGTCCGACCGCACCCTCCTGCTGGAGGTCGACCACGCCCGCGCCGCCGAGGCTCGCCGGGCGATCGCCCCCTTCGCCGAGCTGGAGCGCGCCCCGGAGCACATCCACACCTACCGGGTCACCCCGCTGGGCCTGTGGAACGCGCGCGCCGCGGGCCACGACGCCGAGCAGGTCGTCGACGCCCTGCTCAGCCACAGCCGCTACCCCGTCCCGCAGTCGCTGCTGGTCGACGTCGCCGAGACGATGGATCGCTACGGGCGGCTGACCCTGAGCAAGGACGAGCAGGACCGGCTGGTGCTGACCACCACCGACCAGGCGGTGCTCGCCGAGGTGATGCGGCACAAGAAGATCGCCCCGCTGCTGGGCGACCGGCTGAGCGAGGACCGGCTGCTGGTGCACCCCTCCGAGCGTGGCCACCTCAAGCAGGAGCTGCTCAAGGTCGGCTGGCCGGCCGAGGACGAGGCCGGCTACGTCGACGGCGAGGCGCACCCGATCGACCTGGACACCGGCGACTGGTCGCTGCGGCCGTACCAGCAGCAGGCGGTCGACGGCTTCTGGGACGGCGGCTCCGGGGTGGTCGTGCTGCCCTGCGGCGCCGGCAAGACCCTGGTCGGTGCCGGGGCGATGGCCGCCGCCCGGTCGACCACCCTCATCCTCGTCACCAACACCGTCTCGGCCCGGCAGTGGCGCGAGGAGCTGCTGCGCCGGACCACCCTCACCGAGGACGAGATCGGCGAGTACTCCGGCGCCCGCAAGGAGATCCGGCCGGTCACCATCGCCACCTACCAGGTGCTGACGATGAAGCGGAAGGGCGTCTACCCGCACATCGACCTGCTCGACGCCCGCGACTGGGGCCTCATCGTCTACGACGAGGTGCACCTGCTGCCGGCGCCGATCTTCCGGATGACCGCCGACCTGCAGGCCCGCCGCCGGCTCGGGCTGACCGCCACCCTGGTCCGCGAGGACGGGCGCGAGGCCGACGTCTTCAGCCTCATCGGGCCCAAGCGCTTCGACGCCCCGTGGAAGGACATCGAGGCCCAGGGCTACATCGCCCCGGCCGACTGCGTCGAGGTGCGGGTGACCCCGAGCGAGAGCGAGCGGATGGCCTACGCCACCGCCGACGCCGAGGACCGCTACCGGCTCGCCTCGACCTCGCCGGTCAAGCTGCCGGTGGTCGAGACGCTGGTGCGTCGGCACGCCGACGCCGGCAGCGACGGGCAGGGCGAGCCCACCCTGGTCATCGGCCAGTACCTCGACCAGCTGCACGAGCTGGCCGAGCGGCTGAACGCCCCGCTGATCACCGGGGAGACCCCGGTCAAGGAGCGCCAGCAGCTCTTCGCCGACTTCCGCGAGGGCCGCTCGCGGCTGCTCGTCGTCTCCAAGGTCGCCAACTTCTCGGTGGACCTGCCCGAGGCGACGGTCGCCATCCAGGTCTCCGGCACCTTCGGCTCCCGCCAGGAGGAGGCCCAGCGCCTCGGTCGGGTGCTGCGGCCGAAGGAGGACGGGCGGACCGCCCACTTCTACACCGTCGTCGCCCGCGACACCGTGGATGCCGAGATGGCCGCCCACCGGCAGCGCTTCCTCGCCGAGCAGGGCTACGGCTACCGGATCGTCGACGCCGACGACATCACCCGCGAGCAGGCCTGACCAAGACCCTGGCGCCTTCCGCGGTGGCCCATGGCACCAGCGGCTGCGGGCCTAGGTCTGTCCCCTGAGGACTAGCAACCCACGCCACTCGCGAGATGGCCGTGTGAGAGACAACGACGCCGACCACGAGCGTGCAGCGCGTATGAGCACGTTATGGAGAGATCGGATGTTCGATAGCGAGTCGAACTTGAAGTCTCTTTATAAGAGGGTCAAAGTGGTGGCACGGCCGAGGTGTACACCGATGACGAGTTCGCCACGCTCGTCGAACGCGAGACGAACAAGATCGAGCTCAAGAGCGGCGCGAGTGGCAAGAAGCTTCAGGAAGCCTTCGTCGCCATGAGTAACACCGATGGCGGGACCGTCTTCATCGGGGTGACCGACGAGCGAACTGTCATCGGCAAGCGGCTCGACCAGGGGACAGACGACGCGATCCATCAAGCGGCTCAGGACGCGCGCGACCTCGGTCCGTACACCGTGCGAGAAGTCAAGGTCGGCGATCGCACGGTCGTCGCGATCGACGTGGCTCAGCGGATCGACACTGTGAGCCAGACCAGCGATGGGCGAGTGCTGGTACGGAGGGGCGCACGCAACGTCGCCTTGTTCGGTCGTGAACTGTTCGAGCTCATGTCGATCCGGACCCAAACTCCGTACGAGCGCACACCACTCCCCGTCCCACTGTCGTCGATCGACAGCGGAGTGCTCAGATCGGTGGTCGACAGCTATGGGTGGCCATCGACCGCTTGGGAACCCCATGCGAAGACACGAGGGCTGCTGACGTCGGACGGACATAGCCTCACAGTTGCCGGAGCCCTTGTCCTCACCTCACCTGATCTCAGCCTCGACGCGTCCAAGTTCCACATCGACATCCGGAGCTATACCCGGGACCAGGGCACCTCCTACGTGCGACGGGAGGTCGTGACTGGAACGTTGCAGCACCAGGTCGAGACTGCCACCGAGTACGTGCTGAGAGAGATCGGTACCGAGCTCGTCGTCACCGGATCACGCCGCCATGACCTGAGCCGGATACCAAGCCGAGTCGTGCGCGAGACAGTAGCCAACGCGGCCGCACACCGGGACTACTCGATCGACGCGATGCCGATCGTCATCGAGGTACGCCCCTCCTTCGTCAGCGTGGCCAGCCCTGGCTCCCTGCCAGACCCCGTGACGGTTGAGTCTCTCCGCGAGGCCCAGTCCGCACGCAATCACGCCGTCATCGACGTACTCCGTCGATTCGGCCTGGCTGAGGACAGCGGGCAAGGCATCGACGTCATGCAAGACGACATGCGACTCGAGCTGCTCGACGAGCCCGTGTTTCGCGAGACACGTGACTCCTTCATCGTGACCCTGCGTCTGAGCGGTCAGGTCTCTGCGACGGAGCGCGCATGGCTCGCAGAGCACGAGCACCGAGGCGACCTTGACCGCCAAGACCGTTCGCTCCTCGTCGAGACACTGCGCAACGACCACATCAACAACGGGGTGGCACGAGCCATACTCGACATCGACAGCACAGAGGCACGAGCGCGCCTCCGGCGCCTGCGTGACCTTGGGCTGCTGGAGCAGCACGGTGCGCGTGGGGGCGCCTACTACACCCTAGGAATCCTCGGCCCTGAACGCAGCACCCAGCAGATCGTCCTTGATGCAGCCAGGGATGAGCCTCTGACGAACCAGCGCGTTCGCGAGCTCACCGGCATCGACCGCGGCGAGGCTCTCTCCCTTCTGCGGAGGCTGGTCCGGGAGGGGCGACTGCGCCAAGAGGGACAGCGCCGAGGGACGCGCTACACCTTGCCTACCGATCGTTAGGCGACTCAACCTCCGCCAGGGCTCAGCCGGTGACCAGCCGGAAGCGGGCCATCATGTCGTGGTCCTCGTGGTCGAGCATGTGGCAGTGCCACATGTAGCCGCCCAGCCGGCCGTCCTCGGCGGTGGACATCGGCATGGTCGTCGCCATCCGGGCCTCGGCGCCGGCCGGCACGAAGGTCTGGTCCGGGTCGAAGCCGAGCTCGGCCCGGTCCGGCCAGCGCACGAGGATCCGGGTGATCGTGTGCGGGTCGACGTGCACGGTGTCCTTGGGCCCGCTCTCCCACTGCTTCGGCGCGCTGGGCGAGCCCCAGGCGAAGCGGTCCGCCGACGGGGTCCAGCGGGTGCCGACCGGCGGGCGGTGGTTGGCCAGCTTGTAGCGCCACACGCTGAAGCGCTGCCGCTCGATGACCCGGAAGTGCACCAGGTGCAGATGGATCGTGTGCGGGTCGGGGGTGGTGTTGATGAGGTTCCACTCCTCGACCGTGCCCTGCACCGGACGCTCGATGTCCTCGTCGTCGTAGTGCAGGTTGTTCAGCAGCATCATCGTCGGCGGGAAGCGCCGGTCGAGGTCCTGGATGAGCGTCAGGTCCCGCGAGCGCTCCGGCCGGGCCACCGGGGACAGCACCGCCGGGCGCCCCGAGCCGCCGCGCAGCCGGGTCGGCACCGGACCGGTGTGACCCCGCTCGCTGGTCGCCACGAACCGGCCGAAGAGCGGCATCGGCTTCGCCCCGACCGCGGCGGCCGGCAGCGGCACCGGCTCGTCGTTGCGCAGCTCGACGCTCTCGCCGGCGCGCAGGTCGGAGAAGTCGACGAGGATGTCGATCCGCTCGGCCGGACCCATCCGCACCTCACGGGTCGGGGCCGGCGCGTCGAGCAGGCCGAGGTCGTTGCCGATCACCCAGAAGCGTCGCCGGTCGGAGAAGTGCAGGTTCCACACGCTGAGCGAGGCCGCGTTGCAGATCCGGAAGCGGTACAGCCCGCGGGCCACCTTCAGCTGCGGCCAGACGACCCCGTTGATCAGGCCACGGTCGCCGACCGCGCCACCCTCCCAGCTGCCCTGCGGCACCAGCCGCACCGAGCGCACGCTCTGCCGACCGCCGTCGGCGAAGACCTTCTCCTGCAGCACCAGCGGCCACTCGAACTCGCCGGCGGGCAGCCCGAGCGGGTTGTCCTCGCCGCCGGTGTCGAACTCGTCCCTGATCAGGTAGGGCGCGGCCAGCCCGGCGTAGACGTTGAGCCGGGTCGTGCCGAGCGTGTGGTCGTGGTACCAGAGGCTGCCGGCCTCCTGGCCGTTGCCGTACCGGTTGCGCAGCGCCTCGCCCGGGACGATGAAGTCCTCCGGGTGCCCGTCGAAGCGGGGCCGGGTCACGCCGCCGTGCAGGTGCAGCGTGGTCGGCGGCTGTGAGCCGAAGTCCTCGGGCACCCCGTGCAGGCTGAGGTCGACGTCGGCGGCGAAGGGGTGCTCCCCCATCCGGTTGCGCAGCCGCACCGAGGTCTGCACCCCGGAGCGGGCCTCGATGACCGGCCCGAGGTAGGAGCGGTCGCCGTAGCCGAGCGCCGGCGAGAGGTCGTAGTCCCGGTGGAAGCGGTGCTGGGTGGAGCGGGCGGCCACCGAGAGGTCGGTCCCGTCGAGCACCGGCAGCCGCGGCACCTCGTCGCGGAAGGGCGGCGAGGGCGGTGAGTGGAAGAGGAAGGGAGACCGGGCGCCGGCAGAGCGGCTGTGCGGGAGCGGAGCCCCGACTCCCACCACAGCCGCTCCACCGAGCGCCCCTCCGAGCATCGTCCGACGTGTCACAGCATGCATGACAGAACCCCCCTGTCCCCACGGGAGAGCATCGGCCCCCCGATCTCGGCCCCCGGTCCTCCCCGACCGGTTGTTACTGAGCAGTAAACATCTTTGTTACTGACGAGTCAAGTACCGGCTTCCGGGTGCCCGGCCGGCGCGCACAGCCGACTCCCAGCCTCGGCGCGCACACTGGTCGGCCATGAGCCCAGCCACGCCCGGACGAGGTGACGTCGAGGCCCACCTGCTCGTCGTCGAGGACGAGCCGAACATCCGCGAGCTCCTGGCCACCTCGCTGCGCTTCGCCGGATTCTCGGTCGACGTCGCCGCGGACGGTGAGAGCGCCATGCGCCTGGTCCACGAGAGCGACCCCGAGCTCGTCGTGCTCGACGTCATGCTCCCCGACACCGACGGCTTCGACGTCGCCCGCCGGATGCGCGCGGCCGACCGGCAGCAGCCGATCCTCTTCCTCACCGCCCGGGACTCCCTCGAGGACAAGATCAAGGGTCTGACCGTCGGCGGCGACGACTACGTCACCAAGCCCTTCTCCCTGGAGGAGGTCATCGCCCGCATCCGGGTCATCCTGCGCCGCACCCAGACCGAGCCCACCTCCGAGGCGGTGCTCCGCTTCGCCGACCTCGAGCTGGACGACGAGGCGCACGAGGTGCGCCGCGACGGCCGGGTCGTCGACGTCTCACCCACCGAGTTCAAGCTGCTGCGCTACCTCATGCTCAACCCGAACCGGGTGCTGTCGAAGTCGCAGATCCTCGACCACGTGTGGGACTACGACTTCCGCGGCGAGATGGGCATCGTCGAGTCCTACATCTCCTACCTCCGGCGCAAGATCGACACCGAGGACCGGGTCCCGCTGATCCACACCAAGCGCGGCTTCGGCTACGTGCTGCGGATGCCGCCGGAGGCCTGATGAGCCCGGCGCACAAGGCGGTCGTCCGCCGGCTGGAGTCGGTGCCGCTGACCTGGCGGCTGGTGGCGATCCTGCTGACCATCCTCATGACCGCGCTCGTGGTCACCTCGGGGATCACCGCCTACCTGCTCAAGCGCGAGCTGGTCCAGTCCACCGACGACCAGCTCCGCGCGGTCGCCCAGCCGCTGGCGGCCAACCCGCGGGCGACCTACGTCGACACCGCGCTGAACACCTTTGCCTTCGACCTGCAGCCCACCGACGGCTCCCCCGGCTACTCGATCAACCCCACCGGCGAGCAGGCCGAGCCGCAGGTGCCGGCCCTCCCGCTGGACTCGGTGCACGTGCGCACCGGCGAGCCCTTCACCGTCGAGTCCACCGAGAGCGGCACGACGTGGCGCTTCATCGCCGGTCAGTACGAGGACGGGTCGGCGACCTTCGCCGTGGGCACCCCGATGCGCGGCGTCAACGAGACGATCAGCCGGTTCGCGGTGATCGCCACCTCGCTGGGGCTGATGACGCTCGTCGGCAGCGGGGTGCTCGGCTGGTTCGCCACCCGGAGGGCAGTCCGCCCGCTGCGCCGGATCGAGGACGTCGCCTCGGCGATCGCCGCCGGCGACCTCAGCCGACGGGTGCCGGAGAGGACCAGCCACGACGAGGTGGCCAGCCTCAGCGACAGCCTCAACGTCATGCTCGGCCGGATCGAGCACTCCTTCACCGTGCAGGAGCAGTCCGAGGTGCGGATGCGCCAGTTCGTCGCCGACGCCAGCCACGAGCTGCGCACCCCGTTGGCCACGGTGCAGGGCTACGCCGAGCTCTACCGTCAGGGCGCGGTGACCAGCGACGAGGACGTGGCCACCGCGATGGGCCGCATCGAGGGCGAGGCGGGCCGGATGTCCGGCCTCGTCGAGGACCTGCTGATGCTCGCCCGGCTGGACGACGAGCGTCCGCTGGAGGTGACCGAGGTCGACCTCGTCGTGCTGGCCGCCGAGGTCGCCCACGACGCCCGGGCCCGCGCGCCGCACCGCTCCGTCACGGTGCGCGGGCTGCACGGCGAGCTCGCCCCGGTCCTCGTGCCGGGCGACGACTCGCGGCTGCGCCAGGTCCTGGTCAACCTCATCGGCAATGCCCTGATGCACACCGAGGACGACGTGCCGGTGGAGGTGCTCGTCGGCACCGACCCCGCCGACGGGGCGTCGGCAGCGACCGGGAGTGCCGTGGTCGAGGTGCGCGACCACGGACCGGGGATCGAGCCCGAGGTCGCCGACCGGGTCTTCGAGCGCTTCTACCGCGAGGACAAGGCGCGCTCGCGCGCCCGCGGCGGCAGCGGCCTGGGTCTGGCGATCGTGGCCGCCGTCGTCGCCCAGCACGGCGGCCGGGTCGACGTGCGCCAGACCGACGGCGGCGGCGCCACCTTCCGGGTGGAGCTGCCCACAGCCGGCACCCAGGTGGGACCGAGCCGACCCTGAAGTTCGGCGGCTTGACTGTGGTCACCCCTACGAAGGAGACCACCATGTCGGACCAGCACCGCCCGCCGGAGGAGCCGCCCTCGCCCGGGTCCCGCGCGCACGCCCTCGAGCCGGGCCGGACCGGTCCCGAGCGCACGCCGGGCGCCTTCCACGAGGCGCCCGAGCACCAGACCGCGCCGATCCCCACCTTCCCCGCCCCCGGCGCCGGCGCCCCCGCTCCCGCCTTCGCGGTGCCCACGCCGACGCCGCCGCGACGGGAGCGTCGCGGACGGCGGGTGGCCGAGCTGGGCGCCGTGGCGGTGCTCGCCGCGATGCTCGCCAGCGGCGGCACCGTGGCGGCGACGACGCTGCTCGACGACGACTCCGGGGCGACCACGACGACCACCGCCGCGGGCGACGGCTCCGGCGCGTCGACCGTGCCGGTCTCCGACGCCGCCAACTCCGCCCCCGACTGGGACGCGGTCGCCGAGACCGTCTCGCCCAGCGTGGTGGCGATCGGCGTGAGCGGCAACGGAGGCGAGGGCGAGGGCTCCGGCGTCGTCTGGGACGAGGAGGGCCACGTGGTCACCAACGCGCATGTGGTCGACGGCGCGCAGCAGGTGAGCGTGACCCTCGCCGACGGGGTCACCTACGAGGCCGAGGTCACCGGCAGCGACACCTCCACGGACATCGCCGTGCTGCGCCTGACCGACCCGCCGGACGAGCTGACGCCGGTCACCCTCGGCTCCTCCGACCAGCTCACCGTCGGTGACGCGGTCATGGCGATCGGCAACCCGCTCGGCCTGGACGGCACGGTCACCACCGGCATCGTCAGCGCGCTGGACCGCCCGGTCGCAACCCAGGCCTCCAGCGAGGGTCAGGGCCAGCTGCAGGGGCAGGGCACCACCGTCGTGACCAACGCCGTGCAGACCTCCGCGGCGATCAACCCCGGCAACAGCGGCGGGGCGCTGGTGGACGCCGCCGGCCGGCTCATCGGCATCAACTCCTCGATCGCCTCGCTCGGCTCCTCCGCCTCCAGCCAGTCCGGCAGCATCGGGATCGGCTTCGCCATCCCGGTCGACCAGGTGAAGCTCGTCGCCGACCAGCTCGTGGAGAGCGGCACCGCCGAGCACGCCTTCCTCGGGGTCACCCCGGCCGACGGCGAGGCCGAGGTGGGCTCGGGCAGCCGCACCGGCGCCCGGGTCGAGCAGGTCGTCGACGGCAGCCCGGCCGCTGACGCCGGGCTGCAGGAGGGCGACGTCATCACCGAGCTGGACGGCAAGGCGGTCGGTGGCGCCGAGTCGCTCGTGGGTCTGGTGCGGGCCGAGGGCGTCGGCACGAGCGTGCCGGTGACCTATGTCCGCGACGGCCAGGAGCAGACCGCCCAGGTGACCCTGGTGGCCGCCGACGGCTGATCCCCCCTTCGCCCACCGCCGACCGGCCCGGACCTCCCCGCGAGGTCCGGGCCGTCCCCGTCTCCACGACGAGAACCTCTCGAAAGCCCGACAAGCCTTCTCCGGTCACCAAGCCTTTATCGGGTTACCCGATAAGGGCTCCGATGCGGGGGAAGGCTTGTCGGGTGAGCGAGAGGTTGTCTGCAGCCGGAGGGGTGATGACGAAGGGGGTGAGAGGCCGGCGGCGAAGGGCGTGGTCCCGGTCCCAGGCGACTCTCAGGTCCGTGCCAGCGCGGCCCAAGATCGGGGGTGCAGAGTATCCATCAGGAGCCGGGACGATGGCTCGGTTGCACCGGCCGTCTCCTCCCCGGACAGGTCGCACGAGCCACCCCGGTTCCTGGCAAGGGGTGCTGCTCCGAGCCCGGACACCAGGTGTGGCGTCTGGCCCGGGCTGAGTAGCCAGACTCATGCCCCCGGCGTGCTACAGGGAGCACGCTGGGGGCATGAGCACCACTCTCGACTCCGTGCGGCACCTCGAGGACGAGTTCGCCGCGGCGATGACCCAGATGTACGCCGTCGGCAACGACCTCGCCCGGCTGCGCCGCACGCTCGCGGACGAGCAGCCGGCCGCCGCCGGACCGGCCACCGCCGCCTCGTCGCCCCCCACGAGCGCAGCCGCCGCGTCCGCACCCACGACCGCCTCCCCCGTCGCCGGAGCACCGCGACGCCCGGAGTGGCCGGCCGCCCCCCGCCCGGACCAGGCCGCCGCCCCGACGGCCGGAGCAGCCAGGCCCGCCGCCCCGGCCCCGGCCATGGCCGGTCCTGCCCCTGTCGCCCCCGGCGCCGCACCCGCACCGGGCGCGGCCCGACCGGGCGGCACCCGGATCACGCCGCCCCCGCTCGCCGCCGGCCCCCACGGCCCGGTCCCGCCCATGCCTCCCCCCGGCCTCGGCGCCCCGCAGGTGCCCTGGTGGCGCCGGGCGAGCATCGCCACGGTGCTCGCCGCGGTCGGCGGCGCGATCACCCTCATCGGCGTCGCCTTCCTCGTGGCCATCGCCATCCAGATGGGTCTCTTCGGCCCGGCCGCCCGCGTGATCGCCGGCGGGCTGCTCGCGGCCGGACTGGTCGGCGCGGGCCTGCTGGTCGCCCAGCGTCAGCGCAGCACCACCGGGTCGGTGGGTCTGGTCGGCACCGGCCTGGCCGCCGCCTACCTCGACATCCTCGCCGTGACCCGGATCTACGAGTGGGTCCCGGCCGCGGCCGGCCTGGTCCTGGCCGCCCTCGTCACCGGCGGCGGGCTGCTGCTCGCCCGGCGCTGGGAGCGCGAGCTGCTCGGTCTGCTGACCGTGCTCGGGGCGGCCGCGCTCGCCCCCGCCGTCGGCTGGCCGGACGGGGTCCTCGTCGGCGGCTTCCTCGTGCTGCTCACCGCCGCCACCTGGCCGGTCCAGATCGGTCACCGCTGGCACCTGCTCGAGCTCGCCCGGGTGCTGCCGACCAGCCTGGTCGTGCTCACCCTGGCGCCGGTCTCCGGCGACGGCGAGCACCGCCCGCTGGTGCTGGCGCTGCTGCTCATGGCGATCGTGCTCAGCACCACGCTGCTCGGCCTGCGGCACGGACGGCTCTCCCCGCAGCTCGGGGCCCTTGCCCTCGTCGCGACCCTGCCCGCGCTGCTGGCGGCCACCCTGGACGACCGGTGGATCGGCACCGTCGCGCTGCTGCTCGTCGTCGCCGCCCACGGGCTGGTGGCATGGCTCGCCCCCTCGGTCGAGGCGCTGCACCTGCGCCTGGCCGAGGTGAGCATCGCCACCGCCGGGCTCGCCTCGGTGCTGGCCGCGGTGCGCGCCGGCGACAGCGGCCAGGCCACCGCGACCCTGCTCGCCACGGTCGCCCTCGCCTGGGTGCTGATCACCCTCGTGCTGCGCCAGCCGGCGGTCCTGGCCACCGCCGCAGGGACGGCCGCGATCGCGCTCATCGCCGCGCTCCCGGTGATGCCGCAGCTGCTGATCCGCTCGCTCGCCGAGGACACCACCCTGGCCGACCTGCTGACCGTCCTCGTCATCACGGCCGCCCTGGCCGTGGCCGCGCTCGGCGGCTGGCGCCACGGGCTGGAGCGAGCACTGCTCATGACGCTCGGCGGCTCGGCCCTCTTCGCCACCGGCGCGGTCGCGATCCTGGCGGCCACGCTCCTGGGCCAGCGTCTCGGCAGCGCTGAGGCCGGTTTCGTGGCCGGGCAGGCCACGGCCACCGTGCTCTGGCTGGCCGCGGCGGCCGCGATGCTCGTCATCGGCACCCGACGCAGCATCGAGCCGCTCGTGCCCGCGTCGCTGCTGCTGGCCGCCGGCTGCGCCGGCAAGCTGATCCTCTTCGACCTCGCCTTCCTCGACGGCATCGCCCGGGTGGCCAGCTTCATCGTCGGCGGGCTGCTGCTGCTCGTCATGGGCGTCGGCTTCGCCTCGCTCCTGGACCGCGACCGCGGCCCGAAGCAGGGGCCCGGTGGCCCGACCGGCGCGGCCCCGGGGCACCCCGGCGGACCGACCGGCGCGGCCCCCGGCGGACCGACCGGTGCCGCCCCCGGCGGACCTGTGGAGAACTTCGCGGCGGTTCCGCCGATCCGGCCTACCTTCTGAGTCACCGGGCCACCACGGCCCGCGCGACGCAGACAGGAGCAGACATGGGCAGCACCTTCGCGGTGAGCACCGACCGGCTCGCCAGCAGCTCGACCGACACCGCACGCATCTCCGAGGAGGTGGAGAGCACGGTCGCGGCCATGATGTCGCGGCTGATCTCTCTGCAGGACGAGTGGACCGGCTCGGCCTCCGGGTCCTTCCAGGACCTGGTCACCGAGTGGCGGGCCACCCAGCGCCAGGTCAAGGACAGCCTGGACACCATCGCTCGCGTCCTCGGCGAGGCCGGCGAGGCCTACCGGGAGACCGAGGACGGCGTCCGCGCCTCCATGGGCGGCCGCTAGGACCCGGGGGAGGGAGCCGACGGGGGACCGGTGCTGACCGGTCCCCCGTCGTGCTGCGCATAGCAGGTCGAGACCGGGTCCGTCGCGCCGAACCGACCATGACGATCCTCACCCGGTGCACTGCCCCGGAGCGCATGAAGGGCGGCCGCGTCGTTGCTACGTTCCAAGCGCTGACGGGGGCGGACTGCAGCGGAGGAGGACCGCGATGCGTTTCGGACCCATGATCTCGGGCGACCTGCCGGTCGGCCCGGTCACCACCTGGTGGCCCTGCCCCCGCCGCGAGGACGCGGCCGGCGGCCCGCCGCTGGATCCCCGCGAGCCGACGCCGGACCAGCGCCGCCGCCACGCCGAGCGCACCGCGCGGCTGCCGGAGGACGAGTCGGCTCCCTTCATCGCCATCGGGATCCGGCTGCGGGACGCCGACGAGGCGTCGGTCGCCGAGACCCTGCGCCGCTTCGTCGACCGGCACGAGGCGCTGCGCAGCGGCCTCGTCGAGCACGACGGTCGCCTGCACCGCCGCACGGCCGGACCGGGCACGCTGGACTTCCGGCCCGAGACCACGCCGGCCGCCGACGAGGACGAGGTGGTCGCCCGCGCCCTCGACTGGTTCCGGCGGTGGGCCGACACGACGAGCTGGCCGTGCTTCGGCGCGGTGACGGTGCGCACCGGAGACATCACCACGCTGGCGCTGGCGGTGGACCACATCGCCTTCGACGGGCTGTCCGCCTACCTCGCCCTCAGCGAGCTCCCGGACCTGCACGACGGGGTGCTGGCGGGTGCACCTCCGCCCGCCGCCGCGCCCAGCCACGTCGACGCCGCCCACCGGATCGCCGGCGAGCAGGCCGACCTCCACCCGGCCGACCCCAGCCTCGACCTGTGGCGCGCGGCGCTCACCCGGCCGGGCGGTCCGGCACCGGGCGCCCCGACCGCCGACAGCTGGCCGGCCGCCACCATGCGCACCGGGTCGCGGCTGGTCGCCGACGCCGACATGCTGGCGGAGATCGGGTCCCGGGCCGCGGAGGCCGGTGCCCGGCTCCCCTTCGTCCTGCTCGTCGCGCTCGAGGCCGCCCTGGCACCCGAGCTGCCCGGCCCCTACCCCTATCTCGTCTCCACGCACAACCGTCGCGGGGCCGAGCGGACCGACTCGATCGGCTGGTACGCCGGGGTCGCCCCCTACCCGCGGACCGACGCGAGCCTCCCGCTGCTGGACCGGGCCGGGGAGCTGGCGGCCGGCTGGGGCGAGGTGGCCCGCGCCGGGGCGCTGGACGTGCCGCTGGTGGCCAGCACGGTCGGGCGCTGGCCCCGCCCGCACGTGGTCGTCTCGCTCGTCGACCTCACCGCCGTGCCCGGCCACGAGCGCTGGGCGCAGGACGGGGCATCGACCTGGGCCGGGCCGGTCCCGCCCAGCGACGAGGTGCACCTGTGGCTCAAGCTCTCCGCGACCGGGCTGCACCTGGAGACCCGGCACCTGGCCGGCCCCGAGCGGTGCCGCTGGCTGGAGGAGGTGGTGGACCGGTGCCGGCACGAGCTGGAGCAGCTGACCGGGTGGGCGGCCGCCGGTCAGCGGCCGGACCACCGCCCCGAGCCGGTCCACGCCTGAGCCGGTCCACGCCTGAGCCTTACCCGAGCCAAAACCTGCCCACGTCTGAGCCTGTCCACGCCCGAGCGACGAAGAGGTCCCACCCGTGCAGATGAAGCGCCTCACCGACCATCCCACCCAGGGCGGTCAGCTGCTCGTGCTCCGCCCTGGCCACCGCGGCGAGCCGACGCCCGACGAGCGGCCCCCCTCCTTCATGCAGCAGCAGCACCTGGACCTGCGACGGGCCATGGAGTCCCGCGAGCTGCACGACGCCAGCTGGCTGTGCATCTCCTTCTCCATCACCGGCCCGCTGGACCGGGAGGCGCTGGTCGCGGCCGTCCGGGACTGGGCGCTGCGGCACGAGGTCATGCGCGGGTGGTTCGTCGACGCCCCCGACCGGGAGACCGGGTACGCCCGGCACGCCGTCGCCGGCGACGACCTCGACCTCGCGCTGGTCCCCCACGGCGAGGCGGTCGAGCCCACGGACACGCACACCGCGGTGGACCGGCTGCTCACCGCGACGTGCACCCCCTTCGACGACCTCGGCTGGGCGCTGCTGGCCGTGGAGCAGCCCGAGCGGACCGTCGTCTACGTCGGCATGGACCACGTCTACTCGGACGGCTTCTCCGCGCTGGTGGCCTTCTACGAGCTGACCGCCGGCTACGAGGCTCGCCGCAGCACCGGCGAGGCGGTGGAGATGCCGCCGACCACCAGCTTCGTCGACCACGCAGCGACGGAGCGGGTCACCTTCGCCGAGGTCTCCCGACGTCACCCGGCCGTGCGCAGCTGGCTGGGGTACGGGCTCAAGGGCAAGGGATCCTTGGGCTCCTTCCCGATGCCGCTGGGGCTGGCCCCCGGCGAGAAGGCCTGGCTGGTGCCGGGCCACCACGTGCTGCTGGTCGGCGAGGAGGCCGCCCGCCTGGAGCAGCTGGCCAAGGACGAAGGGGTCGGCCTCGCCGCCCTCGTCTACGCCGCCTTCGCCCTCACCGCCCGGGACCTGGCCGGCGCCCGGGCCTACCGCTTCCTCAACCCGGTGATCACCCGGGACACCCCGGAGCTCATGCTCGCCTCCGGCTGGCTGGTCAACCTCATCCCGATCCACGTCAAGGTCCGCCGCGACGACGACCTGCTCGGCACCGCGCTGCGGGTGCGCCAGGTCTTCGCCGACGCCAAGGTCGCCGCCCAGGTGCCCGTCGTGCGGGTCGTCCAGCTCCTGGGCAGCACCCTCGGGCTGGACCTGCAGGGCGACCGTCGCCCGCCGATCGTCTCCTACCTCGACGGCCGGAAGATCCCCGGCAACGAGACGTGGGTGGAGCGGGACTTCTACGGCCTCACCGGATCCGGCTACGACGACGACGTCAACGTCTGGGTCAACCGCACCGACGAGGACCTGCACGTCACCTGCTCGGTGCCGGACACCCCCGAGGCGGTGGCCAACGTGGCCCGCTTCTTCAGCCACGCCGGCGGGCTGCTGCGGGCGCTCGTCACCTGAGGGTCGGTGACGGGCGCCCGCAGCACGGAGAGCGGCTACTCGCTCGAGATCGCCTCCAGCACATCCATCCTCGCCGCCCGACGGGCCGGCAGCAGCGCCGCCAGCACCCCGACGAGGCCGGCGGCGACGACGAAGGCCACGAGCTGGCCCCACGGGATCGCCAGCTCGGTGATCCCGTCCTCGACCAGGGCCCGCTGGATCGCCACGCCCGCGACCACGCCGATGACGATCCCGAGCACGGCCCCGAGCAGCGCGATCGTCACCGACTCCAGCCGGATCATCCGCCGCAGCTGGCGGCGGGAGAGCCCGACCGCACGCAGCAGGCCGATCTCCCGGGTGCGCTCGATGACCGACAGGCCCAGGGTGTTGACGATGCCGAGGATGGCGATGATGATCGCCAGCCCGAGCAGCGCGTAGATGATGTAGAGCAGCTGGTCGATGAAGCCGCGCTGCTCGTCGGCGTAGGACTGCTGGTCCTTGAGCGTCACCAGCGGCTGCTCCTCGATGAGCGCGCCCAGCCGGTCGGCGACGGCCGCCTGGTCGACGCCCTCCGCCAGCACGACGTAGGCGGAGTTGTCCGCCTCGGGAGCACCGAGGGCGGTCGCCCCGTCGAGGCTGAGGTAGAAGGGCCACCCGGTGGCCTGGTCGGCGTCGTAGAAGCCGGCCACCTCGAGCTGCCGCGCCGGGCCGCCGAGGCTCACCGCCACCGTGTCACCGACCTCGCGACCGGCACGCTGGTCCTCGCTGAGCAGCACCCCGCCGTCGGTCAGGTCGGTGAAGCTCCCCTCGGTCATCTCGATGCCCTGGATCTCGCCGTACGTCGAGGGGTCCACGGCCGCGCCGTAGCTCTCGGCGTCGTCGATCTCGGCGCCGAGGTAGCGCTCGGGCGAGACCTCGGCGACCCCCTCGACCTCGGCGGCGCGCTCGGTGATCGCCGGTGAGAACGGCTGGCCGACGGCGTTGGAGAGCACGTAGTCGGCGCGGAAGGACTCGGCGATCTGCTTGTCCACGCTCGCCTTGGTGCTCTGGCTGACCACCCCCATGAGAGCCACCAGGGTCATCCCGATCATCAGGGCGGAGGCGGTGGCCGCGGTCCGGCCGGGGCTGCGCGTCGTGTTCTGCTCGGCCATCGTGCCGACCGTGCCGAAGAGACGGCGGTAGATCGCTCCCAGGCCGCTGATCACCGGCCGACCGACGATCGCAGCGAGGAAGGAGGCACCGAGGACGATGCCGACGACGCCCGCCCCGATCCACCAGACCTGCCGGGTGTCGACGACGAAGAGGCCGACGAGGAAGGCGGCGATGCCGGCGAGCAGCACCCCCACCTCCAGCACCAGGCGGACCCGGGGACCGCGGCTGGAGACCTCCACCTCGTCCCGCATCGCCGCCACCGGCGGCACCCGACCGGCCCGCCGCGCGGGGATCCACGCGGCCAGCATGGTCACGATGATCCCGACGAGGTAGGCGGCGACCACGGTGCGCGGCGCGATGACCAGGGAGCTGCCGGACATGTCCAGGCCGATCTGGGCGAAGAGCGCCTTGATCCCCTGTGCCAGCAGGATCCCGACGAGCAGACCCACGGTGGCCCCGACGAGGCCGACGACGAGGGACTCGATGAGCACGGAGCGGGTCACCTGTCGGCGGCTGGCGCCGATCGCGCGCAGCAGCGCCAGCTCCCGGCCGCGCTGGGCGACGAGGATGCTGAAGGTGTTGATGATGAGGAAGGAGCCGACGAAGAGGGCGATGCCGGCGAAGACGAGCAGGAAGGTGGTGATGAAGGAGAGCGACTCCTCGGTCGCCTCCTGCGTCTCCCCGGCGACGTCCTCGCCGGCGCGGGCCTCGAAGCCTTCGGGCACGAGGCCAGCGGCCGCGTCGGCCAGCTCCTGCTGGCTGGTCCCCTCGGCGGTGGTCACCCACACCGAGGTGTAGACGTCCTCGCCGTCGAGGAAGAGCTCCTGCGCGGTGGGCGTGTCGAAGACCGAGATCGAGGCGCCGGCGAGACCGCCGTCGCCGAACTCGACCGTGCCGACGAGCTCGGCGGTGAACTCCGGGGTGCTGCCGGAGCTGACGAAGGGGACCTCGTCGCCGAGCTGGTAGCCGGCGCGCTCGGCGGTCTGGTCGTCGATGACCACCTCGCCGTCCCCTTCGGGCTGCCGGCCGGAGGTGAGGCTCAGGACCTGGTTGCCGAGCTGGTTCGGCGCGTCGGTCCAGTTGAAGGCCAGCGCCGGGGCACCCTGGCCGCCGACGACGTTGCCGTCCTCCCCGACGACGAAGACGCCGACGGCGTCGACGTTGCCGTCGGCCTGCTCGGCACCGGGCAGGGCGGCCAGCTCGTCGACCAGGGCCGGGTCGATGGTCGAGGTGGCGGCGACGTCCATGTCCTCGACCGAGCCCGAGGAGCCCGCCTCCTGGACGACGACGTCGCCGACGGAGCCCTCCATGATGCCGTCGAAGGTCTTGCCGAGGGTGTCGGTGAAGATCAGCGAGCCGGCGACGAAGGCGGTCCCGAGGATGATCGCGGTCGCCGACATGAGCAGGCGCATCTTGCGCGCCATGAGGCTGGTGAAGGTGGCCCGCAGCATGTCACGCCGTCCCGGTGGGCTGGGGCTGGGCGGTCAGCCCGACGAGCCGCTCGAGCACCGTCTCCCGGTCCGGCTGGTGCAGCTCGTCGCGGATCTGTCCGTCGGCGAGGAAGAGCACCCGGTCGGTGTGGCTGGCGGCCACCGGGTCGTGGGTGACCATGACGATGGTCTGGTCGAAGTCGTCGACGCTGCGCCGCAGGAAGCCCAGCACCTCGGCGCCCGAGGTGGAGTCGAGGTTGCCGGTGGGCTCGTCGGCGAAGATGATGTCCGGCTGGCTGACCAGGGCACGGGCGCAGGCGACCCGCTGCTGCTGGCCGCCGGAGAGCTCGCTGGGGCGGTGCTTCAGCCGCTCCCGCAGCCCGACCGTGTCGATGACCAGGTCGAACCACTCCGGGTCGGCGCTGCGGCCGGCGATGGCCAGGGGCAGCAGGATGTTCTCCTGGGCGGACAGGGTCGGGATGAGGTTGAAGGCCTGGAAGACGAACCCGACCCGGTCGCGGCGCAGCTTCGTCAGCTCCTTCTCCTTGAGCCGGGTGATGTCGATGTCACCGATGTGCACGGACCCGGAGGTGACCGAGTCCAGCCCGGCGAGGCAGTGCATCAGGGTGGACTTCCCGGAGCCCGAGGGCCCCATGATCGCGGTGAAGCGGCCCGACTCGATCTCGAGGTCGACACCGTCGAGGGCGGCGACGCCCGCGTCCCCGCGGCCGTACACCTTCCTCAGGTCGTGGGTGCTGGCAGCTGGCTGCTGGGTCATGGCAAGGGTTCTCCTGTCGTGGTGCGGCACCAGCAACGTAGGCCGGGCGGGGTGTCCGCGTCGGTGGGGCTGTCCCCCCGGATCACCGGTGGCACTCCCCTGGTCGAGGGTCGGGACAGCCCCGGTCCGGACCGTCCGACGCCGAGGGCGTCGACCCAGACGCTAGGGCCTGACACCGCGTCAGGGTCACGACATCTGTCATGTCCTGGACGTGACAGAGCGTCATCCCGGTCGAGCGTGGCGTGCCGGGACGCCGACCGGCGGGTCGATGTCGCTCGGCCGACGGGCTCGGTCAGGAGGACCCGGGGTAGGCGGTGCGCAGCTCGCGGTTGACCATCTTGCCGGTCGGGGTGCGCGGCAGCTGCTCGAGGAAGACGAACTCCCGGGGCACCTTGTAGCCGGCCAGGTGGGTGCGGGCGTGCGCCACCAGCTCCTCGCGCAGGGACTCCCCCGGCTCGCTCCCCTCGGCCACCTGGACGAAGGCGACGACCCGCTCCCCCATCTCGTCGTCCGGCATCCCGACGACACCGATGTCGAGCACCTGCGGGTGCAGGGTGAAGGCGTCCTCGATCTCCTGCGGATAGATGTTGACGCCGCCGGAGATGATCATGAAGGCGGCCCGGTCGGTGAGGTAGAGGTAGCCCTCCTCGTCGAGGTAGCCGAGGTCTCCGACGGTGGTCCAGCTGGGGTGCTCGGGGTGCTGGGTGCTGGCCGTCTTCTCCGGGTCCTTGTGGTAGGCGAAGGAGGGCCCGTCGAGCTCCTCCCGCTCGAAGTAGAGCGTGCCGACCTCGCCCGGCGGCAGCACCGCCCCGGTCTCGTCGCAGACGTGCGGGACCCCGATGAGCGGCAGCCCGACCGAGCCCGGGTGGGCCAGCCACTGCTCGCTGTCGATCATCGTCGCGCCGTTGGACTCGGTGGAGGCGTAGTACTCGTGGATGATCGGGCCGAGCCAGTCGATCATCGCCCGCTTGACGTCCACCGGGCACGGGGCGGCCGCGTGCACGACGCAGCGCAGCGAGGACACGTCGTAGCCCCCGCGCACCTGGGCGTCGAGCTTGAGCAGCCGCACGAACATCGTCGGGACCATCTGGGTGTGCGTGACCCGGTAGCGCTCGACCGCCCCGAGCAGCCCCTCGGCGTCGAAGCGCTCCATCATCACCAGCGTGCCGCCGGTCGCGTGCACGACGCCGCCGAAGCGCAGCGGGGCCGCGTGGTAGACCGGCGCCGGGGAGAGGTAGACGGTGTCCTCGTCGAAGCCGTACAGGCCGCCGAAGATCGTCACGTAGCGGTAGCCCGGCTCGTCCACCTGGATCTCCGGCAGCGGCAGCTTGATCCCCTTCGGGCGGCCGGTGGTGCCGCTGGAGTAGAGCAGGTCGTCGCCGTGCGGCTGCTCGGGCAGGGGCGCGGTACCGGCGGCCTCGATGGCGGCCTCGTAGTCGTCGTAGCCGGTGATCTGGCCGCCGTAGACGAGGCGGTGCTCGACCGCGACGTCGAGACCGTCGACGACCTGGGCCTTCCCGGCGGAGACGACCAGCGCGCGGGCGTCGCAGTCCTCGATGATGTACGAGGCCTCGGCGGCGGTGAGGTTGTGGTTGACCGCGGTGATGTAGAGCCCGGAGCGCAGCGCCGCCCAGTAGACCTCGTACGTCTCGGGGGTGTTGTCCCGACAGCAGCGCCACCACGTCCCCGGTCTGCAGCCCGAGGCCGCGCAGGTGGTTGGCCAGCCGCAGGCTGCGCTCGTCGAGCTCGGCGTAGGTCAGGGCGCGACCGCTGCCGGCCATGATCAGGGCGGGCTTGTCCGGGGCGACGGCGGCCCAGGTTCCGGGATACATGTCGGGAGTCTGGCACGCGCGGCGTGCCAGGCGGGGCGGCCTCACGCAACGTCTGGTGGCGACGACGACGGGCGGCCCTCCCCGTGCTGGGGAGGGCCGCCCGTGGATGGGTCCGACCGGGTCAGTGCCGTCGAGCGGCCTGCGGTCGCAGGGCCAGCGCACCGGCCGCCGCCAGCAGCATCCCGGCCGCCGCGAAGGGCAGCAAGCTGCGCGAGCCCGAACCCGCACCATCGGTCTGCACCACGCTCGGGGTCGGCGCCTCAGCACCCGGACCACCCGGGGCCGGCGCCGCGCCGTCCTCCGGAACCGGAGACCCACTCGTCGAGGACGGCACCGGCGCACCCTCCGTCGTCGGCTCGTCGGTCGTCGGCTCGTCCGTCGTCGGCTCGTCCGTCGTCGGCTCGTCCGAGGTGGGCTCGTCCGTGGTCGGCTCGTCCGTCGTCGGCTCGTCCGAGGTCGGCTCGTCCGTGGTCGGCTCGTCCGAGGTCGGCTCGTCCGTCGTCGGCTCGTCCGTCGTCGGCTCGTCCGAGGTCGGCTCGTCCGAGGTCGGCTCGTCCGAGGTCGGCTCGTCCGTCGTCGGCTCGTCCGTGGTCGGGGTGGTCGAGCCGTTGCCGCCGCCGCCGTAGCTGCGCCGGGTCACGCGGGCGGTCTCGGTCCAGGTCTGGCCGCCGCTGACGAAGGTGACCGAGTCGGTCCACGGGCCGGCGTTCTGGTCGTCGACCGAGACCCAGACGTTGATGCGTGCCTGCTGGCCCTCGTCGAGGGTGATCGATCCGGTGACGCTCGTGGCGGAGCAGTCGGTGACGTCGACCGCGGTGCCGGTGGCGTTGCTCGGGTCGCCCCACTGGTTGCGCTCGGAGAAGGCGTAGGCGCGGGCGCCACGGTCGCAGAGGATCTGCTGGCCACCGTTGGTCAGGGTGTCGGTGAACTCGAAGATCTGGTCGTCACGGGTGGCCAACGGCGTCTCCATGGTGATGACGATGGTGCCGTCCGGGCGCGGGGTGCCCCACTTGTTCGGGTCGGTGTGCTGCGCGTCGCAGTTGGGGCACGGGCCGACCTCGACCGGGGTGGTCACGGTCTCGCCGTCCACGGTCCAGATGAGGTCCTCGGTGGTGCCGGGCTCGAGGTCGGCGTTGATCTGCAGCTGCCACCAGGCCTCCACGGAGACGTCGACGTGGGTCTCGACGTAGTCGGTGAGCGTGATCGTCACCTCCTGACCCTCGATGCTCGTCGTGGCGATGACGTTGCCGTCCTCGTCGGTCAGCTGACCGTCGGGGAAGTTGGAGATGCCCAGCTGCTCGGGCATGGAGACGGTGATCGAGTCGCCGGCGCAGTGCCCGTCCTCGAGGTCGAGCATGAGCGAGGCGCGCACGCTCTCCCACGCGGAGAGGGTGTCCGAGCCGTCGGTGGCCTCGACGCTGAAGTCGGTGAGCTCGTCGGCAGTGATCGGGCGGGCGGTGCAGTCGGCGGCGCTGGCGCTGGTCAAGCCGACGATGCCGGACATCGTCAGCAGCAGGGCAGAGACGACCAGGGCGACGACGACACGGCCGGCTCCTCGTCGTGGCGCGGTTCGTTCAGTCATGCAGGCATACCTTTCCTTCGCACTGTCGGGCGAGGACCCCCCTCCCCCCAGATGGGCGGCGGCCCGGTGCGTGCCCCGGTGCCGCGCGCCCTCACCACCCTGGACGCGACGGCCGGCCCCGGACGCTGCCTCCGTGGCTGCGAGATGCATCACGGGCGGCCCTCCCCGTGGTGGGGAAGGCCGCCCGTGGATGGGTCCGACAGGATCAGTGCCGTCGAGCGGCCAACGGTCGCAGGGCCAGCGCACCGGCCGCCGCCAGCAGCATCCCGGCCGCCACGAAGGGCAGCAGGCTGCGCGAGCCCGAACCCGCACCATCGGTCCCGCACCACGCTCGGCGTGGGCGCCTCACCACCCGGGACCTGCGGCGAACCCGCACCCTGGGGAGCACCCGCCTCCGGCACCGGGGTGCCGCTGGTCAAGGACGGCACCGGCACCGGCGCACCCTCCGTCGTCGGCTCGTCGGTCGTGGGCTCGTCCGTCGTCGGCTCGTCGGTCGTCGGCTCGTCCGTCGTGGGCTCGTCCGTCGTCGGCTCGTCCGAGGTGGGCTCGTCCGTGGTCGGCTCGTCCGTCGTCGGCTCGTCCGAGGTCGGCTCGTCCGTGGTCGGCTCGTCCGAGGTCGGCTCGTCCGTCGTCGGCTCGTCCGTCGTCGGCTCGTCCGTCGTCGGCTCGTCCGTGGTCGGCTCGTCCGTGGTGGGGTCGTCCGTCGTGGTCGTGGAACCGTCGCCGGAGCCGCCCTGGCTGCGCCGCACCACCTCGGCGGTCGTCGTCCAGGTCTGGTCGCCGGAGACGAACGTGGCCCGGTCTCGCCAGGGGCCGGCGGTGACGTCGTCGACGTCGACGTAGAAGTACACCCGGCCCTGCTCGCCCTCGTCCAGGGTGATCTGCCCGGAGATCTCGGTGTCGGTGCAGGAGGTCATCCGGACCGCGCGGTTCGACCCGTTCTCCAGGTCTCCCCCCTGGTTGCGGCCGGTGAAGGCCTGGCCCCACGGAGCGCGGGAGCACCGGATCTGCTGGCCCCCGTTGGTAAGGGTGTCGGTGAACTCGATGATCTGGTTGTCGCGGGTGGCCAGCGGGGTCTCCAGGTGGATGAGGATGCTGCCGTCGGCGCGGAGCAGGCCCCACTTCGCCGGTCGCGGCCGCGGGTTCCCGCAGCCCGGGCACTCGTCCACCTGGATCGGGGTGCGCACGGTCTCGCCGTCGACGGTCCACACGAGGTCCTGGGTCGTGCCCGGCTCGATCGTGGCGTTGATCTGCATCTCCCACCACGCGGTGGCGGTGACGTCCACCCGGGACTCGACATAGTCGGTGAGGGTGATCGTCACCTCCTGGCCCTCGATGCTCGTCGTGGCCACGACCTCGCCGTCGGCGTCGGTGATCTGACCGTCGGGGAAGCTGGAGATGTTCAGCTCGGCGGGCAGCGTGACCGTGATCGAGTCGCCGGCGCAGTGGCCGCCCTCGAGAGTCAGGTCGAGCGAGGCCCGTACCTTCTCCCACGCCGAGATCTCGTCCGTGCCGTTGGTGGCCGAGACGTCGAAGCCAGTGACCTCGTCGGCCGTGATCGCGCGCGGCGTGCAGTCGGCCGCCCGGGCACCGCTGAGACCGACGATCCCCGAGAGCATGAGCAGCATCGCGGCGACGACGAGGACGACGACGGTGCGGGTGATACCGCGTCGTGGGACGGCAGGTGCGGACATGGTGATGGGTACTCCCGTTCGTCTGGGCCAGGGCGGGGCCGCGCCGCATCCGCGGTCGCGGCCCGATCGTGATGACGAACAACCCCCCGGTTGCTGCCACTCACCATGACAGACGCGTCGGGAGCCTCACGCCGCTGCGTCGGCGCCTGTGAGGACGACGACAGGCGGCCCTCCCCCTGTGGGGAAGGGCCGCCTGTCGGTCGAGACGCTGGGCGTCTGGGCTCAGAAGCCCATGCCACCCATCTCGTCGCCACCGGGCATGGCCGGGGCGGCCTTCTCCGGCTTGTCGGCGACGACCGCCTCGGTGGTGAGGAAGAGCGCGGCGATCGAGGCCGCGTTCTGCAGCGCGCTGCGGGTGACCTTGGCCGGGTCGATGATGCCCTGCTCGATCATGTCGACGTACTCGCCGGTGGCGGCGTTGAGCCCCTCGCCGGCGGGCAGGTGCGCGACCTTCTCGGAGACGACGCCGCCCTCGAGGCCGGCGTTGACCGCGATCTGCTTGAGCGGGGCCTCGGCCGCGACGCGCACGATGTTGGCGCCGGTGGCCTCGTCGCCGGTGAGCGAGAGCTTGTCGAAGGCGACCTTCGTGGCCTGCAGCAGGGCGACGCCACCACCGGCGACGATGCCCTCCTCGACGGCGGCCTTGGCGTTGCGCACCGCGTCCTCGATGCGGTGCTTGCGCTCCTTGAGCTCGACCTCGGTGGCCGCGCCGGCCTTGATGACGGCGACGCCGCCGGCCAGCTTGGCCAGGCGCTCCTGGAGCTTCTCCCGGTCGTAGTCGGAGTCGCTGTTCTCGATCTCCGCCTTGATCTGGGCGACCCGACCGGCGATCTGGTCGGCGTCGCCGGCGCCCTCGACGATGGTCGTCTCGTCCTTGGTGACGACGACCTTGCGGGCCTTGCCGAGCAGCTCGATGTCGGCGTTCTCCAGCTTGAGGCCGACCTCCTCGGAGATGACCTGACCACCGGTGAGGATGGCGATGTCGGCGAGCATGGCCTTGCGGCGGTCACCGAAACCCGGCGCCTTGACGGCGACCGACTTGAAGGTGCCACGGATCTTGTTGACCACGAGGGTGCTCAGGGCCTCGCCCTCGACGTCCTCGGAGATGATCAGCAGCGGCTTGCCGGACTGCATGACCTTCTCCAGCAGCGGGAGCAGGTCCTTGATGTTGCCGATCTTGGAGTTGGCGATGAGGACGTAGGGGTCCTCCAGCACGGTCTCCATGCGCTCGGTGTCGGTGACGAAGTAGCCGGAGATGTACCCCTTGTCGAAGCGCATGCCCTCGGTGAGCTCAAGCTCGAGGCCGAAGGTGTTGGACTCCTCGACGGTGATGACGCCTTCCTTGCCGACCTTGTCCATGGCCTCGGCGATCTTGGCGCCGATCTCCTTGTCGGCGGCGGAGATGGAGGCCGTGGCAGCGATCTGCTCCTTGGTCTCGATCTCCTTGGCCATCCCGAGCAGCTCGTCGGAGACGGCGGCGGTGGCCTTCTCGATGCCCCGCTTCAGGGCCATCGGGTTGGCACCGGCGGCCACGTTGCGCAGGCCCTCGCGAACCAGCGCCTGGGCGAGCACGGTGGCCGTCGTCGTGCCGTCACCGGCGACGTCGTCGGTCTTCTTGGCAACTTCCTTGACGAGCTCGGCGCCGATCTTCTCGTAGGCGTCGTCGAGCTCGATCTCCTTGGCGATGGACACACCGTCGTTGGTGATCGTGGGGGCGCCCCACTTCTTCTCCAGGACGACGTTGCGGCCCTTGGGGCCGAGGGTGACCTTGACGGCGTCGGCGAGGGTGTTCATGCCCCGCTCGAGACCGCGCCGGGCCTCCTCGTCGAAAGCGATGAGCTTGGCCATCCGGGTGGTTCCTCCACACGAATCGAAGGGTGCGACCGGGGGTGCCCGCGACGGACGGGCCGCTCCCGCGCGGCTCACGTCACCGTGCGGCGGCGTCCCTCACCTGACCGGTCAGGACTGTCACTCTCAGCATGAGAGTGCTAATGCCCATTATTGGCACTCTCGACCGGAGAGTGCAAACGGGGTCCGCGGCTCAGCCGCGCTCCACCCGCACGATCATCGCGTTGCGCTTCCCCGGGGCGTCCGGGCGGATCGCGGCGTCGTCCACCCGACCCCACGCCCGGGCCGGCCAGACCCGGCGGATCCGACCCTGGTCGTCGCGGGTGGAGGTGCGAGACCCCTGGGCGACGAGGGTGAGATCGAAGGCGATCCGGGCCCGGCCCGCCTCCATCGTCCCGTCCACCACGGCGGTCCGCATCGTCGGGCTCACCCGGTAGTCGCCGTCGTCGTAGCGCAGGTACGAGGTGCCCCGGCTGATGCAGCGGCTGGAGGTCCAGCTCATCGTGACCCGGGCACCTGCCGTGCAGTAGTAGGAGAGGATGCGGGCGTTGCTCCCCGGCCAGGACGCGCTGGAGCGGTCGGTCTGCAGCATCAGCCGGTGCTGGTTGCCCATGACGTCGTCGAGCCGGCCGTCGAGCACCGCGAAGACCTCGACGTGGTCGGCGATCACCTGACCCCGGGGCCCGGTGCTGGTCGCAGGGCTCGCCGACGCGGTCGGCGCGAGGAGCGCCACCCAGGCGAGCGTGGCGACGAGCCCGGTCGCACGCCGCGCAGCGCGGCTGCTGCCCATCATCCTGACCATGACGCCTCCTCCAGGACGGTCAGCAGCCTCGTGCGTCACCGTCACCGCTCATCATGGCCCGATCTCGCCGCCGCGGGAAGGTGCTGGACAGGGAAGTGCCGTCGCCCCGCCCGGGCACGCCACGGCCCGGGCGGGGCGACGGCCAGAGAGGCCGGGACCTCGCCCTGGGCCCCTGCGCCCAGGACGGCGCCCGGCCTCCCGCCGCAGCAGGGTCGGCGACCCTGGTCTCAGCGCAGGTGGCGGTGCAGCCGGACGGTGGTCTCGCCGTTGTCGCTGCTGGGCCGCACCCGGGCGTCGTCGACGGTTCCGTAGACGCGACCGTGCGCGAACTTCAGCCGGCTGTACCCCGGCCGGATCCCGTCGATGGTCTGCGGCTCCTCGGTCGCCCGCAGGGTCAGGTTGGCGTCGAAGCTCTTCCATCCCGAGGTGAGGCGTCCGGCGACCTTGCCCGAGCGCACGGTCGAGCTCACCCACTAGTCGTCGGTGTCGGCGTCGAGGTAGCGCGTGCCCCGGTCGATGCACCGGGTCGAGGTCCAGAAGCGGGTGATCTTGGCGCCGGTGCCGCTGGGGCAGTAGTACGACTCGATCGACAGCGCCCGGGAGGCGTACCCCGTGGGGTCGGTGTCGTAGAACAGCCGGTGCTGGTTGCCAAGCTGCCCGTCGAGGCTGCCGTCGAGCACCACGAGGACCTGGACGTTGCCCTCGGTGCGCGCGTCGGCGCGGTCGGTGCCGTCGGGTGCAGCCTGCGCCGTCGGGGTGGCGACGAGCAGCCCGGCCGAGGCCAGCGCCGCTCCTGCGGTGGTGATGCGCGTACGGATCGTCATCGATCGTGTCCTCCCGTCAGCGGGGCGCCCATCTGCACCCCGTCCCCCACACTCACGCGAGCCGGCGGCGCCGGGGTTCACCCCGGCGAGGTCACGGTTCGGTCACGGGCCGAGCGCGGGGGCACGCAACTGCCCGGGCAAATTCGCCCAGGGGCGCGCAACTGCCCGGGCACATCCCGCCAGGTGCGCAACTGCCCGGGCAAATCCCGCCGGGGCGCGCAACTGCCCGGGCAATTTCGGCCGAGTATGCGACACGAAGGGGGTGGCCTCGGCGAGCCCACCTCCCTTCTCGCCCTCCGGTCACCTCCCCCAGCGGTGGATGCTGGCCTCGCGGGCGTCGGCGCGGACCCGCGCGTCGTCGATCGTGCCGCGGACGAGGGCGTCGACCTGCTGCAGCGGGGGACGCTGGGTGACGGTGGGCTCGCCCGTGGCCACGAGGGTCAGGTCGGCCGCGAAGCTCTTCCCGCCCGAGGTGAGCGTGCCGTCGATGACCGCGGACCGCATGGTCGAGCTGACCCGGTGGTCATCCTCGTCGAAGTCGAGGTAGCTCGTCCCGCGGGAGACGCACCGGCTGGAGGTCCACCGCTGGGTGATCTTCGCGTCGGTTCCGCTGGGGCAGTAGTAGGACTGGATCTTGGTGAGACCGGCCGGCCAGGCGACGCCCTCCGCGTCGGTGCGGTAGGTCAGCCGGTGCTGGTTGCCGAGCTGGCCGTCCAGGCTGCCGTCGAGGACCGCGAGGACCGACACCTCGCCGGTCGCGTTCTGGGCGGTGTCATCGTTGGCGCTCGCGGGCTGGGCGAGGGTCGCGGCCAGCATCGTCGCGCCGGCCAGCGCGGCGGCTCCACGGCCGATGGTCCGGGTGGTGGTGGTCATCGTCGTCTCCTTCGTGCGGGGAGCGGCGCGTCCGCTCCGTCACCCCCCACGACGTCGATGCCGGCGCACCGGTTGGCAGGTCGGGCATCACGCTTCGGTCACGGCACGCACCTCGTCCCGCCCGACGGCGAGGGCGCCTCAGCTGCGCGGGTGCAGGCCCTCGATCGCGGCCCGCATCTCGCCGTCGACGTCGCTGCTCACCGGGTCGTCGAGGTCGGCGACCCAGACCAGCACCGCCTCCCGGACGGGGTTGTCGGCCAGCGCCTGCGCGGCGGCCCGCCAGGCCGCGAGGTTGGGGTGGTCCAGGCTGGTGCACGCCTCGGCCGGCGAGAGCGAGGTGATCGCGGCCTCCAGCTGGTCGGTGCGGACCGGCAGCGTGGCGGTGCTGCCGTCGTGCCCGAGCACGGTGGCCAGCACGACCGCCGGGAGCGCGTGCCGACCCCCTGGGCGGTTGACGTGCGCCAGCTCCCACTCCGGGTCGCTCGTCGCCGGGCTGAGGGCGAGCGACCAGGCGACCGGATCCCGGTAGCCGTCGATCTGGGACCGCAGGTGCGCCGCGATCGCGGCGAGCCCCTCGGGCGTGCTCCAGTCCGGCGTGACGTGCTCGCTCATGACCCCACTGTGCCGCAGCGCGGCGCCCGCCGGGCGGGAGACGAAGCAGGCGGGTCCGGTGCCCCCTGCGCACCGGACCCGCCGTCCCCTTCGCTTCCCCTCATGAGCACAGACGCGGTGGGACCGCCAGGCGTTGCGCCCCGAGGCGCGCTGTGACCTTTTCGTGACCTTTCGGTCGGACCAGCCGCCGAAGCGTCGGCGCAGATCAGGCCAGGCGTCGCTCTCGGAGACTGTCGCTGCGGGCGTACCCGAGGGCCGCCAGGAAGGGCTCGGAGCCGGCCTGGGCGTGCAGCCGCAGCGCCGTGCCGCCCTGGCCACGCACCCATCCCTCGACGTGCCGGACCAGGGCGGTGCCGACCCCCTGCCGACGGTGGTCGGGCACGACGAAGAGCTCGCTGATCCAGAACGGGCCGATCCCCGGGGTCATGCCGGGTCGCGGCGCCTGCGGCAGCGGCGAGCCGAGGACCAGTCCGGCGTGGGCGCCGTCGTGCTCGGCGTACCAGGTCGGGGGTGCGCCCGCCTGCAGCCAGGCGGTCGCCGCCCGGTCGAGGTATCCCGGGACCGGGGCGCCCGCGGCCTCGCGGGCCTGCTGCAGCAGCAGCGCGGCGACGATGAAGGCATCGTCGGCCTCAGCCCGGACGATGCGCACGGCTCGGCTCAGCCGTCGAAGCCGAGGCGGCGGGCCGAGCGGGTGCGCTGGCGCTGGTCGCGCAGCCGGCGCAGCCGCTTGACGAGCATCGGGTCCTCGGCGAGGGCGGCGGGGTTGTTGATGAGACCGTTGAGCACCTGGTAGTAGCGCGTCGAGCTCATGTCGAAGAGCTCCTTGATCGCCTGCTCCTTGGAGCCGGCGTACTTCCACCACTGCCGCTCGAAGGCGAGGATCTCGCGGTCGCGGTCGCTGAGCGGCTCGGTCGTGGACCGGGCGGGCTGGTTGGCGAGGTTCACGGCGGACCCTTCGTGCGGCGGCTCGAGCGACGCGTGGGCTGCGTCGTGACCGCAGCCTACCCATGGAATGACAGCAGTGTCATTCCTTCTCGGCGTGGCGGCTGGACAGGAGA
Source organism: Janibacter alkaliphilus (assembly GCF_013408565.1). NCBI lineage: Bacteria > Bacillati > Actinomycetota > Actinomycetes > Micrococcales > Intrasporangiaceae > Janibacter > Janibacter alkaliphilus. The sequence continues at coordinate 1,489,125 of NZ_JACBZX010000001.1, read as the reverse complement.
CACTCCTCCCCCTTCGACCTCATCAGCCACATCCGTCACACGTGGGTCAGGGGTCGGGCCGCCCTCAGGCCATCGTGTCGAGGATCATCGTGATGTCCTCCGGCGTCGTCTCCGGGTTGACGACGGCGAAGCGGGCCAGCGTCTCGCCGTCGTGGGTGGTGGGCACGACGAAGGCGAGCTCCTCGGCCAGCAACCGGTCCGACCAGGCGTGGTAGTCGGCGGCCGTCCAGCCGAGGCGCCGGAAGACCACCACCGTCAGGTCCCGCTCGTGCACCAGCTCCAGCTCCGGGCGCCGGGCGATCTCCGCCTCGGCGACCGCGGCGACCTCCAGCGTCCGCTCGACGGCGGCGGCGTAGCGGTCGGTGCCGTTGACCGCGAGGCTGAACCACAGCGGCAGCCCGCGGGCCCGGCGGGTCAGGCCCACCGAGTAGTCGGCCGGGTTCCAGTCGGCGGCCTCGGTGAGCACGTCGAGGTAGCCGGCCCGCTGGGTGTGCGCGGCCCGGGCCACCGTGGGGTCGCGATAGAGCAGCGCGCAGCAGTCGAAGGGCGCGAAGAGCCACTTGTGCGGGTCGACGATGAAGGAGTCGCAGCGCTCGATGCCGACGTAGCGCTCCCGGATCGAGGGGGCGGCCAGCCCGGCCCCGCCGTAGGCGGCGTCGACGTGCAGCCAGATGCCGTGCTCGGCGCAGACCTCGGCGATGGAGTCCAGGTCGTCGACGATGCCGAAGTTCGTCGTGCCGGCGGTGGCGACCACGGCGACGAAGCTCTCCGGGCCGTGCTCGGCGAGCACCGCGCGCAGGTTCTCCCCGGTCAGCCGCCAGCTCTCGTCGAGCGGGACCGGCACCAGCTCGGCGTCCATCACCTCGCACGCGGAGGCGATCGAGGAGTGCGCCCCGGCGCTCGCGGCGACCCGGTAGGGCCGGCTGCCGTCGCCGCGACGGGCCGCCTCGCGCCGGGCCGACCAACGGGCGGCCACCAGGGCGGAGAGGTTGCCGATGGTCCCGCCGGGGGTGAAGACGCCGCCGGCCTGCTCGGGCAGCCCGGCCAGGTCGGCGATCCAGCGCAGCGTCTCGTTCTCGGCGTGCACCGCGCCGGAGCCCTCGAGCCAGGAGCCGCCGTAGATCGAGCTGGCCGCGACGACGAGGTCGAACATCGTCGCCTCGTTGGTCGGGGCGCAGGGGATGAAGGCGAGGTATCGCGGGTGGTCGATGCTCAGGCAGGCCGGGGCGAGCACCTCGGTGAAGACGTCCATCGCCCGGTCGCCGCCGATCCCGTCGGGGGTGATCGTCCGCCCGGCCCGCTGCTGCAGCTCCTCCGGGGTCATCGGCCGGTCCAGCGGCACCGGGTCCAGCCGCAGCCGCTCGTCGGCGTAGCGCAGGACCGAGCGGCCGAGGTCGTGCAGGGTGGGGTCACGATGGCTGTGCACGAGGGCACTCTAGGGCGCCGGTAGGTTGGCGGTCGTGCCTGCACGTCCCCTCGCCGACCTCGTCCACCCGACCTGGGCGCAGGCCCTGGCCCCGGTGGAGGAGACGATCTCCGGGCTCGGCGACTTCCTGCGGGAGGAGGTCGCCGCCGGCCGCGGCTACCTCCCGGCCGGGGAGCACATCCTGCGGGCCTTCACCGTCCCGCTTCCCGAGGTGCGGGTCCTCGTCGTCGGGCAGGACCCCTACCCCACCCCCGGGCACCCGATCGGGCTCTCCTTCGCCGTGGCCCCGGACGTGCGGCCGCTGCCGAAGAGCCTCATCAACATCTACGCCGAGCTGGTCGACGACCTCGGCGCCGACCCGCCGAGCAGCGGCGACCTCACCCCGTGGGCCGAGCAGGGCGTCATGCTGCTCAACCGCTCGCTCACCGTCGGCCCGGGCCGACCCAACTCGCACCAGGGCAAGGGCTGGGAGCAGGTCACCCAGCGGGCCATCGAGGTGCTGGCTGCGCGCGGCGGGCCGCTGGTCGCGATCCTCTGGGGCCGCAACGCCCGCAACCTCGCGCCGCTGCTCGGCGAGGTGCCGCGGATCGAGTCCGCGCACCCCTCGCCGCTGTCCGTCCGGGGCGGCTTCTTCGGCTCCCGCCCCTTCAGCCGCACCAACGACCTGCTCGTGAGGCAGGGCGCCGACCCGATCGACTGGAGGCTGCCGTGACCGGCCGCACCACCCACCCCTGGACCCGCTACGTCGCCGTCGGCGACTCCTTCACCGAGGGCATGGTCGACCCCGACCCGGCGCGGCCCGACGCCTACCGCGGCTGGGCCGACCTGCTCGCCGCCGAGCTCGCCGAGCGGACCGAGGCCCCCTTCGGCTACGCCAACCTGGCCATCCGCGGCCGCAAGGTCGACGACGTCGTCGGGCGCCAGCTCGACGAGGCGCTGGCGATGGGCCCCGACCTCGTCTCGATCGTCGGCGGCGGCAACGACATCCTGCGCCCGCGGGTGGACCTCGACCGGCTGGCGGCCACCCTGGAGAGCGCGGTGGCCCGGGCGCGTGCGGCCGGCGCCGACGTGCTCATGGCCACCCCGAGCAACCCCGCCGAGGCAGGCCTCTTCCGCGGGTTGCTCGGGCGGCACGCGATCCACAGCGCCAACGTCTTCTCCATCGCCCAGCGGCACGCGGCGCACGTGCTCGACCTGTGGGGCCTGGAGTCGGTGCGGGACTGGCGGATGTGGGGCGAGGACCGGATCCACCTCTCCACCGAGGGCCACCACCGGGTCGCGCAGGCGGCCCTGCACGCGCTCGGGCAGTCCACCGGTGACGGCTGGCGCGACCGGCTCGACCCGGCCCCGCCGCTGCCGGCGCGGGAGCGGGCGGCGAAGGGGGCCGCCTGGGCACGCACCTACGCCGGTCCGTGGGTGCAGCGGCGGGTCAAGGGGATCTCCTCCGGCGACCTGCGGGACGCCAAGCGGCCGGAGATCACACCGCTCGGCGGCTGATCGCACGAGGCGGCTGACCGGACCGGGCGCGGGGGGTCAGCCGCCGATCCGCCCGTCCCGGAAGTCGGCGAAGCCCGAGCGGGCGTCGTCGTCGAGCAAGATCACCGACTGCCCGGATCGGGTGGCCGGCGACCCGCCGGCCACCTCCCGGCCCACCCGGGTCGGGCTGACCCGGTAGAAGCTCGCCGAGAAGAGCAGCATCTCCTCGGCGCTGAGGTCGGACTCGGTGTGCTCGTCGAGGATGCTCAACGCCCGCGGCAGCCGGGCCGGGCCCTCGGCCCGGGCCTGCACCGCGGCGGCGGCGAGCAGCAGCCCCTGGTTGCCGGAGCGGTCGAGGTCGCCACCGGGCAGGGACTTGCGCTCGCGCGCCCAGGCGAGCGCCTCGCCGCCGTCGAGGGTGTGCCGGCCGGCGCTGATCTTCCCGCCGGCCAGGTCGCTGTCCATGTCGAAGGGGGCGACGAAGGAGAGCCCTCCCAGCTCGTCGACGATGCTCTCGAACCCCTCGAAGCCGGTGAGCACGTAACCGTCGACATCAATCCCGGAGACGTCCTCGACCGCGCCGACCTCGGCGTCCGGGCCGCCGAGGGTGAGCGCCGAGTTGAGCTTGCCGGTGCCGTGACCCGGGATCGGCACCCACAGGTCGCGGGCGAAGCCCATCAGCCCGGCGCCCCCGTCGCCGTCGAGCCCGAGCAGCTGGATGGCGTCGGCCCGGGTGCGCGTCGGGTCCTGGCCCTCCCGGGCGTCGCTGCCCAGGACGAGGACGTGCCGGCGCCCCCCGAGGTCCTCGGCCCCCTCGGTCTCGCCGAGGCTGGGCCACCAGCCGCCGACCACCTTCCAGCTCCGCCGGGTGGTCGACTCGATCGCCAGGGTGACGTCCTGCTCGGCGGTGACCACGGCGACCCGCTGGCCGCGCCAGCGGCCGAGGTGGGTGCTGCCCTCGACGTCCTCGCCGCCGTAGCGGCGGGCCACCGCCTCGACGAGCGGCTCGGGGGCGTCACCGATGTCGGTGGTCGCGACCGGGCTGCTCGGGCTCGCGCTGGAGGCGCCGGACGACGTCGTCCCGGAGGAGCTCCCGGAGCCGCTGCTGGCGCCGCTGCCCTCGTCGCCGGCGGAGCACCCGGCGAGCAGCGCGAGCGCGCTCGCGGCGGCGACGCCGGTGACGAGGCGGGGACGAGTCCTGGCGGGGCGGCGACGGTGCGGGGTCACCCGACCATGGCATCACACCCCTCGCAGGCAGCGATATCGTCGGGACATGCCAGCAACGAGGCTGATGCCCACCGAGATCGGTGACGACCTCATCGAGCTCACCCGCACGATCTGCGACCGGTCGCTGCGACCTGCGGTCGACGAGACCGAGGCGGCCGCCGCAGCGGGAGAGCACTTCCCGCGGGAGGTCTTCGCCGAGCTCGGCGCCGCAGGGCTGCTGTCGCTGCCCTTCCCGGAGGAGCACGGCGGCGGTGACCAGCCCTACGAGGTCTACCTGCAGGTGGTCGAAGAGATCGCCTCCGCGTGGATGTCGGTGGCGGTCGGCGTCTCGGTGCACTCGCTCACCTGCTACGCGGTGCACACCTTCGGCACCCCGGAGCAGCAGGCGGCGCTGCTGCCCGGCATGCTCTCCGGCGAGCAGCTGGGCGCCTACGCGCTCTCCGAGCCGCTGGCCGGCAGCGACATCGGCGCGATGACCACCCGGGCCACCGCGGACGGCGACGACTGGCGCATCCGCGGACGCAAGGCGTGGATCAGCCACGCCGGGCACGCCAACTTCTACACCACCTTCGCCAAGACCGGCGACGACCGGGCCAGCTGCTTCGTCGTCCCGGCGGACGCCCCCGGGCTCTCCTTCGCCGCCCCGGAGAAGAAGATGGGCCTGCACGGCGACACCGTGCGGGAGGTCATCTACGACGACGTGCCGGTCTCCGGCGACCGGCTCGTCGGGCAGGAGGGCCGTGGGATCGGCATGGCGCTCGCCGGGCTGGACGCCGGTCGGCTCGGCATCGCCGCGGCGGCGACCGGGCTGGCCCAGGCCGCGCTCGACGTCTCCGCCCGGTACGCCGCCGAGCGGGAGCAGTTCGGCCGGCCGATCGCCCAGCACCAGGGCCTGGCCTTCATGCTCGCCGACATGGAGGCGGCGGTGACCTCGGCGCGGGCCACCTACCTGCACGCGGCCCGGCTGCGCGACGCCGGCCGCGCCTTCTCCACCCAGGCGGCGGTGGCGAAGCTCATCGCCACCGACGCCGCGATGCGGGTGACCACCGACGCCATCCAGGTGCTCGGCGGCGCCGGGTACACGGCCGACTTCCCGGTGGAGCGCTACTTCCGCGAGGCCAAGGTGACCCAGATCTTCGAGGGGACCAACCAGATCCAGCGGCTGGTGATCTCCCGGAACCTGCTCAAGGACCTCACCGGCTGAGCTCGATCACCTCCACCGAGTCCCCACCACCCTGGGTGGAGGTATCCGCACGCGCCGGGGCGCGTCCCATCACCTCCACCGAGTCCCCACCACCCTGGGTGGAGGTATCCCGACGCGGTCGAGGGCCCTGTGGTGGTCGTCACTATGCTCAGCGGCATGCAGATCACCGACTCGACCGTCGCCCTCGTCACCGGTGGAGCCTCCGGGCTCGGAGAGGCCACCGTGCGGCACCTGCACGGCGCCGGTGCCGCCGTCGTCATCGTCGACCTCCCCGGGGCGAAGGGGGACGAGCTCGCCGCCGAGCTCGGCGACCGGGCCCGCTTCGTCGCGGCGGACGTCACCGACGAGGACCAGGTCCAGGCCGCGGTGGACGCCGCCGGCGAGCTCGGGGAGCTGCGGATCGCGGTGACCTGCGCCGGGATCGGCACCCCGGGGCGGGTCGTCGGCAAGCGCGGTCCGCACGTGCTGGCCGACTACCGGAAGGTCATCGAGGTCAACCTCATCGGCACCTTCAACACGCTGCGGCTGGCGGCGGCCGCGATGGCCGAGCTCGAGCCGGTCGACGGCGACCGCGGCGTCGTCGTCATGACCGCCTCGATCGCCGCCTACGACGGGCAGATCGGCCAGGCCGCCTACGCCTCGAGCAAGGGTGGAGTCGTCGGGCTCACCCTGCCGGCCGCGCGCGACCTCGCGGACAAGGCGGTGCGGGTGGTGACCATCGCGCCGGGCACCTTCATGACCCCGATGCTCGCCGGGCTGCCCGAGGAGGCCACCGCCGCGCTGGCCGCCGGCATCCCGCACCCCTCCCGGCTGGGCCAGCCCCCGGAGTACGGCGAGCTCGTCGGGCACGTCGTGGCCAACGGCATGCTCAACGGCGAGGTCATCCGTCTCGACGGCGCGCTGCGGATGCCGCCGCGCTGAGCCGGCCTCAGCGCCAGGTGGCGACGAGGTAGCCGACGCCGAAGGGCGCCTCGTCCAGCAGCACCTCACCCCGCAGCCGCGACCGGCCGCCGGGCCCAAGATCCGCACCGGATCTCGGGTCCGCACCGGCTCCCGCGCCGGATCCCGCGGCGAGCGCACCGGCGAGCACCTGGAGGGCGGCCCTCCCTCGGCACCACAGCGCCTCGGCGGGCTCCGGGTCGAGGTCCGCGAGCGCCCGCCCGTCGACCTCGGCCAGGGCCCGGGCCAGCCCGGCGTCGAATCCCTCCGCCCTCGGGTCGAGGTGACCGGGTGCCTTCTCGGTGCGGGTGGCCGAGCCGTCGGCGACGACGATCAGCACCGTGTCCGCGCCATCGGTCTGGTGCCGCCCGACGGTCAGGCACTCCTGGGTACCGGCGTCCTGGGCGACGCCCAGCAGCTCCGCCTCCAGCCCCTCGGGCAGCAGCATCCGGCCGATCTCCAGCCCGGCCGGGAGCGCCCGGTCGGGGGCGCCGGTGCCGAGGAAGCGGCCGGCCCCCGACGGGGCACCGATGGCCCAGCGCCGGACGGTCCTGCCTCCTAGAAGGCTCGCCTCGACGCTCGAGACGACGACGACGTACGGGTCGGTTCCCCCTTCGGCCACGGCGTCGGCGACCGCGTTGCGGGCCACCTCGCGCACCTCGGCGAGCGGGTCGGCGGCGCCACCGAGGCCGGGGATGAGGGCCGGCGCCGCCGGTACGACGGCCGCCGCGACCAGGCTCATGCCAGCCCCCGCATCGTCCGGGCCGGGGGCCGCTCGCCGCGCAGCGTGGCCACCATGTCCAACGTCTGCCGGGTCTCGGCCACCTCGTGCACCCGGAAGACGCGGGCACCGAGCCACGCCGAGACGGCGGTGGTGGCCAGGGTGCCGACCACCCGCTGGTCCACCGGCCGGTCGAGGGTCTCGCCGACGAAGTCCTTGTTCGACAGCGAGACGAGCACCGGCCAGCCGGTGCCGACGAGCTCGTCGAGGCGCCGGGTCACCTCGAGGGTGTGGTGGGTGTTCTTGCCGAAGTCGTGGGCGGGGTCGATGAGGATCGACTCCGGGGCGACCCCGGCCTCCAGGGCCCGCCGGGCGTAGTCGAGCACCCCGTCGCGGACGTCGGCGACGACGTCCTGGGCGTACGTCGTGCGGAAGGGGCGGGTGCGCACCGCGGCCCCGCCGGTGTGCGTGCACACCACGGCGGCGTCGTGGGCCGCCGCGACGTCGAGCAGCCCGGGGTCGACCCCGCCCCAGGCGTCGTTGAGAACGTCCGCGCCGGCGGCGCAGACCTCCTGGGCCACCTCGTGGCGCCAGGTGTCGACGCTGATGACGAGCTCGGGGTGGCGCTCCCGGACGGCCGCGACGAAGCCGGCCACCCGGTCGATCTCCTCGGCGACCCCGACGTCGCCGCCGGGCGCCGCCTTCACCCCGCCGATGTCGACGAGGTCGGCGCCGTGCGCGACGGCTTCGTCCACGCGGGCCATCGCCGCCTCGTCGGCGAAGGTGGCGCCCCGGTCGTAGAAGGAGTCCGGGGTGCGGTTGACGATCGCCATGACGAGCAGGTCGGTGTCGACGAAGCTGCCCCGCCCGAGCCGCAGGGTCATCGCGGCTCGACCCCGACCGGGACCGCGGCGCCGGCCGGTCCCGGGTCGGTCTCGGCGCGCAGCGGGCCGGCCGGCGGTCGGGTGAGCAGCGGGACCGGTCGCGAGCGCCAGCCACCGTCGCGGGTGTGCTGCTCCAGCCGGTCCCCGGGAGGGGTCGCGCCGTCGCAGCGCGCCCGGGCCACGGCGAGCAGCTCGGCGGCCATCACCGCGAGGTCGTGGTCCTTCTGGTGCTCGTGGGCGCGAGCCCCCAGGTCGACCTGGGCGACGGCGTGCAGCCCGTGCCGCTCGTAGGTGTCGATGAGCGTCGCGATCTCGACGCCGTAGCCGGTGGGCAGCGACAACGCGTCCATGAGCTCCCGGCGGGCGGCCCACTCGCCGGCCAGCGGCTGGATCACCCCGGCCAGGTCCGGCCACCAGAGGTCGAGCACAGGTCGGGCGACGAGCTCGGTGACCCGTCCCCCTTCGGTGCTGGGGCGGCCGTCGCCGTGGTCGAGGACCCGGTCGTAGAAGCCCTTGACCAGCTGCACGTGCGGTGTGGTCAGCAGCGGCCCGAGCAGCCCGGTGACGAAGTGCGGCCCCCAGAGCCGCAGGTCGGCGTCGACGAAGACGAGCAGGTCGCCGGTGCTGACGAAGAGCGACTTCCACAACGCCTCGCCCTTGCCCGGGTGGCTGCCGAGCTCGGGGCGGACGGCCTCGCTGCGGTAGACCTCGGCACCGTGCTCACGGGCCACCGTGGCCGTCCCGTCCTCGGAGTCCGAGTCGATGACCACGAGCTCGTCGACGAGCGGCGCGCCGAGGTCGGCGGTCGCGTCGTCGATGAGCGCGGCGCGGATCCCGGCGACGACCTCGCCGACGGTGGCTGCCTCGTCCTTGGCCGGGATGACCACGCTGACCCGGTGGTCGGAGTCCGTCTTGGCGGCGAGCAGCTCAGCCAGGGACCAGTCGGTGTGCGTGCGGGTGCGCTGCGTCAGCCACGCGGTCGTGCCTGCGCGCATCGCACCTCGTCTCGTCGCCGGCCGCGGTCCGGTCGGTCCGGGCACGACGCTAGTCCACGGCGGTGACCGGCGTCCGGTCGGGAGCGCCCGGCCGCGACGTCCCAGTCGAACCTCTCAGCGCCGCGGCGCCCGGAGACGAAGGTGGCGGCCACCGGCCCCCTGTCCCCCAGAGGAGCCGGTGACCGCCGGTCGATGGCCAGCAGGTCGTGGATCGGGGGGAGGTGGACACGACCTCTGACTGACCGTGCGACCGTACTACATCAGGTAGTACTACGCCTGCTAGGAGTGGGTAGCGTCTCGCCTGGTGAGCAGACGCCAGGGACGGGCGGTGACGAACCAGGCCAGCAGCGGCAGGGTGATCGGCCACAGCCAGGGCCAGTCCACCCCGAGGGAGAGGGTCTCGCCGCTCTCCTCGTAGAAGAAGGTCGCGCCGACCCACGGGAAGACGCTGCCGGAGACCTCCCGGCCGGTGACACCGCTGGCCTCGACGCCGCCCGCGAAGGCGATCATGGTGCCCATCAGCGCCAGGGTCTGCACCACGACGACCGCGAGCAGGGCGTAGAGGCCGAGCACCCAGCGCGGACGAGAGGCGAAGCCCTCCCCGACGGCCCGGGCGAGGTCGCGGGGATGGCCGAGGTTGTCGGCCGCGGCCCGGTAGCCCTCGGCGGCGATCGCCTGGTCGAGGTTGCCGCGCAGCTCGGCGCACTCGGCCCGGCGCTGTCGCCGCGGCACCCCGTAGTACTCGAGCCAGCCGGAGAACCGGTTGATCAGCATCTCTCGGCGGACGGTGTCCAGTGCACTCATGACGACCCCTTCGTCTCGAGAACGGTGCGGACGGTCTGCTGCAGCCGACCCCAGGCGGCCCGGCGCTCGGTGAGCTCGGCCCGTCCCGCGTCGGTGATCCGGTAGTACTTGCGCGCCGGGCCGGACCCGGAGGCCTCGAGATAGGACTCCAGCCAGCCGGCCTGCTGCATCCGGGTCAGCGCCGGGTAGACGCTGCCCTCGGCCAGCTCGGTGATGCCGGCCTCACGAAGCCGGACGACGACCGCGTAGCCGTAGGCGTCCTCGCGCTCGAGCAGCTGCAGCAGCAGCAGCGCGAGAACCCCCTTGAGCATCTGCGGGTCGTGTCCGGGCATGCGTCGATACTATGGCCAGTACTATACAATGACAAGTACTGCGGAAGACAAGTACTGACCGTGCGCGGCACACTCCAGAGAAACTGCCCGGGCAGTTGCGCACAGGGCCCGCAATTTGCCCGGGCAGTTGCGCACAGGGCCCGACATTTGCCCGGGCAGTTGCGCACGAGGCCCGGCGCCGGGTGGGTCAGCGGGCGGCGAGCACCTGGTCGACCGCCTCGTCGAGGACGTCCATCGCCTCGGTGAGCAGCGCGTCGGTGATGGTCAGCGGCGGCAGGAAGCGGAAGACGTTGCCGAAGGTCCCGGCGGTGAGGGTGACCACGCCCCGCTCGTGGCAGGCCCGGTTGATCGCCGCGGCCAGCTGCGGCGCGGGGGTGCGCAGGTCGAGGTCCTCGACGAGCTCGACGGCCAGCATCGCGCCGCGGCCGCGGATCTCGCCGACGATCCCGGTGCGGTCGGCCAGCGCCTCCAGGCGCGGGCGCATGAGCGCCTCGATCTCCCGGGCCCGACTGGCGAGGTCGTCGGCGGCCATCGTCTCGATCGACGCCAGCGCCGCGGCGCAGGCCACCGGGTTGCCGCCGTAGGTGCCGCCCAGCCCGCCGGGGTGCACGGCGTCCATGAGCTCGGCCCGGCCGGTGACCGCGGCCAGCGGCATCCCGCCGGCGATCCCCTTCGCCGTGGTGATGAGGTCGGGGACCACCCCTTCGTGGTCGCAGGCGAACCAGTCGCCGGTGCGGCAGAAGCCGGACTGCACCTCGTCGGCGATGAGCACGATCCCGTGCTCGGTGCAGAAGTCCCGGATCCGGGCCAGCCATCCCTCCGGCGGGACGATGAAACCCCCTTCGCCCTGGATCGGCTCGACCACCACGGCGGCGACGTTCTCGGCGCCGACCTGGGTGGTTACCATGCTGGCGAAGGCGTCGTAGGCCTCCTGGGCGCACTGCTTCTCCCCGGTCGGCCACCGGTAGGGGTAGGCCATCGGCGCGCGGTAGACCTCGCCGGCGAAGGGGCCGAAGCCCTGCTTGTAGGGCATGTTCTTGGCGGTCAGGGCCATGGTGAGGTTGGTCCGGCCGTGGTAGCCGTGCTCGAAGGCGAGCACCGCCTGCCGGCCGGTGGTGACCCGGGCGACCTTCACCGCGTTCTCCACCGCCTCCGCGCCGGAGTTGAAGAGGGCGGTGCGCTTCTCGTGCTCCCCCGGGGTGCGTGCAGCGAGCTGCTCGCACACCTGCAGGTACTCCTCGTAGGGGGTCACCATGAAGCACGTGTGGGTGAAGTCGGCGACCTGGCGCTGGACCGCCTCGACCACCCGCGGGTTGCCGTTGCCGACCGTGGTCACGGCGATGCCCGAGCCGAGGTCGATGAGCTGGTTGCCGTCGACGTCACGGAGCACCCCGCCGGCCGCCCGTTCGACGTAGACCGGCAGCCCGGGGGCGACGCCGGCAGCCACCGTGGCGGCCTTGCGGGCGTGCAGCTCGGCGGACCGGGGGCCCGGGATCGCGGTGGTCAGGATGCGCTGCTGGGTGATCTCGCTCACGGGTCGAGCCTAGACCTGGGCGTCGGCGGGCGCCCTCACCCCCGGAGCCCGGGAGAGGACGCGGCGATGGCCGGGCCCACCCGGTTGAGGCGTCCACCATCCGGTGCGGAGTACCGTGGAGGCGTGACCGAGCCCGCGTCCCCCATCCGGCTCGCCGTGGTCAACGACTACGAGGTCGTGGTCCGTGGCATCGCCGCCATGCTCGCGCCCTTCGGCGACCGCGTCCAGATCGTCGAGATGGACTCCGACGCCGGGGTGATCCGCGAGGTCGACATCGCGCTGTATGACACCTTCTCCACCCCCGCGCTGGAGGACGACAGCGTCGACGACGTCATCCGCAACCCCCGCGTCCGGCGCACCGTGCTCTACACCTGGGTGCTCACCCCCGAGCTCGTCGCCGACGCCCGTCGGCGCGGCATCGAGGCGGCGCTGCCGAAGGGGATCGAGGCCGGCGCCTTGGTGCGGGCGCTGGAGCGGATCCACGCCGGCGAGGTGCTACTCGATCTCATCCACGACGAGGACGACACCCCGGCCGAGGGTGTCTCCTGGCCCGGGCAGCGGGAGGGGCTGACCGCGCGCGAGTCGGAGGTGGTCGCGCTGATCACCGACGGGCTGAGCAACCAGGAGATCGCCACCCGCGCCTACCTGAGCATCAACTCGGTGAAGTCCTACATCCGCTCGGCCTACCGGACCATGGGGGTGACCTCGCGCAGCCAGGCGGTGCTCTGGGGCATCGACCACGGCTTCGCCCGCAACCGGGTGCGGATCGCCCACCCCAACGGCGAGGCCTCCTGAGGCTCGTCGGGGATGATGGCGCCATGCGTCCTGCCCTGCGCGCCGCCGCGCTCACCCTGCTGCTGACGGTCGTCGCCTGCTCGTCCTCGCCGGGTGCGCTGGGGCGGGCGGAGAGCACCGGCATCCTCACCGTCGGGGCGGTGGACAGCCCGCCGGCGGTGGTTCCTGGCGAAGGGGGCGAGGTCACCGGCGGCCTCGCCGACGCGATCACCGGCTACGCCGAGTCGATCGGCGCCGAGCCCACCTGGCAGGTGGGCGAGCCGGACGCCCTGGCCGCCGCGGCGGAGCGCGGTGAGATCGACGTGGTCATCGGGATCCCGGCCGACCAGGTGCCCGACGGGATGACGGTCGCCGCCGAGCGCGACGGGGCCAGCGCCCTGGTCACCGACGACGAGGAGGCGCTGCGCGACTCGATGGCCGAGCACCTCGGCGGCTGAGCCGGTCGTGGGCCGTCAGCGCTGCTGGGAGATCATCACCGCGCTGGTGCCCGGCTGCAGCGCCTCGAAGTCGTGCGGCACGTCGCCGGGGTAGCGGTAGTAGTCGCCGGGACCGAGCTCGACGAGCGCGTCCACCTCACCGACCCGCGCGCGGCCGTTGACCAGCACGACGTGCTCAACGGTGCCGGCGGCGTGGGCCGCCGAGCGCTTGACCCGGCCCGGCTCGGCGTCGATCCGGTAGATGTCGCGCCGCACCTGCGGCGGGCTGTGCGAGAGCACCAGCGCGGCGTACTCGGCCGACTCCGACCAGGTCACCTCGCCGTCCCCGGCGCGGACCAGCTGGCGCTCCGGCTCCGGCGGGTCGATGAGCGCGGCGAAGGGGACCCCCAGCGCGGTGGCCAGCGCCCAGACCGTCTCCACGCCGGGGTTGCCCTGCCCAGACTCCAGGGTGGAGAGGCTCGACTTCGCCACGTCGGCGCGGCGGGCCAGCTCGGACAGGCTCAGGCCGGCCCGTTCGCGCTCGGTCCGCACCGCGGCGGCCAGCCGGGCCACCGCGTCACCTCGTTCTCCATGGCGATCATGGTGTTCGGCTTGACGAACGCTTGGCATGGTGGTCAGTCTAGACCCGTGACCGCCACGACCCTCGACCGCAGCAGCCCCGCCGTCCGCGCCGGGCTGTCCATCGCCGTCGCGACCGGGGCGTACGGCATCTCCTTCGGCGCGCTCGGGGTCGCCAACGGCCTCTCCGTGCTGGAGACCTGCGCGCTCAGCCTGCTGATGTTCACTGGCGGCTCGCAGTTCGCCTACATCGGGGTCATCGGCGGTGGCGGCACCCCGGCCTCGGCGCTCGGCGCGGCCAGCCTGCTCGGCCTGCGCAACGGCATCTACGGGATGCAGGTCAACGCCTTCCTGCGCCCCAGCGGCTGGCGACGGCTGCTCGCGGCGCACGTGACGATCGACGAGTCGACCGCGACCGGGCTCGCCCAGGAGGAGCGCGAGGAGCAGATCCGCGGCTTCTGGACCGCCGGGCTCGGGGTCTTCGCGCTGTGGAACCTCATGACCCTCGTCGGGGCCCTGGCCGGCGACGCGCTCGGCGACCCGAAGCAGTGGGGCCATGACGGGGCGGCGGTGGCCGCCTTCACGGGGCTGCTGTGGCCACGGCTGCACGGCCGGGAGCCGTGGGCGATCGCCGCGGTCTGCGCGGTGGTCACCGTGGTCTGCCTGCCGCTGCTGCCGCCGGGGGTGCCGATCATCGTCGCCGCCGCCGTGGCCGGCGCGATCGGCTGGTCGCGGCGCGAGCGGGTGGCCTGATGAGCCTGCTGTGGATCCTCGCGGCCAGCGCGCTGGCCTACGTCACCAAGCTCGCCGGCTACCTCGTGCCGCAGCGGGTGCTCGAGCGGCCGGAGATCGTCCGGGTCTCGGCGTGCATGACCGTCGGCCTGCTGGCCTCGCTGGTGACGATGAACGCCGTCGGCGACGGCCAGGCCGTCGTGCTCGACGCCCGGCTGCTGGCGCTGGGGGCCGCGGTCGTGGCGCTGGTGCTGCGGGCGCCCTTCCTCGTCGTCGTCCTCGCCGGTGCCGGGGCGGCCGCGCTGGGGCGGTTGTTCGGCCTGGCCTGAGGCGGCGGCTCGGCCTGCCGGCCGACCCGGGGCAGGCGCCCCCTTCCGGAGCTGGCGGGGGGACTCGAACCCCCAACCACCTGTTTACAAGACAGGTGCGCTACCGGTTGCGCCACGCCAGCGTGACCACGCACGACAGGCGTGGCCAGGCTCGATGCTATCGAGCCTGACCACGCCCGTCGTCATGCCTGCCGTCACGCCTGCCGGGTCGGCAGGACCGCTCCCTGGTGGTCGGTGCCCGTCCGGCTCAGAGCACGTTCCGGTTGAGGTAGCGCTGCAGCGCCGCGGTGGTCTTCGGGCCCCAGGCGCCGTCAGGGGACGAGCCGACCCGCCGCTGCAGGGCCTTCGTGGTGACCGGGCCGACGATCCCGTCCTGGCCGACGCCGAGCTTGCGCTGCAGCAGGCGGTTGTCGTTGGAGCTGAGCACGCCGTCCGGCGAGGCGCCGATCCAGCGCTCGATGCCGGCGTTGGTCTTCGGCCCGCGGATCCCGTCGACGGCGAGCTCGCCGTTGGTGCTCACCGTGGTGCGGCCGCTGTCCCGCGAGGGGCGCTGGCCACCGGTCCACGGGTTGACCGCGAGGCCGTTGCTGCGGGTCAGCCCGGCGCGCACCGAGCAGACCGGCCAGGCGCCGGGGCCCTGCACCTTGAGGACCTCCTGGGCGATGGCGATCTGCTGGGCCTTGCTCGCCCGGTCGGCGGTGTAGGCGTAGCGCTGGCCGCCGAACCCCTTCCACGTCTGGAAGGAGAACTGCAGGCCGCCGTAGTAGCCGTTGCCGGTGTTGATCGACCAGTTGCCGGTGCTCTCGCACATGGCCACCCGGTCCCAGACCGTGTCCGAGGCGCCAGCGTTGGAGGCGACGGTGATGCCACCGGCGGCCAGCCCGACCACACCGAGGGCGCCGGCGGCGATCCGAGCACGCCGGCCGATCCGCGGCGCGCGGCGATCAGGGAAGTCGTTGGTGCTGAGCATGTGGCGTCCTTCGTCGTCAGGGGCAGTCAGCGGCACACGGGTGCCGCCGCCGCACGACGCTAGAGACCCTCACGTCACACAAACAACAGTTGCCACATAAATACAGACCTGTAACTCCAGCCGCTCCAGCCCCGTTCGCACCCTCGCCCAGAGACCGAGCTACCACGCAGTAAGTGTCGTGATCACAGCACTTACTGCGTGGTAGCCGGGTCGTCGTGGGTGCGGTGAAGGGGAGCGCGGGAGGGGACGGCGAAGGGGGCCCGCACCGTGACGGTGCGGGCCCCCTTCGTGGGTGCAGGTGGCTGCGGCCGGGCTCAGCGGCGGGCGAGCTTCCAGTTCAGGTACTCCTGCATCTCGCGGGTGAGCTCCTGGCCCCAGACGCCGTTCTGGGTGGCGCCGAAGCGCTTCTGCAGCTTGAGCACGAAGGAACGCTTGTGCATCCAGCCGTTGCGCTCGGACTGCGGGACGCCGACCTCACGCTGCAGGCGGTGGATGTCCCACTTGGTGCCGAGGCGACCGTCGGTCGGCGCACCGATCCACTCCTCGATGGCGGCCTTGGTGCGGGCGCCGAGCTGGCCGTCCTCGGTCAGCCGACCGGAGGTCAGGCTCACCCGGGAGGTCGAGCGGGAGGAGGTGCTGCTGCCGCTGCTGGCGGCGAGCCCGTTGGCGGTGGTCAGACCCGCACGCCGGGAGCAGACCGGCCAGGCGCCGGGGCCCTGCCCGCGCAGCACCTTCTTGGCGATGGTGATCTGCTCCGACTTCGAGGCCTGGTGGGCGTAGGGGGCGTAGCGGGCGCCGCCGAAGCCGCGCCAGGTCTGCGCGGTGAACTGCAGACCGCCGTAGAAGCCGTTACCGGTGTTGATCGACCAGTTGCCCCCGCTCTCGCAGGCGGCGACGCGGTCCCAGACGTTCGCGGTGGCGGCGCTCGAGGCGGTCGAGGCCGAGGGAGCGGACGTGGTGGCGGAGGCGGAGGCGGCGGTGGCGACGGTGCCCGCGGTGGCGGTGGCACCGGCGAGGGCCACACCCGCGACCCGGCGACGGGTCGGCGACGTCGGCGCGACCTTGGCGTGCTTGGGCGCGTAGAACATGCGAGAAGGGGTCCTTCCAGGGGTGATTCAGGGGAGGCGGCCCGACGCTCTCGGTCGCGACCGGCGGCGACGTTACCGTCCCGTGACCTAGAAGGTCAACACGCTCGGCCGCGGGGCCGGGCCCAACGACCCTGAGATACCCAGGCGGGCACCGGCCCGAGCACCCGACCGACGGGCGCCTGCCGCCGACGGTCACGGCCAGGACGGTCGTCCCGCGGTCAGCTCGACCAGCCCTCCGGATCCGGCTCGGCAGAGGCCCGCTCCCCCGCGGGCGCCTGGGAGTAGCCCACCGCCGCGGGCCGCTGACCAGGGGCGACCTGGCGACGACGCATCGCCACCGTCCGGTCCAGCGGGGCGGCCAGCAGCTCGCCGAGGGTGGTGCCGGTGGCGATGGCGAAGATCACACCGAGGGCCAGCAGCACCGAGACCAGGCCGCTGTCCGTGCTCGTGGTCAGCGCGGCCTCCCCTTCGTCCGCCATCTGGTACAGCCCGATGAAGATCGACAGACCGGGCATCAGCCCGTAGGAGGCGGGGACCGCCAGGGTCACCGGCGGCGCGTCCAGCCGCAGCGCCACCCACCGCGCGGTGAAGCCCAGCACGACGGCGGCGATCCCGGCGGCGGTGACCCGGCCGACGCTGGCGCTGCCCAGCAGGGTCGCCAGATAGACGACGAGGGTCGCCAGCAGACCGGCCGGGACGATCATCTTGGGCCGGTTCTGGGCGAGGATCGTGCCGCCGACGCCGACGACGAGCGAGCCGATGAGCACGCTCTGCTGGTTCGCCGAGGCGTACCCGAGCTGGTCGATCGGCGGCCGCAGCAGCCCCAGGTCGAGCGTCCCGGCGAGCTGCAGCGAGACCCCCAGGCCGACCGCGACACCGACGATCAGACCGACCGTGTGCAGCATGACCTCGAGCAGCCGGGCGGTCCCGGTGACCGGGTAGCCGGTGAGCACGTCCTCCATCGCCGAGGTCAGCGAGCGCGAGGGCAGCAGCATGACGATGCCGCCGGCCATGACGAAGGCGAAGTCCCGTGAGCTCATCGGGATGAGCTCGAGGCCGGCGTTGCCCAGGGCGTAGGCGGTGAAGGCCACCACCGTGGAGACGACGCCACCGATGGCGCCGAGGTAGAAGTCGGGCAGCCGCAGCCGGTCCGCCAGGCGCAGCGCCCCGTCGACCGCCCCGGCGCTGAGGATGGCCACCAGCACGCCGACCCAGCCGGCACCGAGGGAGAGCGCCACGCCGGCGCCGATGAAGCCGTGCGCCAGCGCGGTCATCCAGCGCGACCAGGTGCGCGGGGTGTGGCTGATCTCGCGCAGCCGGGTGCTCGCCTGCTCTGTGTCGATCTCGCCGGAGACCAGGTCGTCGACCAGGGCGTGCACCGCCGACAGCCGCCCGAAGTCCTGGGTGGGCGAGCGCACCACCCGCAGCCGCATGTAGGTCGCGCCGGTGGAGGTGCGGCACTGGATGAGCATCGACTGCATGGTCAGGTCGACGTCCATGTCGTCCAGGCCGGAGGCGACGCCGACGGCGACCGCGGCCGCCTCGACGGTCCGGGCGCTGGCGCCGCAGCGCAGCATCACCTCGGCCACCCGCAGGGCCAGGTCGATCGCCTCGTTGGCCGAGCGCTCCTCGGCGACCGCCTTGGTGACGCGGGGGTCGCGGTAGGGGGTGCCGCGCAGCGAGCCGACCAGCGGCATGGTGTCGGTGGGTGCCTCGCCGCGCAGGGTGGGACGGCGTCGCGGGCGTCGCTGCGGGACGGCGAGCGGGGTGTCGTCCGCCCCCGGCACGCCTGGTGGGGGGACGCTCATCGACCAGGCAGCTCGGTCGCGTCGGGCAGCGGCGACTCCGCCAGCGGCCACCAGGAGACGTCGAGGCCGTCGACGAGGATCGCACCGACGAGCAGCAGCGCGATGCCGACGAGCACGCCGACCACCGCCCAGCGCATCGGCGAGGACGGCGTGGCGCCGCGCGCCAGGCTGCGGCTGCCGCGGCGCAGCGACGGCGAGGCGGGCCCGAACCAGCCCACCAGCGCGGCGACGAGGCCGCCCGCGGCCAGCGGCAGCGGCGAGCCGAGCCGGACCCCGAAGCCGTCGACGAGCGACTGCAGCACGGCCACCGCCACGGTGGCGCAGCCGCCGACGACGAGCGGGAAGATCATCGCCAGCAGCGTGGCCAGGGCGGCCATGACGACGTGCCAGGGCGAGGCGGCCACGGCCATCGCGGTGTCGCTGCGCCGCACCCCCTGGCGGTGCCGGCGCATCACGGTCGCGGTCATCGACCGGTCCACGGTGCGGGCGACCAGCGAGAAGAGGATGCCGACGGTCAGCGCCACCAGCGGGGCCACCGCGGTCAGCGCGACGAGCGCGGCCAGCGCGGCGGCCAGCACGTCGCTGCGCCGGGCACGGCCGATCCGCGGGTCGCCCTGCCGGTCGGGCCCGGGCATCGGCCAGGCCGAGGACCCGGGTCGCGGCTGGAGGGGCGCGGGTGCCGGGCGCGGGGCCGGCGGCGGCACCGCCTGGTAGGCGGGGTGCACCGGACCGCCCCAGGGGTCGGTCTGCGGCCGGGCCGGCGGCGCCGCCTGCTCCGCCGGCAGCACCCGGGTGCTGCCGGCCGGCTGCTGGGTCGGCATGACCCGCGAGCGCGAGGGCAGCGCCTCGGTCACCGGGCGCCCCTGCGCGTAGGCCTCCAGGGCGGTGAGCACCTCCGGCGAGCGCGGCCGGCGGGCGGGGTCCGGGTCGAGCGCGGCGTGCAGCAGCGGGGCCAGCCCCGGGTCGACGTCGCGCAGGTCGGCGTCGCCGCGGCAGACCCGGGCGAGCACCGCCTCCATGCCGCCTCGACCGAAGGGGGGACGGCCGGTCGAGGCGTGCACCAGCGTGGCCGCCCAGGCCCACCAGTCGGTCTCCGGGCCGACGTCCGCGCCCTCGACGATCTCCGGGGAGAGGTAGCCCGGGGTGCCCATGACCAGGCCGGTCATGGTCATCCGGGAGGCCTCGGCGACGTGCGCGATGCCGAAGTCGATGACCACCGGGTCGCCGTCCAGGAGCAGCACGTTGCCGGGCTTGAGGTCGCGGTGGACCACCCCGACCTCGTGGATCGCGGCCAGCGCCTCGGTCAGGCCGCGGGCCAGCCGGAGCAGCTCGTCCGGGCCCAGCGGGCCGTCGTCGCGGACCTTGGCGTCCAGCGACGGTCCGGGCACGTAGCGGGTGACGATGTAGGGCTGGTCGGCCTCCAGGTCGGCGTCGAAGACCGGCGCCACCCGCGGCGAGCGCACCCGCCCGAGGGTCTCCACCTCGCGGGCCAGCCGGGCCCGGGCGTCCGGGTCGTCGGCGACGTGCGGCCGGAGCACCTTGACCGCGACCGCCTTGCCCCGGCCGTCGAGGGCCAGGTGGACCACGCCCATGCCCCCTTCACCGAGCTGCTGCAGCACCCGGTAGGGCCCGATCTTGTGGAAGCCGGGCACGCTGGCGTCGTCCTCGGGCTCCTCAGGGGTGCGCCCGTCCCCGATGAGCTCTGTCTCCATGTCCTCCAGGGTAGAGCCAACCGGCTGTACGGTCCCGGAGGGAAACCTGACAGCCGGCTGTGCCTCCCGGCTGGTGCGGGACACCGGCGCGTCGCCCGGCGTGGCGGGCGACGCGGTGGGCAGGAGCCCGGCTCACTGGTGGATGTAGGCCTCGAGCTGGTCCCGCTCGGCGGTGAGGTCGCGCATCCGGTGCTTGACCACGTCGCCGATGCTGACGATGGCCACCAGCGAGCCGTCGTGCACCACCGGCAGATGACGGATCCGCCGCTCGGTCATCGTCGCCTCGACGCTGGTCAGGTCGTCCGCGGCGACGCAGGTCTGCACCTCGGCGGTCATGATCCCCGAGACCGGGCCGTCGACGACGTCCCGCCCCTGGGCGTGCAGCCGCCGCACGATGTCCCGCTCGGAGACGATGCCGACCACCTCGTCCTGCTCACCGGTGACCACCACCGCTCCGATGCCGTGGTCGGCGAGCACCCCGAGCAGCTCACCGACGCTGGTCTCTGGCCGGACGGTGACGACGTCCGAGCCCTTGCTGCGCAGCACGTCCGAGATCTTCATGACAGGACGGTACGCCCGAAGCGGGTGCCGCGGTAGGCCTATCGTGGGGATCACCCGCACGACAAGGAGCCCACCCGTGACCACCCGTCGCACCTACGACCTGGTCATCGCCGCCAACCGCCTCCCGGTCGACCGGGTGAGCACCCCCGAGGGCAGCGTCTGGCGCCGCTCCCCCGGGGGCCTGGTCACCGCCATGGACTCGGTGATGAGCGACCGCGAGGGGGCCTGGGTCGGCTGGGCCGGCGAGCCCGGCGAGGCGCCGGCGCCCTTCGCCGACAAGGGCATGTGGCTGCACCCGGTGGCCCTGTCCGCCGAGGAGATCCAGCTCTACTACGAGGGCTTCAGCAACGACACGCTGTGGCCGATCTACCACGACGTCATCGTCCCGGCGCGCTTCCACCGGGCCTGGTGGCAGGCCTACGAGCGGGTGAACCAGCGCTTCGCCGAGCAGATCTGCGAGGTCGCCGCGCCGGGCGCCAAGGTGTGGGTGCACGACTATCAGCTGCAGCTCGTCCCCGCCCTGGTGCGCCGGCTGCGGCCGGACGTGCGGATCGGCTGGTTCGACCACATCCCCTTCCCCCCGGTGGAGCTCTTCGCCCAGCTGCCCTGGCGCGCCCAGATCCTCGAGGGGCTGCTCGGGGCGGACTACCTCGGCTTCCAGCGGGTGGCCGACGCGCAGAACTTCGTGCGGGCCTGCCGCCGGCTCATCGGCGCCACGACGAAGGGGGAGACCGTCACCGTCGCCGACGAGGCCGGGCAGCGGGTGGTGCGGGCCAGCGCGGTGCCGATCAGCATCGACTACCGCGGCCTGGAGAGGCTGGCCAAGGAGCCGGCCGTGCAGGAGCGGGCCGAGGAGATCCGGCACTCCCTCGGCGACCCCGGGGTGGTCCTGCTCGGCGTCGACCGGCTGGACTACACCAAGGGCATCCGGCACCGGCTCAAGGCCTACGAGGAGCTGCTCGAGGACGGCGTCATCAGCCCGCCGGACGTCACCTTCGTCCAGGTGGCCACGCCCAGCCGGGAGCGGGTCGAGGCGTACAAGGAGCTGCGCACCGAGGTGGAGCGCACCGTCGGGCGGATCAACGGCACCCACTCGGCGATCGGCTCGCCGGCGGTGCACTACCTGCACCAGTCCTACCCGCGGGAGGAGATGGCCGCGCTCTTCCAGGCCGCCGACGTCATGCTGGTCACCCCGCTGCGCGACGGGATGAACCTCGTCGCCAAGGAGTACGTCACCTGCCGTCACGACGACGGCGGCGCGCTGGTGCTCTCCGAGTTCACCGGCGCCTACCACGAGCTGCACCAGGCGTTCGTGTGCAACCCGCACGACATCGAGGGGCTGAAGCAGACGATCGTCCGGGCGGTGCGCACCGACGAGAGCAGCCGCCGCCGCTACATGCGCGCGCTGCGGCGTCGGGTGGCCGACCACGACGTGCAGCGCTGGGCGGACCGCTTCCTCACCAACCTCGAGCAGGCCCCGCAGCGGCCGGGCACCGCGACGGCCAGCGACGCCGGGACCGCCGCGACGACGGGTGGAGAGCGGTGAGCGCCACCCCGGCGGCCGAGCTGGAGCGCGCCCTGGCCAGGGTCGCCGCCGCGGAGACGCTGCTCGTGGCCACCGACTTCGACGGGGTGCTGGCCCCCTTCGTCCTCGACCCGCTGGACGCCCGCCCGCAGGCGGGCACCGTCGAGGACCTGCTGGCCCTCGGCGAGCGCCCCGGCACCTGGGTGGCGGTGGTCTCGGGGCGCGACCTGGAGACCCTCAGCACGCTCACCGGGCTGCAGGGCGAGCGTGGCGCCGCGGTCACCCGGATCGGCAGCCACGGGGCGCAGAGCAGCCGCGACGACGGCTTCGGGCTCACCGACGACCAGCAGCAGCTGCTGGCGGCGCTCACCGACGAGGTCGAGGCGGCGGTGGCCGAGGCCGGCCGCCCGATCCGGCTGGAGCACAAGCCCTCTGCCGTGGTGGTCCACTCCCGCGGGCAGGACGAGGTGGGAGCCCAGCAGGCCCAGGAGATCGCGGAGCGAGCCGCGGCCCGCGACGGGGTGCGGCTCATGGCCGGCAAGGGGATCTTCGAGCTCACCGTCGTCCCGGCCGACAAGGGCAGCGCGCTGCGGCGGCTGACCGACGAGCTCGGGGTCGCCGCCACCGTCTACCTGGGCGACGACGTCACCGACGAGCACGCCTTCGCCGTGCTCGGACCGGACGACCTGGGGATCAAGGTCGGCGACGGCGAGACCGCGGCCGGCCACCGGGTGGCCACCACCGAGGACGTGCCGGCGGTGCTGCGCCGGCTGCGGGAGCTGCGGGCCGGGTCCGGCTGAGCCGGCGGGGCGGCGCCGATCCGAGCGGCCCGGCCAGCCGGAGAGAGGCGCACGTCACGCCTGGTGGTCGGGGGGCGCCGCCGGGGTGGGCCGCGTACGGTGGGGGCAACCGCGAGCGACGTCGCCGCGCCGAGACGGGAACGAGGGCCGAGGATGGCAGCAGTCACCTTCGACGGGGTGACCCTGACCTACCCCGGCCTCGACGTGCCGGCCGTGGGCGACCTGCACCTCGAGGTCGCCGACGGCGAGCTGCTCGTGCTGGCCGGTCCGGCCGGGTGCGGCCGCTCCACCACGCTGCGGCTGCTCGCCGGGCTCGAGGAGGTCGACGCCGGCCGGGTGCTGCTCGACGGCCAGGACGTCACCCGGCTCTCCTCGCGGGAGCGGGACGTGGCGATGGTGCTGCAGAGCTACGCGCTCTACCCGCACCTCACGGTCGGCGACAACCTCGGCTTCGCCATGCGGGTGGCCGGGATCGACGACGACGAGGTGGCCCGGCGGGTCGCCGAGGCCGCCGAGGTGCTGGACCTGACCGACCAGCTCGACCAGACCCCCGCCGAGCTGACCCGGGACCTGCGCCACCGGGTGGCGATGGGCCGGGCGATCGTGCGCGCCCCGCAGGTCTTCATCATGGACGACCCGCTGGTGACCCTGGACCCAGCCGTGCGCGCGGCGACCCGCGACCAGCTCTCCGCGCTGCAGCGCCGGCTGGGCGTGACCACGCTGTACGCCACCAGCCAGCCGGACGAGGCGCTGGCGATCGGCGACCGGGTCGCGGTGCTGCGCGACGGGGTGCTGCAGCAGTGCGACACCCCGCAGCGGCTGCGGGAGGCGCCGGCGAACCCCTTCGTCGCCGCCTACCTGGGGGTCTGAGGGCACACTGGGGGGCATGTCCTTGCAGATCTCCTCGGCCGGACCCGACTCCGCCCTGCTCGACCTGCCGTGGTCGGTGCCGCTCGAGGACTGGCCCGAGGAGCGGCTGGCCGCCCTGCCCCGCGGCATCTCCCGGCACGTGGTCCGCTTCGCCAAGCTCTCCGGCGGGGTGGTCGCGGTCAAGGAGATCAAGGCCGAGCTGGCCCGCTCGGAGTACCGGATGCTGCGCGCCCTGGAGCGTCTCGGGGAGCCGTGCGTGCACCCGATCGGGGTGGTCACCGGGCGCACCGACGCCGACGGCGAGCCGCTGGACGCCTGCCTGGTCACCCGGCACCTGCAGTTCTCGCTGCCCTACCGGGTGGTGGTCAGCCAGCATCTGCGGGCCGACACGGCCACCCGGGTCATCGACGCCCTGGCGGTGCTGCTGGTGCGGCTGCACCTCATCGGCTTCTGGTGGGGCGACGTCTCGCTGAGCAACGTCCTCTTCCGCCGCGACGCCGGCTCCTACTCCGCCTACCTCGTCGACGCCGAGACCGGTGAGCTGCACGACAGCCTCAGCGACGGCCAGCGCGAGCACGACCTGGACATCGCCCAGGTCAACATCGCCGGCGAGTTCATGGACCTGGCCGCCGCCGGCGTGCTGCCCGAGGACGTCGACCCGATCACCACGGCGCACGAGATCATCACCCGCTACCGCAGCCTGTGGGACGAGCTGACCGGCGACGAGTGGTTCGAGGCCGGCGAGCGCTGGCGGGTGGACGAGCGGATCCGCCGGCTGAACGCGCTGGGCTTCGACGTCGACGAGCTGGAGATCTCCACCGACCTCGACGGCACCTCGGTGCGGATCCAGCCGAAGGTCGTCGAGGCCGGGCACCACAGCCGGCGGCTGATGCGGATCACCGGGCTGGACGTCGAGGAGAACCAGGCGCGGCGGCTGCTCAACGACCTCGACGCCTACCGGGCGGCCACCGACCGTCAGGGCGAGGACGAGGCGATCGTCGCCGGGGACTGGCTGCGTCAGGTCTACGAGCCGATGAGCCGGGCGATCCCGCCGGGGATGCGCGCCAAGCTGGAGCCGGCCGAGGTCTTCCACGAGATCCTCGAGCACCGGTGGTACATGGCCGAGCGGCTGGGGCACGATGTGCCCATCGAGGACGCCATCACCGAGTACGTCCGTGACGTGCTGCCGGAGAAGCCGGACGAGGCCGCGGTGCTGGGCACCGACGCCCGCTACCTGCCGCCGGACACCGAGGAAGGACGCGCATGAGCAGCACCCCTGGTCCCCCGGAGGGCCCGCCCCCGCAGTGGCCGCCGCCCCAGGGACCGCCGCAGGGCACGCCCGCGCCGCAGGGTCGTCGCCCGCCGGAGCCCGCGCCCGCGCACCCGTCGCCGCAGCACCCGGGCGCCGCTCACGGCTACCCCGGGCCCTACGGCTACAACCCCTACGTCGTCCCCTCCCCCGGCGACGACCCGAACCGCCCAGGCTCGCGGGCGTGGGTGGAGCAGCGCTACGGGCCGGTCACCGACTTCAGCGACCGGGTGCTGCCGCGGCTCATCGACCAGGTCCTCGCCAGCGTCCCCACGGCGATCCTCCTCACGGTCGGGGCGGTCCTCTTCGTCGTCGGCCTGCCCGACTACGAGCCGTGCTCCTACGGCAGCATGACCGACTGCGAGGTCCCCGGCACCGGCAGCAGCGCGATGTGGATCACCGGCATCGTGCTCATCGCCGTCAGCTCGCTGCTCATCTACGTCGTGTGGTTCTGGAACCGGATCTGGCGGGTCTCGCGCACCGGGCAGAGCATCGGTCGCCGGGTCACCGGGCTGAAGGTGGTCAACGCCGCGGACGGCGGGCGGCCGACCCTCGGTGCCATGGTGCTGCGCGAGCTGCTGGTGCTCATGCTGGGCATCGTCGACTGGATCTGGATGCTCTTCGACGCCGACCGGCGGACCCTGGGCGACATCGTCGCCAAGACCGCGGTGGTGCGCACCGAGCGCTGAGCGCGCGCCTGCGGGTCGGCCTCAGCCGCGCTCCAGGGCCTTCGCCTCGAACCAGCGGGACGAGGCCGGCAGCCACAGCAGCACCACGGCGGCGATCCCGCACACGGTGGACAGCGCGCTGAGGATGACCGACTCCCAGCCGGTGGTGTCGATCAGCAGACCGAGGGCCCCGCAGATCATGACGACTCCGGCGAGGGTGGCCAGCACGGTCGCGGTGATCCGGGCCCAGCCCCGACCGCGGGCGAGGAAGGCGGCCAGGCCCCACCACACCGCGGCGAGCACCGCACCGAGGACGACCACGAGGACGACCGCGACGAGGATCGTGCCCTCGGCTGCCGAGTAGCTCATCGGATCCGGCCCCGTGGTCAGGTCCGTGATGAGCTCGTCCCGGGTGTCTCCGGTGGCGGTGACCACGGCGCTGACGATGAAGGAGATCAGCATGAGCACCCCGCCGAGCACGGTGAGCCAGACCGCGGCGGTGGCCGCGCCCGGGCGCGGCCCGGCCTGCGGGCGCGGAGCGCCGTAGGGCTGGGCCCCCCAGGTCTGCATCCCGGGAGCGGGCTGCGGCGGGTAACCCTGCTGCTGCGGGTAACCCTGCTGCGGGTGGCTCTGCTGCGGGCCCTGGTAGGACGGCTGACCCTGGAAGGGATCGGTCGGCGGCGTGGGTCCGGGCTGGGTCACGAGCGAGCCTCCTGGCTGGCGAAGGGGTGGAACCACGGCCGGGTCGCCGGGTGCCAGAGGTAGATCAGGGCGATCGCGCCGACGAGCAGCGCGGCACCGTCGAGGAGCAGCGCGACCAGCGTGGGCGCCTGCAGCAGGGTCAGCCCGTAGGAGATCAGCCCGATGACGAAGAGCGCCGTCGAGGCGAAGCGGGCCCAGGCCCGACCGCGGGTGACGAAGTGCGCCAGGACCAGCCACAGCAGCACCGCGAGCAGGCCCATCACGACCGCGTAGACGGCGCCGACGGAGACCGCGTTGTCGACGTCCGAGGCGGTGTAGCTCGCGCCGGTCTCCTCGAAGGCCTGCTCGGCGAGCTCCCGGCTGCGTCCCAGCAGCAGCGGCGCGGCGACCGCGCCGAGCAGCGAGAAGCCGGCCCCGACGCGCATCAGCGTGGCCGCGATCTGCACCTGCCGCGGCCCGCCCTGGTCGGTGCTCATCGGCCGGACCGGCGCCGGGCCACCTCGTAGAGCGAGACCCCGGCGGCGACCCCGGCGTTGAGCGACTCGACGCTGCTGCTCATCGGCACCGAGACCACCTGGTCGCAGGTCTCGCGCACCAGACGGGAGAGCCCCTTGCCCTCGGAGCCGAGGACGAGCACCAACGGCCCGGTGGCCAGCTCCAGGTCCGGCAGCGAGACGTCGCCGTCCATGTCCAGCCCGGCGACGAAGACCCCCGCCTTCTGGTAGTCCTGCAGCGCCTGGGTGAGGTTGCTCGCCTGGGCTACCGGGACCCGCGCGGCGGCGCCCGCCGAGGTCTTCCACGCCGAGGCGGTCATCCCGGCCGAGCGGCGCCCCGGGACCAGCACCCCGTGCCCGCCGAAGGCGGCGACCGAGCGGACCACCGCCCCGAGGTTGCGCGGGTCGGTGATCCCGTCGAGCGCCACCACCAGGGGATCCTCACCGGCATCGGCCGCGGCGGCCAGCAGGTCGCGCGGGTGCGCGTAGTCGTAGGGCGGCACCTGGATCGCCAGCCCCTGGTGCACCGCGCCGTCGGTGAGCCGGTCGAGCTCCTGGCGCGGCACCTCCAGGACCTCCAGGCCGCGGTCCAAGACGACCTTGAGCGCCTCCTTGACCCGGTCGTCGCTGTCCACCCGGTGGGCCAGGTAGACGGTCTGCACCGGGATACCGGCACGCAGCGCCTCCAGCACGGAGTTGCGCCCGGCGACCATCTCGGTGCTGCCCCCGCGGCGCCGGCCGCCGCCGGCCGGCGGGCGCGAGCCCGAGGACGTGCCGCTGCGGTAGGCCTTGTGGTTGGGCCGGTCGGCCGCCTTCGGCGTCGGGCCCTTGCCCTCCAGGCCACGGCGGCGCTGCCCGCCGGAGCCGACGGTCGCCCCCTTCTTGCTGCCGGTGCGGCGGACCGCTCCCTTGCGCTGGCTGTTGCCGGCCATCTACTGCTCCTTCTTCGCCAGCGACCAGGTGGCCCCGGTGGCGGTGTCGGCCACCGCGACCCCGGCCTCGGCGAGGCCGTCACGGATGGCGTCGGCGGTCGCGTAGTCCCGCGCCGCGCGGGCCGAGGCCCGGGCCTCGACCTGCATCTGCACCAGGACGTCCAGCGCCGCGGTCAGGTCGGCCTCGCGGCTGCCGCCGCCCCGGCCCCAGGTCGCCGAGAGCGGGTTGATGCCGAGCACGTCGGTCATCGCCACCACCTGCTCGGCCAGCTGCGCGGCCTCGGCCCGGTCGCCCTCGTCCAGCGCCGTGTTGCCCGCCCGGACCGTCTCGTGGACGACGGCGAGCGCCCCGGCCACGCCCAGGTCGTCGTCCATCGCCGCGGCGAAGCCGTCGGGCAGCGTGACCTCGGGGTCGGCCTCGTGGATCCCGGCCTGCGGCAGCGCGCGCCGCAGGAAGCCCTCGATGCGCTCCACCGCGGCGCCGGCCTCCTCCAGCGAGCCCTCGTGGTACTCGATCATCGAGCGGTAGTGGGCCGCGGTGAGGAAGTAGCGCACGGTCAGCGGGTCGTGCCGGCGCACCAGCTCGCGCACCTCGAGGGAGTTGCCCAGGGACTTGCCCATCTTCTCCCCGCGCACCGTCACCCAGCCGTTGTGCAGCCAGTGCCGGGTGAAGCCGAGCCCCGCGGCCCGCGACTGGGCCTGCTCGTTCTCGTGGTGCGGGAAGCGCAGGTCGATGCCGCCGCCGTGGATGTCGAAGGTGTCGCCGAGGTACTTGCGGGCCATCGCCGAGCACTCCAGGTGCCAGCCGGGGCGGCCGGCGCCGAAGCGGGTGGGCCACGAGGCGGTGTCCGGCTCGCCCTCCTTGTGCCCCTTCCACAGCGCGAAGTCGCGAGGGTCGCGCTTGCCGCGCGGGTCGGCGTCGTCGGCGGCGACCATGTCGTCCAGCGACTGGTGCGAGAGCTCGCCGTAGCCGGGCCAGCTGCGCACGTCGAAGTAGACGTCGCCGCTGCCGTCCTCGGCCGGGTAGGCGTGGCCGGCCTCGACGAGCGCGTCCACCAGGGTGAGCATCTCCGGGACGTGCCCGGTGGCCCGCGGCTCGTAGGTGGCCGGCAGCACGCCGAGGGTGTCCAGCGCCTCCGCGGTGAGCCGCTCGTTGCGGTAGCTCAGCGCCCACCAGTCCTCGCCCTGCTCGGCGGCCCGGACGAGGATCTTGTCGTCGATGTCGGTGACGTTACGGACCATCGTCACCTGGTAGCCGTGGCCGCGGACCAGCCAGCGGCGCAGCACGTCGAAGGCGACGGCGAAGCGCAGGTGGCCGATGTGCGGCGCCCCCTGGGTGGTCAGCCCGCAGATGTACATGCCCACCTGGCCGGGGACCACCGGGACGAAGTCTCGCTGGCTGCGGGTGGCGGTGTCGTAGAGCTGGAGCGTCACCCGCGCAAGGCTACCGGCGCTCCTGACGCGCGCCGTCCTCCGGCGGGCCCCGGGTCGCGGGCGGCGAGGCAGCCGACCGTGCACCGGCCAGACGCAACCCGCCACCCGCTTCCCTCCCCCCGGAGCACCGTCGCCGCGGCAGCGGCACGGACGAGAGCGAGCACCCAGGTGCTGTCCCGGCGTCACGACCGGAGGTCGACGGTGGAGACCGCTATTGTGGAACGGCGATAACCCCCCGGGGCAACTAGCGGTTGCGTTAGGGTGGCACCATGCCTCAGCCCGTCGGCTCGGTGCGCCCCGGCGGGCGGACCGCCCGTACCCGCACCGCGGTCCTCGAAGCGACCCGCGAGGAGCTGCTGCGGGTCGGGTTCGCCGGGCTGACGATCGAGCGGATCGCCCTGCGCGCCGGGGTGCACAAGACGACGATCTACCGGCGCTGGCAGACCCGCGACGGGGTCGTCTCGGACCTGGTCACCGCGCTCGCGGCGGTGCACGTCGTCGTCCCGGACACCGGCTGCTTCGAGCAGGACCTGCGCATCTACGGCCGGTCGCTGGCGGCCACCCTCTCCGGGGACAACGGCCGGATGTTCGCCGAGCTGCTCGCCGCCCGCACCCACGACGAGGGCCTCGACGGGCAGCTGCAGACGATCTTCCGCGAGTGGTACCGGATGGTGCGGGTGGTGGCCGTCCGGGCCGTGGAGCGCGAGCAGCTGCCCGAGGGCACCGAGCCGGACGCGGTGATCCGGTCGGTGGCCGCGCCGATCTACTACCGCCTCATGGTGGACCGCCGCACGCCGGACGAGCCGCTGGGCGAGCATGCCGCCGCGACGACGGTCGCCGCCGCCCGGGCAGGACTCTTCCGCACCGGGCGGCGCCAGGGCGCCCGCGGCACGACCGACTGACCGGCCGTCAGCCGGCGAGCGCCTCGCCGGCGGCCTGACGGGCCTGCGCCGGGGACGCCGCGGCGCTGGCCGCGGACGCTGCCCGACGGCACTGCTCCCGGGAGACCTGGGCGAGCCGGGCGCCCACCCCGGGGACGGCCCCGGCGGCCATGGACAGCGAGGTCACCCCGAGCCCGACGAGCACCGCCGCCAGCGCCGGGTCCGCGGCCGCCTCGCCGCACACCCCGACCGGCTTGCCGACCTGCTGCCCGGCGGCCGCGGTCATCGCGATGAGCCGCAGCACCGCCGGCTGCCAGGGGTCGGTGAGCCCGGCCAGCGAGGGGCTCATCCGGTCGGCGGCCATGGCGTACTGGGAGAGGTCGTTGGTGCCGATCGAGAGGAAGTCGACGTGCGCCAGCACCTGCTCGGCCTGCAGCGCCACCGAGGGCACCTCGACCATGACGCCAGGCTTCATGCCGCGATCGCGGACCAGCCCGGCGAAGCTCTCCGCCTCCTCCGGGGTGGCGATCATCGGCGCCATCACCCAGGTGTCCGCGAGCGGCCGGCTGGCCTGCTCGGCGGCCTGGGCGAGCGCGTCCAGCTGACGGGTGAGCACCCCGGGGTCGAGCGAGGCGATCCGCACCCCGCGCACCCCCAGCGCCGGGTTGGGCTCGTCCGGCTGGGTGATGAAGGCCAGCGGCTTGTCCGAGCCGGCGTCCAGGGTGCGGGTGACCACCTTGCCCTCGGGGAAGGCGGCCAGCACCTCGGCGTAGATCTGCGCCTGCTCCTCGACCGAGGGCTCCTTGTCCCGCCCGAGGAAGCACAGCTCGGTGCGGAAGAGGCCGACCCCCTCGGCCTGGCCACCGGCCGCCTGCCGCGCCGACTCGCCGTGCTGGACGTTGGCCAGGACGTCCACCCGCTCGCCGTCGCTGGTGGCCGCCGGGCCGCGCCAGGCCCGGACCCGCTCGAGCTCCTCGGCCGAGGCCGCGGCCCGGGCCTGCGCCTGCTCGGCGTCGGGCTCGACCTCCATGGTGCCGGTGCCCCCGTCGACGAGCACCATCGCGCCGTCCTCGACCTGCTCGAGGTCGGCCGCGGCGACGACGCAGGGGATGCCCCGCTGGCGGGCGATGATCGAGGTGTGGCTGGTCGGGCCGCCGAGCGAGGTGACCAGGGCGCGCACCAGCTCGGGGTCGAGGTCGGCGGTGTCCGCGGGGGCGAGGTCGTCGGCGAGCAGCACGAAGGGGTGGTCCGGGTGCGGGACGCCGGGCTCGGGCTGCCCCTCCAGCTCGGCGACGACCCGGGAGCGGATGTCCTTGAGGTCGGTGGTGCGCTCGGCCATGAGGCCGCCCGCCTTCTCGAACATCGCCACGAACTGGTCGGTCGCCCCGATCGCCGCCCGGGTGGCGTCCTCGCCCTGCATGACCCGCTTGGTGCCCGCCTTGAGCCAGCCCTTGTCCCGGGCCATCCCGGCGGTGGCGCCGAGCACCTCGGCGGCGACCCCGGTGACCTGGGCGGCGCGCTGCTCCAGCCGCTCGGCGACGGTGGCCGCGGCCTGGGCCAGCCGCTGCGCCTCGGCCTCGCGGTCGGCCTCGGGCACCTCGTCGCTGCGCAGCGCGACCTCCGGCTGCGGCCTGGTCCAGACCGCCTTCGCGTAGGCGACCCCGGGCACCACACCGGTGCCCTGGACGGTCGCTGCGGTGGTCGCGGCTGCTGACGTCGTCGTCATCACGTCTCCTGCGTGTCAGTCCTGCGTGTCAGGGGTGGCGCGCCGTCCCACGGCGCTGTGGCTGATGCCACAATCGTATCCGTCCATCCTTGACAAAGCCACAGATCCGGGCATAGAACTTAGGCGAAGTCCACACGATCGGGCAGGTTCAGCCGGGTCGGTGGAGTTCGTCAGAGCCGACCGGGCAGCGCAAGGAGGCGTCGTGTTCGCCGACGAGAGGCAGCAGCTGATCGCCGACCTGGCGCGCCGCGACGGCCGGGTCGTGGTGACCACCCTGGCCGCCGAGCTGGACGTCGCCCCGGAGACCGTGCGCCGCGACCTGGACGCGCTGGCCACCCAGGGCCTGGTCCGCCGGGTGCACGGCGGCGCCGTGCCGGTCGACGAGACCTCCGGCAGCGAGGCCCCGGTCGCCCAGCGCGCGCTGGAGCACGCCGAGGCCAAGACCCGGATCGCCCGCACCGCGCTGAGCCTGCTCCCCGAGGGACGCTCCTCGGTCGTCCTGGACGCGGGGACCACCACCGCCCAGCTGGCCGAGGTGCTGCCGGCCCGCTCCGAGCTGCTCGTCGTCACCAACGCCGTGCCGATCGCCGCCCGGCTCGGGGTGACCCACCCCGGCGAGGTGCACCTGCTCGGTGGCCGCGTCCGCGGGGTCACCCAGGCCACCGTCGGCGAGACCGGGGTGCGCCAGCTGGAGCGGCTGCGGACCGACGTCGCCTTCCTCGGATCGGACGGGATCACCGTCGAGCACGGCCTGTCCACCCCCGACCAGAGCGAGGCGTCGGTCAAGCGCGCGATGCACCGCAGCGCGCGCTCGGTGGTCGCGCTCGTCGACTCCTCGAAGATCGGACGTGAGCTCTTGCACTGCTTCGCCCGCCTGGACGACGTGGACGTCGTCGTCACCGACACCGGCATCGACGCCCGGGCGCTGGCCGCCCTGGAGCAGACCGGCGTGCGGGTGATGACGGCGTGATCACCACCTTCACCGCCAACCCCAGCGTCGACCGGGCCGCCTCGCTGCCCGGCGAGCTGGTCCGCGGCGGCGTGCTGCGCCTCGGCGACGTCCGCGACGACCCCGGGGGGAAGGGGGTCAACGTCGCCAAGGTGATCACCATGGCCGGGGTGGAGGCCACCGCGGTGCTGCCGATGGGAGCCCAGGACCCGCTGCGCCCGCTGCTGCAGCAGGCCGGGGTGCGCGCCGCCGAGCACACCACCGAGCACCCGGTCCGGACCAACCTGACGATCACCGAGCCGGACGGCACCACCACCAAGCTCAACGAGCCCGGGGCCACCCTCACCGGGTCGGACGTCGCGGCGCTGGAGGAGCTGCTGGTGCAGCAGGCGGCCGGCTCGCGCTGGGTGGCGCTGTGCGGGTCGCTGCCGCCGGGCGCCCCCACCGACTGGTACGCCCGGCTGGTGCCGCGGCTGCGTGCCGCCGGGACCCGCGTGGCCGTGGACACCTCGGACGCGCCGCTGGTGGCGCTGGCCGAGGCCTTCCCCGAGGCGGCGCCGGACCTCATGAAGCCCAACGCCGAGGAGCTCACCCAGCTCGGTGGCGGCGACCCCGAGGAGCTGGAGTCGGCGGCCGCCGCCGGCGACCACGCGCCCACGGTGGCGGCCGCCCGTCGGCTCATGGAGCGCGGGGTCGGCGCCGTGCTGACCACCCTCGGCGGCTCCGGGGCGGTGCTGACCACCGCGGACGGCGCCTGGTTCGCGGCCGCCCCGCGGATCACCGTGCGCAGCACCGTCGGCGCCGGCGACTCGGCGTTGTCCGGCTACCTGCTCGGCTCGCTGCGGGGGCTCGCCGAGCCGCAGCGGCTGGCTCTGGCGGTCGCCTACGGCTCGGCCGCGGCGCAGCTGCCCGGGACCGGGCTGCCCACCCCTGAGCACGCCGGTCTCGCCGGCGACGGCACCGCCACCGACATCACCGCCTCGGCGATCAGCACCGGCTGACCGCTCTCCCGACCGCCGCAGCACCCGACCTCAGCAGCACCCGACCTCACCAGCACCGACCGCAGCACCCGCTCCACCCCGGAGCCGACCCGAGGAGCCCGCCATGACCGAGCAGTCACCGGCACTCATCACCCCCGACCTCGTCCGACTCGACGCCTCCCTGGGCGAGAGCAAGGAGGAGGTGATCGCCGCGCTCGCCGGTCTGGTCGCCGACGCCGGACGGGCCACCTCGACCGACGGGCTCATCGCCGACGCGATGACCCGCGAGGGCAAGTCGCCGACCGGCATGCCCGGCGGCTTCGCCATCCCGCACTGCCGCTCCGCGTCGGTCACCCAGGCCTCGCTCGGCTTCGCCCGGCTCTCCCCCGCCGTCGACTTCGGCGCCAAGGACGGCCCGGCCGACCTCGTCTTCCTCATCGCCGCCCCGGAGGGCGGTGGCAGCGAGCACATGAAGCTGCTGACCAAGCTGGCCCGGGCGCTGGTGAAGAAGGACTTCGTCGCCTCGCTGCGTGAGGCCGGCAGCGACGCCGAGGTGGTCGCCCTCGTCGACGGGGTGATCAACCCCCAGCCCGCCGCCGACGGCGGGAGCACCGCCGCCGGGCAGGGCGCGGGTGCCGCGGGCGACGGCTCGTCCGCAGCCGCGGCTGGTGGCGCAGCTGGTGGTGGTGCTGCCGCCGGCACGGCTGCCGGGGACGGTGGCACCTCCGGAGGCGACGGCGGACGGCGCCGCTCGATCGTCGCGGTGACCGCCTGCCCGACCGGGATCGCGCACACCTACATGGCCGCGGACTACCTCACCGACAAGGGCACCGAGAAGGGCGTGGACGTCCACGTCGAGCCGCAGGGCAGCTCGACCACCCAGGCGCTGACCCAGGCGCAGATCGACGCCGCCGACGCGGTCATCTTCGCCACCGACGTCGGCGTCAAGGGCAAGGACCGCTTCGCCGGCAAGCCGGTCATCGAGTCCGGGGTGAAGCGGGCGATCAACGAGCCCGGCGAGATGATCGACGAGGCGCTGGCCGCGGCCGACGACCCCTCCTCGCGGAAGGTCGCCGCCGGCAGCGGCCGGGACGACTCCGCCACGGCCGGTGGCGGCGCCGGGCTCGGCTGGGGCAAGCGGATCCAGCAGGCGCTGATGACCGGGGTCAGCTACATGATCCCCTTCGTCGCCGCCGGCGGTCTGCTCATCGCCCTGGGCTTCCTCTTCGGCGGGTACGACATCACCGACATTGCCGCCGACATCGTTGCCGACAGCTCACTGACCAACCTGCCCGAGGCGGGCGGGAACGCCCTCTTCGGCTCGGCCCTCCTCACCTACCTCGGGGCGATCCTCTACACGCTGGGGTCGTTGGCGTTCAGCTTCCTCGTCCCGGCGCTGGCCGGCTACATCGCCTTCGGCCTCGCCGACCGGCCCGGCATCGCCCCCGGCTTTGTCGCCGGCGCGGTCGCCGTGGCCACCGGGGCAGGCTTCATCGGCGGTCTCGTCGGTGGTCTGCTGGCGGGTCTCGTCGCCTACGGCTTCACCCGGCTGAACCCGCCGCGCTGGCTGGCCGGCCTCATGCCGGTGGTGATCATCCCGCTCTTCACCAGCCTCGTCGTCGGCGGGCTGATGTACCTCTTCCTCGCCCGGCCGCTGGCCTCGGTGACCGAGTGGCTGACCGAGCAGCTCAACGGGATGACCGGCAGCTCGCTGGCCCTGCTCGGGATCATCCTGGGGCTGATGATGTGCTTCGACCTCGGCGGCCCGGTGAACAAGGCGGCTTACCTCTTCGCCACCACCGGCCTGTCGATCGACAACCCGGCCTCGATGAAGATCATGGCCGCGGTGATGGCCGCCGGCATGGTGCCGCCGCTGGCGCTGGCCCTGGCCAGCACCGTGCGCAAGGCGCTCTTCACCGAGCAGGAGCAGGAGAACGGCCGCGCCGCCTGGCTGCTGGGCGCCTCATTCATCTCCGAGGGGGCGATCCCCTTCGCCGCCGCGGACCCGCTGCGAGTGATCCCCTCGATGATGGCCGGCGGCGCCGTCACCGGCGCGCTGTGCATGATCTTCGGCGCCGAGTCGCAGGCCCCGCACGGCGGCATCTTCGTCTTCTTCGCGATCGACCGCTTCCTGCTCTTCGCGCTGGCCATCGCCATCGGTACGGTCGTCGCAGCGGCCGCGGTGATCGCCCTGAAGACGCTGTGGAAGCGGGAGCCGAAGGGCGCCAGCACGAGCACCACCGAGACCGCGACCGTCGCGGCCTGACGAGAAGGAGAAGGACATGCCCAGCCAGAAGGTCGTCGTCGGCTCTGCCGTCGGCCTGCACGCCCGCCCCGCCGGGATCATCGCCGAGAAGGCGGACGAGCTGGACGCCGAGGTCACCCTCGCCGTCGAGGGCGGCGAGCCGGTGGACGCCGCCTCCGCCCTGCTCATCATGACCCTCGGCGCCGAGAAGGGCACCGAGGTCACCGTGGAGTCCGACAGCCAGGACGCGGTGGAGACCATCGCCGCCCTGGTCGCGCAGGACCTCGACGCCGAGTAGTCGCCTCACGCGCTCACGCACACGCACGAACGGGTCGAGGTGATCCGCGCCGTCTCACGCGGCGTGGATCACCTCGACCCGTTCGTCGTCGGTGCGTGGGTGGGTGCTGGTCGGGGTGGGCTCAGTGGCCGCGGTCGAGCCACTCCTGCCGGTGCGGCGCCTCGTCGCCGATGGTGGTGCTGTCGCCGTGCCCGGTGCGCACCTGCGTCTCCGGCGGCAGCCCGAGCAGCCGGTCGGTGATCGACGCCACGATCGTCGGGAAGTCGCTGTAGGAGCGACCGGTCGCGCCGGGACCCCCGTTGAAGAGGGTGTCCCCGGAGAAGAGCACGCCGAGCTCCGGTGCGTAGAGGCAGCAGGCGCCCGGCGAGTGGCCGGGGGTGTGCCGCACCTCGAGCTCGGTGCCGGCGACGGTGATCGTCTGCCCGTCGGTCAGCTCGCCGTCGGGCTGCCGATCGGGATAGGTCATCTCCCACAGCGGCGCCTCGGCCGGGTGCAGCAGGATCGGGGCGACCGAGGCGTCGGCGACCTCGGCGGCCGCGTTCACGTGGTCGTTGTGGGCGTGCGTGCAGACCACGGCGACCACCCGGCGCTCGCCGACCTGCTCCAGGATCGGCGCGGCCTCGTGGCCGGCGTCGATGACGACGACCTCCTCGTCGTCGCCGACCAGCCACACGTTGTTGTCGACCTCCCAGGAGCCGCCGTCCAGCTCGAAGGTGCCCGAGGTGGTCAGGTGCTCGATGCGTGCGGTCATCAGAGCACCACCACCGAGCGGAGCACGTCACCGCCGTGCATCTTGGCGAAGGCGGCCTCGACGTCGCCGAGACCGATCCGCTCGGTGACGAAGGCGTCCAGGTCGAAGCGGCCCTGCTGGTAGAGGTCGACGAGCATCGGGAAGTCGCGGCTGGGCAGGCAGTCGCCGTACCAGCTGGACTTCAGCGCCCCGCCGCGCCCGAACATCTCGATCATCGGCAGGGTCACCTCCTTCTCCGGGGTGGGCACCCCGACGAGCACCAGGGTGCCGGCGAGGTCGCGGGCGTAGAAGGCCTGCTCGTAGGTCTGCGGCAGCCCCACCGCCTCGACGACGACGTCCGCGCCGAAGCCGCCGGTGAGCTCGCGGACCCGCTCGACGACGTCCTCGCTGCTGGCGTCGACGGTGTGGGTGGCGCCGAAGCCCTTCGCCGTCTCGAGCTTGCGGGGGTCGCGGTCCACGGCGACGATCGTCGTCGCCCCGGCCACGTGCGCCCCGGCGATGGCCGCGTCCCCGACGCCGCCGCAGCCGATGACGGCGACCGAGTCGCCGCGGGTGACGCCGCCGGTGTTGACGGCCGCGCCGAAGCCGGCCATGACGCCGCAGCCGAGCAGGCCGACGGCGGCGGCGTCCGCCTCCGGGTCGACCTTGGTGCACTGGCCGGCGGCGACCAGGGTCTTCTCGATGAAGGCGCCGATGCCCAGCGCCGGGGAGAGCTCCTCGCCGGTGTCGGCGAGGGTCATCTTCTGCTCGGCGTTGTGGGTGGCGAAGCAGTACCAGGGCTTGCCCTTGGCGCAGGCGCGGCACTGGCCGCAGACGGCGCGCCAGTTGAGGACGACGAAGTCGCCCGGGGCGACCTCGGTGACGCCCTCGCCGACGGCCTCGACGACGCCGGCGGCCTCGTGCCCGAGGAGGAACGGGAACTCGTCGTTGATGCCCCCTTCGCGGTAGTGCAGGTCGGTGTGGCAGACCCCGCAGGAGCGGATGTCGACGACGGCCTCACCCGGTCCCGGGTCGGGGACGACGACGTCGAGCAGCTCGACCTCGGCCCCCTTCGTGCGGGCGACGACACCCTTGACGGTCTGCGGCATGACGATCTCCTTCGGCTCGGCGTGCACTCTCCCGCCCCATCCTGCCTTTATCGGGTAACCCGATAAAGGCTCGGTCCCCGGAGAAGGCTTCTCGGGTGAGAGAGAGGTTCTCTGACGTGTCGGCGGCCGGGCTAGTCTCGCCGCATGATCGTCGCTCTCACCCGTGCCGACTCCGTCGAGGTCCGCCGATGAGCACGGTGCTCGTGATCCAGCACCAGGAGACCTGCCCGCCGGCCCGGGTGGGTGCCTGGCTCGAAGGGAGCAGCCTCACCCTCGACGTCCGCCGTCCCGACCTCGGCGACCCCCTCCCCGGGCGCCTCGAGCACGACGGCCTGCTCGTCCTCGGCGGCAC
Organism: Janibacter alkaliphilus; assembly: GCF_013408565.1. NCBI lineage: Bacteria > Bacillati > Actinomycetota > Actinomycetes > Micrococcales > Intrasporangiaceae > Janibacter > Janibacter alkaliphilus. Next base: position 1,450,589 of record NZ_JACBZX010000001.1, on the reverse strand, counting down.
CGTGGGCGCCACCGACGACGAGGACGGTCCCTGGCTGCCGGCCACCCGGGCACTGGTCGCGGACGCGGCGGCCCGGTCGCGGCCGGTGCTCGGGATCTGCCTCGGCCACCAGATCGCGGCGGTCGCGCTCGGCGGTCGGATCGGGCGCAACCCGTCCGGGCACACCGTCGGCCTGCACGAGGTGACCCGCACCGCGGCCGGCGAAGGGGGCGGCGACCCGCTGGCCGCGGCGCTGGCGCCCACCTCGGCGGTGCCGCAGTGGAACACCGACGTCGTCCTCGACCTGCCCGACGGCAGCGAGGTGCTGGCCCGCAACGACCTCGGCGACCTCATGATGGTCCGCTTCGCCGCGACGGTCTGGGGCATCCAGGGCCACCCCGAGGCGAGCGCCGACATGCTCGCCGCGTGGGCGACCACGAACCCGCCGCCCGCCGACGTGGACCGTGAGGCGATGCTGCGCCGCGTGACGGAGGGCGCCGACGAGGTCGTCGCGGCCTGGCGACCGGTGGTCGAGGCCTGGGCGGGGCTCGTCGCGGCACCCGCCGGCGGCTGAGCCGCCGTCGGTTGGCCACCGTCGGCTGGCCACCGTCTGCTGACGGCGGCTCAGCCCGCGGCGACGACCAGGGCGGTGGCGATCGCCGCGCACCCCTCGCCCCGCCCGGTGAGCCCGAGACCGTCGGTGGTGGTGCCGCTCACCGACACCGGCGCGCCGCAGGCGGCCGACAGGGCCGCCTCGGCCTCCTCCCGGCGGGTCCCCACCTTCGGCCGGTTGCCGACGACCTGGACCGCCACGTTGCCGATCTCGAAGCCGGCCGCTCGCACCAGGCGTGCGGCCTCGGCCAGCAGGGTCGTCCCGGAGGCGCCGGCCAGCTCGGGCCGGGAGGTGCCGAAGTGGGCGCCGAGGTCGCCGATCCCGGCCGCGGAGAAGAGGGCGTCGCAGCAGGCGTGCGCGGCCACGTCGGCATCGGAGTGCCCGTCCAGCCCGCGCTCCCCGGGCCAGCGCAGACCGGCGACCCACAGCTCACGGGCACTGTCCGCAGGCGCCAGCGCGTGCACGTCGACCCCGACCCCGACCCTCGGCAGCTGCGTCATGCGGGCAGTGTGCCAGCCGGCCGGGCCACGACTGTCCGGGCCGCGGGCCGAGGGGCACACTGGACGGCATGAGCAGCGGCACGAGCGGCGGTGCGAGCAGCGGCACGGGCACGGGCACCCTCAGCGACGGCGCGGTGCACACCCTGCCCGACGACCTTCGCCAGGCCCTCTCCGCCAGCGCCGAGGCCGGTGCAGCGTGGGAGGACATCACCGTGCTCGCGCGCAACGAGTTCATCTGCTGGGTCGAGGACGCCAAGCAGCCGGCGACCCGCGAGCGCCGGGTGCGCCGCACCATCGAGGAGCTCGAGGAGGGCATGCGCCGACCGTGCTGCTGGCCTGGGTGCAGCCACCGCGAGAAGACCGGGCGCTGAGCCGAGACGCGAGCACGCACCAGACGGCCACGTCGCCACCACAAGGTCCACGCAACGACGAAGGACCGGCACCGTCGCCCAGGACCGCGCGCGCAGGCGGTCCGGGGCGACAGTCCTAGGACTGTCCGATCTGGGAGGGGGGTGCGGGGGCGGTGGTTGGCTCGGCCAGCGCGAGCCGGTAGCCGCGCTTGACCACCGTCTGCACCACCCGCTTGTCCTCCAGCGCGGTGCGCAGCCGGCCGACGGCGACCTCCGCGGTGTGCGGGTCCTGCGAGCTGCCGGGCAGCACCTCGAGCACCTCCTCGCGGGTGACCACCGCGCCGCCACGGTCGACGAGCAGCCGCAGCACGGCAAGCGCAGACGGCGACAGCGGCAGCACCCGGTCCTCGAGCAGCGCCACCGAGGAGCGCACGTGCAGCTGACCGGCCACCGTGGTCACCGCGGTCTCCCGGTGCTCCTCGACGTGGTGCACCACCGCGCGCACCAGCGCGCCCAGCCGGCTGCGGTCCGGCACCAGCGGCTCGATCCCCCGCCGCCGCAGCGGCCCGGCCGTCGTCGGCCCCACCGCCGCGTAGGTCACCCGTTCCGCCCCGACGACCTGATCGACCACCCCGATCTCCTCGGCCCGGCGCATCCACGCCTCCGCCGCCGGGGCGGAGGTGAAGAGCACGACGTCCACCTGCCCGGCGGCCACCTGACGGACCCCGTCGTCGACCGCCTGCTGGTCCGGCGGGGGACCCCAGCGGTAGACCTCGACGGCCACCACCTCGGCTCCCGCGGCCGCGACCGCCTCGTCCAGCCCGTCCGCCCCCGCGCCGTGGTGCTGCACCGCCACCCGGCGGCCGCGCACCCCGTCGTCCAGGAGCATCTCGGTGATCTCGGCGGTGGTCTCCGACTCGGCGATCCAGTCCGGGGTGAGCCCGACCGCCTGCGCGGCGCCCTGCGCCTTGGGCCCGCGGACGAGCACCCGGGCACCGGCCAGCACCTCGACCAGCCGCGCCCCCAGCCCGGCCGCGTCGGCCGCCTCCACCCAGGCCCGCAGCCCGATGGCCGTGGTCACCACGACGACGTCCGGGGGCCGGGCGATGAGCTCGCGGGTGCGCTCGACGACCTGCTCGTCCTCGGTGGTCGGGATGATCGTCATCGCCGGGGTGTGCAGCACCCGGGCGCCGCGACGCTCCAGCGCCGCACCGAGGTCGTCGGCGCGGCGGTCGGCGGTGACCAGGGCGGTGACGCCGGCGAGGGCCTGCCCCAGGGCGGCCACGTCAGGCGCTCGCCGCGACGTCCGTCGCGACCGTGCTGATCTCGCCGAGGAAGCCCTCGGCGGCGACCTCCCCGACGACGATCACCGCGGGCGAGCGGACCTGGGCATGCGCCGCGACCTCGCCGATGCTGCCCAGGTCGGCGCGCACCACCCGCTGCCGGGGCGTGCTGCCCTCCTCGACGACGGCCACCGGCGTCGCCGGGTCGGCACCGGCCGCGACCAGGTCGGCGGCGTGCCGGGCGAGGTGCATGACCCCCATGAGGATGACGATGGTGCTGCCGCCGACCGCGGCCACCGCGCGGGCCGACTCCGGCAGCTCGTCGTGGCCGTGCACCACCAGCGCGCCCGAGACCAGGCCGCGGTGGGTCACCGGCACGTCGCCGAGCGCCGGCACCGCCACCGCGCTGCTCAGCCCCGGCACGACCTCGACGTCGACGCCGGCCGCCCGGCAGGCCCGGACCTCCTCGCCGCCGCGCCCGAAGACGAAGGGGTCTCCCCCCTTCAGCCGGACGACGACCAGCCCGCGGCCGGCGCGCTCGACGAGCAGCGCGTTGATCTCCTCCTGGGTGGCCCGGTGGTGGCCTGGCGCCTTCCCGACGTCGATGACCTCGACGTGCGGCGGCAGGTCGCTGAGCAGACCGCTGGGGCCGAGCCGGTCGGTGACGACGACGTCCGCCTCGGCCAGCGCCCGGGCGGCCCGCACGGTGATGAGGTCCTCCGCCCCGGGGCCGCCGCCCACGACCAGCACCCGACCCGGGCCAGGACGGCGGTGGGTGCGGGCGCGGCGCAGCCCGAGGATGCCGGGGCGGGTCATCGCGCGCCGGCGAGGCGCACGTGCACCCGCCCGGCGACGACCTGGCAGTCGTGCACCGTGAGGTCGCGCGGCTCCTCGCCCTTGCTGTCCAGGCACGCCCCGGTCTCGAGGTCGAAGGCCTGCTTGTACATCGGCGAGATGAGCACCGGGCGATCGCCCCGGGTGCCCACGAGACCGCGTGAGAGGACCATCGCGCCAGAGTAGGGGTCGCGCTGCTGGACGGCGGCGACCTGTCCGTCATGCAGCCGCACCAGGGCCACCTGCTGGCCCTCGACCATCGCGGCGGCACCACGCTCGGGCACCAGCGCCTCCAGCGCGCACACGTCCACGGTGGCGCCCGTCGCTGCGGCCGTCGCTCCGGTCGTCGGTCCGGTCGTCGCGGTCATGAGGAACGCACCTCCAGGGTGGAGCCGGCGACGAGCACCGGGCCGGCTGATCCGTCGCGCTCCTGCGCGGTGGCGGGGCGGGCCTGGCCGCGCTCGGCGACGTAGGCCAGGGAGTCGTCGACCGTCTCCGGCGCGTTGACGAAGGGGGTGAACCGGGCCAGCTTCTCCGGGTCGGCGAGGGTGGCCGCCCACTCGTCCTCGTAGGCCCCGACGTGCTCGGCCATCATCGTGTCCAGCTCGGCGCCGATGCCCAGGCTGTCCTCGAGCAGCACCTCGCGCAGCGCGTCCAGGCCTCCTTCGTAGCCGGCCACCCAGGGCGCGGTGCGCTGCAGCCGGTCGGCGGTGGTGACGTAGTACATGAGGAAGCGGTCGATGGTGCGCACCAGGGTCTCGGTGTCCAGGTCCTCGGCCAGCAGCACCGCGTGCTTGGGGGTGAAGCCGCCGTTGCCGCCGACGTAGACGTTCCACCCCTTCTCGGTGGCGATGACGCCGACGTCCTTGCCGCGGGCCTCGGCGCACTCCCGGGCGCACCCGGAGACCCCGAGCTTGATCTTGTGCGGGCTGCGCAGCCCGCGGTAGCGCTCCTCGAGCGCCACCGCGAGGCCGACCGAGTCCTGCACCCCGAAGCGGCACCAGGTGGAGCCGACGCACGACTTCACGGTGCGCAGCGACTTGCCGTAGGCGTGCCCGGACTCGAAGCCGTGCGCGATGAGCCGCTCCCAGATCACCGGTAGCTGGTCCAGCCGGGCGCCGAAGAGGTCGATCCGCTGCCCGCCGGTGATCTTCGTGTAGAGCCCGAACTCGCGGGCGACCTCGCCGATGGCGATGAGCCCCTCGGGGGTGATCTCGCCGCCGGGCACGCGCGGGACGACGGAGTAGGTGCCGTCCTTCTGCATGTTCGCCATGACGTGGTCGTTGGTGTCCTGGAGGGTGGCGTTCTCCCCGTCGAGGACGTGCCCGCGACCCAGCGAGGAGAGGATCGAGGCGACCGTCGGCCGGCAGATGTCGCAGCCGCGCCCGGTTCCGTGGCGCTCGACCACCTCGGTGAAGGTGGTCAGCCCGGTGACCTTGACGACGTCGAAGAGCTGCGCGCGGGAGAGCTCGAAGTGCTCGCAGAGGGCGTTGCTCACCTCGATCCCGGCCTTGCTCAGCTCGTCGGTGACCAGCGACTTCACCAGCGGCAGGCAGGAGCCGCACGAGGTGCCGGCCTTGGTGCAGCCGGTGACCGCGGGCAGGTCGGTGCACCCCCCGTCGCAGACCGCGGAGCGGATCTCGCCGGCGCTGACGTTGTTGCACGAGCAGACCGTGGCCTCGTCCGGCAGCCCGTCGCCGGTGGGTGCGGCGGCCCCCTCGGGCAGCAGGTAGGCCGACGGGTCCCCGCCGAGCTCGCGGTCCAGCATCGGGCGCAGCCCGGCGTAGGCGCTGGCGTCGCCGACGAGCATCCCGCCGCGCAGGGTGCGGGCGTCGTCGCTCATGACGAGCTTCTTGTAGACCCCGGCCACCGGGTCGGAGATGGTCACCTCGAGGGTGTCCTCGGCGGCGGCGAAGGCGTCGCCGAAGCTGGCGACGTCGACGCCGAGCAGCTTGAGCTTGGTGGCGGTGTCCGCCCCGGGGAAGGTGGCGCTGCCGCCGAGCAGCCGGTCCGCGGCCACCTCGGCCATGGCGTAGCCGGGCGCGACGATCCCCCAGACCGCGCCGCCGATGCAGGCCACCTCGCCGATCGCCGAGACCGCCGGGTCCTCGGTGCGGCAGCCGTCGTCGACGAGCACCCCGCCACGCTCGCCGACCGGCAGCCCGCTCTCCCGGGCCAGCTCGTCGCGGGGGCGCACCCCGGTGGCCAGGACGACGACGTCGACCGGCAGCGGGTCCCCGTCGCCGACGTGCATGCGGTGCACCCGGCCCCGGCGCGAGGTGATCTTGGAGGTGGCGGTCGAGGTGCGAACGCTGACCCCGAGGCCCTCGATGAGCCGACGCAGCGCCTCGCCGCCGCCGGCGTCCACCTGCAGCGGCATGAGCCGGTCGGCGAACTCCACGACGGTGGTCTCGACCTCCAGCGCCCGCAGCGCCCCGGCGGCCTCCAGGCCGAGCAGGCCGCCGCCGACGACGACCCCGCGGACCGGCCGCTCCCCCACCCGGGGGCGCAGCGACTCGACGTCCTGGCGCAGCGCGGCGACGTCGTCGATGGTGCGGTAGACGAAGCAGCCGGTGAGGTCGGTGCCGGGCACCGGCGGCACCGCGGCCCGGCTGCCGGTGGCCAGCACGAGGTGGTCGTAACCGAGGGTGCGGCCGTCGCTGGTGCTGACCGTGCGGGCCTGCCGGTCCAGCCCGGTGACGGCGACCCCGCGGCGCAGGGTGACCGCCTCGTGCGCCCACAGCTCTTGGTCGCCGAGGGCCAGGTCGTCGGGGTCCCGGCCGGTGAAGTAGGAGGTGAGGGCCACCCGGTCGTAGGGGGCGCGCGGCTCCTCGGCCAGCACGGTGACCTGCCAGTCGGCGGCGGCGCCGCGGTCGATCATCGCGTCGACGAGACGTCGGGCGACCATGCCGCCACCGACGACGACGAGGTGCCGTCGGCCTGTCTGCGAGGGGGTCTCGGTGCTCATGGCCGGGACTCTACGAAGGGGGTGTTACCGGGTGGGCAACCTCGGTGTTTCACGGTCGTAAAACTCCCCTCACGCCTCGGCCGGGACGGCGGTGAGGTCGCGCACCAGCGCGCACACCTCGTCCCGGCAGCCACCGCACCCGGTGGCCGCGCGGGTGGTGGCCGAGACCGCCGCCACGTCCTGCGCGCCGTCGGCGACGGCCTGCTCGATCCGGGCTCGGCTGACCCCGGTGCACCGGCAGACCACCTGGGCGCCGGGGTCGGCGGGAGCCGCGACGGGCTGGCGCACCGGCAGCAGCAGGTGCGCCGGGTCGGCCGGCACCGGCTCGCGCTGGGTGTAGGCGAGCACCAGCCGGGTGGCCAGCTCGCCCGCGCCGACGCAGGTGGCGGCGACCAGCCGGCCGTCGCGGACGACCACCTCCAGGTGCCTCCCCGCGCCGGGATCGGAGAGGGTCAGCGCGCGGTCGTCGGGGCGGCGGGCGCCGGGCCCGCTGAGCCCCATGGTCACCACGTCGAGGGTCGCGGACTTGACCTTCACGACGTCGTCGGGCGCCGCCGGTGCCGCGGTGGCGCCCGCGCCGGTGCGGTCGAGCAGCCGGTGCACCAGGCGCTCGGCCTGGGCCCAGCCCTGAGCGACCAGCCCGCTGCCGCCCTCCGGCGGCTCGGCGCAGTCACCGACCGCGAAGATCCGCCGGTCGTCGGGGCTCGCCAGGTCGTCGCCCACGACGATCCCGCGGCGCACCGGCAGCCCGGCGCGCTCGGCGAGCCCGGTCCGGGGCTGCGTCCCGGCGGTGATGACGACGAGGTCGGTCGGCACCACCCGCTCGTCGCTCAGCCCGACACCGGTGATGCTCCCGGCCTCGCTGCGCACCTGGGCCAGCCCGACCCCGAGGTGGCGGCCGATGCCGAGGTCGTCCATGGCCAGGTCGACGACCCCGCCGGCGCCGGCGTCGAGCTGGCGGTCCATCACCGAGCCGCCCGGGTGGACGACCGAGACGCCGAGCCCCCGGCCGCGCAGCCCGGTGGCGACCTCGAGGCCGAGCACCCCGCCCCCGACGACGACCGCACGGGTGGCGTCGGCGCAGCCCGCGACGACCTCCCGGGCGTCGGCGAGGGAGCGCAGCACGTGCACCCCGCCCGGCAGCGGGTCCAGCCCGGGGACCTCGGGCACCCGCGCGGCGGCCCCGGTGGCCAGCACGAGGAAGTCGTAGCGGTGACGCTCGCCGGTGCTGTCGACGACGACCCGGTCCTGCCGGTCGATCCGGGTGGCGGCCGCGGTGACGTGCCGGACCCGGGGGTGGGTCAGCGGTGCCGAGCGGATGGACTCCTCGCTGGCCCGGCCGGCGACGACCTCGGAGAGCAGCACCCGGTTGTAGCTCGGGCCGGGCTCGTCGCCGAGCACGGTGATGGTGAAGCGTCCGTCGCCGTCCCCGGCGACGAGGTCCTCGACGAGCCGCGCGCCGACCATGCCGCCGCCGACGACGACCAGCCTCATCGGGCACCGACCCGGGTGACGGTGACCGCGGCGAGCTTGAGCTCGGGCATCGAGCTGACCGGATCGACGGCGTCGCCGATCAGCCGGTTGGCCTGCCCCTCGCCGCTCCAGTGGAAGGCCATGAAGACCTCGCCCGGGCGCACCCGGTCGCTGACCCGCGCCTGGGCGACGGCCTCGCCGTGCGCCCCGGCCAGTCGGACCAGGTCGCCCTCGGCGACGCCGATCTCCGCGGCGTGGGTGGGGTGGATCTCGACGAAGGGGGCCCCGGCCGCCTCCTCGAGCTCGGGCACCCGACGGGTCTGCGCGCCGGACTGGTAGTGCGCCAGCACCCTCCCGGTGAGCAGCCGCACCGGGGCCCCCGGGCGGCGGTCGTCGCTGGCCGGGCGCCAGGTCACCGGCAGCAGCCGGGCCCGCCCGTCCGGGGTGGGGAAGCCGTCGGCGAAGGGGCGCGGGGTGCCCGGGTGGGCGGCCTGCCCGACGCCCGTCGCCGGGCAGGGCCAGTGCAGCACCTCGCCGGCGTCGAGCCGGGCGTGGTCGATGCCGGAGTAGTCGGCGACCCCGCCGGCGCTGGCCCGGGCGAGCTCGTCGAAGACGGCCGACGCCTCCGTCTCGATCCGCACCCCCGAGCCCAGCCGGTCGGCCAGCTCGGCCCACACCTCGAGCTCGGTGCGCACCCCCGCCGGCGGCTGCACGGCGCGGCGACGGCGGATCACCCGCCCGTCGAGGTTGGTCATCGTCCCCTCCTCCTCGGCCCACTGGGTCACCGGCAGCACGACGTCGGCGGCCTGCGCGGTCTCGGACATGACGACGTCGGCGACGACGAGCAGGTCCAGCGCCGCCAGCCGCCGGTCGACGTCGGTGGCCCCGGGCACGCTGACCCGCACGTTCGCGCCGTGCACGAGCAGCGCCCGGGGGCCGCCCTCCTCGCCGAGCGAGCGGAGCAGCGCGATCGCCGCCGGCCCCTTGCCGGGCAGGTCGTCCGGGTCGACGCCCCAGACCGCGGCGACGTGCGCCCGGGCGGCCGGGTCCTCGATCGAGCGGTAGCCGGGCAGCTGGTCGGCCTTCTGCCCGTGCTCGCGGCCGCCCTGACCGTTGCCCTGCCCGGTGATCGCGCCGTAGCCGCTGCCGCGCCGGCCGACCAGCCCGAGCAGCAGCGCCAGGTCGATCGCCGCGGTGACCGTGTCCGTGCCGTGGCTGGACTGCTCCACGCCGCGCCCGGTGAGGATGTAGGCGCCCGCCCCACCGTGCCCGGGCGCGGCGACGGCCAGGGTGCGGGCGACCGCCCGCAGCCGACCGGCCGGCACCCCGCAGACCTGCTCGGCCCGCTCCGGCCACCACCGGGAGGCGCTGCGGCGCAGGTCCTCCAGCCCGGTGGTCCGCGCCGTCAGGTAGTCCTCGTCGGCGAGCCCCTCGGCGAGCACGACGTGGATGAGCGCCAGCAGCACGACGATGTCGGTGCCGGGGACCGGGTCGAGGTGCACCCCGGCGCCGTCGTCGGTGAGCTCGGCGGTGACGCTGCGCCGCGGGTCGACGACGACGAGCCCGCCGGCGCCGCGGGCCCCGGTGAGGTGGCCGACCGCCGGCGGCATGGTCTCGGCGAGGTTGCTGCCCAGCAGCAGCACCGCCTGCGCCCCGGCGACGTCGGTCAGCGGGAAGGGCAGCCCGCGGTCCATCCCGAGCTGGCGGTTGGCGGCCGCCGCGGCCGAGGACATGCAGAAGCGCCCGTTGTAGTCGATGGAGCGGCTGCGCAGCACCGTGCGGGTCCACTTGCCCAGGGTGTAGGCCTTCTCGTTGGTCAGCCCGCCCCCGCCGAAGACGGCGACCGCGTCGTGGCCGTGGGCGGCCTGCACCTCACGGATGCCGTCGGCGACCCGGGTGAGCGCGGCGTCCCAGCTGACCGGCTGCAGCGGGGCCCCCTTCGCCGGGCGTATCCACGGGGTGACCAGGCGCCCGGGCGCGGTGAGCACGGAGGCGCTGGTCCACCCCTTCTGGCACATCCCGCCGCCGCTGGTGGGCCACTCCCGTGGCGCGACCTCGACCCCGTCGGTGGTCGGCCGCAGCCGCTGCCCGCACTGCAGCGCGCAGTACGGGCAGTGGCTGTCGACGGTGCGCAGCGCCGTCGGCGCCGGGGTGGTCGCGGTCATCAGATGGACTCGGCCGCCAGGGCCGCGCCACGGCGGCGGTAGACGGTCCAGGTGAGCGCGGCCATGAGCAGGTAGGCCCCGACGAAGACGAGCAGCGCGGGCTCGAGGGTGCCGACGGCGTTCGTGCTCATGGCGAAGCCGCGGGGGATGAAGAAGCCGCCGAAGGCACCCACCGCACCGGCGATGCCGATGCACCCGGCCGCGGCCTTGCGGGCCACCGGCAGGTCGGCGGCGCTGACGCCGGAGCGGAAGACCGCCGGGATCATCCGGTAGGTCGAGCCGTTGCCGATCCCGGAGCAGGTGAAGAGCAGCAGGAAGGCGGCGAAGAAGCCGACGAAGCTCTCCGCCCGCAGGGCGGCGATGGCGCCGAGCGCGCCGACGGCCAGGCCGAGCAGGGCGACGATGGTCAGCCGGGCGCCGCCGACCTTGTCCGCCAGCGACCCGCCGAGCGGCCGGGAGACGGCGCCGATGATCGCGCCGACGAAGGCCAGCGAGGTCGGCGCCTCGGGGAACTGGGTGGCCAGCAGGGTCGGGAAGGCACCGGCGTAGCCGATGAACGAGCCGAAGGTGCCGATGTAGAGGAAGGAGATGATCCAGGTGTGCGGGTGGCGCAGCGCCACGGCGAAGGCGCCGACGTCGTTGGTCGTGCCGCGCAGGTTGTCCATGCCGCGCCAGGCGGCGATCGCGCTGATCAGGGCCAGCGGGACGAAGACGAGCCCGGCCCGCTCCAGGTGGACCCCGGCACCGATGGTGATGACCAGCGGCACGAGCATCTGGACGATGCCGGTCCCGAGGTTGCCGCCGGCGGCGTTGATGCCCAGCGCCTTGCCCTTCTCCGCCTCCGGGTAGAAGAAGGAGATGTTCGTCATCGAGCTGGCGAAGTTGCCGCCGCCGAACCCGGCCAGGGCCGCGCAGAGCAGCAGGACGCCGAAGGAGGTCTCCGGCCGGGTGACGACGACGGCCAGCGCGGTGGCCGGGAGGATGAGCAGCAGCGAGCTGATGATCGTCCAGTTGCGGCCGCCGACCAGCGGCACGGCGAAGGTGTAGGGCACCCGCAGCGTCGCCCCGACGAGGCTGGGCAGGGCGATGAGCCAGAACTGCTGGTCGAGGCTGAGCGCGAAGCCGGCGTCGTTGAGCTGCGGGACGACGACGCTCCACACCGCCCAGACGCAGAAGCCGAGGAACTCGGCGTAGACCGACCAGCCGAGGTTGCGCCGGGCGATCCGTCGTCCGCGGGCGAGCCACTGGCCGCGGTTCTCCGGGTCCCAGCCCTCGATCCAGCGGCCGGGGGTGGTGACCAGGCCGAAGCTGTCGTCGCTGCCGGTGGCCGGCGCCGCGGAGCTCGGGCCGGCCGCGGCGGCCGTGGTCGTGCCGTCCGGTGCCTGCGGGGGCGTGCCGCTGAGGGTCATCGGGCCACTCCTTCGCCGTCGTCCCCCAGGGCGGGGACGCTCAGCAGCACACCCTGCTCACCTCGTGTTACGCGGGGCGGGCAGCGGCGGTAAAACGCCCGTAACCATCACCTCACAGGCGCCGGCAGCCCTGTGTGAGAGGTGATCCGGGTCACCGCATCTGCGTCACCGCATCTGCGCCAGCAGGCGCTCGGCGTCGGCCAGGTCGGCCGGGCCGGTGATCTTGAAGGCGTGCGGGTGACCCTCGACCACGACCACCTCGTGGCCCAGCGCCTCGACGAGGGCGGCGTCGTCGGTGGCCGTGGTGGCGCTGGCGTAGGCCGCGCGGAGCACGTCGGCGGCGAAGCCCTGCGGGGTCTGCACCGCGCGCAGCCCGGCACGCTCGGGGGTGGCGGTGATGACGCCGCGCTCGTCGACGACCTTGATGGTGTCCACGACCGGCAGCCCGGGGACCACCCCGGCCGCGCCGGCGCGCACCGCGTCGACGACCCGGGTGAAGACCTCCGGCGGGGTGAGGCAGCGCGCCGCGTCGTGGACGAGCACCACCTCGGTCTGCGGCGGCAGCGCGGCCAGCCCGGCCGCCACCGAGTCGGTGCGCTCGGCCCCGCCGGCGACCACCGTGGCGTGCACGCAGCCGCAGCCGGTCTCGAGCTCGACCATCTCCTGCGCGTGCGCGACCCGGTCGGCGGGCACGACGAGCACGACCTCGCCGATCCCGGTGACGGCGATGACGTGCAGGGCGTGCTCGATGAGGCTGTCGCCGCCGACCTCGACGAAGGCCTTGGGCCGGTCCGCCCCGAGGCGGGTGCCGGACCCGGCGGCGACGACGACGACGCCCGCACCCTCGAGGGTGCGGGCGTCGTGCGTGCAGTCGTCGGTGCTCAGCGGGGCTGCCTCAGGAGGCGAGGACCTCGTCGAGCATGACCTCGGCCTTGTCCTCGTCGGTCTTCTCGGCCAGCGCCAGCTCGGAGACGAGGATCTGCCGGGCCTTGGCCAGCATCCGCTTCTCGCCGGCGGACAGGCCCCGGTCCTGCTCGCGGCGCCACAGGTCACGGACGACCTCGGCGACCTTGATGACGTCGCCGGAGGCGAGCTTCTCGAGGTTGGCCTTGTAGCGGCGCGACCAGTTGGTCGGCTCCTCCGCGTGCGGGGTGCGCAGCACCTCGAAGACGCGGTCCAGGCCCTCCTTGTTGACGACGTCCCGGACGCCGACGAGGTCGCAGTTCTCTGCGGGAACCTCGATGGTGAGATCGCCCTGGGCGACCTTCAGCTTGAGGTACTGCTTCTCCACACCCTTGATGGTGCGGACCTTGATCTCTTCGATGAGCGCTGCCCCGTGATGGGGGTACACGACCGTCTCGCCGACCTTGAAAACCATATGGAGGATTCCCCTTTCGCGACCTCCAGATTATCACGGCGTGTCGTAGGTCATGCTCACCTCACCCCGCCCTAGACTCCACCGCTCGCCATCCGAGACGGGCCGCGCCCGTCGACACCTGGCCTGGTGGCGGGGCTGCCGGAGCCCGTCACGCACGCCCGGCGACCTGTCCACGACAGCCGTTGCTGCGCCGGTAGGCTGGCCCCCGTGAAGCGCTCCCTCCTGCACCGTGGCGGTATGGCCCTGACCCTGGTCGCGCTGGCCGGGGCGACCGGCTGCGGGGTGAACTCCCCGGTCCAGACCGCCGAGACGATGGACCCCAGCGACGGCGTCAACGTCGACCTCGGCGACGTCGACATCCGCAGCCTGGCGCTGGTCGGCGGCCGCGAGACGAGCGAGGCGACGCTCACCGGTGCCGTGGAGAACTCCGGCAGCGAGGCGGTCACCCTGACCGTCGGCGGCCAGGCGGAGAACGTCGAGATCGAGGTCCCGGCCGGCGAGATCGTGCAGATCTCCGGCGACGGCGAGACCGTCTCGCTGGGGCAGGGCGAGGCGAATCCCGGCGACGTCGTCGAGCTGGCGATGAGCACCGGCGCGGACGAGACCACCGCCGCGGTGCCGCTGCTCGAGCCGCACGGCTACTACGAGGAGTACGCCCCCGAGGGCTGGACCCCGAGCCCCACCGAGAGCGAGCACGAGGAGGGCGAGGGCGGGCACTGACCCGCGGCTGTCCCCCTTCGCCCGTCTCCCCTTCGCCTCCGGTCGAGGTGATCCACGCCGCCGAAGGGGGCGCCGATCACCTCGACCCGCGGGATGTCGCCCGAGGTTCCGCTCGGCTCAGGCCTCGAACTTGTAGCCCAGCCCGCGCACGGTGACGATGTGCTGCGGCCGGGCCGGGTCCGGCTCGATCTTCGCCCGCAGCCGCTTGACGTGCACGTCGAGGGTCTTGGTGTCGCCGACGTAGTCGCTGCCCCAGACCCGGTCGATGAGCTGGACCCGGGTGAGCACCCGGCCGCAGTTGCGCAGCAGCAGCTCGAGCAGCTCGAACTCCTTCAGCGGCAGCGGGGTGGTCTGCCCGTCGACGGTGACCACGTGCCGCTCGACGTCCATCCGCACCGGCCCCGCCTCCACGGTCGCCGGGACCAGCTCCTCGGGCTCGGCGCCGCGCCGCAGCACCGCCTTGATCCGGGCCAGCAGCTCGCGCGAGCTGTACGGCTTGGTGACGTAGTCGTCGGCGCCGATCTCCAGCCCGACGACCTTGTCGATCTCGCCGTCCTTGGCGGTCAGCATGATCACCGGGACGTTGGAGGTCGCCCGGATCTCCCGGCAGACGTCGACCCCGGAGAGCCCGGGCAGCATGAGGTCGAGCAGCACGAGATCGGCGCCCTGGCTGGTGAAGGAGGCCAGGGCGGCGTTGCCGTCCTCGGCCACGTCGACGTCGTAGCCCTCCTTGCTCAGCAGGTACGACAGAGGGTCCGAGAAGGACACCTCGTCCTCGACGACGAGGATGCGGGTCATCGGGCGTTCTCCTTCGATGATGCGTCCAGGGTGGACGGTGCGTTCGCCGCCGGCCGGCCGGGCAGCGACTCTGGTGCTGCCGGCAGACGGATGGTGAAGGTGGAGCCGTGCTCGCCGTCGCTCCAGACCTGCACGTCGCCGCCGTGGTTGGCGCAGACGTGCTTGACGATGGACAGCCCCAGGCCGGTGCCGCCGGTGGACCGGGAGCGGGCCGCGTCGATGCGGTAGAAGCGCTCGAAGATGCGCTCCTGCTCGGCCGCCGCGATGCCGGGCCCCTGGTCGGTGACGGCGATCTCGACGGTCTCGCCGCGCAGCCGGGCGCCGACGCCCACCTGGGTGCCGGCCTCGGAGTAGGTGATCGCGTTGCCGACGAGGTTGCGCACCGCGGTCACCAGCAGGTCGACGTCGCCGCGGACGTAGAGGTCGTCGGCGACCTTGTCGGTGAGGGTGATCCGCTTGGTCTCGGCGCCGACCCGCAGGTGGTCCAGGGCGAGCTGGACGACGTCCTCGATGTCGACGAGGCCCGGGTCGAGCAGCGCCGAGGCGCCCTGCAGCCGGGAGAGCTCGACGATCTCCTGGATGAGCGCGGAGAGCCGCTTGGCCTCGGTCTGCATGCGCTGGGCGAAGCGGTGCACGGTCTCCGGGTCGTCCTTGGCGTCGACGAGCGCCTCGGCGAGGATGGCGATGCCGCCGACCGGGGTCTTCAGCTCGTGGCTGACGTTGGCGACGAAGTCGCGGCGGACCTCCTCGACCCGGCGCGCCTGGGACTGGTCCTCGACGAGCAGCAGCACGTGCCGGGCGCCCAGCGGGGCGACCCGCGCCTGGACGTGCGCGGTCAGCCCGAGGCCGCCGCGGCGGGCCAGGTCGAGATGGTGCTCGCGGATGGTGCCGTCGCGGCGCACCTGGTCGACGATCTCGGCCAGCTCGGGGTGCACCAGGCGGCCGTGCCGGACCAGGCCGAAGGTGAGCGCCGCCGGGCTGGTCGTGACCACCAGACCGGCCTCGTCGACGACGATCCCGCTGGAGCGCAGCACGGCCAGCACGTCGCCGACGCCCGGGGGCAGCTCGGGCTCCGGCTCGGCCGGCACCGCCCGCTCGTGGTCGCTCCAGACGATGGCAGCCCAGACCAGCAGCGAGAGGAAGATCCCGGCGAGGCCACCCAGGATTGCCGCGGTCGTTGGCTGCACGTCACCGAGAGTACGCGGCGAGGGCACCTGCGCCGCCGCGGTCCCGGGCGGCCAACGGGTGACTACCGCCTGTTCACCTGGCGTCCCGGGTACGTTCATACGGGCGCGCTTTGCTGGCGCGCGTCCCCGGCCGACCCTGCCCACAGGAGCCCGTAGTGCGTGAAGTCTTCCACGGCGACCTCGACCAGGTCACCAGCGACCTCGTCGAGATGTGCGCCCTGGTCCGCACCGCCGTCGAGCGTGCCACCCAGGCGATCCTCGACGCCGACGTCCAGGTCGCCGAGCAGGTCATCGCCGACGACCACACCATCGACCAGACCCGCCACGAGCTGGACGCGCTGGCCATCGACCTGCTCGCCCGGCAGGCTCCGGTGGCCACCGACCTGCGCCGGGTGGTCACCGCCATGCGCATGTCCGGCGAGATCGAGCGGATGGGCGACCTCGCCCGCCACGTCGCCAAGCTGACCCGGCTGCGCTACCCCGAGCCGGCGGTCCCCGACGAGCTGCGCGACCTGATCACCCGGATGGGTGACGTCGCCAACCGGATCGTCGCCAAGGCCGGGGTCGTCGTCGCCGAGCACGACGGCCTGGAGGTGCACGAGGTCGAGCTCATCGACGACGAGCTCGACGCGCTGCACCGCGAGATGTACACCCGGATCACCAGCGAGTCGTGGACCTACGGCCCGGGTACCGCGGTCGACATGGCCCTGCTCGGCCGCTACTACGAGCGCTTCGGCGACCACGCCGTCTCGGTCGCCCGCCGGGTGAACTACATGGTCACCGGCGAGCTCGACGGCCTCCCCGACGTCGACGAGCGCGACGACATCATCTGACCCCCTTTATCGGGTAACCCGATAAAGGCTCGGTCGCGGGGGAAGGCTTCTCCGGGAAGCGAGAGGTTCTCGCCCGCCGCGGGTTCTCGCCCACCGCAGGTTCTCGCCTCGCCCGTTCCACCGCACCGGCATGACGAAGGGGGTGGACCACCAGCTGGTGGTCCACCCCCTTCGTCGTGCCCGGGTGCTCGTCGTGCTCAGTGCTTGTCGCGCCGGGCCCTCAGCGCCCCTGGCTGGCGACCGCGGCCGCCTCGGCTGCGGCGGCCTCCGGGTCGAGGTAGCGCCCGGGCGCGGTCGGCATGTGGTCCTCGCCGAGCTCGTAGACCAGCGGCATGCCGGTGGGGATGTTCAGCCCGGCGATGTCCTCGTCGCTGATCCCGTCGAGGTGCTTGACCAGGGCCCGCAGGCTGTTGCCGTGCGCGGTCACCAGCACGGTCCGGCCGGCGTCGAGGTCCTCCTGGATCGGCCCCTCCCAGTACGGCATGAGGCGCGCGATGACGTCCTTGAGGCACTCGGTGCGTGGCACCTCGATGTCCGCGTAGCGCGGGTCGCCGGACTGGTCGTACTCGCTGCCGGCCTCGATCTCCGGGGGCGGGGTGTCGAAGGAGCGGCGCCACAGCATGAACTGCTCCTCGCCGTACTTCTCCCGGGTCGCCGCCTTGTCCAGGCCCTGCAGCGCGCCGTAGTGCCGCTCGTTGAGCCGCCAGTCGCGGCGTACCGGGATCCAGTGCCGGTCGCAGACGTCGAGGGCGAGGTTGGCGGTGGTGATGGCTCGGCGCAGCAGCGAGGTGTGCAGCACGTCCGGCAGCAGGCCGTTGTCGCGCAGCAGCTCCCCGCCGCGGACCGCCTCGGACCGGCCGGCCTCGATGAGGTCGACGTCGACCCACCCGGTGAAGAGGTTCTTCTCGTTCCAGTCGGAGCGGCCGTGACGCAGCAGGATGAGTGTCGACATGCGGCCAGCCTAGCCGCGCGAGCGTGGCCGACGCGGCCCGTGACCACGCGGCCCGCGCAGCCAGGCGTTCAGTCGTGCTCGAGCACCGAGCGGAAGGCCTCGAGGTTGCGCAGCGACTCGCCGTTCTTGACCCGCCAGTCCCACTCCTTCTGCATCGAGGAGCGGAAGCCGAGCAGCAGCAGCTCGTTGAAGGGCGCGTCCGCGGCGTCCAGCACCACCCCGAAGAGCTGGTCCACCAGCTCGGCGGTGACCGCGCCCAGCGGGATCCGGCCGGTGACGTAGACGTCACCGGAGGCGTCGATCGCGTAGGCCAGCCACGGCATCCGCAGGTTGCGCCGGAGCAGGTAGCGATAGACCTCGGCGTGGTTCTCGTCGGCGTTGCGGATGACGAAGGCGGACACCGAGAGCGCCTGCTCGCCGACCACCAGGGAGGTGACCGTGCGCAACTTCTTCTCCCCGGGGAGGGTGACGACGAGCTCCTCCTCGCCGCGGGCCCCGTGCTCCCACTCCAGCTCGGAGTCCTGGAGCACCTGCCGGACGGTGCTCACCACTTCGGCACGCTGCGGGCTCAGGTCGCTGCCGGCCGTCATCGGATCGCCTCCTGGGGGTTGGTCGTCGCCTCTCGGGCGGCGCGCTCGGCCACCGCCCCACGGTAGACCTCGAGCAGCCGGTCGGTGGTGCGGTCCCAGCCGAAGTCCTGGGCGTGCGCACGAGCGCGCACCGAGAGCTCGGCGGCCAGGGCCGGGTCGTCGAGCACCCGGGTGATCTCGGCCGCCCACCGCGCCGAGTCGTGGTCGCCGAGCAGGATGCCGGCGTCGCCGACGGCGGTCGGCAGGCCGCCCCGGTCGGCGGCGAGCACCACCGCGCCGCTGGCCTGCGCCTCGACCGCGACGAGCCCGAAGGACTCGTTGTAGGACGGGACCGCGACGACGTCGGCGGCGCGGTACCAGGCGGCCAGGGTCTCCCGGCTGACCGGCGGGTGCAGGTGCACGACGTCGTCGACGCCGAGCTCGGCGGCCAGCTCGCGCAGGCTGTCCGGCGCCTCCAGGCCCCGGCCGGAGGCTCCACCGAGGACGGCGACGTGCAGCCGCTCGCGCAGCTCGGGGCGCCGCTCGAGCAGCTCGGCCGCGGCCCGGACGAGCACGTCGGGGGCCTTCAGCGGCTGGATGCGGCCGACGTAGAGCAGCAGCAGCGCGTCGGCCGGGACGGCCAGCCCCTCCCGGGCCGCATCCTGGTCACCGGGGGCGAAGGTGGTCAGGTCCACCCCGGGCGGCACGACGACCACCGAGGCGGGGTCGGCCGCGTAGAGGTCGACGAGCTCCTCGGCCTCGCGGTCGGTGCTGGCCACCAGCCGGTCGGCCACCTCGACGACCTGGGCCTCACCGATCTCCCGGCCGGGCGGCTCGGGCACGTCGTCGGCGGCGAGCTGGGCGTTCTTCACCCGCGCCATGGTGTGCATGGTGTGCACCAGCGGCACCCGCCAGCGGTCGGCGACCAGCCATCCCACCTGCCCGGAGAGCCAGTAGTGCGAGTGCACGACGTCGTAGTAGCCGTCCGGCGCCGCCGCGAGCACCCGGCTGAGCCCGGCGGTGAAGGCGCACAGCTGACCCGGCAGCTCGTCTTTCGACAGCCCCTCGTAGGGCCCGGCATCGACGTGGTGGACGACCACCCCGGGCGCCATCGGCACCGTCGCGGGCTGGTCGGCGGCGGTGCGCCGGGTGAAGATCTCCACCTCGACCCCCCGAGCCGCCAGCTGACGGGCGGTCTCGACGACGTAGACGTTCATGCCGCCGGCGTCACCGCTGCCCGGCTGGTCCAGCGGCGAGGTGTGCACGCTGAGCATGGCCACCCGCTGCACGCTCATGCCCCCGGCCCCTGACGCTCGCTGGTGACGGTCAGCTCGGCGGTCGGCGCCCACACATGGATGTCGGTGTGCCCCACCTCGCGCAGGTCCACCGCCCGGTCGACCTGCGCCGGCCCGACGGTCACGTCGGTGCTCAGCCCGTGCCGGTAGACCCCGTCGTCGGCCGGCGCGTCGTCGTGCACCCACCACGCCCGGCGCTTGAGGTCGCGCTCGGGCAGCCACGGGTCCAGACCGTTGCTGGCTGACTCCTGGGCCGAGTGCACGACCACCCCGGCGGCGCCCTCGACGTGCACGTCCAGAGCGATCACGTCGTCCTCGTAGCGGACGGTGATGATCGTCGGCAGGCGCTCGTCCCCGTCGACGAGCACCCCGGTCCAGCGCACCTCGCCCGGGGTGGTGGTGACCAGCCGCTCGATCTGCAGGTTGCTCACCGCACGGTCGAGGTCCTCGCGGCGGTCGCTGCCCTCGCCGCTGACGTCCCCGCGGACCGCGGTGACCGGGGAGCCGCCGCGGACGGTGCGGAAGAGGGTGTCGCCGTCGTCGCTGATCGTCAGACCGCCGGTGTCGAGGGAGACCGCCCGCCCGTCACCGAGGGTGATCAGCCCGCTGGCGCCCGGGGCGATCTGCAGCAGGCCCGGCGGGGTCAGCTGCACCCCGGAGTCGCGGCCGACCAGGCCCGGCCCGTAGGTGCGCACCCCGATGACCAGCGCACCGCACAGCGACACGAGCAGGGCCACCATGCTCCAGCTCACGCGTCGGTCGGGTCGCCACACGAGGTCCACCATAGGCGGGCGGCCTAGGCTGGCGACGTGCCCAGCCCCCGACCCGTCGGCAGCATCACCCGGGGCACCACCAACCCCAACCGGCTGCGACGGGTCGACCGCTGGCTGCTGGGCACGCACCGGCGGCTGCTGACCTCCGGACCGGCGCCGATGCTCGTCGACCTGGGGTACGGCGCCACCGGGACCACCACGGCCGAGTGGCACGCCCGGGTCCGGGCGGTGCGCGCGGACGCGCAGGTGGTCGGGCTGGAGATCGACCCGGACCGGGTGGAGGCCGCCCGCCCGATGTCCCGGCCGGGGCTCACCTTCGCCCGGGGCGGGTTCGAGGTCCCGCTGCAGGGGGGCGGCACCGCCCGGGTGATCCGGGCGCTGAACGTGCTGCGCCAGTACGACGAAGGGGAGGTGCCCGCGGCCTGGGCCACGCTCCGGGACCGGCTGGACCCCGACGGGATCGTCGTCGACGGCACCTGCGACGAGCTCGGCCGGCTCGGGTCCTGGGTGACCCTGGGGCGCGAGGGGCCGCGCACCCTGACGCTGTCGTGGCGGGTGCGCGAGCTCGCGGTGGACCGGCCGCCCTCGGTCGTCGCCGAGCGGCTGCCCAAGGCGCTGATCCACCGCAACGTGCCGGGGGAGCCGGTGCACCGGCTGCTCGCCGATCTCGACGAGGCCTGGTCCCGTGCCGCCGGGTGGGCGCCCTACGGCGCCCGGCAGCGCTTCCTCGCCGCGGTGGACACGCTGGCCGCGCAGCACGCGGTGATCGGCGGCCGGGAGCGGTGGCGCCTCGGCGAGGTGACCGTGCCGTGGACGCTGGTGGCGCCGTCCGGCGGACCCGGCGAGACGGGTCGCCCGGAGGCCGGTCAGCGCGAGTAGTCGTCCTCGAGCCGGACGATGTCGTCCTCGTCGAAGTGCCCGTAGCCCACCTCGAGGACCCGGCCCGGGCGCTCGCCGGAGTTCGCCATCCGGTGCACGGCCCCCTGGGCCACCCAGACCTGCTCTCCGGGTGCGGCGCTCCAGGTCTCCTCGCCGACGGTGACGTCGATCGGCACGTCGAGCACCTGCCACAGCTCGGCGCGGTGCTGATGGGTCTGCAGCGACAGCCGGTGGCCCGGGTCGACGGTGATGATCTTCACCGTGGTCGGCTCGTTGAGGGTGAGCTGCTGGAAGCTCCCCCACGGTCGCTCGGAGACGAACGTCGCCTCGCGCGGGTCCTCGATCCCCGTCACCACGATCCCCCTTCGGTCGGACGTCAGGACGTGCGCCCGCCATTGTGCATGACGCGGCCGGTGATCTCCTGCCGCCACCGGTCGGACGCGTCGGTGGGGCGGCACGCGGGCGGGGTCGGGCCCTCCTGGTGGGTCCGCTCAGCCCCAGCGGCCGTGCGAGCGGTTGCCCCGGCCGAGGACCTGCTCGATGGCCGGCTTGACGTCGGCGAGGTAGATCGCCGCGATGACGAAGCCGATGATGGACAGCAGACCGATGCCCCCACCGAGCACCGCGAAGCCGAGCAGGGCGCCGACGCCGAGGGCGACCCCCCAGAACGTCTTCGTCCGCTTGCCGGCGGCCACGAAGGCGTCCGGGCGCTGGCGCAGCGCGTGCTGCAGCGCGTAGACCTCGACGATCAGGGCGACCAGGCCGAGGCCGTAGATGATGAGCATCTGGATGTCGCCGACGAGGGAGGCCATCTGCTCAGCCTACGACGGCGGCTCGGGCGGGGCGTCGACCAGGATCGTCACCGGCCCGTCGCCGTGGACGTCCACGGCCATGTCGGCGCCGAACCGGCCGGTGGCGACGGTCAGGCCGCGCTCGCGCAGACCGTCGGCGACCGCGTCGACCAGCGGCTCGGCCACGTCGCCGGGAGCGGCCGCGCCCCAGGAGGGGCGGCGGCCCTTGCGGGTGTCGGCGTAGAGGGTGAACTGGCTGACCACGAGCACCTCGCCGCCGGCGTCGAGCACCGAGGTCTCGCCGGCCATGATCCGCAGCTCGGCGATCTTGCGGACGGTGGTGGCCACCTGCGCCGGGCCGTCGTCGTGGGTGGCGCCGACCAGCGCGACCAGCCCGGGACCGATCTCGCCGACGGTCTCGCCGGCGACGCGCACCCGGGCGGCGCTGACCCGTTGCAGCACGGTCCTCATCGGCCGGTCACCCGTGGTCCTCGCTGAGGTCGAGGGCGGTCACCGCGCCGACCGGGCGCCCGCCGCCGAGCACCGGCTGGTCGGCGAGGGCGGCGAGCCCGGGGGTGTCGTGCCCGCCGGCGCGCAGCGCGGCCACGAGCAGCGCGACCCGGGCCCGTGGGGTGGCGGCGCCGTCGACCACCTTGAGCGCGATCCCGGTGCCGTCCGGCGTCCCGGCGGCGTAGACCGACTCGGCGCCGTCCTTGGCGATGCCGCCCGGCAGGGCCCGCATCACGGCGGTGACGTCGCGCCCTTCGCCACCGACCATCTCCGGGGCGGCGCGCATCGCGTCGGCGACCGTGCGCTCCGGCCCGTCGGTGGCGGCGGCCAGCCCGCCGAACGCCCGGGCGACGCCGATCAGCGGGACGGCGAAGAGGTGCGCCCCGCAGCCGTCCACGGTGGTGGCCGTGACCGGGCCGCAGCGCTCGGCGACCGTGTCCCGGATGGCCTGCTGCAGCGGGTGGTCGGGGTCGAGGTAGCCGGTGGTGGGCCAGCCGCGCAGGTGGCAGGTGAGCAGCATCCCGGCGTGCTTGCCGGAGCAGTCCTGGGCGATCGGCTCGGGGTCGCGGCCGGCGGCGATCCAGCGGGCCCGCTCGACCTCGCCGAGCGGCAGCTCGGGGGCGTTGCCGAGGTCGTCCGGGGTCAGCCCGGCCCGGGCGAGGATCTCGGCGACCCCCTCCCGGTGGGCCGGCTCGGCGGAGTGGCTGGCGCAGACCAGGGCGAGCAGGTGCGGCGGCAGGTCGAGCCCGAGGCGGACCATCGCCAGCGCCTGGACCGGCTTGAGGCAGGAGCGGGGCAGCACCGGCTCCGCGACGGCGCCGTGCTCGATGGTGGCGCGGCCGTCCGGGCCGGTCACCACGAGGCGGGCGTGGTGCACGGACTCGACGACGCCCCCGCGGGTCACGTGGACCAGTGCGGGGGCGTCGCCCAAGGGGTGCGGGCCGGGGGTCGCGCTCACGCGAGCGACGATAGCGGCCCTGGCAGGAGCCTCAGGGGTGGCTCCGGGTCGGTGATGCTCAGTCGCCGACCTTCTCGGCGGCCTTCTTGGTGGCCTTGCTCGAGGCGTTGGCGGTCTTGCGGGCCGAGGTGGTGGTCCGCTTGGCCGCGGCGCTGCTCTTCTTGGAGGCGTTCTTGGCGGTGGTGGAGGTCCGCTTGGCCGCGGTGCGGGTGGCCTTGGCGGAGTCCTCGACGGCCTTCTCGGCCTTCTTGGCGTCGACCGAGACGGTGGTCTTGCCGTCGGTGGTCTTGACCTCGACGCTGTCCGCGACGCCCTCGGCGGCCTTCTCGGCCTGGTTGCGGCCGATGGTCAGGGTGGCCTTGGCGGAGCGCTCCACCTCGGCGACCGCGTTGCGGACGGTGGTGACGAAGCCCTTGCCCATGGAGATGGTGGACTCGGCCTGGTTGACCAGGTCCTTGGTGGACTGCTGGTTGGCGATCCGCTCGGCGAGCTTCTCGCCGCGGTCGGTCAGGTCGGCGTAGCCCTTCTCGACGAAGGTGCGGGCGTCGGCCGGGGCCGACTTCACGCGGGCCTGGACCTTGGCCGGGGCCAGCTCGGCGCCGGCGGCGCTGATCCGGTCACCGGTGGTGCGGACCTGCTCGACGGCGAGGTCGGTGGCGCCGAGGGTGGCGTAGGCCTGGTCGGTGACGACCTTCTTGACGGTGGTGCTGATGCTCATGAGTCACTCCTTCGGTTGCGACCGGCGGCAGCTCCTCGTCCGCTGGTCGATGTGCGGGCGGCTCCGGTGGCGCCCGAGGTCTTCGTCGTCGCGGAGCGGGTGCCCGCGGCGCTGGTGCGTCGACGGGAGGTGCCCGTCGAGGTCGTGCCGGCCGTGCTGGCCGTGGTCTTCTTCGCCTTCGTGGCGGTGGACTTCTTCGCCGGCTTCGCCTTGGTGCCGGCGCTCGTCCTCGCAGCCGGCTTCTTCGTGCCCGACTTCTTCGTGGCCGGCTGCGTCGTGGCCGGGGCCTTCGACGCGGCGGTCGGCACGGCGGCCTCGGCCGGCTCGCTCGTCGCGCCGACGAAGCTGTCGTAGATCTCCAGCAGCGTCTGCCGCTGCCGGCTGGTCAGCGCGGCGTCCGAGCGGATCGCGGTCCGGGTGGCGTTGCCGCCCGACTCCGGGGTCTCGCTGGGGTCGAGCAGCCCGGCCTGGACGTAGAGGGTCTCGGCGGAGATCGACAGGCCCTTGGCGATCTGCTGCAGGATCTCGGCGCTGGGCCGCTTCACCCCGCGCTCGATCTGGGAGAGGTAGGGGTTGGAGATGCCCGCGAGGTCGGAGAGCTGACGCACCGAGAGCCGTGCGCTCTGTCGCTGCTCCTTGAGGTACTCGCCGAGGTTGTCGCTCAGCGGTGCCAGCGGGTTCTTGCTCATGTCTTCCATTGTGCTTGCTGCAGCAAGCACATGCAAACTGCAGACGCGAGAACCGGCCGTGACCTCCCTCACTCCCCCTTCCCCCCGCGGCACCCACAAGAACCGGCTACCACGCAGTAAGTGCTGTGATCACGACACTTACTGCGTGGTAGCCGGGTCTCTAGGCGGCGATGTCGGGGTGGGAGACGAAGGGGGTCAGGGGGCGACGACGAGCGTCTGCGCCGCGGTCACGTCACCGGTGACGAGCAGCGTGGCCTCCGGGTCGGTGGAGCGCTTGACCACCGCCAGGCCCACCGGCCCGTCCTCGTGGTGGCGGGCGATGCTGGTCAGCCGGCCGACGGCCCGCTCGCCGAGGCGGATCTCGGCGCCGGCCTCGGGCAGCAGGTGCCCGGAGCCGTCGAGGTGGAGGAAGACCAGCCGGCGCGGCGGACGCCCCAGGTTGTGCACCCGGGCGATCGTCTCCTGCCCGCGGTAGCACCCCTTGTGCAGGTGGACCGCGGTGCGCAGCCAGTCGAGCTCGTGGGCGATCGTGCGGTGGTCGGTGTCGACGCCCAGCCGGGGCCGCCAGGCCACCACCCGCAGCGCCTCGGCCGCCCAGGTGCCGACGAGGTCCCGGTCGCCGACGTGGTCGGCCAGCTCGCCGCGGGGCACCACCAGCTCGCGCCAGGCCCGGTCACGCGCGGGGTGATCGTCGGTGGGCGGGCCGTACTCGGCGGTGTCGCCGACCGGCCCGGGCCACGGGTCCACCCAGGTCGGCGGCTCGCCGTCGACGCCGGCCCGTCCGATCGGCTCGCCCAGGACGGCGAAGTCGTCGGTGACGTCCTCGACGGTGACGTCGAGCATGAAGCGCATCGAGTCCAGCCAGCCGGCCAGCTGCGGCGCGGTCCCGGGCTCGACGGTGATCCAGGTCTGCTCACCGTCGTCGACGACGTGCAGGGCATGCTCGACGTGCCCCTTGGGGCTGAGCACGAGCGACTCGGCGGAGGCGCGCGGGGCCAGGTCGGTCAGCTGCTGCGAGGTGAGCGAGTGCAGCCAGGAGAGCCGGTCCCGCCCGCGCAGCCGGACCACCCCGCGGTGCGAGAGGTCGACGACGCCCAGGCCCTCCTGCAGCAGCCGCTGCTCGCGCACCGGGTCGCCGTAGTGGGCGGCCACGCCAGCGTCCGGGCCGTCGCCGGGGACGGCCCCACGGGTGTCCAGCAGCACGGACGGCGCGAGATCGGTCATGCCACCAATCTACGTCCCCGCCTCTCCGCCCTCGACCCTCGCCCGGGTACCGGTGACGGGGGACCACCGGCAGCGGCTCGGCGGCCCCGGGCTCACTCGACGCGCTTGAGCTCCGCGCTCATGTGGCTGGTCATCGGGTGCCCCTCGGCGGCCATGTCCATCACCCACATGAGGTTGCTGTTCACGTAGCCGTACATCCGCTGCGCGGCGGAGTAGTCGGCGGCACCCGAGCTGCGGATGACGCCGTCGGTCTTCAGCTCGACCCGGGCCGGCTCGACGCTGCCGTAGTACATCTCGACGATCCCGGTCGGGTGCGCCAGCAGCAGCTCCACCTCGCCCTCGCCGGCCGCCCGCCAGTAGCCGGTCTCGGTGGCGTAGGGCTCGGTCTTCTCGCCCTGCTCGTCCAGCAGCCAGGTCTGGCTCAGCCAGGTGAGGAAGGGCCGACCGTCGTGGGTGACGAAGACCTCCTGGCCGAAGTTGGCGGACTCCATGGTGGGGTAGCCGACCACGCCGGCGCCCTCCCAGCGGCCGACCAGCCAGGCGAGCGGGGCGATGTCCGGGTGCAGCGTGGGGTCGATGGTGAACACCGCCCCATGCTAGGTGCCGAAGGGCGACCAGCCCCAGCGGCGCCCGGCTCAGCCCAGCAGCGCCCGGGCGAGCAGGTGGACCACCGGGCCGACGACGAGCACCGAGGCCACGCCGGCCGCCGGTGCCGCCGCCGAGTCGATCGCCGGGAGCTGGGCGAGCATCCGGCGCAGGCAGAGGGCCACCCCGGCGACGAGCATCCCCAGCAGCGCCGCCCAGGCGCCGAGCCCTCCGTCGAGGGCCAGGCTGGTCGCCAGGCCGCCGAGCCCGCCGAGCAGCACCGCCACCGGCAGCATCCACGCCTGGCGACCGGGGCGCTCGGTGGCCAGGTCGGCGACCGCCGCGACGGCCACGGCCACCCCGGCGACGGCCACCGGGTAGCCGCCGGTGGCCGGCGCGGTGAGCAGCACCGCCCCGCAGGTGAGCACGGCGATCCCCAGGGCGGAGGCGGCCAGGTGCGCCGCCAGCGTCTCCCGCGCCGGGGCCTGGACCAGCGGCTGCAGGCACATCGCGACGACGCCCGCGCCGACCCCGACGGTGACCAGCGCGAGGTCGACCGGCTCGCGCACCGCGAGCGCGGTGGCGATGCCGACCAGCGCGGTGAGCAGCACCAACGACGACCCGACCGGCGTGGCCGAGCCGAGCAACCGGGGCCAGCCGACGACCACCACCAGCCCGAGGACGAGGTAGCCGACGATCAGCGGCAGGCTGCCGTCGAGCCGCGAGAGACCCGCCAGCACCAGCCCGGCGAGCACGGCGCCGACGGCGACCAGCGGTCGCGGGCGAGCGGGCGGAGCCTCGGGGTCCAGGGGGGCGGCGGCCGGGTCACCGACGTGCCGGGCACGCAGCGTGGCGCGCGTCACCGGCTCGGCGGACCGCTCGGACGTCACGGGGGCGACCCTATCCCGCGTGGTGTCACCCTCGGCGGCGCCGCGAGCAACAGGCATATCCTGGAGGTCATGGCCCGCCTGCTCCTGCTCACGGACGACCTCGCGCCCAGCGCCGAGGTCCTCCCGGCGCTGGGGCTGCTGGGCCACCTGGTGCGCACCTCCCCGGCGGAGGCGTCGGCGCTGGTCGAGGCGCCGCCGGTGGACGTCATCCTCGTCGACGCCCGCCGCGAGCTCGTGCAGGCCCGCTCGCTCACCCGGCTGATCCGCACCGCCGGCACCTCCTCGCCGGTGATCGCGATCCTCACCGAAGGGGGCCTCACCGCCCTCAACGGGGAGTGGGGCGTGGACGACGTCGTCCTCGACAGCGCCGGCCCGGCCGAGGTCGAGGCGCGGATCCGGCTGGCCACCTCGCGCGCCGGCGAGGACGACGACGAGGCCGCCGAGCGGATCACCACCGGCGACCTGACCATCGACGAGGCCAGCTACTCCGCGCGGCTGCGCGGCCGGCCGCTGGACCTGACCTACAAGGAGTTCGAGCTGCTGAAGTACCTCGCCCAGCACCCCGGCCGCGTCTTCACCCGGGCCCAGCTGCTGCAGGAGGTCTGGGGGTACGACTACTACGGCGGCACCCGGACCGTGGACGTGCACGTCCGCCGGCTGCGCGCCAAGCTCGGGAGCGAGCACGAGGTGCTCATCGGCACCGTGCGCAACGTCGGCTACCGCTTCGTCCCGGAGAGCCCCGACGAGGTCGAGGCCGAGGTCCCGGTGGGGGTCTCATGAGCACCGCGGACGTGACCCGGCTGCGCGAGCTGCCCGACCCCCAGGCGGTGCTCGCTGCGGCGTCGGCCGCCCGCGCGACCGACGGGGTGGCCCCGCTGGGTGAGGCCTTCGAGCTGGCCCTGACCCGCCCGGGCAACCACCGGCTGATCACCGCCGACGGCACCCCCGACGGCGCGGTGCTCGGCTACGCCGGCCTGGCCGAGGACGGCTCGGCGGAGGCGCTCGTCGTCCCAGACGCCCGCCGCCGCGGGCTGGGTCGGGCGCTGGTGCAGGACGTCCTCGACGAGCGCGGCGACGCCCGGCTGTGGGCCCACGGCGATCTGCCGGCCGCGCGCGCCCTGGCTGCCGCCCTCGGTCTCGAGGTCTCCCGCGAGCTGCTCGTGCTGGCCCGGCCGCTCACCCGCGACGACGCGAGCGCCCCCGACCTCCCCGACGGGGTGCGGGTGCGCCCCTTCGTCCCCGGCCAGGACGACACCGAGCTGCTGGCGGTCAATGCCGCCGCCTTCGCCGACCACCCGGAGCAGGGTGCCCTCGACCAGACAGGTCTGGACGAGCGGATGGGCCTGGACTGGTTCAACCCGGCCGGGCTGCTGCTGCTCGTCGAGGGCGAGAGCGAGGGTGAGGCCGGGCGCGAGGAGATCGTCGGCTTCCACTGGACGAAGGTGGAGGACGGCGTCGGCGAGGTCTACGTCGTCGGCGTTCGCCCGGACCACCAGGGGCGCGGGCTGGCCGGGCCGCTGACGAGGCTCGGGCTGGCGCACCTGGCCGGGCTCGGGCTGGGCGAGGTGGAGCTCTACGTCGAGGGCGACAACGCGCCCGCGCTGGCCACCTACGGCAGGGTGGGCTTCGTGCGCCGGGACGCGCACGTCATGTATTCACGGGCCGTTCAACGCTGACTGGAAGGATGGGCGTCATGCCGCAGCCGGAGAGCACCCAGGAGACCCGGACCGGGGACGGCGGCGCCCGCTCGTCCGACGTCTCGATCACCACCTCCTCGCCCACCGCGAACCCGTGGCTGCGGCCGCGGGCGGCGAACGGGCGCTTCGTGCGCGCGGCCAGCGACGAGGACGCCGAGCAGGACAGCTCGCTGCCGGCCGACCGCTTCCTCGACCGCGAGATCAGCTGGCTGCAGTTCAACGAGCGGGTGCTGCAGCTGGCCGCCGACGAGGACGTCCCGCTGCTGGAGCGGGCCCGCTTCCTGGCGATCTTCACCAGCAACCTCGACGAGTTCTTCATGGTCCGGGTGGCCGGGCTGAAGCGGCGGATCGCCACCGGCATCGCCGTGCGCTCCGCCTCCGGGCTGGAGCCGCGGGAGGTGCTCGAGCAGATCTCCGTCGTCGCCCACGACCTGACCCGGGTGCAGGCCCGGATCTTCGAGGACGAGGTGCGCCCGGCGCTGGCCGAGGAGGGCATCACGATCGTCCGGTGGAGCGACATCGAGGACGCCGAGCAGGAGCGCCTGGGCGACCTCTTCACCGAGCAGATCTTCCCGGTGCTCACCCCGCTGGCGGTGGACCCGGCCCATCCCTTCCCGTACATCTCCGGGCTGTCGCTGAACCTCGCGGTCATCCTCATCAACCCCAAGACCGGCAAGGAGCACTTCGCCCGGGTCAAGGTGCCGCCGTCGCTGCCGCGCTTCATGAAGGTGCGCCGGGCCGGGGCCTCGGTGACCTCCGACCTCTTCGAGGCCCGCTTCATGCCGCTCGAGGACGTCATCGCCGCGCACCTCGACCAGCTCTTCCCCGGCATGGAGGTGCACGAGCACTACACCTTCCGGGTCACCCGCAACGAGGACCTCGAGGTCGAGGAGGACGACAACGAGAACCTGCTCACCGCGCTGGAGCGGGAGCTGACCCGGCGCCGCTTCGGCCCGCCGGTGCGCCTCGAGGTCGACGAGGACATGGACGACCACGTCATGGACCTGCTGGTGCGCGAGCTCGGGGTGACCGACGAGGAGGTCTACCGGCTGCCGGCGCCGCTGGACCTGCGCGGGCTCAACGACATCGCCGACATCGACCGCAGCGACCTGCACTACCCGCCCTTCGTCGCCCGGACCAACGCCGAGCTGGCGCCCACCGAGTCGGCCAAGGCGCGCTCGATCATCGACAAGATCCGTCGCCAGGACGTGCTGCTGCAGCACCCCTACGACTCCTTCTCCACCTCGGTGCAGGCCTTCATCGAGCAGGCCGCGGCCGACCCGAAGGTGCTGGCGATCAAGCAGACCCTCTACCGCACCAGCGGGGACAGCCCGATCGTCGACGCGCTCATCGACGCCGCCGAGGCCGGCAAGCAGGTGCTCGCGGTCGTCGAGATCAAGGCGCGCTTCGACGAGCAGAACAACATCGAGTGGGCCCGCAAGCTGGAGCACTCCGGGGTGCACGTGGTCTACGGCATCGTCGGGCTGAAGACCCACTGCAAGCTCTCCCTGGTGGTCCGCCAGGAGGCCGAAGGGGTCCGCCGCTACTGCCACGTCGGGACCGGGAACTACAACCCCAAGACCGCCCGGTTGTACGAGGACTTCGGGCTGCTCACCGCCGACCCGGAGGTCGGCGAGGACCTCACCAAGCTCTTCAACCAGCTCTCGGGGGTGGCCCCGCGCAGCAAGTTCAAGCGGCTGCTGGTGGCCCCGCGCTCGATCCGCGACGGGCTCGTCGACCGGATCGAGAAACAGATCGCCCGCCAGGGACGCTCCGGCGACGGCTACGTGGCGATCAAGGTCAACTCGATCGTGGACGAGCAGATCATCGACGCGCTCTACCGGGCCAGCCAGGCCGGCGTCGAGGTCGACGTGTGGGTGCGCGGCATCTGCGCGCTGCGGCCGGGGGTGCCCGGGCTCAGCGAGAACATCCGGGTGCACTCGGTGCTCGGTCGCTTCCTCGAGCACAGCCGGATCTTCCTCTTCGGCTCCGGGGAGGAGCGAGAGGCCTGGATCGGCAGCGCCGACATGATGCACCGCAACCTCGACCGTCGGGTCGAGGCGCTGGTGCGGATCACCGAGCCGCGGCACGTCGACCTGCTCTTCGACCTGTTGCGGCGCGGCATGTCCGAGGAGTACTCGCACTGGGCGCTGGACGGGGACGGCCGGTGGATCCGGGAGCACCGGGACGCGGCCGGCGAGCCCCTGCCGGACGTGCAGTCCTGGCTCATCGGGGCGCACGCCAAGCGTCGCCGCAAGGCGCGGCGCTGAGCATGGCCGCCGTCCTCGCCGCAGGCACCCTCCCCTGGCGGCGCCGCCGCGGTGCGCTGCAGGTGGCCATGGTGCACCGGCCCCGCTACGACGACTGGTCCTGGCCGAAGGGCAAGCTCGACCCCGGCGAGGCCTTCCCGGCCGCCGCGGTGCGCGAGACGCTCGAGGAGACCGGGCTGCGGGTGCGGCTCGGGCTGCCGCTGCCCACCTCCACCTACACCGCCGGCAACGGCCGGCGGCAGGTGAAGGAGGTGCGCTACTGGGCGGCCGAGGTGGCCGGCGGCGACGGCGCGCTGGAGCACGAGGTGGACGAGGTGGCCTGGCTGGACCTGCCGACCGCAGCCCGTCGGCTCAGCTACGCCCACGACCAGGACCAGCTCGCCGCGCTCGCCGAGGCGGACGCCCGCGGGGTGCTCTCCTCGTGGCCGCTGGCGCTGGTGCGGCACGCCAAGGCGCAGCCGCGCGGCGGCTGGACCGGTGACGACTGGCTGCGCCCGCTCGACGACATCGGGGCGCTGCAGGCCGGGGAGCTGGTCCCGCTGCTCGGCGCCTACGACGTGCAGCGGCTGGTGACCAGCCCCTCGACCCGGGCCGCGGACACGCTCGCCCCCTTCGCCACCGCGCTCGGGGTCAAGCTGCGCACCAAGCCGGGGCTCTCCGAGGAGGGCTACGCCGTCGACCCGGCGAAGGCGCCGCACCACCTGCGCCGGGTCTTCGACCGCGGCGTGGCGAGCGCGCTGTGCAGCCACGGCCCCACGCTGCTCGGGCTGGTCGACGAGGTGCTGGCGCGGGTCGAGCCGCGCGGCGACGACGGGCTGCTGGCGCGGTCGGTGGTCAGCGACGCCCTGGAGACCGGGATGGCGAAGGGCGAGGTGCTGCTGCTGCACGTCGTCGGCACCGGGGCCGACGCCCGGGTGGTGGCGGCCGAGCGGCACCACCCGCGGGACCGCGCGTAGCCCCTCCCGAACCGCACAACTCTGGCTCACCGGGCGCCGCGGCGCGCGCCACGATCGCGGGCGCACGCAGTGTGCACGGCCGGTTCACCGCTCGTTCACCGGGCTCGGTACGTCCGGTCACCGTCGCTTCCTAGGTTGCCCGCGTACGACACGGGGCATCGAGGGGGATGCCTCGCGCCAGCTCCCCTGTGAGAGAGGTTCACCAGACGTGATGCGTTCGACCGGCCGCAAGGCCCTCACCTTCTCGGCCGCGATGGCCCTGACCCTGACCGTCGGCGCCTGCGGTGCCAGCAACGAGGACACCGGCTCCGGCGAGGGCTCCGGCGAGGGTGTCTCCGGCACCCTCAGCGGCGCCGGGTCGTCGGCGCAGGCTGCTGCCGTCGACGCCTGGAAGGTCGGCTTCCAGGAGACCAACCCCGAGGCGACGGTGAACTACGACCCGGTGGGCTCCGGCGGCGGCCGCGAGCAGTTCGTCAGCGGCGGGGTGCCGTGGGCCGGCTCCGACGCCTACCTCGACGAGGACGAGCTGACCGGCGCCCAGGAGCAGTGCGGCGGCGCGGACAACCTCATCGAGATCCCCGCCTACATCTCGCCGATCGCCGTCACCTACAACATCGAGGGCGTCGACGAGCTCAACCTCTCGCCCGACACCCTGGCGCAGATCTTCGACCAGAAGATCACCACCTGGGACGACGAGGCCATCGCCGAGGACAACCCGGACGCGGACCTCCCCTCGACCGACATCACCGTGGTCAACCGCTCCGACGAGTCCGGCACCACCGAGAACTTCGTCGAGTACCTCTCGGCGGCCGCCGAGGACAGCTGGCCGCACGAGGTCGACGGCAACTGGCCGGTCAGCGGCGGCACCGCCGCCAAGGGCACCACCGGTGTGGTCGACGCCATCGGCCAGGCCGACGGCGCCATCGGCTACGCCGACGTCTCGCAGATCGGTGACCTGCCGGCCGCCAACGTCAAGGTGGGCGAGGAGTACGTCGGCCCGACCCCGGAGGCCGCCGCGAAGATCATCGACGCCTCGGAGCAGGTCGAGGACCGTGGCCAGTACGACTACGCCACCGACCTGTCGCGCGACACCACCGAGTCGGGCACCTACCCGGTCGTGCTCGCCTCCTACGAGCTCGCCTGCACCCAGTACGACGACGCCGAGCAGGCCGAGCTCGTCAAGGCCTGGCTGAGCTACCTGGTCAGCGAGGAGGGCCAGGAGGCCGCGGCCGAGCAGGCCGGCTCCGCGCCGATCAGCGACGACCTCCGCGGCCGCGCCGAAGAGGCCATCGACGCGATCTCCGCCTCGGAGTGATCTCGACGCGCACGTGACGCGGCGGCGGTCCACCATCGCGTGGACCGCCGCCGACGCGCGTGCCCCTCCCCCTCTCGCACGACCAGGAGCACCCCCTGTGAGCACATCCACCCAGTCCCCGGAGACCTCCGGAGGCGCCGAGCTGAAGGGCTCGAAGAGCCGGATCGGCGACGGTCTCTTCCTCGGCCTCTCCGCCTCGGCCGGCCTCACCATCCTCGTCACCCTCTTCCTCGTCGCGTTCTTCCTCTTCTGGGAGGCGTGGCCCGCGATCACCGCGGCACCGGACGAGGTGCGTGGCGGGCAGGGGCTGGTGCACTACATCGCGCCGCTGCTCGTGGGCACGCTGATGTCGGCGGCGATCGCGCTGATCATCGCCACCCCGCTGGCCATCGGCATCGCCCTCTTCATCACCCACTACGCGCCGCGTCGGCTGGCCACCGCTCTGGGCTACCTCGTCGACCTGCTGGCCGCGGTACCGTCGGTGATCTTCGGCCTGTGGGGCGTCACCGTCGTCGGGCCCGGGATGATGGGTGTCCAGGGAGGCCTGAACGAGTACCTCGGCTGGCTGCCGTTCTTCGGCGGCAACGCCAGCCCGCGCTCGATGCTCGTCACCGGCCTGGTGCTGGCCATCATGATCCTGCCGATCATGACCGCGGTGAACCGCGAGGTCTTCCTGCAGACCCCGGCGCTGCACGAGGAGGCCTCGCTGGCCCTGGGCGCCACCCGCTGGGAGATGATCCAGCAGGCGGTCGTCCCCTTCGGAAAGTCCGGGATCATCTCCGGCGCCATGCTCGGCCTGGGCCGCGCGCTCGGCGAGACGATGGCGGTGGCGATCATCCTCTCCGCCTCGGTGCGCTACACCTCGGTGATCACCACCTCGGGCAACCCGGGCACCATCGCCGGTGACATCGCGCTGAACTTCCCCGAGTCCAGCGGGATCGACGTCAACACCCTCATCACCGCAGGGCTCGTCCTCTTCTTCGTCACCCTGATCGTCAACATGATCGCGCGCTGGATCGTCTCCCGCCGGTCCGAGTTCTCCGGAGCCAACTGATGACCACCACGGACAACGCCACCGACACCCGCCAGAGCCCCTCGGGCGACGACGAGGGCTTCGCCCGTGGCGGCCAGGGCACCCTCTCGCAGACGACGCGCTGGGCCGTGGTTGCCGGCTCGCTCGTCGCCGGCGGGCTGATCGTCACGCTGCTGTGGGGCTTCTCGCTGATCTTCACCGTGATGGTCGCTGCGGCCATCTACCTCGTCGCGATCTTCGCCGTCTCGCGCCGCGTCGAGGGCCACCGGCACGCGGTGGACCGGGTGGTCACCGGGGTCGTCACGACGATGTTCCTCCTGGCCCTCATCCCGCTGGTCTCGGTGGTCTGGACCGTGGTTTCGGAGGGGATCGCCCGCTTCGACGCCGAGTTCTTCACATACTCCATGCGCGGGGTGCTCGGCGAGGGCGGCGGCGCCTACCACGCCATCATGGGCACGCTGATCATCACCGGTCTGACCACGCTCATCTCGGTACCGATCGGCATCTTCGCCGCGATCTACCTCGTCGAGTACGGGCGCAGCAGCGTGCTCCACGGGATCATCGCTCGGGGCCTGACCTTCTTCGTCGACGTCATGACCGGCATCCCGTCGATCGTCGCCGGCCTCTTCGCCATCGCCCTCTTCACCCAGCTGTTCGAGGTGGGCGTGCGGATGGGCATCATCGGCGCGGTCGCCCTGACCGTGCTCATGATCCCGGTCGTCGTGCGCTCCACCGAGGAGATGCTGCGGCTGGTGCCGAACGAGCTGCGCGAGGCGAGCTACGCGCTCGGCGTGCCGCGCTGGCTGACGATCACGAAGGTGGTGCTGCCCACCGCGGTGGCCGGCATCGCCACCGGCGTCACCCTGGCCATCGCCCGGGTCATCGGCGAGACCGCCCCGCTGCTGGTGACGGTCGGTGCCACGGACTCGACGAACCTCAACCCCTTCGACGGGCGCATGTCGACGCTGCCGATCTTCGCCTACTACAGCTACGCCACCCCCGGCGTGCCGCCGGAGCCGTACTTCGAGCGGATGTGGGCCGCCGCGCTGACGCTGATGCTCATCGTCATGGTGCTCAACATCGTCGCCCGGCTCATCTCCAAGTTCTTCGCCCCCAAGACCGGTCGCTGACCCGGCCGCCCCGAGCTAAGGAATCACGTGTCCAAGCGCATCGTCGTCAAGGATCTCGACATCTACTACGGCAGCTTCCTCGCCGTGGAGGGTGTCAGCACCACCATCGAGCCGCGGTCGGTGACCGCCCTCATCGGGCCCTCCGGCTGCGGCAAGTCCACCTTCCTCCGGGCGCTGAACCGGATGCACGAGGTCATCCCCGGCGCCCGCGTCGACGGGTCCGTCGACCTCGACGGGGAGAACATGTACGCCCGCGGCGTCGACCCGGTGCTGGTGCGCCGCAAGGTCGGCATGGTCTTCCAGAAGCCGAACCCCTTCCCCACCATGTCGATCCGGGAGAACGTCCTGGCCGGGGTGAAGCTCAACAACAAGCGGATCAACAAGAAGGACGCCGACGAGCTCGTCGAGTCCAGCCTGCGCGGCGCCAACCTGTGGACCGAGGTCAAGGACCGCCTGGACAAGCCCGGCTCCGGCCTCTCCGGCGGTCAGCAGCAGCGGCTGTGCATCGCTCGCACGATCGCCGTGCAGCCCGAGGTGGTGCTCATGGACGAGCCGTGCTCGGCGCTCGACCCGATCTCCACCCTCGCCGTCGAGGACCTCATCGCCGAGATGAAGGAGAAGTACACGATCGTCATCGTCACCCACAACATGCAGCAGGCGGCCCGGTGCTCGGACCGGACCGGCTTCTTCAACATCGAGGGCACCGGCAAGCCGGGTCACCTCGTGGAGTTCGACGACACGACGAAGATCTTCAACAACCCCAGCGAGAAGGCGACCGAGGACTACATCTCGGGCCGCTTCGGCTGAGCGCGGCGGGGGCCCACCGACGGGGCCGGCGGATCCGACAGGGGGGATCTGCCGGCCCTTCCCCGTGCCCGGGGGTCGGTCGGTGCTGGTCGGCCGGACGGGACGGACAGCTCGGATCGGGCCGACCGGCAGGGGGCGGCGGTCGACGGTCGGTCAGAGCGCGAGGCCGAGGAGCGCCATGAGCGCCGCGGCGGCCGCGCCCGCGGCGGGGAAGGTGAGCACCCAGCCGCCGACGATCGAGCGCACCACGCTCCACCGGACCGCCTTGAGCCGACGGGTCGCGCCCACCCCCATGATCGAGGAGGTGATCGCGTGCGTCGTCGAGATCGGGGCGTGCAGCGCGGTCGCGACGTAGAGGATCGCGGCCGCGCTCACCTCGGCGGCGAAACCCTGCGGCGGGGTCAGGTCGATGATCCGGCGGCCCAGGGTGCGCATGATCCGCCAGCCCCCGGCGTAGGTCCCGGCGCTGATCACCACCGCGCTCATCCCCAGCACCCACAGCGGGATCGCCTGGTCGCCGCCGGACTGGTACCCGCCGACGGTGAGGGCGAGGACCACGACACCGGCGGTCTTCGCCGCGTCCTGCATGCCGTGACCGAAGGCCATCGCCGCCGCCGAGCCGGTCTGCGCCACCCGGAAGCCCCGGGAGACCCGCCCCGGGCGGACGTCCCGGAAGAGCCAGAGGATCGCGGTCATCACGAGGTAGCCCAGCAGCAGGCCGGCCAGCGGGCTGGCGACCATCGGCAGCACCACCTTCGACAGCACCATCTCCCAGTGCACCGCGGCGCCCCCGGCCAGCGCGGCGCCACCGAGGCCGCCGATGAGGGCGTGCGAGGACGACGAGGGCAGCCCCAGCCACCAGGTGAGCAGGTTCCAGCTGATCGCCCCGAGCAGACCTGCGGTGCAGATCAGCAGGCCCTCGGAGCCGCTCGGCGGGTCGATGATGCCGCTGCCGACGGTCTCGGCGACCCGGGTGCCGAAGAAGGCGCCGCAGAGGTTGGCCACCGCGGCCATGGCGACCGCGGCGCGCGGGGTGAGCGCCCGGGTGGAGACCGAGGTGGCGATGGCGTTGGCCGCGTCGTGGAAGCCGTTGGTGTAGCTGAAGCCCATGGCGAGCAGCACCACCCCGGCCACGGGGAGCCAGTCCACCCTCAGGACCCCTTGACGACGATGCGCTCGACCCGGTGCGCCACGGTCTCGAAGGCGTCGGCGGCGGCGGAGAGGCGCTCCAGGACGTCCTTGCGCTTGATGATCTCCACCGGGTCGGTGGTCCGGCCGTCGAAGAGCTCGCCGAGCAGCCGCCGGTGGATCTGCGCGGCGCGGTTCTCCAGCCGGTTCACCTCGGTCCAGTAGCCCTCGAGGTGGCGCAGGTTGCGCAGCCGCGGCATCGCCTCGGCGGTGAGGGTGGCCATCCGGGCGAGGATCTCGGTGACCTCGAGGCAGCCGGTGGGCAGCTCACCCATCCGGTAGGCGACGACCAGGGCGCCGGTCGCCTCGATCTCGTCGACGCAGGTGTCCAGCGCGGCGGCCAGATCGACGATGTCGACGTGGTCGAAGGGGGTGATGAAGGAGGAGCTGACCGTGCGGACGATCTCGTGGGTGGTCTCGTCGGCCGTCGCCTCGGTGGCGGTGAGCCGCTCGAGGACGGCCGGCCGGTCGTCCTGGTCCGCCACGGCGAGCTCGACGAGCTGCTCGGCGGCGGCGACCCCGTGACGGGCGGCGACCGCGAACAGCTCGTGGAACGAGGTGTCCTGCGGGGTGAGGCGGAAGGCCACAGCAGCTCCGAGCGGTGTCCAGGTGGGGCAGGTCCAGGTAGGCGCGTCCCGGGTCGGGAGGTCCAGGTGGGCGGGCCCAGCGTAGAGCCACCCGGACATCTGTAGAAAACCGGTCGTTCACCGGCCGTCCACCCGGGGAGGGGCAGAGCGCTGGGCTCGGCGGCGTCTGCGCAGGTCAGGGCGGTGACGCAGCGGTGACGGTCAGGAGCCGACGCGGTGCGGAGAGTGGGGACGGCGGAGAGGGCCGAGGCGGAGAGGGAGGGCGGCTGCGAGGAGTGGAGCCGAGGTGAGGGGCCCGCAGGAGGGTAGAGGCCAGCAGGCCGGGAAGGGTGTGAGAGGTGCACCGGGCCGGGAGCGCCTCACGGCGCGCGGCCGCTCGTAGCGGCGAATTGTGGGACCCGGGGCTACCGCAGCCCGGTGCACCTCACGGGAGCCTAACTCTCCCGGCCCCCCGATGCATTCCCGCGCCGCCTCCCCCTTCCGCAGCTGCCCGGGCAAACTTCACCCACCTCCGCAACTGCCCGGGCAAATTTCACCCCTCCTCCCGCAATCGCCCGGGCAGTTCACACTCCTCCCGCAACTGCCCGGGCAAATGTCACCCCTCCTGCGCAACTGCCCGGGCAAATGTCACCCCTCCCCCGCAACTGCCCGGGCAATTTCGCCCCTTGCGCAGCTGCCCGGGCAGCTGCGGACGAACGGGGCGACACGACCACAGGTCGAAGGGCGCCGGCGGCGGCCGGATCAGTGCAGGGCGCCGGCCCGCCAGGCCCCCGCGGCGGCCTCCAGGTCCTCGGCCGTGCCGAGCATGAGCGACGCGGCGGTCACCTCGGAGTCCTCCAGATGTGCTCGCCCGGTGGCGATCACCCGGCAGAAGGACCCGGCCCGCTCCAGCGCCACGGCCAGGTCACCGTCGAAGACGCCTCCGAGGATGCGGTCGGCGAGGGTGAGCACCTCCGCCGGGCCGGGTGGTTCGGCGATCCCGGTGACCACGTGCGCCACCGGGGCCGCGGCCATGCCGGCGCCGTACTCGCGCGCGGCCTGCTCCGGCTGGCGCTGCACCCATTCCCGGAGCATGTAGAGCCGCCAGAGCGCCCCGGGCAGGCTCCGCGCCGGGCGGGCCGACCACAGCTCCGCGAGGGTGTCGATGCCCAGCTCGTCGACGAGACGCACGAGCCGGGCGGTGGTCTCCGGCGAGGCTCCCTGGCGACCGGCCTCGATCACGGTCAGCGCCGCCTGGTGCGCCGCTTCGGCCGCCTCCGCCGGGTCGGGGGTGGTGCCGCCGTGGGCCTCCATCGCGTCCGGGCCGAAGTGCAACGGCCGGCGGGGGCGACGCTGCTCGTCCACGACGTCCCCTCAGGCCCGGCTTCGGTTGAGCACGGCCCGGACCATGGTCGCCGCCTCGGAGTGGGACAGCTCGGCGCGCGAGGTCTCCCACGAGGAGCGCAGCAGGCGACGGGTCTCGCTGCTGGACCACACGTTCTCGCCGCCCAGCCAACCGACCGCCTCCTCGATCGCCGCGGCGACGTCGTCGGCGACGATGACCATCCCCCAGTCCTCGGCGGTGGCAGCGTCCAGGGTGCGCCGGCTGAGGGCGAAGGAGAGCGCCCGCTGCTGCCCGATGCCGCGCGGCAGCAGCCAGGCCAGGCCGGGGTCGGGCGCGCCGCTGCCGCCGCGGGGCGGCACGGCGAAGGTGGCGTCCCCGGTGCTGAAGGTCAGGTCGCCGGCCAGCGCCAGCCCGAGCCCCGAGCCGGCCGCGAGCCCGTGCGTGCCGACGAGGACGGGCTTGCGGGAGCTGTTGAGGGTGGTGAAGAGGTCGTCCAGGGCGGCCGCCAGGTCGAAGGTGGCGCTGGTCGGGTCGTCGGCCGCCTCGGCGGCGGTGATGTCGGAGCCCACGCAGAAGTCGGGGCCGGCGGCGGTGATCACCAACGCGTCGGCGTAGGGGTTGCCCAGGCCGCGGCGGACCGCGTCGCTGAGCTCGCGGGCGGTGACGAGGTCGAGGGCGTTGCCGGCGTCGGCGCGGTCCAGGACGATCCGGGCCACCCGGTCGTCGGCGCTGTCTCTCGCGGGGGCGCTGTATCTCACGGGCACGGCACGACTGTAGCCACGCGCGCCGACCCCGCGCAGCCCACCCGGTGACCCGACGACCGCCCATCCCCTTCGCAACTGTCCGCCGCTCGCCCGTCCACTCGCGTTCGCCCGTCCACTCGCGTTCGCCCGGGCGGCTGCGGAGGTGGCTGCAATTTGCCCGGGCAGTTGCGGGAGGAGTGTGAATTGCCCGGGCAGTTGCGGGAGGAGTGTGAATTGCCCGGGCAGTTGCGGAGGTGGACTGCAATTTGCCCGGGCAGTTGCGGACCAGAACGAGCAACTGCCCGGGCAGTTGCGCAGGTCATGGGGCCGCAAGAGACGTGAAGGGGGCGGGCTGCTGGTACCTTTCGCGCGTACGCACCGACGTGATCGCGCGTACGCACCGACTTGGGAGGGTCTCGATGCGCCGGTCTGCGCTGCTGCTCACGTCCACGTTCGCCATGGGCGCCACCGGCCTGCTCGGCGCCTCCGTCGCCTCGGCAGCCCCGAACGCTGCGACGGTCAGCTGCTCGGCCGGCTCCACCTTCGCCGTCGACGCCCGGGGGTCGGTCGACGCCGCTACGCAGGGCGCGGTCTCCGATGTGCTGACCGGGCGCGGACTGACCCCGTCCGGTGCCGGCGCGGACGTCACCGTGGTGATCGCCCCGGCCGACCAGCTCTCCCCCACCGGCGACCCGAGCACCCTCGCCGCCGCCTTCGTCGACGACGGGGCCTCGGTCCCGGCGGACGGCGCGGACGTCGCTCACGCCGCGCTCGGTGGCGACACCGCGGCCTTCGCCGGGCTGGTCGACGCCACCTGCGGGACCAGCCCCCAGGACACAACCGCCGACGAGGCCGACGAGAGCACCGGCGACGAGGCCGGGAGCACCGAGGACGACACTGCCGCCGCTGCCGCCACCACGGACGCGCAGACCGCGACCGAGGAGAGCTCCGCTGCGCAGGAGGCTGCCTCCCAGGACGGCGCCGCCGAGGCCGAGGCGTCCGACGAGGCTGCCGCTCCCGTCGCCGACGAGGTCGCCGCCGCGCAGAGCGCACCGGCCGCTGCGAACGACAAGAACTGCGAGGACTTCTCCAGCCAGCCCGAGGCCCAGGCCCACCTGGACGGTCAGGTCGGCGACCCTGACGTCCTGGACCGCGACAACGACGGCCTGGCCTGCGACGACTACGACTACGGCTCCACCGGGACCGAGGCGTCCGACGCGTCGGGCTCGTCCGTGACGGTCGCCGCCGCCTCCGACGACGACTCCGCCGACGTCACGGTGGGCGCCTCCGCCGACGACAAGGACTGCGCCGACTTCGCCACCCAGGCCGAGGCCCAGACCTTCTTCACCAGCAACGGCGGCCCGGCCAGCGACAGCCACCGGCTGGACGCCGACGACGACGGCATCGCCTGCGAGGACCACGCCTACGACTCCTCGCCGCGCACCGACCCGGTCTACATCGACAGCGGTGCCCCCACCGGCACCACGGACGTCGCCGGCCTGACCGCGGGCGGGCTGCTCGTCGCCGCCGGTGCCGCGCTGGGGCTGCGCGCCCGCCGCCGCGCCTGACCAGCCGGCACACCTGACGCGACGCACGGTGCGACGGCTGCTGCTGGGCCTGCTCGCCCTGGCCCTGGTCGTCACCGGCGGGGTGATCGGCTACCGCGCGCTGACGGTCGGCGACCCGCCCCCGGCGGTGCCCCTGCCCGAGCGCACCTACGCCGTGGCCTCACCGAGCCCGGACGACCAGCGCTCCGCCGAGGTCGAGGCCAACCCCGACGACGCGACCCGGACGTCCGAGGCTTCCGGATCGAGCAGCACAGCGGCCGAGGTGGCGATGAGCCCCGACGAGATGGCCGCGAGCCGGCTCTACGTGCCGAGCCTGGGGGTCTACGCCACGCTCACCGACGAAGGGTTCAGCGGCGGCCGCCTCTCCCTGCCGGGCGAGGCCTGGCGCGTGGGGCTGGACACCGGGTCCGCGCCACTGGGATCGGCCTCGGGGACGACGTTGCTGGCCGGGCACGTCGACCACGACGGTGTGCCGGGAGCGCTGCGCGGCCTGGGCGAGATCGCCCCGGGCGCCCTGGTCTACGTCACCGACGCCCGCGGCGAGCGGTCCACCTTCGTCGCCTCGGGGTTGAGCACCTACATCAAGACCGGGCTGCCGCGGGACCTCTTCGACGTCGGCGGCGAGCGGCGGCTGGCGGTGGTCACCTGCGGCGGCCCGATCATCGAGGTCGGCGGCGAGCACCACTACCGGGACAACGTCGTGCTCACCGCGGTCCCGGCCTGACCCGAGCCCTCGCCGGCGGGCAGCACGTCCTGCACCGCCGCCGCGGCGAGGTGGTGCCATCGGGTCGGGTGGCGCAGCAGGGCGTGGTCCCCCTTCGGCACGGAGCGGTAGACCCCGTCTCCGCCAGCGG
Organism: Janibacter alkaliphilus; assembly: GCF_013408565.1. Taxonomy (NCBI): domain Bacteria; kingdom Bacillati; phylum Actinomycetota; class Actinomycetes; order Micrococcales; family Intrasporangiaceae; genus Janibacter; species Janibacter alkaliphilus. The sequence continues at coordinate 1,407,794 of NZ_JACBZX010000001.1, read as the reverse complement.
CGCGTAGCCGGTCGACGAAGGCGGCGGCCCGGGTCGGGCTGCACACGGTGTCCGCGTCGCCGTGGGCGACCCGGACCGGGGTACCCACGAGGTGGTCCACCCCTTCGTCCTCGGCCACCCACGGGGCGAGGGCGACGACACCGGCCACCCCAGGATCGCCCCCGACGCGCAGCGCCACCCAGCCGCCCGAGGAGTGGCCGAGCAGCACGACCGGCAGCCCGTGCTCGGCCTGCAGGCGCCGGACGAGCTCGCGGCACTGGAGCACGCCGCTGCCGCTGGCGGCGACCCAGCCCCCGTCGGTGTTGTGCACCAGCAGCGTGGCCAACCGACCGCGGCCGGCACGACGGACCGCCCGGGCGAAGGGGAGCATCCGCAGCCAGGAGACGTCCCGCCAGGCGTGCGGCTGAGGCTCCTCGGCACGGCCGCCGTGCAGCAGCAGGACGATCGCCTCGGTGCGCGCCGTCATCCGCAGCCGGCCCGGACGGATCGCCGCCATGACGTCGGGGACGCCCCGGTCGAGTCCGGTCGCGCCGGGGCGGTCACTCATGCGGCGAGCGCGCGCTCGATGTCCCCGGTGAGCTTCTGCGGCTTGGTGGTCGAGCCGTAGCGGGCGATGACCTGGCCGTCGCGGCCGACGAGGAACTTCGTGAAGTTCCACTTGATCTTCGAGCCGAGGACGCCGCCCTTCTCCTCGCGGAGCCACCGGTAGACGGGGTGGGCGTCGTCGCCGTTGACGTCCACCTTCGCCATCATCGGGAAGCTGACGCCGTAGTTGCGCTGGCAGAAGCCGCTGATCTCCTCGCTGTCGCCGGGCTCCTGCCCGCCGAACTGGTTGCACGGGAAGCCGACGACGACGAGCCCGCGGTCGCGGTAGTCCTGCCAGAGCTGCTCCAGACCCTCCAGCTGCGGGGTGAAGCCGCACTCGCTGGCGGTGTTGACGACGAGGACGACCTGGCCGTCCAGCTCGGCGAAGTCCATCTCGCCGCCCTCGAGGCGGTCGGCGGTGAAGTCGGTGAGTGCAGTCATGACTCCACGGTAGGTGACGGCGGCGGCTGGTCCGGCGTGATCTTCGGCGCAGCGGACAGAGTCACGCTGACGTCGGCGCCAGCGTCGGCCAGAGCGTGGCGGCCAGCTGGTCGGCCCAGTCCGCCGGCAGCCCGCCGCGCATGGCGTCGGCGACCACCGCGCTGCCGACGATCATCTCGATGACCAGCTGCGGATCGAGGTCGGCGCGCAGGTCCCCGCGGGCCGCGCCGCGCTCGAGATGAGCCCGGAGCGACTCCACCCGGGGACGCACCAGCCGCTCGCGCCACTGCGCCATGAACTCGTCGTCGGCCGCGAGCAGCCGACCCACCACCTGCGAGCCGAGGCGTGACTCGAAGTCCACCTGCAGCCGGCGCAGCAGGTCCCGCAGCCCGGGCTCCCCCGTGGCGATGACGTCGAAGGGGGTCTCCACCTCGAGCTGCTGGGCCACCGCCTCGAGCAGGGCGTAGCGGTCGTCGTAGCGGCGGTAGAGGGTGGTCTTGGCGACGCCGGAGGCGGCGCTGACCGCGTCCATGGTCACCCCGTCCGGGCCCACCCGCCGGAGCAGCTCGATCACCGTGGCGGCGATCTTGGCGTCGGTCGCCTGACGTCGCCGGGCGCGCCGGTCCACCGGTGGTGACGGCGGGGTGCCCAGGCTCATCCCGGCTCCCTTTGACGTCGTCGGTGCGGCTGCAGCGCACCACGATACGCCGGGGGTGGTGCTGCCCGCGCGGCGTCAGCCCCGCTGCGCCAGCAGCTCGGCCAGGGACCGCGCCGGCCGGCCGGTCAGGCGCGGCACGGCGTCCGTGACGTCGGCCAGCTCGCCTGCGGCGATGGCCGTGTAGGTGCTCACCCAGGCGTCCAGCTGCCAGTCCTGCGCCTGCCCGGCGCGGCCGGCGTAGGCCTCCGCGACGCTCTGGTCCTCGTAGGTCACCGACCGGCCGGTCGCCGCGGCGATGGTCGCGGCCGCTTCCCCGAGGGTGATCGCCTCGGGGCCGGTGAGCTCGTAGGTGGCACCCTCGTGGGGTCGTGGGTCGAGCAGGACCGCGGCGGCCGCGGCGGCGATGTCGTCCTGGGCGACGGCGGCGACCCGTCCTTGCCCCGCCGGTCCACGGATGACCCCGTCGGCCTCCACGAGCTCCGGGAGGAAGTCGAGGTAGAAGCAGTCGCGGAGCAGCACCGTGGCCAGACCGCTCGCGCGCAGGTGCTCCTCGGTCGCCCAGTGGTCCCGGGCCAGGGTGAAGGTGGCCGTCGGCGAGGCGCCGTAGAAGGAGACATAGACGAGGCGGTCCACCCCCGCGTCGGCGGCCGCGTCGATGAAGGTGCGGTGCTGGTCTACCCGGTCCGGGGTCTCCGATCCGGAGACCATGAGGACCGTCTCGGCGCCCGCCAGGGCGCTGCGGACGAGATCGCCGTCGGCGTAGTCGCAGCGCAGCACGTCGGCGCCGGGCAGCTGCGGTGCACGCTCCGGCGAGCGCACCGCGAGGCGCTGCGGCACGCCGCGGTCGGCCAGCAGCCTGGCCACCCGGCCACCCAGGCGGCCGGTGGCGCCGGTGACGACGATCGGGGTCGGGGTGTCCATGGTTCCTCCTGGCGGGCCGCGGTCCGGCAGAGACCCACGGTGTCGGGCGTGCTCACGGCGAGCCTCAGCCAACCATGCTCGCGCGGCACCGGCGCAGCAGGCAGGTACTGCCAGTACGGCGGCCCGGCGCAGGCGCTGAACCGGGAGCCGGCGCGCAGCACCACCTTGCGGATCGACCGGCGCTGAGTGGCGTGGTGGGCCCCGTGGGGCTCGAACCCACAACCTACGGATTAAAAGTCCGCAGCTCTGCCAGTTGAGCTAGAGGCCCTGGCGGGCACAGGGTAGCCGCGAGCGCCGAAGGGCCGAGCCCAGGGAGCAACCCCGGAGCCGACGCAGCTCAGCCCAGGACCGCCCAGCCCAGCGGCGGCAGCAGCAGCCCGTCCTCGGTGGCCTCGGCCTGGCCGGCGAGCACCGGCAGACCGGCGATCTCCGGGTCGGCGGGCAGCACCGCGCCGTCGTCGGCGAGGTTGAGCGCGACGACGAGCCGCTCCCCGCCCGGAGCACCGTCGTCACCGTCGCGGGACTGCCCGTCGTCGCCCCCGGACCCGTCATCCGTCGCCCCCTCCCGGGGGGACATGACGTAGAGCAGCTGCTCGTTGGCCAGGTGCCGCTGCTCGTGCCTCGCGCGGTGCAGCCACGGGTGCCGACGGCGCAGCCCGATGAGCTCCTGGTGCAGGTGATAGGTCGGCTCGCCCAGCGACGACAGCCCCTCGGGGGTGTCCGGGAAGGGCGGACGGATCTCGTCGTCGCCCCCTTCGCGCTCCTCCTTGACCCCGCGGAAGGCATGCTCGTCCCCCGCGTAGATCGCCGGGGTGCCGCCGAGGGTGAGCAGCAGCAAGAGGGCGTGCGCGAGCATCCGCTCGTCGGAGAGCTGGCTGGCGATCCGGGTGACGTCGTGGTTGCCGACGAAGGTCCACGGCACGAAGCGGTCCAGCAGCTCCTCGTGCCGGCCCATCGTCCACGCGGTCTCGTAGAGGTTGCGCTCCTCCAGCCCGGACCAGATCGCCTTCCACAGCTCGTACTGGGTGACCGCGTCCATCCCGGAGCGCTCGACGATGTCGACGTAGTCGCCGTGGATGACCTCGCCGACGACGTAGACCTCGGGGTGCGCCTCGCGCACCGCCGGCAGCACCCCGGCCCAGAAGTCGGCCGGCACCGCGTAGGCCGCGTCGAGCCGCCAGGCGTCGACCCCCTTCGCGCACCAGCGGGTCATGACGTCGGTGACCAGGCGGCGCACCTGCGGGGAGCCGTGGTCCAGCGCCGCGAGCAGGTCGTGCCCCTCGAAGTCGCCGATGCTCGCCCGCCCGTGCTCGTCCCACTCCAGCGCGAACATCCCGGCGGTCGGCGCCTGCGGGCCGCCCTCGAGCGCGGCGAGCAGGTCAGGGTGCTGGCGGCCGACGTGGTTGAAGACCCCGTCGAGCATGATCCGCAGCCCCCGCTCGTGGCAGGCGGCGACGAAGGTGTCGAAGTCGGCCTCGGTGCCCAGCCGCTCGTCGATGGCGAAGTGGTCGAGGGTGTCGTAGCCGTGCGTCGAGGAGGCGAAGATCGGGCCGAGCGCGATCCCCGAGCAGCCGAGCTCCTGGGCGTGGTCGAGCCAGGGCACGAGGTCGGCCAGGGTGCGCCCGGGCGTCCGGTCAGCACCGGTCGGGTCGGCGCCGAGGAAGCCCAGCGGGTAGAGGTGCCACCAGATGCTGTGCTCGACCCACTCCGGCTCCATGGCACGCACGCTACCCACCGGCGCGGTCAGCGTCCTCACAGCGGCCGCCCACGTTCCTCTGCGGCGCGGACGTCAGGGTCTGCGGCGATGTCCCCTTCGCTCGGCTCCGCCCTGTCCGGACGCGACAACGCCCTGGGCGCGGTGCGTCTCGTGCTGGCCGCCGCCGTCATCCTCGGCCACTCCTGGTCGCTGGGCGGCTACGAGGACAGCCGCCTGCAGCAGGTCGCGGACGTCGCGGTGAGCGGCTTCTTCGCCCTCTCCGGCTACCTCATCGCCGGCAGCCGGGTGCGCACCGACCTGATCACCTATGCCTCGCGGCGGGCCCGGCGGATCCTGCCCGGCTTCTGGGTGGCGCTGCTCGTCGTCGCGCTGGTCTTCGCGCCGCTCGGCGGGCTGGTCACCGGGCGCGGCTGGGAGCCGGGCGACTCCCTCGACTACGTCCTGGGCAACGGGCTGCTGGTGATGACCGAGCACAGCATCGGCGCCACCCTCGCCGGGGCGCCGTCGCCGGGCCAGTGGAACGGGTCGCTGTGGACGCTGATGTACGAGCTCGGTGCCTACCTGCTGTGCGGCGCGCTGCTCGGGATCCCGTGGGTCCGGCGCCACCTGCTGGCCACCTCGGCGGTACTGGCGCTGGGCATCCCGGCTCTCGCCTGGACGCTCGGCGACCTGCCGGGGAGCCTGACGATGCTGGAGAGCGCGCTGCGCCTATTCGGCTTCTTCGCCGCCGGGATGCTGGCCTACGCGCTGCGTGACCGGCTGCGCCCCTCGACCCCGGCGGCGCTGGCCGCGACCGCGCTCGTGCTGGGCCTCGCCGTGGCCGGCCCGAGCGCGCTGCACCTGCTGGGCACGCTGCCGCTGACCTACCTGCTGCTGCACGTGGGGGCGACCTGGCAGACGACGCTCGGCTCCGGCGCGGACCACTCCTACGGGCTGTACGTCTACGGCTGGCCGGTGCAGCAGCTGCTCGCCCTCCTCGGGGTCGGCGCGCTGCTGCCCGTCTGGGGCTTCGCCGCGGTGTCGGTGGCGCTCACCCTGCCGCTGGCCGCGGTGTCCTGGCGGCTCGCGGAGCGGCCCGCGCTGCGGGCAGGGCGGGCCGCCCCGGTGACGTTGCTGCCTACGCGCGAGATGACGGTGCGACCGGCAACCTCGCTGGATCCGCACCACAGCCTCGGGTCGATCCGCTGAGTATCGGCGCGACGAAGCTGCAGCATCCCGTTGTCCACAGGCATCGGAGCCAGAAGCAGCCGTTCGGCCCGCCAATCCTGCTAGCCTCAAGAGCACAACATCCCCCACGCCTCTCCACGATGCGCACTTGGGGGATTTTCTCTGCACGGGGGGCGACATGGCCGCAGCACGACAGCGCGGCCCCCGCACGTACGAGAAGCCTCCGCTCAGCGCCGATGACCTCGTCACCCGCATGGTCGACCGCGGTCTCCAGGTACCGGATCGAGACCGGGCTCGTCGTTATCTCCGGCACATCGGGTACTTCCGCCTCTCCCCCTACACGATCCCGTTCCAGCAGGACGGCTCAGATCACGCGTTCGTCGACGGGACGACGTTCGACCAGGTGCTCGACCTCTACGCCTTCGACCGGGCGCTGCGGCTCCTGGTGCTCGACGCCGTGGAGCGGGTGGAGGTGGCGGTGCGGGCAGCGATCACCGACCACATGTCCACGCACTACGGCGACCCCCACTGGTACACGCACGCACGCCACTTCAGCCAGGAGAGCCAGCACGACCGGCTCCTGAAGATCGTGCATGAGACGTGCCAGGAGAAGCTGCGTACCCGGGCCGAGACGGCAGAAGGCTCCCTCGACCACCGCTCCGCTCTCGAGCACTACCTGCTGACCTACGGATCACCCGACCTCCCGCCCTCTTGGCTGATGGTCGAGACCCTGACCCTCGGGCAGCTGAGCGCTCTCTACCGCAACCTCCAGAGCCGTGCAGACCAGTCCGCTGTCGCGCGCAGCCTCGGCCTGAACGAGCCGCTCCTGTCCTCGTGGCTCCAGACCTACGTCCGCATCCGCAACATCTGCGCCCACCACGGCCGCCTCTGGAACGTCGGTCTCGGCGTCTACCCGAAGATCCCCCGGTCGCCGTCGGTCTCGTGGCTGGAGCACGATCAGGCGCTGCCCGAGAGGTCGCGACGACGGGTGTACCCGGCCCTGGTGTCCTTGCAATCGGTCCTCGACACGGTCTCGCCGCGCAGCAGCTGGGCAGGCAGGCTGCACCACCTGATCGAGTCGCGCCCGGCCATGAACATGCGCGGCATGGGGGTCCCGGAGGACTGGTCGGCCGACCCCTTCTGGAGCCGTCATCTGGGCTGACTGTCCCGCTGACCGCGTCAGGAGAGCAGCTGGCTGACGGCGTGGATGACCAGCCCGGCGAGCGCCCCGACCACCGTGCCGTTGATCCGGATGAACTGCAGGTCCCGCCCGACGAAGAGCTCGATCCGCTCGCTGGCCTGCTCGGCGTCCCAGCGCTCGACGGTGATCGAGATGACCCCGGCCAGCTCGTCGCCGTAGGTGTTGACGACGAAGGCGACCGCCTCGCCGAGGTGGGTCTCCAGCCGGGCCCGCCACGCCTCGTCGTGCACCAGGTGCTCCCCGAGGTGAGCCAGCAGCTCGTCGCCGCGGCGCCACAGATAGCTCTCCCGGTCGGCCATCGCCGCGAGCAGCGCGGTGCGCACCGACTGCCAGATCGCCACCGCGGTCTCCGGCACCTGCGGGTGGCCCAGCAGCCGCTCCTTGAGCGCCTCGGCGCCGGCCATCACCTCGGGGTCGTGCTGCAGGTCGTCGGCCAGCCGCCGCAGCAGGTCGTCCAGCGCCACCCGGGCCGGGTGGTCCGGGGTGGCGCGCACGTCGGCCAGCCAGGCCAGCGCCTGCTGGTAGGTCCAGGAGATGACCCGCTCGTCCACCCACGGCGGGCTCCACCACGGGGCCCGCTCGCCGACCACCTCGGCGAAGGCGTCCGGGTTGTCGGTCAGCCAGCCGTGCACCTCCTCGAGGCCGAGGTCGACCAGACCGGTGTGGTTGCCGGCCTCGACGACCCCCTCGAGCAGCGACCCGAGCAGCGGGCTCACCGGCTCCCGCGCCAGGCGCGGCAGCAGCAGCTCGTCGAGGAAGTCCCGGACGGCGTCGTCCTGCAGCCGCTGCAGCCCGGCGCTGCCGGCGCGGACCCCTTCGACCAGCACCCGCTCACGGTGCGCCGGGTCGCCCAGCCACGTGCCCAGCCGCTGCCCCACCCGGGCGGAGGCCAGCCGGTCGCGGGCGATCTCCTCGGTGAGGAAGTTCTCGGTGACGAACTCCTGCAGGTTGCGGCCGAGCTCGTCCTTGCGGCGCTTGACCAGGGCGGTGTGCGGGATCGGCAGCCCCAGCGGGTGCCGGAAGAGCGCGGTGACGGCGAACCAGTCGGCCAGCGCGCCGACCATCGCGGCCTCGGAGGCGGTGCTCACGTAGCCCCACACCCCGTCGTGGTCCAGGCGCAGGGTGAGCACGTAGACGAGCGCGGCGAGCAGCAGCAGCCCGGTGGCCACCGCACGCATCCGGCGCAGCCCGGCCCGTCGCCGCTCGTCGGCCGGGGACTCCTGGAGGAAGCTCACGGCGCACATCCTCTCCCACGGACCAGACCTAGACTGGACCGTCGTGGAGTTCCTCAACGGCCTGCTGCCGACGCACGACCTCACCTACGACGACGTCTTCATGGTTCCCCGCCGCAGCGACGTCGCCTCGCGCCACGGGGTGGACCTGGCTAGCACCGACGGCACCGGCTCGACGGTCCCGCTCGTCGTGGCCAACATGACCGCGGTCGCCGGGCGCCGGATGGCCGAGACGACCGCCCGCCGCGGCGCGCTGACCGTCATCCCGCAGGACATCCCGGTCGACGTGGTCCGCGAGGTCGTCGCGCACGTCAAGTCCCGGCACCTCGTCCACGACACCGCGGTGACCCTGGCCCCGCACGAGACCGTCGGCGAGGCGCTGGTGCTGCTCGGCAAGCGGGCGCACGGCGCCGGGGTGGTCGTCGCCGACGCCGGCAGCGCCCGCCCGCGGGTGCTCGGGCTGGTCACCGCGCGCGACCTGCAGGGCGTGGACCGCTTCACCCAGGTCGAGCAGGTGATGTACCCCGACCCGATGACGGTGCGCGATCAGGACGACCCGCGGACCGCCTTCGAGGCGCTGCACGCCGCGCGCCGGCACGTCGCCCCGGTGGTCGACGCCGACGGCGGTCTCGTCGGCATCGCCACCCGCAAGGCCGCGGTGCGCGCGAGCATGTACCGCCCGGCCGTCGACGACCAGGGGCGGCTGCGGGTCGCCGCCGCCGTCGGCATCAACGGCGACGTCGCCGGCAAGGCGGCCGCGCTGCTCGAGGCCGGCGTGGACGTGCTCGTCATCGACACCGCGCACGGCCACCAGGAGAAGATGCTCGAGGCGCTGCGCACCGTCCGCGGGCTCGACCCGCAGGTGCCGCTGGTCGCCGGCAACGTCGTCTCCGCCGAGGGCACCCGCGACCTCATCCACGCCGGCGCGGACATCGTCAAGGTCGGCGTCGGGCCCGGCGCGATGTGCACCACCCGGATGATGACCGCGGTCGGCCGCCCCCAGCTGTCCGCGGTGCTGGAGTGCGCCGCCGCGGCCCGCGAGCTGGGCGCGCACGTGTGGGCCGACGGCGGGGTGCGCCACCCCCGCGACGTCGCGCTCGCGCTGGCCGCCGGCGCCAGCAACGTCATGATCGGCTCCTGGCTGGCCGGCACCCTGGAGTCGCCCGGCGACCTCGTCGTCGACGCCGACGGACGGCAGTACAAGGAGTCCTTCGGGATGGCCTCGGCCCGGGCGGTGCGCGGCCGGACCGCGGAGGACTCCCCCTTCGACCGGGCCCGCAAGGGCCTCTTCGAGGAGGGCATCTCGGCGGCCCGGATGTACATCGACCCCGAGCGCCCCGGTGTCGAGGACGTCATCGACGAGATCGTCGCCGGGGTGCGCAGCTCGTGCACCTATGCCGGGGCGAGCAGCCTGGCCGAGTTCCACGAGCGGGCGGTCGTCGGCATCCAGTCCACCGCCGGATACGCCGAGGGGCGCCCGCTGCACACCTCGTGGTGACCCGGCCGACCCACCGCGACGAAGGGAGTACCGATGCACCAGCTGGACCCGCTGACCGCTCCGGTCGAGCCGCGCGAGGCGCTGCGCCGGACCGCCTACCTGCTCGAGCGCGGCCGCCAGCACAGCCGCCGGGTCGAGGCCTTCCGCGGGGCGGTGGCCGTGGTCGACGAGGTCGGCGAAGACGAGATCCGCGAGCGTGCCGAGGCCGGCACCCTCACCGAGCTGGCCGGGATCGGCGGGTCCACCGCCGGGGTGATCGCCCAGGCGGTCGCCGGCGAGCTGCCGGACTACCTGGAGCGCCAGCAGCGCGAGCACGGCGGACCACTGGTCGAGGACGAGGCTGCCGCCGGCGCAGGCGACTCCACCCTCGACCCGGCCGCCGCGGAATACCTCGCGGCGATCGTCGGCGACTGCCACAGCCACTCCGACTGGTCCGACGGCGGCAGCCCGATCCAGGAGATGGTGCTCACCGCGGTCGAGCTCGGCCAGGAGTGGCTCGTGCTCACCGACCACTCCCCGCGGCTGCGGGTGGCCAACGGCCCGTCCGCGGACCGGCTGCGCCAGCAGCTGCGGCTGGTGGACGGCATCAACCGCTCGCTCGGCGACTCCTTCCGGCTGCTCAAGGGCATCGAGGTGGACATCCTCGACGACGGCTCGCTGGACCAGAGCGAGGAGATGCTCGGCCGGCTCGACGTGGTCACCGCGAGCGTGCACAGCACGCTGCGGATGGCGAAGGGGGCGATGACCGAGCGGATGCTCGCCGCGGTCCGCAACCCGCGGGTCGACGTGCTCGGGCACTGCACCGGGCGGCTGGTCACCGGCTCGCGGGGCACCCGGCCGCAGAGCGAGTTCGACGCGCGGGCCGTCTTCGAGGCGTGCGCCGAGCACGACGTCGCCGTGGAGATCAACTCCCGCCCCGAGCGCTGCGACCCGCCGGACGACCTGCTCGAGCTGGCGCTGGAGATCGGCTGCCTCGTCGCCATCGACTCCGACGCGCACGCCCCCGGGCAGCTGGAGATGAAGGCCTACGGCGCCCAGCGCGCCGCCCGGCTCGGGGTTCCGCTGGACCGGGTGGTGACGACCTGGTCGGCCGACCGGCTGCTCGGCTGGGCGGGACCCTGACCTCCGCCCTGCTGCCGGTTTTGGCGTTGGCGGGCTCGGGACGTATGCTTCTCGACGTCCTCGACGGATTCGGGTGCTGCCTGCTGCGCGGCGAGGGGTCTGGTCGACAGGTCCCCATCGTCTAGCGGCCTAGGACCCCGCCCTTTCACGGCGGTAGCACGGGTTCGAATCCCGTTGGGGATACGCAAGTCCTGCCTTGCACCACAAGGCCCTGTAGCGCAGTTGGTTAGCGCGCCGCCCTGTCACGGCGGAGGTCGCGGGTTCGAGTCCCGTCAGGGTCGCTCGTCACGTCAGCGGGCGTGACCCGGCCAGGTAGCTCAGTTGGTACGAGCGTCCGACTGAAAATCGGAAGGTCGGCGGTTCGACCCCGCCCCTGGCCACCACGAGATCTGCATGACGAAGGGCGCCCCGAGCGGGGCGCCCTTCGTCGTCCCCCTGCCGGCGACCCGGCGGCGTCTCGTCGTGTCCGACCAGATCTCGGCCGCGAGGCTGCGACGATGCCGCCATGCCGACCGCCCGGACCGCACGCTCCGCCCCCGCAGCGCTGCTCGCGAGCGCGGCGCTGCTGCTCGCCGGGTGCGGCGGATCCGAGGGGTCCGGCGACGGCTCGGGCGCGGGCTCGTCCACCGAGCCGTCGCGCACGATCACCGTGCCGGCGCCCAGCCCGGGCGGGTCCGGCGAGGGGCTGCGGCCGGACCCCTCGGTCGCGCACGAGGACAAGCCGGACGCCTACGACCAGGGCTGCCAGGCCCGGCCGGGCAGCAGCGAGGTGATCACCTGCACCTTCGGCGCCGAGGACCCGGGCGACGCCGGCACGAGCGTCGCCCTCGTCGGCGACTCCAAGGCGATGCAGTGGCTGCCCGCGCTGGAGGCGATCGCCGAGGAGGAGGGCTGGCGGGTGGTGACGATGACGAAGTCGGGCTGCCAGTGGACCGACGCCATCTCCACCGTCGACGGCGCCCCCGACGCGGAGTGCCACGCCTGGGGCGCGCAGGTCACCGACGACCTGCTCGAGCTCTCCCCGGACCTCGTCACCTCGGGGGTCCGCAACCGGGCCGCGACGGTCGAGAACCCCGGGCAGCGCAGCGTGGGCGCGCTGGCCGACGGCTACGCGCAGGTGTGGGACGAGGTGACCGCAGCGGGCAGCCCGGTCGCGGTGCTCACCGACACCCCGCAGCCCGGCGACCTCGAGGACGTGCCCACCTGTGTCGCCACCCACCCCGGCGACGCCGAGGCCTGCACCATCCCCTTCAACGAGGGGTCCGGCACGGAACCGCTGCGGGCCGGGGTGGAGCGCTCCGAGCAGGCCCGGCTGATCGACCTCACCAGCGTGCTCTGCCCGGAGCAGACCTGCCGCCCGACCTTCGGGGACGTGCTCATCTACCGCGAGGGCTCGCACGTCACCGCCACCTACGCCGCCGAGCTGGCGCCCACGCTGCGCCCCGCGCTCACCGAGGCGCTCACCGCCTCCTTCTGACGCATCCGCTCACCTTGCCCCTCCCCGCTCAGACTGCAGGCCGAGCGGATGCAGCTGCCTAGGCGGTCGAGGTGGACGGGGCGTGCTGCTCCAGCCAGCCTGCGCGGCCGATCCACTCCAGCGCCGGCAACGACGGCATGAACATGTACTCCCCGCCCCGTAGCCGGTTGAAGGTGCTCACCCCGCTCACCCGACGCCGTACCGGCTCGTCCGGGATGGTGAAGTTCCCCGGCGCCTCGTGCACACCGACGACGGGATCACGCTCGTCACCCAGATCGATGAAGTTGCCGCGGTTGATCCACTCCTGCTGGAGGAACTCGATCGTGTCGTACGCCCGGGCGCTGATGAAGATGAAGAAGATGCCTCTGTCCTCTGCGGCGTCGTCGGCCGCGGTGAGATCCCGCCGCCACGCCGGGCCGAAGGTGGAGGACCGTCGGATGATCCGGTGCAGGTTGACGTCGGTGAGGATGGTCAGCTCGCCGTCTCGTGGGTTCATCCGACGTGAGTGCGCCGAGTAGGGGCAGGCGAGACCGTGCGCATCGTCGGCGTAGCCGAAGTCGTCGTTGCGCTCGGGATCCGCACCCAGAGCGGGGTCGTCGGCCTCGGGCGCCAGCACCAGCGGCGCACCGGAGCGCCACCGCCCGACCATCTTCGCCCCCAGGAGATCTTGCTCGTCGACGGTGCTGCCACTGTCACGCAAGAAGTCGTTCCAGGCTCCTACGCGGCTCTGGTACTTGCGCACCACGACGAAGGAGCCGTTGCGACCCAGGATGTCGGGCGAGGGCATGGCCACCGGCGCACCGGTCTCGCTGTCCTCGCCGAGGACGAACTCTCCCGCGGCGATCGCCCGCTCCTGCCCCGGAACCGGGACCACCCCGGAGCCGGCGACGGTCGGTTGCGCGATCGAGTCCCGGTACCCGAAGGGGTTGGCCGCCTCCTCGTCGACACCGAACTCATGGACTCCGAGGAGAGTCACGCCGACGGCATCGTCCAGCGTCGCGAGCGCCTGCTCTCGCGCAGCCCTCAGCTCCGGCTGGCCGACGGCGTAGATCGTCACCGCCACGTGACAGCCGTCATCGCCGAACACCTCCTCCCAGGTCTCCGGGGCGTTCTCTCCGACGTCCCGCAGCTGCTCGGCACGAGCCGCCATCCCCTGCTGGAAGGGCAGCGGGAAGGTGGCCAGCGACTCCTCAGGAACCGCCAGCGCCCTCAGCCCGGCATGGCTGATCGCCACCCCGACCCATGCGTCGCGATCCTGTGCCCAGTCCTGGGCCGAGGGGACGTGCTGCGCGATCCGGGCGATCACGTCCCGTCCGCCCGCCGCCTCGTCCACCCGCAGCATGGCGTGCAGCCCGACGTAGGGCTCGGGCCGGGCCCGGAGGATCAGCGCCTGGATCTGGTCCAGATCGAGCGAGACGTGCTCACGTCGGAAGCGCGACCGGAGCTGATCGAGGTAGCCCATCAGTAGTCGACCCCCTGCGGGTCGTTGACCCGCTCCGAGAGCCGGGTCAGCGCGTCCCGGGTCGTGGGGTCGAGGGTGTCGTGCCCAGACATGCTGTCGAAGAACTCGTCCAGCGCCTGCTGGGTGCGCTGCATCCTGCGGACGTCGACCACGGTCACCTGGGGGTTGGCCACGAACCAGCCCGCGGCGTCGATCTGGTGCTCGGCGATGAAGTCCTTGACCGCTGGCGAGTCGATCCCTGGCCACCCCTCGACGTTGGCGAAGAGCAGGTCCATGAGCTCGGGGATCTTCGTCGCGAAGTCGTTGATGTAGGTGTCCCAGTCCCCGTCGTAGGCGGTGGCGAAGATGATGCGGGTGTCCTCGTCGAAGAAGACGAACCGCATGTCGTGCAGCGTGGACACCCGCTGAGCACCGTCGAAGTTGCCGCCGGTGAGGTTGAAGATCCGACGCAACCGGTCGGCACCGCCCGGACGGAGCGTCGCGATCGCGGTGAGCTCGGAGACGTTGCCGGACTGCCGCCCGACCCGGCCTGCCGACCGGGAGCTCCCGTCGTAGAGGTGGTTGTGCTCCCGGGTGATCGCCTCCACCGCGATCTTCCCGAGCGTCGGTACGTCCTGAGCGACCTCTGCGGCGATCCGCCGCAGCTCCTCGAGTCGGGTCTCCTCGTCGAGACGGGGGTCCGGGTCGCCGGGGCGGGGCTGGTCCTTCATCGTGCTCTCCCTTCGTCGGGGCTGGGCCTCTCGGGCTCGCTGCGCTGGATCCCGCAGGGGGTCTGGTGTCGTGCTGGCGGATGGGAGCCGTGCGACGCGCTCAGCGCGGCACGTCGGCGAGCGAGCGTGGCTCGTGCATCGGGATGTCGTTCAGCCGGTGACGCTGCTGGGAGGACGAGGCGTAGGCCAGCCGCCGGACCCGCATGATCGAGCCCAACGGTCGGTGCGCCACCACCCCGTTCCACGGGTCGAAGGACAGGTGGTCGTCCCCGTAGACCTGACGGGCCGGGGAGCCGACGTCCTGCGGCTCGAGCTCCAGCGTGGCCACCGGTACGTGCGGCGCCAGCTCCGGGTCCCAGGCCACCGCTGCGTCCTCGACCGGCATCGCCTCCCGGTCGGTGCTCAGCTGCACCCGCAGCTCGTAGGTCGCGCCAGCGGTCGCGAAGTGCTCCACCAGGGTCTCGCGGATCGCGTCGAAGTCTCCGCTCAGGCTCCGACCGGTCAGCTCGGCCGTCGCTCCCGTCGGCGCGACCGACACCTTGGCGACGTGATCGCCGTGACGCAGGGCGCCCTGGGAGTGGTACGTCTCACCCAACGGGTGGTGGTGGGTCGACGCCAGCCCGGCGAGGGTAGCCCCTGGCGGGCGCCCGCCGCGCTCGACGATCTTCTCCACGGTGCGGGCCACGGCGGCCACGCCGCGCTGCGCCAGGGCCGGCTGGGCCGCGTTCTTCTCCAGCAGCCCGAGCATCTGCTGGTACCGGGTGACCGTGCCGAAGGCGAGGACCGGGATGTTGACCATGAGCAGGTCCTGGTTGCACCCGTCCCGGCTCGGATCGAGACGCTCCCCGGGTACGTCGAGGACCTTCAGCGCCATGCCGCGAGGCTCGGGGACCTCGTCGCTGTGGATGTCGCCGGGTGCCGAGGACAGCCGGACCAGCACGTCGTAGGTACCTGGCTCGGCGAAGATGCCCTGCGCGTAGGCGGGTGGCAGCCCCTCGTGCACCGCGAGCCGGCCGGCGAGCAACGCATGGCTCTTGGCGTGCGCGTCGCGGTGCGCGTGACGGTGGCGGAGGGCGTGCGCGGCCTGCTGCTCGGCCATGTGGGCGACGATCTCCTGGGAGATGCGCTCCTCGTCGGGCTGCACCTGCTCCAGGTCGTCCGAGTACCTGATGGCTTGTCCCACAACGACCTCCGGTCGTCTCGGTGTCCCATGTCCCGATGCCCACCCTACGCATGACCTGGTGGCGATGGTGGCCACGGCAGCCGCAGGATCCCCGAGCCCGAGGTGTCGTCGTCGTCCTGAGGAACGCCCGTGCGAGGATGACGGACCGTGACCAGCGCCACCCGTGGACCCCGAGATCTCGCCCTTCGCCTGCGAGCCGCTGCCTCGGCCGCCCGGAATGCCTTCGCCGACCCGGTCCCCCGGACCCCCTTCACCGACAGCGGATCGATCGGCTGGCACGTCACCGCCGAGGTCGGCGGAGCGGCGAAGGCCGCCGCGGCCCCCGCCCCGTCGGGGCCCTCTGCCGCCGAGGACGGGACGCACCCGGTGACCATGGTGGCCGCCGTCAGCTCGCCCGTCCCGCCGCTCGCCCTGCGCGTCGGTGTCTCCGCCGGGCCACGCCTGCGGTCGCTGCTGGCCCCCGAGTGGAGCCAGGTCGACCTCGACCGGCGCACCTGGACCAGTGCCCTCGACGGCCTCGACCTGGTGCTGCTCGAGGGCACCGGCGGCACCGTCGACGGCTGGGGCGACGGCGGCCCGCTGACCGAGCTGCTCGCCGCCACCACCGCCCAGAGCGTCCCGGTGGCGCTGTGGGTCACCGACGACACCGCACCGGCCGGCGACTGGCTCGCGCAGGTCGCCACGCTCGGCGCCAGCACCACCGCCGTGCGTGACGCCCTCGCCGCGGCCACCGGCCGCGAGGTCCAGCTGTGGGCCCCGGCCGCCCAGCCGCGCGCCGCCGGGCTGGCCCGCGAGGACGCGACCACCACCCGACGCGGCGGCGCCCTGCTCGTCGTCGACGGGCTCTCCCGGCTGACCGACGACGCGCCGCTCCGCCCGGTGGTCGAGGGGCTGGGCAAGCTGCCCGCCCAGCAGACCCCGCTGCTGCGGATCACCGGCAAGTCCTCGGCCGTGACCCTGCCGTCGGCGCTCGGCGAACGTCAGGTCGGCTACGCCCCGTGGGCCGCCAGCGGCGGCGCGCTGGCCGATGCCGACACCCTGCTCGACCTGTCGGCCACCTCGCCGGCCGGCGCCTGGACCACCCTGGCCGCGGCCGTCGCGCAGACCCCGGTGGTCGGCACCCCCGTGCTCGGTGACCTGCCGGCCGACGTCGACGCCCTCGTCCCCCGCGTCGAGGAGGCCACCGCGCTGCGCAGCGAGGTGGTCGCCCGGCTCAACCAGCCCGAGCTCGTCGCCCGCGAGGGCCTGCTGCTGCAGCGGGCCGTCCTGGCCGGGCACACCGCCGCCCACCGGGTGCGCGAGGTCGCCGGCGCGGCCGGGCTGGAGGCGCCCGCGATCAACGCCCCGACGATCTCCGCGGTGGTCCCCACCAACCGCACCCACGAGCTCGACAACGTGCTGGCCAACCTCGGCCGGCAGACCCACCCCGCGGTCGAGCTGGTGCTCGTGCTGCACGGGCTCGACGTCGACGACGTCGATCTGCAGCGTCGCGCCACCGAGGCCGGCGTGCAGCACCTGAGCATCGTCCACGCCGACGCCGACCTCACCCTCGGCGCCTGCATGAACCTCGGTGTCGACGCCGCCTCCGGCCGCTACGTGGCGAAGATGGACGACGACAACATCTACGGCCCGCACTACCTGGCCGACCTGCTCTCCGCCTTCGCCACCACCGACGCCGGGATCGTCGGCAAGTGGGCGCACTACGTCTGGCTGCGCTCCACCGGCGCGGTCGTGCTGCGCTACCCCGACTCCGAGAACCGCTACGAGCGGCGCATCCAGGGCGGGTCGATGCTCTTCGACGGCGACGTGGTGCGCCGGATCCGCTTCAGCGACATCCCCCGCGCGGTCGACTCCGACATCCTCGACCGGTCCCTGGCCGAGGACGTGCGGATCTACTCCGCCGACCGGTACAGCTACGTCTCGGTGCGCGGCAGCGACCGGCACTCGCACACCTGGACGGTCAGCGACTCCACCTTCCTCACCGCCACCGGCCGGTTGCTCTTCTACGGCGACCCCACCGAGCACGTCAGCCTCTGACCGTCGCACCGGCCGACAGCTCCCCTGACGACACGACGCCCCTGACGACATGACGCGAAGGACTTCCGTGGGCAGCATCGACAAGACCACCGCCAAGGCCCAGGGCAAGCGCGCCGCGCTGGCCCTCGCCCGACGGGTCCCCCTGGACCCGGTGGCGACCCTGCCGGGTCAGGGCGGAGCGACCGGCCTGCGGGCCGTCCTCACCCAGGCCCGGCTGCTCATCCTCAACGCGCGGCGCTACGACCAGGGCATCCGGCTGCTGAACCGGCTGCCCGAGCGCGCGCTCGGCCCGACCGGGCACGGACTGCTCGCCTGGGCGTACATGTCCTCCGGGCGCACCGACCTTGCCGAGCCGCACGCCCGCGCGGTCGTGGCCGCCGGCGACCAGGCCGACGCCGAGGCGCTGAGCATGGCCATGGCCATCGCCCAGCGCTCCTGGATCCACGACCTGCGCACCTCCACGCACCGGCTGGTGCACCGCACCACGCCGCGCACCACCCGGGACGCCGAGCGGCTCATCGGCTGGTTCGTCTCCGAGGACCTCAACGACGCCCGCGCCTTCACCGCCAACGCCGCCACCTGGACCGTCCCCTTCAACCGGGACGGGCTGGAGCTCATCGAGGCCGAGACCGAGATCCGCTCCGGCGAGGACCAGGCCACCCAGCTGGCCACGGCCGACCGGATCGGGCGCCGCAGCCCGATCGGCTTCCGCGCCGCCTCCCGGGTGATGGGCGACCACAAGGACTGGGACCGGCTGCGCGAGCTCTACCGCGACGCCTCCCCCGAGCTCGTCGACGCGGTCCCGACGAAGACCTCCTCCTCGCTGGCGAACCGGGCCGCCCGGGCCGGCTGGCTGGACACCGCGCAGACGATCAGCGGCCGGATCATCGAGACCCGCAAGCACAAGGGCGCCCGGGCCACCCACGCCCAGGTCTCCGACCAGATCCACATCGCCCGCACCGGCTGGCCTATCGACGAGGCCCGGCCGGCCGCCTACGAGCCGCGGCCGCGGGCGGTGCTCTCGGTGCTGGCGCAGTCGCTGCCGCACCGCAGCGGCGGCTACGCCACCCGCAGCCACGGCATCCTCACCGGCCTGCAGGGCCTGGGCTGGGACATGCTCGCGGCGACCCGGCTGGGCTTCCCCTACGACTTCTGGTCGGCCGGCGACAAGCGCACCGTGCCGGACCGCGACGTCGTCGACGGGATGCCCTACGTGCGGCTGCTGGAGCCCGGCGAGCGGGAGTACCGCACCACCCCGATGTCGGACTACATCGACCGCTTCGCCAGCCGGCTCGCCGAGGTGGCCACCGAGCACCGGGCCGGCCTCATCCACGCCAGCAGCTTCCAGAACAACGGGCTGGCCGGGCTGCGGGCGGCCCGCCGCCTGGGGATCCCCTTCGTCTACGAGATGCGCGGTCTCGAGGACCTCATGAAGATCTCGCGCAACCCGGACTTCGGCCGCACCGACGCCTACCGCTACATGACCGGGCTGGAGCTGCACATCGTGCAGCAGGCCGACCTCACCTTCGTCATCACCGAGGCGCTGCGCGAGGAGATGATCCGCCGCGGCGGCCCGGCCGACCGGATCGCCGTGCTGCCGAACGGGGTGCACACCAGCCAGTTCGAGCCGCGGGAGCCGGACACCGAGCTCATCGCCGAGCTCGGCCTCGAGGGCAAGATGATCATCGGCTACGCCGGCAGCCTCGTCGACTACGAGGGCCTGGACCTGCTGCTGCAGGCGGCCGCCGAGCTCAAGGCGGAGCGCGACGACTTCGCCGTCATCATCGTCGGCGACGGCCACCACGAGGGCTTCCTGCACCGGGTGGCCCGCGACCTCGACGTGCTCGACGTGGTCACCTTCACCGGCCGGGTGCCGCACGACCAGGTGGCTCGCTACCTCTCGATCTTCCAGGTCACCCCCTTCCCGCGGCTGCCGCTGCCGGTCTGCGAGCTGATCAGCCCGATCAAGCCCTTCGAGTCGATGGCGATGGGCAAGGCGTGCATCACCAGCTCGGTGGCCGCCCTCACCGAGATCGTCGCCCCTGACGAGCGCGGGCTGGTCTTCGAGAAGGGCAGCGCCACCGACCTGGCGGCGACGATCCGCACCTACCTCGACGACCCGGCGCTGCGCGAGCGGATGGGTCGCCAGGCCCGCGAGTGGGTGCTCGCCGAGCGCGACTGGAGCGACGTCACCCGGATCGCCGACGAGGCCTACCACCGGCTGCTGGACTGACCTGCTGCGCCCGGTCGGCCTCGACCGGCCGGGCGCAGCGACGACGACGCGCCGCCCTCCCGACGGGGAGGGCGGCGCGTCGTCGTCCGGTCAGCGGTGGTGGCCCGCCGTCCGGGTCAGGGCACGTCGGAGACGCTGATCTGGGAGACCTCGGTGCTGGTCAGCCCCTGCTCGGCCAGGGCCCGGTGCAGCATCGGGGTCATCGAGCGCACATAGCTCGCGGTGACGTGGCTGCCCTGCCGGTAGATGAGGGTCTCCCCGATCACCGCCGGGCACTGCTCCAGCCCGGGCGGGCAGATCCACTCGTTGAGGTCGACGAAGGGGGCACCGACCTCCTCGGCGACCGCCTCCAGCGCCGGGGTGCCCCGACCCTCGCGGCCCTCGCCGGCCGGGTAGCCGCAGGCGCCGTAGTCGTCGGGGTTCTCCTCGACGCACTCGTAGACCTTCGACTCGGTCGGGGTGGAGTTGTCGGCGAGCACGACGACCTCGCTGCCCATCTCCTTCACCGCGGACAGCGCCTCGACCATCCCGGCGGTGCGGGTCTCGCTCTCCGGCGAGCCCTGGGAGACGATGACGACGTCCGGGGCGCCGACCTCCTCGAAGTGGCTGACGACGTTGCGGCCGAACTCGGCGCAGTCGTCCTTGACCCCGTCGTAGGAGAACGAGCACGCCGACTTCAGGTAGAGGTCCAGCCGCCACTGCTCGCGCTGCGCGATCGACTCCACGGCCGGGAACCACTGCCCCATCTTGGAGTCGCCGAGCATGGCGATGGTCTGCTCGCCGTCCTCGACCCCGTAGGTGCACGAGGGGTCGACCTGGGCGTCGTCCGGCTGGATCTGGCAGTCGTCGTCGTAGTAGAGCGGCACGTCCTGGGTGGCCAGACCGGGGTCCGGGGTGATCTCGCCGCTGGTGGTGACCACGCTCGCCGGGTCGCTGGTGACCTGCCAGTCCTCGGACTGCTGGTCGGCGACCAGCGCGGTCGCGCCGGTGACCTCGGCGTCCTCGTCGAGCTGCGGGGCGGCCAGGTGCAGCACCAGGCCGAGCGCGGCGGTCACCGCCATGCTCGCCCCGCCGAAGGCCAGCCCGCGGGAGGCCTTCGCCGACAGCGCCGGGTTGAACCGGATCGGGTCCTCCACGAGGTGCTTGGTCAGCCAGGCGAGCACGATCGAGCCGAGCCCGACGAGCACCAGGTGACGCACCCGGATCTCCGGCCAGGCGGCCTGGGCGAGGATGATCAGCGGCCAGTGCCAGAGATAGATCGCGTAGGACAGCCCGCCGATCCACTGCATCGGGCGCAGGCTGAGACCCCGGGCGACGACGGTGTCCTGGCGGGCGCAGCCGGCGGCGATGATCGCCGCGGCGCCGAGCGTGGGCACCAGGGCCATCGAGCCGGGCCAGGGGGTGGACTCGGTGATGAAGAAGGCGGCGTAGCCGATCATCACCAGCCCGAGCGCGGCCAGCGCCTCGGCCGCCCCCCGCGGCAGGTGCCGCAGCCGGACCACGACGAAGGCGAGCAGCGCCCCGACGGCCAGCTCCCACACCCGGGTGGTGGTGTAGAAGTACGCGGTGGCCGGGTCGTTCACGGTGTGCACCACCGAGTAGACCAGCGAGGCCAGCGCCACGACGCCGAGGATCCCGAAGAGCAGCTTCTTCGGCGAGATCCTCGTGCGGCGGGCCAGCACCAGGCCGAGGATGATCAGCAGCGGCCAGACGACGTAGTACTGCTCCTCCACCGACAGCGACCAGTAGTGCTGCAGGGCCGAGGGCGCGGCGTCCTCGGCGAGGTAGTCCACCGAGCGCAGCGCCAGCGCCCAGTTGATGACGTAGAAGGTGGCCGCGATGACGTCGGCGCCGAGGGTGGCCCGCTCGGCGCCGGGCAGCACGAACCAGCCGGCGACACCGGTGAAGAGCAGCACCACCGAGGCGGCCGGCAGCAGCCGCCGGGCACGGCGGGCGTAGAAGTCGGCGATCGAGACGGTGCCGGTCTTTATCGTCTCGCGCAGCAGCAGCGAGGTGATGAGGAAGCCGGAGATGACGAAGAAGATGTCGACGCCGACGAATCCGCCGGGCATCTGGGTGATCCCGACATGGTAGATCAGCACCGTGCCGACGGCGATGGCGCGCAGGCCCTCGATGTCCCCGCGCAGCGCGGTGCCGCTGCGCGAGGTCTTCGCGGCGGCGACCTCCTCGGAGCTGCGGGCGACCCCGCTGCCGTCCTCGTCCTGGTCGCGGGCGTCGCGAGCGCCGCTCGACGCGGCGGCCGCCTCCTGCCGCGCGGTCACGCCCGCACCGGCTCGGCGGCTCCCACCGCCCGGGCGAGGATCTTCGCGATCCGCTCACCGGCGTGCCCGTCCCACAGCGGCGGGGTGGGCCACTGCTGCAGCGGGCCGGTGGCCAGCACCTCGCGGACCCGCTCGGCGAGCACCTCGCGGGTGACCAGCTGGTTGGTGCCGTCGGTGATGGTCACCGGGCGCTCGGTGTTCGGCCGCAGGGTCAGGCACGGCACGCCGAGGATGGTGGTCTCCTCCTGCACGCCGCCGGAGTCGGTGACCACCGCGGCGGCGCCGCGGACCAGGCCCATGAACTCGATGTAGCCGAGCGGGTCGATGACCCGCATGCCCGGGTGGTCGAGGAAGCCGGCCTGCTCCAGCCGGGCCCGGCCGCGCGGGTGCAGCGGGATGACCACCTGGGCCTGGTCGGCGACCGCGTGCATCGCCGCGACGAGCGCCTTGACGTCCTCCGGGTCGTCGACGTTGCCGGGACGGTGCAGGGTGGCCACGACGTAGTCGCCCTCGATGCCGACGTCGGCGCGGGCCGCGGCGGCGTCGAAGCGGGCCTCGTTCTTCAGCAGGGTGTCGATCATCGGGTTGCCGACGAGGTGGATCTTCTCCGGGGCGGTGCCCTCGTTGCCGAGGTGGGCGACCGCGTCCGGGCTGGTGGTCAGCAGCAGGTCGGAGAGCCGGTCGGTGACCAGCCGGTTGATCTCCTCGGGCATCGACATGTCGAAGGAGCGCAGCCCGGCCTCGACGTGCGCGAAGGTGATGCCCATCTTCGAGGCGACCAGCGCGGCGGCGACGGTGGAGTTGACGTCGCCGTAGACGACGACGAGGTCGGGGCGCCGCTCGGTGAAGAGCTCCTCCAGGGCCTCCATGACCTTCGCGGTCTGGGCGCCGTGCGCGCCGGAGCCGACGCCGAGGTTGACGTCCGGCTTGGGGATGCCCAGCTGGCGGAAGAAGATGTCGGACATCTTGTCGTCGTAGTGCTGGCCGGTGTGCACCAGCAGCTGCTCGACCGGGTAGGCCGCGAGCGCCTCCAGGACGGGGGCCGCCTTGGGGAAGTTCGGGCGGGCGCCGGTGACGTGCAGGACCAGGGGTGCCATCTGCTGCCTTCTGCTCGGGGCTGGGGACGGCCCACGCCAGGCCGTGACCGTCCCGTGATGAGCCGCGTCATAGTCTGACACGGTGAGCCGCCCCGACCGACCACCCCGCGCGGCGGGTGGCGCACCCGTGATCGGGTCGCTGATCGGCGGCGCGCGGGCCGTGCGCAACCTCCCGGTGACCGCCTCGGTGGCCTGGCGCCACCTCGGCCGGGACCGGTGGAAGGGGGCCTCGGTCGCCCTGCGCGCCGCGCCCCCTCCGCTGCGGCGGGCCGTCGCCGCCAGGGCCGGGACGCTCGGGCACCCGGCGCTGGCGCCGCTGGCGGTCGCCGCGCAGGGTGAGCGGGCCGCCGCCGAGGAGACCCTCCGGGAGCTCGTCGCCACCGGCGAGCCCGCGCAGGTCCGGGAGGCGGCGGCGGCCGCGGCGGCGCTCGGCCTGGTGCAGGTCACCGCCGACGCGCTGGCCCGGCTGCCCGAGGACGACCCGGCGCAGGTCCGGCTGACCGCGCTGCTGCGGCACGCCCAGGGGCACCACCGGGCGGCGCTGGACGCGCTCGTCGGGACCACCGACGCCGCCACCGACAGCCTGCGGCGGCGGATCGCCGGAGACCTCTCCGCGCTCGACGCGCTCGGCCGCATCTCCCGGGTGCCGCCCGGCCCGCCGCGGGTCCCGGCCGACCACCACGCGCGCAGCGGGTGCTCGACCCCAGACCGGGTGCTGCACGTCGCCTACAACGCGCTGCCCGAGGTGCAGGCCGGCTACACGCTGCGCACCCACGGCATCGCCCGCGCCCAGGTCGCCGCCGGCACCGCCGCCACGGTGATCACCCGGCCCGGCTTCCCGGTCGACTCCGGCGCGCTGGCCGCCCCCGGGGAGGTGCTGCTCGACGGCGTCGACTACCAGCGGATCCTCCCGGCCCGGCTGCTGCCGTCCTCGGCCGGGGAGCGCCTGGACCGCTACGCCGACGCGGTCACCGCGCTGGCCGCCCAGCAGCGACCGGGGATCATCCACGCGCACAGCCGGCACGACAACGCCCAGGCGGCGATCGTCGCCGGGCGACGGCTGGGCATCCCGGTGATCTACGAGGTCCGCGGCTTCATCGAGGAGACCTGGCGCAGCCGTGGCGGCGACCCGGCCGCCGACGAGTACCGGCTCTTCAAGCGCGCCGAGACCGAGTGCATGCACGCCGCCGACGCGGTGGTCACGCTCAGCGCGTCGATGCGCGAGGACATCCTCGACCGCGGCGTGCCCCAGGAGCGGGTGCACGTCGTCGGCAACGCCGTCGGCGACGACTTCGTCGGTGAGCCGCCCGCCGCGGACGAGCTGCGCGCGGAGCTGGGGCTGGCTCCCGAGGACGTCGTCTACGGGGTGGTCAGCACCCTCAACGGCTACGAGGGCGTCGACCTGCTGCTGGAGGCCGTGGCGCGGCTGCGCGAGCAGCCGGGCCACGAGCGGGCGCGGGTGCTGGTCGTCGGCGACGGACCGGCCCGCGCCGAGCTGGCCGCGGCGGCCGCCGGGCGCGACGACGTCATCCTCACCGGGGCGGTGCCGCACGCCCAGGTGCGCCGCTACCACGCCGCGATCGACGTCTTCTGCGTGCCGCGACGGCGCACCCCGGTCACCGAGCTGGTCCCGCCGCTGAAGCCGCTGGAGGCGCTGGCCACCGGTCGTCCGGTGGTCCTGAGCGACCTGCCCCCGCTGCGCGAGCTGGTCGACGCCTCCGGGGCGGGCCTGGTCGCCGCGCCCGACGACGTCGCGGCCTGGGTGGCGGCGCTGGCCCGGTTGTATGCTCGCCCGGACAGGACGGCCCTGGGCGCCCGCGGGCGCGACTGGGTCGTCCAGCACCGCACGTGGGCGGCTGCGGCCGGCCGGTACCAGGAGATCTACCGCGACGTCGTCGCGGAGCACCAGTCGAAGGAGTAGCCAGTGGCGTCCGACGTCGCAATCATCGGCCTCGGGTACGTGGGCCTCCCCCTCGCCGAGGAAGCCTCCCGGGTGGGGCTGAAGGTCCTCGGCTTCGACGTGAGCCAGCGGGTGGTCGACGGCCTCAACGCCGGCCGCTCGCACGTCGACGACCTCTCCGACGGCGACATCGCCGAGATGACCGAGGCCGGCTTCGAGGCCACCACCGACCCCTCCCGGCTGGGCGAGGTGAGCACGATCGTCATCTGCGTGCCGACCCCGCTGTCCGAGGACGGCGGCCCCGACCTGGGCCCGGTGCGGGCCGCGGTGGACACCATCGCCCAGCACCTGCGCGCCGGCCAGACGATCATCCTCGAGTCGACGACCTACCCGGGCACCACCGACGAGGTGGTCCGCCCGGCGCTGGAGGCCAGCGGCCTGGTCGCCGGCACCGACTTCCACCTCGCCTTCTCCCCGGAGCGGATCGACCCGGGCAACCAGGAGTTCGGGGCCAAGAACACCCCGAAGGTGGTCGGCGGGCACACCCCCGCGTGCGGCGACGCCGCGGCCGCCTTCTACGGCCAGTTCGTCGACACCGTGGTGCGCGCCAAGGGCACCCGGGAGGCGGAGACGGCGAAGCTGCTGGAGAACACCTACCGGCACATCAACATCGCCCTGGTCAACGAGATGGCCCGCTTCTGCCACGACCTGGGCATCGACCTGTGGGACGTCATCGCGGCCGCCAAGACCAAGCCGTTCGGCTTCCAGGCCTTCTACCCCGGTCCCGGCGTCGGCGGGCACTGCATCCCGATCGACCCGAACTACCTCTCCTACAACGTCCGGGCGAAGCTGGGCTACCCCTTCCGCTTCGTCGAGCTGGCGCAGGAGATCAACGCGACCATGCCGGCCTACGTCGTGCACCGCGCCCAGGACATCCTCAACGGCGACGGCAAGGCCCTCAACGGCTCGACCGTGCTGCTGCTCGGGGTGACCTACAAGCCGGACATCGCCGACCAGCGGGAGAGCCCGGCCGTGCCGCTGGCCCAGCAGCTGCTGGCGAAGGGCGCGACCGTCGTCTTCCACGACTCCCGGGTCGAGCAGTGGCGGGCTCTGGGTGACCGGGCCCGCAAGGTCGACGACCTCGACGCCGCGATCGCCGACGCGGACCTGACCATCCTCGTGCAGAACCACAAGAGCTACGACGTGGACGCCCTCGCCGCGGCCTCGAAGCGGTTCTTCGACACCCGCGGCGTCGCCGACGACGGCGAGAAGGTCGAGCGCCTGTGACCGAGGCCCCGCAGCGGGCCTCCCTCCCCCCGGCGCTGTCCGGTGCGGAGGCTGCGGCGCTCGCCGAGCGCCACGGCCTGCGCACCCTCGGTGAGCGACCGCCGCTGCGCCGGTACCTGCGCGACCTGTGGGACCGGCGGTCCTTCGTCTGGACCCTCTCCCGCGCGCAGTCCTACGCCCAGAACGAGGGCAACCACCTCGGTCAGCTGTGGGCGGTGCTCAACCCGCTGCTGCTCATCGGCAGCTACTTCGTCATCTTCGGGCTGGTCCTGGGCACCCGCGGCAACGTCGAGAACTTCATCGCCTTCCTGGCGATCGGGGTGGTGCTCTTCAGCTTCACCTCCTCGGTGATCACCTCGGGAGCGAAGGCGATCACCGGCAACATCAACCTCGTCCGGGCGCTGCACTTCCCGCGGGCGATCCTGCCGATCTCGGTGACCCTGCGCGAGCTGCTCACCGCGGCCCCCGGCTTCGCGCTGCTCTTCGTCGTCGTCCTCGTCACCGGCGAAACCCCGAGCTGGGAGTGGCTGCTCTTCCCGGTGGCCGTCGGCCTGCAGGGGCTCTTCCTGCTCGGGCTGGCGCTGATCGGCGCCCGGGTGGTCAACGCCTCCCGCGACCTGGGCAACCTCATCCCGGTGATCGTGCGGATGCTGCGCTACGTCTCCGGGGTCTTCTTCCCGGTCTCGCACTACGGCGCCGAGCTCGGCGAGCCGTGGGGGGCGATCCTCGTCAACCAGCCCTTCGCGCTGTGCCTGGACACCGGCCGGCAGGCGCTGATGGGCGGCGAGGCCTTCCCGCTGCAGCCGATGCAGTGGCTCACGCTGGCGGCCTGGGCGGTGGGCACGCTGCTCGTCGGGCTGGTCGTCTTCTGGTGGGACGAGGCGAGGTACGGCCGTGGCTGAGCCGACCGGCCAGGACCGGACCCCCACGGTCGTGGTCAGCCACCTCGACGTCACCTACCGGGTGCTCGGCTCCGGCCGGCGCGGACCGGCCGCCGGGCAGGGCGAGTCACCGCGGCTGCGGCGGATGCTGGCGCGCGGGCGCCCGTCGATCGGCTACCGCGAGATCGCCGCGGTGCAGGACGTCTCCTTCGTCGCCCACCACGGCGAGTCGATCGGCATCATCGGCCGCAACGGGTCCGGCAAGTCCACCCTGCTGCGGGCGGTCGCCGGGCTGATCCCGCCGACCTCGGGCCGGCTCTGGGTGGCCGGCGAGCCCTCCCTGCTCGGGGTGAACGCGGTGCTGATGAACAAGCTCAGCGGGGAGCGGAACATCTACATCGGCGGCGAGGCGCTCGGCCTGAGCACCCAGCAGATCCGCGAGCGCTTCGACGACATCGTCGAGTTCTCCGGGATCGGTGACGCGGTCTACCTGCCGATGGGCACCTACTCCTCCGGGATGGGTGCGCGGCTACGCTTCGCCATCTCCACCGCGGCCGCCCCGGACGTGCTGATGATCGACGAGGCGCTGGCCACCGGCGACGCCGAGTTCCGGCAGCGCTCGGCCGAGCGGATCGCCCAGATCCGGGAGCAGGCCGGGACCGTCTTCCTGGTCAGCCACTCCAACTCCAACATCCGTCAGATCTGCGACCGGGTGCTGTGGATGGACCGCGGCCGGCTCATCATGGACGGCCCGACCGAAGAGGTCATGCCGGAGTACGAGGCCACCCAGCCCCGGCGGACGAAAGCGAGCACCGAGCCGGCCGAGCCGGAGGTCGCCGGGGTGGAGCGCTGGGGCGGGTCGAACCGCTTCGAGGCCGCCGCGTCGGCGACCCTGCACAGCTACCAGGCGCCGGTCGAGGGGTGCTTCCTCGTCAGCTCGCACCGGATGGCGCACGCCCGGGCCGCTGCCCCGGTCGCCGCCCGGCTGGGCTGGCCGCTGGTCTGGACCCGGCCCAGCGCGCTGCCCGGGTCGGCCCGCGAGCAGCTGACCCGGCTGCAGCCCGGTCGGGTGGTCGTCGTCGGCGGCGAGGAGATGGTGCGCGGGGACACCGCGGAGAAGGTCGCCGAGATCGTCGACGGCCCGGTCGAGCGGATCGGCTCGGACGACCCGGCGCAGACCTCGGCGGCGCTGCTGCGGGCCTTCCCCCCGGGGGACGACGACCGCATCCACGTGACCATGCCGCCCAACGACACCACCGCCCTGTCGATCGGGGTGGTCGCCGCCCAGCACCACCGGGCGCTGCTCGTCGCCGACCCCGACCAGCCCCACCCGGACCTGCTCGAGGCCGTCCGCGAGACCGCCCCGGTGACGCTGGTGCTCGAGGGCGGGCCCGAGGACTGGTCGCCGCGGGCGCTCGAGGTGCTCGCCGACGCCAGCGGCCGGTCCGTCTCCTGGCAGGCGCACGAGGGCGCGATGCTCCGGGTGGCGCGCTGCTGGGGAGAGACCCCGCCCGGCGGGCGGCTGATCGTGGCACCGATCAACGCGGGCCTGGAGCAGCTGACCGCGCTGGCGGTCTCCGGACGGACCGGGGAGCCTCTCTACCTGGTGCGCACCGACCAGGTGCCCGCGGTGATCGCGACCGAGATCCGCGCCCGGCGCCCGGACTCCTTCGCGCTGGTCGGCGGGGTCGGCACCGTCCGGGCCGAGGTGCGCGCCCAGCTCGGGCAGCTGCTACTCCCGGAGGGCGACGGGGCTCAGCCGCGCGGCGAGGAGGCCTCGGCCACCGACTCCAGCGCGGCGACGAAGGCGGGTCCGCCGACCGCCCAGTCGTAGCGCTCGCGCACCAGCGCGCGTCCCCGCGCGCCCATCGCCGCGGCCCGCTCCGGGTCGCGCCACAGCGTCAGCACCGCCTCGGCCGCGGCCTCGCCGTCACCGAAGGGGACCACCAGCCCGGCCTCGGCGGCCTCGACCAGCTCGACCGCCAGCGGCAGCCCGGTGGTGATCGCCGGCACGCCGTGGGCGAGGTACTCGACCACCTTCGTCGGCATCGACCCGCGGTAGTTCGGCAGGTCGGCCAGCAGCGACAGCCCGGCCAGCGCACCGTCGAGCAGCGGCATCGCCTCGGCCGCCGGGAGGAAGCCGCGCCAGCGCAGCACCCCGTCGTCGTGCGCCCGCTGCAGCATCTCTCGCGACGTCTCGTCGCGGGCCGGTCCGACGATCTCGACGAGGAGCTGCCCGTCGCCGGCCCGGTGCAGCCGCCGCGCCGCGTCGACCATCTCGGCGACCCCGCGAGCCAGGGTGAGGTTGCCGATGTAGACCACCCGGTCGCCGCCGGCGGGGACGGTCTCGGGGAGGAGCACGGCGTTCGGCACGACCGGGTGGGGCCGGGCGAAGCGGTCGGCGTAGGCGTGCTCGGCCAGCAGCAGCGGCCACCGCCGCTCGGCGCGACGCTCGGCCACCCGCCAGGCCGCGGCGACGGGGCGGCGCAGCGGCGCGGGCATCCACTCCTTGACCGCCAGCGCCCCGGCGGCGTCCTCGTGGACGTCCCAGACGAGGTGGTCCAGGCCCAGCCCGGTGGCGGCGAGCAGCAGCTCGGGGTCGTGCACCAGCACGACGTCGTGCTGCGGTCCTTGCTCGCGCAGCAGGGTGCGGGCGGCGCGGGCCGCCCGCAGCCGGCGCCGGCCGGCGGCCCGCGGCAGGTCCACCGCGGTCAGGCCGGGCCGGTCGGTGCGCGCCGGCTCCCCGTGCGCGGCGAAGGGGGCGGCGTAGGTGACCTGCCAGCCGGCGTCGAGCAGCGCACCGATCTCGCGGTGCCGGATCCGGGAGTCCTCGGGGTGGTGCACGACGGTGACCACCAGCGCCCGCCGGCCGCCCCCGGTCACCGGACGGCCTCGGTGGTCGGCGCCGCGCCGGCGACCTCCTCGGGCATGAGGTCGCTGCTGACGGCGACCTCGGTGACCGCGACGATGATCGGCAGCCCGGTGGCCCCGTAGAGGCTGAGCGCGGCCCGCTCGCGCGGGGTGCGCAGCCCGGAGCAGGTGTCCACGAGCCGCTCGGTGAGCCAGATCCCGCCGCCGCGCAGCAGCACGATGAGCAGCAGCGTGCTGACGACGAACCAGGGGGCCTCGACGACGTCGGCCAGCCCGATGCTCATGCCGGAGAGTACGAAGAACGCCGGCACGAAGAAGCTGTGCGCGAGCAGGTTGCGCCGACCCTCGAGATCCTCGGTGTCCGGCCCGGCCAGGCGGCGGATGACCACCCCGGCGGCGAAGGCGCCGAGGACGACGTCGACGTCCATGAGGGCGGCGAGGGCCATCAGGCCTAGCAGCAGGGTCATCAGCAGCCGCAGCGTGGTCTGGGTGGTGCCGCCGGAGGTGCCGACGATCGAGTGGTAGACCTGTGGCGCTCGGCGCAGGAAGCGCCGCGGCACCACCGCCGCCGCCACGGTGACCAGCGCGAAGCCGACGAGCAGCAGCACGGTCACCAGGGGAGCCTTGCTGCCGAGCAGGATCGCCATGGCCAGCACCGGCAGCAGCTCGCCGATGGCGCCGTGGACCATCACCCCGCGGCCGATCGGGCTGCCCATCAGCCCGCGCTCCTGGAGGATCGGCAGCAGGGTGCCCAGGGCGGTCGAGGTCAGCGCGATGGCCAGCGCGATCGCCGCGGTGGTGTCGATGTCGGGTCCGACGGCGAGCACCAGGCCGAGCGCCGCGAGCCAGCTGAGCAGCCAGGTCACCGACGCCCAGGTGCCCTGCCGACCGCGCAGGCTGTCGGTGTCCACCTCGAAGCCGGCGAGCAGGAAGAGCAGCCCCAGGCCGAGCTCGCGGACCAGCTCCAGGTCGGTCTCGGCGGCCAGGCCGAGCACGCTGGGACCGATGAGCACCCCGGCGAGCAGCAGCAGCACGGCCTGCGGCAGGGCGCCCCGGGCGGCGCGACCGATCAGCGGGGCGAGCGCCGCCGCGAGGGCGATCCAGAAGAGCGAGACGGTGGCGTCGGCACTCACCGCGGTGACCATGGGCGGGGACCTCCTCGTGCGGCGGGGCAGCCCGCTCAGTATGCCCCTCCCGGGACCGGCCGCCGACCCGGCCGACGAGCGGCCCGGCGGGACGCCCCGGGTCGGGCAGGCGCGCGTCGCACCCGGCCGACCGTGTACGGTTGGACCCACGACACACCACACAGACCGGGTCCGCCGCTGATCTGTGCCGCTCCGTCATGGGGCGGCCGCTCACGGCCGGCCCGCTACGACGTATGAGGGGGTCACGCCATGGGGCGCGGCCGAGCGAAGGCCAAGCAGACGAAGGTCGCCCGCGAGCTGAAGTACTACTCGCCGGAGACGGACCTCAGTGCGCTTGAGCGGGAACTCCACGGGCAGTCCAGTTCCGCCGACACCGAGTCCGACGAGGGCCGTTCGCGGTGGGACGATGATGACGACGACGACCAGTGGTCCTCGGACCGTCGCCGCTGACCTGATCTCCACGCCGACCCCGGGCACGCCCGGCGTCGTCCTGCCGTCGCCACGGGCGGCCGGCGCACGGTCGGCTCACATGAGACCGCGCCGACGCGCCTCGGCCACCGCGGCCTCACGCTGGTTCACCCCGAGGCGGCCGTACGTGTGCGACAGGTGCGACTTCACGCTGGAGACGCTGAGGTAGAGCCGGTCGGCGATCCGCTGGTTGCCCAGCCCCTCGCCGACCAGGCGCAGCACCTCGATCTCCCGGCGGGTCAGCGTGCTGTCCTGGTGGCGGCGCTGCACCAGCGGGCCGGTGGGCGGGTCCACCGCCGGCGGTCGCTCGCCGCGGGCCGCTGCCCGCACCCCGGCAGCGATCTGCAGCGGGGTGCTGGTGAGCACCAGGCCTCCGTGCGCCCCGGCGGCCAGCACCGCGTCCACGGAGCTGCCGCCGGCGTCCGATCCCCGGGTGAGCACCACCCAGGCCGGGGCGTGGTGGCGCAGCCGCGCCACCAGCTCGGCCTCGCCGAGATCGCTGCCGAGGTCCCCGACGAGCAGCACGACGTCGGCCTCCGGGGCGCGCACGGTCAGCGCGGCCACCGTCGGCACCGGCGCCAGCAGCTCGACGTCCCGCTCGACCGAGAGCGCCACGACGAGGCTGGAGCGATGCTGCGGGTCGGCGTCGGCGACCAGCAGGCGTACCCCCTCGTCGGGGGCCTCGGCCGCGGTCGGCTGGGTCATGCTCCGGCCGGATGCTCGCCGACGACCTGCACCGCGCCGCCGTCGACCCCCTTCGCCCCCTGGACGATCTCGACGCCGTCCTGCGTCGGTGCCGAGGCCGCGTCGTGCACCTCGCCGAGCACCCAGGTATCGATGCCGCGGGCCTGCAGGTGGGTGGTGGCGGCATCGACGGAGGCGCCCGGCAGCACCGCGACGAAGCCGACCCCGAGGTTGAGGGTGCGCTCGAGATCGGCGCGCGGCACCTGACCGAGCCGTCCCACCAGGTCGAAGACCGGCGGCGGGGTCCACGTGGCCCGGTCGACCCGGGCGAGCACCCCGGCGGGGAGCACCCGGGCGAGGTTGGCGGCCAGGCCGCCGCCGGTGACGTGGCTGAGCGCGTGCACCTCGACGCCGTCGGTGCGCAGCAGGTCGACGAGGTCGGCGGCGTAGACCCGGGTCGGGGTGAGGATCTCCTCGCCGACGGTGCGGCCGAGCTCGTCGACGTGCCGGTCGAGCTCCCACCCGGCCGAGGCGAGCACGGCCCGCACCAGGGAGTAGCCGTTGGAGTGCAGCCCGGAGGAGGCCAGGGCGAGCACGACGTCGCCGGGGCGCACCCGCTGCGGGCCCAGGACGTCCTCGTGCTCGACGACGCCGGTGGCCGCGCCGGCCACGTCGTACTCGTCGGCGGCCAGCAGCCCCGGGTGCTCGGCGGTCTCGCCGCCGAGCAGCGCCACCCGGGCGGTCTCGCAGGCCGCGGCGATGCCGGAGACCAGCGCGGCGATCCGCTCGGGGACGACCCGGCCGGTGGCGATGTAGTCGGTCATGAAGAGCGGCTCGGCACCGCAGACGACGATGTCGTCGACGACCATGCCGACGAGGTCGTGGCCGATGGTGTCGTGCACGTCCATCGCCTGGGCGACGGCCACCTTCGTGCCGACCCCGTCGGTGGAGGTGGCCAGCACGGGTCGGCGCATCCCCTGCAGCGCGCTGGCGTCGAACATCCCGGCGAAGCCGCCGAGCCCGCCGAGCACCTCGGGGCGGGTGGCCCGGGCGACCGAGGCCTTCATCAGCTCGACGGCCTTGTCACCGGCCTCGACGTCGACCCCGGCGGCGGCGTAGGTGATGGATTCGCTCACGTGCTCAGGGTAGTGCCCGGTGCTGAGTCGTCCTCGTCCGCCGAGCCGGGCGGCTCCGGCGGGCGCCGGGCCCACCAGGAGGCCAGGGCCGAGCCCGAGACGTTGTGCCACACGGAGAAGACCGCCGCCGGGAGCGCCGCCACCGGGGAGAAGTGGATCCCGGCCAGGGTGGCGGCCAGCCCGGAGTTCTGCATGCCCACCTCAAGGCTGACCGCACGGCGGCTGGTGACCGGCATCCGGCACAGCCGGGCCACCGCGTAGCCGAGGGCCAGACCGAGACCGTTGTGCAGCACGACCGCCAGCACGACGAGCAGACCCACCTGGAGGACCGCGTCGGCGCTGCCGGCGACGACCACGGCCACGACGACAGCGATCCCGGTCACCGAGAGCAGGGGCAGCGCGGGCGTGACCCGCTCCACGAGCCGCGGCAGGGTAGCCGCGAGCAGGACGCCGGCCAGCACGGGCACGAGCACGACCTGCAGGATGGACACGAGCAGGTCGCCGGCCGAGACCGGCAGGAACTGCCCGGCCAGCCCGAGCACGATCACCGGCGTGAGCAGCGGGGCGAGCAGCGTCGAGGCGGTGGTCATGGCCACCGAGAGCGCCGTGTCCCCGCGGGCCAGGAAGACCATGACGTTGGAGGCGGTGCCGCCGGGGCAGGCGCCGACGAGCACGACGCCGGCAGCCACCTCGTCGGGCAGCCCGAGCAGCACCGCCAGGGCGAGGCCGACCAGCGGCATGATCGCGTACTGCGCCGCGATGCCGAGCAGCATCGCCCAGGGCCGGGTGGCGATGACCGTGAAGTCCCGGGGGCGCAGGGTCATCCCCATGCCCAGCATGATCAGCCCGAGCAGCCAGGGCACCGCCGGGGCCAGCGGGGTGAAGGCCTGCGGCAGCAGCAGGGCGGTGGCGCCGGCGGCCACCACGATGACCGCGAACCACGAGCTGACGGCACGGCTGAGCCGGTGGACGGTGCGCATCGTCACCACGCTAGCGGCGCGGCGCCGGGCCGGTCAGGGGCGGCGACCGGTCAGGGTCGGCGGACCGCCTCGGCGGCGCCGCCGCCGGCGGTGGTGGCCACCTTCTCGACGTCGAGGGCGGACGGCTCCGGGGGCGGTCCCTGGCCGGCGCCGAAGTCGAGCTCGAGGACCCCCTTCCCCAGGCGGTCCTCGCCGGGGAGCTCCATCGGGTAGACCCCGGAGAAGCAGGCGGTGCACAGCTGGTCGGCGGGCTGCTCGGTGGCCGCGATCATGCCGTCCTCGCTGATGTAGCCGAGGCTGTCGGCGCCCAGGGCGGTGCCGATCTCGGTGATGTCCAGGCCGTTGGCGATGAGCTCGGCCCGGTTGGCGAAATCGATGCCGAAGAAGCAGGGCCAGCGCACCGGCGGCGAGGAGATCCGCACGTGCACCTCGAGCGCCCCGGCCTCGCGGAGCATCCGCACCAGCGCCCGCTGGGTGTTGCCGCGCACGATGGAGTCGTCGATGACGACCAGCCGCTTGCCGCGGATGACCTCCTTGAGCGGGTTGAGCTTGAGCCGGATGCCGAGCTGGCGGATGGTCTGGCTGGGCTGGATGAAGGTGCGCCCGACGTAGGCGTTCTTCACCAGGCCCTGGCCGTAGGGGATGCCGGACTCCTGGGCGTAGCCGATGGCGGCCGGGGTGCCGGACTCCGGGGTGGGGATGACCAGGTCGGCCTCGACCGGGTGCTCCCGGGCCAGCGCCCGGCCCATCTCGACCCGGGCCTCGTGCACCACCCGGCCCTTGATGGCGGTGTCCGGGCGGGCGAGGTAGACGTACTCGAAGACGCAGCCCTTGCGCCGCTCGGGGGCGAAGCGCTGGGCGCGCAGCCCCTGGTCGTCGATGGTCACCAGCTCGCCGGGCTCGACCTCGCGGACGAAGGAGGCGCCGACGATGTCCAGCGCCGCGGACTCGGAGGCGACCACCCAGCCGCGCTCCAGCCGGCCGATGACCAGCGGCCGCAGGCCCTGCGGGTCGCGGGCGGCGTAGAGGGTGTTCTCGTCCATGAAGGTGAGGCAGAAGGCGCCCTGCAGCCGCGGCAGGATCTCCATGGCCGCGGCCTCCAGCGGCTGGTCCTGGTCGTCGGTGAGCAGGGTGGTCACCAGCGCGGTGTCGCTGGTGTTGCCGCGGCGCAGCTCGCCGCGCTGCACCTCGCGCCAGGTGCGGCCCTCGCGCGCGGCGCGGGCCTGCTCGCGCTCGGCGACGAGCTCGCGCAGCTCGGCGGAGTTGATGAGGTTGCCGTTGTGGGCCAGCGCCACGGTGCCCTCGTCGTGGCCGCCGAGGGTGGGCTGGGCGTTCTCCCAGGTGGAGCCGCCGGTGGTGGAGTAGCGGCAGTGCCCGACGGCGAGGTGGCCGCGCAGCACCGAGAGGCTGCGCTCGTCGAAGACCTGGCTGACCAGCCCCATGTCCTTGTAGACGAGGATGCTGGAGCCGTCCGAGGTGGCGATGCCGGCCGACTCCTGCCCGCGGTGCTGCAGGGCGTAGAGGCCGTAGTAGGTGAGCTTGGCGACGTCCTCGCCGGGCGCCCAGACCCCGAAGACGCCGCACGCGTCCTGGGGGCCCTTCTCGCCGGGGAGGAGGTCGTGCGAGAGCTGTCCGTCTCCACGTGGCACGGCTCGATCATCCCACAGGGACGGTGCTCGCCCACAACGCCGGGTGGCGCCGGGCGGCGTGAGACGCGCCTCGTGCGGCGGCTCAGTCGGTGGCGTCGCGCCGAGGAGCGGCGTCGACGCTGTCGGCAGCCTCCCCCCGGTCGGCGTCCTGGTCCCGGGGACGGTCGTCGACCGGAGCCTGCCCGACCCCTTCGGCGCGGGCGGCGCGCTCGGCGGAGCGGTCGGCGCGCACCGCCAGCAGGGCGGCGAGCAGGGCACCCAGCAGGGCGCCGAGGAAGAGCCCGAAGAGGCTCATGAAGCCGAGGCTGACGCTCGGGTCGTAGCTGACGTCGAAGCCCTCGTTGGTGTCCGGGCGGAGCATGGAGAGGATCCCGAGGACGACGAAGCCGAGGATCCCGCCGACGGCGATGAAGCGCCAGGGGCGGGGTCGGCTGCGGCGGGTCGGGGTGCTCACGAGGACTATCGTCGCACCCGCCCGGGCAGCCGTCGGAAGGAGACCTGGTGCAGGCGAGCAGCACGGACAAGATCGAGCCGACCTCGGGGCCGACGAGCGCGACCCTGCCCGCGTCGCGGCGACCGGACCCGGCCGAGGTGCCCGGGCTGCGGTGGGGCGTGCTGGGCGCCGGGTGGATCGCCGGGCAGATGATCCGCTCCCTGGGCAGCACCCGGCAGCAGGTCGTCGCGGTGGGCTCGCGGGAGCAGGCCCGGGCCGCCGACCTGGCCACCACCTACGGGGTGCCGCAGGCCCGGGCGCACGGCTCCTACGAGGCGCTGGTGGCCGATCCCGAGGTCGAGGCGGTCTACGTGGCGACCCCGCACAGCGAGCACCTGGCGCACGCCCGGCTGGCGCTGGCCGCGGGCAAGCACGTGCTCGTCGAGAAGGCCTTCGCCCGGGACGCGGCGCAGGCTCGGGAGCTGGCCGGCCTGGTCCGGGAGTCCGGGCTCTGCTGCATGGAGGCGATGTGGAGCCGCTTCCTGCCGCACACCGACGTGGTGCGGCAGGCGGTGGCCTCGGGTCTGCTCGGCGAGGTGAGCACGGTGCTGGCCGACCACGGTCAGCCGCTGTGGCCGGGCGGTCCGCGCCGGCTGGCCGACCCGGAGCTGGCCGGCGGGGCGATGCTCGACCTCGGGGTGTACCCGCTCTCCTTCGCCGCGATGGTCCTGGGCGGGATCGAGGAGGTGGTCGGCCTGGCCACCCCGACCGACCTCGGGGTGGACGCGCGGGTCGCCTTCGCGGTGCGCGGGCCGTCCGGGGCGCTGGGGTCGCTGTCCACCGACATGTCGGCGCGCACCCCGACCCGGGCGACGGTGTGCGGGACCGCGGCCCGGCTGGAGCTGGACGGGGACTTCTACACGCCGACGACCGTGCGGCTGGTCGCCCCGGACGGTGACGTGCTCGACGAGCTGCCCGCCGACCCCGACGAGCAGCACCTCGGCCTGCGGCACGAGGCGTGCGAGGTGGCGCTGCGGGTGCGGGCCGGCGAGACCGAGTCGCCGCTGATGCCGCTGGCCGAGTCGGTGCGGCTCATGGAGCACATGGACACCCTGCTCGCTCCGCTGCGCCGCTGACCCGCCTGCCGGTCAGGCCAGCGGGAGGTAGGGGGCCAGGTCGGTCCGTTCGCCGCTGACCGCGACCGACCCCGAGGCGACGGCCTCGCCCCAGGCGAGGTCGCCGACGGCGAGCGCCAACCAGGTGGCGGCGTCGGTCTCGACGACCGCCGGCGGGGTGCCCCGCCGGTGCACCGGCCCGTCGATGCACTGCACGGCGGCGAAGGGCGGCACCCGCACCTCGACGCTGCGGCCCGGGGCCCGCTCGGCGAGCTCGTCGGTGGTCCAGCGCACCGCGGTCGCCCGGGTGCGCCGGTCTGCCCCGGCCGGGTCGGCCCGCCAGGCCTCCAGGGCGGCGCGCCCGTCGGCGGGGTCGGTTCGGCGTCTCGCAGGCACCCACCCATCCTCCCCCACCTCCCGCCCCCGCCCCCCGCCCCTCCCCTTCACCTCAACCCCCTAGGCAGCTGGATCCGCTCACCGTGCAAGCCGAGCGGGTGGGACGAAGGTGAGCGTCTGCGGCGTCGACGTGCGCGCACCACCGTCCGACCGGGACGATGCTCGTGCCGATCGACGCGTCGAACGGCGCCACGACAGGGTCTGGAAGGCTGGGCAGGTGAGCATCGAGCTGCGCCCCGACGAGCACGGCGGGGTCACCGTGATGCTCGACGGGCACCCGCAGAGCTATGTCGACCTCGACGACCCGGAGGCGCTGCACTTCGAGTACGTCCAACACCTGGCGGCGGTCATCGACGCGAGCACCGACGGCCCGGTCGCGATCACCCACGTCGGCGGGGCCGGGCTCTCCCTCCCCCGGTGGATCCACGCGACCCGCCCCGGCTCGCCGCAGATCGTCCTCGAGCCCGACGAACGGCTCACCGCGACCGTGCGCGAGGCGCTGCCGCTGCCACGGGGGCACCGCATCCGGGTCCGGCCGCTCGACGGTCGGGCGGGCGTCGCCGGGCTGAAGGGCGGCTCGGCCGACGTGCTCGTGGTCGATGCCTTCGCCGACGGGCGGGTGCCGGCAGAGCTGCAGACAGTGGAGTTCCTGCAGGACGTGGTGCGGGTGCTGCGCCCCGGCGGCCTGATGCTGCTCAACATCCCCGACGAGCCGGGTCTGCGGCACGTGGCCCGGGTGGTCGCCGGGATGAGCGACGCGCTGGGCGCAGACGGCGACGTGGCGATGGTCGCGATGAACGACGTGCTCAAGGGGCGCCGCTACGGCAACACGGTGCTGGCCGGCCGCCGCGGTCCGCTGGACCTCGACGAGATCTCGCGCCAGGTGCGGCGCTGGCCCTTCCCGTCGGGGGTCCTCGGCGGGCGGGCGCTGCGGCGGCGGCTCGGCGGCGCGACGTCGCTGACCGACGGGGCCGGCGCGGAGTCCCCGCCGGCGCCGGACCCCGGGTCGTGGCGGGTGCGCTGAGCCGGTTCAGCGAGCGCGCACGGTCGCCGGTCGCTGAGGGTTCAGCGGGCGCGCGCGGTCGCCGGTAGCGCGGCGACCGCGGCCGGTAGGTCGCGCATGTCGTCGATCACCACGTCCGCCTCGTCCAGCCACCCGGCCGGGGTCATGTCGCTGGCGTAGCCGACGACCGGCATCCCAGCGGCGCGCCCGGCCCGCACCCCGGCGGCGCTGTCCTCGACGACGACGCACCGCTCCGGTGCGGCCCCGAGGGTGCGGGCGGTCAGCAGGAAGACGTCGGGCGCCGGCTTGCCGCGCTCGACCTGCTCCGCGCTGAAGCGGGCCTCCTCGGCGAAGAGGTCCACCAGCCCGGTGCGCTCGAGCTTGAAGGCGATCGCCGAGAGCAGCGAGCCGGAGGCGACCGAGACCCGCGCCCCGTCGGTGACCAGCGCCTCCACCGCGCCGCGGATCCCGGCGATCGGCTCCAGCCGCTCGTGGCTGCGGCGGAACTCGGCCCGCCAGCGACGCTCCCACTCCGGGTCGGGCACCGCGCCGGTCATCTCCTGCATGGTCACCCGGTTGTCGGCGTACGCCTTGCCGACGAAGGTCTCGACGATCTGCCGGTCGCTGAGGTCGATCCCGAGGTCGGTCATCATCCCGCGCCAGGTCTGCACGTTGAGCCGCTCGCTGTCCACGAGCACCCCGTCGCAGTCGAAGATCACCAGCTCCGGCCGGAGCGGCGGCCGCTCAGGCACGGGTCGGCGTCGGAGCAGAGGGAAGGGCGTGCAGCGCCTCGACGAGCGGGGCCAGCTCCGGCTGCTCGGCGGCCTCGTCGAGGGCCGCGGCGAGCACCCGGTCGTGCGTCGGTCGCGCCGCGTGCAGCGCCGCCCGGCCGGCCGGGGTCAGCTCGGTGTAGATCCCGCGCCGGTCGTCGTCGCAGAGGATCCGGGCGAGGAACCCGCGGTCCTCGAGCCGGGTGACCAGCCGCGTGGTCGCGCTGCTGGAGAGGGCGGCGGCGCGGGCGAGCTGAGCCATCCGCATGTGCCATCCGTGCTGGCGGTCGAGCGCGTCGAGCACGGTCAGCTCCACCACGGAGAGCTGGTGCTCGGCCTGCAGCTCACGCTCCATGGCCGACTCGATGTGCCCGTGCAGCGCGGCCAGGGTGCGCCAGCCGTGGGCGCGCACCTCGACGGCGTCATCGGCGATTCCCATGCGGCTCACGATACCAACAACTTGCAACAAGCCGCGTGTGCAACTACTTTGCGAGTCATGACAACTACTTGCACACGCTCTCTATCTGCGCCCGAAGAAGAGTCCGCCCCGGCGCGCCGGCTCCCCGGAGGACTGCCCGCCGGGCTGCTCGCCCTCGCCCTGGGCGGCTTCGGGATCGGCCTCACCGAGTTCGTCATCGCCGGGCTGCTGCCCGACGTCGCCGGTGACTTCGGCGTGGACGAGGCGACCGCCGGGTGGCTCATCTCCGGCTACGCCCTCTCGGTCGCGGTGGGCGCGCTGCTGGTCACCGCGGCGGTCACCCGCTTCCCCCGGCGCCAGGTGCTGCTCGCGCTCATGGTCCTCTTCATCGCCGGCAACACCCTCTCGGCGGTCGCCGCGACCTACGAGGTCATGCTCGCCGGCCGGGTCGTCGCCGCGCTCTGCCACGGCGCCTACTTCGGCATCGGCTCGGTCGTCGCGGCCTCCCTCGTCAGCCCGGCCCGCAAGGCGGCCGCGATCGCCGTCATGTTCACCGGCCTGACCACGGCCAACGTCCTCGGCGTCCCCTTCGGCACGCTGCTGGGCCAGCAGCTCGGCTGGCGCTCGACCTTCTGGGCGATCACCGCCATCGGTGTCGTCGCCCTCGTGGCCATCGCGACGCTGGTCCCCCGCGAGGCCGGCGGGCGGTCCACGGCATCGCTGCGGCAGGAGGCCGGCGCCTTCCGCGAGCCGCAGGTCTGGCTGTCGCTGCTCATCACCGTGCTCGGCTTCGGCGGCATGTTCGGCGCCTTCACCTACATCGCCTACACCCTCACCGGGGTCTCCGGCTTCGCCGCCTCGACCGTCCCGTGGCTGCTCGTGCTCTTCGGCGGCGGGCTGGTCGTGGGCAACATCCTCGGCGGCCGCGGCGCGGACCGGTCGGTCTCCGGCACGATCACCCTCACCCTGGCCCTGCTCACGCTGGTGCTCGCCGGCTTCGCCCTGACCGCCGGCTCGCAGGCGCTGACCGTGCTGTCGCTGGTGGCCATGGGCGCGGTCGGCTTCGCCACCGTGCCGCCGCTGCAGACCCGGGTGATGCGGTGGGCCGGCGAGGCCCAGACGCTGGCCTCGGGCGCGAACATCGGTGCCTTCAACCTCGGCAACGCCATCGGCGCCTGGATCGGCGGAATGACCATCAGCGCCGGCCTGGGCTACACCTCGCCGCTGTGGGTGGGCTCGGCGATGGCCGGGCTGGCGCTGCTCACAGCCCTGGTCGCGGACCGCCGGGCCCGGCGGCGGGCAGCTCGACCGGCGGCGTGAGCTCGTCGTCGAGGGCCCATACCTCGCGGACGGCGTCGACCGCCGCCTCGACCGCCGGCCGACGCAGGCTGGCCTCGCGGTGGACCACCATGATCCGGCGGGTCGGCGGATCCCGCAGCGGCAGCGCCACGATGCCCTCGGGCAGGTCCGGCCGGCCCAGCCGGGGCACCAGGCCGATGCCCACCCGGGCCGCGACGAGGGCGAGCTTGCCGGCGTAGTGGTCGACCTGGGCGGCGATCCGGTAGTCCAGGCCGCGGGTGTGCAGCGCGGAGAGCAGCCAGTCGCTGAAGACGCCGGGGGTGTCGTCGATCCAGCTCTGCCCGTCGAGCCCGTCCGGGTCGACCGCCCCGTCGCGCAGCGACAGCCCGTGGTCGGCCGGGGCGACGAGGTCGACGATGTCGGTGCCGAGCACCCCGGCACGCAGCCCCTCCGGGAGGGTGAAGTGGGCGTCCGTCCAGTCGTGCACCACGGCGACGTCGACGTCGCCGCGGCGCAGCGGCTCCAGCGAGAGGTCGGCCTCCAGCTCGTGGAAGGTGAGGATCAGCGCTGGGTGCCGCTCGCGCAGCAGCGCCGAGGCCGGGGCGAGCAGCCCGACCAGGGCGGTGGGGAAGGACGCCCAGGTCAGCCGACCGGCGACCTCGCTGCCGAGCCGGTCCAGCTCGGCGCGGGCGGTCTCCTCGAGGTACTGCATCTCGTCGGCGACCTGGACGAGGATCGCGGCCGCGTCGGTGGGGACCAGGCCCCGACCCTGGCGCACGAGCACCGGCTGGCCGACCTCCTTCTGCAGCCGGGAGAGCTGCTGGCTGATCGCCGAGGGCGAGAGGCCGAGCTGGTCGGCCGCGGCGAGCACCGTGCCCTCCTGGACGACGGCCTTGAGCGAGACGAGGTGCTCGGGCGAGAACATGAAGCACACCTTACACATATCGTTCACAAATATGCGCTTGTGCTTACAGAAAAACTCGGTCAGAGTAGTACCTGTCAGTCACCGACCAGCAGAAAGGTGGTTCCACAATGACCGCTCTGTCCAACGCCCTCCGCAGCAGCACCCGACTCGTCCGTGACCTCGGTCGTAGCTGGGCCCCGATCGAGCACCTGCGGGGCTGAACCTCAGACACCCAGCACGAAGGCCCCCGCCGTGATCGGCGGGGGCTTCGTCGTGCCCGGGCGAGATCCTGACGCTGGGGAACGGAGCCTGCTGACTGCTCAGGCGCTCAGGACGCGAAGTAGCGCGGCATCGTGCCGGTGTGCGCGGCACGCAGCTCCTCGACGGTCAGCCCACGAGTTCCCTTGACCCGCAAGCGATCCCCGTCGGTGGTGCCCAGCCGGGTGATCGGCACCCCGTAGGTGGCGGCGATCCCCAGCAGGGTCGCCACGTCGGCCTCGCCGGCGACGGTCACCAGCGCCCGGGCGCCGCTCTCGCTGAGCAGAGCGGTGGCGTCGTCGAGCCCGTCCCCGCCCACCGAGGCGAGGTCGATCGAGGCACCGACGCCGTGGGTCATCACCGACTCGGCCAGCCCCACCGCCAGACCGCCGTCGGAGAGGTCGTGGGCGCTGGTGAGCAGACCGGCCCGGCCGGCCTCGACGAAGAGGTCCGCCAGGGCCTTCTCGGCGGCCAGGTCCACCCGCGGCGGGGTGCCGCCGAGGTGACCGTGCACCGCCTTCGCCCACTCGCTGCCGTCGAGCTCGTCGCGGGTCTCGCCGAGGAGGAGGACGACCTCGCCGGCGGCGGGAAAGCCGGAGCGCACGGCGCGGCGCACGTCGTCGAGGACGCCGAGCACGCCGACGACCGGGGTGGGGTGGATCGCCGTCTCGCCGGTCTGGTTGTAGAAGGAGACGTTGCCGCCGGTGACCGGGATGCCCAGCTCGAGGCAGGCGTCGTAGAGCCCCTCGACCGCCCGCTGGAACTGCCACATCACGCCCGGGTCCTCGGGCGAGCCGAAGTTGAGGCAGTCGGTGACGGCGAGCGGCAGGGCGCCGCTGGTGGCGACGTTGCGGTAGGACTCGGCCAGCGAGGACTGGGCCCCGGCGTAGGGGTCGAGCCGGCCGTAGCGGCCGTTGCCGTCGGTGGCCAGAGCGACCCCGAGGCCGGTGGACTCGTCCACCCGGACCACGCCGGCGTCGAAGGGCATGGCCTGGGCGGTGTTGCCGCGCACGTACCGGTCGTACTGCTCGGTGATCCAGCTCTTGTCGCAGAGGTTCGGCGAGGCGAGCAGGTCGAGCACGGTCTGGGCGATCTGCTCGCCCTCGGGCCGGGGCAGGTCGGCGGTGGTGTCGGCCTGCACGGCGTCGATCCAGCCGGGCCGGGCGATCGGGCGCTCGTACACCGGGCCGTCGTGAGCGACCGAGCGCGGGGGGACGTCGACGATGGTCTCCCCGCCCCAGGTGATCTGCAGCCGGTCGCCGCCGGTGACCCGGCCGAGCACGGTGGCCTCGACGTCCCAGCGCTCGGTGATCTCCATGAAGCGCGTCAGGTGCTCGGGCGATACCACCGCCATCATCCGCTCCTGGCTCTCCGACATGAGGATCTCCTCGGGCCGGAGGGTGGAGTCGCGCAGCGGCACGAGGTCGAGCTCGATCTCCATGCCGCCGTCGCCGGCCGAGGCGAGCTCGGAGGTGGCGCAGGACAGCCCGGCGCCGCCGAGATCCTGGATGCCGTCGACGACCTCGGCGCGGTAGAGATCGAGGCAGCACTCGATGAGCACCTTCTCGGCGAAGGGGTCGCCGACCTGGACCGCGGGGCGCTTGGCCGGTCCTTCGTCCTCGAAGGTCTCCGAGGCGAGCACGGAGACGCCGCCGATGCCGTCGCCGCCGGTCTTCGCGCCGAAGAGGACGACGAGGTTGCCGGCGCCGCTCGCCCTGGCCAGGTGCAGGTCCTCGTGGCGCAGCGCGCCGACGCAGAGGGCGTTGACCAGCGGGTTGCCCTGGTAGCACTCGTCGAAGACGACCTCGCCGCCGATGTTGGGCAGGCCGAGGCTGTTGCCGTAGCCGCCGACCCCGGAGACGACGCCCGGCAGCACCCGGGCGGTGTCGGGGTGGTCGATGGC
Organism: Janibacter alkaliphilus; assembly: GCF_013408565.1. NCBI lineage: Bacteria > Bacillati > Actinomycetota > Actinomycetes > Micrococcales > Intrasporangiaceae > Janibacter > Janibacter alkaliphilus. The sequence goes on along the minus strand of NZ_JACBZX010000001.1, from coordinate 1,363,271 downwards.
GCCGAAGCGCAGCGGGTCCATGACAGCGATCGGGCGGGCGCCCATCGCCATGATGTCGCGGACGATGCCGCCGACCCCGGTGGCGGCGCCCTGGTAGGGCTCGACGTAGCTGGGGTGGTTGTGCGACTCGGCCTTGAAGGTGACCGCCCAGCCCTGGCCGATGTCGATGACCCCGGCGTTCTCGCCGATGCCGGCGAGGGTCTTGCCGAGCGGGGTCTCGCTGGGCAGGTCGCCGAAGCGGCGCAGGTGGACCTTGGAGGACTTGTAGGAGCAGTGCTCGGACCACATCACCGAGTACATCGCCAGCTCGGCGGCGGTCGGGCGACGGCCGAGGATGTCGCGGATGCGCTCGTACTCGTCCGGCTTGAGCCCGAGGTCGGCCCAGGGCTGGTCGACCTCGGGGGTCTGCTCGGCGTGGGTGACGGTGTCGAGCGGGGTGCTCACGAGGCGAGGACCTTCCCGAGGACGGAGGTGAAGAAGCCGCGGCCGTCGAGGCTGGGGCCGAAGCCCTCCTCGACGCAGTGCTCCGGGTGCGGCATGAGCCCGACGATCGTGCCGGTCTCGTTGGTGATGCCGGCGATGTCGCGGTAGCTGCCGTTGGGGTTGGTGCCGAGGTAGCGGAAGGCGACCCGGCCCTCCCCTTCGAGCCGGTCGAGGGTGGGCTCGTCGGCGACGAACTGGCCGTCCTGGTTCTTCAGCACGATGGTGATCTCCTGGCCGTCGGTGAAGTCCGAGGTCCAGGAGGTGCCGGCCTGCTCGACCCGCAGCCGCTGGTCGCGGCAGACGAAGGTGCGGTGGTCGTTGCTGATCATCGCGCCGGGCAGCAGGTGGCTCTCGCAGAGGATCTGGAAGCCGTTGCAGATGCCCAGGACCGGCATCCCGCCCTTCGCCCGCTCGATGACGAGGTCCATGACGGGGGCGAAGCGGGAGATGGCGCCGGCGCGCAGGTAGTCGCCGTAGGAGAAGCCGCCGGGCAGGACGACGGCGTCGACGCCGCGCAGGTCGGCGTCACGGTGCCACAGCGGCACGGCCTCGCCGCCGCAGATCTCGACGGCGCGGCGGGCGTCGTGGTCGTCGAGGCTGCCGGGGAAGGTGACGACGCCGACCTTCACGAGGCGGCGCCCTCTCCGGTGATCGCGGCCTGCTCGGGCTCGTCGTGGGTGAGCTCGTGGACGTCGACGACGTCCTCGATGACCGGGTTGCTCAGCAGGGTCTCGGCGGCCTCGCGGGCGCGGGCGAGGTGGGCGTCGGTGACCTCGCCCTCGACCGAGAGCACGAAGCGCTTGCCCTGGCGGACGTCGGTGAAGTCCTCGAAGCCCAGCCGTGGCAGCGTGCCGCGGACGGCCTGGCCCTGGGGGTCGAGGATCTCCGGCTTGAGCATGACGTCGACGACGATGCGTCCCACAGGGTCTCCTTGGGGCGAAGGGGGTGGGTCCGGACATCGAGTCTAGGAGCCGTCGCGCTCCGCTCGCCCGCGGGGGCCGACGGGTGGACGGGGGTGGGTGAGCTCGGATGGGTGGGGCGCTGGGTAGGGCGGCGCACTCGGGTGGCGCGGTCGGACAGGAGCGGACCCGGTCAGTCCGTCGGACCGGCCACGAGATCACGCACCAGGTCTCGGATCTGACCGTCGTCGCCCCCGGTCGCGGCGACCTGGTCCGCGCTGTCGGTGCGCACCACCACAGCACCGTGCCCGTCGCCGTCGGGGATCATCCACTGCTCGACCCGCTCGTCCCCACCGACCGTGAAGACGTCAGCAGTGACGCCCTCGGCGATCTCGACCTGACGTTGCGTCGTGGGGTCGTCCGCGGGCTCGGACTCCGCCGGCTGCCAGGAGCGCGAGTCGTCCCAGACCTGCGGCGCGACGGTCACGTGGACCTGCGAGTACCCGGTGGCGGCGTCGACCGTCAGGACCAGCGAGCCGTCGGGAACCTGCGACCAGTGATCGACGGCGGCCACCTCGACCGGCACGCTCTGCCGGGACGCCCAGCTCTCGACGACCGCCCGACAGGTGGTGGGTCGCCAGGTGCAGCCGTCCGCGGACGGCAGCGCGGTCGTCCGGTCCTCGCTGGCTGTGCTGCTGGCGGTGGGGTCTCCCCGCCCCGGGTCGCCGGCCGGTCCGTCGGCGACCGGTCCGCCGAGGCTCATCGCGACGGCCGCGGTGCCTGCGGTGACGGTCGCGATTGCGGCACCGGCAGCACCCTGCGCCAGCCGACGACGACGGCGTCGGCGGCGACCTCCGGAGATGACCTCGTCCACCGTGACGCTGCTGTCGCCGTGACCGGCGGCCCGGACGATCTCGTCCGCGAGGCGTTCGTCGGTGATCCTGCTCATCGCTCTGCTCCTTCGCCCAGCGACCTCTCGGCCGCGCTGCGCAGCGCCGCCATCCCCTCACGGGTGGCGGCCTTGACGTTGGTCTCGCTCGTACCGATGGCTCGTGCGCACTCCTGCACGGACAGCCCTTCGAGGTGGCGCAGCACGACGGCGAGGCGCTGCCGCGGGGTGAGGTCGTCGAGGGCGCTGCGCACCCAGTCCCGGTCCACGGCGCGCTGCGCCTCGTCCACGCCGCCCGCCTCCGGGAGCGTGTGGCTGCGGACCTCGCGACGCCAGAAGGGCCGTCGCGCGTCGTCGATCAGGGAGCGCACCACGGTGGTCCGCGCGTAGGCGAGCGGGTCTCGGGCCTCGCGGCGGATCCGCGGCCAGGAGACGAAGAGCTTCTCCAGCGCGGTCTGCACCACGTCGTCGGCCCGGTGGCGGTCGCCGCAGGCGGCCAGGGCCGTGCGGTGCAGCATCGGTATCGCGGTCTCGGCGAACGCTCGGAAGTCGTCGTCCGCCGTGCTGGCGTCGGTCATCTCATCACCCCTTCGCCCTGGAGACGGTGCGACGTGGCGATCGGACAGGTGCGCTGAGGGTCAGACCTCGGTGAGTCAGGTGATGGGGTCGGCTTCGGCGGTGGCGTCGGCGAAGCGGGCGGCGATGTCGTCGACGTCGTCGAGCTCGCCGGTGGAGATGGCGATGATCAGGTCGTAGGCCTCGTCGTTGGTGAGGGTGAGCCGGCGTCCGTTGATGCCGTAGACGGTGATGACCGAGGCCAGGGTGAGGCGCTTGTTGCCGTCGACCAGCGCGTGGTTGCGGGCGACGGAGTGGGCCAGGGCCGCGGCCCGGAGGTCGAGCGTGGGGTAGGCGTCGGCCCCCATGACGCTGGTCCGGGGCCGCGCAGCGGCGGCCTCGAGCAGGCCGACGTCACGCACCTGGACCTCTGGCAGCACCCTGGCGGCGACGTGCAGCAGCTCCTCGACCGTCAGGTCACGCACGGGCCCGGTCACTCCCCGAGCCGGCGCAGGGCGTCGGCATAGCGAGGCAGCTCCTGATCCAGCACCGTGTCGATGTCGCGGCGCCGGGCGAGGATGTCGGCCCGCTCGAGGATCGCGCGGCGCACGACCTCCTGGCGGGACACCCCTTCGGACGTAGCGAGGGTGTCCAGGGCGGCTTCGAGCTCGGAGTCGGTGCGCAGGGTGAAGGCCATGAGAGAACGGTATCATCACGGTATCACCTGCGCGAGGATCGGCCGCTGGGGGCGACGCTCACCCTTCCCCGAGGATCTCCTCCACCTGATGGCGCAGAGCACCGGCGTGCAGAGAGACGACACCCCACACCAGCTCGTAGTCGACGGCGTCGTAGTCGTGGGCGAGGCGGTGCCGCATGCCGATGGCGCGCCGCCACTCGCGATCCTGAGCCTGGTCCTCGAGGAAGTCCTCAGGGAGGCGGCGCACCGCCTCACCCAGCTTGAGCACCAGCGCGTCCGCCGCCAGCTTGGGCACGTCCAGGTCCGGATCGCTGTCGTACCAATCTCGCCCCCTGGCCGCGAGGCGCTCGGCGCGTCGACACAGCCGCGCGACGTCGCGCAGCCGGTCGGCGGTCCCCGCTCCGTAGCGGTCGTCGAGCGAGCTCACAACGGGCGCGCCGTGCGCGCGATCTCGTGATCGGGCCTCAGCGCGCGAGCGCTCACGATGTCGACGCGGACGCCGACGATCCCTTCGACGGCCTCGGCGCCGTCGATGAGGTCCAGCAGGTCGGCGTCGGCGGGCAGGTCGACGAGCAGGTCCAGGTCGCTCCCCGGCTCGTCGGTGCCGCGGGCGGCCGAGCCGAAGATGCGGACATCGCTCATCCGGTACCGGGCCAGCACCGCCAGGATCTCCTCGCGATGCGCGGCGGCTGCCGCGCTCGGACGCGGACGGAGCGCATCGCGCAGCCGGTCCGTCATGGCCGCCGACGGACGGCGCCGGCCGGACTCGTAGGCAGCGATGTTCGGCTGGGCCACGCCGCTGAGGGCAGCCAGCTCGGCCTGCGTGAGGCCAGCCGCCTGGCGCTGCTCCCGGATCCCGTCCATGCAACCCAGGATATCGAGTGATATGACGGCGGTGCCACAGATCAGTCTGCCCGCATCAGCCCGGGTAAAGGCGAAGGGGAGGTGGACGCGGGCGGGTCAGGCCGGGGGTTCGGTCAGCAGCTCCGCCACGAGCGCGCCGACCCGCTCGTCCGTCCAGCCGGTGGGTGCGTCAGACCCGCCCGACAGGCCGAAGGAGGGCGTGGCGCCCTCGGGATAGGTGCCCTCGTAGGTGACCAGCACGGCCCCGTGCCCGTCGCCCTCGTCGACCAGCCACACCTGGAACCAGCGGCCGTCGTCGTCCAGTGTCACCACGACGGCGCTCACCTCGCCGGCGTCCGTGGGCACCGCCACCGCACGCACGTCGACGTCTCCGGGAGCCACACCCGAGGAGATCTCGTCCAGGTACCCCTGGACGTCGATCTCCGGCGCCACGAGCCCGTCGGCACTGGCGATCTGCATCCCTTCATCGTCATGCACCGGGACCGCGTACCCGTACCCCCCGGGCGCCAGGCCGGTCATCCACTCATCGGTCACCCGTTCCCAGCCCGGCGTCCCGGTCTCCGCGCCCAGCCCGTCCAACCACGTGTCGACCACCTGGACATCACAGGTCCGTGGCTCGAGGGTGCAACCGGCGAAGGGGGCGGCCTGGGTCGTCGCCGGCGGAGCGGGCGGCTCCGGTGCCAGCGTCGTCGCGAGCGCGACGCCTCCGGCGACCATCGCCACCGCCGCCGCCCCAGCCACGCCGCCGAGCGCCCGGCGGCGTCGTCGCCGGGCGCGTCCTCCGGCGACGAGCTCGTCCACGTCCCGGGCCGGGCCGACCTTCGCCAGCCGACCCTCGACCTCCCGCTCGAGGACCGCGACCATCTCCTGGTCCATGCTCATCACTGGGCCCCTTCCCGCGCCGACGGCGCCTCTCCTGCGGCGATGCCACGCATCCGCGCGATCGCCTCCGACGTGGTGCTCTTGACGGTTCCCTCCGAGCAGCCATGGCCGCTGCGGTCTCGGCGACCGTCAGCCCTTCGAGGTGCCGCAGCACCACGCAGGTCCGCTGACGGTCGGTCAGCCGGGCCAGCAGGTCGTGGACGACGACCCGGTCCTCGACCGCGGCCTGGTCGTCCCGGGGTGCGGCGGCCTCGACGTCGTCCGCGACCACCTCGCGGCGCCACCACGGCCGACGGGTCTCGGCGAGCAGGGTGCGCACCAGCGTCGTCCGGGCGTAGGCGTAGGGCGACCCGGCGCGCGCCACCCGCGGCCAGGCGACGAAGAGCTTCTCCATCGTCGTCTGGACCAGGTCGTCCGCGGTGTGCGGGTCGCGGCTGATGCCGACGGCGACGCGCCGCAGCCCCGGCATCGACGCGTCCGCGAACGCGCGGAACTCATCCTCGCTCGATCCCACGAGATCTCCCCTTCGCCGGTCCCCGGCACGTTCCGGGCTCACCAGAGAAGATGCGCGCCGGGCCGGCCGGGTTGGGTCGGTCGACGAGATCGGCGCACCTATCCGCTCGAGCTCAGCCCCCGAAGGCCCGCCCGGTCAGCCGCTCGTACGCCTCGACGTACCGCGCCCGGGTCTGCTCGACGACGTCGTCCGGCAGCGGCGGCGGGGGCTCGTCCGAGGCCTTGTCCCAGCCGGAGGCCGGGGAGGTGAGCCAGTCGCGCACGTACTGCTTGTCGTAGCTCGGCTGCGCCCGCCCCGGCTGCCAGCCCTCGGCCGGCCAGAAGCGCGAGGAGTCGGGGGTGAGCACCTCGTCGCCGAGGACGATCTCGCAGTCCTCGCCGTGCTCGCGCAGCCCCAGCGGACCGGTCTCGCCCATGAAGCCGCGCAGGCCGAACTCCACCTTCGTGTCGGCGAGGATGATCCCCCGCTCGGTGGCGATCTCGTTGCCGCGCGCGAGGATCGCCACGGTCAGCTCCCGCACCCGCTCGGCCAGCACCGGGCCGATCTCGGCCTCCACCTCGGCGAAGGGGATGGGCTCGTCGTGCTCGCCCTGCGGCGCCTTTGTCGAGGGCGTGAAGATCGGCTCCGGCAGCCGGGAGCCGTCCTCCAGCCCCTCCGGCAGCGTGATCCCGGAGACCGCGCCGGTCGCTCGGTACTCTCCCAGCCCGCCGCCGGTGAGGTAGGCGCGGGCGACGCACTCGACGGGCAGCATGGTCAGCCGCTCCACCTCGACCGCCCGCCCGGCCACCTCGGCCGGGACGTCCGTGGAGACGACGTGGTGCGGCACGAGGTCGGCCAGCTGCTCGAACCACCACAGCGACAGCTGGGTCAGCACAGCGCCCTTGTCCGGGATCGGGGTGCTGAGGATGTGGTCGTAGGCGCTGATCCGGTCGCTGGCCACGAGCAGCAGCCGGTCGGTGCGGGCTCGGCCGCGCTCGTCCAGCGGGGCGTAGAGGTCGCGGACCTTGCCGGAGTAGAGGTGCTCGTAGCCGGGCAGCTCGGGGGCGGTCTCGGGGCTGCTCATGCGCTCATCCTTGCAGGCGGCGCAGGAGCGGCTCTGCGGGCACGGCGCAGCGGGTGCGGGTCAGCGGTCGCGGCTCAGCGGGCGCGGCGCGTCCAGGCCGCGGTGATCCCCAGGGCGAGCAGCAGCACCCCGGCGAGGATGATGATCGGCGGCGTGTAGAGGACGTTCGTCACCGCGGTGCCGTAGCGCCCGTCCAGCGGGTTGAGGTCGACCACCCGGGTGAGCACCTCGATGCTCGTCAGCGACGCCCCGAAGGCCAGCGTGAGCAGCCCGGCGAGCAGCGGCCCGGTCGAGGAGAGGCAGGCGACGAGCACCCACAGCAGGCCGGCGACGACGAGCACACCGATGCCGATGGCGGCGGTGACCGGCGCGCTCTCCAGACGCACGACCGCGCTCTGCTGCCAGTCGTTGAGCACCCCCAGACCCGCGACGGTCAGCGCCCACGGGACGATCGCGAGCACGAGCGAGCCGATCTTGGCGAGCACCCCGCTGCCCTTGCGCGACGAGCGCTCCGGGAAGTCACGGTCGCGGTGCGCGGGATAGGCGGCGGCCGGCACCTCCTGCTCGCTGGACCAGGACCGCCCGTGCGGCTCACCGGACCAGCCACCGGCCGGGGACGACCCGGCGCCTGCCGCCGAGGACGACCCGGCGCCTGCCGCCGAGGACGACCCGCTGCTCCCGGCCGGGGACGACCCGGTGCCGCTTGCTGACGGGGCGGCCATCCGCTGGGTGGCCGGCGCCTCGTCGTGCCCGCGCTGCGGGGCGGCGACGGTGGGCTCGGCGTCGGCGTCGGCCCGCTCACCCTGCCGGGCGGCCACGGTCGGCTCGGCGTCCGCCCGCTCGTCCCGGCGGATCGGCCGGGTCGGCTCGGCCGCCGGCATCGCCTGGGTGGCCGGCTCCTGGCCTCGCTCGTCGCTGGTGCTCATGGTGCTCCCCTTCGTCGGCCGGACCCGCCCAGCCTAGAGCGCCACGGGCGCCCGGCCGGTCACCCTCACCGGGGCTCGTCCGCCCGGTCCTCGCGCAGCAGCGCCGGCCACCGCCGCGCCCCCGACCCGTCGGCACCCAGCGCGTCGTCGGCGTTGGCGATCGGGCAGCTCGTCGTGGACAGGCAGCCGCAGCCGATGCACCCGCTGGTGGTGTCCCGCAGCCGGGTCAGCGCCTCGATCCGCTCGGTCAGCGCGTCGTGCCACGTGCGCGAGAGCCGCTGCCAGTCCCGCGCGGTCGGCGGCCGGTCGGCGGGCAGGGTGTCCAGCGCCTGCCGGATCTCGGCGAGCGACAGACCGAACTGCTGCGCCGCCCGGACGAAGGCGAGACGCCGCAGCGTGTGCCGCGGGAAGCGGCGCTGGTTGCCGCCGGTGCGGTCCGGGTGGACCAATCCCTTCTCCTCGTAGAAGCGCAGCGTCGGCACGCTCAGCCCTGAGCGTCGGGCGATCTCGCCGATGCTCAGCTCGTCCCGCGCGTCCATCCGGCCAGGCTAGCCGGACCTCGACCTCGCTCGAGGTTCGGCTCAGTCCTCGTCGGCGGGAGCGATCAGCGGCTGGACGCTCACCCAGCCCTCGCCGAGGTCCTCGTCGAGCGTCTCCTGCAGCGAGCCGTCGTCGTAGCGGACCGGGACGACCACCCGGGCGTCCTGCGGCCGCTCCGGGTGCACCTCGGCCTCGACCATGCCGAAGCCCTGGCCGCGCAGCTGGTCGGCGATCTCCTCGGCCCGCTCCATCGAGCGGTCCGTCTCGACCGCGCACACCGGGCCACCGGCGGCCTCCTCGGCCGCCTGCTGGGCGGCCGCGAGGTCGTCGCCCTCGTCCACCGCGACGGCCGGCACCTCGATGCCGTCCATGAGGTCCGGCGCGGGCCCGGCGGACTGGTTGCGGCTCGGGTGGATGCCCCAGTAGTGCGAGATCTCCTCGACGTCGTCCAGCGCGGTGATGTCGTCGGAGTAGGTCCACCCGCCCGGGGGCGCGTCGCAGAGGATCTCGTAGCTGGGGAACTCCTCCCACTCCGGCCACGGCTCCTCGACCCGCTCCCCGCCGGTCGAGGTGAGCACACCGTCCTCGACCGTCCCCTCCATCCGGAAGAAGTCCCCGCCGGGCCACGTGTCGTCGGACGTCGGGGCCGGCGGGGCCCACCCGGCGATGCTCAGCTCCTCGCCGCCGCAGTCGCCGGTCGTGATGCCCTCCTTCTCGCCGAGGCAGACCGTGGGGTCGGCGCCGCCGGCACCGATCACCCGGCCCATGACGACCACCCGCTCGTCCGGGTCCTGGGTCGCGGTCCGCCAGTCGGCGAGCATCTGGTTCGAGGCCGGAGCCACGTCGCCAGCGGTCCCGTCGCCGATGCCCGGCAGACTCGCGACCGCCATCGCACCGACAAGCACCGCGGCGCAGCCTCCAGCGGCCACCGCCACGCCGCGGCGGCGTCGACGCCGGCGCCCGCCGTCGACGAGGTCCTGCAGGTCGAAGCCTGGGTCGGGCAGGCGGCTGTCGAGAGCCGCGCGCACCTCCTGGGCCAGCTGCTGGTCCTGCTCAGGCATCGGTGGTCACTCCTTCGGCCAGGGCGGCGCGCAGCGCGTGCACGGCGTCCGAGGTCGTCGACTTCACGGTCCCCTGGCTGCAGCCCATCGCCTCCGCCGTCTGGGCGACGGAGAGGTCCTCGACGTGCCGGAGGTAGAGGACCAGACGCTGCCGCGGCGAGAGCCGGCGCAGCCCCTCCATGACGTCCACCGAGACGTCCACGGCACCGAAGGGGTCCTGCCCCGCCCGCTCCGGCAGGTGCTCGGCCACCGTCTCGCGCCGCCGCCAGGGTCGGCGGGACTCGCTGACCAGCGATCGCACCAGGGTGGTGCGCGCGTAGGCCAGCGGCATCTCGTCACGGCGGGTCAGCCGTGGCCAGGCGACGTAGAGCTTCTCCAAGGTGGTCTGGACGAGGTCATCGGCGTGGTGGCTGTCCCAGGTCGCCGACCGCGCGAGCTTGCGCAGCGACGGCAGGGCAGCATCGACGAAGGCGACGTACTGCGCCTCGGTCTCCGCGTCCACGGGTCACCTCCTCCACCCTCTTGCACGCATCGGGCCGCCCGTCCGGTTGGGTCGGGCGCTCGCACCAGCCGCGACCAGCCACCCGAACGACCCACCTACCACGCAGAACGACCCACCTACCACGCAGTAAGTGTCGTGATCACAGCACTTACTGCGTGGTAGGTGGGGTGCTCTGGGTGCGTGGTGAGGTGTGGTGAGGTGCCGCGAGCAGGGCGAAGGGGGGCGGGACGGGTCAGCCGGGGACGCGGATCTCCCCGCGAGCGGCCCGCAGGGCGATGTCGCTACGGTGGTGCGAGCCGTCCAGGGAGATCTGCTCGACCGCCGCGTAGGCCCGCTCCCGGGCCTGGGTCAGGTCGTCGCCGAGGGCGACGACGGAGAGCACCCGGCCACCGGCCGAGCACAGCGTGCCGTCCTCTCCCGTCGTCGTCCCGGCCTGCAGCACGTAGGCGTCGGTCACCTCGTCCAGGCCGTCGATGACGTCTCCGGTGCGCGGCGCGGCGGGGTAGCCGTGCGCGGCGACCACGACGGTCGTCGCCACCTGCGGCGACCAGCGCAGCGGCGGCTGCTCGCGCAGCCCACCGGTCGCCGCGGCGTGCAGCAGCCCGCCGAGCGGCGTCTCCAGCCGGGCCAGCACCGCCTGGATCTCCGGGTCGCCGAAGCGCACGTTGAACTCGATGACCCGCGGCCCGCGGGAGGTCAGCGCGAGACCGACGTAGAGCACCCCGACGAAGGGGGTCCCCCGTAGCCCCATCTCCGCGACCACCGGTCGGGCGATCCGCTCGACGACCTGCTCCACGAGGCCGTCCGGCGCCCAGGCCAGCGGGGTGTAGGCGCCCATGCCTCCGGTGTTCGGGCCCTCGTCGCCGTCGTAGACGCGCTTGAAGTCCTGCGCCAGGTCCAGCGGCACGACGCTCTCGCCGTCGCAGATGCAGAAGAGGCTGGCCTCGGGCCCGTCGAGGAACTCCTCGACCAGGACGCGGCCGCCCTCCTTCGCCAGGCACTCCCGGCCGTGCGCCATCGCCTCCTCGCGGTCCTCGGTGACGACGACCCCCTTCCCCGCGGCGAGGCCGTCGTCCTTGACGACGTGCGGGGCACCGAGCGCGTCCAGCGCTTCGGCCAGCTCGTCCTCGGTGGTGCACACGTGCGCCATGGCCGTGGGCACGTCCGCGCTGGCCATGACCTCCTTGGCGAAGGCCTTGCTGCCCTCCAGCCGGGCGGCGTCCGCGCCGGGTCCGAAGCAGGGGATGCCGACCGCGCGCACCGCGTCGGCGACCCCTGCCACCAGCGGCGCCTCCGGCCCGACGACGACGAGGTCGACCGCGTGCTCGCGGGCCAGCGCCGCCACCGCGTCCGGGTCGCCGGCATCCACCGCCTCGGTGCGGGCCACCACGTCCGTGCCGGGGTTACCCGGGGCGGCGATCACCGCGTCCACCGCGGGGTCGTGGGTCAGCGCACGCACCAGGGCGTGCTCGCGGGCACCGGAACCGATGACGAGGATCTTCACGGCGCCGAGCGTAGTGGCCCGATCGTCTGCGGACGGCCCGGCACCCGGGTGGGAGCCGGACGCTCAAAGCCGCTGAGCAGCGGTGTCCAGGGCATGAAGAAGGGGGCACAGGAACCCGGCAGGCAGGGGGGTCTGCCGGGAGCCTGTGCCCCCGACCGCGGGGCCCGGACAATGGGGGGACACCGGCCGCACGCGGTCACCGGTTCGCACCGGTGAGTCGATAGTGACAAACGATGACCGTTCGGCGCAAGGCGAGAGCTGTCCGGTTCCCGACAGTGTCGGTATCGCGTCAGAATCAGGACATGCCGCACAACGACCCGGTGCGGGGACTGACCCCCGCGGGCGAGGATGTCGTCACCCGCACCTACCTGGGCTTCATCAACGATCCTGCCATGGATGTCGACACCTATCTAGCCCGCAGCGAGGACTACGAGCAGGCGCACCGCACCCTCGAGATCCTCGAGGCCCGCGGCCTGATCGACATGCCCGGCGACGGCAGCATCGTCGTCCCGCCCCCCGAGGGAGCGCTCACCGCCTTCGCCGCGGAGATCGAGCGCCAGGCCCGACGGCTGCGCGCCTCCGCCTCCCAGATGGGCATGATTCACCGGCGCGCGCGGGAGAACCTGCTCGCCGACGACGACGGGCTGAGCGCCCAGCTGCTGGAGTCGATCGCCGAGATCCGGGCGGCCACCGCCGAGATCGCCTCCGAGGCGGAGCACTCGATGTACTGCGCCTGGGCCAACTCGGAGCGCACCCGCGCGCTGGTCGCCCCCGACGGGGAGGACCACGACCGCCTGCCCACCGACAGCACCGGGCGGCCGCTGGAGATCATCTCGGTCTACGACACCTCGCTGCTGGAGATCCCCGGCGTGCTGGACGTGCTGCGACGTCGGCAGGCGGCCGGCGAGCAGGTGCGCCTGGCCCACGCCATCCCCTTCTCCACCGTGGTCGTCGACGAGCGGGCCGCGGTGCTCGACCTGTCCAACATCGACGAGCGGGGCATCGGCTCCGCGGCGCTGCGCGGCGGGCCGCTGATCACCGCGCTGCACCGCTTCGTGCGCCGCACCTTCGACGACGGCCTGCCCATGCCCGACCCTCGCGACGGGCGCACCCACATCATCGGCCTGACCGAGCGCGACCTGGTCGCGCTCACCCTGCTCGCCGCCGGTTCCTCGGACGCCAGCGTGGCCCGCCAGCTCGGGGTGTCGGTGCGCACCGTGGAGCGCCGGGTGCGGCACATCATGGAGACCCTCGGCACCAGCTCGCGGCTGCAGACCGGGGTCGAGGCCGCCCGGCGCGGGATCGTCTGAGGCACCGGTCCGGCCCGTCCCACCGACCGGCTGAGGGGCACCCGGCGCTGGGCTAGACTCGCTCCTTCGCACACCCTCCCCGGCGGGGGAGGACGACCGGCCGAGGGGACCGACCAAGCACCGTGAGCACCGCACCGTGACGCACGCCGAGATCGATGCCGCGGCGGCCGAGGTCGCCCACGAGCAGGCCCACCTGGACCGGGTGCACGCCGAGCTGGCGAAGGCGGGCCAGCGCGCCGGCCTGGTGGCCACCGACGGCCTCTCCCGTGGCCGCACCGACCGGACCGGAGACGTCCGCGACGAGGAGATGTCCGGTCTCTTCGAGCGGGATGCGCTGGTCTACAACGCCGCCCGCCGGCTGGCCAGCCTGCAGCACCAGTACGAGGGTCTCGTCTTCGGCCGCCTCGACCTCGACCACGGCGAGGTGATGGACCTCGCCGACCGGGAGGTGCGCTACGTCGGCCGGCTCGGGGTCCGCGACGACGACTACGAGCCGCTGGTCATCGACTGGCGGGCGCCGGCGGCCTCCCCCTTCTACCGGGCCACCCCGGTGGACAACCAGGGCGTCATCCGACGGCGGGTGCTGCGCTCGCGCGGCGAGACCGTCGTCGGCGTCGAGGACGACCTCATGGTGCCGGAGGCCCCGGACGACCTCGCGGTGGTCGGCGACGGCGCGCTGCTGGCCGCGCTCACCCGCACCCGCGGGAAGCAGATGCGCGACATCGTGGCCACGATCCAGGCCCACCAGGACGAGGCGATCCGGGCCAGCGACCGCGGCGTCACCGAGATCACCGGTGGCCCGGGCACCGGCAAGACCGTCGTCGCGCTGCACCGCGCCGCCTACCTGCTCTACGCCAACCGGCGCCGCTACGAGGCCGGCGGCGTGCTCGTCATCGGGCCCTCGGCCGCCTACACCGCCTACATCGAGCGGGTGCTGCCCTCGCTCGGCGAGGACTCGGTGGTGCTGCGCTCGCTCGGCGACGTCGTCGACGCGGTCACCGCCTACCGCCTGGACAGCCCCGAGGTGGCCGCGATCAAGGGCTCGCTGCGGATGCGCACGGTGCTCGACCGGCTGGCCGCGCGACCGGTGCCCGAGGCCCCCACCGAGCTGCGGGTGATGATCGATGGGCAGCCGGTCCGCCTGGACGCCGACCGGCTGGAGCGGGTGCGTCGTCAGGCGCTGCGCGACCGCACCCGCAACCAGGCCGCCCGGGTGGTCCGCGGGATGCTCGCCGAGGCCGCCTGGGCGAGCGTGCGCGAGGGCGACCGGGACGAGTTCCTCGACGCCTTCGAGATCTCCGGCGCGGTCGACGACTTCCTCGGCCGCTGGTGGCCGCAGGTCGACCCCCGGGAGGTGCTGCTCTGGCTCACCGACACCGAGCTCGCCTACGAGGTGGCCCGCTCGGTCCTCTCCCAGGGGGACGCGGCGGCGCTGGCGCACTCGGTGCGCGAGACGCTGGAGATCGGCACCTGGAGCGTGGCCGACGTGGCGCTCATCGACGAGCTGTCGGTGCGGATCGGGCTGGTCGAGGACGTCGAGGACGAGGACGACGAGCGCGGCTTCTTCGAGATCGAGGAGCTGGACGGGGTCGAGGAGCTGCAGGCCATGGGCAGCGGCATCCAGGCGCCGGAGTCCGGGCCCGCGACCACACCGGTGCTGGCCCGGGAGCGCCTGCTGCACGGTCGGCTGGGCCGTCCCGAGGAGTACGCGCACGTGCTCGTCGACGAGGCGCAGGACCTCTCCCCGATGCAGTGGCGGATGATCGGGCGACGCGGTCGGCGGGCCTCGTGGACCGTCGTCGGGGACGCGGCGCAGGCCGCCTGGGAGGACGCCGCCGAGGCGCAGCAGGCCCGCGAGGAGGCCTACGGCACCCAGGAGCGGCGCGGCTTCCACATGGGCACGAACTACCGCAACGCCCGGGAGATCTTCGACTACGCCCGTGACGTCGTGCTGCCGGCGGTGCCGGACGCGGACATCCCCGAGGCGGTCCGCGAGACCGGGGTGCAGCCGGTCGAGCTGACCTTCGGCGACGCCCTGGACACCTCGGTGCCGGGGGTGGCGGTGGTCGCCGAGCAGGCGCTGGCCGACCTGGCCGAGCAGGTCGACGGCAGCATCGCCGTGATCACCCCGACCCGGCACCAGGACGCGGTGCTGGGCCTCGACGGCAGCCACGACGGCCGGGTGGTGGTCATCGACCCCATGTCCACCAAGGGGCTGGAGTGGGACGCGACGCTGGTGATCGACCCGGAGGCGATCGCCGCCGAGGCACCCGGCGGGGCGCGGGTGCTCTACGTCGTGCTCACCCGCGCCGCCCACCGGATGACGGTGCTGCGCCCGATCGTCTGAGCCGGCTCCCCTTCGCCCGACCGTCTGAGCCATGTCCCCCCTCGGCCGACCCCCTGGGCAGTCTCCCCCTTCGCCGCACCGGCGGCAGTCGCCGACGAAGGGTCGGCAGACGCTCACCTTCGTCGCAGGCGCTCACCCTGCACCCTGAGCGGATCCAGCTGCCTAGGGGGTTGGGGATACTTGGGGCGCCGGAAGCGAGGTCAGAGGGCGCAGGGTCAGCCGGACTTGCGGCGGAACATCTGCTGCGCCCCGGAGGTCTCGGCCCGATGGGCGGACTCGACCTTGCCGTGCGCGCCGTCCGGGCTGACGTCGGTGCCGCCGTGCGCCTGCTTCTTCTCCAGCGCCTCGCGGAACTTCGCCTTCACGTCCTCCGGCGCACCCTCGCGGTGCGACTCGTGACTGGACATCGCTGCTCCCTTCGTCGCGACGGCCTCCGCGTCGAGGCCGTGCCGACCACGGTCGCAGCCGCCACCGCCCGGCGGCAACGGATTATCTGGCGACGACAGGGGAAGGCCCCAGACGCTCACCTTCGTCGCAGACGCTCACCCTGCACCCTGAGCGGATCCAGCTGCCTAGGGGGTTGGGGGTCCAGGGGCGGTGGGGTGGCTCAGGA
Source organism: Janibacter alkaliphilus (assembly GCF_013408565.1). NCBI lineage: Bacteria > Bacillati > Actinomycetota > Actinomycetes > Micrococcales > Intrasporangiaceae > Janibacter > Janibacter alkaliphilus. The sequence continues at coordinate 1,347,622 of NZ_JACBZX010000001.1, read as the reverse complement.
GTCCAGCAGCGGGTAGCGCTGGATGATCTGCTCGCGCCCCGGGCCGACGCCGATCGCCGAGACCCGCGCACCGATGAGCTCCTCCAGCCGCAGCACGTAGCGCTGCGCCGCCTCGGGCAGCTCCTCGAAGGTGCGGCAGCCGCTGATGTCCTCCCACCAGCCGTCGAGGTGCTCGTAGATCGGGGTGGCGTGGTGGTAGTCGCTCTGCCCGGCCGGCATCTCGTCGTGCCGCACCCCGTCGACGTCGTAGGCGACGCAGACCGGCACCTGCTCGAAGCCGGTGAGCACGTCGAGCTTGGTGACGACGAAGTCGGTCACCCCGTTGATCCGGGTCGCGTAGCGGCCGACGACGGTGTCCACCCAGCCGCAGCGGCGCGGCCGTCCGGTGGTGGTGCCGTACTCGGCGCCGGTCTTGCGCAGCGTCTCGCCGTCGTCGTCGAAGAGCTCGGTCGGGAAGGGCCCCTCACCCACCCGGGTGGAGTAGGCCTTGAGGATGGCGATGACCCGGCTCACCCGGGTCGGCGGGATCCCCGATCCGGTGCAGGCGCCGCCGGCGGTGGCCGAGGAGCTGGTGACGAAGGGGTAGGTGCCGTGATCGATGTCCAGCAGGGTCGCCTGCCCGGCCTCGAGCAGCACGTTCTGCCCGGCGTCGAGGGCCTGCTCCAGCTCCAGCGAGGTGTCGGTGACCATCGGGCGCAGCCGCTCGGCGTAGGACAGCAGCTCGGCGACCACCCGGTCGGCCTCGACCGCGCGGGTGTTGTAGATCTTGGCGAGCACCTGGTTCTTGACGGCCAGCGCCGCCTCCACCTTCTGCCGCAGGATCGATTCGTCGAAGATGTCCTGCACCCGGATGCCGACGCGGTTCATCTTGTCGGCGTAGGTCGGGCCGATGCCCCGGCCGGTGGTGCCGATCTTGCGGGACCCGAGGAAGCGCTCGGTGACCTTGTCCAAGGTCCGGTTGTAGGGCGCGATGACGTGCGCGTTGCTGCTGATCCGCAGCTTGGAGACGTCGACCCCGCGGGCGCTGAGCCCGTCCAGCTCGGTGAAGAGCACCTCGAGGTCGACCACCACGCCGTTGCCGATGACCGGCACGCAGTTCGGCGAGAGGATGCCGCTGGGCAGCAGGTGCAGCGCGTACTTCTCCCCGTCGATGACCACCGTGTGCCCGGCGTTGTTGCCGCCGTTGAACTTCACGACGTAGTCGACGTCGCGACCCATGAGATCGGTCGCCTTGCCCTTGCCCTCGTCGCCCCACTGGGCCCCGACCAGCACGATCGCCGGCATCGGTCCTCCTCGTCCGCGCGGGCGCGGATCCGTGCGCGTGTCCGCCCCTGGCAGCACGGCTCCGGCCGACGGGCCCGTGCAGCAGAGGGCCGCGGCACCTGCCCGCGGCGGCTCACCACCCTACCGGCGGGGTCACAGCTGCCCGTCACGCTCCAGCGCCACCCCGAGCTGGAAGCGGGTGGAGACCCCGTGCTCGTCCATCAGCCCGGCGATCCGGCGGCGCACGGTGCGCAGCGAGACCCCTAGGGTGCGCGCGATCGTCTCGTCCTTCAGGCCGAGCGCCAGCAGCCGCACCAGCGGCGCCTCGTCGGGCCCGGACACGCTGAGCGAGACCTCCGGGGAGACCGCCCACACCGCGTCGAACCAGGTGGCGAAGGAGCGCACCAGCGCCGGGTGGCGCACGAAGAGGTAGCGCGAGGTGGGATCGCCCCAGCGCTCCAGGGTCACCACCGCCTCGTCGCCGAGGACGAGGAACTCGGTGCCCGGGACGTCCGAGACGCGCTGCTCCTGGCCGACCTCGCGCTTGGCGGACAGCCGCAGCCGGCTCACCTCGTCCTCCAGGGCCATCGGGTGCACCAAGGTCCGCTGACGCTGCCCCTCCTGGGCGCGCTCCAGCTCGGAGCGGGAGTTGACGTCCTCGGCGCCGGCGCCGACGTCGACCTGCATGACGACGTTGTCGACCTGGTCGGCGCCGCCGGCGAGCCGGACGAGGATGGGGCTGGCGACCTCCTGCTCGAGGACCTGGACGCCCAGGTCGTCACCGAGATCGATGTGGTGCATCCGGGCGCGGAGCTGGACCAGCGCGTCGCCGATGTCGGCCAGCCGTTCCCGGGTCTCGGTGAGCCGGGCGGTGTCCTCGGCGAGCACGCGCTCGAGCCTGCGGAGCGGGTCCTCGACCGGGTGCGTCCCCATGCGTTGTCATGTTAGTGCCATTGGCTGCTTCATGACGATTTTTCGGGCAGGGCTGGTGCACACTAGGAGCACAGAGGGGCGCCGCCCGGGTATCAGGGGACTCAGTGGCGGCGCCCCCTACACCTTTTCCGGGAGGGACACCGGACGCGGCGACGAAGGGGGCGTCACGACCATCTGGTCGTGACGCCCCCTTCGTCGTGGTCTGACGCTGTGTCGAGGTCCGGCGCTGTGTCGTGGTCCAGCTCGGCTCAGCCCAGCAGCTCCCGGTAGGCCTCGGCGCTGGAGTCCCGCAGGAAGGCGGAGCAGCGCTCCTCCTCGTCGGTCTCGCCGATCGCGCCCGCGGCGCGGGTCAGCGCCGCCAGCGCCCGCAGGAAGCCGCGGTTCGGCTCGTGCGACCAGGGCACCGGGCCCTGGCCGCGCCACCCGGACTTGCGCAGGGCGTCCAGCGCCCGGTGGTAGCCGGTGCGGGCGTAGGCGTAGCCCTCGACCGTGCGCCCGTCCTCGAGCGCGTCCTCGGCGAGGGTGGCCCAGGCCAGCGAGGAGGTGGGGTGCAGCCGCGCGACGTCGGCGGCGTCCACCCCTTCCTCCAGCCGCTGGGCGGCCGGGTCCTCCGGCAGCAGGGTCTCGGGGATGCCGAGCAGGTTGTCTCCGGCGCTCATCGACATCCTCAGGCGGTGACGCTGGTGCCGGCGCTGCGCAGGTTCTGGCACGCCTCGACGACGCGGGCAGCCATCGCCTCCTCGGCGACCTTGCCCCAGGCGCGCGGGTCGTACTGCTTCTTGTTGCCGACCTCGCCGTCGACCTTGAGCACGCCCTCGTAGTTGCTGAGCATCCAGCCGGCGATCGGGCGGGTGAAGGCGTACTGGGTGTCGGTGTCGACGTTCATCTTCACGACGCCGAAGTCGACCGCGTCCGAGATCTCCTGCGCGGTGGAGCCGGAGCCGCCGTGGAAGACGAGGTCCAGCGGCCGCTCGCCCTTGTCCGTGCCGTACTTCGCGACGATCGCGTCCTGGCACTCCTTGAGGATCTCCGGGCGGAGCTTGACGTTGCCCGGCTTGTAGACGCCGTGCACGTTGCCGAAGGTCAGCGCCGTCATGTAGCGGCCCTTCTCGCCCAGACCGAGGGCCTCGACGGTGGCCAGCGCGTCGTCGGTCGTGGTGTAGAGCTGCTCGTTGATCTCGTGGGCGACGCCGTCCTCCTCGCCGCCGACGACGCCGATCTCGACCTCGAGGATGATGTCCGCAGCCGCGGCGAGCTCGAGCAGCTCCTGGCCGATCTGCAGGTTCTCGTCCAGCGGCACCGCGGAGCCGTCCCACATGTGCGACTGGAAGATCGGCAGCCCGGTCTGCTGCTTCTGCTCGATGCTGGCCTGCAGCAGCGGCCGGACGAAGCCGTCGAGCTTGTCCTTGGGGCAGTGGTCGGTGTGCAGCGCGATGTTGACGTCGTAGCCCTTGGCGACCTCGCGGGCGTAGGCGGCGAAGGCGAGCGAGCCGGTGACCATGTTCTTCACGGTGGGGCCGGAGAGGTACTCCGCGCCGCCGGTGGAGACCTGGATGATGCCGTCAGAGCCGGCCTCGGCGAAGCCGCGGATGGCGGCGTTGAGGGTCTGGCTGGAGCTGACGTTGATCGCCGGGTAGGCGAAGGACCCGGCCTTCGCGCGGTCCAGCATGTCCCGGTAGACCTCGGGGGTGGCGATGGGCATGTCTCTCTCCTTCGAGCGGGTCGGACGTCTCCCCTCGATCCTATTGATCCCCGCGCCGGGCTCGCCAACCGTGCCGCCCCTGCCGTGGACCGGTGGAGGTAACTCGGCGGGTGGAGGTATCTGGACGCGCCGGGGCGCGTGCGTTCACCTCCACCGGAGGATCTCCCTTCGCAGCCCGAAGGGGTGGAGGTGATCGGGTGGAGGTGATCGGGCGAGTGCGGGCGCGAGGTCAGGACTGGAAGGCGGCGATCCGCTCCAGCGCCTGCGCGACGACGTCGTGGCCGGCGGCGAAGGACAGTCGCACGCACCGATGCCCGGCCTGGTCGTCGAAGTCGACGCCAGGGGTGAGGGCCACCCCGGTGGCCTCCAGCAGCGCCGTCGCGTAGCGGCGCGAGTCGCCCCACCGCTCCAGCTGGTCGCCGAGGTCGGCCCAGTAGTAGAAGGTGCCGTCCGCGGGGGCGGCGGTCCCCCAGCCGAGCTCCGGCGCGCGGTCCAGCAGCAGCTCACGGGTGGCCGCGAACTCACGCACCGCCTCCTCCGAGCGGGCGTAGGACTCCGGGGCGAAGGCGGCCGTCGCCGCCTGCTGCGCCGGCGCCGGCGGGCACAGCGCGAGGTTGCCGGCCAGCGCGTCCACCGCGGCCTGCAGATCCTCCGGCAGCAGCAGCCAGCCGAGCCGCCACCCGGTCATCCCCCAGTACTTGCTGAAGCTGGAGACGACGACGGCGCCGGGATCGACCTCCCGGGCGCACACCCCCTTCGGGTCGCTCGCCCCCGCCTGCGGGTAGGTCACCCCGTGGTAGATCTCGTCGCTGATCAGCCGCACCCCGTGCGCCTGGCACCAGGCAGCGATCGCGGTGAGCTCGCCACGGTCGACCATCGTGCCGGTGGGGTTGGCCGGCGAGGCGAGCACCAGCCCGGCCAGCGGCGCGGCCGCGTGCTCGGCCTCCAGCTGCGGCACGGTCGGCTGGTAGCGCTGGACCGGACCGCAGTCGATGTCGACGACCTCGCAGCCGAGGCTGCGCAGGATGTTGCGGTAGGCCGGGTAGCCGGGACGGGCCAGGGCGACCCGGTCGCCGGCGTCGAAGGCGGCCAGGAAGGCGAGCACGAAGCCGCCGGAGCTGCCGGTGGTGATCGCCACCTCACGCGGGTCGAGCTCGAGGCCGTACCAGCGGTGGTAGTGCCCGGCCACCGCCGCCCGCAGCGCGGCCGTGCCCAGGGCCGGGGTGTAGCCGAGCGGGTCCTGGCGCTGGTGCACCCGGGCGGCCGCCTCCTGCACCGCGGCCGGCGCGCCCTGACCGGGCTCCCCGGCGCACAGCGAGAGCACCTCGCGGCCCTCGGCGCGCAGGTCCGCCACCCGGGCGAGGACGTCCATCACCTCGAAGGGAGGGACCTGGCTGCGACGGGAGGCGCTCACCTGGTCAGCGTAGGTGGGCTGCGGCCGGGTGGTCGCCGTGCGGGCGGGTTGAGTAGTCGCAGGGGGCGAGGTCTGAGTACCGGTGAGTACCGCGACTCAGGTGCGGCGCAGCGCCCTTCGCCAGGTTGGTGCCCATGAGCAGCGCACCCACCCTCTCCGTCCGTGACCTGGCCGCCGCGACGCCGAGCAGCCGCAACCGGGTCGTCGACCTCTACCGCGCCGTGGCGATCAGCGTCGTCGTCCTCGGCCACTGGCTGATGGCCGCCGTCGTGGTCCGCGGCGGCGAGGTCGACCTCGTCAACATCCTGCAGACCCAGCCGGTGCTGCAGGGGCTGACCTGGGTCTTCCAGGTGATGCCGCTCTTCTTCCTCGTCGGCGGGTACAGCAACGCCACCTCGTGGCGCTCCGCGCGGGCGAAGGGGGAGGGCTGGGCCGGCTGGCAGCGGGCCCGGCTGCGCCGGCTGATGACCCCGGTGGTGCCGCTGCTGCTCGCCTGGATCGGCATCGCGTCGGTGGCGCTGGCCGCGGACGTGCCGGCCGACCTCATGCGCACCGCCAGCCAGACGGCGCTGGTGCCGACGTGGTTCCTCGCCGCCTACGTGCTCGTCGTCGCCGTCACCCCGGGCACCCTGGCGCTGTGGGAGCGGCTGGGCTGGTGGAGCGTCGTCGGCGGGCTGGCGCTCGGTGGGCTCGTGGACTACGTGAGCATCTCCACCGGACAGATCCTCGTCGGCTTCCTCAACTACCTGATCGTCTGGGCCACCGTGCACCAGCTGGGCTACGCCTGGCGGGACGGCGAGCTGGCGAGCGCCGGCCGCAAGGTCGCGCTGTCGGTGGTCGGCCTGACCGGGGTCACCCTGCTCGTCGCCTACGGCCCCTACCCGGTCTCGATGATCGGGGTCGGCGGCCCGGTCGAGAACTCCTACCCGACCCGGATCACCATGGCGCTGCTGGGCATGGCGCAGATCGGTGTCGCGCTGCTGGCCGAGGCGCCGCTGCAGCGCTGGCTGCAGCGCCGTCGCCCGTGGACGGCCACGGTCGCGGTCAACGCCCGGATCATGTCGCTCTACCTGTGGCACCTCACCGCGATGGTGCTCGTCATCGGCGCCTCGGCCCTGATGGGTGGTGTCGGGCTCGGCCTGGAGCCGGGCAGCGGCGCCTGGTGGGCGACCCGGCCGGTCTGGTTCGCGGTGCTGGCCGCGGTGACGGCGGTCTTCGTGGCCCTGCTGGGCCGGTGGGAGGAGCCGCGGGCGGACCTGCGGCCGGAGCCGCGCTCGGCGTGGCGCCCGCTGCTGGCGACCGTCGCGGTCTGCGGCGGCCTGGCGGTCATGGCGAAGGCGGGCATCGTCACCGACGACGGGGTGGCGTGGGTGTGGCCGCTGCTGCCGGTGGTGGCGCTCTTCGCCCTGCGCATCGTCCGGGTGCACCGGCCGCGGACGCTGCTCACCTCGCGCTGATCTCGCTGTGCGACCGGGGCCCGGCGATCGCCGGGCCCCGGTCGCTCACGTGCGCTGGTCGTGGGTGGAGCTGGCGCTCAGGGGATCTGGTCGAAGTGGTGCCGCCGCACCCACGCGTGCATCGCGATGGCTGCGGCGGCACCGGCGTTCATCGAGCGGGTCGAGCCGAACTGGGCGATCGCGAGGACGACGTCGCAGGCCTCGAGCATCTCCGGGGAGATGCCGGGGCCCTCCTGGCCGAGGACGAGCACGCAGTCGCGCGGGAGCGCGGAGGTCTCCAGGGGCACCGCGCCGTCGACGTTGTCGATGCCGACGAGCGGCAGCCGGGTGCCGCCAGGCCCCGCCGTGGCCGCCCACCGCTGCAGCGCGGCGACGTCCGGGTGATGGTGCTCGTGCTGGTAGCGGTCGGTGACCATGGCCCCGCGGCGGTTCCAGCGACGCCGCCCGACGATGTGGAAGGCAGCCGCGCCCAGGGCGTTGGCGGTGCGCACCACGGAGCCGATGTTGAAGTCGTGCTCCCAGTTCTCGACGGCGACGTGGAAGGGGTGCCTGCGGGTGTCCAGGTCGGCGACGATCGCCTCGTGGCGCCAGTAGCGGTAGCGGTCCTCGACGTTGCGGCGGTCGCCGTGCGCGAGCAGCTCGGGGTCGAGGCGGGGGTCGGTCGGCGGGTCGCCGACCCAGGGGCCGACACCGACCTCGGGAGCGGACGGGTCGGGCTGGGGCTCGCCCCGCTCCTGGTCCTGTCTCACGCGCAGCAACCTAGCCGCCGGCGAGTGAGCGCATCTGGTCGCCTCGGGCCGCCAGGACCCGACCGGATGTGCTCACTCACCGTCGGCGGCGCCGCCCACCCAGGCGTCGGCACCTACCCCCTTCGCAACTGCCCGGGCAAATCACCCGAACCCCCGCAACTGCCCGGGCAAATCACCCGACCCCTCGCAACTGCCCGGGCACACTCCGAAGGGGGCACAGGCCCTTAGGTTCTTCGGCACAGCGCGGTGTCAGCCGATGCCCAGGCTCGGCGGCTAGCCTGGCGCCCCGCTACGCACCCGGACCGTGGGTGGCCATCACGACCGCGGAAGGGCGGCATGCAGCAGACCACCGACGGGCCCGCCCCGACCGAGGCCCTCGCCTCCCGTCGCCCGCGCCGCCTCCTCCCCCTCGACCTGCTCCGGGGTTTCCTCATCGGCATGGCCGAGCTGGTGCCCGGCGTCTCCGGCGGCACCGTGGCGCTGGTCACCGGGGTCTACGACGAGCTCATCGACTCCGCCTCGCACGCCATCGCCGCACTGCGACGGCTGGTTACCGGCCCGGACCGGCTCGCGTCCGCGCGGGTCGAGCTGCGGCGGACCAGCTGGTGGCTCGTCATCCCGGTGCTCGTCGGCATGGCGACCGCGGTGCTGACCATGGCCGGGGTGCTCAGCAGCTTCGTCTCCGACCACCCCGAGCACGCCCGCGGGCTCTTCTTCGGGCTGGTCGCGGTGAGCGTCATCGTGCCCCTGCGGATGCTGCCGCACGCCACCCGACCGGCCTGGGTGGACGGGCTCATCGTCGCGGCGGCGGCAGTCACCGCCTTCGTCATGACGGGGCTGGCCGGGGGCGGCTCCGAGTCGGACCCGCCGATGATCGTCGTCTTCCTCGCGGCGGCGGTGGCGATCTGTGCGCTCGTGGTGCCCGGCGTCTCGGGCTCGTTCTTCCTGCTGGCGATCGGGCTCTACACCGCCACCCTCGACGCGGTGGACTCCCGCGACCTGGGCTACATCGCCGTCTTCGGGCTCGGCGCGATCGTCGGGCTGGCCTCCTTCGTGAAGATCCTCGACTGGCTGCTGACGACGCACCGCCGGACCACGCTGCTCGTGATGACCGGGCTGATGCTCGGCTCGCTGCGCGCGCTGTGGCCGTGGCAGACCTCCACCGAGGACGCCAGCGGCGAGGCGCACGGACCGGGGTCGCTGCTCGCGCCGGTCGACCCGGTCCCCGGGCCGCTGCTGCTCATGGCGCTGGGCGCGCTCGTCGTCGCGGTGATGATCTGGGTGGAGTCGCGGTCCTCGGCGCCGTCCGACGACTGAGCGAGGACTGCGCGGCGCCGAGCGAGCCCGCGGTCAGCGCATGCAGAGAACCTCTCGCTCACAGGACAAGCCTTCCCCCGAGAGCGAGCCATTATCGGGTTACCCGATAAAGGGGTGACGGGTGGGGTACGGGCGAGGTGCGGCGAAAGGGTCAGGAGGTCGGGGTGAGGACGTCCAGGCCGAGGAAGGGCTGCAGGGCCTGCGGGACGCGCACCGAGCCGTCGGCCTGCTGGTGGTTCTCCAGGATCGCCACCAGCCAGCGGGTGGTCGCCAGGGTGCCGTTGAGGGTGGCCACCGGGGCGGTACGCCCGTCGCCGTCCTTGAAGCGGATGCCCAGCCGGCGCGCCTGGTAGGTCGTGCAGTTCGACGTCGAGGTCAGCTCGCGGTAGCGGCCCTGGGTCGGCACCCACGCCTCGCAGTCGTACTTGCGCGCCGCCGACCCGCCGAGGTCACCGGCAGCGGTGTCGATCACCCGGTAGGGCAGCTCCACCTTCGCCAGCATCTCCTGCTCCCAGGCGAGCATCCGCTGGTGCTCCGCGGCCGCGTCCGCCGGGTCGCAGTAGACGAACATCTCGAGCTTGTTGAACTGGTGCACCCGGATGATCCCGCGGGTGTCCTTGCCGTAGCTGCCGGCCTCGCGGCGGTAGCACGTCGACCAGCCGGCGTAGCGCCGCGGCCCGTCGCTCAGGTCGATGATCTCGTCGGAGTGGTAGCCGGCCAGCGCCACCTCGGAGGTGCCGGTGAGGTAGAGGTCGTCGCCGGGCAGGTGGTAGACGTCCTCGTGCGCGTCGAGGTAGCCGGTGCCGCCCATGATCTCCGGGCGCACCAGCGTCGGCGGCACCATGAGCCGGAAGCCGGCCGCGGTCGCCTGGGCGACGGCCATGTTGAGCAGCGCCAGCTCGAGCTGCGCCCCGACCCCGGTGAGGAAGTAGAAGCGGCTGCCGGCCACCTTCGCCCCTCGCTCCATGTCGATCGCGCCGAGGCCCTCGCCCAGCTCGAGGTGGTCGCGCGGCTCGATGCCCTCGGCGGCCAGGTCGCGGGGGGCGCCCACCTCCTCGAGCACGACGAAGTCGTCCTCGCCGCCGGCCGGGACGCCCGGCTCGATGACGTTGCCCAGGCTGCGCACCAGCCGGTCCAGCCGGTCCTGCGCCTCGTCCTGGACGCTCTCGAGCTCCTTGACCCGGGCGGCGAGCTCGGTGCCGGTGGCCCGCAGGCGGTCCGCCTCGGCCTGCAGCTCGGTGGTGTCCTCGCCGGCCTTCTGGGCCCCCTTCAGCCGGCCCATCACCGGGCCGAGCTGCTTGCTGGCCGCCTTCTGCTCGGCCCGCGCCGACTCGAACTCGCCGATGGCGCTGCGCCGCTGCTCGTCGGCGGCGAGCACCTCGTCGACCACGGACGCGTCCTCGCCGCGGGCACGCTGGCTGTCTCGGACGACGTCGGGCTGGTCCCGCAGGAGCTTGATGTCGATCACCGGGTCAGCGTAACGACGGCTCCGGGCGCGCCGCACAGACCTTTCCGCGCCTGCCGTCGGTGCCCCCGCCGCTCCGGTAGCGTGACCCGACGTGTCCGAGTCCTGGCCCGCGCTGGCCGCCGCCCTGCTGGTCAGCCTGGCCCTCGTCGCGGTCGTCGTCTGGCTGGTGCTGACCGGCACCACCTACCGCGCCCGACGCGGCGCGACCCGCAGCCGGCCGGACCGCTCCACCTTCCGCCGGGACCGCAGCCGCACCCGTCGCAAGCGGGCCGCGATCGTCATCAACCCGACGAAGTTCGACGACCTCGGGGCGATCACCGCCGAGCTGGCCGCGGCGAGCACCGCTCTGGGCTGGGCCGAGCCGCTGGTGCTGCAGACCACCGCCGACGACCCGGGCACCGGCCAGACCCGCCAGGCGCTGGAGGAGGGGGTCGACCTGGTCTGCCCGCTCGGCGGCGACGGCACCATCCGCGCGGTCGCCGTGGCGCTGGCGCACACCCGGACCCCGATGGGGCTGCTCCCGCGGGGCACCGGCAACCTGCTCGCCCGCAACCTCGACGTCCCCGTCGACGACCTGCACGAGGCGCTGCGGGTGGCCTTCACCGGGCGCAACCGGGCGATCGACGTGGCCTGGGTCGAGCTGGACCCGGCCGAGGAGGACGCCACCTCGGACGTGGGCCAGGCCGAGGACCCGGTCGAAGGGGAGCCGGTGCGCCGCCACCCCTTCCTCGTCATGGCCGGGATGGGATTCGACGCCGCGATCATGGACGGCACCAGCGAGCCGCTGAAGGAGAAGATCGGCTGGCTGGCCTACGTCGTCACCGGTCTGCGCAGCATCTTCATCCGCCGCTTCGGGGTGCGCTGGAGCGTCGACGGCCAGGAGCAGCCGGACCGGCAGGCCCGCACCATCGTCGTCGGCAACTGCGGCACGCTCACCGGCGGAATCACCCTCATGCCGGATGCCCAGCTCGACGACGGCACCATCGACGCGGTGGTGATCAGCCCCAAGACGCTCGTCGGCTGGGCCGGGCTGGCCGGTCGGGTGATCAGCCGTTCCCGGCAGGACACCACCCGGCTCACCCGAGCCTCCGGGACCCAGGTCACCGTCACCGCGGACAAGCAGCAGCTGGTCCAGGTCGACGGCGACGTCATCGGCGAGGCCACCCGGCTGGAGCTGACCGTCGACCCGTCGGCGCTGATCGTCCGGGTCGCCCACCGTTCCTGACCCGCTCCCCCTTCGCAGCTGCCCGGGCAGTTGCGACCCCTCCTGCGCAAAAGCCCGGGCAGTTGCGGCCCCTCCTGCGCAACTGCCCGGGCAGTTGCCGCCCTTCTTGCCATTTGCCCGGGCAGTTGCGGCCCCTCCTGGGCAACTACCCGGGCAGTTGCGGAGCCTGGCGGGAGCGTGCTCCGGGCCAGTGCGGGTGTCAGGAGCGGGAGGGCGCGGGGGCGGGGGCCGACTCGTCGGTGTCGACGGCGAACCAGCGGTCCTCCGGCGGCACGACCCCGCTCGGGTAGGTCTGGGCGAGCTCGGCGAGGGTGGGCCGCGCCGGCCGACGCACCTCCTCGGGCAGCAGGTCGGCGATGGCGGTCATGATCCGCTCGGTGTCCTTGCGCTCGGACCGGTACTTCAGCTCCACCGGCTCGCCGAAGGTCACGGTCACCGTCGGCGGCCGCAGCACGGTGGTGACGTTCGGCCCCTTCGCCGCCCGCGGCCAGACGACCTCGGTCCCGGTGAGCGCGAAGGGGATCACCGGCACCTTCGTCATCGTCGCCAGCCGGGCCGCGCCACGTCGCCCGCGCAGCTCGTGGTCGAAGAAGCGGATCCCGCGCGGGATCGTCCCCTGCGGCATCATCCCGACGAGCTCGCCGCCGCGCAGCGCGAGCGCGGCCTGGGCCAGCGGGTCCGGCGCGTCCGGGTCGTCGTGCCGCCGGTCGACGCTGATCCCGCCGACCGAGCGCATCATCGACCCGACCAGCGGCGCGTCGAAGAGCTCCTTCTTCGCCAGGAAGCGCGCGGTCCGCCCGGTGCGCCGCATCGCCATGACCATCGTCGGCACGTCGAAGTAGCTGCGGTGGTTGCCGACGATGATCGCGCCGCCGTGGTCCGGCACGTTCTCCAGCCCCTCGACCCGCAGCCGCACGTAGGGATAGGTCTCCGGGCGGGTGAGCATCATCGCCACCTGCTGCATCTCCAGCCCGAGCAGCGGCACCTTGACCACGCCCGGCGAGGTGTCGAAGCTGATGATCGGCCAGCGGGAGAGCGTGGCCAGCGCGAAGAGCCGCGGGTCGGGGTTGACCGCACCCGGCTGGCCCACCGCCCGCAGCATCGGCGCGTCGTAGACCGAGTCGGAGTAGGCGAAGGACTCCTTGAGGTCGACGTCCCGCTCGCGGGCCCACTCCTTGATCGCGGCGAGCTTGCCGGCCGACCACACGAAGTGCCCGTCCAGGGCCCCGCTGAACCGCCCCGAGGCATCGATCTCGTAGCGGGTGGCGATGACGTCGTCCAGCCCCAGCCGCTCGGCCAGCGGACGCACCAGGTGCTCCGGCGTGGTCGTCGCCAGCACCGCCGGGCGCCCGGCCTGCTGGTGCTCCTCGATGAGCAGCCGGCCGAAGGGCTCGACCAGGTCGGCGAGCACCTCACCGGCCAGCTCGGCGGCCTCGTCGAAGGCGTCGAAGGGCTTGCCCTTGGCGACGATGGCGGCCTGGCGGGCCAGCGCGATGGACCCCAGCGACTCGCCGAAGTGGTCGAACCAGCCGAAGATCAGGCTCTCGAAGGGCAACCGCCGGGTGACCGTGCCGGTCTCGCGCATGGCCGCGGACAGGGCCGGGCCGGAGGCGCGGCGCAGCAGGGTGCGATCGAGGTCGAAGAAGGCGGCGCCGGGCATGTCGGGAAGGCTACCGGCGGGCCGGGTCAGTGGGTGCCGCTGTCCGTGAAGGCCTTCGCCGCGCGGACCCCGTCGTCGGCGTGACGGACCTGGGGGCCCAGGTCGGTCAGCTCGGCGGCGGTGACCGACGGGCCGGCGTCGACGACGGCGTCGGCGGCCGAGCGCCGGCTGCCGGTGTACTCCTCCTCGCCGCCGGTGCCGAGCATGACCAGCGCCTCACCGGTCTCCCGCGGCGAGGTGACGACGAGCTCCATCGACTCCACGCCGCCACGAGCGGTGCTGCGCTGGTTCTGCTTCCAGCTGGAGCCGTCCCAGGCGCACAGGAAGCCGGCCTTGGTGTTCACCGGCACGTGCTCGAAGGCTCCCGCCCACCAGGCCGGGCGCCCGGCGGTCAGCACGGCCCGCGCCTGCTGCTCGTCGTCGGCGGAGCGGTCGTTGAGGCTGGGGTCGCTGCTGCCGATGAGCACCGCCCGACCGTCCTTGTAGCGGACGAGGAAGGCGAACTCGCCCAGCTGGCTGGCGTAGTACCAGTCGGCGTCCTGGTAGACCCCGGAGGGGACACCGGTGGTCGACTGGGTGGCGACCCAGGCCGCGGCGTAGGCCGCCCACGGGTCACGCATCTCCTCGGGGCTGGGCAGGGAATCCACCGTGACGGCGGTGCCCGAGGAGGGCGAGCCGTCGCTCTGCGGGCTGGATGAGCCGTCGCTGCCCGAGCCGCTCGCGCTGCTCGACCCGTCGCCGGAGCCCTCGCCCGAGCCGGTGTCCTCGCCGGTGCGGAAGGTGGTGCTCGAGCCCTGCGTCGGCTCCGCGGCCTCGTCGCTGCAGCCGACGAGCGCGGCGCCCGAGCCGAGGCCGAGCGCGCTCAGCGCGACCCGGCGGGTGATCTCTGCGGCCACCGGCCCTCCCCTTCGTCTGTCATCGCGTCTGTCGTCGCGCCCCTGCGCAGCGTGGACCAGGCACAGGGTACGGCCACGGCGGCCCCCTGGGGAGCGCTCAGCCAGGTCCGTGGGCGACCCGGTCACGGATCAACGGGTAGACCCGCTCGTGGTTGAGCAGGTCGAGGTGGGTCAGCCCGCCGAGGTGGACCGGCTCGGACCGCCCCAGCCCGCGCGCCGAGTCCGCGCCGACGACGAGGTCACCGAACCAGCGGGCCCGCCGCGAGTCCGGGTCCCGGGCCACGGTGGCGACCACCGCGAGGTGGGCGACGTGCGGGTGCGGCCGGGCGCCGGTGCGCCGGTCGCCCGGCTCCTCGGGGTCGTGGCCGGACCAGTCGGCGTCGACGAGGTTGCCGTGGCGCATGTCCCGGATGCCGTCGCTGCGGTAGCGGATGATGTCGGCGGCCCACCGGGTGCGCTCGGAGGTGGCGAGCCCGCCGGCCACGGCGTTCGCCGAGCGCTCGAGCGGGGTGCCGTGGTGCGGGGTGCCGAGGGTGATCGTGTCGGTGGTGGCCTGAACCCACGGCTCGTCGGCCTCCGCCTGGGCGAGCGCGGAGTGGGCGACCAGGCCGCCCATGGAGTGCCCGACGAGGACGATCCGGGTGATCGGCACCGGCCAGGCCGCGTGCAGCCCGCGCAGCAGGGCCCGCAGCTGGGCGCCGTTGGTGGAGACCCGCAGCCCGGTGTTGTAGCGGACCCAGACCGAGGAGACGTCCAGCTCGTCCTCGAGCCGCCGACCGTAGCTGTGCGGGGTCGCGTCCGGGTCGTCGCCGTCGGGGCGGCGCTTCCACATCTGCTCGGTGCCGATGAAGCCGTGCACGAAGACGACCACCGTCCCCGTCGCCTCCGGGTAGGCGGTGGCCAGCCCCTCGGCGGTGACCGGGATGTCGCGGCCGGAGCGGCGCAGGGTCATCGGGTAGGAGACCGCCGAGCCCTGGGCGGCGAGCTTGTCCCCGTGGAAGCCGTGCAGCAGCGCCATGAGGGTGCGGGCCCGCGGCGAGTCGGCCAGGGTGCCAGGTCCGCGCGGGTCGTCCGTGGGCGCCTGAGGAGCGCGGCCGGCGACCAGGCCGGTGGCGGTGCCGGCCAGCTCGAGGGTGGTCCCGGTGATGGCGTAGACGCCGCCGGCGATGGTGTCGTGGGCGATCTCGACGGGGGTGACCACCGGTCGGCCCAGCGGACCCAGGTAGCGCCGGACGGTGCCGAAGGCGGTGTCCGCGATCGCCCCGTGCACGTCCCGGACGACGCCGGTCGCCCCGCGCAGACCGAAGCCGACCAGGCGGCCGGTCTCGGCTCTCTCCTCGGGCTGCATCGCGGGTCTCCTGACATGGGGGTCAGGGTCGACGGTAGACCCAGCCGCGCGCCCGCGTCAGGCCGATCCACCCCTGGTGCGCCCGAGCCGCTGGTCCGGCCACAGACGTCGCCGGCTCTCGCGGCGCAGTCCTCGCGGTCGGGGGTCGGCCTCATGCCCGGCCAGGACCTGGCATCCCCCTAGGCTGGCGCGGGTGACGATCCGCGTAGCCCTCGAGCACCGCACGACCTACCGCTTCTCCGAGCCGGTCCGCGTCTACCCGCACACGGTGCGGCTGCGCCCGGCGCCGCACTCGCGCACCCCGATCCCGGCGTACTCGCTGACCGTCTCGCCGCCGGAGCACTTCATCAACTGGCAGCAGGACCCCTTCGGCAACTGGCTGGCGCGGCTGGTCTTCCCGGAGCCGGTGAGCGAGCTCGACATCACGGTCGACCTCGTCGCCGACATGACCTCGATCAACCCCTTCGACTTCTTCGTCGAGGACTCCGCGAGCACCTTCCCCTTCAGCTACCCCGAGCAGACCCGGCGCGACCTCGAGCCCTACCTGTATCCGGTCGGCGAGGACGACGACGCGACACGGCTGGCCCCGGCCGTCCTGGAGTGGCTGGAGCAGCGCCTGCCCAGCCTGACCACCGCACCGGTCGATGCCGCGCCCGGGCAGGGCACGCCGATCGTCGACTTCGTCGTCGCGCTCAACCACGCCGTCCGCGAGTCGGTGGGCTACTCGGTGCGGATGGAGCCGGGCGTGCAGACCCCCGGCGAGACCCTGGGCCGCGGCATCGGCTCCTGCCGCGACTCCGCCTGGCTGCTCGTGGCGCTGCTGCGCCACCTGGGCCTGGCCGCCCGCTTCGTCTCCGGCTACCTCGTCCAGCTCACCGCCGACCTCAGCGCCGTCGGCGACCCCAGCCTCGACGGCCCGGCCGAGGACTTCACCGACCTGCACGCCTGGGCCGAGGTCTTCATCCCCGGCGCCGGCTGGGTCGGCCTCGACGCCACCTCCGGGCTGCTCGCCGGCGAGGGGCACATCCCCCTCTCGGCGACCCCGCACCCCAGCTCGGCGGCGCCGATCAGCGGCGCCACCGCCCCGACGGCGGTCGACTTCTCCTTCTCCAACACGGTCACCCGGATCGCCGAGGACCCACGCGTCACCAAGCCCTTCAGCGACGACCAGTGGCGCGGGATCACCGCGGTCGGCGAGGCCGTCGACGGACTCCTCGCGAAGGGGGACGTGCGGCTGACGATGGGGGGCGAGCCCACCTTCGTCGCCGCCGGCGGCACCCAGGACCCGCAGTGGCACACCGCCCCCGACGGCGACGAGAAGCGGGCACTGGCCACCGCGCTGGCCGACCGGCTCACCGTGCCCGGGATGCTGCGCCACCACGGCCAGGGCAAGTGGTACCCCGGCGAGCCGCTGCCCCGCTGGCAGATCCAGCTGAGCCGGCGCACCGACGACCAGCCGCTGTGGCACGACCCGGCGCTGCTGGACCAGCCCTGGGGCGAGCCGGCCGTCGAGCCCGGCAGCCCCGCGGCCGCGGCAGCCGCCCGAGACCTGGCCGTCGGCATCGCCCGACGCACCGGCATCGACCCCGAGCTGCTCGTCTCCGCGCACGAGGACCCGCTGGCCCGGCTGCTCGACGAGGCCCGGCAGCCGGCCGGCGAGGCCCCCACCGAGGGCGACCTCGCCCCGGACGACCCGACCCTGGCCGCCGAGGGCGACCGCGAGCAGCGGGTGGCCGACGTCGACCGGCCCGCCCTGGGCACCCCGGTCGCCTGGGTGCTGCCGATCTTCCCGGCGCTCGACGGCGAGGGCTGGGGCACGACGCGCTGGCGCACCCGCCGTGGCGCGCTCATGCTCGTGCCCGGCGACTCGCCCGCCGGGCTGCGGCTGCCGCTGGCCTCGATCGCCTGGACCGAGGGGCCGCTCGTGCCCGAGCCCTCCCCCTTCGCCGCCCGCGGCGCGCTGCCGGCCACCGACCCCGCCGCGCTGCCCGAGGTGGCCGACTGCGCGGCCACCGTGCTGGACATCGAGGAGGCGCCGCGCACCGCGCTGGCAGTGCAGGAGCGCGACGGGCACCTCTTCGTCTTCCTGCCGCCGGTCGAGGAGCTCGAGCCGGCCCTGGAGCTGCTCGCCGCGGTCGAGGCCAGCGCCGCCCAGGTGGGGCTGCCGGTGGTGCTCGAGGGCTACCCGCTGCCCGGCGACCCGCGGGTGCGCAGCATGTCGGTCACCCCCGACCCCGGCGTCATCGAGGTCAACGTCGCCCCCACCCGGAGCTGGGGCGAGCTCGTCGAGCAGACCGAGACCCTCTACGAGCACGCCCGCCAGATCAGCCTCTCCACCGAGAAGTTCGACCTCGACGGCAGCCACACGGGCACCGGCGGCGGCAACCACCTCACCCTCGGCGGCCCGACCCCGGCCGACTCGCCGCTGCTGCGCCGCCCCGACCTGCTGCGCTCGCTGGTCACCTACTGGCAGCACCACCCGGCGCTCAGCTACCTCTTCAGCGGGCGCTTCATCGGCCCCACCAGCCAGGCGCCACGGGTGGATGAAGGGCGGGCCGAGTCGCTCTACGAGCTGGAGATCGCCTTCGCCCAGATGGACCACGTCGTCGCCATGCAGCACGAGGCGAGCGACATCACCGAGCCGCTGACCGAGGAGCTCTACGCCAAGGAGGGCACCCGCCCCTGGCTGGTGGACCGGCTGCTGCGGCACCTGCTGACCGACATCACGGGCAACACCCACCGCGCCGAGTTCTGCATCGACAAGCTCTTCGCGCCCGGCACCGAGCGGGGGCGGCTGGGGCTGCTGGAGATGCGCGGCTTCGAGATGCCGCCGCACCCGCGGATGGCCCTGCTGCAGGCGCTGCTCGTGCGCGCCCTGGTCGCCCGCTTCTGGGCCGAGCCGTACACCGGTCCGCTGGTGCACTGGGGCACCCGGCTGCACGACCGCTTCCTGCTGCCCGCCTTCGTCGCCACCGACCTGCGGGACGTCATCGACGACACCAACCGCTACCTGCGCTCGGTCGGGGCGCCGGTCATCGACCCGGCGTTGTTCGACGCCTTCCTCGAGTTCCGCTTCCCCCGGCTCGGCGACGTCGACGTCGACGGTGTGGGGCTCGAGCTGCGGACCGCGGTGGAGCCGTGGCACGTGCTCGGCGAGGAGGTCACCCAGTCCGGCACCGCCCGCTATGTCGACTCCTCGGTGGAGAAGGTGCAGATCCGGGCGACCGGACTCGTCGAGGGGCGGCACCTGGTCACGGTCAACGGGGTGCCGGTGCCGATGGCGCCGGTGGCCGAGCACGGCTGGGGCGGCCCGGTCGGCGCCTCCGGGTCCGGCGGCGCCTTCGTCGGCGGCGTCCGCTACCGCGCCTGGGCGCCGCCGTCGGCGCTGCACCCGACGATCGGGGTGCACGCGCCGCTGGTCGTGGATCTCGTCGACCGGTGGAGCGGACGCTCCCTCGGCGGCTTCACCTACCACGTGACCCACCCCGGCGGGATCTCCTACGACAGCTTCCCGGTGAACGCCGCGAGCGCCGAGGCCCGCCGCCAGGCCCGGTTCGTCGTCGGTGGTCACACCCCGGGGCCGGTGGACCTCACGACGATCCCGCCGCTGAGCGACGGCATGTCGCCGGGCGTGACCGACTACCCGGTGACCGTGGACCTGCGCCGATTCCCGGGGGTGGACCGCTCCGCCCCGGCACCGGACGACTTCGCGCCGGAGCCGGACGAGTCGGACGCCCCGGGCCGCGCGCCCCGGCCCGGGGAAGAGGTCGTGGAGACCTCCGCCGACGGCGTGGTCACCCCCGACGGCGCCCCGGTGCCGCAGGTGAGCCTGCACCAGGAGGAGAGCGACCTGCGGGCCGGCGCCGAGGGCGCGGACTCCACCGAGGCCGCGACCAGCGCCCAGGGCGAAGGGCGCTGATGCCGGGTCGCCACCGGGGCCGCGGCGGTGCGTAGGTTGGCGTCATGAGCACCGCGATCATGTGGTTCCGCCGTGACCTGCGGCTGCGCGACAACCCGGCGCTGCGCGCGGCCGCGGAGGCTGGTGACGTGCTGCCCCTCTTCGTCCTCGACCAGCGGCTGTGGGACCGGGCCGGCGCCGCCCGACGGGCGTGGCTGGCGGCCACCCTGCAGCGTCTGGACGAGTCGCTCGACGGGCGGCTGAGCATCCGGCTCGGTGACCCGGCGCAGGTCGTGCCGCGGGTGGCCGAGGAGGTCGGGGCCGGGTCGGTGCACGTCGCCCGGGACGCCTCCCCCTTCGCCCTGCGACGGGACCGGGCCGTGGTCGACGCGCTCACCGGGGCCGGGGTCGAGGGGGTCGCCACCGGGACCCCCTACGCGGTGGAGCCCGGGACGCTGACGACGAAGGGGGGCACCCCCTTCAAGGTCTTCACCCCCTACTCCCGCGCCTGGCGCGAGCACGGCTGGCCGGCGCCGGTGAGCGCGCCTCGGTCGGTGACCTATCTCGACGACACCAGCGACGGCCGGGTCGCGGGGATGCTCGACGCGGCCCTTCGGGACGTCCCGATCGACCTGCCGACCGCCGGCGAGGACGCCGCCCGGCGGCGCTGGGAGCGCTTCGTCGAGCGCGCGCTGGACCGCTACGACA
Source organism: Janibacter alkaliphilus (assembly GCF_013408565.1). Classification (NCBI taxonomy): domain Bacteria; kingdom Bacillati; phylum Actinomycetota; class Actinomycetes; order Micrococcales; family Intrasporangiaceae; genus Janibacter; species Janibacter alkaliphilus. The sequence goes on along the minus strand of NZ_JACBZX010000001.1, from coordinate 1,327,584 downwards.
CCGACCGGGACCTGCCGGCGACGGAGGGCACCTCGCGGATGTCCGCCGACCTGCACCTGGGGGTGGTGCACCCGCGCCAGCTGCTCGGCGACCTCGAGGGGCGCAGCGACGACGGCGCCGAGAGCTATCGCACCGAGCTGGCGTGGCGGGACTTCTACGCCGACGTGCTGCTGGCCAACCCGGGCTCGGCCTGGCGCGACCTCAACCCCCTGGGCATCGACTACGACGCGCCGGAGGACGCCATCGCCGCCTGGCGCGAGGGGCGCACCGGCTACCCGGTGGTCGACGCCGGGATGCGTCAGCTGCTGGCCGAGGGGTGGATGCACAACCGGCTGCGGATGATCACCGCGAGCTTCCTCACCAAGGACCTGCACGTGTGGTGGCCGGTGGGGGCGCGGCACTTCATGGAGCACCTCATCGACGGCGACATCGCCTCGAACAACCACGGCTGGCAGTGGGTCGCGGGGACCGGCACCGACGCCGCGCCGTACTTCCGGATCTTCAACCCGGTGACCCAGGGCGAGCGCTTCGACCCCGACGGCGAGTACGTGCGCCGCTGGGTGCCCGAGCTGGCGCACCTGCCGGGCAAGGCCGCACACGAGCCGTGGACCCGCGACGACGGCTACGACCACGGCTACCCGCAGCGCATCGTCGACCATGCCGAGGAGCGGACCGTCTCGCTGGAGCGGTACGAGGCGCGCGGCTCCTAGGTCAACGACACCGTCACCGGGTCGTCGAAGAAGGACCCGTCGATCTGCATCGTCTCCAGCTGGGCGTCGGCCGAGACGTCGAAGTACAGCGCCCCTCGACGGTGTGGCCCGGGTTGATGGTCTCCAGCCAGAGGACCTCCTCCTCGACACTGAAGCTGGCCCCGGAGTCGGTGCTGAACTGGCGGCCCTCGGCATCGGCGAGGACCGTGTCACCGTCGAAGAAGGTGCTGGACTCGTCCCCGATGTTCGTCACCGTGACATCGACCGCGACGTACCGTCCCTGTTCAGTCTCAGCGAGGAAGTCCTCGCCGATCGTCGTCCCAACCTCGCGCACCCCGTCGACGACGATCTCGAAGTCGCCCTGCGTCACGGTGTCACCCACACCGGGCGTGGAGCCGCTGTCGTCAGCAGCACTGGAGCTGCTCTCCGAGCTTGAGGTGCTGGACGAGCTGCTGGTGGGGGTATCGGTCGTCGAGGTGTCCACGGTCGACGATGCCGATGTCGCGGAGTCGGAGGTGCTCTGCAGATCTGACGGGCGAGCGCTGTCCGTCTCGTCGTCGTCCGGCACCGCGATCACCAGGACACCGCAGACGAGGCACACGAGGACCATCGACACGGCCGCCGTGATCGCCGCGATCGCCCACCCCGACATCCCCCGGCGCTCCGGGGGCCCGTGGTGCGTCGGCTGGTACCCGTAGCCAGGCTGCTGACCCTGGCCGTACGAGTACGACCCCCGCCCATCGCCGCCATAGGGGTACTGTCCTTGGCCGTCCGGCGGCGGGTATCCGTAGCTCATCCGTCTCCCTCGGTCGTGTCTGTCGACGCGTCGCGGGTACGGGGTCGGCACCGGCCTCGGTATCCCCCTGAGCATCACGGACCCATCACAGGGCGCGCCATCGCGGGCCTCCCGAAGCAGCTGCCAGCCTCCAGGGCGCGGAGGTGCCTGACCGACATGACCGCGAGACGGGCCTGCTCCCCCTGAGACAGAAGTAGCGATTGTTTCTGTTGTTACAAAATCATATCGGTGTGATGTCATCCCGCGCGGTGCTCGTGATCGATCACCAGCACTCGACACCCTGTGCGCCACACCGCCACCGACGCCGGGAGCCTTCATGACTCGTATCGTCATGCTCAGCAGAGCAGGCCGGGAGAGCCTGCCGACGGACCTGCTGCACGACCTGGAGCGTGAGCACGACCTCACGGTCCTCCAACGGCGAGATGCCCCGACCCCGCACGAGACGATCCGGATCCTGGCCGATGCCGACGTCCTCGCGACCACCAACGTCACGCTGCCACCACTGACACCGATGACGCTCGCGCGCCTTCCTCGGCTGCGCGAGGTGGTGCTCTACGCGACCGGCTACGAGCACGTGGACCTCCCGCTCCTGCGCTCGCACGGGGTCTCCCTGACCACCCTCCCGGAGTACGCGACCAGAGCGGTTGCCGAGCATGCGCTGGCGCTGCTGCTGTCTCAGACGACCCGGCTGCACCTGGCGAACGACAAGGCACGAGGACTCGCACCGGACGACGTCTCGCTCCGCGGCACCGAGCTGCACTCATCGACGGTCGCGGTGGTCGGCGTGGGCCGGATCGGCAGCGAGGTGGCGCGCCTGCTGCAGGCTCTGGGCGTCTCGGTGATCGGTGTCGATCCGGACCCGGCCGCACAGCGCACGGCCCGCCTCAGCGGCATCCGGGTCGCCCCGCTGGAGCAGGCTCTGAGCGAGGCCGACCACGCTGTGGTCTGTGCCTCGACTATCCCCGGAGCGCCACCGGTCCTCGACGAGCGTGCTCTCTACTCGCTCCGTCGTGGGGCCTTCGTGTGCAACATCGGCCGACCGGCCCTCGTGAACCGTGACGTGATGCGGCAGCTGCTCCTGGACGGCCATGTCCGGGGCTATGCGGTCGACGACATCGTCGCTTCGAGCAATGACCCGCTCGACGAGCTGCTGATCACAGAGGGTCGGCTGCTGCAGACGGCGCACAGCGCATGGTGGCGGGACGAGGTGCTGCACCGAGGCGCTCGCATGTTCGGGGAGGCCATCCAGGCCGCTGCGGACGCGGCACCGCAGAGCGTGACCATTCGCACGGCAGGAGCTGCCCGGTGAGCCCGGCGGTGGCTCGGGCGCGGCGTGCCACCTTGATCTCGCTCCTGGCCCTGGCCCTGGTGGCCCCGGTGCTGCTTGCTGCCGCACGGTGGCCCAGCTACTGGGAGTGGGTCGCGCCCGAGCTGACACCCATGACCTGGCTGCAGACGGTGCTTCTCGTCCTGGCCGCTGCGGCATGTCTTCTGATCGTCCTGCTGGCCTCGCTCCACGGTCACGGCCGCGCTGACCGCGCCACGTGGTGGTTCCTGGCTGCCGGATTCGGCTATCTCGCGATCGACGACCGGTTCGCCCTGCACGAGCGGGTTCGAGACTCCGTCCTGGCCCCGCGGGGGATCGGCATCCCTGGCTTGTCCTGGTTGGCCCCCGGTGACATCCAGATGGTCCTCATGGGGCTGGTGGGCCTTGCCCTGCTTCCGGTGATCCTGCGTGCCTTCGGGAGCGACCGCGCAGCACGGACCCTGCTCCTCCTCGGCGGCGTGGCGGCAGCCTGCTCGATCGGCATCGACACCATCGACCCCGCCTCGCTGACCGTGACCGCCGAGCGGCTGCAGCAGAGCCTTGAGGAGTGCGTCGAGCTGCTGGCTGTGTGCCTGCTGCTGGCCGCGACCAGCTTCCGTCTGCTCGGGCTGCTCGACTCTGTCGGGTCCGACCAGCCGGCGCAGGCCGTCGAGACGGGCGAACCCGTCGAGGCGATGAGCGGCTGATCGCACGGGCTCACGCGGTCGCGTCGACCGCAGCCCGGGCCAGCGTGAGCGAGAAGTCCTCGGCCTCGTCGGTCCACGACTCCACCGGGTCGAAGGCGTGCTGCGCCAGCGCGTCGCGAAGCTCGTCGAGACGGAACTTGCGCGAGATCTCGGTGCGCAGGTGGTCACCCTGTGCCAGGCGCCAGGTGCGACCCAGCCCGGGGAAGGTCGCCGCGACGTCTCGCCGCGCGACCAGCCGCATCTCGACCCGTGAGGCATCCTCATCCCAGACCGCCTGGTGCGCGAAGTCCTCGCGGCGCAGCCCCTCGGCCGCTGTCGTGCGCCGCACGACGTCGATGAGGTTGAGGTCGAAGTCGGCGGTCACCCCGGCCGCGTCGTCGTAGGCCGCCACGAGGCGGGCGGGATCCTTGACGAGGTCGGCGCCCAGCAGCAGATGGTCTCCGGGGCTCAGCGCGGATCGGACCCGATCGAGGAACGCGGCACGCTCCGCCTCCTCGAAGTTGCCGATCGTCCCGCCGAGGAAGAGCAGCAACCGCCGACCGGGCTCGCCGGCGAGCGGCGGCAGGTCGTGGAAGTCGGACACCGCCGGCTCCACGGTCAGCATCGGGTACTCCCGGCGCAGCTCCTCGGCCGACTCCAGCAGCACCTCGCGGCTGATGTCCAGCGGCGCGAAGAGCAGCCCCTCGCCGTCGGACCCCGCACCATCATCGGCCCCCGTGCCCGCCGCGGATGTCAGGGCGTCGAGCAGCACCCGGGTCTTGGTGGACATCCCCGCGCCCAGCTCGTGCACGCTCGTGGCACCGCTGACCCGGACGATCTCCGGGCTGCGGGCGGCCAGGATCTCCGCCTCGGCCCGGGTGGGGTAGTACTCCGGCAGCCGGGTGATGTCGTCGAAGAGGCGGCTGCCGCGCTCGTCGTAGAACCAGCGCGGCGGCAGCCGCGGCGGGTCCCGCCACAGCCCCTCACGCAGGTCCGCCTCCAGCTCGGCCCGGCTCACCGGGCGAGCCGCAGCCCGGAGAAGGCCCAGCGCGAGGCGGCCGGGAAGAAGTTGCGGTAGGTGACCCGCGCGTGGCTGGCCGGGGTGATCGCCGCGGCGCCGCGCAGCACGTGCTGGTCGTTCATGAACTTGCCGTTGTACTCCCCGACCGCACCTTCGGCGATCTCGAAGCCCGGGTAGGGCAGGTAGGCGCTGGCCGTCCACTCCCACACCTCGCCGAGGGTGACCTCGCCCGCCACGCCTGGGTGGCAGCGCTCCGGGTCGAGCAGCCCCCCGTGCACCTCGTGGCCGCTGCTGGCGTGCGCCTCCCACTCCTGCTCGGTCGGCAGCCGGTGCCCGGCCCAGCGGGCGAAGGCGTCCGCCTCGAGGAAGGAGACGTGGCAGACCGGCTCGGCCGCGACCAGCGGACGCCGACCGGACAGGGTGAAGGTGGTCCACCCGTCGTCCTCGTCGTGCCGCCAGTAGGCCGGGGCGCTCCACCCGTGCTGCTGCACCGCGGCCCACCCGTCGCTCAGCCACAGCTCGGGCCGCCGGTAGCCGCCGTCGGCGACGAACTCCAGCCACTCCGCGTTGGTCACCTGGCGGGCGGCGACGTCGACGTCCTCGAGCCAGGTGCGGTGCCGGGGGCGCTCGTTGTCGTAGGCGAAGCCGGCGCCGGCGTCCCCGATCTCGGTGAGCCCGCCGGGCAGGTGCGTCCAGCGCAGCGGCACTGGAGCAGCGTCCGGGTCGAGGTCGGACGCACGCTCGACGTAGACCGGCTGGACGACGTTGCCGGAGAGCAGGTGCTTGAGGTCCATGAGCAGCAGCTCCTGGTGCTGCTCCTCGTGGTGGCAGCCGAGCTCGACGAGGGCCAGCGCGTCCTCGTCGAGGGTGCCGGCGGCGAGCCGGTCGGCGACCTGGGTCTCGACGTCCTCGCGGTAGGCGGCCACCTCGGCGACCCCGGGCCGGGTCACCTGGCCGCGGGCGTGCCGCGGGTGCCGCTCGCCGACCGCCTCGTAGTAGCTGTTGAAGAGGAAGCGGAAGGCGGGGTCCCGCGGCCGGTAGCCGGGATCGGCGGCGAGGACGAACTCCTCGAAGAACCACGTGGTGTGCGCCCGGTGCCACTTCGCCGGGCTCGCCTCGGTCATCGACTGCGGGGTCTGGTCCTCCGGGCTGAGGTCCCGGGTGAGCCGGTCGGTACGGGCGCGCACCTCACGGAAGCGGTCCAGCAGGGTGGCGGTGGCAGGGCGTGGGGAGACGGCGGTCATGGTGTCCTCCGTGCGACGCGGTCCGACGGAACCGCGCCGGGCTACGAGGGGTGAGCTTCGGACAGGTCCGACGCTACGCCCTTCCCCTGACAACGCCACCACTCGGGAGGCGCTGCCTCCGGCAGTCCCACGTCGTCGGGCTCAGCCGGCCGGCTCGGCCTCGGCGCCCATGCCCAGCGGCAGCACCCGCCGCATCATGTCGGCGATCGTCACCACGCCGGCCGGGACCCCGTCGTGGCAGACCACGACGAGCTGCTCGCTGGCCTCGCGGCTGCGCGCGAGCGCCTCGTAGACCGGGGTGCTGGACTCCATGATCATCGCCGGCCGCACCACCTCGGCCAGGCCGGCCTCGTCGTCCTGCAGCAGCGTGTCCCGCACGTGCACCACCTGCAGCCGCTCACCACCGCTGACGAGGATGCGCATGTGCCCGGTGCGCGCAGCGGCTGCCTGCACGTCCCGGACGACGGCGTCCTGCGACACCGCGGTCAGCTCGTCGTTGTCGCCGACGAGATCGCCGATGGTCATCTGCTCGAGCTCGAGAACCCCGGCGATCGGCGAGCCGACCCCTTCCTCCAGGGCGCCGGCCGACGCGGAGTGCTCGACGAGGTGACGGATGGTGTCGACGTCCTGGCCGCCGACGGCCGCCCGGTCCACCGGGGTGACCCCGCTGGCCGAGACCAGCCGGTTGGCCATCCGGTTGACGAAGGAGAGCAGCGGACGCACGCACCAGATGAAGGCCCGGGCCGGCAGCGCGACGAGCTTCGCCGCGGTCTCGGGGCGGGCGATCGCCCACGACTTCGGGGCCATCTCGCCGACGACGAGGTGCAGGAAGGTGACCAGCAGCAGCGACAGCAGGAAGGAGGCGGTCGAGGCGATGCCGCCAGGGATGCCCCAGTCGGTGAGCACCGGGCCGAGCCAGTGGTCCACGGCCGGCTTGGTCACCGCACCGAGGGCGAAGGTGCACGCGGTGATCCCGAGCTGGGCCCCGGCGAGCATGACGGTCAGCTCGTTCACCCCGTGCAGCGCGGCGCGGGCGGCGCGGCTGGTCTCGGCCTCGGCCTCCAGCCGGTGCCGGCGGGCGCCGAGCAGCGCGAACTCGATGATGACGAAGAACGCGCTGAGCACGATGAGCAGCACGGTCACGAGGATGACGACAGGGGCGCTCATCGGGTCTCCTCCTCGGTCTGCTCGGGCTGCACTGCCTCGTCGGGCTCCTCGGTCTCGTCGGGCGGATCGGTTGGCTCGGTCTCGTCGGGCGGATCGGTTGGCTCGGTCTCGTCGGGGGCATCGCGCTCGCCGTCACGATCGTCCGCGACGGACTCGCCGACGACCTCCTCCAGGTGCACCCGCAGCCGCTCCGGCACGTGCCGGGCGACCTCGAGGACCTCGACGGTCAGGGTGCGGCGCACCGGCTCGTCCAGGGAGAAGTCCCGCGGGTCGATCGGCAGCTCGACGGTCACGCTCTCCCCGACCTCGGGCAGCTCGCCGTGGCTGGCGATGACCAGACCGGCCAGGGTCTCGTAGTCGCCCTCGGGCAGGGCGTGGCCGATCATCCGCTCACCCTCGTCGACCGGCAGGGAGCCCGGCACCTGCCAGGTGCTCTCCCCTTCGCTCTGCACGGTCGGCTCCGGCTCGTCGTGCTCGTCGGTGATCTCGCCGATGACCTCTTCGGCGAGGTCCTCCATCGTCAGCACCCCGGCGAAGCCGCCGTACTCGTCGACCACGCAGGCGAGCTCGCGCCGCGAGGTGGTCAGCTCCTGCAGCGCGGTCGGCAGCGGCATGAGGGTGGGCACGACGACCGGCTCGCGCATCAGCTGCTCGACCACGGCCTCGGCGGGCAGGTCGGTGCGCAGCAGGTCCATGAGGTGCACGACACCGACCGGCTCGTCCGCGTCGGAGACGACCGGGTAGCGGGTGTGCTCGCTGGCCATGTGCTCGCGCAGCTCGGCCAGCGTGGTGCTGGTGCGCACCGCGCCCACCTGCGAGCGCGGGATCATCGCGTGCTCGACGTCCCGCTCGGGGAAGTCGAGGATCCGGTCGATGAGCACCGACAGGTCGTCCGGCAGGTCGCCGCTCTCCCGGGAGTCGGCGACGATCCGCTCCAGGTCCTCGGCGGTGGCCGTGGAGTCGACGTCGTGCACCGGCTCGATCCGCACCAGCCGCAGCAGCCCGTTGGCGGCCTTGTCGAAGAAGACGATGAGCCAGCCGAAGACGGTGAGGTAGGCGGTGGTGGAGCGGGCCAGGCGGCGGGCGAGGGGCTCGGGGTTCGCGATGGCCAGGTTCTTCGGGTAGAGCTCGCCGAAGATCATCTGCACGACGGTGGCCAGCAGCAGCGCCGTCACGGTGCCGATGCTGATGCTCACCGCGGCCGGGACGCCGGCGCCGTCCAGCAGGGTGCCCAGGCCCTCGCCGATGAGCGGCTCGGCGACGTAGCCGATGAGCAGGCCGGTCACGGTGATCCCGAGCTGGGCGCCGGAGAGCATGAAGGAGGTGCGGCGGGTGACGTCCAGCGCCCGCTGCGCGGCCGCGTCACCGGCCTGCGCCTTGGCGGCCAGGCGTGCCCGGTCCACCGACATGTAGGCGAACTCCTGGGCGACGAAGTACCCGTTCGCGGCGATGATCGCGAGGATGAGGACGACGCCGAGCAGCAGGCCGAGGATCGCGCCGGTCATCGGGCGCTCACCGCGGGTCGGTCGGTCTCCGGGCGGCCGGGGTCGGGGCGGCCGGTGCCGGGACGGTGACGGTCGGTCGGGGGACGACTGTCGCCCGGGTCGTCGGGCGACCCGGGCGTGGTGGACGCGGTGTCCATCGGGGTGGGCACTCTCCTGAGGTGGCGTGCAGGGGTGGTCAGGAGCGCACCACGGTAGCCGCCGAGCCTGACCGTGGGCTGTGAGGGGCGGGCGGGTCGGCGTCACAGCGGCCGGGTGACCTCGGCGACCTGTGCGTCCAGCGCGTCCAGGGCCGCCGCGACGGGCACGGTGGCGGCCACCCCGTGGCCGCCGGCACCGATCGAGATCTGCCGGTCGGCGGGCTCGCGCAGCGAGGCGTCGGCGATCACCGGCCAGGCGGTGGTGGCGCCGAAGGGGGTGATCGTCCCCCGCTCGTAGCCGGTCACCGCGTAGGCGGTGGCCGCGTCCGGCATGGACAGCCGGCTCACCCCGAGCAGGGCGCGCAGCGAGGGCCAGTCGATCTGCCGGTCGCCGGGCACGAGCACGAAGAGGTGGTCGTCCTCGCCGCGGCGGACCACCAGCGTCTTGACGATGTCCGCCGGGCGCACCCCGCGGGCGGCGGCCGCCTCCTCCAGCGAGCCGACCCGGCCGTGCCGGGTGATGGTGTGCGGCACCTCGAGCTCGGCCAGGGCGCGGGCGGCCCGCTGCTCCGGCTCGTCCGCTGGTGCGCCCGGGGACGTCTCGGCGGGCATCAGGCGGGCCGGGCCACCGGCTCGCCGCGCAGCGTGCGGTAGGCGTAGGCGGTGCTCAGCGAGACGACCGGGCCGACGACGACCGCGCCGACACCGAGGGTGCAGCAGACGACGACGATGCTCAGTACGAGGACCAGCAGCAGCCAGACGATCACCGGCCCGAGGTTGTCGGTGACCATCCGGGCGCTGCCGGAGATCGCCTCGCCGAAGCCGGCGCCACCGGCGACCACCTGCGAGCTGGAGAAGATCATCAGCACGGCGACGACGACACCGGGGACGATGCACAGCAGCAGGCCGACGCTGGTCATCAGGCCGACGACCACCGCTACCGCGACACCGATGAGCACGTCATAACCGCGGAACATCGTCGACATCGAGGCGCCCCGGCCGTCGACGACGTCGAAGGCCATCCGCAGCAGCCCGAGGTTGAGCACCGACGCGACGACGGCGCCGAGCAGGTTGAAGATGCTGGAGACCCAGGAGATCTACAACGCCGCGGTGAAGGACGGCTCCTCCACCGCGGTCGTCGAGGTCAGCTCGTCGAAGCCGCCGTCCAGGACGGCCCCGACCAGCGACAGCCCGCCGGCGACCACCATGATGACGAGGGTCACCACGAGGAAGGGCACGAGGTTCTTGACGAAGGGGGAGAACCCGTACCGCAGCGCCTCGGCCTCGTCGAAGGGGCGCGGCGCGACCGGACCGCCGGGTCCGGGCCCCCCGGGCCCGGCGGTGGCGGCGGGGCGCCTCCTCCCACGGGTCCGTGCGGCGGCTGAGACGGCGGCGGCATGCTCACGGGGAGCAGCAAACCACTCCCCCGGCCCGGGGCGGAAGCGGGTGCGCCCGTCGACCGTGGAAGGATCCACGACATGCCCCTTCACGAGATGCTGCACGCCGCCGCGACCGGCACGGTCCACGTCGAGGACGGGTGGGGGCAGGGCCGGGCCACCTACGGCGGGCTGGTCGCCGGGATGCTCGTCGCCGCGGCGCGGAAGCCGGTCGCCGACGCGCCGCTGCGCTCGGTCACGGTGAGCTTCGTGGCGCCGGTCACCCCCGGTGACGCCGACGTCGAGACCACGGTGCTGCGCGCCGGGTCGCGGGCCACCCAGGTGCAGGCCGTGCTGCGCCAGGAGGGGCAGGCCGCAGCGGTGGCGCTGGCCAGCTACGGCGCCCCGCGCGAGTCCGCGCTCGTGGTGCCCGTGCGGGACTCCCTGCCGCAGCTGCCCGCCCCGGAGAGCGTCGAGGCGATGCCGCACGTCCCCGGGATGACCCCGGACTTCTTCGCGCACGTCGACCTGCGGGTCACCGAGGGTGGGTGGCCCTTCAGCGGGTCGGCGACCGCGGACCTCTCCGGCTGGATGCGCTTCCGGGAGGCGCCGCCCACCTTCGGCGAGGCCGAGATGACGGCGCTAGTTGACGCCTGGCCGCCGACGGTGCTGCAGATGCTCACCGAGCCGCGCCCGTCGAGCACCCTCACCTGGACGCTGGAGCTCATCGAGGACCTCTCGGCGCTCGCCCCCGCCCCGGACACGTGGTGGGCCTACCGGGTGACGACCGACCACAGCGCCGACGGCTACGCCCGCACCCACGCCCACGTGTGGCACCCGGACGGCACGCTGGTGGCGATCAGCCGGCAGACGGTCGCCGTCTTCGGCTGACCCCTCCTCCCTCCCCCCTCACCCCCCTCTCACCACCGCAACTGCCTAGGCAGCTGCAGCCGCTCAGCCTGCAAGCGCAGCGTCTGGCAACAACCGCAGCGTCTGTGGGTTCCGGCGGTGCTGAGGCGCTACGTAGGGCACCGGATCTGAGGCACCAGGTAGGGCATCTGCCCGATCCGGTGGGGTACCTCAGACGCGCACCGTGGAGGTCATCAGCAGCACCGACCCAGGAGCCCACGATGAACCTCATGACCGACCCCACCGCCATCGCCTACCGCACCGCGCGGGACCGTGTCATCCGCGCCCCGCGGCCCCGGGAGCACCGGATCGCCCGCTGGCTGCGTCGCCCCTTCACCGACGGGACCGCCTCGGCCACGACCTCCGGGAGCAGCGCCCAGGCCCACAGCCTCGGCACCCGCCGCGCCGCCGCCCACGGCGGGTGAGCCGCCCCGGTTCCCCCACGGACGCTGGAGCCGGGTGCCAGGATCAGAGCATGCCGCTGGCCCCGCGCACCCACCCCCTGGCCGGTCGGGCCGACGAGCTCGAGCGGCTCCGGGATGCCTGCGGGCTTGCCGACGGCCAGCGCCGGGCAGGGTGCTCGTCAACGGCGATGCCGGGATCGGCAAGTCCCGGCTCGTCGCCGAGGTGGCCCACGAGGCCGCCTCGGCGGGCCATCGCGTGGTCAGCGGTCACTGCATCGCCCTCTCCGGAGCCGCCCAGCCGTGGTCTCCGGTCGTCGAGATCGTCGAACAGCTCGAGCACGAGGCACCCGAGGCGGTGGCCGACGCGGCCGCCTCCCACCCAGACCTGGACGCGCTGCGCAGCGGACGGGCGAAGGGGGTCGACGCCGCCGACCCGGGACAGGTGGCCCGAGCGGTGCACGCCCTGCTCACCACCGTCGGCGAGGAACGGCCGCTGCTCGTCGTCGTCGAGGACATCCACTGGGCGGACTCCAGCTCGCGCGAGCTGCTGACGCTGCTGCTCACCCGCGGCTTCCGCACCCCGGTGACCGTCGTGGTGACCTGCCGCAGCGACGACCTGCACCGGCGCCACCCGGCGCAGGACGCGTTGGCCGAGTGGCACCGGCTACCGCTGGTGGCCACCCTCGACCTGCGGCCGCTGGCCGCGGAGCCGATGCACGCGCTGATCCGTGACCTGGCCGGCACCCCAGACGCGGGGGCGCGCCAGCAGGTCGTGGAGCGCGCCGACGGCAACCCCTTCTTCGCCGAGCAGCTGGTCCTCGGCGGCGGTGACGGCGGCGACCTCTCCCGGCTGCTGCGCCGCCGGCTGGAGCGTCTCGACGACCCGGCCCGCCAGGTGATCCGGGCCGCTGCGGTGGCCGGACGAGCGGTGCAGCACGACCTGCTGGCCCAGGTCACCGGGCTCGACGACGACGCGCTCGACGCAGCGCTCGACCAGGCGATCGAGCAGCACATCCTCGTGCCGGACACCCGGGAGAGCTACGGCTTCCGGCACGCGCTGCTCGGCGAGACGGTCTCCGACGACCTGCTGCCGGGCGCACGCCGGCGGCTGCACCGGGCGTGGCTGACCGCCCTCGACGGCCGCCCGGGAGTCTCGGCCGACATCGCCCGGCACGCCGCCGCGGTCGGTGACCTGACCACTGCGGCCGATGCCGCGGTGGCCGCGGCGCAGGCGGCGGAGGCCGTCGGCGGGACCCGGGAGGCGCTGCAGCTCTACGAGGACGCCCTCGGCTGGATCGAGGACGACCCCGGCCGTCGCGGTCGCGTGGCCCTGGCCGCCGCGCACGCCGCCGAGCTCGCCGGCGACCAGCAGCGCTCTCGTGACCTGCTGGAGGAGGTGCTCGCCGAGCTGGACCCGCAGCAGCACCCGGTGGAGCGGGCCCTGGTGCTCTCCGAGATGGCGGTGTGGCTGACCATCCTCGACCTCCCGGAGGACCCTGGTCCGTTGTCGCAGGAGGCGGTCCGCCTGGTCGCCGGACGCGAGGACGACGACGCGCTGCAGGTGATGCATGCTCGGCTGCAGACCCTGGCCTCGCTCAAGGAGCACGACGCGGCCTACCAGGTGGCCGACGAGATCATCGCGCTCGCCGAGCGGCTCGGGCGGCCCGAGACCCGGGCGGAGGTCGTCGTCGACCGGGCCCGGATCCTCTCCTGGCGCGAGCCCGAGCGGTCCTACGCCGGTCTCACCGAGGCGCTGGAGGACCCCGCCCTGCCGCTGACCGGTCGGCTGCGGGCGCGGCTGCGCCTAGGTCTGATCGACCGGGGCGCCGGACGCCTCGTCGCCGCCTACGAGCAGCTTCTCGACGGGGTGCGCACCGCCGACGCCCTGCACCGGCCCTACGGCCCGTACGGCATGGAGGTCCGGCTGCACGGCGGACGCACCGCGATGGAGCTCGGGCGGTGGGACGAGGCCGAGCAGCTGCTGGCTCCCCCGGACGACCTGCCGCAGCCCACCCGCGGGTTCTTCGAGGCCGCCACGGCCGAGCTGAGCGCCTACCGCGGCGAGGACGTCCCGCTCGACCTGCTCGACGAAGCCCGAGCGTGGTGGCCGCACGACGCCCTGCTGGCCGTCGGCTGCGTCGCGGCGATGACCGAGCTGCTCGGACGGGCCGGCGAGGTGGACCGGCTCATCGACTGGGTGCGCTACGGCCTGGAGGTGGTCGACGCCTCCTGGCCGTCGGCCACCCAGGCCTTCGTCCGGCTGGGTGCGCTGGCCACCGGCCAGGGCGCCGACCTGCTGGCCCGGGGCGCGCTCACCGAGCCCGACCTGCTGCGGCCGATGGTCGAGGACTGGGTGCGGCGGGCCGACGCGCTGGACGCCGCCGACGAGCTCGTCGGCGGCGAGTCACGGGCCTGGCGCGCGCGGCTGCAGGCCGAGCAGCACCGCTTCCTCGCGGCAGCCGGCGAGGACGTCGACGCGGCGGACGTCGTGCGCCGGTGGGAGGCGTCGGTCGCCGCCTTCGACGCGCTGCCGCACGTCCCGGAGGCGGCCCGGTCCCGGGTACGGCTGGCGGTGGCGCTGGTGCACGCGGGACGCGCCGCGGAGGCGGAGCCGGTCGCCGATGAGGCACGCCGCACCGCGGAGCGGCTGGGTGCCCGTCCGCTGATCGCCGAGCTCGACGCGCTGCGAGCGTCCGTCGAGCAGGCAGAGTCCGCGGCGCACGCCGGAGACGACCCGGGCACCGAGCCGGAGGACGACTCTCTTGCAGCACACCCCGCAGCGACCCCGCTCACCCCGCGGGAGAGCGAGGTGCTGGCGCTGGTCGCCCAGGGCCGCACCAACGGCCAGGTCGCGGACGAGCTGTTCATCTCGCGGAAGACGGTCAGCGTGCACGTCTCCAACGTGCTGGCCAAGCTCGGCGCGGCGACCCGTGGTGAGGCCGCCGCGCTGGCCCGGGAGGCCGGGCTGCTGCCCTGACCCCCTTCGCCCTGCTCAGCTCGACGAGGTGGCGCTGGAGCTCGACCCGCCCGGAGCCTCGCCGCTCGGCGGCTCACCGCCCGACGGGGGCTCCCCGCCGCCCGACGGCGGCTCGCCCCCACCGCCGCTCATGCCGCCGCCACCGGCCTCGGTCTCGGTGTCGACGGGAGCGGTGAGCTTCACGGTGTAGCCGCTGCCGACGTCGCCGGAGACGGCCGCCATCTGGCTGGACCCGCCGTCGTCACCGAAGACCCCGTCGGTGGCCAGCGTGAGGCTGGAGAGGTTGGACACCGACTGCTCGTAGCCGTCGGTGGCGTACACGGTGTCGCAGGTGGCCTTGGGCAGCGCCACCTGCGAGGTGGCGATGGCGTTGGTGCTGTCGGTGATGCTCGCCTCGTCGGGGTACACCTCGAAGTGGATGTGCGGCCAGCGCCCGGAGTAGCAGGCCGGGAAGATGCTCGTGAAGCTCACCTCCCCGTCGGCGTCGGCGATCTGCACGCCGCGCAGGTAGTTCTCCTCGGCGATCTCGTCGGAGTACATCGAGTAGAGGCCGGCCCGGTCGCAGTGCCACACGTAGACGGCCGCGCCCTCCATGCCGGCGCCGTCGGCCTGCATGTCGAGGATGGTCAGCTCGAGGGTCATCGGGATGCCCTCGGCGGTGCCGGAGGCGTCGCCGAAGCTGCTGGTGATGTCCTGGCGGACCACCCCGGACTCCTCGAGCACGTCCGCGCCGTTGCTGCCGTCGCCCGGGTAGGGGCCGGCGGTCTCCTCGGGGATCTCGGTGAGGTCGCCGGAGCTGCTGCTGGAGCTGGCGTTGCTGCTCGCGGTGCTCGAGCCGCTGGTGCTCGAGCTGCTCGAGGAGCTGTCGGTCGCGCTCGCCCCGCAGGCCGCCAGGGTAGCCGCGCCGGCGCCGAGGCCGAAGACCTTCAGAGCCCGGCGCCGGTCCAGCAGCGTGGTGATGTCGAAGGGGAGCCCCTGGTCCTCGAGGTCCTCCTCGGGGCGGTCCAGGGGTCGACCCTGGTAGGTGGGGGTGGTGTCGCGACGGCGCATGGCAGGTGCTCCTCGGGTCGGGTCTTCGTCGGTACGACCCCGACGCTAGGGAGCCTGCGCATGACCCGACCCAGCGCAGCCTGTGCGCCTGCTGTGCACCCGTCAGCGGCGCGGGCCGCCCGAGCTGGAGGAGGAGAAGGCGACCACGGAGCCGCCGCGGGAGGCGCCGGACCGGCCTGCGCCCGAACGCGATCCGCCAGAGCGACCGCCGGATCGGCGCGAGCCGCCGCCCGGACCCTGGCCGCCGCGGCGCGAGCCAGCCTGGCCGGAGTCGCCACGACCGGAGCCGCCCTGGCCACGGCGCTGGCCGCCACCCTGGCCGCCCTTCGTGCCGCCGCTGCCGCGACCGCCCTGTCCACGACCGCCCTGGCCGCGTCCCGAGCCGCCGGAACGGCCCTGGCCGCCCTTCGACCCGCCACGACCACCGGAGCCCTGGCCGCCCTTCGCGCCACCACGACCGCCGCCCTGGGCGGGGATCTCGGGGACGAAGGCCCCCGGGTAGCTGCGCTCGCCCGGCGCCAGCTCGCTGAGCAGCGGGTCGCCGGCGCCGACCGTCGTGGTGGTCGGCTTGATCCCGGCCTTGCGCATGAGGGTGCGCACGTCGCTGCGCTGGTCCTGGGTCATCAGGGTGATCACGGTGCCCTCGCTGCCGGCGCGGGCGGTGCGCCCGGAGCGGTGCAGGTAGGCCTTGTGCTCGACCGGCGGGTCGGCGTGGATGACCAGCGCGACGTCGTCGACGTGGATGCCGCGGGCGGCGATGTCGGTGGCCACGAGGGTGCTGGCGGTGCCGCCGTGGAAGGCCTCCATGGTTCGGGTGCGGGCGCCCTGGCTGAGGTTGCCGTGCAGCTCGACCGAGGGCACGCCCTGAGCGTTCAGCTGCTTGGCGAGCTTCTTCGCGCGGTGCTTGGTGCGGGTGAAGACGACGGTGCGCCCGGGCGCGGCGACGAGGTCGACGAGGACCTTCAGGTGGCTGTCCGGGGTGACCGCCAGCACGTGGTGGTCCATCGTCGAGACCGGGGACTGCGCCGAGTCGGCCTCGTGGGTGACCGGCTGGTGCAGGTAGCGCTTGACGAGCACGTCGACCCCGGCGTCCAGGGTGGCGCTGAAGAGCATCCGCTGGCTGCCGCGCGGGGTCTTGTCGAGGATGCGCTTGACGCCAGGGAGGAAGCCGAGGTCGGCCATGTGGTCGGCCTCGTCGAGGATGGTGACCTCGATGTCGTCGAGGCTGACGTGCCCCTGACCCATGAGGTCCTCCAGCCGGCCGGGGCAGGCGATGACGACGTCGACGCCGCGGCGGATCGCGTCGACCTGCGGGCCCTGGCCGACGCCGCCGAAGACGGTGCGGCTGGTCAGCCGGGTGCCCTCGGCGAGGGTGGCGAAGGAGGCCTCGATCTGGGCGACGAGCTCGCGGGTCGGGGCGAGGATGAGCGCGCGCGGGCGGCGGCTGGCGGGCTTGCGGCCCTGCTCGGTGAGCCGGGTGACCAGCGGCAGCAGGAAGGCGTAGGTCTTGCCGGAGCCGGTGCGGCCGCGGCCGAGCACGTCCTTGCCGGCGAGCGCGTCCGGGAGGGTGGCCGCCTGGATCGGGGTGGGGGTCGTGATCCCCTGTGCCGCAAGGGCGTCGGCGAAGGGGGCGGGCACGCCGAGGGCGGCGAAGGTCGAGGTGGTGGCGTCCGTGCCGGACGCAGCGGTGGTGGTCATGCGGGTGGTGCTCCACATCTGTGGTGGTGGTCGTCCTGCCCGGCGCGGCAGGGGGCCGCGGCGCATCGGCGAATCGACACCGGCCGCGAGCGCGGCCTGCAGAAGACTCTGCGGGAGAGGCTCGTCGGTGAGCGCTCCCGACACCGGTCCGGCTCGCCGTCGTGGTCCGCGGTGCGGGTGACGGGCGAGGGGTCCCGGTGGGGCCCGCAGCAGAACTGGGCGGGCCGCGCCCCATCCTAGTGACCGGTGCGTGCCGGCGACGAACCGGGTTGCGCCACGGCGCGGTCCACACCCTTCGCCCGCTCCGCCGTGCCCTTCCCCGTCCCCCTGAACCCGCAACCCCCTAGGCAGCTGCAGGTGCTCACCCTGCACGGTGAGCACCTGCAACCAACGTGAGCGTCTGGGCGAGCGGGTCAGTCCTCCGGGAGATCGGCGAAGGCCTGCGTCATGTCGCGGTACCAGCCGAGGGAGCGCTTCGGGTGCCGCCACCGCCCCTTCATCTCGTCGCGGGCCGGCTGGTGGGTCTCGTCGCCCGCCTTCTCGGCGTCCTTGAGGGGCTGGTCCTGCGCCTTGATGACGTCGTCAGCGGTCTCGCCCTGGTGACCGAGGTCGCAGGGGCCGCCGAGCTGTCGGCAGGTCATCGTCTTCATGGGTGCTCCTTCATCGGTGGTGGTTCGTGCTGGGTGGTGGTTCGTGATGGGTGGGTCGTGATGGTGACGGACCAGGGGGCGAAGGTGTGACCGCTCGCTCGTCCCGGATGTCACCGGGTCTGCGGACCGTCGCGGCGGACGACGTCGGCGAGCACGTCCGGTGCTGCGCGGAAGGCGATCTGCGCGACCTGGCCGTCGACGACCGTGAAGTCGAAGGCGACCTGCGCCTCGCCGCGGAGGTACCAGGCGGCACCCGGACGACCGTCGACGAGCGCCGAGAACGCCGACTGCGCGGCCCCGTCGAAGAAGGTCGCTACCTCGTCACGCCCGTCGATCCGCCGCGGCGTGCCGGCGAGGACGGCCGCCTCGTCGCCGACGATGACGGCGTCCGGTGCGAGCAGACCGACGAGACGGGTGAAGTCGCCACCACGGGCCGCGGCGAGGAAGGCGTCGACGACCTCCCAGTCCGCGAGCGCGTCCTCGCTCGCCGGCTGGGTCACCTTCGCGCGGGCCCGGGAGGCGAGCTTGCGTGCGGCCGCGAGGCTGGTCCCGAGCACGGCGGCGATCGTCGGGAAGTCGAAGCCGAAGCTGTCGTGGAGGACGAAGGCGACCCGCTCGCTCGGGGTGAGCCGGTCCAGGACGACCTGAAGGGCGATGCCGACGGTGTCCGCGAGGACCACGTCCTCGGCCGGGTCGGGTGCCGTCTCGGCCGGCTCGAGATCGGCCTCGGGCACCGAGTGGCGGGCCCGCAGCCGGTCGAGGCAGAGGCGCGAGGTCACCGTCGTCAGCCAGGCCGGCAGGTTGTCGATCGCCGTGGTGGTTCCGTGCAGCCGCAGCCAGGCCTGCTGCACCGCGTCCTCGGCCTCACCCGGGTCACCGAGGATCCGCGTCGCGAGGCCGGTGAGCCGTGCTCGCTCCACCTCGAACTCCTCCGCTCGCCGCTGCGCCGCCTCGTGCTCCGTCCTCCGGTCCGCCTCGCTCATGTCGTCCCTCTCGTCGTCCGCCGTCGGTGCGCTCGTGGTCCAGCGAACCGCGCTGTCCACATGGTGACGGGCGACGAGGTCAAGGTGTGACCGGCGGCAGGTGATCTGCCCGGGCAGTTGCGTACCCCTTCGTGAATTGCCCGGGCAGTTGCGCACTCCCCAGGTGATTTGCCCGGGCAGTTGCGCACTCCCCACGTGATTTGCCCGGGCAGCTGCGCTCCCCACGTGATTTGCCCGGGCAGCTGCGCACCCCTTCGTGATCTGCCCGGGCAGTTGCGTACCCCTTCGTGAATTGCCCGGGCAGTTGCGGAGGGACGGGACGGATGTGTCTGGTGTCCGGGCCGCCGACTAGGGTCGGACCCATGAGTGCCGCGCCCGCCGAGGTGCCCGGAGACGACCCGCTCGAGCAGTACCGCGAGCGGGTCCTCGACCGTGACCAGGGGGTCGACGAGCTGGTCACCGTGGACGGCGTCCGCGAGGAAAGCGCGCCCGTGGCCCGTCGGATCACCGAGCTCGGCATGGCCGGGCTGCGCACCCGCAAGGCCGAGGCCGCCCGCTTCGTCGACGACGAGGGCATCGCCTTCGGCCCCGGCACCCCGGTCGACGACGAGACCGAGAGCGCCGAAGGGCGCACCGTCCCCCTCGAGGCCCGCACCTGGGACCTCGACCCGGTGCCGCTGGTCATCGGCAGCCGCGACTGGGCCGCCCTCGACGAGGGCCTGCGCCAGCGCGCCGTGCTGCTCGACACGCTGCTGACCGACCTCACCGGCGAGCAGCGCCTGATCCGCGAAGGGATGATCCCCGGCGGCGTCGTCTACGGCCACGGCGGCTGGCTGCCCCAGGCCGAGGGGATCCGGCTGCGCGGCCCGCGCCAGCTCGTGCTGCCGGCCACCGACCTGGCCCGGGACAAGTCCGGCAGCTGGTGCGTCTTCGCCGACCGCGCCCAGGCCCCCAGCGGCGCCGGCTACGCGATGGCCAACCGACGGATCGTCGCCCGGGTCATGCCGCAGCTGCACCGCAGCACCGACCTCTCCCGGCTGCGCGGCTGGTTCACCAGCGTGCAGCGCGCGCTCGCCGCCGTCGCCCCGCAGACCGACGAGCCGCCGCGCGCGGTCATCCTCTCCCCCGGCACGCTCAGCGAGACCGCCTTCGACCAGGCCTTCCAGTCCACCCTGCTCGGGCTGCCGCTGGTCGAGTCCGAGGACCTCACCAGCCGCGACGGCCGCATCTGGATGCGCACCACCAGCGGCCTGGCCCCGGTCGACGTCATCGTCCGCCGGGTGGACGCCGAGCACGTCGACCAGCTCGAGCTCAACAGCAGCTCCCGGCTCGGGCTGCCCGGCCTCGTCGAGTCCGCCCGGCTGGGCCGCACCGCGATCGTCAACCCGCTGACCTCCGGCATCCTGGAGAACCCGGCGCTCATCCCCTACCTGCCCGCGCTGAGCCGGCACATCCTCGGCGAGGACCTGCTGCTGCACTCCCCGCACACCTGGTGGGCCGGTGAGCCGACGCACCTCAGCCACATCGTCACCCACCTCTCCAGCCTCGTGCTCAAGCCGATCTCGCGGGAGTCCGGGCCGCGCAGCGTCTTCGGCTGGGACCTCGACGCCGCCGAGCGGGACGAGCTGGCGCTGCGGATCCAGGCCGAGCCGTGGCGCTGGTGCGCCCAGGACCCGCTGGCCATGTCCACCGCGCCGGTGATCACCGAGGACGGGCTCGACCCGCGCAACGTCGTGCTGCGCACCTTCGCCGTCGCCGACGACGAGGACTACGTCGTCATGCCGGGCGCGCTGGGCCGGGTCTCGGTCAGCCCGGACTCCTCCGCAGTGACCAGCCTGACCGGCGCCCCGAGCAAGGACGTCTGGGTGGTCGCCGGCGAGGAGACCCGGGAGCGCCGCGACCGCGAGTCCGGGGTCGCCCTGCTGCCGGCGAGCCCGGGCGGCACCGCCGGCTTCACCGCCCCGGCCCCGCGCGTCGCCAGCGACCTCTACTGGATGGGCCGCTACGCCGAGCGCGCCGAGGCCGCCTCCCGGCTGCTGCGGGTCGGCGACAACCTCGTCGACGACCACGCCGGCCACCCCGGCACGACCGGGCACACCGCGATGGTCGCCGTGCTGCAGGCGCTGACCGAGGTGATGGCGGTGCATCCCGGCTTCACCGGGGCGGACGCCGCCGAGCGGCTGCAGCACCCGCTGCCGCACCTGCGCGAGCTCACCCTGGACCCGCGCGTCGTCGGCTCGGTCGCCTACAGCGCCCATCGCGCGGTGCTGGCCGCGCAGGCGGTGCGCGACCAGCTCTCGCTGGACACCTGGCTGGTGCTCTCCCGGCTGGAGCGCTCGCTGCAGCACGCCGCGGACGAGGACGACCTGCACGAGCTGCTCATGGAGGTCATCGAGGCGCTGCTCGCGCTGGCCGGCATCGGCGTCGAGTCGCTCATCCGTGACCCGGCGTGGGCCTTCACCGACGCCGGCAAGCGGATGGAGCGCGCCCAGCAGACGGTGCGGCTGCTGCGGCACACCCTGGCGGTGGAGCGCTCCCCGCTCGTCGAGGGCGCGACCACCGAGGCCGCGCTGGTGGCCACCGAGTCGGTCATCACCTACCGCCGTCGCCTCTCCAGCGGGATCGGCCGGCTGACCCCGGCGCAGGCCGCCGTCGAGCTGCTGCTGTCCGACCCGGCCAACCCGCGCTCGGTGCGCTTCCAGGTCGACCGCCTCACCGAGGACCTGGCCTGCATCGGCGGCGACGTCGCCGCGCACCGCACCGACCAGATCGTCCGTCGGATCACCGGCCTGGACCTGGACGCGCTCTTCGAGGGCGACCGCGAACGCCTGCGGGTCGCCCTCTCCGATCTCGACGACGAGCTGCGCACCACCCACCAGCTCGTCGCCGCCGAGCACTTCGTACGCAAGGGCACCCAGCGCAGCGTGCGCTGGTCGCAGTGGACCGAAGGGGGTGAGGGCTGGTGAGCCAGCCGCACGAGCGCCCCGCCGACACGACGATCACGGAGACCACGAGCACGGAGACCACGAGCGAGGAGACCACGAGCGAGGAGCAGCCGGTCAGCGAGCTGCACGACAACGATCCGTCGAGCGACCCGGGCACCGCGGCGGACACCCTGCCCACGGTCGGCCGCACCGACACCCCGGAGCGCCGTCCCGCCCCGGACCGCAGCGGCCCGCCGCCGGAGGTGCACCCGGAGCACCACACCCGGCGCCGCTACGAGGTGCGCCACCGCACCACCTACACCTACGAGGAGTACGTCACCGAGTCCTTCGGCCGGGCCCTGCTCGCACCCCGCGAGACGGTCCACCAGCAGGTGCTCGAGCACCGCGTGGAGATCACCCCGGAGCCGCACATCCTCTCCGAGCACGTCGACCACTTCGGCAACCGCAGCAGCTTCTACCAGGTCCGCACGCCGCACACCGTGCTCGACGTGCACAAGGTCTCCACCCTCGAGATCGAGTGGCCCGCACCGGATGTCGCCCACCTGGACGGCTGGACGGTGGAGCAGGCGGCCGCCGCGATCGCGGCCGGCGAGGGCATCGACCGGGCCGAGGCGGCGCAGTACCTGCTGCCCAGCCAGCTCGTCGACATCGCCCCGGACGTCATCGCCTACGCCAACGGGATCCTGCCGCCGGACCGACCGCTCGGCCAGGGCCTGGTCGCGCTCTACGCCGACATCTTCCGCGACTTCACCTACGCCAAGGGCACCACCAGCGTGAAGACGACCCTGCCGGAGCTGCTGGCCCAGCGCGAAGGGGTGTGCCAGGACTTCGCCCACCTCGCCGCCGGGTGCCTGCGCGCGGTCGGCCTGCCCGGCCGGTACGTCTCGGGCTACATCGAGACCCAGCCACCGCCCGGCCAGGTGAAGCTGGCCGGCTCGGACGCCTCGCACGCCTGGGTCTCGGCGATGGTCCCGGACGGCAGCTGGGTCGACCTCGACCCGACGAACAACCACTTCGCCGACTCCCGCTACGTCGTCACCGGGTGGGGCCGGGACTTCCGTGACGTCAGCCCGCTGAAGGGGGTCATCTTCACCGAGGGCAAGGGCAGCAGCCTGGACGTCGGGGTGGACGTCATCCGGCTGGACGAGCCGACGTGAGCACCGCCTTCGTCCTCGGCGGTGGCGGCGTCCTCGGCGCCACCCAGGTCGGCATGCTGCAGGGCCTGCTCGAGGAGGGGATCGTCCCGGACCTCGTCGTCGGCACGAGCATCGGCGCGATCAACGGGGCCTTCGTCGCCCAGGACCCCACGCCCGGGGCGATGGACGGGCTGGCCGAGCTGTGGGCCGACGTCGTGCGCAGCGGCGGCCTCATGGAGTCCCCCGTGCGCCAGGCGGCGCGGCTGGCCAAGAGCCGCACCCACGTCCTGTCCCCCGGCACCCTGCCGCGGCTGGTCGCCCGGCACCTGCAGGTCGACCGGATCGAGGACCTGTCGGTGCCCTTCCAGTGCGTCGCCGCGCACATCGAGACCTCCGCCTCGCACTGGTTCACCGAGGGGCCGATCGCCCCGGCGGTCGCCGCCAGCTGCGCGGTGCCCGGTCTCTTCGCGCCGGTGGAGATCGACGGTGCGCACTACCTCGACGGCGGGCTGGTCCACTCGATCCCGGTGGGCCGGGCGATGTCCCTGGGGGCGAGCCGGATCTACGTGCTCCAGGTGGGCCGGGTGGAGCAGCCGCTGACCCCGCCGACGAAGCCGTCCGAGGTCGGTCTGGTCGCCTTCGAGATCGCTCGCCGGCACCGCTTCGTCGAGGAGATCGCCACGGTGCCGGACGAGGTCGAGCTGCACGTGCTGCCCAGCGGCGCCGAGGAGTCGCCGGCGATGATGACGCTCGGCTACGGCCGAGGCAGCCGGATCACCCGGCGGATCGAGCAGGGCCGGGAGGCCACCCGCGACTACCTCGCCGGCCGCTGAGGCGACCCGTGAGCATCCCCCCGCCCCCGCGACCGGTGCGCTGGCTGCTCGCGGCCGGCTACCCCTTCATCGGGGCGGTGGTCACGGCGCTGGCCCTGGTGGTGGTGCCGCTCGGGGTGCTGCTGTGGCCGATCGACCGGCGGCTGCGGGTGGCCCGGGTGATGATGCTGCTGCTCATCGCCATGTGGGAGGACATCGGCATCGTCGTCGGCTGCTGGTGGCTGTGGCTGCGCGCCCTCGTGCGCGGCCGGGAGCACTGGGTCGAGGACCACGAGGCGCTGATCCTCGCGGCGCTGGACCATGCCATGACCGCGGCCGGCCGGCTGATCGGCTTCCACGTCGAGCTCGACCACGAGCTGGACTGGGGCGACGAGGGCGAGCCGCTCGTCGTGCTCTCCCGGCACGCGGGCCCGGCCGACTCGCTGGCCCTGGCCTGGCTGCTCACCGGGCGCGCCCGTCGGGTGCCGCGAATCGTCCTCGCCGACGCCCTGCTCTGGGACCCGGGGACCGCGCTGGTGCTGGAGCGCCTCTCCTCCTACTTCGTCCCCTCGGCCTCCGGCGCCGGCGACGACCGCAGCCGCGGGGTGGCCGAGCTGGCCGCCTCGCTCGGGCCGCGGGACGCGATGCTCATCTTCCCCGAGGGCCGGAACTGGACGATCCACCGGCAGCAGGACCTCGTCACCCGGCTGCGGGCGAAGGGGGAGACCGAGCGGGCCGCCGAGGCCGAGCGCTGGCGGCACGTGCTGCCGCCGAGGCCGAAGGGGGTGGTGACGATCCTGACCACCCAGCCGCGGTGCGACGTCATGGTGGTCGCGCACACCGGGCTGGAGGTCTTCTCCTCGCCGCGCGAGGTGTGGCGGGCGATCCCCTTCCGCTCCCGGCTGCTGGTCAGCGCACGCACCTACCAGCGGCAGGACATCCCGCACGACCCGGCCGGCATCGAGCACTGGCTCGACGAGCGCTGGGACGGCGTCAACGCCTGGGTCGACAGCCACCGGGCGGGGGACTACTGATGGCCCGCACCGCCAGGCACGCACGGACGGGAGCACGCTGATGGCCGGCCGACCCCGCGGACCCCGCCCCGGCGGCGGGCAGACCCGGGAGAGCATCCTCGCCTCGGCGCGGCGGCTCTTCGGCGAGCACGGCTACCCGGGGACGACCACCCGGATGATCGCCGAGGACGCCGGGGTGGACGCCCGGCTGATCAGCCACTACTTCGGCAGCAAGGGCGACCTCTTCGTCTCGGCCGTGGAGCTCCCCTTCGACCCGGTGCCGACCTTCACGGCGATCGCGGCCGAAGGGGTGGACGGGGTCGGTGAGCGGATCGCCCGCTTCGTCGTCGCCATGCTCGACACCACCGAGGGGCGGCAGACGATGAGCGGGCTGCTGCGGGCGGCGGCCTCGGAGGAGCGGGCCGCGGAGATGGTGCGCGACCTGCTGACCACGCGGATCATCCTGCCGGTCGCGCAGGAGCTGGGCAGCGACCAGGCGCCGCTGCGGGCCGCGCTCATGGGTAGCCAGCTCGGCGGGATCGTCGTCGCCCGGCACATCATCGGCGTGCGGCCGCTCGTCGAGGCGCCCTCGGAGACGCTCGTCGCCATGCTCGGGCCGACGCTCCAGCACTACCTCACCAGCCCGATCCCTCCGGTCGAGGACTGACCCGCGCGGCGGTCCGGCAGGGGGTCTGCCTAGGTGTCGGTGGGCACTGGGTGCTGGCAGAAGCGACATAGCTTCGCCGTGGTGGCGATCCGCTCGCCGCACGTGGGGCACGGGTACCGCTCGACGTCATCGTGAACCACGGCGGCATCGACACGGGGAGACCCCTTCGGGCTCTCCCCTGCCAGTGGTTCCGCGGTTGCCACGTCCCGGTCCGTGTTTCGGTAAGCCCCGAAGAGGAGCAGTGACGCAACCAGTGCCAATCCACCGCCGATGGCCGCCGTACGCGCCACGGTGCGCTCCGAGGAACCGTCGTCGAGGCTCGGCTGCGGCTGGCCACTGAGCTCGATGTCGAGAGCATCTGCGTAGCCGTACGTCGAGTTCTCGAGCGCCCGTTGCTCCGCCCGTGCATCGGCCTCGCTTGCCATGTTGAAGGCGAGGACGGAGATCAGGATCAGGACCACACCGAGCACCGCCGATGCGATGACAGCAACTGGTGGTTTCTGCGACGACTTGTCCACGGATCCCTCAACTCTCACATAGGTGTTGAGCGGATTGTGCAGCCACCGACATGCAAGTGATCCTTCAACTACTTGTGATCCTCCTCACCACCAGCACCAGGCCGGCCAGCCCGGCGAGCACGAGGACGCCGGTGCTGATCTGCAGGGCGTGCACCGTGGGGGCGCCGAGCGCGGCGTCCGGCACCCACCAGCCGCGGACCACCGGCTCGAGGATGGCGCCGAGCGGGACGACCATCCTGGCGACCAGACCGAGCACGTCGGTGCGTCGGGCGAGCGCCCCGACGGTGCCCAGCGGCACCCCGAGCACGGCCGCGACGACGAACCAGGGCACGTTGTCGCGGAAGGACTCCCACGGCATGAGCCCGGTCAGGCCGCCGAGGCCGTAGTGCGCGGCCAGGCTGAGCACGCCTGCGGCCGGACCGGCGACGAGCGCGGCCCGCAGCGGCGGGGCGACCAGCCAGCCGGCGAGCACCATGAGGCCGCCCCAGACGATGCCGGCATTGGCGAGCACGCTGAGGGTGAGCCGCACGGTGAGCAGCCCGTCGGCGCGCCCTTCGAGCTGGGCCGTGGTGGTGATGTTGCTCAGCAGCGAGAGCACCGCGAGGGCGAGCGCGGCCAGCGCCACCCTCCCCCAGGCCCTGGGCGAGCCCATCAGCCGCCGGTGACGCGCAGCCGGTCCAGCCAGTCCCGCGCCTCGGCGAAGGCGTCGTCGGAGGTGAGCGGGTCGATGCTCACCTCGCGCCCGTTGGCCGCCGGGTAGGAGCCGACGAAGCGGACCTCGGCGCACACCCGGCGCAGCCCCATGAGCGCCTCGCCGACCCGCTCGTCGGCGACGTGCCCCTCGAGGTCGATGGAGAAGCAGTAGGAGCCCATCGACTCCCGGGTCGGGCGCGAGTCGAGCCGGGTCATGTTGATGCCGCGGGTGGACAGCTGCTCGAGCAGCTCGACGAGCCCGCCTGCCCGGTCCGAGCGCTGGAAGAGCACCACGGTCGTCTTGTCGCGGCCGGTGGGTCGGGGCAGCCACTCCGGCCGGGAGACGACGACGAAGCGGGTCACCGCCTGGGCCATGTCGCCGATGTCCTCGGCGAGCACGCTCAGCCCGTGGTTCTGCGCGGCGACGGGGGCGCACACGGCCGCCTCGTAGCCGCCGCTGCCGGCGGCGACGTCCGCCGCGGCCGCCGCGGTGGACAGGGCGGGCACGTACCCGGCGTCGGGCAGGTGCTGCTGCGCCCAGCCGCGGACCTGCGCCCAGGCGTGGCTGTGCGTGCCGACCGCCCGGATGTCGGCCAGCGTGGTGCCCGCCCGGGCGGCGAGGACGAAGGTGATCGGCACGAGCACCTCACCGGTGACGATCAGCGGGTCGCCGCTGGCCAGGGCGTCGAGGGTGGCGCTGACGCCCCCTTCGACGGAGTTCTCGATCGGCACGACGGCGGCGTCGATCTGCCGCTCCCGCAGCGCCGCCAGGGCCCCGTCCACCGAGCCGAAGGGGGTCTGCTCCTGGCCCTGGGCCGGGCGCCAGGCGTGCAGCGCCATCTGGGTGAAGGTGCCCTCGGGGCCGAGGTAGGCGTAGCGGGTCAACGTCGTCTCCTTGCCGGTGGTCGGGCACAGGCTATCCGCGCGCCCCGAGGTCTCGCGCGAGTGAGCTCATCTGGTCGCCTCGGGCCCCCGGGACCCGACCGGATGCGCTCACTCGCGGTCGGCGGCCGGTCGGTGGCGGGTGCCCTCAGGCGTCCGTGCGCCCGGTCCGCGCCGCGGCGAGCGCCTGGTGCTCCTCGGGGGTGAGGGTGGCGTCGGCGTCGCCGCCGACCACCGCCTTCGCATAGGTCCGCGACTCGCCGCGACCGTGGATGCTGCTCATCACCAGCCCGTCGCCGGAGTCGTCGACCAGCGCCGCGCTGAAGGAGAGCCGCCCGCCCATGTCGCCGAAGGCGTCGTAGCGCACCACGGCGACATGGCGCAGCGCCTGGGCGAGGTCGCCGCGCAGCTGCTCCAGGTCCCCCTCGCCGACCGGGGCCCGACGTTCCAGCGCCCGCACCCGGGTGGACAGGGCGACCCCTCGCCGCCAGGTGGCCAGCAGACCGAGCAGGGCGAGCACGAGGCCGACGGCGAGCAGGACGACAGCGGCGGTCACGGCGCCCCCACCCGGTGGGGCCGCCGCGGGCCGGGCGGTCGCTGCCGCTCCTGGCTCGTGCTGGCCTCCATGTCGCTCACCCTAGACGCCCCGGCGGCGGCCAGCTCCCGGTCCGTGCGACGCACCGCCCAGGCCAGCAGCGCCAGGACGACGACGCTGCCGATGACGTTGCCCTCGATGAGCACGTCGCCGAACCAGGCCGGGTCGTAGCCCTGGCGGTTCCACAGCACCCCCCAGAAGGGCATCGTGCACAGGAACCAGCCGATGACCACCGCGCCGGCGAGGTCGCGGCGCAGGTCGCGGCCGGCGGCGACACCGAGGATCGCCGGGACGATGACCATGATCCAGTGCAGGTGGTGCACCCAGCTGACCGGCGAGAGCAGGAAGCCGGCCAGCCCGATCGCGGCCACCTCGGCCAGCCAGTCGCCCTGCCGCCAGGCCCGGTGGGCCACCCAGAAGACCGCGGCCCCGGCGAGCAGCAGCCACGGCGCCCAGGCCAGGGTCAGCTCGGTGCCCTCGAGGCCGCGACGCAGCAGCAGCCCGCGGAAGGCCTGGTTGGCCGAGCCGTCGTTGGGTCCCAGCCGGGTCGGGTCGGAGAGCGCCCCGCCCCAGAAGGTGAACGACGCCGGGGGCAGCACCATCCAGGCGCCGACCGAGACGAAGACGGCGGTGCCGATCGCGGTGAAGGCCTCGCGCCAGCGGCGGCACAGCAGGTAGTGGATGACGAAGACGCCCGGCGTCAGCTTGATCGCCATCGCCAGCCCGACGAGGACCCCCGGCGGGATCGCCTGCAGCCACCGGTGCCGCGGCCGGCGCAGGTCGAGCAGGCAGGCGAGCACGAGGAAGGCGTTGACCTGGGCGAAGCGGATCCCGTCGCCGACCGGCTGGGTCCACAGGAAGACCCCGACGACCAGCCCGACGAGCACCGGCGCCCACACCCCGACCCGGTGCCGCAGCCGGTACCAGGCGAACCAGGCGATGCCGACGTTGGCGACCAGCTGGGCGATGGTCCAGCCCCAGGCGGCCACCTCGAAGGGGACGAAGGCCAGCGGCACTGCGAGGAGCGCCGCCACCGGCGGGTAGGTGAAGGGCAGCAGCTGCGGCGGCTGGGTCATCTGGCTGTAGATCGGCCGACCCTGCAGCACCGAGATCCCGGCCTCGCGGTAGACCTGCACGTCGACCTGCCACTGGTCCTGCGGGAAGAAGACGAGGAACTTCGCCACCGGCCCCGCGCCAAGGACGACGAGGACGAGGAGGCCGAGGATCCAGTGCCTCGTCGTGGGTCGCCGCATGCGGACCATTGTGGATCAGCGACCCCCGTCCCCCGCTCAGGCCCGCCCGGGCCCGCCCTTCGTCCGTGCGCCCAGGCCCCGCCCTTCCCCTGTGTGCCCGCACCCTTCACCTGGCCCCTTGCACGAAACTGCTGCTGGCTGCATCTACGTGAGCCAGCACCAGATCGAGGTGATGCTGGCTGACGAAACTGCTGCCAGCAGCAGTTTCGTCGTCAAGGGGACCGGCGGGGCGAAGGGGGCGAAGGAGCGCGGCGCGGGGAGAGGCGCGGCGCACGGCCGGGAGGGGAAAGGGTGGGCAGGTGCGCGGCGCAGGGAAGGGAGGGGCGGGGGCGACCTCTACGGTTGGCGCATGCGCAGCACCGCAGCACGGACCGGGCGGGCCCTGCTCGTGCTGCTCGTCACCGGGCTGCTCGTCGCGGCCGGCAGCCCGGCCTCGGCGTCCCTGGCCGAGCCGCCGCGGGACGTCGTCGTCATCGGAGTGCCCGGGATGTCCTGGTCGGACGTCACCCGGGAGACGACCCCGGCGATCTGGGACCTCGCCGACGACGGTGCGGTGGCCAACCTCAACGTGCGCTCCACCTACTTCACCTCCTGCCCGGTCGACGGCTGGCTCGGGCTCTCCGCCGGTGACCGGGCCGCCGAGCCGCGGGACGTCAGCGACCGCGAGCTGCGCGCCGACCCGCGGGCGCTGCCGGACTGCGGGCCGCTGCCGACGTTGCCGGGACCGGGCAGCGACGCGCTGACGGCGGTCGAGGTGAGTGAGGCCGACGCGGCCGCCTGGCGGGGGACCCGCGAGGAGATCGCCGCGAACGGCTTCGACGCCCGGATCGGGCGGCTCGGCCAGCAGGTCGCCGACACCGGCGCCTGCGTGCACATCGGCGGCGCCGGCAGCTACCTCGGGGCCCGCACCGAGGACGGCCTGCTGCCCGAGCTCGGACCGATGAGCGGCCAGGATGGGGGCTGCCCGGTCAGCCTGCTCGGCGCCGACCCGATCACCCGCCCGGAGCCGGGGCCCGAGCGGCTGGCGCAGGTCACCGCCGCCGACCGGCTGGTCTCCGACACCGTCGACGGGCTGCCCGAGGACACGCTGGTCCTCGTCGCCGGCCTGTCCGACGACGGCGGCACCCCCGGGCTGCGGGTGCTCGTCGCATCCGGCGGCGGCATCGAGCCCGGCTGGCTGGCCTCGGACTCGACCAGCCGCACCGGGATGGCCCAGGTCGCCGACCTCACCTACACGGCGCTGCAGACGTCGGGCCTCGGCGCACCCGAGGGCACCGCCGGGCGCGCCCTGACCGTGCAGCCGGACGACGCCCCGCTCCGCGAGCGCCAGCAGCGGCTCGTCGACGACGACGCCCAGCTCGTCGTCGGGGACGAGGTGCTGCCCACCTTCTTCCGGACCTTCGGGATCGCGCTGGCGGTGCTCGTGCTCTCCCTGGCGCTCGGCTGGCGCCGGGCCGGCGAGCGCGGGCGGGCGATCCTCGCCCCGGTGAGCGGCGTCGTCGGGCTGGGCGCGATGGCGCTGCCGGCGGCCACCTTCCTCGCGACGGTGGTGCCCTGGTGGCGGGCCGGCAGCCCGGGGTGGGCGCTGACCGGGGTCGTCGTCGGCATAATCGCCGCGCTGCTCGCGCTCACCGCGGCGCTCGTCCTGGGGCTGGGCAGGCTCGTGCCCGGTGCCGGTGGCGCCCGCGGACGGGCGCTGGCCGCGGTCGGGTCCCTCGCCGCGGTCACCGCCGGGATCCTCGCCCTCGACCTGCTGCTCAACGAGGGGCGGATGACCATGCTCGGGGTGCTCGGGCTGCACCCGCTCGACGGCGGGCGCTTCCACGGCTTCGGCAACGTCCCCTTCGCCCTCTTCGCCACCTCGGCGCTGCTGGCGATCACCGCCCTGGCCGACCCGCTGCTGCGCACCGGACGGCGACGCGCGGTGGTCGCCGTGGTCGCGGTCCTCGGGCTGCTCACCGTCGTCGTCGACGCCGCCCCCTGGCTGGGCGCGGACGGCGGCGGGGCGCTGGCGCTGACCCCGGCCGTGGGCTACCTCGTGCTGGCCGTGGCACAGGTGCGGCTGACCTGGCGGACCGCGCTCGGGCTCGTCGTCGTGACGGGGTTCGCCTTCCTCGGCATGGCCTGGCTGGACTGGCTCCGGCCGGAGGCGCAGCGCACCCATCTGGGGCGCTTCTTCCAGAGCCTGCTCGACGGGGAGGCGCTGGGCATCGTGCTGCGCAAGCTGGAGACGAACGTCGACATCCTGCTCGGGCCGGAGCGCACCGCGCTGCTGGTCCCGGTCGGGCTGGTCCTGATCATCCTCGTGCTCGCCCGCCCGGACAGCCGCCCGGCGCGGCCGGTGCGCCCGCTGCTCGCGCTCTACCCGGCGCTGCGCCCGGGACTGATCGCGATCGTCGTCGCGCTGACCGCCGGCTTCCTGCTCAACGACTCCGGCACGGCGATCCCGGCGGTGGCGGCGCTCATCCTCGTGCCCGGCCTGCTCGCGCTGGCGATGCTCAGCCGCCCGGCGTGGTCGCGGACCGAGACGACGGCCCGGCCGGCGCCGTCGGCCGGCGCGACGACCGGGTCCGACGCCACAGCACGATGACCACCCCCCAGACAGCGACCGTGGCCAGCGGGGAGGCGACGAAGCGGAAGCCGAGCGTCACCGTCTCGACGTCGGCGGGCAGCCGCACCCTGCCCGGCACGTAGGCGAGCGCCAGCACCGTGCCGCGCAGCAGGAGCGCGAGCAGGAGGAGCCGCAGGCCCCGGTGGTGGGCCAGCGGGGCAGCCTCCCCCCTGGCCGCTGCGACGAGCAGACCCAGCGCCAGGGTCAGGGAGGCCCACTGCATGAGCTCGTACCAGGGCAGCACGTAGGCGGCGACCAGGCTGTAGGCGGTGGTGAGCACGAGCAGCGCCCGCACCGCCGGCCACCGCTCCAGCGCCGCGGTGACCGGCCACAGCGCCAGGGCCAGCGCGAGGCAGGCGGCGGCGCTGACCCAGATCGTCAGGTTGCGCGCGGCGAGCTCGGGCAGCCCGAGGTCGAGCACGGTGTAGACCGCCCGCCACGGGGTGGCGTAGGAGACCCC
Organism: Janibacter alkaliphilus; assembly: GCF_013408565.1. Classification (NCBI taxonomy): domain Bacteria; kingdom Bacillati; phylum Actinomycetota; class Actinomycetes; order Micrococcales; family Intrasporangiaceae; genus Janibacter; species Janibacter alkaliphilus. The sequence continues at coordinate 1,295,380 of NZ_JACBZX010000001.1, read as the reverse complement.
GCCACCGGAGCCGACCACCTGGGAGACGGCCTCGCGCCCGGCGAGCAGGTGCAGCGGCACCAGGACCGCGAGGGTGCCCGCCGCGAGCAGCAGGGTGGGGCGTGCTGCCCGGCGCAGCCGCTCGGGGAGCGGGCGCGCTCCCTCCATCACCCAGCCGACGACGAGGGCCAGCCCGACGACCCCGGCGGTGATCTTGGTGCTCGCGGCGACGCCGGTGAGCAGCCCGGCCAGCAGCGGGCGCCGGGCCAGACCGGCGGCGAGCGCGGCCACCATCGCAGCGAGGGCGAGGGTGTCCAGGTGCGCGCCGAGCACCCCGGCGCCGAGGACGAGCACGTTGGTCGTCCACCACCGGTCGACCACCGGCCGTGGGCTGCCGAGGCGCACCAGCAGGGCCCGCACGCCGAGCCAGGCCGCGACGACGAACGCCTGCCACACCCAGACGACCTGGCGCATCGACTCCCCGCCGAGCAGCCCGGCCAGGCCCATGAGCCAGGTCCCGACCGGCCCGTAGACGCTCGGGGTGTCCCGCCACGGTGGCTGCACCAGCCAGGTCACCGGGTCCTCGCCGCCGCGGAAGTCCTCGGGCGCGACCACCCAGGGGTTGCCGCCCTGCGCGAGGATCCGGCCGTACCCGGCGTAGTTCGTGTGGTCCGCGGTGCCGAAGGGGGCCGTCAGCAGGACGAGCGCGGCCAGCCCGGCCAGGTGCCACCAGCGCAGCCGCAGCGGGGTCGGGCGGCGCAGGTGCACCACGAGCGAGGCGCCGCCGAGCAGGTAGGCGCTGGCCTGCAGCACCACCACCAGCCACGGCGCGAGGGTCCAGGGCAGCGCGGGCGGCGCCCACCCGGGGTCGCCGAGCGGCGGCAGGGCCACCGACTCCCCGGAGACGCCGACGAGCAGGAGCAGCCCGATCGCCGCGACGAGCAGGCCGCCGGAGAGCCGCCCCGGGCTCACCGCTCCCGCCGGGCGCGCAGGGCCAGCGCGACGTCGCGCAGCTGCCGGGCCCGGTGCAGCTGGCCGCGCCAGTCGGTGCCGGTGCGGCGGTGGCTGATGCTCACCGGCACCTCGACCACCCGCAGGCCGGCCCGGAGCACGTCGACGAGCATCGCCGCCTCGACCCCCCACCCGGGGGCGAAGGGGGTCGCCGCCGCGACCGCCGACGGGTCCAGGCAGCGCATGCCGTTCAGCGGCTGGGTGATCTGGGCGCCGGTGAGGGCGGCGATCCGGGTCTGCGCGTACCGGACCACCCGGCCGCCGCCCTGCGAGGACCGGCCGGGTGGCAGGTTGGCCACGCTGAGGTCGGCCCGGCCGTCGCGCACCGGCTCCAGCAGCGGACCGAGCGCGCTCGCCGACCCCTCCAGGTCGGCGTCGGCGAAGAGCAGCAGGTGGGCCGGTCCGCCCTTCCGGGTCTCCTCCTCGCGCACCCGGAGCAGGCCGGTGGTCAGGGCGGCCGCCTTGCCGCGGTTGCGGTGGTGGCGCACCACGAGCGCCCCGGCGGCCGCGGCGGCGAGGTGGGTGCCGTCGGTGGAGCCGTCGTCGACGACGACGACGAGGTCGACCGGCGCGAGCGAGCGCAGCGCGGCCACGGTGGCCGCGACCCGGGCGGCCTCGTCCTTGGCCGGCACGACGGCGGCGACCGGGGCGGACATGGTCAGCGCAGGGTGACCTGACGCGAGACCAGCCCGGAGCGGGCCCGGCGCTCGTCGGCGGTCAGCGGCTCGGCGCTGGCCGCGGCCGTGGCGTAGCGGGCGGCGAAGGCGGCCAGCGCCTCCTCGCTGTCGGCGGGGTCGGCGTCGGCCGGGACCTCCCACACCGGGACGAGCAGGCCGCCGGCGCGGAAGGCGCCGAGCAGCGGCCGCTCGTCGTCCAGCGCGCTCTCGCCGGCCGCGGCCAGCCGGGCCATGGCGTCGGTGGCCCGGTCCTCCTGCTCGGCGAGGACGTGCCGGATGTAGGTGCGCTCGCCGATCCGGCACCAGTAGCTCGAGGTGGCCGCGGCGAGGGCGACCGTGGGCACGACGGTCTCGTTGGCCCGCTGCAGCGAGTCGGCGGCCTCGCCGTCGACGTCCTGGCCCTCGACCCAGAAGTCGAAGCCCTCGTGCACCGTGACCTGCAGCGGGGTGGTGGTCTCCAGCAGGTCCTGCAGGCGCGGGGTCTCGGCCGTGGGGCGCGGCACCTGGGTGACCGGGCCACCGGGCTCGGTGGCCAGCGCCGTGAGCAGCGCTCCGGCCAGGTCGCGGCTGGCGTCGCCGCTGGAGGAGCCGGACTGGCTGGCGATGAGCACGCTGCCGTCGTCGCGGTGCAGGGCCGGCCAGGCCATCGGCAGCACGGTGGCCAGGGTGACGCTCGTCGGGGCATGGACCCCGTCGGGCAGCGCGCCCGGGCGCAGGGTCAGCGGGGCGGTCGCGGCCGGCAGGATCTCGTGCGCGGCCACCCAGTCGGTCTCGCCCGGCAGGCCCTCGAAGGGGCGGGCGACGTACGGGACCGGCCGGGCCTTGCGGGTCGCGCCGTCAGCGGACTTCTTGCGTCGTGATGCCTTGCCCATGGCCGCAGCGTAGGCGACGCCCGCGGCGCGCCGAGCCAGCGACCGGCGGATAGGGTCGGGAGCCTGGCCCACGACCAGCGACGAGGAGGTCCTGCAGTGCCTGCGAACGGCAACGACCCGGCCGGCGGCCCGCCCGCGCGCGACGCCTTCGGCGGCGAGGTGGGGCGTGGTCACGCCCGCACCATCCGCGCACCCTGGCAGGCGGACAGCGTGCCGCTGGTGCGCGAGGCGGTGGCCAGCGACCTGGCCGCCCGCGGGGTCAGCGAGCAGGTGGTCGGCGAGGCCGAGCTGGTCGTCACCGAGCTCGTGACGAACTCGCTGCGGCACGCCCGCCCGCTGCCCGACCACACCGTGCGCATCCACTGGAAGGCGCGCAACGACAACGTCGAGGTCGAGGTCAGCGACGCCGGCGGGGACACCGTCCCGGCCCCGGCCGCGCGGGCGGTCTGGGCCACCTCCGGGCGCGGCCTGCGGATCGTGCGCAGCCTGGCCCACGAGTGGGGCGTCACCCAGGACGAGAAGCAGGTCAACGTCTGGGCCGCCCTCGGCGGCCCCTCCCGCCGCCGCGTCACCACCTGACCCCCTTCGCCCCTCCCCTGTCGTCCCACCCGCCACCCCTTTATCGGGTAACCCGATAAAGCGTCGCTTGCGGGGGAAGGCTTGTCGGGTGAACGAGAGGTTCTCTGCAGCCGCCGGGGCGCCCTGATCCGTCCGGGTGTCGCGCGGGGGCGTGGGCGCCCTGGTGCTGCACGCCACGAGAGACGACGAAGGGCGCCCCGTCACCAGCCGGTGACGGGGCGCCCTTCGTGCCTACGGGTCAGTGCCGGGCGTCGGCCCGACGTCGGGTGATGAGCACGCCCGCCGCGGCGAGCAGCGCACCGGTGCCGCCGAGCACGGCCAGCGCCACCGGGGTGCCGACCGGCGGGCCGGTGCCGTCGGTCTGGACCACGCCCGGGGTCTGCGGGTCGCCCGGCTGGGCCGGGTCGCCCGGAGCCGAGCCGTCATCCGTGGCGTCACCGGTCGAGCCGGTGCTGCTCGGGTCGCTGGTCGTCTCGTCCGTCCCGTCGGTCGGGTCATCGGTCCCGTCCGTCGGGTCGGTGGGATCCGTCGGGTCCGTCGGGTCCGTGGGATCCGTCGGGTCCGTCGGGTCCGTCGGCTCCTCCGGGCACTCGACGTAGGTTCCGACCATCGTCTCGTCGATGACCAGCGCCTGGCCGGAGTCGTCCATCACCGGGGTGGCGTTGAAGGCGATCGCCGAGCCGGCCGGCATCGAGCCGACCGTGAGGGTGACGGTCGAGCCGTCGTCGCTGATGACCGGGGTGCCGATGTCCTCCGCCGCCTCGGTGTAGCCGTTGCCGTAGAGGGCACCCATGCCCCGCCCCTGGGCCGTGATGACCTCGGCCGCGCTGCCCGGCTCGAAGGTGAAGCCCTGCGCCGCGGTGTAGACGATCTCCACGTCGGTCAGGTCGTTGTCGGTCGCCGCGTACAGCCGGAAGGTGCGGTTCTCGCCGCTGCCCCAGCCGTCGGCGTTGACCTCGCCGCCCTCGCCCTACGTGTCCCGCACGGTGATGTCGGCGGTCTCCCGGGACATGATCGTCCGACCCGCGAGCGCCTGCTCGCAGTCACCGGCCACCGGCATCTCCAGCAGCGGCGGGGCCGTGATCTCGCAGCCACCGCCCTCGAGGTAGCTCCCCTGGAGAGTCGCCTCGATGAAGTAGGCGCTCTCCGGGTCCTGCGCGGTGCCGTCGGCGCTCGCGGTGTCGCCGAGCTCGAGCTCCTCGGTGGTCGAGGCGATCCGCACCGTCACGTCCTGCATGGTGTGGTCGGTGGCGATCGGCAGCCGGAAGCCCACGGCGGAGTCGTTGATGGTGAAGTGGTGCAGCAGGAAGTCGCCGGGGCCGATGAGCTCCGGGTACTCGGTCGTCTGCGAGCTGACCTCGTAGCGGTACCCCTGGTTGGAGTAGACCTCGTCGTTCTCGATGGTGCCGCTCTCGTCGTAGTCCTGGCTCAGCCCGTGCGACAGCTCGCTCTGGGCATACCAGTCGACGTCGCACGTGGTGGTGCGGTTGCCGGACTCGGTGTACGGGTTGGAGGCGCGGGCCCCCGACGATGTGGCGACGAGTCCGACCGCGGCGAGCGAGCCGGCTACGACGCCTGCGGAAAGGCGGCGGTACAGCGACATGATGAGTTCTCCCCCAGGAAAATGGGTGTGGCCAGGCACGGTGCTACCTCCCGGTAGACGATTCAACGAAAGCTCCGGGAAACTGCCCGGGCAGTTGCGGGCCACCCACGACATTTGCCCGGGCAGCTGCGAGGGATCGGGGTCGTCGGGTCAGGTCAGCAGGTCCGACCCTGGGGGGACGCCTGCACCCTCGACGGCTCCTAGGCTCAGCGGCATGACGAAGGGAGCCGACCGCGCCCCGGTGCGCCGGTGGCCGGCCCGCCACCCGCGGCTGACCGACGCCGCGCTGGCGGTCGGGCTCTGGCTCCTGCTCGCCAGCTTCTCGCTCATCGCTGTCGTCGCCCCGCCCGAGGGCACGAGCGCCACCGACATCGCCGGGATCGCCGTCCTCTCCAGCGTGATGACGCTGAGCCTGGCGCTGCGACGCAGCCACCCGCCGCTCATGCTCGGGCTCGTCACCGGCGCCCACCTCGCCCAGCTCGTCGTCACCGAGGACTACCTGCCGGCCAACGTCACCGCGCCGATGGCGGCCTACGCGGTCGCCCGCTGGTCCTCCAGCAGGACGTGGCGCCGCGCCGGGCTGACGATCGCGGTCGTCTCGGGACCGCTGGGCATGCTCGCCTGGCCGAACGACATGCCGACGACGGCCGGCCTGGTCATCTCGTCGGTGATGGTCTCGGCGATCCCCTGCCTCGCCTGGCTCTGGGGCGACCTCAACAGGCGACGCCACGAGGTGCTGGCACGCCTCCAGGAGCAGAACGACGCGCTGCGCCGCGACCGGGACCAGCAGGCCCGGATCGCCGCCCAGGACGAGCGCACCCGGATCGCTCGGGAGATGCACGACGTCGTCGCGCACAGCCTCGCCGTGGTCGTCGTCCAGGCGGACGGGGCCGCCTACGCCGCCGAGCACGCCGACGGGTGGGCGCGGGAGCAGGCGATCGGCGCGCTCCGCACGATCGGCGACACCTCGCGGGAGGCCCTGGCCGAGACCCGCCGCCTGGTGGGTGTGCTGCGCGCCGAGGACGGCGGGGAGGGCTACGCGCCCACCGATGCCCTGGCCGACCTGCCCGAGGTGGTCGCCCGGCTGCGCGACTCCGGAGTGGCGGTGGACCTGCAGGCGCCGCCCGACCTCACCGGCGTCCCCCGCGACGTCGGGCTGGCCGCGCTGCGGGTGGTCCAGGAGTCGCTGACCAACGTCCTCAAGCACGCCGGCCCCGGAGCACGCGCCCAGGTCAGGGTCGCGCTCGACGACGGGCTCCAGGTGGTGGTCGAGGACGACGGGCGCGGCGGCGCGGCCCCCGACGACGGCGACGGCCACGGGCTGGTCGGGATGCGCGAGCGGGCCGGCGCCGTCGGTGGGACCCTGCAGGCGGGCCCTCGCGGCGGTGGCGGCTGCCGGGTCAGCGCGCACCTGCCGCTGCGCCGCGCCCAGCGGACCGACGACGTGGCCGACGAGGCGAGCGAGCACGGGACCGACGACGGGACAGAGCACACGACCGAGCACGTGACCGAGGACGTGCGTCAGGACGAAGGGAGCCAGAGGTGAGCGAGCAGCTGGACGACAGCACGGACCACACGCACCACTCGGAGCCGGAGGACCGCAGCGGCCCGGTGCGGCTCGTCCTCGTCGACGACCAGGAGCTCGTCCGGGCCGGCTTCCGCATGGTGCTCGACGCGCAGGCCGACATGACGGTCGTCGGCGAGGCCGGCGACGGCCAGGCCGCGCTCGACCTGCTCGCGCAGACCCCCGCCGACATCGTCCTCATGGACATCCGGATGCCCCGGTTCGACGGGGTCGCCGCCACCCGGGCGCTCACCGAGCGCGGCGACCCGGCCCAGGTCATCGTGCTGACCACCTTCGACCTCGACGAGTACGTCTACGCGGCTCTGCGCGCCGGCGCCGCCGGCTTCCTGCTCAAGGACGCCGGGCCGGCCGACCTGCTCTCGGCGATCCGCGCCGTGCACCGCGGCGACGCGGTCATCGCCCCGAGCGCCACCCGGCGGCTGGTCACCACCTTCGCCGGCACGCAGGAGGCGGATCCCGACGAGGGGCCGCGCGGCGCCGACCACCCGCGGCTGGCGGCGCTGACCCCCCGCGAGATCGAGGTGCTGCGCGAGGTCGCCGAGGGCCGCAGCAACACCGAGATCGCCGCCTCCTTCTACGTCGCCGAGGCCACGGTGAAGACCCACATCGGGCGGATCCTGCACAAGCTGGCGCTGCGCGACCGGGTGCACATGGTGCTGCTGGCGTACGAGACCGGGCTGGTCGAGGTACGACCCGGGTCGTAGGCGGCCACGACCAGGTGCCACCCGTGGCCCGACGCGCCGCACCCCTGCCGAGGGCGAGCGTGGAGACATGTCCACGACACCCGCCACCCACCAGCCCCTCGCCACCTCACCCGAGCCCACCGCGGGCCCTCAGCTCGCCGCCCAGGCGCACGGCCTGACCAAGGTCTTCGGCCGCGACGGCTCCGGGGTCACCGCCCTCGACCACGTCGACGTCGGCTTCGCCGCCGGTCGCTTCACCGCGATCATGGGCCCCTCCGGGTCCGGCAAGTCGACCCTCATGCACTGCCTCGCCGGGCTGGAGCGGCCCACCGAGGGGCGCATCCTCATCGGCGGCACCGACGCCACCGCCCTCTCCGAGAAGCAGCTGACGATCCTGCGCCGCGAGCGCATCGGCTTCGTCTTCCAGTCCTTCAACCTGCTGCCGATGCTCACCGCCGAGCAGAACGTGCTGCTCCCGCTGACCCTCGCCGGCCGTCGCGCCGACCGGGACTGGTTCGACCACGTCGTCGGCGTCCTGGGCATCGGCGATCGGCTGAGCCACCGGCCGGCCGAGCTCTCCGGCGGGCAGCAGCAGCGGGTGGCCACCGCCCGCGCCCTGGTCACCCGCCCGGACGTGCTCTTCGCCGACGAGCCGACCGGGGCGCTGGACTCGCGCTCCTCGGCCGAGCTGCTCGACTTCCTGCGGACCTCGGTGCGCGAGCTCGGCCAGAGCGTCGTCATGGTCACCCACGACCCGCGGGCGGCCTCCTACGCCGACCGGGTCGTGCTGCTCGCCGACGGCCGGATCACCGACGAGATCGACGCCCCGTCCGAGGACTCGGTCCTCGACGCGATGCGCCGGCTGGGGGCGTGAGCGTCATGTGGCAGGTCACCATCGCCTCGCTGCGCAGCCAGTCCCGGCGGCTCGTCGCCCCGGGCATCGCCATCATCCTCGGCGTCGCCTTCGCCGCCGCCTCCCTCAGCCTCGGCCAGACCCTCGGCGGCTCGGTCCGCAGCATGGTCGCCGGCTACTACACCGACTACGACGCCGTCGTCGCGACCGGCGACACGGAACCCATGCCCGCCGCGACGCTCACCACCGTGCAGGAGACCGAAGGGGTCCAGCGGGCCGTCGGCGAGCTCCGTGCCGGCAGCACCATGGCGACGCCGACCGGCCCCGCCTACGTCGTCGCCGCGACGAGCCCGACCGAGCAGAGCAGCGCGCGGGTCGAGGACGGCCGGCTGCCGCGGGCCGCGGACGAGATCGCCCTGTCGCGGGTCGTCGCCTCGGCCGACCAGCTCGCCGTCGGCGACGAGGTCAGCCTCAGCGCCGACGAGGGCCCGGGCTCGGAGGTGACCGTCGTCGGGATCGTCGACGCCGGCGCCGACCCGCGCTACGCCGGCGGCACGCCCGCGGTCTTCGGCAGCCATGACGCGGTGAGCGCGTGGACCGGTGAGGACGGCTACTCCGAGATCGTCGTCCGCGGGACCGAGGAGGTGACCGCCGACGAGCTCACCGACCGGCTGCGCGAGCGCACCGGCGGGGTCGCCGGAGCGAGCCTCGGTGACGACGGCGCCACCGGCAGCACAACCGAGGGCGCCACCGACGACGTCAACGGCGACGACGAGTCGTCCCCGGTGACCGTCGACACCGGAACCGACCACGCCGACGCCGTCACCGCCCGCCTCGCCGGGGGCACTGACGTCATCACGGGGATGCTGCTCGCCTTCGCCGCGGTGGCGCTCTTCGTCAGCGCCATCGTCATCGCCAACACCTTCGGCATCCTGCTCGCCCGGCGCACCCGGGAGACGGCGCTGCTGCGGGCGGTCGGCTCGACCCGCGCGCAGGTCGTCCAGGGGGCCGTCGTCGAGGCTCTGGCCACCGGCGTCGTCTTCTCCGCGATCGGCACGGCGATCGGGATCGCCCTGTGCGGCGGGCTCGTCGCGCTGGCGAACGCCTCCGGCAGCTCCACCTTCCCCGAGCTGGTCTTCACCACCTCGATCACCGCGGTACTCGTCCCCTTCGTCGTCGGGGTGGTCGTCGTGCTCGCCGCGGCGCTGCGTCCGGTGCTGCGCGCCTCCCGGGTCGCGCCGCTGGAGGCGCTGCGCCCGGCCGGCACGGTCGCGGCCCGCAGCACCGCGGGCCTGGTCCGGATCGGTCTCGGCCTGGCGCTGCTCGCCGGGGGTGCCGGGCTGCTCGTCCTCGGCTGGCAGACGGCCTTTCTGGCGGCCGGGCTCGCCGGCGGGATGACGTCCTTCCTCGGGGTGCTGCTCATCGGCAGCCTGCTCGTGCCCACGCTCGCCCGGATCATCGGGGCGGTCCCGGCCGCCGTGCTCGGCGCCCCCGGCCGCCTGGCGGTCGGCAACGCCGTCGCCAACCCGCGACGGGCCGCGGCCACCGCCTCTGCGCTGCTCGTCGGCGTCACCCTCGTGACGATGACCGCGGTCGGCGCCCGCTCGGCGGAGGCGAGCATCACCGCCGAGCTCGACGACCGCTACTCGGTGGACGCCGCGGTGACCGCGACCGACGGCGAGCTCGAGCCGGGCCTGGTCGACGACCTCCGCGAGATCGACGGCGTCACCGGGGTCGCCACGGTGCCCGGCAGCGAGGTCAGCCTTGGCGTCGACGGGACGACGCACGAGGCGCAGGCGGTCGTCGGCGTCTCGGACGAGACCCGGTCGGTGCTGCGCAACGGCGACCGGCTGGACCGGCTGACCGACGGCACGATCTACGTCACCAGCGACGTCGCCGAGGGGTTCGGGGTCGCCGACGGCGACCGGGTGACCGTGCGCGGCGGCTCGGGTCCGGTGACACTGACCGCGGTGGTCGACGACGCGCTCGGCTACGACTGGGTGGTCACCGGCGCCGACCTCGACCGGATCGGCGGAGACGTCGCCACGCGAGCGGCCTTCCTCCGGCTCGCCGAGGGCGACCCGGGCAGCACCGTCGAGGCGATCGACGAGGTCGTCGCCGACGCGGGCGTGGAGGTCGGCGGCAGCGCCGCCCAGCGTGCCGAGATGAGCCAGGTGCTCGACGCGGTGCTCTACGTGGTGCTCAGCCTGCTCGCCGTCTCAGTGGTCATCGCCCTGGTCGGCATCGCCAACACGCTGTCCCTGTCGGTGCTCGAGCGCACCCAGGAGTCGGCGCTGCTGCGGGCGCTGGGCACCACCCGGGCGCAGCTGCGGCGGATGGTCGCCATCGAGTCGGTGCTGCTCGCGCTCGTCGGGGTCACCCTCGGCAGCGCCCTCGGGATCGTCTACGGCGTCGCCGGGGTCGGCGCGTTGGTCGGTGAGCTCACCCCGGTGGTCGTGGAGATCCCGTGGGGTCTGCTCGGCGGCGTCGCGGCCGCGGCCGTCGTCGCCGCGCTGGTCGCGGCGGTGCTGCCCGCGGTGCGGGCGGCGAGGGTCTCCCCCGCCGCGGCGCTGGCCACCGACTGAGGAGAACTGGCCGCCGACTGAGGAGAAGAAGAAGGGCCGGGACGGTCCGGCGGGTGCAGGGGGCCCGCCGGATCGTCCCGGCCCGGTCTGTGCAGGTCTCTCGGTGCGTGCTCGGTCAGAGCGAGTGGTGCCCCGGCGCACCGCCGGGGGCGAGCGCCGCGTCGACGACCTCCTGCGCCGAGCGCACCCGCGGGCTCTTCGGGATCACCCCGAGCCGACCGGCCTGGAAGTCCTCGAAGGCGGTGACCAGCTCGTCACGGCTGTTCATGACGAAGGGGCCGTAGGCGGCCACCGGCTCCCGGATCGGACGCCCGCCGAGGACGAGCACCTCGAGGCTGGGGCTGCGCTCGTCCTGCCGGTCGTCGGCGGCCAGCTCGAGCGAGTCCCCGGCGCCGAAGACGGCCAGCTGACCCTCGCCGAAGGGGCGCCGCTCCGGCCCGACGACGCCGCGCCCGGAGAGCACGTAGACGAGGGCGTTGAAGTCGGCCGGCCACGGCAGGTCGAGCCGGGCCCCGGGGGCGACGGTCGCGTGCACCAGCGAGATCGGGGTGTGCGTGATCCCCGGGCCGTCGTGCCCGTCGAGCGAGCCGGCGATGACCCGCAGCAGGGTGCCGCCGTCGTGGCTGGAGAGCAGCGCGACCTCGCCGGAGCGGATGTCCTGGTAGCGCGGGTCGGTCATCTTCTGCGCGCCGGGCAGGTTGACCCACAGCTGGATCCCGTGGAAGAGCCCGCCGGACATCACCAGCTGCTCCGGCGGCGCCTCGATGTGCAGCAGCCCCGACCCGGCGGTCATCCACTGGGTGTCGCCGTTGGTGATCGTGCCGCCGCCACCGTGGGTGTCCTCGTGGTCGAAGGAGCCGTCGATGATGTAGGTGACGGTCTCGAAGCCGCGGTGCGGGTGCCAGCTGGTGCCGCGCGGCTCCATCGGGGCGTACTCGACCTCACCCATCTGGTCCATGTGGATGAAGGGGTCGAGCGCGGCCAGGTCGGTGCCGGCGAAGGCCCGGCGGACGGGGAAGCCCTCGCCCTCGAACCCCTTCGGCGCGGTGCTCACCGAGCGGACCGGGCGGGACTGCGCGCCCTCGCGCGGCTGCGCCACGCGGGGCAGGGTGAGGATGTTCTCGACGGTCACGGCGGGCATCGGGTGACTCCCTTCAGGCGGTCTGTCCCGGGGTCAACGGCGGGCAGTCATTGAACATTCCATCACACCTCGGCCGGGGCCGTCTCGCGCTCGCCCTCCGGCGTCATCGTCGGCGCCGGGTCGTTGCTCTCCCGTAGGGGCTTGGCCGGGATGAGCGCCGTGGCCACGAAGGCCAGCGCGAGGATCGGCAGGAAGAGCAGGAAGACGTGGTGCAGGTTCTCGGCGAGGCCCTGGCGCACCGCGTCGGCGACGGCCGGGGGCATCCCGCTCAGCGCGGAGGGGTCGAGCACCGAGCCGACGTCGACCCCTTCGGCGGCCTCGGCCGAGGCTCCCGCCGGCAGGTGCGAGGCGATCTTCTCGGCGAGGGTGCTCGTCATGATCGTGCCGAAGATGGCGATGCCCACGGTCGAGCCGACGTTGCGGAAGAACTGCACCGAGGAGGTGGCCACGCCGAGGTCGGAGCGGGCGACGTCGTTCTGCACGACCAGGGCGTACTGCTGCATGACCATGCCCAGACCGACGCCGAGGACGACCATGGCCAGCGTCAGCTGGGTCTGGGTGGCGGTGTGGTCCAGCCGGGTGAGCAGCCACGCCCCGACGCCCATGACGGCGATGCCGGTGAGCATGAAGGGCCGGTAGACCCCGGTCCGGGTGATGAGCTGGCCGGTGACGATGCCCAGCCCGACGAAGCCGATCATCAGCGGCATGAGGATCAGTCCGGAGTTGGTGGCGTCCACGCCGATGACGCCCTGGGCGAAGACCGGGATGTAGATGATCGCGCCGAACATCACCATCGACACGGCGAAGGCGGCGATGTTGGCCTGGGTGACCACCCGGCTGGAGAAGAGCCGCAGCGGCAGCACCGGCTCCTCGGACCGGCGCTCGATGGCGATGAAGGCGACCAGCGCGATCAGGCCGAGCCCGTAGAGGCCGAGCGACTCGGTCGAGGTCCATGCCCACGAGGTGCCGCCGAGCGAGGTGGCCAGCAGCAGCGAGGTGAGTGCCACGATGAGCGTGGCGATCCCGGCGTAGTCGATCCGCGCGTGCCGCGGGTGCTGGTCGAGGTCGAGGAAGCGGGCGATGACGCCGAAGGCGACGAGCCCGACCGGGACGGCGATGAAGAACAGCCAGCGCCAGCCCCAGGTGTCGGTGATGATCCCTCCGGCCAGCGGCCCGGCGACCGAGGTGACCCCGAAGACGGCGCCCATGATGCCCTGGTACTTGCCGCGCTGCCGGGGCGGGATGATGTCGCCGATGATCGTCTGACTGAGCGGCATGAGGGTGCCCATGCCCAGGCCCTGCACCGCGCGACCGGCGACGAGCATCCAGAAGCTCTGGGAGAAGCCGCAGATCAGCGAGCCGATCATGAAGACGATGATCCCGCCGAGGTAGAAGCCGCGCCGGCCGTAGAGGTCGCCGAACTTGCCGACCACCGGGACGGTGATCGCCGAGACGAGCATCGCCGCGGTGGCCACCCAGCTGTAGTGGTCCATGCCGCCGAGCTCGGCGACGATCCGGGGCATGGCCGGGCCGACGATGGTCTGGCTGATCGCGGCGACGAGCATGCCGAGCATGAGCCCGATGAAGACCCGGCGGTCGTGCGGGCTGAGCCGGTACGGGGTGCGGGCCGCGGGCGCGGCGGCGGCGGTCATGCGGGCCTCCGCTCGCTGGTCGTGGGCTGCTCGGTGGTCACGGTGCGGGCGGCCGACGGGGTGCAGCCGTTGTACTCGGCCAGCGAGACGGCCAGGCGGGCGAAGACCCGCTCGAGGTCGTCGATCTCCTGCGGTGACCAGTCGCCGAGGGCGTCGGTGATGATCCGGGTGCGGGCGCGGCGCTCGACCTGCAGGGCGGCGCGGCCCGGGTCGGTGATGGCCACGAGGGTGGCGCGGCGGTCGTCCGGGTCCGGGGTGCGGGCCACCAGCCCGGCGTCGGTGAGCGCCTTGAAGCGGCGGCTGACGGTGGAGGCGTCACGCCCCTCGACGGCGGCGACGTCGCTGAGCCGGTCGGCCTCGACGGTCTCGAGGTGGACGAGGATGCCGTAGTCGGTGCGGTGCATCGCCCCGGGCTGCTCGGCGTGCCGGGAGATCGCACGGGAGAGCTGGGTGAAGACCCGCCCGAGGGTGTCGGTCAGGCTGACGCCGACCTCAGGGGGATTTGATTGCATGCAGCAAGCATATATCTCCCGTCAAACCACGCCCGCCCCCAGACCCCAACCCCCTAGGCAACTGCAGCCGCTGCGCATGCATGCGCAGGAGATAGGACGAAGGTGAGCGTCTGCGGCCGGGAGTCGGCGAGGAAACGTCTGCGGCCGGGAGTCGGCGAAGGGCGGCTGCGCCGGGAGTCAGCTGCCGAGGAGCAGCGGGCGGCCGACCCGCCCCGAGAGATCAGTCCTCGGACCCGTCCGCGGGCGCGCCGATGAGCAGGGTGGGCACGACCAGCTCGGGGTCGTGGACGGTGGCCACCTGGGTGCCGGGCTTGCGCCCTTCGCGCACCTCGGAGACGTCCACCCCGTCACCCATCAGCCGGTCCCGCACCACGCCGACGTCCGGCACCCGCCAGGCGAGACCGCCGAAGGCGTCCGGGACGCCCGGGGCGCCGCGCACCGTGCCCTCGTCGTCGAGCCGGGTGATCACCTCGAGGACCGCCTGCCCGCAGCGGAAGAAGAGCCCGCGCATCCGGTGCCGGGGCATGGTCCGGTCCAGGCGCAGGTCGAGGCCGAGCCGCGCCCCGTAGAGCGCCACCGCCCGCTCCGGGTCGCTGCTCTCGACGACGACATGGTCGATCCCGTCGATGTCCCCGGCGTCGTGACCGCGTCGCCGGTGCACACCGGTCGTCCCGGCGAGGCGCCAGGTGAGGCCACCGAGCTCGAGGGTGGTCCCGTCCAGCCTCAGCCCGCGGCGCTGCAGCAGCCGGGCGAAGGCCGAGACGTTCTCCACCGAGAGGGTGACCCCGGTCAGCCCCTCGGGGCCGCCGCGAGCCGGGCTGACACCGACGACCAGGCCGCCGACGACGAGCGAGTCGGCCTCCGGAGCACCGGCGAACCGGCTCCAGGCCTCACGGGTGGAGTCGACGTCCGAGGTCGCCACGGTGATCCCGCTGACCCCGACGACGGGCTGGTCGAGCACAGGCATGCGGGACAGCCTGACAGACGTCGGGCGGGCGCGGGCGACGGACGGTTCAGGAGGTGGCGTCCTCCGGGGTCCACGGCGTGACGAAGGGGTTCTCCGGCCGGCCGGTCACCGCGAGGACCAGGGCGGGCGCCGAGGCGCCGTCGATCTCCTCGCGGATGATTTCGGCGTGCCCGGCGTGCCGCGCGAGCTCCTCGACGATGTGCACGAGCTGGTAGCGCCGTCGCACGGTGCTCGGCTCGGTGATCCCGTACCAGGGCGCCGGCGGCTGCTCGACCTCCTCGTCCGGGTCGAGGTCGCCGGCCAGCGTCGCGTCGAGCGACCCGGCCATGGCGTCGAAGCGCGCGAGCACGTGCGGCAGGGTCTCCTCCGGTCGCATGACGAAGCTGCCGTAGAAGGCCTCGGCCCAGCCCTCGGGCGCCCCCGGGTCCTGGGCCTCGGGCACGTCCTTGCCGAAGACGAAGGTGACGTGCTTGAGCAGGCCGCCGACGGAGAGCGCGCTGCGCAGCGGTGCGAGCCGCGCCTGGTCGTCGCTCAGCCCGTGGGCGCTGGCGCGCAGCGACTCCAGCAGCTGGGCGACGTAGCCGCGGTAGGCTGGGTCTCGTCGTCGCGGGCGGGCAGGTACATCGGTGCCTCCAGGTGGTCGGCCGGGTCGAGCGGTCGCCACCCACGGTGCCGCCGCTTCCGGTCAGTTCCTGTCCGGAGGCGCCGGGCACCGTGTCCGAGCCCGCCGTCACATGAGCTTGCGGACGACCTTCAGCGGCGCCACCTGCATGACCCGACCGAGAGCGGCCCAGGGCTTGGCCGGGACGAAGGCGTGCGCCTTGCGGGCCTCGATCGCCTCGACCATCGAGCGCACCCCCGGCTCGGTGTCGACCATGAACTTCACCTTCTGCTCGACCTTCTCGTTCATCTCCGAGCGGATGTAGCCCGGGCAGATGACCGAGACGTCGATGTCCAGGTCGGGCTTGCCCATCATCTCGCTGCGGATGCCTTCGCCCATGCTCGCCACGGCCGCCTTGCTCGAGGCGTAGGCGGTCATCGAGCTGGGGAAGCCGCGCACCGAGGTCACCGAGCTGATGATCACCAGGTGGCCTCGCTTCTGCTCGCGGAAGACCTGCATCGCCGCCTCGGCCTGGACGAAGGCGCCGAGCACGTTGGTGGTCAGCGTCTCCTTGTTGGCGTAGTGGCTGCCCTTGCCGACCGGCGCGCCCTTGCCGAGGCCGGCGTTGACGACGAACTTGTCGATCCCGCCGAGGTCGGCCGCGATCTTCTTGGTCACCGCGATGACCGCGTCGTCGTCGGTGACGTCGAGGGCGTAGATCTCCACCCGCCGACCCGGGTGCGCCGCGGCGATCTCGGCCTGCAGGCCGTCGAGCCGGTCGGTGCGTCGGGCGCACAGCGCGAGGTCGTAGCCGAGCGCGGCGAACTGGCGGGCCATCTCGGCCCCCAGACCCGAGCTGGCACCGGTGATGACGATGGTTCCGTGAGTCATGGCCCGACCCTACCCAGGCGTGGAGACGGCGCCGACCACGTCCAGGACGCCGGCCTCGACGCGGCTGGCCAGCGCGGTGACCCGCGCGACGACGTCCCCGTCCAGCTGGGCGGCGACGGTGCCCTGCTCCAGGCGAACCTGCACCTCGCGCGCCTGCTCGTGCCGCAGGCCGGGCACCCGGCCGGGCAGGCGCAGGACCCCCTTCGCCGCCAGCGGCAGCCACTGGTCCGGCCGGCGCACGGTGACCTCCATGAGGTCGAGCAGGCCGTCGTCGTGCCGTGCCTGGTGGGCGATGGTGATGCCCGCCCGGACCACCCCGCAGTTGGCGGCGATGACGCTCCATGCGGCCAGCTCCCGCTCGGGACCGTCGTCGACGCTGAGCCGGACCGGCAGCGGCCGGCGCAGCGCGGCCCGACCGGCGGGCGCGAAGTACGCCAGCCAGCCCACCCGGGCCTTCGCCTCCTCGCTGGTCCTGGCCACGGTCTCGGCGTCCCGGCCCAGACCGGCCATGACGAGGAAGGGGTGCTCCCGGCTCCACCGGCCGTCCTCGTCGCGCCACCGGGCCAGCCCCAGGTCGGCCGGGCGCGCCGGTCCGGTCAGCGCCCGCCAGGCCGCGCCGGTGAGGTCGCGCAGCGGCAGGCGCAGGTTGTGCGCGTAGAGGTTGGCGGTGCCGGCCGGCACGATGCCCATCGGCACCCTGCTGCCGGCGAGGCCATGGGCGACCGCCCGGGTGGTGCCGTCACCGCCGACGACGACCACGCGCCGGGCCCCGTCGCGCACGCACTGCCGGGCCTGGCCGGTCCCGGTGGCGTCCACCGCGGTCTCGTGAACCATCGGCTCGCCCCAGCCGGTCTCGGCGGCCACCGCCCGCAGCGCCGTCATCGCCGCAGCCGCCCGGCGGGAGGCCGGGTTGACGACGACGCCGAGGCTCACGCCGCGCGGCGCGAGTCGTCGTAGACGACGAGGGAGCCGTTGTACGACGCCACCCAGACCCGCTTCTTCGTCGGCTCGTAGGTGATCCCGATCGGCACGTCGTCGGTCTCCACGGTCTGCAGCACGCTCATGTCCTCGGCGCGCACCTTCGAGACGGTCGCCGAGTCGTAGTTGGCCACGTAGAGCGCCGCACCGTCGGGCGACATCGCCATCGACCGCGGGTCGGCGCCGACGGTGGCCTCGCCGACCACCTCGCCGTTGCCGGTGTCCACCTTCGAGACGGTGCCCGAGCCGGCATTGGTGATGTAGAGCCGGTCGCCCTTCGGCGACATCAGCAGGTGCCTCGGGTTGACCCCGGTGCTGGCGAAGGGGGTCACCTCGCCGCTGCCGAGGTCGACCTTGACGGTCTCGTCGTTGCCCATGTTGGCCACGTAGGCGGTCGAGCTGTCCGGGCTGACCGCGATCCCGCGGGGGTTCTCGCCGCCGAGCGGGATGGTCTTGACGACCTTCGCGGTCTTGGCGTCGATGACGCTGAGGTCCATCGAGCACCAGTTGCTCACGAGCACGTGCTTGCCGTCCGGGGTGGCCGCGACGTACTTCGGCACGGCCCCGACCTCGACCACCCGCTCGATCTCCAGGCTGGCGGTGTCGATCTCGTAGACGTAGCTCGGGGAGATGCCCTCGCCGGAGGTGCAGGCGTCCTTGCCCTCGGGCAGGAAGCCCTCGCCGTACATCGCGTAGTTGCTCACCCAGGCGGTGGACCCGTCCGGGCTGAAGGCCATCTCGACCGGCGCGCCCTTGCTCTCGCCGGGGTGGCCCTCGACGCCGAAGTCGGCGAGGTCGACGGCGTCGTCGATGGTCTTCAGCCGGGCGCCGTCGGCGTCGTAGACGGTCACCGTGTGGCTGTACATCATGTTCTGGGCGAAGACGACCCCGGCGCTGGAGGCGACCACGGACTTGGGGGTCAGGCCGCCGGTGATCCGCTGGACCTGCACCATCGTCGACTCCACGGGCGGGGCCTGCTCGCCGCGCTCGGCGGCCGGTGACTCGCTCGGCGCGGGCTCCTCGGGCTCCACCGTCGGGGTCGCCGCGACCGCCGCTGACGGGGACTCCTGGGTGGATGCCTCCTCGGTGGCCGCGCTGGCCGAGTCGTCTCCGCCGAAGAGCCGACTGACCAGCCAGATCAGCAGGACGAGCACGATCACCGCGACCGCGAGCGCGACCAGACGCCGCCTGACGTAGACGGGATCGTTGTTGATCTTCACGTCGTGCCCTTCCCTGGACCGCGCCCGGCGAGGTCCCTCGCTCGTCTCGGCGGCCGCGCCCGGCCGCGGCGACGCCTGCCGTCACGGTAGGCGGGACCGACCACCGATGCACGCAGGCGCACGGGAGTAGCGTCGCTGCGGTGAGCACCCCTCCCCTGCGCATCGGGTACAAGGCCTCGGCCGAGCAGTTCGGGCCGCAGCGGCTCTCCGACCTGGCCGTGCTGGCCGAGCACGTCGGCCTGGACTCGGTCACCGTCTCCGACCACGCCCAGCCCTGGCGGGTCACCGGCGGGCACGCGCCGGCGGCGCTGCCCTGGCTGGGGCACGTCGCCGCCCGCACCGACCGGGTGCTGCTGGGCACCTCGGTGCTCACCCCGTCCTTCCGCTACAACCCTGCGGTGCTGGCGCAGCAGGTCGCCACGCTCGGCTGCCTCGCCCCCGGGCGGCTGATCCTCGGGGTGGGCACCGGCGAGGCGCTCAACGAGATCGCCGTCGGCTCGGTCGAGAACTGGCCGGACTTCCGGGAGCGCTTCGCCCGGCTGCGCGAGGCGGTCCGGCTGATCCGGGCGCTGTGGACCCAGGACTCGGTGGACCAGGAGGGGGACTACTACCGGGTGCGGGACCTGAGCATCTACGACCGGCCGGAGGAGCCGGTCCCGGTCTACGTGGCGGCCGGCGGCGGCACCGTCGCCCGGTACGCCGGGCGGATGGGCGACGGCCTCATCTGCACCTCGGGCAAGGGCCGCGAGCTCTACGAGGACACCCTGCTGCCGTCCATGGCCACCGGTGCGGCGAAGGGGGGCCGCGACGTCGAGGCGCTGGACCGGATGATCGAGATCAAGATCAGCTACGACCGGGACCTGGAGCGGGCCCGGGAGGCGACCCGGTTCTGGTCGCCGCTGGCGCTGCCGGCCGAGCAGAAGCACTCGATCCACTCCCCGGTGGAGATGGAGCAGGCCGCCGACGCCCTTCCGCTGGAGCAGATCATGAGCCGGTGGATCGTCTCCGACGACCCGGCCGAGGTCGTCGAACGGGTGCGCGAGTACACCGACATGGGCTTCACCCACCTCGTGCTGCACGCCCCCGGCGAGGACCAGGAACGCTTCCTCACCGAGCTCGCCGAGGACGTGCTGCCCGGGCTGCGCGAGCTCGCGCCGGGCAGGATGCCGGCCGCCCCCGAGGCCGAGGACGGCTGAGGCGCGACGCGGTCCGGGGTGTCGTTCGCCCTCGGGGCGGACAGTCGCACCGTGGCGCCGGGCGTCGCGCGGGCGCTACGACCGTGCCTCACCTCACGAACCACCGCTGCGTCCGTGCCTCACCTCACGAACCACCGCTACGTCCGTGCCTCACCTCACGAACCACCGCTGACTGACCACGAGACGACGCAGCGACGTAGGCACCGACACCCCGGGCCGCCGACCCGGCACAACCCTCGTGCGGTTGACTGACGTCATGGACTCACCCGGCGACGATGCCGTGACCGCCGACCACCCCGGCCCCGACCCTGACCGCGGCCTCGACCCCGGGGTCGACACCGGCGTCGGCCCGGGCGGTCGGGCACCGGCCCGCCCACTGGCCGGGATCCGGGTCATCGAGCTCGTCGGCATCGGCCCGGCCCCCTACGCCTGCCTGCTGATGGCCGAGCTCGGCGCCGAGGTGATCCGGGTGGACCGCCCCGGCGGCGCGGGCCCGCTGGCCGCAGGTACCGGCCTGGGCCGCTCGCGGCCGTCGGTCGCCGTCGACCTCAAGCACCCCGACGGGATCGCCACCGTCCGTCGGCTCGCCGCCGAGGCGGACGTCCTCGTCGAGGGTCTGCGACCCGGCGTCACCGAGCGGCTGGGCCTGGGCCCGGAGGAGCTGCACGCGGCCAACCCCGTCCTCGTCTATGCGCGGATGACCGGATGGGGTCAGGAGGGGCCGCTCGCCCAAGAGGTCGGGCACGACATCACCTACGCCGCCGTGGCCGGGGCGCTCAGCCTGGCCGGCCCGGCGGAGCGGCCGGTCCCGCCGGCCAACCTGCTCGCCGACTTCGGCGGCGGCTCGCTCTTCCTCGTCGTCGGCGTGCTGGCCGCGCTGCTCGAGCGCCAGCGCACCGGCCAGGGCCAGGTCGTCGACGCAGCCATGGTCGACGGGGTGAGCAGCCTGGCGACGATGATCCACGGCCTGCGCGGGATCGGCTTGTGGCAGGACGAGCGGCAGGCCAACCTGCTGGACGGCGGTGCCCCCTTCTACGACACCTACCGCTGCGCCGACGGCCGCTTCGTCGCGGTCGGGGCGCTCGAGCCGCAGTTCTACGCGGCCCTGCTCGACGGCCTCGGGGTGAGCTTCGCCCACGAGCAGCACGACCCGGCGGGCTTCGCCGAGCAGCGCCGGGTCTTCACCGAGGCCTTCACCTCGCGGACCCGCGACGAGTGGGCCGCCCACTTCGCCGGCAGCGACGCCTGCGTGGCCCCGGTGCTCGACCTCGGCGAGGCGCCCGAGCACCCTCAGGCGCGGGCGCGCGACGCCTTCGCCGACCTCGGCGGCGCCGTCACCCCACGGGTGGCGCCCCGCTTCTCCACCGGTCCGCCGCCGCAGCCGACCCCGGAGCGGCCGGCCGGCGCCGACACCCGCTCCCAGCTGCTCGGCCACGGCTTCTCCGAGGCCGAGGTCGAGGCCCTGCTCGCCTCCGGCGCGATCGCCCAGACCGACCCCGACTGACAGGAGCCGTACCGATGGACATCACCGAGGCGGTGACCGGACGCCGCTCCGTGCGCGCCTTCACCGACGAGCCGGTGGACCTGGCCGGCATCGAGCGTGTGCTGGAGCAGGCCCAGCGGGCGGCCTCCGGTGGCAACCTCCAGCCGTGGCACGTCGCGGTGCTCACCGGCGACGCCCTGCAGGCGCTCCGGTCGAAGGTAGGTGAGCGGCTGTCTTCGGGCGAGCGACCGCCCTCGCCGGAGTACCCGGTCTACCCCGACACCCTCTGGGAGCCCTACCGCAGCCGCCGCTTCCAGAACGGCGAGCAGCTCTACGCCACCCTCGGCATCGCGCGCGAGGACAAGGCCGGGCGGATGACGAGCTTCGTGCGCAACTGGGACTTCTTCGGCGCCCCGGTGGGCCTGCTGCTCTTCGTCGACCGCGGCATGAACCACCCGCAGTGGGCCGACCTCGGGATCTGGCTGCAGACGGTGATGCTGCTGCTGCGCGCCGAGGGCCTGGAGTCCTGCGCCCAGGAGGCCTGGAGCGCGCAGCACGACCTCGTCGCCCAGGTCGTCGACGTCCCGGACCAGCTCATGCTCTTCTGCGGGCTGGCGATCGGCCACGAGGACACCTCGGCCCCGGTGAACGCCCTGCGCACGACGCGGGCTCCGCTGGACGAGGTCGTCACCTGGCTCGACGAGCCCGGTCCCCTCACCTCCCGCACCACCTGACCTCTCGCAACTGCCTGGGCAAATTGCGCGACCAGCGCAACTGCCCGGGCAATTGCGCGACCCCACTCGCAACTGCCCGGGCAGTTGCGCACTTCGTACAACCGAGTGGTTGACGGAATAGCGATTGGTTGTATATTGGTCGCATGACATCGAGCGAAGAGCGAGCAGGGCAGGACGCAGAGGCTCGCGCCGACGCGTTCTTCCACGCGCTGGCCGACCGCACGCGACGCGACATCCTGCGTCGGGTGCTGGCCGGCGAGCACTCGGTGTCGACCCTGGCGGAGCGCTACGACATGAGCTTCGCCGCGGTGCAGAAGCACGTCGCCGTGCTGGAGCGCGCCGGGCTGCTGACCAAGCGGAGGGTGGGCCGCCAGGCCCTCGCCACCGGTGACGTCGAGGCGGTCCGGTCGATGAGCGCGATGCTCACCGAGCTCGAAGGGATCTGGCGAGGCCGGGTCGCCCGGATGGACGACCTGCTCGCCGAGCCCAGCGGCCCGGCGGCGATCACCGAGGAAACCACCACCGCAGCACCAACCACCGAGAAGGACTGATCACCATGCCCGTCATCGACGTCACCACCGACATCGAGACCCGCACCCTGACCATCACCGCGGACTTCGCCGCCCCCGTCGAGCGGGTCTGGCAGGTCTACGCCGATCCGCGCCAGCTCGAGCAGATCTGGGGCCCGCCGACCTACCCGGCCACCGTCGTCGACCACGACCTGACCCCGGGCGGCACGGTCACGTACTACATGACCTCCCCGGAGGGCGAGAAGTTCTACGCCTACTGGGACGTCAAGACCGTCGAGGAGCCCACCGGGTTCGCCGTCGACGACGCCTTCGCCCTCGACGAGACCTTCGCCCGCAACACGGAGATGCCGACCTCGCACAGCTCCTTCGGCTTCGCCCCGCACGAGGGCGGGACGCGGGCCACCGTCGTCACGACCTACGACAGCGCCGAGGCGCTGCAGCAGGTGCTCGACATGGGCATCGTCGAGGGCGCCAGCGGCGCGATCAACCAGATCGACGGGCTGCTCGCGGCCTGACCGAACGACCGTCCCCGCGCACACCTTCACCCATGGACGCCGACGGGGCGGGCCCGGCAGCCAGCCGGACCCGCCCCGTCACGTGCGCGCGTCAGCCGTTGCTGGCGCGCACCTTCTCCTCGATCTGCTGACCGGTCTCGGCGTCGACGTTCTTCCAGTACTGGAAGGCCCGCTCGAGCACCTCGCCCTGCACCCCTCCGAGCAGGTGGCCGACGACGGTCTCGACGAAGGCGGCCCGCTGAGCGTCGTCCCAGACCTCGCGCACGAGCGTGCCGGCCTGGCCGAAGTCATCGTCCTCGGCCCTCAGCGTGTAGGCCTGGCGGACCATCTCGCCGTCGCTCTCCCAGCTCTCCGGCACGGCCCCGACCTCGTCGGCGTACCCGCGCCCCTCGCTGTTCGGCGCGTACACGGGGTCGTCACCGGAGTGGTCGTAGGCCATCGGCCCGTCGAAGGTGTAGGTGTTGGTCTCCGCCACCGCCTGCGGCCGGTTCACCGGCAGCTGGTGGTAGTTCGGGCCGATCCGGTAACGGTGGGTGTCGGCGTAGGCGAAGGCACGGCCGAGCAGCATCTTGTCCGGCGAGAAGCCGATGCCGGGCACCAGCGCGCTGGGCTCGAAGGCGGCCTGCTCCACCTGCGCGAAGAAGTTCTCCGGGTTCTTGTTCAGCGTCATCGTGCCCACCTCGATGAGCGGGTAGTCGCTGTGCGGCCAGATCTTCGTCAGGTCGAAGGGGTTGAAGCGGTAGGTCTTGGCGTCCTCGTACGGCATGACCTGCACCGACAGCGTCCAGCTCGGGTGCTCGCCGCGCTCGATGGCGTCGTAGAGGTCACGACGGTGGGCGTCGGCGTCCTCGCCCGCCAGGCGGGTCGCCTCCTCGTTGGTCAGCCCCTCGACGCCCTGGTGGCTGTGGAAGTGGTACTTCACCCAGAACTTCTCGCCCGACCCGTTGACCCACATGTAGGTGTGGCTGCCGTAGCCGTTCATGTGCCGCAGGGTCCTCGGGATGCCGCGCTCACCCATGAGATAGGTGACCTGGTGGGCCGACTCGGGGTTGAGGCTCCAGAAGTCCCACTGCATGTGGTTGTCCCTCAGGCCGGAGCCGCCGCGCCGCTTCTGGCTGCGGATGAAGTGCGGGAACTTCATCGTGTCGCGGATGAAGAAGATCGGGGTGTTGTTGCCGACGAGGTCGTAGTTGCCCTCGGTGGTGTAGAACTTCAGCGCGAACCCGCGGGGGTCGCGCCAGGTGTCCGGGGACCCCTGCTCACCGGCCACGGTGGAGAAGCGGGCGAGCATGTCGGTCCGCACGCCCGGCTGGAAGAGCGCCGCCTTCGTGTAGGCGGAGACGTCGCCCGTGGTCTCGAAGACCCCGAAGGCGCCCGAGCCCTTGGCGTGCACGTTGCGCTCCGGCACCCGCTCCCGGTTGAAGTGGGCCATCTGGTTGAGGAAGTGGGTGTCGTGCAGGACGATCGGCCCGTCCGGGCCGACGGTCAGGCTGTTCCGGTCGCTCTGCGCCGGCGCCCCGGTGTCCGTGGTCGAGCCGAGCCGGGCCTCCGGGGTCGGCGCGGTCTCGATGGACTCGCCGCGCTCGTTCGTCGCGCTCATTGGTGCCACCTTCCGTCAGGGGTTGCTGTCCCGGCCGACGCTACGCGCTCTCCGTGACAGCCGCAGCCCGCCTGGGGCTGCCGCCGCGGAGAGGCCGAGCAGCGACAGACCGACGACGATCCATCCGACGAGGACCGTCAGCGGCATCGCCGCACCGGCGCCGTCGAAGAAGGCCGTCGAGCGCAGCGCCTGACCGGCGGCACCTGGGGGCAGCAGCTGGCCGAGCGTGCTCCAGCCGGAGGGCAGCAGCTTCGGGCCGGTGGCCAGACCGGAGAAGGGGTTCCCGACGAGCAGCACCGCCAGCGCGGTCAGGCCGATGCCGGCGTAGCCGATGAGCGAGTGCAGGCCGGCCATGACCGTCGAGGTGGCCGCGATGGCCAGGGCGATGACCGAGGCGTTCACCAGGTAGCTGCCCTCGAGGGCCCCGAGCCACGGCTGCAGGATCGCGGTGAGCACGAGACCGCCGGCGACGGCGACGCCGCTGATGGTGGCCACCTTCGCCCAGCGGCCGCGCACGGCGATCGAGGCGAGCACACCGGTGGCTATGCCCCCGAGCAGCAGCGGCAGCGCGACCGAGGAGAAGATCTGGCCGTTCGGGTCCCCCTCGGGCAGCGGGACGACCTCGGTGACCGTGGTGCCCGCGCCGTCGGCGGCCAGCGCCTCGGTCATGAGGCTGGCCACCGCCGGGCTGGCGGCGGGCGCAGTGAGCAGCTCGGGCTCGGCGCCGACGACGAGACCGGCGTAGGCCTCACGCTCCTCGATCGCCTCGACCGCGGCGGCGCGGTCGGCGACCGTCGTGACCTCGAAGGCCTCCTCGCCGCTGGCGCTCAGCTGCTCGGCCATGGGGCCGGTCGCCTGCTCGGGACCGGCGACGACGATCGGCACCTCCCGCGGCTCGATCTCGCTGGTGGTCCAGGCGAACGCGGTGAGCATCACGGCGGGCAGGGTGGTCAGGCCCAGGACGATGGCCAGGACCGTGCGGGTCTCGCTGGTGGTCTCGCTGGTGGTCTCGCCGCTCTCTTCGCTCGGGGTCGTGGTGTCGTCGGTGGTGGTGCTCATGTCTCCTCCTAAATGGAACGTTCGTTCTTGTTGAGACCACTGAACCATCGTCGACCATGCTTGTCAAAGAACGTTCGTTCGTTTTAATCTCGGCGCATGCCACGGGTCAGCCAGGAGCACAAGGACGCACGCCGCCGCGAGATCACCGAGGCGGCGCTGCGCTGCGTGCTGCGCGAGGGCTTCCACAAGACGACGATGGCCGACATCATCCGCGAGTCGGGCCTGTCCGCCGGCGCGGTCTACGGGTACTTCTCCTCCAAGACGGAGATCATCCTGGCCCTGGTGCAGCTCTCCATCGGCGGGACGCTGTCGGCGGTGCAGCAGCGCCTGGAGTCGGACGTCGACCTCGGTCTCGCCGAGACCCTCGACGACCTCGTGCACGCCATCGACCGGCTGGCTCGCGACCCCGAGGGCGATCTCACCGTGGTCGGGGTGCAGGCCTGGGCGGAGGCGATGCGCGACCCGGAGGTCCACGAGATCCTCGCCCCGCAGATGCGAGCGGTCCGCGCGCTGTGGCAGAGCATCGCGGAGCGTGAGATCGCCCGCGGTCGGCTCCCGTCGGGCGCCGACCCCGAGCAGGTGGCTCGCGTCATGACCGGCCTCATGCCCGGCTTCATCGTGCAGCGGGCCCTGCTCCAAGACATGGACCCCGAAGGATATGCCGACGGCTTCCGCGCCCTGCTTTCGGCCGGCGTCCCGGCCGCGGAGCAGGGCGCCACGGCTGGCTGACTACTGCTGCGGCACGTCCCGGCGACGGAAGCCGACCACCCCGGCGACGAGCAGGACCAGGCCCAGCCCGACGAGCACCGCCACCCCGGCGAGGTCGACGTCCTCGGCCGGGAGGATGCCGACCGCCGCGAAGGGAGAGGCCTCCACCAGCCAGGTCGGCAGGTCGAGCGCCGGGCCCATCCAGGCCAGCAGCGCCCCTGCCCCGAAGACCACCCAGGCCAGCGAGCGCCAGCGCGGCGCCAGGCCGAAGAGGGCGACCGCGAGCCCGAGGAAGAACAGGGTGCTGGACAGGTGCGGCACGGACGCTCCGAGCAGCCGCGCCGTCCAGGCGTCGTCGGCGAGGGAGGCCGAGGTGGTGAGCCCGAGGACGAGCCCACCGAGCAGCAGGGCGAGCACCGCGCCCACCGCCACGACGAGCACGTGCACCGCCAGCCAGGCGGGCCGGGTGCGCCCTTCGACCAGCTGGGCCTCCAGCCGGCCGGTGGACTCCTCGCTGCGCAGCGACCCGACCGCCTGGATCACCAGCGCGGCGGCGAGCATGGCGAGCATCATGACGAAGAGGCCCTCGACCTGCTCGAGGATCTGCTCGCCACCACCGGCGCCGATGTACTGGGCGAGGTCGGGGTTGGACTC
This sequence comes from Janibacter alkaliphilus, assembly GCF_013408565.1. Classification (NCBI taxonomy): domain Bacteria; kingdom Bacillati; phylum Actinomycetota; class Actinomycetes; order Micrococcales; family Intrasporangiaceae; genus Janibacter; species Janibacter alkaliphilus. Next base: position 1,268,512 of record NZ_JACBZX010000001.1, on the reverse strand, counting down.
CATCGCCTCGAGCACGTCCCCGGCGAGCGCACCGTAGGTGCCCATGAGCGCGAGCGCGATGACCACCCAGCCGAGGATCGGCCCACGGTGCTCGTGCAGCGCCAGCCCGAACGGCGAGCGCAGCAGCCCGGTGGCCCGGGCCGGGGCACGGCGCGCGGGCAGCAGCGCGGCGCCGACGTCCCGGCGGGCCGACAGCACGAGCGCACCGCCGATGAGCACGGTGGCCAGCGCCGCCGAGAGCAGCAGCACCCACGGGCGCGGCTCCTCGCCGAAGGGGGCGACCCTGTCGTACCAGCCGAGCGGGCTCGCCCAGATCAGCCCGCTGTCCTGCACGGCGCCGACCCCGCGGAGCAGGTAGGCCAGCACGACGACCGCCAGACCGGCCGCCCACACCGAGCGGTTGTGCTCGACGAGCTGGGCGAGCACGGCGGCCACCCCGACGTAGACGGCGCCGAGGGCGAAGAGGGCGGCGGCGTACAGCGCGGCCCCGCCGGTCGAGGCCTCGCTGGAGGCGACCAGGACGAGGACGCCGAGCGCGAGCGCGGCCAGGGCGAGCAGGGCCACCACGATCGCCGCGACGAGCGGTGCCTGCCGGCCGATGCGCGAGGCGAGCAGCAGCTCCAGCCGCCCGGCCTCCTCGTCCCGGCGGGTGGAGCGGGCGACCAGGGCGATCGCCATGAGTGGCACGAAGAAGGCGACGACGAAGCCGAACTCGTTGGCGAGGATCCCGCCGATGGTGTCGGTGCCGGCGACGTCGCCGTTGAGCATCGCCATGGCCCCGCTGCTCGTGCTCGCCTCGTAGGTCTGGATCTGCGCCGGGGTCTGGTAGAGGTCGAGGACCGAGACGGCCGAGATGCCGAGCACGGCGAGCAGCCCGAAGGTCCAGCCGAGGATCCCCCTCCAGCCGGTGCGCCACTGCACCCGGGCCATCGCGCCCGTGCCGACGGCGGTCACGGCCGGCCCCCTTCGTCATCCGTGCCGCGGTACTGGTCGAGGAAGAGGTCGTCGAGGCTCGGTGGGGTCATCGTCAGGGTGCGCACCCCGGCGGCGTGCACCCGGGCGACGGCCTCGGGGACGGCGCCGGCGTCGACGTGGCAGCGGGTCTCCGGCAGCCCGTCGGCCTGACCGGTCTCGACGTCGGTGACCCCGGCCAGGCCGGCCAGGTCGAGGTCCCGCTCGGTGACCGCGTGCAGCCGGGTGCTGGTCTGCTCGCGGAGGTCGGCGAGCGTCCCGGTGGTGACCGTGCGCCCGGCCCGGATGATGCTCACCCGGTCGGCCAGCGCCTCCACCTCGCCGAGGATGTGGCTGGAGAGCAGCACGGTCACGCCCTGCTCGCGCCGCTCGCGGACGCACTGCTGGAAGACCTCCTCCATGAGCGGGTCGAGGCCGGCGGTGGGCTCGTCGAGGACGAGCAGCTCGACGTCGGCGGCGAGCGCCGCGACAAGGCTGACCTTCTGCCGGTTGCCCTTGGAGTAGTCCCGGGCCCGCTTGCCGGTGTCGAGGTCGAAGCGCTCGACGAGCTCGGCACGGCGGGTCTCGTCGAGGCCGCCGTGGGCCCGACCGAGCACGTCGATGCACTGCCCGCCGGAGAGCCCGGGCCACAGTGTGACGTCGCCGGGGACGTAGGTTAGCCGCCGGTGCAGCGAGGTGGCCTCGTGCCACGGGTCGCCGCCGAAGAGGGTGGCCCGGCCGCCGTCGCTGCGGGCCAGGCCGAGCAGGACGCGGATCGTCGTGGACTTGCCGGCGCCGTTGGGGCCGAGGAAGCCGTGCACCTCCCCGGGCTCGACGCGCAGGTCGAGACCGTCGAGAGCGCGGGTGCGGCCGTAGGTCTTGACCAGACCCTCGACGTCGATGACCGGGCTCATGGGGTGTCCTCTCGTTCGGTGGGGGAGGTGCGCTGAGGTGGCGCGGTGGTCGCGGGTGAGGCGGCGCTCTCGGGTGGGGAGCTGCTCTCGGGTGGGGAGCTGCTCTCGGGTGGGGCCGATGCCTCGGGCGGGCCGTTCCACACCGAGGCGTAGATGCGCAGCGCGTCCTCGGCGACCCGCTCCATGCCCTCGCCGACCGGGTCGGCGCCGAGCACCTGGGCCCACTGCTCGCGCATGAGCAGCAGCCCGTAGTCGGCGCTCATCAGCAGCGCGGCACGGACGGCCGGGTCCGGTCCGAGGTCCATGAGGCCGGCCCGGTGCCAGTGCTCGAAGATCTCGACGGTGCGGGCGTGCTGGCGCCGGAGCAGCTCGGTGGCCACCGGGTCGCCGGTGAGCAGCAGCCGGCGCAGGTAGGCCGGGACCGGCGAGCCTGCGGGGAAGGCCCGGGCGATGGTCTCGCCGATGCCGTCCCACTCACCGCCGGTGACCTCGGCGGCGGTCTCGATGCCCGAGGTCTCCTCGAGGACGTCGTCCATCACCTGCCGGACCCGGTCGACGACGGCCTCGCGCAGCCCGGCCTTGCTGCCGAAGTGGTGCAGCACCAGCGCCGGTGAGACCTCGGCCGCCTCGGCGATCGCCCGGACGCTGGTGGCGTCCTCGCCCCGCTCGGCGAAGAGGCGCAGCGCCGCGTCGAGGATCGCCGCGCGGGCGGTCAGATCACCACGCCCCGACGCACCGCTCGACCCGCCCCGACCCGGCACGGACCCACTGGATACTGAACGCACGATCAGCATACTAAACGCTCGTTCAGCCCTCCGGCAACCCCCCTCCCCCCTCCCCCGCAACTGCCCGGGCAAATCACAGACCCTGCGCAACTGCCCGGGCCAATCACCTCGCCCACCGCAACTGCCCGGGCAAATCACGGGGGGAGCGCGCAACTGCCCGGGCAAATCACAGACCCTGCGCAACTGCCGGGGCGAATCACGGGCAGCCGTCGCAACAGCTCGGCCCGACAGGATCGGTCCGGCTTTGTTACTTGACCTATTGGTCAGTAAAGTGCCTCCCATGCCCCCGACCCGCCCCGCGCACCGACCTTCCACCCGAGCCGCGATGCTCGAGGCGGCGAAGGGGGAGCTGGGCCGGAGCGGCAGCCTGTCCCTGGCCTCTGCGGCCGAGGCGGCCGGGGTCACCAAGCCCGGCCTGATGTACCACTTCGCCACGAAGGCCGAGCTGATGACCGGCTTGCTGGACCACGTGATCCAGGGGTACGAGGACGAGATCACCGACACCCTTGCCGCGCTGACCCCCGGCGCGTCCCTGGCCACCAGCACCGTCGCCCAGCGGCTCGCGGCCTACCTCGTCTGGGCCAGCCGGGCCGACCTCGACCCGTCGGACCTCGTGATGGTCGCCGACCCTCGGCTGCGCGACACCCTCATCGCCCGATGGGTCGAGCGCCTCGAACCGTGGCTGGCCGTCCCGCGTGAGCTGCCGGTCGGCCAGCGTTCCCGGTTGCTCGCGGCGCGGCTGATGGCGGACGGCATCTGGTTCGACCGGGCGAGCGGTGCGGTGGCGCTCACCACCGCGGAGACGGACGGGGTCACGCAGGTCGCGCTTGACCTGCTGGAGGTGGATCGATGAGCGCCGCACCGGCCCGGTCGTCGTCCTGGCACGCCTCTCCGTGGCTGCTGCTGGCAGCCGCGGTGCTCAGCGAGGTGACCGCCTCGCTCTCGCTCAAGGCTGCCCTCGACCACCCGGTCCTCTACCTCGTGGTCGCCGCCGGCTACGGCACCTCCTTCACCCTGCTCTCGGTCGTGCTGCGCCGCGGGATGCCGCTCGGCGTCGCCTACGGGGTGTGGTCGGCCTGCGGCGTGGCCCTCACCGCGGTGCTGTCGACGGCCATCTTCGGCGAGGCCATGACCCCGCTGAAGGGGGTGGGCATCGCCCTGGTCATCGCCGGGGTCCTGGCCGTCGAGCTCGGCGCCCAGCAGGCCGACCCGGCGGCGCCGGTCGGACGCGCCCTGCCGCCGGAGGAGGTGACCTCGCCGTGAGCTGGCTGCTGCTCGCCGGGGCGATCGTCTGCGAGGTCGCTGCGACGCTGTCGCTCAAGGTCGCCTCCGACGGCCACCGCCGGTGGTACCTGGCGGTCGGGACCGGGTACCTGCTGGCCTTCGGGCTGCTGGCCGGGGCGCTGGGGACGGGTATGGCACTCGGTGTCGCGTACGGGATCTGGGCGGCCGCCGGGGTGGCGCTGACCGCGATGCTGTCGCGCGTCCTCTTCGACGAGCCGCTGACCCGGACGATGCTGCTCGGGATCGGGCTCATCATGGCCGGCGTCCTGCTCATCGAGCTGGGAGCCGAGCTCTGACCCTCCTCCCCCAGGACGGACCGACCCCCTTCGCAAGGTGAATTGCCCGGGCAGTTGCGCAGGGAGAGGTGATTTGCCCGGGCAGTTGCGGACCCTGGTGTGAATTGCCCGGGCAGTTGCGCAGGGGGTCCGTAATTTGCCCGGGCAGTTGCGGACCCTGGTGTGAATTGCCCGGGCAGTTGCGGAGAGGGTCTGTGATTTGCCCGGGCAGTTGCGGGGGTGGGGCGAGCGGGCCGGGTGAGCGCGGGGTGTTGACCGGGGTCGTAGCCTGCTCGGGCGCTCACCTCCGAGCGCGCGGGGGCAGCGCCAGCACGAAGGAGAGCGACTTGGCCGAGGACACCTTCTGGCAGGACGCGGAGCGCCACCTCGTGCGCTACGGCTCCGGCTTCACCCTGCGGATCATCGAGCGCGGCACCGGCTCCGTGGTGATCGACAGCGACGGCCGGGAGATCCTCGACTTCACCTCGGGCCAGATGAGCGCGGTGCTCGGGCACGCCCACCCCGACGTCGTGCGCACCGTGCAGGACTCCGTGGCCACCCTCGACCACCTCTACAGCGGGATGCTCAGCCGCCCGGTGGTCGACCTCGCCGGCCGCTTCGCCGACGCGCTGCCCGGCTCGGTCGCCAAGACCCTGCTGCTGACGACCGGCGCCGAGGCCAACGAGGCCGCGCTGAAGATGGCCAAGCTCGCCACCGGCGGCTACGAGGTGGTCGCCTTCGACCGGTCCTGGCACGGGATGACCTCCGGCGCCGCGGCGGCCACGTACTCGGCCGGGCGCCGCGGCTACGGCCCGATGGGGGTCGGCACGCTCACCCTGCCCACCCCCAACGCCTACCGCTCCCCCTTCCGCCGCCCCGACGGCAGCCACGACTGGGCCACCGAGCTGGACTTCGGCTTCGACCTCATCGACCAGCAGTCCACCGGCGCGCTGGCCGCGTGCATCGTCGAGCCGATCCTCTCCTCCGGCGGGATCATCGAGCTGCCCCCGGGCTACCTCGCCCGGCTGCGCGAGCTGTGCGACGAGCGCGGCATGCTGCTCGTGCTCGACGAGGCGCAGACCGGCATCGGACGCACCGGGCACATGTACGCCTTCGAGCGGGACGGCGTGGCCCCGGACATCCTCACCCTCTCCAAGACCCTCGGCGCCGGGCTGCCGGTGGCCGCGGTGGTGGTCCGCAGCGAGATCGAGGAGAAGGCGGCCGAGCGCGGCTTCCTCTTCTTCACCACCCACGCCTCGGACCCGCTGGCGGCGCAGGTCGCCCTGACCGTCCTCGACGTCGTCGAGCGCGACGGCCTGGTGGCCCGCGCCGCCGCGCTCGGCGAGCAGATGCGCGAGCGGCTGCTGGGCATGCAGGAGCGGTCCGCGGTCGTTGGCGACGTGCGCGGCCGAGGTCTGCTGCAGGGTCTGGAGCTGGTCACCGACCGGGCGACGAAGGAGCCGGCCGACGCCCTCGGCCAGCAGGTCACCGCGACCTGCCTCGAGCGGGGCCTGCACCTGAACATCGTGCAGCTGCCGGGGATGGGCGGCATCTTCCGGATCGCGCCGCCGCTGACCATCGAGGAGGACGAGCTGCACCGCGGGCTGGACATCCTGCAGGAGGCGATCGCCGAGCACGCCTGACGGGCGGGCTCACTCCGGCAGGTCGGCCACCCGCTCCCGCCAGGCTCGCTCCAGCGCGACGAGATCGACCCGATGGTCGGCGATCCGGCAGCCCCGTCCGCCATGGGTGAGCAGGATCCCCTCGTCGGCCCAGCGGGCGAAGGCGGCCTCCCGCAGGTGCGGCACGTGCTCACCGGCCGCGTTGGTCACCCGCCACCAGGCGACGTTGCTGCCGTAGTGCCGCATCACCGAGCCGACCTGCCGCGGCCCGGTGCCGACGAGCGCGGCCAGGTCGCCGTAGCTGACCACCCGCCCGGCCGGGACGAGCTCGACCGCCCGCAGGACCCGCTCGACCATCACCTCGTCCACGCCCGCCAGCCTCTCAGGTGCGAGGGTGGCGGCATGAGCGAACGCATCGAGGTCCAGCGCACCATCCCGGCGGCGGCCGAGGCGATCTTCGCGGTGCTCACCGACCCGCAGGGTCATGTAGCCATCGACTCCTCCGGGATGCTGCAGGACGCCGACGGCCCGCGGGTCACCGGCGTCGGGGACCGATTCGTCGTGCACATGGACCGGGAGGCGCTGGGCGACAACGACCTCGGCCGCTACGACGTCACCGTGATCATCACCGCCCTCGAGCCGGACCGGGAGATCGCCTGGACGATCGAGGGCGTCATCCGGCCGCCGCTGCGGCACGTCTACGGCTACCGGCTGGAGCCGGTCGAGGACGGCACGCTGGTGACGAGCTACTACGACTGGTCCGACCTCGCGCCGGAGTGGCGCGACTCCGGGGTCTTCCCGGTGATCGGCGAGCTGGCCCTCAAGGGCACCCTCGGCATCCTGGACCGGACCGTCCGCCGGGGCTACCCGCTGGCCAGCCCCGCCTGAGCCGGCCCCGTCTGAGCCTGCGCGGCCGGGGCGCGCCCGGGTCAGGACTCGGTGATGGTGACCTTCTCGATGGTGTGCACCTCCGAGGGGCGACCCTCGCCGTCGGAGCCGTCCTTCTCGATCGCCTGCAGGGCGTCCATCCCCCCGGTGACCTCGCCGAAGAGGCTGTAGGAGGGGTCGAGCTGCTCGGCCGCGTCGTCGCCCAGGACGATGAAGAACTGCGAGCCGTTGGTGTTCGGGCCGGCGTTGGCCATCGCCACCGAGCCGACCTCGTAGCCCTCGTCGGGCAGCTCGTCGGCGAAGTTGTAGCCCGGGCCGCCGGCGCCGGTCCCGGCCGGGTCGCCGCCCTGGGCCATGAAGCCCTGGATGACCCGGTGGAAGGTCAGCCCGTCGTAGAAGTGGTAGCGGCACAGCACGACGAAGTTGTTCACCGTCTGCGGCGCGGCCTCGTCGTCCAGGGCGATGGTCACCTCGCCCTCGTCGGTGGTCATCGTCGCGGTGTAGGTCTTCGCGGTGTCGATGCACATCGGCGGCGCCTCGTCGAAGCTGGTCCGCCGCTCGGCCGAGCCGTCCTCGGGGGGACAGCTGTCGCTGGAGCTGCTGCTGCCCGAGCCCGAGCCGGCCTGGGAGGACCCCCCGGACCCCGACGCGGGGCTGGTGCTGTCCGTGCCGCACCCGGCGAGCGCCACACCAGCCAGCAGCGCGACGGCGAAGGGGGCGGCTCGGCGCGTGCTCATGAGCCCGAGTGTAGGCAGCCCGGGGCCGGCACGTCGGCGCGACCCGCCCCGGTAGCCTCACCCCCGTGAAGGTCACCAGCCCGTCGGGCGCCACCTGGCGGGTCTCGCGGCGCTGGCTGCCCTGGCGCCGCCGCACCTCGCTCGACCCGATCAGCGGCATGCCGTCCACGCCCAGCGGGCTCTCCCTCGGCGACGACCCGATCAGCATGATCTTCGGCGTCATCATCCTCATCGTCGCTCTGCCCTTCCTCATCGTCGCCCTCGTCGTCATGGCGGCCGTCGCCCTGGAGCTGCTGCTCCTGCTGCTGCTGCTCCCGCTGGTGATCCTCGGTCGGGTCCTCTTCGGCCGGGCCTGGCGGGTGGAGATCCGCCAGGGCTGGGAGCCGGTGTGGGAGACCGAGGCCGGCGGCTGGCGGGAGAGCGGTCGGCTCATCGAGCGGCTCGGGCAGGACCTGCAGCAGGGACGGATGCCGTGGCGCGTCCCTGCGGGTGGGTCGTCACCGACCCCGCACCAGCACCTGACCGGCCAGCCACCGCCGGGGCAGCCGCCGCCACCGGTCTGAGCCTCGCGCCGACCGGGGCCGGCCGGTTGCCCGGCGCCGCGGCCCGCCCCGAGGATGTGCCCATGAGCAGCGAGCGGACCTCGGCCGGCATCCACTTCCCGCGCGAGGGCGAGGGACGACCGACCACCCCGGTCACCCGGAGCGTCCTCGCCGACGCGGTCGAGGGCGTCGACCCCGACCTCGCCGGGCGGATCCGCGACGCGCAGGCGTGGCGCAAGGACTACGTCCCGCTGGTGCACGCCCTCACCGCCGCCTCGGCCACCTCCCCCGAGGCGGGCACCCGGATCGCCGCCGACGGGCTGGCCGCGATGCGCCGCCGGATGGTGCTGGTGGACGGCGAGATGGAGACCACCCTCGCCGAGGTCGACCTCGACCGGGAGCCGGTGGAGGCCCCCTTCGCAACCGAGTCGGTGCACGGCACCGCCGACCCGGTCACCGAGCTGCGGGTGCCCTACCAGGGCCGCGAGCTCGCCGGCGACGAGCTGCTGGCTCAGCTGCAGCGGTGGGTGGAGGCCGGGGTGGTCGAGCCCTCCTTCGCCGAGGCCGTCGGCGAGGTGGTCGCGACGCCCGAGTGGCTGGCGCTGCCCGACCAGCAGGTGCTGCTCGTCGGCGCCGGCGCCGAGATGGGCCCGCTGGAGCCGCTGCTCTCCTGGGGCGTGGACGTGCACGCCATCGACCTGCCCCGCTCGAAGGCCTGGCGCTACAAGCGCGGCCTGGCCGCCGGCGGCGCCGGGCGGCTCAGCTTCCCGGTCGATGCCCACGGTGACTCCGGCGCCGACCTGGTCCACCAGCCCGCGCAGGTGCTCGACTGGATCCGTCGCGAGCGCACCGGCGACCCGCTGGCCGTCGGCATGCACGCCTACGCCGACTCCGGGGTGCACGTCCGGGTCAGCGCCGCCGCCGACCTGCTGATGACCGCGCTCACCGCAGACGACCCGCGCACCGCGCTAGCCTGGCTGGCCACCCCGACCGACGCCTTCGTCGTGCCTCCGGAGGTCGTCGCCGAGGCCCGGCGGCGGTGGCGCACCCGGTCGGCGGTGACGAAGGGGGCGCAGGCCCCGCTGCGCCGGGCCGGGCGCGGTCACCTCTTCGCCCCGGCGTACGCCGACGCCCCGGACGGCGGGGCCGGTGTCGCCGACATCCTCGTGCCGCAGCAGGGCCCGAACTACGCCATCGCCAAGCGGCTGCAGCGCTGGCGCGGGGTGGCCGCCGAAGGGGGCGGGCAGCGGGTGTCCTTCAACGTCGCCCCGGCGACGTGGACCCGCTCGGTGGTCAAGAACCCGGTGCTCGGCGCGGCGTACGCCGGGGCGCACCACTTCGGTGTGGAGGTCTTCCAGCCGGAGACGGTGCGGCCGCTGATGGCGGCGCTGCTGGTGCGCGACCTCGTCCGCGAGCGGCCGACCCGAGCGCACCCGGAGGAGCTCTTCAGCGAGGCCGCGGCGCACGGCGGGCTGTGGCGCGCCGGCTACGAGCCGAAGACCGCGCTCGGGGTGGCCGCGGTCGCCGGCCTCCCCTCACGGCTGCGGGCCCGGGTCACCCGCGGCTGAGCGGCGGGCGCACCGGACCTGAGGGCAGCTGCGGTCAGGCCTCGGACGCACACCGCGCTCCGCACCCCCTGACAGGTCGCGCACAGGCAGCGCTCCCACGATGGTGACCACGCTCCGCGCCCCCCGGAGCAGCCCCTTCCCCCTGAGGGGCACCCCGCCGCCCCACCACCCTCCCCTGGTGCCCGGGCGGCGGGGACGGGAGGGGGCCCCGCGAGGCGGCTCGGGCAAGATGGGTGCATGAGCGTCCGGCACCTCGACTGCGGCACGATGCGACCCCCCTTCGTCCGGGGCGGGCTGCCCTGCCACGTGCTGCTCGTCGAGCGGGACGAGGGCCTGGTGCTCGTCGACTCCGGCTACGGCATGCACGACATCGACCGACCGGTGGTCCGGCTCGGCGGCAACCGCACCCTGATGCGGCCGGTGCTCACCGCCGCGCAGACCGCCGTCCACCAGGTCCGCGACGCCGGCTACCACCCCCGCGACGTCCGCGACATCGTGCTCACCCACCTCGACCCGGACCACGTCGGCGGCATCGCCGACTTCCCCTGGGCCCGGGTGCACGTCACCGCCGCCGAGCGGGCCGCCGCGGCCACCCCGCAGACCGCCGGGGAGCGGGCGCGCTACCGCCCCGCCCAGCTCGCCCACCACCCGACGCTCGTCGAGCACACCCCGGACGGCGACGCCTGGTGGGGGCTCGGCGCCGCCCAGGAGGTGCTGCCCGGGGTCGTGCTCATCGCCCTGCCCGGGCACAGCCGTGGTCACGCCGCGGTCGCCGTCGACGCCGGCGGCCGGTGGGTGCTGCACGTCGGCGATGCCTTCTACCACCGCTCGCAGGTCACCGAGGGCGGCAGCACGCCGTGGCTGCTGCGCACCATGGAGCGCTCGATGGCCATCGACCGCGACCGGGTCGAGCAGAACCACCGACGGATCGCCGAGCTCATCGCCCGGGACGAGCCGGGGCTGCTCGTCGTCAACGCCCACGACCCCGAGATGCTGCGCGACGCACGCCGGGTGGACAGAGGCGCTACGTTGTGACTCATGGGTAACAACGACGGGTCGCGCGGCGCTGGACGGGCCGCCCAGGACGCCATCTACCGCCCCGGCACCCTCGGGCTCACCCCCCGGGTGCCCACCGACACCGACGCCCTGGAGCGCCGCGCCCGACGGGCGATGAGCCGACGGGCGTGGGCCTACGTCGCCGGCGGCGCCGGCACCGGGACCACGGTGGACGCCAACCGGGCCGCCTTCGACCGATGGCAGGTCGTGCCCCGGGTGCTGCACGGCACCGACCGCCGCGACCTGTCGACGACCGTGCTCGGGACCGACCTGGCGGCCCCGCTCATGCTCGCCCCGGTGGGCGCCGCGGCCCTGGTCGCTCCGGACGCCGACGTGCGGATCGCCGAGGGCGCGCACACCGCCGGCATCCCCTACGTCTTCAGCAGCCAGGGCGGCTGCCCGATGGAGCAGACCGCGTCGGCGATGGCCGGCACGCCCTTCTGGTACCAGCTCTACTGGTCCAGCGACGAGGGTCTCGTCGACTCGATGATCGGCCGGGCCGAGGCGGCCGGCGCGCAGGCGCTCGTCGTCACCCTGGACACCACCATGCTCGGCTGGCGCACCCAGGACCTCGACCTCGGCTCGCTCCCCTTCGCCCGTGGCCAGGGCATCGCCCAGTACACCTCCGACCCCCGCTTCATGGAGCTGGTCCGCGAGCGCCTCGCGGCCAGCACGTCCGGTGGCGCCGCCGGCCTCGGGCTCGACCCGCGCCGACCGCTGCGCCTGGCCCGCGGGGTGGCCGGGGCGGCCGCCGCGCTGCTCTCGATCTCCCGCGCCCACCCGGGACGCACCCTGGACAACCTGCGCTCCCCCGAGCCGCGGGCGGCGGTGGAGACCTTCCTCGACATCTACTCCAACCCGGCGCTGTCCTGGGAGCACCTGGCGACGCTGCGCGAGCGCACCCGGCTGCCGATCGTGCTCAAGGGCGTGCTGCACGAGGACGACGCCCGCCGCGCCCTGGACAGCGGGGTGGACGCGCTCGTTGTGTCGAACCACGGCGGCCGGCAGGTGGACCGGTCGATCGCCGCCCTGGACGCCCTGGTCACCATCCGTGAGGCGGTCGGGCCCGAGGCCACGCTGCTGCTGGACAGCGGGGTGCGCACCGGCGCCGACCTCTTCGTCGCCCTCGCCCTCGGCGCGGACGCCGCCCTGCTCGGTCGCCCGCACGTCTACGGCCTGGCCCTCGACGGGGCCGCCGGGGTGGCCGCGGTGATCGACGCGGTGATCGCCGAGCTCGACCTGACGATGGGCCTGGTCGGCGTCCCCGACATCGCCGGGATCACCCGGGAGCTGCTGCGCCCGGCACCGTGAGCCCGGCCCCCCGAGCCACACCCTCCGAGCCACACCCTCCGAGCCTGGCCGGCTGAGCCCTCGAGCCCGGCCGGACCAGTCGTTGCGAACCGGTGACCTGGCTCTGACCTGCACAGATGCGCCTCGGCGGGCATGGTGGAGGTGCTTCACGACCTGACGCCACAGTCGAAGGGGAGGAATCTCGTGGACTCGTTCGAGGACATCAACTGGGCCGAGATGGCCATCAACGCGGTGACCGTCATCGCGATCCTGGTGGTCACCTGGCTCATCGCCATGGCGGTCCGGTGGGCCGTCGCCAAGCTGGTCACCCGGATCCCGGCGCTGCAGCGCACCGGCAGCGACGGACAGACGCTGGGGAGCTCGATCGGCAGCATCGCCTCGTTGCTCGTCTGGCTGCTCGGCCTGGTCGCCGTGCTCCAGGTCTTCAGCCTGGACCAGGTGCTCAGCCCGATCACCTCGATGCTCGACACCGTGCTGGGCTACCTGCCCAACCTCATCGGTGCCGCCTTCGTCTTCTTCATCGGCGCACTCATCGCGAAGATCGTGCGTCAGCTCATCGAGACCAGCCTGGCCACCGTGGACCTTGGCAAGATCGCCGGTTCCGCCTCGCAGCGGGTGGCCGGTGCCACCGACCTGCGCGGCGGCCCGCCGTCCGGCCAGCCCGCCCCGCCGTCGGGTCAGCCCGCTCCGCCGCAGGGCCAGTCGGCGCAGGGCCCCTCGGGCGGCCAGGGCGACGGTCCGTCGATCGGGTCGACGATCGCGACGATCGTCTACGCGCTGATCATGATCGTCGTGGCCATCGCGGCCCTGCAGATCCTCGGGATCTCCTCGATCTCGCGGCCGGCCGAGCAGATGCTCACGACGATCTTCGACGCGCTGCCGAGCATCGTCGCCGCGGCGATCATCCTCGGCATCGGCGTCGTCATCGCCCGCTTCGCCGGCGACCTGCTGGGCCAGATCCTCTCCGGGGTCCGGGTCGACAAGGCGCTGCGCGAGGCCGAGGTGCTGCCCGAGGGGTCCAGCGCGGTCCCGACGATCACGAAGATCGCCCAGGTCGCCATCGTCCTGTTCTTCTCGGTGATGGCCGCGCAGATGCTGGGCTTCCCGCAGATCACCACCTTCCTCTCCGAGGTGCTCGCCCTCGGTGGCCGGGTGCTCTTCGGCGGGGCGATCATCGCCGCCGGCTTCTACGTCGCCGGGCTGCTGGCCCGGGCGATCACCGGGATCGCCGGTCAGGTGGTCCGGTGGGCGACGATCATCCTCTTCGCCGCGATGGGCCTGACCTACATGGGCGTCGCCGACTCGATCATCGAGCTGGCCTTCGGCTCGCTGGTCGTCGGGTCCGCGGTCGCCGCGGCGCTCGCCTTCGGTCTGGGTGGCCGGGAGACCGCCGCCCGGGTCCTGGAGAAGGTGGAGTCCAAGGCTCGCGCCGCCCGCGCAGCGGAGCGGCCGGCAGCCGCCGGTCAGGCGGCGCAGGAGGACGAGCCGGAGCAGTGAGCGGTCAGCACTCGTGACCAGAGGCCCGGTCCCCGTCGGGGGCCGGGCCTCTCGCCGTCCGCTCAGCCGGGGCCCTGACCGGCCCGCCAGGCGCGCCGCAGCATCACCACCAGCAGGGTCGGGACCGCCAGCACCGGCACGATGACCGCCCAGGCGAGGAAGGTGCCGGCCGAGGGGATGAAGAGCCGCAGCACCCACGGCGCGTCCTGCCAGTGCACGACCTGCTCCCGGTACGGCGCGTCGGTGGAGTCGGCGGCGAAGGTCATGTCGGTCGTCGCGTCCTCGGGCCGGACCGTGAGGTCGTGCCGGGTGAGGTAGCCGGCGCCGTCGGTCAGCTCGGCCAGGGTCGTACCATCTGTGACGTCCCCGGAGATGTCTCCGGCGAACTTCAGCTCGGGCTCGACGTCGCCGAGGGCCGGCACGGTGCGGTGCTCGGTGAGGGTGTAGATCCGCACCGGCAGGCTGCGCTCGGCCTCGGCCTGCATCCGCATCGGGTAGACCATCTCGTCGCTGGGGAAGCTCGCCCGGACCGGCTGCAGCCCGCCGTCGAAGCCGTCCGCCTCGGCTCCGGGGGAGAGCTGGATCGCGGCGATCACCCAGCCCTCGTCGAGGTAGGGCTGGGTCGCCTCGACGACCGGCTCCCGCACCCGGTAGTCGTGCTCGCCGAGCCAGTCGGTGACCGCGCCGGCGTCGTCCGAGGTCAGCTGGGTGACGGTGAAGGGGCCGAGCTCGCGCTGCTCGAGGACGTCCACCCCGCTGCCGACCTGGGCGCCTCCGGAGCCGTCCCCCGACATGCCGAAGCCGGGCATCCCGAGACCGCGCCAGCGGGTGCGCTCGACGACCTCGGGGCGGGTGCGCTCGTAGAGGTCCTCGAAGGTGTCGGTGTCGGCGAGGGAGAGCTGGGCCCGGGCCGGCAGCGGCAGGATGAGGGCCGCCGACTCTGAGTCGGTGGCCATGTCGAAGGAGAGCAGGATGTCCTCGGTCTGCCCGTCGTGACGCACCAGCGCGGTCTCCCCGTCGATGACCACCGGGCCACCGTCGGCCAGGGGCTCCAGCCCGCCGCAGGCGCACGCCCAGGTCGGTGCGGCCAGGCCGCCGACCTGCAGCAGCGCCACCAGCACCGCGACCAGCGCCGCGCGGCCGAGCGTCACGGCCGCCCTGGCGCGCGAGCGCGCACCTCGTCCCTGCCTCATCCCAGATCCCCTTCCCCGCGACCGGTCCACGACAGTGTGACGTGAGCGGATCCGGTCCGGTTCCCCGGGCGAAGGGACGGCGGGCAGATCAGGCCGGGTCGGTTCGGATCAGGTCAGCGAGTCCAGGGCCGCCTCGAGCTCGCCGGGCGTGCGCACCGGCTCGGCGAAGGGGAGCACCACCGTCCGGATCGACGTCGCGTCCAGCACGAGCCAGGTGAGCGCCGCCGAGTCCACGTCGGCGAGCAGCACCCGGCCGGCCAGGTGGGCGACCACCTCCGGCAGGGGTCGCTGGTCACCGCGACGACCTGCCCTGCTCCCGGCCAGCACCTCGGTGACCCGGGCCCGCGCCCAGGCCTCGCCACGGCGCTCGACCACCTCGACCACCGCCCACTCCTGCTCGACGGTCGGGAAGCAGCCCTGACCGGCCAGCTGCTGCGGGGCGTAGGCGTCGATCCCCAGCGGACCGTGCACGAGGACCCGCTCGGTGGCGACCAGCGCCACCCGGGCCCCGGCGGCCGCCGCAGCCTCGACCGCCGGGGGCAGCACGTGGGCGACGATCATCGCGGCCGCCTCGTCCGGGCCGACGAGGCGCAGCCGGCCCAGGGCGTGCAGGCTGGCCATGGCCGCCCGCAGCTCGTGGTGCGCGCTCAGCTGGTCCACCCGCAGCCGGACCTCGGGGTGGCCCTCGCCCAGCCCGCACGGGCGGGCGCCGGCGAGCGCGACCGCGACCTCGCCGGTGGAGCACAGCCCGTGCGCCAGGGCGACGTGGCTGCGGCCCGGGTCCTCGCGGTAGGCGACGAGGCTGCATCGTCCGGCGCCGCGGGCGAGCCGCCGGGCCACCGACAGCGCCGTGCGCTCCAGCAGGGCCGCCAGCGGCGGAGCCGGGCCCTCGGGGCAGGTGCGTTCGTCGGTGGGGTGCAGGTCGGTGACAGGCTCACGCAGACCGCGACGTCGTGGGCTCTCGTCCATGGCATTGAACTCTCGGCTGAAGGCAAGGGCAGGCTTACCTTATCTGTGATCGCCGCCACGTGCGTGCAGGTAGGTTGACCGGATGTCCCCGAGCACGTCCGACGCGGAGCAGCCCACGCCGACGCCCTTCGTCGAGGAGGTGGCGACCCAGGCGTGGCTGGAGCAGGCGCGGACCTGGATCGGCGACCGCCTCGCCGAGCACGGGCTCACGGTCGACGGTGAGATCGAGCAGACCCGGGTGCGGCCCTGGTCGACCCAGCTCGTCGCCCCCACCGCCGACGGACCGGCCTGGTTCAAGGCGGGCTGCCCGTCGATGGCCTTCGAGCCGGCGCTGCACCTGGCCCTG
Source organism: Janibacter alkaliphilus (assembly GCF_013408565.1). Lineage (NCBI taxonomy): Bacteria > Bacillati > Actinomycetota > Actinomycetes > Micrococcales > Intrasporangiaceae > Janibacter > Janibacter alkaliphilus. Next base: position 1,252,574 of record NZ_JACBZX010000001.1, on the reverse strand, counting down.
GCGGAGCTCGCCCCGGCCGAGGTGGACCGGCCCCTCGGGACCGACCCCGAGCGCGGCTGGATCCTCACCCGCGACCGCGGCCAGACCCTGGCGGCGACCCGGCCACCGACGACCGTCGACTGGGCCCGGGTGGTGCGCGACTCGGCTCGGCTGCAGCGCCGGCTGCGCGAGCACCGCGAGCGGCTGCTGACGACCGGGCTGCCGGACCGGCCACCGGCGAGCGCGCCGGAGCGCTTCGACGCGCTGCTCGCCGGGCTGCGCTCGCTGCCGCCGACGCACCCCTCCTACCTCACCGGGCGCGAGGAGCAGGCCTTCGCCGGACGACGCGACCGGGTGGTGGAGGCTGCGGCCGCGATCACCGAGGCCGGGCTGCCGCTGTCCCTGCAGCACGGCGACCTGCACCCGAACAACGTGCTCATCGTCGACGACGACCTGCGGGTCTTCGACTTCGGCGACGCCCTCTGGGGGTGCGCGCTGGAGGTGCTGCGGGTGCCGCAGGCGATGATCGAGGAGCAGCCCGAGGTGGTCGCCGACACCGTGCTCGAGGCCTACGTCGAGGGCTGGGAGGGCGACCTCGACCTGGCCGACGTGCGGCGGCTGTGGGACGACGTCTCGATCGTCTGGGCGGTCGGGCGGGCCGAGACCTGGTTCGGCGCGGTGCGGGACGCGCCGCGCGCCTCGCTGGCGGACTGGGGCGTCGCGGCCCGGCACCACCTGGGGTGGGCGCTCGGGCTGGAGTGACCCGGGCTTCTCAGTAGGGGTCGGCGGCGATGGTGTGCCCGAGCAGCCGGGCCAGCCGACGCTGCCGCAGCCGCAGCAGCACCTTCACGAGCAGGTTGCGGGCGAACCACGGCAGCTCGCCCAGCACCCGCGCCCGGTCGGTGACGGTGGGCCGGGTCATCTCGTACAGCGCCAGGCTGCCGGTACGCCCCAGGTAGCGCGAGCGACGGTCGGTGACCAGCCACCACAGCAGCGCCAGGGTCACCCCCACCGAGGTGAAGGCGTCGTGCACCAGGAAGCGGTCGCCCCGCCCGAGGTGCCGGGTCCAGCCGAGGTCCTGCAGGCACGAGCGGGCGTCGTGCTTGCCGTCGACGTAGAGCATCCGGATCGGCGTCTCCCAGTCCGCGAGCACGTCGGTGCTCGGCCGCGGGTGCTGGGTGACCGCGTCGTGCACAGCGGCCGTGCGCAGGTTCGCGGCGAAGCGGGCCGCGGTGTCCTCGCCGCCGTACTTCCAGCCCGAGGGGAAGGGGTCGATGGCCGCCACCTCGGCGCCGCTGGCGCCGAGCACGACGGTGGAGCGGCCGAGGTGGTTGCCGATCTCGACGACGAGCCCGGGGGCGACCCGGGCCGCCTGCTCGTGCAGCACCTGGGCCTGGTCGCGGGTCAGCCAGCCGTCGATCGGCTCGGCGGCCGGCCAGACCTCGGCGAAGGGGCGGGGGACGGGCACGGGGACCTCGAGGGGTTGGGGGACGGCGAACGGACGGACGGGCGCCCGCAGCGGACGCCACGGCAGCATAGGCACCCGTTGTCCCGGCGCGGGCCCGGATGGCAGGGTCGGGTCATGGCGATCGACCCGACCGGAGCCGACCTCAAGGCCTTCCTGGCCGACCGACCCGACGAGCCGGTGGTGATGCTCAACCTGCTGCGCTTCCGCGACGGCGGGCAGGAGAGCTACGCCCGCTACGCCGAGGCGGTGACCACCACCTTCCTGCCGCGCTACGGCGGCGAGGTGGTCTACTCCGGCGACGGGTCGAGCCCGCTGGTCGCCGAGGACGGCCAGGCGTGGGACGCGGTGCTGCTGGTGCGCTACCCGACCCGGCGCGCCTTCAGCGAGATGGTCGCCGACCCCGAGTACCAGCAGGTCACGCACCTGCGGTCGCAGGCGCTGGCCGAGGCGGTGCTGCAGCCCACGACCCCCTCGGGCTGACCCGAGGGCCGACATCCGAGACCCCGCAGACGGATGCGGGCGGGGGCACGAATAATGGGGCGGGTTCGACCCCCTTCACCCCCGATGGAGTCCCTGTGCGCGCCACCCGATCCACCCTCGCCCTGCTCTCCCTCGGCGGCCTGCTGGCCGCCGGCTGCACCGCTCCCGCCGAGGAGTCCGAGACCTCGTCGTCCGCGTCGCAGGACTGCTCGAAGGAGTCGTTGGAGACTCTCGAGGAGGGCACCCTGACGGTGGCCACCGACGACCCGGCCTACGAGCCGTGGTTCGTCGACAACGAGCCGAGCAACGGCGAGGGCTACGAGTCGGCGGTCGCCTTCGCCATCGCCGAGGAGCTGGGCTTCGCCGAGGACGAGGTCACCTGGACCACGGCCACCTTCAACACGGTGGTGGCCCCCGGCGACAAGGACTTCGACCTCGACCTCAACCAGGTCTCGATCAGCGACGAGCGCAAGCAGTCCGTGGACTTCTCCTCCGGCTACTACGACGTGCGCCAGACCGTGGTCACCACCGAGGGCTCCCCGCTGGCCGACGTCACCAGCGTGGACGAGCTGGCCGAGAGCACGCTGGGCGCGCAGGTCGGCACGACGAGCTACACCGCGATCACCGACACCATCCAGCCCGGCCCCGACCCGTCGACCTACGACACCAACGACCAGGCCGTGCAGGCGCTGAAGAACGGGCAGATCGACGGGATCGTCGTCGACCTGCCGACCGCCTACTACATGACCGCGGCCCAGCTCGACGACGGCGTCATCGTCGGCCAGCTGCCGGCCGAGGAGCAGCCGGAGCAGTTCGGCGCGGTGCTGGCGAAGGACAGCCCGCTCACCGGTTGCGTGACCCAGGCCGTGGACGCGCTGCGCGAGGACGGCACGCTCGAGGAGCTGCAGCAGGAGTGGCTCACCGAGCAGGGCGCGCCCGAGCTGTCGTGAGCACCAGCACCTCTGAGCCGGGCACCGACGCCTGGGAGCCCTCGGCGCACGAGCGCGAGCGGGAGGCCTACCGGCGCAAGCAGACCATCCGCAGCGCGGCGATCGCCGCGGTCAGCACGATCGTCGTCGTCGGCGGCGCCGCGCTGGCCGTGGTCAGCTCGCCGGGCTGGCCGCGGGTGCAGGAGACCTACTTCTCCTGGGACAAGGCGGTCGACTCCTTCCCGGCGGTGCTCGACGGGCTGTGGCTGAACATCCGGGTGACCGTGCTGTGCGCGCTGCTCATCCTGCTGGTCAGCCTCACCGTGGCGATCGCGCGGACGCTGCGGGGGCCGGTGGCCTTCCCGCTGCGGCTGCTCGGCACCGCCTACGTCGACACCTTCCGCGGGCTGCCGCTGCTGCTCGTGCTCTTCCTGCTCGGCTTCGGCGGGCCGGCGCTGGAGCTGCAGGGGCTGCCCACGTCGGCGCTCTTCTGGGGAGCCAGCGCGCTGGTGCTCAGCTACTCCGCCTACGTGGCCGAGGTCTTCCGCGCCGGCATCGAGTCGGTGCACGCCAGCCAGCGGCTGGCCTCCCGCTCGCTCGGGCTGAGCCACGCGCAGACGCTGCGGCATGTCGTGCTGCCGCAGGCCTGGCGCCGGGTGCTGCCGCCGCTGATGAACGACCTCGTGTCGCTGCAGAAGGACTCCGGGCTCATCGCCGTGCTCGGTGTCGTCGACGCGATCCGGGCGGCGCAGATCGAGACGGCCAGCGACTTCAACTACACGCCGTACGTTGTCGCCGGGGTGCTCTTCATCTGCCTCACCGTGCCGATGGCCAGGTTGACCGATGCCTTCGCCCGGCGACAGGGCTTCCACGGTGCGGGCGGGATGCTCTGATGGCGCTGCTGGAGATGCGCGGGGTGCGCAAGTCCTTCGGCGACCACGTCGTGCTGCGGGACGTGTCGCTGTCGGTGGAGGCCGGGCAGTGCGTCGTGCTCATCGGCGCCTCGGGGTCGGGCAAGTCGACGCTGCTGCGCTGCGCCAACCTGCTCGAGGTCGTCGACGACGGGGTGATCGAGGTCGACGGGCAGGAGATCACCGACCCGCGGGTGGACGCCGACGAGGTGCGCTCGACGATGGGGCTGGTCTTCCAGAGCTACAACCTCTTCCCGCACCTGTCGGTGCTGGAGAACGTCACCCTGGCGCCGCGCAAGGTGCACAAGGTGGCGAAGGGGGAGGCAGAAGAGCGGGCGCACGCGGCGCTGGCCGACGTGGGCCTGGCAGAGAAGGCGCACGCCCGTCCGGACGACCTCTCCGGTGGCCAGCAGCAACGGGTGGCGATCGCCCGGGCGCTGGTCAACCGGCCGCGGCTGCTGCTGCTGGACGAGGTGACCTCGGCGCTGGACCCCGAGCTCGTCGGCGAGGTGCTCGAGCTGCTGGGGCGGCTGCGCAGCGAGGGGATGACCATGCTGCTCAACACCCACGAGATCGACTTCGCCCGAGACGTCGCCGACCACGTGTGCTTCCTGCACGCCGGGACGGTGCACGAGTCGGGGACGGCCGAGCAGGTCATCGGCGACCCGCAGCAGGAGCGGACCCGGGCGTTCCTGTCGCGGGTGCGCCGCTAGGAGGTGGCGCCGGGCTGCTCCCAGGTGAGCTCGACGGTGGTGCCCGCGTCCATCGTCGGGGTGGAGAGAGCGAGGGTCTCCCCGGCCGCGAGGGTGAACTCGTCCGGCACGTCGGTGAGGCTGATCCCGCCCTCTCCCTTCAGCGACATGCCCTGGCTGGTCTCCAGCTCGACCTCGTCGTCGTCGACGTCGGTGACGGTGATGGTGAGCTCCCCGGTGAGGGTCTCCACGTCGACCGAAGCGCCCTCGCTCGCCGGCAGCTCGACCTCGGTCGGGCCGTCGGGGGTGCTGGCGCTGCTCGCGGTGCCCGAGGTCGGGGGCGAGGGAGATGGGGTCCGCCAGCCGCTCCAGTCCGTGGCCGTCACGGTGATCGTGCCGGCCGGCTCGGCAGGGCCGCTCGTGCCGCACGCGGCCAGCAGCACGGGGGCCGACAGGGCGAGCGTGGACAGCGCGGCCGCCCGCCGCGTGGCCGTCGGCATCCCGGCGGCGCTGGGTCGCGGTGGGCGGATGGTCCGGCACCTGGCGGTGCTGTCACTCGTCATGGCCGTGACGCTATGCCGGGGATCGCCGGCCCACCATGGGGAGCACTGCCCTCTCAGCGGGCGGTGGCGGCGATGATCTCCACGAGCGGCCGGACCTGCTCGAAGCGCTCGCGCACCTCACCGACGAGGCGCTCGGTGGTGACGATGTCGCCGTCGTCGATCCAGACCGAGGCGCTGAGCGTCTTGTGCCGCAGCAGCTCGATGCGGGGGTGGTCGACGCTCCAGCCCCGCGGGGTCGTCTTGACCTGGTCGCCGTCGATGGACCAGCCCTGCTCGCGGAGCCGGTCGGTGACCCGCTGCAGCTCCTGGCCGGTGCTCGGGGCGTCGATGGCGGCGCGCAGCGCCGTGAGCCGCGGCGGGTCGAGCCGGTAGCAGCCGCCCCCGATCTTGAAGCCGTCGGCCGACACCTCGACGTACCAACCGGTGGCGTCGGCGGCCGGGATGTAGCCGCCCTGGTGGGTCTTGTACGGGCTCTTGTCCGCCGAGAAGCGCACGTCCCGGTTGGGGCGGAAGAGCTTGGCCTCGCCGTAGTCGTCGAGCTCGGCGAGCAGCGCCGTCATCGGCTCGCGGACGTCGCGCTGGTAGGCCTCGCGGTGGGCGTCCCAGTACGCCTTGGTGTTGTCGAGCTCGAGCCCGGCGTAGAAGTCGGTGGCGGCGTGCGGGATGCCGGTGAAGGGGGCGGGCATGGGTCCATCCTGCCCCGCTCACCGACACCGTCGGGCGGTGGCAGCTCCTAGCCTGGGCGGGTGACCTCAGCGACAGACCTTTCTACCGGCCAGGAGCGCTCCGTGGTCGTCACCGGCGGCTCCGGCGGGGTGGGGCGGGAGGTCGCCGCGCATCTCGCCCACGACGGACACGTCGTCGTCCTCGACCCGAGCCCAAGCGACCACGACCACTCGCGGGTCCACCACCTTCGTGCCGATGCTGCGGATCCTGCTGCTGCGGTGCAGGCCGCGGAGCTCGCGGAGGACCTGGCGCCGCTGACCGGGTGGGTGAACAACGCGGCGGTCTTCCGGGACCTCGGGCTCGACACCGCCTCCGCCGAGGACGTCTCGGCGGCCATCGGCGCCAACTCACCCGGGCAGATGCTGGCGGTCAGGCACCGACGATCAGGTGAGCCGCTCCGCGAGCGCGACGATGATCCCCTCGGGGCCGCGGACGTAGGTCATCCGCCACTGGTCCTGCCACTCGCCGATGCCACCGACGAGCGAGAAGCCCTGGGCAGCAAGCCGAATCGGTTCAGGAGGTGGAGCCTCGGCTCTGACAGTGCCTGCCGGCGCGACGAGCTTCGCGGTAGATCTGACCTTCACCTCGCAGCTTCAGCTGCGGTTGGCGTACGACATCGCGGCGCTCTACGGGATCCCACTAGATCTGGAGGATCCCGAGGACCTGTGGAAGTTCATCCGGATCACGTTCGCGATCAAGGCAGGCGAAGCAACGAGCGGGGTCGCTGTCAAGGCCGCGCCAGCCTTCGTACGCCCGCTGGTCAGGAAGGTCTTCAGCGGCGCGGTCCTGCAGTCGGTCAGGAGCTTGCCGGTCGTGGGGAGATACCTCCTGCAGCGGAACCTCATCAAGTTCTCCGTGCCTGTGGTGGGCATCCCGCTCACTGCGGGAACGAACTACTGGCTGACCAAGATGGCCGGAGAGCATGCCCCCGAGCTCGACGCGCTCGGAGCGGTCCGGGACACGATCCAGGTCGATCGAGATCTGGTGCTGACGAAGATCGCGGAGGCGAAGGGAGCGCGTGAGCACATCTACGACGGGGCCCTCCTCGCCGCTGCGGTCGAAGGTCGGGTGAGTCGCGAGGAGAGCGAGCTGCTCAAGCTTCTATCGGAGCACTGTGGCACCACGTTCGACCGGTCATCGCTGCGCGCCGCGGCGAAGGACTGGGGCTGAGGTCGATCTCGCGCCACCTGTATCACGTCTGCTCGCGCAGGTACCGCCCGAAGTGGGGGACGGTGAAGGCGATACGCCCCCGCTCCCCGGAGTAGATGAGGCCCTTCTTGAGCAGGGCGTCGCGCGCGGGCGAGAGGGACTGGGGCTTCTTGCCGAGGTGGGTGGCGACCTCGGAGGTGGCGACGGACTGGATCTCGTCGAGCGGTTCCTCCCCCTTCTCGGCGATGTCGGCAGCCACGTCGGCCATCGCCCGCAGGTACTCACGCTCCCCCGGCGTCGCCCGCTCGTAGCGAGAGCCAAAGAAGCCGACGGCGAGCTCCGCTTCAGCCTCCGGTGCCGCCACGGTGACGTCGTCGGGGGTGATCGGTGAGCGAGGGGCCTTGTCCCACACCGACTTCCCGTAGGCCTGGATGAAGTAGGGGTAGCCGCCGGTCGCCGCGTAGAGCGCCTCCAGCGCGGCCGGCTCGTACTCCGCGCCCTCGTCCGAGGCGGGCAGAGTCAGCGCCCGCTCGGCCATCTCCCGCGGCAGCCGGTCGATGAGCACGTAGCGGAAGAGCCGCTCGGAGTACGACTTGCTCGCCGACAGCACCGCGGGCAGGTGCGGCAGCCCGGCCCCGACGACGATCACCGGCAGCCCCGACTGGCTGATCTCGTGGCAGGCCGCGCACAGCGCCGAGACGTCGTCCGCCCCGAGGTCCTGCATCTCGTCGATGAAGACCGCCACCCCGCGGCCGAGGTCGGCGGCCAGCCCACCGACGTCGGTGAGCAGCTCGACGAGGTCGATCTCGATGTCACCAGAGTCGGCGCGGCCCTTGACGGCAGGTGCATCGATGCCGGGGTTCCACTGGTCGCGCAGCTTGGTACCGGGCGCGGCGTCGCGCTGCACGAAGGACTTGATCACCCCGAGGACGTGCTCGACCTCCTCGTCCCGGGTGTGCCCGAGCTCGCGCACCGCCTGGTGCAGCGCGCCGGCCAGCGGGCGCCGCAGCCGCTGATCCGGCCTGGCCTCGAGCTTGCCGGTCCCCCACTTCGCCCGCACCGCCGCCGAGCGGAGCTGGTTGAGCAGCACGGTCTTGCCGACCCCGCGCAGACCGGTGAGCACGAGCGAACGATCCGGGCGCCCGGCCGCGACCCGCTTGAGCACGACCGCGAAGGTGTCCAGCTGGTCGTCGCGACCGGCGAGCTCGGGCGGGCGCTGACCCGCACCAGGGGCGTAGGGGTTAGTCACCGGATCCATGAGATCGCAACCTATCCGGCTGTCTAGTCTTCACTGCATACATCTGTAGCGTGTCGCATCGAGACGTCGCCGGTCACGCCGGCCAGAGCCGCCGGGCAGCGCGTCCGCGCGCCTACGTCGGTGCCCCGTGTGGCGGACCAGGGCGCACGGCTGGCACTGCGCCGGTCAGGCTTGCCCGCTCCCCAAGCCACTTCCGTCCCAAAGTCGTCTCCCCCTCAAGTCGCAGGCCTCTGGCTCATGAGGTGACGCACCGACGGAGGCACCCGAAGGGGGATGTGCCTAGCCTCGAGATGCAGCCCGGACGCAAGAGTTCAGGGACGGATGACGGTGACGCCAGCGCTGGCGGGTGTCTCACCGAGCGAGGCCAGCGCGGCCGGAGCCTCGTCCAGCCCGACGACCCGGCCGACGAGGGTGTCGAGGTCGATGCCGGCACGCGTCACGAGATCCAGCATCACCGGGTAGTCGGCGGCGGCGAGGCCGTGGCTTCCGTGGACGGCCAGCTCCCAGGCGATGATCCGGTCCATCGGCAGCGGGATCTGCGCCGCGTCGCCGAAGAGCAGGCCGACCTGGACGTGCCGTCCGCGGCGGCGCAGCGACAGCACGGATGCCGTAGCCGCGGCGGGCGACCCGAAGGCGTCGATGGACACGTGCGCCCCACCGTCCGTCACCTCGTGCACCGCCGCAGCGATCGCGGCCGGGTCCAGCCCGCGTCCGTCGATGGCGGCGTCGACTCCGAGCGCGGTGGCGCGTTCCAGAGCCGCCGGTGCGAGGTCGACTACGACGGCACGCGCGCCGAGCGCCTTCGCCACGAGCACCGCGGACAGCCCCGCGCCGCCCGCGCCGTGCACCGCCACCCACTGATCCGCACGCACCCCGCCGTGCTGGGCCACCGCCCGGTAGGATGTGGCGAAGCGGCAGCCGAGCGCGGCTGCGGTCTCGTCGCGCATCGTCTCCGGCACGGCGACGATGTTGTGGTCGGCGGCATGCAGCGCGACCTGCTCGGCGTACGAGCCCCAGTCGCTGAAGCCGGGCTGCCGCTGATCCGGGCACACCTGGCTTTCCCCCGCCGCACAGAGCGCGCAGCGTCCGCACCCGCAGACGAAGGGGGTGGTCACCCGGTCGCCGACGCGCCACCGGGTCACGCCCTCGCCGACCTCACGGATCGTGCCGACCAACTCGTGCCCCGGCACGTGCGGCAGGGTCACCGGGTCGTGGCCGGCGAGCACGTGCCAGTCCGAGCGGCACACGCCGGTCGCCGCAACATCGAGGACGGCCCCGCCCGGCGGGCACGTCGGGTCCGGTACGTCCTGGACCGTCGGCTCGACCCCGACCTCGTCGATCACCACAGCGCGCATGCGCTCACCCTAGGAGTGGCGCCCGGACGGGTCAGCCGAGCTCCTGGATCTCGATGAAGAGCCCCATGACCTCCGGTCCCATCTCGACCTGGGTGAGCAGCACCGCGAGGGTGCCGCGGGGATCGACCCACACGTCGCTGCCCTGCCCACCGGACCAGCCGAACCGGCCCGCGTGCGGCCCGGACGTCTGCACCCCGACGCCGAAGCCCCAGCCCATCCCATCCCAGAAGCCCGGCCCGTACGGGAAGCTCTCCGGCGTCTTCAGCGCGGCATCGACCTGGTCGCTGGTCATCATCGCCACCGACTCCCGGGAGAGATAGCGCCGCCCGCCACCCATGCCGCCGCCGGCGAGCATCTGCGCGAAGGTGGCGTAGTCCGAGGCCGTCGAGACGAGCTCCCCGTGGCTGACGTCGAAGGGGGCCGGCCCGGCGTAGAAGCCGCCGTGCAGCGGCATCGTCTCGACCAGCCCGCCCGGCTCGTGGCGGTAGGCGGCGGGCAGCCGCTCGAGGTCGTCCTGCGGCACCCAGAAGCCGGTGTCGGGCATGCCGAGCGGGTCGAAGACATCCGCGCGCAGGTGCTCGCCCAGCGGGCGGTCGACGACCCGGGAGAGCAGCACCCCGAGTACGGCGAAGGAGTGGTGGTAGCGCCACACCTCGCCCGGCTGCCCCACCAGCGGCAGATCGGCGAGCGCGGCCAGCCACTCGTCGGCGCCGACCGGCGGCGGCTCGGCCCCGGCCTCCAGCCCGGCCTCCTGCATGGCTGCGCCCAGCGGGCTGGTCGGGTCGACGATGCCCAGGCCGCTGGTGCAGGTGAGCAGGTGGCGCACGGTGATCGGCCGCGCGGCGGCCACGGTCTCCTCCAGCGGCCCGTCGTGGCGCGCCAGCACCCGCGGTTCGGCGAGCTCGGGCAGCCACCGCGCGACCGGCTCGTCGAGGTCGAGCCGCCCCTGCTCGACGAGGCGGAGGGCGGCGACGGCGGTCACCGCCTTCGTCATCGACTGGACCTGCATGACCGCGTCCGCGCGCATCGGCGGCCCGTCGAGCGCCATCCGCCCGACGGCGACGAGCTCGCGCTGCCCGTCGCGGGAGAGCAGGGCGACCGCTCCGGGGACGGTGCCGTCGTCGACGGCGCGCTGCAGGACGGTGGTCAGCGAAGGAGCCATGACCTCACCCTGCCACCGAGGAGTCGGTCGTGCGGGTCGGCCACTCCTTCTCGATCTCGGCGTTGAGCTCGGCCCCGAGCAGCACCGCGATCGCCGAGACCCACAGCCACAGCACGACGGCGATCGGAGTGCCGAGCTGCTGGTAGACCTGCTCGCCGCCCTCGATGCTGCTGCCCTCGAAGAAGAGGTACGCGCGCAGCCCGGCCGCCGCGGCCAGCCAGAGCGCCATCGCCAGCACGGCCCCGGGCAGGTCGCGACGCCACGGGGTCTGCCAGGGCACCCCGACGTGGTAGAGCGTGGCCAGAGCGGCGATGACCAGTGCGCCCATCGCTGGCCAGTACGCCCAGTCGAGGAGCTGCAGGGTGGCGTCGGCGATGCCGTCAGGGGCGAGCGCGCGGATCAGCCGCGGCCCCAGGACGAGCAGCGGCAGGATCGTCACCGCACCGAGCAGGCCGGCCACGGTCAGGCCCAGCGCCAGCAGCCGGGTGCGGCCGCGGCTGGCGCGCGGCGGCAGATCGTAGGCGATGGTGATCGTCTCGAGGATGCGGTTCATCGCGCGCGAGCCGGTCCACAGGCCGAGCAGCAGCCCGATGCCGATGACGTCGACCCGCCCCGACTCCAGCACCGGGCGGACCAGCGACTCGTAGGCGGCGTAGGTGGAGTCGGACATCGCCGCGCTCGGCACGGTGAAGACCAGCCGCTCCAGCTCCTCCTGGCCGTCCTCTCCGAGCGCCTCGGCGACGTAGCCGAGCGAGCCGAGGACGACGAGCACCAGCGCCGGCAGCGAGATGAGGGTGAAGAGGGCGACCTCGGCGGCCAGCCCGGGCACCCGGTCCTTCATCGCGTCCCGAACGGTGGCGATCCCCAGGCGAAGGGCGGTCCGCACCGGCGCCGGGGATGCCTCCACCGCGGTCGTCGCGCGGTCGGTCACCCTCTGCCGCAGCGCGTCCCGGCGCGCGGCGAGCTCGTCCAGGCGTGGCTGCACGCGCTCGCGTGCTGCTCGCCACCGCTGGGTGCTCATGCCTCCATCGTGCCGCGTCGCCGGCGCACCTCCCGAGGCGACCATGCTGGTGGTGGGGAGCGCTACCCATCGCGCGCACGCCAGGGCACGGCTAGCCTCCCGACGAGCACGTGTTGCCCGAGACTGACAACCATGGGGGTAGTGGAGATGGCTCCGGTCACGCATGGCGCAGACACGGCCGCGCTCAGGAGCACCGGCAGCCAGCTGGTGACACTGGCGGGCCGGATGCGCGAGGTCGAGAGCTCCGGAACGGGCATGATCGAGGTGCTGGCTGGTTCGTGGGCAGGACCCGACCTCGACCGCATGTCGGTCGACTGGCAGCACGCACGCGGTCAGATCGTCGCCGCTGGTGACGCACTGGGTGCATTCGGTCGACGCCTGCAAGAGGAGGCACAGCAGCAGGACGACGGCAGCGCCGCCCACGCCGGAGCAGCGGCGCCGCACGGGGTTTCTGCGGCGTCGGCCGCGAGCCCGCTCGCCGCGACGGTCGCTGCGGCCCTGCCTCCGCCGACCGACGCTGGTCCTGACGACCACGCTCGCGAGGCCGAGGGCGCCCGACAGGACCGTGGGCGTACGAGCGTCGACCGACGAGGTAGCAGCGGCGAGGGCTCGGACGGGACCGACGGTGGCAGCCCGCCGCCCAAGGGACTCGGTGAGCCCGTCCCCGGGACCGATCTGGACGAGCAACCCGAACCACCGAAGTGGTCTCCTCCCGACCAGGGTGCCGGTGAGTACGACTCGGAGTGGGCCAGCCCCAAGGACTTCGCCACCAAGTACGCGGCAGAGGCGGGCGCCCTGGCGCTGGCCGGTGCCTGGCCGGATGCGTCCCGGAACCTGCAGCACTTCCTGGGAAACTCCGGAGACCCGTTGGAGCAGGATGTCGACGCGATGCTGGAGGACGTGGAGAGCTTCCAGGCGCAGGTCGACACCCAGACCGACCAGCTGGCTCAGGAGGCCGTCGACCAGGCGCGTGCCGACGGGATCACCGAGCCGGTGACCTACCCGGTGAACACCCCATGGGCGGGGCACTACCTGGGCGAGGATGAGAGCAAGAACTGGTTCTTCGCCACCGGCGGGATGAGCTACAACCAGACCGGACAGATCACCGTCTACCCGCCGGAGACGCCTGGTGGGCCCTACCGGTACGAGACGGAGAGGACCGTCAACTACCGGGACCAGTACAACTGGGACAAAGGGAAGGGTGTCGACATCCTCGGGATCGAGGTCACCGACGCGCAGCTCGCCGAGCTGCACCGTGCCGGGCTGGCTCGGGAGTACACGATGTACGGGAACTCGTCCCCGCAGACCACGTCAGGAGAGGTCTCATGAGCCTTCGCCCGTTCGCCGTCGTCACCCTCACTCTCCTCGCGCTCGCGGCTTGCTCGACCGATGCCCCGGGCACCGACCGCAGCAGCGGCGCCTCCTCGAGCTCTGACGTGGCGACGGACCCTGCCGAGGCTCTGGGCCGGGCGGGTCTCGCCCTTCCCTCCGGGGCGACGGCCGCGTCACTGGACGTCGTCGAGGTCGAGGACGCCGACGAGGCCTACGCCGTCAGCTTCCAGCTGGCCCGCAGCCAGGTCGAGGAGTTCTGCAGCTCGGGCGGCCTCGGCGGCTCGCTGCCGGCGGTCACCCTCAACCCCACGCACGAGCCGGTGCTGGGCGCCCTGCCGGTCTCGTCCGAGTCACGCTCGTGCGACGCGGTGGACCCGGACAACCCGAGCTGGTGGCGGTACGTCCTCGTGGACCCTGGTGACCCCGCGACGGTGCACGTCTCGCTCATGCACGTCCCACGCTGACCCGGCGAGGCACACTGCCGGTCATGGCACTGACTCTCGGCACCATCCTGCAGGGCGAGACGATCGATCCTGGTGAGGCGCTGGCGATCCGGCACAGCTTCGTGGCGATGCACGAGGACGGCGAGGCAGGGATCCACGCGGACTCGACCGACGCCGAGATCCTTGCCTACACCAGCCGCCAGTCGCTGACCTCGCGGCACTTCCCGGCGGACCCGCCGCGCACCTGGCTCGTCTTCGTCACCGACGGCTCCTACCGGGCCCGCCTGTGGCGGGTGCTGGAGAACCACGGCGAGGTGCACCGCGACGACACGCTGCGCCACTTCGACCTCCGAGAGACCGGCGCGCTGGCCGACCTGCAGGACCGGCTGGTCATCCACTGGCCGGCACCGATCACCTGGCGGGTGCACGGCGCCACCGCCGCCGACTACCCGGTGCTGGAGATCGCCGACGCGGCGCGCGAGCCCTTCCCCGGGTTCGACCGGCTGCGGCTGAGCCACGCGACGCTGCAGGCGGTGCTACGCGAGCACCGGTACGAGCACTGGCGCAGCGCGCTGTCGTCCGTCGCCGGCATCTACCTCATCACCGACACCCGCGACGGACGCCAGTACGTCGGCAAGGCCGACGGCGCCGAGACGATCCGGCAGCGCTGGTCGGCGTACGCCGCCGACGGGCACGGCGGCAACGTCGGGCTGCGAGGCCTCGACCCGAGCACCTTCCGCTACTCGGTGCTGCGCGTCTTCGACCGGGCCACTCCCCAGGCGGTGATCAACGACGCCGAGTCCCACTTCAAGCAGGCGCTGGACACGACGCGGCACGGTCTGAACGGCAACTGAGCCCAGCGACGGGGTCGGACCTCGACCGCATCGGACCCCACCGCCCGACGTCAGGCAGCCACGTCCCGACGGTCCAGCGACCGCCCCGCCACAGCCACGACCACGACCGTGAGTAGGGCGGTGGCCGCGAGCACGGCGCCGACCGCGCCCAGGGTGAGCGTGCCGGAGTCACCGAAGGTGCCGGTGGACAGCTGGGTGCTGCGCGCCGCCAGCGCGTACGGCAGGACGAAGATCGCGCCGGTCACCTTCGCGTTGAGCAGCAGCACCGAGATGCCGGCCCCGACGAGCGCGACCGCGATCGGAGCCGCGAAGGAGCGGGTGCGCATCGAGAGCCAGGACTGCAGGGCCGCCAGCGGGATGCACCCCAGCATGATGAGCACGCTCACCCCGAGCAGGTCGGCCGGCAGCATCCCGGGCAGCCCGAAGACGACCTTGCCGAGCACGAGGACGGTGGCGAGCATGACGAGCTGCATGATCGCCGCCAGGCCGGCGATCACCGCCGTCTTGGCCCGCACGATGCTGCCGGAGGTGGCGGTGCCGGCCATGAGGGCGTTCCAGTTGCCGTCCCGGTGATCCGCCCGCCAGGACAAGGACGCCAGGATCGCGACGCCGAGGGCGAGCGGGAAGAGCCCGAAGAAGACGACGGTGCGCAACCACAGCGTGTGCCAGCCGTCGTCGAGCGCGGCGCCCGAGACGACGGTGTTGACGGTGCCCGCGCCGGCCATGATCACCGGCAGCAGGACGACGATGATCCAGCTCTGCGAGCGCTTGAGCTTGATGAGCTCGGGACGAAGGGTCGGCATGCTCAGACCTCCTGGCGGTCGAGTCGACGGGTGAACCAGTAGAAGAGGGCGCCGCCGAGGGCGGCGAGCACGGCCACGCTGAGGTAGGAGGGTGTCAGCGTGACGGCGTGGTCACCCTGGTACTCGGCGGCCTCGATCAGTGCGTAGTAGCCCCACGGCGTGAGGTGGGCCAGCCATGCCGGGAAGGCGCCGGCCGACAGCGCGATGACGGTCCCGAGGATGCCCAGGCCGAGCGGAAGCAGCTGGTTCTCGACGCGTGCCGACACGATCAGGTGCAGGGCGAGCACGACGAGGTTCACGACGATCGCGCTGAGCGTGTAGCCCACCCAGAGACCGGTCGGCGTCGCAGTGACCGCGCCCAGCAGGGATCCGGCGGCGAGGACCAGCAGCGAGGCAGCGGTGGTGGCGACGGCGACGACCAGGCCGGTGCTGACCAGCTTCGCCCGGCAGAGTCGACCACGGCTGGAACCGGCGGTCATGCTCATCAGCCAGCCGTTGCTCTGGTGCTCGATCTCCATGGTGCGGCTGGCGATCACGGCGAGGAGCAGGGGGGAGACCATGGCGGTGGACAACCCGAGGCCGGCCAGGGCGGTGGCCCACAGGTCTCGAGTGTCGGCTCCGCTGGCGGCGGTGCTCACCAGGCTCAGCCCGGCGATCCCGAGAACCATGACGACGGCGAGCAGGCCGACGCGCAGGTGGCGCATCTTCGCGTACTCGGTACGCACGGCGAGGGCGGTCACAGCTGGCCCCCGCTGGTGAGCTTCATGAAGACGTGCTCGAGGGACTGCTCGTCGCGACGCACCCCGTGCACGGCCGCCCCGGCGCAGACCAGGTCCTCGACGATCCGCTCGGTGGTCGGGGTGTCCACCCCCGGCAGACGGAGGGTTCCCCCTTCGGCATGGCCGGTGCTGTCCAGCTGCACCGAGATCTTGTCCCGCAGGACCTCGCCGGCACGCTCGGGCTGCGAGGTGTCGATGAGCAGATCGGGTGCGGACGCGGCGAAGAGCTGATCCCGGGTGCCCTGGAAGATCACCCGCCCCGCGCTGAGGATTCCCAGATGGTCGGCGACCTTGTCGATCTCCTCGAGCAGGTGGCTGGAGATCATCACTGTGATGCCCTGATCGGCGAGGTAACGCAGGAGCCCGCGGATCTCCTCGATGCCGGCAGGGTCGAGACCGTTGGTGGGCTCGTCCAGGACGAGCAGGTGGGGCTCGCGGGCCAGCGCCATGGCGATCCCGAGGCGCTGCTTCATCCCGAGGGAGTACTCGCGCACCCGCTTGTCCATCTGCTCGGTCATCCGCACGGTGGCGACGGCGCGCTCGACCTGGGCCCGCTCCAGGCGGAGGGAACGCTGGACGATCATCATGTTCTCGGCACCGGTGAGGTGCCCGTAGCCCGGCGGGGCCTCGATGAGCGACCCGATGCCCCCGAGCAGCTGGCGGCGGGTGTCCCGGGTCATCTGGCGACCGAAGATCTCGACGTCACCCTCGGTGGGGCGGACCAGGGCGAGCAGCATCTTCATCGTCGTCGACTTGCCCGACCCGTTGGGCCCGAGGAACCCGTAGACCGAGCCGGCGGGGATCCGCAGGTTGAGGTCGTCGACGACCGTGCGCCTGCCGTAGCGCTTGGTCAGGTGATGAGTACGAACGACATCCATGTCCTCGACTCTCCCGGAGCACGGTGCCCAGGTCGTCCGTCGGAGGGCGGATCCTCGACTGATACCTGGGTAGGACGCGTTCGTAACGCGGCCCGGTGCGAGCTAGCCCGGGTCGACGCGATGGGTGGCCAGAGCTAGCCCGGGCGAGGTCAACCGAAGTGGTGCGCGTCCGGGTCCCGTCGTCGCGGGCCGAGCGCAGTGAGCACCAGGCCGATGAGGAAGACCGTTGCGGCGACCAGCCACGGCCACTCCGCTGACGGTTCGGCCTGCACGATCCGCACGTACCGCGCTGCGGGGTTCCCCGGTCCGTACACCAACGAGAGCATGGTCACGCCGGCGGCTGCCAGAGGTCCCAGCGCGACGGAGCTGGTCACTGATGCGGCGCCGACGAGGCCGAGGCACAGCAGCAGGTTGCGCCCTGTCATGAGGGAGGCGCTGCCCGAGAGAGATAGGGCTGCCAGAGAGCAGAGCCCGACGGACGCCAGCAGGATCGCGTCGAAGACGAAGATCGGCCGTGCCGCCGTCTGCGCGTGGTGCGTCAGGCGCGACCGGAAGGCCCAGCCGAGCACGATGGCCGAGGCGAGGGGGAGCAGCGCGGTCCAGGGCAGGACGCTGCTCCCGCCGCCGAGAACGGCCGGCAGCTCGACGATCCCGCCGGCGGCTGAGGCCAGCAGCACCACGACCAGCGAGACGAGACCCAGCGCCGTTGCTCGACGGGAGGCGAGGTACCACGTCATGCAGAAGATCCGTCGCACTCGGCTACGGCCTGCTGGATCCATGCCCGTTGAGCCGGAGCGCCGAGCGACGATGCGCGCGCGGCCTGCTCCGATACAGGACCGAACCTCTCGTCGATCTCCTGCTGACTGAGACCGCTCTGCAGCAGCACGAACGAGCGCACGTCCGAGCCTCCCGCGGAGTCGCACCCGAGATGCTGAACCACGGACAGCGCAAGGGCACCGCGCTGCTCCTCAGGTGTCGTGTCCGGCGACCACGAGAACGTCACACCAGCGGCATCGGGGTTCTCCGACCACGACGTGGGGAGCCGGGAGCCCAGGGCCCCGAGGTCTGTCGTCACTGACGCTGTCGAAGACACGATGGCGGAGAGGTCGTCCTCGTTCTCCGGCCACACGCACACGTCCACGCCCTCACCAGACCGGCAGACCAGCTCGCTCTGCCGTGGTTCCGTCGCGGTCTCGCTGCCGCCCCTGCCGAGGACGAAGGCCGTCGATCCGGCGACCACGAGAACCGCGAGCGCCGTCGCCGCGAGATGACGGTGCCGTGCCAGGGTGACCAGGCTGCCCACGAGCAGGATCCCCGCGACGAGAAGCGTCGTCACCAGAGTCCGCGTCGCCAGCTGCTCCTGCGGGAGGCAGCACATCGCTCCGCCTCCGGTGATGGTCGACGCCCGCCACCACGGCTCGATCAGCACGAGAGGGAAGGCGAGCCAGGCGTACCAGCCGATGAGGGCCACCGGGGTCGCGGCGTACCGCGGGAGCACGATGCCTGCGACGGCTCCCGCGACGACCGCGGTCACCAGCGTCATCGCGCCGAGCACGTTCCACGCAACCGCCCCAGCGCTACCGAGGTCAGGGTTGGCAACGGCGATCATCGCAGCAGTGATCAGTGCAGCGGCGCCGAGGGGGCGGAGCACGGTCGGGACCAACGCTCGGAGACGTTCGCCCCCGGCAGCGTGTCCCCGCACCCACGCTCGGAGCCGACCGCTCTCCCACGCCGCCCATGCGCTGAGAAGGGGAGCGCTGAGGACAGCCGAGATCCATGCCTGGGCCGTGGCCGACACCGAGTATCGGTTAGGTTGCGCGCCGTCCGCCAGGGCAAGCGCTGTGGCGACCAGGATGAGCGGCAGGATGAGGATCAGATGCGACCAGCGGACGGATCGTGCGAGGGTCACCTGGAGTCGCCGATCGTGCTCAGGAACGCGCTCTCCGCGGGCCGTGGTCCGGCACCACGCCGGAGGAAGTCGACCATCTCTCCCTGGTAGGCGACCGTGCCCTGGTGCAGGACGATCACGTGCTCGTACATGTCCGAGGCGTCGTCCACCTGGTGCGTCGACAGCAGGCAGGGGACAGTGAGCTCGCTGATCAGGGTGCGGAACCTGGCCCGCTGCTTGGGGTCGAGCCCTGCGGTCGGTTCGTCGAGCAGCACCATCTGACCCGGCCGTGCCAGCGCCTCGGCGACGCCGAGCCTGCGCAGCTGGCCCCCGGAGAGCTGGGTGGCCGGTCGCCCCGCCAGCTCGTCCATCGCCACCTGCCCGGTAGCCTCGCTCGCTCGACGCGCCGCCTCCGCACTGCTGCACCCGCCGACCCAGCTGGCATAGGTGACCTGCTCCAGGACGGTCAGCCCAGGGACCGGAACGATCTGCTGAGGCATCAGGGCGACCAGCTGGCGGCGTCGCCGCTCGTCCAGCGAGCGGCCCCCGATGGAGATGCGACCGCTACTCGGACGTGTCGCTCCTGAGAGGACCTTGAGCAGTGTCGACTTGCCCGCACCGTTCTCTCCCAGCAGCAGGGTCCGGCCCACCGTCGGCACCGAGCCTGATGCGGTGGTCAGCGCCCGGACCCTCCCGTACGAGTAGGTGAGCTCGGAGAACACGAGAGGGCCGGGCGCGATTGCCACAGAGTCAGTACCTCACGATCACGGTGTTAGCGTTCAGGCTGTACCGGCCGTACAGATCCTTAATCGAGAAATGGTAGTCACCACGCTGGACATCGCCGTAGTACAGCGTCGTATTGGAGCACGTGTTGCCCTGCTTGACGTTAACGTCAGGTACCGGCCACTGACGATTCCGATACACGGCCACCTTGACGTGCCGGCTGGTTTGGGTGCCCGAGCATCCGTAGAAGGCCACACGACCCTTGTAACTGTCGGTGTTCTTGTCGACCCAGGTCCGGGATCCGTACCCTTCCATGACGCCTCGGAGGCTGGATCTCCAGGAGCCCTCCGCCCAGGCGGGTGATGCGAACGCCACGGCGGAAACCGTTGCTGCCAAGGCGACTCCAGTCCGTCGCACCGACATTGCAGTGTTCTCACGCATGTCGACTCCTCGTCGTTCGATGGTTCGTGATCGAACAGTAGAGCGGTTCCCACAAGGGCGCATCTTGAACGGGTTGGGCCCCCGTACCCGTGGTGCAACCGCAGCTCATCGTCGTGCCTGCGGGGGTGCCCGGACGCGGGCGAGGCTGCCCCGCTCGACTGCCCCTGCTGCGTCAAGCGCTGGCGATGGACAGCTTGACGGCGAAGCCGAGGAAGACGGCACCGACGCCGGTCGAGCCGGCCGCGGACAGGCCACGACGCCGGCGGAAGAGATCAGCCAGGCGGGTGCCGCCGAAGATGAGCACGCTGAGGTAGGCCATGCTCGCCACCGTGGCCAGCGTGCCGAGCGCGAGGAAGGACAGCCACGGCTGGGCGTAGCCCGGGTCGACGAACTGCACGAAGAAGGCGACGAAGAAGAGGATCGCCTTCGGGTTGAGCAGGCTGATCACCAGCGCCCGGCGGAAGGGCCGCTCCCCCGCGACCGGCGTCAGCCCCTGGTCGGCGGCGGCCGCGTCGATCTCCTCGCTGACGCTGCGGCGGCTGCGCCACAGCGACCAGCCGCCGCGCAGCATCCCGAGGGCCAGCCAGCCGAGGTAGCCGGCGCCGAGGTACTTCACGACGGCGAAGGCGAGCTCGTTGGCCTGCAGCAGCGAGGCCACCCCGGCGGCCGAGAGGGTCATGAGGATGATGTCGCCGACCCACACCCCGGCCGCGCCCTGGAAGCCCTGACGCACCCCGCGGCGGGCCGCGACCGAGAGCACGTAGAGCGAGTTCGGCCCCGGCAGCAGGATGATGACGACGAGGCCGACGAGGTAGCTCGAGAGGTCGGTGATGCCCAGCACCAGCGCAGTGTGGCAGCGGCGGCTCGTCGGCCGCCAGTCAGGAGGCCAGCTGCGCGGCGCCGCCTGGCCTCGCGCCCTTCCCTCAGCCCAGCACCCACGCCAGCACCATCGCCAGCGGCAGGGCGGCGAGGGTGGTGACGAGGATGGTCTCGCGGGCGACGTCCCGGCCGGTGCGGTAGCGGGTGGCGTGCAGGAAGATGTTCTGCGCCGACGGCAGCGCGGCGGTGAGCACGACACCGAGCAGGGCCGGGCCGCTCAGGCCGAGCGAGACCGCGACCGCCCAGGCCACCACCGGCATGACGATGAGCTTCAGCCCGGCGGCGAGCGTGACCTCGCGGACGTGGCCGGTGCGCCCCACCGGGGGTGACAGGCGCAGCGCCGCCCCGTAGGAGACGAGCATGAGCGGGATCGCCGCGCCGGCGAGCAGCTGCAGGGGCGCGTCGACGATCTCGGGCAGCGTCCAGCCGGTCGTCGCCAGGACGACCCCGACGACGGCCGCCACAGTCAGCGGATTCGTCACCAGCCGACGCACCACCGCCCCGAGCCCGAGTCCCGCGCTGCGCGCTCGGTCGAGCACCATGAGCGCCGCCGGCTGCACGATCATCATCTGCAGCAGCAGCGTCGGCACGACCACCGCCACGTCACCGACCACGTAGGCGGCGATGGCCACGCCGAGGTTGCCGACGTTGGCGTACGAGGCGGCCAGCGACCCGATGACCACCTCACCGGTCGGCAGCCGCCACCGCAGCCGGGCGACCAGTGCGTAGGTCGTCAGCGCCAGGCCGAGCGCCACCGCGGAGGCGACGATGTTGCTGCCCGCGGCGGCCAGGTCGATCCCGGCGATGGTGACCACCATGAGCGCCGGGGTGGCGACGAAGAAGGCGATCTCCCCCATCGTCTGGACAGCGCGCTCGTCGAGCACCCTGCGGTGGGCGAGCCCGGCGCCGACGGCGATGACGAGCAGGATCGTCACGAACCCGACGACCACGCGCCGTCACCGCCCTTCGTCTCGATCTGCCGGTCCACCCAGAAGGTCGCACACCACCCGCTGGACAAACTCATCATACAAATTACATACTCATGCTATAAGCACGTACCTCCACCGTCGAAGGACCCTCATGGCAGACGCGATCCGCTCCCTGACTCTCTCCCACGTCGTCCTCCCGCTGGAGAACCCGGTGAGCGACGCCAAGGTCCTCACCGGCCGGCAGAAGCCGCTCACCGAGACCGTCCTCCTCTTCGTCGAGGTGAGCACCGAGCAGGGCCACCAGGGCATGGGCTTCAGCTACTCGAAGCGGGCCGGCGGCCCGGCGCAGTACGCGCACCTCAAGGAGATCGCCGAGGTCGCGATCGGGCAGGACCCGGCCGACATCGACCGGATCTACCAGTCGCTCATGTGGGCCGGCGCGTCCGTCGGCCGCTCCGGCGTCGCCACCCAGGCGGTCGCCGCCCTCGACGTCGCCCTCTGGGACCTCAAGGCCCGCCGCGCCGACCTGCCGCTGGCCAAGCTGCTCGGCAGCTATCGCGACTCGTGCGCCGTCTACAACACCTCCGGCGGCTTCCTCCAGGCGAGCGTCGAGGAGATCAAGGAGAAGGCGGACGCCTCCCTGGCGAACGGGATCGGCGGCATCAAGATCAAGGTCGGGCAGCCGGACTGGCGCGAGGACCTGCGCCGGGTCGAGGCGATCCGCGAGCACCTCGGCGACGTCCCCTTCATGGTCGACGCCAACCAGCAGTGGGACCGGGCGCGGGCGCGGCGGATGTGCCGCGAGCTCGAGGGCTACGACCTCGTCTGGATCGAGGAGCCGCTCGACGCCTGGGACGCCCTCGGGCACGCCGATCTCTCGCGCACCTTCGACACCCCGATCGCCACCGGCGAGATGCTCACCTCGGTGCCGGAGCACATGGCGCTCGTCGACGCCGGCTACCGCGGGATCGTGCAGCCGGACGCGCCGCGGATCGGCGGGATCACGCCCTTCCTGCGGTTCACGACGCTGGCCTCGCACGCCGGCCTCGCGCTCGCCCCGCACTTCGCCATGGAGATCCACCTGCACCTGGCCGCGGCCTAC
The DNA here is from genome assembly GCF_013408565.1 of Janibacter alkaliphilus. Lineage (NCBI taxonomy): Bacteria > Bacillati > Actinomycetota > Actinomycetes > Micrococcales > Intrasporangiaceae > Janibacter > Janibacter alkaliphilus. Next base: position 1,229,830 of record NZ_JACBZX010000001.1, on the reverse strand, counting down.
CCGATCGAGCCGTGGGTGGAGCACTTCGAGTGGCTGAACCCGCTCTTCGAGGAGCGCATCGACATCCACGACGGGCGGATGTGGGTGCCGGACCGGCCGGGTCTGGGCTTCACCCTCAGCGAGCGGATGCGGCAGCTGACGAAGGAGAGCGTGACACTGGGGTCATGACGACCCTCGCCCACCGCGTGGTCAGCGGCCTCAAGGAGCAGATCCTCAGCGGCGCGCTGGCGCCCGGCTCGCAGCTGCCGAGCGAGTCTCGGCTCATCGACGAGTTCGGCGTCTCGCGCACGGTGGTGCGCGAGGCGGTGACCCGGCTGCGCGCCGAGGGCCTCGTGGAGACGCACCAGGGTCGTGGGTCCTTCGTGCTCGCGGTGCCCGAGCCGTCGCCCTTCGCCGGGGAGACGGCCCAGATCCGTTCGCACGGCGACGTGCTCGCGATGATCGACTTCCGCCTCGGGGTGGAGTCGGAGGCGGCGGCGCTGGCCGCGCGGCAGCGCAGCGACGCGGACGTGGCAGCGATCGGGGAGGCGCTGGCCGAGCTCGGCCGGGCCGGGCACGAAGGGGCGGTGGCCGCCGACTTCGCCTTCCACCGGGCGGTGGCCGCGGCGACCGGGAACCGCTTCTACCTCGAGCTCGTCGAGTCGCTGGGGCCGATGATGATCCTGCTGCCGCGCACCCGGCTCGGCGAGGAGCACTCGGTCACCGACGCGGCGCACGTCGCCCGGCTGCAGCGCGAGCACGAGGCGATCGCGGAGGCGGTGCTCGCCGGGGACGCCGAGACGGCGCGGGCGGCGATGCGGGTGCACCTGGGGAGCACGCGGCGGCGCGTCGACGGCTGAGCGTACGGCCCCCTTCGACGCCTCCCCTGCCCAGGTGCGGACGAGGGCCCATCCACATCCCGCCACTCCCGCCCTCCGTCGCCCACACCACCAACTGCGATAGATCGCCAGTCGTGCGTGGTTCGTATCGTCAACGCACGACGCGGACGAAGGGAGGCATCGCGTGGACGGACTTCTTGCATGGTTGTCGTCGCCAGGATTCGGTGGCGCAGCCGCAGTGGTCGCCGCGTCCCTGGCCTACGCAGGTGCCATGCACGCCCGCCGGAGCGCGGAGATGCGCGAGCGAGAGAGCCGCTGGTGGGAGCAGGCGCGCTGGGCGTCCGAACAGATCGTCTCGGCCGATGACCCGCGAACCGTGCTCGGCGTCGCCGCGCTGCGACAGCTCGTGGACGAGGGCGACGGCGAAGAGGCGTCGCGCTTCGCCGTGCACGCGCTGTCGGTCGTCCTCGAGGCCACCGACGACGTGGACACCCCGCCGTCGGTGGACCACACTGGGAGCACGAGCCTGGAGGACGATCGATGACCACGTCGCAGGATCAGCAGCCAGAGGTCAGGTACCACGACCGCAGCCATGAGCGGCGGTCTGCGGACGGACGCCTCATCGTCTCGCGGGCGGTGAAGCGTGAAGCCGCCAAGGTGTACGTGAAGGCTGCCGAGAGGATCGACGAGCCGGTCCCCGGATGGGTCCGTGATCTTGCGAACGAGACCTGACGCGCCCTGACTCTGCACCACCCACGGCGGGCCGGTGCGTCCCCGTGGCGACAGACGCTCACCTTCGTCGCAGGCGCTTGGCTTGCAAGGTAGGGGGATCCAGCTGCCTAGGGGGTTGAGGTCTCGGGGTTCACCAGCGGGAGGTGTTGGGGGTGAAGGTGGGGTCGATCGAGCGCATGTAGACCGTGTCCTCGCGCCGCCGCACCCCGCAGCGCAGGTACTGCTCGTGCAGCTCGCCGAGCAGGTCGCCGTCGAGCTCGACGCCGAGCCCGGGCGTCGTCGGCACCGCCACCTCGCCGCCGGCGAAGTCGAGCACCCCGGGCCGGATGACGTCCTGGGTCTTCCACGGGTAGTGGGTGTCGCAGGCGTAGGTGAGGTTCGGCGTCGCCGCGGCCAGGTGCACCATCGCGGCGAGCGAGACCCCGAGGTGGGAGTTGCTGTGCATCGACAGCCCCAGCCCCCAGGTCTGGGTGATCCCGCCGAGCAGGGCCGAGCGCCGCAGCCCGCCCCACAGGTGGTGGTCGGAGAGCACGACCTGCACCGTGTCGGCGGCGATCGCCGGCGGCAGGTGCTCCATGGCGATGACGCACATGTTCGTCGCCAGCGGCACGTCGACCTGCGCGGACACCTCGGCCATGCCGGCGATCCCCGGCGTCGGGTCCTCGAGGTACTCGACGACCCCGGCCAGCCGCTCGGCCACCCGCACCGACGTCGTAGGGGTCCACGCACCGTTCGGGTCCAGGCGCAGCGGCATCCCGGGGAAGGCGTCGGCGAGCGCCTCGACCGCCGCGCACTCCTGCTCGGGCGGCAGCACCCCACCCTTGAGCTTGAGCGACCCGAAGCCCCAGCCGTCGACAATCCGCCGGGCCTGGGCGACGAGCTGGTCGGGCCCGAGCGCCTCGCCCCAGCCGTCCTCCGGCTCGCCGGGGTGCCCGGCCCAGCGGTAGAAGAGGTACCCGGAGAAGGGCACCTCATCCCGGACCGCGCCACCGAGCAGCGCGCTGACCGGCACCCCGGCCCGGCGTGCCTGGATGTCCAGGCAGGCCACCTCGAAGGGCGAGTACACCGTCTCCAGGGCGGAGTCGACGTCGAGCATCCCGCCGAAGCTCGCCCCGGCCGCCGCGCCGCCGCGCTCCTGCGCCAGCACGTCGGCGACCAGCGCCCGGAGGTCGTGCAGGTCGAAGGGGTCGTGCCCGCCGAGCCGGTCGGCCACCGCCTGCAGCCGGGCCAGCTGGGCCTCGTCGCCGTAGGTCTCGCCGAGCCCGAGCAGCCAGTCGTCGGTGCGGATCTGCAGGATCGCCCGCAGCGCCCACGGCGGGTGGACGCCGACGACGTTGAGCAGCGGCGGGTCGGCGAAGGCCACCGGGGTGACCTCGACGGCCGCGATCCGCGAGCCCCGCCCGCCGGCGGTCACCGGATCGGCGGCGGTCACCGGGTGGGACGTGCCGGGGCCGGTGGTCACCGGGTGGGCTTGACGGCCAGCACCGGCACGTCGAGCTGCAGCAGCAGCCGCTGGGCGTCGCTGCCCATGACGAGCTTGCCCACCGGGCTGCGCCGCCGCAGGCCGATGACGACCATCGACGCACCGGTCCGGGCGATGAGGTCGTCGAAGACGTCGACGATCTCGGTGCCGTGCTCGGCCTGCTCGACGGTCGCGGTGACCCCGGCGTCCTGCGCGGTCTGCTGCAGCCGGGCGACCTCGCCCTCCGGGAGCATCTCGGCGTCGATGGTGCTGCCCTTGCGCGGGGAGTTGAGGATGACGACGTCGTCGCCGTGGGCGGCGGCCTCGGTGAGGCCGTGCTGCAGGGCGGCCTCGCCCTCGGCGGTGGGGACGTACCCGATGAGGATGGTCATGCGTGCTCGTTCTCCTTGGTGGGGGTGGACTCGGGGTCGCTCTCGCCGGCGCGGCGGCGACGGACGACCTTCGCGATCATCGGCCACAGCGCGGCGACGAGGAAGATCACGAGGATCGTCCCGGAGATCGGCCGGGAGAAGAAGCCGCTGGCGTCGCCGTCGAAGATGATCATCGAGCGGCGCACGTTGGCCTCGACGATCGAGCCGAGGACGAAGGCGAGGACCAGCGGACCGGGCTCGAAGCCGGCCTTCTTCATGAGGTAGCCGATGAGACCGAAGACGATCATCACGTAGATGTCGAAGGTCGAGTTGTTGATCGTGTAAACGCCCAGCACCGTGATGAGGACGGTGATCGGGGCGAGGATCGCCGGGCGCACCCGCAGAATCTTCACGAAGAGGCCGACCAGCGGGATGCTCAGCAGCAGCAGGATGAGGTTGCCGATGTACATCGAGTTGATGACGCCCCAGAAGAGGTCCGGGTCCTCCTCGACGAGCTGCGGGCCGGGGGTGACCCCGAGGATGAGCAGCGCGCCGAAGAGGATCGCCATCGACGCGTTCGCCGGGATGCCCAGGGTCAGCAGCGGGATGAAGGAGGAGGTGGCGGCGGCGTTGTTCGCGGTCTCCGGGGCGGCGACACCCTGCACGGCGCCGCGGCCGAAGCGCTCGGGGTGCTTGCTGATCCGCTTCTCGGTGGCGTAGGCGGCGAGCGAGCTCATCACCGCGCCGCCGCCGGGCAGCACGCCGAGGAAGAAGCCGATGCCGGAGCCGCGGGCGATGGCGCCGGAGGAGTCGCGCAGGTCCTTGCGGGAGGGCCAGACGTTGCCCACCTTCGCCGGGGCGTGCGCCTTGCCGTGCCGCTCCTCGAGGTTGTAGAGGATCTCGCCGACACCGAAGAGGCCCATCGCCACGACGACGAAGTCGATGCCGTCGGAGAGGTTGACGCTGCCGAAGGTGAGCCGCTCGGCACCGCTGAAGCTGTCCCGGCCGACGGTCGCCAGCAGCAGACCGACGCCGGCGGCGACGAGCGCCTTGACCCGGTGGCCGGAGCCGATGGTGGCGACGAGCAGCACACCGAGCAGGGCGAGCGCGGCCATCTCCGGCGGGCCGAAGTCGAGGGCGTAGCCGGCGATGACCGGGGCCAGCAGGGAGAGGCCGATGATCGAGACGGTGGCGCCGACGAAGGAGCCGATCGCGGCGATGCCGAGCGCGGTGCCGGCCTTGCCCTGCTTGGCCAGGGCGAAGCCGTCGAAGACGGTGACCACCGAGCTGGCCTCGCCGGGCAGGCGCAGCAGCACCGAGGTGATCGTGCCGCCGTACTGCGCGCCGTAGAAGATGCCGGCGAGCATGATGATCGCCGAGACCGGGTCGGCGCCGTAGACGATCGGCAGCAGGATGGCGATGGTGGCGGCCGGGCCGAGGCCGGGCAGGACGCCGATGAGCATCCCGATGAGGACGCCGATGAGGCAGTAGAGCAGGTTCTCCGGCTGGAGGACGACGCCGAAGCCGTCGATGAAGGCAGTCAGGTCCATGTCGAGTCCTCAGATGAGGTGGGGCAGCGGGATGCGCAGGCCGTAGAGGAAGAGGAGGTAGAAGGCCGCGACCGTGCAGACCGCGACGACGATGCTCATCCGCCAGGACTCGCCGCCGAGCCAGCGCAGCCAGACGATGCACAGCGCGACCGAGGGGATCTCGAAGCCGATGAGCGGCATGAGCCAGGCAAGCAGGGCGAAGGTCACCAGGCCGATGAGCGGCAGGATGCTGGAGCGGGTGAAGCGCTCGCTGTCCTGCAGGCCGCGGCCGCTGATGAGCAGGCCGGCGGAGAGGATGGCGATGACGACCGAGACGGCGAAGGGCCACAGGCCGGGGCCGGGCGCTCGCAGGTCGCCGAGGCCGTAGCCGTAGGAAAGGGCGGCGCCGAGGACGCCGATGCCGAGGGCGACGAGCGCGCCGACGACCTGGTAGCCGGGGCCGCCGGCCGGGGGGCGCTCGTCCTCGAGCTCCTGGGCGACCTCGCGCTCGATCTCGGCGAGGACGTCCGGCTCGGCGGTGGCGCCGGCCGTGGTTCCGGAGCTAGGGCTGGCGCTGCTCCCGGCGCTGGTGGGCTTCTCGGTGCTCATGGCCTGGTCCTGTCTGTGCTCCGTGTCGTGGCGGGGTCGGGGGCGGACGCGTCGGGGGCGGTCACTCGGTGCCCATGTCGAGGTCGTACTTCTCGATGAGGTCGGCGTAGCGCTGGTTGTCGAGCTCGAGCTGCTCGACGACCTCCTCGCCGGTGATCTCCATCGGGGTGAGGCTGTTCTGCTCGTTGAACTCCTGGTACTCGCTCGTCGCGAAGGTCTCCTCCATCCCTTCGGCGAGACGGTCCTGGACCTCCTGCGGGGTCCCCTTCGGGACGGTCATGAAGCGGTACTGGTAGACCTCGACCGGCAGGCCCTGCTCGGTGGCGGTGGGCACGTCCGGCAGGTACTCGATGCGCTCGGGGCTGAAGACCGAGAGCGGGGTGAGCTCGCCGGACTCGATGTTCTCGATGGCCTCGCCGATCTGCAGGCAGGCGGTGTCGACCTGGCCGCCGAGGACCGCGGTGAGGGCGGGGCGCCGCCGTCGAAGGGGACCGCCTCGGCGGGGGCGCCGGAGCTCTTCATGGTCAGGCCGCAGGAGAGCTGGGCGCCGGTGCCGATGCCGGTCGTGGCGTAGGTGACGGTGGAGCCGGCGCTGCTGATGTCGTCGAGCGAGGTGTAGCCGCTGTCGGGGTTGGTGACCATGACGTAGTCGTCGCGGGAGATGCCGCCGACGACCTCGAAGTCGTCGATGTCGGTGACCTCGTCCTCGGCGACGGCCAGCGGGGTGATAGCGAAGAGGGAGGCGTTCTGGATGGAGATCGTCGAGCCGTCGGCGTCGGCGACCGCGGTCTCGGCGGCGGCGAGGGCACCGTTGGCGCCCTCGCGGTTGATGACGGCGAAGGTGCCGCCGAGCGACTCGGAGAGCCCGTTGCCGACGGCGCGGCTGATGAGGTCGCTGGAACCGCCGGGCGAGGCGCCGACGTACATCTCGACCGTGCCGCGCGGGTACTCCTGGCCGTCGCCGCCGCCGGGGAGGGTGGTCTTGACGCCGCCGCACGCGCTGAGGGTGAGGGCGGTGACCGCGGCGAGCGCGGCGGTGCGGGTGATCGAACGGGGCATCGTTGCTCCTGCTGGTCCACGGGGGTCCGTCGTGCTCACCGACCGTAGGGGCCTGCTGTGATGCCCGTCCAAGCCTTCTTCGGCATGGAGTGGTGCTCTTGGGGTATCGCGATGGCGGTTCGGAGCTTTGTGGCGCTGAGTGACGGGTCGGGCGCGGTTGGTGCGGTCCGGAGCCGGTCGGGGGCTGCCCTTGTCAGGCGCGGTGCTGGCTCTCCCAGTCGTCCGGGCGCCGGACCAGGTCACGGGCGGCTGCCGCGATGCGCCGGCGGAAGGTGGGCTCGTCGATCTCGTCGTCGTCCCGCCCTTCGCCGACGAGCAGGTCGGCGTCGAGGACGAGGTCCTCGCCGGCGAAGAAGACCCGTTGCAGGATCGCGTAGCGGACCGTGTCACCGATCCTGGCGTCGCACTGCATGAGCGCGTAGAAGTCGCGGCGGAAGCTCTGGGCGTCACTCGCTCCGTCGAGGTAACGGCGGAAGAGGTCGGTGTAGGCGGCGTCGGTCACGCCCGGGTCGTCGGTCATGGACTGGGCCGCAGAGCGTCCGCAACCGCACGCCCCTGCTCGATGGAGAAGCCGGTGCGGGTCGCGTACTCGCCCTCCCCCAGCTCGGCTATCGCCTCGAGGATGTTGGCCCGTAGGAAGCGCCGCCCGTCGTCGTCCATCGTGAGCGTGAGTCGCTCGCCCGCGGCCACGTCGATCTGCATCTCGCCCTCACCTCGCTGCTGGCCCACGAGGCGAGTCTCCCTCAGCGCGGCGGACGGCGGGTGCGGATCTGTGCGGTGCTCGTGCGCGGGACCTGGTGCCGGCGTCAATAGCCTGGGCCCGTGATGACTCTCGATCAGGTCCGGTGCTTCGTCGCGGTGGCCGAGGAGCTGCACTTCGGCCGGGCGGCGGAGCGGCTGTCGATGACGCAGCCGCCGCTGTCCCGGCAGATCCAGCGGCTGGAGCGGTCCGTGGGCGCGCGCCTGCTGGACCGGGACAACCGCGGGGTGGCGCTCACCGGGGCCGGAGTCGCCTTCCTCGACGAGGCCTACCGCATGCTCTCGCTGGTCGAGGGCGCCGGTGACCTCGCTCGTCGGGTGGATGCCGGGGCGGCCGGGGTGGTGCGGCTGGGCTTCACCGCGGTGTCGGCGATCTCGGTGCTGGGGCCGCTGCTGCGGCGGCTGTCGACGGAGCTGCCGGACGTGGAGGTGATCCTCTCGGAGCGGGTGAGCAGCGCCCAGGAGGACGGGATCCGCCGGGGCGAGCTGGACGTCGGGCTGGCACGGCCGCCCTTCGACACGGATCTGCTCGACTCGCAGGTGGTGCTGCGCGAGCCGCTCATGGCGGTCGTCCCGACCGGGCACCGCCTGGCTGGGCTGGGGCGGCCGCTGGTGCCGTCGGATCTCGAGGGCGAAGGGGTGATCGGCTACCACCCGCAGCAGTCGCGCTACTTCCACGAGCTGTTGGTGCGCTTCTTCGGGGCGAGCCAGCCGCGCGTCGATCAGCGCGTGCACCAAGTGCTCACGGCGATGCTGCTGGTGTCCGCCGGGCGCGGCATCGCGCTTGCGCCAGCTTCAGCCGGTTCGCTCGGGGTGGCGGGTGTCGAGCTCGTCGGTCTGGACCACGGCGGTGGGGATGACCGGGTCGACGCCGATCCCGAGCGCCCGGTGGAGCTGTACGCGGTGTGGCGTCGGGGAACCGTCAGTCCTGTGGTGCGAAGGGTGCTTCGGGTTGTGGGCGCGATGTCCTGAACGAGAGGAGTCGACGTCTCCAACCCGAAAGCCACCTCTCAACCAACGCGTCCACCTAGTCTGCGATCCACCACCATCGAGAGAGGAACCCCGACATGGCCGACGCTCTGGAGACGCAGCAGAGGTCGAAGTCCGGCTTCATCCGCTCCTACGGGATGTTCTGGGACGCAGCCGAGGTCGACTGGCGCGGTGAGGAGACGAGGCCGCACAAGGAGCTGCTCGGGAGGATCGGGCAGAGGAACCCTCGCCTACAGGTCGCGAACTTCTGGAAGCAGCGGGGCATCTACGTGCTCTACAACGACCACGGCCCCTACTACGTGGGCAAGACCGTCGGTGGCGGGATGACTCTGGGGAAGCGGCTCAGCCAGCACTACCTGGGTCTCAACGGAAGCCCTCACCGCGGAAAGTGGACTAGATTCTCCTGGTTCGGCTGGCACGGCACTCTCAAGAGCACCGACGAGCGAGGCCTCCAGAACCTGCGCGCTCTGCCCAAGAAGCTGCTCACGGACTCGACGCACACGGTCCACGACATCGAGTCGCTGCTGATCTGCACGCTCGGGACGATCCATGTCGGCAATGCCCGAGAAGAGGCCTTCACCGCTGCAGCGCGATGGGAACAGATCTGGCACCACGAGCGAGACCACTACCTGACGAAGGTGGAGTCGCGGCTGTACGCGTGAGCAGCACCGATGTCGTGGGCGACGGAGATCGCCTCCCGTCACGTCGTCGACCGTGACGTGCCCTGACACGGCACGGGTCAGATCCCGGGGAACACCGAACGCAGCACCTGCATGAGCTCACGAGCCATCTGCTCGTCGATCTGCAACGACTGGCTGCTCTTCGGGCTGCTCTCCCGGCCATCAGACCCGAAGGTCGACAGATGCAGGAGCCGACGACCGGACCCGTCCGTGACTGTCTGGTAGAAGCAGTCCACCTCGCTGGGGTGAACCTTGATGTCCTGAGAACCTCGCTCCACAGATCTGACCCTGGCCATGAGTCGAGGGTAGGTGGCGAGCGCATGATCGCCACGAGGGCCGGTGTCCATACCTCCAAAGCATCACCCTATCCAAAACCGGGCTTGGACAGGCATCGCACACCCTCCCTAGCGTGAGCGACACACCCGCCTCCCACCCAAGGACGTGCCGTGACCGACTACAGCCCGACCGACCTGGCGGCCCAGCTCAAGAGCGGGCTGCTGTCCTTCCCAGTCACCCCCTTCGCCGACGACCTGAGCCTCGACCTGCCGACCTACCGGACCCACCTGTCCTGGCTGGCCGAGCACCCGGTCGCCGGGCTCTTCGCCGCCGGCGGCACCGGTGAGGGCTTCAGCCTGAGCCTCGCCGAGACCGAGGAGGTCGTGCGCACCGCGGTCGACGAGGTCGCCGGCACCGTGCCCGTCCTCGCCCCGGCCACCGGTTCCACGGTCAAGGCGATCCAGCAGGCGCGGACCGCCGAGGCGGCCGGCGCCGACGGCATCCTGCTCATGCCGCCCTACCTCACCGAGGCCAGCCAGGCCGGCCTGCAGGAGCACATCAGCCGCGTCTGCCAGGCCACCGGCCTCGGCGTCGTCGTCTACTCCCGCGCCAACGCGGTCCTCGAGGACGAGACCGTCGCCCGCCTCGCCGACGCCAACCCCACCCTCATCGGCCTCAAGGACGGCGTCGGCAACGTCGAGCGGATGACCCGCACCTACGCGAAGGTGGGCGACCGCCTCATGTACGTCGGCGGCCTGCCCACCGCCGAGACCTTCGCGCTGCCGCTGCTCTCCCTCGGCGTCAGCACCTACTCCTCGGCCCTCTTCAACTTCGTCCCCGGCTGGGCCATCGACTTCTACGACGCCGTCCGCCGCCAGGACCACACCGAGGTCTACCGCCTGCTCAACGACTTCGTCATCCCCTACCTGGACATCCGCGACCGGCAGGCCGGCTACGCCGTCTCCATCGTCAAGGCCGGGCTCACCTCGATCGGCCGCCCGGCCGGCCCGGTCCGCCCGCCGCTGACCGACCTCACCCAGACCGAGGTCGGCGAGCTCGGCGCCCTGATCGACAAGATCTCGGCCTGACCGGCACCCTCGAGACGACCGCCGCACCGCGCCCACCCCCGCGACCGCTGAGAGGACCCCATGACCACGGACGCCCAGACCACCCAGCCCCGCTCGATCATCGCCGGTGACGACGGGGGCACCCCCGACGTCGCCGCCGCGACCACCGCCGCGCAGGAGGCCTTCGCCACCTACCGCGCCACCACTCCCACCGAGCGCGGCGCCTTCCTCGACGCGGTCGCCGACGCCATCGAGGCCGACCGTGACGCCATCGCCGCCGCGGCCGTCGCCGAGTCGCACCTGCCCGAGGCGCGGATCGCCGGAGAGGTCGGGCGCACCACCGGACAGCTGCGGATGTTCGCCGCGGTCGTCCGCCAGGGCGACCACCTCGGCGTGCGCATCGACCCGGCGATGCCCGAGCGCACCCCGCTCCCCCGCGCCGACATCCGCCAGCGGCAGGTGCCGCTCGGCCCGGTCGCCGTCTTCGGCGCGAGCAACTTCCCCCTCGCCTTCTCCACCGCCGGCGGCGACACCGCCTCCGCGCTGGCCGCCGGCTGCCCGGTCGTCGTCAAGGGCCACCCGGCCCACCCGGTTACCGGCTACCTCGTCGCCCGCGCCGTCAGCCGCGCCGTCGCCGACGCCGGCCTGCCCGCCGGGGTCTTCTCCTTCCTCCTCGCCGGCGACAGCGGCACCAGCGAGATCGACCTCGGCCAGTCCCTCGTCCAGGACCCGCGGATCACCGCGGTCGGCTTCACCGGCTCCCGCGGGGCCGGGCTCGCCCTGGCCCGCAGCGCCGCGGAGCGCGAGGTGCCGATCCCGGTCTACGCCGAGATGTCCTCGATCAACCCGGTCGTGATCCTCCCCGGCGCCCTCACCAGCGACCCCGCCGCGCTGGCCGAGGCCTACGTCGGCTCGCTCACCCTCGGCTCCGGCCAGTTCTGCACCAACCCGGGCCTGCTCTTCCTGCCCACCGGCGAAGGGGGCGATGCCTTCCTCCGCGCCGCCGCCGAGGCGGTCGCCGCCTCCACCGGCACCCGGATGCTCACCTCCGGCATCGCCGACGCCTACGCCGAGGGCACCGCCCGCCAGCAGTCCGCCGCCGACGTCGAGGTGCTCGCCACCGGCAGCCCCGGCGACGGCGACGACGCCCCGGCCCCGCAGCTGGCCGCCGCGGCCGGCACCGACAGCCCGGTCGTCACCGACGAGGTCTTCGGCGCCGCGGGGGTCGTCGTCCGCTACTCCTCCACCGACGACCTGCTGCGCCACCTCGCCGGGATGGAGGGCCAGCTCACCGCGACCCTGCACCTCGACGAGGACGCCGAGGCCGACCTCGACGCCGCCCGCGCGCTGCTGCCCGCCCTGGAGTCCCGCGTCGGGCGGATCCTCGTCGGCGGCTGGCCGACCGGGGTCGAGGTCGGGCACGCGATGGTCCACGGCGGCCCCTACCCGGCCACCTCGGACAGCCGCAGCACCTCCGTCGGGTCGCTGGCCATCGAGCGCTTCCAGCGGCCGGTCGCCTACCAGGACCTGCCGAGCGCCCTGCTGCCCGAGGCGATCCGCGACGACAACCCGTGGGGCCTGACCCGCCGCGTCGACGGCGAGCTGGAGCGATGACCCAGCCCGCCGCAGCCCCGGCCCCGGCGTCGCTGGCGACGCCGACGATCGTCAGCGTGCAGGTCGTCCCGGTCGCCGGGCACGACTCGATGCTGCTCAACCTCAGCGGCGCGCACGGCCCCTTCTTCACCCGCAACATCGCCATCGTCACCGACTCCGACGGCCGCGAAGGTGTCGGTGAGGTGCCCGGCGGCGCCGCCATCCAGACGACCATCGAGGACGCCGCGCAGATCCTCGTCGGCGAGCCGGTGGTCCGCTACCGCTCCCTGCTGCGGGAGGTGGCGGCCGCCTTCGCCGACCGGGACTCCGGGGGGCGCGGGCTGCAGACCTTCGACCTGCGCACCACCGTGCACGCGGTGACCGCGATCGAGTCGGCGCTGCTCGACCTCGCCGGGCAGCAGCTCGGCGTGCCCGTCACCGAGCTGCTCGGTGACGGGCAGCAGCGCAGCCACGTGCCGATGCTCGGCTACCTCTTCTACGTCGGCGACCCGGACGCGACCGACCTGCCCTACCTGCGGGAGCGCGGTGGGGACGGCGGCGCCGACGGCTGGGAACGGGTGCGCCGCGAGGAGGCGATGACGCCCGAGGCGGTCGTCCGTCTCGCCGAGGCCGCCCAGGCCCGGTACGGCTTCGCCGACTTCAAGCTCAAGGGTGGCGTTCTGCCGGGCGAGCAGGAGGTCGCCGCGGTCACCGCGCTGCACGAGCGCTTCCCCGACGCGCGGATCACGTTGGACCCCAACGGAGGCTGGCTGCTCGACGACGCGGTCCGGCTGCTCCGCGACGCCGGCGACGTGCTCGCCTACGCCGAGGATCCCTGCGGGGCCGAAGGGGGCTACTCCGGCCGGGAGGTCATGGCCGAGTTCAAGCGGGCGACCGGGCTGCGGACCGCGACGAACATGATCGCCACCGACTGGCGCCAGATGGCGCACGCGGTGAGCAGCCACGCCGTCGACATCCCGCTGGCCGACCCGCACTTCTGGACGATGGCCGGCTCGGTGCGCGTGGCCCAGCTGTGCCACGACTTCGGTCTCACCTGGGGCTCGCACTCCAACAACCACTTCGACGTCTCGCTGGCGATGTTCACCCACGTCGGCGCGGCTGCGCCGGGCGAGATCACCGCGCTGGACACGCACTGGATCTGGCAGGACGGTCAGGGCCTGACGACCGACCCGCTGCAGATCCGCGACGGCGCGATCGAGGTGCCCAGCGCACCGGGGCTCGGGGTGACGCTCGACCGCGACCGGCTCGCCGAGGCGCACGCGCTCTACCTCGAGCACGGGCTCGGCGCCCGCGACGACGCCGCAGCGATGCAGTACCTCGTCCCGGGGTGGGAGTTCGACCCGAAGCGGCCCTGCCTCGTGCGCTGAGCTGGTCAGCGCTGTGGGTGACGTGCTCCGTTCCGGTGGAAGGGAGCACGGACCTGGCCTAGCCTGCTGAGGACGCAGCACGCGACCGACAGGGGGCCGCCATGGCGACACGCACGAACACGACGACCGGGGCCACGGCGGTGGCGACGTGGAGCTCCGTCACGCGGGGCGACACCGTGCAGAAGTGGGCCGACGACATCGCCGCCTACGAAGCCTCCCACGACTACCGCGACCCCACCGGCAGCCGCTGACATGCCGCCCGACGCCAACCCGCAGCGGGTCCCGCAGCTCCAGTCCGCCATCGCTCAGGCGTGCGTCGACGCTGCGACCCCCGGCTGGCAGAGCATCGACATGACGGCTATGGCAGTCGCCGGCGTTGGATCCTCCATGGCGTGGGCTCGGCGGCTTGACGGCGACGAGAGCCTGCTCGTCGATGGGCTGACGCGCGAGGATCTCGATCTGCAGGACGCGATGTACCAACGGGGCACTGGCACGTGGTTCTCCTTCACCTGCACCATCAACGCCGACGGCGCCTACCACTTCACCTTCAACTACGACGAGCACGTCCCCTTCGCTGACGGTGAGGAGCCTCTGCGCGACTCCTGGATCAAGGAGCTGCGCCGACACCCCCGGCCCTGGCACCTCATCCCCGACTGGCACCCCGTCAAGCACGACTACACCGAGCAGCAGTGGGCCGACGACATCGCCGCCTACGAAGCCTCCGACGACTACTGCGACCCCACCGGCCGACGCTGACATGCCTGCACCGGACCCGGTCAGCGAGATCGTCCCGCCACCCTCCAACTGGGCAGCGACGAGGAGCCAGCCTCAGAGACGCGCCAGCAGGCCCCGCACCCGCTCGACGACGAGCGCGGTAGCCGCCGCGTCGTGGTCCGGCAGCGAGGAGTCGACGAAGAGGTGCCCGTCACCGGGATAGATGAAGAGCTCACCGTCGCTCGTGGCAGCGACGAGGTCACGGGCCGCGTCGATGTCCCCTTCGCCGGCGAAGAAGGGATCTCGCTCGGTGCCGTGGACCTGCACCGGGACGCCCGCGGGCCAACCTGGCCCGGGCTCCTCGCTGCCGAGCTCCGCGCCGCCGAACGCCTCGGTGGGCACGCAGGCCGCGATGAGGACCGCGCCCTCGGCGCCGGGGCGGGTCTGCGCGAGCCGCTGCGCCGGCATGACCCCGAGGGAGATGCCGATGTAGACCAGCTCGTCGGGCAGCGTGGCCACGAGCTCGTCGGCCATCGCCATCATCGCCTCCGGGCCTCCACGCGACTCCAGCGCCGCGAAGCCCTCTTCGATCGAGTCGTAGGTCTCCCCGTCGAAGACGTCCGGAGTGTGCACGGTGTGCCCGTCCGCCCTGAGCGCGTCGGCGAGCGCGCGCAACCCCTTGGTCAGGCCTTGCACGTGGTGGAACAGCAGGATCTCGCTCATGGTGACTGCCCGACAGCCTCAGGCCGGGTCCCACAACCCGTGGTACGCGTTGATCGCCGGCTGCCCGCCGAGGTGCGCGTAGAGGACCGTCGAGTCCGCGGGGATCTCCCGCGAGCGCACCAGGTCCATCAGCCCGGCGAGCGACTTCCCCTCGTAGACCGGGTCGGTGATCATCGCCTCCAGCTGCGCGCCGGCCGCCATCGCCGCCATCGTCGAGTCCACCGGGATGCCGTAGAGGTCGCCGGCCCACCCCTCGAGCACCTCGATCTCCTCGTCCCGCACGTCGCGTCCGAGCTCGATGAGCTCGGCGGTGTGCCGGGCGATCCGGGCCACCTGGTCGCGGGTCTTGTCGATCGTCGCCGAGGCGTCGATGCCGATGACCCGGCGCCGCACCCCGGTGACCTCCTCCAGCGCCGCGAAGCCGGCGATCATCCCGGCGTGCGTCGAGCCGGTCACCGTGCACACGACGATGGTGTCGAAGGTGACGCCGAGCTGCTGCTCCTGCTCGGCCACCTCGAAGGCCCATCGCGCGAAACCCAGTCCCCCGAGCCGGTGCTCGCTCGCCCCGGCCGGGATCGGGTAGGGCACCCCGCCGGCCTCCTCGACCTCGCGGATGGCGTCCTTCCACGAGTCCCGGATCCCGATGTCGAAGCCGGCCGGGTCGAGCCGGCTGTCGGCGCCCATCATCCGCGAGAGCAGGATGTTGCCGACCTGGTCGTTGGTCGGGTCGTCCCACGGCACCCACTTCTCCTGCACCAGCCGGCAGCCCAGCCCGAGGTGGGCGGCGACGGCGGCGACCTGGCGGGTGTGGTTGGACTGGTAGCCGCCGATGGAGACGAGGGTGTCGGCCCCCTTCGCCAGCACGTCCGGGACGATGTACTCGAGCTTGCGGGTCTTGTTGCCGCCGAAGGCGAGCCCGCTGCTGACGTCCTCCCGCTTGGCCCACACCTGCGCCCCGCCGAGGTGGTCGGTGAGCCGCTTCAGGTGGTGCACCGGGCTGGGGCCGAAGGTGAGCGGGTGCCGGGGGAAGTCGTCGAGCCTCATGCCGGCGAACCTACTCCCCGGCGGTGTCCGGGAGGTTCCGGCAATGGGACCGCGGCTCGCCTGGCTGCCCCTCGTGAACGGTCCTAGCCTGGAGAGGCCACCGCGAAAGGACCCCGCATGCCTCAGGCCACCGCCACCATCGGCGTCGTCGGACTCGCCGTCATGGGCAGCAACCTCGCCCGCAACCTCGCCAGCCGCGAGGGCAACACGGTCGCCGTCTACAACCGCACCACCGCCAAGACCGACGAGCTGATCGCCGAGCACCCCGAGGCCGGCTTCGTGCGGACCACCACCGTTCAGGAGCTTGCCGACAGCCTGCAGCGACCGCGCACGGCGATCATCATGGTCAAGGCCGGGGCGGCCACCGACGCCGTCATCGACGAGCTCACCGAGGTCTTCGAGCCGGGCGACATCATCGTCGACGGCGGCAACGCCCTCTTCACCGACACCATCCGCCGCGAGGCCGCGATCCGCGACACCGGCATCCACTTCGTCGGCTGCGGCATCTCCGGCGGCGAGGAGGGCGCCCTCAACGGGCCCTCGCTCATGCCCGGCGGCCCCGCCGAGTCCTACGAGACGCTCGGCCCGATCCTCGCCTCGATCGCGGCCGTCGCCGAGGACGAGCCCTGCGTGACCCACGTCGGCACCGACGGCGCCGGCCACTTCGTGAAGATGGTGCACAACGGCATCGAGTACGCCGACATGCAGCTCATCGCCGAGGCCTACGACCTCATCCGCCGCGGCACCGGCAAGAGCCCGGCGGAGATCGCCGACGTCTTCCAGGAGTGGAACTCCGGCGAGCTGGCCTCCTACCTCATCGAGATCACCGCCGAGGTGCTGCGGCAGACCGACGAGGCCACCGGCGAGCCGCTCGTCGACGTCATCCTCGACGCGGCCGGCGCGAAGGGGACCGGTGCCTGGACCGTGCAGACCGCGCTGGACCTGGGCGTGCCGGTCTCCGGGATCGCCGAGGCCGTCTTCGCCCGCTCGCTGTCCTCGCGGCTGGGTCAGCGGGAGGCCGCCCGCGGGCTGCCCGGCCCCTCCCAGGAGTGGACCGTCGACGACCCGGAGACCTTCGTCGAGGACGTGCGGCAGGCCCTCTTCGCCTCGAAGATCGTCGCCTACTCGCAGGGCTTCGACGAGATCGCCGCCGGGGCGGCCGAGCACGGCTGGGACATCGCGAAGGGGGACGTCGCGAAGATCTGGCGGGCCGGCTGCATCATCCGCGCCCAGTTCCTCGGGCGGATCACCGAGGCCTACGCCGACGACCCGGACCTGTCCGCGCTGCTGCTGGCGCCGTACTTCCGGCAGGCGCTCGGCGAGGCCCAGGAGGCGTGGCGGCGGGTGGTGGTGACCGCGGCGCAGGCGGGCATCCCGGCGCCGGGCTTCTCCTCGAGCCTGGCCTACTACGACGGGCTGCGCGCCGAGCAGCTGCCCACGGCGCTGATCCAGGGGCAGCGGGACTTCTTCGGCGCACACACGTACCGGCGCACCGACCGGGACGGGGTCTTCCACACGCTGTGGTCGGGGGACCGGTCCGAGGTGTCGGCGGACTGAGCTGTCGGTGGTGAGGGCTAGCGTCGGGGCATGACCCGCTGGAGCCTCGACGACGTCGCCCGGATGCGGCTGCTCTCCCAGCGGCTGGTCTCCCTCGAGGCGGCAGGCGCGGCGGGGTCCGGTCAGGCGGACGCCGGTGCGAGACCGGTCGACGTGGTGCGTCACCTGACGTGCACGCAGGGGCAGGACTGGCCGGGGTCGACGACGTCGGTGGCGCTGCGCACCTCCCGGCGCTCGCTGGCCGAGGTGCACGCCGCCTACGACGCCGGCGAGATCGTGCGCTCCTGGCCGATGCGCGGGACCCTCTTCGTCGTCGCCGCGGAGGACCTCGGCTGGATGCTCGACCTCATGGGCGCGGCGACCCAGCAGGCCACGGCGCGGCGACGCGCCGAGCTGGGGCTCACCGATGAGCACCTGGGTCGTGCCGAGGCGCTGGCCGGGGCGACGATCCCCGCCGAGGGGCTGACCCGCGCCGGGCTGCTCGCCGTGTGGGAGGAGGCCGAGCTGCCGGTGGACTCCGGTCGCGGGTACCACCTCATCTTCCACCTCGCGCTCTCCCAGATCCTCTGCCTCGGACCGACGTGGGTCACCGAGGGCGGGTCGGTGGAGCAGCGGTTCGTGCTCAGCGAGCGGTGGCTGCCGCCGCAGACGCCGCTGGCACGCGAGGAGGCGGTCGCGCGGTGGTGCGCGCGCTACCTGCGCAGCCACGGGCCGGTGACCGACAAGGAGTTCCTCTGGTGGAGCAAGCTGCTGCGCCGCGACATCGCCCCGGTGCTGGAGACGGCGACCGCCGAGCTGACCAGCATCAAGGTCGGCGGCGCCCGGCACTGGGTGGATCCGCTGGTGCTGGAGGCGTACGGCTCGCGGAAGCGGGCGACGAGCGCGCCGCTGCTGCTGCCGGGCTTCGACGAGATCGTCCTCGGCTACGGCGACCGCTCCGCGGTGATGACCGACGCGCAGGAGCGCGAGCACGTCGTGCCGGGCAAGAACGGGGTCTTCCGACCGACCGTGATCCGCGCCGGGCGAGCGCTCGGCACGTGGCAGCGGGCGAAGGGGAAGAGGGCCGCGAGCGACCCGGTGGTGGTCACCCCCTTCGGCGGGGTGCTGCCCGGTCCGGTGGAGAAGGCGCTGCCGCGGCTGACGGCGGGGCTGCCGCGGTGAGGCGTTCGGGCTGCCGCCACTCTCGGAGGGGCTGTCGCTGGCGCGGAGGGGCGCTGTCGGTGGTCGGTGCCAGGGTCGGCGCATGACAGAGCACACTCATCACGCGATCGACTACGTCGAGCTCGGCGCGACCGACCTCGACGCGGCCAAGACCTTCTACGAGAGCGCCTTCGGCTGGACCTTCACCGACTAGGGGCCGACGTACGCCGGCTTCCAGCGGCTCGGGGCACCCGGCGAGGCCGGCGGCATCACCACCCAGAGCCCGCCTTCGACGGACGGACCGCTCGTCCTGCTGTGGTCCGACGACCTCGACGCGTCGGTGGAGGCGGTTCGCCAGGCGGGCGGCACGGTGACCGACGGGCCCTACGAGTTCCCGGGCGGGCGCCGCTTCCACTTCCACGACCCGGCAGGCAACGAGCTCGGGGTGTGGTCGACGACCTGAGGGAGGCGATGACCGCGCGATGCACGACTCCGCGCCAGCGGGTTCGGTACCAGACTCTCCTCATGTCTAGTGCAGGAGCAATAGCACCGGATAGGAAGGCATCGGCGTGATGCGCGGCTGGCTCACAGCCTTGACGTGTCGCTGGGCTCTGCCTCGGCGACGAAGAGGATGGTCGACGTGTCGTAGTAGTCCGTGGTGGTCCCGGCAGGGCGCATCCCGATGCGCTCGCACACGGCCTGGGAGGCGTGGTTGTCGGGACTTGTCACGGCGACGACCCGCGGCAGGCCGGAGCCGAGCAGGTGGTGAAGGACCGCTCTCGCCCCCTCGGTGATGTATCCCTGCCCGCTGTGCTCGGGGTGCGCGCGCCACCCGATCTCGACGTCGTTCAGGGCGACGCCTTCCGACGCGGGGATCGGCTGGGCCATGACGAGGCCGACGACGCAGCCGTCTCCGAGTCGTTCGAGGGCGACGATGCCGAGGGTCGGGTCGTCGTCGAAGCGGGCGAAGCGGGCGACCCGCGCCGGGACCTCGGACTCGTCCTCGAGCACCTGGGTCGGGATGAACCGACGCAGCTGCTGGCTCTGGTGGATGGCCAGGATCGCGTCGACGTCGCCCATGTCGAAGGGGCGCAGCCGGAGCCGGGCGGTGGCCAGCGGGATCACCGACTGATCGTCTCAACCTGGGCGCCGCGCGGGCCGTGACAGTGCACATGCGTGGCGACGAGACACCGACGGTCCACAGCACCAGAAGGTGGGCTGACGCTGTCGGTGGTCGCACGTATGTTCGGTTCATGGCAGGCGACACGCTCGTGCAGACCCCGGAGGCAGCCACCTCCGGTGTCGACCGGTGCGCCGGCGGGGTCTGCGGTCAGCTGCACGCGGGGCTGGACCTGCTCGACCACGAGCTCGACGCGCTGGCACGCGCTCGCGGGGTCACCTCGCACGACCTGGCAGCAGTGCTGCGGGAGCTGACGCGGCTGGTCAACCGGACGCAGGCGTTGCGTGACAAGGGTGCCGCGATCGCCAGCGCCGCCCGCGCCGACGAAGCAGGTGGGGCGCGGACCCCGGCAGCGTGGGTGGCTGGGGTGACCGGCACTGACCCGCGCACGGCGCACCGCCAGGCGCGACGGGTGGAGGCCCTCGGCGAGGGCCTCCTCGGGACGGATCTGAGCGATACGACAGAGGTGGGCGGTGACATGGCCGGTGGATCGGCGCCGGACGGACCGGCGTCTGACGGATCGGGTGTCGGTGGAGAGGGCGCTGGAGGGCCGACCGGCCCGAGCGGTCCGTCCGACACGGACCCTGCCGAGGCGGCGACGTCACCGCGGGCCGGCCTGTCACTCGTGGCACGGGCACAGCTGGCGGGCGATCTCTCGCCGGAGCAGGTCGACGTCATCACCGGGGTCATGGGTGACCTGCCGGACGGGACCGGCGCCGAGGTCCGAGCGCGGTGCGAGGTCGAGCTGGTGCGCCTGGCCAGGGGGCGCGCGCCGCGGGATCTACGACGCCTGGCCGCGCGCGTGCTGGAACGAGTCACCGGCGACACCGCCGCGGCCGACACCCACGAGAGCACCGTCGTCACCCGCGAGGAGGACGCCGCGTGGGAACGGTGCTCGTTCTGGATCAAGGACAACGACGACGGCACGATGTTCGGGCAGTTCACCGTGCCCACCGTCCCCGGGCTGGTGCTGAAGAAGGTCCTCGACGCGATGTCCTCCCCACGCCGGCGCACACCGGCACGAGACAGCGGCAATGACTGCGACAGAAGCACCGGGGTCGACGGGCGCAGAGGGGTCGACGGAAGCACAGGGCGTGCCTCTTCGGGGGCGAACGACGGCGCCGAGCCCTCCTGGTACGACCCGTCGATGACCTGGAAGGACCGTCGCCTGGCTCGGATGCGTCGCCAGGGCCAGGACCTCGCCACCCTGCTCACCCATCTGCCGACCGACCACCTGCACGAGAAGACCGCCGCCACCCTCGTCGTCACCACCCGCCTGCACGACCTGCAGAAGGGCGCCGCCGGCACCGGCCAGAGCGGCCCGAGCACCCCGCAGCGAGGCGCGACCGGGTCAGGCTCACCAGGTGCGGAGTCGAGCGTGCCGAACTTGCAGGCACCAGGGTCGAACGGGACGCGGTCCGGCGGCCCCAGGGTCGGAGCCAGCGACACCGGTCACCCTGTCTCCGCCGGGCAGCTGCGACAGCTGGCGTGCGCGGCCGGGATCATCCCCGCCGTCCTCGGCACCGACGGGCAGCCGCTCGACCTCGGCCGTCAGACCCGCTTCTTCACCTCGACCCAGCGCGCCGCCCTGGCGACCAGGTACGACACCTGCGCGATCGGCGGCTGCGACGTGCCCTTCGCCTGGTCCGAGATCCATCACCTCGCCGCGTGGCGGTCCGGCGGCCGCACCGACCTCGACAACGCGGTCCCCCTCTGCGGGCACCACCACCGCCTGCTCGACCGCGGCTACCACGCACAGATCAGCCGTGACGGTCCTCGACGACGGCTCACCCTCGTCCGCGACCGACGGTGACACCGCGTGATCAGCACCGTCTGACCTCGGTGCCGCCCTCACCCCAGCGACGAGCTCACCGCAGGGCCGCCCTCACTCCAGCGTCATGCTCACCTCAGCGCCGCCCTCGCCTTGACGCTGACCGACGGCGAGCACCACGGTCAGCTCCACCCGCACCTGAGGCTCGACCATCTAGGACCATCGCGGCAGCGCCGCGACGCTCCGCCCTTCACGTCGAGTCGTGCTCCGCCCTTCACGCCTGGTCGTCTCCGCCACACGCCTGGTCGCCTTCGCTCCATCTCCACGCGCAAGCTGCGGTAGGCCTCACGCATCGCAGGTGACCGGCCAGCCGAGGTCACGCGACGAGCCGAGCAGTGAGACCCTGGTCACATGTCCCCCGCTGCCACGCCGTCGTCGTACTCGATCACCGTCCGCCTGCACACCAGCCCCGACCACGCGGTCGTCGGTCAGGTAGCCACGAAGATCGCCGAGCAGGGCGGCATCGTCACCGCCATCGACGTCGCCGACTCCCGCCACGACCGGCTGGTCGTCGACGTCACCTGCTCCGGCTTCGACTCGGCACACTCCGACGAGCTCGTCGCCGCCGTCGAGCAGGTCGAGGGCGTCAAGGTGCACAAGGTCTCCGACCGCACCTTCCTGCTGCACCTCGGCGGCAAGATCGAGGTCCGCTCCAAGGTCCCGTTGCGCACCCGCGACGACCTCTCCATGGCCTACACCCCCGGCGTGGGGCGGGTCAGCTCGGCCATCGCCGAGCAGCCCGAGGACGCCCGTCGCCTGACCATCAAGGGCAACACCGTCGCGGTCGTCACCGACGGGTCCGCCGTCCTCGGCCTCGGCAACATCGGCCCCGAGGCCGCCATGCCGGTCATGGAGGGCAAGGCTGCTCTCTTCAAGCGGTTCGCCGACATCGACGCCTGGCCGATCTGCCTCGCCAGCCAGGACCCCGACGAGATCGTCCGCGCCGTCGAGCTCATCGCCCCCGGCTTCGGCGGGATCAACCTCGAGGACATCGCCGCCCCGCAGTGCTTCGAGATCGAGCGTCGGCTGCGCGAGAGCCTGGACATCCCGGTCTTCCACGACGACCAGCACGGCACCGCCATCGTCGTGCTCGCCGCCCTGCGCAACGCCCTCCGGGTCGTCGACAAGGACCTCAGCACCGCCCGGATCGTCGTCTCCGGGGCGGGTGCTGCCGGCACCGCCATCGTCACCCTGCTCATGGCCGCCGGCGCGCAGGACGTCGTCATGTACGACCGCGAGGGCTGCCTCTCGCGTGACGACGACAGCCTGCCCCCGGCGAAGGCGGAGCTCGCCACCTGGACGAACCCCCGCCAGGTGCGCGGCGACCTGCAGGCCGGGCTCGACGGCGCGGACGTCTTCATCGGGGTCTCCGCGCCCGGCATCCTCAAGGCCGACTGGATCCGCGACGACATGGCCGAGAACCCGATCGTCTTCGCGCTCGCCAACCCCGACCCTGAGATCGACCCCGGCGAGGCCGCCCCCTTCGCCGCGGTCGTCGCCTCCGGGCGCTCCGACTACCCCAACCAGATCAACAACGTGCTCGCCTTCCCCGGGGTCTTCCGCGGGCTGCTCGACGCCGACGCCGAGGACGTGACGATCGAGATGCTCATCCGGGCCGCCGACGCCATCGCCGGCGTGGTCACCGACGAGGAGCTCAACGCGAGCTTCATCATCCCCAGCGTCTTCCACTCCGACGTCACCGACGCCGTCGCCACCGCGATCGCCGGCGACGGCAAGAGCGCCAGCGACGGCGGCGGGGCCACCCCCCGGAGCAAGGGTCGTGGCAGCGCAGGCGCGCGGGTCTCCTCGCCCAGCGACGCCGACGCCATCGAGCAGGTGGGCACCACCCCCTGACGAAGCGGCCGCATACCCCTACCCGCTTCCAACGGCGCACCCCGAACTAGTTCGGCCGAACGAGATCGACGTCGAGTTCACCAAGTCACTGGCTCGCTACCTGTCGGTAAATTACTCTTCGGTAGCATGAACACCATTCCAAGTCGTCGCCATGTGCTCTCCGGCCTGGCGGGCGCCGGGGCAGCGACGCTGCTGCACCCGGGCGTCGCCTCGGCCGCCAACGCGGACGAGCCCGACGAGGTCGACTACGTCGTCGTCGGCTCCGGCCCGGGCGGCTCGCCAGTCGCCGCGCGTCTCGCCGAAGCGGGCTTCACCGTGGCCGTGCTCGAGGCCGGCCCGGCGCACGGCAACCAGACCTACTACAAGATCCCGGCGCTGTGGCCGCGCACGGTCAGCGACCCGCAGGTGCGCTGGGACTACTACATCCGCCACTACAGCGACGCCAGCAAGCACGGCGAGCAGTTCGTCCCGGAGCAGGACGGTGTGCTCTACCCGCGCTCGGCGACCATCGGCGGCTGCACCACCCACCACGCGATGGTGACGATCAACGCCTCGCCGGACGACTGGCGCAGCCTGCAGGACGCGACCGGCGACCGCACCTTCCACCCGGACCGGATGTGGGAGCACTGACAGTCGGTCCTGGACTGGCAGCCGGTCGAGCAGATCCTGCCGGCGCGCGCCCTGGCCGACCTCAAGATCGACGCCATGACCATCGCCGCGCTCAAGGACGACTGGACCATCCCGTGGGGCGGCGGCCGCCGCGTCGGCACCGACCCGAATGGCTGGCTCAACACCCGGACCGGAGGGCAGGGCTTCTACATCACCCCGCAGAGCTCGCGCCGCGCCACCCGGGTCAGCCCCCGCGAGCGGCTGCTCTCCGCCGCCGAGGGCGAACTCCGGCCTGACGGTGGTCACCGACGCCCTCGCCGAGAAGGTGCTGCTCGAGCGCACCCCCGGCGGGCAGCAGCGCGCCGTCGGGGTCACCTACCTCGCCGGGCACCACCTCTACCAGGCCAGCCCGGACGCACCCAGCCTCACCGAGAGCCAGCGCGCCAGCCGGCGCCGCACCATCCGCGCCCGCAAGGAGGTCATCCTCGCCGGCGGCTGCTTCAACTCCCCGCAGCTGCTCATGCTCTCCGGGATCGGGCCGGCCAGCCACCTTCGCTCGGTCGGCATCGAGCCGAAGGTGGACCTGCCGGCGGTCGGCACCAACTTCCAGGACCGGCACGAGGCGACCACGGTGATCGAGACGGACACCGCCTTCAGCGCCCTGGACGACTACGACCTCACCGGCGCCGAGGACGACCCCGGCGTGGCGAAGTGGGAGAAGCTCAACAAGTTCTCCGTCGACGGCAGCAACGGTGCCCCCTTCTTCATCCGGCGCCGCTACAGCAAGGGGCCGCGCCGGGCGGAGATCGCGCTGCTGGGTGTGCTCGGCGAGTTCTACAACTTCCGGCCCGACTGGGTGGACGTCTCGCTGGGCAAGCCGAGCAACAAGTTCACCTGGATCACGGTCAAGGCCTACAGCCAGAGCCGGACCGGGACCGTGCGGCTGCGCAGCGCCGACCCGACCGCCACCCCCGGCGATCAACAAGCGCTCCTTCGACGACGGGCGCGGTGGCGCTTACGACGTCGGCGCGGTGAAGGAGGACATCGAGACCGCTCGCCGGATCAACCGTCGCTCGAAGATCCGCTACGAGGAGATCGCGCCCGGGCCGAACGCCGACCTGGACAGCTACATCCGCAAGGAGCAGTTCGGCCACCACGGCTCGTGCACCAACCCGATCGGCGCGAGCAACGACCCGGCGGCCGTGCTCGACCCCAAGCACCGGGTGCGTGGCACCACCGGGCTGCGGGTGGTCGACGCGTCGGCCTTCCGGGAGATCCCGGGGAGCTTCATCTGGGCCCCGGTGGCGCAGCTGTCCGAGCGTGCGGCGCAGGAGATCCTCAAGGACGCCTGACCTGATCCGGCGCCTTCGCGCCTTCCCGCCCCTGGCCCGGTCTCCGCGCCGGGCCAGGCCCTGGTCCGGTCACGCACCGGCCAGGCCCCTGGCCCCCCGAGCCAGGTCCCCTGACGGCCCCGTCCTGCGCGTCGCACCCCGCCCCGCGACGCGCAGGGCGGGGTCTCGCACGTGGGTGACCCCGCAACTGCCCGGGAGATGCCCGAGCCGGTGCGCGCGTCAGCCCGGGAGGTTGCGGACCGGGCTCGGTCAGTCGAGGCCGGGGGCCGCCTGGCTGCCGGCGGAGAGCTCGGCGACCAGCGGCACCACCTCGGCGATCGACTCGCACACCCGGGTCGGGCGGAAGGGGTAGCGGTCCACCTGGTCCTCGCGGGTCGAGCCGGTGAGCACGAGGATCGTGCGCAGCCCCGCCTCGAGACCGCTGACGATGTCGGTGTCCATCCGGTCGCCGATCATCACCGTGTACTCCGAGTGCGCGTCGATCCGGTTCAGCGCGCTACGCATCATCAACGGGTTCGGCTTGCCGACGAAGTACGGCTCGACGTTGATCGCCTTGGTGATGAGCGCGGCCACCGCGCCGGTCGCCGGCAGCGGTCCCTCCTGCGACGGGCCCGTCGGGTCGGGGTTCGTGGCGATGAGGCGGGCTCCCCCTTCGACCAGTCGGATCGCCTTGGTGATCGCCTCGAAGGAGTAGGTGCGGGTCTCCCCGACGACGACGTAGTCCGGGTCGCGGTCGGTGAGCACGTAGCCGACGTCGTGCAGCGCGGTGGTCAGCCCGGCCTCGCCGATGACGTAGGCCGAGCCGCCGTCGCGCTGGGTGCGCAGGAACTCCGCGGTGGCCAGCGCCGAGGTCCAGATGTTCTGCTCCGGCACGTCGATGCCGCCAGCGAGCAACCGGGCGCGCAGGTCGCGCGGGGTGTAGATCGAGTTGTTCGTCAGCACCTGGAAGCGCTGGCCGTTCTCCAGCAGCGCCGTGATGAAGTCCGAGGCGCCGGGCAGCGCATGGTTCTCGTGCACGAGCACGCCGTCCATGTCGGTCAGCCAGCAGTCGACCGGGTCGTTCGTCATCCGCGCGCGATCGTCCGTCATGCCCCCATGCTCCCGTGCCGGGGTGATCCACGCCACCACCGGCGCGTCGAAGGAGTGGCGGGCCGAGACGAGAGACCTCCTACGCACAGCTCTCGGGCGGGAGACACGACCCCCTGACGACGTTTGCCCGGGCAGTTGCGGGCCCAGCGCGTAATTTGCCCGGGCAGTTGCGGGAGGGGTGCGTGATTTGCCCGGGCAGTTGCGTGCCCAGTGCGTGAATTGCCCGGGCAGTTGCGGGCCCAGTGCGTAGTTTGCCCGGGTAGTTGCGGGAGGGGTGCGTGATTAGCCCGGGCAGTTGCGGGAGGGGTGCGTGAATTGCCCGGGCAGTTGCGGGAGGGGTGCGTAATTTGCCCGGGCAGTTCCGGGAGAGTTCCCGCCGACCGAGCGAGGGGGTCACGACGTGAAGGGCGAGGGTCGATGGCTCCTTCTGGCGCTATCTAGGCTCTGTCTGATACTAGCGAAGACAGGGTGATGGAGCGGGCAGTCCGAGTACCCGTGTGCGGGCGGCAGACGGACCCGACGTGCCGGATATCGTGGCGGTCCGTGAGCGACGACGTCTTCCGCAAGGACACCTCCGCGGCGCCCCGCGGCTACGCCTCGTGGGAGGCCGCCGGGCTGCTCTGGCTCGCCGAGGCCGAGCCGGACGGCGGCGCGCGGGTCGCCGAGGTGCTCGACGTCGACCTCGACCACCTCGACCTGCGCCGCTACGCCCCGGCGCCGCCGACCAACGTCCAGGCCGACGAGCTCGGTCGGGCGCTGGCCCGGACCCACGCCGCGGGAGCCGCCGCCTTCGGCTCCGCCCCGGACCGCTGGCCCAGCCACGGCTACCTCGGCCCGGCCGACGAGCCGCTGCCGCTGCCGCTGCAGCCGACCCCGACGTGGGGCGCCTTCTACGCCGAGCAGCGCATCCTGCACACCCTGCGGATGGGACGCGAGCGCGGGCTGTGGGCGGACGAGACCGCTCCCTTCGAGGCGGTGGCACAGCGCCTGCACGCCGGCGAGCACGACGACGGGCGCCCGCCGGCCCGGATCCACGGCGACCTGTGGTCCGGCAACGTGCTGTGGACCCGCGACGGGGCGGTGCTCATCGACCCGGCGGCGCACGGCGGGCACGCCGAGACCGACCTGGCCATGCTGCTGCTCTTCCAGGGGCCGCACACCGCCCGGATCATCGGCGCCTACGACGAGGCCGCGCCGCTGGCCGACGGCTGGCCCGAGCGGGTCGGCCTGCACCAGCTGCACCCGGTGATGCTGCACGCGGTGCTCTTCGGCGGCGGCTACGTCAGCCAGGCCGTGCAGATCGCCCGGCGCTACGCCTGAGCAGGCACCCGCCGACTCACGCTGCCGACACGACGGCGCTGACGCGATCAGACGACGCGACCCCCCGCTCGCTCCACCCGCTGACGCGACCCCGCTCGCTCGACCCGCCGCACGACCCGCGGTCACGCGTCGCAGAGGTCGTACCCGTCGTCGCCGCCGCGCTGGGCCATGACGCTCTCGTACGTCTGGCCCTGGTCGGGGAACCACCAGACGACGTGCCGGTAGGCCGGCTGCCCGTCGCACGTCGTCAGGTCGTAGGCGAGGATCTCCGCGGTCTCGGCCGTGGACTCTGCGCCGATGTCGCCGGGCGCGGTGTAGAAGCCGGTGCCGGTCCCCGACGCCGTCTCGCCGCCCCAGGTCGACCACGTGATCTCCTGCACCATGCCCGAGGAGGTGCCGCCGTAGTAGACCGTCGACGGACGGGCCACCCCGAAGCCGTCCGTCCCGTAGATGTCACCGCCCATGTCCGGAAGGCCGAGGGTGGGTACGTCCCCGCTCCCGGTCGACGCGCTCTCGGCTGCCGCCGGGTCGTCGGGCGCCGGGTCGTCGGGCGCCGAGAGCGACGTGCTCGCCGACGACGTCGAGGAGGAAGGTTCCGACACCGTCGGGCCCTCCGCCCCCGGCGTCGCGGTGACCGTCGTCGTGGTCGTCCGCCTGCTGCTCGACGAGGTGGACGGCGACGTCTCGGACGGCCCGGTCGAGGCCGAGGCCGGCGACGAGGCCGCCTGCGCCGACGATGCTGCCTCCTGCTCGGGTTCGCCCGCGCAGCCGACGAGCAGCAGCACGGCCGTGGCCGCCGCCATGGTCCGTCCTCCGCCGGGACCACCCCTGCCGACCCTGCTCATGACGGCTCCCCCTTCGCCCCGATGTTGTCGCTCCGCGACGCTAACGGTGCCGCTCGCCGGTCCGCAGTCCCCAGATCCGCCGACGCGACGCCTCCGCCGACCCCGAGCACCCACCTACCCACCGGGCTACCACGCAGGAAGTGCTGCGATCACGACACTTCCTGCGTGGTAGCCCGCGTCGTAGGGGCGGAGGCGGGGTCGGCCGGCACATCCGCGGGTGGGGATATCCCCCCTTCGGCTCGGGTGCTCGCCGTGCTGCCGGTCGGCACCGCCGCTCCCTACGGTTGAGCCATGAGCACACAGGTCCTTCCCCAGACAGGCGCCGCTGAGCCGCGCACCGGACCAGCCGCCGGGCAGGACGCCGACGCGCGGCCCAGCCGTTCGCTGGTGACCCGGTGGCTGCTCGGCTGGTGCAGCCTGACGCTGCTGGTCACGAGCATCTTCACCGCGGCGATCGCCGTCGTCGGCTGGTCGCTGGTCGTCGCCTCGATCTCGTCCATCCCGGCCGCCGGCATCGGCATCGTCATGCTCGTGCCGACGCTGTGGCTGTGCGGCGTCCTCGGGCACGCCGAGCGCCACCGGGTCGCCGCGCTGACCGGCCAGACGATCCACCCGCCGGCCAGCCAGGCGGGCCAGCCGCTGTGGAAGCGGCTCTTCCTCGACGCGCACAGCTGGAAGTCCGTAGGCTACCTCGTGCTGCACACCTTCTGGGGCGCGGCCACCGGCGCGGTCGCGCTCGCGGTCCTGGCGCACTGCCTGCTCATCCTCGCCATGCCGCTCTACGCCGGGAACATCCCGGACGACGGGATCACCCTGCTGTGGGCGTTCACCGTCGACGGCGCACCCGCCCTGATCACCCTGTGGCTGCTGGCGCTGATCACGCTGCTCGCGCTCCCGGCGCTGGCCGCGGTGACCACGATGGTCGACGTCACCCTCGCCCGGTGGCTGCTGGGCCGCAGCGAGGCCCAGCAGGTGCGCGAGCTCGCCGCCCGGGTGGACACCCTCACCGAGAGCCGCGCCGAGACCGTCGACTCGGTCGAGGCCGAGCGCCGCCGGATCGAGCGCGACCTGCACGACGGGCCGCAGCAGCGCCTGGTGGCGATCGCGATGAGCCTCGGCATGGCGAAGGAGGCGATCCGCACCGACCCGGACACCGCGGCCGAGCTCGTCGACGAGGCGCACACCTCGGCGAAGGAGGCGATCGTCGAGATGCGTCACGTGGCTCGCGGCATCGTCCCGCCGGTGCTCTCCGACCGGGGCCTGGACGCGGCGCTGTCGGCGCTGGCCGCCCGCTCCCCGGTGCCGGTGGACGTCGACGTCCGCGACGTCGGCCGGGTCGACCCGACGGTCGAGGCGATCGCCTACTTCGTCGTCAGCGAGGCGCTGACCAACGTCGCCAAGCACTCCGGGGCCGACCGGGCCACCGTGGACGTCGGGGTCACCCGCGGTCCGCGCGGCCAGCAGCTGGCGGTGACCGTCACCGACGACGGCCGCGGCGGCGCCGACCCGATGCTCGGCACCGGGCTCACCGGGCTGCGTCAGCGGGTGGGCTCCATCGACGGCGACCTGCGGGTCTCCTCCCCCGAGGGCGGACCCACCACGCTCGCGGCCCGGCTCCCGCTGCGCGAGAACGAGACCCGACGCCCCGGCCCCCGCGGACCGCAGGCTCCGGCCGGGTCGCAGCCTCCGACCGGGTCGCAGCCTCCGACCGGAGCGCGGCCTGAGGCCCCGGCCGGCACCGGACCCCGGTCCGGCGAAGCGGGCGGCGCTCCCCCCTTCGGACCCCCCGGGCCGGCCACGCCCGGAGCCACCCAGCCGTTGCTGGCCGGCTCCCGACCCGAGCCGAACGACCCCCTCGCCACCCGTTACCTGCGACCCGGACGGAGCCAGTGATGACCACCTCCACGCCCCAGACCCAGACCCAGGACCCGACCGTGGTCATCGCCGAGGACTCCGTGCTGCTGCGCGACGGGCTGGTCCGGCTCCTCGGGTCCGCCGGCTTCACGGTGGCGGACGCCTGCCCCGACGCGGAGACCTTCCTGCGGTCGGTGGCCGAGCACGAGCCCGACCTCGTCGTCGTCGACGTGCGGATGCCGCCCACCTTCACCTCCGAGGGCATCCGGGCCGCGCTCGTCGTGCGCGAGCAGCACCCGGAGACCGCGGTGATGGTGCTCAGCCAGTACGTCGAGGAGCAGTACGCCACCGAGCTCGTCGCCTCGCGCAGCACGGGGGTCGGCTACCTGCTCAAGGACCGGGTCGCCGACACCAACGACTTCCTCGCCGCGCTGCGCGAGGTGCACGGCGGCGGGACCGTCCTCGACCCCGAGGTGGTCACCCAGCTGCTGACCCGGGCGCGGCACTCCGACCCGCTGGCCAGCCTGTCTCCCCGCGAGCGCGAGGTGCTCGACCTCATGGCCCAGGGACGCACCAACGGCGCCATCGCCCAGACCCTCTACGTCTCCGACGGGGCCGTGGAGAAGCACGTGAGCTCCATCTTCACCAAGCTCGACCTGCCCCCGACCGAGGGTGACCACCGTCGGGTGCTGGCCGTGCTCCGCTGGCTCGAGCAGGAGGACTGACCCATGACCGCACTCATCCGCACCGTGGCCGGAATCATCACGCTGGTGCTCGCCCTCGGCGGGTCGATCAGCCTGCTGGGCTCCGCGCTGGAACGCTCCGAGAGCCGACCCCTCGAGGTGCCGGCCGAGATGACCCGGCTGGTCGTCGACAACTCGGTCGGCGAGGTCGTCGTCCGCGAGGCCGAGGTCGGCGCCGAGCCGGAGGTCCAGGTCACCGAGACCTGGGGGCTGCAGCGGCCCGAGGTCTCCACGAGCAGCACCGACGGCACGACCACCCTGCGCGGCAGCTGCGACGGTCCTACCTTCGGGAAGTGCAACACCGACTGGCAGATCGCCGTGCCGGCCGGCACGCAGATCGAGCTCCGCGGCGACGTCGGCTCCGTACGGGCCAGCGAGATCAGCGGAGACCTCGACGTCGACCTCGAGGTCGGCGAGGTGGAGGTGCTGGAGGCGACCTCCGAGGAGATCTCGGTGCAGGTCGGTGTCGGCAGCGCCACCGTCGACGCGGCCGAGCCGCCCCGACGCACCACGGTGCGCACCGACGTCGGCGACGCCTCGGTCACCCTGCCCGGCGAGGCCGACTACCGGGTGACCGCCGGCACGGAGACCGGGTCGCTGACCAACACCCTCGGCGACGACCCGCAGGCCGAGAACGTCGTGGACGTCGGCGTCGACGTGGGCGAGGCCACCCTCTCCCCCCGGTGAACCTCACCCACCTCCCCTTTATCGGGTTACCCGATAAAGGCTCGTTCCCCCGAGAAGGCTTCTCGGGGGAACGAGAGGTTCTCGCCAGGCTGGTCGCGCGGGGCGGAGCAAGAGATCAAGGTCCACGGGCTCGCGATCGACTGCCCTGGGGCCCGTGCCGGGTCAGCGCCGAAGGGGATGGCGGTGCCGGTGCCCGCAGCGAGGTCAGCGCCGAAGGGGGGTGACTGTGACGTTGTCCGCGGCGAGGTCAGTCACCGGCGGCGGTGAGTCACCCCCGGCGGTCAGTCACCCGCGGCGGCCTCGATGACCTCGTCGAGGACCTCCCGGCTCCGCTCGAGGTCACCGATCGTCCGGTCGAGCAGACCTCGCTGGCGGGTGAGCTCGTCGACGAGCCAGGGCGTCGCCTCGGTCGAGGGCCCGCCGTCGTGGTCCCGCATGCACGGCAGCAGCTCGCCGACGACCCGTGAGGACAGCCCGGCGGCGTAGAGCTCCTGGATCCGGACGACCCGGTCCACCGCCGTCTCCGGATAGGTCCGGTGCCCGCCGGGCGTGCGGTCCGCGACGAGCAGCCCCTGCTCCTCGTAGTAGCGCAGCGAGCGCACGCTCACCCCGGTGCGTCGCGACAGCTCACCGATCTTCACCGGGCTGACCTCCCTTCGCCGGCCTAAGGTCTGGGCCTCACGTCTGGACCTCACGTCGGGCCCTCACCTCAGGACGGACCTCACGGGCTGAACCTCACGAGGTCGGACCCCACGGGTTGCCCCCACGGGTCGGACCCCACGGGTTGAACCTCACATCCATGTCAGATCCTACGGTCACGCCATGAGCGACACGACCCTCTTCACCCCCGTCACCGCCGGCGCGCTCCGTCTGCCCAGCCGGATCGTCATGGCCCCGATGACCCGGCTGCGCGCCGAGACCGACGGCACCCCGACCCCGGAGATGACCGAGTACTACCGCCAGCGGGCCGACGCCGGACTCATCGTCACCGAAGGGATCTGGCCCAGCAGCGACGGCCAGAGCGAGTGGCGGGTGCCCGGCCTGCAGACCGAGCGGCACGCCGCCGGCTGGCGCTCGGTCACCAACGCGGTCCATGCCGCGGGCGGCCGGATCGTCGCCCAGCTCATGCACGGCGGGCGGAAGGGGCACCCCGACGCCCGCGCGGACGGGAGCCTGCCCGCGGGCGCCTCGCCGGTCGCCGACCCCGAGCACGTGCACCTGCCGGACGGGACGACCGCGCCATCCCCCGTCCCGGCCGAGCTGAGCACCGGCGACATCGACCGGGTGGTCCGAGACCACGCGGCGGCGGCCCGACGGGCGATCGACGCCGGCTTCGACGGGGTCGAGCTGCACGGCGCGAACAGCTACCTCACCCACCAGTTCCTCGCCGACGGGACGAACCTGCGGCGCGACGGATACGGCGGCTCGACCGTCGGTCGGATGCGGCTGGCCGTCGAGCTCGTCGAGGCCCTGGTCGAGGCCGTCGGCGCCCACCGGGTCGGCGTGCGGCTCTCCCCGGGCAACCCGCAGTTCGGGATGGTCGAGCGCGACCCGGCCCCTCTCTACCGGGCGCTGCTCGGCGAGCTCGACCGGCACGGGCTGGCCTACCTGCACCTCACCGACGACGACCGCTACCCCGCGCTGGCCGACCTGCGGCCGCGCTGGCGGGGCACCCTCGTCGCCAACGTCGGGGAGAACCGGGAGGCGACGACCCGGGCGAGCGCCAAGCGGGTGCTCGCCGCCGGTCACGCGGACGCGGTCTCCTTCGGTCGTGGCTTCCTGCGCAACCCCGACCTCGTCGACCGGCTCCGCCACGACCTGCCGTGGAACCCTCTCGACGAGGCCCGGCTCTACACCCCGGGGCCGGGCGGCTACACGGACTACCCGCGCCACGGCGGGGCGTCGGCAGGGTCTCCCGCAGGGTGACAGGCGGGGGCAGGGTCGCAGGCAGGATGACGGGCAGAACAGGGTCTTCCGCGGGGGCGCGGGCAGGGTCTTGCAAGGTCGCGGGCAGGGTCGGCGTCACCAGCAGGGCCACGGTCGGCACCGCGCCGACCGACCTACTTGAGGAACCTGCTGGTGCGCCGGTCCGCCAGGGGCTTGCCGTCGGTCTGGCAGGTGGCGCAGTACTGCAGCGACGAGTCGGCGAAGCTCACCTCGCGCACCACGTCACCGCACACCGTGCACGCCTCGCCGGTGCGACCGTGCACCCGCATCCCGGAGCGCTTGGCGTCCTTGAGCTCCTTCGCCGGCTTGCCGGCCGAGGCCGCCACCGCGTCGACGAGGGTCGAGCGGATCGCCGAGTGCAACCGGTCGACCGCCTCGTCGTCCAGCCCCCCGGCCAGGGCGAAGGGGGACAGCCGCGCCACGTGCAGGATCTCGTCCGAGTAGGCGTTGCCGATGCCGGCGATGATCGACTGGTCCCGCAGCACCCCCTTCACCTGGGTCCGGCGGCCGGCGAGGATGCCGGCCAGCGCCTCCCGGGTGAAGTCCTCGGCCAGCGGGTCGGGCCCGAGCGTCGCGATGCGCGGCACCTCGGTGACGTCGCGGACGAGGTAGGCGGCGACCGACTTCTTCGTGCCGGCCTCGGTGAGGTCGAAGCCGGCCCCGTCGGCCAGCCGGAGGCGCAGCGCGACCGGTCCCTTTCCGGGGCGGACCGGGGTGCTCGGCAGGGAGTCGGACCAGCGGATCCAGCCCGCGCGCGCGAGGTGCAGCACGAGATGCGTTCCGTCGCAGTCGATGTCGAGCCACTTGCCGTGGCGGCGGACCGCGTCGACCGGGGCGCCGGCGAGCGCCTGCGGCGGCGGGTCGACCGTCTTGAGCACGGTGAAGCTCGCGAGCTCCAGGGACCCGACGGCCTGACCGGCCATCCGCTCGTCGAGGAAGTCGACGAGCGCCTGCACCTCGGGCAGCTCAGGCACCGCGTGCTCCCGCGCCCGTCGACTCGCGAACCGCTCCCGTCGGCTCCCGCCCGGACCCCGCCGACTCCCCGGCCGCGGCGGCGCCCAGGTCCTCGCCGAGGGCCTCGCGCATCTGGTCGAGCAGCGCGTACCCGTCCCCGGCGCGGCAGACCGGCAGCTCGACGCCGACGTGCTGCTCGAAGTCGTTCGTCGCGACCGGGGTGAAGTGGGAGAGCATCTGCTGGGCCGCCGAGAGCATCCGGATCGCGATGACCCGCACCCGGTCCGGGCGCTGCTCGGCGAACTCGCCGTAGAGCGTCGGGTCGTGCTGCCCGTCGTCACCGACGAGGATCCAGCGCACCTGCGGCATCTCGCGCGCCAGCCGGTGCAGGCAGGCCCGCTTGTGGTCCTGCCCGGACCGGAACCAGCCGGTGTTCGTCGCGCCCCAGTCCGTCATGAGCAGCGGCCCGACGGGGTATCCGGCGCGCTTGAGGAAGCGGGTGAGCTGCGGGACGGCGTTCCACGCACCGGTGGAGACGTAGACGATGGGGGCGCCAGGGTGCGCCTCGAGCAGCTCGCGGTACATCGTGGCCATCCCCGGCACCGCGCGGCGGGTGCCCTCGTGGCGGAAGAAGGTGTTCCACGCGGCGATCATCGGGCGCGGCATGGTCGTCGTGATCACCGTGTCGTCGATGTCGCTGACGATGCCGACGGTCTCGGCGGGGTCGACCACCCGGACCGTGGCGGTGGTCTCGGCGGCCCGCGGGGAGAGCAGCCGCACCTGGTGCCAGCCGGGCTCGAGTCCGTGGTCGCCGATGGTCAGGTCGAGCAGCCCGGTGCGGTCGGCACGGGTGCGGATCTCCCGGTCGCCGAGGACGACGGTCACCGGCTCGCCCATCGCCGGGGTGCCGAAGAAGGCCCGCCAGCCGCGGCGTTCGTGGTCGGCGTTGCGCAGCTCGACCCAGGTGGCGTTGGCGTCGGCGGCCGCGGGGGCATACGGGCGGCGGGTCATGAGCACCCGGCCGAGGACGCGCAGCGAGCCGCCGCGCCGGGAGGCGGGCAGGGTCTCGTCGGCGCTGGTCTGGTCGGTGCTGGCGGCCACCCCGTAGCCGGTGAAGGCGAGGACGCGGGTGCCCCACCCGCGGCGGCGCATCATGCCCATGAGCTGGGCGCGCCAGGCGTCCTCGAGGATCGCGGCGAGGTGCGGGCGCGGCATGCGGCGAGCCTAGCGTCACGAGGCAGCCGACCCGCCGTCCTGCCCAGCCCTCGTCCGGCCCGCGACCCTGCCCAGCCCTCGTCCGGCCCGCGATCCTGCCCAGCTCCCGCCCGTCCGCGCTCCCCAACCCGGCCCAGCCCAAGACCTCGCCCAGCCGGGCCCGGCTCTCGACCGACTCCGGCCCGGATGGCGACCTCTCGACCCTGACCAGGCGACAGCCGCTCACCTTCGTCCCAGCCGCTGCGCTTGCAGGGTGAGCGAATGCAGCTGCCTAGGGGGTTGTGGATATGGGGGCGAGGGTGCGCCAGGCGGAGACGAGCTCGCGGGGGGTGCTGCCCGGGCCGGGCAGGCGGTGCAGGTGGTCCCCGGCGGCGTAGAGCAGGCTGGCCCCGGACGGGTCGCCCAGGCCCCGCGCGAGCTCGCGGTCCTCCCGGGCCATCGCCCGGGCGTCGTCCGAGGCGGCGACGAGCTTGACCGCGTCCCGGTCCAGCCGTCGGGCGGCCGCCAGCTCGGCGATGGTGCTCGGGTCGGCGATGTCCGCACCGTGGTCGGCGAAAGCGCGCAGCACGTCCTCGACGACCGTCACCGGGTGCAGCCGCTCGGTGGCCAGCAGGGCGTGCACCCCGGCGCCCGCGGCGACGGAGTCCTCCCGCAGCGACGACCGGTCCCCGGTGCAGACGACCTCGATCGGCAGGTGATCGCCGACCACCAGCGCCAGCTCGCGCACGGCCGGCACCCAGTCACGGGCGACGGCCGAGTAGGGGTCCACCACGTACGTCAGCAGGGGGGCACGTCGGTGGCGTCGACGGGCGAGCATCAGGGACCTCTTCAGGCCCGTGGTCGGCGGACCCCTTCGACCCTAGGAAGCAGCCGACCCCCGCCGATCCCCCCGAAGGGGTGAAAAGCGCCGACGCGTTGCGTCAGGGCCCTGCGTGACCCTGCGCCTCGGTCAGCGCAGCCAGCACCGCGCACCTCGGTCAGCGCAGCCAGCACCGCGCACCCGGTCAGGCGCACCCAGCAACGCGCGCCTCGGTCAGCGCAACCGGCTGCCGTCGTCGGCCGGGGTCTCCCAGGCCCAGCACCCGTCCAGGCGCAGCGTCTGCTGCAGCATCACCGGCGCCCGCGACCCCTCACCGGCGCACGCCTCGTGGCTGAAGCCCAGGCCGTGCCCGACCTCGTGGTTGATCAGGTAGGTGCGGTACTCCCAGATCCGGCCGCGGAAGGTGCCGGCCCCCTTCACCCAGCGGTAGCTGTTGATCACCGCCCGGCCGTCGCGCCAGCAGGAGACCCGCCCACCGGTCTGCAGCGGCGCGCACAGCTCGTCGGTGGTCTCCGGGCTGGCCAGCGTCACCCGCACGTCGACCCGGGCGCCCTGCTCGACCTGCCACGCCGGCACCCGCACGAAGTGGACGTCGGTGGCCGCCTCCCACCCCTTCTCGGCGACCAGGGTGCGCCGCACGGCGGTGGCGAACTGGTCGAGGTCCAGACCCAGACCCTGCTCGGCCTCGACGCTCCACCGGATCTCCCGGCCCGCCCGCTCGCTGTCCTCGCCCCAGGTCTGCACCGGTGCGATCCGCCCGTTGCCGGACTCGACCACCTCCGGCTGGGTGGCGCTCGGGTCGGCTGCCGACGCGTCGCCGGCCGACGCGCCTGATCCCGCGCCGTCCGTCCCGTCGCCGCCACCGTCCCCGGCCGCAGCACCGCCGCTCCCGGCACCCGAGGAGGCAGCCTGATCCCCCGCCGACGCCTCGTCGCCGCCGCTCCACGTGGTCAAGGTGAGGACGAGCAGCGCGGCCACGAGCAGCGCCGCGACGAGCACCACGACCCGGTGCCGGGCGATGGTGCTGCGCGCGGTGCTCACGTCTCCCGAGGGTAGGCGCCCGGCCCGGGCGGCGCACCGCCGCATCCACACTCGCGGCGTGCATCGGCCGACGGCTGGACCGTAGGGTGCCGGGATGGCGATCAGCGACCTCGTCCTCGGCACCATGTACTTCGGCACCCGCACCGACGAGCCCGCGGCGCACGCGCTGCTGGACCAGTTCGTCGAGGCCGGCGGGCGGACCATCGACACCGCGAACTGCTACTCCTTCTGGGTCAGCGACACCGGCCACGGCGGCCAGTCCGAGCCGGTGATCGGCTCCTGGCTACGGGCCCGGGGGGCCAGGAACGACGTCGAGATCGCGACGAAGGTGGGGGCCGAGCCGGTCTCCCCCTTCACCCCGGAGCACGGGATCACCGGCACCGAGGGCCTGTCCGCCGAGGTGGTCCGGCGCGAGCTGGGCCGCTCGCTGGAGCGGCTGGGCACCGACCATCTCGACCTCTACTGGGCGCACATCCCGGACCCCGCCACTCCCGCCGACGAGGTCGGGCGCACCTTCGGGGCGGTCGCGGCCGAGGGGCTGACCCGCCGGGTCGGGCTGTCGAACTTCCCGGCCTGGCAGGTCGAGCAGGCGCGGCAGGCCGCGGCCGCCGACGGGCTGCCGGCGGTCGATGCGATCCAGCTGACGACCTCCTACGTCTCGCCGCGGCCGGACACCCCGGTGGAGGGCAAGGACAACCCCTACGGCTGGGTCACCGCAGACACCCTCAGCTACCTCGACGCCCGTCCTGGGACCGAGCTGTGGGTCTACTCCCCGCTCGTGCTGGGCGCCTACACCCGACGCCAGGAGCGCCCCTTCCCCCGGGCCTACGACCATCCGGCGACCACCGCGCGCCTCGCCGTGCTCGACGTGGTCGCGGCCGAGACCGGGCTGGACGCCGGTCAGGTGGTGCTCGCCTGGATGCTCGCCCGCGGCTGGCGCCCGATCATCGGCGCCAGCCGCGGCGAGCAGCTCGCCTCCGCGCTGGACGCGGCCCGCGCCGAGCTGACCGCGGACCAGCTCGGCCGGCTGGACGAGGCCGGCTGAGCCGGCCCGACCACACCCGCCCTCGCGTCGGCCTCGACGCGCGGAGCGTCGACTCTCAGCAGGCGGTGGCCATGAGCTCGGCGGCCGCCTGCTGCATCTTCAGCGCCTGCTCGCGCGTCTGCGGCACGGAGAAGCTGCGCCGGGTGACCGCGACGCTGATCTGCCGGCTGCCGTCCTCGGAGGTGAACATCATGCTCAGCGTGCCGAAGGACGCACCGTCGTGGCCGACGAGGGTCTCGTCGGAGCCCTCGGGCGCGCACGGGTCCGGGATCCGGTAGATGCCCAGGCCGTAGCCGAAGCCGGTGGTGTCGGTCATCTGCTCGACGAGCGCGGGGTCGAGCAGGCGGCCGGTGACCAGCGCCTCGCTGAAGCGGTTGAGGTCACGGGTGCTGGAGGTCACCGCGCCGGACGCGGCGAACATCGTCGGGCTCAGCCCGCGCTCGGTGAAGTTGCCCTCGGTCGTGTCCGTGGAGCCGACGAGGAAGGCGCCGGGCACCCGTGCGTCGGTCGAGTACTCGGTGCGGGTCATCCCGGCCGGCCGGAAGACGCGCCGCTCCAGCAGCCGCCCGACGCTCTGCCCGGTCTGCTCCTGGAGCATCATGCCGAGGGTGACGTCGCCGGCGTTGGAGTAGCTGTAGCGGGTGCCGGGCTGACCCAACCAGGGCAGGTAGAGCGCCGCGTCGATGAGCTCCTGCTCGGTGAAGTCGGAGCCGGCCGCCTCGAAGAAGGACTCCATGTCGCTGGCGCCGCCGGCGCGCAGCGCGATGGCGATGTGCGTGCCGGTGCTCAGCCCGGAGGTGTGCTGCAGCAGCTGACGGATCGTGACGTCCTGCCCGGTTCGCCGGGAAGAGGTCGGGCAGCACCTCGCCGACGGTCGTGTCCAGGGTCCAGGTGCCGTCCTCGACGAGCTGCATGACCAGGGTGGCCACCATCGGCTTGGTGTTGCTGGCCGCCCGGAAGGTCTCGTGACCGTGCGCCGAGGGGCGCTTCCCGGCCTCGCGCACCCCGGCTCCGCCGGACCAGTCGTAGCGGCCGCGCTCGACCCGGGCGACGACGGCGGTGTGCCCCTCCGCCTCGAGCCCGTCGACGATCTCCTGACGGGCCGCGCGCTGGGACCACCAGGCGCGCCGGTCCTGGTGGCGCACCCGCGGATCGATGCGACGCACGT
This sequence comes from Janibacter alkaliphilus, assembly GCF_013408565.1. Lineage (NCBI taxonomy): Bacteria > Bacillati > Actinomycetota > Actinomycetes > Micrococcales > Intrasporangiaceae > Janibacter > Janibacter alkaliphilus. The sequence goes on along the minus strand of NZ_JACBZX010000001.1, from coordinate 1,189,765 downwards.
CGGCCACGGCCCGCTCCGCCTGGGCCGCCTCCTTCGCGGCGGCGCCCCGGTCCGGGGCCGGGTCGGCGGGGTCGGCGGTACCGGGGGTGGCGAGCGCGCCGACGATCAGGCTGCCGGTCAGGGCAGCGGTGACGCCCAGGCGGGCGGCGCGTCGGGTCGTGGTCAGGGGGGCTCCTCGGGCCTCGCGCATCAGGGGACGAGTGACACCCTGCCAGCACCGTCCACATCGTGGACAGATTCCGAGGGGTGAAAATCCTGAGGGCTGGTTGTCGTCACGTGCCAGACCCGAGGCATCGCGCCAGGTCGGCGTCGGGACGCGACCACGGCCGTCCGGCGTGGTCCCGCTCAGCCGGTGACGAAGGGGGCGACCCTCCCCTTCGGCCGTCCGATGATCGCCCGGCCGTCGCGGACGATCACCGGCCGCTCCATGAGGCGAGGGTGCTGCACGAGCACGGCGACGACCTGGTCGACCGTGGCGACGTCCGCGTCGGTCAGGCCCTGGTCGCGGAAGAACGCGTCCCGGCGGACCAGCGCGGTCGGCTCGTCCTCGAGCTGGTCGATCAGCCGACGCAGCGCCGGCTGATCGAGCGGCTCCTTGAGGTAGGGGACGACCTGCGCGTCGACCCCTTCGGCCTCGATGACCTCGAGGGCGTGCCGGGAGGTGGCGCAGCGGGGGTTGTGCAGCACGGTGACGTCGGCCATGCCGCCGACCCTAGCGGCGGGCGGCGGGTCGTAGCCTCGAGCCTGCCGCCCGAGGCGTGCGCGAGCGCACGCGACCACGAGAGACGAGGAGCGCCGGATGGCCATGCTCGACGAGAAGCTGCAGGACACCTACGACGACCTGGTGCGTCGCAACCCGGGCGAGGACGAGTTCCACCAGGCGGCCCTGGAGGTGCTCGACTCGCTGGGGCCGGTGGTCGCCAAGCACCCGCACTACGTCGACGCGGCGATCATCCCGCGGCTGTGCGAGCCGGAGCGGCAGATCATCTTCCGGGTGCCGTGGACCGACGACCGCGGCGAGGTGCAGATCAACCGCGGCTTCCGGGTCGAGTTCAGCTCGGCGCTCGGGCCCTACAAGGGCGGGCTGCGCTTCCACCCCTCGGTCTACCTGGGCACGGTGAAGTTCCTCGGGTTCGAGCAGATCTTCAAGAACTCGCTCACCGGGCTGCCGATCGGCGGCGGGAAGGGAGGGTCCGACTTCGACCCGAAGGGCCGCTCGGACGGCGAGGTGATGCGCTTCTGCCAGTCCTTCATGACCGAGCTGTACCGCCATCTCGGCGAGCACACCGACGTCCCGGCCGGGGACATCGGCGTGGGCGGGCGCGAGCTGGGCTACCTCTTCGGGCAGTACAAGCGGATCACCAACCGCTACGAGTCGGGGGTGCTCACCGGCAAGGGCCTGGCCTGGGGCGGGTCGCAGGTGCGCACCGAGGCCACCGGCTACGGGCTGGTGTACTTCGTGGACGAGATGCTGCGCAGCACCGACGGCGGTCTCGACGGGACCCGGGTGGCCGTCTCCGGCTCGGGCAACGTGGCGATCTTCGCCATCGAGAAGCTGCAGGCGCTCGGGGCGCAGGTGGTCACCTGCTCCGACTCCAGCGGCTACGTCCTCGACGAGGACGGCATCGACCTCGACCTGCTCAAGGAGGTCAAGCTGGCTCGGCGGCAGCGGATCTCCGCCTACGTCCAGGAGCGTCCGCGGGCGACCCTTGTCGAGAAGGGCTCGGTGTGGGAGGTGCCCTGCGACATCGCGCTGCCGTGCGCCACGCAGAACGAGCTGAACGGGCACGACGCCCGGGCGCTCGTCGCGAACGGCTGCCGTGTCGTCGCCGAGGGGGCCAACATGCCGTGCACGCCGGAGGCGATCGACGTGCTCGGCCAGGGTGGCGTGGCCTACGCCCCGGGCAAGGCCGCCAACGCCGGCGGGGTGGCCACGAGCGCGCTGGAGATGCAGCAGAACGCCTCCCGGGACTCGTGGGACTTCGCCTACACCCAGGACCGTCTCGAGGGGATCATGCGGCGCATCCACCGCCGCTGCCTGGAGACCGCCGACGAGTACGGCCAGCCGGGCGACTACGTGGCCGGGGCGAACATCGCCGGCTTCACCCAGGTGGCCGACGCGATGCTCGCCATGGGCGTGGTCTGAGCCGCTCGGGTCAGGCTTCGCCTCCGCTCGGGTCGGCTGCGCCTCAGCCGCGCGGCCAGGCGCCGCGGGTGTGCTGCAGCGGGTAGGGCGCCTCGCGCCAGCCGACGCCCAGCTCGTGCGCGGCGCGCTGCGGCCAGGCCGGCTCGCGCAGGCCGGCGCGGGCGAGGAGCACGACGTCGGCCGAGCCGGCAGCGAGGACCTGCTCGGCCTGAGCGGGGTCGGTGATCAGGCCGACGGCGCCGGTCGGCACCCCGGTCTCGTGCACCCGCGCGGCCAGCGGCACCTGGTAGCCGGGGCCGACCGGGATGTCGGCCAGCACGTTGCCGCCGCTGGAGACGTCGACGAGGTCGACGCCGCGCTCGGCCAGCCAGCCGGTGAGCGTGGCGGTCTGCTCGACGTCCCACCCGCCGTCGGTCCAGTCGGTGCCGGACAGGCGGACCAGCAGCGGCTTGTGCTCGGGCCAGACCTCGCGGACGGCGTCGACCACCTCGAGCAGCATCCGGGCGCGGCCGGCGAGGTCGCCGCCATAGCCGTCGGTGCGCTCGTTGCTCAGCGGGGAGAGGAACTCGTGCAGCAGGTAGCCGTGGGCGCCGTGCACCTCGACGACGTCGAAGCCGGCTTCGTCGGCGCGCCGGGCGCTGTCGGCGAAGGCGGTGACCACCCGGTCGATGTCCTCCTGGGTCATCGCCCGCGGCGTGGCCAGACCCTCGAAGGGGACGGCGCTGGGGCCGATCGTCTCCCAGCCGCCGTCCTCGGGCGCGACGCTGCCGGTCGGCTCGCCGACGAAGGGGCGGTGGGTCGAGGCCTTGCGGCCGGCGTGCGCCAGCTGGACCCCGGCGGCGCTGCCCTGGGCGTGCAGGAAGTCGACGATCCTGGCCCAGGCGTCCCGCTGGGCGTCGTCCCACAGACCGGCGTCGTGCGGGCTGATCCGCCCCTCCGGGCTGACCGCGGCCGCCTCGGTGAGGACCAGCCCGAAGCCGCCGCTGGCGCGGGCGCCGAGGTGCACCAGGTGCCAGTCGGTGGGCACCCCGTCCCGGGCCTCGCAGCTGTACTGGCACATCGGGGCCAGCCAGATCCGGTTGCGCACGGTCAGCCCGCGCAGCGTGATCGGGCGCAGCAGCAGCGGACCGCTCTCGGGGTCCTCCGGCGAGGCCGGCGGTGCGGTGCTGTCCGGCGCGAGCGCGGGCATGGGCACGGGGCGCTCGGCGGGTCGCGTGTCAGGTCGGGCGGCGGCGTCGGTGGTCACGCTGAGGGCCAACCGTCTCGGCGGGCGAGGTGTTCCTGGCGTCCACGAGACCGGCGGGTCACGGGCCGGTGGGCCAGATCAGGGTGTACGGGCCGGCGGGGTCACGGGGCCGGCGGGAAGGCGTAGTCGGCGACGACGGCGGCGTGGTCGCTGACCCGCTCCTCCCGGCTCGGCTCGCGGTCCACCTCCACCTGGGCGACCGTGCGGGCCAGCCCCGGGGTGGCCAGGTGGTAGTCGATCCGCCAGCCGACGTCCTTCTCGAAGGCCTGCCCCATCCAGGACCACCACGAGTACGGCCCGTCGACCTCGCCGTGCTCGCGGCGCAGCACGTCGATCAGCGTCCGCGGCCCGATGAGCTCGTCCAGCCAGGCCCGCTCCTGCGGCAGGAAGCCCTCGGACTGGTGGCTGCGGCGCCAGTTGGTCACGTCGTACGGCTGGTGGGCGATGTTGAGGTCGCCGAGCAGCAGCAGCTCGCGCCCTGCCTGGCGCGCCTGGCGTCGTACCCGGTCCAGGTGGCGGGCGAAGGCGGACATGAAGTGCATCTTCCGCTCGTACCGGGCACCGCCGTCCGGCTCCTCCCGCATCCGTCCGGGCTTCTGCAGCTCGACGGGCAGACCCCCCTTCGGCAGGTAGAGGGAGGCCACCGTCAGCGGCTGGTCGGCCAGGTCGACCTCGACGTAGCGACCCTCGTCGGCGTACCGGGAGAGCCCGCGGGCCAGGGTCGGGGTGGGCGCCTCGATCTCGACCGGCGCCGACCCCGGGGCGAAGGCGGTCGCCCGCCCGGACCACGTCCGCACCGCGGCCGGTGGCTGGCGGGTGAGCACGGCGACGCCGTTGCGCCCGGCGAGCCGGCCCGGGTCGTAGGTCGCGTGCCAGCCGGCGAAGACCTCGGCGGGCACCTTCTCGACCGGGCTGCGGACCTCCTGAAGGGCGAGCACGTCCGGGTCCCGGGCAGCCAGCCACGTCTCGAAGCCGCGGCGCTGCGCAGCCCGGATGCCGTTGACGTTGTAGGTGGCGACTCTCAGCACACCGGCGATCCTCGCACCCGGCACCGACGCTCCATGAACGGTGCACGACCCCGCCCCCACCAGGCCGTACGGTGTGCCCATGTCCTACTCCGCGCCCCCGCCCTACGAGCAGCCCGGTCAGCCCGGCCAGTCCGGCAACACCTCGAAGGGCGGCAAGCCCTGGCTGCTGATCAGCGGCGGGATCATCGTGCTGCTCTCGCTCGTGCTGTGCGGCATCGGCGGCTTCATGGCCGTCCCGCAGATGCAGGACATCGGCGAGGCCGAGCAGATCACCGGCAGCACCACGGTCACCCTGGGGGAGGGCGAGAGCACCAACGCCTGGGTCGAGGAGGGCACGTACGCCACGTGCAGCGCGATCGCCCCGGACGGCTCCAGCGTCCCCGACGCGAGCAACGGCGAGCAGACGGTCAGCTGGGGCAACGACTCCTACGAGCGTGCCTTCGCTGTCGAGGCGGAGCAGTCCGGCGAGTACACGATCTCGTGCTCGGCCCCCTTCGTCCTCGGTGACGGCATCTCCACCGGCGGCATCCTCGTCGCCAGCGGCGGCGGCGTGCTGTGCTGCATCGGCTTCCTCGTGCTGGTCATCGGTCTGGTGCTCTGGCTGGTCCGCCGGAAGTAGCCGCGGGGCGCCGGTGATGCCGGCGCGAGGTCTGGGACCCGTCACACGAGGGTCACAAGAGGCGCACAAGGTCGCGGCGGAGAGTGGGTGCTGTCGCCGAGCGAAGGCGGCAGCGAGGCCGGAGCACCCGGCCCCGGAGACCACGACCGCCAGGAGATCGCCATGAGCAGCGCCGCCCGCACGCACCACCCGGTCCGCACCACGCTTCGCGTCGCCGGGGCCGTCATCAGCGCCTCCGCCATCGCCGTGGTCGGACCGGCCGCGATCCCGGCCAACGCCACCCAGGCGGGGGTCGTCACCACCGGGCACTCCCCGGCGTCCACCTACGCCGCGGCCTCCGCGAGCAGCGTCTCGCCGACGAGCCTGCCGGAGGCGGGCACCAGGACGGTCCGCGTCTACTGAGCCGCCGCGCTGGTGGTCGGTCTAGCCGGGTCGAGGTGATCTGCGCCCTGTGTCGCGGCGTGGATCACCTCGACCGCGGCGCGCGGCCTCACTGCATCCGTACCCGGTCCACGTGGAACCAGAAGCGCTCCCGCAGCCGGTGCCGGGCCGTGTCGTCGAGGTCGTCGTCCTGCGCGCGGCCGGAGAGGTCGAGCAGCAGCGCCCGGTCGAGCTCGCTGGGCACGATCGGTCGACCGTCGCGCAGCCCGACGAGGGCCTCGGGGGTGGCGGTGGCGCACCACGAGGCCACGACCTGCTTGGCGACGTCGTCGACGAGGGCGTCGGTGACCTGCCCGTCGGTGACCTCGGGCCCGTCGGGGGCACCACCCGGAAGGGTGAGACCGGTCGCCTTGCGGCGGGCGAAGAGGGACGGCGTCGGCACCCCGGGCGCCGAGCGGGTCGACGTCTCGGTCGTCTGCTCGGTCGCGGTCTCGGCCGCCTGCTCCGTCACCCCCTGGGATGCCGCCTGCTCCGTCACCCCCTGGGATCCGGTGGACCCTCGGACCGGCGCAGGCGCCGACGCCGCGACCCCGGCGCTTGTGCCGGACCCGCCGACGATGGCCGTGCCCGCGGCGGAGGTGCCCGGCGCGCCGTCCTCGGGATCGCTCTCGCGCTCCCCTTCGTGCCCGTGCCCGGCGTCGGTGGGCGCACCCGGGTCCGCCGGCTTGGCAGCGCTCCCGACCGTGTCCGATCCGTCGGCGGTCGCGCCGGGCTCGGTCGTGGTGTCGCCGGGGTCGGCGCTCCCCGGCACGAGCTCGTCCGGGATGGCGACCGTACGCACGGTCTCGGTGATCGTCTCGGGGTCGATGACCAGCACCGCGTCGACCTCGCGGCGCAGGTGCTTGGAGACCCCGTGCACCCCGCCGCGCTGGTCCGGCACCGCGAGCAGCACGACCTGCACGCCGTGGGCCTGCGCCTCCTCGACGGCCTCGGTGAGGTCGTCGTCACCGGTGACGAGGTAGACGACGTCGGCCACCCGGTGCCGGCTCTGGATGGCCAGGTCGAGACCGATCCGGATGTCCACGCCCTTCTGGTCGCCGCTGTAGGACAGCCGCCCCAGCCGCAGCTTGACCCGCGGCAGCATGCCGATGGACTCCTGGGTGTAGTCCGGCATGCCGCCGGGCCGCGCGCCGGAGTCGTACCAGTTCACCCGCAGCAGCGGCAGGTCCGCGTCGGCCTCGGCCTGGGCCACCAGCCGGGAGATGAGCGCGGGGTAGTCCACGGTGATCCCGCGGCGCAGCGATGACCCGGTGACGAAGGTGGCCGCCGAGGCGAGCAGGTAGCCGACGTCGACGTGCACCGCGCAGTAGGACCTCATGCGGCCACTGTGCCAGGGGCGGCCAGATGCCTACGACCCCTTCGCCAACCCAGACGACCCCTTCGCCGGGCCTGCGAGCGGGATGCCGAGATGCCGGGGCCGGTTCCCCCCTGTCCCCTCCACCACGCTGCTGCCCGAGGAGAGCCCGAAGGCGGCGATGCGGCACGTCGGGGCCCGCGATCCCCGATGATGGGGCGGTGCCCCCTTCGCCCTCGTCCCCGGAACCGGTGACCATCCGGGCGGACCGCTCGTGGGCCGTGCTGGCCTGGATCGCGGCGATCGTGGTCGTCCTCGGGCTCACCGGGATCACGCTCACCCGCGGTCTGGATCCCGTCACCGCCGGTCTCGGCGTCCTCATGCTCGTCGCGGTCTGGCGCGAGCGCGGGTCGCACCTGACCCTGGACGCCCACGGGGTGACCGCGGTGATGCGCCGCCGACGGCACAGCTACCGCTGGGACGAGCTGCTCGAGCTCGGCTGGGCGGCGCAAGGTCCGGTCAGCGGGCTGGTGGCGCGACCCACCGGCGGCCTCTTCGACGACCCTGGACCGAACCACCCGGCGTGGATCTTCGTGCTGCCGCGCTCCGGTCGGCGAGCCGCTGCCGAGGCGCGGGAGGCGCTCGCCGCCTGGTGCCAGCACACCGGCGTCGCCTACGCCGTCGACGGGCAGGACATGGAGCTCAACGCACCGCCGGGCAGCCCGTACCGGACCGCGCGCGGCGGCTCGGCGGCGTGGCGATGGCTGAAGCGGCGGGCATGAGCGGCGCGGGCGTGAACGAGTCGGGCGCGAACGAGTCGGGCGCGAACGAGTCGGGCGTGAACGGGGCAGATCAGGGTGGGGCCCCGGAACCGCTCGTGCTGCGCGCGGCCAACCCTCGGTGGACGCTGGTCTACCTCGTCGTGGCCGTGGCGCTGGTCGCCCTCAGCGTCGCCGGCATCGTCCTCACCGAGGGCGCCCTGCAGGTCGACCTGTTCCTCGCCGCTCTGGCGGTCTACGTCCTCGTCAAGGCGTGGCGGCGGCGCGGCTCGACGCTCACGGTCGACGCAGACGGGCTGCGCACGACCGAGCTGGGCGCCTCGCGCAGCTACGCCTGGGCCGACCTGCTCGAGGTCGGCTGGGTGGCCTGGTCCTCGGCGAGCGGGGTGCTCGTGCGCCCCACCGGTGGGCGCTACGACGTGCCGGGCCCCAACGCGCCGGAGCGGATCATCACCCTCCCCACCCACGGGCGCGCGGGCCATGCGCACGCGCGGCAGCAGCTGCGCACGTGGTGCGAGCGTGCCGGGGTTCCTTTTACCGAGCACGGCGCGGACATGGAGCTGACCGCTCCGCCGGGCAGCCCCTTCCGCGAGGAGCCGCGGCGACGACGCCGACGCGGCTGACACCCGCCGAGAGGGGTGCCGCCGAGAGTGGCACCACATGATCGGCGATACCGACGGTGGCGCCACCTGGCGGAGCCGGGCAGAGAACGTCGCCCGTCAGCTGGTCGGCGGGCCGACGCCGGACCTGTGGAGAACTCCGCGGCGGATACCCGCTACCTGGCTAGCGTGCAGCGCAGATCACCTCACCGGTGCGCGCGACCGCACCGGTGGTCCGCTGACCAGGACGGACGGTGCGCCATGCACTCACGACGGCCCCTCTCGATCGCCGCTGCCGCCAGCGCCGCGACGGCGCTGCTGCTGGCCGGCTGCGCCAGCACCGGGGACAACGACCCGGGCGCGACCGGCTCGCGCACGGCGAGCTCCACGGAGACCTCCCAGCCGTCGTCGGCCAGCGCCGCCGGGTCACCGTTCGGCAGCGCCGGCGCGTCCTCCGGAGAGTCCCCGACCGCCGCGCCAGGCACCGAGGCCACCTCCGGGTCGACCCAGGGCTCCGGGTCCGACCGCGGGTCAGGGTCCACGACCGGGAACGGCGCGGCACAGATCCCCGAGGTGGGAGCGCCCGTCCCGTCCGCCGCGCGGGCGGGCACCGACGACGGGGCCGTGGCCTTCACCGAGCACTACTGGGGGCAGCTGCTGGCGGCGACGAGCACCGGCAATCCCTCGGGCCTGACCGCTCTGACAGCCAGCTCGTGCCAGGTGTGCGCCGCGTACGCGGCCGATCTCGAGGCCAGGGCGGTCGCGGGGTCCCTGCTCGACCCGGTCCCGTGGGAGGGCGCCACCGAGGACCGTGCGCTCACCGACCCGGGCGGGACCTTCACCAAGGTCGCCGTCTCGACCGACGGGTACACCCTGCCCACCGGCGAGAAGGTCGATGCCGTGACCTATGGGCTCAACCTCGAGCTGCAGCGCTCCGACGCCGGCTGGACGGTGCACGAGTGGACGCTCTTCTACTACGACGAGGAGCACGACGACAGCCAGGACGTGCTGCTGCGCCTGAGCATCGACCAGGGTCAGGGGATGTACCTGCAGAAGTGAGCACGTACCCGCGCCTCTCAGCGCTGAGGCGCCACCTCGAGGTCAGCCGGCCGCGCCCACCCAGGCCCGCAGGTGCTCGGCGGTCAGCGTCTGCGCGCCGTCGATCATCTCCTGCGGGGTGCCGGTGAAGACCACCCGCCCACCGTCGTGCCCGGCCCCGGGCCCGATGTCGATGAGCCGGTCGGCCTGCGCGATGACCGCGAGGTTGTGCTCGATGACGATCACCGAGTGCCCCTCCTCGACGAGGCCGTGCAGCATCGCCAGCAGCTGCTCGGTGTCGGCCAGGTGCAGCCCCGACGTCGGTTCGTCGAGCACGATCGTGCGGGCCTCGCCGCCGAGCTGGGCCGCCAGCTTGAGCCGCTGCCGCTCGCCGCCGGAGAGCGTGGTCAGCGGCTGCCCGACGGTGAGGTAGCCCAGGCCGACGTCGAGCAGCCGGGTCAGGATCTTCTTCGGCTTGCCGGTGGTGAAGACCTCGGCTGCCCCGGCGATGGACAGGTCGAGCACCTCGTCGATCGCCAGCCCGTGCAGCCGGTACTCCAGCACCTCGGGCTTGAAGCGGCGCCCGCCGCACTCCTCGCAGGTCACGACGACCCCGGCCATCATCGCCAGATCGGTGTAGATCACCCCGTGCCCGCCGCAGCCCTCGCAGGCACCCTCGGAGTTGGCGCTGAAGAGCGCGGGCTTGACCCCGTTCGCCTTGGCGAAGGCGGTGCGGATCGGCTCCAGCAGACCGGAGTAGGTGGCCGGGTTGGAGCGCCGCGACCCCTTGATCGCCGACTGGTCGACGACGAGCACGTCCTCGCGGCCGGCCAGCGACCCGTGGATGAGCGAGGACTTGCCCGAGCCGGCGACCCCGGTGACGACGGTGAGCACCCCGGTGGGCACGTCGACGTCGACGTCCTGGAGGTTGTGCGTGCTGGCTCCCCTGATCTCCAGCGCCCCGGTGGGCTCGCGCAGCTGCTCGCGCAGCCCGATCCGGTGGTCCAGGTAGCGGCCGGTGATGGTGCCGGAGGCGCGCAGCCCGTCGACGTCACCCTCGAAGCCGATCCGACCGCCGTCCCGCCCTGCCCCCGGGCCGAGGTCGACGATGTGGTCGGCGATCTCCATGACCTCCGGCTTGTGCTCGACGACGAGCACGGTGTTGCCCTTGTCCCGCAGCTGCAGCAGCAGGTCGTTCATCCGGGAGATGTCGTGCGGGTGCAGCCCGACGGTGGGCTCGTCGAAGACGTAGGTGATGTCGGTCAGCGCCGAGCCGAGGTGGCTGATCATCTTCACCCGCTGCGCCTCGCCGCCGGAGAGGGTGCCGGCCGGCCGGTCCAGGGAGAGGTAGCCCAGACCGATGTCGACGAAGGCGGCGAGCATGTGCCGCAGCCGCGCCAGCAGCGGTGCCACCGACGGCTCGTCGAGCCCCTGGACCCAGTCGAGCAGGTCGCTGACCTGCAGCGCGGTCACCTCGGGCAGGGTGCGCCCGTCGACCGTCGCGGTGCGGGCGGCCTCGTTGAGGCGGGTGCCGCCGCACTCCGGGCAGGCGGTGACCGTCGCCGCCCGCTCCGCGAAGGCGATGACGTGCGCCTGCTTGGACTCGGTCTCCCGGTCGATGAAGCTGCGGCGCACCCGACCCATGAGACCGAGGTAGGTGTAGTTGATCCCGGCGAACTTCACCTTCGTCTCGTCCTGGTGCATGAACCAGTGCCACTCGTCGTCGGTGTAGTCCTTCAGCGGCTTGTCCGGGTCCAGCGGGTCGGCCTCGGCGTAGGAGCGCCACTGCCAGCTGCCCACCTTCAGGCCCGGGACGAGGATGGCGCCCTCGTTGAGCGAGAGCTCCCGGTCGACGAGGGCGTCGATGTCGACGGTGGCCACCGTGCCCTTGCCCTCGCACTCCGGGCACATCCCGCCGATGATCTCGAAGGTGGCCTTCTCCGCCTTCCCCCCGTTCGTCTTGAGCATCCCGCTGCCGGTCGCCGAGGCGGCGTTGAAGGAGAATGCCTTGGCCGACCCGACGTAGGGGGTCGAGCAGCGCGACCACAGCAGCCGCAGCATGGCCAGCGCATCGGTGGTCGTGCCGACGGTGGAGCGGGCGTTGGCGCCGAGGCGCTCCTGGTCGACGATGATCGCGGCGGTGATGTTCGCCAGCTCGTCGACGTCCGGCCGGGGCATCGCCGGCATGAAGGACTGGACGAAGGCGGAGTAGGTCTCGTTGATGAGGCGCTGCGACTCGGCCGCGATCGCCCCGAAGACGAGGCTCGACTTGCCCGAGCCGGAGACCCCGGTGACCACGGTCAGCCGCCGCTTGGGGATGTCGACGTCGAGGTCCTTGAGGTTGTTGACCCGGGCGCCCCGGACCGTGATCGTGTCGTGCCCGTCCGCGATGCTCATGGGCAGATCCAAGCACGAGCTGCGGACAGCAGCGGACGCCTCACCACGAGGCGGGGCTCAGCTCCACAGTTGTAGGGAGGCAACTCGCCACTTCTAGGGATTCACGCGGCTGACGGGACTCCGTAGGTTCGTTGTCACGGAGAGAGGGACACCCGGTTCCGCCTCGGCACGACGAAGGAGAACGACATGAACACCGCACACCTCGACGCTCTCGACCTGTCGACCAAGGGTGGCTTCCACGCCGACGAGGCCCCCGCGCTGGCCACGATCGTCACCACCACAGCGACGACGTGCATCACCTCCGCCTTCGGGTACTCCCACGACGAGGCGGTCGAGGAGCAGCTCGAGGTCGACGAGGGAGCCTCCGTCGCCGAGATGATCGCGGCGCGCGAGGCCGCCGTCGGCTGACATCGCAGATCCTCAGGGCCGCCCCGGCACGCCGGGGCGGCCCTGCTGCGTGCCGCGCCGGTCGGGCAGCTCCTCTCGGTCAGCCCGCGGCGGTCACCGTCGTGGCCATGCGGGCAACCCGCGCGGCGTGCCCAGGACGCTGCACCAGGCTGTGCACCGCGACAGCGTCCCCGGTGGCCCGGTGCACGAGGACGCACGCGTCGGTGTCGCGCGTCCGTCCGGTGACGAGGGCGCTGCCGTCGCCGAGGGTCTGCCATCCGGACCCTAGGGCCCACGGCACACCCTCGACACCCGCCCGCTCGCCGAGGAGGGCGAGATCCTCCAGACCCGACCAGAGGCCGCCCGCGGACCGGTAGCGGGTCGCCGCCAACCGCCAGGGCCGACGCTGGCCGGGACCGACCCCGCGCAGGAGGATCCGTTCGTCGCCAGGGGCCAGCGTGAGGGAAGACAGGCCGTAGGGGGTCGCCACGTGATCCTGCACCGCGCCCCACCACCCGTTCGGGCAGCATCGGTCGAGGATCTCGCCGACGAAGGCGTAGCCGAGGTTCGAGTACCGGTACCGACCCACCTCGGTCGGCTCCTGCAGCCCGGCGAGCCGGCGGAGGTCGAGATCGTCCACGCCCCGGGTCGGGTCGCGCCACGGTCGCGCCGGCCGGTGGAGGCTGGGCAGCCCCGCGGTGTGCCGGAGGAGGTCGTGGACCCGCACGCCGGGCAACGGCACGTCGAGCAGGTCGCCGACGGCGTCATCCTCGGCCAGCAGGCCCTCGGCGACGCATCCCGCGACGGCGCGCGCGGTCGCGGCCTTCGTGATCGAGCCCCACTCGGCGTGATCGCCCTCCGGATAGCCCCTGCCGCGGACGATCCGGGTGCCCCCCTGCTCACGCCAGACCACCGCGGTCCGGGCAGGCACCCTCATATCCAGCCGCGTTCCTCGGCGATCCGGGCGGCCTCGTGCCGGTTGGCCGCGGCCAGCTTGCCGATCGCCTCGGACAGGTAGTTCCGCACGGTGCTGGGTGCGAGGTGCAGACGCTGCCCGATCTCGCGGACCGGTGAACCGTCCCGGGCGGCCTGCAGCACCTCGAGCTCACGATCGGTCAGAGGATTCGCGTCGTTAACCGCGCGGGCGGCCACCGACGAGTCGATGTACGGCGACCCACCAGCCACGGTGCGCAGAACCTCCGCGATGTGGCCGGCGTCGGCGTCCTTGCTGAGGAAGCCGCGCACCCCGGCGGCGAGCGCCTCCCGCAGCAGGCCCGGGCGAGCGTGGCGGGTGAGCAGGACCACCCCGGTCTCCGGTCGCGCGGCGAGGACCTGCCGGGACAGCTCGATACCGTCCATACCGGGCATCGTGATGTCGCTGAGCAGGATGTCGGGTCGGTGCCCCTCGACCAGGGCGACCACCTCCGTCGGGTCACCGACATCGGCGACGACCTCGATGTCGTCCTCCCACTCGAGCACTCGTCGCAGAGCACCCCTCAGGACGTTCTCGTCGTCCACGAGCACGATCCGCAGGCTCATCCGTCTCCTCCGCGATGCGCGTCCAGCACGAACCAGCCATCCTCGTGCTCCACCTCGAGGGTCCACCCCTCGCTCTCGATCTGTCTCCCGAGCTCAGCCAACCCGCGGGGCCCGCGCGGCTGCTGACGGACGCCGTCGTTAGACAGGCGGAGGCGGGTCGGCGACACCGTGATGAGCACACGGTCGGGGTCTGCGTGGCGCACGATGTTGGCCGTCGCCTCGCGAAGGATGCGGGACACGACGGCTCGAGACTCCTCCGGGACCAGGCCCTCCCGACGGAGGTCGACCTCCGTCCCCTTCGCCTCCAGCAGCTGGCGGGCGTTGACCAGCTCTCCCTCGAGGCTGAGGCCGGTGTCCTGCGACAGGATCCTCCGGGTCTCCTGGGGGACGGTGCTCACCAGCTCTCTCGCCGCCCGGATCTCCTGCTCGGCGAGTCGGCGGTCGCGCTCGATGGCCTTGAGGGCGAGGTCCAGGCGCAGGCCGATGGCGACGAGGGTCTGCCCCTGGATGTCGTGCAGGTCGCGCGCCAGGCGGTGGCGCTCCTCCAAGGACGCGGAGTACCCGGCGAGCTCTCGGGCCCGCTCGACCTCGAGCACCGCGGCCCAGGCGTATCTGTTGGCGATGATGACGCCGGCCATCACCACGCTGGCTCCGGTGCCCCGCACCCAGGTCGACAGCTCGTCCGGGTCCAGCCCGTCGAGGGCCAGCAGCCCGAGGCCGGGGAGGTGCACCGCCGCCAGCAGCAGGGCGGCGGTCTGCCAGGGACGCTCGCGATGGCAGGCGACGGCGCCGATGACCAGGGCGAGCGGCACCGGTGTGAAGGTCCCCCAGTGCAGCAGCCAGCCCGCAAGAGCGACGACCGATGCCACGACGAGGCACACGACGACCACGGGGCGGGGCATCGGCCGCTCCCAGTGCCGGGTCGCCCAGAAGGCCGCGGCGCCAGCCGGAAGCACGGCGACGGCCGCGACGGCGTCCGGCTGGAAGGCGATGGCCGCGACGGTGCAGATGATCGACGTGACAGCCAGGGTGACGGTGGTCGCGGCGCGCAGGTTCTCGACACCCTTCGGATGGGCCCTGCGACGCACGCGGTACCGCCCTTCCCCTCTCGCCGACCACGCGGCCGACGTCGTCGTCACCACGGCGCCGTGATCAGGACCGTCGCTGCTGGCTCCGCTCCGACCACGCTGCGCCGACGGCAGCTGCGCAGACAAGCAGGATCGTGCCAGACATCAGGAGGACACCGCCCCCCGAGGCGCGCTCGGGGATCCACGAGGTGAGATCGGTGAGCCAGCTCGGGAAGTTCTCCGCCTGAGAGAGCGGGAGGTACTCGGCCAGCAGCATGAGGAAGAGGACGCCCCCGACGGTCAGCAGGGCGTAGCAGAGGATCCGGACGGCCTTCATCGTGCTCTCCTTCGATCGGGTCACCCTGCGCCGTGCTGCGCGGGTGAGCGGTGGTTGAGACGACGTCCATCGTCTGGCGACAGCCCCGCGCACGGACAGAGCGATCCGTCCCTGGCTCACAGGACATCTGTCCTGCGAGCCAGGGACTCTTGGCTCTGACGTCCCGGTCGGCCGCCGGGGGAGTGTGGTCGACATGGCAACCTCATCGATCACCGAGCACGGCGAGCACCGGCTCGCCATCGACGTCCAGGGTCTGACGTGCCGCTACGACGACTTCGTCGCCGTCGACGGCCTCGACCTCACCGTCCGCGAGGGGGAGCTCTTCGCTCTCCTCGGGACCAACGGAGCGGGCAAGACGACCGCCCTCGAGACGATCCAGGGCCTGCGCCAGCCCGACGGAGGAGCCGTCATGGTCCTCGGGCTCGACATCGCGGCAGACCGGGCGGCCGCAATGAGCCGCTGCGGGGTGATGCTCCAGGAGACGGGCTACGCCGATGAGCTGACGGTGCGAGAGACCGTCGGCCTGCTGGGTGCGCTCTCCGGTCGCGACGACGACCCCGACCGCCTGCTCGACCTCGCCGGGCTCGTCGGTCGGCGGGACGTACGGGTCGGCCAGCTGTCGGGCGGCGAGCGCCGGCGGCTCGACTTCGCCGTCGCCGCCTACGGATCACCGAAGCTGCTCTTCCTCGACGAGCCGACGACGGCGCTCGACCCCGCCGCGCGGGGGGCCCTGTGGGCCGGGGTGCAGCTGATGCGGGACGCGGGCACCACCATCGTCCTGACCACCCACTACCTCGAGGAGGCCGAGCGGTACGCCGACCGGGTCGCCGTGATGAGTCAGGGTCGGATCGTCCAGCAGGGCACGGTCGCCGAGGTGCTGGGGCGGCGCCCCTCCCGGATCACGTTCCGCGCAGATCCCTCGACGGTGCTGCCCGTCGCTGCAGTCGCGGAGCCCGACGGCAGCGTGGAGATCGACACCTTCGACCCCCAGACGGACCTGCTCGCGCTGCTCACCTGGGCCTCGCGCACCAGGACCCCGCTCGAGCAGCTCGAGGTGTCGGGGGCTCGCCTGGAGGAGATCTTCCTCGACACCGAGCGGGCCGGCGCACCGACGGCCGCCGTCTGACCAGCACCCACCGCCATCGACCAACGAGCACGAAGGAGAAGGACCATGTGGAACCTCGTCCGAGCCGAGATCGTCCAGCTGTGGCGACACCGGATCGTCGCCCTCAGCGCGGTCGCCGCGCCCCTGATCTTCGCGGGCGTCCTCCTCGCCACCCGCGACCAGTACGACTCCGCCGGGAGCGTGGCAGCCATGCAGGTCGCGGTGATGGCCAGCCTGGGGGTCTACGTCACCGCGACCACGGCGCTCGCCGCCCGGCGCCAGCACCTCTTCCTCAAGCGGCTGCGGACCACCCCGCTCAGCCCGTCGGCGATCGTCGCCGGGATGGTGCTGCCCTCGGTGCTGCTCAGCCTCATCCAGACGGGGATCGTCCTCGCCGTGCTGGCCGCGGTGGGGTCGGCGCCGGGGAACCTCGGTGTCGTCGTGGCCGGAGTCGTCGCCCTGAACCTCATCCTCGGGCTGCTGGCCGTGGCCACGTCAGGCGTGACCTCGTCCCCCGACCACGCCCAGGTCACCACGCTGC
The DNA here is from genome assembly GCF_013408565.1 of Janibacter alkaliphilus. NCBI lineage: Bacteria > Bacillati > Actinomycetota > Actinomycetes > Micrococcales > Intrasporangiaceae > Janibacter > Janibacter alkaliphilus. The sequence continues at coordinate 1,173,202 of NZ_JACBZX010000001.1, read as the reverse complement.
CGATCTTCCTCCTCGTCGTCGGGGGCGCGATCTGGGTCGCCATCACGGGGACCACCGACCAGGCAGGACTCAAGCGCCTGACGCCAGGGGGGTCCATCAGCGAGCTCGTCATGCAGGGATGGGCAGGGGCCCCGGTCGGTGACGTCGCCCCGCTGGTCGGACCGATCGTCGCCTGGGTCCTCGTCGGCGCAGTGCTGGCCCGGTCCACCTTCCGCTGGGAGCCCCGGTCCTGAGCGGCCGGTCGAGAGGAGATCATCATGTTGTCGCTGCTGAGCCCCGGCGCCAGTCGGGACACGACCCAGACCATGCGCCTCATCGACGGGATCACCGCCGTCACCGTCGGGATCGGGGCGCTGGAGGAGATCACCCGCCACCACGAGGTCGGTGAGGACTCGCTGCACTCGTGGACCATCCGACGCACGGCGTGGAACCGCCGCTTCACCCGGCTGATGCGTCCCGTCCTCGCCCTCAGCTCGCAGCGGTGGGACCGGGCCAACGCCGCCGTCCGACTGGCGGCCGCCGCCATCCACCTCGCTGGTCCACGCGACAGCCGTCTCCGCCTGGCCGCCTCGGCCGCGACGGCGAGCGCCTTCTGGATCAAGAGCTTCCGCCAGTCCTACGGCTCTGACGGGTCGGACCAGGTCGTCTTCCTGACCTCGGCCTGCACGACCCTGGCGCGGCTGCCTGGGCTGCCCGCCGTCGAGCGGGAGCGCGCCCTCGACTTCATCGGTGCGCAGTCCCTCATGTCATACACGGTGGCCGGCGCCGCCAAGACCATCTCCCCGCAGTGGCGCGACGGGTCAGCGCTACCGGGCATCATGCGCACCCAGACCTACGGGGACGCCTGGCTCTACCGGATACTCAAGGACCGCCCCTGGCTGTGCCGAGCCATGTGCTGGACCGTCATCGCCGTCGAGACCGGGGCACCGTTGATGCTCCTCGCTCCGCCACCGGTCCGCCGCGGCTACCTCGCCGTCCTCGGCGGCTTCCATGTCGCCAACGCCAGGCACATGGGCCTCAACCGGTTCCTCTGGGCCTTCGTCGGGACGTACCCGGCGGTGGACCGGCTGGGTCGACGTCCGGCGGTCCAGCGATGACCGTGCTGCGCCGCGTCGTCCAGCGACTCGTCGACGCCCGCCCGATGGACCCCCCGCCGGCGTCGATGTCCCGTGCCCACCTGGACCACCACGACGTCGCCTACCGGTTGTGCGCGGCCGGGCCGGAGGCACCGGTCGCCCTCCTCGAGTCCGGTCTCGGCGCACCGGCGGTGTCCTGGTCGCACGTCCAGGAGAGCCTGCAGCGGGCGGGCGTGACGAGCATCGCGCACGACCGCCCGGGGATCGGCTGGACCGCACCGATGCCGCACCACCTCCCTCCGTCGGCGCACGAGCACGGTCGGCAGGTCGCCTCGCTGCTCAATGAGCTCGCGCCGGAGGCGCGGGTCTGGCTCGTCGGCCACTCGGTCGGTGCCCTGCTCATGCGGTTCTTCGCCGCGACGCACCCTCGGCGGGTCGCCGGGCTCGTGCTCGTCGACCCCACGGATCCGGATCAGATGCGCAGCGCGGGCCAGCGAGACGCCACCGCCGCAGCCCGGCACCAGGTCACCGGCGCGCTCGCCCGGGCACTCGTGCCCGGGCGCACCAGCGGTGACGGCGGCAACGACCGCGCCGCCCTCTCCCGGGCGGGCGGCGATCCCGGGACGCTGCTCACGACGCTGGCTGAGATGGCCCGATGGGAGGCGGGCTGGGGAGCCGACGCCCGCGCGGCGAAGCTGCCGGACGTCCCGCTGCTCGTCGTCTCAGCCTCCAGCACCCGCCGCGACCCGCTCATGGCGCAGATGCACGACCAGATGGCGGCACTGACCCCGAGGGGCCGGTCGCTCGTCATCGAGGGCGAGCACATGTCGCTCCTGCTCGACCCTGAGGTCGCCACGACCACCGCCGACGCCATCGCCGACGCCGTCCACGCGGACGGGACCCGCTGAGTCTCGCGACCGACGACCGACGACCGACGACCGAGAGGACCACTCATGAACGCACACCTGACCCGCGCCACCGCCCTCGGCATCAACGCCACGCTCGCCGGATGGGGCCTGCTCACCGTCGCCCAGCAGCTCGGACGGGGGCGGCGCCTCACGACGACCCTCGACCCGACCGGGATCACCATCCCCGACTGGCGCTTCTTCGCGCCGACGCCGGCCACGCACGAGTATCGGCTCCTCGTGCGCACTCAGGGCCCCGATGAGCAGCTCACGACCTGGCGCGACCTCATGATCACCCAGGACCGACGCTGGCAGCACATGCTCTGGGCTCCCCACCGACGGATGGAGAAGAGCCTCTTCGACACGACCGCGGCGCTGATGGCGACCTCACGGAGCCACGAGGGCGAGACCTCCTGGAGCTTCGTCCGGTCAAGCCCCGCCTACCTCGCCCTGCTCAACCGCGTCACCCACCGCGTCGAGCATCCCGACCGAGCCACCCACGTGCAGTTCCTCGTGGCCCAGGCCGCCACGCACGAGCCAGAGCTGCTGCCGACCCCGGTCCTCACCTCAGACCTGCACGCGCTGCGACCGCGCACCGCGGGACAGGCGCGCCGATGAGCACGGGGGGACAGCAGGGGCACCCCTATCCGGAGCGGATCCTCGACGACTACGACCGCATCTACGCCGGCCTCGGCGACGTCGACGGCGTGATCGGCCTGGTCGGCGAGCTCACCGGTGGACCAGCCCGTGTCCTCGACGTCGGCACGGGCACGGGCAGGTTGGCGCTCGCCCTGGCGGGGGTCGGGCACCAGGTCACGGCGCTCGACACCTCCGCACCCATGCTGACGCGGCTGGCGGAGCGAGCCGGGGACCTGCCGGTGACGGTGCTCGAGGCGGACTTCCGCAACTTCACAGTGGGGACGCCCTTCGACGCGATCACGCTGTCGATGAACACCTTCTTCATGGCTCACTCGCACGACGACAAGATCCGTCTGCTGGATCGGCTCCGCCAGCACCTGGAGCCCGGCGGTCACGTCGTCCTCGACTGCACGGACCCAGCCACCTTCCTCGCCGACGCCAGCCCGCACACCTACGCCCTCCCCCTGGGGCCCGACTCCTTCGTCACGGTCACCAACATCGTCGACCGTCCGGCGCAGCGCCTCACCGTCTGCTACCAGATCAGCGACGTAGACGGCGTACGGACCTTCCCCGAGGTGTCGGTGTGGTCGACCCCGGCCGAGCTCGACCTGCTGGCCAGGTGCAGCGGACTGCGGACGGTGGCTCGCTACGGAGGCTACGAGCGCGAGGAGTACACCGAGCACAGCCGCCAGGTGATCACGGTCCTCGCCGCCAGCGACGCCGTCGAGGTGGCCCGATGAGCGGCACGACCGTGCGACTGACCGAGCGCGAGCGCGAGGTGCTGCGCATCATGGCCGGGGGTGCCACGGACGCCGAGATCGCCCACAGCTGCGGCATCGCCGTCGCCACCGTGCACACCCACGTCAACGCTCTCCGGCGGAAGCTCCGCGCGCCCAACCGGACCACCGCCGTCGTGCACGGTCTCGTCCTCGGTCTCATCGCGCTCGACCAGCTGCCGCTGACCTGCCCCTTCACCCAGCCGGCCGTCGCCGCGCGCTGGCACTCCCGCCTCTCGCAGGCCACCGGATGACCACCGCCACCGTGGTCGGGAGCGGCCCGAACGGCCTCGCCGCCGCGATCACCCTCGCCGACGCGGGGGTACGTGTCCGGGTGATCGAAGCCGCGGACCGCCCCGGCGGGGGCCTGAAGAGCAGCGAGCTCACGTTGCCCGGACTGCTCCACGACGAGTGTGCAGCCTTCCACCCCCTGGTGCCGTGGTCCCCCTTCGTCCGCGAGGCAAGGCTCGCCGAGCTCGGCCTCCGGTGGTCCAGCGCGCCTGTCGAGCTCGCTCACCCGCTCGGCGACGGCCGAGGGGGCGCCCTGCATCGCTCGGTGGCCGGCACGGCCACGAGGCTGGGCGAGGACGGTCACCGGTGGGAGCGCACGTTCGGCCACCTGGTCGAGGACTTCGACCATGTGGTCGAGGACATCCTGCGACCGGTCCTGCACCTGCCCGCGCACCCGCTGGGCCTGGCCCGCTTCGGCGCCCTGGCTGCGCTGCCCGCCCGAGCGGTGACCAGCGCGCTCCGCTCACCCTCGGCCCGAGCCTTGTTCGCCGGGGTGGCGGCTCATGCCCTGCGCCCGCTGGGCGGGCCTGCCTCGGCGTCCGTCGGTGTCGCCCTCACCACGGCAGCGCACGCAGGCGGCTGGCCGGTCATCGAGGGAGGATCGGGCGCGCTGCTCGACATGCTGCTGCGCCGGGCGGCCGACCTCGGTGTCGAGCTCGAGACGGGCCGTCGCGTCCACGACCTCGACGAGGTCGAGACCGACCTGGTCATGCTCGACACGACACCCGCGACGGCGGCCGACATCATCGGCGACGCCCTCCCGGCGGGCACAGCACGGGCCTATCGGCGTTTCCAGCACGCGCCGGGCGTGGCCAAGCTGGATCTCGCGGTCGAGCGAGGGATCCCGTGGCTGCAGGCCGACGCGCGGCGAGCCGGCACCGTCCACGTCGGCGGCGACGAGCGCGAGGTCGCGGCCGCACTCCGTGACGTGACGAGGGGCCGCCTTCCCGCACGCCCCTTCGTGCTCGTCGGTCAGCAGTATCTCGCCGACCCGGGCCGGTCGAGGGGGGACGTCCACCCGGTCTACGCGTACTGCCACGTCCCCTCCGGGTATCCGGGGGACCCCACCGACCTGATCCTCGACCGGATCGAGGAGGCGGCGCCCGGGACCCGCGAACGGGTGCTGGCGACCCGCACCCGCACGACGGCCGAGGCGCAGCTCGCCAACGCCAACCTGGTGGGCGGTGACGTCATCGGAGGAGCCAGCACGACCCGGCAGCTGGTCGGGCGACCCCGCTGGTCTCTCGACCCCTACGCCACCGGCGCACCCGGCGTCTTCCTGTGCTCGGCGTCAACGCCTCCGGGGGCGGGTGCTCACGGCATGTGCGGATACCTGGCGGCGAGGTCGGCCGTCGACGCCCTCGCGACGGGAACCGGACAGCGCTCCCGAGGGACTCAGGGCCGGTCGACCCGGAGGAATCGGGGCCGGTAGAGCAGCGCGAGCATGTGCCGCAGCCAGCAGGGGCGCCACCGACGGCTCGTCGAGCGGTCGACGATGACCGCATCGGTGATGTTCGCCAGCTCGTCGACGTCCGGCCGGGGCATCGCCGGCATGAAGGACTGGACGAAGGCGGAGTAGGTCTCGTTGATGAGGCGCTGCGACTCCGCCGCGATCGCCCCGAAGACGAGGCTCGACTTGCCCGAGCCGGAGACCCCGGTGACCACGGTCAGCCGCCGCTTGGGCAGGTCGATGTCGATGTCCTGGAGGTTGTTCACCCGGGCGCCGCGCACCCGGATCGTCTCGTGCTGGTCGACATCGTGCTGGTCGACATCGTGGCTCGCGGTGCCGGACGGGGCGCTGGTCATGAGGCTGATCCAAGCACGTACCGGTGACGGCCGAGAACGCCCGAGCTCAGGGCACCCGGCCGGGGTCGACACGCTCCAGCGACGGGATCCCCTCGAAGTCGGCATCGGTCGACACGATGCCGGTGAAGCCGGCCGACAGTGCGGTGGCGGCATGCACGGCGTCCCGGCCCCGCAGACCGTGCTGCGCCACCAGCCCGATGGAGGCCTCCAGCACCTGCTCGTCGAAGGGATGCCAGACGACGAGCCGCCGCAGCAGCCGGGTCTCTCCGACAGCAGCCCGGGCCGAGACCCGACGCATCCGGTGAAAGAGGAACTCCTGGCCGGCCTCGACGCTGGCGTGCAGCGTGTGCCGGCCCTGGGAGGCGGCGGCGACGACCTGACGGCACGGCTCCCGCGACGGGTGGTCGCCGCCCACGGCCAGCAGCAGCACCGACGAGTCGACGAAGAGGGCGCTCACCTCGGACCCCGATCCACCAGGTCGGCGTCGTACGCGGACTTCAGCTCCGCCGGCCCCTCCCCCGGCGACCGACCGGACCGTGCCTCGCTCACCGCCGCCAGCGCGAGCAGCTCGGCCCCGGCGCGGGCACGCTCGGCGGAGGAGTCGGCGGCGAAGCGCAGGTCGATCGCCTCGCGGATGACCGCGGCGACGCTGCGCCCGCTGCGCTCGGCCTCCGTGCGGACCTGCTCGTAGCGCTCCGCGTCGAGGAGCAGCTGCAGCCGCTTCTCCATCACTGACACACATGCACATTAACATGTGTATGTTCATACGATGTGTAGCTACCGACGTCACAGGTTCCCCGGCTACGGTGCCGGGCGTGGACTGGCTGGAGGCGATCACCGAGCGGGTGCGACCGGCGGCGCAGGCACCGGAGCTGGCCGCGCCGGCCCTGGTCGCCGCCCTCGTCGTCGCCGCGGTCGCGGTGACCTGGCGGCCGGCCTGGGCCGCGCTGCGGCTGGCCGTCACCCTCGTCCACGAGCTCGGTCACGCCGCGGTCGGTGTCGCGGTGGGGCGGCGCTTCACCGGCTTCGTGCTGCGCTCGGACATGTCCGGTCACGCCGTGACCGTGGGCCGGCCCCGCGGCCCGGGGATGGTCGCGATGACCTGGGCCGGGTACCCGGCGCCGGCGCTGCTCGGCAGCGCACTGGTCTGGCTGGGCGCGCACGGCTGGTCGGCCCCGACCCTGGCGGTCGGCCTGCTCGCGCTCCTCGCGGCGCTCCCCTTCGTCCGCTCCGGGCTCACCGCCGCGGTGGTGCTCGGCACCGGTGCCGCGGTGGGGTGGCTGTGGTGGGCGGGCACCGCGGTGCTGCAGCAGCAGGCGCTGGTCGCGGTCGGGGTGGTGCTGCTCGTCGGCGCCTGGCGGCACCTGGGCGCGGTGGCCGCCCGCCCCACGCCCGCCAGCGACCCGGGGACGCTCGCCCGGCTCACCCGGGTACCCACGGGGCTGTGGGTGCTCTCGATGGCCCTGGTGTGCGGGCTGGCGACCTGGGCGGCGGTCGCCGAGCTGGTGCCGGTGGTGCGGGCCTGAGGCTCACCCCGGCGATTCGCCCCAGCGACACCCAAGCGGCTCAGCGCCTTCCGAGCGACCTCACTCCTGCGTCGAGTACTGCTCCTCGACCATGAGCCGCAGCTCCACGTCGACGTCCTGGCCGGCCTGCTCGGCGACGAGACGTTGCAGCCGGTCGGCCGATGGCGGGGTGCCGGCCGGGCCGGCGATGACCACGGACAGCCCCTCCCCGTCGACGTCGACGGCCACGAGCCGGTGGTCGCCACCGGCCAGCCACTCCTGGGCCACCTCACGCGCCTCACCGGTGCGATAGCGGTTCTGAGCGAGCTGGGCGCCGTTGAGCAGCAGTCCGCCGACGACCAGGCAGGCCAGCGTGACGAGCGCGGCGATCCACGTGCGCAGCCGACGCTGGCTCTCGTTGACCCGCCGCAGCGGCACCGCGCCGCTGAGCACGAAGGCCAGCCCGCCCATCCCGAGGATGGCGATGAGGTTGGTCAGCCACAGCAGCAGCGCCCCCGAGCCCACGAGCCACTCGCCCTGGGACCAGGCGAGCCCGGTCACCGTCAGCGGCGGGACCAGCGCGAGCGCGATGGCCACCCCCGGCAGCGAGTCGGAGATGGAGTGTCTGGAGAGGATGTAGCCGCCCGCCGCGCCGGCCAGGACCGCCGTCATGAGGTCGACGACCGTCGGTGAGGTGCGGCTGGTGATCTGGGAGTTCGCCGTGACGTCGAGCGGCACCGGGCTCATCTAGCCGAGCAGCACGCCCGCACCGATCGCCAGAAGCACGCCGAGCAGCGCGACCAGCGTGGCGTAGCCCAGACGGACGGGCCAGCCGACGACGAGGCTCAGGGCCATCGCCATGAGCGGCGTCATCAGCGGCGCGATGAGCATGGCACCGACGACCACCGCGGTGGAGTCGGCGATGACCCCCATCGAGGAGATCCCGGCGGCGAGCACCATGAGGATGGCGTAGCGCCACAGCTGACCGGCCTGCCAGGGCGGCCCGAAGAGCAGCTTGTCCGCGAGCTCGTCGACGAGCCCCTCGTCGGGGTCGTAGCGGCTGCCCAGCCAGGAGAGGAAGAGGCGCCAGACCTGGCCGCGCTTGACCGCGCCGTGGTCCGGTCGAGAGAGAGCAGCACGCCGGCGACGCTGACGACGAGGAGCCCGGCGGCACCGATGGCGAGCGTCCCGGAGAGCAGCTGATCGGGGAAGGCGGCCAGCAGCAGCCCCAGCGCCGCCACGGCCCCGCCGCGGCCGAGCTCCCAGGACCGGTCGCGCCACTCCCGGTGCACCAGCCCACGGGCCAGCAGCCAGAGCCCGACGACCAGCACGACGAGGCCGAGCACCCGGCCGAGGTCGGTCGGGCGCTCGGTCACGCCGCGACCAGCGCGGCGCCCACGACGACGAGACTGACCAGGACCACCGGTCGGCTGCGGCCACCGACACTCTGGCGCAGGCTGCCGACCAGCAGGATCAGCGCGCCGACGACGAGCGCCAGGCCGAGCAGGCGGCCGAGGACGACGGTGCTGCGGTCCGGCCACAGCAGGATGAGCAGGCGAAGACGGCGTCGGCCAGGTGGAAGAGGACCGTGGGCTCGCGCAGCCGGCCCACGTCGACCCGCTCGCGCCACGGGATGCTCTCGGGTGCGTCCGGCTCGTCGAGGTTCTCGAGCTCGTCCAGGTTCTCGAGCTCGTCGAGGTCGGCTGCGGCGGCTGAACCGGCAGTGGCGCTGCGGTCGTCGGCGGGCTCGGTGGTGGGACCCTCGTTCATCCGCTCCCCCTGCGGGCCTGTGCGGTGACACCGGCGGCGCTCTCCCGCTCCGTGTCAACCCAGCATGGCCCAGGCGCGCCATTCTGTGGAGGTGAAGCACGTCGGTGGAGGTGAACCCACGCGCCCCACCGCGTCCAGGCACCTCCACCCACGCAGATACCTCCACCCGTGCGCGACAGCAGGGGGCCTCGCGCCGCTGCGGGCTCCCTCAGGGCAGGTCCACCCGCAGGAAGCGGGGCCGGTAGAGCAGCGGGTCGTCGATGACCTCGTCGAGGTCGTCGGTGTTCTGGCTGTACGAGACGACGACGGTGCCCTCGACCGGCAGCACGTCCGGGTGGGCCAGCGGCATGTACCGCAGCTGGCCGGTCTCGGCGTCGGTCGGCGCGACCGCCTCGCCGGAGGACCACGGGCCGGTGGGCGCGTCCGCGGTCCAGATCGTCACGTCCGAGCCGAGCAGGTCGTTGCGCTTGCTCACCGCGTACCAGCGCCCGTCACGGGTGAAGACCGACAGCGTCTGGCTCACCCCGTCCTGCGCCGGGATCATCTCCTGCGCGGCGTCCTCGCTCGACCCCCAGGACGACCCGTCCCAGTAGCGCCAGGCGGAGCGGTCCAGCACGTCGTCGGGACGCACCCGGGCGACCCGCAGCGAGTAGCCCCAGGCTTCGTCGGTACCGGGGTTCGCGGTGCCGTAGAGGTAGACCCAGCCGCCGCCGTCACCGGGCACGTAGGTAGTCGCCGCGCCCCACATCGGGTGCTCCCGACCGGCCTGGTCCGGGCCGATGTCCTGCTGGTCGATGAGCTGCGGGGTGCCCCCTTCGGGCACGAGGAAGACCGCCACCGACGGGCCGAGGTTCTCGAAGTCGAAGGCCTCCGACCCCGTCGACCGCACCCGTTGCGCGGTGACGTAGACGAGGTCGTAGCCCTCCCGCGGCACCGCGTAGGTGGACATCGGCCAGTAGCCGACCGGCCGGTCGTCACCCTGCTGCGCCGGGCGAAGGGGGATGATCGCCCCCTCGTCGGGGGGCAGCACCGAGCGGATGCACCCGTCGTCGACGAGCAGCATGGAGTTACGGGCGGTGCGGGCGCCGGCCGACGCGTCCCGCAGGGTGTCGCCGAACATCCACAGCATCCGCCCGTCCTGCAGCGCCACGCTCGCGCCGACGTCGCCGCCGCGGAAGTACTCCCCGCCGCGCAGCTCGGCGATCCGGTTGAGGTCGCCGACCCCCTCGACCGGGCCGGTGGAGACGCACTCGGTGGTGGTCACCCGGGCGTCCGCCTCGGCGGGGGCGGCCTCGGCCGGCTCCGGCGTGAGCAGGATCGCGGCGAGCATCGCGAGCGTCAGCGGGGAGACGAGGGCGAGCACGCCGAGCCGCCAGGGCCGCGCGTGGCCGCCGGCGTCACCGGTCCGAGCGGGTGCCGGGGGCCGCGCCGCACCGTCCTCGGCGGTGCTCCCGGCGACCTCGTCGGCGCGGTCCTCGGCGGTGCCGGGGGCCGGTGCCCCCGCGCGCCGACGCAGCCGGCGCGCCAGCGGAGGAACCAGCAGGGCGGTGACCAGCCAGGCGCCGAGCACGAGCACCGCGTCCCCGGCCAGGGTGCCGCGCAGCCCCGCGCCGACGACGGCGTCCAGGCCGGCGACCGGCATGGTCAGCGGAGCGAGGGTGGCCCACGGCTGGTCGAGCAGGTGCGGGTCGGTGCGGGCCAGCAGCGGCAGGGCCGTGGCGAACCACAGCGCCGCAGCCACGCCGAGCCCGACCCAGCCGAGCAGCTCGTCCAGGGCGACGGTGATCGCCGCCGCGGTGAGCGCGACCAGCCCGACGGCGAGCGCGGCCTGCACCCGGCCGCCGGCGTCGGCGGGCACGAGCAGCCCACCGAGGATCAGCCCGAGCGCCGCCGAGGCCGCGAGCAGCACCCCCAGCCGGCGCAGCCCGGAGCGGGCGTCCGGCGCCACCGGGCCGCGGCGCAGGGCGGCGACGACGACGAGCAGGAAGCCGCCGACGCTCGCCAGCACCGTCGCCAGCCGTACCCGGTCCAGCTGCGCGGCCCCGTCCGCAGGCCCGGTCCGGGTCACCGCGACGGTCCGCCCGTAGCTGGCCTCGACCCGCTCGGCGTGCGCCTGCAGGGCGTCGTTCAGCTCCGGGGCCGAGCGGGTGTCGAGCAGCAGCTCGTCCTCGGTGCCGCTCGGGTCGACGATGAGCACCGCGCTGGTGCTGCCCTCGGCGAGATCGGCGCGGGCACCCTCGGCCTGCTCGCTGCCGCGCGCCTGCAGCGGCGCACCGTCGAGCTGGTTCAGCCGGCCGGCCAGCGGCTCGGACATCACCGCCGGCGCGACGACGGTGACCGGGGCGTCGTGCAGCCTCGCCTCGTCCGCCGGGCGCAGCACGACGACGGCCCACACGATCTCGATGACGACGACCAGCCCGACGAGCAGCCACACCCGCGGCCCGGGCGGCCGGTGACCGGTGCGGCCCGTCGACGAGCTGGTCGGACCCGTCACGGCATGACATTGAGCTGACCGAGCACCTGCTGGGCGAGCGCGGCGTCGCCGGTGATCGTCACCGCAGCCCCGGCCGGGTCCTCACGGCCCGAGCCGAGGACGAGCCAGGTGACGTCGTCCATCGCCAGGTGCACGGTGGGCTCGGTCGGCGGGTCGACCGGAGCCGCGCGCCCGTCGTCGCCGACCTGGGCGGCCAGCGTGCGGCCCTGCGGCCCGGTGATCTCGGCGACGACGCTGGTCCCGGGCGGCAGCCGGCGCAGCGCGAAGGGGAAGGCCCCGGTGAGCATCCGGGCGACGTGCGTGGCACCGGTCTCGTCGGTCCGCACGGTGCGGCCGGTGGCCCGGCGCAGGTCGGTGGCGTGCACCCACAGGTCGACCGGCCGGTTGCGCAGCCACGTCCTCAGGTCCCAGCCGAGGCCACCGACGAGCCCCGGGGCCGGTGCGGAGAGGTCGCTGGTGTCCAGGTCGGCGAGCACCTCGCGGCGGGTGCTGCAGGCCTGCTCGAGCTCGGCCCGCAGCTCCTCGCCGCTGGCGTCGCGGCGAGCGTCGACCCCGGCCTGGGTGAGCGAGGTCGGCATCGCACCGGTGGCCTCGACCTGGTCGGCGCCGCCCCCGTCGGGCTGCGGCATCCCGGCGGCCTCGGACTCCAGGTGCGCCAGGTGGGCGACGACGTCGCGGACGTCCCACCCGGGCAGCGCGGTCGGCAGCTGCCACTCCTCGCCGTCGAGCTCGCGCACCACGGCGAGGGTGTCCTGGGCGACGTCGTCCCAGAGCTGCAGCGGGTCAGGTCGGCTCATGCTCGCCACCCTAGGGCGCGCGGCGCGCGACCACCCGTGATGGGGCTCACCCGAGGGGCCGGATCACGGTGGCGCGGGTCAGGCCGGCGCACCCACGAGGGCAGCGTCGAGCAGCGCCGCCGCCGTCGCCTCGCCGTCGTCGATGGCCTCGCGCCAGGGGTCGCGCAGCATGAGCACGATCGTCCCGCCGTAGGCGATGACCAGCCGGCGGGCCAGCGCATCGGCCTCCGGGCCGGGGCCGAGCAGCGCGGCGCACAGCTCCTCGTGACGCTCGCTGAGCAGCCGCCGCTCGTCGGCGAGCACCTCCGCCAGCTCCGGCCCAGGGTCGGTGATCCCGGCGGTCGTCCCGGTGAAGGCGCACCACCGCTCGGTGAGGAAGACCCCCTGGTAGCGGCGCAGCGCGGGGTAGACCGCGAGCAGCCGCCCACGCGCCCCCTCGCCGGCGTCGATCGCCTCGTCCCAGGTGCGGGTCCAGATCTCCAGGCGGCGCCGCAGCGCGGCGGCGATGAGCCCCTGCTTGCTGCCGAAGTGGGTGTAGAGGCTCGGCGGCGACGCCTCGGCCTCGCGGAGGATGACGTCGACCGGGGTCGCGTAGGCGCCGTCGACGAAGAGCAGGTTGTCGGCGGCGTCGAGCAGACGCTCGCGCACGGGGACGGGCCGGCGGGGCATGACAAGAAATATAACGTCCGTTATGCTCACCGTCGAGAGATGCAGGACACGTCCGCCCGACCGACCCTTCCCCGGCGCCACGACGGGCCACGCACGCTGCCCCACCGGGCACTCCGGGACCACCCCCCCCTTCGTCCTCACCCTCCGTCCACACCCTTCGACCACCCCATGAGAAGGAGCGAGATGCCCAGCCTCTACATCGACGGGACCTGGCGCGACGCCGCCGCCGGCGGGACCCGCGAGATCACCTGCCCGGCCGACCGTCAGGTCGTCGTGACCGTCGCCGAGGGCGGCGCCCAGGACGCCCGCGACGCGATCGCCGCCGCCCGCACCGCCTTCGACCGTGGCCCCTGGCCGACCACCCCGACCCCCGAGCGGGCCGCCGTGCTCACCGAGGTCGCCGACCTGCTCGAGGCCGAGCTCGACGAGGTGGCGCGGCTGGAGTCGCTGGACACCGGCAAGCGGTTCGTCGAGTCGCAGGTCGACATGAACGACATCATCGGCGTCTTCCGCCACTTCGCCGCGCTCGTCCAGGGCGAGGCCGGGCGGGTCGTCGACACCGGCATGCCGGGCGTCTCCTCGAAGGTGGTGCACGAGCCGGTCGGGGTGTGCAGCCTGATCACCCCGTGGAACTTCCCGCTGCTGCAGACCGCGTGGAAGGTCGCGCCGTGCCTGGCCGCGGGCAACACCTTCATCCTCAAGCCGAGCGAGCTGACCCCGCAGACCTCGATCTGGCTCATGGGCGCCCTGGAGCGGGCCGGGCTGCCGGCCGGGGTGGCCAACCTCGTGCTCGGCACCGGCGCCGAGGTCGGCGCGGTGCTGACCGACCACCCGGACGTCGACCTCGTCTCCTTCACCGGCGGGCTGGCCACCGGCAAGACGATCATGGCCACCGCCGCCGGCACCGTGAAGAAGGTGGCGCTCGAGCTCGGCGGGAAGAACCCCAACGTCATCTTCGCCGACGCCGACCTGCCGGCCGCGATCGACAACGCGCTCACCGCGATCTTCCTCGACTCCGGCCAGGTGTGCTCGGCCGGGGCGCGGCTGGTCGTCGAGGAGTCGATCCACGACGAGGTCGTCGACACCCTGGTGGCCCGCGCTCAGCAGATCCGGATGGGCGGGCCCTTCGACCCCGAGGCCGAGACCGGGCCGCTGATCAGCGACGAGCACCGCGACAAGATCGTGCGCTACGTGCAGACCGCGGTCGACGAGGGCGCGGTGCTGCGCTGCGGCGGGGAGATCCCCGGCGGCGCGCTGGCCGAGGGCAGCTACTACCCGCCGACGATCCTGGACGGCTGCACCGCCGAGATGAGCGCGGTGCAGGAGGAGTCCTTCGGGCCGGTGCTGACCGTGGAGACCTTCTCCGGGGACACCCCGGCCGAGGCCGAGGACGCCGCGGTGGCCATCGCCAACCACACCGTCTACGGGTTGGCCGGCGCGGTGTGGAGCAGCAACGCCGGGCGCGCCGAGCGGGTGGCCGGGCGGCTGCGGCACGGCACGATCTGGATCAACGACTACCACCCCTACGTGCCGCAGGCCGAGTGGGGCGGGATGAAGCGCTCCGGCATCGGCCGCGAGCTCGGGGTCGCCGGGCTGCACGAGTACATCGAGACCAAGCACGTCTGGCACAACACCCAGCCGGCCCCCGCCGACTGGTTCCCCGTCCACGACTGACCCTCCCCCTTCGCCCCCTTCGGCCCTGAGGAGCGTTTATCGGGTTACCCGATAAACGCTCGGTCACCGGAGAAGGCTTCCCCCCGAAACGAGCTGTTATCGGGTTACCCGATAAAGGCACCCTCCCTGGAAACGAGGTCGCAACCAATGAAGAAGCGCTACGACTACGTCATCGTCGGTGGTGGCTCGGCCGGGTCCGCCCTGGCCAACCGCCTCTCCGCCGACGAGTCCACCAGCGTGCTGGTCCTCGAGGCCGGCCGCGCGGACTTCATCATGGACCCGCTGATCCACATGCCGGCGGCGCTGATGTTCCCCTCCGGCAACCCGCTCTACGACTGGGCCTACGAGACCGACCCGGAGCCGCACATGGGCGGCCGCCGCGTCCCGCACGCTCGCGGCAAGGTACTCGGCGGGTCGTCCTCGATCAACGGGATGATCTTCCAGCGCGGCAACCGCGGCGACTACGACAAGTGGGCCACCAACGCCGGCCTGGAGCACTGGGACTACGAGCACTGCCTGCCCTACTTCAAGCGGATGGAGACCTGCGTCGCCGGCGCCGACGCCTGGCGCGGCGGCTCCGGCCCGCTGGCGATGGAGCGCGGCCCGGCCTCCAGCCCGCTCTTCCAGGCCTTCTTCGAGGCCACCACCCAGGCCGGCTACGCCCGCACCGACGACGTCAACGGCTACCGCCAGGAGGGCTTCGCCCCCTTCGACCGGAACGTGCGCCACGGCAGCCGGCTCTCGGCGGCCCGCGCCTACCTGCGCCCGATCCGCGACCGCAAGAACCTCGACATCTCCACGCTGTCGATGGCCACCGGGCTGCGCTGGTCCGGCACCCGGGTCACCGGCGTCGACTTCACCCGGGCCGGGCGGCCCCGCTCGGTCGAGGCCGGCGAGGTCATCCTCTGCGGCGGCGCCTTCAACTCCCCGCAGCTGCTGCAGCTCTCCGGCGTCGGCAGCCCCGAGGTGCTGCGCGCCGCCGGCGTCGACACCCGGGTCGAGCTGCCCGGCGTCGGTGAGAACCTGCAGGACCACCTCGAGGTCTACCTGCAGCACACCAGCCTGCAGCCGGTCTCGATCGCGCCCTGGCTGAAGAAGTGGAAGGCCCCCTACATCGGTGCGCAGTGGCTCTTCGCCGACACCGGGGTGGGCGCGAGCAACCACTTCGAAGGGGGCGGCTTCATCCGCACCAACGACGACGTCGCCTACCCCAACCTCATGTTCCACTTCCTGCCGATCGCGGTCCGCTACGACGGCACCGCCCCGGAGGGCAAGCACGGCTACCAGGTACACATCGGCCCGATGAACTCCGACGTGCGCGGCCGGGTGCACATCACCGACGACGACCCGCGGCACCACCCGTCGATCCTCTTCAACTACCTCTCGACGGAGAACGACCGCCGCGAGTGGGTCGAGGTCATCCGCGCCGCCCGGCACATCCTGCGCCAGCCGGCCTTCGCCGCCTTCGACGGCGGCGAGATCAGCCCCGGCCCCTCGGTGGAGACCGACCAGGAGATCATCGACTGGGTGGCCCAGGACGCCGAGACCGCGCTGCACCCCTCGTGCTCGGCGAAGATGGGCACCGACGAGATGGCCGTGGTCGACCCGTCCTCGATGCGGGTGCACGGCACCGACGGCCTGCGGGTGGTCGACGCCTCGGTCTTCCCCTCGATCACCAACGGCAACATCTACGCCCCGGTGATGATGGTCGCCGAGAAGGCGGCCGACCTCATCGCCGGCAACACCCCGCTGGCCCCGGAGGCCCCACCGACCTACAAGGCGAACGCGGGCATGCCGCTCTACCCGCCGGGCGACCCGCGCAACGACGCCTGGAACACCCCGACGAGCATCCCCAGCTCGATCGACGCCATCGCGGCGCAGCGCGCCGCTCAGGAGGAGACCCGATGAGCACGACCACCGACCCCGCCACACCGCCAGGTCAGGAGACCCGGGCCGACAGGCCGCGCAAGCCCACCCCGAAGATCCCGGTGCTCACCGTCGCCGGCGTCATCACCGTGATCGTCGCCGGCTGGGCGCTGATCGCCCCGGAGAGCTCCGGGGAGATCCTCGGCAGCACCGTCGGCTGGATCTCGGAGTGGTTCGGCTGGTTCTACATCGCGCTGGCCACCGTGGTGCTCGTCTTCGTCCTCTACGTCGGGCTGCGCTACTCGAAGGTGCGGCTGGGCTCCCCGGACGACCGGCCGGAGTTCTCCACCTTCGCCTGGGCCTCGATGCTCTTCGCCGCCGGCATCGGCACCGACGTGATGTTCTACGCGGTGGCCGAGCCGGCCAGCCAGTTCCTCGCCCCGCCGCAGGGCGACGGCGGCACCCTGGACGCCGCCCGCGAGTCCACCGTGTGGACCCTCTTCCACTACGGGATCACCGGCTGGGGCATGTACGCGCTCATGGGCATCGCGCTCGGCTTCGCCGCCTACCGCAAGGGGCTGCCGCTGGCGGTGCGCTCGACGCTCTACCCGCTCATCGGCAAGCGGGTGCGCGGCCCGATCGGTGACGCCGTGGACATCGCCACCGTGCTCGGCACGATCTTCGGCGTGGCCACCAGCCTGGGCATCGGCGTGGTCATGCTCAACGTCGGCCTCGACCTGCTCTTCGGCATCGAGCAGGGCACCCCGGCGCAGATCGCGCTGGTCGTCGTCGCCGTCCTCGTCGCCACCATCTCGGCGACCACCGGCGTCGACAAGGGCATCCGGCTGCTCTCCCAGCTCAACGTGCTGCTGGCGATCGCGCTGGCCGCGTGGGTGCTGATCACCCGGGACACCGCCTTCCTGCTGCGGGCGGCGATGATGAACGTCGGCGACTTCGTGTCGATGTTCCCCGGGATCACGATGGACACGATGGCCTACGACTACGACGCCGACTGGATGGGCGGCTGGACGCTCTTCTTCTGGGCATGGTGGATCGCCTGGGCGTGCTTCGTCGGCATGTTCCTCGCCCGGATCAGCAAGGGGCGCACCATCGGTCAGTTCGTGCTCGGCACGATGACCATCCCCTTCAGCTACATCGTCATGTGGGTGACGATCTTCGGCAACAGCGCCGTGCAGAAGATCATGGACGGCGACGCCGAGTTCGGCGAGGCCGCGATGAACACCCCGGAGCTGGGCTTCTTCACCCTGCTGCAGGACACCCCGGGGGCGACCGTGCTGGTGGCCCTGGCGACCTTCGTCGGGCTGCTCTTCTACGTCACCTCGGCCGACTCCGGGGCGCTGGTCATGGCGAACCTGTCCTCGGACCTGCCGGACAACGACACCGACGCGGCGCCGTCGATGCGCATCGTCTGGGCGGCCGCCACCGGTGTGCTGACCATCGCGATGCTCACCGTCGACGGCATCCCGGCGCTGCAGAGCGCGACGATCATCATGGGGCTGCCCTTCGCCTTCGTCATGATCCTCGTGATGTGGGCGCTGCACCGGGCGCTGGAGGAGGACCGGGTGCTCGGCGTGGCCCAGCGGGTCTCGCTGACCCGCTCGATCGTCGGCCACCCGTCGGGCTCGGGCTCGTGGCGCCGCCGGCTCTCCCGGACCTTCGGCACGGTGACCGTGAAGCAGGCCGAGGAGCGGCTCGACGACGTCGTGCTGCCCTCGCTGCAGGAGGTCGCCGGCGAGCTGACCGAGCGCGGCGTGGTCGCCGAGGTCAGCGAGGACACCGGCAACGGCCGGATCGGGCGCACCGCCAAGCTCGTCGTCCCGGCGACCGAGATCGGCTACGAGGACTTCTGCTACCTCGTGCAGGTGCGCCGCACCCCGGCGCCCAGCTACGGGGCGCGGATGCTCGAGGCGGACGACACCACCACGCTGCTGGAGGTGGCGCTGCCGACCGGCGTGAGCTACGACCTCATGGACTACGACGGCGACGAGGTCTGCCACGACGTGCTCGACCACTACGAGCGCTGGGCGAACAGCTCGGCGGCGGTGGCCGACCACGGCAGCTGAGCCGGCAGCACCGGGCGCCACCTCACGTGGCCCCGGGGAGATGACGAAGGGCGGGACCGTGCGGTCCCGCCCTTCGTCGTCTGTCGGCTGGTCGTCCGTCGGCTCGTCGTCCGTCGGCTGGTCAGACCGCTGGGTCACCCCTCCCGGTCGAGCTCTTCCTGGATGAGCCCGCGCAGCGCGTCGAGGTACCACGGCGGGTCGTCGCGCCACCAGATGAGCCACACCGGCAGCGGCGGGGCGTCGCGCACCCGGCGGAAGACGACACCGAGCCGGGAGTACTGCACCGCGGTGGCCTGCGAGGTCAGGCCGATCCCCTGCCCGGCGGCGGTCTCGGTGAGCCACTCGTCGGTGCCGCTGACCGTGCGGAAGCCGGCCGGGTACTTCTCGGGCGACCACAGCTCCTCGCGGGTGGTGCCGGTGAGCGCCTCGACGGCCACCGTCCGTCCTGCGAAGTCGGCCATCCGCAGGCTCCGTCGGCGGGCCAGCGGGTGCTCCCGCGGCAGCGCGGCCACCCGGGACTCGTGCCCGAGCAGGGCGGTGCCGATCTGCGCCATCCCCGGGTCGCGGCGGACCACGGCCACGTCGGCGAGGCCCTCGTTGAGCCCCGAGAAGCGGCCGGTGGAGTTGACGAAGACGAGCTCGGAGCCGGGGTGCAGCTCGGCCCACCGGCGCTGCACCGGCGCGGTGTGCGCGCCGAGCGCCGCCCAGGCGTAGCCGATCCGGATCGGGCCCTGCTCGTCGCGGGCGGCCCGGCGGATCGCCTCGCCCTCATCGTGCATGGTCCGGGCGTGCCGCAGCACCCGGCGACCGGCCACGGTGAGCGTGACCACCCGACCGCCGCGCACGAGCAGCCGCGCCCCGAGGGCCTGCTCCAGCGCGGCGACGTGCCGCGAGACCGAGGCCTGGGTGGTGCCCAGCGCGATCGCGGCGTCGGTGAAGGTGCCCTCGTCGACGACCGCGAGGAAGGAGCGCAGGTCGCGCAGGGAGAGCTCGGAGCGGTCGCCTGCCATCCGCGGATCGTATCCGTGTCGTGGCGTGTGCATCTCCAGCATGGCGCGGTCCGTCGCCGAGGGGTGCGGACCTGCCTTGACCCCGGGCCGGGCCAGATCCGATAGTCAGGTGTGCCGCAGACCCGCCCGAACATCCTGCTCGTGCTCGTCGACGACATGGGCTTCGGCGCATCGTCCCCCTACGGCGGTCCGTGCCGGATGCCGGTGGCGCAGCGGCTCGCCGACGACGGGGTGCGGCTGACCCGCTTCCACGTCACCTCGCTGTGCTCACCCACCCGGGCGGCGCTGCTCAGCGGCCGCAACCACCACACCGTGGGCATGGGCGCGACCAGCGAGATGACCTCCGACCATCCCGGCTACGACGGGCGGCGGCCAGCGACCGCGGGCACCCTGGCGCAGGCGCTGCACGGCGCCGGGTACGCGACCGCCGCCTTCGGCAAGTGGCACCAGACCCCGCCGTCCGAGACCGGGCCCGAGGGTCCCTTCACCTACTGGCCCACCGGCGAGGGGTTCGAGCACTTCTACGGGTTCATGGGTGCCGAGATGAACCACTGGTACCCGCAGCTCTACCGCGGCACGACGCCGGTCGAGCCGGACCGCACGCCCGAGGAGGGATACCACCTCACCGAGGACCTCGTGGAGCAGACCGACGCCTGGATCCGGGAGGCGGCGGAGGGGGACCGGCCGTTCTTCGCCTACGTCGCCTTCGGGGCGACGCACGCCCCCTTCCACGTCGCACCGGAGTGGTCGCGGCGCTACCGCGGCGAGTTCGACCGGGGCTGGGACGCGGTGCGCGAGACCACCCTCGCCCGGCAGCGCGAGCTGGGCATCGTGCCCCCGGAGACCGAGCTCGCGCCGTGGGCGCCCGGGGTGCCGCGCTGGCACGAGCTCGACGAACCGGCCCGGGCGGTGGCCGCCCGCTTCATGGAGACCTACGCCGGCTTCGCCGAGCACACCGACGCCCAGGTGGGGCGGCTGGTGGACACCCTGGACGAGCTCGGGGTGGCTGAGGACACCGTCGTGCTCTACCTGCTCGGGGACAACGGGGCCTCCGGCGAAGGGGGCCTGGAGGGCACCCTGCGGGAGCACCTCGTCGGGCACGGCGGCGCCGACGACGTCGCCGACATGGCCGACCGGCTCGAGGAGTTCGGCTCGGCGAGCACCTACGGGCTCTACCCGGCGGGGTGGGCGCTGGCGATGAACACCCCGTACCAGTGGACCAAGCAGGTCGCCTCGCACCACGGCGGCAACCGGGACGGGGCGATCGTGCGCTGGCCGGCCCGGATCCGCGACGGGGGCACGGTCCGGCACCAGTGGCACCACGTCATCGACGTCATGCCGACGCTGCTCGAGGCGGCCGGGGTGGCCCCGCCGACGGAGGTCGACGGAGTGGCCCAGCAGCCGCTGGACGGGGTCTCGATGCACGCCGCGCTGCTCGACGCCGACGCCCCGGAGACCCGCCCCACCCAGTACTTCGAGATGGTCGGCAACCGTGGGATCTACCACGAGGGGTGGACCGCGGTGACCCAGCACGGGGTGCCCTGGCGGATGGCCGAGGAGCCGCGCGGCTTCGACGAGGACACCTGGGAGCTCTACGACACCCGCAGCGACTGGAGCCAGACGCGGGACGTGGCGGCGGACGAGCCGGAGCGGCTGGCCGAGCTGCGAGCGCGCTTCGAGGTGGAGGCGCAGCGCTACCGGGTGCACCCGCTGGACGACCGGGTCACCGAGCGGGAGAACCCGGACCTCGCGCCGCGGGCCGACCCGCGGCGCGGGATCACCACCTTCGTCTACGGGCCGGAGACGGCCCGGCTGACCGAGGAGGTCGCGCCGAACGTCAAGAACCGCTCGCACACGATCACCGCGGCCGTGCGCGTCCCGGAGGGCGGAGCCGAGGGCGTGCTCGTCGCGCAGGGCGGCGCCTTCGGCGGGTGGAGCCTCTACCTGCACGAGGGCCGGGCGACCTACGCCTACAACCTCTTCGGGCGCGACCTGACGATCGTCCGGGCGCCGGAGCCGCTGGCGCCCGGCGAGCACGAGGTGGCGCTGGCCTTCGGCTACGACGGTGGGGCGCCGGGGGCCGGCGCGGACCTGGCGCTCTCGGTGGACGCAGTGATCGTGGCGGCCGGGCGGCTGGAGGAGACCACCGCGTACTACTTCTCCTTCGACGAGACCTTCAACGTCGGGGTGGACCGCGGGACCGCCACCAGCCCGGAGTACGTGCCGCTGCGCAACCGCTGCGCCGGCGAGGTCGTGCGGGTGCGGGTCGACCTCGGCGACGACGTCGAGCCGCTGACCGAGGCGCAGGAGCAGCAGCGGCTGCTGGCGCACGAATGAGCTGCTGCGCGCCGTCGTCGGGGCCGTGGGAGGAGTCGCGTGGCCACGATGTACCGGCCGGCGCGGGCGCCGCGGTGCTTGCGACGCCCTGGCGCGCGGTGCCCGGCGGGCCGGTGCGGATCGGCAGCGAGGACCCCTTCGGCTACCCGGAGGACGGCGAGTCGCCGGTACGCACCGTGGACCTCGCGCCGGTCGAGCTCTCCGCGGTGACCGTGACGAACGCCGACTGGGCCGCCTTCGTCGCCGCGACGGGGCATCGGTCGCTGGCCGAGCGCAGCGGCTGGAGCTATGTCGTCGCGGGGTTCGTCGCCGACCCGGAGCGGTGGCCGGCGGTGGCGGCGGCGCCGTGGTGGTTACGGGTGGACGGGGCGACCTGGGCCACCCCGGAGGGGCCCGGCTCGGACGTCGAGGACCGCGCCGACCACCCGGTGGTGCACGTCAGCCACGGCGACGCGACCGCCTTCGCCCGCTGGGCCGGGGCACGGCTGCCGACCGAGGTGGAGTCGGAGGCCGCGGCGCGTGGCGGGCTGGACCAGGCGACGTTCCCGTGGGGCGAGGAGCTGACGCCCGGCGGGGAGCACCGGATGAACGTCTGGCAGGGCAGCTTCCCCGAGGTGAACACCGGCGAGGACGGGTGGATCGGGACGTGCCCGGTTCGGTCCTACGAGGCGAACGGGTACGGGCTGCACTGCGTCACCGGCAACGTGTGGGAGTGGACGGCGAGCGGGGATGATCCGGCCGTCGTGACGAAGGGCGGCTCCTACCTGTGCCATGCCTCGTACTGCCGCCGCTACCGGCCGGCCGCGCGGCAGCTGCTCGCGCCTGGCTCGACGACCGGCAACCTCGGCGTCCGGCTGGCACGCTGACTCCATCCGTCGTCGCCGCCAGCACGAACCTCGTTGTGACTGCGCGACACCAGGACCCCGCACCCACGACCACGACCACGACCACGAGGAGCGAACCGATGATCGACCTGAGGAACCTGCGCCGCGTCGCCGCGACGGCGCTCGGGGTGACCGCCGCCGTGCAGGCCGGGACCGCTGCCGTGGCCCTGCCGAAGGGGAGACGCGACTACGTGGACGTCGTCTGGGGGCCGGGCCTGGGCGCGATCGCCCTCTCCAGCGCGCTTGTCGGCACCGGGGATGCGCGGCGCCGCTGGGCGCTGGCCACGGTCGTCGGGGGCTGGGCGGCCCGGCTGGGCGCGCACGTGCTGCCGCGGATGACCGGGCACGACGAGGAGGACCCGCGCTACGCGGAGTGGCTGGAGGGGGACTCGACGGCGCGGGTGATCGGCAAGGTCTTCGTCATGCAGGGCGCGGCGCAGCTCGCCGTGTCGCTGCCGATCCAGGTGGCGGCGGCCTCGACGCTGCCGCGCTCGGCGCGGCGGCTGCTGCTGCCGGCCGGGATCGCGCTGGCCGTCGGTGGGGCGGTGCTCGAGGCGGTGGCCGACCGGCAGAAGGAGGAGTACACGGCGACGCCGAAGGACGAGCGGCCGCAGGTGCTCGACACCGGCGTGTGGGGGATCTCCCGGCACCCGAACTATCTCGGCGACTCGCTGGTGTGGGACGGGGTGTGGCTGGCCGCGGCCGCGTCGTCGCCGGGCGGATGGACCTGGCCCGCGCCGGCGCTGATGAGCTACGTGCTCATCCAGGGCACCGGGGCGCGGCTCACCGAGCGGCGGATGGAGGGGCGTCCGGGGTACGCCGACTACCAGCGGCGGGTGCCCTTCTTCTTCCCCGACCCGCGGCGGCTGCTCGGGTCGTGAGGTGCTCGCACGGTGAGGTGACGCGGTGTGCCAGGAGCACCTGAGTCGTCGGGGGGCCGTTCGGCGGCGGCTCGGCCGTCGCCGCCGCCAGGTCAGCCGGTCGACCGGTCGCCCACCAGGCGACGCAGCGCCGTACGCGCCAGCGGACGGTAGAGGTGCATCGGGAAGGGGGCGTGGATCGTCACGACCACCCGCGACCCACCCTCGGGTGAGGCGTCGAGCCGGTGGTCCATGAGGATGCTGGCGCGACCGGGACCGACCCGCCACTGCCAGCTGCGGCCGGTGTCGTCGACCTCGGTGATGAAGACCGGGATCCGCAGGCCGGCCGGACCGTGCACCGTCCCGCGAGCGCCGGGCCGGATCGGGCTCGGCAGGTCCTGGACGCGGGTGATGTGCGGCGCCCACCCGGGCCACGCCTCGGGCGTGACGAGGTCGTGCCAGACGTCGTCCGGTGGGCGGGGGCCGGTGGCATGGACGGTGATCACGGGTCTCCGGGACTACCTGCTGTTGGGATCGTCCGTACGACTCGCAGGCAGCTCAACCACGCTGGCAGGTGACCAGCTGGGGTCAAGCGTGAGGGGTCCGTATCCGAGAACGTGAGCGGACAGCACATCCACCTCGCGCCGAGGATGTCCGAAGAAGGCACCCACCCGCGCACACACCCGCGGATAGGGACGCTCGCGAGCGGCACCATCACCCTTCCAGTTGGAGTTCGGAACGATAAGGATGAGGTGCTGGATATCCGGCGCGATGTGCGCCTTCCACATGTCCTTCAGGTCATGGTTGTTGTTGACGGTCCCGCCGCGCTCGACTTCAGCCATCACCCCTCGCCCGTCGCTGAGGCGATACACGAAGTCAGGGCGCGCCTGCGTGACGATGCCGTCCTGCTTGGTCAGGACCACCTCTTCGCGAAACTCCATCTCGCGGGTGAGCACCAGAGACACGATGTCCTGGATGGCACGGCTCTGCGCGCCCGGGAGATGAGCGCCGTCGATCTCCGCCGACCGGAGTTCAAGCTGCCGCTGCAGCTCTGCTGCCAAGCCCGCGACTCGTCTCGACTCGTCAGCCTCTGAGGCTGAGACGTCGCCCCGGGTGTATCCCTGCCGCTCGATGGTCACCGGCGGAGCTTCCCAAAGCTGACCGGCAGAAGCTAGCCCCCTACCGCACCACCGTCGTGACCACCCGCGTCAGGCACGGCCGGGCGGGCGTCGAGCTGAAGCCGAAGTCCGGGGGCGGGTCGACATCGTTCAGGCCACCGAAGTCCTCGCCCAGCCAGGTGCCGGAGAGGGCGCTCACCGCGTGCTGGTCACGGGCTCCGTAGTACTCCCGACGACCGCCGCCGGCACTCCCCTTCGTCCGTACCCCGGGGAAGACGTGCCGGGCGATCGGGTCCACCGCCGAGGCGAAGACCGGGCTCGTCGCGACCGGTCCGGGAACGAGCCGCAGCAGCCGGCCCACCCCGGTGCGGGCGCCGATGCCGAGCCGCGCCTGCAGCGGACCGGCATCCAGCTGCCAGTGCTGCTCGCCTGACGACTGAACCACCGGGTCCTCGGCGTCACGGGTCTCCTCGACCGACACCGGCGTGGTGATCACCCGGTCGAAGGAGTAGGTCGCGGTGACGTACTCGGCGACCTGCTCGTCCGGTGCCAGCAAGACCCTTTCCCCGTCCGGCAGCGCCACCATGACGTCCGTGAAGGCTCCCAGCGGCGAACGCGGCCAGTCACCGATGACGAGCCGCAGCCCCGATGTCGTGCCAGCACCGAGGATGCGGCCGTCGAAACGATCCTTCATGCACACACCCTACGAAGCGGCCTCACGACCCCCGACCCGACAGACGCTCACCTTCGTGGCAGACGCTGCGCTTGCAACCTAGGGAGGTCCAGCTGCCTAGGGAGTTGGGGAGAACGAGTTGGGGAGACTGGAGCGGCCGCGGGTCAGCGGAAGGCGGGGGTGCCGGTGAGGGCCTGGCCGATCATCAGCTGGTGCACCTCGTTGGTGCCCTCGTAGGTCATCACCGACTCGAGGTTGTTGGCGTGCCGCAGCACCGGGTACTCCAGGGTGATCCCGTTGGCGCCCAGCAGGGTCCGGCACTCGCGGGCGATGCCGATGGCCTCGCGGACGTTGTTCAGCTTGCCGAGGCTGACCTGCTCCGGGCGCAGCGAGCCGGCGTCCTTGAGCCGGCCCAGCTGGAGGGCGAGCAGCATGGCCTTGCCGAGCTCGAGGGTCATGTCGGCGAGCTTGGCCTGGGTCAGCTGGTAGCCGGCCAGCGGCTTGTCGAAGATCTCCCGGTCGCCGACGTACTCCACCGCGGCCTCCAGGCAGTCCCTGGCCGCGCCGACCGCGCCGAAGACGATGCCGAAGCGGGCCTCGTTGAGGCAGGACAGCGGCCCGGAGAGCCCGCGCGCCTCGGGCAGCATCGCCGAGGACGGCAGCCGCACGCAGTCGAGGACGATCTCGCCGGTGATCGAGGCCCGCAGCGAGAGCTTCTTGGTGATCTCCGGTGCGGTGATTCCGGGGGTGTCGGTCGGCACGACGAAGCCGCGGACCCCCTTCGAGCCCTCACCCTCGTCGGTGTTCGCCCAGACCACGGCCACGTCGGCGACCGGGGCGTTGGTGATCCACATCTTCGTGCCGTCGAGGATCCAGTCGTCGCCGTCGCGGCGGGCGCGGGTGCGCATGCCGGCCGGGTTGGAGCCGAAGTCGGGCTCGGTGAGGCCGAAGCAGCCGATCGCCTCGCCGGTCGCCATCCGCGGCAGCCACTGCTGCTTCTGCTCCTCGCTGCCCCAGCGGTGGATGGCGAACATCGCCAGCGACCCCTGCACCGAGACCAGCGAGCGGATGCCGGAGTCGGCGGCCTCGAGCTCCAGGCAGGCGAGCCCGTAGGCGGTCGCCGAGGTGCCGGCGCAGCCGTAGCCGTCCAGGTGCATGCCGAGCAGCCCGAGCTCGCCGAGCCGCGGGGCCAGCTCGCGCACCGGCACGGACCCGGCCTCGTACCAGTCCTGCAGGTGCGGGCGGACCTGGTCGGCGAGCACGCCGCGGACCGAGCGCTGCATGTCCCGGTCGTCGGGGTCGATCAGCCCGTCGATGCCGAAGAGCTCGAAGGGGGTGCTGGTCATGCCGGGTCCTTTCGTCGCGGGCGGGGACCTGAGTCCTGTTTCAGGAAGGGTCTCACGCATGCGGGCGGGTCGACACCGAGCAGCCGTCGTGCTTTAGTTAGGTATGCCTAATCTTACCGGTCGCGAGTCGACGGCCTCCCTGCCGTCGACCAGCCCCGCCGAGCACGCCCGGACCATGCTGGCCACCGCCTCCGGGGTCGAGCTGCGATCGGGCAGCTGGACCCGCCAGGTGATGCGGCACGCCATCGATCTCGACGGCAGCATCCTCGTCCCCGAGGCCGACCTCACCGGCAGGCCGCGGATCGCCCGCCCCGGGACCCCGGCGCCGGTGCTCACCCTCAGCGCGCTCGACGTCTGCGTCGTGCCGCAGCCGGACCGGGTGCGCGGCGGGGTCATCCTCCGCGGACCGGTGCACCGGATCCCGGGCGCGCTCCCCGAAGGGGTGCGCGAGTACCTCACCGAGCACACCCGCAGCGACGAGGTGGTGCGCCTCTACCCCACCTCGGTGTCGGTGCAGTGGCGCTGCGAAGGGGGCTTCGGCTGGCGGGCGCTGCCGGTCGAGGACTACACCTGCGCCGACCTGGACGCGCTCGTCGGCTGGGAGAGCGAGTGGATCAGCCACCTCGCCGACCACCACGACGACGCGCTGACGCACCTGGCCCGCCGGGCCGACCCGGACCTGCCCGTCGAGATCGGCGTGCTGCGGCCGGTGCTCGCCGACCGCTTCGGGCTGGTGCTGCGGCACTACGCCGGCGACGCCGTCCGAGACGTGCGCATCCCCTTCCCGCACGAGGTGACCTGCGGGTGCGAGGCGGTCGAGGGGCTGAACCGCCTCCTCGGCACCCTCGGTCCTGAGGCCTGAGGGCTGACGTCCGAGGGCGACGCCCGAGACGCGCCGTCACCGACCGCCACCCCAGTTGACGGTCCCCCTTCCGAGCATTTAAGTTGCGCACAACTTAGTTGTGTGCAACTGTTGTCTCTGTGAGCACGGCACCACTCGACGACCAGATCTGCTTCGCCCTTCATGCGGCGTCGCGGGCGGCCGTCGGCTGCTACCGGGAGAGCCTGGACGAGCTCGGCCTGACCTACCCGCAGTACGTCACCCTGCTGGCGCTGTGGGAGCGCGACGGGCAGAGCGTCCGCGAGCTCGGCGAGGCGCTGCAGCTCGACAGCGGCACGCTCTCGCCGCTGCTGCGCCGGATGGCCGACGCCGACCTGGTCGAGCGCCGCCGCGAGGGCCGTGACGGCCGCGCGGTCACGGTGCACCTCACCGACGCCGGCCGCGCCCTGGAGAGCCAGGTCGCCGCCGTGCAGCAGCGCGTCTACGGCGCGCTCCAGATGACCCCCGAGGAGCTGGCGACGCTGCGCGCGCTCGCCCAGCGCT
This sequence comes from Janibacter alkaliphilus, assembly GCF_013408565.1. Taxonomy (NCBI): domain Bacteria; kingdom Bacillati; phylum Actinomycetota; class Actinomycetes; order Micrococcales; family Intrasporangiaceae; genus Janibacter; species Janibacter alkaliphilus. The sequence continues at coordinate 1,145,238 of NZ_JACBZX010000001.1, read as the reverse complement.
TCTCGGAGACCACCCGCACGACCACGCGCACCACCGATCGCACGACGAAGGAGATCTCATGAAGGCTCTCTACACCGCAGAGGCGCTGGCCACCGGCGCCGGCCGCAACGGCCAGGCCCGGCTCGCCGACGGCAGCCTCGACCTCGGCATGGCGATCCCGCAGGAGATGGGCGGCAGCGGCGACGGCGCCAACCCCGAGCAGCTCTTCGCCCTCGGCTACGCCGCCTGCTACCACTCCGCGCTGCAGGCCGTGGCGCGGCAGAGCAAGACCGACATCTCCGGCAGCTCGGTCGGCAGCCGGGTGCACATCGGCTCCACCGACGACGGCGGCTTCCAGCTGGCGGTCGACCTCGAGGTGACCATCCCCGACCTGGACCACGACGCCGCCCAGCAGCTGGCCGACCAGGCCCACCAGGTCTGCCCCTACTCCAACGCGACCCGGGGCAACATCGAGGTCAACGTCTCGGTCGTCGAGGACTGATCGGCATGAGCGAGCAGCCCACCAGCACCCGTCACATCGCCCTCGCCTCGCGACCCACCGGGGAGCCCACGGCCGAGAACTTCCGCCTGGAGACCGTCGACCTGCCCGAGCTCGCCGAGGGTCAGGTCCTCGTCCGCAACGAGGTCATGTCGGTCGACCCGTACATGCGTGGCCGGATGGACGACCGCGAGTCCTACGTGGCCCCCTTCGCCGTCGACGCACCGCTGGACGGCGGCGCGGTCGGCGAGGTCGTCGCCTCCCGCTCGGAGGCGGTGGCCGTCGGCCAGCACGTGCTGCACGGGCTCGGCTGGCGCGAGCACGCAGTGCTGCCCGGCGACCGGGTCAGCGTCGTCGACACCGATGCCGCTCCTGCCTCGGCCTACCTCGGGATCCTCGGCATGCCGGGGCTGACCGCCTACGCCGGTCTCACCGCGGTCGCCGAGATGAAGGAGGGCGACATCGTCTTCGTCTCCGGCGCGGCCGGTGCCGTCGGCTCGGCCGTCGGGCAGATCGCCAAGGCGCTCGGCGCGGAGAAGGTCATCGGCTCGGCCGGCAGCCCGGAGAAGGTGCAGCGGGTGCGCGAGCTGGGCTTCGACGAGGCCTTCGGCTACCGCGACCGTCCGGTGCGGCAGAGCCTGCGCGAGCTGGCGCCGAGCGGCATCGACGTCTACTTCGACAACGTCGGTGGCGAGCACCTCGAGGCGGCCATCGGGTCGCTGCGACTCTTCGGCCGGGTGGCGATGTGCGGGGCGATCGCCCAGTACAACGCCACCGAGCCGGCACCGGGGCCGCGCAACCTCGCGCTGGCCATCGGCAAGAACCTCACCCTGCGCGGCTTCATCGTCGGGCACTACGACCACCTCGCGGCCGAGTACCGCGAGCGGGCGACTCAGTGGCTGGCCGATGGGCGGCTGCAGGCTGACGAGACCTTCCGGGAGGGGTTGGACGCGGCGCCGCAGGCCTTCATCGACCTGCTCGGCGGCGCGAACACCGGCAAGATGCTGGTGCGGCTGTGAGTCGGCGCGACGCCGACCACGGCCCGGCCCTCGGTGACACCCGCGACACGGGCGTCACCGAGGGCCGGGTGAGCCGGTCGCTCAAGCGTGCGGCGCAGGCCACCCTGGGGGGATTCATGGTCTTCGCCGGCGTCGGGCACCTCACCTTCGCCCGCGAGGAGTTCCAGGCCCAGGTGCCGCCGTGGGTGCCGCTCGACCCGGACCCGGTGGTGCTCGCCTCGGGTGTCGTCGAGGTGGCCGTCGGCTCGGCGCTGCTGCTCGCCTGGCGCCAGCCCGTCCGGGCCGTCGTCGGCGCCGGGACCGCCGCGCTCTTCGTCGCGGTCTTCCCCGGCAACATCGCCCAGCTCACCGAGCACCGCGACGCCTTCGGGCTGGACACCGACCGGGCTCGCGCCGTGCGGCTGCTCTTCCAGCCGGTGCTCATCGGCTGGGCCCTCTGGTCCACCGACGCCGTCCGCGAGTGGCGCCGCCGCCGCGCTCGCTGACCACCTGACCACCACCACCTGACTACCACCACCTGACCCGCCGACCTCACTCCCCCGATACCCCAACTCGCAGGCTCCCCCACCACCCCCAACCCCCTAGGCAGCTGCAGGCGCTGCGCTTGCAAGCGCAGGGTCTGGGGAGAAGGTGAGCGTCTGTCCGAGCCGCGAGCTCTCCACTCCACCGGGCTGCCACCGCACCCGACCGGTCCGGCTGGCACGATGGCTGCATGAGCGAGATGAACCCCGAGGCTCAGGTCGCCGTGAGCGACATCACCGACGACGCCGTGGTGCTGGACGTCCGCGAGGACGACGAGTGGCAGGCCGGTCACGCTCCCGGCGCGGTGCACGTGCCGCTCGGTGACGTGCCGAGCCGGCTCGCCGACCTGCCCGAGACCGACGAACCGCTGCCGGTGATCTGCCGCTCCGGCGGACGGTCCGGGCGAGCGGTCGCCTGGCTGTCCCAGCAGGGCTTCGACGTCGTGAACGTCGACGGCGGCATGCGCGCCTGGAACGCCGCCGGCAAGCCGGTGCGCACCGACGACGGAGGCGACGGCTCGGTCATCTGAGCTGTCGGCCCGCCCTCCCGACACAGACGCTCACCTTCTCCCTAGACCCTGCGCTTGCAAGCGCAGGGTCTGCAGCCCCTTAGGCAGTTGGGGGTCAGGGGCAGAAGAGGGGGCGCGCGGGGGCGGGGGTCAGGGGAGGTCGAGGGCGTCCAGGGTCCAGGTGAGCATCCGGTCGCGGGAGGCTCGGTCGGTCGCCTTCAGCCCGAGCCAGGTGCTCGGCCGCGGCGCCCGATCCTGCCACAGCCGACCTCCCTCCGGCGCCGGCTCGGTGGCCATGAGCCAGACCGTCGTGTCCGCGCCGGCCGAGGCGTCCCGCAGCACCGGCGCCATCACCTTGGCGAAGGTGGGCAGGCTGTCGGTGACCCCGGGCGTCGCCGCCCAGCCGGGGTGGGTGGCGTGCACCGTCATCCCCGGCCAGCGTCGGGTGAGCGCGGGCAGCAGCTCGACCTGGGCGCGCTTGCTGCGGGCATAGGCCGTCGTCGGGCTGTACTCGCCATCGACGTACTCCGGGTCGTCGGCGCGCAGCTCCTGCGCGTACATCCCGCCCGAGGTCACGAAGACCACGCGGGCGTCCTCCTCCAGCACCGGCTGCAGCAGCTCGGTGAGCAGCACCGGCCCGAGCAGGTGCACCGCCATCGACAGCTCGTGCCCCTGCGGGCTCTCGGAACGCTCCGGGGGCATCACCCCGGCGTTGTGCACGATCCCGCGCAGCGCCACCTTCGCCCCGACGAGGCGGTCGACCAGGTCCCGCACGTCGTCGAGGTCACCGAGGTCGCAGCGCCAGATGGTGCAGGCGTCGAGCACCCCGAGCTCGGTCAGCGCCTCGCGCGCCTTGTCCTCGCTGCGCACGACGACGTGCACGTAGGCACCGAGCGCCGCGAGGTCGGCGACGGTCTGCGCGCCCAGGCCTGATGAGCCGCCAGTGACGAGCACGCCGCGGCCGGCGAGCGCCTCCGGCCCAGGGTCGTCGGGCCAGGTGTCGAGCCGGCGCCGCACCGCAAGGCCGATCGAGGTGTAGCCGGGCACGATCATCCGGTCCAGGGCGGTGTCGATCGCGCGATCGACGGCGTCGGGCAGCTGCATGCTCCCGACGCTACGCGCCGTCACCTCCGGGAGGACCCGCGAGCCCTCGCCGATCCGCCACCTCCCCCTGACCGCTCCCGATGCACAGGCCCCACCACACCCGCGCCTCCCCCGTACGGCGCTCCACCTCCGGGCCACCGGCCGGTACGCGCGGTGCGCGGGGCCTATCGTGAAGGCATGACGACGTTGCCGCCTGCCCTGTCCGTGCTGCGCGAGTGCTTCGGCCGGGTCCGTGAGGAGCTGCCCTCGGTGCTGGACGGCCTCACGCCCGACGAGGTGCTCTGGCGGGCCGACGCAGAGGCCAACCCGATCGGCTGGCTCGTCTGGCACCTGCTGCGGGTGCAGGACGACCACCTCGCCGGGGTGGCGGCGGCGCTGGGGCGCACCGTGGACCAGGCATGGACGGAACACAAAAGGCGCTTCGGCCTCCCCTACCCGAGGGACGCCATCGGCTACGGCCACTCGAGCGCGGACGTGGCCGCCTTCGACGTCACCGACCCGGCGCTGCTCCTGGGGTACGCCGAGGCGGTCGACGCGCTGACCGAGCAGGTGCTGGCGGGGATGACCGAGGACGAGCTGCAGCGCCAGGTGGACACCTACGACGGCGAGCCGATCACCGCTCAGGTGCGGCTGGTCTCGGTGGTCGGCGACACCACCCAGCACCTCGGTCAGGCGAGCTACCTGCGCGGGCTGGTCGAGCGCCGGCGCTAGGCCGCTGTCTGGCCGGTGGAGGTGATGCGACGCGCCCTGCCGCGTCCGGTTACCTCCACCCGCGGGCTGATCTCACAGGTGGAGGTGATGCGACGCGCCCTGCCGCGTCCCGATACCTCCACCCACGGCCCGACCCCGCGCGTGGAGGTGACCCGACGCGCTCAGCCGCGCAGCTGACCCCGCGGCGGTCGCGGCGGTGCGACCCGGGGCATGATCCAGCGCTCGACCGCGTCCATGGCCAGAGCCATCGGCAGCGCACCGCGCGAGGCGAAGGCGGCCCGGCGCGGCATGACCCCTCGCTGGTGCAGCCCGTCACCGAGACGGGCGAGCAGCGAGACCGCGGCGGGGACCGGCCGCACCAGCAGGCGCACCTCGGCGACCCGGCCGTCGTCGCCGAGGGTCAGCCACTGCACCTCTTCGAGCGGCCGGCCGCCGAGCCGGGCGGTGGTCCGCACGGCCCACTCCCTTCCCGATCCGGTCACGCCGGCCACCTCGGTCTCCTTGAGCAGGTCGAGGGCGGCCGCGATGACCTCGCCGACCTGGTGCCGTCCGCGGAAGACGAAGGCCTCGGTCAGCGGTGAGGTGAGCACCACGTCGTCGGCCATCTGCTGCACGGTCAGGGCGCGGTCGCCGTGGCGGTAGCCCTGCACCCAGGCCTCGATCGTCGGCGGGAGTCCGGTCTCGGGAGTCTGCTGAGCTGCACTCATGACCCCATCATCACCCAAGTTGGATAGTTCCGCTACCTAATCGTGCGTGCGAGATCGGCGCCGCGTGCGGAGAACCTCTCGCTCACCGGACAAGGCTTCCCCCGCATCCGAGCGATTATCGGGTAACCCGATAAAGGCATCGGGGGCGAAGGGAGGGGGAGGGGGAGGTAGCGTCCGGGGCATGACGCAGCCCCCGCCGATCCTCATGGGCCTCTACCGCTACCCCACGCTCATGACGTCGAAGTCGGAGCCGGTGATCCTCGGGGTGCTGCCCGGCCGGGTCTGGCTCACCGGCCAGGACGGCGTCTTCTTCGACGCGCCGGCCCAGACGATCACGGCCAAGGCGAGCAAGGTCGGGCACGTCACCCTCGAGGTCGCCGGCACCAAGCACATCGTCGCCGGGGTGGGCAGCGCGAAGGGCGCCCCCTACAGCCAGGCGCAGCTCGACGAGCTGGCGGCCTCGCGGCCGGCGGTCCAGGCGGACCCCTCGGCCCAGACGCTCATGGCCGGGCGGGCGCTCTACGTGGGCTCGACGAGCTCCAGCGACGGCACCTACGGCGGGGCGCTGAGCAGCGCCGCGGGCGGCGAGATCGGCCAGCAGCGGGACGCCGGGGCCGCGCTGCGCGAGCTGCTCGGGGCGGTCGGCGTCGCGGTCTGACCTGCGCCCACCGCACGCCAACCGCGCGCCAACCGCGCGCCAACCGCGCGCCGACCGCGGGCCAACCGACCGACGGACGCCCCTGCGCCCGAGCAGGGTCGCCTCACTAGGCTCCGGTCATGGAGGTCGCCAGCACGTACCTGGTCGTGACCTTCGGCTGCGCCCTGCTGGCGGTGGTGCTCCGGCTCCCGCCGCTCGTCGGCTTCCTCAGCGCCGGCTTCCTGCTCGCGGCGATCGGCGCCGACCCGCTGCCCGGGCTGGAGGTGGCCGCCGACCTCGGCGTGACCCTGCTCCTCTTCGGCATCGGCCTCAAGCTCGACGTCCGCACCCTGGTCCGCCCCGAGGTCTGGGTGACCTCGGTGGCCCACATGGGCATCTTCTCCATCGTCGGCGCCGGGGTGCTCGGCCTGCTCTCGCTCGCCGGCCTGCCCTACCTCGCCGGGCTGGGCTGGCCAGGGCTGCTGGCGCTCGGCTTCGCCCTGTCCTACTCCTCGACCGTGCTCGTGGTGAAGGTCCTCGAGGACCGCGGCGAGCAGCAGGCCTTCTACGGGCGGATCGCCCTCGGCGTGCTCGTCATCCAGGACCTCGCCGCGGTGCTCTTCATCGTCGCGGCGAACGGCGAGCTGCCGTCCCCCTGGGTCTTCGCCCTCGTGCTGCTCTGGCCGCTCTCCCGCGTGGTGCGAGCGCTGTGGGGGTGGCTGGGCCACGGCGAGATGCAGGCCCTCTTCGGCATCCTCGTGGCGCTGGTGCCGGGCTACGCCCTCTTCGAGGCCCTCGGGCTGAAGGGGGATCTCGGCGCCCTGGTCATGGGTCTGCTGCTGGCCGGGCACCCGGCCGCCACCGAGCTCTCCCGGCAGCTGTCCTCGATCAAGGACGTGCTGCTCATCGGCTTCTTCATCAACATCGGCATGACCGAGGTGCCGCAGCTCGACCACGTGCTCGTCGCGCTGGTCGTGCTCGTGATGCTGCCGCTACAGGGCTGGGGCTACGCCGGGCTGCTGCGGCTCTTCCGGATCACGCGGCACGCCACCTCACGGGTGGGGCTGCTGCTGGCGAACTTCTCCGAGTTCGGCCTCATCGTCACCGCGACGGCTAGCGCCACCGGGTGGGTCAGCGAGGACTGGCTGACGATCATGGCGCTGGCGGTGGCGGCCAGCTTCGTGCTCTCGGCGGCGGTGAACCGGCACGAGCGGCTGGCCGACGAGGTGGCCCGGGCGCTGCCGGCCGACCCGCCGCGGGAGCGGGTGCACCCGGAGTGCCGACCCTTCGACGTCGGTGACGCCGAGGCCGTGGTCATCGGCATCGGCCGGGTCGGCACCGGCGCCGCGCACCAGCTCGCCGACGTGCACCACCTGCGCACCCTCGGGGTGGAGCAGAGCCGGGACAAGCTGGCGCCGATCACCCGGGGCGGGATCCAGGTCATCGAGGCCGACGGCACCGACACCGGGCTGGTCGACGCCATCGTGGAGAGCCCGACGATCCGCCTCGTCGTGCTCGCGCTGCCGGCCCACCAGGCCTGCCTGGACATCACCCACCTGCTGCACGAGCACGGCTACACCGGGGTGATCGCCGCGGCCGCCCGCTACGAGGACCACGCCCGGCAGCTGCGCGCGGCCGGGGTGGACGTCGTGCTGCAGGTCTACGCCGGCGCCGGGGCGCAGCTCGCGGACGAGGCGCGGGCGCTCACCGACGCGCGGTGAGCGCCCGCCCCGGCCCGGTCGCAGGCTCGGGAGCCCCGGTCCTCAGCCGGCGAGGGTCGTGGTGTCGATGACCGCGCGGTAGCGCACGTCGCCGGCGACGACCTTGTCGTAGTAGTCGTCGACCTGGTCGGCGCCGATGACCTCGACGGTGGCGGCGACCCCGTGCTCGGCGCAGAAGTCGAGCATCTCCTGGGTCTCCGGCAGGCCGCCGATCATGTTGCCGGCCAGACGACGCCGGTTGGCCAGCAGCGAGAAGGCGCTGACCTGCAGCGAGTCGGTCGGGGCGCCGACGTTGGCGAGCACGCCGCCGCGGTCGAGCAGGCGCATGTAGGAGTCCAGCGGGATGCCCGAGCCGACGGTGTTGATGATGACGTCGAAGCTGCCGGCGAGCTCGCTGAAGGCGGTGCCGTCCTCGGTGGCCCGGTAGTCGGTGGCGCCGAAGGCGAGCCCGTCCGCCTTCTTCGCGTCGGTGCGGCTGAGCACGGTGACCTCGGCGCCCATGGCGGCCGCGATCTTCACCGCGACGTGGCCGAGCCCGCCGAGCCCGATGACCCCGACCCGGCTGCCGGGGCCGACACCGTGCTCCTTGAGCGGGTGGTAGGTGGTGATGCCGGCGCACAGCAGCGGGGTCACGGCGGCGTGGTCGCTCTCGGCGTAACCGTCTGGGATGCGCACGACGAAGGCGTCCTTGACGACGACCTGGTCGCTGTAGCCGCCCTTGGTCACCTCGCCGTGGTAGTCCTCCTGGCCGTAGGTCTGCACCGACCCCTTCGTGCAGTACTGCTCCTCGCCGTCGGTGCACGGGGCGCACTCGCCGCAGGAGTCGACGAGGCAGCCGACGCCGACGACGTCGCCGACCTGGTGGCGGGTGACCTGGTCACCGACGGCGACGACGGTCCCGAGGATCTCGTGACCGGGGGTGAGCGGGTAGAGGGTCTCGCCCCACTCGCCGCGCTTCATGTGGATGTCGCTGTGGCAGATGCCGGCCCAGCGGATGTCGATCTGCACGTCGTCGGGGCGCAGGTCGCGGCGCTCGATCTGGACCCGCTCGAAGGGGGCGTCGGCCGCGGCGGCGGCGAGGGCGGGGACGGTGGTGGGCATGCAGGTTCTCCTTCAGACGGCTGCGGGGTGACACGCAGCAGGGGCGGACCTCGTCGAGGTCCGCCCCTGCTGGTGCGTCATGCGTGCGAGAGGGGGGATTTGAACCCCCACGCCCATAAGGACACTGCCACCTGAAGACAGCGCGTCTGCCGTTCCGCCACTCTCGCGTAAGTGTCGCCCGCAGCCTCTGGTCCGAGGCGTCGAGCCGTCACATCATGCCTCACCAGGGGGGCGGGCAGCAAAACCGGGGCCCGGGCCGGTCGACGGGAGACGGGTGTGCGCCGCGTGCTGCTGGGCCAGGCGGCGCAGCGCGACGAGCACCGGGTCGAGCAGCACGGTGCCGAGGACGACCTGACGGACCGCCGCGGCCGGCTCGCTCGGCACGGTCGCCAGGTCGGTCTCGGCGACCTCGAGGCAGATCTCGGCGTAGCGGGCGAGCAGCTCGTCGGAGTACCCGATGTCGGCGGTGACGCACGCCTCGATCGCCTCGTCCAGCTCGTCGACGACCGGGTCGGGTAGCCGCACGTGCCAGCCGAGCGCCCCCATCAGGGCGGCACCAGGGCTGGGCGGAGCGGTCGCGTCGCCCTCTGCGTCCGCGCTCACCGGCCCGGCGCCTCCCTCTCCGCCCTCGGTGTCGTAGAGCGAGAGCTGGGCGGCGGACATCACGTCGGCCGGGCCGATCGAGCCGTCCTCGATGACGCTGAGCACCTGCCGCACCCGGGCCAGCGAGAGACCGCCGACACCGATCAGCGCGCGCACCAGCCGCAGCCGCTCCACGTGCGAGGCGTCGTAGTCCGCCTGGGTCCGGGAGATCGCCCGCCCGGGCGGGAGCACCCCTTCGCGCAGGTAGTACTTCACGGTGGCCACCGAGACGTCACCGGCGTCGGCCAGCTCCGAGATCTTCACCGCACCTCCTGTTGCGCGGGCGCCGCGCGTACCCGTAGACAGTACGACTACCTAGTGCCTGGTGGCGCCGTTCGGAGCCCTCCGGCCGGACGTGGCGCACCTGACGGATGCCCTACCCCGCTCCGACGCGCGAAGGGAGCCCACCTCACGTAGCCTGCCGGGCGGGACACGATCGGGCCCGACGCCGGCCCTCCAGTGGCGTTGCAGGGGAAGGACTTCGAGGTTTGGCGTACGACCACGACGAGCAGCTGATCGAGGCGACGGCCGTCCGGCGGACCCGGCTGGCCCGCGCCCTCCTCTTCGGCGAGCACCGGCTGCTGCGCAGCTGGACCGACCGGGTGGGCACCCACCTGGCCGCGGCCTTCCTCGCGGTGCTGGCCTGCGCCGGCTGCGTGGCCGCGAGCTTCATCATCGACCTCTTCGCCAACGACGAGCGGATGGGCCGCACCGCACCGACCCCGGACGAGGTCACGGTGAGCGCACCCGCCGGAGGTGCCCGATGAGCACCGCCACCGATCACCCCGTCGTCGGCCCCTACCTGCGCACGACGATCCTCACCAGCGCCCGGGCGATCGACGTCGTGCTGCCGACCACCCAGCCGGTGTCCTCGCTGCTGCCCGCGCTGCTCGACCTCGTCGGCCCGGAGGCCGGCGGCAGCAGCCACCGGCTCTACCTGCTCGACGGGCGGCCGCTGCGCCAGGACCTCACCCTCGCCGAGGCGGGGCTGCGCGACGGCGCCCAGCTGCGGCTCACCGGGGCCGCCGAGGCGCCGCCGGACCCGATCGTCTACGACCTCGTCGACGCGGTCGAGGAGGAGCGCCCCCGCGGTGTCTGGGACGGCGCCTCCCGGGACTGGGCGCTGCCGCTGGTCATCGGCGGGCTGCTGGCCGCCGCCGCGGTGGTCTCCGGGAGCCCGACCCTGCGCTCCACCGGCTCCGGGCTGGCCCTGGTCGGCGTGGTGGCGCTGGCCGCCTCGCTGGTCGCCGCCTGGCGATCCCGGACGGCGATCGCCTGGGGCAGCTTCACCGTGGCCTGGGTCATGCTGCCGCTCGGCACGATGCTCAACGCCTCCACCCGCGACCTGGTCTGGGTGGGCTTCGCGGTGCCGATCCTGCTGCTCAACCTCGGCGCCTGCGCGCGGCAGATGCCGGCCGCGTCCGCCGGGGTGATGGCCTGGCTGGGGGTGCTCGTCGCGGGCGGGGCCACCTGGGGGCTGACCGGCGAGGTCGGCCTGGCGGCAGCCGTCGTCGTCGTGCTGTGCGGGATGTTCCTCGGGCTGGCGCCGCGGATCGCGCTGGCCACGACGGGGGCTTTCTCCGTGGACGAGCAGCTCGGCCGGGGCGCCCAGCTGCGACGCAGCCGGGTGGCCAGCACGGTGACCGCCGCGCACCTCTCGCTGCTCGGTGCGGTCGCGGTGATCGCGCTCAGCGGCGCCGCGGCGATGGCGGTCGCCGTGAGCGAGCGCCCCGACGACGGATGGACCCTGGCACTGGTCGGCTCGGCCGCGGTCGCCTGGCTGGTCCGGGTGCGCCACGTCCCGCTGGTCGCCGAGCGGCTGCTCCTCGGCGCCGGCGCGCTCGTGGGCCTGGCCGCGGTGGCCCGGGTCGCCGCCGAGCGGTGGCCGGCCGCCGAGACCGCGCTCGTGCTGGGCCTGCTCGCCGCCGCGGCGGTGTGCACGCTGGTGCTGCTGCGCGAACCCACCCCGCTGATGGCCGCGACCGTCCGTCGCTGGGCCGGCCGGCTGGAGACCGTCGCGGTGCTCCTGGGCATCCCGCTGCTGGTCGGCGCCTTCGGCGTGTACTCCGCGATGCTCGACACCTTCTGAGAGGCCGAGATGAGCACTGGACCTGACCAGCCCTGGCAGCCCTCCGCCCTGCGCGGCCCCACGAGCGCCCCGCCGCAGGAGGTGCCGAGCCCTCCGCCCTACCCGCCGCCACCGGCGCCCCCGGAGCAGCCGCCTCAGCAGGCTGCCCCACCAGCCGTGCCCGAGCCCGCACCACCGGCTGCCGGGACCGCACCCCCGCACCCCGCCCAAGCGCCGCTGCCCCCGCAGCCGGCACCGGCCGAGCCACCGCTGCCCCCGCAGACCGCACCTGCCCAGACCCCGGCCGACCCCGACCAGGCGCTGCGCGACCGGCTGACCCGCCGCGCCTCGGACGGCTGGCGGGCCCGGCTGCGCCACCGGGTGAAGGGGGCGCTGAGCTCCGACGACACCCCGCAGCGGCTGGCCGCCGCCTGGCACACCGCGCAGACCCCGGTGGCGACCGGCCGACGCATCTGGGTCGCCGGTGCCCACGGCGGGGCGGCCACGAGCACCCTGGCCGTCGCGCTGGCCCAGGAGCTGCAGGCCCGTCGCCCCGACGGGGTGGCCCTGGTCGACGCCGCGCCCGGCCGCACCGGGCTGGGCGAGCGCCTGGCCCAGCCGGTGACCGGTCCGGTGCGTCCGGACCTGGCGCAGAGCCGCACCTCGTCCACCGGGCCGCTGCTCACCTTCGCCCCGGCGCCGGAGGAGCTGGCCGACGCCGACGAGCTGGCCACCCGGCTGCGGCGCTACGCCGCGCTCACCTTCACCGACGCCGGGCTGGCGCTGCCGACGCAGGCCGACCAGGCGGACGTCATCGTCGTCGCCGCCGCGGCCAGCCTGCGCGGGCTGCGCACGGCCCGTGGCGCGGTGGCCGAGCTGCTCGCGGCCGGCTGGGACGCCTGGCGGATCGTGCTCGTGCTCACCGAGCTGGACCCGCAGAGCGGGATCGGTGCGGCCGAGGCGGCCGAGGCGCTGGCCGGCACCGCCCCGACCCGCGCCCCGGTGGGGCACGACCGGCACCTCGCCGGCGCGGCCGGGATCGTGCCGGGCCACGTCGGGGAGCCCGGCGAGCGCGACCTCGCCGAGGTCGCGGCCGCCGTGGTGAGCCTGGCCGCGAGGCCGGTGTGAGCGTCCGTCTCGTCCACCGGGCGGCCCGCACCACGCCCGCGGCGCCGGGCCCGGCCGACCAGGACATCGAGCGCCCGCCCACCCTGCCGGAGGGGCAGGGCGGCTTCGGGCAGCTCATCATGCTCGTGCCGCTGCTCGGCGCCGGCGCGTCGATGACGGTGATGATGCTCTTCCGCGGGTCGAGCTTCGCCGCGATCGGGGCGCTGATGATGGTGGCGGTGCTCATCAGCTCGGTGGTCATGCTCGTCTCGCAGCGCGGCAAGGCCACCCGGGCGCGGGTCCGCAAGCGCGAGGCCTACCTCTCCTACCTGGAGCGAGCGCGCACGGCGATGCGCTCCGCCGACGCCCGCACCGAGGAGGTCGCCTGGCACAGCGACCCCGCGTGCACCGGGCTGCTGGCGGTGGTCCGCGACCAGGACCGGCTGTGGGAGCGACGCCGCGGCGACGGCGACTTCCTGCAGGCCCGGCTGGGCACCGGACCGATGCCGGTGCGCCGATTCGACGAGCAGGGCGGCGACGACGCCCTCACCGAGACCGACGAGTTCCTGGCCCGCGAGCTCGAGGTCATCCAGCGGCGCTTCACCACCCTCGACGACCTGCCGGTGCGGGTGCCGCTGGAGCGGGCCGGCCACGTGAGCATCGTCGGCGGCCCGGGCTTCCGGACCGCGGCGGTGCGCAATCTGCTCTGCCAGGCGGCCACCTTCGTCTCCCCAGAGGACCTGCACCTGGCCGCGGCGATCGCGCCGGAGCGGCGCCGTCGCTGGGACTGGCTGGCGTGGCTGCCGCACCTGGCCGACCAGCGGCAGGCGACCGCGGAGGGTCCGCAGCGCCGGCTGGCGCCGGACGTGGTGACCCTGGACCGGATGATCCGGGAGGACCTGCGGCGCCGCCGGGCCCGCACCGCGGAGTCCCGCCGGGACCTCACCGGGCGGAAGGGGGCGACCCCGCACGCGACGATGGTCATCGTCGTCGACGTGGACGACCCCACCGAGCAGCCGCTGCTGCTGGGCGACGTCGAGCACGGCCCGGCCGACCTCGGGCTGACCGTGCTGCACCTCGTCGACGACCAGCGCCAGGAGCCCGAGGACGTGCGGATGCGCATCGTGCAGGCGGGCTAGGCCGGCGAGGCGGTGCTGGAGCGCCTGGAGCGCCGCGACAGCGTGCCGGTGCGCCAGGAGGTGCAGCTGGACCGCTTCTCCGCGGCCGAGGCCGAGACGCTGTGCCGGCACCTGGCCGGGCTGCGGCTGTCCGCGGACTCCCTCGAGCACGACGCCTCCAGCCAGGCGCTGCAGGTGACCGGGCTGCTCGGGGTGGACGACGTGGAGCGGATCGACCTGGACGCGCTGTGGGGTCCGCGGCCGCGCACCTCCTTCCTGCGGGTGCCGATCGGCACCGACGACCAGGGCGACCCGGTGATGCTCGACCTCAAGGAGTCGGCACAGTTCGGGATGGGGCCGCACGGGATCTGCGTCGGCGCGACCGGCTCCGGCAAGTCCGAGCTGCTGCGCACGCTGGTGCTGGCGCTGCTGACCTCGCACGGCCCGGACGACCTGGCGATGGTGCTCGTGGACTACAAGGGCGGGGCGACCTTCGCTCCCTTCGCCACGGCTCCGCAGGTGAGCGGGGTGATCACCAACCTCTCCGACGACTCGACGCTCGTCGAGCGGGTCTACGCCAGCCTGGCCGGGGAGGTGCAGCGGCGCCAGCAGATGCTCAAGGATGCCGGCAACCTCTCCGACATCTCCGCCTACCGGCGGCTGCGGCGCGAGCAGGCCGGTGCCGGGGCGTCGCTGCCGCCGATGCCGCACCTGCTGGTGATCATCGACGAGTTCGGCGAGCTGCTGACCGCGCGCCCGGACTTCATCGAGCTCTTCCTCTCGATCGGGCGGATCGGCCGGTCGATCGGGGTGCACCTGCTGCTCAGCAGCCAGCGGATCGAAGGGGGCAAGCTGCGCGGCCTGGACACCTACCTCTCCTACCGGATCGGGCTGCGCACCCTCTCCGAGGCAGAGAGCCGGACGATCCTGGACACCACCGACGCCTACGCGCTGCCGGCGCTGCCCGGCTACGGCTACCTCAAGGTGGACACCACGACCTACACCCGCTTCCGCGCGGGCTACGTCTCCGGGGCCATCCCGGACGACACCGAGGTGGAGGTGGACGAGGCGCCGGTGCTGCGGCCGCTGGCGGACTACCCAGCGATCCCGGTCGAGGACGAGCCGGGGGTCGAGACGACCGAGGCCGACGCGCTGGACGAGGAGCCGACCGGTCCGACGGTGCTGGCGACGGTCATCGACCAGATCGCGCGGCGACCGGCGTCAGGGTCGCCGGTGTGGCTGCCGCCGCTGCCCGAGCAGCTGACCCTGGACCAGGCGGCCGGCCCGGCGGTGGCCACGGCCGAAGGGGTGCGGGTGCCCAGCGCCGGTCCGCTGCGGGTGCCGATCGGGCGGCTGGACGACCCGCGAGGGCAGACCCAGGGGCCGTGGGAGCTGGACCTGGCGGCCGCGGGCGGGCACGTGCTCGTCATCGGGGCGCCGCGCTCGGGCAAGACGACGGTGCTGCGCACGCTGGCGGCGTCGCTGGCGGTGACCCACCGGGTCGAGGAGGCGGTGGTCTACGCGATCGACCTGCTCGGCTCGAACCTCATGGCGCTGGACGGCCTGCCGAACGTGGCCGGCGTGGGGCTGCGCAGCGACCCGGAGGTGGTCCGGCGCACGGTCGAGGAGGTGCACGCGCTGCTGGAGCGTCGCGAGGACCTCTTCCAGCGGCTGCGGGTGGACTCGCTGCCGGCGGCACGGGCGGCGGCCGGCCCGGCGAGCGGGGAGATGCTCGCCGACGTCGTGCTGCTCGTCGACGGCTACGGCCTGGTGGAGGACTTCGCCGGGCTGGAGGAGACCATGCTGACCCTGGTCCGGCGCGGTGGCGGGCTGGGCATCCACGTGGTGGCGACCGCCACCCGGTGGAACGACGTGCGGATGCAGCAGCAGACCTTCTTCGGGACGAAGGTGGAGCTGCGCCTCGCCGATGCCGGCGACTCGGCGGTGGACAGCAAGCTCAGCGCGACGCTGCGGGACGCGCCGGCGGGGCGGGCGCTGCTGCCGGCCCGGCTCTTCGCCCAGGTGGCGCTGCCGCGGGTGGACGGGCGCGCGGACCGCGGGTCGGCGGCCGAGGGGCTGGCCGAGCTGGTGGCCCGGGTGGGCGAGTCGGCGACCTCGACGGCGCCGCGGGTGCGGCTGCTGCCGTCGGTGGTGGCCAGCGGTGACCTGGCGCCGGCGGGCCGGGCCGGGATGGTGCCGCTGGGGCTGCACGAGGCGACCCTGGAGACGGTGACCATCGACCTGGAGGGCACGGACCGGCACGTGCTGGCGCTGGGCGACTCGCAGACCGGGCGGACCTCGCTGCTGCGGCACGTGGTGCAGACGCTGATCGCTCAGCACACCCCGGAGGAGATCGTCTTCGCGGTCATCGACCCGCGTCGGGTGCTGCGCGGGGAGGTGCCTGACGAGTACCTCGGCGGGTATGCCAGCTCGGCGCCGCTGGCGGAGCGGCTGGTGGCGGCGGTGCTGCCGGAGCTGCAGAAGCGGGTGCCGATGCAGGTCGGCGACGAGCCGGAGGAGACCCATCTGCCGAAGATCGTGGTGGTCGTCGACGACTACGAGGTCGTGACGGCGGGGAGCAGCTCGCCGCTGGCGCCGCTGGTCCCCTTCATCTCGATGGCGGCGGAGGTGAACCTGCACGTGCTGCTGACCCGGCGGACCAGCGGCGCCTCGCGCGGGGTCTACGAGTCGGCCTTCATGGCGCTGCGCGACTCCGGTTCGGTGGGGCTGATGTACTCGGGTGACCGCACCGAGGGTCAGCTGCTCGGCAGCGAACGGCCGCAGCGGCTGCCGACGGGCCGGGCCCGGCTGCTGCGGACCGGGGAGCCGACGATCACCGTGCAGGTGGGGCACCGCGAGCAGGCCGACGACGCGCTCGGGGGACGCGGCTTCGGCGACGGCTGACGTGGTCGTCGCCGAGGTGTCGCGGGGGGTGGTGCTCGCTCTGGTCGGCCGAGCCTGCGCTCATGCGGCGGGCGCGACGACCCCGGTCATCGCGTCTAGTTGCCCAGGTTCCGCTCCACCTGCGCCGACTCTGGCGAACTCACCCAGCACGTGACCGAGCCTGCCGATTGCGTGACATCCCACCGGATGCCCCCGTCTGGAAGATCCCATCGCGCCGTGACCAAACTGCTGTCCTCGAGCTTCTCTCGGAGGCGCTTCGACTCACGTAACTCGGGCGTCAGCGCCCGCACCAGCAGCGTGAACCGGTCCCGCAGGAACGCCTCCCACAACCTCTGACCGTCAGCATCCAGCAACTCTTCAGGACGACCCACAACGTCAGTGACCTTGAACGAGAACCCGTGACAGTCCTTGTCGCCGTAGTCCCGCGACAGGGTCACCCCCGGCCGGTTCAGCGGCCACGGCCCCACCGCCGCACCCTTCTCGTCCACCGACCACCCCAGATGCGCCACCCCCAGATCGATCGCCACGTCCTCGGTCATCGGCCACGACGCCGACGCCCAGAACCGCGCCCAGGCCACCACCTCCTCCACGGGAGCCCACGACCACTCACCGACGACCAGCTCAGACCCCATCGGCTCACCCATCAGCACACCTCACCCGTCGCCCTCATCGGTGACCTCACGCTCGACGCCGCCGGCACCGGCGACCGTCGCCACACCCTCCGCGTCAGGACCCACACCCCACCCATCCTCAAAATCGAACCCCGCCACCCGAAACGGCTCCGTCAACACCAGATACGACCCCACACTCAACCGACCCCGCTGGCGAATTGCCTGCGCCGCAACAGTCGCCGCCAGCTGAGTCCGACCAGCAGACCTAGTGTCGTCCGAGAGTTCTGCGAAGTGGCGCGCCACAGGTGCGACCGCCTTGTCGAGCGCGCTAATGAACGTGACTGGGAGTCCAGAGGCCCCCACCTCCTTCACCACCGGCACACGCAGCTTCGATCGCAGCTGTCGCTTCACCACGTCGTGGGCAACCTCGAACAACTGCTTGTCCAGTCCCTCGCACCACTCCAGGAAGCCTGACACCTCCGCCAGCAGCTCTTCGCGACCAGCCACCGACGCCACCACCCTTCGCGCAGAACCCTGTCGACCCAGCAGGACGTTCCCCCGAACCGTGCACCCGCCCGATCCGGCGCGCGCTACTCCATGCCCGGAGGGGCGACCAGCGGCAGACCCAACCGAGGCAACGGCATCGGATACTCCCCCGGATCCAGCTCATCCACCTCCTCGCCCGTGTACGTCACTCCCTGCATCATGACCTCGCGCTCACGCCACGCCGTGTACACCAGGTCATCAGGCGAGCCCACACCGAACGCATCACGCAACGCGGTCACGCACGCCCCCGCCGCCGCCTCCAGCTCAGACGTCAACGCCGGCAGCTCCACCACCTGCGACCACAACGGAAGCTCCCGAGTCGGCGCCTGCCACCCCTGCGCCTCCATCACCTCATCCGCCGACGCCGGGATCAGATCAGCAAACTTCGGCACCTCACGCGACGAGCACTGCATCTCCAACCCCACCGGATGGTCCGCGAACTGCACCACCACCCCCGAGGTCGGCTCACGGATGATCACCCGCCACCGATCACCCACCTCACCCAGCACACCCGCCAACGCACCCTGAAACTCCGACCACTCCACCACGATCACTCCCCTAGACATCACGAGCAACACCATGGGGCTGCCCCCGTTTGGTGGACATCGGTTTAGGCGGCTGGTGCCGCCGTGGTGAGTCCGTGCTCGAAGGCTACGGGGCTGATGTTGCCGAGGGCGGTGTGGCGTCGTCGGCGGTTGTACACGGTCTCGATCCAGTGGGTCACGCTGTGGATCGCGGCGGCTCGGGTGGTGAACTCGTGGCGGTGGTAGTGCTCGGTCTTGAGGGTGGACCAGAAGCTCTCGTGCTGGGCGTTGTCCCAGCACACGCCGGTACGTCCGGCGCTGAGTCGCACGTCCAGGGCGCGGGCGGCGCGCTCGAGCTGGTCGGAGGTGTACTGGCAGCCGCGGTCGGCGTGCAGGATCACCCCGGCCGTGCGGCCGTCACGGAAGGTGACCGCCCGCCGCAGCGCGTCCTCGACGAGGTCGGTGTGCAGGCTGTCGCTGAAGGCGTACCCGAGCACGCGCCGGGAGCAGCCGTCCCGGACCGCGCACAGGTACAGCCAGCCCTGACCGGTGGCCAGGTAGGTGATGTCCGAGGTCCACACCCGGTTCAGCTCGCCCTGGTCGAAGCGGCGCTGGACCAGGTCCGGGATGCGGTGCGGCGCCGCACCGGTGACCGTGGTCGCCGGCCGCCACGCGCGCGGGCTGATGCCCTCGATCCCGTTCGCGCGCATCACCTTCGCGACCGTCTTGCGGGTCACGACCTCACCCGCCGCCCGCAGCTGCGCGGTGATCCGGGGCGCGCCGTACACCCCGTCGGAGTCCTGGTGCGCGCTCACCACCTTCGCGGCCAGATCCCGCAACCGCTGCTCACGCGGCCCCGGCCCAGCCGCCTGGCGGGCGAGCCAGTCGTAGTAGCCCGACCGCGACACCCCCAGCAGCTCGCACATGTCACCGACCGTGGACCGCACACCCTCGGCGCAGGCCTTCTCCGCGTGAATCACTGCGAACGCGGCGTCTGCTCCGACGCCCCCTCCGCCACGAAGAAGGCCGCTGCTTTTTTCAGGAACTCCCGATCCATCCGCAGCTGAGCATTCTCCGCGCGCAACCGCTCCAGCTCGGCACGCTCGTCGAGATCCACCGCCTCCGGCGGCTGATCCATCCGCGCACGCTCCCTGGCCACCCACCGACCCAGCACCTGCTCACCCACACCGATCTGCGCAGCCACCGCCGAGATCGTGCGGCCCGAGTCGATCACCAGACGCGCAGCATCACGCCGGTACTGCGGGGTGTAGCTCTTCCTCTTCGCACCCATAAGGGCCATCCTTCCCTGCCCGACCCAACCAGGCCGAGCCATCAAGATGTCCGCCGAACCGGGGCAACCTCACACCACCGCTAGGTGCGGCTAGTGGCCCAACCGCCGCTCCATAGCTGCCGTCGCCGGCGATGTTAGGTACACCCGGACCGCGCCCTCTGACTGCGTCACATCCCACCGAATCCCCCCGTCCGGCAGATCCCATCGCGCCGTGACCAGCGTGCGCCCTTGGAAGGTCTCGCGGAACCTCTGCGCCTTCCCCAGCTCGGCCTTGTGCGCCCGCACTAGGAGCGTGAACCGGTCCCGCACGAATGCCTTCCACGACTGCTGACCCTCGGCGTCCAACTGCTCGCGATAGCGCGCAACGGAATCAGTGACGTTGAATGAGAAACTGCGGCAATCTTTTGCGCCATACGCCCTCGACAGCGTCACACCAGGCCGGTTCAGCGGCCACGGCCCCACCGCGGCACCCTTCTCGTCCACCGACCAGCCCAGGTGCTCCACCCCCAGATCGATCGCGACATCCTCGGTCATCGGCCACGACGCCGACGCCCAGAACCGCGCCCACCCCGCGACCTCCTCCACCGGAGCCCACGACCACTCACCCACCACCAGATCCGACCCCGTCAACCCGGCCATCAGCACACCTCACCCTTCACACTCGTCGGTGACCTCACGCTCGACGCCGCCGGCACCAGCAGCCGTCACCACACCCTCCGCGCCAGGGCCCACACCCCACCCATCCTCGAAGTCGAAGCCCGCCACCCGGAACGGCTCCGTCAACACCAGGTACGACCCCACACTCAACCGACCCCGCTGATAGATCGCTTGCGCGGCGAAGGTCACCGATGTGCGCACACGACTGAAGGCCAAAGACCCCTCGATCTTGCCTCGGCACGATCGGGCCACGGGCCTCGTCGCACTCACCAGAGACGAGGTGAAGGACGCGGGAACGCCCACTTGACCCTGCTCAGCAACAGCCAAGGACATCTGACCTGACAGATCCAGGATCCGCGTGCGATCGCTGACGACTCTCGTGGCACACGGGCTCGAGTTCTCGCACCACTCAAGGAACCTGGCGACGTCCTCATCGATCCCGCTCATACGCTTCACCTCGCCCCGTGCCCACATGATTTGAGTCTTCCGCTGACTACTCCATGCCCGGAGGCGTGACCAGCGGCAGACCCAGCCCAGGCAACGGCATCGGATACTCCCCCGGATCCAGCTCATCCATCTCTTCGCCCGAGTAGGTCACTCCCTGCATCATGACCTCGCGCTCACGCCACGCCGTGTACTCCAGATCGTCAGGTGAGCCGACACCGAAGGCATCACGCAACGCGGTGATGCACGCCCCCGCTGCCGCCTCGAGCTCGGAGGTCAACGCGGGCAGCTCCACCACCTGCGACCACAACGGCAGCTCCCGGGTCGGCGCCTGCCACCCCTGCGCCTCCATCACCTCATCCGCCGACGCCGGGATCAGATCAGCGAACTTCGGCACCTCGCGCGACGAGCACTGCATCTCCACCCCCGAAGGGTCATCCGCAAACTGCACGAACACCCCCGAGGCCGGCTCGCGGATGATCACCCGCCACCGATCACCCACCTCACCCAGCACACCCGCCAGCGCACCCTGAAACTCCGACCACTCCACCACGATCACCTTCCTGCACATCAAGAGCAACACCCGTTGCTAGGTATCCCTAGTTGCCTGACCGCCGCTCCATCGCTGCCGTCGCTGGCGAACTCAGGTACGCACTCACTGACTGATGAGACTGCGTCACATCCCACCGAATCCCCCCGTCTGGAAGATCCCACCGTGCGGTGACCATGCTGCGCCCCTGAAAGCTCTCTCGTAGCCTCGTGGGCTCACCCAGCTCGGGGGTCAGCGCCCGTACCAAGAGTGTGAACCGGTCCCGCAAGAACGCCTGCCACAACCGCTGAGCTTCAACGTCCAGCTGCTCATGAGGCGAACCCATAACGTCGGTCACCTCGAACGAGAATCCATGACAGTCCTTCGCGCCGTACGCGCGCGACAACGACAGATCCCTCCCGTTCAGCGGCCACGGCGCCACGGCCTCGCCCTGCTCGTCCACCGACCACCCGAGGTGCTCCACCCCCAGATCGATCGCCACACCCTCCGTCATCGGCCACGACGCGCCCGCCCAGAACCGCGCCCACGCCACGATCTCCTCCACCGGAGCCCACGACCACTCCCCGACCACGAGATCCGACCCTGCCGGCTCACCCATCAGCACACCTCACCTTTCACGCTGAGCGACTCTTCAGGACCAGGACGCATCGACCTGGGCCCGAGCCCTGCGCCAGCCTCCGCGTCACAACCGGGTCGAAGGGATCAGGCCGGGGGCAGCGCCAGCTCCGCGCCCACCGCCGGCGGACCAGCCATCGCCAAGATCAACGCGATGTGCTCCCACATCCCGCACCGATCCAGATTCGCCGCCCGCTCCGGACCGCCCAACGCCAACAACGGCACGAACCCGTAGCACTCATCAGGACCCAGCACCCCACCCCGGTCCGCCGCCACAGCCTCCGCGAACACCCCCCGACCGAACACCCCGTCCAGCACCCGCTCGTCCTGCAACCACCCCACCACCTGCGCCAACCCCGCACCCCGAGGCAGCGGCGCCACCACACCCCAGCGGAAGAACACCACGAAGAACATCCCCTGCGCGCTCACCACCAGATCCCCCAACCCGGTCGCGAACAGCACCACCGAGTTCTCCGGCAGCCCGTACACCCCCTCCAGCATCTGCGCCGCCCGACCCGGATCCACCAGCCGCACGAACCCACCCGAGAACGCACACACCCCCGAGCTCTCCCACAGCTGAACCGCACCCTCAGGAGCCCACTGCCCCCACACCACCCGCGACTCGAACGGCACCTCACCAAACGACGCCACCACACCATCACCCAACATCACGACACACCCTCCGAACCATCACCAGAACCACGACCAGAACCGCCGCCACCAACGGAACCGCTGTCGCCCACAGCAGCAGCCGTCACCACACCCTCCGCGTGAGGACCCACACCCCACCCATCCTCGAAGTCGAACCCCGCCACGCGAAATGGCTCCGTCAACACCAGATACGACCCCACACTCAACCGACCCCGCTGATAGATCGCTTGCGCAGCGGAATGCACCGAGGTCTGCACCAACGCTCTCTCTGCCGCATCGTCCACTAGGAGCAGTGCGAGCCGACACCTCACCGTCTCGACACCCTTGAACAGGGCACTGGTGAATGACGCCGGGACACCGGCACCGCGCTGCTCGACGAGCGCTGCTCGGAATCCGGGGTCGCGCTTAACAGATCTGCGCCAGCGCAAAATCTGCCGCGCCGCCGATTCGTCCAGGAGCTCGCACCAGTCCAAGAAAGCAGCGACCTCGGCACCAACTCTAGATTCAGTCACACGGCCTCCTCACCCGAGGTTTCCTGGGCCGGCCATTCCGGAAGGCCAGCGCGAATACCACCGGCGAGCCGGTACTGGCTACTCCATACCCGGAGGGGCGACCAGCGGCAGACCCAGCCGAGGCAACGGCATCGGATACTCACCCGGATCCAGCTCATCCACCTCCTCGCCCGAGTACGTCACTCCCTGCATCATCACCTCGCGCTCACGCCACGCCGTGTACTCCAGATCGTCAGGTGAGCCCACACCGAACGCATCACGCAACGCGATCACGCACGCCCCCGCCGCCGCCTCCAGCTCAGACGTCAACGCCGGCAGCTCCACCACCTGCGACCACAACGGCAGCTCCCGGGTCGGCGCCTGCCACCCCTGCGCCTCCATCACCTCATCCGCGGACGCCGGGATCAGATCAGCGAACTTCGCCACCTCACGCGACGAGCACTGCATCTCCACCCCCGAAGGGTCATCCGCGAACTGCACGAACACCCCCGAGGCCGGCTCACTGATGATCACCCGCCACCGATCACCCACCTCACCCAGCACACCCGCCAACGCACCCTGAAACTCCGACCACTCCACCACAACCAACTCCTTCACACCGACGCGCGAACCCGACAGATGAATGTCCACTGCTAGTGACCCATGTACCGCTCCCGCTCCGCACGATCCGGCGAACTCACAAACACCCGCACCGACCGCTCCGACTGCGTCACATCCCAGCGGATTCCACCGTCCGGCAGCTCCCACCGTGCCCGCGTCAGCACCTCTTCCTCGTCCAGCCTGTCGCGCGACCTTCTCGGCGTCCCCAGCTCGGCCGTCAGCGCCCGCACCAGCAGCGTGAACCGATCCCGCAAGAACGCCTCCCACAGCCGCTGACCCTCACCATCCAGCAGCTCTCCCGGACGCCCGACGACATCCGTCACTTGGAAGGTGAATCCGTAACAGTCATCCGCGCCGTAGTCCCGTGAAAGCGACACTCCAGGCCGGTTCAGCGGCCACGGACTTACCGCCGCACCCTTCTCGTCCACCGACCACCCCAGATGCGCCACCCCCAGGTCGATCGCCACATCCTCGGTCATCGGCCAGGACGCCGATGCCCAGAGCCGGGCCCATGCCACGACCTCCTCCACCGGAGCCCACGACCACTCACCCACCACCAGATCCGAACCCGTCAACCCGGCCATCAGCACACCTCACCCTTCACACATCGGGGCTCGTCAAGACCAGGACGCATCGACCTGATCCCGAGCCCTGCGCGAGCCTCCGCGTCACGACCGGTCGAAGAGGTCAGGCCGGGGGCAGCGCCAGCTCCGCGCCCACCGCCGGCGGACCAGCCATCGCCAGGATCAACGCGATGTGCTCCCACATCCCGCACCGATCCAGATTCGCCGCCCGCTCCGGACCGCCCAACGCCAACAACGGCACGAACCCGTAGCACTCATCAGGACCCAGCACCCCACCCCGGTCCGCCGCCACAGCCTCCGCGAACACCCCCCGACCGAACACCCCGTCCAGCACCCGCTCGTCCTGCAACCACCCCACCACCTGCGCCAGGCCCGCACCCCGAGGCAGCGGCGCCACCACACCCCAGCGGAAGAACACCACGAAGAACATCCCCTGCGCGCTCACCACCAGATCCCCCAACCCGGTCGCGAACAGCACCACCGAGTTCTCCGGCAGCCCGTACACCCCCTCCAGCATCTGCGCCGCCCGACCCGGATCCACCAGCCGCACGAACCCACCCGAGAACGCACACACCCCCGAGCTCTCCCACAGCTGAACCGCACCCTCAGGAGCCCACTGCCCCCACACCACCCGCGACTCGAACGGCACCTCACCAAACGACGCCACCACACCATCACCCAACATCACGACACACCCTCCGAACCATCACCAGAACCACGACCAGAACTGTCGCCACCAACGGAACCGCTGTCGCCTTCAGGAGCAGTCGTCACCACACCCTCCGCATCCGGACCCACACCCCACCCATCCTCGAAGTCGAAACCCGCCACCCGAAACGGCTCCGTCAGCACCAGATACGACCCCACACTCAACCGACCCCGCTGCTGAATCGCGATCGCCGCGAATTCGGTAGACGTCTCGAATAGTGTTGTGTCCACGACATTGTCGAGGTGGAGTTGCGCCTGGCGCGCAACCGGAACGACTCCCTTCGCTAGAGCGCTGTTGAACGAAGCCGGCACTCCCAAGGCGCCCGTTTCGTCCATAGCCGACTGGTAGACGGGGTCTCGCGTCATCAACCTCCGCCACCTCACGACCCATTGGCAGGTTGGCGCATCCAACGCCGTGCACCAGTCGAGAAAGGCACCAACCTCGGAGCCCACCTTTGCCCCACTCATACGATCAACCTCCCAACATGTCCATGGTGCGCACCTCAATCTTGGGCGCCACCCACTGCCACAACGGCTCAGGAATATCCTGCATCTCCTGCGCTAGCGTGGTACGGAGTGGTCTCGCTTCGCCTCTCCATTGGGCGCCGAGGGAGTGGTTCACTCCTCCGTGCCCGTATCCGTCGAAGGACCGCGCGGCGCCGCCAGCGATCATGTCCGGACTGTGCAGGGCCTGGCCCTTCCCGAACCACGGCTCGTCGACCGGCCGCGCCGTCTTGTGGTAGTCGTCGCGCGCGCTACGAGCCTGGCTCTTGTTCGCGTCGTAACTCCTCAAGTTCTCCAGCAGGTCTTTAGCGCTCATCCGGTTCAGCCCGTCCTCCTGCAACCGGGTCTGCCGCAGCATTTCGAGCAGCTCGTGCTTCGGATTGGTGTAACGGAAGGTCACCACTTGCTTGTCCGCCGTCCGCAGCACCCCATCCTCGTCCAGCACCAGCTTCGGCGGCTGCCCGTTCAACGCCTCCTGCACCCACGGATCCTGCAGCACCTCTGGTGGCGCCGGCGGCACCGGATCCGGATGGTTCGGCTGACCATAGATCTTCGGCTCGTCCACCAACCGAGCCCCGTTCGAGCCGTCACCGAGATCGACCCGCGCCTGCGGGCTGTCCGTCATGCGCGCCGCGTCGTCTGCGCTGAACGGGTACCCCTCATCACCCACCCGTGACACCGAGCCGCCAGCGTCCGGGGACGACCCGCCCTCGTCACGTCCGGCGCGGTCCGGCGACCGCTCGGGGGCCGGCGACCGGTCGGCGTCCGACGAGGGGCCACCATCACGACCGGGCCCCTCCCGAGACCCGTCCGGCGACGACCCATCAGGTGACGACGCTGGGCTCCCATCACGAGGACGACCGGCATCCCCGCTGTCAGCGCCGTCGCGCGCACCCTCGGGCCCGTCCACGTCCCGACCGGCCGGACCCTCACCAGGCCGACCATCACCACCGGTCCGGACATCACCGGCATCCGCACCGTCACGCGCCACCGGCCCCGGAGCATCCGGCCCGTCCGAGCCCGCACCCGGGGACCAGCGCCCCTCCGGCGCACCACCCGACGGTGACCCGGTACCCGAGGGCGACGACCCGCCACCCGGAACGTGCGACGGGCTGCCGCCCGGGGACGTCAAGGGCGACGCGCTACTGCCCCGAGAGGTGTCCACGCTCTGCTGCGTCACACCCGGCGAGTCCAGACCTCGCGAGGGAGCCACCGACGACGGCGACGGACCCCCCGCGGGGGCGGCCGCCGGCTGCCAGCGCTGACCCACCCGCGAGGCAGCCTCCTTCGCCCCGCCCAGCTGATCTCGAGCCCAGGTCCCCAGGTCTGAGAAGTCGCTCATGGCCCGACCAGCGGGCGAGGCGGCCCACTTCCTCGCCGCAGCGCCGATCCCTGAGAGGTCGACCTTGGCCGCCTTGGCGAGCTGGTCGTACCGAGAGGCAGCCATCGTCCGCACGGCCCCGCGGGCGGCCAGGCCGGTGCCGCCGGTAACGACTGCCACAGCAACGTCAGGTCCGAACGACCCGATGGTGTGCGCCGTCTCGGCGCCGAAGGTGTCCAGCGAGACCAGTCCTTTACCCATCTCTGCGACACGCGCAGCCGACTCCGCCCTCTCGGTCGGGTCGTGCACGGCCATCCCCAACGGGCTCCCCACGGTCCACAGATCCGTGCCCGTTCGCCACAGGCCCGAGTACATCGCGTCAGCCCGGCCCTGACCGCGTAAGCCGCTCAGATCACCGACCATGCCGACGGTGCTCGTCACGCTCGACGCGGCCCCCTGCACGCCACGCCACAGCCAGATCCCATCATCGCTCCAGTAGGCCGGGCGACCCCAGGGAGACTCGTGGCTGTAGGCGAGCTGCTCGTAGGCGTCGGCGGTCGCGCCGTACTGCAGGTCGTAGCTGACCGAGGTCTCACCGGACAGCTTGTACGGCATCGCACCCCAGATCGCGCCGATCGCGTTGGCGCAGACGATCTCCGCCCGGTCCTTGTCAGACTGCAGCTCAGCGATATCCTCCGCCAGGGCGTCCTCACGCCCGCGCAGCTCTGCCTTGGGCGACTCCTGCCGCTCGCCGTTGCCGTGCTGATACTTCAGCGAGACGTACTCCGGCTCCTTCACCTTGCCCGACTCGATGTCGGCCCGTCCCTGCCGGATGCTCGCCGCCTCGGCGATCAGGTCATCCCGGCGAGACCTCAGCTCCTCCAGCGCGTCGGCGTAGCCGTCGAGAGCCCGCCTGGCCCGGTCCCCCTTCGAGCGGAGCTCACCGGCCACGTCGTCGGGCTTGGCCATCGCCCGCAGCACCTGGCCGGACTCCGGCGCCTCGTAGTGCCCCGCGATGCCGCGCCAGGTGGAGCGGACCTCGCCCGCAGTGACCTCCACGTCTCCCAGGGCCGAGGTCAGCGCCCGGGCCCTGTCCCGGATCGCTGCGGGGTCGTCGAGCTTGACCTCGATCGGGCTCTGTCCGTGGCCGCCCATCAGCTGGTCCCGGAGCCGTCGCTGCCGACCCCCGGCGGTGTGGGATAGCTGGCCTTGGTGGCGTTGCCCTGGGCGGTCTGCGCCATCTGCTCGTGGCCGTCGAGGTAGTGACCCACCGCCTCGGTCGTGCCCATGATCGCGGACGCGGTGTGCCCCTGGATCGTGCCGAGGTCGTCGTACACCACCTCGCTCGCGAAGTCGTCCACCCGCTTCGCGACCAGCTGCGAGTTCGTCAGCACGCCCTGCAGCTCGGCGAAGCCCTCACCGACCTTGGTGACATCACCCTCGTAGCCGTCCGCCTTGCCCGCTGCCCTCTCGATGACCCGGCCCACCGCCGGGCCGTCGATGTCCCACTTCGTCCCCACTGCTGCTCCTGACGTCTGTCCCCGACAACCCCGGTGCGCCCGCGCGCGCACCGATAACGGCCATCCACGCCACACCGGCAGCGCCGGCCTGGCGTGGTGGCCGCCGCGTCAGCCGATGTTCTTGACGGCGTTGCTCGCCCGCGACTGGGTGGTCGTGGCCGTCTCGTCGTTCAACGAGAGCGTGTCCTTGACCAGCGCGATGATCGAGCGCACCTCGCCGGAGGCCTTGCTCCAGCGGTCCTCGACGTGGCGGTACTCCTCGGAGACCCCGTCCGCCTGGAAGTCGGCCATGGCGGTGGCCACCTGCGAGTCCCGCGTGGACATCAGCGACTCCAGCCGACCCACGATCCTGCCGATGTCGCCCTGCACCTCGCCCGAGACGCCGGTGTCGTAGCTGATCCGATCCATCGATGGCATGTCTGCTGCTTCCCCTCTGCTCGTCGATCTGCCGTCAGGCCTGGCCGCTGAAACGGGCCCGGTCGAAGCTGGACTTGCCCTCGGACTGCGAGGCGTTCTGCCCGGCCTCCTCGTCACCGGTGTGGAAGGCGAGGTCCATCTCGCCCTGGCCCTCGAGGATCTTGGCTAGCGAGCTGTTGAGCTCGGCGGCGACCTCGTCGGTGCGCTGCTTGAAGCTGTCGAAGGCGACCCGGCCCCGACCGTTGAACTTGCCCTCCAGCGGCTCCACCGCCCGGACCAGCTCCTTGACCAACGACCCGAGGTCGTCGTGCGAGCCCTGCGTCCCCTTGGAGAGGGTGCCCAGCGTGGTGCTGCCCATGTCGAACTTCATGCCACTCACTTTCCCCTGCTCGTGGGTGCCGGCCCCTCCGGCTACCCGTGCGTCACCATGCAAACCCAGGACCTGGGTGCTCGCAACCGGAACGGCCTCGGAAGTGGTTGCGGTCGAAGGCAACCGGCGCGCGATCGTCGTGCCACGATGACTCGGCATGAGCTACGACCTGGTCGTCACCACCGCCCGTGACATCGATCCGACCAGCCTCGCCATCGCCGTCGACGAGGCCGCCGGGCCGGGCGCCGGGCTGCGGATCGGCGGGGACGACGGGCACGGTCTCGTCGTCGTCGCCGACGCCCACGACCGACCGGTGCTGTGGGTCGGTCCGCCCCGGCCCGTCCACGACCCCGTCGGCGCCGCCCGCCGTCTCGGGATGCGGACGACCAGCGCCGCCGAGACGCGGTGGACCGAGATCTCCACCCTCACCACCGCCGGCCTGCAGCTGGCCCGTCTGGTGGCGGCGAGGGTCGCCGAGCAGGCGGCCGGGCAGGTGCACGACCTGGGCAACCCGCCGGACGAGACCGGCGAAGGGGGACCGCCCCCTGACCACGGTCTCCCCTTCGACGCGGTCGGGAGCGAGGAGGCGGTGCTCGTGCAGCGCCGGCCCGTGCTCTGGCTCAGCCCGTGGCTGCTGCACGCCGTGCGGCGCATCGGCGGCGACCAGCCGCGGCTGGTGCTGCTCACCCCGCCGAGCACCCGGCTCACCCCCGTGCTGGAGCGCTTCGTCGCCAGCGGCGCGGTGCGCTGGGTGGTCGACGACGGCGCCGCCGCCCGGGACGCCGTCACCGGGCAGCCGGTGACGTGGGACGGGGAGCGCTTCGCGGTGGGTGCCGGCGAGGCGGTCCCGGCGCCGGACGGGGAGACGACCCAGCTGGTGGTGGACGTCGAGACCCTGCACCCCTACCCCTCGCCGGCCATCGGGCAGCTCGCCGACCGGGTCGTCGAGATCCTTGGTCTGCCACCGCTCGCCGGGGCCGGGAGACTGGAGCCGGCAGACACCCCGTGGGAGCGCGACCTCATCACCGAGATGGGCCGGCACCTCTCGCCCGAAGGGGTCGACCTCGCCATCTCGGGCGACGGGTGCGACGGCTCGCTGAAGATCCAGCCCCAGCCCGGGGGTGTCACCGAGCGGGTGCACCTGACCGCCACGGTCCCGACCGAGCTGACCACCGACGCGGCGCAGAAAGGGCTGGGGCGTCGCCTGCTCGCGGCCGGCACCCAGCTCGGCTTCGTCGTCCGCCGCACCGGCGCAGCCGACCAGCTCGTCGACGAGGCCGCGATGCGCACCTCCCGGCTCGGGGTGCTCGTGGCGCGGCGCGACCGCTTCCCCGGGGTGCCGACCGCCGAGCTGGACAGCCGCAGCGGCGGGCGGCTCGTCGAGGCGGAGCAGGGCTGGGTGCTGCCCTTCGAGACGGTGGACGCGGCGGGTCTGGGGGAGCAGGCGCGGGCGTGGGGCGCGAGCGTCGATCTCGTCGTCACGCACGACACGCAGGTGGACCGCCCGGAGGAGGTGGCGCGGTGAGGCGTGCTGCGGTGAGTCGACTGCCCTAGGCGAAGGGGTGAGGTTGCCGCGGTGAGGTGTGCCGCGCGGCCCGAGAACCGAGCCGTCTGACCCTCAGTAGCCGGTGCGCCCGTCGATCGCACCGCGGAGCATGTCCATGTGCCCGAGGTGCCGCGCGTACTCCTCGATCAGGTGGCTGAGGATCCAGCGCAGCGAGACGGGCTCGCCGTGCCGCAGCCCCTGGCCGCTGGTGCCGAGGTCGGGCACCGCCGCGACGTGCCGACGGGAGCGCTCGACCTCGACGTCGAAGGTGCGCAGATCCCCTTCGGCGCCCTCGGCCGTCGCCGCGTCGAAGCATGCCTCCGGCGCATCCCGGGTCGAGTAGAGGTCCGGCGTCTCCTGCCCCAGCAGGATGTCGGTGCACCAGTAGCGCTCGACCTCGGCGAGGTGGCGGACCACGCCGAGCAGGCTGAGGCTCGACCCGGGAACCGCCGCCCGGCACAGCTCCTCGCCGGTCAGCCCGGCGACCTTGAGCGGCACCGTCGCCCGGTAGAGCTCGAGCCAGTCGAGGAGGGTCGCCCGTTCGTCCAGTGTCATGTCGAGGTCGGGACGCGTGTCCTCGACCTCCGGTGCCCGCCACGTCATGGCGGCACCCTGGCACACCGTGGCGAGAGCGGCCACGGACTTCTCTGGGGCCGACCGCTGTGTCCAGGCCGGGAGCCGCGTGTCCACAGGGGGCGGGGTCGGCGGCTGCCGGACCACAGCGCCAGCGAGGCCAGCTGGGCTATCGGTGGCCGAACATATGATCGATTCATGTCGATGTCGGCGATGCGTCCGGACGGGGAGCTCCCCGGTTCGGTCGGGGTGCTCGTGGACGAGGTGTGCGCCTCGAACGAGGCGGCGTGGCGGCTGGGTGACGCGGCGGTGGGGGACGCGCTGGCGGAGATCGGACGGTTGCGGCAGCGGCTGGCGGTGGCCGAGGTGGCGTTGGCGCGTGAAGGGGTGGTGCGGGGGCTGCCGAGGGAGGCGGGGTGGAGCGAGCACGACTGGGTGTGCCGGCACGAAGGGCGGTCCGCCCCGGATCCGGAGGTGCGGCATGTGGGGCAGGTGCTGGCGGTGGCGCGGGCGGGGCTGTCGGGGAGCCTGGTGCCGCAGGACATGACCCGACTGGCTGGCGAGGACGGCAGCGGTGGTGGCGGGCCGGCGGGTGTGGGAGACCCGGCGGGGGTGGGGGATGTGCTGGGGGCGTTCTCGGTGGGGGAGCTGTCGTTGGCGTCGGCGGCGCGGTTGGTGCGGTTCGTGGACGAGGTGGCGCCGGTCGCGGACCCGGGGCTGCTGGCCGAGGATCTGGGGCACGTGCTGGCGGCGGCGCGGGATCGCACAGTCCCGGCGGGACCGTGCGACCCGGCTTGGGCGGCTGCCCCCGGCAGCGGTGACGGCCCTGGCGGAGGCCTCGACCCGGACGAGCCGGGTGATGACAGCACGTCCGGCAGCGTCCCGGAGCCGGGGGACGAGACGCACGGCGAGGAGAGGCACGAAGGCGAGGACGGACGGTGCCAGGGGCCGGTCGACAGCGAGCGGCGCATGGTGCGGCGGGCGGGGTTGACCGAGCGGCAGCTGGGGATCGTGCTGGCGCGCACGCGGCGGTTGCTGCGTCCGGCGCGGGATCTGGAGGCGGAGGATCAGCGGTGCCGCGCGGCGCGTCGGCTGCACCGCAGCCCCGCGAGCGGGTCAGGCCTGGTGACCTACCGGGTGACGTTGGACGCCGAGGGGGCCGCGGTCCTGGACAGCGCGCTGGCGGCGCTGTCCGGGCCGGTCCCGGCGGAGGACGGTGCCCCGGATCCGCGGTCGGCGGCGTGGCGCCGCGCGGACGCCCTCCTCGACCTGGTCGGTCGGGCCGTCGCCAGCCCCGTGGGTGCGCAGCCGACCACGAGCAAGGCGCAGGTGATGGTGACGATCCCGCTGGCGACCCTGACCGGGGACAGCCCGCAGGGTGGGGCGGTGACCGGGACCGGGGAGGTCCTCTCGCCCGAGACCGCGCGCCGCCTGGCCTGTGACGCCGGGATCGTCCCGGCCGTCCTGGGCTCGCGGGGGGAGCTGCTCGACATGGGCCGGTCGGTGCGGCTCTTCACCGCCGGGCAGCGCAGGGCCCTGGTCCACCGCGACGGCGGGTGCAGCTACCCGGGGTGCACCATCCCGGCGACCTGGTGCGAGGCGCACCACGTGACCTGGTGGAGCCGCGGCGGGCGCAGCGACCTGGCCAACGCCGCCCTGCTCTGCTCGCGCCACCACACCCACGTCCATGCCCGCGACCTGAGCGCGACCATCACCGCTACCGGCGTCACCTGGCACACCTGACCACCCCGCCCCGCAGCCCGCCCACCACCGGCGGGCGCAGAAGCATGTCCCCCACCACGACAGGCATCTGGCTCGGACGACCAGCACCTCGCGCGCCCGCATCGCGCATCCGAAGGCCATCGGTGAGCTGGAGGCTACGGCGAGCCGGGCTCGGTGCCTGTGATGCCTGCTCCGCACCACGCGCCCGCGTCAGAGCGCGCGGCGCATCGCCTCCGTGGCCCGTTCCAGGTAGCCGCGCACGACCTCCCGCTCATCGACGCTCAGCTCCTCCTCCAGCTGGCGCAGCGCCTCGAACATCGGCATCAGCTCGGCCACCAACGTCTCCCGCCCCGACGCCGAGACCGCCACCACCGTG
This sequence comes from Janibacter alkaliphilus, assembly GCF_013408565.1. Taxonomy (NCBI): domain Bacteria; kingdom Bacillati; phylum Actinomycetota; class Actinomycetes; order Micrococcales; family Intrasporangiaceae; genus Janibacter; species Janibacter alkaliphilus. The sequence goes on along the minus strand of NZ_JACBZX010000001.1, from coordinate 1,112,249 downwards.
CGGCGCCGGTCCTGCGGGTGCGCGCTCCGCTCGGCATGACCCCGCGCCACCAGCCGGTCGACGATTCCCGACGCCGCCGCTGTCGTCACGTCCAACGACCGCGCCAGCTCGCTCGGCCCGTGCGGCCCCTCGGCGAGCAGCTCGAGCACCGCCAGCTCGTTGTGCGACAACCCCGTGCGCCGGGCGACGGCACCCGGCACGGCCGCCGACACCACCGTCAGGGCACGCAGCGCCTGCGACGTCGTGCGCTCCCCCGCCGGCGCACCCACGGCACCGTGCCCAGGGTCCTGACCCTCGAGACCACGCCCCGCTGCGCCGTTGGCGCCGACCCCGGACGCTGCGCTACCTTCGCTCACGAGGTATCTCACCTGCTTAGCAATCTACTGAGCTTTCCGAGGAGTCTAGCCAGCATGTCGCAGCGCCTCACCGCACTCATCACGAGCAAGCGGTCCGCCTGGGCGGTGATCCTGCTGGCGCTCATCCTCTCCGGGCTCGCCTTCGCCGCCGGCCCGGCCGAGCGCGACCCGTCGGTCACCGACTCGCTGCCCGACGGCGCCGAGAGCACCACCGCGACCGCGCTGGCCGAGCAGCTCCCGCAGCAGGACGACTCCACCGCGGTCATCCTCTTCACCGCGGCCTCGGGAAGCCTCACCGACGGCCAGCTCGACGAGCTGACCGCCCTGGCCACGGACCTCACCGGCAGCCAGTCAGGGCAGAGCGCTCCCGACGCCCAGGCGGGTCAGGACGGGTCGGCCGGCCAGGACGGGCAGCGCGGCGGTCCGCCACCGATCACCGTCAGCGACGACGGCACCGCCGCGGTCGTCGTCACCCCGGTCGAGGCCACCACCGCCACCGACACCTCGGCCGCGGTCACCGACCTCCGCGAGCGCCTCGCCGACGACACCCCGGACGGTGTGGACGTCGGGGTCACCGGGCCCAGCGCCATCCAGGCCGACCTCGCCGCGGTCTTCGAGGGGGCCGACTTCCGCCTGCTCGGTGCCACCGCCACCGTGGTCGCCACCCTGCTCGTCGTCACTTATCGCTCCCCGGTGCTGTGGATCTTCCCGCTGCTGGTCATCGGCACCGGCGACCGGGTCGCCTCGATCGCGGCGACGACCGTGCTCAAGGCCACCGGCACCGCGTGGGACGAGTCGACCACCGGCATCCTCTCGGTGCTCGTCTTCGGCGCCGGCACCAACTACGCCCTGCTGCTCATCTCCCGCTACCGCGACGAGCTGCGCCGCACCGCCGACCGGCGCGAGGCCCTGGCCACCTCGCTGACCCGCACCGCGCACGCCGTGCTCGCCAGCGCCACCACGGTCGTCGTCGGGGTGCTCACCCTGCTGCTGTCCGCCTTCCCCACCACCCGGGGCCTCGGGCTCGCCTGCGCCGTCGGCATCGTCGTCGCCGTCCTCTACGCCCTGGTGGTGCTGCCGGCGGTGCTCTCCTACCTCGGGCGGTGGGTCTTCTGGCCGCAGGTGCCGCGCGAGGGCCAGGAGACCCTCTCCGACGGGCGCAGCCTGTGGCGCCGGATCGGGGACCGGGTGGCCGCCCGTCCGGCAGCCTTCGTCGCCGGGGCGCTGCTCGTGCTCGCCGTCGGCGCCGCCGGGATCAGCCAGGTGCGGCTCGGGCTGCCGGACGCCGAGCAGTTCCTCGACACCCCGGAGTCCATCACCACCGGCGAGCGCCTCGGCGAGTCCTTCCCGGCCGGCTCCACCAACCCGACCAGCGTGCTCACCCGTGACGACGTCGCCGAGGTCCAGCAGCGGGTCGAGGGCACCGACGGCGTGGCCTTGGTCCGCCCCTCCGGCAGCACCGAGGACGGCGACCTCGCCGGCCTGTCGGTCACCCTCGCCGACGCCCCGGACACCGACGCCGCCGAGCAGACCGTGCGTGACCTGCGCGCCGCGCTCGACGGCACCGACAGCTATGTCGGCGGCAGCACCGCCGAGGCGATCGACGCCGAGGCGGCCTACACCGACGACCAGCTGACGATCATGCCGCTGGCGCTCGGCCTCGTGCTGATCGCGCTCGTCGGTCTGCTGCGCTCCCTGGTGGCGCCGGTGCTGCTCGTCGCGACCGTCGTGGCCACCTTCCTCGCCAGCCTCGGGCTGTCCTGGTGGGTCTTCACCGGGGTCTTCGGCTTCACCGCGCTCGGCGGCAACGCGCCGCTCTTCGCCTTCCTCTTCCTCGTGGCGCTCGGGGTGGACTACAACATCTTCCTCGTCACCCGCGCGCGGGAGGAGTGGCCCGCGCACGGCACCCGTGAGGGGATGCTCCGCGCACTGGCGGCCACCGGCGGCGTCATCACCAGCGCCGGGATCCTGCTGGCCGCGGTCTTCGCGGTGCTCGGGGTGCTGCCGCTGGTCGTGCTCGCCCAGATCGGCACGATCATCTGCATCGGCGTGCTGCTGGACACCCTGCTGGTGCGCACCGTGCTCGTCCCGGCGCTGGCGCTGCTGCTCGGCGACCGCTTCTGGTGGCCGCGCGACTCCCGGCAGCCGCGGCACGCCGCGTAGGGCCACGGGTCGGCTACCCAAGACCGCGAGAGTCCGCCAGGACCGCGCGCGCAGGGGGGCGGGGGCGGCAGTCCTAGGAATGTCGGCACCAACTGGAGCGCACGCGCAGGCTCGTGCACACCGACCTCACCCGTCACGCCGGTCGGCACAGGTCGCGCCGTTAGGGTAGAGACGGCGACACCGACATCGCAGGGTGCCGCCACGCCCGACGCACGAGACGACCGGACCTGACGAAGGGAGAGCGTGTGAGCCTCTTCGAGCGCATGGAGCGCAAGCTCGAGCGCACCGTCAACGGCGTCTTCGCCCGCGCCTTCCGCTCCGAGGTCCAGCCGCTGGAGCTGGCCTCGGCGGTGCGCCGGGCCATGGACGACCGGGCCACCATGCTCGGCCGCGGCCGCACCATCGTGCCCAACCTCTTCACCGTCGAGCTGTCGGAGACCGACTACGCCCGGCTGACCGAGTTCGACCAGGAGCTCGAGAACGAGCTCGTCTCCGCGGCCGAGGAGCACGCCGAGTCGCAGCGCTACCAGCCCGGCGGCCCGCTGCAGGTGATCTTCCACGAGGACGACGCGCTGGAGACCGGCGTCTTCCGGGTCCGCCCGGCCACCGCCCGCCAGCGGCTGGCCGACGACAGCGAAGGGCGCCCCGCCGCCGGCGGGATGAGCAGCCGCGGGACCGGCGGCAGCGCGACAGGGGGCAGCGGACGCGGCGGCGGGCACGGCGCGCAGAGCGGCAGCAGCCGGGACGCGGTGGGCTCGCGGCACGTCCCCGGTGACGACTACGGCGACAGCCACGACCGCGGCTACGACCCCACCTCCGACGACGGTGGGTACGAGCAGGCCTACGACGACGCCGCCTACGCCGGGGCCGGCGGCGCCGACGACTACGACGAGTACACGACCGGCAGCTGGGAGCTGCAGCAGGACCCGCAGGCCGCCCCGGTCGACGAGCCACCGACCCGACCGCACGAGCCGGTCGCGCCGCCGGTGCCCCCGGCGACCCGGGTGTCCGTCGACGACCGGCCGTGGCTGGAGGTCGACGGCGAGCGCTACCCGCTGCTCGGGGCGATGACCGTCCTCGGCCGTGACGACACCGCCGACATCGTCCTCGACGACCCCGGCATCTCGCGGCGGCACTGCGAGGTGCGGGTCACCCACGACGGCCCCCGCCTGATGAGCCACCTGCGCGACCTCGGCAGCACCAACGGCACCTACGTCAACGGCGAGGGCACCGACGCCACCCGGCTGGCCGACGGCGACGTCATCACCGTCGGTCGCACCGAGGTGCTCTTCCGCGCCCGGCGCTGACCGACGCCGGCGCACCCCGCCGCTACCCTGACCTCGCCGCACCCGCGGCCCGAGCCCCCGGAAGGAGCACCGCAGAGATGAGCGAGCTCACCGTCACGATCCTGCGGCTCGGCCTGCTCGCGCTGCTGTGGTTCTTCGTGCTCTCCGTCGCCGGCGTGCTGCGCGGCGACCTCTACGGCACCCGGGTCCTCGACCGGCAGGGCCGACGCACCGACAACGGCGGCCGCCGCCGCGGCCGACGCCCCAGCCTGCCCCAGCTGCGCCCGCGGCGCACCGAGGAGCCCAGCACCCCGGCACCGACCCCGCCGGCCCGGCGCAACCCGCGCACCCCCACCCACCTCGTGCTCACCACCGGGGCGATGGCCGGCACCACGCTGCCGCTGCGCGACTCCGGGGTGCTCATCGGCCGCAACCCCGAGTGCAGCCTGGTGCTCGAGGACGACTACGCCTCCGGCCGGCACGCCCGGATCATCCGCGGCGAGGACGGCTGGTACGTCGAGGACCTCGGCAGCACCAACGGCACCTTCATCGGCCAGTTCCGGGTCGGCGACCCGGTGCCGGTCGAGACCGGCACCACCATCCGGATCGGCAAGACGCACATCGAGCTGAGGAACTGACCGGCGCATGCCCATCACCTTCAGCTACGCCGCGCGCTCGGACGTCGGCATGGTCCGCAAGGACAACCAGGACTCGGGCTACGCCGGGCCCCGGCTGCTCGTCGTCGCCGACGGGATGGGCGGGCACGCCGGCGGCGACATCGCCAGCTCGACGGTGATCAGCGAGGTCGTCGACCTCGACAGCGACGCCGTCTCCGCGGGCGAGGCGCCCCGGCGCCTCGGCGAGGCCCTGTCCCGGGCGAACTCCGAGATCGCCGGCCTCATCGACGCCACCCCCGAGCTGGAAGGGATGGGCACCACCGTCACCGCGCTGATGCGCAGCCGGAACAAGCTCTTCCTGGCGCACATCGGCGACTCCCGGGCCTACCTCGCCCGCGGCGGCCGGGTCACCCAGATCACCCGGGACCACTCCTTCGTCCAGACCCTCATCGACGAAGGGCGGATCACCGAGGAGGAGGCCTCCACCCACCCGCAGCGCAGCGTCGTCACCCGGGTGCTCACCGGCACCGACGGCGACGAGCCGGACATCGGCGCCCGCGAGGCCCAGGTCGGCGACCGCTACCTGCTGTGCAGCGACGGGCTCTCCGGCTTCGTCGCCGCGGACACCATCGCCGAGATCGTCAGCGACGGCCGCTCCCCCGCCGAGACCGCCGACGAGCTCGTCGCGCTGGCGCTCAAGGCCGGCGCCCCGGACAACGTCACCGTCGTCGTCGGCGACGTGGTCGACGGCACCAACGGCTCCACGCAGCCGCAGATCGTCGGCGCCGCCGAGCTGCGGCACCGGCGCAAGCGGCCGGTGGCCGACTCCCCGGCGGCGCGGGCGGCGGCGCTGACCCGCAACGAGGACGACGGTGTCGAGCTCGCCGAGGAGGGCGAGGGCAGCCGCGGCGGACGCTGGTTGAAGCGCCTGGGCGCGCTGGCCGTGGTGCTGCTGCTGCTCGGCGGCATCGCCTACGCCGGCTACGCCTGGACCCAGCAGCAGTACTACATCGGCGAGCAGGACGGACGGGTCACCGTCTACCAGGGCATCGCCAACGACCTCGGTCCGCTGACCCTCTCCGAGCCGGTCGACCAGACCGACATCCAGGTCAGCGACCTGCCCCGCTTCCACCAGGAGAGCGTGCGCCAGACCATCTCCTACGACTCCCGCGAGGACGCCGAGGAGCGGGTCACCAGCCTGCGGGTCTCGGCCCAGCAGTGCGTCGGGCTGCGCGAGGCCGGCGAGGAGTGCGGCGGATGATGCGCGCGGTCGCCACCATCGCCCCGCGCCGCGGGCGCAACGTCGAGCTGCTGCTGACGGCGCTGGCCATCGGCGTGGTCATCCTCGCCTACGTCAACGTCTCGGTCGCCGAGACCGAGGAGATCCCCCCGGACCTGCTCGGCCACGCCGGCATCCTCGCCGGGATCGCCCTGGCGTTCCACCTCGTGCTGCGCTGGCGGGCCTCCTACGCCGACCCGATCATCCTGCCCATCGTCGTGCTGCTCAACGGCATCGGCGTCGTGGTGATCTACCGGCTGGACATCGCCGCCGGGCGCAGCTTCACCGAGGGCCAGGCGGTGCGCCAGCTGCTGTGGACGGCGATCGGCGTGGCCATCGCGCTGGCCGTGCTCATCGCGCTGCGCGACCACCGGGTGCTGCGCCGCTACACCTACACCGCCGGCGCGGCCGCGCTCGTGCTCATCGCGCTGCCGATCTTCATCGGCTACGAGGTCAACGGCGCCCGCATCTGGATCCGGCTCGGCTCCTTCACCTTCCAGCCCGCCGAGATCGCCAAGATCCTGCTGGCCATCTTCTTCGCCGGCTACCTCGTGCAGACCCGGGACGTGCTGGCCCTGACCGGGCGCCGCTTCCTCGGGATCACCTTCCCCCGCGGCCGCGACCTCGGGCCGCTGGCCATCGCCTGGGTGGCCAGCATGCTCGTGCTCGCCTTCGAGAACGACTTCGGCACCACGCTCATGGTCTTCGGGCTCTTCGTGGCGATGCTCTACATCGCCACCGAGCGGATCTCCTGGATCGTCCTCGGGCTGAGCATGGCCGCCTTCGGCGCCGCGATCGTCTACACCACCGCCAGCCACGTGCGCACCCGCGTGCTCTGCTGGACCGACCCCTTCTCCACCCAGGGCCGGGAGGAGTGCGGCCAGCTGGTGCAGGGGATCATGGGCCTGGCCTCCGGCGGTGTCTCCGGCGCCGGGCTGGGCCGCGGCCGACCCTGGCTGACCCCGCTGCCGGAGTCCGACTTCATCTTCGCCTCGATCGGCGAGGAGCTCGGCCTGGTCGGCACGATGGCGATCATCCTGCTCTACGCGATCCTCGTCGAGCGCGGCCTGCGCAGCGCCATCGGGCTGCGCGACGGCTTCGGCAAGCTGCTCGCCGCCGGGCTCTCCTTCGTCATCGCGCTGCAGGTCTTCGTCGTCATCGGCGGCGTCACCCGGGTCATCCCGCTGACCGGTCTGACCCTGCCCTTCCTCGCCTACGGCGGGTCGTCGCTGCTGACCAACTGGACCCTGGTCGCGCTGCTGCTGCGGATGAGCGACCACGCCCGCCGGCCCGAGCCGGAGACCGACCCGGCTCAGATGGAGGCCCCGACCGAGATGGTGAGGACGGTGCGATGAACCAGCCGATCCGACGACTGTCGATGGTCGTCGCCGTGATGTTCGTGCTGCTGCTCGTGGCCAGCACGTGGATCCAGGTGCTCGGTGCCCAGGGCATCCGGGAGGCCTCGGACAACCGCCGCACCCAGCTGGACAGCTACGCCCGCGAGCGCGGCCAGATCCTCCTCGGCGGGCAGCCGATCGCCCGCTCCACCGAGGTCGAGGACGACCTGGAGTGGCAGCGCGTCTACTCCGACCCCGAGCTCTACAGCCACGTCACCGGGTACTTCTCCTTCACCTACGGCTCCGGCGCCGGCCTGGAGTCCGCCTCCGACGGGCTGCTGTCGGGCCGCGACGACCAGCTCTTCTACGACCGGCTCACCGACACCATCGCCGGCCGCGAGCCGCGCGGCGCCAGCCTCGAGCTGACCATCGACCCGGACGCCCAGCAGGCCGCCGAGCAGGCCCTCGGGGAGCAGCGCGGCGCGGTCGTCGCGCTCGACCCGAGCACCGGCGACATCCTCGCCATGGTCAGCCACCCCAACTTCGACCCCAGCCCGCTGGCCAGCCACGACGTGCCCACCGAGCGGGCCGCCTGGGAGCGCTACACCGAGGATGAGACCCAGCCCATGGTCAACCGGGCGATCGGCGGCAACCTCTACCCGCCGGGCTCGACCTTCAAGATCGTCACCGCGGCCGCCGCCCTGGAGTCCGGCGACTACTCGGCCGGATCCTCGATCCCCGGCCCGGCCACCCTGGACCTGCCGCAGACCACGAGCGACCTGCCGAACGCCAGCGGCGCCGCCTGCGGGGCGAACGACCAGGTGACCCTCGCCGTGGCCATGCAGGACTCGTGCAACACCGCCTTCGGCTGGCTGGGCATGGAGCTCGGCGGCGACGCGGTCGCCGAGCAGGCCGAGGCCTTCGGCTTCGGCGAGGAGCTGTCGGTGCCGATGACCGTCGCGCCGTCGACCTTCCCCACCGGGCTCAACCCGCCCCAGGAGGCGCAGAGCGCGATCGGGCAGTACGACGTGCGCACCACCCCGATGCAGATGGCCATGGTCACCGCCGCGGTCGCCAACGACGGCGTGGTGATGCGCCCGAACATGATCGAGCAGGTCATGGCCGCCGACACCTCGGTCATCGACGAGCCCGAGCCGGACGCGCTGCGCCGGGCGATCAGCTCGGACACCGCGAGCGAGCTCACCGACATGATGCAGCTGGTGACCACCGACGGCACCGGCACCGCCGGCGCCGTGGACGGGGTGAGCGTGGCCGCGAAGACCGGCACCGCGCAGCACGCCGAAGGGGCCGCGCCGCACGCCTGGTACACCGCCTTCGCCCCCGCGGACAACCCGCAGGTGGCCGTGGCCGTCGTCGTCGAGTCCGGCGGCACCGCCGGCAGCGAGGCCTCCGGGGGCTCCTCGGCCGGGCCGATCAGCAAGGCTGTGATGGAGGCGGTGCTGCAGTGAGCACGAGCGCAGACGTCGCAGACGTGAGGCGGCAGATCGCACGACGGGTCCGGCGGGGACCCGGGACGGAGCTGGAGACGTGAGCGATACCCCACCGCGGCTGCTCGGCGGCCGCTACGAGGTCGGCGAGCTCATCGGGCGCGGCGGCATGGCCGAGGTGCACCTCGGCCACGACGCCCGCCTGGGACGTCCGGTGGCGATCAAGATCCTGCGCAGCGACCACGCCCGGGACGCCACCTTCATGCACCGCTTCCGTCGCGAGGCGCAGTCCGTCGCCGGGCTGAACCACCGCTCCGTGGTGGCCGTCTACGACTCCGGCGAGGACCAGATCACCGAGGCCGGCGGCGCCGTCCTGGACATCCCCTACATCGTCATGGAGTACGTCGACGGGCGGACCCTGCGCGAGGTGCTCAACGAGGAGGGCACCCTCGAGCCCGGCGAGGCGGCCCGGATCACCGGCGCCGTGCTGGACGCGCTGGCCTACAGCCACCAGATGGGCATCGTCCACCGCGACATCAAGCCCGGCAACGTCATGGTCGCCGACGACGGCGCGGTCAAGGTCATGGACTTCGGCATCGCCCGCGCGGTCGCCGACGCGCAGGCGACGATGACCCAGACCCAGGCGGTCATCGGCACCGCCCAGTACATCTCCCCGGAGCAGGCGCGCGGCGAGACCGTCGACAACCGCAGCGACATCTACTCCACCGGGTGCCTGCTCTTCGAGCTGCTCACCGGGCGGACCCCCTTCGTCGGGGACCCGATCTCGCTGACCTACCAGCACGTCAACGCGGCCCCGCCGCTGCCCTCCGACCTCAACCCGGACGTGCCGGCCGGCCTGGACGCGGTGGTGCTGCACGCGCTGACCAAGGACCGCGACGAGCGCTACCCGGACGCCCTGGACATGGAGGAGGACCTCGACGCCTTCCGCCGGGGCCTGCCGGTCAGCCCGGCGGCGATGGCCAGCCTGCAGCGCGCCGGGCACACCGAGCTGCTGCCGGCGGCCGCCGCCGGTGCCGCGGCGGCAGGGGCGATGGGCACCGAGCACCCCACCGCGGTCACCCCGGTCGCCCAGGGCTCCACCGGGGAGATCCCCGAGGAGCGCCGCCGCCGCGGGGTGGTCGGCTGGATCATCGCCGGGGTGCTGCTGCTGGCGCTGGCCGGGCTGGCCTTCTTCGCCTGGCAGCAGTCCCAGCCCGACCCGGTGGACCAGGTGCGCCTGGAGAACCTCGTCGGGATGACCCAGGAGGAGGCCGAGCAGACCCTCGAGGACGCCGGCCTCGAGCCCGAGATCGAGACCGAGGAGAGCGAGGACGAGGAGTCCGGCACCGTGCTGGCCCAGGACCCCGGCCAGGGCGAACGGGTCGACGTCGGCAGCACCGTGACCCTCACCGTCTCCACGGGCATCGGCCAGACCCAGGTGCCCGACCTCGCCGGGATGAGCGAGGACGACGCCCGCGGGGCCCTGGAGGACGCCGGGCTGGAGCTCGGCGAGTCCACCACCGAGAACTCCCAGGACGTGCCCGAGGACGAGGTGATCAGCTCCAGCCCCGGGGCCGGCGAGACCGTCGACCAGGGCACCAGCGTGGACATCGTCGTCTCCACCGGCCAGGTGGAGCTGCCCGACTTCCGCGGGCAGTCGATCAGCGACGTCCGCCAGGAGGTCTACGCGCTCGGCCTGGACATCGAGGAGGAGACCACCGAGTCCGACGAGGAGGCCGGGACCATCCTCGACCAGTCGCCGGGGGCGGGCACCGTCGACCAGGGCAGCACGGTGACCTTCGAGGTGGCCACGGCGCCGGCGGTCACCTCCACCGAGACCGAGACGGAGACCGAGACCCCGACGCCGACCGACTCCAGCTCGTCGCTGACCTCGAGCGACGGGGAGCCGTCGTCGACCACCACGCCGGAGCCGACGTCGACCTCGGCGACCCAGCCGAGCTCGCCGGAGACCCCGCCGGACGCCTCGGACTGACCGGACGCCGGAGGGTCCCCCCTTCGCCGGTGTCGCCTCTCGGCCGGCTCAGCCGGTGGGCGGCCGGTGCGCGCTGTCGTCCTCGGTGAGCCCGTCGTCGTCGCCGCGCATGTCGTGGAAGAAGACGTCGATCTGCTGGAAGCCCTTGAGCCGCTGCGCCATGGCGTGCCGTGAGTAGGCCCGCTGGTCGGCCTCGGTGAGCACCACCGAGTCGGTGAAGGGGGTCAGCAGCGCCCGCGGCCACAGCCGCTCCTTGCGCACGACGTTGATCTCGATGCAGATCATCCCGATGACCGCGATCGTGTAGATGAAGACGAGCAGGCCGAGGACGATCGCGAAGACGCTGTTGAGGTTGCTGGCCCGCGCGACGACGGTGCCGACGTAGGTGGTCCCGACGTTCTGCATGATCTGCCAGCCGATCGCCGCGAGCAGCGCCCCCGGCAGCACGTCGGTCGGGTCCAGCGGGCGGGAGGTGGCGATGACGAAGACCGTGCCGATGACGAAGGTGCTGATCGCCACCGACGCGACCGTCGTCGCCACCCAGACCAGGTCGCCCTCGAAGAGCTGCTGCAGGTAGGTGGTCACCGCGGTCGTCACGGTGACGGTGAGCCCGGCGACGAGCAGCAGCAGCAGACCCCGGGCGCGGCTGGCGAAGGGGTTGGGCCGGGAGTTGCGCGGGACCATCCACGCGGTGTTCATCGCGTACTGCACGGCCTGCCCGATGCCGAGGCCGCCGTAGAGGGCCGCCAGCCCGGACAGGATGATCGACAGCGGCCCGCCGCCGCCGATGCTGCCGGTCTCGCGGAGCTCGTCGCCGACGATCGGGAAGTCCGACAGGGCCGAATCGAGGATCGCCTCCTGCCAGCTGGGGTAGCCGTCGAGGATGATGCTCAGCGCGGTGCTCAGCAGCAGCAGCACCGGGAAGAGGCTGAGGAAGCCGTAGTAGGTCATCAGCGCGCAGAGGTACCCGCCGAAGTCGTCGATGAACTTGTAGATCACCGCGATCGGGAAGCCGATCACCGAGTGCCGCCGCTGGAAGGCGTCCACCGGTCCGACCGTCCCCGGACCCGGTCCGTCGAACTCGGGCTGCTCGCCCCCTTCGCCGTCGGGGCTGCGCTGCGCGGCCACCGGGCTCAGCCGGCGGCCAGCGCCCGGGAGACGCCGTCGGCGTCGCGGACCAGCGGGGTCATCCCGGCGCTGCGCGCCACGGCTGCGGGGTCGCCGGCCAGGGCCAGCCAGTTCGCCAGGATCCGGTGCCCGCCCTCGGTGAGCACCGACTCCGGGTGGAACTGCACCCCGTGCAGCGGCAGCTCGCGGTGCCGGGCGGCCATGATGATGCCGCTCTCGGTGTGCCCGGTGGGCACGAACGTGTCCGGCACGGTCGCCGGGTCGACGGTCAGCGAGTGGTAGCGGGTGGCGGTGAAGGGCGAGGCCAGCCCGGCCAGCACGCCGTCGCCGTCGTGCAGCACCCGGGAGGTCTTGCCGTGCAGCAGCTCGGGGGCGCGGCCGACGGTGGCGCCGAGCACCACCCCGAGGGCCTGGTGGCCCAGGCACACCCCGAGCATCGGCTGGGACCGCTCGGCGCAGGCCTCGATCATCGCCAGGGAGACGCCGGCCTCCTCCGGGGTGCCCGGTCCGGGCGAGATGAGCACGCCGTCGAAGTCGGCGCCGTCGGCGGGGCTGACCGCGTCGTTGCGCACCACCTCGGTCTGCGCGCCGAGCTGCTGCAGGTAGCCGACGATGGTGAAGACGAAGCTGTCGTAGTTGTCGACGACGAGGATGCGGCTCACCGGGACAGTATGACGCGCGCGCCGCGGCGGCCGCTCAGTCGTCGGTGCCCAGGGGGCGGGCGTGCTGCAGGCTGGTGCTGCCGTCGAAGGCCGGCAGCGTCGTGCTGCCCTCCTCGACGACCTCGTAGCCGAGGCCGAGGGCGTCGACGTACTCCTGGTAGACGGTGACCGCGGGGTCATCGTCGAGGGCCTGGCGCAGCTGGTCCGGGTCGCCGATCGCGGTGATCGTGAAGGGGGGTGAGTAGACCCGGCCCTGGAGGATGAGGGTGTTGCCGACGCAGCGCACGGCGCTGGTGCTGATCACCCGCTGGTCCATGATCTGCATCGCCTCGGCGTCGCCGCGCCAGAGCGCGTTGACCACGCCCTGGACGTCCTGCTGGTGCACGACGACGTCGTCGACGGTGAAGCCCTCGGGGATCTCGTCGGCGTCCAGCGGGGCGTCGTCGAGGGTGACGGTGATGGCCTCGCCCTCGACCGGGGCCATCCCGGCGCCCGGGGCGGCGGCCTCGGCCTGCTGCTCGAGGGTCTCGACCTGCTCGCTGCCCGGGGCCTGCTCCGCGGTGAGTTCCTCGATGTCCCCGCGCAGCCGCTCGGCCTGCTCGCCGGCGACGGCGTTGTCGTGGGTGCGCTCGCGGATGAGGTCGGGCACGCCGGTCGCGCCGGAGCGCAGGTCGTGCCCGTCGGCGGTGGTGCTCGTCGTGGCGAAGAGCAGCCCGGCGGCGAGCGCGATCACCGGGACCAGCGCCGACCACCGGGTGGGGCGACGGGTGAGCCAGGCGCGGCCACGCCGGTGCGGCGCGGGGCGCTGGTCCTGCGGCTCGTCCTGATGCTCGTCCTGCGGCGGCACGCTGATCCCCCTTCGCTCTGGCCGGTGCGGTGCCCCTCTACGCTAGGCCACGATCACGCCCGAGATGAGGAGCACCTGTGGCCACGTCCGCCGACGACAGCACGAACGACGCCGAGGAGACCGGCGCGGTCAGCGACGCCGAGGAGACGAGCGCCGCGGACGGGGGCGCCGAGGAGACGGTCGACGACGCCAAGGGCACCAAGGCCAAGGGCACCAAGGACGAGGACACCAAGGACAAGGGCTCCAAGGGCAAGGGCTCGACGAAGAGCCGGGCGGCGAAGAAGCGCTCCGGCGACCCCCGCCAGCGGGCCGAGGCCGAGGGCGGCCGTCGGTCGCGCAGCCAGCAGAAGGTCAAGCCGCAGAAGATCGGCAACCCCAGCTGGTTCGTCCCGGTGATGCTCGGGCTCATGGTGATCGGCCTGATCTGGGTGGTGACCTTCTACATCACCGAGCAGCAGTACCCGGTGCAGGCGTGGGGGATGTGGAACCTCGGCGCCGGCTTCGCCCTCATCCTCGCCGGCTTCGCCATGACGACGAGGTGGAAGTAGCCCGCCACCCTCCCGCCCGGGCAGCCGTGAACGGCCCAGTGCCTGTGCACAAGCCCGCGCATGTGAACAACCCTGTAGATGACAGGCAGTTATCCACAGGGTTGTTCACATCTGGGGACGAATGACACCCGTGTAACTCGCAACTGCCCGGGCAAATCACGCCCCACCCCCGCAACTGCCCGGGCAAATCACCCACCACCCCCGCAACTGCCCGGGCAGCTGCGGGAGGGAGGGCAGAGAGGGTCGGGTCAGCCGTAGAGGACGGGGGTGCCGACGGCGTACTTGACCACCATCGCCACCAGGCTCAGCGCGATCACCGCGACGATGGCGCCCCAGGCGATGAGCGCGCTGCGGCGCTGCGCCGCCTGGACCAGGGCCGCCGCGACCGCCGCGCCGGCGACCAGACCGCCGAGGTGGGCCTCCCAGGCGATGTTCGGCACGAGGAAGCCGATGACCGCGTTGATCGCGAGGATCCCGAAGATCCCCGAGACGTCCCGGCCTAGGTGCCGCTCGACGACGAAGAGCGCGCCGAAGAGACCGAAGACCGCCCCGGAGGCGCCGACCACCGGGCTCCATGAGTTCACCGGCTGCAGCACCAGCCAGGTCACGCTGCCGGCGATCGCCGACGCCAGGTACAGACCGAGGAAGCGCCCCCGGCCCAGCGTCGCCTCCAGCCGCTGACCGATGAACCACAGGGCCAGCATGTTGAACATGATGTGGAAGGGCGCCGACGGCGAGTGCGCGAAGGCCGAGGTCAGCAGCCGCCACGGCTCCTGCTCGGCCACCGCTGGCGCCAGCGCCACCTCGGAGAAGACCCGGTCGCTGAGCAGCTCACCGATCCACACCAGCACGCAGATGACGATGATGCTGATCGTCACGATCGGCTGCTCGCGCCGCGAGGCCCGGCCACCGAGGGCGGTCACCGTGGGGCGGGCCGCCCTGCGGTCCGCCGCGACGCAGTCGACGCACTGCACCCCGACCGCCGCCGGTCGCTGGCACTCCGGGCAGGCCGGCCGCCCGCAGCGCTGGCAGCGCACGTAGGAGACCCGGTCCGGGTGCCGCGGGCAGGTCGGCACCTCGGCCGCCGCCCCCTGACCCTGCGGGCCGGGGGGCGGCGGACCGGGCGGATAGCCCCCGGGGGGCTGGGTCACGCGATCAGTCCTCGAGGATCTCGACGGACTCGATGACGACCGGCTCGGTGGGCTTGTCCATGGCACCGGTGGGCACCGCGGAGATGGCGTCGACGACGTCGCGACCGGCCTGGTCGGCGACCTCGCCGAAGATCGTGTGCTTGCCGTTGAGCCAGTCCGGGGTGGTCGTGGTGATGAAGAACTGCGAGCCGTTGGTGCCCTTGCCCATCCGCTTGCCGGCGTTGGCCATGGCCAGCAGGTAGGGCTTGTCGAAGCGCAGCTCGGGGTGGATCTCGTCGTCGAAGGTGTAGCCGGGACCGCCGACGCCCTGACCCACCGGGCAGCCGCCCTGGATCATGAAGTTCAGGATGATCCGGTGGAAGGTCAGCCCGTCGTAGAAGGGGGTCGGGCTGGTGCGGCCCGCGTCGTCGCGGTAGTCGGCCTTCCCGGTGGCCAGACCGACGAAGTTGTCGACGGTCTTCGGGGCCTGGTTGCCGAAGAGGGTGAGGGTGATGTCGCCGTGGTTGGTGTGCAGGATCGCCTTCATACGAGCATCGTAATCACGCCGGACTGAGCGCCCGCTGTGAGACCGGGACGCGGCCGGTCCCGACCTGTGAGATGGCACCGGATCCCCCCTTCGGTTACCTCTGCCGCGGTATACACGGCAGGATGGGGGAGGTAACCGAACTGCAGGAGGAATGGTGTTCCGAACCGACAACGTCGAGGGTGGGCGCGTGAAGGCTCACGAGGCCACCGAGTCCGTGACCGAGAAGGCCCACGAGCTCATCGACAAGGTGGCCGGGCAGGCCGTCGCCGGCGGCGAGAAGGCGCAGGAGCTCTCGGACGCGGCGAGCGCCCGGGCGGCCAGCGCCCGCAAGGACGCCGAGGCCAAGGCCGCCGAGCTGCGCAGCCAGGCCGAGGAGGCCCGCGACGACGCCCAGAAGCGGGTCGAGAAGGCCGGCAAGGACCTCAAGAAGAACCGCAAGAAGGCGGCCAAGCAGGCCAAGAAGGACCGCAAGGCCGCCGGTCGCAAGGCCAGCAAGAAGGCTGACAAGGCGCGGGCGAAGGCGGGCCAGGACGCGGCCGACCTCAAGAGCACCGTCGTCGACGAGGTGCTTCCGAAGGTCGCCGAGACCGCGGCCGGCCTGGCCGCCAGCGGCGCCGTCGCCGGGCGGGCGCTGGCCGACGAGGCGAGCACCCGTGGGCCCGAGGCGCTGGCCGCGCTCAAGGACGGCCGCGACACCCAGGGCGCGATCAAGGCGCTCAAGGGCGAGGCGCAGGCCCAGGCGAAGACCAAGAAGAAGGGTCGCAAGCGCTTCCTGCTGCTCGTGCTCGTCGTGGCCGGCATCGCCGCCTACGTCGCCAAGCAGAAGGCCGCCCCGAAGAAGGACCCGTGGGCGGTCCCGGCGGGCGACCCCTACAAGGCCCCGGAGAGCGGTCGCGACTCCTCGCTCGGCGCTGCTGCTGGCGCCGGTGCTGCCGGTGCCGCGGGTGCGGCTGCCCCGGCGAGCGACCCGCTGGCCGCCCCCGAGGCGATCGACGAGGACCCGCTGGCCACCCCGGCCGCCCCGGTCACCGACGACGCGGACGCCCGCGCCGCCAGCGAGTCCGGCGAGGGCGACGCCTGGAGCTCGGCCCGCGACTGGGCCGACGACGGCGCGGTCCCCTCGACCACCGAGTCCCCCGAGGGCAACGACCTCACCCCGGACCACCTCGGTGGCGACACCAGCGAGGGCGACAAGGCCTGAGCCCAGCACCACCTGACGACGGGGGCCGGTCCGCGAGCTGCGGACCGGCCCCCGTCGTCTGTGCCCACGCTGACGTATGGAGACACGCCGCCAGGCACCGCAGATCACCCGCGTGTCGCCATACGTCAGCGTGAGGGTCGTGGCTGTCTCGCGTGTCTGACACACGTAGTACATTTGGTGCATGGCACAGGTGACCAAGCGTGAGCTCAACCAACGCACAGCCGACGTGCTCGCCGCGGTGTCGGACGACGCCGACGTCGTCATCACCGAGCGCGGGGTGCCGCGCTGGCGGGTGAGCACCGTCCGACCGGCCGACACCACGCTGAGCCAGCTGGAGCGCGAAGGGCGCTACACCCCGCCCGCGGCGCGCCCGACGGCGTGGCCCAGCCGGAGCGCTGGGCCACCGCGCACCGACGCGCAGGTCGACGCCCTCCTCGACGAGACCCGCGGGAACCGCTGAGCGTGGCCGAGATCGTCTACCTCGACACCTCGGTGGCGCTCCGCACGATCCTCGACGTCCCGGGCCGGGCCGCACTGCAGACGTGGCTGGACGTCGTCCCGGGCACGGTCGTCTCCTCCCGGCTGCTGCGCACCGAGGTGATCCGCGTGCTGCGGCGCGAGGGGCTCCCGGCCGCCGATGGCGGCGCGCTGCTGGATCGAGTGGGGCTGCTGGACATCACGCCAGAGACCCACACCGTCGCCGAGTCGATCGAGCGGCACGTACGCACCCTGGACGCGCTGCACCTGGCCACCGCGCTGCTCGTCGGCGAACCCGTGGTCGTCGCCAGCCACGACCAGCAGATGCTCGAGGTCGCCGGCCACCTGGGCCTGGCGGTCACCGACCCGGTCCGCACCTGACCCCCAGAGCCGACCGCGCGCCGGACCGGGCCCAACCACCTCGTCAGTGAGCGCAGATCGTCGGCACCGCAACTGGCGAGGCGACGATCTGCGCTCGCTCGGGTGGCGTTGAGCGCCCGTCCACCGATGGCACGACCCGCAGACGCGCGAAGGGCGGGACCGTGGCGGTCCCGCCCTTCGTCGTGCTCGGTGGAGGCGATCGGACTCGAACCGACAACCCTCTGCTTGCAAAGCAGATGCGCTACCAATTGCGCCACGCCCCCGAGGGCTGCGGGCTCGCGCCCGTCGATTCGGTTGTCCGGCCCGACCGCCCGGCTCGCCGTCCGTGCCAGCCGACGAGAGCATCGAGCTCCGCAGCGGGCGCGCCGGGGGACCGGTCTCAGGTCGGGCTGTCGCTGGCCGCGGCCCACGGACCGCTGGCCGGGCTCGTCGTGGACCCGGCGGCGCTGGCGGCTGCGTAGAGGTCCTTCTCGGAGCGCTGCTGCTCGACCTTCTTCTTCGCCCAGGCTGCGCCGAGGGCGGCGGCCACGAGCAGGAGGAGCTTCTTCATCACGGTCTCCTGAGGGAGTGCGGGTGGGCCTAAGAGGACTTGAACCTCTGACCTCTTCCTTATCAGGGAAGCGCTCTAACCGTCTGAGCTATAGGCCCGTGCGTCGCTCACGCGACGCCCGAGGTTACCCCAGCGCCGCAGCGGCGACCAAACCGGTCAGTCGTCGGTCAGGGTGAGGTTCAGCCCGCCGACGAGGCTGGCCACGATGTTGTAGAGGAAGGCGCCGAGCGTGACGATCGCGGTCATCAGCACGACGTCGACGACGGCCACGACGACCGACAGCGAGAGCACCCGCCCGAAGCCGACGAAGTCCATGATGTCGAAGGGCTCGCCCGAGCCCTCACCGATGATCTGGCTGGCCAGGTCGTTGATCGAGTCGAAGACCCCCATCGCGGACATCAGCCCCCAGAGCACCGCGGTCATGACGACCATGGCGATGCCGATGGCCACCGACAGCAGGAAGCCCACCTTCAGCGCGGAGAAGGGGTCCACCCGCGCCACCATGAGCTTGACCCGCCGCGGACGCCGCCGCGGCGTGCCGCCGCCCGGTCGCTGCGGGGCCCCGCCCGTGCGGGCCTGCCCGGAGGTCGACGTCGCCGGGGCCGCGCCGCGCGCCACCGTCGATTCTCCTGTCGAGCTCACTGCTCACCTCCGGGGACCGTCCCCTGCTCGTCCGTCACGGCCGGCTGGTCCGCCGGCACGCCCTCGTCAGGGGACGACGCTACCCCTTCATCGTCCTCCGGCGACGCAAGGCCACGGTCGACGTTGCGCGCCACCGTGACGATGGCGTCCCCGGAGCGCGGCGTGGCGAAGCGGACCCCCTGGGTGTTGCGCCCGGTCAGGCCGACGCTGTCCACCCGCGAGCGCACCACGTTGCCCTTGGCCATGACCACCATGACCTCGTCGTCGCCGCCCACGGTCAGGGCCCCGACGAGCTCGTCGCCCTTGCCCGTCTTGGCCACGGTGACCCCCAGCGTGCCGCGGCCCTTGGCCGTCCACTCGCTGGACCGGGTGCGCTTGGCGATGCCGTTCTCGAAGACGACGAAGACGTCCGGGTCGGTGCCGTCCTCGATGACGCTCATCGACAGCAGCGAGTCGGCGTCGCGGAACTTCATCCCGGTGACCCCGCTGGTCGCCCGACCCATCGGCCGCAGCATCTCGTCGGTGGCGTGGAAGCGCACCGACTGGCCCTTGCGGGAGACCAGCAGCAGGTCGTCCTCGGCCGAGGCCAGCTGGGCGTTGACCAGCTCGTCGCCGTCGCGCAGGTTGACCGCGATGAGCCCGCCGGAGCGGGGGGAGTCGTAGTCCGGCAGCCGGGACTTCTTGACCAGCCCGTTCTTCGTCGCCAGCACCAGGTAGGGGGAGACCTCGTAGTTCTCCACGGCCAGCACCGTGGCGATCTCCTCGTCCGGCTGCAGCGCCAGCAGGTTGGCCACGTGCTGCCCGCGCCCGTCACGGGCGCCCTCGGGCAGCTCGTAGGCCTTGACCCGGTAGACCCGGCCGAGGTTGGTGAAGAAGAGCAGCCAGTGGTGGGTGGAGGTCGTCGTGAAGTCCTTGATGACGTCCTCGCTGCGCAGCCGCGCCCCGCGGGTCCCCTTCGCGCCGCGACCGGTGAGCGAGTACTCCTCGACCTTGGTGCGCTTGGCGTAGCCGCCGCGGGTGATCGTCACGACAACGTCCTCCTGCGGGATGAGGTCCTCCATCGCCACGTCGCCGTCGAAGGGCATGATCTGGGTGCGCCGGTCGTCGCCGTAGCGGTCGACGATCTCGGCGAGCTCGTCGGAGACGATCTGCCGCTGCCGCTCGGGCTTGGCGAGGATGTCCCGGTAGTCGAGGATCCGCGCCTCGATCTCGTCGTGCTCGTCGATGATCTTCTGCCGCTCCAGCGCGGCCAGCCGGCGCAGCTGCAGGTCGAGGATCGCCCGGGCCTGCAGCTCGTCGATGTCGAGCAGCTCGACCAGCCCGGCGCGGGCCTCCTCGGCGGTGGGGCTGCGACGGATCAGCGCGATCACCTCGTCGAGCATGTCGAGGGCCTTGAGGTAGCCGCGCAGGATGTGGATGGCGGCCTCGTCCTTGCGCAGCCGGTACTCGGTGCGCCGCACGATGACGTCGATCTGGTGGTCCACCCAGTGCCGGATGAAGGCCGAGACCGGCAGGGTGCGCGGCACGCCGTCGACGAGGGCGAGCATGTTGGCGCCGAAGGTGGTCTGCAGCTGGGTGTGCTTGTAGAGGTTGTTGAGCACCACCTTGGCGACCGCGTCCCGGCGCAGCACGATGACCAGCCGCTGGCCGGTGCGCCCGGAGGTCTCGTCGCGGATGTCGGCGATGCCGCCGAGGCGCCCCTCCTTGGTCAGCTCGGCGATCTTCTGCGCCAGCGCGTCCGGGTTGACCTGGTAGGGCAGCTCGGAGACGACCAGGCAGGTGCGACCCTGGATCTCCTCGACCTCGACGACCGCGCGCATGATGATCGAGCCGCGGCCGGTGCGGTAGGCCTCGTCGATGCTGCGGGTCCCCATGACCAGCGCCCCGGTGGGGAAGTCCGGCCCCTTGATCCGGGCCATGACCGCCTCGAGCTGCTCCTCGCGGGTGGAGTCCGGGTGCTGCAGCACCCACTGCGCCGCGTCGGCCACCTCGCGCAGGTTGTGCGGCGGGATCTGGGTAGCCATGCCGACGGCGATGCCGGCCGAGCCGTTGACCAGCAGGTTGGGGAAGCGGGCCGGCAGCACGTCCGGCTGCAGCGTCTTGCCGTCGTAGTTGGGGACGAAGTCGACGGTCTCCTGGTCGATGTCCCGGACCAGCTCCATCGCCAGCGGGGCCATCTTGCACTCGGTGTACCGCGGGGCGGCGGCGCCGTCGTTGCCGGCCGAGCCGAAGTTGCCCTGGCCGTCGATGAGCGGGTAGCGCATCGACCAGGGCTGGACCAGGCGGACCATCGCGTCGTAGATCGCGGTGTCGCCGTGCGGGTGGTACTGGCCCATGACGTCGCCGACCACGCGGGAGCACTTGTTGTAGCCGCGGTCCGGTCGGTAGCCGCCGTCGTACATGGCGTAGACGATCCGGCGGTGCACCGGCTTGAGCCCGTCCCGGACGTCGGGCAGCGCGCGGCTGACGATGACGCTCATCGCGTACTCGATGTAGCTGCGCTGCATCTCCATGTTGAGGTCGACCGGGTCGACCCGGTCGGTCTGCGGAGTCTGCGGGGTGTCGGTCATTCAGCTGCCTTCGTCGAGGTCGGCGCGGGCCCGTGCGGGACCGTCGGCCGGGGAGGGCGGTCGGGTCGGGAGGGGCGTCAGATGTCGAGGAAGCGCACGTCGCGGGCGTTGCGCTGGATGAAGCCGCGGCGGCTCTCGACGTCCTCGCCCATGAGCACGGAGAAGATCTCGTCCGCCGCGGCGGCGTCGTCGAGGGTCACCTGGAGCAGCACCCGGGTGTCCGGGTCCATCGTGGTCTCCCACAGCTCCTGGTAGTTCATCTCGCCGAGGCCCTTGTAGCGCTGGATGCCGTTCTCCTTCGGCAGCCGGTAGCCCTTGGACTGGCCGTCGGCGACGAGGGCGTCGCGCTCCCGGTCGGAGAAGGCGAACTCGTGGTCGTGGTTGCTCCACTTGATCCGGTAGAGCGGCGGCTGGGCGAGGTAGACGTAGCCCGCCTCGATCATCGGCTTCATGAAGCGGAAGAGCAGCGTCAGCAGCAGCGTGCGGATGTGCATGCCGTCGACGTCGGCGTCGGCCATGAGCACGATCTTGTGGTAGCGCGCCTTGGTGATGTCGAAGTCCTCGCCGATGCCGGTGCCGAAGGCGGAGATCAGCGCCTGGACCTCGGTGTTGGCCAGCACCTTGTCGATGCGGGCCTTCTCGACGTTGAGGATCTTGCCGCGGATCGGCAGGATCGCCTGGTTCTCCGGGTTGCGGCCGGCCTTGGCCGAGCCGCCGGCGGAGTCGCCCTCGACGATGAAGACCTCGGAGACCGTCGGGTCCTTGCTCTGGCAGTCGGAGAGCTTGCCGGGCAGCCCGCCGGACTCCAGCAGGCCCTTGCGGCGGGTGGCGTCGCGGGCCTTGCGGGCAGCCATCCGGGCGGCCGCGGCCTGGATCGCCTTGCGCACGATGTCTTTGCCCTCGTTCGGGTGGGTGGCCAGGTAGTGGCCGAACTCGTCGGTCATCGCCCGCTGCACGAAGCCCTTGACCTCGGAGTTGCCGAGCTTGGTCTTGGTCTGCCCCTCGAACTGGGGCTCGCCCACCTTCACCGAGATGACCGCGGTCAGGCCCTCGCGGATGTCGTCCCCGGTGAGGTTGTCGTCCTTGTCCTTGAGCATGTTCTGCCGCCGGGCGAAGTCGTTGACCAGCTTGGTCAGGGCCGCGCGGAAGCCCTCCTCGTGGGTGCCGCCCTCGTGGGTGTTGATGGTGTTGGCGTAGGTGTGCACCGACTCGCTGAAGGCGGTGGTCCACTGCAGGGCGATCTCGAGGGAGAGCTCGCGCTCGGTGTCCTCGGAGGAGATGTCGATGATCTCGGCGGTCACCGGGTCCGCCTTCTTCGACCCGACGAGGTGCTTGACGTAGTCGACCAGGCCGTCGTCGTAGCGGTAGCTGACGGTGCGGGCCGGCTTCGGCGTCGGGTCGGCGTCCTCCTCGTCGGCCTCCACCTCGACGACGTCGTCGGCCTCGTCCAGGCCCTCGTCGCCGTCGTCGGCGTCACGGGCGACCCGCTCGTCGACGAGGTTCAGCCGCAGCCCCTTGTTGAGGAAGGCGTACTGCTGGAAGCGGGCGCGGATGGTCTCGAAGTCGTAGTCGACGCTCTCGAAGATGTCCGGGTCGGCCCAGAAGGTGATCGTCGTGCCGGTGGCGTCGGACTCCTCCTCCTGGCGAAGGGGGCCGGTGGCCGCCCCGCCCTCGAAGGACATCCGGTGGGCGTGCCCCTTCTGCCGGACGCACACGTCCAGCCGGGTGGACAGGGCGTTGACCACCGAGGAGCCGACGCCGTGCAGGCCGCCGGAGACCTTGTAGCCGCCCCCGCCGAACTTGCCGCCGGCGTGCAGCTGGGTGAGCACGAGCTCGACTGCGCTGACCCCTTCGGCCTCGTGGATGTCGGTGGGGATGCCACGGCCGTTGTCCTTGACCCGGACCGCACCGTCGGCCATGAGGGTGACGTCGATGGTGTCGGCGTAGCCGGCCAGCGCCTCGTCCACGGCGTTGTCGACGATCTCCCAGACGAGGTGGTGCAGCCCGCGCTCGCCGGTGGAGCCGATGTACATCCCGGGGCGCTTGCGCACCGCCTCCAGGCCCTCGAGGACGGTGATCGCGCTGGCGTCGTAGGCGCCGGCCTCCGCGCCCTGCGCGGCCAGCGCGCGGGCCGCGGCGGCCTCCTCGGCGGCCCGGGCCTGCTCGGCCTCGGCGGCGGTGAAGGTCTCGTCGGACTCGTCGGCCACGGTTCTCCTCGGTTCGGGCGGGGGACGGTGCCGCGCGTGCGCGTGACAACCCGTCGATCCTACCCGTCACGACCGACGATCCATGCACCTACCGGGCCCGTGGCGGGGGATCTGAGCGCTTCGCACCGCCCCGCCCGACTCCCTGCACGTCCCCGGGGGGGCCACGGGCCGTAAGCGGGCCTCGTGGGACGCGGCGGACCAGGGTGACCGGCCGGGTGCGCACACGATGTCAGAGGGACGTCGGACCGGGAGGTCGCACGCCGGTCCGGCGGCCGAGGAGGGGAGTCCCGGCCGCCCATCGCGGCAGGTCGGCCGACTAGAGTCCCGGTATGACCCGCACACGTCGCACCCGGACCTTCGCCGCGCTCGCCGCGGCCGCCATCATCCCGCTGGCCGCCTGCGGCTCGGACTCCGAGGGCGAGGGCGAGAGCAGCTCGAGCGCCAGCAGCGAGTCCAGCGCCGAGTCCAGCGGGTCGGAGTCCAGCGGGTCGGAGTCGAGCTCGTCCGAGGACACCGCGTCCTCCAGCGACACCGCCTCCTCCAGCAGCTCCGAGGAGAGCGGCTCGGCCTCGGGCGCCGGCGACGTCACCTCCGCGCAGGCCGGGGTCAGCTTCGACGTGCCGGACGGCTGGCAGCAGATCGACGCCGAGGAGATCGCCGCGAACCCGGACCAGGCCCCGCCGGAGCTCGAGGCGGCCGCTGAGGCGCAGGGCGTGAGCGTCGAGCAGTTCCTGCAGCAGATCACCCAGCAGACCGACCTCGTGGTGCTCGGCGAGACCGAGGACGGCTTCACCCCGAACATCAACGTCATCGCCTCGCCGCAGGTGCCCACCGACGCGCAGATCGAGAGCCAGCTCTCCAGCAGCGGCACGGTCGAGGGCACCGAGGACCTGGAGACCCCGATCGGGACCGGCACCGACACCACCTACGTGCTGCCGATGGGTGGCGTCGAGGTGCAGGGCCGGATGCTCGTCGTCCCCACGGACAGCGGCGCCGCGATCATCACCGTCTCCGCGGGCGACGCGGAGACCGCCGACTCGGTCGTCGGCACCGTCGCGGAGTCCCTCTCCGCGGCCTGAGCCGCACCCGACCTGCTCGAAGGGGGCGCCCCGCCGGTCCTGGTGGGGCGCCCCCTTCGTCGTGATCGCGGGCTGCGCTCAGCCGCAGCGTCCGCCCGGCAGCTGCTGCTGGTGCTCGGCGATCACCGCGGCGATCTCGTCGAGCACCGCGGTCCCCTCCTCGAAGGTCGGGGTGACCGTCTGCATGGTCACCGCCGTCCGGCCACCGTCCGCGTCCGGGATCACCGCCATCTGCCGGACGACGTAGCCGGCGTCGGTGGGACCCCAGCCGCCCTTGAAGATCGCGCCGTCGACGGCACCGAACCCCCACCGCTGGCTCTCCTGGATCTCACCCATCGGTCCGGTGACCGCCTTCGCCCCGTCCAGGCACGGCAGGCCGGCAGCGAACCGGGCCTGGTCGGCGATCCCCCACCGGGTCTGGCCGAAGGGGGTGTACCCCTCGGTCGTGCCGTTGGGCGGCACCTGGGTCCGGGAGTCTCCGGCCTCACGCAGAATGTCCTCGACGGCGTCGGCCGAGACCTGGCCACCGCCGAGGGTCGCCCACAGCCGGTAGGCGGCGTCGTTGTCGGAGATCGTCAGCGCCAGCTCGGTGTCCGCGGTGATGGTGGGCGCGCTCGTCTCGTCGGCCGCCCGGTCGGCGGCCAGCGCGACCGGCACCTTCGTCGTGGACCAGCCGAAGAGGCGCTCCGGGTCGGCGTCGGCGACCACCTCGACCTCGCGGTCGGCGTCGGCCCCGACCGGCAGCACCGCGACGGCCACCTGCTCATCCGCATACCTGCCGGCCACCTGCTCCAGGTCCCGCTGCAGGGCGGTGGGCAGCCCCGTCGTCGGGCTCGGGGTCGAGCTCACCGACTGGGCCCCCGACGGGCCGCTCGTCCCGTCGTCGTCAGCCGCCTCGCCGCCGGAGCACGCCGCCAGCGACAGCGCCGCGATCGGGACCAGCCAGCGCCGTGACGTCAGTAGAGGTAGACGACGGCGTTGTTCCCTCCGGTGCACACCGTCACCGTACGTCCCGTGCACCTCATCGTGTAGCTCTCGTCGGTCACCGGGCTGACCACCCGCACCTCGACGTCGCCGCCGTCCGGCTGCTGGTCCAGGTAGGCCTCACGCACCTCGGTGGCGAAGGCGCAGCTGGTCACGTCGTTGCCCCGGGCCACCGCGGTGCCCTCGACCGCGCTGGCGCAGGCGGTCGCGCCCGAGGGCAGCTCCCCGCTGCGGGTGGGGGTGCTCGTGGAGCTGGACGAGCTGCTGGAGGTGGTCTCCTCGCTCGGCTGCTCCGAACTGGTCGGCGGCTCGCCCGTCTCGGTGGTGGTCACCGTCTCGCCCGCCGTCGGGGCGGGGTCGTCGCCGCTGTAGCGGATGATCCCGAGCATCACCAGGGCGCCGACGAGCACCCCGACGACGAGCAGCGCGATCAGGGCGAGCGGGGAGAGCCCGCGACGGCGTGGCGGCGGACCCGCGTAGCCCGGGTGAGCGGACTGACCACCCGCGCCCGGATGACCCGGACCGCCGTACTGGCTGCCCTGAGGACCACCGTGGGGACCGCCCGGGTGGCCGCCGTGCGGCGCGCCGTAGGCGTACGAGCCCACCGCGTAGCCACCTCCCGCCGCTGCAGCGTCGTACCCCGGGTAGCCGCCCCCGTGACCGGCCGCCGGGTACCCGCCGCCGGGTCCGGCAGCCGCCTGGTCCGGTCCGGCCGCACCCCCGGCGGTGGTGCCGCCGTATCCCGGCGCAGCACGACCGTGCGGCTCCGACGGCTCGCTCCACCAGCCGGAGGGCACGCTGTCGAAGTCGGCCCCACGGTCGTCGGCCGGCTCGCCGGACTGGGGCTGGGTGGGGACGGCCCGGGTGGGCACCTCGGCCGGGTCTGCCGGACCCGGGTCTGCCGAACCCGGGTCTGCCGAACCCGGGTCCGCGCCAGGCTCGTCCGGGCCAGGCTGGTCCGGACCGGCATCCTCGGCGCTACCGGACTCGTCCGACGCCGAGGTGGACCGCCGGCTCGCGTCCTCCGAGGCACTCAACGGGGCCACCTCGTCGGTGTCGGCCGCCCCGAAGAGGGCGTCGAAGGCGTCGGTGCCCTCGCCGGGCTCCTCGCCGTGCTCGTCGCGCGTGCTCATACGTCGTCCTTCGTGGGCTTGCGTGCGGGGCCGGCCCACGGGCCGGCCGCCGCCCCACGATGCCACAGCCGGCCGTGCCCGTCCTGGGCCAGCGGCTCAGCCGTAGGTGTCCCGCGGACCGCGACCGCCGGTGGTGCGCCGCGGCCCCTTGCTCCAGGACGGCGCGCTCGGCCCGTGCACCCGGATCTCGCTCACCTGCCCGGCGCCGATCGCCTCGTCGATCCTCTGCAGCAGCGAGGCGCTGAGCCACCGGATCTGGGTGGCCCAGGCGGTCGAGTCGGCCCGCACCGTAAGCACCCCACCCTCGAAGGTCACCGGGGTCGCGTGCTCGGCGATCTCGCGGCCGACGATCTCGGCCCACCGCCCCATCACCTGACCCACGGCGACGTCGGTGCCCCAGCCACGATCGCCGACGATCCGCTCCACCTGGTCCCCGAGCAGCGCCGGATCACGGTCCCGGCCCGTCGAGACGGTGGGGTCGGCGTCGGCCCGCGGCCGCCGTCGAGGACGCGGCCGGGTCCCGGGGCGCAACCCCTTCGCCCGGGCACCGGCCCTTGCGCGGCGCAGCGCGTCCGCCGCGGCGTCGGCCACCGACGAGTCCGGGGCCTCGTCACCGGCCAGGCCACCGCCGGTCGAGGCACCAGCGGTGGCGGGATCCGAGGACACCTCCTCGCCGTCCGGCGGCTGCTGGCTCACCCCGGTCTCACCTCGCCGAGGGTCACGTCGAAGCGGGCGCCGGCGAGCGCCTCCGGGACGTCCTCGCTGACCGCCGCCGTGACCAGCACCTGCTCGCAGTCGGCGATCAGCCCGGCCAGGCGCTCGCGGCGCCCCGAGTCCAGCTCGGCGAAGACGTCGTCGAGGACGAGCACCGGGTCGTCGCCGAGGTCGTGCCGCAGCAGCTGGTAGGCCGCCAGCCGCAGCCCCAGGGCGAAGGACCAGGACTCACCGTGGCTGGCGTACCCCTTCGCCGGCATCTCGCCCAGGCCCAGCACGACGTCGTCGCGGTGCGGCCCGACGAGGGTGACCCCGCGCTCGATCTCCTGCTCGCGGACCTGGGCCAGGCTCTCCAGGATCAGCTCGTGCAGCCGCTCCGGCTCGGGCACCTCACCGTCGGCGACCGCCGCGGCCGCCTGCTCGTGCAGCGACGAGCGGTAGACCGCGGTGACCGCGGCCTGGTTGGCGCTGACCTCCTGGTAGGCCGCGACCAGGTGCGGGACGAGGTCGCGCAGCAGCCGCAGCCGGGCGTAGAGCAGCCGGCTGCCGACGGTGGCCAGGTGCTCGTCCCAGATGTCCAGGGTGCGCAGCGCGTCGGCCCGCGCCTCGGCGGGGTCGACCCCCTCCGGGGTGCGGCCCCGACCGCGACCGCGGCGGGAGAGGACCGGCTGGGCCGAGCGCAGCAGCGCGCCGCGCTGCTTGAGGATCTTCTCGTAGTCGCTGCGCACCCCCGCCCAGCGCGGCTGGCGCTGCACCAGCAGCTCGTCGAGGAAGCGCCGCCGCTCGCCGGGCTCACCCTTGACCAGCGCCAGGTCCTCCGGTGCGAAGAGCACCGTCCGCAGGGTGCCGAGGACGTCGCGCGGACGGGTCAGCGGCGCCCGGTTGAGCCGGGCCCGGTTGGCCCGACCCGGCGTGATCTCCAGCTCGACGAGGCTCTCCCGGCCGTCGCGCACGACCGCCGCCCGCACGACGGCCCGCTGCGCGCCGAAGCGGACGAGCGGCGCGTCGGTCGCCACCCGGTGGCTGGACAGCGAGGCGACGTAGCCGATCGCCTCGGCGAGGTTGGTCTTGCCCTGCCCGTTGAGCCCGACCAGGGTGCTCACCCCCGGCGCGAGCGGCAGGTCGGCCGAGACGTAGCTGCGGAAGTCGCCGACCGTGAGGTGACGGACGTGCATCGCGAAGGGGTGCCCCGCTCAGCCGGTGGAGCCGGTCCCCGACGTGGGACCGGAGGACTCGCCCGTGCTGCCGGACCCCGACGACGGGCCGGCGCTCGCCGCTCGGGCGCCCTCTGCCTGCACCGACGAGGCGTCCGTGGACCCGGTGATCTTCTTGGCCTCCTGCTCGCGCGACGCGGTCGGCGACGTCACCCCCTTCGTCGCCTCGGCCCGCAGCTCCTGACCCTCGGCGACGGTCATGACCTGGTGCCCGCCGAACTGGCCGCGCAGCGCGGCGACGGCCTGCATCGCCGGGCTGGACTGCTGTCGGGAGGCGAAGCGGGCGAAGAGCGAGGCGGAGATGACCGGCATCGGCACGGCCAGCTCGATGGCCTCCTCGACGGTCCAGCGGCCCTCCCCGGAGTCGGCGGTGTAGTCCGAGACGTCCTCGAGGGTGGGGTCGGCCTCGAGGGCGGCGACCATGAGGTCGAGCAGCCACGAGCGGACCACGGTGCCGCGGCTCCACGCCTTGAAGGCCCCGGGCACGTCGGTGACGATGTCCTTCTTCGCCAGCAGCTCGTAGCCCTCGGCGTAGGCGTGCATGAGGCCGTACTCG
Organism: Janibacter alkaliphilus; assembly: GCF_013408565.1. Lineage (NCBI taxonomy): Bacteria > Bacillati > Actinomycetota > Actinomycetes > Micrococcales > Intrasporangiaceae > Janibacter > Janibacter alkaliphilus. Next base: position 1,083,200 of record NZ_JACBZX010000001.1, on the reverse strand, counting down.
ATGCCGTTGTGCACCATCTTGGTGTAGTGACCGGCACCGACCGCCCCGGCGTGGACGAAGCCCTCGTCGCGCGGCCCCTCCGGACGCAGCGCGTCGAAGACCGGCATCGCCCGCTCGACCAGCGGGGTGTCGCCACCGACCATGAGGCCGTAGCCGTTCTCCAGGCCCCAGATGCCGCCGGAGACGCCGCAGTCGAGGTAGCCGACGCCCTGCTCGCCGAGCACCTCCGCGTGCTCGAAGTCGTCGGTGAAGCGGCTGTTGCCGCCGTCGATGACGAGGTCGCCCTCGTCGAGCCGGTCGGCGAGGTCGGCGATCACCGACCGGGTGATCTCCCCGGCCGGCACCATGACCCACACCGTGCGCGGCGCCTGCAGGCCGTCGATCATCTCCTGCACCGAGGCGACGTCGCTGACCTCCGGGTCACGGTCGTAGCCGATCACCTCGTGCCCGGCCCGGCGGATGCGCTCGCGCATGTTCCCGCCCATCTTGCCCAGTCCGATCAGACCCAGCTGCATGGCAGTCCCCTTCGTCGGTTGGTCTCGCGCGGTGGTGGTACGGCCGTCCGGCTCAGCCGGCCAGGCGGACCGGCTGCAGGACGTAGCGGTAGGTGGTGTCGACCTCGGCGTCCGCCGACTCCTGACCGGTGATCATCGCCGGCTTCAGCGGGGCGGTGAAGGACATCCGGGCGAAGGTGGTGCCCAGCGCCCCGAGCCCGTCGAGCAGGTAGCCGGGGTTGAAGGCGATCTCGAGCTCCGGGCCCTGCACGGTCGCCTCGACCGCCTCGGAGGCCTGGGCGTCGTCCCCGGTGCCGGCCTCGATGGCCACCTGACCATCGCCGAAGCGCAGCCGCACAGGGGTGTTGCGCTCGGCGACGAGCGCCACCCGCTTGACCGCCTCGGTGAGCGCGTGGGTGTCGATGACCGCCTCGGTCTCGCTGCTCGTCGGGAAGATCTTGGCGACCTTGGGGTACTCGCCGTCGAGCAGCCGGGTGGTGGTGCGTCGCTGACCGGCCTCGAAGCCGACCAGCCCGTCACCGCCGGCGGCACCGCCGAAGGCGACGTCGATGGAGCCGGCCGCGCCGAGCGCCTTGGCGGTGTCGGAGAGGGTGCGCGCCGGGATGAGCGCGACATGGCTGGCGTCGGCGGCGTTCGGGCTCCACGCCAGCTCACGCATCGCCAGCCGGTAGCGGTCGGTGGCCAGCAGGGTGATCGTCTCGCCCTCGACCTCGACCCGGACGCCGGTGAGGATCGGCAGGGTGTCGCCGCGGTCCGCGGCGACCTGCACCTGCTGCACCGCCTGGGTGAAGAGCGAGCCGTCGATGCTGCCGCTGCCCTCCGGCGAGCTGGGCAGGGTCGGGTACTCCTGCGCCGGCATCTGCAGCAGGGCGAAGCGCGAGCTGCCGCAGGTGACCTGCACCTTGCTGCCCTCGGCGGTGACCTCGACCGGCTGGTTCGGCAGGTTCCGGGAGATGTCGGCCAGCAGTCGTCCCAGCACGAGCACGGTGCCGCTCTGCGAGACCTCGGCCGGGACGGAGATCCGGGCCGAGACCTCGTAGTCGAAGGCGGAGAGCGTCAGGGTGCCGTCGTCGGCGGCCTCGAGCAGGACCCCGGCCAGCACCGGGACCGGCGGCCGGGCGGGCAGACCACGGGCCACCCAGGTGACGGCCTCGGCCAGCACATCTCGCTCGACGCGGAACTTCACGACAGACCTACCCTTCGGCGCGCCCGTGCGACGCGCGAGGCTGCTCGGTGGATGACAGGAACTCCTCCCACGCGTGGTGCGTGGGCGTTCACCCTAGCCCGCGCCGCGGCTCCTGGTCATCACGACGGGTCACCGGTCGTCAGCGACGGTGGTGGTCGGCAGGACGTGTGATCCACAGCCGGGAGCTCGGCATGCGTGGGGCAGCAGAGTCATCGATGTCAGGACTCATCGTGGTCATCGGGGCTGTGGGTTCGGTGGACAACCCGGATCCGGCCCGGTTTCTCGGGGGAGATGCCTGTGGGTGAGGCGTGGAGGGCGTTGTGCACGAGCGGGGGGTGGTTGTGGGTCGCCGACCGTCGTGCACAGGCGTCCCCAGCCGGCGCCACGGGATCCACAGCGTCCCGCGCAGGGTTGTCCGCAGGACGTGGGAGGGAGGGGGGTCGCGAGCGGGCTGGTGCGGCGTCGCGGGGCGGGTGGTCCGCGTGTCGTCCACCCACAGAGTTGTCCACAGGGTGTGGATCGTGTGGACGGGTACGGATGACACCGATGTCGTTCCCGTGGCTGCCAGGCAGGAGGTCGTGCGCGCGGCTGCCCACAGCTGTGGACGAAGGGTGTGGAGCGGGCGGGGGGCCCAGGCGGCGGTCGGACAGGCGGCGGCTGGGCAGGGGTGGTTGCGCAGGGGTGGCCGGGGGATGCCGACCGGGCTCAGACGGACTGCTGCTTGATCCGGTTGGTGAGCTCGGTGACCTGGTTGTAGATCGCCCGGCGCTCGCCCATCAGCTCACGGATCTTGCGGTCGGCGTGCATCACCGTGGTGTGGTCGCGGCCGCCGAACTGCTGACCGATCTTGGGCAGCGAGGCGTCGGTGAGCTCGCGGCAGAGGTACATCGCGATCTGCCGGGCCGTCACCAGCACCCGGGTGCGCGAGGCGCCCTGCAGGTCCTCGATGGTCAGCCCGAAGTACTCCGCGGTCTGGGCCATGATCGTCGCGCTGGAGATCTCCGAGGACTGCTCGTGCGGGATGAGGTCCTTGAGCACGATCTGCGCCAGGGCCATGTCCACCGGCTGCCGGTTGAGGCTGGCGAAGGCGGTCACCCGGATCAGGGCGCCCTCGAGCTCGCGGATGTTCGTGCTGATCTTGCTGGCGATGAACTCCAGCACGTCGTCCGGCACGGACAGGTTCTCCTGGATCGCCTTCTTCCGCAGGATCGCGATCCGGGTCTCCAGGTCCGGCGGCTGCACGTCGGTGAGCAGACCCCACTCGAAGCGGCTGCGCATCCGCTCCTCGAAGCCGGAGAGCAGCTTCGGCGGGACGTCGGAGGTGATGACGACCTGCTTGTTGGCGTTGTGCAGCGTGTTGAAGGTGTGGAAGAACTCCTCCTGGGTCTGCATCTTGCCCTGGAGGAACTGGATGTCGTCGATGAGCAGCACGTCGACGTCGCGGTAGCGGCGCTGGAAGTTGGCCGCCTTGTCGTCGCGGATGCTGTTGATGAAGTCGTTGGTGAATTCCTCGGAGTTCACGTAGCGCACCTTGACGTGCGGGTAGAGGTTGCGCGCGTAGTGGCCGATCGCGTGCAGCAGGTGGGTCTTGCCCAGCCCGGACTCGCCGTAGATGAAGAGCGGGTTGTACGCCTTGGCCGGGGCCTCGGCGACGGCGACCGCGGCCGCGTTGGCGAAGCGGTTGCTCGAGCCGATGACGAAGGTGTCGAAGATGTACTTCGGGTTCAGCCGGGTCAGCTCCACCTGCTCCGGCTCGGGCCGGCCGCGCACCGGCCGGTTCGGGGTGGTGGCCACCCGCAGCCGGTCGTGGTTGTCGTCGACGATGTCGTCGTCGGCCTCGTCCGGGTTCTCCGGGGCGGGCAGGACGGTCGCTGGCGCGGCTGGCGCGTGCCGGTCCCGGTCGGCCTCGTCGGTGACGGGGGCGTCGGTCGGCGGGCCTGCCTCGTCCTCGGCCAGCGAGGGGTCCACGGTCACCGCGAGGCGGATGTCGCGACCGAGCTGCTCGGAGAGCGCCTGGGTCACGTGCATCCGCAGCCGCTGCTCGACGTACTGCTTGGAGAAGTCGTCCGGGACGGCGATCAGCGCGGTGTCGTCCAGCAGCCCGACCAGCCGGGCCATCGTGAGGAAGGCACGCCGGGTGACTGGGACCCCGTCGGCATCGAGGGAGTCGAGGGTGGTGCGCCACACCTGACCGAAGTCCACGTCGGCGTCCGCCACCTGCACACACCTCGCTGCTCTCGACCGGTCACGCTCGTCCCGCAGCCCAGGCTCGTGGACCGCGCCGCACCCTGATCTCACCACGAACCCGAGGGTCGATGACGGTGAACGTCCACAGGGTTGTCCACACCTGTGGAGTATCTGGGGGTGACGCAGGACGCTAACACGTCGCGCGCCGCCACGGGCAACCGACGGCGAGAAAACCTGTGCCCGGTCGGCGTGTCGCGCCGTGGCCCGCGACGTCCGCTGCAACGATGCCCGGTTCGCTCGCGCCGAGGTGCCGAACGCCTCGTGGGTTTGACCCTGTCCGGAGGGCTCCCGTACCGTAAAACCTGGCCTGTCGGCCGCTTTCGCATGCCCATGAACCCGGCACCCGGGACGTGGGCCTCCGATCGCGGCCGAAGAGGGCGGACGACCACGCGAGCCGGGCGGCTCGCCGACCCATCGGAGATCTCGCATGAGCAAGCGCACCTTCCAGCCCAACAACCGACGCCGCGCGAAGACCCACGGCTTCCGTCTGCGCATGCGCACCCGGGCCGGCCGCTCGATCCTCGCCAACCGTCGCGCCAAGGGCCGCGCCAAGCTCTCGGCCTGACGCGGACACCCTCGGGAGGCTCGGGGTGCTGCCGGCGCGGCACCGGCTCACCGAGCGCGCGGACTTCTCAGCCACGGTCCGCGGCTCCGACGCTCGACGTCGGGGCTCGCGCCTGCTCGTCGTCCACGCCCGCGTGACCGGACGGACCGACCCGGCGGGGGATGCCCCGCCCCGGGTCGGTCTCGTCGTGTCCCGGGCGGTCGGCGGGTCGGTGGTCCGGAACCGGGTCGCCCGCCGGCTGCGCCACCAGGTGGCCCCGCTGCTGGAGCGCCTCCCTGCCGGAACCGACGTCGTCCTGCGGGCCACCCCCGCGGCCGCCACCGCGACGTCGGCGGAGCTGGGCGAGGCCATCGCCCGGGGACTGGGCGACCTGTATACCGGTAGGGGTGTTTCGTGAGCCGCGCGTCGCTCCGCCGGGTCGCCGCGCTGCCGCTGGTCGCGCTGGTCCGTGCCTACCAGCTGCTGATCTCCCCCCTTCTCCCGCCGTCCTGCCGCTACTTCCCCAGCTGCTCGGAGTACGGCCTCACCGCGCTCCGGCGGTTCGGTCCCCTTAGCGGGACCTATCTCATGCTTCACCGGATCGCCCGGTGCCACCCCTGGTCCGCCGGGGGGATCGACCACGTGCCCGACACCTGGGCCGACCGCGGGTCGCCGGAGCTGGCGCGACCACGGCTGGCGACCGATGACGGGCACGACCACGGCGCCGAGCGCGCCCAGGAAAGGACATCGCTCCCGTGAGCCTCAGTGACCTGATGTACCCCTTCGAGTGGATCGTCGCCTGGATCATGTATCTCTGGCACGGCGCGCTCACCGCCGTCGGCATGCCCGAGGCCAGCGGCTGGACCTGGACCCTGTCCATCGTGGGTCTGGTGATCGTCATGCGGGCCGCGCTCATCCCGCTCTTCGTCAAGCAGATCCACGCCTCCCGCAAGATGCAGCTCATCCAGCCGGAGATGCAGAAGATCCAGAAGAAGTACAAGGGCAAGACGGACCCGGAGTCTCGGCAGAAGATGACCGAGGAGACGATGGCCCTCTACAAGGACACGGGGACCAACCCGTTCTCCTCGTGCCTGCCGATCCTCGTGCAGATGCCCTTCTTCTTCGGCCTCTTCCGGGTGCTCAACGGTCTGGACGAGATGGCTGACGGGGTGAACGAGCCGATCGGCCCGCTCTCCCGCGAGCTCGCGGCCCAGGCCGAGAGCTCGACGATCTTCGGCGCCCGGCTGTCCGACATCTTCTGGGGCGCCGACGACCTCAACGTGCAGATCGTCACGGTCGTGCTCATCGTGCTCATGTCGGCGACGACCTTCATCACCCAGCACCAGCTGATGCGCAAGAACATGCCGGCTGCCGCGCTGGAGGGGCCGATCGCGCAGCAGCAGAAGATCATGCTCTACCTCTTCCCGATCATCTTCGCCGTGACCGGCGTGAACTTCCCGATCGGTGTGCTCATCTACTGGTTCACCACGAACCTCTGGACGATGCTGCAGCAGTTCTACGTCATCCGGCGGATGCCGGCCCCGGGCTCGGCCGCGGAGAAGGCCATGCAGCAGCGGCGCCGCGCCGCCGGCAAGCCGGTGGACACCCCGGAGGAGACCCGCGAGCGGGCGCACGACGAGGAGATGGCCGAGGAGCTGCGGGCGAAGGGCGTCGCCGTCTCCGGCCAACGGACGCAGCCGAAGAGCAAGAAGCGGGCGAAGAAGGCGGGTCCGCCGCCGAAGAAGCCGGGCGGCTCCGGCGGCAGCCAGTAGCCGCAGCAGCCCGCTCCCCAGACCTGACCTGGGTCCGGCGCCGCGCGCCCGGCCCGTCATCCCGACACCGAGGAGACACATGACCAGCACGGACGAGACCTCCGGGCGCCGCAGCCAGCTCGAGCGCGAGGGCGAGGTGGCCGCAGACTTCCTGGAGACGCTGCTCGACATCGCCGACCTGGACGGCGACATCGACCTCGACATCGATGGCGACCGGGCCGCGGTGGCCGTCGTCGACTCCGACGAAGGGCGCGTCCCTCGCCGGCTCGTCGGGCAGGACGGCCGGGTCCTCGAGGCCCTGCAGGAGCTGACCCGGCTGGCGGTGCAGTCCGCGACGGGTGAGCGCAGCCGGCTCATGCTGGACGTCGCGGGACATCGGGCGGGTCGCCGGTCCGAGCTCGCCGAGGCTGCCCAGCGGGCGATCCAGGAGGTGCAGGAGTCCGGTGAGGAGACCTCCCTGGAGCCGATGTCCGCCTTCGAGCGCAAGGTCGTCCACGACGAGGTGCTCGCCGCCGGTCTCCGCTCGGAGTCCTCGGGCAGCGAGCCGCGACGCTTCGTCGTCGTGCTGCCGGCGGCCGAGGGGTCGCAGCGCACCGGGCAGGCGGAGACCGGGACGGACACGCACGAGTCGGACGCCGCCGAGCCCGGTGCGGAGGCCTCGGACAGCACGACGGAGGCGGAGTCGGCGTGACCGTTTCACGTGGAACCGTGCCGGCATGACCGAGCACGAGACCGCCCCGCAGGCCCCGGAAGGCGCTCACCGACTGTTCGGTGAGCGCCTTTCGCTGGCCGCCGCCTTCGCCGACATCCTCGCCGACACGGGGGTGAGCCACGGCCTCATCGGCCCGCGCGAGGTGCCTCGCCTCTGGGACCGGCACATCCTCAACTGCGCGGTCATCGCGGACGCCTTCGCCGATGGCGAGCGGGTCATCGACGTCGGCTCCGGTGCCGGGCTGCCCGGACTGGTGCTGGCGATCGGACGGCCCGACCTCGAGCTGCACCTCGTCGAGCCGATGCAGCGGCGCACCGACTGGTTGAGCTCGACCGTCGAGGATCTCGGGCTGGACAACGTCACGGTCCATCGTGGTCGTGCCGAGGAGATGACCGGGACGCTCGCTGCCCCGGCGGTGACGGCGCGGGCGGTGGCTCGGCTGGACAAGCTGGCACGGTGGTGCCTTCCGCTCGTCGAGCCTGGTGGCCGCCTCGTGGCGATGAAGGGTCGCAGCGCTCCGGAGGAGATCGAGCAGGCCCGGACGGTGCTGCGACGGCTCGGCGGCATCGATCCTCGGGTGGTCGAGCACGGCGAGGACGTGCTGCGTGAACCGACCCGGACCATCCAGGTCACCCGCTCGAAGCGCTGAGCCGTCGCAGGGGCTGAGCCCTGGCAGGACGGTCGGTCGCGACGCCCTCCCCGCGCCGTTTCACGTGGAACGCGGTGCGACCTTCGCCGGGCGTGCCGGTGGACGGTGAACGCACGTCCGCGGACGGTCGCGCGGTCGACCGGCGCGTTTCACGTGGAACACGGTCACTCAGGGCCGTCGAGCCCGCCTTGCCGCCCCGACCACCGCGGCTTGTCCACCGAACATGTGGACAACCGGTGGACAACTCCCGATATCGACCGAGTTGTCCACAGTGACGACGCTGAATCACACCGTGGTCCACAGAGCTGGGACGTCGATTGGCATCAGCGGCCCTCGCGGTGTTGGATATCGCTGATGTCCTCCTCGACCGTAGACGCCCCGCCGGTACCGACCCTGAGCACCGTCGCCGCGGGATCACGAGAGGTCGTCCCCGGGATGGGATGGCCGACCCTCGGCACCCGGGCCGGAGCGCCGATCGGCTGGATGGGGGTGCCGTCGCCTCATGCCGAGACCGGCACCTCGCCCGAGCCGCCGATGGCTGCACCGGCCGCGGAGGACCCCGCCGAGGAGAGCGTGGTGGGGAACGCCGCCGACGGCACGGCAGAGGTCGAGTCCTCCGACGCCGTGCCCGACGGCCCGGCAGCGACCGAGGACCCCGACTCAGCAGAGCCCCACGACGCGCCCGGGAACGACTCGCCGGGGACTGAGTCGTCCCCATCCGATTCGCCGTCCGACGAGGCGCTGCGCGACTCGCCGGTGATGGCGGCGGTCCGGGCAGACACCACGATGCGCAAGGCGCTGCAGGATGCGCGCTTCCCCGCCCCGCCGCAGACCCGGGTCATGACGGTGAGCAACCAGAAGGGCGGCGTCGGCAAGACCACCACGGCGGTCAACCTCGCTGCGGGTCTCGCCTCGCGCGGGCTCTCGGTGCTGCTCGTCGACACCGATCCCCAGGGCAACGCGAGCACCGCCCTGGGGATCGATCATCACGCCGAGGTGCCCAGCGTCTACGACGTCCTCGTCGAGGGCACCCCGATGGCCGAGGTGCTGCAGCCCTGCCCGGACGTGGACAACCTGTGGTGCGTACCGGCGACGATCGATCTGGCCGGCGCCGAGATCGAGCTCGTCTCGCTGGTGGCCCGGGAGAACCGGCTGCGCCGGGCGGTGGATGCGCTGGTCCAGTCCCGTGCCGATGCCGGCGAGCCGCAGATCGACTACATCATCATCGACTGCCCACCGAGCCTGGGTCTGCTCACGGTGAACGCCTTCGTCGCCGCCAGCGAGGTGCTCATCCCGATCCAGTGCGAGTACTACGCGCTAGAGGGCCTGTCCCAGCTCCTGAAGAACATCGACCTCATCCAGGCCCACCTCAACGCCGACCTGCACGTCTCGACGATCCTGCTCACCATGTACGACGGGCGCACCCGGCTGTCCGCGCAGGTCGCCGACGAGGTGCGGGCGCACTTCCCCGAGCAGGTGCTGGAGACGACGGTGCCGCGATCGGTCCGGGTCTCCGAGGCCCCGAGCCACGGCCAGACGGTCATCACCTACGACCCGCAGAGCACCGGCGCTCTGTGCTACCTCCAGGCCGCGGCGGAGATCGCCGACCGTGGCGCGCAGCAGAAGGGCGACGCATGAGCGAGAAGCGACGAGGACTGGGACGCGGGCTCGGCGCCCTCATCCCCGAGGCGGGGCAGGCTGCGGGAGGCGCCGGACGCGGCAGCGCGCGTCCCACCGACGTCTTCTGGCCGGGGACGGACACGGTCGTGGGGGCAGAGCCGGCCGAGGCGTCCCCGGAGAGCGGGATCCAGCAGACCGCTCCCTCTGGCAGGGGAGCTGACAGCGACGGTGGCGGCTCGGAGCCGCGGGATGCCACCCAGGATCGGACGAGCGAGCCGGGATCTGCACCCGACGGCGGGTCCGAGACCGAGGGTGCGGGCGCCGTCGACGTCGCCGCGGCCGGGCTGGCGCCGGTGCCTGGCGCGGTCTACCGCGAGGTCCCGGTCGGCTCGATCCGGCCGAACCCACGGCAGCCACGCACCGTCTTCGACGAGGACGACATGGCCGAGCTGGTGCACTCGATCCAGGAGATCGGGGTGCTCCAGCCGATCGTCGTGCGGCAGGTGCCCGACGAGGGCGGTGCTCCCCGCTTCGAGCTCGTCATGGGTGAGCGGCGCTGGCGGGCCAGCGTCCAGGCGGACCGCGAGACGATCCCGGCGATCATCAAGGAGACCGAGGACGACACGCTGCTGCGGGATGCCCTGCTGGAGAACCTGCACCGCAGCGAGCTCAACCCGCTCGAGGAGGCCGCGGCCTACCAGCAGCTGCTGGACGACTTCGGCTGCACGCAGGAGGAGCTGGCGGGACGGATCGGCCGCAGCCGCCCGCAGATCTCCAACACCCTGCGGCTGCTGCGGCTGCCGCCGATGGTCGCCCGTCGGGTGGCGGCCGGGGTGCTCAGCGCGGGGCACGCCCGCGCCCTGCTCACCCTCGACGACGCCGCGGCGATGGAGCGGCTGGCCCAGCGGATCGTGGCCGAGGGTCTGTCGGTGCGCAGCGTCGAGGAGATCGTCGCTCTCGGGGTCGACCCGGAGCGTCCGGCGCGGGCCGGGCGCACCGCGGGCGAGCCCGACCCGCGGCTGGACGACCTCGCGGCGCGGCTCAGCGACCGTTTCGACACCCGGGCGCGGGTGACCCTCGGCAAGCGCAAGGGGCGGATGACGATCGAGTTCGCCTCACGCGAGGACCTCGACCGGATCCTCGACCAGATGGGCGTGGACACCACCGAGCTCTGACCGTCTCGGAGTCGCCGCCGCCGGGCTGGCGACCGAACGGCTCTCACAGCGCCGGATCGCTTGCCGCACAAGGGATTACGCGCCATTCCGCGCCCTCCGCCGGACCCCCTTCCGGCAGTTGCGGGTGGAGTGTGAATTGCCCGGGCAGTTACGGACCTGGGTGTGAATTGCCCGGGTAGTTGCGGACCTGGGTGTGAATTGCCCGGGCAGTTGCGGGTGGTGCGTGAAGTTCGCCCGGGCAGCTGCGGACCTGGGTGTGAATTGCCCGGGTAGTTGCGGACCTGGGTGTGAATTGCCCGGGCAGTTGCGGACCTGGGTGTGAATTGCCCGGGCAGCTGCGGACCTGGGTGTGAATTGCCCGGGTAGTTGCGGACCTGGGTGTGAATTGCCCGGGCAGTTGCGGGTGGTGCGTGAAGTTCGCCCGGGCAGCTGCGGACCTGGGTGTGAATTGCCCGGGTAGTTGCGGACCTGGGTGTGAATTGCCCGGGCAGTTGCGGACCTGGGTGTGAATTGCCCGGGCAGTTGCGAGCCTTGGGTGTGAATTGCCCGGGCAGTTGCGGGTGGTGCGTGAATTGCCCGGGCAGTTGCGAGCCTTGGGTGTGAATTGCCCGGGCAGTTGCGGGTGGTGCGTGAATTGCCCGGGCAGTTGCGGATCAGGGCGAGCACACCAAACGGTTGGAGCACGGCGACGGCCCGCCCCCGGGTGGGGACGGGCCGTCGGTCGTGCTGCCGGTCGGTCAGCCGATGAAGGGCTCGATCTCCTTGACCAGCTTGGGCTTCGGCATGGCGCCGGTGAGGGTCTTGACGACCTCGCCGTTCTGGTAGACGTACATCGCCGGGATCGAGGTGATGCCGTACCGCGCGGTGATCTGCGGGTTCTCGTCCGTGTTGAGCTTGACGATGTCGAGCTTGCCCTCGTACTGGCCGGAGAGCTCCTCGAGCACCGGGGCGACGGCGCGGCACGGGCCGCACCAGGGCGCCCAGAAGTCGACGAGCACGGGCTTGTCGTTCTGCAGGACGTCCTTGTCGAAGGTGGCGTCGCTGGTCTGCGTGGTGGCCATGAGGGTTCCTCTCGCTGTTCGGTGGTTCTCGTGGGTTCGGTGGGTCGGCCGGAGCCGGGTCAGCGGGCGCCGACGGTGCCGGCGACCGGGTCGGGCTGGCCGATGAGCGCCTGGTCCGCGGCCGGGGCGCCGGCCTCGTCGCGGGCGGCCAGCCAGCGCTCGGCGTCCAGGGCGGCGGAGCACCCGGACCCGGCGGCGGTGATGGCCTGGCGGTAGGTGTGGTCGACGAGGTCGCCGCAGGCGAAGACGCCGTCGAGGTTGGTCCGGGTGGAGCGCCCCTCGACGAGCACGTAGCCCTCGTCGTCGAGACGGACCCGGGTGAGGTCGTCGGTGCCGGTGAGTAGCTCGTTGCGCGGGTCGTGGCCGATGGCGACGAAGAGGCCGGTGGCCTCGATCTGCCGGGTCTCGCCGGTGACCGTGTCGCGAAGGGTGAGACCGCTCAGCTTGTCGTCGCCGTGGATCTGCGCCACCTCGCTGTTCCACGCGAAACGGATCTTCTCGTTGCTCAGCGCCCGCTCGGCCATGATCTTGCTGGCCCGCAGCTCGTCGCGGCGGTGCACGATGGTCACGGTCCGGGCGAACTTCGTCAGGAAGGTCGCCTCCTCGACGGCCGAGTCGCCGCCGCCGACGACGACGATGTCCTGGTCGCGGAAGAAGAAGCCGTCGCAGGTCGCGCACCAGCTGACCCCGTGACCGGAGAGCCGCTTCTCGTCGGGCAGCCCGAGCTCACGGTAGGCCGAGCCCATGGCCAGGATGACCGCGTGCGTCAGATAGGTGGTGCCCTCGCTGTCGGTGACGGTCTTCACCGGCCCGTCGAGCGAGACCGCGGTGACGTCGTCGGTGATGATCTCGGCGCCGAAGCGCTCGGCCTGGGCCCGCATGGCCAGCATGAGGTCCGGTCCCATGATGCCGTCGGTGAAGCCGGGGAAGTTCTCCACGTCGGTGGTGTTCATCAGCGCGCCACCGGCGGTCACCGAACCCTCGATGAGCAGCGGGCGCAGGTTGGCCCGGGCCGCGTAGACGGCGGCGGTGTAGCCGGCGGGGCCGGAGCCGATGATGACGACGTCGCGGACGTCGGTGGCGGGGGCGTCGGCGGTCACGAGCAGCAGTCCTCGGGTCGAGATGGTCGTCGGACCCCATGATCTGGGGCGTCCTTGGCGTCAACGTCATCGTAGGACGGAGGCATTCCCGCGCGCAGGAGCGGCCCTAGCCTGGTCCGATGCGCTGCCGCTCGGCGCACGTGACCGGGTCGTACACCCGGACCTCGGGCTCGTCCGCGCCGCCGGCCACGACCAGCGCCGGCTCGCCGTCGAGGCTGGCCTGCACCCAGGTGCCCGGATCCCACCCGGTGCCCTCGGTCGCGGCGGTGATCGGCCCTGCGCAGTCGATGCTGCCCGGGCCGATCGGCGAGATCGTGGGATCGGGGTTGAGGTCTCCCCGGCGGCCGGCGGCGACATCCTCCAGCTCCGCGGTCGTGAAGTCGTGGCTCATCACGTAGTAGCGGTCGGTGCTCTGCGGTACCGCGCTGGTGGAGGAGCCCTTGGTGGTCGAGGACCCGGTGGCCGAGGACCCGGTGGCCGTGGACAGCCCCTCATCGGCTGCGCCCTCCGGGGCCTCGGGCTCGGCCGCGCTCGTCGTCGCGGTCGACGGGGCCGCCTGGGCCGAGGGCGCCTCGGCCGCGTCCCCGCTCACCGCGGCATCCCCGCCGTCGCCGAGCTGCTGGATCGCCAGCCCGCCCCCGAGGACCAGGGCGGCGGCCGCAGCCAGACCGCCGATCCACCGCGGCGCCGAGGACCTCGTGCGGCGGGCGGGGCCCGACCCGCTCGTGCCCTGGCCGCCGGTGAGCGGCACGACGAGTGCCGCCCCGTCGCGGTCCTGGGTCGAGCCGTCGTCCTGGGAGCCGCCGCCTCCGGGGTGGGTGCTCGGCGCGTGGACACCTGCGGCCTCGCGCTCCGTCGACCCGCCGGCTCCTGCCGACTCTCCGGGCGCGCTGCTCTGCTCCTGCTCCGCCCGCAGCCGGGCGCTGATCCGCGCCGCGACGTCGTCGGGCATCGGCCCGGGGTCCGGCAGCCCGGACAGCAGCTCGCGCACCCCGGTGGGGTCCGGCTCGTCGCCCGTGCCGGGCCGGTGCTCGCTCATCCCCACCCCTTCGTCACGTCGTCGGTGCCAGGGTCCGGGTGCGGGCCCTCTCCATGGTCAGACGCGGGCGGGGTCGTCGAGGTTCCCGCGGCGGGCCGGCCCAGGCTCGGTCCGAGCCGGGCCGCCAGCTCCCGGCGCCCGCGGGCGCAGCGCGACTTCACCGTCCCCTCGGCCACCTCGAGCACGGCGGCGGCCTCGGCCACCGGCAGCCCGTGCAGATCGACGAGCACCAGGGCCAGCCGCTGCGGCTCGGGCAGCCCGGCCAGGGCCTCGTGGACGACCAGGCGCGCGTCCACGGCCGCCTGCGGGTCGCCGCCGGCCGGCGTGCGCTCCAGCTGCTGGTCGGTGAGCTCGACGGTCGGTCGCGCCCGGCGCAGCAGGTCGAGGCAGGCGTTGACGACGACCCGGTGCAGCCAGGTGGTCACCGCCGCGTCCCCGCGGTAGGAGCCGGCCCGGCGGAAGGCGGCGACGAAGCCGTCCTGGACGGCGTCGGCGGCCAGCTCCGGGTCGCCGCACACCCGGACCGCCACCGCCCACATCCGGTCGCGGTGCCGGCGGAAGAGCTCGCCGAAGGCCTCCGGGTCGCCGGCGACGTGCCGCTCCAGCAGCTCGCGGTCGTCGAGCCGCTCCAGCGGTCGGTCGCTCATGCCGAGGCTGGTCAGCGCACCGCGATCTCGGAGAGGTAGGCCCGGTGGTAGCCGTCGTCCGAGGGCACGGTGGAGGTGAACCACACGGTGACGTACTGCGCCTCCACCGGCTCGGCCACCCGCAGGTCGACCGCACCGGTCTGGCCGTTGGACTGGCCGATGACGGTGCCCTCGTTGGTCGGGGCGTCCCCGGCGTAGACCGTCGCCTCGTTCGCCTGCGGCAGGGTGATCGTCACCTCGCTGATGCTCACCGGCTGGCCCAGGTCGATGGTGACCCCGACGCCCTCCTTGGTGCCGCCGAAGTTCTCCGCCTCGTAGCCCTCGGTGGTCCAGGTCGTGCCGTCGTCGCCGTCGTAGACCCGCGGCGCCTCGGCCTCGTGCTCCTGCTGGTCACCCTGCGGGTCGAAGCCGGCGGCGTTGATCACCCCGTAGGCCTCGGCGTCGGAGCCGCCGCCACCCTCCTCGGTGGTCGTGGCCACAGCGGTCTGGTCGCTGCCGAGGATCGCCTCGAGGTCGGTGTTCTCGCCGATCCGGGAGACCCCGACGAGGCCGACGACGAGCGCGGCGACGACGAGCGCGACCATGAGGGTGAAGACGGTGTTCGACTGGGCCCGCGAGGGCGGGTCCCCGCTGCCGCCGGGCAGCAGCGGCAGCGGCGGGTCCAGCTCGGCCCGGCTGGGGCTGGCCTGCAGCGACTCGGTGGTCTCCTCGTCCTCGCGCAGCGCGGCCCGGCGGGCCCGCCGGTCGGCGACGGCGTCCCGGGAGCGCTCGCCGGCCGAGCGGGCGGCGTGGCCGAGCCGGCTGCCCACGGCACCGGCCCCGCTGGCGGCGGCGCCGACGGCCCCGGCGCCCGCGGCGGCCACCTTCGCCCCGCGGTGCTCCGAGCGGCCCTCGTCGTCGGCCCCGGCCTGGTCGGCGCCCCGGTCCTGGTCGTCGCGGTCCAGCGGCTCCAGGACGGTGGTGTCCTCGTCACGCTCCCCGGGCCGTGCCCGGCCGGAGCCGGCGGTGGCCGCGGCGGCACCGGCGCCCGCGGCCCCGGCTCCTGCAGCAGCGGCTCCCGCAGCAGCGCCCGTGGTGCTCCCGGCGCCACGAGCCGGGCCCGTCCCGGACGTGCTCCCGGTGCTGGCGGCGGCACCGTCGTCGGTGCTGCTGGCCTCGTCCGTGCGGGCCGCCTCGTCCGTGCCCGGCTCGGTGCGCGGGGTCACCCCGGCGCGGCGCTCCTTGAGGCGGTTGGCCCGGCGGCCGATCCAGGCCGCGGCGCCGGCGGCGATCGGTCGGGTGGCGTCGGTGTCCACCACCCGGGTGGGCTCGTCCTCGTCGGGGGTGCTCGTGGGCAGGGCCGCGGTGGCCTCCGCGTCGCCCTGGTCACCCAGCGGGGTGCTGGCGACCTGGTCGCCGGTGGTGGCCACGGCGTCGCCGCTGAGCGGGATCCGGGACCACGGCGCGATCTGTGCGGCCAGGTCGCCGGGGGAGTCCGGGCCGGAGCCCTCGGCGAGGGTCTCCCGGCAGATGGTGTCGAGGTCGCCGGGCACGCCGACGGCCACGGCCGACGGGGGACGCAGCCCGCTGCCGCTGCGCTCGGCGGGAGGCAGACCGCTGTCCTGGCCGGGCAGCGGCCAGGTCCCGGTGAGCCCGGCGTAGGCCAGCGCGACGATCGCCGTGGCGTCCTCCCGGCTGGCCTCCTCGCCCTCGGTCTCGACGCCGTCGAGCGCCGCGGCGGTGGCCATGCCGCGCACCTTGACCCGGCCGTCCTCGGTGAGCAGCACCGAGCCGGGGCCGAGGGCCAGGTGGTGCAGCCCGCGGGTCCGGGCCGCCTCGACCCCGGTGGCGACCTCGCCGACGATCCGGCGGACCTCCTCGGCCGGCAGCCCGTGCTCGCCGACGAGCTCGGTCAGGGTGCGGGCGTCGCCGAGACGGTCCTCGGCGACGAAGGCGAGGTCCCCCTCCTGGCCGACGTCGAGGATGCGGACCAGCTGCGGCGCCTCGATCCCGGCGGCGCGGCGGGCGGCGTCGACCGCCGCCTCGGTGGAGACGTCGCCGGCCGGCATGACCAGCAGGCTGACGTCGCGGTCGAGGATCGTGTCGTGGGCGGACCAGCGCTCGCCGCCGGGGCGGGTCTCGAGACGCTGCCCGAGGGTGTAGCGGCCGAGCTCGCTCCCGGGGCTCACGGAGGACGCACCAGGCACGGATGACCCTTTCGTCGCGGGGTGCTTGCCGCGCCATCCTAGGTCCACCGGGCGACCCGGTCCGGTACGTGGGACGGGCGCGTCCGGCTCAGGCGCGTCCGAGGCGGCGCAGCACCGGGGCGAGCAGCTCGGTGACCTCGCTGACCCGCATCCGCGCGGCCAGGGCCAGGGTCACCGCGAGCAGCAGCCCGCCGCCCAGGGTGCAGATCACCACCGCCGACCACCAGCCCGGGGGCAGCACCGCGTCCAGCAGCCGGACCAGGCCCCAGGCGAGGACGGTGGCGATCAGCGTGGCCACCCCGAGCCGCACGTACTGCTGCACCACCGAGGACAGCCCCAGCGGCCCGAGCGAGCGGCGCAGCAGGGTGAAGCCGAGCACCGCGGCGACGAGGTTGCTCAGCGTCTGCCCGACCCCCACCCAGGTGGCCGAGTCGGCCGGCGCCCGGGTGGCGGCGAAGAGGGTGAAGCTCACCGCGATGACGGTGACCACCAGCTGCAGGTAGAAGGGGGTGCGCCCGTCCTCGTGCGCGTAGTAGGCGCGCTGCACGAGGTAGAACCAGCTGTAGGGCAGCAGGCCGACGGCCATCGCCACGAGCACCCCGACCACGGCGTCGGTCGAGCTGCGGTCGTTGCCGGGCAGGATCACCTGCAGCAGGTGCGGCGCGAGCACGATCATCGCGGTGGTCCCGGGGACGAGGACCACCGCGGGCAGGCGCAGGCCGCGCCGCAGGTCGGCGGTCACCCGGGGCACGTCCCGGTCGTGCACCGCGTTCGAGAGCCGGGTGAAGAGCGCGGTCACCAGGCTCACCGTGATCAGGCTGTGCGGCAGCATGAAGAGCAGGAAGGCGTTGCTGTAGGCGAAGATCCCGGCCGCCTGGTCGCCGGCCTGCTGGGCCTCGTAGGAGGCTCCGGTGAGCACCCGGGTGGTGAGGAAGTAGGCCAGCTGGCTGATCGCCACCGCGGAGAAGGCCCACAATGCCATCCGCGAGGCGGCGCCCAGGCCGCTGCCGCGGATGCCCCACACCGGGCGGTAGCGGAAGCCGATCGCGCGCAACGGCGGGACCAGGGCGAAGGCCTGCACCGCGATGGAGATGGTG
Source organism: Janibacter alkaliphilus (assembly GCF_013408565.1). NCBI lineage: Bacteria > Bacillati > Actinomycetota > Actinomycetes > Micrococcales > Intrasporangiaceae > Janibacter > Janibacter alkaliphilus. The sequence continues at coordinate 1,065,650 of NZ_JACBZX010000001.1, read as the reverse complement.
GCCGAGCCGGCGAGCACCCCGATCATCGTCGGCGTCCACTGCTCGACGCCGGCCTGCAGCGGGGCGTCGGTGACGAGGAACCAGCCGAGCCCGGCGATGGCGACGACGTTGGCCAGGGCCGGGGCCCACATGAAGGCGGCGAACCGCTCGTTGGCGGTGAGCACCTGCCCCAGCAGCGTGTAGAGGCCGTAGAAGAAGACCTGCGGGAGGCAGATCACGGCGAAGGCGGTGGCCAGGGTCCGGGACTCGGCGTCCCAGCTGCTGGCGACGACGAGGTCGACGAGCAGCGGCGCGGCCAGGGTGAGCACCAGGGTGGTGACGCCCATGATGGTCATCGCCAGGGTCAGCAGCCGGTTGACGTACTCGACCCCGCCGTCCTCGTGCCGCATCGCCTTGGTGATCTGCGGGACGATGACGGCGTTGAGCACTCCGCCGGCCAGCAGCAGGTGGAAGATGTTCGGCAGCGTGTTGGCCGCGTTCCAGGCGTCCGCGGCGATGAGCGTGACCCCGACGACCATCCCGGTGAGGCCGTTGCGGGCCAGCCCGAGCACCCGGGAGGCCAGGGTGCCGGCGGCCATCACGGCGCCGGAGCGGGCCAGGGTGCGTGACTCGCTCATCCGTGCTGTCCCTCCGGGCCGCTGGTGGCCACCGGTCGGTCGCCGCGCCTGCGCACGGTACGCCACACCCCGGCGACGACGAGCAGCGTGGCCGCGCCGCCGAGCACCCAGTAGATCCAGTCACCGGTGGGCCGCACCCGCGCGTCGAGCTGGGCCGGTGCGGTGAGCACCTCGCCGTCGGGCGAGGCCACCTGGATCTCGATCGGCACGTTGCCGGCGGCCAGGGCGCTCGCCTCGACGGTGACGGTCTGCCGGGAGCCGGGGCCGACGGTCACCGGCTCGGGCTGCTGCTCGATCCGCAGCGCCGGGCGCCCCGGCTCGAGGGTGACCTGGAGGTTGCGCAGCTCGACGTCGGTGTGGTTCTCCACGGTGATCTGCAGCCGTCCGGAGTCGGCGAAGAAGTTCACGTCGCCGGAGGAGACGGTGAGGTCGTTCGTGGTCAGCGTCGCCTCCTCCCGCAGCTCCCCTTCGGCCTGGCCCCACGACCAGAGGTGGCCGCGCCACCGGGCGGAGGCGAGCTGGCCGAAGGCGGAGCCCATCACCTCGGCCCACACCGCGCCGTCGGAGCGCACCGAGGCGTAGGTGCGCAGCGCCTCCCGGTCGCGGGTGAGCCGGGTGGCCCGGGAGTCGTTGAGGATGGGGTCGGCCGGCGGGTCGGCGTCGGCCAGCAGGTCGGCGGCCTCCGCGACGGTGTCGGGCAGGTCGACCACCGGCGCGTCCGCGGTCTCGGCGCGCACCTCCTCGAGGGTGGCGCTCTCCAGCCAGGGGATGTCGGTGGCGCCGTCGCGCACCTGCGCGTAGGCCTGCGGGTCGGGCTCGCTGTCCCGGCCCGGCAGCACCAGCACGCTGCGTCCGGTGCCGGGCATCTGGGCGAGGATCTCCGCGGTCTCGGCGACGACCCGCTGGCGGGCCAGCACCGCGTCCTGCGTGCCGGTCAGCCCACCCACGGTGTCCGAGAGGGTGGCGTCGGCGACGAGCAGCGGCGCCCCGGACCCCGAGCGACGTGGGCTGGAGCGGCTGCCGTCCTGAGGGAGGGAGGTGCTGGGGACCACCACGGTCGGCTGCCGGCCGTACATGTCCGTGTAGGCGGCGACCCGGTCCTGGGAGACGATCCCGTCCGCCGGCCAGGCCAGGTCGCCGGTGGCGCCGAGCTCGTCGGCGAGCTCCTGCCCGGAGGTCACCTGCGGGTCGACCAGCGCGGCCGACTCCTCGGAGGCGGCCGCCGCGGCGATGTCGGCGTCCGCGTCCGGCAGCACGACGGTCGCGTCCGGGTCCAGGTTCTCCCGGACGACCTCAGCCCGGGCGTCGCGGATCTCCCGCTCCCCGGCGAAGGAGTCCGGCTGCGCCGGACCCTCGGGCACGCTGCCGAGCACGGTCGGGTCGAGGAACCACACCTCGCCGTCCTCGGGGCTCTCATCGGTCAGCTCGGCCACCCGGGAGCCCTCGCCGACCGCGTTCTCCCAGCCTGCCTCGCGGTCCGCTCCGGGGGCGCCGACCACCCGCCGGTCGTGCGGCAGGGTCACCGGGACCCCCCACAGCATGCGCAGCGGCTCGTACTCCTTGGCCCGGTGGACGCCGAGGAAGGTGCGCACCGCACGGGGCGCCTGGTCCACCTGCACGCTCACCGGCGCCGCTCCCCAGGAGCGACCGGGCAGCAGGTCGGCGGCGTCGACCTCGAGGCGTACCGTGGTCTGCTCGCCCGGGCCCAGGGCGGCGGGCTCGGCGGTGTCCAGGGCGCTGCCCTGCACCGGGTCGTCGGACTCGCTCCAGTCGGTGGCCGAGACCCCGCTCGGCCCGGTGACGACGCTGATGCTCGCATCGTCGACCGTGGTGGTGCCGGTGTTGCTGACCTCGGCGGTGATCCGGGCGGTGCCGTCGTCGCTGGTGACGACCGGGGTGATGTCGGTGAGCACCACGCGCAGGTCGGCCACGTCGCCGGCCCCGCCGGGTCGGGCGAGCGCGGCCGGGGGCAGCAGCAGGGTGGTCAGCAACAGGGCGAGCAGGGCGCCCGCCCCGCGGATCAGCCCTCGCCGGCGAGCCGCTGCCACGCCTCCCTCGCGATCCGTCGTTCGTTGGGGAAGGTGAGGTGGCGGTGCGCCTCGCGCAGCGAGAGCCAGGCCACGTCGACCGCCTCGTGGTCCGGGTCGTTGTCGATGGTCAGGTAGCCGCCGATCGCCTCGAGCAGGTAGTGGTGCACGAACTTGTGGATCCGCCGGTCCGGGGTGGCGAACCAGTAGTCGATGGTGCCCAGCTCGATGAGCACCCGGGCCTCGATCCCGGTCTCCTCGGCGACCTCGCGGGCGGCCGTCTCCACGAGGGTCTCCTCGCCCTCGATGTGCCCCTTGGGCAGGCACCACTCCAGCCGTCCGGCCCGGTTGCGCCGGGCGATGACGGCGATCCGGGCCTCGCCCTCGTGCACGTCGACGACGACGCCGCCGGCGCTGCGCTCCTCCACCGCGGGCAGGCGCCGCGGCGACCTGGAGGCGGGGGCGGGCGAGGTCATGCCCTCACCATAGCCAGCCGGGCCGGAGCGGCATCTGGGACCGCTGGGGCAGGCGGGAGCTGGGGGCGGGCGCCCCGCGGCGACTAGGCTCGGCGACGATGTCGCCGACCGAGCCTCCGCAGATCCCGGGGCTGGCCTACGTCCAGCGCCTGGGGTCCGGGGGCTTCGCCGACGTCCATCTCTACCGCCAGGAGCTGCCGCGGATGCTGGTGGCGGTCAAGGTGCTGCACTCGGCGGCCACCGACCTGCGCGAGCAGCTGGTCGCCGAGGCGAACACCATGGCCGAGCTGGCCGAGCACCCCTACATCGTCACGGTGCTGCGCGCCGACGTCGCCGACGACGGCCGCCCCTACCTGGTGATGAGCTACTACCCCCGGCCGAACCTCTCGGTGCGTGCCCGGCAGCGTGCCCTGCCGGTGAGCGAGGCGCTGCGCACCGGGGTGCAGCTGGCCTCGGCGGTGGAGACCGCGCACCGGGCCGGGGTGCTGCACCGCGACATCAAGCCGGCCAACGTGCTCGTCTCCTCCTACGGGGCGCCGGCGCTGGCCGACTTCGGGATCGCCGGCCGGGCGGCCGAGGTGGACGACCACGACGACGTCGGCGTGTCGGTGGCCTGGAGCCCGCCAGAGGTGCTGCGCGGCAGCAGCAACGGGTCGGTCGCCGCGGACGTGTACTCGCTGAGCGCGACCATCGCCTTCCTGCTCAGCGGCCGAACCCCCTTCGAGCAGGTGGACGGGGACAACTCGGGGGACGCGCTCGTCCGGCGCACCCTCGGCGACCGGCCGCGGCGCACCGACCGGGAGGACGTGCCGGAGTCGTTGGAGCGCCTCCTGCAGGCGGGCATGGCCAAGAACCCGGCCCGTCGTCCCGGCAGCGCCCTGGCCCTCGGGCTGGACCTGCAGCGGGTGGAGCAGGAGCTGCGGCTGCCGCGCACCGAGCTCGTGGTCGACGACGACGAAGGGTGGCGGGACCGCGCCTCGTCACCGGTCACCACGCGCGCGTCGGCGCCCCGGACCTCGTCCCGGTCCGATGCCTCGGCCGGGTCTGCGGGCGGGTCCTCGTCCGGCTCGTCGGCCGTTCCTCCGCCCGCGGCCCGTCTCGCCCCGAGCGAGGCCTCCGGCGGGTCGGGTGCCATGCCGGCGGACCCCGGCCCACCGGCGCCGCGGGCGCCGCACGGACCTCCTCCGCCGGAGCCGCCCGGCCCGGGGTCGGGCTCGGCCACGACGGGTCCGACCGATCCGCCCGCGCGACGCCGCTCTGCCGGGGTCGTCGTCGCGGCGGTGGCGGCCGCTGCGCTGCTGCTCGGCGGGGGCGTCGCGGCGGCGATGGTCCTCACCGACGACCCGGACGACGAGCTGACCACCGACGGTGGCCGGGGTCAGAGCACCGACCCGAGCAGCACCGATCCCAGCAGCACGGACCCGAGCTCCGACTCCGGCAGCGGCTCGAGCAGCGACGGCAGCACCGCAGGCGGAGAGGTCGACCCCTGCCTCGTCGGCACCTGGGAGGCGGTGAGCAACCGGCAGGTGGACTACACCGGTGCGGTGATCACCGGTATGAACCCGACGACGACGGTGTCCGACGACGGCACGGTCCGGGTCGAGTACGACCAGGTGGAGACCGAGGGAGCGGACCTGGTCCTCGACGGGGTCGCCGAGTACCGGATCAGCACCGACGACGGGCGGGTCCGCTGGAGCGTCGAACGGGACGACGTAGACATCACCCGGGGCGGCGAACCGGACTCGATGTCGCTGAGCAGCTACTCCGCGGACTACACCTGTGCCGACGGACGGTGGGTGGAGGACTCCGGGGGCAGCAACGAGTTCCGGGCGATCCGCGAGCGCACGTCCTGAGCCGTCCCCGCCCTGACCTACGCTGGTGGCCCGTGCCTGCCCGCCCCCTTCGCACCCGGTGACCCGTGACCAGTGACGCCGAGCTCCCTCCGGAGGCCACCGCCCAGGTGGTCGCCGACGCGCTCGCCCGCCTCGAGCCGGTGCTGCCGCTGCTGCGCGACCTCGGCGAGCGGTTCGCCGCCGACGGTCACGAGCTGGCCCTCGTCGGGGGACCCGTGCGGGACGCCTTCCTCGGCCGGGACAGCCTCGATCTGGACCTGACGACCAGCGCCCGCCCGGAGCAGATCGAGCCGCTGCTGGAGCGCTGGGGCAGCGCCACCTGGGACATGGGCCGCGACTTCGGCACCATCGGCGCCCGGCGCGGCGAGACCGTCGTCGAGGTGACCACCTACCGCGCCGACGAGTACGACCGGACCACCCGCAAGCCGGTGGTCGCCTTCGGCGACGACCTCGCCGGCGACCTCGTCCGGCGCGACTTCACGGTCAACGCGATGGCGCTGCGCCTGCCGCACCTGGAGCTGGTCGACCCGCACGGCGGGATGCTCGACCTGGCCGCGGGCCGGTTGCGCACCCCCTCGACGCCCGAGGTCTCCTTCGCCGACGACCCGCTGCGGATGCTGCGGGCCGCCCGCTTCGTCGCCCAGCTCGGGCTGACCCCGGCGCCCGACGTCGTCACCGCGATGACCGCCGCCGCGCCCAGCCTGGAGATCGTCTCCGCCGAGCGGGTCCGCGACGAGCTGGTCAAGCTGCTGCTCGCGCCGGACCCGGTCGCCGGGCTGCGGCTGCTCGTGGACACCGGGCTGGCCGATCAGGTGCTGCCCGAGCTGCCCGCGCTGCGCCTGGAGATCGACGAGCACCACCGGCACAAGGACGTCTACGAGCACTCCCTCACCGTGCTGCAGCAGGCCATCGACCTCGAGTCGGGCGCCGACGGCCCGGTGCCCGGACCGGACCTCGTGCTGCGCCTGGCGGCCCTGCTGCACGACATCGGCAAGCCGGCCACCCGCCGCTTCGAGGACGGCGGCGGGGTCTCCTTCCACCATCACGACGTCGTCGGGGCCAAGCTCACCGCGAAGCGGATGCGGGCGCTGCGCTTCGACAAGGACACGACGAAGGCGGTGGCCCGGCTGGTCGAGCTGCACCTGCGCTTCCACGGGTACGGCGACGGGCAGTGGACCGACTCGGCGGTGCGCCGCTACGTCACCGACGCCGGCGACCTGCTGCAGCGGCTGCACCGGCTCACCCGGGCCGACTGCACCACCCGGAACCGGCGCAAGGCCGACCGGCTGCGCCGGGCCTACGACGACCTCGAGGAGCGGATCGACCGGCTGGCCGAGCAGGAGGAGCTGGACCGGGTCCGGCCCGAGCTCGACGGCAACCACATCGGCGAGATCCTCGGCATCCCGCCCGGCCCGGAGCTCGGCGAGGCCTACCGCTTCCTGCTCGAGCTGCGCCTGGACGAAGGGGTGCTCGGCCCGGAGGTCGCCGCGGAGCGGCTGCGCCGGTGGTGGGCGGGGCGGTCCAGCGCCTAGGGTCGGGGCCGTGAGCACCACGGTGGAGTACCCCAGCGAGATCGTGCCCCGGCCGCCGCGCCTGACCATGGACCTGCCGGAGGACTGGCAGCAGGTGTGGGCGCCGGAGACCCTGATCGCGGTCCGGAAGGCGGACGACGGCTCCGGCCGGTTCCTGCCGAACGTCGCCGTGACCCACCGGGTGGTGCCGGCCCCCTACGACGGGGACCGTGCCTACGCCGACCTGCAGGCCTTCGTGGCCGGCAAGGACGAGGGCGAGGTGCGCCCGCTGCGCACCAAGACCATCGACGGCCAGGAGTGGGTGGGCACCGACGTCGCCTTCGTCGAGCCCGAGGCAGGCACCGTCGCGCAGATCCACCTCTTCCTGCTGCGGCAGCGTGGCGAGGTCGTCGACCTGCTGCAGGTGGTCGGCTCCTTCGGGGCTGCCGAGCTGGAGCAGGACCAGGCCGTGGTCGGCCAGGCGCTGGAGTCGGTGCGCGTCACCTGGTGAGCCGGCGGGGAGTTCTCCCCATGGGCGGATCGCCGCCGCGGCCCTAGCGTGGTCCCGAACGCCACGAGACGGGAGCCGACATGACCGTGCAGCAGGGGATGGACAGCGCCAGGGTGCGCGAGATCGCCGGGCAGCTGCGGACCGGGAGCCGACGGATCAGCGACGTGCAGGGCAAGGGGACCGCCAGCGCTCGCGTGCTGCGTGGCTCCTGGGAGGGCGAGGACGCCACCACCCTGCTCGACAGCTGGGAGGACGACGCCGTCACCCGGCTGGCGCAGGCCGCCGAGCGGCTGATGACCGCCGCCGAGGACCTCGGTCGGCAGGCCGACCAGCAGGACCAGGCCAGCGACGCCACCGGCGGCGGGCACAGCCAGGGCAGCGGGGTGCCGACCGCCCCGCCCGGGCCCGGCGCGCCGGGTGGGCCGGGCGGTCGCGGGCGGCAGACGCCCTTGGAGGTCTCGAAGGAGACCGACGAGTATGAGTTCGAAGGTGAGTACTCCATCACCGGCCGTGGCCAGGACGCGCCGGGTGTGCGTACCAACACCGACGAGGACGGGAACAAGCACCACTACGACCCGCTCACCGGCAAGACCTGGGTCGAGGACAAGGACGGCAAGTGGACCAACGCCGCCGACCCGACCGGCTACTCGGAGCACTCCGAGGGTGGTGAGCGGTACGGCGAGGGCGGGGGCCGCAAGGAGTGGGGCAAGGAGTTCTCGCACGAGAAGGACTTCGACAGCAAGGTCGGCGACACGATCTCCGACGTCAACGACGCCGTGCGCACCGAGCCCTTCGTCGAGGTGGGCGACAAGGTGGAGGCCGATGCAGCGGTCGCCAAGGGCTCGGTCGGTGATGAGCAGACCGGCGCCTCCGGCTCGGTGCTCTCGGCCGACGCCAGCGCCGAGGGCTCCGCGGGGGTCAGCCTCGACCAGGGGGCCTACGCCGAGGGCGGCGCCCAGGCCGGCGCCTACGTCGGCAAGGGCGAGGCCCACTGGGGCAACGACTACGGCACCTCGGCCAACGTCGAGGGCTACGTCGGCGCCCAGGCCTCCGTCGAGGGCAGCGCCAGCATCGGCCCGGACGGGGCCCAGGTGGCCGCCGGTGGCGAGGTCTTCGCCGGCGGCAAGGTCGAGGGCGCGGTCAGCCAGGACGTCGGCGACTACGGCACCGTCGGGGTGGGCGGCTCGGTGTCCTACGGCATCGGTGCTGAGGCCAACGTCGAGGGCGAGATCAGCATGGACAAGGTCGGCTTCAGCGGCGACATCGGTCTCACCCTCGGTGTCGGCGCCGAGGTGAACGTCGACCTCTCCTTCAGCCCGAAGGAGATCGCCGACGACCTCACCTTCTGGGACTGAGCAGCCAAGACCGCGCGCTGATTCGGCTGAGCGTCCCACGCCCGCCCACCACCCGGGGTCCGGTGTCCATCCACCATCACCCGGCCCCCACCACCACCGGCACGAGCACCGCAGGAGAGCAGCATGAGCACCGTCAGCTACCCCAGTCCCGTCGTCCCCGGCCCGCCCCGGCTGGCCCTGCAGATCCCGGAGGGGTGGGAGCAGGTCTGGGCCCCGGACACCCTCATCGCCGTGCGGGACACCGCCGACGGCCACTTCCGGGCCAACGTCGTCGTCCGCTTCTACCAGCGGCTGGCCCCCTTCGGCCCGGAGCAGGTCGAGGCCGAGCTCGGCCAGTACGCCGCCTCGCACACCGACGGCAGCCTGGGCGCGCTGCGCGACCAGACCATCGACGGGCGGCAGTGGGTCGGCGCCGAGCTGACCTACACCGAGCAGCCGGTCGGTGAGGTCGGCCAGGCGCACTGGTTCACCGCCGCCGCGCAGAACGACGTCATGGACGTCATCCAGGTCACCGGCTCGTGGAGCGGTGACCGGCGCGAGGCAGACTTCCCGCTCGTCGACGCGGTCATCGACTCCATCCGGGTGCGCACCTGACCCATCCACCGCGCTACCACGCAGTAAGTGCTGCGATCACAGCACTTCCTGCGTGGTAGCCGGCGGTACCCGGACGGGCGGGCGGCTGCGCCGCGAGGCCCCGATCAGCCATGATGGGCGCGGACACGAGGGAGGACACCGAGACATGCCTGAGCTCAGCTACCCCAGCGACACCTTCCCGGGGCCGCCGAGCGTGACGCTCGACGCCCCGGACACCTGGGGACCGGTGCGGGTCGGCGGCACCCTGCTGGCCTGCCGGAAGATCGAGAGCGACGACAGCTTCGCGCCGAACGTCGTCGTCCGCGGCTTCCAGCGGACCTCGGACTTCACCATGCGCTCGGCCGTCGCCGAGCTCAAGGACTTCGTCGACCGGCAGCCGGAGGGCTCGCTGGACGACCCCTTCGAGATCGAGCTCGGCGAGGTCCCCTTCGTCGGCGTCAACGTCTCCTGGAACGACCCGGAGATCGGCACCATCGTCCAGATCCACCTCTTCGCCGGCTCGCGGCGCGGCCGGGTCGTCGACCTGGTCCAGGCCACCGGCTCGGTCGGCGGCGCCGGGGCCGAGGCCGGCTACGCCGAGGTGCAGCAGATCCTGCAGACCGTCCGCGTGAGCACGTGAGCAGCCACGCCGTGACGGACGATCCCGCGCTGCCCGACGCCCGGACGCCCGCGCCCCGCCTGAAGGTGGGCGCGGCCACCGACGTCGGCCGGGTCCGTGAGCACAACGAGGACGCGGCGATCGCCGAAGGGGTGGTCTTCGCCGTCGCCGACGGCATGGGCGGGCACGCCGCCGGGGAGGTGGCCAGCGGCATCGCCGTTGACACCCTGCGCGAGATCGCCGGTCGCGCCCCGCTGAGCGTCGAGGACCTCGAGCAGCAGCTGGACGCCGCCAACCGGCGGATCCTCGGCGCGGTCCACGAGCAGCCGGAGCGCCGGGGCATGGGCACCACCGTCACCGGGGTGGCCCTGGTCAGCGTCGGCGGCACCGACCACTGGGCGGTCTTCAACGTCGGCGACTCCCGGGTCTACCGCTGGCTGGACGGCACGCTGAGCCAGGTCACCGTCGACCACTCCGAGGTGCAGGAGATGATCTCGGCCGGGGTGATCACCCCGGACGAGGCCCGCACCCACCCGCTGCGCAACGTCGTCACCCGCTCGCTGGGCACCGACGCGCAGCACCAGCCCGACGTGTGGGTGATCCCGCCCTACCCCGGGGAGCGTTTCGTCATCTGCTCCGACGGGCTGACCAACGAGCTCGACGACCGCGACCTGCGCGAGCTGCTGCAGGAGCACCCCGACGCGCAGCAGGCCGCCGAGCAGCTGGTGCGCGAGGCCGTCGTCGCCGGGGGCCGGGACAACGTCACCGTCGTCGTGGTCAACCTCGAGGGCGAGCCGCCCGAGGACACGGTCACCAGCCCGCGCGAGGCTGACGAGCGCACCGCCCCACGAGACGTCGAGGAGAAGTGAGCATGCAGACGAGCGAGCCGGGCCCGGGATGGGTCGAGGTCGCGGCCGGCGACCTGCTGCTGCTGGTCCGCGGCGACGACGCCCTGCGCGAGCGGGTGCAGGGTGCGCTCGCCGCGCAGCCCGGTGAGGACCCGGCCGACGTGGTCGTCGACGAGCTGACCTCCGCCGGGGTCCGCCGCGCACCCGACTTCGCCCTCGTCGACCGGGCCGGTGCCCGGGTGCTCGTCCGCGGCCGGGCGATGGCCGTGGTGACCGGCGCCGACGGCGTCGAGCGCGAGGTGCTCGCCCCGGCGCGGGCACCGTGGAGCGACGAGGACCTGCCCGCCGAGGCGTCGGTGCGGCTGGCTGACCGGGACGAGCCGGGCGAGGCGGAAGGGGAGACCCCGACCGGGGACGAGCCCGCCGACACGGAGTCCGGCGACCCTGTACCCACCGACGCGCCCATGTCCGACGCTGCGCCGTCCGACATGGAGTCCGCCGAGCCCACGCCGTCCGAGCCCACGCCGTCCGAGCCCACGCCGTCCGAGCCGGCCCCGGCCGCCTCGGGCTGGGCGATGCCCTCGGTCTTCGGCGGGGCCCGGCCGGCCCTGACGGTCGTGCCGGACGAGGGGGAGCGCCGCGGCTCGAGCGTGGCCCCGGCGCCTGAGCCCGCCCCCGACGCCCCGACCCCGGACGGCACCGCATCCCCCGAGGTCGCCTCCCCCGAGGTGGCGGCGCCCAGCGCCGACCCTGGCCCTGCCGACCCGGCTGCCACGACCGGCTCCGGTCCGGACGAGACCGCCGCCGACCCGGGCACCCCGGACCAGGCCGACGAGGAGGACGACGAGCTGCCCAGCTTCGACTTCCTCTTCGGCAACACCAGCCACCACCGCAGCTCGCTGCAGCCCGAGGAGCCGGAGATCGACTCCGGACCGGTGGCCTCGGCCGGCGGCTTCCAGGCGCCCGAGCCCAGCTCGAACGCGACGCTCGCCCCGCCCTCGGAGGAGGACGCGCTCGCCGAGGAGCCGGCGGCGCCCAGCGGGTCGCCGAGCGAGCCCGCCGCTGAGCCGGCCGGGCTGCCGCCGATGCCCAGTGCTGGCGGCGAGCCCGAGCAGCCGGCCCCGCACGAGCCGGCCCCGTCCGACGCCGGGATGTCCGCCCCGGCGCCCGCCGCCCCCGTGCCGGGCGACGCGGTGTCCGCCGAGCCCGTGCCGTCGAGCCAGTCCGGCACCTCCCCGGCCTTTGACGCCGACGGTCACCTCGTCGGCGCCCGAGTCGGCGCCCCGGCCAGCCCCCCGGCCGAGCGCCCGGCGGAGCCCGGTGCGCCGGCGGACGGTCTCATCGCCGCCGTGCCATGGGGCCAGGGCGCGCCGGCACCGGAGCCCGCGGCCCCGGGCGGCCAGGACGAGCCTGGGCAGCCCGCACCGGCAGCCGGCGAGGCTGGAGGACATCCCGCCCCCGGGCCTCACCCGGGCCACGGCCGCGGGACGGGTCTGCCCACCTTCGGGGATCCGGCTCCGGCCCCCGACCAGCCGGGTGCGACGCCGGACCAGCCCGGTGCGGCACCCGACCAGCCATCTGCGCCGGCCGAGGCCCCCGTGGTGCTCGCCGTCCGCTGCCCGTCCGGGCACCTCAGCGCGCCGCACGCCACCCGCTGCCGGGTCTGCCAGCAGGAGCTGCCCGAGCAGGAGCCGGAGCAGACGCCCCGGCCGGCCCTGGGCCTGCTGCGCCTGTCCACCGGCGACGTCGTCGAGCTCGACCGCGGGGTGCTGCTGGGCCGAGCCCCCAAGGCCGCCGACGAGATCACCGGCCTGCCGCCGCACCTGGTGCGGGTGGCCAGCCCGGACAACGAGATCTCCCGGAACCACGCCGAGATCATCCTCGACGGCTGGCACGTGCTGGTCCGCGACCTCGGCTCGACCAACGGCACCACCGTGGCGCTGCCCGGCTCCAGCCCGGTGCGGGTCCGCCCGGGCGACCAGCAGACGATCGAGCCCGGCACGACGATCACCCTGGCCGACCAGGTCTCCATGGTGCTGGAGGTCACGGGATGATGCCCCGGTGAGCACCGCCATCCCGCCCGACCTCGACGGCCTGGACCACGTCCAGCCGCTCGGCTCCGGAGGCTACGCCGACGTCTTCCTCTACGAGCAGCAGATGCCGCGGATGAAGGTGGCGGTCAAGGTGCTCAAGGCGGACGGCCTGACCCCGGGGATCAAGCGGCAGTTCATCGACGAGGCCAACACCATGGCCCAGCTGGCCGACCACCCCTACATCGTCCAGGTCTTCCGCTCCGGCACCAGCGACGACGGCCGCCCCTACCTGGTCATGAAGTACTACCCGCCGCCGAACCTGGCGCAGCGGGCCCGGGCCGAGCGGTTCTCCGTCGAAGAGGTGCTGCGCACCGGCATCCACCTGGCCAGCGCGGTGGAGACCGCGCACCGGGCCGGGGTGATCCACCGCGACATCAAGCCGGCCAACGTGCTGGTCAGCCAGTACGGCACCCCGGGGCTGACCGACTTCGGCATCGCCGGCCGTGGCGGTGTCCTCGAGGACCTCGACGACGACGTCGGGGTCTCGGTGCCCTGGGCCCCGCCGGAGGTGCTCTTCGGCCAGAGCAACGGTGACGCCCGCGCCGACGTGTACTCGCTCGCGGCCACCCTCTGGCAGCTGCTCGTCGGGCGCTCCCCCTTCGAGGTGCCCGGCGGGGACAACACCACCTACGCGCTGATGCCGCGGATCCGCTCCAACCCGCCGCCCAGCACCGGCCGGGCCGACGTCCCCGCGGGGATGGAGCGGCTGCTCGCGCAGGCGATGGCCAAGAACCCGCTGGCCCGCCCGGCGACCGCGCTCGAGCTCGCTCGCAGCCTGCAGCAGATCGAGCAGGAGGCCCGCTTCGCCCGCACCGCGATCGTCGTGCTCGACGAGCAGGGGCACTCCGGCGACGTCGGGGGTCCGCCGGTCTCCTCCCAGGAGCGGACCCGGCTGCGGACCAGCCCTGCGCCCGCTGCCGGCGCGCCCACCGGTGCCCCGCCGGTCGCCGGCCCTCCCGCCGGCGGGTCCGCGGCTCCGCCGCCCCCGACCCCGACGCCACCACCGGTGGCCGGGTCCCAGCCCGCAGCGCGCGCCGGGACCGCCATGGGCAGCTCGGCCACCCCGCCCCCGCCACCGCTGAGCCAGCCGGTCATCGCCGGCCAGCTCAGCGGCGGCCGCTCGATCGCCCAGGCGCCACCGACCCGGATCGCCGACGGGGTCGCCGACCTGCCGGGCTCCTTCGCCCAGGGCACGGCCACCACCACCCGCAGCGGCACCAGCACCGGGTCCACCGGGACCGACGGCGCCGCACCCCCCGGACCCGGGGGAGAGCGTCCGAGCGGCAAGGACCCCCAGGAGCCCCGGCCGAAGGGGATCCAGGTCGGCCTGCTCCCCTTCGTCCTCACCGTCGTCGGTGTCCTGCTCGTGGTCGCGCTGATCGTCGCGGCCGTGTGGTGGACCGGGCGGGACGACGGCGAGACGGTGACCACCAGCACCAGCGGGGATCCCGGCCAGGCCGGTCTCGGCGGACGGCCGGAGGTCGAGGTGCAGCCCACCAGCGAAGGAGGCGACCCGAGGATGAGCATCACGGTCAGCTACGAGTCCCTGCAGGAGGACGACGTCGTCCGGCTGCGGGCCGGCGAGGACGAGCAGTCCCTCGAGGGCGGCGGGACGGACTGGCCGCTGGCGGCCGGCGAGACCGAGACCTACGAGGTGGTCAGCCCGGGCGCCCGGCGCTGCTACGTCGCCCGGGTCGAGCGCGGCGACCAGCGCACCGCCTGGTCGGCGCCGCGCTGCGAGACGGCGGTGACCGGATGAGCGCCTCGGTCACCGTCGACTTCTGCGGCGAGCTGCACCCGGTCGACCCGGAGAACCCGCTGCTCATCGGCCGGGAGGGCGACGTCGAGATCGACGACAACCCCTTCCTGCACCGGCACTTCCTCCAGGTGAGCAACGAAGGGGGCTGGTGGTGGCTGACCAACGTCGGCACCACCCTGACCGCCACCGTCGCCGACAAGAAGGGGCTCTTCCAGGCCTGGCTCAACCCCGGTGCCCGGATCCCGCTGGCCTTCGAGCGGCTCACCGTGTGGTTCACCGCCGGCCCGACCACCTACGACCTCGACATCGTCCTGGAGAACCCCACCTTCACGGCCGTGGACACCGAGACGGTCGCGCCCGACCACTCCGGCGAGACCACCGTCGGCCGGGTCGCGCTCACCCCCGACCAGAAGCTCCTCGTGGTCGCCCTGTGCGAGGACTTCCTCCGCCGCGAAGGTGCCGGGCAGGGGCAGATCCCCAGCTCCGCGGTGGCCGCCGAGCGCCTGGGCTGGAAGGTCACCAAGTTCAACCGCAAGCTCGACAACGTCTGCAGCAAGCTGGCCGACGGCGGCATCCGCGGCCTGCACGGCGGCCCCGGCAAGCTCGCCAGCAACCGCAAGTCCCGGCTCGTCGAGCACGCCCTGTCCACCCGGATGGTCACCCCCGAGGACCTCGCGCTGCTCGACGCGGCGCGCGACTGAGCGCGCGGAGCAGGGGCAGGGGATGAGCAGCACCGAGGCCACCGGGGAGGTGGCGGACCGGCCGTCGCGCCGGCGCTGGGTCCGGGTGGTCTCCGGGACGGTGGTCGCGCTGCTGGTGGCGGTGCTGGCGATCTTCGCGGTCCGCGCCGACGGCGAACCGGTGCACGACGTCGCGATGACCGACGGCGGGGTGTGGGTCTCCGGCGGGCGCACCGGTCACTGGGCCCGGGTCAGCAGCGGGGCGCACGCCTTCGACGTCGTCCTCGACGGGGCCGGCGACATCCCCGAGCAGGACTACCGGGCGGTGCCGGGCGAGCGGTCCCCGGGCCACGTGCGCACCCCGGACGTCCTCCAGGACGGGCGGCACGCGGTCGGGGTGACCAGCCAGGGCGAGCTCGTCGGCTTCGACACCCGCACCGGCGAGGCGCTCGAGCCGGGGCCGACCCTGCCCGAGCGGGCCCCGCAGACCGGGCAGCTGTACTTCCAGCCGGACATCGTCGACCTGCGCGGCGGCACCATCGCCATGGTCGACAGCACCGACGGCCAGGTGTGGGCGGTCCGGCTCGACCCCAGCGGGCGGGCCGACCTCTCCGGCCTCGGCCCGGGCGCCCCGACCGTCGCCGACATCGGCGGCAGCGCGGCGGTCGCCGTGGACGTCACCGGCAACGTCAAGGCGGTCTCGGCGGAGACCGGCGAGGTCGTCGACATCCCGGTCGAGGGCGACGGCTTCGGCGCCCCGGAGCGCACCGACGTCGAGATCGACGGCATCGCCGCGGACATCACCGCCGTCGGCGAGGACTGGGTGGTCATGGACGGCGCGAGCGGCGAGATCTTCCACGAGGGTGCGCCCACCGAGCCCGAGACCCTGCCCGACGGCGGTCAGGTCGGGCAGGAGGGCACCGGCCTCGTGGTCGCCGCCCTGCAGCAGCCGGGACCGGAGGCGGACCGGGTCGCCGTGCAGACCGTCGCCGGCACCGCCTTCGTCGACCTGGCGGAGTCCGTCGGCGGCGAGCAGCCCCCGGAGATCGTCAGCGGGCTGGACGCCCAGGACCGCTTCACCCGGCAGATCAAGATCTCCCGACCGGTGGTCCTCGGCGACTGCGTCACCGCCGCCTGGGGCCGGGCCTCGAGCATCCTGCACGCCCGGGCATGCGAGCCCGGCAGCACCGGGGTGAGCCAGATCAGCCCGGCCGGCGACACCGGACGCCGCGCCGGGGTCGCGGTGCGGTACAACCAGGGTCAGCTGGTCCTCAACGACCTGGAGACCGGCCGGGTCTACGACCTCGCGCTGCCCACCGACGAGCTGCGGATCGACACCTGGCCGGTGCCGGCCACCCGCCGCACCCCGAGCGGATGACCCGGCACCCGCGGCCGCCGGCCCCGCCGCCGCGACCCGACCGCAGCAGCACGAGAACCGACCGTACGAGCACGACGAGCACAGGAGCAGCAGAGCGATGAGCGTCTCGCAGGAGCAGGCCGGCTGGTTCGCCCAGGCCTTCGGCCAGATGGTCGGCAACATCGACCAGGCCGTGCTGGGCAAGCAGCAGGTGGTCCGCCTCGCCCTGACCTGCCTGCTCTCCGAGGGGCACCTGCTGCTCGAGGACTACCCGGGCACCGGCAAGACCCAGCTCGCCCGGGCGCTCGCGGCCACCGTGCAGGGCAGCCACAGCCGCATCCAGTTCACCCCCGACCTGCTGCCCAGCGACGTCACCGGGGTGACGATCTACGAGCAGGCGAAGCGGAGCTTCGAGTTCCACCGCGGCCCGGTCTTCGCCACCATCGTCCTGGCCGACGAGATCAACCGGGCCTCGCCGAAGACCCAGTCGGCGCTGCTGGAGGTCATGGAGGAGGGCCGGGTCACCGTCGACGGCACCACCCACGAGGTGGGCCGACCCTTCATGGTCGTGGCCACCCAGAACCCGATCGAGCAGGCCGGCACCTACCGGCTGCCCGAGGCGCAGCTGGACCGCTTCCTCATGCGCACCACCCTCGGCTACCCCGACCACGAGGCGACCGTGGCGGTGCTCGCCGACGCCGCCCGCCGAGACCGCTCGAAGGGGCTTCGGCCGGTGGTCACCGCGCAGGTGGTCAGCGACATGGCCGCCCTGGCCGACCAGGTGCACATCGACTCGGCGATCCTCGCCTACGTCTCCCGGATCGCCGAGGAGACCCGGCGGCACGTCAACGTCCGGCTGGGCCTGTCCGTGCGCGGCTGCCTCGCCTTCGTCCGGTGCGCCAAGACCTGGGCGGTCAGCCAGGGCCGCACCCACGTCGTCCCCGACGACGTCAAGGCCCTCGCCGAGGCGATCATGAGCCACCGGCTGCTGCTGACCGCCGAGGCCGAGTTCGCCGGGGTCGAGGTGGTCGACGTCATCAGCCAGGTGCTGGCCGAGGTCGCCCCGCCGACCGAGCGGGTCGCCTGAGCCCTCGACGCCGACGAGCCCCACGATGAGCAGCAGCCGACGCCCCCCGACCCCGGAGCCGCCCCGGGGTCGCGGTCGTGTCCCGGCGCAAGAACCGGTCGAGCCGGTCCGCCAGGACCCGGTGCCGACCGGCGACGAGCGGCTGCAGGAGATGGCCAGCGCCGTCCAGCAGCGGGCCCGCGGCAACCGCCGCACCGTCACCCTGCCCGGCGCCCCGGTCACCGCCTACCGCGGGACCCAGCAGGCCGGTCGGGCAGTGGCCCGCGGCGCGGTCGCCGCGGACGCCCGGGTGCGGCGCACCTGGCTCGGCGGGCACCTGGACTGGATCACCCGGCTCGGCTGGTCCACGCTCGCGCTCGGCCTGGCGTGCGGCCTGCTCGCCGTGCTGCTCGGCTGGGTCGAGCTGGCCCTGGTCGCGGTGCTCGCGGTGATGGTCGTCGTCCTCTGCGTGGCCGCCGCGGTCGGTCGTCACCGGGCCGACGTCGAGCTGTCGGTGGTGCCGGCCCGGGTCGACATCGGGGAGCGCTGCCGCGGCCGGGTGGTGATCACCAACGCCTCGCGCCGGACCATGCTGCCATCGCTGGTGCGGCTGCCGGTCGGCGGTCAGGAGAGCGTCTTCGTCGTGCCGCTGCTGCGGCGCCGTGCCCGGCACAGCCACACCTTCGAGGTGGACACCGGCCGGCGCGGGGTGGTCCCGGTCGGACCGCCGCGCACCGAGCACGGCGACCCGCTCGGCATCACCCGCCGGGTCAAGACCTTCGGCGGCACCACCAGCGTGCACGTCCACCCGCGCCGGGTCGCGCTGGAGTCCGGGGCGCACGGGCTGCTCGTCGACCTCGAGGGCCAGGCCACCCCGAAGACGTCGATGGCCGACATCACCTTCCACGCGCTGCGCGACTACGAGCCCGGTGACGACCGGCGCTACGTGCACTGGCGCTCCTCGGCCAAGCACGGCCGGCTGCTCGTGCGGCAGTTCCAGGAGACCCGCCGCAGCCACCTCAGCGTGGTCGTCGACACCGACCCGGCGATGTACCCGGCCGGCGGCGAGGACGACGTGGAGACGGCGATCTCGGTGGCCGCCTCGCTGATGGTCCAGTCGATCGTCGACGAGCAGGAGGCGACGGTCGTCTGCCGCGACCGCAGCGCCTCGCGGACCACCGTCCCGCTGGTCCTGGACGCCCTCACCACGGCCAGCACCGGCCGGGTCGACCTGGTGCGCAGCGCCCGCCAGGCGGTCGCGCTGGCCCCGGACTCCTCGGTGGCCGTGCTGGTCAGCGGGCCCGGCCGCGCCTTCCTCGAGCTGCAGCAGTGCCTCGGCGAGTTCGAGACCGAGGTGCACACCGTG
This sequence comes from Janibacter alkaliphilus, assembly GCF_013408565.1. NCBI lineage: Bacteria > Bacillati > Actinomycetota > Actinomycetes > Micrococcales > Intrasporangiaceae > Janibacter > Janibacter alkaliphilus. Next base: position 1,046,939 of record NZ_JACBZX010000001.1, on the reverse strand, counting down.
GTCGTCGTGGTCGACCCCGGCGCCGCCGTCGGGCTGCGCCGGCTGCGCGGCCTGGTCGTCGTCACCATCACCGCGCTCGAGGACCTCTCCCGGGTGCGCTCCGGGCTGGCGCCGGCATGAGCGGGGTGGTCGGCGCCCCGAAGGAGGGGATGGTCAAGCCCCAGCTCACCGGGCGGGAGAAGGTGCGGGCCACCCTGGGCCGGATGCGTCCCGGGCGCGAGCACCTCGTCGACGCCCTCTTCACCCTGGCCGTGGTGACCTGCGCCCTGGTGGGGCTGCGCACCGCGCTCTTCGGCTGGGAGTGGATCCGGGCCGCGGCGGTCGGGGCGGTCCTCGGCCTGGTCGTCGGTCACGTGCAGGCGACCTACCGCTGGCCGCTGGTGGCCACCACCGCCTTCGGCGCGGTGCTCTACCTGCTCGTCGGAGCGCTCGTCGCGGTCCGCGACGACATCCGCTGGTACGTCGTGCCCACCGGCCAGACCTTCAAGGACCTGGCCCTGGCCCCGGTGCAGGGCTGGAAGGGGATGCTCACCCTCGTCCCGCCGGTGGACGCCCGGGGGCAGTACGTGGCCATCGCCCTTCTCGTCGCGCTCGTCGGCACCACCCTGACCTACGCCACCGCCCGGGTCACCCGCTCGCACCTGCGGCTCGTGCTGGCACCGCTGGCCCTGCTCGCGGTGACCATCACCCTGGGCACCGAGGAGACCGCCGGCCGCTGGGTGCAGGGCCTGCTGCTCGGCGCGCTGCTGCTGCTGTGGTGCGTCGAGCGGGCGCAGCGCGGGGTGGACCGGGTCGGCGGCGGACGGCCCGCCCTCACCCGGCTCCTCGGCGGCGCCCTGATCCTCGCGCTCGCCGCCGGGGTGGCCGCCCTGGTGGCGCCGGCGCTGCCGGGCGTGGACGGCCCGGACGACCGGCGGGTGCTGCGCACCGAGGTCGTCCCGGGGTACGACCGGACCGTCTTCCCGTCGCCGCTGAGCGGCTACCGGGAGTACACGCAGGGCAGCCCCACCGGCTGGTACGACCAGCAGCTCTTCCAGGTGGACGGGGTGCCGGCGACCACCCCGATGCGGCTGGCCACCCTGGACACCTGGGACGGACGCGAGTGGGGGGTCCTCGGGCGCGGCGGCACCCAGGAGGACGCCGGCCGCTCCTTCCAGCAGATCGGTCGGCGGGTCGGTGTCGCCGAGACCGCCGGCGAGCCCTCCCGGATGAGCGTCACCGTCCCGGAGGACGGCTACACCGGTCGGCTCATGCTCACCAGCGGCGAGATCCAGGGCATCGAGGTCGAGTCCGAGGAGATGCGCGAGCAGGTCTGGCTCAACCTCTCGACGAACAGCATGCTGCACCCCCCGCGGCTCGACCCGGGCGACAGCTACCGGCTGCGCACCGCGCTGCCGGCGACCGCCTCCGGGATCATCCCGGACGATCTGCAGGTGGCCTCCGGGGCGCTGCCCATGGGCGCCGACCTCGACTTCGTCAACGGCCGGATCAACCACTGGGCGCCGGACGCCTCCGCTACCCCGTGGAGCCGGTTCGTCGCCGTCGCCCGCGGGATGAAGGAGGAGGGGCGCTACTCCGACGGCACCACCGCGGTGAGCGCCGACGGCACCCTCACCGACGCCCAGCGGGTGCAGCGCTACCGCAGCGGGTCCCGCTACCCGGCCGGTCACGGCCGCGGCCGGCTCGACGACTTCCTCAACAGCACCCCGCTGGTCGGCAACGACGAGCAGTACGCCGCCTCGCTGGCGCTCATCGGCAACCAGCTCGGCATCCCCACCCGGGTCGTGCTCGGCGCGGTGCAGACCGAGGACGGGATCATCCGCGGCCGCAACGTGCACGCCTGGGTGGAGGTGCGCACCCAGGCCGGCGACTGGTACCCGATCGTCAGCCAGAACTTCGTGCCCGCCGCCGAGCAGGCCCCGCCCGCCGCGGGCACGCGGGCCTGGCAGGCCCCGGACACCCAGGCGCCGCCGCAGCCGCCGCCACCCCCGCCCCCGGCTCCCGAGCCGGCGGTCGACTGGGGCGACCCCACGAGCTGGCCGCTGTGGGCCCAGCTGCTCGGGCTCCTCGTGCTGGTGCCGCTGCTGCTGGTCGTGCTCGTCCCGGCCGCCGCGGCGCTGCGCCGCGCGCTGCGCTGGCGGCGCGGCAGCGGGGACCGCCGGGTCGGGCGCGCCTGGGCGGACCTCGTCGAGGAGGCCCGCGGCCTGGGCCGGACCATGCCCGCCGGCGGCACCCGGGTCGAGCAGGCGCTCGCCCTCGGGCCGCAGGTCGACGCGGTCCCGGCCGCGATCGCCGCCGACGCCCTGGTCTTCGCCGAGGGCGAGGTCGCCGCGGAGCGGGTGACGGCCTGGCAGCGGGAGCTGCGCGCGGTCCGTCGCCGGATGAGGCGAGCAGCCCCCGTGCGCACCCGGCTGCGGGCTACCGTCGACCCACGACCCCTGCTCTCCCGCCGGGTGGACGTCGGCCTGGACGACCCCACCCGCACCTCGTCCCCCGACCCGGCACCGCGGAAGGCCACCCGATGAAGCTGATGTTCACCCTGCGCGGGTCGAACGACAAGGAGTCCGACCTCGTCGCCACCGTCGACGGCCGCACCACCGTGGGCGACCTCGCCGAGCACCTGGTGCGCTCGGACCCCGAGCGGCAGAAGAACGGCGGCTACCTCGAGCGCGACGACCTCGGCGAGCACACCCTCACCCTCGTCGACGAGGGCAACCGGGCGGTCGACCCGCACACCACCGTCCAGGAGTCCGGGCTGCGCTCCGGGGTGCACCTTGGGCTGACCCGGCGCTCGTCCGGCTACCAGGACAGCGGGGCCCCGGTGGCCACCGCGACCGTCATCGCCGGCCCGGACACCGGCCGGGAGTTCCCGCTGCAGCGCGGCACCGCGCACGTCGGCCGGGGCCGCAGCTGCGAGGTCGGGGTGAACGACGCCTCGGTGTCGCGGCGGCACGCCAAGCTGCTCGTCGCCGACGTCGTCGAGGTCACCGACCTCGGCTCCTCCAACGGGGTGGTGGTCGGCGAGGAGCGGGTCGACCGGGCGATCCTGCGGGAGGGTGACACCTTCACCGTCGGCGACTCCACCTTCGAGATCAGCACCCAGACGAAGGCGGCCGGGGTCACCGCCGGGCCCTCCGGGGACGTCTCCTTCTCCCGGTCGCCGCGGATCGCGCCGATCTACCAGGGGCTCACCTTCGAGGTGCCGGACCTGCCCGAGCGGGGCAAGCCGCAGCGGATCCCGCTGGCGATGATGCTCGTGCCGGTCTTCATGGGCGCGACGCTCTTCGCCATCACCCGCAGCCGCTTCACCATCATGTTCATGCTCATGATGCCGATGATGATGCTGGCCAATGCGTGGGAGTCCAAGCGCCGCGTCCGGCTCGACTTCGAGGAGGCGATGGAGGACTTCCGCGAGGACGTCGCCTACCTCGTCGAGGACATCGAGGTGGAGCTGGACCGGGAGCACGACGTGCGCCGGCAGGAGCACCCGGCGGTCGCCGAGCTGTCCCAGGCGGTCGCCCGGCACCACCCGCTGATGTGGACCCGTCGCCCCGGCGAGCCGGGCTTCCTGGAGTACCGGCTGGGGCTCGGGGTGCGGCCCAGCCGCAGCGAGATCAAGCTGCCGAAGATGGGCCGCAGCCGGGCCGAGGCCTGGCTGGAGGTCTCCAAGCTCATGCAGGGCCTCGGGGTCGTCGCCGACGTCCCGGTCACCGGGCTGCCGCTGCTGGACGGCGCCGTCGGGGTGGCCGGTCAGCGCGAGGCCGCGCTCGGCCTGGCCCGCTCCCTGGTGGTGCAGACGATCTCGGCGCACTCCCCGGCCGAGGTGATGGTCTGCGCGCTGGCGTCGACGAGCTCGGCCCGCGACTGGGACTGGCTGAAGTGGGCGCCGCACACCTCCTCCCCGCAGAGCCCGCTGGACGTGCAGCACACCGCGAGCTCCGGCCCGGGCTGCTCGGCGATCATGGAGCAGCTGGAGGACCTCCTCGCCAAGGGCAGCGAGCGGGACGCCCCGACCGGCCCGGCCATCGTCGTGCTCATCGAGAACGACGCACCGGTGGACCGGGCCCGCCTGGTGCAGCTGGCCGAGCACGGCTGGAAGCAGCGGGTCGTGGTCATCTGGGTCGCCCCGGTGGTCGAGCAGCTGCCGGCCGCCTGCCGCACCTTCGTCGAGGTCGCCGAGGACGGCACCTGCAAGGTGGGCTGGGTCGGCCCGGCCCAGGTGGCGGCCGAGGTCCAGGCCGACCTGCTCCCCCTGGAGCACGCGGTCGAGGTGGCCCGCCGGCTCTCCCCGATCGTCGACTCCGGCGCGCTCAACGAGGACGACTCGGACATCCCCCGGGCGGTGTCCTTCCTCGCCCTGACCGGTCCGGAGATCGCCAGCTCGCAGATGGCCGTCATCGAGCGCTGGAACGAGAACCGCTCGATCCTCACCGGGCCGCACGCCCCGGGCACCCCGAACCGTAAGCCGGGCACCCTGCGCGCGGTGCTGGGCCAGTCGGCGCTGGGCACCTACAGCGTCGACCTGCGCAGCGACGGCCCGCACGCCCTCGTCGGCGGCACCACCGGCGCCGGCAAGTCGGAGCTGCTGCAGGCGTGGATCCTCGGCATGGCCACCGCGCACAGCCCGCAGCGGGTGACCTTCCTGCTCGTCGACTACAAGGGTGGGTCGGCCTTCCGGGACTGCGTCAACCTGCCGCACACCGTCGGCATGGTCACCGACCTCAGCCAGCACCTGGTCCGCCGGGCGCTGGCCTCGCTCTCGGCCGAGCTGCACTACCGCGAGCACCTGCTGGCCCGCTTCAAGGCCAAGGACCTCGTCGAGCTGGAGCGCCGCGGCGAGGTCGAGGCCCCGCCGAGCCTGATCATCATCGTCGACGAGTTCGCCGCCCTGGTCCAGGAGGTGCCCGACTTCGTCGACGGCGTGGTCAACATCGCCCAGCGCGGACGATCCCTCGGCATCCACCTCATCCTGGCCACCCAGCGACCGGCCGGCGTCATCAAGGACAACCTGCGGGCCAACACCAACCTGCGGATGGCGCTGCGGATGGCCGACACCGACGACTCCACCGACGTCCTCGGCACCGCCGAGGCGGCCTACTTCGACCCCGGGCTGCCGGGACGGGCGATGGCGAAGTCGGGGCCGGGTCGGCTGGTGCCCTTCCAGACCGGCTACGCCGGCGGCTGGACCAGCGACACCCCGCCCCCGCCGGACATGCTCGTCGAGACCCTCTCCTTCGGCGCCCCGGTGCGCTGGGAGCTGCCCGCGGCTCCCTCGGTGGACGACGACGAGGACCTCGGCCCGACGGACATCCAGCGGGTCGTCGAGAGCGTCGAGCGGGCCCGCGAGACCGCGGACATCCCGATCCCGCGCAAGCCGTGGCTGCCCGAGCTCGAGGACGTCTACGACCTGGCCGCGCTGCCCACCGACCGGCGCGACGACGAGCTGGTCCTCGGGGTGGCCGACAACCCGGACCTGCAGGCCCAGCCGACGATCTCCTTCCGCCCGGACGCCGAGGGCAACCTGGCCGTCTACGGGGCCTCCGGCTCCGGCAAGAGCGCCTTCCTGCGCACCATCGCCACCGCGGCCGGCTTCACCGTCCGCGGCGGGCCCTGCCACGTCTACGGCCTCGACTTCGGCAACCGCGGCCTGAGCATGCTCGAGGAGCTGCCGCACGTCGGCAGCATCATCTCCGGGCAGGACGAGGAGCGGGTCAAGCGGCTGCTGACCAGGCTGCGGGAGATCATCGACGAGCGGGCGGTGCGCTACTCCCGGGCCAACGCCACGACGATCACCGCCTACCGCAAGCTCTCCGGCAACCGGGACGAGCCGCGGATCTTCGTGCTCGTCGACGGGCTGACCGCCTTCCGCAGCGCCTACGAGTCGACCGGTGCGCTGATGCGCTGGCTGGACGCCTTCACCGCGCTGCTCGGCGACGGCCGTCCGGTCGGGGTGCACTTCGTGCTCTCGGTGGACGCCCGCAACGGCCTGCCGGTGGCCATGGGCAGCTCGGTGCAGTCCCGTTTCGTGCTGCGGATGGCCACCGAGGACGACTACGCCTTCCTCGGGGTGCCCACCGACGTGCTCAGCGGCGACTCGCCGCCCGGGCGCGGCATCTTCAAGAAGCGCGAGGTGCAGGTGGCCGTGCTCGGCGGCACCCAGGACGCCTCCGAGCAGTCCCGGATGCTGCACGGCTTCGCCGAGGCGATGGGGCGCTCCGGGGCGAGCCCGGCGGCCGAGATCGCCGCGCTGCCGGAGAAGGTGCCGGCGCAGAGCCTGCCGGCCGAGGTGGGTGGCCTGCCGGTGGTCGCGATGAACTCCGACGAGCTGGCGCCGGTGGCCCTCGACCCGAAGGGCGGCTTCGTCGTCACCGGCCCGCCGGGCAGCGGGCGGACCACCGCGGTCGCCGGCATGGTGCGGGCGATCAAGCGCTGGAAGTCGGACGCGCACTGCTACCTCATCACCCTGCGGCGCAGCTCCGAGCTGCTGGACATGCCGGAGTTCGAGGCCACCGCCACCCGCGAGGAGGCGATCAAGGAGCTGTGCGTGGAGCTGAAGGCCAAGGCCGAGGACGAGACCTCCGGGATGATCGTGCTCGTCCTGGAGAAGGTCGACGACCTCGCCGTGGCGCCGCACCAGACGCCGCTGCAGGACGCGGTCAAGCCGCTGGTGGACAACGACCACGTGGTGATCGGCGAGGCCGACCCGCAGGCGCTGACCACGAGCATGGGCCTGCAGGGGCTGCTCAAGAGCAGCCGTAGCGGCATCGCCCTGGCCCCCGACGGCTCCGAGGCGTCGATGATCTTCAAGACCACCTTCCCGCCGCTGGCCCGGGTGCAGATGCCCGAGGGGCGCGGGGTGCTGGTGCGCCGCGGCAAGGCCGAGATCGTCCAGGTCGCCCTCCCCGAGGAGGTCCGTGCCTGAGGGGAGAGGGCTGTCGTCCACTCCTCGATCACGATCCAGATTCCTTGTGCGACAACGGATCTGGTGCTCCCCGTGGATGGGGAGGGCGATGGGGAGTTCTCCCCATTCCCCTCGGTGGCGCGATTCCATAGTGTTGTCATCAGTCGGGCGGAGGAATCGCTCGCAGGAACGCAGGACAACGTCAGCAGTACCAGAGCAGGAGGACATCATGGCTTGGCTCGGAATGAACCTCGACGTCGTGAACGGCGAGCTCCCGAAGTGGGAGAACCTCATCGAGGAGATCAGCACCATCGTCAGCGACACCAACACCCAGGTGCAGGCCGCCAACGAGGCCTGGAACGGCGCGGACTCGGACAAGTTCGTCTCGGAGTGGGAGGGCACCCACCGCCCGGCACTGGAGAAGATCAAGGGTCTCATCCAGGAGCTCGTGGGCCAGCTGCAGAGCGACATCAACCAGCAGCGCGAGACCTCGAGCGCCTGAGCTCGGTCACCGCGCACCGCATCACGAACCACGAGACCTAGAGGAGAGAGATCATGGCACTGAACGAGGGAATGGACACCGGTCGCGTCCGCGAGGTCGCCGGCCAGCTGACGACGCAGGCCGGCCGGATCGGCGAGGTGCAGGCCAACGGCACCACCCAGCAGGGCACCCTGGCCGAGAACTGGCTGGGCCCGGACTCGGAGGCCTTCGGTGAGTCCTGGCAGGAGGCTGCCAAGGCCCTGGCGCAGGCGCAGGACGCGCTGACCGCCTACGCCAAGACGGCCGTCCAGCAGGCCGACCAGCAGGACAACGCCTCCGGCGCCTGAGGGCACCGCAGCGACACCGCGAAGGGCGGGTCCGGGATCATCCCGGGCCCGCCCTTCGTCGTGCGTGGAGGGATCGTGCGGGGTGGGGGCTCGGCCCCGGCGAACGCCCGCCGGGTGCTCAGTCGATGACCAGCAGGATCTCGCCGTCCTGGACGACGTCGCCGACGGTGACCTTGACCTCGCGGACCGTGCCGTCGCTCTCGGCGACGACCGGGATCTCCATCTTCATCGACTCCAGCAGCACCAGCTCGTCGCCGGCGCTGATCTTCGCCCCCGCCTCGACCTGCACGGCGATGACGTTGGCGACGAGCTCGGACTCGACCATGTGACCCATGGCACACAATCTATCCCGGGGGCTGCGGTCAGTGCTCCTCGGTGCCGGATGGAGGAGGCGTCTCAGCGCTCCTCGGTGCCGGATGGAGGAGGCGTCTCAGCGCTCCTCGGTGCCGGATGGAGGAGGCTTCCCTGCGCTCCCCCGGGCGGGCGGCTCCTTCGTCGCCGACCACCCTCCTCCGCTCCGGTCAGCGCTCCTCGGTACCAGCGATGAAGGCCTCCAGGCGCGCCCGGCCGGCGGTGTCCTCGCGCTGCTCCGGCGGGGACTTCATGAGGTAGGAGCTCGCCGAGAGCAGGGCGCCGCCGACGCCGCGGTCCTTGGCGATCTTGGCGGCCCGGATGGCGTCGATGATGATGCCGGCGCTGTTCGGGGAGTCCCAGACCTCGAGCTTGTACTCCAGGTTCAGCGGCACGTCGCCGAAGGCGCGCCCCTCCAGCCGGACGTAGGCCCACTTCCGGTCATCCAGCCAGGCCACGTAGTCAGACGGACCGATGTGCACGTTGCGGTCGTCCACCGTGCCGGCGAGCTCGCCCTCGAGGTTGGAGGTCACCGCCTGGGTCTTGCTGACCTTCTTCGACTCCAGCCGCTCGCGCTCGAGCATGTTCTTGAAGTCCATGTTGCCGCCGACGTTGAGCTGGTAGGTGCGGTCCAGCGCCACGCCCCGGTCCTCGAAGAGCTTGGCCATGACCCGGTGGGTGATGGTCGCGCCGACCTGGCTCTTGATGTCGTCACCGATGATCGGCACCCCGGCCGCCTCGAACCTCGCCGACCACTCCGGGTCGGAGGCGATGAAGACCGGCAGGGCGTTGACGAAGGCGACGCCGGCGTCGATGGCGCACTGCGCGTAGAACTTGTCCGCCTCCTCCGAGCCCACCGGGAGGTAGGAGACGAGCACGTCGACCTCGGCCTCGCGCAGCGCCTGGACGACGTCGACCGGCTCGGCGGCGGACTCGTCGATGGTCTGGCGGTAGTACTTGCCGAGCCCGTCGAGGGTGTGCCCGCGCTGCACCGTCACCCCGGTGGTGGGCACCTCGGCGATCCGGATCGTGTTGTTCTCGCTGGCGTTGATCGACTCGGCGAGGTCCTTGCCCACCTTCTTGTCGTCGACGTCGAAGGCGGCCACGAACTCCACGTCCCGGACGTGGTAGTCCCCGAAGACCACGTGCATCAGGCCCGGGACCGTGGTCGCCGGGTCGGCGTCCTTGTAGTACTCGACGCCCTGGACGAGCGAGCTGGCGCAGTTGCCGACGCCGACGACGGCGACGCGGATCGGGCTCATGAGGGGTTCTCCTTGGATGGGGTGGTGGGCCGACCGGTGACCGGCCCGGGGTTGAAGGCGGGGTGGTTGGGGTCGGCCAGGCTGCCGGGGCGGGGCGCGGGGGCGCGCTGCTCGGCGGCGACGAGCTCGTCGAGCCAGCGCATCTCGCGCTCGATGGTCTCCTCGCCGTGCCGCTGCAGCGCGGCGGTCCAGGTGTCGGCCCGCTCGTCGCCGCGTCGCCCGTGCTCGCGCATCGCCGCCAGGCGCTCCTCGAGCCGCGCCCGGCGTCCCTGCAGGATCCGCAGCCGGACGGTCTGCTCGGTCCGGGCGAAGAAGGCGACCCGGACGTCGAAGCCCTCGTCCTCCCAGGAGCTGGGGTCGCTGTCCTGGGCGACCTCGGCGAAGCGGGACCGGCCGGCGTCGGTGAGCGCGTAGGTGATCCGCGGCCGGCGACCGGCGGGCCCGGGCCGGGCGGTGTCCTCGACGATCCAGCCCTGGTCGAGCAGGCGCCGCAGCGCCGGGTAGAGGGTGCCGAAGCTCAGCGCGCGGAAGGCGCCGAGGCTGCCGTTGAGCCGGCGGCGCAGCTCGTAGCCGTGCATCGGCGCCTCGTGGAGCAGCCCGAGCACGGCGAACTCGAGCATCTGCCGTCGACGCACGCGTCCCTCGTTCCCTGGTTCTCGTCTGCCCGGCTGATCTGCCGGTTCGTCTGCCTGGTCGGTTGCCTGGTTCGGTCTGCCTGGCCTGTCGGCCCTCGAAGGCCGTGGTCCGACCCCACCTACCGTAGCGCAGATGTATCGGGCCGATAGATCGGGACACGCTCATCGGGCCTGCTCCCAGGCGTCTTGCAGCCGTGACGGCAACGGTGGGGTGACGGTGCGGAGGACTACCCTGTGAGTGCCTTGTCGTCGAGGGGGTCGCTAGGCACAATCGCGGGACGGAGCGCGACAGGGTGTCGCGTCAGTCCCTTCGTGCCGTTCCGTGCTGGCGCGTCCCGGTGCGGACGCAGCGGATGACGCCCCCCAGGGCGTCGAGGAGATGTGACGACGATGGTTGGCGAGCGCCCCGGCGGGTTTCCTGCCGCCATGTGGCGTCCCCGATCGCGCGCGCAGCAGCCCGCCGGAGCGGCGACGGAGCCCCTGGTCCAGGAGCAGGCGGCCGCCGAGGCACTCACCTTCGAGGAGTTCGTCGGCGAGCGGGGCGAGTCGCTGATGCGCTACGCCTACCTCGTCACCGGCCAGACCGCGGACGCCGAGGACCTCTTCCAGGAGACCTTCGCCGACGTCCACCGCAAGTGGGACCGGGTCAGCGCCTCCGACCACCCGTACGCCTACGTCCGCACGATGATGACGAACCGGTACACCTCCTCGCGTCGGCGCCGGTGGCACGGGGAGCGGCCGACCGACCCGCAGGAGATGCCGGTCGAGAGCCGGGTCACCCAGGACCACTCGTCCCGGGTGGCCAGCGACGACGCGCTCTGGCAGCTGCTGGGGACCCTGTCCGAGCGGATGCGGACCATCCTCGTGCTGCGCTACTTCGAGGACCTGGACGACGCCGAGATCGCCGACACCCTCGGCATCGCGGTCAGCACCGTGCGGGCCACCGCCAGCCGCGCGATCGGCCAGCTCCGGGAGCGGGGTGACCTGCCGTGAACGAGCGCGACATCGAGCAGCAGCTCCGCGAGCTCTTCGCCGACCGGGCCGGCGACGTCGAGTTCTCGGCCACCGAGTGGGTGGCCACGATCACCGGCGGGGCGGGCGGCGCGTCCGGCGGTTCGTCGGGCGGCCCGGGCTCCGGTGGTGGAGCGGTCGCCTGGACCGGTCGGACGATCGTGCTGGCCGCCGGGGCGCTGGTGGCCGCCGCGGCTGCCGTGGCGATCACCCTCGGGGCGATCAACGGCCCGGACGACGACGGGTCCGGCGCGGCGACGAGCCCGTCGTCGACCTCGACCAGCTCGGCCACCAGCACCTCGTCGTCCAGCAGCGCCCCGTCCAGCACCCGGGACGAGCAGGAGAGCTCGCCCGGTGCGGTGCCCCCGCCGCTGCCGCCGACCACCGTCGACCCGGCGCCCGAGGACGACGGGGTGGACCCGCCGGCCGTGACCCCGGAGCGGAGCTCCGAGACGCGCCAGCCCGCCCCGAGCAGCACCGCGCCGCGCAGCAGCACCACGAGCGATGCCGGGGAACCGGCTCAGGGGCCCTCGAGCACCTCGAGCAGCACGCGGCAGGAGACCTCGGCCTCCCGGCCCCGGACGACGAGCCCCACGCCGCAGCCGCCGGCGCCGAGCGAGAGCAGCTGGACCAAGAGCGGCGACCTGGCGACAGGCGACCTCCAGGAGCCGAACGGGACCTCGAGCCCGACGACCGACCCGATCGAGCCCGAGCCCACGACCAGCGAGCCCACGACGAGCGAGCCGACCACCAGCGAGCCGACGACGAGCGAGCCGACGACGAGCGAGCCCACCACGAGCGAGCCGACCACGAGCGAGCCGACCACCAGCGAGCCCACGACCAGCGAGCCGACGGTGGGACCGCTCTACCTCGGTCCGGTGCTGGACCCCCAGCCCAGCGCCGCCCTGTGCGAGATGACCGGGGCTTGCGCGGAGATCCTCGTCGACGTGGTCGACCTGCCGGCCGGCACCTACCAGGTCTCCTGCCGCCTCTCCGGTGGCGGGCAGGCCCCGGTGGCGACCGAGGTCGAGCTCGCCGAGGGTGCCGAGGTGCTGGCCACCGGCTGCTACACGATCGCTGCCTACACCCCCGCGGTCGTCGTCGACATCGTCGGCGAGAGCGGGGAGTGGCAGGTGGGACCGCAGTACACGGTCGTGACGCCGGAATCGTGACCAGGCGCTAGCAGCGTTCATACTGGGGTCTGCTAGTCCCTGGCCGCTGCCGGGGCGTACGCCCACCACGAGGTACCTCGATGTCCAGCTCCCCCCTCTCGCGCGCCCAGCTCCGCGAGCGCGCCCGCCAGCTCAACGAGAAGCGGCGGAAGCGTGCCAAGAACCGCCCGAGGGGCTGGCGGATGTGGGTCCGGCGGACCCTGCTCGGCATCGCCGGTGTCTTCGTGCTGCTGTGCGTGGGGATCGGGATCGCCTACGCGATGACCGACATCCCAGAGCCCAACGACCGGGCGGTCTCCCAGGCCTCGGTGCTCTACTACTCCGACGGCAAGACCGAGATGGACCGGATCGCCAAGGTCAACCGCGAGTCGGTCGAGCTCGACGAGGTGCCCGAGCATGTGCAGCAGGCCTTCCTCGCCGCGGAGGATCGCAGCTTCTACGAGAACCGTGGCATCTCGCCCAGCGGCATCGCCCGTGCGGTCGGGGTGGCGGTGCGCGGCGGCGAGCAGCAGGGCGGCTCGACGATCACCCAGCAGTACGTGAAGAACTACTTCCTCACCCAGGACCAGACGATCAGCCGCAAGGCCAAGGAGATCCTCATCTCGGTCAAGATCGACCGTGAGCTCTCCAAGGAGGAGATCCTCGAGAACTACCTCAACACCATCTACTTCGGCCGCAACGCCGACGGCATCCAGACCGCCTCCCGGGCCTACTTCGACAAAGACGTCGACGAGCTCACCGCGAGCGAGGGCGCGCTGCTGGCCAGCGTCATCCGGGGTCCCTCCCTGTACGACCCCGGCCTGGGCGAGGAGCAGACCGAGGCGGTCACCGAGCGCTGGGAGTACGTCCTCGACGGGATGGTCGAGCAGGGCTGGATGACCCAGGCCGAGCGCCAGGAGCAGACCCTCCCCGAGACCACCGACCCGGAGCCGATCACCGAGAACGACACCGACATCGGCTACATCACCGAGGAGGTTCGCAACGAGCTGCGCAACCGGCTCGAGCTCAGCGACGCCGACATCGACCGTGGTGGCTTCAAGATCGTCACCACCATCGACAAGGAGGACCAGGAGGCTGCGGCGGCGGCGGTCAAGGAGCACCGGCCGACCGGGGAGAACACCTCCGACCTGCACATCGGGCTGGTCTCGGTGCGGCCCGACGACGGGGCGATCACCACGATGTACGGCGGCGAGAGCTTCACGAAGGGGAAGTACGGCTTCTTCAACACCGCCACCGACGGGGCGATGCAGGCCGGGTCGACGATGAAGCCCTTCACCATGCTCGCCGCCCTCGACCGGGGCATCCCGCTGGGGACGACCTACAGCGGCTCCAGCCCCTGGTACGACAACGACTTCGCCTACACCGGGTCCGGCGCCACCGACGTCCAGCGCAACGGCGGCGTGGTCAACTTCGGGAACGCCTCCTACGGGCCGGTGAACATGACCACCGCCACCCAGAAGTCGATCAACACCTACTACGCCCAGCTCAACCTCGCGGCCACCCCGAAGGCCACCGCCGAGATGGCCGAGGCGGCCGGCGCCCGCGCCTACAGCAACGGCGAGCCGACCGACATGTCCACGGTGCCCTCGAACGTCTTCGGCACCGACTCGGTGCGGGTGCTGGACATGGCCAACGCCTACGCCACCATCGCCGCCGAGGGGCGCCGCGCCCAGCCCTACCTCATCCGCTCGGTGGAGGGCTCCGGCGCCTACGAGCTCGACTACGAGGTCGAGCAGGAGGTCGAGCGGGTCATCCCCGAGGACGTCGCCCGGGACGCGATGAACGCGATGAGCCACGTCGGCGAGTCCGGCGGCACCGCGCCGACCGTGGGTAACCTCGGCCGCCCGGTCGGCGGCAAGACCGGCACCACCTCGAACAACTACGCCGCCTGGTTCGACGGCTTCACCCCGAACCAGATGGCGACCTCGGTCGGGATGTACCGCGGGGACGGCTCGCTCACCGAGGAGAACCAGCTGGTCAACATGGGCGGCTACTCCGAGATCACCGGAGGCAGCGTGCCCGCGGAGATCTGGACGGACTACATGATCGACGCGCTCGAGGGCCGTGACGTGGCCGACATGCCCCCGCTGGGCGGGGTCACCTGGGAGCCTCAGGACAACGACGAGGCCCCGGCGCCGATCACCACCACGCAGGCCCCGGCGCCGACGACCACGCAGGCCCCGGCGCCCACCTCGACGAGCACCTCCAGCTCGTCGTCGAGCTCCTCGAGCAGCAGCTCGTCGAGCTCGTCCAGCTCGTCGTCGAGCTCGTCCAGCTCGTCGTCGAGCTCCTCCAGCTCGTCCACGTCCAGCTCGACATCCACCCGCAGCAGCTCGACCAGCACGTCCCGGCCGACGACGTCGAGACCCACGACGACCTCGCGGCCCTCGTCGACCAGCCGGCCGACGAGCAGCGGCGGCGGGTCCTCGACCCGGGCACCGTCGTCGGGCTCCAGCGCCAGCCGGATGAGCACCGCGGACTGATGCCCCGGGAGCGCGTGCCGGGCGACCTGCTGCCCGTGGAGGCCTCGCCGGTGATCGGCGGGCCGCTCGGGCGGCACGCCGCGGCGCGCAACCGCTCCGCCGGTCGGCTGCTGCCGCTCATCGTCGTCATGGTGGCGCTGCCGATGTCGCTCGCGGTCACCCGGCAGGGCCACTGCATCGCCAACGGCTGGAACGGTGACGAGCAGTTCTGGCGCGGCTGCTTCTCCGACCTGCCCGCGCAGTACCAGCTCGGCGGGCTGGACGCCGGCCTGGCCGGCTGGGCCGGCGGTCAGGGGGACCTGGAGCAGATGCCGCTGCTGTCCGGGCTGATGGCCCTGCTCGGCGGCGTCGTGCCGGGGGAGAGCTGGCTGGACGCCAGCCGCTGGTACGTCGCGCTGTGGGCCGTGCTGATCACCGCGGCCGCGGCGGTCTCGGTGTGGTGCGTGGGCCGGCTGCGTCCCGGTCGCCTCGACCTGGCCACCCAGCTGGCGCTGACCCCGGCCTACGTCGTCGCCGCCCTGCTCTCGCCCGACCTGCTCGTCGTCTCGCTGCTGCTCGGGGCCATGCTCGCCCTCCAGGCCCGACGACCGACCACGGCCGGGGTGCTGCTCGGGCTGGCCCTGCTCGGGCACGCCTGGGTCTGGCTGGCGCCGGTGGCGCTGCTCGCCGCGGCGCCGCGCCTGGATCGGCGCCCGGCCGCGGTGCGCACGGTGCTGGTGGCCCTGGCCGTCGTCGCGGTGAGCGTGCTCGCGCTGCTCGCCCTGCGGCCGGGGCTCGTGCTGGGCCCGCTGCGGCGGTGGTGGGAGGCGCCGGCGGGCTACGGCGCGCTCGTCCAGATCCCCGAGCTGCTGGGCTTCCCGCTGCCGGTGTGGTCGGTGACCGTGGTCGCGCTGGCCGGCTGCGTGCTGGCCGTGCTCGGCGCGGTGCTGCTGGCCCGGGACGCCTGGCGGCCGGCCACCTGGGCGCAGGTGCTCGCCTTCGCCCTGCCGCTCATGGTTCTGCTCGGCAAGAGCCTGCCGGTGCAGGCCGTGCTCTGGCTGCTGCCGCTGGCGATCCTCGCCGGGATCTCCTGGCGCACCCACCTGGGGCTGGTGGCCGTCGAGGCGGTGCACGCCTCGGCGCTGTGGCTCTACATCGGCTACGGCACCGACGCCGACAAGGGCCTGCCACCGGCCTGGTACGCGGTGGTCGTGCTGGCCCGCGCCTTCGCCTGGGCCTTCGTCATGTGGAGCCTCTGGTACACCCCCGTGGACAACCCGCCCGTCCCCAGGGACGACGGAGACGACCCGGACGTCCACAGGCCGGCCGAGCCGGTGGCCGCCGTCGGCGCGGGCTGACAGCCTGGTCGGCGGAGGGGCTGACCGAGGGTCCACGGAGGGTTCGCGGTCTGCGGGCAGGCGTCCTTCGCGGCGGCCGTGAGGCTTTGGCTGTCCGGGGCCTCAGCGGCTACTCTTGTGCGGTCCTGCGTCGCCGTCGGCGGCGCAGCGGCACATGCACAACCCTCCTGTCACGGAGAGACCGTGACCGCGAAGACCGAAGGAGGCGGGTTCCTCAGCATGCGTCAGTACGAACTCATGGTCATCTTCGACCCCGAGCTCGACGAGCGGACGATCGCCCCGACGTTCGAGAAGTTCCTCGGCGTCGTCACCAAGGACGGCGGCACCGTGGACAACGTCGACCACTGGGGCCGGCGGCGTCTCGCCTACGAGATCAACAAGAAGGCCGAGGGCATCTACGCCGTCGCCACCCTGACCTGCGAGCCGGCGACGAGCCAGGAGCTGGACCGTCAGCTCGGCCTCTCCGAGCAGGTCGTGCGCACCAAGCTCATGCGCGTCGACGCCTGAGACCAGGCGTCACCTCCGGCCGTCGGTGACGGCGGCCCACCCGAGACGAGAACTCGCACCCCGCACGCCCACCAGCAGGCAAGGACCACACATGGCAGGCGACACCGTCATCACGATCATCGGCAACCTCACCGCCGACCCCGAGCTGCGTTTCACGCCGAACGGGGCAGCGGTGGCCAACTTCACCGTGGCCTCCACGCCGCGGTTCTTCGACCGTCAGAGCAACGAGTGGAAGGACGCCGAGACCCTCTTCATGCGGTGCTCGGTGTGGCGTGAGGCCGCCGAGAACGTGGCGGAGTCGCTGCAGCGTGGGACCCGTGTCGTCGTCCAGGGTCGCCTGGTCTCCCGTTCCTGGGAGGACAAGGAGACCGGTCAGAAGCGCTCCGTCATGGAGATGCAGGTCGACGAGGTCGGCCCGTCGCTGCGCTACGCCACCGCGAAGGTCAACAAGACCCAGCGCGGCGGCGGTGGCGGCGGCTTCGGCGGCGGCCAGCAGGGCGGTGGCAACCAGGGCGGCTTCGGCGGCCAGGGTGGCCAGTCCGACGACCCCTGGTCGACCGGCGGTCAGCAGGGTGGCGGCAACCAGGGCGGCGGCTGGGGCGGCGGACAGCCCTCCGGCGGCGGCCAGGGTGGCGGCCAGCAGGGCGGCGGCCAGGGTGGCGGTGGCTGGGGCAACGCGCCCAGCTACGACGAGCCCCCCTTCTGATCCGCCCGCGAGGCGTCTCGACCCACCGAAACACCCATCCCGGGGACCAACCTCGGGCTCTCAGAGATGAAGGAGAGCACCACGATGGCCAAGCCCGTAGTGCGCAAGCCCAAGAAGAAGGCCAACCCGCTGAAGGCGGCGAAGGTCGAGAAGATCGACTACAAGGACGCGGCCCTGCTGCGGAAGTTCATCTCGGACCGCGGCAAGATCCGCGCCCGCCGGGTCACCGGGGTGAGCGTCCAGGAGCAGCGTCGCATCGCCACGGCCGTGAAGAACGCCCGTGAGATGGCCCTGCTGCCCTACTCCTCGAGCAACCGCTGACCGCGGGCCCGAGACCGACGAGCTAGGAGCGAGAACATGAAGGTCATCCTCACCCACGAGGTCTCCGGCCTCGGCACGGCCGGTGACGTCGTCGACGTCAAGCCGGGCTACGCCCGCAACTTCCTCTACCGCCGTGGCCTGGCCACGGCCTGGACGAAGGGCGGCCAGAAGCAGGTCGACGCGATCGCCGCCTCCAAGGCCGCGCGGGCCGTGAAGTCCCTCGAGGAGGCCCGGTCGATCAAGGGCAACCTCGAGGCCCAGCAGGTCACCGTGACCGCCCACGCCGGCGACTCCGGTCGCCTCTTCGGCGCGGTCACCAGCAAGGAGATCGCCGAGGCGGTCGCGGCCGGCGGTGGCCCGGCGATCGACCGGCGCACCATCGAGATCCCCACGCCGATCAAGAGCGTCGGCCCGGCCCGGGCGCAGGTCCGTCTGCACCCGGAGGTCCAGGCGACCCTCACCCTCGAGGTCGTCGCCGGCTGACCGGCCCGACCCCGTGACCGGACGGCGGCGCCCCACCTGGGGCGTCGCCGTCCGTCGTGCGGGGTCGTGTGGGTAGGACTCCCCATGGTGGTGGGGCGGGTCCGCTGCCTAGGCTGGGCGCGCCAGCTCGACCAGACAGGGGAGACATCATGACTCAGCCGCCGCCAGGACAGCCCGGACCGCCGCCCGGGTACGGATCGCCGCAGTCTGGCTACGGCCAGCCTCAGGCCGGATACGGCCAGCAGCCGCCGCCGCAGCCCGGCTACGGCCAGCCCCAGTCTGGCTACGGCCAGCCGCAGGCCCCGGGCGGCTACGCCCAGGCCGGTGGGTCCTACCCGCAGCAGAGCCCGGTGCAGCAGCCGCAGCGCTCCCGTCGCGGCCTGAAGATCGCCGCGGCCGGTGCGGCCGGGGTGATCGGGCTGGGGGCGGTCGCCGGTGGCGGCGCCTTCGCCTGGTCGATGCTCTCCGGGGGCGGTCCGCAGCCCGAGGAGGCGCTGCCCGGCGACACCGTCGCCTTCGCCAAGGTGGACCTCGACCCCTCGGCAGACCAGAAGGTCGACGCGCTGCGGTTCTTCAGCAAGTTCCCCGACGCCGACGTCGATGCCGACGGCGACCCGAAGAAGGAGATCTTCGAGGCGCTCCAGGAGGACGGCGGCCTGCAGGGCGTCGACTACGCCCAGGACGTCGAGCCCTGGCTCGGTGACCGGATCGGCATGGGCGTGCTGCCCAGCACCGACGGCGGCGAGCCGGAGGTCGTCCTCGCGCTCGCCGTCACCGACACCGGGGCGGCCGAGGACAGCGTGGACGCGCTGACCGCCGGCGGCCAGAGCGCGTGCGGGGTCGACGAGGACTTCATGATCTGCGGTGAGGAGCAGTCCGTCGTCGACCGGGTCACCGGCGCCTCGGACAGCCTCGCCGAGAGCGACACCTTCTCCGACGACATGGACGCCCTCGGCGAGGACGGCGTGGCCACCGCCTGGATGGACCAGGGGAAGGTCAGCGAGCTCGCCCAGCAGTCGTCCAGCACCAGCAGCGTCCCGCCGGTCGAGGCCACCGGGCGCACCGCGATGGCGCTGCGCTTCGACGGTCCCACGGTGGAGCTCTTCGCCAAGGTCACCGGCACCGAGGGCGCCCAGCTCGGCGACCAGAGCCCCTCGGTGGGCCAGCTGCCCGAGGACACCCTCGGCGCGCTCGGCGCCAGCGGGATGGGCGACGCCCTCACCGAGCGCTGGTCGGACATCGAGTCGACCCTCAAGCCGACGGTCGGCGACCAGGCCTGGCAGGACGGCCTGAGCGACCTCCAGGCCGAGACCGGGCTCAGCGTGCCGGACGACATCTCCGCCGCCCTGGGCAACGACACGGTCCTCGCGGTCGGCGGGAAGAACGCGAACGGCGAGCCGAACGTCGCGGTCCGCACCGACGGCGAGCGCAGCGCCCTGGACAAGCTCGTCGGTGCGAGCGCCCGGTCGGCCACGCCGCTGGTCATCGCCTCCGGCGCCGACTCCCGGCACGCGGTCGGCATCGACCAGAAGTACGCCGACACCGTGGCCAACGGTGACGGCCTCGGCGACACCGAGCGCTACCAGGACGCCGTCCCGGACGCCGACGACGCCCAGATCATCGGCTACCTCGACATCGAGCAGCTCGTGGCCACCTACGGCGACGAGATGACCGAGGAGGACCGGCGCGCCGCCGAGGCGCTCTCCTCGGCCGGGATGACGGTCTCGAGCACCGACGACGGCGCCGAGATCCGGATGCGCCTGACCACCCGCTAGGCCGCACCGCACCCACCGGCGCACGGTCCGAGGGGCCCGACCCACCAGGGTCGGGCCCCTCGCGTGCCCCGCTGCGGCAGGATGGGGGTCGTGAGCCATGACGCAGACCGCAGCCGTGACCTCCGCGACGACCTCTGGCGCAGCGTCGGCGAGCTGGGCAGCCACCTCGACCCGGTCGGCGAGGACACCTCGGCCCTGTGGCCGGGCGGGTCCGCCGAGTACCTGCAGGTGCGCACCGAGCACACCGGCATCGTCACCACCGACGGCCTGAGCGACCCCGGCCAGGACCGGCCGACCGGCCTGGGCGTGGAGATCTACGTCGAGGGTCGCGAGCTGGCCGAGGCGCCGCTGCCCGCGGAGGCGCGCTGGCTGCAGGGTGTCCTCGAGGAGGCGGTCGAGGCCGTCGCGCCGGACGGCGCCGGCCTGGGGGCGGCGCTGGAGCGGCACGGGGTGCTGTCGCTGGAGCTCTCCGGCGCCGGCGCCCCCGCGGACTGGGTCTCCGGCGGCCGGCTCGGGGTGCTCCTGGGGGTGCCGCTGCCGGGGCGCGCGGACAGCCTGACCCTCGACGGCGGACAGGTCCGGCTGCTCACCCTCGTCCCGCTGCGCCCGAGCGAGCTCGCGGTCATCACCGCCGAGGGCCCGGCCGGTCGCGAGCGGGTCGTCGCGGCGCTCGCCGGCTCCGGCTGGCACTCCTACGTCGAGAGCGCCCGGCCGGCGGTGCTCTGATCCGCGACCCGGTCGCCCCCGAGTCGGACGAGGGCCCGGCCACCCCTCGCGGGTGACCGGGCCCTCGTCCGTGACGAGCCAGGATCAGTCGTTGTCGGTCGACTTCATCCGGGGCAGCTCGCCGGTGTTGCCCTGCTCCTCGCGGATCTGGGCCAGGTGGGCCTCGTCGTCCGCGCCGAGCTCGTAGAGCCGGCCCGACTTGCGGTCGGCCAGGTACTCCGTCATCTCCTTCTTGATCACCGGCAGCAGCATGTAGATACCGAGCAGGTTCACGAAGCCGCAGATGAAGAGGAACGAGTCGGTCATGCTCAGGACCTGGGCGAAGGTCAGCACGGTGCCGATGACGGTGAACGTGCAGAAGATGAGCTTGTAGATCGCCACCGACGGGGTGCTGCGGCCGAAGAAGAACTCCCAGGCCTTCTGCCCGTAGTAGCTCCAGGTGACCAGCGTGGAGAAGGCGAAGAGCAGCACCGCGATCGCCAGCAGGGTCGGGAACCACGGCAGGAAGGTCTCGAAGGCGTCCGAGGTGAGGGTGACGCCGTCGGGGGCGTCGCCGCCGCTCTTCACCGTCTCGATGCCCTCCCGGTAGGAGGGGGCGTCGGCGATGATGATCGTCAGCGCGGTCATGGTGCAGATGACGACCGTGTCGATGAAGGGCTCGAGCAGGGCGACGAAGCCCTCCGAGACCGGACGTCGGGTCTTCACCGGGGAGTGCGCGATCGGCGCCGAGCCGAGCCCGGCCTCGTTGGAGAAGGCACCGCGCTGGAAGCCGACGATCAGCACACCGACCAAACCACCGAGCCCGGCCTCCGGGCTGAAGGCACCGCTGACGATGTCACCGAGCGCCGCCGGGATGTGGCCGACGTTGAAGAGGATGACGAAGAGGCAGGCGATGACGTAGGTGATGCCCATGACCGGGACCAGCTTGCTGGTGACCCGGGCGATCGACTTGATGCCACCGAGGATCACCGCGCCGACGAGCAGGGCCAGGACGATGCCGAAGATCAGCGCCGCACCGTCGCTGCCGAGCGGGCCGTCGTCACCGCCGGTGACGTCCTTGGCCTGGACGAAGGTCTGGTTGGCCTGGAACATGTTGCCGCCGCCGACGCCGAAGCCGAAGATCGCGATGGCGAAGATGCCGGTGAGGATCAGCGCCGGGATCCGGCCCAGCTTGCCGAAGGCGATCGGCAGGTACTTGAAGGGACCGCCGGAGACCGTGCCGTCCTCGTGGATGGTCCGGTACTTCACGCCGAGGGTGCACTCGGCGAACTTCGTCGCCATGCCGAGCAGCCCGCAGACGATCATCCAGAAGCAGGCGCCCGGACCACCGAGCGCCATGGCCGCACCGACACCGGCGATGTTGCCGAGGCCGACGGTGCCGGACAGCGCCGAGGAGAGCGCCTGGAAGTGGGTGATCTCGCCCGGGTCGTCCGGGTGCGAGAACTTGCCGCGGACGACCTCGGTGGCGATCTTGAAGCCGCGGAACTGGATGAAGCCGAAGTAGGTGCTGATGATGACGCCGGCGGCGACGAGCCACAGCACGACGATCGGCAGCTCGAGCCCCCCGGGCAGCGGGATGGCGTAGAAGACCCAGCTGGCGAGCCAGTCGGCGAACGGTCCGAAGACATCGTTGATGGCGTTCTCGATGTCGGTCAGGGTGCCGCTCTCCGCGGCTGGTGGCGTGAGTGTGGCCAGGGTGCTGATCATGAGGACTGAGGGAACTCCTGTTGTGACCTGGGGCGCAACGGACCGCGCGGTAATGTTGCCTGGCTGTGACCTGAGCCGAAGATCCGTCGGCCCGGCGAGCGTGCATGCGCCCACCGTCCCCCGGAACGACCGGTCCGGCCGCACATGATGCGGTTAGGGTGATCGGCGGCACAGCGCACGTGCCCTCACGCGAAGGAGCGGGGATGGATCAGCACGTCGGCAGCGGCCCCCAGCCGCCGGAGACGACCGAGATCGGGCTCGACGACGGGCCGATCCACGTGGGCCGCTGGCGGCCCGACGCCGGGGGGATCCCGGTGCTGGCGATCCACGGGATCACCGCCAACCTCATGTGCTGGGCGCGGCTGGCCGAGCTGCTCCCGGACCGCTGCGTCATCGCCCCCGACCTGCGCGGCCGCGGGGGGTCGCGCGACCTGCCGCCCGGAGGGCTGGTGCAGCACGCCGACGACCTGGCCCGGGTGCTGGAGGAGCTCGGGGTGGACCGGGCGGTGGTCGTCGGGCACAGCATGGGGGCCTTCGTCGCCGTCCGCTTCGCCGAGCGTCACCCGGAGAAGGTGGAGCGGCTCGTCCTCGTCGACGGCGGGCTGCCGCTGCCGCCGGCGCCGCCGCGGGAGGACGGCAGCGTCCCCACCCCGGCCGAGCTGCTCGGTCCGGTCTTCGAGCGGCTGACCACGACCTTCCCGGACCGCGAGTCCTACCACCGCTTCTGGCAGGCGCACCCGGCGATCGGGGCGCTGTGGGACGACTACGCGCGCGCCTACGTCGACGGCGACCTCGTCGGCGGGCCGCCGGCGATGACCCCGGCCGCCCGGCCCGAGGCCGCCCGGCTCAACGCCGACGAGCTGACCGGCCCCGAGGAGTACGTCGCCGCGCTGCGGGGGCTGCCCGGCCCGGTGCCGCTGCTCACCGCCCCGCGCGGGCTCTTCGACGAGAGCGCGGGGATGTACCCGCCGGCCTGGCTGCAGCGCTGGGACGAGGAGCTGGAGCACGTCGAGATCCGCGAGGTCCCCGACGTCAATCACTACGGGATCGTGCTCGCCCAGGCGGGGGCCCGTCAGGTCGCCGCCACCATCACCCGCCAGGAGGAGACCGCATGACCACCCTGCTCGACGGCGTCACCGCCACCGAGGTGCCCACCGACCGCTACCGCGCCAGGTGCTCCAGGTGGAGGGGGACGACCACCAGGGCCCGCCGGTGGTGCTGGTGCACGGCAACGTCTCCAGCTCGATCTTCTTCCAGCCGCTCATGCAGTCGCTGCCGGTGAGCTCCTACGCCATCGACCTGCGCGGCTTCGGCGGCTCGCAGAGCCTCGGCGTGGACGCCACCCGCGGCCTGCGCGACGACTCCGACGACGTCGCCGCGGTGCTCGACGCCCTCGGCATCACCCGGGCGCACCTCGTCGGCTGGCCGATGGGCGGCGGGATCATCATGCAGCTGCTCATCGACCGTCCGGACCTCGTCGCCTCGCTGACCCTCTCGGCGACGATGTCGCCCTTCGGCGTCGGCGGCACCCTCGCCGACGGCTCGCTGCGCACCCCCGACGGCGCCGGCACCGGCGGCACCGGGGCGAACCAGGACTTCGTCGCCCGGCTGGCCGCAGGGGACACCACCGACGAGTCGCCGAACAGCCCGCGCTCGGTGCTGGCGACGGGACCGAGAGCGAGCACTGGCCCGGCTTCGCGCCGGGGACCGGTGGGGTGCTCAACACGATGGCCCCGACCCTGGTGGACACCTCCGGGATCGTCGAGGCGGACCCCAAGCCGCCGGTGCTGTGGATCCACGGCAGCGAGGACGTGATCGTCAGCGACCAGTCCTTCTTCGACTTCTGCATGCTCGGCAAGGCCGGTGCGGTGCCCGGCTGGCCGGGTGAGGAGGAGGCCCCGCCGCAGCCGATGAAGCAGCAGATCCGCGACGTGCTGGCCCGCTACCGCGACGGCGGCGGCGAGGTCACCGAGGTCGAGCTCGAGGGCTGCGGGCACTCCCCGCACGTCGAGCGGCTGGAGGAGTTCCGCACCGCGCTGCTGCGGCTCGTCACCGGCTGAGCCTGGGCGCGCTCGCGGTGAGGTCGGCTCGCGGTGAGGTTGGCTCGCGGTGACGTCAGCGGCGTCAGCGGCTGGCCCCGGTGACCAGCCAGCCGTCCCCGCGCAGCCGCCACCACAGCGTCCCCCAGCGCACCAGCATGAAGCCGCTGAAGGCGATCCACAGGACGACCATGGCCTCCGGCGCGGTCCGTCCCTGGCCGACCTCGCGGGCCAGCAGCAGCATGGGCAGGTAGGCGATCAGGGTGACGGTGCTCGCCACCGCCAGCCAGCGCCCGTCGCCGGCGCCGATGAGCACGCCGTCGGCGACGAAGACCACCCCGGCCAGCGGCTGGCTGACGGCGACGACGAGCAGCGCGGCGGCGATCGCCGACCGGACGTCCGGGTCCTGGGTGAAGGCGGCCGGCAGCACCCGGTGGACCAGCGCCACCAGCACCCCGACCGCGACGCCGGACCAGAGTCCCCAGCGCATCATCAGCGTGGTGGCCCGCCGCACCGCGGGGGCGTCGCCGGCCCCGAGCGCGCGGCCGGTGAGCGCCTGGGCGGCGATGGCGATGGCGTCGAGGGCGAAGACCAGGGTCGACCAGACCGTCGAGGTCACCTGGTGGGCGGCCAGCGGCACGTCGCCGAAGGAGGCGGCCGTCGCCACGGTGAGCAGCAGCACCGCCCGCAGCGCCAGGGTGCGTACCAGCAGCGGCACGCCGTCGGCGGCCGAGGCCAGCACCCTGGAGGGTCGTAGCGCCACCGAGGCGCCCACCCGGCGGCCGTGCCGGGCGACCACGGCGACGAGCGCCACGGCCATCCCGACCTGGGCGATCACCGTCCCCCAGGCGGCGCCGGCGATGCCCAGCCCCACGCCGTGCACGAGCACGACGTTGAGCACGGCGTTGCCGGTGAAGCCGACCGTGGCGACGACCAGCGGGGTGCGGGTGTCCAGGTGCCCGCGCAGCACCCCCGTGGCGGCCAGCACCAGCAGCATCGCGGGCAGCCCGAGGGCGCTGATCCGCAGGTAGGTGCTCGCCTGCTCGACCACCTCCGGCGAGCCGCCGACGGCCTCCACCAGCGGACGGGCCGCGCCGCCGGTGACCGCCGCGGCGGCCAGGCCGATGAGCAGCGCCAGCCAGATCCCGGACCAGCCGTCCTCGGCGGCGTCCCGCTCCTGACCGGCGCCCATCCGTCGGGCCACCGCCGCGGTGGTGCCGTAGGCGAGGAACACGAAGAGCCCGGCCACGCTGGTCAGCACCGCGCTGGCCGCGCCGAGCCCGGCCAGCGGGGTGACCCCGAGCCGGCCGACCACCGCGGAGTCGACGAGCAGGAAGAGTGGCTCGGCGACGAGCGCGAGGAAGGCCGGCACCGCCAGCGAGAGCACCTCGCGCGGACCCGCGGTCACCTCGGTCGGCGGCCGGGGCGGCTCGCTCGGTCGGGACTGACCGCTGGCTCGGGGCTGGCTCACACCACCGATGGTGGCAGCGGCTGGTGCGCGTCCGCCCAGGCCCCCAGGACCAGGGCCAGCTCGTGCAGCGCGGTCGGATCCTCCAGGTCGTCGCCGAGCACGGAGCGCAGCGTGCCCATCCGGTAACCGATCGTCTGCGGGTGCACGTCCAGCTCGGCGGCGACGTCCGCCCGGCGGCCCCAGTGCCGGATCCAGGCGTGCAGGGTCTCCAGCAGCCGCTCGCGCTGACCGTCGCGCAGCTGGGCCAGCGGGGCCAGCCGCCGCTCGGCGAGGGCGGCCAGCGCGGTCGGGTCGCCGCTGACCGCGATCGCCCCCAGCCTCTCGTCGGCGTGCAGCAACCGCGGCAGCGGCGTGCCGTCGGCCGCGGCGAGGTCGCTGATCGTGGCGGTGCGCTCGGCCAGGTGCAGCGACGCGGGCAGCTCGGCCACCGGCACCTCGGTGCCGAGGACGACGCCCTTCGGCGCGGCCTCGTCCAGCACCGTCGGGTCGAAGGGGGCGGTGACGATGGCCACGGTGCCGCACTCGCGCTCGACGACGAGCGCGCTGGAGCCGAGCAGGTCCAGCGCGGCCTCCAGCGTCATCTCGCGGGCGAGCACCACCTGCACCCGGTCGGGGACCTGCCAGCCGGCGGCCTTCGCGGACAGCTCGACGGTCTCGGTGTCGGCCACCCCCTCGAGCAGCTGGGTGGCCAGCCGGCGGCAGCGCCACTGCCGCTCGGCGCTGCGCGCGTCGGAGTCGGAGGCGTATCCCTCGGCGCTCGCCGCGACCACCGCGTCGGCGAAGGCGAAGACCGCGCTGGTGAGACCGGAGACGGTCCGCAGCTCGAGCCGGCCGTGCTCGTCCAGGGCGGCCAGCATGGCGTCCAGCAGCAGCCGGGCGCCGGTGCGGTAGATCGCCAGCAGCATCTCCAGGCTGCGACCCTCGCGGGCCTCGTTGGCGCCGATGTCGGCGTAGAGCTCCTGCTCCGGGGGGGTGAGCGCGGGCTCGTCGCGGCCGACCAGCCGCGGGAACCGGCGCAGCGCCTGGGCGACTCCGGCGTGCACGTCCTCGCGGACGTTGACCGCGGTCGAGCCGGGCCCGAGCTGCTCGACGACCATCGGCGCGAGCACCGCGGTGATGTCGTCCGGCACCGGCGCAGCCAGCGCCCCGGAGACCAGCTCGGCGAGATCCGGGGGCAGGTCCCGCCAGGGGCGTGCGGTGCGCAGCATGGACGGATTATCGGGGTCTTGTGCTCAGGCACACAACATGAGCAGCAGATGCGCAGGTCAGGCTGCCCCTCGGGGTATGCTGATCTGTTCTCCGGGTACAGACCGGGGCATCCCCTCTCCCCCTTCCCCCTACCCCTCACCCGCAACTGCCCGGGCAGTTGCGGGGTCCGGCCGACATTTGCCTGGGCAGTTGCGCACGGGGATGGGGATTTGCCCGGTCAGTTGCGGGGTCCGGTCGACATTTGCCCGGGCAGTTGCGCACAGGGGCGGGATTTGCCCGGGCAGTTGCGCACGGGGATGGGGATTTGCCCGGTCAGTTGCGGGGTCCGGTCGACATTTGCCCGGGCAGTTGCGCACAGGGGCGGGATTTGCCCGGGCAGTTGCGCAAGGGGAGGGGGCGGCGCGGGAGGGGCGGTGGCCGGTGGTCCCCAGGGGGAGCGCTCCCCGTGTCCGGATCGGTCCCTGCCTCGTAGAGTGGCCACGCATCCGCACCGAGGTACCCACCAGGGTGCGCCACGACCGAGAGGGACGACGTGTCCAGTGCTCCACCGGCCCGCGCCGGCAACCGCATCGACGAGGGCCAGCTGCGCCGTGCCCGGGACCTCGTGGCCGCGGTCGACCGAGGCTTCGAGGCGAAGGTGGTCGGCCAGAAGAGGCTGCGCGAGACCCTCCTGATCGGCCTGCTCACCGGCGGCCACGTGCTGCTGGAGTCGGTGCCCGGCCTGGCCAAGACGACCGCCGCGCACGCCCTGGCCACCTCCATCGGCGGCTCCTTCAAGCGGATCCAGTGCACCCCCGACCTGCTGCCCAGCGACATCGTCGGCACCCAGATCTACGACGCCAGCCAGGGCCGCTTCGTCACCCAGCTGGGCCCGGTGCACGCCAACTTCGTCCTGCTCGACGAGATCAACCGCTCCAGCGCCAAGACCCAGTCGGCGATGCTCGAGGCGATGCAGGAGCGGCAGACCTCGATCGGCGGCCAGGTCTTCAAGGTGCCCGAGCCCTTCCTCGTGCTGGCCACCCAGAACCCGATCGAGCAGGAGGGCACCTACCAGCTGCCCGAGGCCCAGCTCGACCGCTTCATGCTCAAGGACCTGCTCGACTACCCCAGCCCCGGTGAGGAGTCCGAGGTCGTCCGGCGGATCGACGCCGGCGTCTTCGACCGGCCGGAGCAGGCGATGATCGACCTCGCCGACGCCCGGGAGCTGCAGCGGCTGGCCGGCTCGGTCTACCTCGACAAGGCGGTGCTGGACTACATCACCTTCATCGTGGCGGCCACCCGCCGG
Organism: Janibacter alkaliphilus; assembly: GCF_013408565.1. Classification (NCBI taxonomy): domain Bacteria; kingdom Bacillati; phylum Actinomycetota; class Actinomycetes; order Micrococcales; family Intrasporangiaceae; genus Janibacter; species Janibacter alkaliphilus. The sequence continues at coordinate 1,018,730 of NZ_JACBZX010000001.1, read as the reverse complement.
CCGCGCGAGGTGATGCCCCCGGAGCTGGCCCGCTACGTGGACATCGGGGCCAGCCCGCGCGCCTCGATCGCCTTCGCCAAGGCCGCCCGCGCCGCCGCGCTGCTGCAGGCCCGCGACCACGTCATCCCCGAGGACGTGCGCCACCTGGCCCACCGGGTGCTGCGGCACCGGGTGCTGCTGACCTACGAGGCGACCGCCGACGACGTGCGGGTCGAGACGATCATCGACGCCATCGTCCGCTCGGTGCGCACCCCCTGATCGTGCCCGCGCCCGCCCCGGCGAGCCGGCACGACGACACCGCAGCGACGGCACGACGACACCGCAGCGACCGCACAGACATGACGGCCACGACATGACGACCCTGGTGCAGAAGGTCAAGGGCAAGCTCTCGATCCACGTCCGCCGACGCTCGGTGGCGCTGCTCGACGGCGGCTACGCCTCGATCCACAAGGGCCGTTCGATGGACTTCGACGACCTGCGCGAGTACATCGCCGGCGACGACGTGCGCGACATCGACTGGCGCGCCTCGGCCCGGCACGGCTCGATGCTCATCAAGCGCTACGTCGCCGAGCGCCACTTCTCGCTGGTGCTCGTCGTGCCGGCCGGCCGCGAGCTGGCCGCCACCGCGGCCGGCGGCGAGGCGAAGCGGGACATCGCGGTGCTCGCCGCCGGGGTGCTCGGCTGGCTGGCCGTGCGGCACGGCGACGACGTCTCCCTGGTCAGCGGCGCCCCCGGCCAGATCCGCGGCACCCGCTCGCGCTCCTCCGAGGGGCACCTGGAGCTGCTGCTGCAGGAGATCCTCGCCCGGTCCGAGGAGAGCTCTCCCTCCGGCGACGTCGTCGAGCTGCTGCGCCACGTCGGGCGCACCGTGCGCGGTCGCAAGGTGGTGCTCGTCGTCGCCGACGACGGGGTGGTCCCCGAGACCGTCGAGGACACCCTGCGCACCCTGCGGCTGCGCCACGAGGTGCTGTGGATCGACATCGCCGACCTCGACCCGCTCAGCCTGCCGCCGGAGACCACGGTCCGCGACGTCGCCTCGCGCACCCCGATGCCGGACCTGCTGCAGACCGACCCCGACCTGGCCCGCGCCTTCGCCGAGGTCGAGGCCGGTCGACGACGTGCCGTGGACGCGATGCTGCGGCGCACCAACGTCTCCGCCGCCCGGGTCGGGCACACCGACGAGGTCGTGCCCACCCTGGTGCGGATGCTGGAGAGGAGGCGTCGTGGGCGCTGAGCCGTGGTACCTCGCCCCGCAGTCCTACTCCGTCTACTGGCCGGTGCTGGGCGGATTCGCGCTGCTCGCCCTGCTCATCTGGGCGGTGGTCGTCTGGTTCCTCACCCGACGGCCCGAGGAGGGGCTGGACGCCCCGATGCCGCCGCAGGCCGTGACCCGGCTGCGGCAGCGGGCGCTGGGCCGGATCGACGAGATCGAGAAGGCGGTGGCCGCCGGGGAGATGCCGGCCCGCCGGGGCCACCACGAGCTGTCCCGGACCGTGCGGGGCTTCGTCGCCGAGGTCAGCGGGCTGGAGGCGGACACGATGACCGCCGCCGACCTGCGCCGCAAGGGACCGGCGCGGCTGGCCGAGGTCATCGAGTCGTACTACCCGCGTCAGTTCGGCGTGGACGAGAGCGAGCGCCCGAGCATCGGCGCCGGTGCGTCCGCGGCCCGCGACGTGGTCGGGGGGTGGTGAGCCGATGGAGAGCGGATTCGGGCTGACCTGGTGGGTGCTCTCGCTGCTGCTGGTGCTGGCCGTGCTGGCCGTCGCCGCGCTCGCCTGGTGGCGGGTCGGCTCCGGGCTGTCCAGCAGGGACCCGGTGCTGGTGGCCAACACCCGACGGCTGACCAGGCTGCCGGCCTACCGGCAGGCGCTGGGTCGCCAGCGCCTGCGGCTCGGCGTGCTGCTCGGGGTGCTCGCGGTGGTGCTGCTGCCGCTGGCGGTCGCGGCGGGACGCCCGGCCACCGGGGAGACCCTGGACCCGGAGAAGAACAAGCGCGACATCATGCTCTGCCTGGACGTCTCCGGCTCGATGATCTCCACCGACGAGGAGATCCTCAACAGCTTCGCCGAGATCGTCCGCGGCTTCCAGGGTGAGCGGATCGGCCTGGTGCTCTTCAACAACCAGGCGGTGACCGCCTTCCCGATGACCGACGACTACGATCTCGTCGCCGAGCAGCTCGAGGGGTACGCCGACGGCTTCTCGCTCTTCGGCTCCTCCGGCGAGTACGACCCCTTCTCCGGCACGTACAACCAGCGCATCCTCGCCTCCTCGCTGGTCCCGGACGGGCTCGCCTCGTGCGTGGGCAACTTCGACCGGCTCGACGACGAGCGGCCGCGGGCGGTGCTGCTCGGCACCGACAACGAGGTGCAGGGCTCGGGGATCTACACGATGGACCAGGCGGTGGAGTACGCCCAGGAGCACGACGTGCGGGTCTACGCGCTCAACCCGAACCCGGTCAGCCGCTACCACCCGCCGCTGGCCGAGGCGACCGAGCAGACCGGCGGCCGGGCGTGGGGGCTGCAGGATGCCAACGCCATCACCGACGTCACCGCCGAGATCGAGCGGCTGGAGGCGGCCCGGCTGCCGGACAGCAACCCGGTCTACATCCGCACCGACCGGCCGGCGGTCCCGATGGCCCTGGCCGCGCTGGGTCTGCTGGTCTACCTGCCCCTGCTCTGGTGGTGGCGCCGATGACCCTCGACCCGCTGATCCCCTGGCCGCTGACCGTGCTCATCGCGGTGGCGCTGGCCGCCCTGGTGATCTGGCGGCTGGTCGTCGACCCCGCCCGCCGGCTGCGCTGGGCGCTGCGCGGCGTCGCCGCCCTGGCGGTGTGCCTCGGTCTGCTCGGCCCGGCGCTCTACGGCGGCTCCAGCCGGACCGCGGCCACCGACGTCAACGTGTGGTTCGTCGTCGACACCACCACCTCGGCCAACGCCCGGGACCACCAGGGCGACCTGCCGCGCATCGACGGCTACCGCGAGGACGTGGACAAGATCGTCGAGGAGATGGCCGGTGCCCGCTTCTCGGTGATCACCTTCGACCAGCAGTCCCGGGTGACGATGCCGCTGACGACCGACACCACCGCGGTGCAGACCTCGATGGAGACGCTCTCCCCGGAGATCAGCATGTACTCCGGCGGCTCGTCGATCACCGCCGCGCAGGACACCCTGCGCACCGCGCTGGAGCGCTCGCAGGAGCGCTTCCCCAACCGGGCGCGGGTGGTCTTCTACCTCGGCGACGGCGAGCAGACCGCCAACCAGGAGCCGGCGCCCTTCGACGTCGGCGACCTCGTCGACGGTGGCGCGGTGCTCGGCTACGGCACCGCCGAGGGCGGGCCGATGGCCCGGACCGAGCTCGACGGTTCCGCCGGCGAGGACGTCAAGGATGCCAACGGCGACGTCGGGATCAGCGTCATCGACGAGGACGCCCTGGGGCAGGTCGCCGACCAGCTGGGGGTGCCCTACGTCCACCGCGACGGCGGCGACATCGGGCCGGCGATGGCCGAGGCCGATCCCGGGCAGGTCGTCGAGGAGGCCGGCGACGAGGTCGAGCACCACACCTCGGTCGCCTGGGCCTGCGCGCTGCTGGCGATCCTGCTGCTCGGGCTCGACGTGTGGCTGATGAACCGGGACTCGGCACGGCTGCGGAAGGCGGCGAGGTCATGAGGTGGCTGTGGGACCCGCAGGAGCCGCGGCTGCGGCGTCGGCAGCGGCTGACCCTGTGGAGCGTGCTCCCGGCGATCGTGCTCGTCGTGCTCGCCGTCCGGCTGCTGCTGCTGCCGGTGCAGATGGGCCAGGCCCAGGACGCCCACCAGGGCGACGACGGCGCCGGGGTCATCGACGCCGGCGAGAGCCTCGGGGTGATGAACCTCGTGGAGCGCTGGCGCGCCCCCTTCGTCGAGGGCACCGGACGGTCGATGAACGGCGACCTGGCCGGTGGCCGCAGCCTGCTGGAGACCGCGCTGGAGCGGACCGGCAACGAGCAGGACGACTGCACGGTGCGCACCAACCTCGTGCTCAACATCTCCGCCCAGGCCGACGTCGCCGCCGAGCAGGGCGACACCGACACCGAGCAGCGGCTGGCCCAGGAGGCGCTGACCCTCATCGAGGAGGGCCCCGAGGGGTGCCTCGACGGCAGCGACGACGGCAACGACGGCGAGGCCGGGCGGCAGCAGCGCGAGGAGCAGGAGAAGCTCCAGGAGCAGACCGGCCAGGGCGAGGAGGAGGACGACCAGGACGGTCAGGACGGCGACGAGGGCGAGGACGGCGACGAGGAGCAGGACCAGCAGGGAGAGGGCGAGGAGGAGACCGACCCCCAGCAGGAGGAGCTCCAGGAGCGCAACCAGCAGGGCCAGGGCACCTCGGAGCAGGAGCGGCGCCAGCGCCAGGGCGACGGCGGGCAGGACACGGTCGAGAAGCCCTGGTGACCCGCCACCGGCGTGTTGGCCGACCACCTCGCCGGATGCGGGCCGCGGCACGGGAGGATGGGGCCGGTGCCCGGCCGCGAGCCGGTCGCACCGGGTGGTCACGACCGGCGTGACCGCCGGAGAGGCAGGCCGATGATGTCCCGAACCCGCCGGGTCCCGCTCGTCGTGGGCAGTGTGGTGGCTGCCGTGGGGCTGGCCGCGTGCTCGGCCACCGGAGGGCGGCAGGCGACCGAAGGGGGCGAGGGCGCCGGCACCGTGGACACCCCGGAGATGACCGTCGCCATGGTCACCCACGCCGGACCGGGCGACACCTTCTGGGACCAGGTGCGCTCCGGGGCCGAGGAGGCCGCGCGCAAGGACAACGTCGACCTGGAGTACACCGCCGACCCGGACGGGGCCGAGCAGGCCAACCTCGTGCAGCAGGCCGTGGACAAGGAGGTCGACGGGATCGCGGTCACCCTGGCCAAGCCGGAGGCGATGCGCTCCGCGGTGGCGGCGGCCCGCGAGGCCGGTATCCCGGTGGTGGCGCTGAACGCCGGCATGGAGGACTGGCAGGAGATGGACATCGCCTCGTTCTTCGGCCAGGACGACGAGCTGGCCGGCGAGGCCGCCGGGGAGCGGCTCACGCAGGACGACGCCGGCCGCACCCTGTGCGTCATCCACGAGCAGGGCAACGTCGGCCACGAGGCCCGGTGCGCCGGCCTGGCCAGCACCTTCGACGACTCCGAGAAGGTCTACGTCACCGGGACCGACACCGCCAACGTGCGCTCGACGATCACCGCCCGGCTGCAGGAGGACGAGCAGATCACCCACGTGGTGACCCTGGGGGCGCCCTTCGCCATGATCGCCCTGAGCGCGGTCGAGGAGGCCGGCAGCGAGGCGGAGGTGGCCACCTTCGACGTCAACGACGAGGCGCTCACCGCGATCGAGGACGGCGAGATCGCCTGGGCCGTGGACCAGCAGCCCTACGTCCAGGGCTACCAGGCGGTGGACGCGCTGTGGCTCGAGGTCAACCGCGGCGCCACCCTCGGCGGCGGCGAACCCTCCTACACCGGGCCGGCCTTCGTCGATGCCGACGACGTGGCCGCGCTGCGTCAGGAGTGAGCCGGATGGCCAGCAGCGAGCAGGTCGAGCGGCCGGTCGGAGCCGCCGGCGCCACGTCCGGTGACGGTGCGGCCGGGGCCGGCGACGTCGACGACCGGGTCACCGAGCGCGGCCGGGCCGGGCTGCTCTTCTCGCGCCCGGAGGCCGGGGCGCTCGTCGGTGCGCTGGCCGTGGCCGCCCTCTTCCTCGTCGTCGCCCCGAGCTTCCGTGACCTGGCGAACCTCGGCACCATCCTCTACGCCGCCGCCTCCATCGGGATCATGGCCGTGGGGGTCTCGCTGCTCATGGTCGGCGGCGAGTTCGACCTCTCCACCGGGGTGGCGGCGACCGCCTCCGGGATCACCGCGGCGCTGACCGCCTGGCACCTCAACCTCGAGGTCTGGGTGGGGGTGCTCATCGCGCTGGCCTTCTCGCTGGCCGTCGGTGCCTTCAACGGGTGGTTGCTGGTGCGCACCGGACTGCCCAGCTTCCTCGTCACGCTGAGCACCTTCTTCGTGCTGCAGGGCGCCAACCTCGCGGTGACGCGGCTGGTCGGCGGCGAGGTCTCCACCCCGACGATCAGCGACATGGAGGGCTACGACGCGGCCCGGGCGGTCTTCGCCTGGTCCGTGGAGCTGGGGCCGGTGACGATCAAGGCGCTGGTCGTCTACTGGCTGGTGCTCGTCGTGCTCGGCGCGGTGGTGCTGCAGCGGACCCGGGTGGGCAACTGGATCTTCGCGGTCGGTGGTGACGCCGAGGCAGCCCGGGCGGTCGGGGTGCCGGTCCGCGCGGTGAAGATCGGGCTCTTCATGGCCGTCGGCTTCTGCGCCTGGGTGCTGGGCATGCACCTGCTCTTCGAGTACCAGGTGATGCAGTCCGGCGAAGGGGTCGGCAACGAGTTCATCTACATCATCGCCGCGGTGGTCGGCGGCTGCCTGCTCACCGGCGGCTACGGCTCGGTGGTCGGGGCGGCGCTGGGGGCGCTGGTCTTCGGCATGACCCAGATGGGGATCAGCTACGCCGGGTGGAACGTCGACTGGTTCTACACCTTCCTCGGCGTGATGCTGCTGCTGGCGACGCTGGTCAACCTCTGGGTGCGGCGGAAGGCGGAGGCGCGATGAGCACGGCGGCGGGTGGCCCGGCGGGAGCCGGGCCGGAAGACACGGTGGCCGAGGAGGCGTCGGCCGACGAGGTGGGCGTCGGGGAGCACGGCGGCGCGGAGCACGGCCGCGCGGATCACGTGCAGCACGGCGACGCGGAGCACGAGGTGCTCGTCGACCTGCGCGACGTCGGCAAGTCCTACGGCTCGGTGCACGCGCTGCGCGGGGTGGACCTGCAGGTGCGGGCCGGCGAGGTGACCTGCGTGCTCGGTGACAACGGCGCCGGCAAGTCCACCCTGATCAAGATCATGGCCGGGCTGCACGAGCACAGCGCCGGCACCCTCGAGGTGCACGGCCAGGAGCGGCGGCTCGGCTCGCCGCGGGCGGCGCAGGCGCTCGGGATCGCCACGGTCCACCAGGACCTCGCGCTGGCCCCGCTGATGTCGGTCTGGCGCAACTTCTTCATGGGTCACGAGCTGCGCCGCGGCCCCTTCCTCGACCGGGCCGCGATGCGCCGGATCGCGGAGGAGGAGCTGCGCTCGATGGGCATCGAGGTGGGCGACCTGGACCGTCCGGTGGGCGGCCTGTCCGGGGGGCAGAAGCAGTGCGTGGCGATCGCCCGGGCGATCTACTTCGGTGCCTCGGTGATCATCCTCGACGAGCCGACCGCCGCCCTCGGCGTGCGCCAGTCCGGGGTGGTGCTGCGCTACATCGCCCGCGCCCGGGACGCCGGGCTCGGGGTCGTGCTCATCACCCACAACCCGCACCACGCCTACCTCGTCGGGAGCCACTTCGTCGTGCTCACCCTCGGCCGGGTCACCCTGGACGCGGCCCGCGAGGAGATCACCCTCGAGGAGCTGACCGCGCAGATGGCCGGCGGTCAGGAGCTCGCCGCGCTGCAGCACGAGCTGCGTCGGGGCGCGGACGAGGCAGGACCGGTGCTGTCGTGACCGGTCGCCTACTTCTCCTTCGGCGAGTGGAGGCACAGCCTCTTCCGCGGGCCCAGAACCTCGGCAGGTGAGCTGGCCGGGCGCCCGCTGATCTGTGCCATCCAGGCGGTCACGCGAGACGCATCGGTTTCGACGGTCAGGCATTTCAGGGCTGTGGTCGGTGGGGGATGACCGTCGGCGTCATGACGGCAGCTCTCCGATCACCTGCTGCGGCGCGTCCTCGGTCAGGGCGCGGAGACTGCCACGGGAGATCTCGTCATGTGTGAGCCATCGTCGCCCGTGGCCGTCGGGCATGCTCCCGAGGAAGACGTCACGCATCTCGCGAGCGTCCGGGCGTGGCGCTGCCGCGGCGTCCTCTCGGGGCCGTCCGCTGCCGCTGCCCCACAGGCGCACGATGTAGGCAGCAGGGGGGAGGATCGCTCCGAGGGCCTGGACGACAGGGTTGCGGTGGGGCAGGTGGACCCATACGAGCGCGGCCCCGACCGGCTCGCTGGAGCGCGCCGTCTCGCCGACGGCCCGAGCGAAGGTGGTCGCATCGGTCCAGTCAGCGTCGACCGGGACGACACCACGGATGTCGGCCACTCGCGAGCGGGACGCATGGCGTGATGCCAGGAGAACCGTCCGGCCGGTGCCAGACAGGGCCGCCACGGCAGGCGCGAGCATGCCCGTCCCGCCGACGACGAGGATGCTCGATGGCACGGACCTGAGGTCGGGGTGGGTGCCGTCGTCGGCGGTCGTTCTGACAGACCCCTGCATCGTTCGGCCTTCCTCGAGCGAGCGCTGCTGACCGGCTCAGCAAGTGCTCGCCCCCGAGCGGTCCGCATCACGTGAACGCGTGATCCTCGGACCGACTGTCCACGGGGTGTGTGGCTCGCCCGAGAGGCCGGCCGGATCGGCGTCCCGGACGCTTCCGGTCTACACGTGCTCGTGGACGAAGGCGAGCAGGTCGTCGAGCACCTCGTCCCGGTTGGTCTCGTGGAAGATCTCGTGCCGGGCCTCGGGATAGCTGATCGCGCGTCCGTCGCTGGCGGCGATCTGCTCCCAGCCGTAGCGAGAGCCGTCGATCGGCACGAGCCGGTCGTCCTCGCCGTGCATCCACAGCGTCGGCACGGTCAGCCGTCCGCCCTCGTTGACCGTCGTCAGCTCGGCGGCGAAGGCCTCGATCGTGGGACGCTGCAGCGGTCCGTGCCAGACGAGCTCGTCCCGGGCGTAGGCCTCGCCGACGTCCTCGTCGCGGCTCAGCGAGCTCGGCGAGATCGGCACGTCGGGGATCTCCTCGTGCTGCAGCAGGTCGGTGATCTGCGGCCATCGGCCCAGCACCGGACCGGAGAGCACGGTCGCGGTGAGCAGGTCCGGGTGCCGCTGGGTGTAGCGCGCGGCGATCAGCCCGCCCATCGAGTGCCCGACGAGCACCAGCGGCAGGTCCGGGTGCTCCTCGTGCGCGCGGCGGACCAGCAGGTCGAGGTCGTCGACGAGCAGCTCGAAGTCCTCGACGATCACCCGCTCGCCGACGCTGCGCCCGTGCCCGACGTGGTCGTGCCCGTAGACCACCGCGCCGTCGTGGGTGAGCCGGTCGGCCACCCACTGGTAGCGGCCGATGTGCTCGCCGTAGCCGTGCACGAGCACGGCCATCCAGGTCGGCGCGGTCGGCGGCTCCCACATCGACCCGAGCAGCAGCCCGGCGTGCCCGTGGGTCTCGATGTCGATGGGCGGGATCGTCGGCATGGGCCATCCTTCGTCGGCGGTGACGGGTGCTGTCGCGGACCAGCCTGGCACGAGCGGAGCGGCCTGGGGAGACCTGGGCGACGGGGGATCTCGCGAGCGGTGCGTCGGGGGTGCGGAGAACCTCTCGTTCCTTGGGGAAGCCTTCTCCAGGGACGGAGCCTTTATCGGGTTACCCGATAAAGGGGAGGTGGGTGGGGCGGTCAGGTCAGGAGGGAGCGAAGGGGGAGGGCGGGGTCGGCCAGGGCGTCGGGGTCCGGGTGGGCGCCGGCGGCGATGAGTCGTTCGGCCATCCGCACGTCCTTGGCGACCTGGGCCCGGCCGACTCCTGCGGCGCACACCAGCCGACCGTCGGACGCGAGACCCAGCAGCACCTCGGTGCCGTCCGGGCGGGGCCGGGTCACCCAGCGCTCGGCGAGGTCGGCGAGACCGGAGACCTGCAGGGTCAGGTCGTACTGGTCGGACCAGAACCACGGCACCGCCTGCAGACCGGCCGGCTCCGCACCGCCTCCCGCCGTGCCGTCCGCGCCCGGCGAGCCACCGGTGCCCGCCGAGGCGTCCGTGCCCGTCGAGGCGCCGGCCGCGAGCAGACCGGCCAGCAGCGACGCCGCCACGGCGACCGCCTGGTCGTGGGCCATCCGCCACGACTCCAGCCGCACCGCTCGCCCGGCCACCGGCACCGTGGCCCGGCAGCAGTCCCCGGCCGCCCAGACCCCGGGGGCGCTGGTGCGCAGCTGCGCGTCCACGACGATGCCGTCGTCGACCTCCAGCCCGGCCTGCTCGGCGAGCGTGGTCTCCGGGAGGGCGCCGACCGCCTGCACCACGACGTCGGCCGCCACCTCGGTCCCGGCGGACAGGGCAGCCCGCCAGCGACCTCCGGAGCGCTCCAGCGAGCTGACCGTCGTGGCCAGGCGCAGGTCCACCCCTTCGGCGCGGTGGCGGGCCAGCACCGTCTCGGCGACCGGTTCGGGGACCGCCCGGGAGAGCGCCCGCTCCGCGGCCTCGACGACGGTGACCTCGACCCCCAGGGTCCGCGCGCTGGCGGCCACCTCGAGACCGATCAGCCCGGCCCCGATGACGAGCAGCCGTCCGCCCGTGCCTCGGGCCGCCTCCAGCGCTTCGCGCAGCGCGGTGGCGTCGTCGAGGGTGCGCAGCACCGGCACCTCGGTGGGCAGGTCCGCCAGCCGACGCGGACGCGCCCCGGTGGCCAGCACCAGTCGGTCGTAGCCGACGGTCTCGCCGTCGGCGAGGGTCACGGTCCCAGCGGCCGTGTCCACCGCGGTCACCTGCACCCCGGGCCGCACGGTCAGCCCGGGCAGGTCCAGCCGCCCGTCGCGGTAGGGCTCGACCGGCTGCGGGTCAGGGTCCACGAGCATGGCCTTCGACAGCGGCGGCCGCTCGTACGTCGGCCGGTCCTCCTCGCCGAGCAGCACGATCGACCCTGGCCACCCGCCGGTCGCCAGCTCGTGCGCGACCCGGGCGCCGCACTCGCCGCCACCGACGACGACGACGCGCGGGCCGCGGTGCAGCTCAGTCGTGCTCGACACGGACGGCTCCGTTCTCGACCGGCACCGGGTAGGTCGCGAGGTTGATGACGCCGCCCATGACGAGGCCGCCCCAGAGCAGCTCGTGCCCCTGGGTGCCGCGCCCTGCTCGCGCCGGCAACGGGGTCACCGCCGCAGAGGAGGTGCCGGCTCGGGCGGCATCCTCGGCGAGGCGGGAGCGGGACATCAGGAGATTGAAGCGCTTCGGCTGCTGCGGGGTCAACGGATGCTCGGGCCGAGGGGAGCGAGCAAGGACGGCGGCCTCGGGTGACCTGCCCGGAGCGGATCGGCCACCCTCGCCGTCCGGTGCACGGTGGCGAGCACCCGCGACCCGCGGATCGACCGGGAGAGTCCCAGGCTCATCGCTGTGTCTCCCGGCCGTCCGGCACCCACGGGCTGGTGACCCGCTCCTGCGCCTCGGGTGGTGGTGGCGGCTCACCGTCGCCGAAGGGGTGCCCACCGAGCGCCTCCCGGCCGTGCGGCGCGAGCCACGGTCCCGGGTCGGGGGTCCGTGGGACGACGCCGCTCGGGTTGAGCGCCCGCAGCTGGCCGAAGTAGTGCTCCATGGTCGCCCGCAGGTCGAGGGTGTCCCCGAAACCGGGGAGGTGGAGGAGGTCGCGGGCGTAGCCCCAGAGCGCGGGGTAGGCGTGCGAGAGGTCCTTCCAGCTGCAGCGGAACAGGGGTCGGTAGACGGGGTCGAGGCGCACCAGCACCGGCCACAGCCGGAGGTCCGGCTCGCTGAGGCTCCCGCCGAGCAGGAAGCGCTGTCGGCTGAGCCGGCCCTCCACGGTGTCGAGGCCGGCGAAGAGCTGCGCGACCGCCTCGTCGTGCTCTCTCTGCCCGTCGGCGAAGCCAGCGCGGTACGGGGCGATGGCGACGAGTTCGATGAGGGCGTGCAGCTCGTCTATCTCGTGCCCGCGACCGGTAGGCAGCAGCTCGGGTGCACGGGGGCGGTGCAGCGGTCGCCAGCTGCTGCTGAGCTCCAGGGTCAGGCTCGGGTGGTCGTTGGTCACGACGGTTCCGTCGGTCGTGTCCACGAGCGCAGGCACCGAGATGCCCCCCGAGTAGCCGGGTCGCGCCGCCTGGTACGCCTCACGCAAGGTGCTGACCCCGAGCACCGGATCACGACCACCCGGGTAGAGGCCGAAGTTCCAGCCGACCTCGTCGTCGTGCAGGGGATGCACGACCGCCATCGAGATCGCGCTCTCGAGCCCGAGAAGTCGACGGGCGATCACGGCCCGGTGCGACCACGGGCAGGCCCGTGCCACGACGAGCCGGTACCGGCCAGCCTCGGGCGTGCGGTCCCCGTCGCCCGGCCCGAAGCGGGCGACGATCGGACCGTCATGTCGGGTGCCGGTCGTCCCCGGCCGGTCCAGCGGGTCGGGCCCCGGGCTCATGGCCGGGTCCTGGGTGTCGCGGTCCGACGACCAGAGGTGCGGTGCCCTGCGCGGAACATATTCCGAATAGTAGGGGCTCGCTCATCGAGAGCAGGGCGCTCACGTGGCATCTTTACATGCAGCTGCATGTGTTTCGCAGGAGCGGGCCGTTGCGGAACATACTCCGCTTTGCTTCAATAGTGGCGCCGATCATCGGCAGACCGAGACGCAAGGAGACCGAGACATGACAGCTCGACTGACGATCGTCTACTACAGCGCGACCGGGAACGTGCACGCGATGGCGCAAGCGATCCGTGACGGGGCGGAGGAGGCGGGAGCAGAGGTGCGGCTCCGGCGAGTCCCCGAGCTCGCGCCTCCGGCCGCCATCGCATCCAACCCGGAATGGGCAGCCCATGCGCAGGCGACCCAGGACGTCGCCGAGGTGAGCCACGAGGATCTCGTGTGGGCCGACGCGCTGATCTTCGGGACGCCGACCCGGTTCGGCGTCATGGCGAGCCAGCTGAAGCAGTTCATCGACACCACTGGTGGGATCTGGGAGGAGGGTCGGCTCGCGGACAAGGTGGCGTCAGGGTTCGTCAGCACGGCGGAGCAGCACGGTGGCCAGGAGTCGACCCTGCTCGGGCTCTACAACGTCTTCATCCACTGGGGATGCATCCTCGTACCTCCCGGGTACACCGATGACTGCATCTTCCCCGCGGGAGGAAATCCGTACGGGAGCAGTGCGACCGGCCGACCGGACGAGGCCGCGCTGGCCGCCGCCCGGTTCCAGGGCCGTCGGGTGGTCGAGAAGGCGGCTCTGCTGGCTCCGGTGATGGTGAGGTGACCGTCCGGTCCGCGGCGCAATGCGTGATCTCAGAGAAGGACGGACCGTCTCGTCAACGCGTCACGAGGTGGTCCGCACCGAGGCAGCCACGAGCGTCAGGACGCCGTCGACGATACGTTCCGCCGTCCACCGTCGTTCGTCCAGCTGGTACTGAACCAGCTCCGCCGACATGGCCGCGAGCACCGCGTCCGCGAGCCATGCCGCGTCGGCCTCGGGATCAGCGGCGGCGATCTGCGATGCCAGATGCGTGTGATGCAGCCCGTACGCGCGGCTGAACCGACCGAAGGGCGCGGAGGTCTCGGCGACGAGCAGGGCCTCCCCGCGCAGGACCACGCGATCGACGAATGCCCGGACGAAGGCTCGGATCCGGGCCAGGGGATCGGCGCCAGGTCCCAGCGGGGGTGGACCGAAGAGGAAGGCCTGCTGGAACTCCACCTCGCTGTGATCGACCAGGGCCAGGATGAGTCCGGAGCGGTCGCCGAAACGACGATAGATGGTGCCGACACCGACCCCGGCATGCTCGGCGACCTCGTCCATCCGGAGGTTGGCGAGGCCACGCTGGTCACTGAGCACGGCTGCCGACGCGAGGATCCTGGCCCTGTTCGCCGCAGCGTCCGACCGCTCGCGGCCGACCGGCAGCAGGCCGCCTGCGGAACGGTGGGGGCCAGGGATGGCGTCCATCGCCCACCTCCTGGCCCAAGTGATCGCTGCACGGCCATGCTACCCGCGCGGTCGGTGACGGAGGTGCTGCCGTCACCGAGGAAGGGTCCCGCTGCGGACCCCTGGTGCCGCCTCGCCGCGACCCGGCCGGGACGGTCGTCAGCAGCGGCGCCTCGTCGCTCAGCGAGGATCGGACTCGGGCCGTGCCGGAGCTGCTGTCAGCTGCTGGGTCGCGCCCGACGAGGAGGCTGGCGTGCGCGTTGCCCGGCCGTAGCGCCCGGCGCCGAGGAACCACGGCGGAGGCAGGTAGGCGTAGCGCGCGACCGGGCGGGACGTCGCCCAGGTGTGCAGCTGCAGCGACAGCAGGATCGCGGTCGGCACGACGAGCAGCATGGTGATCGCGGGGTTGGCCTGGGCCGGGCCGAGCAGCGGGGTGTTCGCGATGAGCACCCCGAGGGCGGTGAGCATCGCGGTGTGCGCGACGTAGACCGGCAGGGTGAGCTGGCCGAGCCGGGCGAGGCCGGCCACCGACGCCAGCCTGGTGGCGATGGCGAAGCCGGCGACGACGCCGAGCACCCCGATGAGCAGGTGGGCCGTCGCCTCGCCGCCGCCGTGGTTGCGCTGGAGCAGCACCGCGGCCACCCAGGGCAGCGTCAGCGCGAGCGCCGGCAACGGCCGCAGCCCCCCGAAGAACGTCAGGATCCGCGGCGAGAGCACCAGGCCGGCGGCGAAGAAGACGATGAACTTCGGCAGCCCCGACCACACGCCGAGCATCGTCGGCACCCCGAGCGGGAGGTTCGGGTAGATCAGCGCCCAGGCCACCGAGACCGCGGCGGCGGCCCCGAGCACCAGCCCGCGCGGCCACCGCGCGGTGGCCCGGGCGAGCACGAAGTACCAGACCAGCGCCCAGAGGAACCACACCTCGCCGCGCGGCTTCAGCGGCGCGGTGATCAGCGTCCAGAGCAGGCCCTCGTCCGGGGTGCGCGGCGGCTGCGCCATCCACAGCATGTTGGCCGCCTGGTAGGCGATGACCACCGGCTGCCACAGCAGGAAGACCCAGATGAGCAGGGCCAGCTTGCCCTGGACCAGCTCGCCCCAGCTGCGCCGCACCCAGCTGGCCGCGAAGAGCCCGGAGGCGGTGAAGAAGAGCGGCATCCGCAGCTCGGTGAAGAAGCGCACGGTCGCGTCCACCGCCGGGTCGTCGACACCGATGGTGGCCATCGCGCCGCGCCCGTGGTGGGCGACGACGAGGATGATCGACATCGCCTTGGCGACGTCGACCCACGCGTGACGGGACGTCGCCATGCGCGGGTGCCTTCCTCAGGGTGCCAGGGGAGCGAGCCTCGGAGACCAAGGGTCGACGTCGAGGATCGCGGACCCCAGGCTACCGGCTCGCCGCCCGTGGCGCACCGTCCGCGCTGGTCAGCCGCTGGCCGGAAGGGCGTGGGGCGGGGTCAGCCGCTGGTGGCACCCTGCCGCTGCGCCGTACCGGGCTGGCCGGACTCGCCCGTCTCGTCCTCCCGACCGGTGCGGGAGTGCTGGGACGCCTGCTCGCGGACGGTGATGTCGGCGACCTGCTCCAGGCGCGGCCGGTCGTGCTGGCCGTCGTGCACCACTCCCCGGGCCCACCACATCCGCAGGTCGCGGCCGTGCACCTCGAGGGTGGCCAGGTTGTTGTCGAACCACGGCCCGCGCAGGTACTCCCAGCCGAGCACCGGGTTGCGCACCCGGGTGGACAGCGAGGCGGCGCGACCGATCGGCCCGGCCACCCCGTAGGAGAGGAAGGCGGTGCCGAAGCGCACCGCCCGCGGCAGCGGGTTGCGGATCGGGGAGCAGACCGCCTGGATGACCCGGCTGCGCAGCGGCGCGGCTCCCTCCTTCTGGCGCCGTCGGCTGTGGGTGGCCTCCGAGACGTAGCTGTGGTGCACGTCCCCGGAGAGGAAGGTGACCGTCGCCGGCGCGGGGCCGCGCTCCCCGGAGGCCACCGACACGACCATGTCGCTGACCTCGGCGAAGCCGTCCTGGAAGGCGGCCCAGTGCTCCATGTCCACGGCCTGCCGCAATTTCTCGCCGACCCGGGCGGCGCGCTCGCCCCACACCCCGGAGGCGAGCGCCTCGTTGAAGGCCTCCAGGTGGTGCAGCCCGCGGGCCAACAGGAAGGGCAGCGAGGTGCCGATGAGCAGGTGGTCGAAGCCGCCGGTCAGCTGCTCGTCCAGCCAGGCCATCTCGACGTCGTCGACGATCGAGCGCCGTCCCGGCTCGAGCACCCGCGCGGCCCGGCTGTCGACGACGACGAGCCGCGCCTCGGTGCCGAAGTCGCGCACGTAGCTGAAGCGGTAGGCGGTGGGGTCCTCGTTGACCCGGTCGGCGAAGGCGTCCAGCTCCGGCCCGAGGTCGAGCTCGCCGGCACCGTCCTGGGCCTGGATCCGCTGCCACAGCGCATCCCCGGCGCGGGCGGCGGCGGTGAGGTTGCCCAGGTGCTGGTAGACCCAGTAGGAGGCCAGCCCGGAGACGATCCGCTCGTGCCACCACGAGGTGGCCTCCATCTGCCGGCGCCAGGTGAGCGAGGTGTTCCAGTCGTCGCGCACGTCGTGGTCGTCGAAGATCATCGCGCTCGGCAGCGTGGAGAGCAGCCACCGGATCGCCGGGTCGGACCAGGCGATCTTGTAGAGGTGGGCGTACTCGTCGTAGTCCTTCAGCTCGTCCCACGGCGGCTCGTCCAGCGACCGTCGGGAGGCGATGAACTCGCGCATCGGCTCGGTGGTCTCGTCGGCGTAGACCTGGTCGCCGAGGAAGAGCACCATGTCCGGCCAGCGCACCTGCTGCCCCTCCGGGTCCTGGTCGGAGCGGCTCAGCCCGGCCATCCGCAGCGCGTAGGCGCGCAGCGCGTCCACCCCGTGGGTGGCGTTGCCCTCCGCGTCGTGCGGGACGCTGGTGCGGCACGAGCCGAAGGCCAGCCGCAGCGGCTTCTCCGGGTCCATCGTCGCCAGCACCGACGGCGGGAAGGGGGAGTCCGGCAGCGGCCACACGCCGGTCTCGTCGAGGTGCACCTGGTAGGGCGTGGCCTCGCCGGTGGGCAGGCCGTCGACGATCACGAGGGCGTAGTGGTGGCCGTGCACGGCGAAGGTGGGGGCGACGGCCTCGACGTCGCCGGCGGTGACGCGCACCTGGCAGGCGGTGTCGGTCTCCACCCACACCGCGGCCGAGGTGGCCTCGACGCTGCGCACGAGGGGGCCGAGCAGGAGAGTAGGCATCGGCTCAGTCTCGCACGGGGAGGCTGTGCGTCCGCCGAGAACCGATCAGGTGCTGGCTAGGCTGACGGAGCATGACCAGCGCCCCGCCCGAGCCGTCGGCGGCCCGGCCGCGGCTCGGGGCGGTCTTCTGGGTCTCGGTGACCTTCTCGCTCACCTTCGTGCTCGTCGGGGTGCTCTCCCCGGAGACGGTCGCCGACACCGTCGGGGGCATCCGGGAGGGTGTCGTCGAGCGGCTCGGGCCGGTCTACCCGCTGACCGTGCTCGTCGTGCTGCTCGTCGTGCTCGGCCTGGCGATCAGCCCGCTGGGGCGGATCCGGCTCGGCGAGCCGGACTCGCGGCCGGAGTTCGGGGCGCTCTCCTGGCTGGCCATGCTGCTCAGCGCCGGGGTGGGCCTGAGCTTCCTCTTCTGGGGGACCGCCGAGCCGCTGATCCACACCGTCGAGCCGCCGGCCGGGCAGGCGGCCCCGGGCAGCGAGGCCGCGGCCCGCGACGGGATGCGTTGGTCGTTCCTCTTCTGGGGCGTCCACGCCTGGGCGCTCTATGCCGCGGTCGGCTACGCCAGCTACCGGCGGGGCCGGACCGTGCTCATCAGCGACGCGCTGCGCCCGCTGCTCGGTCGGCACGCGGACGGGCCGCTGGGCACGGTGGTGGACATCCTCTCGGTGATCGCCATCCTCTTCGGCGTCGCCACCAGCCTCGGCCTGGGCACCCGCGAGCTCAACGCGGCGCTGGAGCACACCCACGCGGTGCCGGACTCGTACGGGACCAAGGTGGCGATCATCGTCGGGCTGATGACGGTGAGCACGATCTCGGCGATGACCGGGCTGGGCCGCGGGATCCGGCTGCTCAGCCTGGCCAACCTCGCGCTCTGCGCGGTGCTGCTCGTCCTGGTGCTCGTGCTCGGACCGACCCGGGAGATCCTCGGCACGGCCGGTACCGGGGTCGCCGACTACGTCCGGCATCTGGTACCGATGAGCCTGGGCACCGAAGGGGGCGAGGCCGGCCAGGCGTGGCAGCGGGAGTGGACCCACTTCTTCTGGGCGTGGTGGATCGCCTGGGCGCCCTTCGTCGGGACGTTCCTTGCCCGGATCTCGCACGGGCGGACGATCCGGGGCCTGGTGCTCGGGGCGGTCGGCGTGCCCGGGCTGGTCACCGTGGCGTGGTTCTCGGTGCTCGGCGGGACCGCGCTGCAGCGGGAGCGGACCGGGGCCACCGATGTCGCCGAGGTCGCGGCCGAGTACAAGTCGGTGGCCACGCTGGAGGTCCTGGGCACCCTGCCGCTGAGCGGGCTGGCGCTGGGTCTGCTCGTGCCGGTGCTGGCGCTGCTCTTCATCACCTCGGCGGACTCGGCCTCCTTCATGCTCGGCTCGGCGACCTCCGGCGGGTCGATGCGCCCGCCGCGGCCGCTGCGGCTGATGTGGTCCTTCGCGGCCGCCTTCGCCGCGGTGCTGCTGCTGGCCGGCGGGCCGGGCAGCCTGCGGGACGCCGCGGTGGTCGCGGCCGTGCCCTTCACGGTGATCCTGCTGGCGCTGTGCGTGGCGCTGGTCCGGGACGTCTGGGGGGACCGGGCCGGGGTGCGGCACGAGAGCGCCTGGTCGCCGGGGGAGCGGTGACCGGGGCGTCCCGGGCGTCGTCCCCGCGGATGGCGCACGTCGGCGGTGTGCGCGGCGCCTGAGCGAGGGAGCGCCGGTGGGCACGTGCCCATGGGGTCAGGTGGGGTTCTGCGGGAGCGTGGAGGCATGACGACGACACCGCGCACCTACCGTGACCAGCAGACCTGGCGGGACCTGCAGGAGTTCCTGCCCGAGCGGCTTCGGCTGACCGAGCCGGAGCAGGAGCCCACCGAGGAGCGCTGGCGCTGGCGCGGGCACGAGGTCCACCTGGACCGCTACCGCAACCCGGACGCCGCCGTGCGGGTGCTGCTGCACCACGGGGTCGGCACCAACGGCCGGCAGATGAGCCTCATCCTCGGGGCGCCGCTGGCCCGGGCCGGCTACGACGTCGTCGCCGTCGACAACCTCGGCTACGGCCTGACCGACGTCGCCGAGGGCGCCACCCCGACCTACGACGACTGGGTGCAGCTGGTGCTCGACCTGCTCGCCGAGGAGGACGACGGCCGCCCGGTGGTGCTCTACGGGCTCAGCGCCGGCGGGATGCTCACCTACCACGTGGCCGCGGCCGCGCCGAAGGGCTCGATCGCCGGGATCGTCGGGATGACCTTCCTCGACCAGCGGGTGCAGTCGGTCTTCGACGCCACCGCTCACGACATCGTCACCTCCCGGGTCGGCGGCCCGGCGATGAAGCTCCTCGGCCCCACCCCGCTGGGCACGATCCCCTACCCGATGTCGCTCGCCGGCAAGATGAGCGCGCTGGTCAACGACAAGGACGCGATGCGGCTGCTCGCCAAGGACCGCAGCTCGGCCGGCAACTGGGTCAGCCTGCGCTTCCTCGCCGACTACATCACCTATGTGCCCGCGGTGGAGCCGGCCGACTTCGACGCCTGCCCGGTGCTGCTCACCCAGCCCGCGGAGGACCGGTGGACCCCCTACGAGGTGAGCACGCCGGTGCTGGACCAGATCACCAAGGTCCCGGTCAGCGTGGAGCACCTCGAGGGCGCCGGCCACCTGCCGCTGGAGGAGCCGGGGCTGGCCCAGATGGAGGCGGCGGTCATCGCCTTCGTCGAGCAGGTCACCGGCGACGCCAAGGCCTGAGGCGGGTCAGCCGCGGAAGGGGATGCCCGAGCGCAGCACCGGCACGTCGTAGCCGTGCCGTACGAGCAGCCGTCGCAGCGAGGCGGTCGACTCCGGCCCGTTCGGCGACGGGGAGATGGCGACCGCCCGGACCGGCAGCGGCGACGGGTCGGGCCGCACCTGCCCGCGTGGCCCGCCCGCCGGGTCGCCGCCGGTGAGCCGGACGAAGGGCGCGATCCCGTAGGCCGTGGGGCGGTAGGAGAGGAGCCGGGCCTCGATCTCCGGGATGCTGGGGCGCTCGCGGCCCCCGGTGACCAGGACGACCCCGTAGCGCGACTCCCGCTCGTCCACGAACCCCGGGTGCTTGATGAGGAAGAGCATCTCCTGGATGTCGTCGAGGAGCCGCTCGATCTGGTGGCCGAGCTCGGGCGACGGAGGCTGCTGGGGGTCGAACGCCTGGTCGCGGGCGACCGGCCCCAGCCGCTCGAGGATGCCGGGCAGGGCCTGGACGACCCCGTCGACGAGCGCGATCTGCTCGGCCTCCTGGTAGCGCACCGGCTGCCACGGCTCGTGGTGCAGGTAGAGGCCGTTCTCGCGGCCGACGGGGAGGTCGGCGTCGCCGAGCACCGCCAGCGGGGCAGCGGGGTCGAGGCCGATGGCGTAGGACTCGGCCGCCCCGCCGTAGAGCCGCCACATCGCCAGCGAGTCATGGTGCCGGCTGGCCGAGAGGATGTAGAAGTCGGCCGTGCCGGGACCCTCCCCGTGCTCGGTCGAGGTCGTCACCTTCGCGGCGAGCCGGGCCAGCACGCCGCTGTCGTCGCCGTCGGCGAGCTCGCGGATGCGTCGGGCGACGAGATCGCCGCCGAGGGCGATCTCCTGGCGGTCGTTGAGGAAGGCCGACGAGGTCGCCCACAGCGCGTGGCCGGAGAGGATCGAGATCAGCCCGTGGCCGTCGGTGTAGTGCCAGACGAGGTCGTCGGGGTCCACGGCGTCGACGTTGCCGGTCATCGGGTCAGGCACCGAGGTGGGCGTGCACGAGCGGGACGACCGCGGCGCCCTCGCCGGTGGCGGCGGCGACCCGCTTCATCGAGCCCTTGCGGATGTCGCCGACGGCGAAGATGCCCGGGATGTTCGTGGCCAGGGACTCCGGCGGCAGGCCGTCCACCCACTTCTCCTGGGGCACCTCGCGGCCGGTGAGGACGAAGCCGTCGTCGGCGATGCAGATGCTGTCGGTGAGCCAGTCGGTGCACGGGTCGGCGCCGAGCAGCAGCATCAGCGCCGAGCAGTCCACCTCCTCGACGGCGCCGCTCTCCCGGTCGCGCAGCGTGATCCCCTCGAGCCGGCCCTCGCCGCAGCCGTCGACGACCTCGGTGCCGGGGCGCACGGTGATGTTGCCGGTGCCGTTGATCTCCCGGATGAGGTACTCCGACATCGTCGAGGTGAGGTCGGGGCGGCGGATGACGATGGTGACCGTCCGGGCGAAGCGGGCCAGGTGGATCGCCGCCTGCCCGGCCGAGTTGCCGCCGCCGACGACGTAGACGTCGCGGCCGGAGGTCTCCCGGGCGACGCTGGTGGCGGCGCCGTAGTGGACGCCGGCGCCGACCCTCTCCTCGATCGGGTCGACCATGAGGCGGCGGTACTGGGCGCCGGTGGCGACGACGACCGAGCGGGCGCGCAGCACGGCGCCGTCCTCCATCCGCACGGTGTGCGGGGCGCCGTCGTGGCCCGGGACGAGGTCGCAGGCGGCGGTGCCGGCGAAGAACCGGGTGCCGAAGCGGGTGGCCTGGATGCGGGCGCGCTGGGCCAGCCGCATCCCGGTGACCCCGCGCGGGAAGCCGAGGTAGTTGCGGATCATCGAGCTGGTGCCGGCCTGGCCGCCGATCGCCTCGCTCTCCACGACGACGGTGCCCAGTCCCTCGGAGGCGCCGTAGACCGCGGCGGCGAGCCCGGCCGGGCCGGCACCGACGATGAGCAGGTCGGCGACGTGGTCGGCGTCGAGGTGCTCGATCCGGCCGTACATCAGGGCGCCGATGTCGGCGATGCTCGGGTCCTGCAGCACGTCGCCGAGGAAGGTGCGGAAGAGCGGGAAGCGCGGGTCGTCGGTGCCGGTCTGCTCGATGATCTCCTCGCCGACCTCGGAGTCCTGCATGTAGCGGCGGTAGGGCATGCCCATCCGCTGCAGCACGTCGATGATCCGGGCGAGCTCGGGGGTGTCGACGTTGCTGACGATCTGCAGGCCGTCGACGGTGACCGCCTGGGAGGTCCAGGCCCACTCGGAGAGGATCTCGGAGACGGCCGCGTGGAACTCCTCGTCGCGGGTGCCGCGCGGCACGCCGAGGTAGGCGTCGAGCTGGCCGTCGGAGGAGGCGTTGCGGATCCGGTCGTCGAACTGGTTGGCCCAGTCGGAGAGCATGAGCACCCGGCGGGCGGTGGGCACGAGCCGGTGCGCCTTGGCGAGCAGGTCCAGGCCGTGCCCGTCGGGCAGGTCGGGGTCGGCGCCGATGAGCGCGATGTCGCCGCCGCCGCCGATGATGTCGGCCATGCCGACCAGGGCCGAGGCCTTGGTGCCGAAGGAGCGCACGGTGTACTCCGCCGAGTAGCGGCGGCTGACCGAGTCGACCAGCCGCCCGATGGCGTCGGGACCGGCGACGAGGATGATCGCGGTCGTCTGCTTCTCGAGCTCGTTGGGCTTCACACCGGCATTCTGTCCGGCCCGGTCAAGTCGGTCCCCCACGCCCTCTGCGCAGCTGCCCGGGAAACTACACTCCCCCTGCGCAACTGCCCGGGCACACTCCGGACCTCCTGCGCGCAACTGCCCGGGCAAATGTCACCCCCGCGCAACTGCCCGGGCAGTTGCGAGCGGTCGCCTCCGTCGCGGAAGGGGTGCCTGGCGGGTGGAGGTATCCCGGCGCGCTGGGGCGCGTGCGATCACCTCCACCGGGGATGGGTGCCCGGCGGGTGGAGGTATGTCGACGCGCTGGGGCGCGTGCGGTCACCTCCACCGGCGACGTGGGACGCGTTCGCCCGGGTGAGCTCTGCACCCCCTTGCGCAACTGCCCGGGCAAACTTCGCCCCCCTTGCGCAACTGCCCGGGCAGTTGCGCAGCAGAGGGGAAGGGGACGCGCCCCGGCTCAGTGGGTGGGTGCGTCGGAGCGCTCGGTGCCCGGCGGCGGGGTGCGCACCCGGGTGGCGCAGGCGATCGCGAGCAGCCCGACCGCCGCGAGCACCCCGAAGCTCGCGCGCATCCCGACGGCCAGCTCGTCAGGGCCGGGTTCGCCACTGTCGACCAGGGATCCGGCGACGAGCGACATCACGGCGATGGACAGCGCGGTCCCGGCGGCCCCGGCGACCTGCTGCAGCGAGCCGAGGATGGCCGATCCGTGCGAGTAGAGGTGGCTCGGCAGCGACCCCAGCCCGGCGGTGAAGAGCGGGGTGAAGGTCATCGCCAGCGCCAGCGACAGGCAGACGTGCAGCACGAGGATCAGCCACGCGTCGGCCACCGGTGCCAGCAGCGCGAGCAGGCCGAGCATGAGGGTCATCGCGACCGTGCCCGGCAGCACCAGCCGGGGCGCCCCGTACCGGTCGTAGGCGCGACCGACGGTCGGGCCGAGCAGACCCATCGCGAGGCCGCCGGGGATGAGCAGCAGCCCGGTGGTCAGGGTGCTCAGGCTGAGCACCTGCTGCAGGTGGATCGGCAGCAGGATGATCGTCGCGAGGAAGGCCATGAAGCTCAGGCACATCGTGCCGAAGGCGGCCGTGTACCCGCCGTAGGTGAAGGCCCGCAGGTCGAGCAGCGGGTCGGCGCCGCGCTGCAGCCGGATCTGCCGCCAGGCGAAGAGGGCCAGCGCCAGCACCGACACGGCGATGGCCACCGGCGGGTCGACGACCGGCTCGGGGGCGGGCTCGTCGGCGCTGCCGTGGCCGCCGCCCAGCGAGGACAGCCCGTAGATGAGACCGCCGAAGCCGACCGCCGACAGCAGCAGGCTGAGCAGGTCGAGGCGGGTGCGACCGCTCTCCTCGATCCGGGGCAGCAGGCGCATCCCGATGGCGAGCGCGATCGCGGCGATCGGCAGCACGGCGAGGAAGATCAGCCGCCAGCTGCCGATCTGCAGCAGCAGCCCGGAGACGGCCGGCCCCATCGCCGGGGCGACGGCGATGACCAGCGAGACGTTGCCCATGACCCGGCCCCGGTCGTTCTCCGGGACGAGGTTCATCAGCGTGGTCATCAGCAGCGGGATCATCACCGCGGTGCCGCTGGCCTGCACGACCCGGGCGCCGATGAGCACCTCGAAGGTGGGCGCCGCCGAGGCCAGCGCGGTGCCGGCGGTGAAGAGGCTCATCGCGAGCACGAAGGTGCCGCGCACCCCGAGCCGCTGCAGCAGCCAGCCGCTGGTCGGGATGACCACGGCCATGGTGAGCATGAAGGAGGTGGACAGCCACTGCGCGGTGGTCGCCGGCACCTCGAAGTGGGCCATCAGCCGCGGCAGCGCGTTGTTCATGATCGTCTCGTTGAGGATCACGACGAAGGCCGCGACGGTGAGCGTGCGCAGGATGATCGTGGTGCGGGGGTCGGTGGACCCCGCGGGGTCGGCGCCGGGGTGGGGCGCCTGGGTGGAGGGTGCGGTCACCTCCTCATGGTGCGGGAGCGGACAGGCCCGCACCAACTCGATTCTTCCCACACCCCGGCTCAGCCTCCATGAAACCCAGCGCCCCAGGACCAGCCTCCAGGACCAGCCGCCAGGCCCCGCTCCAGGACCAGTCCCGACGGTGAGCCGACCCGGCCTCGGCCGACGGAGACCCTCCGCGACTACTACGGAGCATAGTACGGTGGCTGAGCCATCCCCGGAGCGAAGGAGCCCTGCCGTGCTGTCCGAGACGTCCCGCCCGATCATCGAGGCGACCCTGCCGGTCGTCGGCGAGCACATCGTCGAGATCGCCCGCCGCTTCTACGGCCACATGTTCGCCGCCCGTCCCGAGCTGCTGGACGGGGTCTTCAACCGCGGTAACCAGGCCGCCGGGGAGCAGCCCGTCGCCCTCGCCGGATCGGTGGCCGCCTACGCGACGTACCTGCTGGAGCACCCGGGCAGCAGCCCGGAGGCGATGATGGCGCGGATCGCGCACAAGCACGCCTCGCTGGGCATCCGGCCCGACCAGTACCCGATCGTGCACGAGCACCTCATGTGGGCGATCGGTGACGTCCTCGGCGACGCGGTCACCGCGGAGGTCGCGGCGGCCTGGGACGAGGTGTACTGGTTGATGGCGAACGCCCTGATCAACATCGAGCGCGGGCTCTACTCGGCCCGTGGCGCCTCCCCGGAGACGGTCTGGCGACCCTGGACGGTGCAGCGGCGGATCGAGGAGAGCGCCGAGGTGGTCACCTTCGTGCTGCGCCGGGCCGACCACCGGCTGGTCCGCGCCTCGCTGCCCGGCCAGTACGTCAGCGCCCAGGTGGCCATGCCCGACGGGACCCACCAGCCGCGGCAGTACAGCCTCACCGCCGCGGACGACGGCGAGCACCGGCAGATCACGGTCAAGCGGGTGCACGGCCAGGACGCACCGGACGGCGAGGTCTCCAACCTGCTCTGCGACGATCTCGTCGAGGGGCAGGAGCTGACGCTCTCCTCGCCCTACGGGGCGATCGTGCTCGACGACGGCGGACGTCCGGTCGTCTTCGCCTCCGCCGGGGTGGGGATCACGCCGATGGCCGGGATGCTCTCCCATCTGGCCCGGGCCGGTTCGACGCTGCCCTTCGTCATGCTGCACGCCGACTCGACGCCGGCCAGCGTGCCGCTGCGCTGGCAGATCGAGCACGACGTGCAGGTGCTGCCCTCGGCCCAGCTGCACTACTGGTACGAGGAGCCGCCGGCCGAGGCCTCCGATCCGGCCGCGCGGGTGCACCCCGGCTACCTCGATCTCGCGCACGTCGACCTGCCGGAGGACGCGCTCTACTACCTGTGCGGACCGATGCCCTTCATGCAGCACGTGCGCGAGCAGCTGCTCGCCCGCGGGGTCGCCCCGGCCGACATCCAGTACGAGGTCTTCGGGCCGGACATCTGGCAGGCCGACGTCGCGTGAGCCTCAGGCGGTGAAGACCTCCGCGATCGGGGTGTCCCCGTCGACGAACTCGACGAACCGGTGCGCGGCGACCCCGTCGCCGGCCAGCACGGTGCGGATGACCTCGGCGACGTTGCCGCGGGAGACCTCGCCGGCCTGGTCGGTGACGCTGATCCGGCCGGTCGGCTCCTCGAGGGTGAGGCTGCTCGGGCCGAGGATGGTCCAGGTGAGGTCGGAGCCCTTGAGGTGGCTGTCCGCGGCCGCCTTGGCCTCGGCGTAGTGCCAGAAGGGGTTGTCCTCCGGCACGCCGTGGTCGGGCCCGGCGCCGAGGTAGCTGACCATGACGTAACGGTCGGCGCCGGCCCCCTTCGCCGCGTCCATCGAGCGGATCGCGGCGTCCTGGTCGACCGCCCGGGTGCGCTCCGGGCTGCCGCCGCCGGCGCCGGCGGACCAGACGACGGCGTCGTAGCCGGTGAGCAGCTCGGTGAGCTCCTCGGTGCTCAGCTGCTCGACGTCGGCGACCACCGGCTCCGCGCCGGTCGCGAGCACCTCGTCGGCGTGGTCCGGGTTGCGGATGATCGCGCTCACCTGGTGACCGTCGCCGACGAGCAGCGGGTGAGCGAGCATAGCCACCTTGCCGTGGCCTCCGAAGACTGCGATGCGTGCCATGTCTCCACACTGTCACGGGGGTGCGACAGCGCTGAAGGGGGAGACCGTGACGTGGACGGTGCGCACCGGTCGTCGCCGCTCGTGCAGAGGCCCCGGCGCGGCCGGTCGGGTGGCGCCGTCGGTGCTGGGGAGGACACTGGAGGGCATGTGCCGCAACATCCGCCAGCTCCACAACTTCGAGCCCCCCGCGACCAGCGACGAGGTGCGTGCCGCCGCGCTGCAGTACGTGCGCAAGGTCAGCGGGTCGAGCAAGCCGTCGCAGGCCAACCAGGAGGCTTTCGACGCCGCCGTCGAGGAGGTGGCGGCGAGCACGCAGCGGCTGCTGGACCAGCTGACCACCGCGGCGCCGCCGAAGGACCGCGAGGTGGAGGCGGAGAAGGCGCGGGAGCGGGCGCGCAAACGCTACGCCCAGACCGGCTGAGACCGGCGCCGCCGACGACGGCCGAGGAGCTGTCGACCCTGCCGTGCCGGGGCTCGTGACTGGCCTGTAGGGGTTCGGCACCGGGTTGCGCTTGTGGACGGCGCCGCTCGGCGACTTTCTGCTCTCCACACGCCGTGCATGACGTCGCCGCAGGTCAGGAGGCGTGTCGCCGGTCACCCTTCGTCATGCTCCACAGAGTTGTCCACCGCATGTGCACATCCGCATGGCGCGTCGTCCACAGGTGGTCCACAGCCCCCTCCACAGGCGCTCTTGGGCGTTGTCGGTGCCGGGTGCGACAGTTGCTCCTCCGCCGCTCCCGCGGGCCCACGAGGACCGCGCTGCCGAGGGATCTCCAACAGGGGTCTGGCCTGGGGCGTCGGTGGTGACGGTGGTCCGGCGGCGAGGCAGGAGGGGTAGCGAGCGTGTCGACGAGCGAGCTCGAGGCGTCCTACGGAGCACCCTCAGCGGGTGGCGGCTACAAGGACCGGATGCCGCCGCAGGACGTCGGGGCCGAGCAGTCCGTGCTCGGCGGGATGCTGCTCAGCAAGGACGCCATCGCCGACGTCGGCGAGACGGTCAAGGGTGTCGACTTCTACCGGCCGGCGCACGAGCTGATCTTCGACGCGATCATCGACCTCTACAGCCGCGGCGAGCCGGCCGACGCGATCACCGTCGCCGACGAGCTGAGCAAGCGCGGCGACCTGCAGCGGGCCGGCGGCCAGGCCTACCTGCACGACCTCATCCAGTCGGTACCGACCGCGGCGAACGCGGGCTACTACGGCGAGATCGTCGCCGAGCGGGCGGTGCTGCGACGACTGGTCGAGGCCGGCACCCGGATCGCCCAGATGGGCTACGCCCAGGGCGGTGGTGACGTCGAGGACATCGTCAACGCCGCCCAGGCCGAGGTCTACAACGTCGCCGAGAAGCGCGGCGGCGAGGACTACGTGCCGCTGTGGGACACCCTCAACGAGACGATGACCGAGATCGAGGTCGCCTCGGGTCGCAGCGACGAGCTCATCGGGGTGCCCACCGGCTTCACCGACCTCGACGAGCTGACCCACGGTCTGCTGCCGGGGCAGATGATCGTCGTCGCGGCGAGGCCGGCGATCGGAAAATCCACCCTTGGAATGGATATCGCCCGGGCGGCCGCGATCCACCACAAGATGGCGGCGGCGGTCTTCTCGCTGGAGATGAGCCGCACCGAGATCACCATGCGCATCCTGTCGGCGGAGGCGAGCATCCCGCTGCAGAACCTGCGCCGCGGCAACATGTCCGACCCCGACTGGGCCAGCCTGAGCCGGGCGGTCGGCAAGATCAGCGACAGCCCGCTCTACATCGACGACAGCCCGAACCTCGCGCTCATGGAGATCCGAGCCAAGGCGCGGCGGCTGAAGCAGAAGAACAACCTCAAGCTCATCGTCATCGACTACCTGCAGCTGATGACCAGCGGCAAGAAGGTCGAGTCCCGCCAGCAGGAGGTCTCGGAGTTCTCCCGGGCGCTCAAGCTGCTGGCCAAGGAGCTCGAGGTGCCGGTCATCGCGATCAGCCAGCTGAACCGTGGACCCGAGCAGCGGACCGACAAGCGCCCGGCGATGTCCGACCTGCGCGAGTCCGGCTCGATCGAGCAGGACGCCGACATGGTCATCCTGCTGCACCGCGACCGCGACCCCGAGTCCGGCCGCGAGGGCGAGGCCGACCTGATCGTCGCCAAGCACCGCAACGGCCCCACCGCCGACATCACCCTCGCCTTCCAGGGTCACTACGCCCGCTTCAAGGACATGGCGAAGGACGCTGGGTTCTGACGGTTGTCGAGATGCAGCGAAGATTGCAGAGAGGGCCTTCGTTTGCAGCAAAAACCCAATGTTATGAGTTTGCATAACCTTCGCTTATGACTTCGGGTGCGGGGCCCTGAGTCGTGACGGCTCCGGGTTACCCCTCGCGGCAGGAGCGAGCGAGGTATCCCAGGGTGGCGAGGATGAGTTCCAAGAGGTCAGCGCCCGTGACGAGATCCGGTGCCAAGTAGAACTGCGCCGTCAGCCGTCTCCCGTCGTCATGGTGGAACACCGGATGGCGGCTCACCCGACTGCTGCCTGCGGCATCGACCTCGGCCAGCCAGCTCTGAAGACGTCTCTCCCGGTCTCGGGGGCGCTTGATGGGCTTGGCCCCGCTGAGTGCGGCCCCCAGAGGCTTGGTGGTGATCTGCGCGAGTGCGGACTGGAGGCTGGCCAGATCCAGGGATGGTTCGAGATCCGTCGCGAGGCGATGGGCCGTGCGCCGCGCAGCGGCCCCGTCAGTCGCCTTGTCCACATGAATGCCAACGCGGTACACCCACGGCTTGCCAAGATCATTCTTGTCCTGGCATCGGAGGTTCACGCACAGGTGTGCCCCCTCGATGCCAGAGGGGTGCAGTGCCACACGGACCGGATATGACCGCCTCGCACTGTGGGCCGAGGGCCTGCGCCGACAGGTCACTGGCCAGGTGGCGGACGTTGCCCTGACGTACGCCATCGAAGGCACAAGCTCGTATGGGGCCGGACTGGTCGCGGCCCTGCGCCCCACGGGCGTCACGATCCATGAGGTCGCCCGCCCCAACCGGCGAGACCGTCGCCTGCGCGGCAAGACGGACGCCTTCGACGCGGAGAACGCCGCCCGTGCCGTGCTGGCCGGGACTGTCACCGCAACCGCGAAGACCGCGGACGGGAACATTGAGATGATCCGCGTCATCAAGTGCGCCAAGCACGCCGCGGTCAAAGCCCGGGCCGCCACGATGATCAGCCTGCGGCACCTGATCGTCACCGCTCCTGCCGATCTGCGCGAGCAACTCGAGCCGCTGACCAAGATGGCCCTGCTGCGCCGCTGCGCAGGGCTCAGGCCAGGCGAGGTCGATGACCCCACCGCCGCGACGAAGTATGCGCTGCGCGCGATGGCTCGCCGGTGGCTCTACCTCAGCGAGGAGATCACTAAGCACGAAGCGCAGCTGGACCGGTTGACCACCGCGGTCGCTCCCCAGCTCCGCGAGGGGTGCGGGATCGGCCCCGACGCGGCCGCCGAGCTCCTCACAGTCATCGGCGACAACGTCGCCAGGGTCACCAGTGAGGCCGCCCTGGCCAAACTATGCGGCGTCAACCCCATCCCAGCCTCTTCCGGCCGGACCAACCGTCACCGACTCAACCGAGGTGGACACCGGCAGGCCAACGCAGCGCTCTACCGCATCGTCATCGTCCGCATGAGGCTCGACGAGCGCACCAAGACCTACGTGACCCGACGAACGGCCGAGGGCAAGACCAAATCCGAGATCATCCGATGCCTCAAACGACACCTCATCCGAGAGATCTGGCGCACCACCCGACACCTACGGACCCAAGAGCAAACCGCCCCAGCCGCCGCTGCTTGACGCATATAGAAGCGTCAACTCACGCCTCCACGGCCACTGCGGAGACATCCCGCCGACCGAACTCGAAGACCACTACTACGCTGACACGACCACCGTCCCGGCAACCGCCGAGACGGCACAACCAGCCCTCCACTAAACCCGGGGCGATCCATACCGCACCTGCCGCTGGGCAGTCGATGCATCACCTGTCCGAACGGAATCGACCGGCCCCACGCTGATCACTGCTCCCACACCGCCGAAGCACTTCAACCGATCCGTCACTGCAGCATCATCGAGAAGCCGTCCTCGACACCGGCAGGTCCCGGGCCCGCTGGCTGTGATGTCTTCGCGCTGGCGGCGTCGGCAGGGAGAGGATTTCGCAGTGAGCAGCACCGCTCTCTCCGGGATCGAGGCGACCACCGAATCCGGCCCGCGGTGCTGCACGAAACCTTGGGGGCTCCATCGAGCCAGTGGCAATCCGGCCCGTGGTTGCCTCACCATGGAGCGGTGACTGCTGAGCGTTGCCGATCCACCGCCGATCCTGCCGAACCCCTTTCCGATGCCGAGCTGCTCATCGGCCTGGTGGTCTCACCATCCCTGAGTGCGATGCTCGGCCCCGAGGTCACCACCTCGGTGCGCAAGATTTTGGTGCAGCGGTATCCGGGAGTGCGCTGGCAACTGAAGATGGCCGAAGACCGGCTGGTCGATCCACCCACCGAGACCTTGGACCTGCTGGAGGCGGCCCGAAACCGCGTGCTGGAGGAGAACTGGGATTTGGCCGTGGTGCTCACCGAGATCCCCCTGAAGACCGGCCGACGTCCGGTGCTCACCCAGCTCAGCCCCGTGCACGGGGTAGGACTGGTCTCCGTCCCAACCCTGGGAGCCGTGCACGTACGGCAGAAGGTGCAAGAGACCACCGTGCACGTGGTCGGGCAGCTCCTGGGCTACGACGCCGAAGACCTCAACGCCCAGCGGGATCTTGCTCGAAGAGCCCACCAGCTGTCCACCGATCTCGACGAACGCCCGGACGACAACGTCGTGCAGTTCACGGCCCGAGTGCTGAGCGGCAACGTGCGGTTGCTGCTGGGCATGATCCGCGCCAACCAGCCTTGGGCCTTCGTGGCCCGGCTCTCCCGGGCGATGGTCGTGGCAGCGGCCACCGGCATACTGACATTGGTGGCCTCGGACCTATGGGTACTGGCCATGGCCTACGGGCCGGTGCGCCTGGTCCTGCTGGCGGTGATGGCGATCGGGGCGGTGAGTGCCACCCTGATCCTGGGAGCCGACTTGTGGGAGCGCCCACGGCGGCGAGCCCAACGTGAGCAGGTGATCCTGTTCAATTTGGCCACCACCGCGACCGTGGCCATCGGGGTTGTGGTGTTCTACCTCGGCTTATTCATCCTGTCCTGGGTCGGCGCGCTGCTGCTCGTCGACGAGCAGGTACTGGCCGGTGTCGCCGGTCACCCAGTGAACGCTTTGGACTACGCGAAGATCAGCTGGCTCACCGCCAGCCTGGCCACCGTGGGCGGAGCACTAGGAGCTGGACTGGAGGACGACGATGTGGTGCGCGCCGCTGCCTACACCCGGTCCAGCACCTGACACAGCCCCAGCACAGAAGAAACTGAAACATCTACGCGTTGATGCCACGTCTATGCAGGTGTCATTGCCGGTCGCGATGACTTGGTGGGCTCAGCGCAGTGCGCTGCCTCGTACTCGGCGGGTGGGGCGTTGCCGAGGCGGGTGTGCGGGCGGGCGCTGTTGTACCTGTCGATCCGGGATCCGCACCGCCCTGCCGGACGCGCGGATCGCAGTCGACAAGTGGCATCTCGTCGCCCTCGCCAACCTCATGGTCACCCAGGTCCGTCAACGGATCACCCGGCAACTGCACGGCCGCCGCGGCACCGCCACCGACAAAGTCTGGGCCAGCCGGCAACTGCTGCTCACCGGCTACGAGCACCTCACCGTGAAGCAAAAGGCCCGGTTCAACGCCGCCCTCGCCGCCGAGGATCCGACCAACGAGATCGCCGCCGCGCATGCCGTCAAGGAACGCTTGCGCCTGCTGCTGGCCGAACACCAGCCGCACCAGATCCGGCGCAGGCTGTACGACTTCTACGACGCCGCCGCCCGCGCCGACATGGAGGAAACCAGCCGCCTGGCGACCACGATCGACACCTGGTGGCCAGCGGTGCTCGTCGCGCTCACCGAGGACGTGACCAACGCCCGCACCGAGGGCTTCAACCGGATCATCAAGCAAACCAAGCGTGTCGGATGCGGCTTCACCAACATGGACAACTACCGAAGGCGCATCATGGTCCACATCGCCCTCGCCCGAGGGCAGAGACCAGCAGCATGAAATCAGCACACGCCCCGCTCAAATGCGGAGAGCCGTAGAATCGCACTTCCGCAAGGGCCGAGTTTGAGAGTCGTGGGCGTTGCATAGCCCAACTCGATACATTGCGTGGCCTCCCACCGGCGACGGGATCTGTGCAATCTAGGCCGCGTGTCGTGTGCAGTCTTCACTGCATCTCGACATCTAGTGTCGAGATGCAGCGCAGATTAGAGCAGGGCCGCCAGTATCTAGGGTAAACGTCTCGTTATGCGTGGAGCTGGAATACCGCACCTCACGTTATGGGTGGGGTCACATGCGTCGACCGCATGGTTGGACAGCGCGTCGGTAGTCGCTTGGGGTCCGCTCAGTGGTCGCCCGATAGCTGGACCCGTGCCGGTGTCAGAAGAGCAGGTTGTCCCCCTGTCGTTGCAGGGGGACTGCTGCACGCGTAGGTGACATCTGATCTGGCTTGCCCGCAGCCTCCTCGCCGCGCCGACCACGTGCCGGCGCGGCGAGGGGTCCTGCCGCCGACATCCCACGACAGGCGACTCATATAATGTGGTCCATGGCCCCCGACCACAGCGCGCGCACGCAGCTTGGTCGCACGCTTCAGCCTCCATGGGGCCTGCTGGTTCTGGGGCTGGCCACCTCGGTGGTCGCAGGCATCCTTGCCATGCACGGATTCTCCGTCGGCCATCACATGCCGGGCGAGGTGTCCACCCAGCAGGTGCAGGCGAGCACGGGCCATCACACGCATCAAGACCCAGCGAGCTCGGGCGCGCATTCATGTCCGTCTCCCGGCTGCGACGGGCACGGCTCGATGGCCGCGATGTGCTTGTTCGTGCTGCTGTGGCTGGTGACCCTCGTGCCACGGCGCGGTGGCTCCTCGTGGCGATGGCAACCCCCGTGGGTGACCTGGCTCGCTGCCCAGTCACCACCCCTACCGGGGCACCTGTCACGCGTTTCGTTGATTCGGCTGTGCATCAGCCGAACGTGAGCATGTGTCTCGCGTCCGAGCACGCCACACGGCGTCGCCGGACGCAGTCCTGCCCGATCAACGACACCAGACAAAGGAACTGCGATTTCGCATGCGCAAGAACACCATCACCAAGACATTGGCGACCGCCGCGGCAGCCACCCTCATCGTCAGTGGCTGCTCCCAAGGCAGTAGCAGCCACGACTCCCACGGCGGCAGCGAGAGCGGCAGTAGCCAGGCGTCGGCACAGTTCAACGAGGCCGACGTCACCTACGCCGAAGGCATGATCATGCATCACCAGCAGGCCGTGGAGATGTCCGACATCATCCTCGACAAGTCCGGGGTCAACCCCGACGTGGTGGAGATGGCCAAACAGATCAAGAAGGCCCAAGGGCCAGAGATCAAGGAGATGCAGACCTGGCTCAAGGACTGGGGTCAGGACGACTCGGGCCACGAGGGCCACGGTGGCGACTCCGGCTCCGGAGACGAGATGAGCCATGACGGCATGGTCAGCCCCGAGGACATCAAGAAGCTCAAGGCAGCCGACGGCGAACAAGCCTCCACGCTGTTCCTCGACCAGATGATCGAGCACCACCAAGGCGCCGTGAAGATGGCCAAGGACCACCGCCAGGACGGGGAGAACCCCGACGCGGTGGAGTTGTCCAAGAACGTCATCAGCGACCAGAACGCCGAGATCAAGGAGATGCGCACCATGCGCGCCTCGCTCTGACTTCTCCCAACGGGCCCGGCCGGATTCACGCCGGCCGGGCCCCTCAACACATCGGAGGGCCTGATCGCATGTTCACCAGTTCACGCACCCCCCAACAGATCAGCAGACGCACTCTCCTCCTGGCTGGCATCGGGTCGGCGTCCTTGCTGAGCGCCTGCGCGGATGATGGCCCGGCGCCCACCGCGAAAGAGACGTCGATGCCCGCGAAGGTCGCCGACTACGGAGTCGACCCGGCACAACTGGCGATGACCGTGTACAAGGATGCCTCCTGCGGGTGCTGCAGCGGATGGGTCGACCACGCCGAAGACAACGGGTTCACCATCACCACCGAGCACCCCGAAGCCCTCCACGAGGTCTGGGAACGCCATGACATCCCCTTGGACATGCAGTCCTGCCACCTGTCGCTCAACTCCGATGGAGAAGTCTTCGTCGGACACGTCCCGGCACGATTCGTCCTGAAGTACCTAGCCGACCCACCGCAGGGCGCACGCGGCCTGAGCGTGCCAGCCATGCCTGTCGGGACGCCAGGCATGGAGCAGGAAGCCGAGTTCGACCCTTATGAGGTCATGCTGCTCACCGACGGCGAACCAAAGGTCTTCGCCGATGTGAGGAAGGCATCACAACAGCGGGTCTGACACTTCCGACCGAAGGTGGCTCAGGAGGAAACAGTCAACGCCCCGCAACCACTCCTAGGTCGGGGTGGGCATGCCCACCAGGCAACCGTGATGGAGCCGAACGGCCGACGAAGTTGGGCAGGGCTGCGGAGGCCTACTTTGCACAGCCGTGCCATCAGGGGCGGTCTGTGCAAAGTGGGACGCGTGTCGTGGGCAATCTGCGCTGCTTCTCGACACTAGCGGCGCGAAACGGACGCATCATTGATGCGCTCGGCGGCGCATCGGTGATGTATCCTAGAGTCATGCGCACCACCGTCAACCTCACCCCCGACATCGAGGCGGAGGTGGCCCGGCTCCGTCGCGAGGAGGGGTTGGGCACGAGCGAGGCCGTCGTCGCGCTCGCTCGACGCGGGCTGAGGGCCGGCGGGGCCGAGAAGCGGTTCGTGCAGCGGACATCCCCGATTGGCGCCCGCGTCGACGTCTCGAACGTCGGTGAGGTGCTGGACCTCCTCGAGAACGACGGCGACGAGTGATCCTCGACGCCAACGTCCTGCTCTACGCCGTCGACGAGACGGCCCGAGGGCATGAGCGTGCCCGGGCTTTCCTCGAAGACCACCTCAACGGCGACGTGCGGATCGGGCTCCCTGCCCAGAGCCTGGGGGCCTTCCTGCGGATCAGCACCCATCCCCGGGTGATGCGTGAGCCGCTCGCCCCCGCGGCCGCCGTCAGCCACGTGGAGGACTGGCTCGCCGCTCCTGCGGCCTGGCTGCCGGACGTGACCGCCGCGACCTGGGCGATCCTCGGGCGGCTCGTGGCGGAGCACCAGGTCACCGGGAACCTCGTCCCGGACGCGCAGCTCGCCGCGCTGGCGATCCAGCATGGGGTGGCGGTGGTCAGCGCGGACAGTGACTTCGCGCGCTTCCCCGAGGTCACCTGGGTCAACCCCTTCGCCTGACCGCCGCAGCCCGCCGCACCTACGCCACCTCCGAGCCGCAGCGGCACCGGCCGCCAGCTCCCCCTCGCTCACCCGATCTCGCCTTCCCGTACCTCACCATTGACATAGGCAGGCATCTGCCTGCATATTGAAGCCATGGATCGGGACGACAGGTTCGACGAGGTCTTCAAGGCCCTGGCCGACCCCACGCGCCGCCGGCTGCTGGACGCCCTTCGTCGTGACGACGGGCAGACGGTCGGCCAGCTGTGCGCGGGTATCGACATGGCCCGCCAGTCGGTGACGCAGCACCTCGACCTGCTCGTCGCGGCGAACCTCGTCACCGTCGTCCGCCGCGGCCGCGAGCGCCGCAGCTACCTCAACCCCGAGCCGATCCACGCGATCCAGCGCCGCTGGATCCGCGAGTTCGACACCCCACGCCTCGACGCCCTCGCGGCGATCAAGGCTCGCGCCGAGGAGGCCGACATGCCCGAGCAGTTCCCCGACTTCGTCTACGTCACCTACATCAGCGCCAGCGTCGAGGCCGTCTGGTCCGCGCTCACCGACCCCGAGGCGACGCTCGCCTACTGGGGCGGCAAGGCGAACGTCTCCGACTACGAGGTCGGCGCCACGTGGACCCACCGCGAGGGCAGCCTCGACGGCGAGCACCACATCTGGGGGCGCATCCTCGAGGCCGACCCGCCGCGCCGCCTCGTGCACACCTTCCAGCCGGCGGCCCAGCCTCTCGACCAGCCGGGCTCGGTCGTCACCTTCGACCTCGTCCCGGCCGACGGCGTCGTCCAGCTCACCGTCACCCACACCGACCTGCCCGACCGCGCCACCTACGACGGCATCGCCGGCGGCTGGCCCACCGTGCTCGCCGCGCTCAAGACCTACCTCGAGACCGGCGACCGGCTCCCCGACGCCGCCTGGCGGCTCGCGCACGCCTGACCCCACCCGTCCCGACCGCCACCGCCGGAGGACCCATGAGCACGCACCTCACCCACGCAGCCACGAGCCGCCCGAGCTACAACACCACCTTCCACGCCCCGGTGACCCCGGAGCAGGCGCTCGCCGCCGCGGCCGAACCCCGCGCCTGGTGGGTCGCGATGATCGAGGGCTCCGCCGAAGGGGTCGGCGACCGCTTCGTCGTCGACGTCCCCGGCCTGCACCACGCCGAGCTCGTCGTCACCGCCGCCGAACCGGGGCGGCTCCTGGCCTGGACGGTCGAGCGCTCCGATCACGCGCACGAGATCGAGGACTGGGTCGGCACGGTGATCTCCTTCGCCATCACCCCCGCCGACGGGGGCAGCGAGATCACGGTCACCCACCACGGTCTGCACCCCGGGCTGGAGTGCCACGAGGTCTGCTCGACCGCGTGGGACCACCACCTCGACGTCGGCCTGCGCGCCCTGCTCACCGGCGGCGTCGCGGCGCCGATCACCCCCGAGAGCGTCGACGCGGTGGCCGACCGGGTGGGTGCCACGCGAGGCTGATCCTCCGGGCAGGAGCTCGGCCACGGGAGCTAGCCGAAGGAGTGCCGGACCGACCGTCCGCACGACCACGCTTGACCTTGACCCAGGGTCAACCCCGCACGCTCCTGTCATGAACCACCACGCCATCGAGATCTCACGCCTGCGCAAGGCCTATGGCGAGCACGAGGTGCTGAAGGGCATCGACCTCACCGTCTCGCCCGGATCCGTGCTCGCGCTGCTCGGTCCCAACGGGGCAGGCAAGACCACCATGGTCAACATCCTCTGCACGCTCCTACGACCCGACGACGGATCCGCCCACGTGCTCGGGCACGACGTCGTCGCGAACCCCGAGCAGGTGCGCGCCCTCATCGGGATGACCGGCCAGTTCTCCGCGCTCGACGACCTCTTCACCGGGCGCGAGAACCTCCGCCTCATGGCCGACCTGGCGCACCTCGGCCGCCGCGAGG
Source organism: Janibacter alkaliphilus (assembly GCF_013408565.1). NCBI lineage: Bacteria > Bacillati > Actinomycetota > Actinomycetes > Micrococcales > Intrasporangiaceae > Janibacter > Janibacter alkaliphilus. Next base: position 981,042 of record NZ_JACBZX010000001.1, on the reverse strand, counting down.
CGGCAGCCAGGGTCGAGCAGATGCTCGACCGCTTCGACCTCGTCGAGGCCGCCGACCGCCCCGCCGCGACCTACTCCGGAGGCATGAAGCGGCGGCTCGACCTCGCCATGACCCTCGTCGGCAGACCGCGCCTGATCTTCCTCGACGAGCCCACCACCGGTCTCGACCCACGGAGCCGGCGCACCGTCTGGGAGCTCGTCCGGGACCAGGTCGACGAAGGGGTCACCGTCTTCCTCACCACCCAGTACCTCGAGGAGGCCGATCAGCTCGCCGACCAGGTCGCGGTGCTCGACGGCGGCCGGATCGTCGCCGACGGCACCACCGCCCAGCTGAAGCACCGAGCGCCCGGCGGGCGTCTCGAGCTGCGCCTCGACTCCGAGCGATCCCTGCGCCGCGCGATGACCGCGATCGGCGAGGCGGTGCACGCCGACGAGGCGACGCTGACCGTGACCGTCCCCTTCGACGGGCGCCCGGCCGAGCTGAGCGGGGTGCTCGGGCTTCTCGACCGCGCCGGGGCGGTCGTCGAGACCCTCGACACCCGCCCGCCCACGCTCGACGACGTCTTCTTCGCCCTGACCGGCCATGCCGCGTCACCGGCCGATCAGACCGTCGCCGAGGAGGTGGCCTGATGACCGCCGTCCACGCCTCGCCCCGCGGCCGGTCCGCGCTCCGCGACAGCCGCACGATGTCCCGCCGCGCCGTCCGCCGCCTGGTCCGCTACCCCTCGCTCACCATCATTGTGCTCGCGATGCCGCTGGTCTTCCTGCTCCTCTTCGTCTACGTCTTCGGAGGCACGATGGGAGCGGGGGCCACGGGTGCTGCGGGGCCGCCGAGCGGCGACGGTGCCGACGCTCGCGCCGACTACCTCGCCTACGTGGTGCCGGGCGTGCTGGCCATGACCCTGGCCAGCGTCGCCAGCTCGACGGCGATCTCGGTCTCCATGGACATGACCGCCGGCATCATCGCCCGCTTCAAGACCATGCCGATCGCCCGGGTCAGCATCCTGACCGGTCACGTCGTCGGTGCCATGATCCAGTCGGTGCTCGGCCTCGCCGTCCTGCTCGGGGTCGCCGTCCTCCTCGGCTACCGCCCGGAGGCGACGGCGGCCGGCTGGGTCGGCGCGCTCGCCCTGATGGCCATCTTCGCCTTCGCGCTGACCTGGCTGGCCGTGCTCCTCGGGCTCTCCGCCGACAGCGTCGAGACAGCCAGCAACACCCCGCTCATCCTCAGCCTGCTGCCCTTCATCGGCAGCGGCTTCGTCCCGACCGACACCATGCCCGCAGGGCTCCGGTGGGTCGCCGAGCACCAGCCCTTCACGCCGGTCATGGAGGCGCTCCGCTCCTTCCTCACCGGAGAGCCGGCAGGGTCCGACGGCTGGATCGCTCTGGCGTGGTGCCTCGTCATCGGGCTCGCCGGATACCTAGGCTCGAGGCGTCTGTACGACCGCGAGCCGGCGTGAGAGGAGGTCCACGTGCTCACCATCGGTGAGGTCGCCCAGCTGGCCGGGGTGACCGCGCGCGCCGTGCGGCACTACCACCAGCGCGGCCTGCTCGCGGAGCCGCCGCGGGACCGGTCCGGATACCGCCGCTACACCGCGGACGACGTGGTCGCCCTCATCCGGATCCGCACCCTGTCCGACGCGGGTGTGCCGCTGGCCAGGGTGAGCGAGCTGCTCGCCGCCGGGCCGGCCGACTTCGCCGTGGCCGTCGCCGAGCTCGATCGGGCGCTCGGCGACGAGGTCCGGGAGCTGCAGGGCAAGCGCGCCCGGGTCCGGGCCCTGGTCGCGAGCGAGTCCGTCGCCCTCCCCGAGGAGGTGGTGGCCTACCTCGACCGCCTGCGTGAGGCCGGGATGTCCGAGCGCATGATCCAGCTCGAGCGTGACGGCTGGATCATGCTCGCCGCGCACGCCCCCGAGCATGTGCCGGAGTGGATCGCGGCGAAGGACAAGCATCTCGACACCCCGGGCGCGATGGACTTCTACCGACGCTTCGGCGACGCCAGCGACTGGGATCGGGACGACCCCCGCCTGGTCGAGCTGGCCGACGATCTCGCTCAGGTCTTCAGCGAGGCCAGCGAAGGGGAGCGGGAGGAGTGGTTCGATCGAGGTGGCGAGGTCGTCGGGCCCCGGCTGGCCCACCTCCTCGACGAGCAGGCCCTCGACGCGGCGCCAGGGTGGCGTCACCTCAACGAGCTGATGGCCGAGCGTGGATGGTCCGGGTGGACCGCCGTGGTGAAGACGGATGACGGCTGAACGGTTGGCGGTTGGTGTTGGCGGCGCTCAGGTCGGGCCGTCGAGCAGCTCACCCAGGCGACGCATGATGTGGCTCCGCCAGCCGCCGTCCATGAAGGTCCGGGCCATCTGCTGGTTGGGGTCGTCGAGGTCGAAGCCGGCGTGCTCGACGAAGAGGCGGGTACCCGTGCCCTCGGCCCGCAGCGTCCAGGTCACCGTCGTCGCCATCCCCTCAGGGTCGGCGGCATCGGCCCAGCTGATCCGCAACCGCTCCTGAGGCGCGAGCTCGAGCACCTGGCAGGCGATCTCGCCGGAGAAGCCCGTCTGGGCGACCGGGCGGCTGCGGAAGGTGAACCGGTGCCCCACGACCGGCTCGAAGTCGTTCGGCATGAGCCACTGCGCCATGAGGTCGGGCGTCGTCAGTGCCCGCCAGAGACGCTCCGGCGGGTGGGGGAAGAACTGGTCCACCTCGATCCGGGTCAGGTCGTCACTCATCAGCTGTCCGTCCCTTCGTCCGTGTGCTCGTCGTGCGTGTGCGTGTGCTCGTGCGTCGGCTGGTCGTCCAAGCTGTCCAGGACGCCGCCGAGAGCGGTCAGCCGCTCGCGCCAGAAGCGTTCGTACGGGGTGAGCCAGTCGATCAGCTCGGCCATCGGCTCACCGGTCACGCGATAGATGCGCTGCCGTCCCTCGTGGCGCTCGTCGACGAGCCCCGCTTCGCGCAGCGCCCGCAGGTGCTCGGAGACGCTCGGGCGGGCCATGTCGAAGCGCCCGGCGAGCTCGCCCGCGGTGTGCTCGCCGCGCAGCAGCGCGTCGAGGATGTCGCGGCGGGTGGGGTTGGCGAGGGCGCCGAACACCTCGTCCAGCGGTCCGCTCTTCAGTCGGCGTGGCATGCCCACATGATGCGTAGGAATAAACCTACGCGTCAAGAGGGGCGGACGTCGAAGTCGCCGCAGCCCCGACCGCACGCACGGCCGACGTCGGCTTGCCGGACCAGAAGCACGCTTGACCTCGAGTCCGCTTGACCTCGAGTCCGCTTGACCTCCTAGCGTCCCCGCCATGGAGCGAGAGATGCAGCCGCCCGAGCACCAACCCATCGGCTTCTGGACCGCGCGTGCGGCCGAGGCCATCAGCGAGCGCATCCGGTCGCGCCTCGCCGAGGTCGGGGTGGCGCAGGCGGAGTGGTGGGTGCTGCACCAGCTCTCCCTGCACGCAGATGGCCTGGACGAGCGGCGCATGCTGGAGACGATCGGTCCCAACGACACCGAGCAGGTCGCCCGCGACGCCCTCGAGGCGTGCCTGGCGAAGGGGTGGGCTCGCCGCCAGGGCTCGACGATCCACCCGACAGACGCAGGAAGCGCGCACTTCCGCGAGGCGGCCCGCGTGCAGCGGGAGTTGGGGCAGGAGCGCGGCGTCGGGATCAGTCGCGAGGACTACATCACGACGATCACCCCCCTCCAGCAGGTCATCCGCAACGTCGGGGGCGACGCCTGGCACTGGTGAGGCGTCCCGCCGCGCTGCGTCTCGGGTCCCGGCGGCCGCGCACGGCCGGTGATCTCATGGCCCCTCCGCCGAGCGGCAGCGCGAGTCGACGCACGTCTGTAGCGTTCTGGGCAGCGGGCGGCCGACCAGGCCTACGAACCGGCCCGCTATCAAGGTCGAAGGGGCGCGGTGTGGACGACGAGATCCAGCTCATCAGCGACGGTGAGGGCCTGGCCGTCATCGGTGACGATCGAGCGGTCGAGCGATTCCTCGCCGCCGAGGGCCTGCCGTCCGAGAACCTGGGACTGCCAAGGTTGAGCCAGACCATGGCGGCGGGTGCGGGCGCGACTCAGGCCGCGGCCAGCATCTCGGCCAACTCGGGCCGGTGGGTCAAGCTGACCAAGGAGTCGGCCGAGACGGTTCGGAAGTACGGGCTGCGCCAGAACGCCACCAGCGGCGTCAGCACCGGCGTGGTAAAGGGGTCGAAGGGGCAGATCAAGGGCTTCGTCGAGTTCAGCAAGGGCGGGCTCCTCACGAACCCGGCGGCCCTGGCCGGTGCAGCCGGACTCATGGCTCAGCTGGCGATGCAGCAGACGATGAACGAGATCACCGACTACCTCGACGTGATCGACGAGAAGGTCGACGCGGTCCTGCGCGCCCAGAAGGATGCGGCCGTGGCCGACATGGTCGGCGTCGACTTCGTCATCGAGGAGGCGCTGACGATCCGCCGGGAGACGGGTCGCGTCTCTGATGTCACGTGGTCGAAGGTGCAGGCTGCAGCGCTTCCGATCGCTCGCACGCAGGCGTATGCCCTGCGCCAGATCGACGCCATCGCCGAGCGCGTCGAGAGCAAGCAGAAGATCGGCGACCTGGCCGAGGTCAGTGAGCAGGCTGCCGCCGAGACGCACGAGTGGTTGGCTGTCCTCGCGCGCTGCTTCCAGCTCCAGGACGCGATCGGTCTCCTCGAGCTCGACCGGGTGCTCGACTCTGCTCCCGAAGAGCTGGATCAGCATCGACAAGGGGTTCGCGCCGCGCGACAGAACCGACGGGACGTCATCGTGCGCAGCACCCAGCGACTCATCGAGCGTCTCGACGCGGCCGCTGAGCGAGCGAACTCCAAGGTTCTCACCAGCCCGTCGAGCTCCGGTGTCGTCGTCCGGTCGAGCAACGCTGTCGCGAGCGACCTCGGCGACTTCCACCGGCGCCTGGGCATCGAGCGCGACCGCGACGCCCTGGAAGCTCGTCGCTGGCGAGCGGCGGCGGGTGAGGTTCGCGATCGAGCGGTGGCGTCCGGGGCGAGCGGCTTCGACGCCGCGAGGCAGCGGGGAAGCGCGGGCTTCGATCGGGCGCGTGGCATGGGTGGGCGGATCTCGGGCGAGGTGTCCAGCCGCGTGCCCCGTCGGCGCCGATCGAGCGAGCCTGAGGACGGCTGACCTCACGCCAGCACCTACGGCGGGGAGTGCTCCCCATCGTCCAGGCGACACCACTGTCCTAGGCTGGCGCGCAACCGTGATGCAGAGCAGGGGAGTTCTTCATGGGAGTGGTGAGCGAGGGCGCCGACCCGGACCGCCTCCGCGACGTGAGTGGCCGGCTGGGGGCCGACGCCGATCGCCTGGACCAGGTGGGCGAGGACGGCAGCGCGCTGCTCGGCGTGCTCGTTGAGAACTGGACCGGACCAGACCTGGAGCACTTCAGCGCGAGCTGGCCGGGCGCGCGGCAGGCGATCGCCCAGGCCACCGAGACCCTTCGCTCGATGTCGGGACAGCTGGAGCGCGACGCCGCCGACCAGGAGCGGGCCAGCGAGGCGGGGGGCGGAGGGGCGGGAGCCGGCTCGTCGTCACGGCCGTCCAGCGGTGGGCCCGGGCCGGGCGGCGGTTACGCCAGCGGCGACCCCCACTGGACGGAGCCCGACGACGAGGTCTACGGCGAGCTGGACCCGGAGATCGAGGCGGCGTGGGACGAGATGACCCCCGAAGAGCAGGACGCCGTGCTCGACGCGATCATCCGCGAACAGGCCGCTCGCTACGGCATCGATCCCCCGGACATCACCTACGACTCCTCCATGTCGAGCAACGAGTTCGGCGTGTGGCGAGACGGACCGCGCGAGCTCGTGCTGAACCCAGACCTGCTCGACGATCCTCAGATGGCGATCAACACGATCGTCCACGAGATGCGGCACGCGGGTCAGCACGAGATGATCCGGGACGCCAACCCCAGCCTCATCGAGCGCATCCTCGGCACAGATCCGGAGTACATCGACGGTGAGGGCTCTCCCGAGGACGTCGAGGCCTGGGATGAGAACTTCGACGACTATCAGTCGGAGGACAACGGTGACACCTTCGAGGAGTACTGGGAGCAGCCGGTCGAGGTCGACGCCCGACAGGCAGGACGTGACTACGTCGACGACCTCACGCCCGAGGATCTCGAGGACCTGGTCGAGGATGCCGAGTCGCAGCCGGAGCCCAGTGACGGTCCGACCCAGGCTCCAGGAGAGCCCGGCCCTCCCGGCACCGAGCCCGAGGATCCCGAGCCGTCACCGAGCCCTGGTCCGGCCCCGACCCCCTCGCCGACCTCGTGACGAGTCCGGCGGTGGGTGAGAGGGTGGCAGGGACGTGCCGGACAGAAGGGAGCACCACATGCGGATCGACCGCCGTGCCCTGCTCGGGCTGCTCCCGTCGTCGCTCGCCGTCGGCCTCGTCGCATGCGGCAGCGAGGACGGCGACGGCAGCGACGACGGCACCGGGGACGCCGCGGTGAACCGGCGCCCTCCTGCCTCTGGGCTGCGCGACGACCGTCACCTCGTGGTCGCCGACCAGAGGGTCATGGCGCTCGTCGACGGCGGGGTGGGCGTGTGGGTGCTGGCCACCGGGGAGCACGAGCGCACCATCGGCGCCGAGGTGACCGGCGGACTGAGCCGCTCCGCCGGGTCCGGCCGCCTCGCGGTCGGGAGCACGAAGGGGAAGATCCTCGTGCTCGACGAGAGCAAGGGCGACGTCGTCGCCACCCTGACCGGACACGAGGCCGTCGAGGGCGCCATCGAGGCGCTCTGCCTCACCCCCGACGGGACGATGCTCGCCAGCGCTGGCGGAGACGGCACGGTCCGTCTCTGGTCGGTGGCCGACGGCACCTCCGACGTGCTCGACGTCGAGGGCACGATGCCCCGCGCCCTGGCCCTCACCCCCGACGGGGGACATCTCGCCGTCGCCGGCCTCGACGCGCCCGTCCAGGTGGTCTCGCTCGACGACCTCTCCGTGCGCACGATCAAGGAGAGCCCGCCGCAGGGCGTGTCGCTGGCCGTCGATCCCCAGGGCACCACGCTGGTGACCACGACCGCCGATCCGCCGTCGCCGGGGAAGGTCGTGCGGGTCGAGACCTCCTCGTGGACGACGACGGACCTGGTGAGCGACGTCAGCCCGGTCGCGCTCGCGGTCAGCCCCGACGGGAGCACCCTCGCAGTGGGCGACAGCGGGGCCGACGCGCTCATCCTCGTCCCCCTGTCCGGGGGCGACCGGGTCACCGTCCCCGGCGACGAGACCCCCCGCGGGATCGCCTGGTCCGACGACGGGCAGCTGCTCGTCACGGCCGGCGCCGACACCGGGATCGTCGTGCGGAAGGCCGCCACCGGCGAGGAGCTGCGACGCATCGACGTCGCCTGACCATGAACGAGGACGCGATGACCAGCGCCACAGGGCCCCGCGCCGGCATGCCGACGAGCCTGCGCGAGGCCGTCGAGCGCTACACCGCCGACCCCACGCCCGGGCAGCTCGCGAGTCTCCGGGCGGTGGTGGCGTCCCAGCCCACCTTCGACCCCGGGCTCGAGCTGCGCCTGGACGTGCAGGACCGGCTGGACGCCGGTGAGGCGGCAGCGGTCGTGGCGGAGGTCCGGGCTCAGATGCCCGGTGCCTTCCTCAGCCCGTCGGCGCACGCCGCGCTCGCGGCGGCGCACGAGAGGCTCGGTCACGAGCGGATCAGTCAGCGTGAGGCTCGGCTGGCCCGGCTCGCGGTGACCAGCGTCCTCGCCGCGGGCGTCGGCACCAGGGAGGCGCCCTGGCCGGTGCTGCGGGTCGCCGACGAGTACGACGTCCTGGCGGCGCAGGGTCTCACCTCGCTCCGCCAGCAGCTGGTTCGTGAGGGCGGCCGTCTCCTCGATGGGCACGACGTCGGCGACGAGCGGCGTGTCTGGTTCGTCCTCACCCGGGGCAGCGTGGACCAGCACTGGGGACACGAGACCGCCGACGACCCGACGGTCTGACGGCGCGGGGTCTGCTCAGCCCGAGAGCGCCGCGCGGGTCGCTTCGTCGGCGGGGACGAAGGTCTCCAGGTGCAGCCCGTCGAGGGTGACGTCCTGCGGGTTCTCGATCCGGGTCGCCACGCTGAAGAGGCGCAGCAGCCCGCCGGCCTCCAGCTCCAGCAGCACCACCGGGTCGGGCCGCGGCGGCGGGCCCTGCCCCGCGCCGGGGGAGAGCGCCTCGGCCTCCTCCCGCAGCGCCAGCAGCCCCGGGTCCCCGCCGCTGCGCACGATCCGCTCGTCCAGCTGTCCCCGCAGGTGGGCCCGCCACGTCGGCAGGTTGCGGATGCGCGGGGCGAGCCCGCCGGGGTGCAGGCAGAGCCGGATGACGTTCAGCGGGGGCTCGAGCAGCTCCGGGGCGCAGCCGACGAGCAGCCCGTCGACCGCGGCGTTGGCGTCGACGACGTCCCAGTGGTCGTCCAGCAGCAGCGCCGGGAAGGGGGCGTGCGCGTCCAGCAGCCGGCGCAGCCCGTCCATCACCGAGGCGAGCTCCGGCCCGTCGGCCGGCCGCTGCGGGTAGCGCGGCACGAACCCGCCGCCGAGCAGCAGCGCGTTCTGCTCGGCCATCGGCACCTCGAGCACTCGGCGAGCCGCACGATCATCGCTGACGTCGGTCGGGATCGCCCGGTCTCGACGTAGCTGAGGTGGCGGGTGCTCACCTCGGCCCGCCCGGCCAGCGCGAGCTGGCTCAGCGCCCGCTGCTCCCGCCATCGGCGCAGCTCCGCCCCCACCGGCGGGGGCGAGATCGTCGTGCTCATGCCCCGAGGCTAGGACCGTCGCGTGCCGGCCGCCATGACCTCGGAGGTCATCGACGCCCGCCCCCGTCCGCCGCCAGTCTCGTCGGCGTCCGACACCACGAGAAGGAGGCTCACCATGAGCGACATCGTCACCACCTACCTCGCCACCTGGAACGCCACCGACGAGGCGACCCGCGCCGATCTGCTGCAGCGGCACTGGTCGCCGGACTGCCTCTACGTCGACCCGATGGCCCGGGCCACCGGTCGCGAGCAGGTCGGCGCCACCGTCGGCGCCGTGCACCAGCAGTTCCCCGGCTTCGTCCTCAGCCAGGTCGGCGAGGCCGACACCCACGCCGAGCAGACCCGCTTCCGCTGGGGTCTCGGTCCGGCCGGCGAGGAGCCGGTCGTCATCGGCTTCGACGTGCTCGTCACCGACGGCGACGAGACCATCCGCGAGGTGCGCGGCTTCCTCGACCAGGTGCCCGCCTGACCGACGTCGAAGGGGGGATCGCGGCCGGGTCCGTCAGCGGCCCGGCCGCGCCGCTCTGCCAGACTCGAGCCGGTGAGCACGGCCGCCCCCACCACCGACGCCGAGGTCCCCGCCTACCTGCGTGCCCTGGGGCTGCCCGGGCTGGCGGACATCCACATCCACTTCATGCCGCAGCCGGTCCTGGCGAAGGTGTGGGACTACTTCGACGCCGCCGAGACGCACTACGGGCTGGCCTGGCCGATCACCTACCGGACCAGCGAGGAGCAGCGGCTGGCGACCCTGCGCGAGCTCGGTGTCCGCGCGGTCCCGGCGCTCAGCTACGCGCACAAGCCGGGCATGGCCGCCTGGCTCAACGACTGGTGCGCCGACTTCGCCGACCGGGTGCCCGAGGCGCTGCACTGCGCCACCCTCTACCCCGAGGACGGGGTCACCGGCTACGTCGCCGACGCGCTGGCCGCCGGCGCCCGGCTGTGGAAGGTGCACGTCACCGTCGGCGACTTCGCCCCCGACGACCCGCGGCTCGACGACGCCTGGCGGCTCATCGACGAGGCCGGCACCCCGGTCGTGCTGCACGCCGGGTCGGGTCCGGTCCCGGGCACCCACAGCGGTCCCGAGGCGGTCTCCCGGCTGCTGCGGCGCCACCCCCGCCTGCCGCTGGTCATCGCCCACCTCGGGATGCCCGAGTACGCCGCCTTCCTCGATCTCGCCGAGCGCCACGAGCGGGTGCACCTGGACACGACGATGGTCGGCACCGACTTCATCGCCCAGCTCGACCCGCTGCCCGAGGACGCCGTCCGACGGATGGGCGAGCTCGCCGACCGGATCGTGCTCGGCTCGGATTTCCCGAACATCCCCTACCCCTACGCCCACCAGCTCGAGGCGCTGCACCGGCTCGACCTCGGCGAGGACTGGCTGCGGCGGGTGCTGTGGCACAACGGTGCCCGGCTCATGGGGCTGCCGGGCGACTGAGCCCGGCGAGCGCCGCAGGCGAGGCCTCTCTTCCTCCATGGGCATATCAGAAGCGATATGATCGGCAGGTGACCACCCTCGACGACGTGCTGGCCTCGGCGGCCCGCCTGCAGACCCTGGTCCCCGATGCCGTCCTCGTCGGCGGCTCGGCGGCGGCGCTCTACGCCGGGCACCGCGAGTCCTTCGACCACGACCACGTGCTCACCGATCTGGCCGAGCGGTACGCCCAGGTGGTCGAGGCGGTCGAGGCCAGCGAAGGGTGGGTGACCAGCGTCCGGGCGAGCTCGCCACCGCTCACCCTCCTGGGGTCGTTGGACGGCATCGAGGCCGGCCTGCGTCAGCTGCGTCGGACCCGTCCGCTGGAGGTGACCCGGGTCGTCCTGCCGGACGACGCCGGTCAGGTCGCCGTGCCGACCCTGCCGGAGATGCTCCGGGTCAAGGCGTACCTGGTGGTGCAGCGCAACGTCGTGCGTGACTACCTGGACACCGTCGCCCTCGCGGACCGGATCGGCCACCTGGACGCCCTGCCGACGCTCGTCGAGATCGACGACTACTACGCGGACCGTTCCGAGGAGGACGGCTCGGTCCTCACCGCGCTCGTGCAGCGCCTCAGCCAGCCCGAGCCGCGCGACACCACCGTCACCCGTCAGCTCGACCGCTACCGCGGGCTGGCCGCCAGGTGGCACGACTGGTCGAGCGTCGTGGCGGCCTGCCACCGGATCGCCGACGGTCTGCTGCACGTCGTCGAGGACCAGCCGTGACCACGGCGTTCCGCCACGTCGACGTCGACCCTGCTTCCCCGGTCGGCAGCTGGCCCTACGAGGCGCTCGTCGCCTGCATCGAGCGTGGCGGCGTCCGTGACTGGGCGCGGCTGACCACGGCCATCGCCGAGGAGCCGTGGGGGGACGTCGCGCGCCAGGTCGAGCTGATCGTCGCCGACGTCCGGCCCTACGGGGTGGGGCCGCTGCTGCAGCGGGCGATCGAGCGGTCACGCGACGAGGCGCGACGCCACGAGGGGGAGGTGGTCGCGAGCGAGGTGGCCGCCCTGGTGCGCCGCTCCGGGATGTCCCTGGCCGCGCTGGCGGCACGCCTCGGCACGTCGGGCTCGCGGTTGTCCACGTACCGCTCTGGTCAGGTCGTGCCCTCGGCCACCTTCATGGTGCGGCTGCGCGAGACGGTGGCGCGCCTCGACGAGTGAGCCGTCTGCTCAGACCAGCGCCGCCCGCCGAGGGTCGAAGAGGTCGATCGGGTGCGCGGTGGCCCCGTCGATCGCCAGGTCGGCGAGGATCTCGCCGACCACCGGCACGAACTTGAAGCCGTGCCCGGAGAAGCCGCAGGCGACGACCACCCGCGGGTGCTCCGGGTGCGGGGCGATGACGAAGTGCTGGTCCGGGGTGGTCGAGTACATGCAGGTCGCCGCGCGCAGCACCGGCCCGTCCAGGCCCGGCAGCAGCCGCTGCACCCGCTCGCGCATCGCCTCGCGCTCGGCCTCGCTGACCGACCGGTCGATGCTCTCGGGGTCGCAGGTGCTCCCCTTCCGGAAGAAGGCCACCTTCGCCCCGCCGTCCGGGCCGTCGATCGCCGGGAATCCGTAGATCTGCTCGCCGACCTCGGTCTCGCTGACGTACACCGGCCCGTCGACCATCGGCCCGGTCCCCGCGCTCGCCCCGATCCAGTACATGACCTGACGCTCGATCGTCACCGGCACGTCGAGGTCGGCGAGCAGCCGCGGCGCCCACGCGCCCGGGGCGACCACCAGCCGGTCGGCGACGTAGGTCCCCGCGTCGGTGACCACGGTGACGTGGTCGCCGTCGTCACGCCAGGAGCGCACCGTCTCGCCGAAGCGCAGCTCAGCGCCGTGCGCCGCGGCCCGGGCCAGGTGCGCCCGCACCGTCGCCTCCGGCCGGGCGTAGCCCCCCTTCTCCTCCACCAGGGCGAGGTGGTCGGCCGGAGGGGCGAAGGCGGGGAAGCGCCGGGTCAGCTCGGCGGCGCTGAGCACCTCGTGCGGCAGGTCCCACTGCCGGGAGGCGAGCAGCGACCCGGCGAAGGTCTGGCTGGTCTCCGGCCCGACGTAGACCCCGCCGGTGAGCCGGTGCACCGGCTCGCCGTCCTCGTCGAGCTGCTCCCACAGCTCGTAGGCCCGCAGCAGCAGCGGCACGTAGGCGGGATCCTCGAAGTAGGACTGCCGGATCACCCGGCTGCCGCCGTGGCTCGAGCCCTGGTCGTGCGCCGGGGTGAAGCGTTCGAGGCCGAGCACCCGCTGGCCCCGCGCCGCGAGGTGGGCGGCCGCGGCCGACCCCATCCCGCCGAGACCGATGACGATGACGTCGTGGCCGAGCTGACCCATGGCGACTTCCTTCCGCCGTCGGCGCCGTGGTCCGCGCCGGGTGGCGGCCAGCCTGGGACGCCGCCCTCGCGCTGTCAAGAGCAGCTGCGCCGCGGCCGGTACCGCCCACCGGAGGGCCTGCCCGTGCGAGGCTGGGACGTACCCGACCGAGGAGAGCACCCATGAGCGACCCGGCCCGCTACGACCACGTCATCGTCGGTGGAGGTGTCGCCGCGGCGGGTGCCGTGCAGGGCATCCGGGCCGTCTCCACGGACGCGACCATCGCTGTGCTCGGGGCCGAGCCGGACGAGCCGGTCTACCGCCCGGACCTCTCCAAGAAGCTGTGGCTCGAGGACGACGCCGCGCTCGACGGCTCGACCCTGCTCGAGGCGGACCCGGCGCTCGAGGTGCGCACCGGCACCGAGGTGACCGCGATCGACGCCGGCGCCCACGAGGTCACCCTCGCCGACGGCTCCCGGGTCGGCTACCGCCGGCTGCTGCTCGCCACCGGCGCCGAGCCCCGCACCCTGGGGCTCGCGCCCGGGCCGCGGGTCGTCTACTACCGCACCGCCGCCGACTACCGGGCGCTGGCCGAGGTCGCCACCGCCGGCAGCCACGTCATCGTCGTCGGCGGCGGCTACATCGGCTCCGAGATGGCCTCGGCCCTGGCCCAGCAGGACGTCCGGTTGACGATGGTCCTCGACGAGCAGCTCGTGATGGCGGCGACCTTCCCTGAGCAGCTGGCCCGCCGGGTCACCGAGACCTTCACCGAGCGCGGGGTGCAGGTCGTGCACGGGACGGTCGCCGACGGACAGGTGAGCGGGTCCGGCATCACGGTGCGCCTGGAGGACGGCAGCGAGCACAGCGCGGACGCGATGGTCGTCGGCATCGGCGTCACGCCTCGGACCGGGTTGGGCGAGGCCGCCGGGCTGGAGGTGGACGACGGGATCGTGGTCGACGACCACCTGCGCACCAGCGCCGCGGACGTCTTCGCCGCCGGTGACGTGGCCCGCTACCCGGATCCGCTGCTGGGCCGGCGGCGGGTCGAGCACGTCGACCATGCGGAGAAGTCCGGCGAGGCCGCCGGCCGTGCCATGGCCGGTGAAGACAGCGCCTACGAGACCACGCCGATCTTCTGGTCCGACCTCTTCGACGACGGCTACGAGGCGATCGGCGAGGTCAGCGCCGGCCTGGAGACCGTCGTCGACGCCGCCGCCGACGACCTGTCCGCGGCGGTCGTCTACTACCTCGACGGTGGTCGCGTGCGCGGCGTGCTGCTGTGGAACGTCTGGGACAGCACCCCCGCCGCGCGTGACCTCATCGCCGAGACCGCCGAGCAGCCGGTCACCGACCCGGCCTCCCTGCGCGGCCGCATCCCCATCGGCTGACGCGCGTCTGCCCGGGCACGCTCTCGCCCCCTTCCGCAACTGCCCGGGCAATTCACGCCTCCCTCCGCAACTGCCCGGGCAAATCACGCCTCCCTCCGCAACTGCCCGGGCAATTCACGCCTCCCTCCGCAACTGCCCGGGCAGTTGCGGCCGGGGCGTCACATGGGCGTGGGGTCGCCGCAGCTCAGCGAAGGGTGTCGGCGACCGCCTCGATCGCGGGACCCTCGAGCTGGTGCCCGCCGCTGGGATGCCGGGTCACCGCCGCACCGGGCAGGCGGGAGGCCAGCAGGTCCAGGTGCTCCGGCGGCACCTCGGTGTCGTCGAGGCAGTGGTGCAGCGCCACCCGGGCACCGACGTCGTCCGGGACACGCTCGGGCAGCGCGTAGTCGGCGACGTCCCAGCCGTCCGGTCCCCAGTCCGGTGCCGCCAGCGCGATCACCCGGCGTCCGCCGAGCATCCCCTCGGCGGCCATCCGCAGCAGCGTCGAGCCGCCGAAGGAGTGCCCCACCACCGCGGTCACGTCGTCGACGAGATGGTCGGCGACCACCATCGCCCAGGCGGCATGGCGCATGTCGGTGGGCATCGCCGGCATCCGCACCCGGTCACGGCCGCGGAGCACCGCGACCATCGACTGGTCGTCCTCGTAGCCGTCGGCACCATGGACGAAGAGGGTCGTCATCTCGATCACGCTACGCGATCCATGTTGCAGATATATGTGCAACTGCCCTATGGTGGCGGTCTGTCGGGCGGAGCTCACGCACATCGAGCCCGGCGACCCAAGGACTTCAGCCGACCAGAGAGTGGTGACCATGGCCGCACGCGTCGACTCGACGAATCGCGTCATCACCAGCGAGAGCGATGCTCACGTCGCTCGCGAGGTGCTCGACGAGCTGCAAGGGCCGGACGGGGTGCTGCGGGTCGAGCACGCCGGCCGGGTCGCCGAGCCGATCCCCCCCGAGGTCGGCCGCGTGCTCCAGCAGGTGCTCGACGTCATGGCGCACGGAGGGACGGTGACGATCTCCTCGACCCCGGCCGAGCTCACCACCTCGTCGGCTGCGGCGATCCTCGGAATCTCGCGTCCTACGCTGCTGAAGATGGCGCGTGCCGACGAGATCCCGTCGCACCAGGTGGGGACGCACACCCGCTTCCGGGCCGAGGACGTCCACGCCGAGCGGCGTGCCCGCCGTGAGCGCGAGCGTGCAGCCTTCGCCGAGCTGCGCTCCCTGGAGGACGAAGACTGACCTGCGCCAACCCTGCAGGCGGCGGTGGCGCCCTAGGCTGCCGTCATGCGGGGGGTGCTTCGGGTCTTCGTCGATGCCAACGTCCTGTACTCCCGCACCCAGCGGGACTGGCTGGCCCTGATCTACCTGCAGGGTGAGCAGTCGCCCTACGAGGTCTACTGGTCCGAGGATGTGCTGGCCGAGGTGGCCTACCACCTGCGGCGTCGGCACCCGCTCTGGTCCGGCAGGAAGATCGCGACGCTCCGTGATCGCATCGCCGGCACCTTCGAGGTCGGCCGGGTGACCGATTTCGAGGTTGTCGCCGTCGACGGCGTGACCGACGAGCACGACCTGCATGTGCACGCGGCCGCGGTGAGCTGCTCCGCCGACATCGTGCTCACCAACAACGTTCGCGACTTCGTCGGTGTCGAGGACTACGACGTCCTGACCCCGGACGAGCTGTTCGTCCTGGTCGACGACTCGGCCCCGGACGCGGTCGCGGCGGCGGCGGCGGCAGAGCAGGCTGACTACTGGGGTCGGCGGGGCACCGCCGATCTTGCGGAGTCCCTGGTCGACGCGGGATGGCCCGGCTTCGCCGAGCGGGTGCAGGGGCACCTCCGGTGGATGGCCCTCTCCGGGCAGTGAAGGGGCCTAGCCACTACTCCTGCGGCTCGGTCACGGCAGCCTCCTGCGTGGCCACCCACGACGCCAGCAGCCGCAGCCCGTCGTGCGCGGGGGTGCCCACCGCGGCGGTGTAGACGTTCAGCGCCAGGCCCGGCTCCGAGGGCAGCTCCATCGCCTCGAAGTCGAGGTCGAGCTGGCCGACCGCCGGGTGCCGCAGCCGCTTCACCCCGCTGCGGTGGTAGCGCACGTCCTGGCTGGCCCAGCGCTCGCGGAAGACCTGGCTGCGGGTGGAGAGCTCGCCGACCAGCGCGATGAGCTCCTGGTCGTGCGGGTTGCGCCCCGCCTCCAGCCGCAGCATCGCCGCGGCGTCGCAGGCCACCCGGTCGTAGTCGACGAAGAGCTCCTGCGCCGCCTCCGGGTGCAGGTAGACGAAGCGGGTGGTGTTCGCCGGGCGCCGCGGCTCGGTGTCGAAGACCGGGGCGTACAGCGCCCGCGCCAGCGGGTTCATCGCCAGCACGTCGTGTCGCCCGTTGCGCACCCAGGCCGGCGCGTCGCTGATCGCGTCGACGACCTGCTGCACCGCCGGTCGCACCGTGGCCTCCGGTGCCTTGCGCCGCCGCCGCTGCGCCGACCCCGCCCCGGACTCGCGGGCCAGCGCGTAGAGGTGGTCCCGCTCGGCCTCCTCCAGCCGCAGCGCGTTCGCCAGCGCGTCCAGCACGCTCTCCGAGGCGCCGGCGAGGCTGCCGCGCTCCATCCGCACGTAGTAGTCCACCGAGACCCCGGCGAGCATCGCCACCTCCTCGCGGCGCAGCCCCTTGACCCGACGGTTCCCGCCGTAGGCCGGCAGCCCGGCCTCCTCGGGGGTGATCCGGTCCCGCCGGGTGCGCAGGAAGTCCCGGATCTCGGCGCGCAGGTCCATCGAGCTCATCCCCCCACGGTAGGGGCGCGGCGCCGGCCGAAGGGGGTACTGCTGATACCCCGACCGTCCGCACCTCCCGCGCGTCCGCGGGATGCGGTTGCATGGACGACATGCGAGCCACCTACATGTACGCCGTCGGCGACGTCCGCGTCACCGACGCTCCCGACCCGACCATCCAGCAGCCCACCGACGCCATCGTGCGCACGACTCGCGCCTGCGTCTGCGGCAGCGACCTGCACCCCTACCACTCGATGCCGGCCTCCGAGGACGGCGCGGCCATGGGCCACGAGATCCTCGGCGTCGTCGAGGAGGTCGGGTCGGAGGTACGCACCGTCTCGCCCGGCGACCTGGTGATCGCCCCCTTCGCCCTCTCCTGCGGAGTCTGCGAGTTCTGCCGCGCCGGTCTGCAGACCTCGTGCGTGCGCGGAGGCTTCTGGGGCGACCCCGGCTTCGGCACCGCCGGCACCCAGGCCGAGGCCGCCCGCGTCCCGCTCGCCGACGGCAGCCTGGTGCCCGTCCCGGGCGTCGGCGCCGACGCCGACGAGGCCCTGCTGAACTCGCTGCTCACCCTCACCGACGTCTACGGCACCGGCTGGCACGCCGCCCACATGGCGAAGGTGGGCCCGGGCAGCACCGTGACCGTCATCGGCGACGGCGCGGTCGGCCTGCTCGCCGTGCTCTCGGCCAAGCAGCTGGGCGCCGAGCGGATCATCCTCATGGGCCGCCACCAGGTCCGCACCGACCTCGGCCGCGACTTCGGCGCCACCGACGTCGTCGCCGAGCGTGGCGAGGAGGGCATCGCCGCCGTCCGTGAGCTCACCGACGGCGGCAGCCAGGTCGTCCTCGAGGCGGTCGGCCACATGCCGGCCTACGAGCAGTCCGTCGGCATCGTCCGCCCCGGCGGCGTCATCAGCCGGGTCGGCGTCCCGCAGTACGAGGAGGCCCCGGTCGGCTTCGGCAGCCTCTTCGGCGGCAACATCACCCTCACCGGCGGCCCGGCCCCGGTGCGCGCCTACACCGAGCAGCTGCTCCCGGCCGTCCTCGACGGGACCGTCGACCCCGGCCGCGTCTTCGACCGGACCGTGGGCCTGGAGGAGACCGCCGAGGCGTACCGCCTCATGGACGACCGCGAGGCGCTGAAGGTGGCCCTCCGCCCCTGACGTCGTCCGCCCCCGCGTCGGTGCCTGCCGACGCACCGACCCCCGTCGGCGCGGCCGGTCCCCCTGCCGCCGCGCCGGCGGGTCCTTGACCACGCAGCATCACCAGCAGAAGGAGAACCCCATGGACACCTTCACCCTCAACAACGGCGTCACCATGCCGGTCCTCGGCTTCGGCGTCTTCCAGACCCCGGCCGAGGAGACCCGGCAGGCCGTGGCCGCCGCGCTGGAGGCCGGCTACCGGCACATCGACACCGCCGCCGCGTACGGCAACGAGCGGGAGGTCGGCGAGGCGATCGCCGCCTCCGGCATCCCGCGCGAGGAGATCTTCGTCGAGACCAAGATCTGGATCAGCGACTACGGCTACGACGAGACCCTGCACGCCTTCGACAAGGCGGCCGGCAAGCTCGGCCTCGACGTCATCGACCTGCTGATCCTGCACCAGCCGCTCACCCAGCCCACCTTCCAGGCGAGCATCGACGCCTACCGGGCGCTGGAGACGCTGCTGGAGCAGGGCAAGGTCCGCGCCATCGGCGTCAGCAACTTCATGCCCGACCAGCTCGACCAGCTGCTGGCCGCGACCAGCGTCGTGCCCGCCGTCAACCAGATCGAGTCGCACCCCTACTTCCGGCAGCCGGAGCTCATCGCCGCCGACGCCGAGCACGGCATCCTCACCCAGGCCTGGTCCCCGATCGGCGGAATCACCTTCTACCGCGACGGTCAGACCGGCTCCACCCTGGAGGACCCGGTGATCACCGACATCGCCGAGAAGCACGGCGCCACCCCGGCCCAGGTCATGCTCCGCTGGCACGTCCAGGAGGGTCGCCAGGTCATCCCCAAGTCGGTGACCCCCTCGCGGATCCAGGAGAACATCGACATCTTCGGCGTCACGCTGAGCGAGGACGAGCTGCGGGCCATCGACGCCCTGGAGACCGGCCAGCGCGGCGGCCCCGAGCCGGGGTCGATGACCTTGGAGCAGTACGGCATGCCGATCCCGGAGGCCTGAGCCGTGGAGATCATCGAGACGCCGCCGACGACGAAGAACCCGCCGGAGCAGTTCACCGGAGACGTCTGGCTCGACCCGATCGCCTCGCCCCGCGAGGAGGGGCAGCGGATGGTCGTGGCGAAGGTGCGGTTCGCCCCCGGCGCCCGCACGGCCTGGCACAGCCACGCCCGCGGCCAGACCCTGCACGTCACCCAGGGGGTCGCCTGGGTGCAGTCCCGCGGCCAGGAGAAGGTCGAGGCCCGCGCGGGTCAGACCCTCTACTGCCCGCCGGACGAGGAGCACTGGCACGGGGCCTCGCCGGACAGCTTCATGGAGCACCTGGCGATGCTGGACATGGCCGACGACCCGGCCGCCTCGACGACCTGGCTGGAGCACGTCACCGACGAGGAGTACCTCGCCTGAGGCGACGCCGGCACCCGTGACCCGCCCACGACCCCGAAGGAGACCGACATGACCGGCACGATGAGCGCCCTCGTCACCGGAGGCGGCCCCACCTGGACGCTGACCGAGGTGCCCGCGCCCACCCCCGGCCCCGGCGAGGTGCTGGTGCGCGCGGCCGCGGTCGCCGTCAACAACGCCGACCTCGGCATCATCGACGGTGCCGACCCCGGCGCCGGCGGCAGCGGCGAGCAGGCGGTGGCCGGGTTCGAGGTCGCCGGCGAGGTGGTCGCGCTCGGCGAAGGTGTCGACCAGGTCGCCGTCGGCGACCAGGTGATGGCCTCGACCGGTGCGGCCTTCGCCGAGCTGGTGCTCGTCGACCAGCGCTACGTCATGCCGCGCCCGGACGGGCTGGCCCCCGAGGTCGGCTGCGCCCTGCCGACCGGGCTGCTCACCGAGCACGGCGCGCTCGCCGCCGCCGGGCTGGAGTCAGGCCTCGACGGCCGCAGCGTGCTGATCACCGGCGCCTCCACGGCGATCGGGCTGATCGGGGTGCAGGTGGTCCGCGCGCTCGGCGCGGGGCAGGTCATCGGCACCACCCGCAGCGACGACAAGGCCGACCTGCTCCGTGAGGTGGGCGTGGACACCGTCGTCGTCACCAGCGAGCAGGAGCTCACCGAGGCGGTGCTCGCGGCCACCGAGGGTCGCGGGGTCGACCTCGTGCTCGACCACGTCGCCGGGCAGACCTTCGCCGACTGCCTGCCGGCCACCGCCGAGGACGGCCAGGTGGTCAACATCGGCCGGGTCGGCGGTCCCGCCTCGACGATCGACATCGACGCGCTCTCCTTCCGCCACCTCACCGTGCACGGGGTGTCCTTCGGTGCCCGGGAGGACGAGATGGCCCGGGTCATCGCCGGGGTGCGCGAGCACCTGCTGCCCGCCGTCGCCGACGGGCGGATCCGGCCGGTGGTCGCCGAGACCGTGTCGTGGGGCGAGCACGAGCGCGTGGTGCAGCTGATGCGCGACGGCAGCGCCCGCGGCAAGCTCGTGCTCACCCTCGGCTGAGCCGCAGCCGCCCATGCCTGGGCCCGGCCCGGAGCCGGGCCCAGGCCGAGCCAGGTCCTGGACCCAGCGGCTCAGGCCTGGCCGAGCGCCCGGGCCGCCAGCTCGTGCGCGTGCACCTCGGCGCTGTCGATGACCGGGAGCGGGCTGACGTCCGGGCCGACCAGCAGGCCGATCTCGGTGCAGGCCAGCACGACCGCCTCCGCGCCCGCCGCGGCCAGGTCGTCGATCACCCGCAGGTAGCGCTCCCGGGACTCCTCGCGGATCGTGCCGTGGGTCAGCTCGTCGAAGATGATCCGGTCGACGTCGGCGCGGGCCTCGGGCCCCGGCACCACCGCCGCCACGCCGTGCTCGGCCAGCCGGTCGGCGTAGAAGGGCTGCGACATCACCCCGTCGGTGCCCAGGATGCCCAGGGTGCTCCAGCCCTCGCGCCGGGCGGCGGCCGCGACCGCGTCGCCGATGTGCACCAGCGGCACCGACAGCGCCTGCTCCACCTGCGGCGCGACCCGGTGCATGAGGTTGGTGCAGATCGCCACGACGTCGGCGCCGCTGTCCTGGCAGCGCACCGCGGCACCGGCGATGAGGCCACCGGCCCGGTCCCAGTCCTGGGCGATCTGGCACTCCCGGATCTCGGCGAAGTCCAGGCTCTCCAGGACCACCTTCGCCGAGCTGTGCCCGCCCCGCGCGGCCGCGACCTGCTCGTTGACGATGCGGTAGTAGGTCGCGGTCGAGTGCCAGCTCATCCCGCCCACGAGCCCGAGGGTCTGCAGCGGGCTCCCCGCAGGAGACCCGTCGGCCTCGGCCGCTCGGGTGTCAGGAGACGGTGCGGACGCGGTCGGTGCGCTCGTGGTCGGCATGGCCCCAGTCTGCCCCGGCGCCCGGTCGTGTGCCGGCAGCACAACCAGCGACGGTGATCGTGTGCGGGCCGCTGGGGACCGCGGAGCGCGGACAGGCCAAGATGGGGGACGGATGCGGACCCCGGAGGACCAGCCCGGCTCCGCCCACCTTCGGACCAGCACCTGCGATGACGAGGAGGCCGACGACGATGTCTGCCCAGGAGACCGACGCCCCGCTGTGGACCCCGCCGACGGACCCCGAGCCGGAGCCCTCGCTGCTGGGCTTCCAGCGCGGGGTCGCCGAGCGGCACGGCATCGACCCGACCGACTACCACGCGCTGTGGCAGTGGTCCGTCGACGACCTCGCCGGCTTCTGGGCCGAGGTGTGGGACTGGTTCCGCCTCGACGAGCACGCCACCCCGTACGACACCGTGCTCGACGGTGAGCAGATGCCCGGCGGCACCCGGTGGTTCCCCGGCGCCGAGCTGAGCTTCGCCAGCTACCTGCTCGCCCAGGGCGACCCCGACCAGGAGGCCGTCATCGGGGTCTGCGAGTCCGGTGAGCGCACCAGCCTCACCCGCGCCGAGCTGCGTCACCAGGCGCTCTCCTTCGCCCGGACCCTGACCGAGCTCGGGGTCGGGGCCGGTGACCGGGTCGTCGGCTACCTCCCGAACACCCCCGAAGGGGTCGCCGCCCTGCTCGGCGCCGCCTCCGTCGGCGCCGTCTGGAGCGGCGTCGGCCAGGACTACGCACCCGGCGCGGTCGTCGACCGCTTCGCCCAGCTCGAGCCGACCGTGCTCGTCGTCGCCGACGGCCACCACTGGGGCGGCAAGGTCGTCGACCGCCGCCCCGCGCTGGCCGAGATCCGGGAGGGTCTGCCCACCGTCCAGCACGTCGTGCTCGTCGACCACGTCGGCCTGGACACCCCGGAGGGGGTCATCTCCTGGGACGACGTCGTCGCCCAGGGCCCCGGCGACGTCGAACCGGTGGCGGTCCCCTTCGAGCACCCGCTGTGGGTCCTCTACTCCTCCGGCACCACCGGCCTGCCCAAGGGCCTGGTGCACAGCCACGGCGGGGTGCTGCTGGAGCAGCTCAAGCAGCTGCAGCTGCAGTTCGACATCACGGGGGAGGACCGTTTCTTCTGGTACACCTCGCCGAGCTGGGTGATGTGGAACATCCAGGTGTGCGCGCTGGCCACCGGCGCCGCGGTCGTCGCCTTCGACGGCTCCCCGGTCGCCCCCGTTACCTTCTTCGTGCCCTCGATGATGGGGGTGTTGGTCGCTGGGTCCGGCATGACTGACCGCCCCTGTCTCGTCGATGATCCGGGGGGTGTTGTCACCGGGCCTGGTGGCGTCGGTCTGACCGCTGATAGGGACACGACCCCCGAACGGGTGGTCTCTTCGTAACGTGGCTGCCGGCTGCTGACGCCTGACCGCGGCCAGCATGATCACTGTCCGCGTGGGGCAAGGAGGCCCGTCATGGAAGAGCCATCAGCAGATCATGGGTACGCGGTGTTCCTCGGGTTGGACGTGGGCAAGGGCGAGCACCACGCCACCGCTCTCGACCCTGACGGGCGACGGGTGCACGACAAGCCGTTGCCGCAGGACGAGCACGCCCTGGGGGGCCTGTTCGAGCAGCTGAGCGAGCACGGGCCCGTGCTCGTCGTGGTCGACCAGCCCGCCTCGATCGGCGCACTGCCGGTCACGGTCGCGCGCGATGTGGGCGTGGACGTGGCCTACCTTCCCGGGCTGGCCATGCGCAGGATCGCTGACCTGCACCCGGGCAACGCCAAGACCGATGCCCGCGACGCGTACGTGATCGCTGAAGCGGCACGGTCGATGCCGCACGCCCTGCGGCGGGTCGACACCGGCGACGAAGCCCTAGCCGACCTGGAAGTCATCGTCGGATTCGACGACGACCTGGCCGCCGAGGTCACCCGGGTGACCAACCGCATCCACGGGCTGCTCACCCAGATCCACCCCGCCCTCGAACGGGCTATCGGCGGCAAGTTGCACCACAAGGCGATCCTGGAACTGCTCCGCCGCTTCGGTGGACCGACCGGCCTACGTCAAGCAGGCAAACGCCGGATCGCTGCAGCGGTCCGGGCGCGGGCTCCACGCAGCCACCACGCGATCGTCGAAGCGATCATGTCCGCGCTGGACGAGCAGAGCGTGACCGTGCCCGGCACCCGGGCCACCGAGCTGGTCCTGCCCCAACTGGCCGACCAGCTGACCTCGCTGCTGGCTCAACGCGAGCAGGCCGCCACGCAGGTCGAGGGGATGCTCGATGCGCACCCTCTTGCCGCGGTCCTGACCTCGATGCCCGGCATCGGGGTCAGGACCGGAGCGCGGATCCTCCTCGAGGTCGGCGACGGGTCGAGCTTCCCCACGCCGGGCCACCTGGCCGCCTACGCCGGACTGGCTCCAGTCACCCGCAGATCAGGCTCCTCCATCCGCGGCGAGCACCCCTCCCGAGCCGGCAACAAGAACCTCAAACGCGCCATGTTCCTCGCCGCGTTCGCCGCACTGTCCGACCCGACCTCACGCGCCTACTACGACCGCAAAAGAGCCCAAGGCAAGAAGCACAACGCCGCGCTGATCTGCCTGGCCAGACGACGCTGCGACGTCATCTACGCCATGCTCCGCGACGGCACCCCCTACCAGCCCCGCCCCGCCACCGCCGCTTGACGAAACCCATAGGGACACACCCCGGACCGGGTCTGGGAGGTCGCGGCCGAGGAGAAGGTGACCTTCCTCGGGATCTCGCCGGGCTACCTCGTGGCCAGCGAGGGTGCCGGCCTGCGACCGGGGGAGCAGCACGACCTCTCCGCGCTGCAGTCGATGGGCTCGACCGGCTCACCGCTATCCCCGCACAGCCACCGCTGGGTCCAGGAGGCGGTCACCCCGGCGCCGCTGTGGTCGCTCAGCGGCGGCACCGACATCGCCAGCGGCTTCGTCGGCGGCGCCCCGACCCTGCCGATCTGGGCCGGCGAGATCTCCGCGCCCTGCCTCGGCGTGGCGCTCGACGCCTGGGACGAGGAGGGCCGCCCGGTCCGCGAGGACGTCGGCGAGATGGTCATCACCCGGCCGATGCCGTCGATGCCGCTCGGGCTGTGGGGCGACGAGGGGCACGAGCGCTACCGCGACGCGTACTTCTCCACCTACCCCGGGGCCTGGCGCCAGGGCGACTGGATCACCATCACCGACCGCGGCTCGGTGATCATCCACGGCCGCTCGGACAGCACGATCAACCGCAACGGCATCCGGATGGGCAGCGCCGACATCTACGCCGCCGTCGAGACCATGCCGGAGGTCACCGAGGCCCTGGTCATCGGCGCTGAGCAGGAGGACGGCTCCTACTGGATGCCGCTCTTCGTCGTCCTCGCCGACGACCGTGAGCTCGACGAGGAGCTGACCACCCGGCTGCGCACCGCGATCCGGGAGAAGGCCTCGCCGCGGCACGTGCCGGACGAGATCGTCCAGGTGCGCGGGGTGCCGCACACCAAGACCGGCAAGAAGCTCGAGGTCCCGGTCAAGCGGATCCTCCAGGGCATGGACGCGACGAAGGTGGCCAACCCGGAGACCCTCGACGACCCGAGCCTGCTCGGGGAGTTCGCCTCGATCCGGTCGCAGCGCTACCCGAGCTGAGCCCGCAAGGGCGACAAACCTAGGACTGTCGTCCCGGACCGCGCGCGCAGCCGGGCCGGGGCGACAGTCCTAGGTTTGTGCAGGTCGAAGGGGAGTGCGGCTGCCCGGACGAGCAGGGCAAGTCGTGGCGGCCGCACATTGTCGCTGTCTCCTCGGTGACGAAGGATTCAAGGGCACCACCCCAACGACGAGGAGGCGCCGATGAGCTCGCGCACCGCACACTTCATCAACGGTCAGTGGCGTGAGGCCACCGGCACCGAGACCCTCACGGTCACCAACGCCAGCGACGGGTCCGTCCTGGCCACCGTCCCGGCCGGCACCGCCGAGGAGGTCGACCTCGCCGTGCAGGCCGCCCGGGCCGCCTTCCCCGGCTGGGCCGCCCTCGACGTCAGCGAGCGGGTCGGCTACCTCAAGCTCGCCGCCGAGGAGCTGAGCCGGCGACAGAACGAGATCGCCACCATCGTCGCCCAGGAGATGGGCATGCCCTACGCGACGAGCAACGTCGTCCAGGTGGGGCTGCCGCTGATGTCGCTGTCGGCCACCGCGGAGATCGCGCTGGGCTACCCCTTCGAGCGGCAGGTCTTCAACTCGCTGGTCATCAAGAAGCCCATCGGCGTCGTCGCCTCGATCACCCCGTGGAACTACCCGCTGCACCAGATCGTCGCCAAGGTCGCGCCGGCGCTCGCCGCGGGCAACACCGTCGTCGCCAAGCTCAGCGAGGTCGCCCCGATCAACGCCTACGCGCTTTTCTCGGCCGCACCAGCTTTTCGAGCATCACGTGGCGGTGCTGCTGGACGCCTTCGGGCTGACTGACTGACGGAGCACGACCACGCTGACGTATGGAGACACGCCGTCCATCGGCCGGGGCTTACCGCGTGTCGCCATACGTCAGCGCGGGTGGTGGGGCGGGGGCGGATGGTGGTGCAGGGGCGGGTGCTGGATGGTGCGGCAACCTGCGGGCACGACCGGCATCAGGTGCTGCGCGGCCCGCTCTCGCGGCGGGCCCGCCGCTCGGCGCGCTGCTCGACGTCGCGCTGCGGCATGAGCGCGATCAGCACCGTGCAGGGCCCGGCACCGACGAGTCCTCGGTGACGACGCTCAGCCGCCCCTCGCTGTGGGTGAAGAGCAGCACCGCGTCAGGGTGCAGCTCGCGGAAGCGCTCCAGCGAGTACTCCCGGGTCAGCGTCGTCCGCCGCACCGTCATCCCCTCCCGGCTGCGGGCGAGCATCTCCTCCCGGGTCGGCGCCGGGGCGAAGGGGTAGCGCGCCACGAGGTGCGCGGCGGGCTGGCGACGGTGGCTCCCTTCGCCCTCCGGGTCGTCGTCCCGGCGCAGCTGCCAGGCGCCGGTCCGGCCGAAGATGTGGGCGAACTCCCGGGCGGCGGTGGAGTTGGTCGAGTCCACCGCGGTGGCGCCGACGAAGTGGCCCAGCCCGCCGAGCTCGAGATCCTCGACGGCGAACTCGCTGACGATGTTCGTCGTCACGGTGCGGATCCCGGCCATCCGGGCGGGGGTGAGCTCGGGGTAGCGGTCGTGCACGATCATCGTCGGCACCTCCAGCCGCTCCAGCTGCTCGGCCGCCTCGACGACCCAGCGGTCGGCCCCGGCGAAGAGCACCTCCTGCGGCGAGGTGCTGGCCAGCCCGAGGCGCTCGGCCAGCCGACCGATGCCGAGCCCGTAGACGGCGACGGTGACGACGATGAGGATGAAGACCAGCGGCACCAGCCCCTCGGCCTCGGTGCCCAGCGCGGCCAGGGCGTCGGCGCGGTCGGTCAGCTCGGCGGCCTCCGCCGGGTCGGTGGCCGTGGCCGCCTCCTCGCGCACCGCCTCCGCCCCGTGACCGAGCTCGAGGGCGAAGATGCTCACCACCGCGGCGGCGACGATGCCCCGAGGAGCCATGCAGGCCAGCAGGGTGCGCTCCTGGCGGGTGGCGGACGTCCCGAGCAGGTCCAGGCCGATGCTCACCGGCCGGACCAGCAGGATCGCCAGCGCGACGAAGGCGAGCGCCTGCGGGGCGACGTCGAGGGCCGCGTCCAGGCTCACCCGGCCGGCGAGCAGCACGAAGAGCACGCCGACGAGCAGCACCTGCAGGTGCTCCTTGAACTCGCGGACGTGGTGCAGCTCCAGCCCGGGCTGGTTGGCCAGCACGATGCCGAGGACGGTGACGGTGAGCAGCCCGGACTCGCTGGCGACGGCGTTCGAGGCGACCAGCGTGGCGACCGCCACGGCGAGGAACAGCACCCCCTGCAGATAGTCCGGCACCCAGTGCCGGCGCACCGCGAAACCCAGCGCGAGCGCCACCGGCACGGACAGCGCCAGCGCGACGAGCAGGGTGATCCCCAGGGTCCCGGCGATGGCCAGCGCCGGGTCACCCTCGCGGCCGGCGACGATCGCCTGGAAGACGAGCACCGCGAGGATGGCCCCGATCGGGTCGACCACGATGCCCTCCCAGCGCAGCAGCGAGGACACCCGTCGGGTGGGGCGCATCTGCCGCAGGATCGGGGTTGATGACGGTCGGCCCGGTGACGGCGAGGATCGCGCCGAGCAGCAGCGCCAGCCGCCAGTCGATGCCGACGACGAGACCCGCCGCGGTGAGCAGAGCCCAGGCGAGCACCACCACGCTCGAGCACAGCCGGACCACCGGCCCGGAGATCCCGCGCAGCTCGCGCAGCCGCAGCGACAGGCTGCCCTCGAAGAGGATGATCCCCACCGCGATCGTCGTCACCGAGAAGAGCGCGTCGGTGCCGAGCACGTCGTCGGCGGTCACCCACTGGCCGAGCCCGAAGCCGACGATCAGGAGCAGCAGCAGCGAGGGGATCCGCAGCGCCCAGGCGGCCCACTGGCAGGCCACGGCCAGCGCGAGCACGAGCGCCAGGTAGACCGGCAGCGAGGGGCCGTCCCCGCTGCTCGCGGCGGCCAGCGGCAGGTTCGGGCCGAGGCTCGGCAGCACGCTCGCGCCTCCTTCTCGTCGGTCTCGGTGGTCTCGTGGGTGGTCTGGTCGGTCGCGTCGCTGGGGTTCTGCGCGGGCAGCCGCCACCCTAGGGGCCGCCGCCGACGACCGGGCACGGTTCGTCGCTACCGTGACCCGGATGAGCGACCACCGGCCGGACCAGCCCGCGGACGTGCTCGTCGTCGACGGAGCCAACGTCGTCGGCTCCCGGCCGGACGGATGGTGGAAGGACCGCGAGGGCGCCGCTCGACGGCTCCACGAGCAGCTCTACGCCGCCCCGTTGGCGGCCGACGTCGTCGTCCTCGTGCTCGAGGGGAGGGCGAAGGGCGGGGTGCCCGAGGGCCTCTACGGCCCGTCGGCCTCCGGTGCGCTGCACCGGGTGGTGCACGCCCCGGGCGAAGGGGACCCGGAGATCGCCCGGCAGGCCGCGCTGGCCGTCCAGGGCGGGTCGTCGGTCGTCGTGGTCACCGCCGACCGGGCGCTGGCGGAGCAGGTGGCCCCGGCCCAGGTCCAGGGACCGGGGTGGCTGCGCGCCCGGCTGTGACGCTGCGCGGCGTGCGACGGGGGGAGTCCCGGTGACCGGGGTGCTGTCGGTGCCGGGTGCCAGCCTGGCGGGGTGATCATCCACGCCGATGCCGACGCCTTCTTCGCGTCGGTGGAGCAGCGCGACCACCCGCACCTGCGCGGGCGGCCGATGGTGGTCGGCGAGCAGGTGGTCGCCTGCGCCAGCTATGAGGCGCGGGCGCTGGGGGTGCGGGCCGGCACGCCGCTGCGGCACGCGCTGCGGCGCTGGCCGCAGCTGGCCGTCACCGAGCTGCGCGGCGAGGTCTACGAGGAGGTCAGCGGCCAGCTCTTCGCCCTCTTCCGCGAGGCCACCGACCTCGTCGAGCCCGGCTCGATGGAGGAGGCCTTCCTCGACGTGAGCGCGCTCGACGGCGGCTCGATCGACGAGGCCGGCCGGGTGGCCGAGCACCTGCGCCGCCGGGCCCGGGCCGAGCTCGGGCTGCCGGTCTCTGCGGGGGTGGCCCGAGCCAAGCTGTTCGCCAAGCTCGCCAGCCGCCGGGCCAAGCCGGACGGGCTCGTGGTCGTCGACGCGGCCACCGAGGCCCGGGTGCGGCCCCGGCTGCCGGTCGCCGACCTCTGGGGCGTCGGGCCGGTGACCACCGACAAGCTCGCCGAGGTCGGGATCGCCCGGGTCGCGGATCTGGTGGGCTGGAGCGAGGACGGCCTGGTCGAGGCCCGGGTCGCTCGCGCGATGGCTCGGCGTCTGATCACGATCCGGGACGGCACGGACGACGCCACCATCCGGCTGCCCGGGCCGCGCCGATCCGTCTCCTCGCAGCGCTCGCTGGGCCGGGCCACCCGGCAGCGCTCGGTGATCGAGCGGTCGCTGCGCGAGAACCTCGACCGGGCGCTGCAGCGTCTGGCCGACGATCCCCGCGAGCCCACCCGGGTCGACGTGCACGTCCGCTTCGACGACGACCAGTCGGTGCAGGTGCCGGTGCCGCTGGAGCGCCCTACCCGGGACGAGCCAGCGCTCTGGGCGACCGCCCAGGAGGCGCTGGTGCGCAGCGGCTACGAGGACGACGGACGGGGCGTCACCCTCGTCGGGGTCGGGCTGCACCTGCCGGTGGCCTGACCCGGGAGGTCACCGGTCGTCCTCCCGCGGCCAGGTGACCTGCGTCGTCCGGGTGCTCGCCCGCGGCCCACGCTCGGCCTCCGGCGCCGGCCGTCCGACCGCGGCCATCGTCAGCACGCTCCAGTGCTCCGGCACGTCCAGCAGCGCGGTGATCGCGTCCCGGTCGAAGGCGCGGAACTGCCGGCAGGCCAGCCCCATCGCCTCGCCCTGGATGGTCAGGTGGGCGACCGCCTGCCCCAGGTCGTAGCGGGAGAACTCGCTGTACTCCCAGTCGGTGTCCTCGACCAGCTCGTGGCACAGGTTGACCAGGAGCAGCGACGCGGTGCTCGCCCACGGGGCCGAGCTGCCGGCGAGCAGGGGCACCAGCGCGGCATGCTCGGGCGTCCCGCGCCGGGCGGCGTGGAAGGCCCACGGCTGGCTGTTGCCCGCCGACGGCGCCCAGCGTGCCGCCTCCAGCAGCAGGTCGACGTCCGCCTCCGTCAGCTCGTGCGCCGGGTCGAAGACGCGCGGGCTCCACCGCCGTGCCAGCAGCGGGTGCAGCCGGTCCACGGTCTCGTGGGTCTCGTCGGGGGCGTCGCCGGGGATCTCCTCCACGCCGCCCACCTTCGCATCCCGCCCAGACATCAGCGCCCCGCACGCGAGCCGCCGACGCACCCCGTGGGGTGCGTCGGCGGCCTCACCCGGTGGCGGGTCAGCGGTGGTAGTCGATCCGGGCGCCGCGGCGGTACCAGACGGTCAGGGCGACGATCCCGATGATGGTGTGCCCGATCCCGCAGGCCACCCACATGCCCGGCCCGTCGCCCAGGCCCATCTGGGAGCCGATCATCCAGGCCCAGTGGAATCCGGCGTGCACCCCGACCGCCGGCCACACCGAGCCGCACAGCAGGGCCAGACCGGCCGCGGAGAGGGAGAAGCCGAAGGGGGTCGCCAGGTAGAGGACCATCTCGACCGCGCCCTCCTGGCCGCCGCCGGAGAGGAGGTGGAGCAGCGTGAAGACCAGCGTGCTGACGACCACCGCGACCAGCGGGCGGGCCCGCAGGGTGGAGATCATGTAGCCGCGGTAGACGAGCTCCTCGGGCAGCCCCTGCAGGAAGAGCGCCTGGGTGATCGCCATGATCGTCACCAGCAGCACGGGCGCGCCGGCGCCGAAGGGCTCGGTCTCGGCGACCTCGCCGAGAGCCTCCGCGGGGACGACGGCCAGCAGCTGGACCACGCCGGCGGCGACCGCGCCGAGCAGCAGCAGCGGCAGGCTCCACCGGGTGAGCACGAAACCGCTGAAGGACAGCGGGCGACCCTCGACCCGGTGGACGAAGACGGCCATCGCCGCGACGAGCAGCACGCCGAAGAAGACGTGGCCGAGGATCTTGACGACGGCCTCGCCGGAGGCGGTCTTCGGGAAGAGCTCGGCGACCGGCATGAGGAGGAGTGCCGAGGCGAACATCGCGACGAAGAAGAGGACGGTGACGCCGAGGACGCGGGCCCAGGCGGGCCAGCGGGGGGAGGTGGCGCCGGCGGACTGGTCGGTGACCAGGTCAGCGCTGCGGGAGGACGAGTCGGAGGGGGGTGGCGGAGGCGGTCGGTGTGCTCGTGGATCAACCATCCTCCCGGGTGGCGCCGGCGCGCGCCTCCTGACCGTCACGACCCGTCGTGACCGCGGACGACCCGAACCCATGACCCTGGTCATGGGTCCTGCCGGGCCTGACCGGCCTACGGTGGCGGGGTGATCGACGAGCCGCGAGCGTTGCGCATCCTCGACGCGCTGCTCGTGGGGGCGGTCGCGCTGCAGGTGCCCGTCGTGGTCCTCCTCGTCGGCGACCCGGAGGCCCCGACCTGGCAGCCGTGGGCCTTCGCCGCGGCGGTGCTGCTCATGCTGGCCCTGTGGGTGACCTGGCGCCGCAGCCAGCACCGCACCACCCAGCACCGCACCACCCAGGAGCTCGTCCTCGCCCAGGAGCGCACCCGCGCGGCGGCCGAGCTGCACGACGGCCTGGGGCACCGGCTCACCGGGATCGGGCTGCTGCTCGACGGCGCCCAGCGGCTCCAGCAGCGGGACCCGGAGCAGGCGTGGGCCAGCGTCGCCGAGGTCCGGCAGGCGACCGGGGAGGCGCTGCAGGAGATGCGCACCTGGGTGCGGGCGCTGAGCCCGGTGCCGCTCAGCGAGCTCAGCGACTGCCAGGCCTTCCAGCCGATCGCCGAACGCTTCCGCGGGACCGGGCTCGCCGTGGACGTCGATGCCGACGTGGAGGACCTGGGGACGGCGCAGGCGCTCGTGGTCTACCGGTGCGTGCAGGAGGGGCTCACCAACGTCGTGCGGCACAGCGGAGCCGAGCACGCCCACCTGGAGGTGCGGCGTGACGGGAGCGGGGTCCGGCTGGAGCTGACCGACGACGGCCGGGGGGTGGGAGGTGCCGCCGAGGGATTCGGCCTGACCGCGATGCGGGCCCGGGTCGAGGACCTCGGCGGCAGCCTCACCTCCACCGATCCGCCCGAAGGGGGCCGCCGGCTCGCCGTGGTCGTCCCCGACCAGCCGGTCGCCGCCGGACCGACGTCTTCGGTGGCGGCCTCCGGCGCGGGGTCGACCAGGGACGGTCGACGCGATGAGCCCGACGCGGGTGGTCGTCGTCGACGACCAGGAGCTGGTGCGGCGCGGGATCTGTCTCGTGCTGGCGACCCTGGACGGGGTCGAGGTCGTCGGCGAGGCGGCTGACGGCCGCGAGGCGCTGGCCGTCGTCAACGGGGTGCGCCCCGACGTCGTGCTCTCCGACGCCCGGATGCCGGTGCTCGACGGCCCCGGGCTGGTGGCGGCCTGCGCCCAGGACCACCCGGAGGTGCCGGTGGTGGTGCTCACCACCTTCGACGACCCCGACCTGGTGCGGCGCGCGGTGGCCGCCTCGCCGCCGCAGGACCCGCTCGCCGCGCTCACGCCGACCGAGCGGGAGGTGGCCGCGCCTGGTGGCGACCGGGGCGAGCAACGCCGAGATCGCCGGCGCGCTGCACCTGAGCCACGGCACGGTGAAGAACCTCGTCTCGATGCTGCTGCGCAAGCTGCACCAGGGGGACCGGACGCGGCTGGCCCTGCACCTGTCCCGGCTGGGATGTGGGCCGGTCCACCGAGCACAGAGCGCACAGCACAGACCACACAGCACAGACCGCCGACCGCTCACCCTCCGAGGGTCAGCGGTCGGCGGTCGTGCTCGACCTGTCGGTCCCGCCGGTCAGACGATCGGCAGGTTGAGCCGGCAGCGCAGGTAGCCGCGTCCGTCGGGGTCGAGCGCCTTGCGGGTGATGTCGATCGCCCGTGGGCTGTACATCATCGAGAGGTGGTCGCTCTTGTCGAGCCAGCAGCCGTTCTGCAGGGTGACGTTGTCGACGTTCGCACCCGGCACCGCCTCGAGGAAGGTCGCGCTGTACGGCGTGGAGACCTCGTCGTAGCGGGTGGCGATCACCGTGTAGTCGACCCCGGCGACGGTGTCGCCCTCGGCGTTGAGCTGGGCGATGTACTCCGAGTCGCGCACCTGGTCGACCGCGGCCTGGCCGAGGCCGGCGCGGACGTTGTCCAGGCCGACGTCGTCGGCGAGGTTGCCCAGCCCGAGCAGGGTGGTGCCGTGGTGGGTGGCGCCGAGCGTCACGGCGTCGTCGACGGTGTCCCCGCCGCGGCGCTTGAGGTAGTCGTTGATGAGGGTGCCGCCCTGGCTCCAGCCGACCATGTCGACCTCGCTGGCGCCGGTGCGCTGCATGACCTCGTCGGTGAAGGCCTCCAGCTCGCTGGCGTTCGCGGACAGCCCGGTGGTGCCGTAGATGCCGGGGAACTGGGCGACCAGGGAGTCGTCGTCCATGCCGTAGTTGAAGGCGTAGACGCAGTAGCCGTCCCAGTCCAGCTCGGGGGCCATCCGGGCGAAGCTGTTGTACTGGTTGGCGTAGGTGCCGTGCACGAGGACCACCGGCTGCTTGCGCGGGTCGTCCGGGGTGCAGCCCCAGTCGTTGACGCCCTGCGGCTGCTTGTCGGGGTACCCCTGGCTGTAGATGGTGGCGGCGAGGAAGCTGATCTTGTAGGGCCCGTAGCCCTCACCGGTGTCGTAGGTCGTGGCGGCGCTCGCCGAGGCGGGCGACAGCGCGACGAAGGCGGTGGTCGCGGCTGTGGCGACCACGACCTTCATGGCTCGGGTGGTCAGGCGCATGGGGTGCTCTCCCTGGATCTGCCGACGTCGTCGTTGACGCCGGTCCTACCCGACGGTAGCCACGGCGGCGCCGCAGGTCCGGGGTATGGCGGTGAGGGATGCTTCAACGATCTGACCAGGCTCTGCGCGACCCCTCGGAGGCCCCGGCGACCCCACCCCCTTCGCGTTCACCCGGGTGGATGCGAGCGGTGCTGCGCAACTGCCCGGGCAGTTGCGAGGGGGAGGTGCAATTTGCCCGGGCAGTTGCGAGGCGGAGGTGCAATTTGCCCGGGCAGTTGCGGAGAAGGGGGTGCCGACCGTCACGGTCGGTACCCCTTGGCGGTGGTTGACGAGGTCAGACCCCGGCCGGCTCCCGGCTCTCTGCGGCGGCGGTCAGCAGGTCGCCGACGAGGGTGCGCAGGTCGTCGTGCAGCTCCGGCTCGCGCAGCGCGTCCTCGTCGAAGGCCTCGAACGCCGAGGGGACCCCGAGGTGGCGCTGCAGCGGCAGGCCGCCGGCGATGGTCACCGACTTCACCGCTTCCTCCCGGGCCCACTGCGCGCCGCGTGCGGACATCGTGGCGCCGAGCACGAGCACCGGCTTGCCCTTGATGATGCCGTCGCCGAAGGGGCGGGAGAGCCAGTCGATGGCGTTCTTGGCGACCGCGGACATGCCGCCGTTGTACTCCGGGGTAACCAGGAGCACGGCGTCGGCCTCGCCGACCTCGGCGCGCAGCCGGGTCGCCGCGTCGGGGGCGCCGGCGGAGTCGACGTCCTCGTCGTAGAAGGGGAGGTGGGCCGGGAGCTCGCTGATGCTGCCGGTGCTGCCCTCGGGCAGCTGGGCTAGCGCGGTCTCGGCGAGCCGGCGGTTGGTGGAGGCGGCGCGGGTGCTGCCCACGATGGCGAGGACGTGCATGAGCGCTCCTGTCGAGAGGAAGGGGGCGAGCTCACGGCGCTGTGCTGCTCGTCGGGCGGTGAAGATGGTCAACTTGCTTGACCAACGTACGGCCGTCACGAAGAACAAGTCAAGACGCTTGACGTGTTCCCGTATCGTGGAGGGCATGAGCGGGGATCAGGTCGTCGACGGGCTGCCCCTGGTGGCGCTGCTCGGCGGGGCGCACGATGCCTTCGTCCTGGAGTTCGAGCGCCGTCTGGCCGCGGCGGGTCTGCCCGGGGTCACGCTGGCGCACTCCCGGACCGTCCTGCGTCACCTCACGACCGGGCCCGCCCGCGCCTCGCAGCTCGTCGAGCCGTGCGGGATGAGCAAGCAGGCGGTCAGCCAGCAGATCGGCCAGCTCGAGCGCGGCGGCTACATCGCGGTCAGGCCAGATCCTGCGGACCAACGGGCCCGGCTGCTCACCCTCACCCCGGCCGGGGAGGAGGCGCAGCGCACCGTGCGGCGCCTCTTCGCCGAGATCGAGGCGGACTGGGTCGCCGACCTCGGGGCAGACGACGTGGCCGCGTTGCGCCGGGTGCTCGCCGCGGCGATCGCCCGTCAGGGGTGCACGGAGGCCGTCGTCGAGGACGTCGGCTGCGGCTGAGGCGCGCCGCTGCCACCCGGATGCGGCCATCGGCTCGCGCTCCAGCGGATCGTCCTGCGGCTCTGGCCCGCGCGCGGGTCGATGCGTCGCTAGGGTCGGGAGCACCCGACCTGCGCAGGAGCCCCGATGGACCTCGCCTTCTTCCTCACGTCGCTGGCGATCGTCGCCACCCCCGGGACCGGTGTGGTGCTCACCATGGCGGCCGGCCTGCGCGGCGGGCGACGTCCGGCGACCATCACCGCGCTCGGCTGCACCCTCGGCATCGTGCCGCACCTCGTGGCGGCGATCACCGGCACCGCGGCGCTCCTGCGGGCCAGCGGCACCGCCTTCGAGATGCTCAAGATCGCCGGCATCGCCTATCTGCTGTGGATGGCCTGGGCCACCTGGCGGGACCGTGGCGAGATCGCCGTCGACGGTCAGGTGGCGCCGACCTCGGCGCGGCGGCTGGTGGTCACCGCGGTGCTGGCCAACCTGCTCAACCCGAAGCTCACCCTCTTCTTCTTCGCCTTCCTCCCGCAGTTCGTCACCCCCGGGCGCGGCGAGCTGACGCAGATGCTGGCCCTCAGCGGGGTCTTCATGGCGCTCACCCTCATCGTCTTCATCGGGTACGGCTGGTGCGCCGCGCTCATGCGCGAGCACGTCATCACCCGGCCGGCGGTGGTGCGGCGGGTGCAGCGCGTCTTCGCCGC
Source organism: Janibacter alkaliphilus (assembly GCF_013408565.1). Lineage (NCBI taxonomy): Bacteria > Bacillati > Actinomycetota > Actinomycetes > Micrococcales > Intrasporangiaceae > Janibacter > Janibacter alkaliphilus. Next base: position 945,315 of record NZ_JACBZX010000001.1, on the reverse strand, counting down.
CGGGTACCTCGTGCTGGCCGCCCGGCTGGCGACGGTGGAGCGGGCCTAGCCGTGGCGCACGACGAGGAGATCGCCGACCGGGTCCGGGCGCTGCTGGCCGACGAGCCGGGGCTGACCGAGCGCCGGATGTTCGGCGGGCTCGGGTTCATGCTCGACGGTCACATGGCGGTCGCCGCGGACAGCAAGGGCGGCCTCATGGTGCGGCACGACCCGGCGGACGACTCTCCCGACCCGCTGCTCGCGCCGACGGTGATGCGTGGCGGACCGATCCGCGGCTGGTCGGACATCGACCCGGAGGTGGCTCTGGGCGACGACGAGCTGGCCCGTCTGGTGCGGATCGGCGTCGGCTACGTCCGCGGTCTGCCGCCGAAGGGGTGAGCCGAACCGGACGCGGTACGCCGCCCGGGGCGGCGGGGGCAGGACTCGGTGACGGACGCCCGCCCCTTCGGCAAGGCGGAGCGCGCTGCCGTCGAGAACCTCTCGTTCCCCGGAGAAGCCTTCCCCCGAGAGCGAGCGATTATCGGGTTACCCGATAAAGGCTCTGGTGACTGGCGGGGTCAGTGGAGGTGGGAGCGCCAGTCGTCGGGGACGCGGTCGGTGGGGGCGGGCATGCCCTGCTCCTCCGGACGGCTGGTCGGGTCGGCCAGGGTCGGCCCGCGGAAGACCTGCTCCTCGTCGTAGTCGAAGAACCAGTCCTCCCCGGGCTCGAAGCTCTGCACGACCGCGTGGCCGGTGCTGGCGACGTGGTGCGAGGCGTGCTGGGCGGGGGAGCTGTCGCAGCAGCCCACGTGCCCGCAGGTCGCGCACCGCCGCAGGTGCACCCACCAGCCGTCGTCGGTGGCCAGGCAGTCCGCGCAGCCGGTGCCGGACGGGGGGACGGTGACCTCGATCGCGTCGTCGCGTGCGCTCATGGAGCGACCCTAGCCCCGCCGCCCGATGCCCGCGGAGCCTCAGACCGGCTCGGGCGTCAGCGCGACCTCGCTTGACTTCATGTCGACATGAAGTCAAGCCGTTCCGAGCCTCGGGTCCCGCAGAGCGCGTCACCCGAGCCCCCGGTCGGCCGGGAGCCCGTCTCCCGAGAGCGTCCTCCCCGAGCTGCGCTGGTCGGTCGGTGACGTCGCCGCCCGCTTCGGCATGCCCACGCACGTGCTGCGGCACTGGGAGTCGATGGGCCTGCTCGACCCCGAGCGCGACGGCGGCGGACGGCGTCGCTACCGGGGAGCGGACGTCGTCCGGGTGGCGACGATCCGGCGCAACCGGGACGCCGGGATGAGCCTGGAGCAGATCCGGGTGCTCCTGGACAGCGACGCCCCCGGTCGCCACCAGGTGCTGCAGGACCACCTCGACGAGCTGGACCGGCGGATGGAGCAGATGCGCCTCTCCCGGGCGATGACCGAGCACGCGATGGGCTGCCGGGCGCACGACGTCGCCACCTGCCCCCGCTTCCGGCAGTGGGTCGCCGACCTCACCGCCGACGCCTGAGCGGCTCCCCAGCAAGCCAGCGCGGCGGGCGCTCAGCGGGGGATGTTGCGCAGGTTCGAGCGGGCCATCGCGACCGCCTCGCCGGCGCCGCGGTTGAGCACCACCTTGCTCATCGCGGTGGCGAAGCCGATGAGCTGCTCGCCGGTGATCGCCGGTGGCACGGACAGCGCCATCGGGTCGGTGACCACCTCGACGAGCGACGGGCCGTCGTGGGCGAGGGCCCGGGTCAGCGCGGCCCGCACGTCACCCGGCTGCTCGACCCGCTCGGCCTCGAAGCCCAGCGCCTCGCCCACCTTCGCGTAGTCCACCATCGGGACGTCCACGCCGAAGTCGGGCATCCCGTCCACGAGCATCTCCAGCTTGACCATGCCCAGCGTCGAGTTGTTGAAGACCACCACGGTCACCGGGAGCCGGTAGGCGGCCACCGTGACGAGCTCGCCGAGCAGCATGGACAGGCCGCCGTCGCCGGAGACCGAGACCACCTGCCGGCCCGGGTGGGCCACGGCCGCGCCGATCGCGTGCGGCAGCGCGTTGGCCATCGAGCCGTGCAGGTAGGAGCCGATGAGCCGACGGCGACCGTTCGGGGTGATGTAGCGCGCGGTCCACACGTTGCACATGCCGGTGTCCGCGGTGATCACCGCGTCCTCGGCGGCCACCTCGTCGAGGATCGAGGCGACGTACTCCGGGTGGATCGGGGTCTTGTCCTCGACGTCGTGGGTGTAGGCCCCGACCGCCTTCGTCATGAGCTTCTCGTGCCGCTTCAGGGTGGCCTCGAGGAAGCGGGAGTCCTTGGGCTGCAGCAGCGGTCGGACGGCCGCGATGGTGGCCCGCACGTCGGCGTGGATCGGCAGGTCCACCTCGGTGCGACGCCCGAGGACCTCGCCGGCGGTGTCGATCTGCACGGTGGTGACGTCCGGCAGGAACTGGTCGTAGGGGAAGTCGGTGCCGAGCAGCAGCAGCAGGTCGGCGTCCTTCATCCCCTCGGCCGCGGCGCCGTAGCCGAGCAGCCCGGTCATCCCGACGTCGTAGGGGTTGTCGTGCTGGATCGCGTCCTTGCCGCGCAGCGAGTGCCCGACCGGGGCGCCCAGGTGCCCGGCCAGCTCGACCACCTCGTCGTGGGCGTCGGCCACCCCGGCCCCGGCGAAGATGGCCACCCGCCCGGCGGCGTTGATCCGCTCGGCCAGCTCGGTCACCACCGCCTCGTCCGGCACCAGCGTCGGCCGGGCGGCCCGCCGGTAGGCCGGGGTGGGCGCGGTGGCCTCCTCGTCGGCGAGGTCGCCGGGCAGGGTGAGCACCGCGACCCCGCGCAGGCTCTCGGCGTGCCGGATCGCCGAGGCGACCACCCGCGGGGACTGCTGCGGCGAGGAGATCATCTCCCGGTAGACCGAGCACTCGACGAAGAGCCGGTCGGGGTGGGTCTCCTGGAAGTAGCCGGTGCCGATCTGCGCGCTCGGGATGTGCGAGGCGATCGCCAGCACCGGCGCGTGGCTGCGGTTGGCGTCGTAGAGCCCGTTGATGAGGTGCAGGTTGCCCGGCCCGCAGGAGCCGGCGCAGACCGCGAGCTCCCCGGTCAGCTGGGCGTCGGCCGCCGCGGCGAAGGCGGCCGCCTCCTCGTGCCGGACGTGGATCCAGTCGATCCCGCCCTTCGCGGCCCCGCCGGTGCGGCGCACCGCGTCGACCACCGGGTTGAGGCTGTCCCCGACGATCCCGTAGATGCGGCGCACCCCGGCGTCGACGAGCTGGGCGACGATCTGGTCGGCGAGCTTCATATGACCTCCTCGAGACGAGTCCTGGCCAGCCTACGAGCGGGCGCCGGGTCGTGCTCGACCGGCCAGGCTGCGGTGGTCCCTGGGGCGCCGACGAGCCCGTCAGCTCACGGCGGCCGCCGCGTCCACGACCCCCTCGCCGACGAAGCCGTTGCGCCCGGCATCGCCGACGCAGCGCGGGCCGCCGGAGCCGGTCCCGCTCGGGCAGGCCTGGTCGGCGGCGGTCCCGAGCAGGCGCTCGCGGACCGCGTCCGGCGCCATCCGGTCACCCTCGGCGCTGATGATCAGCGCGGCCACCCCGGCGGCGTGCGGCGAGGCCATCGAGGTGCCCTGGGCGTAGGTGTAGAGCCCGCAGCGCTGGTCCGGGTCCGGTGCGTCCTCGGCCATCCCCTCGGGGCAGTCGCGGACGTAGCCGGCGTCCACGCCCAGCTGGGTCAGGCGGCCGTCGTCGTCGACGAGGCCCTCCACCCGGGCCAGCGAGCGCGGCGTCGCCGAGAGCACCCCGCGGGGGCTGACCGCCGCGCCGCCGCCCGGCGCGGCCACCTCGATGTCCTCGCCGTCCGGCTCGGTGGTCCAGTTGGAGAAGCTGGACAGCGACCCGCCCTCGTCGATCGAGGAGACCCCGATGACGTGCGGCCCCTCGACCGGCAGGTCGTAGCAGCTCTCCGGGTCGATGGTCCGGCTGTGCGGCTCGTCGCCGTAGTTCGGGCTGGTCTCGTCGGTGCCCGGGTCGGCCATGTCGGCCGAGGAGTTGCCGGCCGAGCCGACCATCGTCACGCCCTGCTCGTGCGCCAGGTCCTGGGCCCGGCGCATCAGCTCGATGGTCACGTCCTGGGTGGTCGCCTGCTCCGGGTCGTCCTCGGGGGCGCCCCCTTCGCAGGCGTAGAGCCACGGGTCGACGTAGAAGCTCATGTTGACCACGTCGAGCTGCTGGTCGGCGGCGTAGGTCAGCGCGTTGACCGACGGGCCGAGGAAGAAGAAGCCGCCGTCCTGGCCGGCCCGCAGGTCGACGATGCTCACGTCCGGGGCGACCCCGCTGACGCCGAGGCCGTTGCTGGCCGCGGCCACCGTGCCGGCCACATGGGTGCCGTGACCGCCGCCGTCCTCGCCGACCGGGTCGATGCAGCTCTCGTGCTCGCACTCTCCGTCGATGTCCGGGATGTCGGTGACGAAGGTCTTGGACAGGCCGGTGTCGAGCACCGGCGCCAGGTCGGGGTGGCTGGCGTCCACGCCGGTGTCGATGATCCCGACCCGCACCTCACGGCGGCCGCTGGTGCTCTCCCGGGCCTCGAAGGCGGAGATCGCGTCCAGCCCCCACAGCCACCCGTCCAGCGGGTCGCCGCCCTCGGGGGCCTCGGGCGGGGAGGGCAGGTCGGTGGCCGGCTGCAGGTCCCCGTCCGGGGAGGGGCTGACCGGGTCGCTGGGGCTCCAGCCGACGCTGCGGTCGGTGACCGCCGCGGTGACCCCGTCGATCCCCTCGGCGGTCTCGGCGACGTCCTCGGCGGTGGTCCGCAGGGTCACCATCCCCACGCCGCTGTTGATCGAGGTGAGCTCGAGGTCGGCCTGGCGCAGGGCGTCGGCGACGTCGCCGGTGTCCGCCGGGTCCTCGACGAGCACCACCCAGTCGCGGCCCTCCGGGGCGACGTCGAAGGTCTCCACGCTGGTCTCCTGCGGGCTGCTGCTGGGCGCGTCCTGGGCGCCGCCGCCGTCGTCGCTGGAGCTCGAGGAGGACGAGCCGTCGTCCAGGCCCAGCAGGGAGCAGCCGGAGGCGAGCAGCGCCGTCGCCGCCAGCGCTGCCGCGGCGCGGGTGCGGCGGGCGGTCACGAGCGCCGCCGGTGGATCAGGTCCGCGGCGAGGTTGAGGCTGGCCCAGCCGAGGGTGACGCCGAGGATCTTCGGCCGCGACGACGCGCCGGCCCGGGAGCCGAGGTAGGCCGCGTCGCCGAGGTCGCTGGCCACCCGGGCCACGGTCGCGGCCCGGACCAGGCCGGGCGAGCTGCTCAGGGCGAGCGCGCTGGTGGCCAGGTCCCGTACCCCGAGGGCCTGGGCGAGCCGCCGGGCCTGCGGGTTCGGGGTCTCGCCGAGGCCGCGGGCCAGGTGGTCGGGCCGGGCGATGGCGTAGGCGCCGTAGGCGGCGGTCAGGGCGTGCATCACGCGCGGGGCGGTGAGGGCCATGTCGTCTCCTGCTGGGTCCGGGTGCGTGCCCCGAGGCGGGGCCGCTACCTGCGAACCTACCCGCCGCAGCGGCTCGGTCGCCCCCGGACCGGTGGGCGCGCTTCGGACCGGCTCGGGCGGCGGGTGCGCTCGGACTCGCCCGGACGGCGGGTGCGCTCAGGCCGGCGGGTGCGAGCGCCCGTCGAGCTCGCGGACCACCCGGGCCGGGTTGCCGACGGCGACGACCCCTGCGGGGATGTCGGTGGTGACCACCGCGCCGGCACCGATGACGCTGTCGTCGCCGATGCTCACCCCGGGGCAGACGATGACGCCGCCGCCGAGCCAGACGTTGTCGCCGATGGTGATCGGGGACCCGGCCTCGATCTTGTCCCGCCGCGGCTGCGGCTCCAGCGGGTGGGTCGGCGCGAGCAGCTGCACGTTCGGCCCGATCTGGCAGTCCTCGCCGATCCGGATGTCGACGACGTCGAGCGCGACCAGCCCGTAGTTGACGAAGGTCCGCGCGCCGAGGTGCAGCTGGCCGCCGTAGTCGAGGTAGAGCGGGGGCTTGACGTGGGTGCCCTCGCCGAGCGTGCCGAGCAGGTCGGCCAGCAGCGGACGGGCCGCCTCGGCCCCCTGCTCGACGTAGGTGCGGTGGTAGGCGTCGGCCTGCTCGATCGCCCGTCGGGAGAGGCGGGCGTTGTCCGGGTCGCCGTCGGTGTAGGGGTCACCGGCGAGCATCCGCTCACGGTGGCTGCGCGGGTCCCCGGCGAAGTAGTCGCTCATCCCGGCACGGTACGTCCCCCGGCCGCTCACCGGGTCGTCCGGCCGTAGCCTGAACCGCAACGGAGCAGCACCGAGGGCGAAGGGGGAGCGAGGCGTGGGTGAGCGCAGGGTCGCCGTCGTCGGCGGCGGCATCGTCGGGCTGGCCGTGGCCCGTGAGCTGGTGCGCCGCCACCCCGGCGCCGCGGTCGTCGTGCTGGAGAAGGAGGACCGCCTCGGCGCCCACCAGACCGGGCACAACTCGGGGGTGGTGCACGCCGGCATCTACTACCGACCGGGCAGCCTCAAGGCCCGGCTGTGCGCCCGCGGCCGGGACCTGCTGGCCGACTACTGCGCCGAGCACGCCCTGCCCTACCGCGAGTGCGGCAAGCTCGTCGTGGCGGTCGACGAGACCGAGCGGGGCTGCTTCGAGGCGCTGCAGCGCACCGCCGAGGCCAACCGGGTGCCCGGGCTGCGCCGGGTCGAGGGCGCCGGCATCGCCGAGATCGAGCCGCACGCCACCGGGCTGGTCGCGCTGCACTCGCCGCGCACCGCGATCACCGACTACACCGCCGTCGCCGACCAGCTCGGTCAGGAGCTGCGGGCCGCCGGTGGGCGGGTGCGCCTGGGCACCCGGGTGACCGGGGTGCAGCGGCGGTCGGGGTCGGTGCTGCTCGGCTGCGCCGACGCCGACGGCACCACCTCGCCGGAGGTGGCCGACCATGTCGTGCTCTGCGCCGGCCTGCAGGCCGACCGGCTGGGCCGCCTGGCCGGCGGTTCGGCCGACCCCCGGATCGTCCCCTTCCGGGGGGAGTACCTCGAGGTCTGCCCGGACAAGGCCGACCTCGTCCGGGGGATGGTCTATCCGGTCCCGGACCCGCGCTACCCCTTCCTCGGGGTGCACTGGACCCGGCGGGTGGACGGCGGCCTCGAGGTCGGGCCGAACGCCGTGCTCGCCCCCGCGCGCGAGGGCTACCGCCGCCGGGACGCGCGCCCGGGAGATCTCGCCGAGACCCTCGCCTGGCCCGGCACCTGGCAGCTGGCGAGGCAGCACTGGCGCACCGGGGTGCGCGAGGTGGCCGGGTCGCTGTCCACCCGCGCCTACCTGCGCAGCGCCCGCCGCTACGTGCCCGAGATCGGTCCCGCTGACGTGCGCCGCGCCGGTGCCGGGGTGCGGGCGCAGGCGGTCGGCCGGGACGGGTCCCTGCTCGACGACTTCCGGATCGACGGCGACGCGCAGGTCACCAGCGTGCGCAACGCGCCCTCGCCGGCGGCGACCTCGAGCCTGGCGATCGCCGAGCACGTGGTGGAGGCGATCACGCTGCGCCCGTAAGGACCCTGCGCCCATGAGAACGCTGTGCCCGTGAGAACCCTGCGCCCCCTGGGAACCCCGCGCCCATGAGAACCACGTGCCGGTGAGCGCGCGGCGTCGCTCAGTCGGCTCCCAGGTTCTCCCGGCACCCTCGTGCGCGTGAGCACCCACCGGATGACCCCTGGCCGTGACGTCCTGCTCTCTCGCCGCACCGCGCTGTCCGCCGGCGGGATCCTCGGCGGCGCCGCGCTGCTGGCAGCCTGCGGCAACGAGTCGGGGCAGGGCTCGAACGCATCGTCCGCGTCGTCCGGGTCCGCCGCCCCCGCCTCCGGCACGCCGGTGGAGCACCCGGAGGGGCTCGACTACGGCACCTGGCTGCGTCCGGAGAGCCACGTGCTCGACGCCGGCGGCACCCAGGGTGTGCTCGTGGAGTTCCTCGACTTCGAGTGCGAGTCGTGCGGCGCGGTCTTCCCGATCATCGAGCAGGTCCGCGAGGAGTTCGCCGGCGAGCTCACCTACGCGCTGCGCTACCTCCCGCTCGACGGCCACGCCAACTCGCGCCCGGCCGCCCACGCCGCCGAGGCCGCGGCCCGGCAGGGGCGGCTGGAGGAGATGTACCGCCAGCTCTTCGAGCGCCAGGCGGAGTGGGGCGAGCAGGAGGAGGGTGCCGTCGACGACCTCTTCGTCGAGATGGCCGAGACCATCGGGCTGGACATGGAGCAGTGGCAGCAGGACCGGGCCTCCGACGCGGTCGCCGAGCGGGTCGAGGCGGACGTCGCCGACGCCGAGAAGCTGCGGCTCACCGGGACGCCCTCCTTCTTCCTCGACGGCGAGCCCTTCCAGCCGGAGAGCCAGGAGGACCTGCGCTCGCAGATCCGCGAGGCGATCGGGTGACCGCTCCGGCGAAGGGGCCGATCGCCGGCTGGCTGCTCACGGTCTGCGGGGCGCTCGGGCTGGCCGCCGCGGCGATCCTCTCCTACGAGAAGTACCGCCTGCTGGAGAACCCCTTCTACGTCCCGAGCTGCAGCGTCAACGAGACCGTCAGCTGCACCCAGATCATGCAGTCGGCGCAGTCCAGCGCCTTCGGCTTCCCCAACCCCTACCTCGGCCTCGTCGGCTTCGCGGTCGTGCTCACCACCGGCGTGGTGGTGCTCGCCGGCGCCCGGCTCGCCCGCTGGTACTGGCTGGGACTGGCCGGCGGGATCCTCGCCGGAGCCGCGTTCGTGCTGTGGCTGATGTACCAGAGCATCGTCGTCATCGGCGCCCTGTGCCCCTACTGCATGGTGGTCTGGGCGGTGATGATCGTGCTCACCGGCGCGCTGGCCCGTGGCGCTCTGCGGGCACGTCGCGGCTGAGCGCCGACCCTGCCTGGGGCCACCGGTCGACCCCCACGGGTACGGGGCGAAGGGGGTACCGACGGGGCCCCGCAGCCGCCCAGGTGCGCGGGGTAGCGTGCGAGAGGTGACCGACACCGTGGACACCAGCCACCCGCACCCCACCGCGAGCGTCACCGAGCCCCCGCCGCAGGCCGCCACCCTCGGTGACCTGCGCGCCTCCGGGCACGAGCAGCGCCCGCTGCGCACCGAGCTCCGGGAGAACCTGCTGGCCGCGCTGCGCGCCGGCCGGGACCCCTGGCCCGGGCTGCACGGCCTCTCCAGCACGGTGATCCCGCAGGTGGAGCGGGCCATCCTCGCCGGGCACGACATCGTCCTGCTCGGCGAGCGCGGCCAGGGCAAGACCCGGCTGCTGCGCAGCCTCGTCGGCCTGCTCGACGAGTGGACCCCGGTCATCGAGGGCAGCGAGCTCGGCGAGCACCCCTACGAGCCGATCACCCACGAGTCCCGGCGCCGCGCCGCCGAGCTGGGCGACGAGCTGCCGGTGCTCTGGCGCCACCGCGAGGAGCGCTACGCCGAGAAGCTGGCCACCCCGGACACATCGGTCGGCGACCTCATCGGTGACGTCGACCCGATGCGGGTCGCCGAGGGGCGGCGCCTCGGCGACCCCGAGACCATCCACTTCGGGCTCATCCCGCGCAGCCACCGCGGCATCGTCGCGATCAACGAGCTGCCCGACCTCGCCGAGCGGATCCAGGTGGCGATGCTCAACGTCATGGAGGAGCGGGACATCCAGATCCGCGGCTACGTGCTGCGGCTGCCGCTGGACGTGCTGGTCGTCGCCTCGGCCAACCCGGAGGACTACACTAACCGGGGCCGGATCATCACCCCGCTCAAGGACCGCTTCGGCGCCGAGATCCGCACCCACTACCCGATCGAGCTCGCCGACGAGATGGCCGTGGTCCGGCAGGAGGCCGACCTCGTCGGCCAGGTGCCGGACGTGCTCGTCGAGATCCTGGCGCGTTTCACCCGTGGCCTGCGCGAGTCCGGCTCGGTGGACCAGCGCTCCGGGGTGTCGGCGCGATTCTCCATCGCCGGCGCCGAGACCGTCGCCGCGTCGGCGCTGCACCGCGCCAGCGTGCGCGGCGAGGACGAGCCGGTGGCCCGGCTGGTCGACATCGAGACCGCGGTCGACGTGCTCGGCGGCAAGATCGAGTTCGAGGCCGGCGAGGAGGGCCGCGAGGCGGCGATCCTCACCCACCTGCTGCGCACCGCGACCGTGGAGGCGGTGCGTGAGCACCTGCGCGGCATCGACCTGGCGCCTCTGGTCGCCGCGCTCGAAGGGGGCGCCAGCGTCGCCACCGGCGAGCGGGTCACCGCCGCCGAGGTGCTGGCCGCGCTGCCCGACCTCGACGACGACGGCGCGCTCTACGACGAGGTCGCCGAGCGGCTGCAGGCGAGCACGCCGGGGGAGCGGGCCGGCGCGGTCGAGCTCGCCCTGGAGGGTCTCTACCTGGCCCGCAAGGTGGACAAGGACAGCGACGGCGAGAGCGTCGTCTACGGCTGAGGAGGCCGGCATGGCAGGCAGGGACCCAGCGCGACGCGACGGCTCCCGGCACCGGTCGCGGTACGGCCGGTTCACCGGCGGTCCGGACCCGCTGGCGCCGCCGGTCGACCTCGCCGAGGCGCTGGACGCCATCGGCGAGGACGTCATGGCCGGCTACTCCCCGGAGCGGGCGATGCGCGAGTTCCTGCGCCGCGGCGGTCAGGACCAGCGCGGCCTGGACGACCTGGCCCGGCGGGTCGCCGAGCGGCGCCGCGAGCTGCTGGAGAGCAGCCACCTCGGCGGCACCCTGGAGGAGATCGGCCAGCTGCTGGAGCAGGCGGTGCTCGCCGAGCGCGGGCAGCTCGCCCGGGACGTCGAGATGGACGACACCGATCGCGCCTTCGCCCAGATGCGCCTGGACGGGCTGCCGGACTCGACGGCGGCCGCGGTCAGCGAGCTGGGCGACTACGAGTGGCGCTCGGCGCAGGCGCGTGCGGACTACGAGCAGATCAAGGACCTGCTCGGCCGGGAGATGCTGGAGCAGCGCTTCGCCGGGATGAAGCAGGCCCTGGAGGGGGCCACCGAGCAGGACCGGGAGCAGGTCGGGCAGATGCTCGCCGACCTCAACGACCTGCTGGAGAAGCACGCCGCCGGCACGGACACCGCGCAGGACTTCGCCGACTTCATGGACCGGCACGGCGACTTCTTCCCGGAGGACCCGCAGGACATCGACGAGCTGCTCGACGCGCTCGCGCAGCGCTCGGCCGCCGCCCAGCGGATGCTCGCGTCGATGACCCCGGAGCAGCGCGAGGAGCTCATGCAGCTCTCCGCCCAGGCCTTCGGCAGCCCCCAGCTCATGGAGCAGCTGGCCCGGATGGACGGCAACCTGCAGGCGCTGCGCCCCGACCTGAACTGGTCCGGCTCCGAGCGCTTCGAGGGCGACCAGGGTCTCGGGCTGGGCGACGGCACCGGTGCGCTGCAGGACCTGGCCGACCTGGACGCGCTGGCCGAGCAGCTGGCCCAGGCCCACCAGGGGGCGCGGCTGGACGACGTCGACCTGGACGCGCTGCAGCGCCAGCTCGGCGAGGACGCGGTGGTCGACGCGAAGACCCTGTCGGACCTGGAGCGGGCGCTGCGCGAGAGCGGCTACCTGCGTCGGGGCGCCGACGGCGACCTGCGGCTCTCGCCGAAGGCGATGCGCCGCCTCGGCAAGGCGCTGCTGTCTGAGGCGACCACCCGGCTGAGCAACCGCCGAGGCGAGCACGAGGACCGGCGGGCCGGCGCCGCCGGCGAGCGCACCGGGGGCACCCGGGAGTGGCAGTTCGGCGACACCGAGCCGTGGGACGTCACCGCCACCGTCGGCAACGCGGTGCAGCGCACCGCCGCCGAAGGGGGCGACCCGACCGCGTCGCTGCGCATCGACATCCGGGACGTCGAGGTCACCGAGACCGAGGCGCGCACCCGCTCGGCGGTGGCGCTGCTGGTGGACACCTCCTTCTCCATGGCCATGGACGGGCGGTGGGTGCCGATGAAGCGCACCGCGCTCGCCCTGCACCAGCTGATCTCCACCCGCTTCCGCGGCGACGACCTGCAGCTCATCGCCTTCGGCCGGCACGCGCAGGTCATGGAGATCGACGAGCTCACCGGCCTGGACGCGATGTACGACAAGGGCACCAACCTGCACCACGGGCTGCTGCTGGCCAACCGCTTCTTCCGCAAGCACCCCAGCGCGCAGCCGGTGCTGCTCGTCGTCACCGACGGGGAGCCGACCGCCCACCTCATGCCCGAGGGTGTCCCCTTCTTCGACTACCCGCCGCACCCGCTGACCCTGGCGCACACCGTCACCGAGCTGGACACGGCCCGGCGGCTGGGGGCGCAGACCACCTTCTTCCGGCTCGGTGAGGACGCCGGACTGGCCCGTTTCGTCGAGTCGATGGCGCGGCGGGTCGATGGGCAGGTGGTCGCCCCGGAGCTGGACGACCTCGGGGCCGCGGTGGTCGGCTCCTACCTCGGCTCACGCACCGGCTTCGACACCGGCCACCTCGGGGACTGGTACGGCGGCCGGGGCTTCTGGGTGGGGTAGGTCGCGGTCACCTGATCGGATCGCCGAGGAAACCAGCGCGATAGGCCGAGAGCAGGTCGTAGGCCAGGGCCTGTCCGCCCATGTCACGGCGCAGCCTGATCATGAGGTCGTCGTCGAGCAGCACCGACCGGACGGGTTCCGCGCGAGGCGGCGTGAACATCGCTCTGCTCACCCGGCCGATCCGGTATGCACCCGCCAAGATGATGTCGCTGTCGGTCGCGTCCAAGGCGTGCTGGTCAGCCCAGCTGAGATCCTCGTACGGACCCTCGCTGCCTGCATCGAGGATCGCCCGAAGGTCGATGGCGTCCTTGGTGCTGTCTGCTCGGCGGTCCCGCCAGGCCAGCAGCTTGAGTGTGGCGAGGGCCTCGAGGGGAGCGACCCTCACCTCGAGGCCGGGTTCGACCACGACATGGTCCGCGTGCGCGTCAGCCTCCTGGAGGCCGGTCACGTCGAGCAGGTGATCGTCCTCGAACCTCACCTGACCCGACTGCTCGATCGCGCCGAAAGGGACGACGTCGACCGTGACTCCGAACACCGTGACCCGGTGCGCGGAGCTGGCTGCCGTCGAGAGAGAGCTGAGGAACACCCGGTGATCCTCGAGACTGTTGGTGGCTACCGCGATGTCGACGTCTCTGGTCGCGCGGTGCGGCGGTTGATCGAGCAGTGCATGGATGACCAGGTCCCGGGCGGCGGCCCCGATGACCAGGAGCGTGATCCCGGCCGCCTGTGCCTCACGGTCCAGCCGCTCGAGCACCTCGATCGGCACATCGTGCCGACCCTGACGCTCAGGCGAAGAGAGGTCGAAGCGACGGGTCATGGTGCTGCCACTGCGTAGCGAGTGCGGCCGTGCGCGGATCATGGATCATCACCAGGTCTGCATAGACGACCGGCCCCGGGGCGAGGTTCGCCGTGCGACCCGTCTGTCGGAGCATCTGATCGAGCTCATCGGTCCAGATGGGCTCGCGGATCGTGATCCAGCCGGTGTCGTCCCGGCGCGCACGAAGCGGCTGCAGGATCTCGGCGACGTCGCTGCGCAGGTAGAGATCGAGTGTCGCGGGGGAGATGTCCAGCCCCTCCAAGTCGGCTGCTGCTTCGCCGCTGAAGGTGTGGCCTCCCGGCGGCAACGAGCTCATGGCCTCACCTGGTCGCATCCGGCTCGTCGCGCGGCACACCACCCTGTCTCTTCGTGGTCCGTCGGAGTACGCCGTGACCCACCCCTCGAGCAGTCGACGCCACGCGTCACGATTGCCGGCGTGCGGAGGGTCGGTGATGTCTTGCTCCCCGAGTCTGGCCCGGACCTTCTGCACCGTCCCCAGGGACACGCCCGCGACCTGCTGCAGCTCACGCAGCGGTCGCTCGACAAGCTCGGGGACGCACAGCAACGTCAGGAGGACGGGCATGGCAGCACCCGAGTAGAGAGGGGACCGTCGTCCGTCCCGGCGCTCGCGGGGAGGGCGTCCGGCGATCTCGACGTGAAGCCCCTCTGCGCGGATCGATGCGTTGCCGCTGGCATCGATGTAGTTCACTCCCACCCCACGCAGCAGCTCGGCAACCTGAGGTGTCACCCGTTGGGTGACGATCAGCGCTCCCTCGGGCCAGCTGCGGGCGTGCATCTGGACGGTCGCGGGCCGGAGCTGGGGCTTCACCTCGACCGGGAAGGACGCGGTGGAGCCGTGGAAGCGGATCTCGATAACGGCGTCGTGTCCCGCAGATCCGGTCGGATCCGCGGCATGCCAGATCACCTCGGCCCCCATGTGGCGAAGGGCCGTATCAGCGGCCGCCAGGAGTGGAGATCTCGCCAGATCCATGATGTTCATGTTACGTGAACACTCGCGAAGAATGAACGCACTCGCGTCCTGAGCGGCGAACCAACGGGCAGTCAGCCGTGCACGTGCGGCTCGGTTGTGCGTCTAGTCCACCGAGGAGGCCGCCACCGGGAAGTCGAAGTAGGTGCTCGGGTAGGGCTCGTCGTCGAGGCTGTAGTGCCACCACTCGTTGGCGTAGTTGGAGAAGCCCTGGCTCTCCATGGCGGTGCGCAGGATGTTCCGCTTGCGGCGCTGGTCGGCGGTGATCGCCGGGCTGTCGGTGTGCGAGCGGGTGTCGAAGCAGTCGTATCCGGCGCCCATGTCGATGGAGTTGTCCGGATAGCGCGTCCACTTCGGCCAGTAGCAGCGCTGCAGGCCCTGGCTAGGCCGCCAGGCAGGCTGGTCGGCGGCGGGCAGCTTCACCAGGGTGAGGTCGATGGTGCTGCCGCGGCTGTGCCCGGAGCGGCGGGCGATGTAGCCGTCGCTGAAGAGGCGGGACTTGGCGACCCGGGGGAAGAACTCCTCCTTCATCATCTGGTACCGGGTGCCGGACCAGGAGACGAAGTCGTTCACCGCACGCTGCGGGCGGTAGCAGTCGTAGACCTTGAGGGTGAAGCCCTGCGAGCGCACGTCGGCCTGCACCCGGGCGAGCCGGTCCGCGGCGGCCTCGGTGAGCAGGCAGCGCGGCTCCTCGTAGCCGGCGATCCGGCGGCCGATGAAGTTGTGCCGGGTCCAGTAGCGGATGTCGTGGTGGATGGTCGGCACCGCCTCGTGCAGGTTGACGAAGTCGGCCGGTGCGTCGGTGGTGGCGCTCGGACCCACGGGGGCGGCGGAGGCGGGAACGGACGAGGTGCCGGCAGCGTCCTGCCCGGCGGGCGAGGCGGGGGTGCTGGTGCCTGCGGTGCGGTCGGCGTCGGTGCGGTCGGCGCTGGTGCGGTCGGCGTCGGTGCGGTCGGCGCCGGCGGGCAGGGCGAGCGCCACGGCGAGGGCGGGGACGGTCAGGGCGGCGGCGAGGGTGGCGCGGACGGGGCGGAGCGGCATGGCGGCCTCCAGGCTCGGGGTCTCGACGCTAGACCCCCGAGGGCATCTGTGCGACCGCTGCGGGGCCGCGATCTCCGCCGGGGTTGGGCCGATCCCGCTAGCGTCTGGTGCCGTGGCGCTCCCGGAGACTCCCGTCGTGCTGGCCTACCCCTTCGTCGGCAGGTGGGCGGTGCAGATGAGTCCGGCGGACCGGGTGCCCAGCCACGGGACCTCGCTCATGGGGTCGAGCCACGCGATCGACTTCGTCCCGGTGGACGGCGCGGGTCGCTCCGCGCCACGGACCTGGCGCTCGTGGGTGGCGAGCGAGCCGCCGGAGGACTTCGTCGGGTTCGGGCGGCCGCTGCTCTCGCCAGTCACGGGTCGGGTGGTGGCCGCGCACGACGGCGAGCCGGACCACGAGGCGCGCCGCGCTCCGGTCGCCCTGCTCGGCTACGCCCTGACCCAGCGTCGGCGGCTGGCGCAGGGGGCGGCGGGTCTGGCCGGCAACCACCTCGTCGTCGCGCTGGGCGAGCCGGGTCCGGTGGTGCTGCTCGCTCACCTGCGGCGAGGGTCGCTGCGGGTGTCTGTCGGCGAGCAGGTCGAGGTCGGGCAGGAGGTGGCCGCGTGCGGCAGCTCGGGCAACAGCACCGAGCCGCACGTGCACGTCCAGGTCAGCGACTCGACCCGCTGGGACCAGGCGACGGGGGTGCCGCTGACCTTCCGGCGGGGCGAGCAGGTCGAGCTTCCCCGGTCCGGGACGGTCGTCGACGTGCGCTGACGGCGAAGACGGAGCCGGGTCGCGCGTCGCTCCCGGCGCTGTCCCCCTTCGGTGGAGGTGTCTCGACGCGCTCGGGCGCGTGCGGTCACCTCCACCCGGCTGCCCGCTCTGTCGGTGGAGGTGTCTCGGCGCGTCCTGGCGCAGCCCATCACCTCCACCCGGCGCCAGCGGGCCGCGCAGCTCCGCAGCGGCGCCCCCTTCGCCCTCGCACCGCCACGCCGGTCGAGAACCTCTCCCTTCCGGGACAAGCCTTCTCCGGCGACCGAGCCTTTATCGGGTTACCCGATAAAGGGGAGGCGGGTGAGGTTCAGTCGGCGAGGACCCGGAGGAGAAGGGGGGCGAGGTCGGGGGGCAGCGGGTCGCGGGGGTCGAGCCAGCGCACCTCCTCGATCTCGGCGCTGGGGACGACCTCAGGCTCCGCGGCACCGGCGAGGTGCGGGTGGGTGTAGCAGGTGGCCAGCAGCGGCCGACCGGGCTCGTTGGCCGCGCGGGTGCGGTGCACCCCGGTCAGCTCCAGCCGCTCGGGCGCCAGGTCGAGCCCCAGCTCCTCGGCCACCTCGCGCAGCGCGCACGCCTCCGGCGACTCACCGGGGTCCGGCTTGCCGCCCGGCTGCATGAAGGTGGTGGTGCCCCGCTTGCGCACGGTCAGCACCCGCCCGTCGGCGTCCGGCAGCAGCACCGCGCTGACCACCACGGCGTCGCCGTGGTCGCGCGGCGCGTCGGTGGCCAGCGCCGCGTAGACGAAGGTGTCGCTCCAGGCGCCCTTGCTCCACCAGTCCTGCAGGTGGAGGGCCTCCCGGCGCATCCCGATCCGCTCGGCCAGGGCTGCGGAGGCGGCGTTGCGGGCGTTCATCTGGGCGACCACCCGGTGCAGCCCGTCGTGGTCGAAGGCGTGCCGCAGCACCGCCGCGCACGCCTCGGTGGCGAAGCCGCGACCGGCGACCTCCGGGTGGAAGGCCCAGCCGATCTCCGCGCTGGCGCCCCGTGCGTCGGTGAGCCACAGGTCGACGTCCCCGACGACCCGCCCCTCGTGCTCGACGACCAGCGCGAGCTCGCGCGCCGGGTCCCGGACGCCGGTGGCGGACCGCTTCTGGGCCACCCGCTCCTCGACGTCCGCCCGCGTGGCCGGCGGCACGAGCAGGTAGCGGGCCACCTCGGGGTCCGCGCGGTAGGCGAGCACCGCGTCGATGTCCTCGGCCCGGTGCGGTCGCAGGGTCAGCCGCTCGGTGCGCAGCGGCCACGGCGAGGCCATGGCGGAGCCGTGGGCGGCGTCGGGGCGGCGGTCGTCGGTCTGCTCGGTCTCGGCGTGGGGCACGCTCCCAGCATGCCGCAGATGTGACGATCGGGTGCAGGGCGTGAGAGAATCGTTTCTACGGAAGTAGATCCGTTCGTAGACAAGGGCCTTCGGCCCGAGGAGAGCATCGTGACCCAGATCGTCGCTACCGGGGAGACGCTCGAGATCGCCACCGACGACCTGCTGCACCTGCGGCCGTGGAAGCGGGCGGTCGAGTCGCCGCACCACCACGCCTTCAGCCGGCCGGACGGCGAGGGGTGGCGGGCGATCTCCGACCGCGAGCACCTGACCGGGATGGCCGCGGCCACCCGCGGTCTCATCGCCTCGGGGATCAAGCCCGGCGACCGGGTCGCCCTGATGAGCGACACCCGCTACGAGTGGATGCTGCTGGACGAGGCCATCTGGAACGCCGGCGCCGCCACCGTGCCGGTCTACCCGAGCTCCTCGACGAGCCAGGTCGAGTGGATCGTCAGCAACTCGGTGGCCAAGCTGCTGGTCGTCGAGCATCAGGCGCAGGCCGACGCCCTGGCCGGGATCGACGTCGAGGTGCTCGTCCTCGACGACGGCGCGCTCGCCGAGCTCACCCGACGCGGCGCCGACGTGCCCGACCGGGACCTCTTCGCCCGCCGCGACGGGGTGGACACCGACACCCTGGCCAGCATCGTCTACACCTCCGGCACCACCGGACGGCCGAAGGGGGTCGTGCTCACCCACCGCCACCTCGCCGCCGAGGTCGCCGGGATCCTCGAGCACCCGATCGGCCAGCAGGCCAAGCCCCCCGGCCGCCGGGTGCTGATGTTTCTGCCGATGGCGCACGTCCTGGCCCGAGCGGTCACCTACGCCGCGTCGCAGGCCGGTGCCACGGTCGGCTTCTGGGCCGACACGAGCACCCTCGTCGACCGGCTCGGCAGCTTCGCCCCGCACATCGTGCTCGGCGTGCCGCGCGTCTTCGAGAAGCTGCACGACGGGGTCCGGGCCTCGGCCGCCGAGAGCGGCGCCCCCGGCCGCGCTCTCTTCGCCCGCGGGGAGAAGGCGGCGATCGCCTGGAGCCGCGCCCAGGGCGGCGACGGGCTCGGCGACGCGCGCCGGCCCGGCCCGGTGCTGCGGGCCGAGCACGCGCTGCTCGACCGGCTGCTCTTCGCCAAGGTCCGCGAGGCGCTCGGCGGCGAGTGCCTCTTCGCGATCAGCGGCGGCGGGGCGCTCCCGGCCGAGCTCAACCACTTCTTCCGCGGGGTCGGCGTGCCCGTCTACGAGGGCTACGGCCTCACCGAGACGTGCGCGGCGATCACCGTCAACGGCCCCGGTTGCCACCGGATCGGCACCGTCGGGGTGACCCTGGCCGGCAACCGGGTGCGGGTCGCCGACGACGGCGAGATCCAGCTGCGCGGAGCCATCGTCATGGACTCCTACTGGCGCGACCAGGTGGCCACCGAGGCCGCCTTCGACGACGGCTGGTACCGCACCGGCGACCTCGGCCGGCTGGACGACGACGGCTACCTGAGCATCGTCGGACGGGCGAAGGAGGTGCTGGTCACCGCCGGTGGCAAGAACGTCGCGCCCGGTCCGTTGGAGGACGTGCTGCGCAGCCACCCGCTGGTCGCCAACGCGATGGTCGTCGGCGAGGGGCGGCGCTTCGTCGGAGCGCTGATCACCCTGGACGAGGCGGCCACGCTCGACTGGGCGCGTCAGCAGGGCCGGGGCGAGGTGCCGCTGGCCGAGCTCGTCGACGACGAGGCGCTGCGCGCCGAGATCCAGCGGGCCGTGGACCAGGCGAACGAGACCGTCTCCCGGGCCGAGGGGATCAAGGTCGTCACCCTGCTCGCCGACGACTTCACCGAGGCCGGCGAGGAGCTGACCGCCACCCTCAAGCTGCGCCGTCACGTCATCGAGCGCACCCGCGCCGCGGCGATCGAGGCGATCTACGCCGGCTGACCCGGCCACCGACAGGTCGAGCCCGGGACGCGTCATGCGTCCCGGGCTCGTTCTGCGAGCGGCTCAGTCGGTGCTCGGGTGCGCCCCGTGCTGCGCGGCGTTGGCGACGATCGCGTCGTGCAGCCACTGCGCCGTCCCCGGGGCGAGCGCGTCGTAGTGCTCCCGGAAGCGCTCGTCGTCGAGGTACAGCTGCGCCAGGCACAGCTGGAAGGCGTGGTCGCAGTCGTAGTAGCGCTCGATGCTCGCCCGGTGCCGCTCGGCCAGCACCGCGCCCGGCTCGCCGGCCGGGTCGGTGCCCGCGCGCACGGTCGCGCCGAGGTCGGCCTCGAAGGCCTCGGTCTCCGCCTTCACCGTCGCCCACTGCGCCGGGGTCCACGAGGCGGTGCGCTGCTGCGACTGGCGCCACTGCTCGGTGTCGCCCCAGCGCCGCTCCGCCTCGTCCTGGTACTCCTCCTGGTAGCCGTCGCCGAAGAGGTCCTTGAGGTCCTCGGTGGTGGCCGGTCGCTGGGTCATCTCTGCCTCCAGTGCGTGCTCGATGGCGTCCACGAGAGCGGTCATCTCCGCCGCCCTCGCCCTGACCACCTCGCGCTGCCGGCGCAGGTGGGCCAGCCGCTCCGGGCCGTCGGCCCGCAGCATGGCGCCCACCTCCTCCAGCGAGAAGCCCAGCCGCCGGTAGACGACGATCGTGCTCAGCCGCTCCAGGTCCGCCCCGGTGTAGAGCCGGTAGCCGGCGCCGCTGCGCTCCGACGGGCTGAGCAGGCCGACCTCGTCGTAGTGGTGCAGCGTGCGCACCGTCACGCCGAAGGTCTCGGCGACCTGCCCCACGGTCAGCGGATGCTCCATGACATCAGTGTGCGCACGGCCCGCTGATCGCGCTCGCTCGGTGGTCATGGCGACCACGCTGGTGCCTCACGCCAGGTGAGGGTCAAGCCCGAAGGAGGGGGCGGGTTCAGCGGTGCTCCGGATCGGTGGTGCTCAGGGGCCGGACGGCGCTCCGGATCAGCGGCGGACCGCGGTGGCGTGCCGGGGCTGGTAGATCAGCACCGGATCGGTGCCGGGCACGTCCACCTCCACCCCGGTGCCGAAGCCGAGCTCGGCCGGCTCGTCGACCTCGACCCCCTTCGCAACCAGCTCGGCGACGGCCGCGGCGACGTCGGCGACCATGAGGCTCACCTGGTGGTGCCGGGGCGCGGTGAAGGCGACCCCGTCGTGCTCGCCCTGGGTGGGGTGGACCCCCAGCTCGCTGGGTCCGGTGTCGAAGATCAGCCAGCCGGTCGGGTCGCCGTCGGCGACCTGCGGGTCGGCCGAGGAGGACAGGTCGGTGACCCAGGGCAGCCCGAGGACGTCCTTGAAGAACGCCCGGGTGGCTGGGGCGTCGTCGGAGTAGATGAGCGTGTGCACGGAGGTGATCACACGCTCGAACCTAGCGGGCCGAGGGCGCCGACGGCAGGATGGAGGGCGGGCACGCGGGTGCCGGCCGGGACACCGCACCCGCCACGTCGCCCTCCCCGAACGCAGGAGGTCCGCCATGTCCGTCACCCCCGCACGCACCCCCACCGTCGCCGTCGTCGGCGCCGGGTCGGTCGGTGCCACCACCGCCTACGCCGCCCTGGTGCGCGGCTCGGCCCGCCGGGTCGCCCTCTACGACATCGACCGGGCGAAGGTGGAGGCCGAGGTCGCCGACCTCTCCCACGGCCTCTCCTTCGTGCCTCGCGGCGAGATCGTCGGCGGCGACGACATCGAGGTCTGCCGCGGCGCGTCGGTGGTCGTCGTCACCGCCGGCGGCAAGCAGCGGCCCGGGCAGAGCCGGATGGAGCTCGCCGAGAGCACGGTCGGTCTCGTCCGCACGCTGCTGCCCCAGCTCCTCGAGGTCGCCCCGGACGCGGTCTACCTCATGGTGACCAACCCGGTGGACGTCGTCACCCAGGCGGCGCTGACCGTCTCCGGGCTGCCGCCGGCGCGGGTCATCGGCTCCGGGACCGTGCTCGACTCGGCCCGGCTGCGCCACGAGATCGCCGCCCGGGTGGGCGTGGCCGAGCAGAGCGTGCACGCGAGCATCGTCGGCGAGCACGGCGACTCGGAGTTCCCGCTGTGGAGCGCGGCCAGCATCGGTGGGGTGCCCCTGCTGGAGTGGGAGCGGGCGACCGGACGCCTCGGCCCGACCGAGCGGGAGGAGATCGCCGAGCAGGTGGTCACCGCGGCCTACCGGATCATCTCCGGCAAGGGCGCCACCAACTACGCCGTCGGCCTGGCGGCGACCCGGATCATCGAGGCCGTGCTGCGGGACGAGCACCGGGTGCTGCCGGTCTCGACCTGGCTGGCGGACTACCACGGCATCAGCGACGTCTGCCTGTCCGTGCCCACCCTGGTCGGGGCCGACGGTGCCGGGCAGCGGCTCGGGCTGCCCTTCACCGACGACGAGCGGGCCCGGCTGCGCGCCAGCGCCGACTCGATCCGGGCGACCGCCCGCCGGGTCGGGCTGTGAACCCCGCGCGCTGTCGGCCCCGCGTGGTTGTCTGGACCTCATGGGCTTCACCACCCACCCGCTGACGCCGGCCCGGATGGACGACCTGGCCGACGTCATCAACCCCAACCGACGGGCGAACCACTGCTGGTGCCTGAGCCACCGGCTCGCCCAGCGCGAGATCGAGGCCCTCGGCGACACCCGCGAGGAGGCGATGCGTGCCCTCGCCGCACGACGTCGGCGCCCCGGGGTCATCACGTACGAGGACGGCGTACCGGTCGGCTGGTGCCACCTCTCGCCGCGGGCAGACATCCCCCGGCTGGTGCGCTCGGAGCTGATCCGCCCGGTGGACGAGGTGGCCGTGTGGAGCATCATCTGCCTCGTGGTCCGCGGAGGGCACCGCCGGAAGGGGGTCACCGGTCACCTCATCGAGGGTGCCGTGGCCTACGCCCGCCGGCGCGGGGCGCCGGCGGTGGAGGCCTACCCGGTGGACCCGGGCGAGCGTCGGATGGACACGACGATGGCCTTCGTCGGCACCCGGGCGATGTTCGAGCGGGCCGGCTTCGCGGTGGTCGGCGAGACCGGCGCGGTGGCCAGCCGGATGCCGCGGCTGGTCATGCGACGCGACCTCGGATGATCGGTGCGCGGGCGGTCGGCGCCGCTCCCGCCTTCCGGCCCCACTCCCGGACCTCCGCCGGGTGTCTCTCCGTCGCCCGGGGAGGCCAGATCTCGTCCCCCGGTGGGAGGTGCTGCGACGCCCCGACCGGCAGGCTGGAGGGCAAGAAGCAGTTCATCGAGGACATGAGGACCGCAGACGGCAGCGTCATCGGCGTGGGCGTCGCCATCGGGGTCGCGCTCTCCGTGGCGCTCGGCAGCTTCGCCTGGATCGGCCTGGGCATCGGGATCACCATCGCGATGTCGGCCGGGCGCCAGGCCGCGGCGCGCCGGGACGGTGCGGCTGCGGGAGGCGACCGCCCGAGCGGCGACGGTGGGGGCGCCGGACCGCACTGAGGGGCCGCGCGCACCGACGCGCTCATGCCTGGGCGGGCCGGCGGGGGTGACCGGACGGCCGTGGGGTGCCAGGGTGGGGTCATGATCCTCATCGTCGTGAAGTTCCCCATCAAGCCCGAGCACGCCGACGACTGGCCGCAGATCAGCCGGGAGTTCACCGAGGCCACCCGCGCCGAGCCCGGCAACAAGTGGTTCGAGTGGTCCCGCAGCGTCGAGGACCCCAACACCTACGTCGTCGTCGAGGCTTTCGACGACGACGGTGCCGAGGCGCACGTGACCTCCGACCACTTCGCCCGGATGCAGCAGGAGTTCCCGCAGTACCTCACCGCCACCCCGCAGATCGTCTCCCGCCAGGTGGACGGCGACGGCTGGGAGCGGATGGGCGAGCTCCAGGTCGACTGACCGCCTCCTGTGGAGGTGATGCGGCGCGCCAGGGCGCGTGCGGATACCTCCACCGGGTGCTGACCTGTCCGTCGACGACGAAGGGGTCAGCCCGCCCGGGGAGGTGCGCCGCCGGCGACGAGGTGGTCGATGAGGGCGACCACCTCCTTCGCCCACGGCTCCACCCGGGTCTTCACCGTGAAGCCGGGCCCGGCGCGGGCGTGCACCTCCACCCGCAGGGTGATCCCCCGAGCGCGCCAGGTGGCCCCGACGACGTCGCGCGAGGCCACCTCGTGCTCGACCTGCCACCCGCGGAAGGCGCGGCGACGCGCGGCGAGGATGCGCTGGTCGGTCACCAGCAGCACCGGCCGGGTGTCGTTCTTCGTCACGCGGTAGAGCAGGGCGTGGACCACCTCGCCGTCGCCGAGCACGTCGTCGACGAGCTGCCACAGCCCGAGCGCGACCGCTCGTTGGGTGCAGCGCTTGTCGGCGGCGATCAGGCTCCACAACGTGTCGCTGGATCCCTCGGGCACCGCCGCAGCCTAGCCGCGGGTGGGTGCCCCCGCCCGGGGCGCAGCGGAAGCACCCCGCGCCCGTCGGAAACCCGCTGGGCGGCCGCGCCGGCGGGTGCGATGATGCGGCCGTGAGCACGACGATCCAGGCCCGAGGCGTGGCCGTGGGCCGGGGCGCGCGCACCCTCGTGGACGAGCTCGACCTCGTCGTCGGTCCCGGCGAGGTGGTCGGGCTGGTCGGGCCGAACGGCTCGGGCAAGTCGACCCTGCTGCACGTCCTCGCCGGTGCGCTGGAGCCGCTCGAGGGCGAGGTGGCGACCAGCCCGCCGGAGGCCCGGATCGGCCTGCTCGCCCAGACCGCGGACGGGCCGCCGGGGGAGACCGTCGGCGAGGCGCTGGCCCGGGCTACCGGCGTCGGACCCGCGCAGGTCGCGATGGATGCCGCGGCCGAGGCGATGGCCGCGGACCCGGAGGATGCCGGACAGGCGGACCGGTACGCGCAGGCGCTGGAGGACTGGCTCGCCCTCGGCGGCCCCGATCTCGACGAGCGCGCCGCCGAGGTGCTCTCCCGGATCGGGCTGGCCGCCGACCTCGATCGCGAGGTCGCCTCGCTGTCCGGGGGCCAGGCCGCCCGGGCCCGGCTCGCCGGCCTGCTGCTCTCCCGCTACGACGTCTACCTCCTCGACGAGCCGACCAACGACCTGGACACCGACGGGCTGGAGCTCGTCGAGTCCTTCGTCCGGGAGCGGGCCGAGCCGGTGGTGCTGGTCAGCCACGACCGGGCCTTCCTGTCCGCGACCGTGACGACCGTCGTCGAGATCGACCGCAGCCTGCAGCGGGTGGCGACCTACGGCGGTGGCTACGACGCCTACCTCGAGGAGCGCGAGGTCGCCCGGCGGCACGCCCGTGAGGCGTACGAGGAGTACGCCGGCACCCGGGACGCGCTCACCGACCGGGCCCGCACCCAGCGGGCCTGGGCGGACAAGGGGGTGCGGGCCGCCCGCCGCAGCGCCGGCGGGGCGCGCAACGTCGAGAAGGACAAGTTCATCCGGCACCACGCGGTCGCCACCTCCGAGAAGCAGGCGGCCAAGGCCCGTCAGACCGACCGGATGATCGAACGGCTCGAGGTCGTCGACGAGCCGCGCAAGGAGTGGCAGCTGCGGCTGAGCATCGCCGCCGCACCGCGCTCCGGGGAGGTCGTCGCCACCCTCGCCGGTGCCGTCGTCCACCGTGGCGGCTTCACCCTCGGGCCGGTCGACCTGCAGCTCGACCTCGGCGACCGGGTCGGCATCACCGGGCCCAACGGCGCCGGCAAGTCCACCCTGCTGGCCGCCCTGCTC
This sequence comes from Janibacter alkaliphilus, assembly GCF_013408565.1. Taxonomy (NCBI): domain Bacteria; kingdom Bacillati; phylum Actinomycetota; class Actinomycetes; order Micrococcales; family Intrasporangiaceae; genus Janibacter; species Janibacter alkaliphilus. The sequence continues at coordinate 920,343 of NZ_JACBZX010000001.1, read as the reverse complement.
GGCGAGGCGCCGGTCGATGCCGGCCGCTCCGCGCTCGGCTCCCGGGTGCTGGTCGGCCAGATCGACCAGGCGCGCGCCCGGCTCGAGCGTGACGGCACGCTCGCGGAGGTCTTCGCCGACGAGCTCCCGCAGTGGCCGGACGCCGACGTGCGCACCCTGCTGGCGAAGTTCGGGCTCGTCGGCGACCACGTCGCCCGCACCACCCCTTCGCTCTCGCCCGGCGAACGCACCCGGGCGGCGCTTGCCCTGCTGCAGGCGCGCGGGGTCAACCTGCTCGTGCTCGACGAGCCGACCAACCACCTCGACCTCCCGGCGATCGAGCAGCTCGAGCAGGCCCTCGACGCCTACGACGGCACGCTGCTGCTGGTCACCCACGACCGGCGGATGCTGCAGCGGGTACGGCTGACCCGGCGCTGGCACGTCGACGCCGGCGCGGTGCGCGAGCTCGACTGACCAGCCCATCGCCCCCGGCCGCGGCCCTGGATGCTGGGTGGAGGTGATGGCACGCGCTGGGGCGCGTCGAGATACCTCCACCCGGCTCGGACACCTCCATCGCGCCGGACGGCGCTCCACCCGCAGGGGGAGCGAGAGATCCCTCGGTCGGGGGATGACCACGCCGGTCGCGCTCGCGAGACTGGTCGCATGGATCGACGACGCGACCTCATCGACCCCGGTGTGCTCGGCTGGCTGGCCATCTCGCTGGCGCTGGGCGTGATGACGGCCGCTCTGCTCGGCAGCGCGGTGTGGGTGGTGCCCTTCGTGCTGCTCGGCGGGGCGATGTCGTGGCGCGAGCGCACCCAGGACCGCCGCGGCGACGACGTCCGGTGGCTGATCCTCGCCGGCAGCTGCGCCCTGGGGATCGCCCTCGGGGCGGTGACGGGCAGCGCGCTGGCCGTGGCGCCCTTCGTGCTGCTGGGCCTCGTCGGGGTGGCCTACCACCACCACCGCGAGCAGCTGGCGTCGAGGTGATCGACGCCCTCGTCAGCGGCGCGGATCACCTCGATCCGACCGGAGACCGACGGGTCAGCCGAGGACGCGCGGCAGCACCGCGGTGACCCGCTCGGCCAGCCGTCCGGCGGCGCTCTCGACGTCGTCGGAGGCGGCCACCACCGCCTGCTCGAAGAGCCCGTCCAGCAGGCCGTAGGCGGTCGGCGGGTCGACCAGCACCGCGGTCCCGGAGAGCTCGGCGTAGCGGGCCAGCACCCGCCAGGTCATCGCCTCGAGCAGGTCGTCGATCGCCCGCACGTCCTCGCGCAGCCCCGGCTCGAACATGCTCTGCCCGCGCAGGTCGTACCAGAGCCGGTGCATCGCCGTCTCCTCGCGCAGCGTGCCGGTCATCCGGGCGACGAAGCCCTCGGCCAGCTCGTCGGCGGTGCCGGCGCTCTCCACGACGCTGTCGTAGCGCTTGGAGCAGGTGGTCTTGTAGCGCCGCACGCAGTAGGTGATGAGCTCGGTCTTGTCCCGGAAGTAGTAGTGCACCACCCCGTGGCTGAACTCCGAGTTCGCGGCGATCTCGCGCAGGCTGGTGCGGGCGTAGCCGAGCTGGCCGAGGGTGATCAGCGCCGAGTCGGCGAGCTCGTCCCTTCGACGGTCGGCCTTGCCCCGCTCGGCCTGCTCCGGTGCCTCCTGGGCGGGTTCGAGGTGCGTCGACGTCCCGGCCGCGATCGCCATGTCTCTCTCCTCGCCTCCGTGGAGCCCGCACGCTCCTGACCTGCCTCAGCGTAGCCCTGCCGTCGGGGCCGCGCTCCACGAGCGCCGCTCGTGGAGCTCCCCGGCACCCCTTCGTCTGGACATCTGTCAAAGAAAAGTCTTGACGACCGTCAAGTTCACCGCCACCCTGGTGATCCAGGTCACCGCCCTCACCGTCGAGGGCCCTGTCGAAGGAGATGCCATGGCCGGACTGGACCTCAGCGGGCGCCGAGCCCTCCTCACCGGAGGAGCGCAGGGCCTCGGCCAGGGCATGGCCGCCGCGCTCGCCGCCGCCGGGGCGCAGGTGGTCATCGGGGACGTGCAGATCGAGGCGGGCGAGGCCGCCGCCGACGCCCTCGGCGAGGGCCACGGCTTCGTCGCCCTCGACGTCACCGACGAAGGGAGCTGGGAGAACGCGGTCGTCGCGACCACCCAGATGCTCGGCGGCCTGGACGTGCTGGTGAACAACGCCGGCATCGAGATCACCAGCCTGGTCGTCGACGTCGACCCGGCCGACGTGCAGCGCCAGCTCGCGGTCAACGTGCTTGGCACCACGCTCGGCGTCAAGCACGGGCTGCGCACGATGCGCCCGGACGGCATCGCCGGCACCGGCGGCACGATCATCAACGTCGCCTCGGTCGCGGCGACCATCGCCTTCCCCGGCATCGCCGTCTACTCGGCGACGAAGTCGGCGGTCGACCGGCTCACCCGGGTCGCCGCGATGGAGTCGGGCAAGCTCGGCTACGGCGTGCGGGTCAACTGCATCTACCCCGGCCTCGTGCCGACGGCGATGGGTGCGGGCCTGGCCAACGACGTCGCCGAGCTCGGTCTCTTCGCCTCTCCGGAGGAGGCGGTGGCGGGGGTCGTCGAGCTGACCCCCGCAGGACGTCTGGGCGAGGTGGAGGACATGGCCGACGCCGTGGTCTTCCTCGCCTCGGACGCAGCACGGTTCATCACGGGAGCAGGTCTCCCGGTCGACGGCGGGATGGGGATGTGAGCGACATGACCGACAGCACGCAGCAGGAGCAGCGCACCGAGAAGAAGGTGCTCGTCTACGGGGCCTCGGGATACACCGGGCGGCTCGTCTGCGAGTACCTGCGCGAGTACAACGTGCCCTTCATCGCGGCCGGGCGCAGCGAGGAGAAGCTCACCGACTCGATGCGCTCCAACGTCGCCGGCATCGAGACCGCCGACTACGAGATCGTCACGGTCGAGCACACCGTGGAGGCGCTCACCGAGCTCTTCACCGGGGTCGAGGTGGTGCTCAACACCGTCGGTCCCTTCAGCGACCTCGGTCCCGAGGTGGTCCAGGCGTGCCTGGCCGCCGGCGCGCACTACACCGACACCACCGGCGAGCAGGACTGGCTGATCACCTGCGACGAGGAGTACGGCGCCGACTTCGCCGCCAAGGGGCTGCTGCTCTCGCCCGGCATCGCGCACATGTACACGGTCGGCGAGATCGCCGCGCAGATCTGCCTGGAGACCCCCGGCCTGGACACCCTGGACATCGCGGTCTTCTGGGGCGGCAGCCCGACCATCGCCTCCACCCGGACCATCCTCGTGAACGCGGCCACCTCCTCGGCCTACTACCTGCAGGAGAACGCCTACGTCCCCTTCGAGGCCGGTGCCGGGCTGGTGCCGCTGGTGGTGCCGGGCCAGCACGAGCTGGCGCTCTCGCTGCCGTGGGGCGGCACCAGCCACCCGGTGTGGTTCAAGCGCGACCCCCGCGTGGCCAGCTGCAAGGCGCAGGGCGGGGTCTTCAACGCGGCCCTGATGAACAACGTCCCGCAGATCGTCGCCGCCGCCCTCGAGGCGACCAAGGACATGAGCCCCGAGGACCGGGACGCCGCGCTCACCGCGACCGCCCGGCAGGTCATGGACGTCATGCCGCCCCGGGAGAACCCGCGGCTGAACAAGTCCCTGGACTCGGTGCACGCCTCCGGTCCGCTGGGCCGGGCGCACTGCGTCATCCACGGCAACAGCAACTACAAGCAGACCGGGCTGATGCAGGCCTACGCGGCGTACTCGCTGCTGCAGCAGCCGCCCAAGCGGGTCGGCTTCGCCAGCGGCTGCCAGGCCTTCGGCCACCGCGAGCTGCTCGGTGTGCTGCGGGCCTTCGGGCTCGTCGCCGAGCCGGTCCTGACCGTGCAGGGCTGAGCCCCGTGCGCCTCGTCGACTACCTGGACAAGGGGGCCTCCCTCGGCCCGGAGGCCCCCTGTCTGACCACCGACGGCCAGAGCCTGAGCTATGCGCAGGTGCAGCAGCTCTCGCACCAGGTCGCCGCCGCGCTGGTGGCCCGCGGGGCGAGCACGAGCAGCAAGGTCGCGATCATCTCGGCGAACGACCCGGTGGCCTTCGCCAGCGTCTTCGGGATCAGCCGGGCCGGGGCGATCTGGTGCCCGATCAACCCCCGCAACGAGGCCGCCGAGAACCGCGAGCTGCTCGACCGCTTCGACTGCGAGGTGGTGATCTACCAGGGGGCCTTCGCCCCGCTGGTGGAGCAGATCACCCCCGACCTGCCGGGGGTGCACACCTTCGTGCGGCTCGATGGCGACCCGGCGCAGGGGCACCTGACCTGGGCGGACTTCCTGGCCGCGGGCGGTGACCTGCGGGTCGACCGGCACGCCGACGACGAGCTGGCGCTCATCGTCGGCACCGGCGGCACCACCGGCCGGCCGAAGGGGGTGGTCCTGCTCGAGCGCAACATCGAGGCGATGACCGCGCTCACCCTCATGGGCTACCCCTTCGGTCACCGGCCGGTCTACCTCGCGGTGGCCCCGCTGACCCACGCCGCGGGGGTGCTGTGCTTCCCGGTGCTGGCGAAGGGGGGCGAGGTCGTCATCATGCGCGCCCCGGACGTGCACGACGTGCTGCACCGGATCGCCACCCACCGGGTGACCCACCTCTTCATGCCGCCGACGCTGATCTACATGCTGCTGCAGGCCGAGGAGCTGGAGCGCACGGACCTGTCCTCGCTGCAGTGCTTCTGGTACGGCGCCGCCCCGATGTCGGTGGCCCGGCTGGAGGAGGCGATCGAGCGGATCGGCCCGGTGATGGCCCAGCTCTTCGGGCAGACCGAGGCGCCGATGATGATCTCGATGCTGCCGCCGAGCGAGCACCTCGACGCCGACGGCAACGTCGCCCGGGGCCGGCTGGCCTCCGCCGGCCGGCCGGCGCCGCTGGTCACGGTGGCGATCATGGCCGAGGACGGCAGCCTGCTGCCCAGCGGCGAGCGCGGCGAGATCGTCGTGCGCGGCTCGCTGGTCATGGCCGGCTACTACCAGGACCCGGAGGCCACCGCCGAGGCGTCGGCGCACGGCTGGCACCACACCGGCGACATCGGCTACCTCGACGAGGAGGGCTACCTCTTCATCGTCGACCGGGCCAAGGACATGATCATCAGCGGCGGCTTCAACGTCTACTCCACGGAGGTCGAGCAGGCCCTCATGGCGCACGACGCGGTGCAGGACTGCGCGGTCATCGGCCGGCCGGACGAGCGCTGGGGCGAGCGGGTGGTCGCTGTGGCGCAGCCGCACGCCGGGGCGTCGGTGGAGCCGGAGGAGCTCATCGCCTTCGTCAAGGAGCGGATCGGCAGCGTCAAGGCACCCAAGGAGGTGCACGTCTGGGACGACCTGCCGCGCAGCAAGGTCGGCAAGGTCGTCAAGCCCGAGATCAAGGCCCGGCTCGAGCCGGCCTGACCTCCCCTCGAACCCCGGTCCCGCCCGCGCTGCTGCCCCTGAGACCAGCGCGGGCGGTGACCGCCCAACCCCGCGCCTGGGGGCGCCAGCTCCGGGACGTGAGCTCTCGGGTGGTGCGGGCGCTCGCGATCAGCTCTCGGGGTCGTCGAGAGCGGTCAGCGCCTCGTCGAGGTGGTGGCGCAGCCGGAGCTCGACCTGGGCGAGCGCGACGATGGCGTCGGTGTGCTCCGGGCGGGGGATGTCGTCGGCCGGCGGCCTCATCGGGTCCTGGGCGCCGGCGATCCGGGAGAGCCGCGCCTGCTCCGCGGGAGCGATCTCGACGTCGGTCGCGGTGTGCGCCAGGATCGCCGCGACATGACTCAGCTGCTGCGCGGCGGTCGGCGACTCGGCCATGCCGGCGGAGACGGCGTCGACCCAGCTGTGGTCGTCCGCGGGCCAGATCTCGACCGCGTCAGTCAGGGTGTTGTAGATCTCCTGGTCCGCCACGGCGACGCCGGGCCACATCTCCTGGTGCTCGTCGTAGGGCAGGGCGGCGGCGCGCCCGGCGACGCGGTGTGCCCGCTCCACGTCGTCGTCGAGCAGGGCGTCGGCGACCTTCCGGACGAGATTCTCTGCGGCGAGCCACAGGCCGTCGGACTGGGCCACCTCGGCGCGGCTGCGTCGGGGCAGCCCTCGCTCCGCAGCGGTGAAGGCCGCGCCTCGCGGGGTGTCGAAGCTCATGCACACCATGGTCGGCGACCACACCACGCGTGCCTAGCAGCAGTCGCGTGGCGAGACGTGCCCGTGGATCAGAATGGTCGACTAGACTAAGTCCATGGAGGCCGATGCCGTCGTCAACATCCACGAGGCCAAGACGCACCTGTCGCGGCTGCTGGAGCGGGTCCGGTCGGGCCAGCGCATCACCATCGCGCGCGCGGGCGTCCCCATCGCCGATCTCGTGCCGCACCAGGAGCGCAGCGTCGTCTACGGCGAGCTCGACCTGGACTACGACGATGACGACCTGCGGGACTCGGACGACGAGGTGTCCAGGCTGCTGGGGTCGCGGTGACCCGCATCCTGCTGGACACCCACGTCCTGCTCTGGGTCCTCACCGACGACTCCCGGCTCGGGTCCGGTGCCCGGCGAGGCATCGACGGTGCGACCGCCGTGCTGGCCTCGGCCGCCAGCCTGTGGGAGCTGTCGATCAAGCACTCGATCGGGAAGTTCCCCGACCCCGCTCCGCTGCTGCCCGCGATCGAGAGGTCGGGTCCGGTGCTGCTGCCGGTGAGCCCGGAGCACGCCCTCGGCGTCCGCGACAGCCCCCTGGAGCATCGTGACCCCTTCGACCGGCTGCTGCTGGCGCAGGCGGAGGCTGAGGGGGCGGTGCTGCTGACGGCCGACGAGCAGATCCTCCGCGCGGGGGCCTCCCGGGTGATGGACGCCCGAGCGTGACCGGCCGAGCGCGGTCGGCTGCAGCGCGGTTGGCCTCCGCATGGTCCGGCCCTGCCGCACCGTGCATGCCAGCTGCGCCGACGTCCTGGCAGGGCAGTTAGGGTCGCCTAATCTTGACACGATCCAAAAAAGGGCGGATCGTTGAACCCCATGACCACCGACGTCGGCGCCCTGCTCAAGGGAGCCGGGCTGCGGGCGACCCGCCCCCGGGCCGCCGTGCTCGGTGCCCTCGCGCAGGCGCCGCACGCGGACACCGCGACCGTCATCGAACGGGTCCGGCGGGACCTGCCCACCGTCTCCCACCAGGCCGTCTACGACTGCCTGGCCGCGCTCACCGGGGCCGGCCTGGTGCGCCGCATCCAGCCCGCCGGGTCGCTCGCCCGCTACGAGCTGCGGGCCGGCGACAACCATCACCACGTCGTCTGCCGCAGCTGCGGCGCCGTCGGCGACGTGGACTGCGCGGTCGGCTCCGCGCCCTGCCTGACCGCCTCGGACCACTCCGGCTTCGTCATCGACGAGGCAGAGGTCATCTACTGGGGCACCTGCCCGGACTGCGCCGCCCGCGGCCCGCGGCCCGACGGCACCCATGAACCCTCCGCCGGCGATCCGTCGGCGGAGCCCACCGCCTGACCCCGAGAGGACACGTGAGCATGACCAACGACGCCCATGCCGCGCTCGCCGAGGTGAACCAGGACTCCCCGGCCCCTGTCGAAGGGGGCTGCCCGGTGATGCACGGGACCACCGACCCCACCCAGGGCGACGCCAACCGCGACTGGTGGCCCGGCCGGCTCAACCTCACGATCCTCGCCAAGAACCAGCCGGTGTCCAACCCGCTGGGCGCGGACTTCGACTACGCCACCGCCTTCGAGGGGCTCGACCTCGCGGCCGTGAAGCGGGACATCGCCGAGGTGCTGACCACCTCCCAGGACTGGTGGCCGGCCGACTTCGGCCACTACGGCCCGCTGATGATCCGGATGGCCTGGCACAGCGCCGGCACCTACCGCGTCCAGGACGGCCGCGGCGGCGGTGGCCACGGTCAGCAGCGCTTCGCCCCGCTGAACAGCTGGCCGGACAACGTCAACCTCGACAAGGCCCGACGCCTGCTCTGGCCGGTCAAGCAGAAGCACGGCAACGCCCTCTCCTGGGCCGACCTGCTGATCCTCACCGGCAACGTGGCGCTGGAGACGATGGGCTTCACCACCTTCGGCTTCGCCGGCGGCCGCGTCGACGAGTGGGAGCCGGACGACGACGTCTACTGGGGCAGCGAGACCGAGTGGCTGGGCACCGACCGCCGCTACACCGGCGACCGCGAGCTGGAGAAGCCGCTGGCCGCCTCGACGATGGGTCTGATCTACGTCAACCCCGAGGGCCCCGAGGGCGAGCCGGACCCGGTCGCGGCCGCCCGCGACATCCGGGAGACCTTCGGCCGGATGGCGATGAACGACGAGGAGACCGTTGCCCTCATCGCCGGCGGGCACACCTTCGGCAAGACCCACGGTGCCGCCGACGGCGACGACTACCTCGGCCCGGAGCCGGAGGCCGCCGGGATGCAGCAGCAGGACCTCGGCTGGAAGAACAGCTACGGCACCGGCAAGGGCAACGACACCATCACCAGCGGTCTCGAGGTCACCTGGACCGACCAGCCGACCCGGTGGACCAACCGCTTCTTCGACATCCTCTTCGGCTACGAGTGGGAGCTGTCGGCCAGCCCGGCCGGCGCGCACCAGTTCGTCGCCAAGGACGCCGAGGACATCATCCCGGACCCGCACGAGGCCGGCGTGAAGCGCAAGCCGACGATGCTGGTCACCGACCTCTCGCTGCGGATGGACCCGGAGTACGAGAAGATCTCGCGCCGCTTCCACGAGAACCCGGACCAGTTCGCCGACGCCTTCGCCCGGGCCTGGTACAAGCTCACCCACCGCGACATGGGCCCGGTCGAGCGCTACCTCGGCCCGGAGGTGCCGCAGGAGGAGCTGCTCTGGCAGGACCCGATCCCGGCGAACGAGCTCGGCACCACCGCGGCCGACGTCGCCGCGGCGAAGGAGAAGATCGCCGGCCTCGGGCTGAGCGTCACCCAGCTCGTGAAGACCGCCTGGGCGGCCGCCTCCAGCCACCGCACCAGCGACATGCGCGGCGGTGCCAACGGCGGTCGGATCCGGCTGGAGCCGCAGCGCAGCTGGACGGTCAACGACCCGGCCGAGCTGGCCACGGTGGTCTCCGCGCTGGAGGGCATCCAGGGCGAGACCAACCTCTCCTTCGCCGACCTCGTCGTGCTCGCCGGCAACCTCGGTGTCGAGCAGGCGGCGACGGCGGCCGGTGTCGCGGTCGAGGTGCCCTTCACCCCGGGCCGCGGCGACGCCACCCAGGAGCAGACCGACGTGGAGTCCTTCGCCTACCTCGAGCCGGAGGCCGACGGCTTCCGGAACTTCGAGGAGCGCGACGCCCGGCTCCCGGCGGAGTACCTGCTCGTCGACCGGGCCAACCTGCTCGGGCTCTCCGCGCCGGAGATGACCGTCCTCGTCGGCGGCCTGCGGGCGCTCGGCGCGAACGCCGGCGGCTCCACCGACGGAGTCCTCACCGACCGCGTCGGCACGCTGAGCAACGACTTCTTCACCGGGCTGCTCGACATGCGCACCCGGTGGACCGCGGTCGACGACTCGGAGCGCTTCGAGGGCACCGGCCCGGACGGCCAGTCCTGGACCGGCACCCGCGCCGACCTCGTCTTCAGCAGCAACGCCGAGCTGCGGGCGGTCGCCGAGGTCTACGCGCAGGCGGGCTCGGAGGAGAAGCTCGTGCACGACTTCGTCGCCGCCTGGACGAAGGTCATGGACCTGGACCGCTACGACGTGAAGCGCTGACACGTGGTGCGCTGACGTCAGGTCGGTCACCGGATCGACGCGAGGGGCCCTGCGGCACGTGCCGCAGGGCCCCTCTCGTGCTGCTGGCCCGGTCTCGCCGGGCCCGCGTGTCAGTGGCCCGCGTGTCAGTGGCCCGGGTGTCAATGGCCCGCGTGGCTCTCCTGACGCTCCGCACGAGCAGGAAGCCGCCGAGACCGGCGATCGCGGCGAGCAGGTTGACCGCCTTCGGCGGGGTGAGCAGCGAGTCGTCGTAGGCGGCCGCGCCGGGCGGCGAGCCGTAGAGACCGCCGAGCGCCGCCGCGGTGCCGGCCTCGCCGATGGCCACCGCCTCGGTGTGGTCCCGGGCGACCCGACGGGAGACCAGCGCGGACAGCTCGGAGACCACCGCGATGAGCCCGGCCTCGGGGCCGATCGCGCCGCCGAAGCCCACCGCGATCGCGGCGCTGGCGCCGAGGTAGGCGGTGCGCCGCCGGTGCAGCGTCGTCGGGTCGGCACCCTCGCGCACCTGCTGCTCCAGGTCGGAGCGCCCGGCCCGGCGCCGCAGCGCGGTGATGAGCAGCCCACCGACGAGGATGGCCACCGGGATGTACCAGCGGGCATCGCTGACCGACCACACCGTGTGCTCCAGCCACCGCATGAGGACGAAGGTGAGCCCGGCCACCGCCCCGGCCACCGCGCCGTAGCCGACGGCGACGGCGACGAGGACCGTGCGGGGAGCGGGACGCGCCGGGGTGCGCCGGAGCCTGGTCCGCGCCGGACGGCGGCTCGGGCTGCGTCGGGTGGCTCACCCCACCAGTGAACCGCACACCGGGTGACGGGCGCGCTCAGCCCACCTTCCACCGGTAGCCCCGGCCGCGCACGGTCTCGATGTCGTCGCGGCCGTAGGGGGTGTCGATCCGACGACGCAGCGCGGCGACGGCCTGGTCGACGACGTTCGAGCCCGGGTCGGTTGCCGGGTCCCAGGCCGAGTCCAGCAGCTCGGCCCGGCTGAGCACGTGACCCGGCCGTCGCAGCAGCTCGACGAGCACCGCCTGCTGCTGGGCGGAGAGGTCCACCGGCCGACCGGAGCGGGTGACCTCACCGGTCGCCAGGTCGCAGCGGACGTCGCCGGCCTCGAGGACGGGGGCGCGTGGGGCGTGGTCCCGGCGGCCGAGCGCGCGCACCCGGGCGCAGACCTCGACCAGCCGGGCGGGCCGGGTGACGTAGTCGTCGGCGCCGGCGTCCAGGCAGGCCACGACGTCCTCGGTCCGCGACTCCTGGGCGATGACGATGAGCGGCGACCAGGCCCCGGAGGCCCGCAGCCGCTCGGCGAGACGGCTCTCGACGGCGCCCGAGCAGTCGACGCAGGCGAGGGTGACGGCGGGCCGGGTCTCGTGGCAGACCCAGACGGCCTCGGTGATCGAGCCGACGACCTCGACGGTGTGGCCGTGCGCCCGCAGGGCGGTGGCCAGGTTGGGGTGCGTCAGCTCACCGAGGTCGACGAGGAGCGCCTTCATGCTCCCAGTGGACGCGACGGGGCTGTGCCGGCGCTGTGGGCCAGGTGCGCGTCCGGTGTCCGTGGCGCCGAGCCGGCTGTGCGCCCGAGAGGACGGCCGAGATGTCCGCGCCTACACGGACGGCACACGTCAGGCACACGGACCGCTGCCCAGGATGGCGTCTCGTCCCCAACCACGAGGAGTACCCATGAAGACCTCCCTGCGACGGACCCTGGCCGGCATCGGCGTCGGCGGCACCATGCTCGTCGGCGGTGCGATGACCGCTGGCTCGGCCCAGGCCGCCGACACCGGCATCCCGGTCCTCGAGGCCATCAAGCAGTGCGAGAGCGGCGGCGACTACACCGCCGTCAATCCCAGCTCGGGCGCGTCGGGCGCCTACCAGTTCCTCGACTCCACCTGGCAGTCGATGGACGCCGCCGGTGGCTACACCAGCGCGTCCTCGGCGCCGGAGTCGGTGCAGGACGCCGCGGCGATCGAGCTCTACACCGAGCAGGGCACCACCCCGTGGCTGGCATCGCAGTCCTGCTGGGCCGGTGCCGAGACCTCCGGCACGTCGGGCAACGACACGTCGACCACCGACACGTCGACCACCGAGACGTCCAGCACCGAGACGTCCACGGCCTCGACCGAGGCCACCGGCTCGACCGACGAGAACGAGACCGGCACGGCGCAGACCGCCGCGACCGGCACCGGGGCCCAGGCGCCGACTGCCGGTGAGCGGCCGCAGGGTGCGCCGGCCCAGGGCGAGCGCCCGTCCGGTGCCCCGGCTCAGGCCGGTGGTCAGCCCGGCGAGAACTGCCCGCGCTGATCCAGCGGGACCGAGGGCTCCTCGGGACGGTGCGCGCCGTCCCGGGGAGCTCCGGCGCGTGCGGTCGGCCTCAGGCCAGCCGCTTCTCCACCTCGGCCAGCGAGGGGTTGGTCGCCGAGCTGCCGTCCGGGAAGAGCACCGTCGGCACCGTCTGGTTGCCGCCGTTGATCGTCTCGACGAGCTCGGCGGTGCCCGGGGTGGTCTCGATGTTGACCTCGGTGTAGCCGATGCCCTGACGGTCCAGCTGCGACTTCAGCCGGCGGCAGTAGCCGCACCACGAGGTGGAGAACATGGTGACGCTGCCCTCTTCGGGCAGCTCCAGTCCAGGGGGCAGGATCTGCGAGACGTTCATGCTCGGTGCCAACCGGGAGGCGGGCCGCGGTGTTCCCACCCGCGGTCACCCCCTTCCGCATTTGCCCGGGCAGTTGCGGACGGTGAGCGAAATTGCCCGGGCAGTTGCGGAGGGTGGGCCGAATTTGCCCGGGCAGTTGCGGTTGGTGGAGCGAACTGCCCGGGCAGCTGCGCAGGGCGGGGGTCACACGAGGACGGGGTAGCTGACCATCAGCCCAACGCCGAGGGCGGCGACGACCATCCCCAGCCCGAGCAGGAACCAGCTGCCCCACTCCTGGCGGCTGCGCTCGGAGACCGCGACGAAGAAGAGCACGAGCGCGAAGAGCACGGTCAGCAGCGCGTACCGGTCGCCGCGCTGGTTGCTCTCCAGGGCCTGCTGGAAGAGGCGGTCGGCCCGCGCCGATGCCGCCTCGACGTCGGCCTGGCCCACCGGCACGTAGGACTCCTCGGCGAAGGGGGACCGCCCGGTCTCCCCGTCGGCACGCCAGTCGGCGAAGGCGACCGCCAGCTCGGGGGTGAACCGGTCCTCGACGTAGCCGGCGAGCTCGTCGTCACCCTCGGCACGGGCCTGCAGCCACATCTCGTAGATGGTCAGATCGACCGCCTGGGCGTCCCGGGCCTGGCTGTCCAGGTTGGTGGCGCTGATCCGCGCGCTGGAGGCCTGGCTGAACTGGATGGACATCTGCCCGCCCCACTTCGAGGACTCGAAGCCGCACCATGCGGTGAGGATCGCCGTCAGCGACAGCACGAGCACCGCGGTCACCTCGCGGACCCCGCGCCACCGGCCGGCGGGCGGTGCTCCCGCTCGGTCGTCGTCGGTGCGCACGGCTCCCCCTTCGGCGCGGCGCCGCTCAGGCCAGGCTCTTGGCCTTGAGCGCGTCGAACTCCTCTCGGCTGATCACGCCGGCGTCCAGCAGGCCGGCGGCCTGGTCGATCTCGGCGCTGGGCGAGGTGCCCGCGACCGACCGGATGTAGTCCGCGTGCTCGCGCATCGCGTCGGCCTGGCGCTGACGCTCACGCTCGGCCATCGAGTCGCCGCGCGCGATGAGGTAGACCAGGGCCGCGATGAAGGGGACGAGCACGAGGAAGATCACCCAGCCCGCCTTCGCCCAGCCGCTGAGCTCACGGTCGCGGAAGATGTCGATACCGATCCAGACGAGCAGCCAGATGCAGGCGAGGACCGCCCACACCCACACCATCCACAGCAGGACGTCGAGCAGGTCCATGACGGACTCCTTCCTCAGCCGGCTCGGCCGCCGCGCACGGTGCACGGCGGCCGGCGTGCCGGACGATGTCGAGGAGGGGCCGGGCGCCGGGGGGATGGTGGAGTCCGGCCCCTCGTCATCGACGGTAGGTGCCGCGCCACCCCTGGCACATCACGCAGATCGGGTGAACCGTGGTGGCGGAGGCTGGGATTCACTAGAGACATGGATCACAGCGAGCGACTGCGCCGGCTGGTCCTCGACGTCCAGCCGGAGGACCCACCCTGCGCCAGCGCCACCCCGGTGTCGCTGGACGCCCGCACCCGGTGCCTGGTGCGCTTCGCCGCGCTGGTCGCGGTCGACGCCTCCAGCCCGTCGGTGCGGCACGAGATCGATCACGCGGTCAGCGAGGGTGCCAGCGCCGAGGACATCGTCGACGTGCTCGAGGCCATCGGCCCCCTCGTGGGGCGGGCGAAGGTGGTCACCGCAGCACCGCGCGTGGCTATCGCCCTCGGCGTGGACCTCGACCTCCTCGGCGAGTACTGACCGTCCCACCCGTCCCCCCCCTTATCGGGTAACCCGATAAACGCTCGGTCGCCGGGGTAGGCTTCCCCCGAGAGCGAGAGGTTCTCGTCGGTGGTGGACGACGAAGGGGTCAGCGCAGAACCGGGCGAAGGGGGCGCCCCCACGGCGGTCGTCCGCCCGGGGAGGTCGCCTGGCCTCAGGCGCCGAGCAGCCCCACCTCGACGGCCCGGTCCACGGCCGCGCTGCGGGTGGTCACCTCGAGCTTGCGGTAGATGGAGCCGACCTGGGTGCTCACCGTGTTCCGCGAGACGCACAGCCGCTCACCGATCTCGGCGATCGTCAGGTGCGTCTGCAGGTACGGCAGCAGCCGCAGCTCGGCCGGGGTCAGCGGCACGCTGACCGCGCCGGCGGCCTGGTGCCGCAGCTGCTCGCGCAGCCGGTGCAGCTCCTCGACGAGCACCCCGAGCCGGGGACGGCGCAGCAGCAGCGTGTCGATCTCGCTGATCATGTGCCGCGCCGCGGCGCGGTCGCCGCGCGCGGCGTAGACCTCGGCCAGCTGCTGGCGGGTCCGCACCGCCAGGTACGGCACGAGGTGGGTGCTGTGCGCCCGCGCCCGGGTGGCCCGGGTGACCAGCCGCTCGGTCACCTGCGGATCCCCCCGCCGCACGGCCAGCCTGGCCCCCGCGGCCAGCGCCAGCGAGGCGGTCGGGTAGCCCTCCAGGTGATGGTCGTCGATCACCCGCAGGGCGACGCCGACGTGCGCGGTGGCCGACTCCCACGACCCCTCGTCGGCCGCCATGATCGCCAGCTCGGCCTCGCTGAGCATCACCGACTCCGGGTTGCCGGCCTCGTGGGCGACCAGCGCCGCCTGCACGAAGGCGTCGTGGGCGCCGTCCCGGTCTCCGACCAGCAGCAGCGCGGCACCGAGCAGGTGCAGCGCCTGGTCCCGCCAGGGCGACCACTCCGGCTCGTGCTCGACGGCGAAGCGGGCGTCCAGCAGCGCCTGCTCGGGCCCCTCCCGGCACATCGCCGAGCGCAGCATCGCCCGCGCCGACTCGAAGACCAGCTGCTCCTCACCCGCCTCCGGGGGCGGCAGGGTCTCCACGACTGTGGCCATCCGCTCCGCGTCGAGGGCCCGCCCCTGCAGCAGCGCCACCCAGGTGGCGATCACCGCGAGCTCGGGCGAGGCGTCGACGATCCGCTGCCCGAGCTCGCCGAGCCAGCGCTCCACGACGTCGATCTGACCGCGCTGGTAGGTCGGGACCGAGTGCCCGGCCACGAGCTCTGCGGCCCGGGTGAGGTCGTCCCCGGCGACGAGGTGCTGGATCGCCGGGTCCAGGTGGCCCTGGCGGTGGTGCCAGTCGGCGGCCCGGCGGTGCAGGCCACCGATGAGGCCGGGCTCGGTCCGCTCCAGCTCGCCGAGCAGGAACTCCCGGAAGAGCGCGTGGTAGCGGTAGCTGCCCTGCGTGGCGTCCACCGGCACGAGGAAGAGGCCTCGGGCCTCGACCTCCCGCAGCGTGACCCGCCCGTCGTGCCGCTCCAGGACGGCGTCGCAGACCGGGCCGGAGAGGTGGTCGAGGACGGCGGTCCGCCGGAGGAAGCGCTGCACGTGCTCCGGCTGGCGGCGCAGGCACTCGCGGTAGAGGTAGTCGGCGACGAACCTCCCTTCGCCGCCGGCGGCGGCCTCCCCGCCGGCACCGACGGAGAGCGCGATGAGGCTCAGCCCGGTCGGCCACCCCTCGGCCCGCGTGACGCTGGTGGCGATCTCGGCCTCGGAGAGCCGGACGTCCGCGGCCGCGAAGAGCCGCCGTGCCTCGTCCAGGTCCATCCGCAGCTCGTCGCGGCCGATCTCGTGGGTGCGCCCGTCCACCCGGGTCCGGGCCAGGTGCGGCTGCTGATGGCGGCTGGCCAGCACCACCTGCGAGTCCTCCGGGATCCCGGCGAGGACGACCTCCAGGACGTCCTGGCAGGCGGGTGAGGCGGCGAGGTGGACGTCGTCGACGAAGAGGACGAAGGGGCGCGGGGGTCGGGACAGCACGGTGGCCAGCATCGGGGCGGAGCGGCCCAGCATGGAGGAGCTGGTCCCGTGCATGTCGGCGACCACCTTCTCGCTGTCCGGGCAGACCTGCGAGGTGGCCCGCGCGAGCAGCGTCAGCAGGGCGGCGGGCGCCACGTCGAAGCGGTCGAGCGAGGCCCACGCCACGGCCCGGTCCTCGAGCGAGGCCCACTCCGCCAGCAGCGTGGACTTGCCGTAGCCCGCCGGGGCGGTCACCCCGACGACTCGCGCGTCGGTGCCTCGGGCACGGGTGATGACGG
The DNA here is from genome assembly GCF_013408565.1 of Janibacter alkaliphilus. NCBI lineage: Bacteria > Bacillati > Actinomycetota > Actinomycetes > Micrococcales > Intrasporangiaceae > Janibacter > Janibacter alkaliphilus. The sequence continues at coordinate 903,969 of NZ_JACBZX010000001.1, read as the reverse complement.
ACCGCCGGCTCACCACCCCCGGACGGGGCGGCCGGACGGTGATCTTGTCTGCGAGCAGACGCCTCCGCAGCTCTTGTGGCACGACACCCCCGCGTATCGAACCCCGGCACCGCCAGGATACGCCGCGCCGAACCAGCGCCTCAACGAGCCTGCTCAGACACCTGACCGGCCGACGGGCATCACCCGGATCGCATGATGCCCGGACGGGGATACAGGCCTAGCGTCGATGGTGCACCGGGGTGGGTGGGTGACCGGCCCGGCGTCACCCTCGCACCTCCTCGACCAGCGCGAAGGGCACGGTGACGACGTGCCGGCCGCAGCGCAGGTGGTAGCGGGTCCGGCCTCGCTTGATCACCTGCCCGATCTGTCCGGACCAACGACCACCGGCCGTGATCCGGGCACGGGATCCTACGGCGAGGCGCGCAGGGGGCGCCTCGCCGTAGGTCGCACCGGTACTCGAACCGCCACTCGCACCGCCACTCGCGCCGGCTCCCGGGTGGGCGTCGGCCCGGGCCAGCGACGCCAGCTCGGCCTGGTACGCGGCGTCCATCGCCACCGGCCGGCCGTCGTACGTCCACTCGAAGACCGCGTCCGCCCGGAAGCCGGGGGCGCAGCGGCGGCAGGAGATCACCCGGCTGGGGCGCCGGTGCCGGTCGATGGTGTGGCCCTGCGGGCAGACGCCGAGCCAGCGGCCCGGGATGCGCGGGGCGTCCTCGGGCAGGCAGCGCTGCGGGGAGGCCCCGATGCTCCGGGCGGTCTCGCGCCACCGTGGTCCGTGACCGGCCCGCGGCCCGGCGAGCGCGTGGGCGATCTCGTGCAGCACGGTGTCCCGGACGTCGGCCTCGTCGTGCAGCCGGGTCAGCGGCGCGCTGAGGCTGATCACCCGGTCGCCGTACCGGCAGGCGCCGGCCCGGCGCACCGCCCGGTCGAAGCGCAGCCCCCAGTCGCTCAGCCCGTGCGCGTCCATCGCCTCCCGCGCCAGCTCGCGTGCCTGCATCAGCTCCATGGTGACGACCCTAGGTCCGCCCACCGACAGGCGAAGGGGCCCCGGCCGCGGACGGCCAGGACCCCTTCGTCAGGATCGGTCGGTCGGCTCAGAAGCGGCCGTAGGTGACCGCGGTGGTCCAGATGTCGCGCTGCTTCACGGTGCTGCCCGAGCTGCCGGCGTCGATGATCTGGCCGTTCCCGGCGTAGATGCCCATGTGGTAGGCCGGGGCGCCGAAGAAGACCAGGTCGCCCGGCTGCGGGTTGGAGACCGGGGTGGCCGCCTGACGCTGCTGCTCCGCGGTGCGCGGCAGCGACTTGCCGTGCTGGGCGAAGACGTACTGGGTGAAGCCCGAGCAGTCGAAGCCCGACGGGGTGGTCCCGCCGTAGACGTACGGCGTGCCGATGTAGCTCTTGGCGGTGCTCACGATGCTCGAGGAGGAGACCGAGCTGGCGCTGGAGGTCCGCGAGGACGACCGGCTGGCGGTGCTCGAGGAGCTGGAGCTGCTCGACGAGGAGGAGGACGACGAGCTGGACGCGCCGCTCAGACCCATCTCGCTGCCGGTGTTCGGGCCGACGATGCCGTCGGGGGAGAGCCCGTTGGAGCGCTGGTAGCTGCGCACGGCGCTCTCGGTGCGGGGGCCGAAGACGCCGTCGACGGCGATGCCGCCGACCTCGCGCTGGATCTCGCGCACGACCGAGCCGCGGTCGCCGCGACGGACGTAGTCGGAGAAGGTCTCGGTGGTCTCGCCGGCGCTCTGGGCGCTCACGGCGGACGGGGCGGTCGGCGCCGCGGTGGTCGCCTGCGCGGCGGTCGGCATGGCCAGGCCGAAGGCGGCGGCCGCACCGACGGTCATCGCGCCGCGGACCGGGAGGGTGGAGGTCAGGGGGGTAGCGGGGGCGCGGTGACGCCCGGTGTACTTCGTCATGCGTGTCGTCTCCTGACGCCTTCGGGGTTAGCTGTCGGGTTGGGGTGGAGACCACCCCGCCCTACGGGCCCTCTCGGACCCGCGAGGACTTCACCCCGAGACCGGTGGTGCCGGTCGTACGGACGTGGGTCCCCCGCTCCCGCCAGACAAGCTCAAGGGGTATCGCCAGGGCTGGCGGGACTCGGCGTTCCCTGGCGAGCGGCTGCGACGGTCGTCGCAGCCGCCCGCCACCATAGATCACGAAAGCGTCACGACGCCAGTCCATGGACGAACCTGTGGATGCGCCGGGAGCCGTCTGTGACCGACGGGCCGGGAGGTCGGCTCAGAAGCGGCCGTAGGTGACCGAACTGGTCCAGATGGAGCGCTTGGTCACCGAGCTGCCGGAGCGGCCGGCGTCGATGATCTTGCCGCTGCCGGCGTAGATGCCGATGTGGTAGGCCGGGGCGCCGAAGAAGACCAGGTCGCCCGGCCGCGGGTTCGAGGTCTTCCAGGCGGCGCGACGCTGCTGCTCGGCGGTGCGCGGGATCGACTTGCCGTGCTTGCGGTAGACGAACTGGGTGAAGCCCGAGCAGTCGAAGCCGGAGGTGGTGGTCCCGCCGTACCGGTAGGGGGTGCCGTAGTACTGAGCAGCGGTGCTGACGATGCTGCTGCGGCTGGTGGAGCGGCTCGCCGCGGTCGTCGTGGAGGTGGTGCGCTTGGCCGTCTTGTACGAGGCCGGCAGACCCATCTTGCGGCCGGTCCACGGGCCGACCATGCCGTCGACGGTCAGGCCGTTGTCGCGCTGGTAGTGGCGCACCGCGTAGTACGTCTTCATCTCGTACTTGCCGGTGACCGGGATGCCGAGGCGGCGCTGGATGGAGCGGACGATCCAGCCCTTGTCGCCGGCGCGCACGGTGGCGTTGAACCGGGCGGCGCTGGTGGTCTCGGAGGTGCTCGCGGTCTCGGTGGCGCTGGGGGCCGCGGTGGCGGTCGCCGGGACGGCCAGGCCGAGGGCGGCGGCGCTGCCCAGGGTGACCGCGCCGCGGACGGGGAGGGTGGAGGTCAGGGGGGTGGCAGGGGCACGGTGGCGCCCGACATACTGCGTCATAGGGGTGGCTCCTGACGCCTGCGGGGTTAGCTGTCGGGTTGGGGTGGAAGGGTCACCCTGCCCGGGCGCGTCTGGGGCGACGCGTCAGGACTTCACCCCGAGACCGGCGTGCCGGTCGGTCGTAAGTGGGTCCCCCGCTCCCGCCAGGCGTGCTTCAAGGGGTCCACCGGGGCTGGCGGGACTGGGCGTGGCCCCCGGCGAGCAACCCGCGCGGTCGCGCGAGCCGCGGCCACCCTAGATCACGAAAGCATCACGCCGCCACCCCCACCCCGACAGGGTGTGCAGAGACGGGGGTGGACGGGCGAGCGACGCGGGAGGATGCCGGGGTGGTGGGTGACGAGGTGGACGACGGGGTGCGGGCCTACGACCTCGCGGCCGAGGACTATGCCGTGCACTACCCGACGACCGAGCCCGAGCAGCCCGCCGACCTCGACGCGGTGCGGTCGTGGGCGGCCGGGCTGGCTGGGCCGACCGGGCAGGCGGGCATCACGCCCCGCGTCCTCGACGCCGGCTGCGGCACCGGACGGATGGCCCGCTTCGTCAGCGACGTGGCCGGGGGACGGGTGCGCATCGCCGGTGCCGACCCCTCCGCCGGGATGCTGGCCGTGGCCCGCCGCGAGCATCCCTGGCTCCCGGTGCACCGCGCCGGCCTGACCGCGCTGCCCCTGGCCGACGAGACGCTCGACGGCGTGCTCGCCTGGTACTCGACGATCCATCTCACCGACGCCGCCCTGCCCGGCGCGCTCCGGGAGGTCCGCCGGGTGCTCCGGCCGGGAGGCTCGGTCCTGCTCGGCTTCCAGTCCGGGGCGGGCACGCACGAGGTCGGCGCCGCCTTCCGCAGCCTCGGCCACGAGGTCTCCCTGGTCCGTCACCACCGCACCCCCGAGGTGATGGCCGCGGCCGCCGAGCGGGCCGGCCTCGAGGTGGTCGCGGCTCGTGCCCGTCCGGCAGCCGGCCGGGAGCGCGACCCGCAGGCGGTCGTCCTCGGCCGACGCCCGGAGGCCACCCCCGGAGGGAGCGATCGAGGCACGCCTGGCGCGCAGTCCTGACCGTTCGCGACGCGCCACCGCCGACCCCTCCCGCCGGAGCCTCCGAGGTGCTTGCCTGAACGTCATGGACACCGGCCCCCGCCCGCCCTCCCCGCACATCGCCGCCCAGCACGCCCGGCTCCTGGAGAGCCTGCCCTTCGAGGACGAGCAGGACCTCGAGGACGCCGCCCGCGGCTTCATCGACCGGCTCGACCCGGCGGTGATCCGCGCCGAGGACGGGCGGGTGGTCTGGGACAACGACAGCTTCGCCTTCGTCACCGGGGACGCCCCGGTCTCGGTCAACCCGAGCCTGTGGCGGATCAGCACGCTGAACGTGCTGCAGGGCCTCTACGAGGTGGTGCCCGGCATCTACCAGGTGCGCGGGCTGGACCTGGCCCAGATCACCTTCGTCGAGGGTGACGAGGGGGTCATCGTCATCGACCCGCTGATCTCGGCCGAGTGCGCCGCGGCCGCGCTGGCGCTCTACCGCCGGAACCGCGGCGAGCGCCCGGTCACCGCGGTGATCTACACCCACAGTCACGCCGACCACTACGGCGGGGTGAAGGGGGTCACCAGCCAGGAGGACGTGGACGCCGGCCGCTGCGTGGTCATCGCCCCGGCCGGGCTGACCGGCAACCTCGTCACCGAGTGGGTCTACGCGGGCGGCGCGATGTCCCGCCGGGCGGGGTACATGTACGCCCCGGTGCTCGAGCGCGGCCCGCTGGGCCAGGTGGGTGCCGGGCTCGGCCAGACCAACTCCACCGGGACGGTCACGCTGATCAACCCCACCCTGGAAATCACCCGCACCGGCCAGGAGGAGACCGTCGACGGCCAGCGCATCGTCTTCCAGCTGGCTCCCGGCACCGAGGCCCCCTCGGAGATGCACTTCTTCTTCCCCGACCGGCGGGCCCTGTGCGTCGCCGAGAACGCCACCCACACCCTGCACAACGTGCTCACCCTGCGCGGCGCCCAGGTCCGCGACCCGCACGCCTGGGCCGGGTACCTCACCGAGATGATCGACCTCTTCGGCGGCCAGGCCGAGGTGATCTTCTCCCCGCACCACTGGCCGATGTGGGGCAACGAGCGGATCCTCGACTTCCTCGGGCTGCAGCGCGACCTCTACGCCTACCTGCACGACCAGACCCTCCGGCTGCTCAACCAGGGCCTGACCGGGACGGAGATCGCCGAGGAGATCGTGCTGCCCCCGGCCCTGGAGCGAGCCTGGCACACCCGCGGCTACTACGGCTCGGTCAGCCACAACGTCAAGGCGATCTACCAGCGCTACATGGGCTGGTACGACGGCAACCCGGCGCACCTGTGGCAGCACACCCCGGTCGAGCAGGGGCGGCGCTACGTCGCGCTGGCCGGCGGTGTCGAGGCGGCCATGGAGGCTGTCCGGGCCGCGCACGAGGAGGGCGACTACCGGTGGGCCGCCGAGCTGTGCAGCCACGTCGTCTTCGCCGAGCCGGAGCACGAGGGCGCCCGGGCCCAGCTCGCCGACACCCTGGAGCAGCTCGGCTACGGCTCGGAGAACGGCACCTGGCGCAACGTCTACCTCATGGGAGCCCACGAGCTGCGCCACGGCTCGGTCGGCACCCCGGTCAGCGGGGCCTCCGCGGACACGATGGCCCAGATGACTCCCGCCCAGGTGCTCGACGGGCTCGCCTTCCAGATCGACGGACCGCGGGCGTGGGAGGAGGACCTGCACCTGGAGCTCGTCGTCACCCAGGACGGCGCGGCCGACCAGCGCTTCGCGGTGCGTCTGCGCAACGGGGTGCTCACCCACCGCGAGGTCTCCGCGCCCGAGGACCCCGCGGTCACGGTGACCGTGCCGGCCGACGGGCTGGTCGCCCTGGCCGGTGGGGATCTGGAGGCGGCCGGGGCCGAGGTCAGCGGGGACGGTGGGGTGCTGGAGACGCTGCTGGGCCTCATCGACCCGGCCGACCCCGACTTCGCCATCGTCACCCCCTGACGGTCGGGGTCAGCCTCCGTCCGCCCGCGGCCCGCCCTCCGCGCGGCGGGCGAGGGCCAGCGCCACCGCGGCGTCCAGGTCCGCCTCCATCGGCACCCGCCGGCCGTCCGTCTCGGCGGAGACGAGGTCGCGGACCGGCCCGAGGCTGCGGGCGTCGACGACCGGGATGCCTCGGGCGGCGAGGTCGGCGGCGAGCCGGACCAGCGCGTCGGCCGCGGTGACGTCCAGGGAGGCGATGCTCTCCGCGTCCAGCACGAGCGCCCCGGCCTCCTCGGCGGCCGCGGCCAGGTCGTCGCGGACCTGCTCGGCGTTGCCGAAGAAGAGCGGACCCTCCACCCGGACGACGGCCACCCCCGGCTCGACCGGCAGCTGCCGGTGCCGGGCCCGGTCCACCCAGATCCCGTGCCGCCCGGGCAGCCGCACCAGCCGGGCCAGCCGGGGCCGGGAGACCCGGTAGAGCAGCAGCCCGACCGAGAGCACCACCCCGACGAGCAGACCGGGCAGCACGCCCAGCACGAGCACGCCGAGCAGCGCGCCCAGGGCGGAGACGGCGTCGGCGGGCGCTGCGTCGCGGCACCGGACCGCGGGCGGCGCCCAGCGCCCACAGCGCCCGCAGGCCGCGCACGTCGAGCAGGTCGAGCACCGCGGTGACCACCACCGCGGCCAGCACCGCCTGCGGCAGCTGCTCGAAGAGCCCGGTGAGCAGCAGCAGGGTCAGCACGGTGAGACCGGCGACGACGAGGTTGGCCAGCTGGGTGCGGCCGCCGGCCGCGCCCATCACCGCGGTCTTGGAGAGGCTGCCGTTGACGACCATCCCGCCGACCAGCCCGGAGCCCACGTCGGACGCCCCGGTGGCCACCAGCTCCCGGTCCGGGTCGATCCGGCGGCCCTCCTTCGCGGCGTAGGTCTTGGCGGCGGCCAGCCCCTCGACGAAGCCGACGAGCAGCAGCGCCGCGGCCGGCCCCAGCAGCCCGGTGACCTCCCCGAGGTCGGTCCCGGGGAGGCCGAGACCGGGCAGCCCTGAGGGGACGTGTCCGACCACGGCGACCCCGGCCTCGTCGAGCCCGGCGAGGGCGCTGACCGCGATCCCGAGGGCGACCACCACCAGCGCCCCGGGCCAGCGCGGGAGCACCCGCCGCAGCCCGAGCAGCAGGGCCAGCGCGCCGAGACCGACGGCCGCCGTCGGCAGGTGGGCGCCGCCCAGGCTCGTCACGGTCTCGACAGTCTCGGCGAGGACCGGACCCTCTCCGGTCTCGATCCCGAGCAGGTGCGGCAGCTGGCCGAGCAGGATGGTCGCGGCCAGCCCGACGACGAACCCCTTGAGCACCGGGGTGGAGACGAAGGCGGCCAGGAAGCCCAGCCGGAGCAGCCCGGCGACGATCCCCACCGCCCCGGTGAGCAGGGCGAGCAGCACGGTCACCCGCAGCACCTCCGCGGGCTCGGTGCCGCCGCCGGGCATGCCGCCCAGGTGCGCGCCGACGATGCTCGCCGAGAGCGCCGCGGTCGCCGACATCGGGGCGACGACGAGGTGGCGCGAGCTGCCGAGCAGGGCGTAGATCGCCAGGGCGGGGGCCGCGGCGTAGAGCCCGACCACCGGGGAGACCCCGGCGATCGTGGCGTAGGCCAACGACTCCGGGACGAGCACCGCCCAGACGGTCAGCCCGGCGAGCAGGTCCGGCCGCAGCCAGGTGCGCCGGTAGTCCCGCGCCCATCCGGGCAGCGGCGGGGCCCACCGGTGCCGCTGCTGACCCGTCGCCCGCGTGATGACCGCCTCCTCGAGAGACCGACCCCCCCCACCATCGTCCTCCCGAGGCGGAGGCGATGCACCCTTCGTCCCCCGTCGGTGGGCGGTGCGAGAGTGGGGGCATGCGCCTCTCGCTGCTCGACCTCGCCACCGTCCGTCGCGACCAGCCGGTGGGGGAGGCGCTCGAGCAGAGCGTCACCCTGGCCCAGCAGGCCGACGAGCTGGGCTGCTTCGAGCGGCTGTGGTTCGCCGAGCACCACAACATGTCGGCCATCGCCTCGGCGGCCACCTCGGTGCTGCTGGCCCACGTCGCCGCCCGCACCGAGCGGATCCGGGTGGGCTCCGGCGGGGTGATGCTGCCCAACCACAGCCCGCTGGTGATCGCCGAGCAGTTCGGCACGCTGGCCGAGCTGCACCCCGGGCGGATCGACCTCGGCCTGGGGCGGGCGCCGGGCACCGACCAGGTGACGATGCGGGCGCTGCGCACCGATCCGCAGGCCGCCGAGCGCTTCCCCGACGACGTCCGCGAGCTGCAGGGCTACCTCGGTGACGAGACGCTCGTCCCGGGCATCCACGCGGTGCCCGGCCGCGGCACCCGGGTGCCGCTCTACATCCTCGGCAGCTCCCTCTTCGGCGCTCGGCTGGCGGCCGCCTACGGGCTGCCCTACGCCTTCGCCAGCCACTTCGCCCCGGACGCGCTGCAGCCCGCGGTGGCGGCCTACCGGGCCGAGTTCAGGCCGAGCGCGCAGCTGGAGCAGCCCTACGTCATCGCTGCCGCGAACGTCGTCGCCGCCGAGGACCAGGAGGAGGCCGAGCAGATCGCCCAGCGGGTGCTGCGGGCACGGGTGCGGATGCTCGGCGCCCGGGCGCTGCCCGGCCGGACCATCGACGACACGGTGATGGACACCCTCATGGACAGCCCGGTCGGCGACCAGGCACGGCACATGCTCACCCACACCGTCGTCGGCGACCCGACCCGGGTGGCCGACGGGCTGGCCCGCTTCGCCGAGACCGCGGACGCCGACGAGGTCATGCTCACGAACCCGGCGCCCGAGCTCGCCCAGCGGCAGGCCACCCTCGCCGTCCTCGGCGACCTCACCCCGGCCTGACCTCACCTGTCACCCCTTTATCGGGTAACCCGATAATGGCTCGGTCACCGCAGAAGGCTTCTCCCTGATCAGAGAGGTTCTCTGCGTCGTCGGGCCGCCTCCCTCGTCGTCGGGCTGCTCCCCTCGGCTGGTGTGAGCCCGGTCCCCCTCCGGCAATCGGTTGGCGGGTTGTCGGTGCCAGCCCCTAGGTTGTCCGCCGTGACCGAGAACGCGATCGAGGCCGAGGGCCTCACCAAGAGCTACGGCGCGGTGCAGGCCCTCCGCGGGATCGACCTGGCGGCACCCAGCGGGAGCGTGCTGGGCGTGCTGGGCCCGAACGGCGCCGGCAAGACCACCGCCGTGCGCATCCTGTCCACGCTGATCCGGCCCGACTCCGGCCGGGCCACCGTCGCCGGCGTGGACGTCACCGCCGACCCGCTCGAGGTGCGCCGCCGGATCGGCGTCGCCGGGCAGTACGCCGCGGTCGACGAGTACCTCTCCGGCCGGGAGAACCTCGAGATGATCGGCCGGCTCTACCACTTCGGGGCGAAGCGGGCGAAGGAGCGGGCCGCGACCCTGCTCGCCGACTTCCGTCTCGAGGACGCCGCCGACCGCCCCGCCAAGACCTACTCCGGCGGCATGCGCCGCCGGCTCGACCTCGCCGGGGCGCTGGTCGCGCGGCCGCCGGTGGTCTTCCTCGACGAGCCGACCACCGGGCTCGACCCGCGCTCGCGCGGCGACATGTGGCAGGTCATCCGCGGTCTGGTCGCCGACGGCACCACGGTGCTGCTGACCACCCAGTACCTCGAGGAGGCCGACCAGCTCGCCGACGACATCGTCGTCATCGACCACGGCCAGATCATCGCCCACGGCACCGCCGACCAGCTGAAGTCCGAGGTCGGCGGCGAGCGGCTCATGGTCACCGTCGAGGACGCCGCGCGGATCGGCGACACCGCCGAGGTGCTGCGCGGCGTCGGCATCGGCGAGGTCGAGGTCGACGAGCACACCCGCACCCTGACCGTGCCGGTCAGCGGCGGCACCACCGCCCTCGTCGACGGGGTCACCGCCCTGCGCGAGCGCAGGATCACGGTGCAGGACATCGGGATCCGCCGGCCCACCCTGGACGACGCCTTCCTCACCCTCACCGGCCACAAGGCCGAGGAGGAGCAGACCGAGACCGAGGAGACCAGCGCATGACCCACCTCGTCAGCGACTCCCTGACGATCGTCCGGCGCAACCTCGTCAAGATCAAGCGGGTGCCGGACCTGCTCGTCTTCACCACGCTGCAGCCGATCATGTTCGTGCTGCTCTTCGGCTTCGTCTTCGGCGCCCTGACCGCGGGCAACGCCTCCGGCTACCGCGAGTTCCTCATGGCCGGCATCTTCGCCCAGACCGTCGTCTTCGGCGGCACCTTCACCGGCTTCGGGATGGCCGAGGACATGCAGAAGGGGGTCATCGACCGCTTCCGCACGCTGCCGATGCACCCCGGCGCGGTGCTCTTCGGCCGCACCCTCTCCGACGTCGTCAACAACGTCATCTCGCTCGTCGTCATGGCGCTGACCGGCCTGCTCATCGGCTGGCGCATCCGCGAGGGGATCGTCGGCGCCGTCATCGCCTTCGTCCTGCTGCTGCTCTTCGCCTACGCCATCAGCTGGATCATGGCCTGGGTCGGGCTCAAGGTGCGCAGCCCGGAGATCGTCGGCAACGCCTCCTTCATGGTGATCTTCCCGGTGACCTTCATCGCCAACACCTTCGTGCCCTCGGAGAACCTGCCCGGCGCGCTGAAGACCCTCGCCGGATGGAACCCGGTCTCCACGCTCACCCACTCGGCACGCGACAACTTCGGCAACCTCGGTGCGCTCGCCGAGACCGGGGTGACCGCCGACGCGGCCCGGGAGACGGCGGAGTACACCTGGGCGCTGCAGCACGCCGAGCTCTACACCTTCGGGTGGGTGCTGCTCATCCTGGCGATCTTCGTGCCGCTGTCGATCCGCACCTACCAGCGGACGATGATCAAGTAGGCCCCGGTGCGGCGGGGCGGCGGAGCCGGGTGCACCATGGCGCGGTGCCCCACGACGCTCCCGGATCGATGACGCCCACCCCCGAGGACCCGCGCGGGCTGCGTGCCGACGCGCCGCTCTTCGACGCCTACCTGCGGGCGCTGGCCGAGCCGCGCACCCCCTTCATCATCCCGGGGCACAAGCGGCGGCCCGACCTCATCGGCCCGCTGGCGCTGGGCGACCTGCCGCTCTCCGGCGGGGTCGACGACGTCAAGATGCGCGGCGGCTACCTCGCCGACGCCCAGCAGCGGGCGGCCCGGCTGTGGCGCGCCGATGTCGCCCACTTCTCGGTCGGCGGCTCCACCCACGGCAACCAGGCGCTCATGCTGGCCGTCGCCGGGCCCGGGCAGAAGGTGGTGGTGCCGCGCACCCTGCACCGCTCCCTGCTCAGCGGGCTGGTGATGTCCGGGGCCGAGCCGGTGTGGGTGCTGCCCGAGGTCGACGAGCGGCGCGGGCTGCCGGCCGGGGTGCGTGCCGCCCAGGTCGCCGAGGCGCTGGCGGCCCATCCGGACGCGGTGGCCGTGGTGACCGGGGACCCCGGCTACGTCGGCACCATCGGCGAGCTGCGGGAGACCGCCGAGGTGGCGCACGCGCACGGCGTGCCGCACCTGGTGGACGCCGCCTGGGCCGGGCACTTCGGCTTCCACCCGGACCTGCCGGAGCACGCGATCGCGCTCGGCGCCGATGCCATGGTGACCAGCGTGCACAAGACCCTGCCCGGCTACAGCCAGGCGGCGCTCATCCTCGCCCGCACCGAGCGGATCGACCCGGCCCGGCTGGCTGCGGCGATCGAGACCACCCTGACCACCAGCCCGGCCGGGGCGATCATGGCGAGCATCGATGCCTCCCGCGCGCTGCTCGAGCGCGACGGCGAGGAGCTGCTGGGCCAGGTGCTGCCGCTGGTGGCCGACGCCCGGCGTCGACTGTCGCGGATCGACGGGGCGCACGTCCTCGACGGCGCCGACGTGGACCCGGCGAAGATCGTCGTGCAGCTGCCCGGCACCGGCGCCGACGGGGTGGCCGTCGAGCAGGACCTGCTCGACGAGGGCCTGCCGCTGGAGATGGCCGACCGGGACACCCTGGTCGCGATGATCACCCTCGCCGACGGCGCCACCGAGCTCGACGTGCTGGTCGGCGCGCTGACCCGCTCCATCGAGCGGCGTCGCGGCGCGCCGCGCCCGGTGGTCGGTGCCGCGTCGTGGACGGTGCAGCCGCAGACGGTGGTGCCGCCCCGTCAGGCCTTCTTCGCCGAGCACGAGGCGGTCGCCGGCAACGAGGCGGTGGGCCGGGTCAGCGCCGAGCTGGTCGCGCCCTACCCGCCCGGGGTGCCGGTGCTGGCCCCCGGCGAGCGGATCACCTCCACCGCGCTGGCCGCGCTGCGCGAGGCGCGGGACGCCGGCACACGCATCGCCTACGCCGCGGACCCGAGCCTGGCCACCCTGCGCGTCCTGCGCTGACGGCCGCCACGGCGTCGTCGTCGGCACCGTCATCGGCGGCGGCACGAGCCGCAGCGGCAGCAGCCGGCCGCCGCATGGATCGACGACGGCACGGAGCGGCGACGGCATGGATCGGCGACGGCGCGAGCCGGTGCGGCACGATGGTGGTCATGGACGAGATCGAGGCCTTCTGGGAGCGGGCGAAGCGGTCCGCGGACCTGGCCGGGGTGCCCGACTACACCGGCGTGAACCCGCTGGAGGTGCTGCGGCCGCCCGCATGGGCCTTCGGCGCCACGCCGGCGCAGGCCGACACCCTGCTGCGTCTCGTCCTCGACGGGACGAAGACCGCCACCGCCAGCTCGGCCGCGGACTACGAGGTCGAGGGGGAGGCGCTGCCCGAGCGGGGGACCCTGGGCATCGTGCTCGACGGTCAGGGCCACCCGAGGGCGCTCGTCGTGACGACCAGGGTGCGGGTGGTCCCCTTCGGCGAGGTGGACGCCGCCCATGCCCACGACGAGGGCGAAGGGGACCGGTCGCTGGCCACCTGGCGCCGGGACCACCAGGACTTCTGGCAGCGGCACAGCCCGGCCGGCTTCAGCGAGGACATGCCGGTGGTGCTGGAGGAGTTCCGGGTGCTGCACCAGGAGTGACGCGCCCCGGAGCACGGGTCAGCGACGGGTGCGGGGCGGCGGCCGAGCGTCGGCCCGCGGGCCGAGCAGCCGCTCAGCGCCGGTCGGTCAGCGTGCGCCGCAACCCGCTGGCCCGCCGCGTCCGACGGATCACCGCCGCCCGCACCGCGGCCTCGCTGCCGACGAGCACGACCTGTTCCTGAGCGCGCGTGACGGCGGTGTAGAGCAGCTCGCGGGTCAGCAGCCGCGAGCCGTCGTCGGGCAGCAGCACCGTGACGGTCCGCGCCTGGCTGCCCTGGCTCTTGTGCACCGTCGAGGCGTGCGCCGTCTCGACGTCGGCGAGCCGGGCCACCGGGTGGGTCCGCACCCCGCCGGCGGCATCCATGGCGGCGACCAGCCGTCCGCTCCCGTCGCGCACCACGACGCCGGGATCGCCGTTGAAGAGCCCCAGCCCGAGGTCGTTGCGGGTGACCAGCAGCGGCTCACCGACGTAGCGCCCCGAGCCGTGGTGCCCCGACCTGACCGGGTCCGCGGTGGCCTCGGTGAGCCACCGCTGGGTGCGCCGGACCCAGCTGCTCACGCCCCACGGGCCGTCGCGGTGGGCGCAGAGCAGGCGGTGCTCACCGAGCTGCGCGACCGCTGCCGTGGTCTCTCCGGCCGCGGCGTGCGCCCGTAGCTGCAGCGCGTGCCCGAGCAGCGCCGGTCGGACGGCGGTCTCCGCCGCGAGCAGCGCGGCCCGGGTCTGGTCGGCGTCGTCCGCGGAGGTCGCCGGCAGCTCGACGAGCCGCACCGCGTCGTCCTCGGAGGAGAGCGCGGCCAGCGCCGCGTCCGGGTCGCCGTCCCGGATCGCCGCCGCCAGGCGCCCGATGGCGGGACCGAACCGGTGCGAGGTGCGCAGCGCCGACACGGGCGACACAGGCACGGGTGACCTGGGCACCAGCATCGGGAGCCGCCTGTCATCGCTGGTCAGCACCGGCTCGGTCGGCTCGGTCGGCGAGTCGGTCGCGGCCTCCACGATCGTCGGCTCGCGGGCATCGTCCTCGCCGTGTCCCTCGTCGATGCCGGTCGGCTGCGGCTCGTCCAGCCCCGCGACGAGGTCGGCCAGCACCGCGCCGGCCTCGACCGACGCGAGCTGGTCCGGATCGCCGACGAGCACCAGGCGGGCCGTCGGCCGGACCGCCTCGAGCAGCCGTGCGGTGAGGGTCAGCGAGAGCATCGACGCCTCGTCGACGACGACGACGTCGTGCGGCAGCGGGTTGCGGCGGTCGCGGGCGAAGCGGGTGCGCGAGCGGTTCCAGCCCAGCAGCCGGTGCACCGTCGCGGACTCGATGCCCTCGAGCCGTGCCCGGTCCGACGCGTCCATCCCGGCCGCCGCCTCCAGCACCGACTCGCGCAGCCGCGCGGCAGCCCGCCCGGTGGGCGCGGCCAGCACCACCCGCAGCGGCCGGCCCGCGGCGCGCTCGTGCTGCTCGGCCAGCAGGGTCACCAGCCCGGCGACGGTGGAGGTCTTGCCGGTGCCGGGGCCACCGGTGAGGATCGTCGTCGTGCGCGCGAGCGAGGCGCGCACGGCGGAGCGCTGCTCCGCCCAGCTGTCGCCGGGGAAGACCCGGTCGAGACCCGCCTCCAGCAGCCCTGGGTCCACCGAGGCTGCCGGGACCGCCATCCGCGACCGGAGATCGTCGGCGACCTGACGCTCCTCGCGCCAGTAACGGTCGAGGTAGACCAGCCCGTGCTCGACCCGCAGCACGGACTCGGCGGCCAGGCGGCTACCGGTCACCCGCTGCAGCCACCCGCCGAGATCGGCGGCGGCTGCGCGCCCTTCGCCCCCGACCCCCTCGCGCTCGCCTTCGTCGCTGCTGTCCCCGTCGCCCCCGACCCCTTCGCCCCCGACACCCTCGCTCCCGTCCAGCGCGCCGTCGGCGGTCGCGAGGATCGCACCTGCCTCGGTCGGGTCGAGGCAGGTCGACCCCTCGCGGACCGCGCGCACCGCCAGCGCCAGCGTGACGACCACCAGCGGATCCGGCTCGTCCACGAGCACCCCGAGCCGGGAGGCCACGTGCACGTCGGCGGCCTCCAGCCAGCCGCCGGCGTTGAGCCGACCCAGCCAGCCGGTGGCGCCGAGGGCCAGCCGCCGGTCGCCCGGCACCGGGTCGAAGGACGGAGCGGCAGCCGGGCTTCCGTCGGAGGATGCGGCCGCCTCGGGCGGCTGCGGCACGTCACTCACGACCGGTCCCCCTGACCGTCGAGGAGCCCGGAGACGGCCTCGACCAGCGCCACCGGCGGTCGCCACGAGAAGACCCCGCACGGGTGCCCGTCGACGACCGGCGTCTGCGGCCCGCACATCCCGCGCACGTAGAGGTAGAGGACCCCGCCCAGGTGCTGCTCCGGGTCGTACCCGGCCAGCCGCCAGCGCAGGTAGCGATGCAGCACCACCGCGTAGAGCAGCGCCTGCAGCGGGTAGGAGGAGTGGCCCATGGCCGCATCCAGGGCTGAGCGGTCGTACGCCCGGGCGGTCAGCGGCTCGTCCACCGGGCCCAACCAGTTCGTCTTGTAGTCCACGACGAGGTACCGCCCGTCCACCCGCATGGCGACGTCGACCGACCCGGTGAGGTAGCCGCGCAGCGGCTGGTAGCCGAGCACCGGGTCGTCCAGGCTGCTCGCCCAGGCCCGCACCGGGTCGCCCTCGGGCAGGTGCTCCCGCAGCAACGGCGCCAGGTCTCCGAGCACGACCTGGGCAGGTGACGTCGGCGCCTCGTCACCACCGGCCAGGGGCAGCTCGAAGTCCATCTCGCAGAGCCGGTCTCGCATCGGCACCCGGCGAAGGGTGGTCTCCGCCGCGAGCGGACCGAGCGGGCTGTCGCAGACCGCGACCAGCGCCTCGGCGAGCCGGGAGCGGTCGAGGCCGTCCACCGGCCAGCGCACCACGTGCTCGTCCACCAGCCGGCGCATCTCGGCGGCCAGGTCGTCGGCCTCCGGGTCGGCGTGCTCCAGCACCGCGTGCACCAGGCTGCCGAAGGTGGCCCCGACCGGCAGGTCGGCCATCGGCGAGGGCACATCGGGCGCGGACGTCGGCGCGTCGCCGGCCTCGCACGATCCTCCGTCGTGCTTGGCCGGGACGCTGTCGATGTCCACGCCGACGAGCTCCTCGTCCTGCCGCGGCGGGTCTTCTACCTCGCTGTCGACGAGGCTGAGCGAGGCCGGGGCGATGTCATCGGCGGCCTGGGTGAGCGCCGTGTAGGAGGTCCGCTGCCACTGCGTGTCGACCTCCCGGGTGAAGGCGCGCACCGACAGCTCCGCGGGGGCCTCCTCATCGCCGCGCAGCACACGCGGTCGCGGCTCGACCCGCTCCAGCGACGGGCCGCCGAGGTCTCGCCAGCCGGCGAGCACGGCCATCGCCGTCTGGTCGCCGGGGACCGGCTGCTCGTCGCGGGCCGGGCCCTCGCCGGGCTGTCTGCCGAAGAGCAGCCGGTGCAGCGGGGCAGAGGCGGTGTTCCGGCCGCTGGGGAACCACCAGGTGAGCAGATGGCTCTGCGCCCGGGTCAGCGCGACGTAGACCAGCCGCAGCGACTCACCGAGCTCCTCGGCCTGGTGCGCCTCCTCCCGCTCGCGCCGGCCCCGGTCCGAGCGCACCCCGACGTCGAGGCAGCGCTCCCGCGTCACCGGGTCGTGGAAGCGCAGCGTGTCAGGGGCCTTCCCGGCGTAGCGGTTGCTGAGGAAGGGCGCGACGACGATCGGGTACTGCAGACCCTTGCTGCCGTGGATCGTCGAGAGGTGCACCGCGTCGGCGTCGGAGTCCAGGCGCCGGCTGCGCTCGGTCCGGGTGTCGTCGGCGATGCGTTCGCGCAGCCAGGTGGACAGCGACGCCAGCCCGTCACCCTCGTTGACCGCGCGCTGGTGCAGCAGCTCGGCCAGGTGGCGCAGGTCGGTCAGGTGCCGGGCGCCGCCGGCGGTCCCGAGCACCCTCGCGTCCAGACCACTCGAGGCGGCGGCCGCCATCACCGCGGCCACCCCTCGTCGGGCGAAGAGCTCGCTCCACCGGCGCAGCCGACGGGCCAGGTCGTCGGCGAGCTCGTCCCCGCCGTCCTCCAGCGCGACCGCGTCCAGCCCGACGAAGGGGGTCAGCCCCGCCGCCCGCACCCGCGGCGGCCGGTGGGTCGCCTCCAGCGCCTCGAGCAGGGTCAGCCACTGCGCGGCCGCCGCCGAGCCGAAGATGCTGTCGGTGCCGACCATCACCGAGCGCAGCCCGACCTCGGCGAGCGCCGAGCGCACCTGCTCCAGCTCGTCGTTGGTGCGCGCCAGCACCGCGACGTCACCGGCGCGCACCGGCCGTCCCGCAAAGGTCAGTCCGGCGTCGACGAGCCGGGCGATCTCGTGCGCCGCGTCCCGGGCGACGAGCTCGCGCACCCGCCTGATGAGGATCCGCCCGTCGTCCTCGGCCACCAGCTCGCGGGGCACCACCCGCAGCCGCATCGGCGGGGCGCTGTCGCCGCGGGGGGTGAGCAGCCGTCCCTCGGTCAGCCGGGTGCCGACGTCGTGCACGACGATCTGCTCGTCGCCCAGCTCGGCGCCGCGCAGCACCGTCCCGAGGGCGTGCACGAGCGGCGCGTCGGAGCGGTGGTTGGTACCGAGGGTGTGCCGGGTCCCGGCGGACCTGCTGGCCTCCAGGTAGGTGTCGACGTCGCCGCCGCGGAAGCCGTAGATGGCCTGCTTGGGGTCGCCGATCAGCACGAGCGTGCTGTGCCCCGTGAAGGCGCGGTCGAGCACCTGCCACTGCACCGGGTCGGTGTCCTGGAACTCGTCGACGAGCACCACCCGCCACCGCTGCCGCATCCGGCGCCGCGCCGGCGAGTCCTCATCGGCCAGGGCGTCGGCGAGCTGGCCCAGCAGGTCGTCGAAGCTGAGCACGCCCAGCTGCCGCTTGCGGCGGTCCATCTCCTCCCGGACCCGGCGGGCGAAGGTCACCCGGGCCGCGTCCGCCGGGTCGGGCGGGGGCTGGGTCGGGACCAGGGTGGCGTGCGGGTCCTCGGTCGCCCGGGCGGCGACGGCCGCCGCCTCGGCGTGGCTGAGCGGGGGCTCGCCGCCGGAGGGTCCGGCCACCTCGGCGAGGTAGAGGTCGGCGACCACCTCGTCGCGCAGGTCGCTGAGGTCCTCCACCAGCCGTGCGCGGCTGTCCGTGTCGCCGGCCACGCCGAGACCGCGCAGCACCACCTGGCAGAACTGGTGGGTCGTCGCGATCGTCGCCGCGTCGAAGCCGGTGAGCGCCTCGCGCAGCCGACGGGTCCGCTCGGCGACCTGCTCCGGGTCTCCCTGGCGCAGCAGCTCGACCACCGGGTCGTCGGAGCCGGACGCCGGGTCGCTCAGCGCGCCGTAGACGTGCCGCAGGTGCTCGCGCACCCGCTCGCGCAGCTCCTGGCTGGCTGCCCGGCCGAAGGTGATGACGAGCATCTCGTCGAGCCGGGCGACGCCGTCGGCGACGTAGCGCGCCACCAGCGCGCCGATCGTCCAGGTCTTGCCGGTGCCGGCGCTGGCCTCGAGCAGGGTGGTGCCGGTGGGCAGCGGGCCGGTGACGTCGAAGGGGGTCAGCCCCGCCGCCGTCGCCGTCGTGCCCTGCACGGGGGTCTCGGTGGTCTCGTCCACGGGGCCGGTCACGGTGTCCTCCGGTTCGCCAGCACCGGACGCCAGATCGCAGGCGCCTGGGTCGGCAGGGAGCCGTCGAGGTCTCCCGGTCCGGTCTGGGTGAGCCGCTCCAGCGGGGCGGCGGCGCCGAGCAGCCGGGTCCACCAGCGGTCCTCGGACTCGGGGAAGCGGCCGGCCCACTCGCCGCCCGCAGCGTTGCGCGCGGCCCGGGTCCGGCGGCCGTCGCCCGCGGCCTCGGCCCAGGCCCGCCCGGTCTTGACCGGCACGAGCACCGGGATCTGCTGACCGACGGCCCGCACCTGCGCGAGCGTGGACAGGTGCGCGCGGGCGGCCTCGGCCGGCAGCGGCCCGAGGATGGCGCCGCGGCCCTTGCCGAGCACCGCGGCCTGGTGGGCCTCGTCCCGCCCGGAGGCAGCGACCAGCGCGAGCAGCCGCGCCCAGGCGCCGATCTCGTGCCTGGCGCCGACCCGGCTGTAGGTGGCGTCGACGATGTTGCCGGCGTGCACGCCGTCGACCGTGCCGGTCAGCCGGAGGCCGTCGAGCAGGTCGACGGTGACGTCCACGGAGGCGGCCGGGGATCCTCCGGTGAAGCGGTCGAGGTCACGGACGACCCCTTCGACGACCTGCTGCACCTCCCGCAGCGCCGTCGTGCCCAGCTCGCCCGGCGGCAGCTCGCCACGCAGCAGCTCCGCACGGTAGGCGTCCTCGCCGGTGGCCCCGGCCCGGCGCGCCCGCAGCACCCGGTCGCCGACCTGCCAGCGCTCCAGGGCGTCGAGGTCCAGGGGGATGCGTTCGCCGAGCTCGTCGGCCTCGCGGGGGAGCGCGATGCCGAGGCGGTCGCGGAGGAAGCCGCGGGCCGGGTTCTCGAGGAAGGAGACGAGGTCGGCCAGGGCGACCTCGGTGCGGAGGTCTCCGGGCGGGGCCAGGGCCGACGGCACCAGCGAAGGTGGGTCGTCGAGATCCTGGGCGGCCCGTGCCCCGGCCAGCGCGGCCCGGTCGAAGCTGAAGGGCTCCTCCAGGTCGAGACCACCCGGCCGCAGGTTGCGCTCGTCGAAGGGCTGCAGCGGGTGCGCGATCACCCGCGGCAGCGCGGGGTCCGTGGTGGTCTCCCGGGCCGCGTCGATGAGCTCGCCGACCGGGACCGCCGGCGGGCGACGCTCACCGGTGCGCTCGTCGGCGCCGGTCCACAGCACGACCAACCGCTCGGTGGCGGCCATCACCGCATCGAGCAGCAGCTGCCGGTCCTCGCTGCGGGCGTCCCGCTCGCCGGTCAGCGGGTCCCGGGCGAGCACGTCGTCGCCGTCGACCGTGGGCTGGCGCGGGTAGGCGCCGTCGTCGAGGCCGAGCAGGCAGATGACCCGGTGCGGCACCGAGCGCATCGGCACCATCGTGCACACGGTGAGGGTCCCGGTGCGAAAGCTCGCCCGGGTCGGTCGACCCTCGAGCCGGTCGTCGAGCAGCACCCGCACGTCGGCGACCCGCAGCGGCACGTCGGTCGGGGCGTGCTCGGCCGCCTCGGCGAGCACCCGGTCGAGGCCGGCGACCTGCCACACCTCGGTGGGGTCGGTCTCGGTCAGCCCGCGGACGGTAGCGCCGAGGGTGGTCATCCACTCCTGGGCGGTGCCGGAGCCGCCGAGGGCGTCCAGGCCGGTGACCAGCCGGTCCATCAGCTCGCTGAGCCGGCCGACGAGATCGACGCTCCCGGAGCCGACGTCGTCGACCGGGAGCACCGCGGCGACGTGCGGCGGGCCGTCGGCGGAGACCGCGGTGCCCAGCAGCAGCCGGTCCAGGCCGGCCCGCCAGGTGTTCGCGTCGACGGTCCCGAGGCCGAAGGGGGCCCGGTGGGCGGCGTCCCAGCCCCAGCGCACGGCGGTCTCGCCGAGCCAGTCGGTGATCGTCTCGAGGTCCTCGTCGTCGATCCGGAAGCGTCGGCGGACCGGTGCGGTCGAGACGAGGTCGAGCACGTCGCCGGCGGTGAGTCGACCGTCGACGAGGTCGATGATCCGGGCGGCGACCTCCAGCAGCGGGTTGGTCCCCTCCAGCGAGCGGTCGGCCAGCCGGACCCGCAGCCGGTGCGCCGGGTGGGTGTCGATGCCGTCGTCGTCCTGCCCGAGGTCGCCGAGGCCGAAGGCGGCCCCGATGAGCGGGGCGTAGGTCTCCACGTCGGGGCACATCACGAGGATGTCCCGCGGCTGCAGCGTGGGGTCGTCCTGCAGCAGCCCGACGAGCACCTCGCGCAGCACCTCGACCTGCCGGTGCGGGCCGTGGGCGGCGTGCAGCGCCAGGCTGCGGTCGTCGGGGTCGGGGCCCCGCTCGGCGAGCAGGTCGGGCGCCGGGGCCCGACCGGCGCGGACGTCCTCCTGCAGCCAGCCGAGCACGGTCCGGGGCCGGTGCTCGGGCGGGCCGAGGTCGCCGTCGTCGACGATGTCGTCCGGGGACGGCTCGGCGAGCACCCGGACCAGCTCACGGCTGTCCCGGCCGAGCGAGGCGAGCAGCGGATGGCTGACCCGGCGGCCGCTGTCGTCCTCTCGCCGGGGCAGCACACCACCGAGGTCGCGCAGGTCGTCCCACAGGGCGGGCGAGGGCTGGGGGAGCCAGAGGTGCACCTCCCGCTGGGTGCCGAGGGCGGCAAGCAGCTCGACCTCGGTGACCGCCAGCCGGGTGTGCCCGAAGAGGGAGAGCCGGGCCGGCAGGTCGAGGTCGCCGATCCGCCCTTCGCGCAGGTCGTCGACGGTGCTGACGTGCCGCTGGTCCGGGGTCGGTCCGGGGACGACGTCGACGAGGCGGCGCCACAGCTCGGCCTGCCACTGCAGGTCGTCGGGCAGCGGGCGGCCGGCGCCGTCGGTGTTTCGGCCGTCGCGCCAGTCGGTGAGCATCACGGGGCGGGCGAGCGCGTAGCGGTGCAGGTGCGTGGCCAGCCGCAGCGCCACCGAGTAGCGCCGCCCGGCGCGCAGCCGGGCCTCGTCCTCGGCCAGACCGTGGCCCAGGTGGCGGGCGAGGCTGGCGCACCACGGCTCGTCGAGCGAGTCGTCGACGACCTGCAGCAGCGGCCAGACGAGCTGGCGGGGGAGCCACGGGTCGTCGGCCTCGCGGCCGACGAGCTGGGTGATCAGCGAGCTGGGTCGCAGGAAGCGCACCCCGGCGCACACCCCGTCCTGCCCGCCGGGCCCGGAGCCGAGCCGGTGCGAGAGGCGCTGCGCCAGCCACCGCTCGATCCCGCGCTCGGGGACCACGACCACCTCTTCGGCGAAGGGGTCCTCCAGCGGGCGTGACAGCATCGCGGCGAGGCCGTCGGCCAGCCGGTCGGTGCGCTCGGCGCGATGCAGGTGCATGGTCACACCGGCAACCTAACGACCGGCCCCGACAGCCCTGCCGCACCGCCTGACACAGGGTCCGTCGTGTCGGCGATCCGACAGGAGACGGACAGCCGCCAGCGCCGCGGGGTGGTACCGGTGGGGGTGTGAGCGCTACCGTCCGAAGATGGTTGAGAGTTCTACCTGGCCGGACCGTGACGCCATGCACGCCGACGGGGTCTGCGACGTCGTCGTCGAGATCCCTCGCGGCAGCCGTAACAAGTACGAGGTGAACGACGACGGGGAGATGTGGTTCGACCGCCGTCTCGGCGGACCGGCCGGCTTCCCCGGGGACTACGGCTACGTCATCGGCGCCGAGGGCGAGGACGGGGACGGGCTCGATGCCCTGGTGCTCATCGACGAGCCGACCTATCCGGGCATCTACATCCGCACCCGGGTGGTCGCCGCCTTCCTGCTGAAGGTGGGTGAGATCGAGGAGACCAAGCTGATCTGCGTGCCGCGCAACAGCCACTACGTCGACCACCTCGGCGACCTCGGTGACCTGGCCCCGGCCTTCGTCGAGGAGCTGGACTCCTTCTTCGCCGCCTACCGGATGCTCGAGGAGGTCGGGGTCGAGGTGCTCGAGCACCAGGATCGGGAGACCGCCATCGCCACGCTCTGCCGCTGACGGGTCCCCTATCGGTCGGGCTGTCCCGGATGTGCGCCGCTCCTGACGTGCGCCGCTACCGACGCGCCTCGCAGGCTGCCGGAGGGCGGTCTGCGTGCCACGCTGTGCCGCTGACGGGCATGCCTCGACGCCCGCCGTCCTCGGCGGGCGCGGGGCGGGGTGGTCAGGTGTGCCAGGTGACCCCGTCGCCGGTCACGGTGGCGGTGAGGTCGCGCTCGTGCACGAACGTGTGGTGCCGCGGGCAGAGCAGAGCGGCGTTGCTCAGGTCGGTCGCGCCGCCCCGGCTCCACCAGGTCACGTGGTGGGCGTCGCACCACTGCGCGAGCATCGTGCACCCCGGGTAGGAGCAGCCCTGGTCGCGGTGCCAGAGAGCTCGGCGCTGACCAGCCGTGAAGAGGCGGGCGCTGCGCCCGAGATCGAGGATCTGGCTGGGCCCGCCGAGCACGGCGGGCAGGATCGCGGCGTCGCAGGCCATCCGGCGGACCACCGACGGCGGGAGCACCTGACCGGTGGCGGTGACCCCTCCGCCGTGGATCCCGGCGTCGGTCGCGCCCCACGCGCTGCTCGCACCGCCGAGGGCCGTCTGGCCGCCGGTGTGCGAGGTGCTCGGTGGTAGTGCCTGGTCGCGCAGCACGGTCCAGGGGATGGTGACGATGACCTGCGTCTTGTCGGTGGTGGGCATCTCGCCCGGTGCGGAGACACCGCGCCGGACGATCTCGACGAGCGCGTCGGCCTGACGCTGCGGGTGGGTGCGCGTATCGGGGTCCCCGTCCGGCCCGGTCTCGGGGCGGGACAGGGCGGACAGCGCGGCGTCCAGCACCGCCGAGCCCTCAGGGTCGAGGGTCACCCGGTAGCTGGTCATCCCGGCCGGGCCGGGGCACCGGTGCAGCCGTCGGGCGTTGCGCGCGGCGCGGTGCTCCTGCTCGAGATCCCGGCTCGGCCGCAGCAACCGCCCGGTCCGGGTGATCGCCACGCGCAGCTCCCGGTCGGTCATCCCGCCGACCCGCACCGGCCGACCGCGACCCTCCGGTCCGCCAGGCCGGTAGCCGTCCCGGGCCGCGTGCAGCAGCACCCCGAGATCGGTCGCCAGCATCGTCGGGTCGGCCACCGGCGCCACGTCGTCGACGAAGCGCACCAGCCGGTCCGCGCTGCTCGCCGCCAAGTCGCCCCGCTCGAAGGCGGTCAGTACGTCGCCGGTGCCCGCGCTGCGCTCGACCACGCCGAAGACGTCCGGACCCGCTCCCGCGTCGTGGCCGGTGTCCACCTCGCGGCCTGCATCGCAGGGGTCCATGCCGACCGCGCTGTCTCGGTCCGCCACAGACCCGTTCGGGTCGTCGTCCACGTCGGGCACCAGCCCCCGCTGCAGCCCGGCGCGCGCCAGCCGCAGCGCCTGCGCGACGTGACCGGGCGCCGGGTCGGGGGCACGGTCCCCCTCGCACCGGGTCGCCCAGTCGTGGTCGCCCCACCCTCCGTCCCGCGGCAGCCCGCGGGAGAGCCCGTCGCGCAGCAGGGCCACCTCGGCGACGGTGGCGAGGTGACGAAGTCGCCCGAGCTCCGCCAGGGCCTCCGCGATCTCGGCATCGCTCAGCCGCCAGGTGCCTGACCTGCTCGCCCCGTCGACGAGATCGGCGGCAGCGGCCAGCGCCTCGGGGAGCCTCCCGGGGTCGCGGTCTGCCATCGCTGTCGACATGCATCGATCATACGTTCGAGCGCCGACAGCCCTCTGACCTGCGACAACGCACGCTCGACCGCATGCCCGGGGTCGTGCCTGACCTGCCCTCCTACGCTGATCCCATGCCCCGTCCCCGCGTCGTCGCGCTGCTCGCCCCCGAGGGTCCTCGCCTGCACGACCCGCAGGCGCCGGTGGTCGCGGCCGACGACGCCGGGCTGACCCGGGGCGACGGCTGCTTCGACTCCGCCCTGGTGATCCCCGTCGACGCCGGGGGCGACGACCGCCAGGCCGGTGATGACCCCGGCCCGACCCACCAGGTCGTCGACCTGCCCGGCCACCTGGCCCGGCTGGCCGCCTCCGCGCGAGCCCTGGAGATCCCCGCCCCGGACGAGGCGGCGTGGACCGAGCTCGTGGCGACCGCCCTTCGCGCCTGGCCCGAGCCCGGCGAGGCCACGCTGCGCCTCACCCTCACCCGGGGACCGGAGAGCGGCGGGCCGCCCAGGGCCTTCGTCACGCTCACCGAGCGTGCGGCCGGTCGCCCGCAGCGGGGGGCCGCCGCGACGACGACCCGCCCCGTCCGCGCCGTCACGCTGAGCCGGGGCCACCCCAGCGACGCCTTCGTCGACGCCCCCTGGCTGCTCGGCGGGGTGAAGACGCTGAGCTACGCGGTCAACACCGCCGCCCTGCGCGAGGCCCGACGGCGCGGCGCCGACGACGTCATCTTCACCAGCACCGACGGCTACGCCCTGGACGCCCCGACGGCCGGCCTGCTCGTCGTGCGGGACGGCGCCGTGCTGAGCACCCCGACCGGCGGCACCGGCATCCTGGCCTCGACCTCGATCGGCGCCATCCTCGCCGCCGCCGAGGCCGAAGGGCGCTCCGCCCGCCACGAGCTGGTCCAGGTCGCGGACCTGCTCACCGCAGACGGCGTCTGGCTGGTCGCCTCCAGCCGCGGTCCGACCCCGGTGGGCGAGCTCGACGGCCGCGCCGTGCCGGTCGACGACGGGCTCGTCGCCGACGTGGCCCGGTGGGCGGGCTTCTGACCCCGCTCAGGGGCTCGGCAGCGGCTCCCCGTCGCGCGCCTCGAGCATCTCCGTCATCGTCTCCACCTCGACGGTCTGGCTGTCGATGATGGACTGGGCCAGGGTGCGCACCGGCTCGGTCTCGGCGGCGTCCACCGCGGTCTGGGCCATCGGCACGCCGCCCTCGTGGTGGCGGATCATCAGCTGCAGGTAGAGCACCTCCGCCTCCTCGCCGGTGGCCTGCTCCAGCTCCTTGAGCTCCTCGGCGCTGGCCATCCCGGGCATGCCGGACGAGCCGCCCGAGGACATCGACCCCGAGGACATCGCGTCCGAGCCGCCGTGCTCGTGCCCCTCCATCCAGGCCATCGTCGGCTCGGAGGAGGTCGCCGGCAGCCCCCACACCTGCAGCCAGCCGGCCATCTGCCCGGACTGGTGCGACTGGGTACGGGCGATGTCGTAGGCGAGCTGGCGCACGTCCGCGTCGTCGGTGCCGTCGCGGATGATCAGCGACATCTGCACCGCCTGGTCGTGATGGGTCTGCATGTCCCGGGCGAAGCCGGCGTCGACGCTGCCCTCCTCCGGGGCCCCGCTGCCGCCGCCCGCGCGCCCCACCGCGATCCCGGCCACCAGCCCGACGGCCAGGGCGACGATCGCGGCGAGGATCCCCTTCGGCTGCATGTCAGCCCTGGATCAGGTTGTCGGTGCCGTCGGTCCCGCCGGTGCAGGCCGCGCCGGGCTCGGGGGTCTGCGGGCCCTGTCGGTACTCGGTGATGAACTCCTCGAGACGGGGGTCGTCGGCCGAGTCGACCTCCAGCTGGTGGCCCCACGCGGAGATGACGATGGGGGACTCGAGGCCCTCGTAGGGGGAAAGAAGGGTGTAGGTGTCGGGCAGCATGTCCTCGAGCTGCGAGACCTGATCCTCGGCGAGGTCGGGCTGGTAGGTGATCCACACCGTGCCGTGCTCCAGCGAGTGCACCGCGTGCTCGTCCGGCACCGGCTCGGTGTAGACGCCGCAGTTGAGCCACACCGGGTTGTGCTCGCCGCCCACCGGCGGGCTCTCGGCGTAGTCGACCGTGGTCTGCACGTGGTTGCCGCCGTCGTACTCGTAGACCTGCACGCCCTCGATGTCCCCCTCGGCGTTGCGGGCCACGTCGTTGCTGTCGTCGGTGACGATCGCCCAGAAGACCGCGCCGGCGATGATCACCAGCGCCAGCGCCGCGGCCCCGTAGAGGATGAGGCTGCGGCGCCGCTCGGCTGCCTGCTGCTGCTTGCGGGCGGCCTCCAGGCGCTCGTTGCGCGAGCGCTTGGCATCCTTCTTCGACGAGCTCATGGGGTCCTCAGGGTGGATCGGGGGCGAGGTTCGCGCCCATGATATTTGCCGACCTGCCCGTGAGTTCGCTGGGAGGGGTGCGCTCAGCGGTCGCCGGGATCCTTGGGGTCCTTGCCGAGCATGCCGACGGCGATCCACATGATCGCGACGATGCCGGCCCCGACCGGGGCGATGACCCCGCGTGCGTCCCCGGCGACCCCGACGGTCACCCCGTAGAGGATGGTCACGGCGATGGCGATGAAGGCGAGGGTGTTCCGGTCCATGAGGCACAGCCTGGCCCGGTGCGGTGGCCCTGACCAGTGACGATGCGCCCCGCCGCGGGATGACAGGTGTCACGGTCGGGGAGCGGTCGGTCACCCGGGCCACGAGCAGGTCACGTCTCGATGAGGCTCGGGTCACGGTTCAGGCACCGGGGGTCCGCGGCACAGCGGCGGCTGCGACAGTGGCCCGGTGCGCCGCTTCATCTACCCCGCCCCGTATTGGCAGGAGCCTGCCGGCAGCGCGCCCGTCGACATCGGCGGGCCGGTGCCCACCTTCGTCCTGCACCGTCCGGCGCCGAGCGGCGCGCCGACCGTCGTCTACCTGCACGGCAACGGCAGCGACCTCGGCACGATCGCGCCGCTGGCGCATCCCTTCGTCGACGAGGGGATGGGCTTCGCCGCCATCGAGTACCCCGGCTACGGGCCGGCCGGGGACCAGCGCACCACCGAGGAGGGGGTGATGGCCGCGGCCCGTCGCGGCCTGGCGCACCTCGCCGAGCAGGGGGTCTCCGGGCGTCGGCTCGTGCTCGTCGGCGAGTCCCTCGGCAGCGCGGTGGCCGCCCGGCTGGCCCACGAGGGGCACGGTGCCCGGCTGGTGCTGGTCTCGCCCTTCACCTCGATGACCGCGATGTACCGGCAGGTGCTGCGCACCCGGCTGTGGCCGTCGCGGCTCGTCCCGGACCGCTACGAGACCGACGGGATCGCCGCCGGTCTGAGGCAGCCGACGCTGCTCGTGCACGGCGCCGACGACACCCTCGTGCCGCCGGAGATGAGCCAGCGGCTGGCGGGGCTCATCCCGGACGCGCGCCGGGTGGTCGTCGCCGGACGCACCCACAACGACCTGTGGGAGAGGCCGAGCCGGCTGCTCCAGGAGGTCCTCGACGTGGCGGCCGAGGTCGGGACCAGCGCCGCCGGCTGACCCCGTGGCCAGGGCCGGCCGCGCCGGTCAGCGCGGCTGGGCGACCAGCAGGTAGTCCCCGGCGAGGTCGTGCCACGGCCGGTCCCAGACGACGAAGACGTCCTGGGTGACCCGCCCGATCTCGGTGAGCATCCGCCCGACGTCCCAGGCGAGCGGGGTGAAGTGGTCGCCCGTGTCGATGTTCGCCACGTTGACGACGAGGTGGCCCTGCGGCGCGAGCAGGGCGAGGCAGTCGGTGAGGACGCCGCGCAGCTCGTCGAGGTAGGCGTCGTAGCGGGCGCCCTCGCCGACGTAGCCGGCCAGCGGGTCCTCGGGGTGATCGGTGGCGGTCATGTAGGGCGGCGAGGTGAGGACGAGGTCGACGGGGGCGCTCACCAGCTCGCCCAGCCGGAGGGCGTCCCCGGTGATCACCTGCGCGCCGGGCGCACGCTGCGCGGCCACCCGGGCCCGCTCGGCGAGCAGCTCCACCCCGACCGCGCGGCGGCCGGTCCGCTGCGCCACCCGCAGCGTCGTGCCGTAGCCGGCGAAGGGGTCGAGCACCCGGTCTCCCGGCACGGTGAGGTCCTCCAGCACCGCGGCGGCGACCGCCTCGGCGAAGTGCACGTCCTCGTCCGCCTCCGCGGCACGCTCGGACAGCACCTCGTGCTGACGCACGGTGACGACCGCTCGCATTCTCCCCACCCGCCCATCCTCCCCCTTCGCCCCACGAGCGTTTATCGGGTAACCCGATAAAGGCTCGGTCACCGCAGAAGGCTTGTCCCTGATCCGAGAGGTTCTGGGGTGTCGCCCGCGCACGCCGGATAGCCTCGACCCAGCACACCAGTACCTCACACCAGCACCTCTCGGAACGACCCACCGGAGCCCTCATGCGCAGCAGCACGACCACCCTCACCGCCCCGGACGGCACCGAGCTCTTCGTGCGGTGCTGGCTGCCGGACGAGGACGAGCCGATCGCGATCATGCAGCTGGCCCACGGGATGGCCGAGCACTCCGGCCGCTACGAGCCGCTGGCCCGCGACCTCACCGCCGACGGCTACGCGGTGTGGATCCACGACCACCGCGGGCACGGCGACACCGCAGCCACCGCGCGCGACGAGGGCTACTTCGCCGACAAGCGCGGCTGGGACACCGTCGTCGAGGACATCCACGTCGTCGCCGACGCCGCCCGGGCCGCGCACCCCGGCCTGCCGATGTACTTCCTCGGGCACTCCATGGGCAGCCTGCTGGGCCGCGACTACGTCACCCGCTACGGCGACGACCTCACCGGCGCGATCTTCTCCGGCACGATGACCGACGCCGGGCCGACCGGCCGGGTGGGCCAGCTGGTCGCCACGATCGAGGGCCGGGCGCGCGGCCGCCGGCACACCTCGCGGCTGATGAACGCCATGACCTTCGGCTCCTTCAACAAGGCCTTCCGCCCGACCCGCACCGACTTCGACTGGCTCTCCCGGGACGAGGCCGTCGTCGACGCCTACATCGCCGACCCGGCCTGCGGGAAGGTCTTCACCTCCGGCTTCTTCGCCGACCTGCTCTCCGGGGTCAACCGGCTGCCCCGGCTCGCCGGCAAGGTGCCTGCCGACCTGCCGGTGTACTTCTTCGCCGGCGAGCTGGACCCGGTGGGCGGCAAGGGTGTCCGCGACGTCGCCAACGCCGTGAGCGACGCCGGGGTGGAGGACGTGACCTGTCGGATCTACCCGGACGGGCGGCACGAGATGCTCAACGAGATCAACCGCGACGAGGTGGTCGCCGACCTCCTCGCCTGGTTGGACGCCCATCCCGGACGCGGCACCGACGAGTCCCTCGCCTCTCCCGACGAGACCAGCTCTGCGACCCCCGCCGCGACCGACGCCGAGCCCACGCCGGTGGCCCAGGAGGGCGCCGCCCCGGTGGCCCAGGAGAGCGTCGCCGAGGACGAAGGGGGCGCCGCCCCGGACGAGGACCGCGGCGCGTGATCTATCACCTGGCCCTGGAGCGGGACTGGCAGCAGGCGCAGACCAGCGGCAGCTACCCGTTCTCCACGCTCGGGGTGCGCATCGCCGACGAGGGCTTCCTGCACGCCTGCGAGGACGACGCCCAGGTCGCCGGGGTGGCCGAGCGCTTCTACGCCGAGGTCACCGAGCCGCTGGTGCTGCTGCACCTCGACGAGGACCGGCTGGCCGGGCTGGGGCGCACCGTGCGCCGCGAGCCGCCGGCCGACGGGGTGCCCGAGCTCTTCCCGCACGTCTACGGCGGGGACCTGCCGGTCGCCGCGGTGGCGGCGGTCACCCCCTTCGTCCGCTGATTCGTCAGGCGGAGGACACCTGGCCGTGGTAGGCCAGGGGTGTGCAGGTGAACCTTCGTGAGTACATCGACCACCTCATCGACGACGGCTACACCGTCCGCGACGACCAGGGGGACGACCCCATGCTCATCGCGCCCGACGGCAGGGCCGTGGAGACCTGGCGGGAGAACTATCCCTACGAGGAGCTGATGTCCCGCAACGACTACGACGTCGAGAAGTACCTGCTGCAGATCGAGCTGCTGAAGTTCCAGTACTGGGCGCAGGACACCGGGCAGAAGTTCGTCATCGTCTTCGAGGGCCGCGACGCCGCCGGCAAGGGCGGGACGATCAAGCGCTTCACCGAGCACCTCAACCCGCGCGGGTCGCGGGTGGTCGCGCTGACCAAGCCGACCGAGCGCGAGCAGGGCCAGTGGTACTTCCAGCGGTACGTGAAGCACCTGCCGACCGACGGCGAGATCGTCCTCTTCGACCGCTCCTGGTACACCCGCGCCGGGGTGGAGCGGGTCATGGGCTTCTGCACCGACGAGGAGTACGAGACCTTCATGGACCAGGCGCCGCGCTTCGAGCGGATGCTCGTGGAGTCCGACGTGCACGTCACCAAGCTGTGGTTCTCGGTGACCCAGCAGGAGCAGCGCACCCGCTTCGCCATCCGCCAGATCGACCCGGTGCGCCGGTGGAAGCTCTCGCCGATGGACCTGGAGAGCCTCGACAAGTGGGAGGCCTACACCGAGGCGAAGGAGGCGATGTTCGAGCGGACCGACCACAAGCGGGCACCGTGGACGGTCATCAAGTCCAACGACAAGAAGCGCGGCCGGATCAACGCCATGCGCTACTTCCTCGACCAGTTCGACTACGAGGGCAAGGACACGAGCATCGTCTTCACCCCGGACAAGAAGGTCGTCTCGCGGGGCAAGAAGACCGTCGGGGACTAGATCCCGCGGTCCCCGACGGTCTCGAGCTCGCTCATCTCGCGCTCGGTCACCGCACGCTCGGTCAGCTCGCGCGGCGCCGCGCCTCCGGTGGGTCAGCGGCGGCCGGCCCGTCCGGCCGAGACAGCCAGCAGCAGCGCCGCGGCGGCGAAGGCGAGGCCGTAGGCGACCCGACCGGCCGGCGGCAGCGAGTACTGCGGCAGGACCGTCACCGCGCCGACCGCCAGCGGCCACGCGGCCCAGGCCGGCGCGTCCCAGCGACCCGAGCGCACCTCGCGCCGCCAGGCCAGCGCGACGGTGACCCCGGAGACCGCGAGCAGCAGCAGCCCGAGGCCGAAGGTGGTGAGCGCGGCGGGCTGGTTGCGGATCTCGTCGACGAGCGCCATGACCGTCGGATCGGTGAGCCCGGCCCGACCGACGGCGTGCAGGCCGAAGGTCTCGGCGCCGTAGTAGGGCAGCACGAGCACCGCGCCGGCCAGCCCGCTCCACCGACCGATCTGCGTCAGCAGGCTGCCCACGAGGTCGTGCATCCGCAGCGCCACCCGGCCGAGCTGGACCAGGGCGAGCGCCCCGGCGAGGTGGGCGAGCACCCACATCGGGTCGGCGAAGGCGGCCGCGGCCTCGGCGCTCGTGCCGCTGGCGGCGTCACCGTACGGGCGAAGGGCGAGGTAGGCCGCCATGAGCAGGCCGCTGCTGACGGCGGGCATGGCGAGGTCGGACGGGTCGGGCCGGGTGGCGAGCGGGCGGTCCGATCCGGCGCTTGCGGCGGTGGTGCTGGTGCGCGTGCTGGTGCTGGTCGGGCCGGCGGGGTCGGCGCTGGTCGCGTCGGCGGTGGTCGAGCCCGGGGTGGTGGTTCCGGTGGGGTGCATGGTCGTGCCCTTCGTCGCTGGGAACCCGCAGGTGGAGCCGGGTCACATGAAACGAGAGCACCGCTCTCGCTATGACGACGACCGTAGACCGGCATCTGTCGAAAAGCAAGAGCACCGCTCTCGAATGTGCGAAGATGGGCGCATGGCAGGAGCGCGCGAGGAGTCCCGGGCCCGCACGACGGCGGCGATCCTGGGCGCCGCGCGCGCCGAGATCGCCGAGCACGGCGGGGGAGGGTTGTCGATGCGGGCGGTCGCCCGCGAGGTCGGGATGGTGTCCTCGGCCGTCTACCGCTACTTCCCGACGCGTGAGGCGCTGCTGACGGCGATGATCCTCGAGAGCTACGGGTCGCTGGCCGACGCCCTTCGCAGGGCCCTCGATGAGGCGACGGACGAGGAGCCCACGCTGGCCCCTGGTGCTCGCTGGGCCGCCCTGGGTCATGCCTTCCGCGGCTGGGCGCGGGCCCGGCCGCACGAGTTCCAGCTGATCTACGGCACGCCGGTTCCCGGCTACGTCGCGCCGCCGGAGACCGTGCCGGCGGCCGCGGCGGTAGCCCGTCCGTTCCTCGAGGTGGGGGCCGGTGGACAGGTCGCCGGCTACGACGAGCCGGCGCTGGTCGCGCAGATGTCCGCCCTGCAGCAGGAGGCGCCGGGGGCCGAGCCCTCCGGCGCGGCGGCGGTGCTCGCCGAGCTGGCGGCGCTCGTCGGCCTGGTCTCGCTGGAGCTGGCCGGCCATCTCGTCGGCACGGCCGACCCCGCCGACCACCTGGTCGACGCCCTGCTGGAGCGGCAGGCGGCCACGCTCGGGCTGGGGCGCGGGTGAGCCGGTACGTCGCCCTCGGCGACTCCTACGCGGCCGGGGTCGGCGCCGGTGAGCGGCGCGGCTGGTCCTGGCGCACGGACGCGGGGTACCCGCTGGACGTGGCCCGCGCGACCGGGCTGGACCTGGCCTACGAGGCGGTGCTCGGGGCGACCTGCGCCGACGTGCGCGACGGGCAGCTGGGGCGGCTCGGCCCGGAGACCGAGCTAGTATCGATCACGGTGGGCGGCAACGACGCCGGCTTCGTGCCGGTGCTGCTCGAGGTGGTCCACCCCGCCTGGGTCTCGGACGCCGATGCCGTGATCGACGAGGCACTGGCGACCATCCGCGACGAGCTGCCCGGTCGGCTGCAGCGGTTGCTGGCGCAGGTGCGGGCGGCGGCGCCGGGGGCGCGGCTGGTCGTCACCGGGTATCCGCGGCTCTTCAACGAGGTCTCGGACTGCTCGCCCTTCACCTTCGTCACGGTCGCGGAGATGCGGCGGCTGACGACGGTCGCGGACGCGCTCGCCGAGGCGGTGCTCGCGGCGGCGGACGATGGCGGTGCCGACGGGGTCGACGTGCGGGCGCCCTTCGACGGGCACCAGGTGTGCGACGACGACGCGTGGCTGCACGGGCTGTCCTGGCCGGTGCCGGAGTCGTACCACCCGAACGGCGCCGGTCATCGTGGCTACGCGACGTCGGTCCTGTCCGCGCTCGGGCTGGATATCGCTGCGGCCGAAGGGGTCTCCCCGCCCGACGTGGTCGACGGCAGCTGCGTCGGGTCGGCGCCCGGCTTCGAGCTGCCCGACCTGGTCTCGCCGCGCTCGCTCCGGGGCGCTGCGGCCTGCGGTCTCGACCCGGACCGGGTGGCCCGCCTCGGGCGCGCGGTGCAGGACGATGGTCGACCAGAGAACGAGCGGGTCGAGGAGGCCGGTGAGCTGCAGGCGATGCACGAGGAGGTGGCGCGGGGGTGAGTGGTCGGATCCGAGGAATGCAGGACGGCGGGCTGCCGCCGCACCCGCGCACGACCGGGTACCTGATGGTGCGGGTGCTCTCCGTCGGCGGTCTCGTCGTGGCGGTGGCCACCTGGGTGCTCTTCTCGGACCGCGCCTGGGCCGGGCCGGTGGGACTCGTCGCCGTGCTGGTCGGGCTCGTCTGCGTCGCCGCGGGATTCATCTGGCGGATGACCGCCGTGGATGAGGCTGGCGCGGGGTCGGCTGGTGGCCGCACGGCGGATGGTGCCCGCCGTCGACGAGGACGGGTGAACGATGAGGAGCGCTGACGGTCGGGATCCCGGGCGGCAGGAGCCCGCTGGCGGCCGCATGTCGTCGCCCACCGGCTACCGCACGACCTCCCGGTGCGCGGTGTCCACCCGCCGCGTCCAGCCCCGACCGTCGAGGTGCTCCAGCAGCGGCACCGCGACCCGCCGGGTCGTGCCCAGCGCCTGTCGCGCCGCGCTGAGGGTGAAGGGCTGGTCCAGCCCCGCGAGCACCCGCATCGCCCGCGCCGGCGCGTCCGGCAGCAGCACGACCTCACCCGGTAGCCGCAGCAGCCGGCCGGTGCGCACCGCCGCCGCCAGCTCCTTGGCCCCGAGCCCGAGGTCGCGCAGCTCGTCCGCCTCCGGCGCGGCGAAGGGGTCTGCCCGCAGCCTCCCTTCGATCGCGGCCACCCCGGTCTCGGCCGCACCGAGGTCATGGTCATCGGCCCGCTGCACCCTTCCGTTGGCCAGGCGCAGACCGGCCGCCGCGGCCAGTGCTGGGACGAGCTCGCCACCGGTGCCCGCGGGCAGATCGAGCACGTCCGCCACCTCGCCGCGAGCCAGACCGCCGCTCAGGGGATCGGTGGTCCGCCGCGCATCGACCGCCCGGGTGAGCGCTCGCACCCAGGTCGACCAGGCGCCGCCGTCGACGACGAGGTCGCCGACGCGATGCTCGGCGTGGTGCTCGCCGCCGGTCGCTCCGTGGGCCGTGTCGTCGCCGACTGAACCCCCGAGGCCGAGCCGGGCCAGGTCGGCAGATCGTTGCACCCGGTGCTCGGCCAGCCGCAGCGCGCGCAAGGCACTCGTCGTCGGAGCCGCCGCCAGCGCCTCACCCCTGGCTCGGGCCGCGCCGCGCCGCTCGAAGGGGAGCGGCGCCACGTCCACCACCGTCGCCCCCCACACCCGCCGGGTGCCCGGATCCCGCAGCAGCAGCCGGTCGCCGACCCGCCACGGCAGAGCCGCCTCGGTGCGCACCCGCGCGTGCCGCTCGCCCAGCGGGCGCACCCGGGCCTCGTGGTCGGCGGTGCCGACGTGCAGGGTCGGCAGCTCGGGGATCTCGCCGGCAGGCGCCGCAACTACCCGGGCAGTTGCGGTGGCCAGCGGTTCCTCGGTGGCGGTCAGGATCTCTTTGGCGGACAGGGCATCCGTGGTGTCCGGGGACGTGAGCGCGACGTCGACCTCCGTGGCCAGCTCCCACGCGCCCGGGGTCAGCAGCACCGCGCCCCGGCCGAGGGTGTCGGCGTCGACGTGGCGCACGTTCACGGCGGCGCGCGAGGCCGGCCGGACCTGGTCGGCGGGCTCGTCCTGGGAGTGCAGCCCGCGGATCGCCGTCTCGTGCCTCCGGCCGTCGGCGCCCAGCGCGAGCAGCGGGTCACCGACGGTCAGCGTGCCCGCATCGAGGGTGCCGGTGACCACGGTCCCGGCCCCGCCGATGGTGAACGCCCGGTCCACCCACATCCGCACCGGCGCCGTCTCGTCGGGCGTCGGCAGGCGAGCCGTGAGGTCGTCCAGCACGGTCCGCAGCTCGGCCATCCCCACTCCGGTCGGGGGCGCGACCACTACGGTCGGCACGTCCCGGTGGCCGCGCTCGGCGAGGCGGGTGCGCGAGTCGGCCAGCGTGGGGTCCGGGTCTGCGAGGTCGGCGCGGGTGACGACGAGCAGCAGGTGCTCCACGCCGAGCGCGACCACCGCGTCGAGGTGCTCGCTCGTCTGCGCCTGCCACCCCTGGTCCGCGGCGACGACGAGCACGACACCGGGGGCCGGTCCGAGTCCGGCGACCATCGTGCCGACGAAGCGGCGGTGACCCGGGACGTCGACGAAGGCAACCTCGGCGCCGGAAGGCAGCGTCGTCCACGCGAAGCCGAGGTCGATGGTCAGCCCGCGCCGCTGCTCCTCGGCGAGCCGATCCGGGTCCCGCCCGGTGAGGGCGCGCACCAGCGTGGACTTGCCATGGTCGACGTGCCCGGCCGTGGCGAGCACCCGCCTCATGCGTCGGGCTTGGTGTCCGCGGCGGTGGGCGCGGCCAGGGCCGCGCGCAGCGCACGGGCCAGGTCGTCGTCGCTCGCGGGCGGGACGCAGCGCAGGTCGACCAGGCCCCGCCCGTCGTCCACCCGGGCGACGACGGCCACCCCTTCTCCCTCGGGCCGACGCAGCCGGGGCACGGTCGCGACCGGGATCTCCACCGCCCAGCCCGGGAGCGGCACCCCGGGGCCGCCACCGCCGCCGACCCGGCCGTCCACCGCGACGACCTCGCGGCCCAGGGTCTCGGCGAGGCGACGGGTCCGGGGGAGCAGGTCGTCGGCGCGGGCGTGCAGGGCGTCGGTGACCGGGGTGCCGGGGCCGGCGAGGGTGGCTTCGAGAGCGGCCAGGGTGAGCTTGTCGACGCGCACCGCACGGGCCAGCGGGTGCCGTCGCAGCCGGTGGATCAGGTCGGCGTCGCCGAGGACGATCCCGGCCTGGGGGCCGCCGAGCAGCTTGTCGCCGCTGGCGGTGACGAGATCGGCGCCGTCGCGCAGGGCGCTGGCGGCGTCCGGCTCGTCGGGCAGGGCGCGGTCGGCGGCGAGCAGGCCGCTGCCGAGGTCCATGACCACCGGCACCCGGAGGCCCGCCTTGCGCAGCTGGGTCAGGCTGACGTCGCTGGTGAAGCCGCCGAGCCAGAAGTTGCTCGGGTGCACCTTGAGGATGCACCCGGTCTCGTCGGTGACCGCCTCGGCGTAGTCGCGCAGGTGGGTGCGGTTGGTGGTGCCGACCTCGCGCAGCCGGGCGCCGGTGCTGGCGATGAGGTCGGGCAGCCGGAAGCCGTCGCCGATCTCGACCATCTCGCCCCGGCTGACGATCACCTCGCGACCGGCGGCGAGGGCGGTGGTGGCGAGCACGAGCGCGGCGGCGCCGTTGTTGACGACGAGGGCGTCGCCGGCCTCCGGCACCGCGGCGCGAAGGGCGTCCAGCGTCGCCGCGCCCCGTCGGGACCGGACTCCGCTGGTGAGGTCCATCTCGACGTCGACGTAGCCCGCGGCGTCGGTGACGGCCTGGATCGCGTTGGGGGAGAGGGGTGCTCGCCCGAGGTTGGTGTGCACGACGACGCCGGTGGCGTTGAGCACCGGGGTGAGGCTGCTGGCGCGGGTGGGCAGCGCGGCGAGGGTGGCGGCGACGACCTCGTCGGGGGAGATCGTGCCCTCCCGGGCCTGCTGCTGGGCGGCGGTGACGGTCGCCTTGACGGTGGCCCGGTCGTGGCGGGCGAGGGCGTCGGCGACCTGCGGGTCGGCCAGCACCGCGTCGGTGCGCGGCACCCGGCGGCGGGGGTCGTCGCTCATGCGGCCGACCCTAGTCGCGGTGGTGGGCGGCGGGCAGGTGAGGCGGCGAAGGGCGCGGCTGCGAGCGGTGCCACGGTGGTCTACCGTGCTCGGTGGAGGCGTCTGGGCACCTGGTGGGCTCCCCGGTCTTCAACACCGGTGAGGCCGAGCATCTCGGTCTGGCGGGTTCGATTCCCGTCCGCCTCCGCCAGCCCCCTTCTCGTCTGCAGCCGCCACCGCGCCCGCGGACACCCGCACCCCGTTCGCGCCACCCGAATCACTGTCGGGCTTCTCGACGCACCACCCTTCGCCCATCCGCTCAGCTTGTCCCTATCCGCTGCGCTTGCAAGCGCAGCGGATGCAGCTGCCTAGGCGGTTGGGACAGAACGGGGGGCGGCGGGGGAGGGAACTGGCGGGGACAGGGGGAGGGGGCGGGCCTAGGGTCGGGGGCATGGCAGAGCAGCACGCGTCGTTCCCGGCCGGCCTGACCCAGCGACTCACCCAGTACGCCCACGGCGGCGGGTGCGCCTGCAAGATCCCGCCCGGCGAGCTGGAGGAGGTCGTCGCCGACCTGCGGGCCGGCGTGCCCGACCCGGCGCGGGAGGTGCTCGTCGGGCTGGACGACGGCGACGACGCCGCAGCGGTGCGCCTCGACGGCGGCACCGCGGTCATCTCGACCGCGGACTTCTTCACCCCGGTCGTCGACGACCCCTACGACTGGGGCCGGATCGCGGCCGCCAACGCGCTCTCCGACATCTACGCCATGGGCGGCACCCCGGTGATGGCGATCAACCTCGTCGGCTGGCCCCGCGACGTCATCCCCGGCGAGGTGATCCGCGAGGTGCTGCGCGGCGGCCTCGACATCGGCGCCCAGGCCGGGTGCCCGGTCATCGGCGGGCACAGCATCGACAACCCGGAGCCGATCTACGGGATGGCGGTCACCGGAACCGGCGACCCGGATCGCCTGCTGCGCAACGACGCCGCCGAGCCGGGACGGTCGATCAGCCTCACCAAGCCGCTCGGGCTGGGCATCCTCAACAACCGGCACAAGAGCACCGGCGAGGTGAGCCTCCAGGCGGTCGCGGTGATGACGACGCTGAACCGGGAGGCCTCCCGGGCCGCGCTGGAGGCCGGGGTGCGCGCCGCCACCGACGTCACCGGCTTCGGCCTGCTCGGCCACCTGCACAAGATGTGCCGCGCCTCCGGGGTGGCGGCCCGGATCGACCCGTCCGCGGTGCCCTACGTCGAAGGCGCCCGCGAGGCGCTGGCCGCCGGCAACGTCCCCGGCGGCTCGCGGCGCAACCTCGACTGGGTGCGTCCGCACCTCGCCGTGGACGGGGTGGGCGAGGACGAGCTGATCCTGCTCGCCGACGCCCAGACCTCCGGCGGCCTGCTCGTCGTCGGTGAGATCCCGGGCGCCCCGGTGGTCGGCGAGACCGTGCCCGGGGGGTCGCTCGGCGACGGGGTCACCGTCACGGTGGGCTGACCTGCGGCGACGGGCTAGCGTGAGCGCCATGGCGCTGCCGGAGAACTTCGTCGCGGGTCGAGGGCCGGGCTCGGGTCCGCCGGGCTGGGGTCTGACGGTCCTGCCCGAGCGGGACCTCGGCACGCTGGCGGTGCCCACCGGGTGTCTCGCGGTGCTGGACCCCTTCGCCGAGCCGGAGTCCCCGATCGTCCTGGACGTCCCGGCCGGGGTCCACCGGATCAGCGTGACCCCCGTCGTGGACCGCGGGTGGACGGGTATCGACGGCGAACCGCTGCCGGAGCCGGGTCCCGACGACGACCTGGACGAGGAGGGCATCGTCACGATCTGGGCAGCGGTGAGCCTGCACCTCGCCGAGGGCGAGCCTGCCGAGGTGACCCGGTGGTCCCCATGGGGCGATCGGCCCTTCGTCCTGCGCGATGACCAGCGGCCCAGGTTCGGCGCTGACGTCGGCAGCCTCCCGGTGGACTCGGCGACCGTGGGACTCGTCGACGCGGAGGCGGCCACGACCATCCCGCTCGGCGACGACGGCTGGTGGAGCCGGGTCTACCACGGCACCGGTGGGTACCTGCGACGCTCGCTCGAGCTCGACGGCAGCGAGGGCCTGGACGGCACCTACGCGGTCACCGCCGGCCGTGAGGGCGAAGAGCTGCTGGTGCTCAGCCTGCAGGGCGACGGTGATGTGCCGATCCTGCTGACCCGCGATGCCGAGGGTCGCCTGCTCGGGGTGCACCTCGACCTGCTCTCGCTCGCGGACATCGACCCCGACGAGCTCGCCGAGGAGGCCGGACCGGATGCCCCGGTCCACGCGTTCGGCGTGCCGCTAGCGCTCGATCCCGGCTATGTCTCGGCGCTGCCGCCGGCGCTCGAGGCGGTCGAGAGGTTGCCGAGCATCATCGACGACCAGCTGGCGGCTGCCATGTCGCACGACCTCAGCGACCTGCTCGTCCGGGAGAGGGACTGGCTGAAGACGACCGTCGCGGAGTGGCCAGCCGGCCATGAGGTCCTCGACCTCGGCTGCGGGACAGGCCGGGTGGCCCGGCTGGTGGCGAACTCGGGGTGCCGGGTCACCGGTGTCGACGTCGCCCCGGCGATGATCCGCGAAGGGCGCCGCCGGCACCCCGACCTCGACCTGCGCGAGGGGTCGGCGCTGGATCTGCCCCTTGGCGACGGATCCGTGGACGCGATCGTCTCCTGGGGCGGCCTGGACCAGCTGTCGCCGGAGATGCTCGTGATCGCGGCCCGGGAGATGGTGCGGGTGCTGCGTCCTGGCGGCGAGGCGGCGCTCGCCCTGGCGCTGACGGACGACGGGCACCACGTCCTGGACCTCGCCCTTCGCTGGGAGCGGTGGGGGTCGCCGGATGAAGGGCACGCCGAGGTGCCGGTGTGGCAGATGTCGATGATGCTCTTGGGGCGGACCCTGGGGGCCGTGGGCTTCAGCCTGCCCGGCGGACAGCTCACCCACCGCGACGACCGCGCGTCGGGACGGCGGCTCCTCACGCGGGTGCACGCGGTCTAAACGGACGGGTACCGACAGGCGTGCATCGGACCCGTCCTTCGCCGGTGACCCACGAGACGGGGCAGCGACGTAGCCACGAGGAAGGCGCGCGTCGCCTAGCGTGGAGCACGATGATCGACGAGCTCGGCGAAGGGAGCAGCGGTGCAGGACAGCACGAGCGCACCCATCACCGACGTGCCGCGCCGCCTTGCCTGGCTGCGACAGGAGCAGGTGCGATTGCGACGACGGACAGTGGCTACGTGCGTCCTGGCCGGTGTGCTCGGCGTCGCGGTGGCCACGCTCATCGGGCTCGCCCTCAGCGATGAGCTGTTCTGGGTCACCGAGCTGGTCCGGAACACGGTCGTCCTCGCGATCGTCCTCCCCTTCGCGCTGTGGGTGACCGGTGGGTTCCGGACGTTGCGCGCCGCCCGACGACCCGTTGAGGAGCTGGTCCCTGCGACCGCGGTCGCAGGGACCAAACGCACGGTCCGGGTGCG
This sequence comes from Janibacter alkaliphilus, assembly GCF_013408565.1. Taxonomy (NCBI): domain Bacteria; kingdom Bacillati; phylum Actinomycetota; class Actinomycetes; order Micrococcales; family Intrasporangiaceae; genus Janibacter; species Janibacter alkaliphilus. The sequence goes on along the minus strand of NZ_JACBZX010000001.1, from coordinate 863,287 downwards.
GCTCGACGACGGCCGGGAGCTGACCTGGCCCGCCGGTCCGGCCCCCACGGGAGTCCTCGACCCCGCAGGAGGGGAGCGGATCGCGCTGAGCACCCCGGCCGGGGACGGTGAGCTGATCGTGCTGCTCACTCTCGGCGAGACACCCGCGGTGCTCTGGCCCCGAGGCCAGGCCGAGGCGGTCAGCCCGCAGTCGTGATGCTGTCGTCGACGACCCCGCGCGCCCGGCGCTCCTCCAGCCGCGCCTGCTGGGTCGCCACCGTGTGCCGCGGGTCGCGCGCCGACTCCTGACCGGCCTCGACGACCGCGAAGCGGGTCAGCGCCGACCCGGCCGCGAGCGCCAGCCCGCAGGCCACCGCGGCCAGCCGCGAGCGTCGCGCCAGCAGCGAGAGCACCCCGCCGCCGACGGTCAGCGCCTTGGCCGCCCGCAGCTTCTGCCCGGCAGCCCCCTCGTGCAGCACGTCGTCGATGCCCAGCCCGTGCAGGTGCCGCTCCACCCGCTCCATCGCCACGTAGTCCCCGACCGCGCCGAGCACCGCCAGCCGCTGCGCCGGCACCGTCTCGGCAGCCGGGGTGAGCACGAGTTGCATGCCGCCGGAGGCCATCGCCGCCGAGGAGACGAAGACGAAGGGCAGCCCTCGCCGCGACTCGAACCACACCGGGGTCGCGGTGTCCGAGAGCAGCACCGCGGTGTACGCCGCCAGCGGCGGACCGAAGAAGAACGCGCCGAGGCTGCCGACCGGCTCGACCCAGCGCAGCAGCGACCCGACCACCGGCAGGCCCCGCCCACCGTCGCGCCCGCCGAGCATCCGGTCCACCTCGGCCGCCGTCGCCACCGACGCGAACCCGCTGAACCCGCTGAAGATCCACGTGCCCACCGACATCGGCGAGGTCAGCTTCACCGTGCGCATCATGTTGAGGAAGCGCTCCGGCCGCCCCAGGTCCGCCACCAGCGCCGCCCCGCTGAGCGCGACCGCGGTCATCGACGTCAGCCGCGCGTTCCGCCGCAGCACCGCGAGCCCGGTGGCGTGCGCCCCCGCGGCGAGCATCCCCGACCCGGCGGCCAGCCCGCCGAGGAAGAGGTAGGCCGGGATCTCGTGCCCCCACGGCACCGGCTTGACCACCGGCTGCCCGTAGTACGAGGCGAACTCCGGCTCGGGCACCACCGGCTGCTCGCCGCGCCCCCGGGCCCGACCGGTCAGCCAGTCCCCGGCACGCTCGCGCCGCCCGCCCGACCCGGCACCACCAGCAGCGCTGCGGTCACCGCCACGCTCACCACCACGGCGCCGGCGGCGCCCTTCGCCCTCCGGCGGCCGGTAGCTGTCGAAGGGGGAGGTGCTCACCGCCGCCCTCCGAGGAAGGAGGCCGCGGCCACCCCGAGCAGACCGAGCGCGGCCGTGCCGGCCATCCGGAACATCTCCGGCAGGTGCGCCGTCGGCACGACCGGGTCCGGCGGCAGCCCGTAGACCTCCGGCTCGTCCAGCAGCAGGAAGACCGACCCGGTGCCGCCCACGCCGTCGTTCTCGTTCGCGCCGTAGAGCCGCGCCTCGGTGATCCCCTGGGCGTGCAACGCGGACACCCGCTCCTGCGCCTCCGCGACCATGTCCGCGTGGTCCCCGAAGCGGATCGACGTCGTCGGGCAGGTCTGCGCGCACGCCGGGGTCTGGTCCTCGCCGAGCCGGTCGTAGCAGAGCGTGCACTTCTGGGCGACACCGACGTTCGGCACGTGCCCGTCCCGTCGGGTGCTGGTCACCTCGTCCTGAGACCGCCGCTCGATGACCCCGAAGGGGCACGCCCCGACGCAGTAGCCGCAGCCGTTGCACACGTCGGCCTGCACGACGACCGTGCCGAACTCGCTGCGGAAGAGCGCCCCCGTCGGGCACACGTCGAGGCAGCCCGCGTGGGTGCAGTGCTTGCACACGTCCGAGGACATCAGCCAGCGGAAGCTCGGCAGCGGCACCCCGTGCGCGGTCGTCCCGACCGGCGCGGGCTCGGGCGCCCCGACCCCCGGCATCCCGAGGTCGACGAGCCGCTGCCCGGACTCTCGCGCCTGGGCGACCCGCTCGGCACCCTGCTCGACGAAGGCGACGTGCCGCCAGGTGCTCGCGCCGAGGTCGCCGGTGTTGTCGTAGGAGTTCCCGGTCATGCCCAGCCCGTCCAGCGGGATCGCGTTCCACTCCTTGCAGGCGACCTCGCAGGCCTTGCAGCCGATGCAGATCGAGGTGTCGGTGAAGAACCCCTTCCGCGGCGGCGGGTCGGTCCAGCCGGCGTCCTCGGCGACGTCGGTGCGCCCGGACAGCTGGCGGCTCAGGTAGCCCATCAGACGTCCTCCTCCTCGGTCGGCGACCCCACGCCCGGGTCGAGCCGCTCGTTGTCGGTCTCCACGGTCGCACCGGCGAGCGACTGGTACTCGGCGACGAGCCGCAGCAGCTCCTCGCCACGCGGTCGGCGACCGGCCCGGATGTCGCAGGATCCCACCTTCGACTCCTGGATCTGCACGTTCGGGTCGAGCACGACGCCGAGCAGGTCGTTGGCCGCGTCGCCCTCGACGACCGCGTCGCCACCGACCCCCCAGTGGTAGGGCAGCCCGATCTGGTGCACGGTGCGCCCGCCGACCCGCAGCGGGGTCATCCGCTCGGTGACCAGCACCCGCGCCTCGATCGCCGCCCGCGGGCTGACCAGCGTCGCCCAGCCGCCGTTGCTCAGCCCGCGCTGCTGCGCCAGCTCCGGGGAGACCTCGCAGAACATCGCCGGCTGCAGCTCGGAGAGATACGGCAGCCACCGGCTCATCCCGCCGGCCGTGTGGTGCTCCGTGAGCCGGTAGGTGGTGAAGACGAAGGGGTAGACCCCGCTGCCCGGGTCCTCCCCGGACGGCGCGAAGAGGTTGTCCTTGCGCGGGAAGGTGCGCCGGCCCGGGTTGCGCTGCTGCGGGTAGAGCGGGTTGACCACCGGCGACTCCTGCGCCTCGTAGTGCGTCGGCAGCGGCCCGTCGACCATCCCCTTCGGCGCGAAGAGCCAGCCCTTGCCGTCCGGCTGCATGACGAAGGGGTCGACCCCGGCCAGGGCGGCCGGTCCCCCTTCGCCCTCCGGGCGGGCGCCGGGGGCCCGGTCCACCGGGAAGTCGGGGACGTCCGGCCCGGTCCAGCGGCCGGTCTCTTCGTCCCACCACAGGTATCGCTTGCGCTCGCTCCACGGCCTGCCCTCCGGGTCGGCGGAGGCGCGGTTGTAGAGCATCCGGCGGTTCATCGGCCAGGCCCAGCCCCACTGCGAGGCGACCTCGTCGCCGCCGTGGGGTGCCCGGTTCGCCGCCCGGTTCACGCCGCCGGCGAAGACCCCGGAGTAGATCCAGCACCCGCCGGTCGTCGAGCCGTCGGCCCGCATCTGCGCGAAGCCGTCGAGCGGCTGCCCGGCCTGCTCCCCGGTGAGGTGCTCGCCGTTGATCTCGCGCAGCACCGCCTCGGCGTCGACCTCGCCGTGCTCGTCGAGCGGGTAGTCCCAGGTGAGGTCGAGCAGCGGGCGGTCGCGGGGGTCGGTGGACCCGGCCAGGCGCTGGCGGATGCGCACCCCGAGGTCGTGGAAGAAGTCGAGCTCGCTCTGCGCCTGGCCCGGCGGGGCGACCGCCTGGTGGCGCCACTGCAGCAGCCGCTGGGTCTGGGTGAAGGTGCCGCGCTTCTCGACGTGGGTGGCCGCCGGCAGGAAGAAGACCTCGGTGCCGATGTCCTCGGTGACCAGCTCGCCGGTGGCGATCTCCGGGGCGTCGCGCCAGAAGGTGGCGGTCTCGATGAGCTGGAAGTCGCGGACCACCATCCACTTCAGGTGGGCCATCGCCAGCCGCTGCATCCGCCCGTGCGCCGAGCCGACGGCTGGGTTCTGGCCGAGCACGAAGTAGCCGTCGACCTCGTCCTCGAGCATCGACATCACCGTCTGGTACGTGCCGTGCGCACCGGTCAGCCGGGGCAGGTAGTCGTAGGCGAAGTCGTTCTCGGCGGTGGCCGCCTCACCCCACCACGACTTCAGCAGGCTCACCGTGTAGGCGTCCGCGTCCGCCCAGTAGCCCTTCTGCTGCGGCGAGGCGATCCCGGCGAGGTACTCGGCCAGGGTGCGGTGCTGGCCGGCCATCGGCATCGGCAGGTAGCCGGGCAGCAGGTTGAAGAGGGTCGGGATGTCGGTCGAGCCCTGGATGCTGGCGTGCCCGCGCAGCGCCATGATCCCGCTGCCGGGGCGGCCGACGTTGCCCATGAGCAGCTGCAGGATGGCCGCGGTGCGGATGAACTGGGCACCCAGGCTGTGCTGGGTCCAGCCCACCGCGTAGGCGAAGCAGGTGGTCCGCTCCCGGCCGGAGCTCTCGACCAGGGCCCGGGCGATCTCGTGGAACTGGGCGACCGGGATGCCGCAGGTCTGCTCGACCATCTCCGGGGTGTAGCGCGCGTAGTGCCGGGCGAGGATCTGCAGCACGGACCGCGGGTGGGTCATGCTCTCGTCGCGCCGCGGGGCACCGTGCTCGTCGAGGTCGTAGGCCCACGAGGCGCGGTCGTAGCCGCCGGTCTCCTCGTCGTAGCCGGAGAAGATGCCGTCGAGGTCCTCGGTGTCCTGGTAGTCCTCGCTGATCAGCGTGGTCGCGTTGGTGTAGGCGCGCACGTAGTCGTGGAAGTAGGTCTGCGTGCTCAGCACGTGGTGGATGAGCGCGCCGAGCAGCACGACGTCGGTGCCGGCGCGGATCGGCACGTGGGTGTCGGCGATCGCCGAGGTGCGGGTGAAGCGCGGGTCGACGTGGATGATCCGGGCCCCGCGGGCCTTGGCCTCGGCGACCCACTGGAAGCCCACCGGGTGGCACTCGGCCATGTTCGAGCCCTGGATGATGATGCAGTCCGCGTTGGCCATGTCCTGCAGGGACTGGGTGGCGCCGCCGCGGCCGAACGAGGTCCCCAGACTGGGGACCGTGGAGCTGTGTCAGATCCGGGCCTGGTTCTCGATCTGGATGGCGCCGGCCGCGGTGAAGAGCTTCTTGATGAGGTAGTTCTCCTCGTTGTCGAGGGTGGCTCCCCCGAGCGAGGCGATGCCCATCGTGCGGCGGACCTCGCGGCCCTGGTCGTCGACGTCCTGCCAGTGGGCGGCGCGGGCGGCGACGAAGCGGTCGGCGATCATGTCGATCGCGGTGTCCCGCTCGATGGTCTGGAAGTCGGTGGCGCCGGGCGCGCGGTAGAGCACCTCGGTCTGCCGGGTGGGGGAGTTGACCAGCTGCTCGCTGGCGGACCCCTTGGGGCACAGCCGGCCCCGGCTGATCGGCGAGTCCGGGTCGCCCTCGATCTGGGTGACCTGCTCGTCCTTGACGAAGACCCGCTGACCGCAGCCGACGGCGCAGTAGGGGCAGACGCTCTGCACGACGCGGTCGGCCTCGGCGGTGCGCGGGGTCATCTCGCGGGTCTGCCGGCTCTGCACCGCGGCGCCGCGGCCGAGGTAGTCGCCGGAGAGCAGCTGGCGCACCACCGGCCAGCCCAGGGGCGTCCTCGCCATCCCGCCCTCCCGTCCCTCGTCCTGACGTCCTGCGCGTCGTGACGTCCCGCGCGTCCTCGCGCCCAGCCACGTCCTGCTCGCCCCCACTATGGCACCCCCGACACCCCGCAACCCCCTAGGCAGCTGCATCCGCTCACTCTGCAGGCTGAGCACCTGGGACGAACCTGAGCGTCTGCGGCGGCAAGGTCACCGGCGTAGCGTGCCCGGCATGGCGAGACGGAAGGGGGCGGGTGCGGGCACCCCGGCGATCCAGGCACTCGAGCGCACCGGCACCTGGCACGTCCTGCACGCCTACGAGCATGACCCGGCGGCCACCTCCTTCGGTCTCGAGGCGGCCGAGCTGCTCGGCGTCGACCCGGCCAGGGTGCTGAAGACGCTTCTCGCCCAGACCGACCGGCCAGCAGCCCACGGGCTCGTCGTCGCGATCGTCCCGGTCGCCGGCCAGCTCGACCTCAAGGCGCTGGCCGCCGCGGTCGGCTCGAAGCGGGCCACCCTCGCCGACCCGGCCCTGGCCGAGCGGACCACCGGCTACGTCGTCGGCGGGATCTCCCCGCTGGGGCAGAAGCGGGCGCTGGCCACTGTGGTCGACGACAGCGCGCTGCAGCACGACAGCGTCCTGGTCAGCGGCGGCCGCCGGGGCCTGGACGTCGAGCTCGCACCGCGCGACCTCGTCGCGCTCACCGACGCGACGTCGGCGGCGGTGGGCCGACCGGACTGATCGCCGACCCAGGGGGTGGTGCGCCGGCCGGGGGAGTACCGTCCCCGCGTGGTCACCGGCGATACGACGAGGCAGCCCCCGCCCCAGCCCGCACCCCAGGACGAGAGCCCGAGCAGCTGGCGCACGCGGCTCTCCGCGCTCGGCCCGGGCCTGCTCATGGCCTCGGCCGCCATCGGCGGCTCCCACCTGGTCTCCTCCACCCAGGCCGGCGCGCTCTACGGCTGGCAGCTCGTCGGGCTGCTGCTGCTCGTCAACCTCATGAAGTACCCCTTCTTCCGCTTCGGCCCGCAGTACACGGTCGAGGCCGGCCACTCCCTCGTCGAGGGATACGCCCGCAAGGGCGGGGTCTACCTGTGGGTCTTCTTCGCGCTGTGCGCGGTCTCCTCGGTCATCTCCACGGCCGGCGTCGGGCTGCTCTGCGCCTCGATCCTCGCTTACGTCCTGCCGTGGCAGATCAGCGTGCCCTGGCTGGCGACCGCGGTGATGCTGTCGGTCTGGGCGATCCTGCTCGCCGGCCGCTACCGCGCGCTGGACGCGCTGACCAAGGTCATCATGATCACCCTGGCCGTCGGCACCGTGGTCACCACCGTCCTGGCCTTCACGAAGGGGGCCCAGGCCGACCCCGGCTTCGTCTCGCCGTCCCCGTGGAGCTGGGCCAGCCTGCCCTTCCTCATCGCGCTCATGGGGTGGATGCCGGCGCCGATCGAGATCTCCGCGCTGAACTCGCTGTGGATCAGCGCCAAGCAGCGGCTGGTGCGCACCAGCCCCCGCGACGTCCTCTTCGACTTCAACGTCGGCTACGCCGCCTCGGCGATCCTCGCGCTCTTCTTCCTCGCCATGGGCGCGCTCGTGCAGCACGGGACCGGCGTCGAGGTGGCCACCCAGGGCGGGGCCTACATCACCCAGCTCATCGACATGTACGGCAGCACGATCGGTGACTGGGTGGCGCCGATCGTGGCGCTCATCGCCTTCGCCTGCATGTACGGCACGACGATCACCGTCGTCGACGGCTACGCCCGGGCGAGCGCCGAGTCGGTGCGGCTGCTGCGCGGCGCCCCGGAGATGACCCGCCCGGCGCTCATCGTCTGGACCAGCGGCATCGCCCTCGTCGGCCTGCTCATCATCATCCTGATGAGCGCCCAGCTGGCGACGATGCTGCGCTTCGCGATGATCAGCGCCTTCCTCACCGCGCCGGTCTTCGCCTGGCTGAACTTCACGCTGGTGCGCGACCGCGAGGACCTCTCCCCGGTGCTGCGCTGGCTGAGCTACGCCGGGCTGGTCTTCCTGGCCGGCTTCACCCTGCTCTTCCTCGCGGCGGAGGCCGGGATCGTCGGCTGAGCCTCGTCAACGTGGGATCGGCGCGCGTCGGCCACTACGCAAAGAGTCACCAGGGGTAGGGGCGGTAGTCCTTGAGGAAGATCCCGTAGAGATCCTCGCCGGCCTCGCCGCGCACCACCGGGTCGTAGACCCGGGCGGCGCCGTCGACGAGGTCCAGCGGGGCGCGCCAGCCCTGGTCGGCGATGTCGAGCTTCTGCTCGTGCGGGCGCTCGTCGGTGATCCAGCCGGTGTCCACGGCGGTCATGAGGATCCGGTCGCTGCGGAACATCTCCTCCGCCGAGGTGCGGGTCAGCATGTTCAGCGCGGCCTTGGCCATGTTGGTGTGCGGGTGCCCGGCGCCCTTGTACCGCCGGGAGAACTGGCCCTCCATCGCCGAGACGTTGACGACGTAGGCCCGGGCGGCCGCGCCGACCTGCTCGCGGCGCCGCTGCACCGCCGCCCGCATCGTCGGTCGCAGCCGGGAGACGAGCAGGAAGGGCGCCACCTGGTTGCACAGCTGCACCTCGAGCATCTCCAGCGGCTCGACCTGCTCGACGTGCTGGGTCCAGGAGTTGCTCGTGGCGTGGTCGGGCAGCAGCCCGCCGGCATCGACGGCGGTGCCGTCGCGGTGGGCGGCCACCGAGGCGTTTGCGGTGAGCGCGCGTGCGGTCCGCTCCTCGGCGGAGGTCGCGGGCGCCGATCGCCCGTCCCGGCTCGTGTCCCGTCCACCGTCCCGCCCCATCAGAGGGGTGCCGGGTGCGGCGGGGTCCTGCAGCGCGGCGACCAGCGCCGCCGGGTGCGCCTGGCGGCTCCGTCCGACCTCGAGCGTGCGGACGCGGGCGGCGTCACCGGTGAGCGGCTCGTCCTCGCCGGCGAGCAGGTGCCGGTAGGAGCCGGGGCTGCGTCGCACGGTCTGGCAGGCGTTGTTGACGAGGATGTCCAGCGGGCCGCCGGCCGCGACCTCGTCGGCGAGGGCGGTCACCTGTCCCGGGTCGCGCAGGTCGATCCCGACGATGCTCAGCCGGTCCAGCCAGTCGGCGCTGTCCGCGAGCGCGGCGAAGCGCCGGGCGGCGTCCCGCGGGAAGCGGGTGGTGATCGTCAGGTCGGCGCCGTCCCGGAGCAGGCGAAGGGCGATATACATCCCGATCTTCGCCCGCCCGCCGGTCAGCAGCGCGCGCCTGCCGGTGAGGTCGGTACCCTGGTCGCGGCGGGCCTGGTTGTCACGGGCGCAGGCCGGGCAGAGCCAGTGGTAGAAGGCGTCGACGAGGGTGTAGCGCTCGTGGCAGACGTAGCAGCCGCGGGGGATCTGCAGCTCCCCGACGAAGGTCTGCCGGCTCGTCTCCGGAGGGGTCGGGAGGACCCCCTTCGTCTCGTCGTCGATGCGCCCGGGGGCACCGGTGGCGGTGCGGGCGAGGATCGCGTCGTCGTGGGCCACCTTCGGCCCGCGCTCGGCCTGCCGCGCCTCTCGGCGGCGGGCCTTGCGCACCCGGTTGTACATCGTGCCGGTCGCCCGCTTGACCCGCTGGATGTCCGGGTGCCCGGGCGGCAGCTCGTGCAGCATGTCGAGCACCCGCAGCGTCGTCGCCAGGTCGTCGGGGTCGACCCCGGGCGCCTCGTCGTCGAGACCGGTCGCCACGTCCTCGGGCGGCTCGTCGACCCGGTTCGTCTGCTCCACGGTGCTCGAGGATAGGCGCCCTGCGGAGGGCCGCCCGAGCCCCGGTCAGCCGCAGTCCCATTCGAAGGTGAGGTTGAGCAGGTCCAGCCGCCCGTTGCCCCCGCCGAAGTTGAAGTTGCCGATCCACTCGTTGAACTCGATGTAGTACGGGCTGAGGCCGTCCGGCACGTCCTGCCACGGCTGACAGGTGCCGCCGATGTGGTTGGCGTCGTGGCCGCGGGCCCACGGCTGCTTGTGAACCTCGTCTTCGTCGTGCAGCCACTGACAGACATAGCCCTCATCTGAGACGCCCCCGTCGGGGAGCTCGACCGGCGGCCTGCCCGCGTTCGGGTCCTCGCGCCGTGGCACCAGGGTCAGCGCGTGGGCGAATCCCAGGATCCGCTTGAGCGCCTCCTCCGGCTTCGCGTAACGGGTGTACGGCCGCGAGGCGAAGCGGGGGTGGTGGATCGAGGCGATGGACCCCTCGGTCAGCCACCTCGGCGCGGGGACCTCGGCCAGCGCCGGGCTGTCCACGAGCGGCGGCGGCATGGTCCGGGGCCCGGCCAGCTCCTCGGCGGTCAGCAGGATCACGGCGTAGTGCGCGTCGAGGACGTCGATCATGAAGTGGGCGCGGGGGTGCCGTCGCTGCTGCGCCTCGTAGAAGGGGAGCAGGTCCGGCTCGCTCGGCGGGGTGTCGGCGGCGAGGGCCGCGGCCACCCGCGGGTTGCGCGTCCCCTCCTCGTGGTCCGGCGGGGAGCCGAAGAAGCTGACGCCGACGATCTCCGGCCCGTGGCAGCGGTACTCCTCGGGCAGCTGCAGGGTGAAGCCGTGCATCAGCGGGTATCCGGTGTCCGGGTCCAGCGGCCACTGCTCGGGGCGGATCGCGGGCGGCATCCCGAAGGCCCAGCCGGACGAGGCGGACGGCCAGTCCGGCGCCCCCGGGCCGACCTCGTGGGTGGTGTCGAAGACGTTGACGACGATGTCGTAGGCGGTGCTCGGTCCCATGCGGGCTCCTGTCCGGGTGCAGCGATCAGAGCGTGGTGATCGGTGTGCGGTGATCGGTGGTGGGTGGTGCGGCGGTGTCCGGGGCCCACCCTCGCACCGGGGTGCGGGCGGCTGCAGCGGCCGCGAGATAGTGGACACGTGGCCCTGCTCGATCGCACCTTCGCCGCCGTCCTCTTCGACAACGACGGGACCCTGGTCAGCTCGCTCGGCTCCGTGCAGCGGTCCTGGGTGGCCTGGGCGCAGGAGTACGGCGTCGACCTCACCGGCCTGGACGGCATGCACGGGGTGCCGGCCGCCGGGATCATCGCCCGGCTCGCCCCGCACGTCGACGCCGACGCGGCGCTGGCCCGGATCAGCGAGCTCGAGGTCGCCGACACGGACGACGTCGAGGCGCTGCCCGGGGCCCGGGAGGCGGTGGCCGCGATCTCCCCGGCCGGTCAGCCGGCCCGGCACGCGGTGGCCACCTCGGCGCACCGCGAGCTCGCCGCGGTGCGGCTGCAGGCGGCGGGGATCGAGGTGCCGGCCGCCTTCGTCACCATCGAGGACGTCGAGCGGGGCAAGCCGGACCCGGCCCCCTTCGTCCTCGCCGCGCAGCGGCTCGGGGTCGACCCGGCCGACTGCCTGGTCTGCGAGGACGCCCCGACCGGCATCGCCGCCGCGCGGGCGGCCGGGTGCGCGGTGCTGGCCGTGACGACGACCAGCGACGCCGACGCGCTCACCGAGGCCGATCTCGTCGTCGACTCGCTGGCGCAGGTGCGCTTCGTGCGCGAGGGCGACCGGGTGCGGGTCACCGGCGCCTGACCGAGGGTCACCGGCACCTGGCGCAGGGGTCGTCGGGCGGGGCTGGCGCGCTGTCGGTGCCCAGGAGGACGCTGGTGGCAGCCGTCGGGCATCGGGTTCGGCCGGAGAAGGAGTCGACGATGACCTCCACCCTCACCCCCTACGTCCAGTTCCCCGAGCGCTGCCGGGAGGCGCTGGAGTTCTACGCCTCCGTGCTCGGCGGCACCCCGCAGATCATGACCTTCGGCGACATGGACCCGACCGCGGGCGAGCACGCCGACAAGGTCATGCACGCGTACCTGCGCACCGACGACGGTTACGAGCTGATGGCCTCGGACAGCGCGCCCGGCATGCCCGTCGACCACGGCGCGAGCATCGCGATGAGCCTCAGCGGCGACGACGAGCGGCTGCGGGAGCACTTCGCCGGGCTGTCCGAGGGCGGTCAGGTCGAGGTGCCGCTGGAGACGCAGATGTGGGGCGACGAGTTCGGCATGTTCACCGACCGCTTCGGCGTGCGGTGGATGGTCAACCTCCAGGGACCGGGCGAGCAGGCGGGGTGAGGCGGATAGTCAGGCTCTACTAGTGACCGCAGCTCTGTCTTAGTGGCGAGGAACTACTGCTGAGAGCCCACTCTCATTCGTCCTTGCGAGATTGACTGTCTGCTGTACGTCCTCCTCGGAGACACCAGGGGGCCGGGTAGCAGGTTCTGTATTCATGGGAGGTCATGTATGGCGGCAGACGATCCGGCTCCGGAGATTGTCGGGAGCCTTTTCTTCCCTTTAGAGGTCATCGGGGTTCAGGATTTTCCTACTGCGGGCTCATGGGTTTCCACGGTTGTGGCGGCCATAGTTGCTGCGGCATTTCTGTCGGCAGTGTGGCTTCTCGCTCTGAGGGTACTCTACGGATTCTTCACGAGCCTGAGGTGGGTTGTAGGGGTTTGGTACACGATCGCCGATAGCCAGGCGACCACGACGGAGTTGTTGAGGAGCAACGCTCAGATATATGTGGCCTGCTGCGCAGCGCTTCGCGTTACGCCGCGAAGGTGGAGATCAACCATTTGTAGCGGCGAAAGCGTGACTCGAGTTGAGGATCTCAGTGGCCACAGGCCATCCCTATTAGGTCGGGGGTCACTGTTTCTGTTGAGGGTCGGGTTTCGTGCGGGTAGGGCATTTAGGGTCGTGCTGGGAACCACAGTTGGACTAGCGGTACTGCTTTACTGTCTGGCAGGCGCTCTTTGGCTGAGACACCCAGATGTAGTCGATCACTTGACTGGTTACCTGGCGAGGTTGGGTTCCTTCATGCATGAGAACGTGACTTTGGCTGCGGTGGTCGGATTGCTGGGTCTCGTGCTTGCCTACTCAGGATCTACGCAGTGGCGAGGAAGGGCGGCCTACATTACTCAGCGTGGCGCGACGGCGGAGGAGGTTCTTTCTCGAGTTCGCGTACATGTCGACCTTGCCGCAAGGTACGCCGCGGACTCGGCTGACGACATAGCCTCGTCTGGGCCGGGGCATCTGAGGCACGTGGTGCATTCAGTTTCCCAAGGGGCCATGGCGTGGGAGTCGAGTGGGCCGGTCGTCAGCCCGCCTCTTCCTCTGCTGCGCACATCGGGGAGGACGCCTCACAGGGGGGTTGCTGAATCGCGCCGCAGGACAAGGACGCGGCCGCGCGATCCACTGCCCTGGCCCGAGTCTCTCGAACTTCTCCGTGGCCAACTGGGGCAGATCGAGAGGGTGCTCGGCGACCCCACAACTCGGCTCGATGTCCTCACGCAGGCGCCGAATGGGTGCCTGGACGTTCTTGCTATGGCCTGGCCCTCGACAGCGAGTCAACACAGGGGCGAAAGTTGCAGTACGGGAGGTTCTGGGCGGGGCCGATGGGACGGTGTCGTTGACGTTGGGACGTTGGAGTCTTCGCGGGACAGATTCCGCAACGCGTTGCTCGAGGGGGTTGACCTGCTGGGCTCTCACGAAGAGTACGAGCTTTGCGAGTATTTTCGGGAATGCGGCATCGAGTTTCAAAGAGAACTAAAGGAAGTGGTTCGCGGCCTTTGTTGTCTTCACGCCAGGTTGCGCCTTTGCGACGATGCGATCAAGCGCGTTCACTACCCGTCGTCACTTCTTCAGCGATCGCGCTCGCGTTTGACGAAGGCCTAAGCGTCGGGTGAGGCGGGCGGCGCGAGCCGCTCAGGCGAAGGGCAGCCCGTCGCGCATCCCCGGCTCCAGGCCGGGCTCGATGTAGAACTCGTGTCCGAAGCCGGCGGCGAAGGCCTCCGGCGGCATCGCCAGCATCATCCCGGCGTCGGAGGTCTGGCTGGCGTGGCAGGAGAGCGCGGCGCGCTTGTCGTCGATGACCGCGCTGACGTCGGTGCGCCAGTGGATCTCCGCCTCGGGGGTGCCGAAGGGGTTGCCGTCGTCGGCCGGGCCGTCGATGTCCCAGGTGTCCTGGTCGTCGCCGTCGCCGGCCATGCCCATCTCCTTGGCCATGGCGAAGAGCACCCGCATGTGGTCGCGGTTGCTCGTCGACTCCAGCAGCCGGGGTCGCCGGGCGGCCAGCTCGGCGGCGCGGTGGGCGACGTGGTGGACCTTGACGTGGTCGGGGTGGCCGTAGTTGCCGTGCCAGTCGTAGCCGACGAGCACGTCCGCGTCCTCCTCGTCGAGGATCGCCGCGAGGCGCCCCGCGGCCTCGTCGAGGTCGGCGGCGTGGAAGGCGCCGGGCGCGTGGTTCTGCTCCCAGCCGGTCATCCCGGAGTCGGCGTAGCCGAGCCAGGCGACCCGCGCCGTGCCGGTGATCGCCGCGCTCGCCTCGGCCTCGCCGCGGCGGTGCTCGACGAGGGTCACGCCCTCGGGGAGGTGCTCGCTCCCTTCGCCGTGGTCACCGTTGGTGCCGTAGACGACGACCACCCGGTGCCCGGCCCGGCTGGCCAGGATCTGCGACCCGGCGGTCGCGGTCGCCTCGTCGTCGGGGTGCGCGTGCAGGAAGACGATGGTGCTCACGAGCGCCCATCATCCCCCACCCCCTCTCGTCCCACCCGTCACCCCTTTATCGGGTTACCCGATAATGGCTCGCTCTCGGGGGAAGGCTTCTCCGGTGAGCGAGAGGTTCTCGACGGCCGCTGGCGTCCCGCCGGCTCGCCCCTCGACGTCCCCGCAGGGCGCGAAGGGGGCAGACCCTCACCCGGCGACCGGCTCGGAGACCCGCTCGGCCGGCACCGGCGGCTCGGCGCTCGCCGCCAGCTCCTCGCGCCGCTGGTAGGCCCACCCCGGCCCGTGCAGCAGGAAGCCGACCCGGTCCGACCAGGTCGGGGCGCTGGCCACGTCGGCGGCGATGTCCTGCCACTCGTGGGTGGCGATGGTGCCGAGGTTGTAGCTGTCGATGTTGCGGGTCAGGCCGTAGCGCACCCGCTCGTCCTCGGGCTCGAAGGTGCCGAAGATCTTGTCCCAGACGATGAGGATCGAGCCGTGGTTGATGTCCAGGTACTGCCGCTGGCTGCCGTGGTGCGCGCGGTGGTGGCTGGGGGTGTTGAGCACCTTCTCCAGCCAGCCGATCGAGCGGATCGCCTCGGTGTGGATCCAGAACTGGTAGATGAGGTTGATCGCCCGCGCGTCCTCGATCGCCCGCGGCGGCACCCCGAGCAGCGCCAGCAGCCCGTAGGGCACGGCCATCGTGAAGCCCTCGGCGACCGGCTGCCGCAGCGCGGTCGAGAGGTTGTACCGCTCCGAGGAGTGGTGCACCACGTGCACCGCCCACAGCCACCGGGTCTCGTGCGCCAGCCGGTGGTTCCAGTAGTAGATGAGGTCCCACCCGGCGACGGCGGTCAGCGCCGCCAGCCGGGGCCGGCGGGAGAGGTCGACGAGGGCGAAGCGGCTCAGCCGGGTCGCCGAGGTCTGGGTGGTCCACACCGTCGCCGCGGCCACCGCGGTCGAGCCGACCGCGGCCACCGCCGAGCCCGCGGTGAGCAGCCCGAGCGCGTCCACCCGGGAGCGCACGGTGACCGGCGGCGGCTCGTCCGAGGGCAGCGTCCCGGCCTCCGGCAGCCGTCCGCCGTGATCGCTGCGCTGCCGCAGCACGTCACCGACCGTGGTCACCACCGCCGACGCGGCACCCAGCGCGAGCAGGGCCTTGCCCCAGCGTCCGGCGCCGGGGGTGAGCCGGCGCAGCACCGGGCCGGTGATCATCGGCGCCACCAGGCTGCCCACGCCCATCGCCAGGCTGGCCACCGTGTCGTTCAGCTCGTAGTCGCCCGCCCGGGTGGTGCCCGGCGCGGTCGGGTGCCGGCGCTGCCAGGCGTACTCGGCGCCCATCGCGCCGATGAAGGCCGGGATGGCCAGGACGGTCAGGTCGGGGCGTGCCACGGTGCACTCCTTCACGGGTCTCCAGGGTTCGACAACTGTAGAGGGCTGGTCGGTCGGCTGCCCAGGGTTCGGCCGAAGTCGCTCGGGTGGCCGGACGCCTCAGGGGCGCACCAGCGGTCCGCCGCCGTCGTCGCCGGCCCCGGCCACCCGCCGCTGGTCCTGCGGCAGCGTCCGGGCCGCCCGCCACGCGGCCACCGTGGCGATGACCAGACCCAGCGGGACGACGACGAGGAAGGCGCGGTGCAGGCCCACCGCGTCGGCCGCCAGCCCCGGCTGCGGTGTGGCCAGCACGTCGGAGAGCACGCCGGCGATGATCGGCCCGAGGGTGGCGCCGACGACGTTGAACGAGGCGAAGTACAGCGCGATCGCCGTGGCCCGCACGTCCGGGGTGGTCACCTCGGCGATCGCCGGGGTCGCCGTGGCGGCGAAGAGCTGGCTGCCGGTCCAGCCGAGCGCGAAGACGACGACGAAGGCGGCTGCCGAGCCCGACCCGAGCAGCAGCGCGACGAGCGTCCCGGGCACGGCGACGGCGAAGCCGACCGCCCCGACGAGCAGGCGCCCACCGGCCGCCCGCTCCTCGGCCCGGTCGGCCAGCTGGCCGCCGAGCAGCAGACCGACGATGCCGGCGAGCCCGAGGATCGCGCCGGCGCCGATCGAGGCGACCCCGATCGGCAGCCCGAAGTAGCGCTGCAGCAGCGGCACGACGAAGGTGGCCACCGCGTAGGTCGGGATCTGCAGCCCGACCCCGGCGAGCATCAGCCAACGCACCGTGGGGATCGCCAGCACCGAGCGGTACGGGCGCTCGGTGACCACGGGGGCGCTCGCCCCCTTCGGCTCGGAGGCGCCGCGCTCCGGCTCCGGGAGCCACAGCATCGCCGCGGCGAGCAGGAAGCCGGGCACCGCCGCGATGACGAAGGGGGCCCGCCAGGACCCGAAGGCCTCGACCATCACCCCGACGGTGAGGAAGGCCAGCAGCAGCCCGACCGGGATGCCCAGGGAGAAGATGCTGATCGCCCGGCTGCGCCGGTGCGGCGGGTAGGCGTCGCAGATCACCGCGTTCGCCGCCGGGCCGTAGCTGGCCTCGCCGATGCCCACGCCGAGACGGAAGATGAAGAGCACGACGAAGGCCTGGGCCAGCCCGCCACCGAGGGTGAAGAGGCTCCACACGAGCAGGCCGCCGGCCATGACGTAGCGGCGCGGCACCCGGTCGGCCAGCCGCCCGAGGAAGATCCCGGCGATCGCGTAGACGACCGTGAAGGAGCCACCGAGCAGGCCGATCGCGGTGTCGGAGAGACCGAACTCGGCCTTGATCGGCTCGACCACGACGGCGGGGATGGTCCGGTCGTAGAAGTTGATGACGTTGGCCAGGGTGAGCAGGAGCAGCAGCGCCCCCCGGCGGCCGGTGCGCATCGGGGCCACCTGGGTCGTCGTCGACATGGTCCGCAGTGTGACCCACCCGAGATCGTCGGCGGGCCGGATCGGGACATACCGTGGGGGGATGCACCTGCGACGGCTCTGCGTCTTCACCGGCTCCACGCCGGGCACCGACCCTGCCCTGGTGGAGCTGGCCGGGCAGGTCGGCGCCGAGCTCGCCCGCCGCGAGGTCGGCGTCGTCTACGGCGGCGGCGGTTCCGGGCTCATGGGTGCGCTCGCCGACGGGGCGATGCGTGCCGGCGGCGAGGTGATCGGGGTGATCCCGGACTTCATGGTGCAGCGGGAGTGGGGCCGCGGCGACCTCACCGAGGTGCACGTCGTGCGCAGCATGCACGAGCGCAAGGCGATGATGTCCGACCTCTCCGACGCCTTCCTCGTGCTGCCCGGCGGCATCGGGACCCTCGAGGAGCTCTTCGAGGTGTGGACGTGGCGGCAGATCGGGCTGCACGGCAAGCCGGTCGGGCTGCTCGACGCCGGCGGCTTCTGGCAGCCGCTGCTGACCGCGCTGGACCACCTGGTCGCGGCCGGCTTCGTCAGCACCGCATCCCGCGACGACCTCGTTGTCGCCGACGAGCTGCCCGCGGCGCTGGAGCAGCTCGCCGCCCGGGCCACCGACCGCCAGCTGCTGCGGCCGGGGAGCTGAGCGCCGTGGCCTTCCTCGTCGACCAGCTCGACCGCCTCCTCGACCTCGGCCTGGCCGACCTCGCCGGGGTGGACGAGGAGACGCTTGCCGACCGCGCCGAGGGCGAGGCGCTCGCCGGCAGCGGCACCCTCGTCGTGCACCCCTCGCTGATCCGACCGTCCACCCTGGCCACGCTGCTGCAGCGCAAGGGCAAGCCCGGCTACGTCGTGCCGGACATGAGCGACCTGTGCGACTTCACCCCGATCGACGGGGTCGAGGTGCCGCTGACCCCCTTCTACGTCCTCGACGGCATCGACCGTGGCGACGACCTGCGCGACTGGAGCCCGGACGAGGCGCTGCCGGAGATCGCCTCCCGCGGCCGCACCCCGCTGACGATCAGCGAGGGCATCTCCTGGCTGCTGCAGCGCCCGGAGATGCTCGAGCCGAACCACTGCTTCATGACCATCGCCTCGCGCAAGCCGAAGAAGACCGGCGCCCTGGACAAGCGCACCCCCGGCATCTGGATCGGTGGCGGGTCCCCGCGGGACGGCAAGGAGCGTGACGGGGCGCCGAAGGTGGGCTGGTGCTGGTCCGGCAACCGGCACTCCTGGCTCGGCATCGCCTCGGCCGACGGGCGCCGCCCGCTGGCCTGAGCGCGGGCCAGACCTCGCCCGGCCGCGGGTGAGCGCGGTGGCTAGGCTGGCGGCATGAGCCAGATGCGCGCCGAGAAGGACAGCATGGGCACCATCGAGGTGCCCGCCGACAGGTACTGGGGGGCGCAGACGCAGCGCAGCCTCGGCAACTTCGACATCGGCCGGGACACCTTCGTCTGGGGGCGCACGATGATCCGCGCCCTCGGCATCCTCAAGAAGTCCGCCGCGCAGGCCAACGCCGAGCTCGGCGAGCTGCCGCAGGACGTCGCCGACCTCATCGCCCGGGCCGGCGACGAGGTCATCGCTGGCGACCTCGACGAGCACTTCCCGCTGGTGGTCTTCCAGACCGGCTCCGGCACGCAGTCGAACATGAACTCCAACGAGGTCATCTCCAACCGCGGCATCGAGATCGCCGGCGGCGAGATGGGCAGCAAGACCCCGGTGCACCCCAACGACCACGTCAACCGTGGCCAGTCGAGCAACGACACCTTCCCCACGGCCATGCACATCGCGGTCGTGCTCGAGCTCGCCGAGACCCTCTACCCGGGGGTGCAGCAGCTGCGCGACACCCTCGCCGCCAAGGCCGAGACGTACGCGGACGTCGTCATGGTCGGGCGCACCCACCTGCAGGACGCCACACCGGTCACCCTCGGCCAGGTCATCGGCGGCTGGGTGGCCCAGCTCGACTTCGCCCTCGAAGGGGTCCGGCACGCCGACGAGCGCGCCCGCGACCTGGCCATCGGCGGCACGGCCGTCGGTACCGGGCTCAACGCCCACCCCGACTTCGGGCGGCTGTGCGCGGCGAAGATCTCCGCCGAGGCCGGTCACGACTTCCAGCAGGCCGACAACCTCTTCGCCAACCTCTCGGCGCACGACCCGCTGGTGCAGGTCAGCTCCGCGCTGCGCACCCTCGGCGGCGCGCTGATGAAGATCGCCAACGACGTGCGGTGGTACGCCTCCGGCCCGCGCAACGGCATCGGCGAGCTGGCGATCCCGGAGAACGAGCCGGGCTCCTCGATCATGCCGGGCAAGGTCAACCCGACCCAGGCCGAGGCGATGACGATGGTCGCCACCCGGGTCTTCGGCAACGACGCGACGGTCGGCTTCGCCGGCAGCCAGGGCAACTTCCAGCTCAACGTCTACAAGCCGGTCATGGCGCACGCGGTGCTGGAGTCGGCGCGGCTGCTCGGCGACGCCTGCGTCTCCTTCGACGAGCACTGCGCCAGCGGGCTGGAGCCGATCAGCGAGCGGATCGAGGCGAACCTCGAGTCCAACCTCATGCTCGTCACCGCGCTGAACCGGCACATCGGCTACGACCAGGCCGCGGCCATCGCAAAGAAGGCGCACAAGGAGGGCACCTCGCTGCGCGAGGCGGCCGTGGCCTCCGGTGTCGACGGCGACGACTTCGACGCGTGGGTGGTCCCGGCCGACATGACCCACCCCAGCGCCGGCTGACCACCCCCTTCCTCACCGCCCCTCCCCCTTCGTGCTGCCCCAGACGCGCGCCTAAGAACCCGGCTACCACGCAGTAAGTGCTGTGATCACGACACTTACTGCGTGGTAGCGCGCGCTCTAGGGCGGTGCTTCGAGGGCCTGGTGGGGTCGGGCGAGGCGTGCGAAGGGGTCAGAAGGGGGCGTCGTCGACGTCCATCGCCGAGCCGCCGGAGCCGGTGTCGTAGCCACCGAGCAGCTGGGCCAGGCGCAGCGGGCCGGCGGCCTCGTCGGAGCGGCCGGCGCGCTGCAGGGTGCGCCCCAGCAGCAGGTGGGCGTAGGCGTCCTGCGGGTCCTCGGCGATGACCTGCCGGGCCGCCCCTTCGGCACGCGTGAGCTGCGCCGAGCGGAAGTAGGACCGGGCCAGCAGCAGGCGCACCTCGGCCAGACCGTGGCCGACCGGGTCGCTGGCGGCGTCCGGCCCACCGGCAGCCGCGCCTGACGCCCCCTGGCCGGCCTGCGCCGGGGACCCGTGGCTCATGTCCTCTGGCGACCCCTCGCCGGGGACCGGGCTCTCCGCGCCACGCGCCGCGGCGATCTCGGTGAAGAGCTCCTCGAGCTCGCGCGCCGCCTCGAGGTACTGGGTGTCCTCGTAGTAGCGCCGGGCCCGCTCGTACCGCTCGAAACCGTAGACCTGGGTCATCATGGCCGCTCCAACGTCGTGGCCAGGCGCGTTCTTCCCGCCCGCGACGGGTGCCGAGCGGGCAGCATGGCGGCATGGCCCCGGATCCCCAGCCCAGCGAAGCGGCGACCTCCGGGAGGGGGATGGCCCGCGCCGATCCGGTGCCCTACCTCGTCTGCGGCATCGTCGCGTGGGCGCTGTCGTGCGTCGTCGGCATAGCCGCCGGTATCCAGGCGAGGAACCCCTTCTACTCGACGCGCCCCCTCGACCTCGACGAGGCCTGGGGTTCGATCACGCTCGCCGTGATCCTGATGATGGTGGCTGCCGCCTTCGTCTGCGTGGCGCTGGTCATCCTCGCCGCGAAGGTGCACGAGCTGCACGTCGTTCTCGTCCAGTCACCGGCGGGCGCGGCGTCCACCGTGTCAGGGGGCGAGGTACCCCCTTCGCCGTCCCCGTCCGCCCCGAGGGCCAGGCCATCCGGGTACCGCCCCGGAGCCCCGGCCGAGCCGGACCCGCGCGACGAGGACGACCACGGGGACCCGCTCGACGGGCTCGCTCCGCGCGGCCGTCGCTAGACAGGTCGACGGCACCGGTGGCCCAGGGGACGCGGTCGCGCCGCAGGAATGTCGCCCTGGACCGCGCGCGCCGCCGGGCCGGCGCGACATTCCTAGGATTGTCGACGCCAGGGGGACGCGCGTGCGCTGTCGTGACCGGCGCGAGGAGTCAGCGTGCGGCGTCAACGAGCGGGCCGTACCCCTCGACGAAGGTGGGGTAGCGCGGCACCCAGCCGGTGGCCCGCAGCCGGTCGTTGCGCAGCCGCTTGCCGTGCGGCTCGACCTCGGCCGCCTCCCACGCCAGCCCCAGCCGCTCGGCGACGAAGGCGCGCAGCTCACCCGCCGGGCACGGCCGGTCGTCGGTCACCAGGTACAGCGGCTCGGGCTCCTCGTCCCGGGTGAGCAGGTGCACCGCGGCGCCCGCGGCGTCCTCGCGGTGCGCCCGGTTCGTCATCCGCCCCGGGTCGGGGTTCTCGCCGCGGCGGACCTGGTCGACCACCCGCGGGGTGCGGTTGCCGTAGAGACCGGAGGGCCGCAGCACCGTGCCGTGCGGCAGCAGCTCGGCGAAGAGCTGCTCGGCCTCGTGCAGCACCCGCGCGGTCTCCCGCTCGGGCCGTGCGGGGGTGCGTTCGTCGACGTCGCCCTCGACGTCCCCGCACACGCTCGTCGAGGAGACCAGCAGCGCCCGGCGCGGCCGCCCGGCGCGTGCCACCGCCTCCAGCCCGCGGCGCATGCCGGTGAGATAGGTCCGTCGGTAGCCGTCGGCGTCCCGGGCGTCCGCGGTGAGGCAGACGACCAGCACGTCGGTGGGCAGGTCGGGCAGCGCCCGGGCCTCGTCGGTCAGGTCGAGGGAGAGCCCGCGGATCGGGTCGGGCACCCGGTCGGCGTGCCGGCGCACGCCGACGACGTCGCGGCTGGCAGCGTCCAGCCCCAGACCGATCCGTGCGCCCAGCTCGCCGCAGCCGAGCAGCAGCGCGCGGCCGGCGTCGCCCGTCGCGCTCATCGGGGATCACCCTCGCTGCGCAGGTCGTCCAGGTGCTCGCGCAACCACCCGGCCAGCCGGTGGGCGCACGCGTCGACCGCGTAGGACCAGTCGTGCGCGTCCTCGTCGGCGTCGTCGCTGACGTCCTTGACCAGGTGCACCGGCACACCCATCTCCTCGCAGGCCAGCGCCACCGCGTAGCCCTCCATGTCCACCAGCTGCGCCTGCTCGGCGAGCCGGTCCCGGACCACCTCGTCGGTGACGAAGAGGTCGCCGCTGGCCAGCACCGTCGGCCGACTGGCGTCGAGCACCAGCCGCTCGCGGGGGTCGATGCCGAGCTGGCGGATCGGCTCCGCGGACAGGTCGTGGTTGAGCACGGTGCCGATCTCGTGCACCCCGCGCACGCCCGGCCGCAGCGACCCGGCGGTGCCGAGGTTGACGACGACGAGGTCGTCACGACGGGGGTGCTCGGCAAGCGCCCGGGTCAGCCGGACCGCGGCCAGCGTCTTGCCCATCCCGGTGATGAGCACCGGGACGTCGTCCGGGACGTGCGCCACCTCGGTGGCGTGCGCGGCGACGACGAGGACCTCGCTCATGCGGCCAGTGAACCAGGTGAGCCAACCGCTGCACGGACCCGCCCCGACCCGTGGCTATCGTGCGGCTCATGACCGTCGAGATCCCCGCGCACCTGCTCGTCCGCGGTGCCCGCCCGGCCGGCGCGCTCGGCCTCGGTCCGGTGGACCTGCGGCTGCGGGACGGCTACGTCGTCGAGCGCGGCGAGCGGCTGCGGACGAAGGGGGCCGAGGTCCTCGACGCGAGCGGCACCTGGGTGGTGCCGGGCCTGTGGGACCAGCACGTGCACATGGGCCAGTGGGCCGCGGTCGAGCGACGGGTCGACGTCACCGGCACCGAGGGGCCGGAGGAGGTCGTCTCCCGCATCGCCACCCACCTGGCGACCGCTCCCTTCGACCCGGAGGACGAGGGCACCCTGCTGGAGGGGTACGGCTGGCGGCTGGCCGGCTGGTCCCGGCTGCCGTCGACCGCCGAGCTGGACGCGGTCTGCGGCGACCGGCCGGTGGTGCTCATCAGCGGCGACTGCCACGGCGGCTGGCTGAGCACCGCCGCCTACCGCGCGCTCGGCGAGCCGGTGCGCCCCGGGCACGTCGACGAGGACGAGTGGTTCGGCATGTGGTCCCGGCTCGGCGAGCTGCCGCAGAACCAGCGGGCGATCCGGGACAGCACCGACGTCGTGCTGCGCCGTGCGGCCAGCCGCGGTGTGGTCGGCTTCGTCGACCTCGAGTACGGCGGCCGGCCGTGGCGGGAGTGGCCGCGCTGGGTGGCGGCCGGCTTCGACCAGCTGCGGATCCGCCCGGCGACCTACCCGCCGACCCTCGACGAGGTGCTCGACGACGGCCTGGCCAGCGGCGACGTCCTCGACGAGTCCGGGCTGGTGACGATGGGCCCGCTGAAGATCATCAGCGACGGCTCCTTGAACACCCGGACCGCCTTCTGCTGCGAGCCCTTCGTCACCGACGACGTGCTGCCCAAGCCCTTCGGCAAGGTCAACGTGCCGCTGGAGCAGCTCACCTCGCTGCTGCGCCGCGCGGCCGGCGGCGGGCTGTCCGCGGCGGTGCACGCCATCGGCGACGCGGCGCTCAGCGAGGCGCTGCACGCCTACGCCGCCTCCGGCGCCAGCGGCACCATCGAGCACGCCCAGCTGGTGCGGATGGAGGACCTGCCGCGGATGGCCGCGCTCGGGGTCGCCGCCAGCGTGCAGCCGGCGCACCTGCTCGACGACCGGGACATCATGGAGGCGCTCTGGCCGGACCGGCTGGACCGCTGCTTCGCCTTCGCCTCGATGCGCGACGCCGGGGTGGAGCTGCGGATGGGCTCGGACGCCCCGGTCGCCCGGCTCGACCCCTGGGAGACGATGGCCGCGGCGGTGCACCGCAGCGGCGACGAGCGGCCGCCATGGATGCCCGACCAGGCGCTCTCGCCGAACCATGCCCTGGCCGCCTCCACCGACGGCGGCTGGCTGCGGGTCGGCGAGCGCGGCGACCTGGCGCTGCTGGCCGAGGACCCCTTCCTCGACGTCGACGTGCTCGACCCGGCGGCCTCGGCCGACGCCGCTGCGCGCCTGCGCGGCGCGCGGGTGGTCAGCACCCTCGTCGGGGGGCGGGTCACCCACGAGGCCTGAGCCTGCGGCCTGTCCGGACCGGTCCCGTGTGATGACGAAGGGGGTTGAGCAGCAACGACGTTGGTGGATCCGGCGTCGACACGCGCCGGCTTGCATCGCCCACCTCCACCGACTAATCTGGAACCGTTCCAAGGAAGCGCCCCACCGGTGCGGCGCTCCGTGCGCACCAGCCCGGCATCTCGCCGACGCCGTGCACGTCGACCGGAACGACGACCGACCTCGATGCGACAGGAGCACGCGCATGTCCCTGATCAACACCCAGATCCAGCCCTTCTCGGCCACCGGCTACGTCGGCGGCGAGTTCAAGGAATTCTCGCAGGACGACATCGCCGGCAAGTGGGCGATCTTCTTCTTCTACCCGGCCGACTTCACCTTCGTCTGCCCGACCGAGCTCGGCGACCTGGCCGACCACTACGAGGAGCTCAAGGGCCTGGGCGTCGAGGTCTTCGGCGTCTCCACCGACACCCACTTCACCCACAAGGCGTGGCACGAGACCTCCGAGACCATCGGCAAGATCGGCTACCCGATGCTCGGCGACCCGACCGGCCGGATCTCCCGCGGCTTCGAGATCCTCCGCGAGGACGAGGGCCTGGCCAACCGCGGCACCTTCCTCGTCGACCCGGACGGCATCGTCCAGTTCGCCGAGGTCACCGCCGAGGGCATCGGCCGCAACGCCAGCGAGCTCGTCCGCAAGGTCAAGGCCGCCCAGTACGTGCGCAACAACCCGGGCGAGGTCTGCCCGGCGAAGTGGGAGGAGGGCGAGGACACGCTCGCCCCGAGCCTGGACCTCGTCGGCAAGATCTGAGCCACCCGCACCCTCCGTCGCCACGCCGCGACGGACCCCACCGGCCGGCCCCCGTCGTCACCATCCCCCTGCCCCGGTCGACGACGGGGGCCGGTCCCCTTGCCGCCCCGCGCTGCCAGGGGCGACACCTCGCCGCGCCACCCACCGCCCGTGAAGGACTGATCGTCATGGCTCTCGACACCACCCTCGCCACCCAGCTCGCCGCCTACCTGGAGAAGGTCGTCGAGCCGATCGAGCTCGTCGCCACCTACGACGAGCGTCCGAAGTCCACCGAGCTGCGCGAGCTGCTCACCGAGATCGCCGGCATGTCCGCCCAGGTCACCCACCGGGAGGCCGAGGGTGACGAGCGCGCCGAGCGGGCCCCCTCCTTCGCCGTCGCCCGCACCGGCAGCGACGTCGCCGTCTCCTTCGCGGGCATCCCGCTGGGCCACGAGTTCACCTCGCTGGTGCTGGCGCTGCTGCAGGTCGGCGGACACCCGGTCAAGGAGGACGAGGCGACCATGGCCGCCGCCCGGGCGATCGAGGGCGAGCACGAGATCGTCACGTACATGTCGCTGAGCTGCCAGAACTGCCCGACCGTGGTGCAGGCGATGAACGCGCTCAGCGTGCTCAACCCGCGGATCCGGCACACCGCCGTCGAGGGCTCGCTCTTCCAGGACGAGATCGACCGGCAGCAGGTCATGGCCGTGCCGACGATGACGCTGGACGGCGAGCCCTTCGGCTCCGGCCGGATGGAGCTGGCCGAGATCGTCGCGAAGCTCGACGAGCTCACCGGCGGCACCGGCGCCGAGCAGGCGGCCGCCGCGATCTCCGAGCGCGAGCCCTACGAGGTGCTCGTCCTCGGTGGCGGCCCGGCCGGGGTCTCCGCGGCGATCTACGCCGCCCGCAAGGGGATCCGCACCGGGCTGGTCGCCGACCGCCTCGGCGGCCAGGTCAACGACACGATGTCCATCGAGAACCTCGTCTCCGTGCCCGGCACCGACGGCCCCACCCTGGCCGCCGACCTGGAGCGGCACGTCCACGACTACGACATCGACGTCGTCAAGGGCCAGCGGGCCGCCGGGCTCACCCCGGCCGGTGACGACGGCCTGGTGCGCGTCGACCTCGCCTCCGGGGCCACCCTGCGCGGCCGCTCGCTCGTCCTGGCCACCGGCGCCCGGTGGCGCACCATGGGCGTGCCCGGCGAGGAGGAGTACCGCAACAAGGGCGTCACCTTCTGCCCGCACTGCGACGGGCCCCTCTTCAAGGGCAAGCGGGTCGCGGTCGTCGGCGGCGGCAACTCCGGCGTGGAGGCGGCCATCGACCTCGCCGGCGTCGTCGGCCACGTCACCGTCGTCGAGTACCTCGACGAGCTGCGTGCCGACGAGGTGCTGCAGCGCACCCTGCGCAGCCTGCCGAACGTCGACGTGCGCCTCGGGCGACGCACCACCGAGGTGGCCGGCGACGGTTCCACCGTGACCGGCCTCGTGCACGAGCCGCGCGACGGTGGCCCGGCCGAGACCACCGAGCTGGACGGTGTCTTCGTCCAGATCGGCCTGCTGCCGAGCACCGAGTGGCTGGCCGACGGGCCGGTCGAGCTCACCGAGCGCGGCGAGATCGTCATCGACGAGCAGGGCGCCACGAGCGTCCCCGGCGTCTTCGCCGCGGGCGACGCGACCGTCACCCCGTACAAGCAGATCGTCGTGGCCCTGGGTGCCGGGTCCACCGCCGCCCTCGGCGCCTTCGACCACCTCATCCGCAGCGCCGCTCCGGCCGGCGACGAGGCCACCATCGCCGCGACGAAGGTGGCCGACGGCCCGGTCGAGGCCGGCGATCAGATCGACGTGCCGGACCTGGCCCGAGCCTGAGCGTCGCCAGCCGGGCCTGAGCCCGGGGCGCCTGACCTGCACGGGCGCACCGGCCCTGGCCGGGCGCCGCCGACAGCGACACACTGAAGCATCACCCGAGATCCGAGGAGGACACCATGACCGTCTCGTCCGAACCCGTCGACGCCGGGCCGAACCCCTTCGTCGTCGACATCGAGGCCAAGACCCTCGAGAACACCAACTACCGGACCACCATCTGGACCGGGAAGAACCTCCAGCTGACCGTCATGGCGATCAAGCCCGGGGACGACATCGGGCTCGAGGTGCATGAGGACCACGACCAGTTCATCCGTGTCGAGGAGGGTCGCGGCCGGGTGCAGATGGGCCCGGCCGAGGACGACCTCTCCTTCGACCGCGAGGTCGGCGACGACGACATCATAATGGTGCCGGCCGGGTCGTGGCACAACGTCACGAACATCGGCGACGTCGACCTCAAGGTCTACAGCCTCTACGGGCCGCCGGAGCACGTCCACGGCCGGGTGCACCCGACCAAGGCCGACCAGGACGCCGACCCCACCGAGGACTGACCCACCGAGGACCGACCCACCCCGGGCGTTGCCTCGACGCGCCCACCTGACGACCCGGCTACCACGCAGTACGTGTCGCGATCACAGCACTTACTGCGTGGTAGCTCGTGTCGTAGGGGAGGTGCGGAAGGGGAGAGAGCGTCAGCCGACCAAGCGCGCCGAGACGACCGTGTTGTCCAGGTAGTGCCCGGTCTCGGAGTCGAAGTCCCCGCTGCACGTGATCAACCGCAGCTCGGGCTCCTCGGTGTTGCCGTACACCGCCTCGGTGGGGAACTCGTCCTTGGGGTAGCGCTGCACGTCGTAGACCTCGAAGGTGGCGTCGCGACCGTCCTCGCGGCGGACCGTGACCTCATCCCCGTCGGTCAGCTCGCCGAGGCGGTAGAAGACCGACGGGCCGCTCTCGCCATCGACGTGTCCCAGGAGCACCGCGGGGCCGAGCTGGCCGGGCGTGGGGGACTGCCGATACCAGCCGACGTCGTCCACCTGGTCCCCCTCGGGGACCTCGAGCTCGCCATTCGCCTGCTGCCCGACGTCGAAGACGCGCTGGTCGACCCCGATACCCGGAACCTCCAGACGGGTGGGCCGGGAGCGTGGCAGGACCACTGTCGACGCTGGTCCCGAGGACACCTCGGCGGAGGGCGGCGGAGTGTCGGCGCGGGTCGGCTGCTCGGCGCCCGGGCCATCCTGCTCCTCCCCGGCACTCGTGCCCGGGCTCATATCTGAGGTGCTTGCCGAGCGTTCGGAGCTCGCAGACGCCCCAGCCTCCGGTGGCGGGTCCCCGCCACGCAGGCCCAGGGTGAGGGCGACCGCGCCGAGCACCAGCGCGGCGACGCAGGCCGCGGCCAGCGCGATGGTGCGCCGGCCGCGGCCCGTCGGTGTGCTCATGCTCAGCGGCTCGCCTGGGTGGCGCGGCGACGGCCGAGCATCATCAGGCCGCCGGCCCCGGCCAGGACCGCGGTGGCGCCGGCAGCGGCGACCATGCCGTCGCTCCCGTCCTGGGTGCCGCCCATGCCGGTGTCGACGCCGCCCTCGGGCATCGCGCCCATCTGGTCGGTGACCTCGCCGCACATGGCCGGGTTGGTGGCCTCGCCGGGCAGCTCCGGGTCGAGGTCCGAGGCAGGCCCGTCGTAGCTGCCGTTCCCGTTGTGGTCCACGCCGTGCACGACGATGACCGCCTCGCCGTCGCGGATCCCCTGAGCGACGTCGGCGTCGGTGATGGTGCGCTCGTAGGTGTAGCTGTCACCCACCGGGAAGCGATCGACGGCCAGCCCGCTGTCCGGCGAGAAGTCGCCCTCGGTGGTGAGGCTGGCGACGATGTCCCCGTAGTACTCGGCGGCGTCGCTGGTGCGGAGCTCACCGTTGGGGCCCTCGCCCTCCTCGTCGGCCGGCGGGCACTCGCTGTCGCCACCGACGTGCAGGTGCTGGGCGTGCGGCGAGTCGGCGAGCAGCCCCTGGGTCTCGATCTTGACCTTGACCTCGTCGCCCTCTGCCCAGACCCACGCGGTGCCCGAGGCGCCGGAGTCGTTGAGCTGGGTGAGGTCGGCGGTCATGACACCCTCGTCCACCGTCGAGGCCGAAGCCCCCGGGGTGAGGGCCAGTCCGGCGCCAGCCATGAGTGCGGTGGCGGAGAGCGTGCGGCGTGCGATCGTGCGCATGAGAATCCTCCGATGCTCGGGTCGACCCGCCAGCAGCGTTGCCAGCAGGTGGTGACAGGGCTTCGGAGGAGTCGCGGCACCGGATGGGTCGCATCTTCCTGACTCGTGAGTAACATGGGTGGGCATGAGGAGCACCATCGCGCACGACCGTCTGCAGGGGCCCGGTGAGCCGGTCGTCCTGATCCACGGCATCGGCCACCGCCGCGAGGCCTGGGGCGAGGTCCCCCGCCTGCTGCACGAACGGGGCCACGACGTCGTCGTCGTCGACCTCCCCGGCTTCGGCCGCAGCCCCGCCCCGGAGCGTCCGGACGGGTGGTCGATGCGCAGCACCGCCGAGCAGCTCGAGCGCCTCTTCCGCGACCTCGGCATCCGCCGCCCGCACGTCGTCGGCAACTCGCTCGGCGGCTACCTCGCCCTGCTGCTGGCCTCCCGCGGCACCGTGCGCACCGCCACCGCGCTCTCCCCGGCCGGCTTCTTCCCGCCGCACCACCTCGTGCTCGTCACCGGGCCGCAGCTGCTCTTCATGAAGATCGGCAGCCACCTGCCGACCGCGCTGCACCGCTGGCTCAACGGCACCCCCGCCCGCCGCAAGCTCGTCATGGGCGCCCTCTACCGCTACCCGGAGAAGATCACCACCGAGGACGCGGTCGGCGACACCCTCAACCTGCGCCGCTCCCCGGGCTTCTGGCCGCACTTCGTGCGCGCCATCCCGCTTCGCTTCCGCGGCCGGCCCCGCGTGCCCATGACGATCGCCTGGGGCGACCACGACCGGCTGCTGCTGCCGAGCGAGGCGGAGACCGCCCGCAAGCGCCTGCCCGGGGTCACCCACGTCCCGCTCGTGGACAGCGGGCACTGCCCGCAGATCGACCACCCCGAGCTCATCGTCGAGGTGGCCGAGGAGACCTTCGCCCGCGACGAGACCTCGGTCGGCGGCACGAGCCCGGCTGCGCCCGCCGCCGGGACGTCCGGCCAGAGCACCCCGAGCACGCCCACCCCGACCACCGAGACGGCAGGCTGACCTGATGACCCAGACCACCCCTTCGACCACCGGATCCGCCCAGGGCGCCGCGCACCTGCCCGAGCACGTCGACGTGCTCGTCGTCGGCGCCGGCCTGTCCGGCATCGGTGCCGCGGTCCGCATCCTCGAGCACAACCCGGGCATCGAGCTCGCCCTCCTCGAGGGTCGCGAGGCCACCGGCGGCACCTGGGACCTCTTCCGCTACCCGGGCGTGCGCTCCGACTCGGACATGTACACCCTCTCCTTCCCCTTCCGCCCGTGGACCGGGGAGCAGGCGATCGCCGACGGGGCCTCGATCCTCGACTACCTCCGGGAGACCTCCCGGCAGTACGGGATCGACCGCCGCACCCACCACGGCTGCCAGGTGGTCGCCGCCTCTTGGTCCACCCCGGAGCAGCGCTGGACCGTCGAGATCGAGACGACCGGCGACGACGGCCCGGTCCGTCGGCAGGTGACCACGAGCTACCTGCACCTGGGCAGCGGCTACTACGACTACGACGCGCCGCACGACGCGGGCTTCGCCGGGCGCGAGGACTTCCGCGGCGACATCGTGCACCCGCAGTTCTGGCCGGAGGATCTGCAGACCGACGGCAAGCGGGTCGTCGTCATCGGCTCCGGCGCGACCGCGGTCAGCCTCGTCCCGGCGCTGGCCGAGACCACCGAGCAGGTGACGATGCTGCAGCGCACCCCGAGCTACGTCTTCGCGGTCCCGGAGCGCGACGCGATGGTCCAGGGCCTGCGCCGGGTGCTGCCGGCGAAGGTCGTGCACACCATCGCCCGCGCGAAGAACCTCATCATGCAGGGCTTCCTCTACCAGCTCTCCCGGGTGCGCCCGGCCGCCGCCAAGCAGATCGTCATGGGCGACCTGCGTCGCCGGCTGCCGCAGGAGACCATCGACGAGCACTTCACCCCGCCGTACGACGTGTGGGACCAGCGCCTGTGCGCCGTGCGCAGCGGCGACCTCTTCGAGGTCATCCGCAGCGGGGCCGTCGAGATGGCCACCGGGCACATCGACCGCTTCGTCCCCGAAGGGGTCCGACTCACCGACGGCCGGGTGATCGAGGCCGACGTCGTCGTCACCGCGACCGGGCTGCGGCTCAAGGCGCTCGGCGGCATCGACTTCGACGTCGACGGCGAGCACACCCCGCTGGCCACGACCTTCGCCTACCGCGGGCTGATGGTCGGCGGCGTCCCGAACGTGTCGATGACCGTCGGCTACGTCAACGCCTCGTGGACGCTGCGGGCCGACCTGGTGAGCACCTACGTCGCGCGGCTGGTGCGGCACATGCGCGACAACGGCTACGGGGTGGCGATGCCGGTGGCGCCGGAGGGGATGACCGCCAAGCCGATCCTCGACCTGTCCGCGGGGTACGTGCAGCGGGCCATCGGTGCCTTCCCGAAGGCGGGTGACCGTGCCCCGTGGACGATGCCGCAGAGCTACGTGCGGGACGTGCGGATCTTCCGCGCGGCGGACGTCACCGAGGACATGTTCTTCCTCCCCGAGGGCGCCGACGGGGTCCGCCTGCCGGCCACCGCGCACGCCCCGGCGGAGCTGGCGCTGCCCGGCAGCTCGAGCAACGTGGACGGCTCGGCCGGCGACCTCGCCGAGCAGGTCCCTGCGTGAGCGGCAGGCACCGGCGCGGGGAGCTCCCCGCGCTGGAACCGACCGGTGCCCTGGCGCTGATCACCGGCGCCGCCGGCGGGATGGGCGAGCACCTGGCGAAGGGGTGGTGCCGCCGCGGCGGTGACGTCGTGCTGCTGGACCGGGACGCCGAGGGGCTGGCCCGGGTGGCCGCCGAGATCGACGCCCAGGCTCCGGCGGCGAGCGTGACCACCTACCCGGTGGACCTCGCCGACCGCACGGCCACCGACGCGGTGGTCGCCGAGGTGGTCGAGACTCACCCGGAGATCACGCTGCTGGTCAACAACGCCGGGGTGGCGCTCGGCGGCACCTTCGAGCAGACCTCGCCGGACGACTTCGACGGGTTGCTGGAGATCAACCTGCTGGCGCCGATCCGGATCACCCGGGCGGTGCTCCCCTTCATGCTCGACAACCGGCGCGGTCACGTCGTCAACACCTCGAGCCTCTTCGGGCTCGTCGGTCCGGCGGGGCAGTCGGCGTACTCGACGAGCAAGTTCGGGCTGCGCGGCTTCTCCGAGTCGCTGCGCAGCGAGCTCGCCTCGCTGGGTGCGCCGGTGGGGGTGACCAGCGTGCATCCCGGCGGGATCCGCACCGGGATCGCCCGCAACGCCCGGGTGGCCGCCGACGTCGACCCGGAGGAGGCGGCGCGGCACCAGCGCGCCTTCGCCAAGATGCTCTCCTACCCGGCGGACCAGGCGGCCGAGGAGATCCTCGAGGCGGCGATCGCGCGACGTCCGCGGCTGCTCATCGGCAAGGACGCCAAGGCGCTCGACATCCTCGCCCGGGTGCTACCCGGGCGGTACTGGCCGGTGATGCAGCGGCTCATGGGTGGCGCGACCCGACGCTGAAGGTCCGCCCGCTGCTTCACGTGCGCGCGGCGACCTCCCCGCCACGCGCGCCCCCGGTCGCGCGACCTACGGTGGAGGTATGACGCAGACCACCCGCTCCCTCGCCGACGGCACCACCCTGCCCGCGATTGGCTTCGGCACCTACCCACTGCGCGGCGACGACGGCGTCGCCGCGATCCGCTCGGCCATCGAGGTCGGCTACCGGCTGCTCGACACCGCGGTGAACTACCGCAACGAGCGCGAGGTGGCCGAGGCCGTGCGCGCCAGCGGCGTCCCGCGCGACGAGCTCTTCATCCAGACGAAGATCCCCGGCCGCGACCACGGCAACGCGCGCCGCAGCATCGAGACCTCGCTCGAGATCATGGGGCTCGACGAGCTCGACGCGGTGCTCATCCACTGGCCCAACCCGTCCCAGGGCCTCTTCGTCACCGCCTGGGAAGGCCTCATCGACGCCCAGCAGGCCGGGCTCGTCCGGCACATCGGGGTCAGCAACTTCACCGCCGCCCACCTCGACGCCCTCGTCGAGGCCACCGGCGTCACCCCGGCGATCAACCAGATCGAGCTGCACCCGCTCTTCCCGCAGGACGCCCAGCGCGCCGCCGACGCCGAGCGGGGCATCCTCACCCAGGCCTGGTCGCCGATGGGCAAGCGCGAGGCCCCCTTCGACGCCGCCCCGGTGGTCGCCGCCGCGCAGGCCCACGGCGCCACCCCCGGCCAGGTCATCCTCGCCTGGCACCTGGCGGTCGGCTCGCTCCCGCTGCCGAAGTCCACCAGCCCGCAGCGCCAGCAGGAGAACCTCGCGGCCGCGCAGGTCGCGCTCACCTCTGCCGAGGTCTCCGCCATCGGCGGGCTCGCCCGCGAGGACGGCAGGCTCTTCGACGGGGACCCGGACCTGCACGAGGAGATGTGACCGAAGGGGGGGGGCCCGCCCCCTTCGAGGTCATCGGCCCACCCGGGCCCGGGCTCGCCACCTCTGACCGGGCTCGCCCACGCGAGCCGGGGCTCGCCCACCTGAGCCACCACCCACCATTAGGTGATACATGGTGTCCCGGGTATTTACAGCGCTGGCTACGCGAGAGTAACTTGGCGGCGACGCCAACCGCTCTCAACGAGGTGAGCAGGATGACCAGCACGCAGCAGATCCCGAACTACCGGGTGCCCGCCGACGACGACAGCTACCAGGCCTCGCTGCTCGAGCTGTCCGAGGCCTCGGTAGAGCAGCACTTCGACGCCTTCGTCGACATCGACTGGGACGCCTACGAGATCGACCCGCACGACCCGCGCTTCGTCCTCCCGGCGCACGACATCGTCGGCGGTCACCCCTGGTACCAGGCGCTCTCGCCGCAGGAGCAGGCCCGGGTGGGTCTCTACCGGCAGGCGAACATCATGAAGGTCGGTCTGCAGTTCGAGCAGATCCTCATCAGCGGCCTGATGAACTACGCCTTCGGCCTGCCGAACAACGACCGCTCCTTCCGCTACTCCACGCACGAGGCGACGGAGGAGTGCCACCACACCCAGATGTTCCAGGAGTTCGTCAACCGCTCCGGGATGCCCGTGGCCGGCGGCTCGGTGGTCTTCCGCGCGGTGGGCATGCTGCTGCCGCAGTTCGCCCGGGTGCTGCCGGTGGCCTTCTTCGTCGGGGTGCTCGCCGGCGAGGAGCCGATCGACCACCTGCAGAAGTCGCTGCTGCGCTCCGAGCACGCCATGCACCCGCTGGTGCAGCGGATCATGCAGATCCACGTCGCCGAGGAGGCCCGCCACATCGGCTTCGCGCACCACTACCTGCGCAACACCACGCAGGGCATGGGTCGCGGGCAGCGCGCCTTCCTCTCGGTGCTCACGCCGCTGATCATGCGCTGGCTGTGCGACGAGATCATGAAGCCCTCGGCCCGCGCCCGCCGCGACATGGGGCTGCCGGACGAGGTCTACGCCGAGATGTTCTGGGGCTCGGACAGCTCGCGGAAGTTCCTGCGGGACCTCTTCGCCGACGTGCGCGCCCTCTGCGAGGACATCGGCATCATGAACCGGCCGGCCCGCCGGCTGTGGCGGCGCATGGGTATCGACGGGCGCCCCTCGCGCTACCGCAGCGAGCCCGCCTCGGCCGCCGCCTGAGGCCCGACCCACCCCCTTCGCCCCGCCCGTCCGCGCCCGCGGACCATCCCTCCCCGGGAGTGCCATGCCCCACGTCATCACCCAGTCGTGCTGCGTCGACGCCTCCTGCGTCGTCGCCTGCCCGGTCAACTGCATCCACCCGGCGCCGGGCGAGCCCGGCTTCGGCACCACCGAGATGCTGTACGTCGACCCGCGCACCTGCGTCGGCTGCGGCGCCTGCGTCACCGCCTGCCCGGTGGACGCGATCAAGCCCGTCACCGCCCTGACGAAGGGGGAGGAGGCCTTCGTCGCGATGAACGCCGCCTACTACGAGGAGAACCCGCACGACGAACGGCAGCCGATGGCCCTCGTGCCGCAGCAGCGCCGGCTGCGCGACCGCGACCGGCGACTGCGGGTCGCCGTCGTCGGCGCCGGACCGGCCGGGCTCTTCACCACCGACGAGCTGCTGCGCCACCCCGAGGTGAGCGCGGTGGACATCTACGACCGCGTCCCGACGCCGTACGGCCTGGTGCGGGCCGGGGTGGCACCGGACCACCAGCGGACCAAGCTCGTGGAGATCCTCTTCCGCAAGATCGAGTCCGAGCCGCGGGTGACCTACCGGCTGGGCGTCGAGGTCGGGCGCGACGTCACCGACGAGGAGCTCGGCGCGAGCTACGACGCGGTGATCTACACCGTCGGTGCCTCGGCCGACCGCAGCCTGGGCATCCCCGGCGAGGACCTGCCGGGTTCGACCTCGGCCACCGAGGTCGTCGCCTGGTACAACGGCCACCCGGACGCCCAGGACGGTCCGCGGCTGGACCACGAACGGGTCGTCGTCATCGGCAACGGCAACGTCGCCCTCGACGTCGCCCGGGTGCTCACCGCCGACCCGGCCGCGCTGTCGGCCACCGACATCGCCGCACCGGCGCTCGACGCCCTCGCGGCTGGTGCGGTGCGCGAGGTGCTCGTCCTGGGCCGTCGCGGCCCGGCGCAGGCCGCCTTCACCGTGCCCGAGCTGGTCGGGCTGCGCACCCTGCCCGACGTCGAAATCGTCGTCGAGGCGCCGAAGGGCAGCCTGGCCGGGGACGACCCGGCCTCGCGGCTGCTCGCCGAGATCGCCGCGACCCCGGAGCAGGGCCACCCCCGCCGGATCGTGCTGCGCTTCACCGCCGCCCCGGTGCGGATCACCGGCGACGGCCGGGTCACCGGTGTCGACGTCGCCCGCACCCGCCTGGTCACCGACGAGAGCGGGGCGGTGCGTGCTGAGCCGACGGAGACGGTCGAGCACGTCCCGGCCGGGCTGGTGCTGCGCAGCGTCGGCTACCGGGGAGTTCCGGTGCCCGGCCTGCCCTTCGACGAGGCGGCCGGCACGGTGCCGCACGAGCAGGGCCGGGTGCGCCCGGGCCGCTACGTCGCCGGGTGGATCAAGCGCGGGCCGCGCGGCTTCATCGGCACGAACAAGGCGTGCGCCCAGGAGAGCGTGACCAGCCTCGTCGACGACCTCGACGCCGGCCTCGTCCCGCCGCCGCGCCGCGGCCGGAGCGCGGTCGACGCGCTGCTCGCCGAGCGCGGGGTCCAGGTCGTCGACGAGGGCGGCTGGCGACGCATCGACGCCGAGGAGCGGCGCCGTGGCGAGGCGCGTGGCGCCGACCGGGCGAAGGTGGTCGCGCGCGACGAGCTGCTGGAGCTGGCCCGGTGAGCACCACCTCCGACGACGCCCCGCTCGCCCAGGGCGAGGTCACCCGGGACGGCCGGC
This sequence comes from Janibacter alkaliphilus, assembly GCF_013408565.1. Lineage (NCBI taxonomy): Bacteria > Bacillati > Actinomycetota > Actinomycetes > Micrococcales > Intrasporangiaceae > Janibacter > Janibacter alkaliphilus. The sequence goes on along the minus strand of NZ_JACBZX010000001.1, from coordinate 827,185 downwards.
GAGCGCGCTGGGCCGAGCACAACCGCACCCGACGACGGCTGATCCTCGACGCAGCCCTGGAGGTCGCCGAGGACCACGCCCCCGGGGCGACGGTGACCCTGGACCAGATCGCGGTGCGGGCCGGGCTGCGACGGCCGGCGGTCTACCGCTACTTCGCCGACCGCCGCGAGCTCGAGGTGGCGATGCAGGTCGAGGTGGCGCACCGCCTCGCCCGCGAGATCCTGCTCGAGCTGGACACCGCCAAGACGCTGATCACGCTCATCCGGGACGCCATCGGCGTCTACGTCGGCTGGGCTGAGGCGCACCCGTCGCTGCTGCGGATCATCGACTCCGGCGCGCGGCTGTCCGACGGGCCGGTGCAGCGCGGCATCTCCGAGATCGCCCAGGTGGTCACGCACATCGTGCACGGCGCGCTCGACGACTACGGGGTGCAGGTCAGCCCGGCCGAACGAGCCACCGTCGACCCCCTCGTGCACGGGCTCGTCGAGGCCGTCGTCGGCACCGTGCGCCGCTGGGTCGCCCAGACCACCCCGCCGCCGCGCGAGCTGCTGGTGCACCTGGCCAGCGAGTCGGTGTGGTTCATCATGGCCGGCCACGCGCAGGTGCTCGGCATCCCGCTGGAGCGCGACACCCGGCTCGCCGAGCTGGCCGGCATGGCGGGCGACGAGACCGACGAGACCTCTGACGACGCGGCTGACGCCGAGCTCGACCAGACCACCGACCAGACCACCCCGCCCCGGCCTCCCGCCGGCGACGGACCCGACGAAAGGGACACCGCATGAACCTGCTGAACCGCGACCTGGCTTCGATGGCCGGCGCCCGCTGCCTCGTCACCGGGGGCGCCTCCGGGCTGGGGCTCGAGCTCGTCCGGCTGCTCGCCGCCGACGGTGCCCGGGTGCTCGTCGCCGACGTCCACGAGCAGACCCCGGCCGGCCTGCCCGAGGGCGTCGAGTACCGCCGCCTCGACGTGCGCGTCGACGAGCAGTGGGACGAGGCACGGGTCGACGTCGAGACCCGGTGGGGCGGCCTCGACCTGCTCGTGCTCAACGCCGGCATCGCCGTCGGCGGTCGGATCGAGGTGACCTCGCTGGAGGACTGGCAGCGGATCGTCGACATCAACCTGCTCGGCGTGGTGCGCGGCTTCCACAGCTTCGTGCCGATGATGAAGCAGGCCGGGTCGGGCCGGATCGTCGTCACCGCCTCGGCGGCCGGTCTGGTGCACCCGCCGGCGATGTCCGCCTACAACGCGGTGAAGGCGGGCGTCGTCGCCCTCGCCGAGACCACCCGCGCCGAGCTCGCCCCGGCCGGGATCACCGTCTCGGCGATCTGCCCCTCCTTCTTCCGGACCAACCTGCACGAGTCGCTGCACGGCAAGGACGTGGAGATGGAGCAGACCGCGACCTCGCTGATCACCGACGCCCCGCGCACCGCGGCCCAGGTCGCCAGCAGCGCCTATGCCCAGATCCGCGCCGGGAAGCACCTCGTGCTGCCGGACGGCGAGGCCCGCTTCGCCTTCTACGGCAAGCGTTTCGCCCGCCCGGTCTACGACCGGGTGATGCTCTTCGTCGGCGGTCGGGTGGACAAGGGCGGCGAGCCGCTCCCCGGTCCGGTCGCCCGGGTGCGCAAGCGCCAGGGCGAGCGCGCCGCCGCCCGCCGCGCCGCCTGACCCTCCCCCTTCTGCGCAACTGCCCGGGCAGTTTCGCCCCACCGCCCGCAACTGCCCGGGCAGTTTTCACCCCTTCTGCGTCAACTGCCCGGGCAGTTGACGAAGGGAGGGGGGCAAGGGGCGAAGGGGAGTGGCAGGTCAGGTGGCGGTGGCGAGGTCGTCGCGCAGCCGGGCCAGGGTGCGGGAGATGTTGCCCTCCTGCCACTGCGCGAAGGTGCGCCCGCCGGTCGCCGCGCGGTCGAACACCCCGGCAACCACGTCCGGCCATCCCCGGTGGTCGGTCCACGTCTCGGTCACCCGGGTGCCGTCGCCCACCGGCTCCATCCGGTACTCCCAGCCGGCGACCGGCAGCCGCAGCCGCGGCGAGCCCAGCCCCCAGGCGACGACGTCGAAGGCGAACCGCGCGCCCGGCTCGGCCGCGCTCACCTCGCAGCGGGTGTGCCAGCGGCGCCCGCCGCGCGCGTTGCTGCCGACGAAGACGTCGCCCACGATGAGGTTGCCCTCGCCGCGCTCAACGACCGCGCCGGTGTTCTCCGGGCTCCACCGACCCATCCGGGTCGGGTCGCTGATCTGCTCGTACACCTGCTGCGGGGTGACCCCGGGGATGTCGACGGAGTCGCTGACGGTGCGGACGCGGGCCATGCGCCCACCCTAGGTCGCGCCGGTCGTGACCTGACCACCGAGCCCGACCGTCCGGCCCGACCGCGTGACCCGACCGCCTAGCCTGCCGACGTGGGAGAAGCCTCAGCACGGACCGGCACCGAGCCCGCACCGACCCCCTTCTCCATGGCCCGGTGGTGCGTCGGCGATCCCGCGGCCCGCCGGCCAGACCACGTCGCGCTCCTCGTCGCGCACGGGGTCGACCGCGACGGTCACCTCGACGCCGACCGCTGGACCTACGCACAGGTCGACACCGCGGTGCGCGCCTGCGCCGCTCGGCTGACCGGGTTCGGGCTGCAGCGCGGTGACCGGGTGCTGCTGCGGACGGGCAACCGGGCCGCCTTCCCGATCGCCTTCTTCGGGGCGATGTCTGCCGGGCTGGTCGCCGTCCCGGTCTCCGACCAGCTCACCGCCGACGAGGCCGCCTTCGTCCTCGCCGACTCGGGTGCGGCGGCGGTGGTGCACGACCCGGCGCTGCCGCTCGCCGTCCCGGAGCAGGTGCCGGTGCTCCCGGCCGACGCCGTCGACGGCGCACTGCCGACACATGACGACCTGCCGGACCACGTGGCCACCGACCCCGACGAGCCCGCCTTCCTCACCTACACCTCCGGCACCACCGGCCGGCCAAAGGGGGTGCTGCACGCCCACCGCTCCGCCTGGGGGCGTCGTCCGATGCACCGGGGCTGGTACGGGCTCGGGCCGCAGGACGTCGTGCTGCACGCCGGCGCGCTCAGCTGGACCTACACCCTCGGCGTCGGGCTCACCGACCCGTGGGCGCTCGGCGCCACGGCGGTCGTCTACGACGGGCCGCGGGACCGGCTGGTCTGGCCGCGGCTGATCGCGGCGGCCGGGGCGACGCTCTTCGCCGCCGTCCCCGGCGTCTACCGGCACCTGCTGCGCGAGTGCGGCCCGGCGGTCTGGACCAGCCTGCCTACCCTCCGGCACGGCCTGGTCGCCGGCGAGGCGCTGCCGCCCGCGGTGCTGGAGGCCTGGACCGACGCCACCGGCCGATCGCTCTACGAGGCCTTCGGGATGAGCGAGATCTCCACCTTCGTCTCCGCCGGACCCGAGACGCCGGTGCGTCCCGGCAGCCCGGGCCGACCCCAGCCGGGCCGACGGGTCGCCGTCCTCGACGCCGAGGCCCTCGAGCAGGGTCGGGAGGTCGAGCTGCCGCAGGGGTCGGTCGGGCGCCTCGCCGTCGACCGCACCGATCCCGGGCTGATGCTCGGCTACTGGCAGCGGCCCCAGGAGAGCGCCGAGGCGCTGCGCGGCAACTGGTTCGTCAGCGGCGACCTGGCCGCCTTCGACGATGACGGCTACCTGCACCACCACGGCCGCGCCGACGACGTCATGACGGCGATGGGCTACCGGGTCGCGCCCGCCGAGGTCGAGCAGGCGCTGGCCGACGTCCCCGGTCTCGCCGAGGTCGCCGTCGCCGCCGTGCCGATCGGCGACGACGGGGTCAGCCTCATCACCGCCTTCGTCGTGCCGCAGGCGCCGGGATCTCTCGACCCCGGCACCGTCCTGGAGCACGCCCGGGCCCGGCTCGCGCCGTACAAGCAGCCCCGCGAGGTGGTCCTGGTCGAGGCGCTGCCGCGCACCGGCAACGGCAAGATCCGTCGGCGGGCGCTGGTCGCGGACCGGCAGACGGGCGACCGGTCGTCCGGCTGACCCCGGGTCGTGGGATGATGACGGCATGGCTTCGCACCCGCGCCTCTCCGGCCCGCCCACCGGCCCGCACGCCGCTGAGGACCTCGGCCACGCCACCCACACCGCGATGTGGACCGGCTGCATCATCGCCTTCATCGCCTCGCTCTTCGGCACCGTGGCCGCGCTCGGCGGCGGCATGATCTTCTGGATCATCTGCGGGGTGCTCGTCGTCGTCGCGCTGGTGGTCTACAAGATCATGAGCAAGATGGGCATGGGCCAGTACACGAACAAGCCGATCGACTCCGGCGAGGACCGCGAGACCATCGGCATCGCCTGAGCTGCGACGCCTGAGCGTCCAGCGCTGCCCCGAGGGCTCTGCCCGGGGCGCGCGCCTCAGAGCTCCCGCGTCATGAAGACGCTGTTCGGATCCTCCCGGTAGGTGCCGAAGGGCGGGCACGGCACGAACCCGGCGCCGGCGTAGAAGCGCCGTGCAGGCGCGAAGAAGTCCATGCTGCCGGTCTCCAGGCTGACCCGCACCACCCCGCGCTCGCGGGCGTCGGCCAGCACGTGCGCGAGCATCGCCCCGGCGATCCCACGACCCCGGTGGTCCGGGTCGGTGCGCATGCTCTTCAGCTCCTCGTGGCCCGGTTCGGCCAGGGCCGCCAGCGCGACCGTGCCGACCAGCGGCGCCGCGGCCTCCGCCCCGAGATGGGCGCTCCACACCCGCACCCCCGGGGCCCGCAGCCCGTCGAGGTCGAGGGCGTGCCGACTCTCCGGCGGCGCGGTCGGCGCCATCGCCGCGAGATGATCCCCCAGGAAGGCGATCAGCTCGGGGGCGTCGAGGTCGGCCCGGCGCATCGTGATCATGCGGCCGCCTCCTGCGGGCCGCGCCGCGGGATGGTCAGGCACATCGCCGCGGCGACGAAGCACAGGATCGCGGCCGACAGCCAGGCCGCCGAGTAGCTGCCGGTGCTGGTGCGCACCCAGCCGGCGATCGAGGCGCCGATCCCGGCGCCGACCATGTGCGAGGCGAAGACCCAGCCGAAGACGATGCCGGAGCGCTCGATCCCGAAGTGCTGCCGGCACAGCGCGACCGTCGGCGGCACCGTGGCCACCCAGTCCAGCCCGTAGAAGACGATGAAGATCCACATCCCCGGCTCGACGTGCGGCGCCAGCACGGCGTCGATGGCCAGCAGGCTGAGCCCGCGGAAGGCGTAGTAGACGACCAGCAGGATCCGCGCGTCGATGCGGTCGGTGAGCCACCCGGACGCGATCGTCCCGGCCACGTCGAAGACCCCGACCAGCGCCAGCAGCCCGGCCGCGGTGGTCGCCGGCATGCCGTGGTCGTGCGCCGCCGGGACGAAGTGGGTCTGGATGAGTCCGTTGGTCGACCAGCCGCAGACGGCGAAGGTGAGCAGCAGCGCCCAGAAGGTCCACCGCCGGGAGGACTGCAGCAGCACCCGGACGGCCAGCACCGCCGGGTTGGTGCGGTCGGCGGTGGTGTCCTCGGCCGGCTCGACGGCGTAGCCCTCGGCCACGCCGTAGGGGGCCAGGCCGCGGTCGCTGGGCCGGTCGACGAGGAAGAGCGCGACGAGCACCGCGACCAGCAGGGACAGCCCGGCGACGATCATCGCCGCCCAGCGCCAGCCCTGGTGGGTGGCGGTCCAGGCGATGGCCGGCAGGAAGACCAGCTGGCCGGTGGCGTTGGCCGCCGAGAAGACACCGGTGATCAGCCCGCGGCGGGCGACGAACCAGCGGTTGGCGACGATCGCGCCGAAGACCAGCGCCATGCAGCCGGTGCCGATGCCGATGACCCCGCCCCACAGCAGCCACAGCTGCCACGGCGAGGTCATCACCGTCGTCGCCGCGCTGGCCAGCCCGACGAGCACCAGCGCCGCGGTGACCACCCGACGGATGCCGAAGCGCTCCATCATCGCGGCGGCGAAGGGGGCGACCAGCCCGTAGACGACGAGGTTGAGGCTGACCGCCCCGGAGGTGGTGGTCCGGCTCCAGCCCATCTCGGACTCGATCGGCTCCATGAGCACGCCGGTGCTGGAGCGGAAGGCGGCGGCCGCGACGAGCGCCGCCAGGGTCACCCCGGCGACGATCCACGCCGGGTGCACACCGCTGCGGGTGCGCGTCGAGGTGGGTGTGCTCACCGCGTCATCCTGCACCACCGGTTCAGTTCCAGCGGTCCCAGAACTCGCCGTAGCTCTCGTCGTAGCGCTGCTCGTCGCTGCTCCGCACGTACTCGCCGTCGAGGTAGAGCTGCTTGATGGCCTCGTGCCCGGCGGCCTCGGCCTCCTCCGGCGACGAACCGTCCGCCACGGCCGCGTCGTAGGCCTGCTCGTAGGTCTCGACGGAGCGGTTGCCGCTCGCGTAGGAGGGGTCGATCTCGCGCATCTCCTGGATGTACTCGACCCGCTCGACCTCGCAGTCCACCTCGAGGTCGAGCATGGTGTCGACGTACTCCTCGCGGTCGACCTCGGTGACCGACGGGGTGAGGTCCTCGGCGTCGTGCCGCGCGTGCTCGGCTTCGTGGATGATCGACTCGCTGCCGCCCTCGCCGATGATCATGACGTTGTCGTTCGGGTCGTACCGGGCGCCCTCGGCGCCGGGGTCGTGCTGGATGCTGATGCCGTTGCGGGCCATCCAGTCGAGGGTCTCCCGACCCGACCGGGTGGCGAGCATCTCCCGGATCTCCGGGTCGTCCGGGTCGGCGCCGGGCGGGAGCGTGACGTCCTCGGCCGCCTGGTCGATGATGAGGTCGAAGAAGCCGTGCTTGTCGAGCATCTCGATGATCCAGCTGTCGCTGTCCCGGGCGTCGTTGTTGTCGTGCTGGATCTGCCCCGCGTCGGCCTCCGAGCCGACCTCCGCGCCGGCCGCCGCGCCGGCGAGCGACCCGACCGCGAGGCCCAGCGCCGCACCGCGAGGCGCCCCGCCCGCCTGGCTCGCCGCGTGCTGCGCATCGGCCTGCTGCTGCAGCCGGCGCGCCGACTCGGCCAGCAGCGAGGAGGCCTGGGCCAGGCGGGAGCCGGCGGCCGACCAGCCCTGCGCGTAGTGCTCGCGGTCGCGCCCCGCCCAGGAGCCCTGCAGGGTGACCATGAGCGCGTTGCCGGTCTGCAGCACGTCGTCGGAGCGGCGCGCCAGCGCGCCCAGCTGGCCGCTGATCACCAGCAGCCGCTCGACGTCCGCGCCCTGGCTGACCTCGGTCATGTCGCTCTCCTTCGTCCGGTCCGTGCGTGCTGGACGCTAGTCCGGCGCTCGCCCGTCAGCGATGGGGAGCGGTCCCCCTCAGGGGGTCGGGACGTTCGCCTCGATCTCGGCGAGCCAGCGCGCGGCCGAGGCGTCGCTGGGCATCCGCCAGTCGCCGCGCGGGGAGAGGGTGCCGCCGGGCACCACCTTCGGCCCGTCGGGCAGCGCGGAGCGCTTGAACTGGTTGGCGAAGAAGCGGCGCACGAAGACGGTCAGCCAGTGCCGGATCTCGGCGAGGTCGTACGCGCCGCGGTCGCTCTCCGGGACGCTGCTCGGCCAGGCGCCGCGGGCGGCGTCGGACCACGCGGCCTCGGCGAGGAAGGCGATCTTGCTCGGGGCGTAGCCGCGGCGCAGCACGTGGTAGAGCGTGAAGTCCTGCAGCGCGTACGGCCCGATCGTCGCCTGTGTCGACTGCGGCTGCTCGGTGGTGCTCGGCACGAGCTCGGGGGAGATCTCGGTGCCGAGGATGGACAGCAGGGTCTCGCGCACGTCGTGCCCGTCGCCGCCCTCGCCGCCGGCACCACCGCGGGTGGTCTCGACCTGGTCGGTGGTGGCCACCCAGCGCACGAGGTGCTGCATGAGCGTCTTCGGGACGCCGGCGTTGACCCCGTAGTGGCTCATCTGGTCGCCGACCCCGTAGGTGCACCAGCCCAGCGCCAGCTCGGAGAGGTCGCCGGTGCCCAGGACGATGCCGCCGCGGTGGTTGGCGACCCGGAAGAGGTAGTCGGTGCGCAGCCCGGCCTGCACGTTCTCGAAGGTCACGTCGTAGACCTCGGCGTCGTGCTCGGCGTCCGGGTCGAGGCCGAAGGGGTGGCCGAGGTCGGCGAGCATCTGGGTGGCGGCCGGGCGGATGTCCAGCTCCTCCCAGGTGATCCCGAGAGCCTCCATGAGAGCGACCGCGTTCGTCTTCGTACGGTCGCTGGTGCCGAAGCCGGGCATGGTCAGCGCGTGGATGTCGGTGCGGGGGCGGTCGAGCCGGTCCATCGCCGCGGCCGCGACGAGCAGCGCGTGGGTGGAGTCGAGGCCGCCGCTGACCCCGATGACGACTTTCGGCTGCCAGTCGTCGCCGCCGATCGCCCGCAGCCGCTGCTCGAGCCCGCTGACCTGGATGTTGTAGGCCTCGAAGCAGTCCTGGGCCAGGCGCGACTCGTCGTCGGGGACGAAGGGGAACCGGTCGAGCCGGCGGCGCAGCCCGAGGTCGCCGCCGGGCGGGTCGAGGGTGATCTCGACGTGCCGGTAGTCGGGGCCCTCGCCGGTGCCGATGCCCTGGCCGCGGCGGTTGTCGTCGAAGGAGCCCTGCCGCAGCCGCTCCTGACGCAGCCGGTCGACGTCGACGTCGACGACCGTGCGCTGCGCCTCCTCGGGGAAGCGCGCGGACTGCCCGAGCAGGTCGCCGGCCTCGTAGACGACGGTCAGGCCGTCCCAGGAGAGGTCGGTGGTCGACTCGCCGCGCATCGCCGCGGCGTAGACGTAGGCGGCGTCGCAGCGGGCCGAGGCGGAGCGGGCCAGCAGGTGCCGGTCCTCGGCGCGGGCGACGGTGATCGGCGAGGCGCTCAGGTTGAGCAGCACGGTCGCGCCGGCGAGAGCGGCCTCGTGGCTCGGCGGCACCGGCACCCACAGGTCCTCGCAGACCTCGGCGTGGATGCTCAGGCCGGGCACGTCGACGACGTCGACGAGGATGTCCGGGCCGAAGGGGATCGGCTCGCCCGGCTCGCCGCCGGGCCCGGGCAGGCCGGGGACGGTGAGGGTCTCGCCCCACTGGTCGTCGCCGGCGGCGAAGTGCCGCTTCTCGTAGAACTCGCGGTAGTTGGGCAGGTAGGACTTCGGCGCGATGCCGAGCACCCGGCCGCGGTGGATGGTCACGGCGCAGTTGTAGAGCCGGTTCCCCTTCGCCAGCGGGGCGCCGACGACGATCACCGGCAGCAGCTCGGCGCTGGCGGCGGCGACCTCGGCGAGGGCGGTGACGGTGTCGCGCAGCAGCACGTCCTGCAGCAGCAGGTCGCCGATGGCGTAGCCGCTGAGGCCCAGCTCGGGGAAGAGGGCGAGCGCGACGCCCTCGTCGTGGCAGACGCGGACCTGCTCCAGGGTGCGGGCGGCGTTGACCCGCGGGTCGCCCATCGCCACCGGCACCGTGCACGCGGCCACCCGGGCGAAGCCGTGGCGGTAGAGGTTGCGGAAGTCGCGCTGGTCCTGGTCACGCTGGTCCTGGTCACGCTGCGGTCGGTCGCCCGTGGGTCGATCGGCAGGGGTCGCGGTCATGCGCCTCAGCCTAGGAGGCCTGACGGTCAACGGGAGGTGAGCCACTCCCGCACCCGGCCCGGAGCGTCCGGGGTGGTGGCGGCGACGGTGCCGGACAGGTCGGCGATGGTCGTGCCGGCGAGCTCGCGCCGCCAAGCATGCTCGGCGCGGGACATCGTCAGGTGGATCGCGCAGGTGCCACGGGCCGCGCGAGGACCGGCCTGCAGCGGCCCCTGACCGAGCAGGTCGGTGCAGCGGAAGAGCTCGTCGCCGCCCTCGACCGCCGTGACCACCTCGAGCACGGTGACCTCGGCGGGGTCGCGGGTGAGCCGGTACCCGCCGCGCGGGCCCGGGGTGGAGCGGACGATGCCCGCCTTCGTCAGGGCCTGGAGCTGCTTGGTGAGGTAGGCCGGCGGCAGCTCGTGCAGCTCGGCGAGGCGGGTGCCGGGCACGGCCGCGCCCTCGGCCCAGGCGAGGTCGAGGCAGCAGTGCAGCGCCCACTCGACACCCTGGCTCATCCGCATGCCGCCGATGCTGCCACGGATCGAGCCCATCTGATTAATCTAGATATGTAATATCCAGATTAGGACTGGCCGACCGGTCGGCCCCGCACCGACGAAGGAGCTCCCGATGACGGACACCACCCAGACCGCCCCTGACCAGACCAACCCCGACCAGACGACCCGCTACACGACCCCGGACACCAGCGGCATCCCCGCGCCGGTCGACATCTACGGTCCGCAGCCGGCGGCCTACCGGGCCATGGTGCGACTCGAGCAGGCAGCCCGCGACGGGGTCGGCGACGACACGATCTTCGAGCTCGTCAAGCTGCGCGCCTCGCAGATCAACGGCTGCGGCTACTGCGTCGACATGCACAGCAAGGACCTGCTCGCCGGTGGCGAGACGCCGCAGCGGCTCGTCCTGCTCGACGCCTGGCGCGAGGCGCCGATCTACACCCGGGCCGAGCGGGCGGCGCTGGCGCTCACCGAGGCGGTGACGACGGTCGCCGACGGGCACCCGAGCGCGGAGGTCGAGGCCGAGGCCCGTGAGGTCTTCGACGAGGGTGCCTACGCCGGGCTCGTCGTCGCCATCGCGACGATCAACGCGTGGAACCGGCTGGCCATCACCAGCCACGCCCCGGTCGGGTCCTACCAGCCCGCCTGAGCCGAGCTGTCGACGCGGCATGCGGCAGGGTCGCCGGGCGTCGTCGCGCTGTCGCCCGGTGGGAGGGATCGCAGCGGCGACACTCAAGAACACTAACAATGTTACAGTTTGTTCATGCAGGCGAGCGAGGTGGACCGAACCCTTGAGCTGTCCGGTGAGGCCCTGGTGGCTGCGCTGACCGATCTCGTCGAAGGGCAGTACCTCGAGCGGAAGTCCGGGCGAGTGTCAGCCAAGGACCTCGCGGTGCCGCTCGTCGCGATGGCCAACTCCGAGGGCGGGGTCATCGTCGTCGGACTGCACGGTGGGCAGCCGGACGGCGTCCCGGAGGGGAAGGTCAACGACCTTCGTCAGGCGTCGCTGGACCACACCGAGCCTCCTGTCCGGTGCTCTGTCGACGAGCGGGAGGTGCCCGGCTCCGACGGGGTCGCTCGGACGCTGCTCATCCTGCGGGTCGATCCCTCGGAGAGCATGCACCGCCTGACCAACGGGACGGTCTACCTGCGGGTGGGCGACGAGTCGAAGAAGCTCTCCGCGGCGCAGAGCCAGGAGCTCGCCTACGACCGGGGTGCGGTGATGTACGAGGCTGCACCCGTCCGCATGGAGGTCGCCGATCTGGACGGATCCCAGCTCGAGGCATATCGGAGCGTGCTCGGGGCCCCCACCGTCGAGTCGATGCTCAGGGCCCGAGACCTGGTGGATCGTCAGGGCAGCGTGACGACCGCGGCCTGCCTGCTCTTCGACGACCGCCCCCAGACGACCTTCCCCAACGCGCTCATCCGGGTCCTTCGGTACGGGGACACGGAGCGAGGCACCGGGCGGAGCATGTCGCTCGAGGACGGCGCCGACCTGCGGTTCGAGGGCTCCATCCCGGCACAGATCCATCGCGCTGCGGCGACCATCGAGGACCTCATGCCCAAGTGGCGTCAGCTGACCGATGCTGGTCGCTTCGAGCCACGACCTCGGATCCCGAGGGACGCCTGGCTCGAGGGCCTCGTCAACGCCGTCATCCACCGCTCCTACAGCATGATGGGCGATCACATCCGGGTCGAGATCTTCCCGAACCGCATCGAGATCCATTCTCCGGGAAGGTTCCCTGGCATCGTCAACCCGGACCGGCCGCTCGAGATCGACCGGTACGCCCGCAACCCGCGGATCGCCCGCGTGTGCTCCGACCTGGGGATCACCCGCGAGCTCGGCGAGGGCATCCGACGGATCTTCGAGGAGATGCGCGGGCGCGGGTTGGTCGATCCCGTCTACACCCAGTCCTCCGCCGCCGTCCGGCTCGTCCTCTGGGCGAGCGACGCGCTGCCGTCCGAGGTGCTCGCGCGTCTCACCCCGAGCGCCCGGGCGATCCTCGACGTGATGAGGCAGGGACAGCGGCCGATGGGTACCGGGGAGATCAGTGACCTGGCGGACGTCACGAGGATGACAGCGACGCGGGCTCTGAGGCAGCTCCAGGACGAAGGGCTGGTCACGTGGGACGGGCGCACCGCGAAGGACCCCCGGGCAACCTGGCGGATGGCCTGAGCTCGAGTCGAACCGGCGGGTCCTGAGCGAGGTCTGTCGGTGCCCGGAGGCACCCGGCGCCGAGTCCTCCCATCCGCACGGGCGAGGGCGCCGAAGCCCTCAGGTACCGGCCGGAGCGCTCCGGTCGATACTGTCTGCCCAGGTGGCACCGCCTGGGCACCAGGACGACGACAGGACGTGGCGTGACCGACAGCTCCCCCTCACCGACATCGCGCCGGCGGACCGCGGTGATCGGCGCGGGCGTCTCCGGGCTGACCGCGGCCTACCTGCTGCGCGAGCAGGACGAGGTCACCCTCTACGAGGGCCAGGCCCGGCTGGGCGGGCACGCCCATACCCACGACGTCACCGGCACCGGCGGGGTGCCGCGCCGCATCGACTCCGGCTTCATCGTGCACAACGAGCGCACCTACCCGCACCTGCTGCGACTCTTCGCCGAGCTCGACGTCCCCCGGCGCAGGACGATCATGTCGATGAGCATGACCGTCGCCGACGAGGGGCTGGAGTGGGCCGGCGGCGCCGGGCTGAAGGGGGTCTTCGCCCAGCCGCGCCGGGCGGCCGACCCCCGCTTCCTGCGGATGCTCACCGGGATCCGGCGCTTCCACCGGCTGGCCACCGCCCACCTCGCCGAGGCCGCCGAGGACGACGACACCCCCTTCGGTGCCTGGCTGGAGCGCCACCGCTTCGGCGACGACCTCGTCCGCTGGTACGCGATGCCGCTGGTCGCCTGCGTCTGGTCCGCCGGGGCGCGCACCGCCCGGGACTACCCGGCGCGCAGCCTCTTCGCCTTCCTCGAGAACCACGGGATGCTCACCGTCACCGGCTCCCCGCAGTGGTACACCGTCGATGGCGGCTCGCGGACCTACGTCGACGCCGTACGCGGCGCTCTCGAGGGCGCCGGGGCCCGCGTCGTCACCGGTTCGCCGGTGGCGTCGCTGACCCGTCCCGCGGGCGGCGGGGTCAGCCTCACCCTCGCCGACGGCCGCACGCACGCCCACGACCGGGTGGTCGTGGCCACCCACGCGGACGAGGCGCTGGCGATGCTCGCCGACCCGAGCGCCGCCGAGAAGGAGGTGCTCGGCGCCTTCCGCTACACCCCGAACCGGGCGGTGCTGCACACCGACACCTCGATCCTGCCGAGCGCGACCGCGGCCCGGGCGAGCTGGAACTACCGGGTGCCGCCGCCCGGCGACGACACCCCGCCGGTGGTGACCTACTGGATGAACCAGCTGCACGCGATCGAGGAGAAGACCCCCTTCCTCGTCACCCTCAACGGCGAGCACCTCATCGACGCGTCGCGGGTGCTCGCGCGGATGGACTACACCCACCCGGTCTACGACGGGCCCGCGCTGCGCGCGCAGCGCCGGCTGCCCGAGCTCGCCGACGAGCGCACCGCCTACGCCGGGGCGCACCACGGGTGGGGCTTCCACGAGGACGGCTGCCGCTCCGGGGTGGCGGCGGCGCGACACTTCGGGGCGACCTGGTGAGCGCGGGCGCGGTACCCGCGGAGGCTGGTGCACCGGTGGGGGAGGGTGCGTCCACCGGGGCCGGTGCGTCGGCGGAGGCAGACGTCGCAGCGGCGTCGACCCTCGTCGCGACCCCGCCAGCGCTGCCCGCGCTCGTCGTCGGGCACGTCGTGCACGACCGCGCCCGGCCGCTGCGGCACCGCTTCCGCAACCGGCACCACGCCTGGCTGGTGGAGGTGCCGGCGGGGCGGCGCGAGCCGCAGACCGTGCCCGGGCGACTCGGCGCGGTGCTCGGGCGGGCGCTGCGGCTGCGTGCGGCCGACCACCTCGACGCCGGCCGGCTCGGCGGCGGGCTGCGCGGTGACCTGGAGCGCTGGCTGCACCGGCGCGGGGTCGAGCTCGCCCCCGAGGACCAGGTGCTGCTGCTCGCCCAGCCCCGGGTGGCCGGCTACGCCTTCAACCCGCTCAGCGTCTGGTGGGTCCTCCGCGACCCCGCACCCCCGCACAACCCCCTTCAGCACCCACAGCCCCCGCAGAGCACCGAGCTACCACGCAGTAAGTGTCGTGATCACAGCACTTACTGCGTGGTAGGTGGGTCTGCAGGGGAGGGGGACGAGGACGGCGAAGGGGGTGGCCGGCAGGTGGTCGCGGTGGTCGCCGAGGTGCACAACACCTACGGCGAGCGGCACGCCTACCTGCTGCGGCCCGACGCGCAGGGGCGCTCGAGCCAGGACAAGGAGTTCTACGTCTCGCCCTTCAACGACGTCGAGGGTCGCTACGAGATCCGCACGTCGCTGACCCCGGAGCGGGTCACCGTCTCGATCGCGCTGCACACCGGCGACCCGGCCCCCACCTACGGCGACCCGGCCCCCACCTACGACGACCCGGCCGCCACCTCCGGCGACCCGGCCCCCACCTCCGGTGACCCGGTCGGCACCCCGGAGGACCTCGACCGCGACCCCGCGGGCGGGGCCATCCGCTCCGCCCCGAGCACCGAACCCCTCTTCACGGCCACCGTCACCGGCCGGCCCCACGCGGTCACCCCGCGCCGGGTGCTGGCCACGCTGGTCCGCCAGCCCGGCGGCTCCTACCGCACCTCGGCGCTCATCCGCGCGCACGGGGTGTGGCTGTGGCTGCGCCGCCTGCCCGTCCGCCCACGACCCCACCACCCCGAGGACTCCGTGCGATGACGACCATCAGCGAACCGCTCTGCCTGCGCCGACCCCACCTGCAGCGCTGGTGCCTGCGCCGCTATCTCGCCGAGGCGGTGCTGCGCCGGGTGCTGGCCCGCGTCCCGGTCCGGGTCACCCTCCCGGACGGCCGCGCGCTCGGCACCGACGACCCGAGCCTGCCGACCATCGAGATCCTCGAGCCAGTGGCCGCCTTCGAGCGGCTGGCCCACCACCCGAAGATCGGGATCGGCGAGTCCTACATGGCCGGCGAGTGGCGCCCGGCCCCCGGCCACGACCTGGCCGACGTGCTGCACCCCTTCGCCGAGCGGATGACCACCGCGGTCCCGCCGCTGCTGCGCAAGGCCCGGATCCTCGTCGAGCGGGCCATCCCGGCCAGCCAGCGCAACACCCTGCTCGGCTCGCGGCGCAACATCGAGGCGCACTACGACCTGTCCAACGAGCTCTTCGAGCGCTTCCTCGACCCGAGCCTGATGTACTCCAGCGCCCTCTTCGACGAGGGGTCCGACTGGTCCGGGCAGAGCCTGGAGAGCGCCCAGCGGCACAAGGTGGAGCGGGTCCTCGACCTCGCCTCGGTCGGCGAGGGCAGCCAGGTGCTGGAGATCGGCACCGGCTGGGGGACCCTGGCGATCGCCGCCGCCGAGCGCGGCGCGCAGGTCACCAGCGTGACCCTCTCCCAGGAGCAGGCCAGCCTGGCCCGGGAGCGGATCGACGCCGCCGGGCTCAGCGAGCGCGTCGACGTGCGGATCGAGGACTATCGCGAGGCGACCGGGCGCTACAACGCGATCGTCTCGGTGGAGATGATCGAGGCCGTCGGGGAGGAGTACTGGCCGACCTACTTCGCCACCCTCGACCAGCGGCTCGCCGAGGGCGGGACGGTCGTCATCCAGGCCATCCTCATGGCGCACGAGCGCTACCAGGCCACCCGCAACTCCTTCGGCTGGATCCAGAAGCACATCTTCCCCGGCGGGCTCATCCCCTCCTGGCAGGCGATCCGCGACGTCGCCGCCGGGCACACCACGCTGCGGGTGCGCGAGACGGCGACCTTCGGCCCGCACTACGCCGAGACGCTGCGGCGCTGGCGGGAGACCTTCCTCGCCCGCTGGCCGGAGATCGCCGCGCACGGCTTCGACGAGGAGTTCCGCCGGATGTGGGAGTTCTACCTCGCCTACTGCCAGGCCGGCTTCGCCAGCGGCTACCTCGACGTCGCCCACCTCACCCTGCGCCGCCCCTGAGCCGACCCCGACCTCCGCAGCTGCCCGGGCAATTCACACGCCCAGGCCGCAACTGCCCGGGCAAATCACACGCCCAGGCCGCAACTGCCCGGGCAAATCACACGCCCAGGCCGCAACTGCCCGGGCAATTCGCACGCCCAGGCCGCAACTGCCCGGGCAGCTCACACGTCGGGACGTGAATTGCCCGGGCAGTTGCGGGGGAGGGCGGGCGGAGTCGACTGCCGCTGTGGCAGCGGCAGCGGCTGGTCCAGCGAAACTGCTGCCAGCACCAGTTCGATGAGCCAGCAGCAGATCGAGGTGCTGCTGGGTCACGAAACTGCAGCCAGCAGCAGTTCCGTCGGTGGCCGGCGAGGGGAGAGGGGGTCAGCGGGTCCCGACGTCGTCCGTGGTCACCGCCGCGCGCCCGGCCTCCAGCCGCGCCACCGGCACCCGGAAGGGGGAGCAGCTGACGTAGTCGAGGCCGACGTCGTGGAAGAAGTGGATCGACTCGGGGTCGCCGCCGTGCTCGCCGCAGACCCCGGTCTTCAGCCCGGTCGCGGTGGCCCGGCCGCCCTCGACCCCCTGCCGGACGAGCTCGCCGACGCCGAGCGCGTCGAGCGTCTCGAAGGGGGAGATCGTCAGCACCCCGTTCTCCAGGTACGCCGCGAAGAACTCGGTCTCGACGTCGTCGCGGGAGAAGCCCCAGGTGGTCTGGGTGAGGTCGTTGGTGCCGAAGGAGAAGAAGTCGGCCTCGTGCGCGATCCGGTCTGCGGTCAGCGCCGCCCGCGGCAGCTCGATCATGCAGCCGATCGGCAGGTCGAGCCGCTGCCCGGAGGACTCGGCGACCTCGGCGAGGATCTCCTTCGCCTGCTCGCGCACCAGGTGCATCTCCCGGCGGGATCCGACGAGCGGCACCATGATCTCCGGCTGCGGGTCCTTGCCCTGGCCGCGCAGCTCGACGACCGCCTCGGCGATCGCCCGGATCTGCAGCGCGAAGAGGCCGGGGTACTTCAGCCCGAGGCGCACCCCGCGCAGGCCGAGCATCGGGTTCTGCTCGTGGGTGTGCCGCACCGCCTCCAGCAGGGTGATGTCGCGCTCGACCTCCGGGCCGCTCTCGCCGCGCTCCTGCGCCAGGGCCACCCGCACCGACAGCTCGGTGAGGTCGGGCAGGAACTCGTGCAGCGGCGGGTCGATGAGCCGGATCGTCGTCGGCAGCCCGTCCATCACCTCGAGCAGCTCGACGAAGTCGGCCCGCTGCAGCGGCAGCAGCTCGGCCATCGCGGTCTCCCGGGCCTCGTCGGACTCGGCGAGGATGACCCGCTCGATGTACTCGCGGCGCTCGCCGAGGAACTGGTGCTCGGTGCGGCACAGGCCGATCCCCTCGGCGCCGCGGTCCCGGGCGCGCTGGGCGTCCTCACCGGTGTCGGCGTTGGTGCGCACCCGCAGCCGGCGCCGCTCGTCGGCGTGCTCCAGCATGCGGTGCACCGCGTCGACGAGGTCACGGGTGTCGTCGTCCTCGGCCTTGGCCCGGGCGGCCTCCACCCCTTCGGCGATGTAGGTCATCACCGGGGAGTCGATGACGTCGACGGCGCCGACGTAGATCTCGCCGGTCTTGCCGTCGATGGAGATCGTGTCGCCCTCGCCGAGGGTGGTTTCGCCGACGGTGATGGTCTTGGCGGCGACGTCGATCTGGAGGTCCTCGGCGCCGACGACGGCGCACATGCCCATGCCGCGGGCGACGACGGCGGCGTGGCTGGTCTTGCCGCCGCGGGCGGTGAGCACGCCGACGGCGGCGACCATGCCGGGAAGGTCCTCCGGCGAGGTCTCCCGGCGGACGAGCACGACGTCGGCGCCGGCCTCCTTGCGGGCCTGGGCGGAGGCGTTGTCGAAGACCACCTCGCCGACCGCGGCGCCGGGGGAGGCGCCCATCCCGGTGGCCAGCCGCTGGCGGGCGGCGTCCTTGTCGAACTGGGGGAAGAGCAGCTGGCCGAGCTGCTCGCCGCTGACCCGCTCCAGGGCCTCGTCCATGGTGATGAGCTGCTCGTCGACGAGCTGGGTGGCCACCCGGAAGGCGGCCGCCGCGGTGCGCTTGCCGACCCGGGTCTGCAGCATCCACAGCTTGCCGTGCTCGATGGTGAACTCGATGTCGCACAGGTCGCGGTAGTGGGTCTCCAGCCGGCGCATCGCGGTGCGCAGCTCGCGGTAGGCGCCGCGGTCGCGGTCCTTGAGGTCGGCCAGCGCCAGGGTGTTGCGGATGCCGGCGACGACGTCCTCGCCCTGCGCGTTGGGCAGGTAGTCGCCGTAGACGCCGGAGTGGCCGGAGGAGGGGTCGCGGGTGAAGCACACCCCGGTCCCGGAGGTCTCGCCGAGGTTGCCGAAGACCATCGCCTGCACGTTGACCGCGGTGCCGAGCTCGTCCGGGATGCGTTCACGGCGGCGGTAGAGCACGGCCCGCTCGGTGTTCCAGCTGCGGAAGACGGCCTCGATGGCCATGTCCACCTGCTTGCGCGGGGTCTGCGGGAAGGGGGAGCCGGTCTCGGTCTCGACGAGCTCCTTGTACTCCTTGACCAGGGCCTTGAGCTGCTCGGCGTCGAGCTCGACGTCGCTGCGCACCCCGGCCGCGGCCTTGCGGGCCTCCAGGGCCTCGGAGAAGCGCTCGCCGTCGATGTCGAGCACGGTCTTGCCGAACATCTGGATCAGCCGCCGGTAGGAGTCCCAGGCGAAACGCTCGTCGTCAGCGAACTCGGCGAGGGAGTGCACGGTGTCGTCGTTGAGGCCGACGTTGAGCACGGTCTCCATCATCCCGGGCATCGAGAACTTCGCCCCGGAGCGGACCGACAGCAGCAGCGGCTCCTCGCTGTCGCCGAGGGTGCGGCCGATCTCGTCCTCGATGTCACGCAGCCGCCGGGTCACCTCGACCCTCACCTCCGGCGGCACCTTGCCCTCGGTGAGGTAGGCCCGGCAGGCGTCGGTGGTGATGGTGAAGCCGGGCGGCACCGGCAGGCCGAGCTTGACCATCTCGGCGAGGTTGGCGCCCTTCCCGCCGAGCAGGTCACGCTGGTCCCGGTCGCCCTCGCTGAACTTGTACACGTACCTGGCCATGGGGACCCTCCTCGTCGACGGTGTGCCCATCATGCCGTCAGGTGCCCGTGGCCGGGAGGTCAGGCCGGGCCCGATCTCACCCGGTGGCGGTCCCGGCGAAGGCGGCCAGCGCATCCCCGGTCAACCGGTACGTCTCCCACTCACTCTGCGGCCGCGCGCCCACCGACTCGTAGAAGCGGATCGACGGCTCGTTCCAGCGCAGCACGCACCACTCCAGCCGGCCGTAGCCGCGCTGGACGCAGGTGTCCGCGAGCGTCCGCAGCAGCGCCACCCCGAGCCCGCTGCCGCGGTGGGCCTCCTCGACGTAGAGGTCCTCGAGCCAGATGCCGTTGCGGACCTGCCAGGTGGAGAAGGTGAGGTACCAGAGGGCGATGCCGACCACCCTTGTGCTGCCCCCTTCGCCCGCACCGACCTCGACCTCGGCGACGTGGCAGAAGGCGGTCGGTGACCCCTCGTCCGGGAAGAGGATCGCGGCCAGCTCGGGCACCCCACCCTCGACCGCGTCCGGCTCGCGCTCGTAGACGGCGAGCTCGGTGATGAGCCGGAGGATCTCCGGCAGGTCGTCGGGGGTGGCCGGGCGCACGGTGCTCATGCCGCCACCCTGGCACGGCGCCGGTCCAGGGCGACCGAGGCGAGCAGCAGCACCAGCCCGGCGGCCGAGAGCGCCGCGCCGACGAGCGAGGGGGCCTGCCAGCCCCAGCCGGCGGCGAGCACCAGACCGCCGAGCCACGCGCCGAGGGCGTTGGCGATGTTCAGCGCGGCGTGGTTGCCGGCGGCGCCGAGGGTGCGGGCCGAGCCGGCGACGCTCATCAGCCGCAGCTGCAGCGCGAGGACGAAGACCGAGATCGCCGCGCACAGCAGGAAGATCCCGATCGCCGCCGGGATCGCGCTGTCCGCCGCGACCGCGAAGCCGGCCAGCAGCAGCCCGCAGGCCAGGCACGAGCCGAGCAGCGCCCGCATCACCGAGACGTCCACGAGCCGCCCGCCCAGCAGCGTGCCGACGACCCCGCCGACGCCGTAGATGAGCAGGTAGATCGGCACCGCGTCGGACGGCAGCCCGGTCTGGTTCTGCAGGATCGGCGAGATGTAGGAGTACATCGCGAAGGTCCCGCCGAAGCCGATCGCGCCCACGGCCAGCGTCAGCCACACCTGCGCGTCGGCCAGCGCCCCCAGCTCGCGGCGTGGGCTGGCCTCGCGGTCGGCCGGCTGGTGCGGCACGAGCAGGGCCACCCCGATCGCGGTGAGCACCCCGATGACGGCGATCGCCGCGTAGGCCGCCCGCCAGCCGGCCTGCTGACCGATCGCCGTGGCCACCGGCACCCCGAGGACGTTGGCGAAGGGGATGCCGAGCATCACCCGGGCGACCGCCCGCCCACCGAGCCCGGGCCGGGCGAGGTCGTGGGCGACGATCGAGGCGACGCCGAAGAAGGCGCCGTGCGGGAGCCCGGAGACGAAGCGGTCGGCGACCAGCCAGCCGTAGCTCGGCGCGAGGGCGCTGGCCGCGTTGCCGAGCGCGAAGACGAGCATGAGCGTCACCAGCACCGCCCGCCGCGGCAGCCGGGCACCGAGCAGGGCGATCGCCGGCGCCCCGACGACGACCCCGAGCGCGTAGGCGGAGACGGTGTGCCCCGCCTGCGGGATGGTCACGTCGATGCCCTCGGCGATCTCCGGCAGCAGGCCCATCGTGACGAACTCGGTGGTGCCGATGCCGAAGCCGCCGAGGATCAGCGGGACCACCGCCAGGCTGGGCGACGGGGTGCGGGCAGGGGAGGGCACGGCGAGGATCCTCGTTCTGTCGGAGGTGATCTGGCGGGAGAAGGGGGGATGACGCGACGGGAACGGCCCGCTCGGGCCGACCGTCCAGTCTCTCACGGCGGTCGGGGGTGCACCTGCTCGACGCCGCGGGGTCGGGTCAGGGGCCGGCGGTGGCGTGTCTTGACGGTCGCGCGGCAGTCTTCTACATTTGTAGTGACTTCGGTCGATGTCAAGATCGTGGGCGTCCTCGACGCACGCGAGCGCCGCGGGAGCGGCATCGTGGACCGCACGACGCCGGGACCCCACCTTCGGCACCGACCGAGAACCACCGACCGACAACCCTGACGAGGACCGCGATGGCCAGCCTGCTGCACTCCATCGGGCGCTGGTGCGCCCACCACGCCTGGCGCGTGGTCGCGGGCTGGGTGGCGCTGCTGGTGGCCCTCGGCGCCCTGGCCGGCGCCTTCAGCCAGCCGCTGTCGAACGAGATCAGCATCCCCGGCAGCGACTTCGAGCGGGTCCTGGACGATCTGCAGACCGAGGTGCCAGAGGCCTCCGGAGGCTTCGGCACGGTCGTGCTGAAGAGCGACTCCGACGAGTTCACCGCCGAGCAGCGTGACGCGATCCGGGACGTCTTCGGCGAGTGGGAGGAGCTCTCCGAGGTCCGCGCGGTGCAGGACCCCTTCACCAACCAGCAGCAGCTGGACGACACCACCACCCAGGTCAGCGAGGGTGGCGAGCAGATCGACGACGCCCAGACCCAGCTCGACGACGGCTGGAGCCAGCTCTCCGAGGGGCAGGGGCAGCTCGCCCAGGGCGAGGAGTGGCTGCGGCGGCTGGCCGACACCCCCGACTCCGACCCGACGAAGGCCGACATCATCCGCCAGGTCGAGCAGGGCCGGCTGCAGGTCGCGATCGGCTACGGCCAGTGGGCCACCAGCGACCGGGCGCTGGCCTCGGCCGAGGACGACTACCAGGACGGGCTCACCGCCCAGCAGATGCTCGGCGACACCCGCTTCGTCACCGACGACGGCTACGCCCTCGCCCAGGTGCAGTTCACCACCGACGCCCAGTCGGTCGACCCGGAGGTCAAGGAGGCCATCCCGGAGATCGGCGAGCAGCTCGAGGACGCCGGCGTCACCGCCGAGTACAGCGTCGACATCACCCAGGAGAACAGCCTGCTCGGCCCGGGCGAGGCGGTCGGCGTGATGATCGCCGCGCTCGTCCTGCTCATCGCCCTCGGCAGCATCGTCGCCGCCGGGCTGCCGCTGGCCGGCGCGCTCGTCGGCGTCGGCACCGGCCTGCTGGCCGCCCTGGCCGCCACCCAGTTCTTCGACATGCACTCGCTCACGCCCTCGCTGGCGCTCATGCTCGGGCTGGCCGTGGGCATCGACTACGCCCTCTTCATCGTCAACCGGCACCGCACCCAGCTGCTCGCCGGCCGGCCGATGCAGGAGTCGATCGCGCACGCCGTCGGCACCTCCGGCAGCGCGGTGACGATCGCCGGCACGACGGTGGTCATCGCCCTGGTGGCGCTGCTCGTCACCGGGATCCCGCTGCTGGGGCAGATGGGTCTGGTCGCCGCGGTGACCGTCGCCGTCGCCGTGGTCGTGGCGCTGACCCTCACCCCGGCGCTGCTGCACCTCGTCGGCACCCGGGTGCTCTCCCGGCGTGCCTGGCGTCGGGCCGGCTTCAGCACCCCGGGCGTGCCCGACCCCGGCGCCGAGCTCGACGAGGACGGCGAGGAGCACGGCACCGGCTACGTCGCGGCGGTCACCCGCCGCCCGGCCCTCGTCGCCGTCGGGGTGGTCCTGCTGTGCGGGGTGCTGGCAGTGCCCGCGCTGTCGATCCGGCTCGGCCTGCCGGACGGCGGCAGCGAGCCGGTCGACAGCACCGCCCACGCCGCCTACGTCGAGGCGGGCGAGAAGTTCGGCGCCGGCACCAACGGACCGGTCATCGCGGTGGCCAGCTTCGCCGACCCGGTCGCCGAGGACGAGGTCACCCACGAGCAGGCCCTCGTCGGCAACGAGATGAGCTATGTCGACGGCGTGGCCTCGGTCGTCCCCTTCGGGGTGAGCGAGGACCGGCGCACCCTCGCCTTCCAGGTGATCCCGGAGACGGGACCTGCCGAGGAGGACACGGTGACCACCGTGCGCGAGCTGCAGGCCACCGGGCCGGCGATCGAGCGGGCCACCGGTGCCGAGATGGGCTTCACCGGGCAGACCGTGGCGAATATCGAGATCTCCCAGCAGCTCTCCGACGCGCTGCCGCCCTACCTGGGCATCGTCGTCGGGCTCTCCCTGCTGCTGCTGACCATCGTCTTCCGCTCGATCCTCGTCCCGCTGACCGCGACCCTCGGCTTCCTGCTCTCGGTCGCGGTGAGCTTCGGCGCCACCGTCGCGGTCTACCAGTGGGGCTGGCTCGGCGGGATCTTCGCCGTGGACACCCCCGGGCCGGTGCTCAGCTTCATGCCGATCATGCTCATCGGGGTCCTCTTCGGGCTGGCGATGGACTACCAGATGTTCCTCGTCTCCGGGATGAAGGAGGCGCACACCCACGGGGAGAGCGCCCGCTCGGCGGTGCGCACCGGCTTCGGGCACGGCGCCAACGTCGTCGCGGCGGCGGCGATCATCATGACCTCGGTCTTCGCCGGGTTCATCTTCGCCCACCTGACGATGATCCGGCCGATCGGCTTCGGCCTGGCGGTGGGCGTGCTCGTGGACGCCTTCCTCGTCCGGATGACGCTCATCCCGGCGCTGATGCACCTCATGGGCGAGTGGGCCTGGGCCTTCCCGAAGTGGCTCTCCTGGGTGCCGAAGGTGGACGCCGAGGGCGCCTCGCTCGCCTGGCCCGACGAGGACCGTGCGACGGCGGAGGAGGCCGACGACGTCGACGAAGACGAGACGGCCACGGACGGCGCCTCCACGGACGAGGTGCCTGCGGCGGCCCGCTCCTGACCGTCGTCACGGGGGCCCGGCAGCGAGATCCTGGCGACCCCGCGTCCCGGCTGCGGGCGGCTGCCCGGGTGACTACTCTCGGGTCACATGAGTGACTCGCAGACCCACCGTCCGCTGATCGAGGCCAGCACCGAGATCGCCGCGCCGCCCGAGCGGGTGTGGGCGGTGATCGCCGACCCGCGGGCGATGGGTGGTTTCTCCGACCAGGTGATCCGCACGGTGGTGCGCGGCACCGCGCCGGTCGGGGAGGGCACCCGCACCGTCAACCTCAACCGGCGCGGCCTCGTCGTCTGGCCGACCCGGGCGAAGGTGGTCCGCTTCGACCCGCCGCGGGAGTACACCTACCGGGTCAAGGAGAACGGGGCTCTGTGGACCTTCGTCCTCGAGCCCACCGCGACCGGGACCCGGCTGACCCACCGGCGCGAGGCCCCGGACGGACTCACCGACATCTCGCTGACCCTGCAGGACAAGGTGCTCGGCGGGGTCTCCACCTTCGAGGACGAGATGGCGGCGGGCATGGAGCGCACCCTGCAGCAGGTGCGGCAGGCGGCCGAGGCGGGCTGACCGTCGAGCCGCCATGGGGGCTGCCCCCGTCGGCATGGGTAGTTCTCCCCATCGATCCCGGGCCCGGGGCTGCCTAGGTTGGTCCCCGAGGTCGCAGGGGGACCTCATCAGCGGGGGCGGAGCCGGCAGGGGGCTCCGCCCCCGCTTGCTCTCCTCCCGGCCCCTTCCCCCAGACGAGCTCTGCCCCTCCTTGCGCAACTGCCCGGGCAAATCACGGACCCCTGCGCAACTGCCCGGGCAAAATACGGACGCGCTGCGCAACTGCCCGGGCAAATTACGCACCCCTGCGCAACTGCCCGGGCAAATTACGCACCCCTACGCAACTGCCCGGGCAGTTTCGGTGAAGGGGCGCAGCTGCCCGGGCAAATGCGGCGGTGGGGGGTGGGGGAGCGTGTGGGATCATCAGGGCATGTCGACACCTCCTGGTGGCCCGAACGTCCCGCCCCCGCCCGGCGACAGCGACGGGTTCCAGACCCAGCCGCCGCAGGGCGAGCACCCCACCCAGCCGCCGCAGCACCAGTCGACCGGCTCCAGCCAGCCCGCCGGTGACCCAGGCGGGCAGCACGCAGGCGGTCAGACCCCGGCCGACCAGGGCCCCAAGAAGAGCCGCACCGGCCTGGTCGTCGCGCTCGTCGGCGGCCTGGTCCTCGTGCTCGCGGTGATCGGGGTCGGCGCCTTCTTCCTGCTCGGCGGGGACGACGACGAGGAGGGCACCGCGTCCTCGACCACCAGCGCCGAGACCCAGGAGAGCAGCGGCGAGGGCTCCAGCAGCGACAGCACCGGCGACGGCTCGAGCACCAGCAGCCCGAGCAGCGACGGCTCGGCCACCACCAGCTCCGGCAGCTCGACCTCCAGCTCCCCGGCGACCAGCGTCGACGTCACCTTCCCCGAGTCCTTCGACGGCTGGACGAAGGCGGACTACGAGCCCACCGACAACCCCGACGGCCAGAGCGCGGCCGCCTACACCAAGGGCGACCAGGTGCTCAGCGTGGTCGTCACCGAGGGCATGGGCGTCACCGCGCAGAGCTACGAGAGCCTGTGGGACGACAGCGAGCAGGTCGGCGACGCCTACTGCGGCACCCTGTCCACGGCGACCATGTGCGCCCAGGAGCAGGACGGCCAGGTCGTCCTGCTGACCATGCCCGACGGTGAGGCGCAGGCCGCGTCCGAGCACCTCACCGCCTTCCTCGAGGAGCTCTGAGCCCGACCGGGCGCGACATCATGACCGGACACATCACCCTGACCCGCGACGGTGGGATCGCCCACCTCCGCCTGGCCCGCCCGGAGAAGCTCAACGGGCTCACCCTGGACATGCTCGACGACCTCGTCGCCGCCGCCCACGGCCTCGCCCGGGACCGCAGCCTGCGGGCCGTGATCCTGGCCGGCGAGGGCGACTCCTTCTGCGCCGGGCTCGACTTCCAGCAGGTCATGCCCGACCGGGCCGGGGTGATGCGCCGCTTCGTCCCCCGACCCTGGCGCGGCACGAACACCTTCCAGGAGGCCTGCTGGGCCGTCCGCCGCATCCCGGTCCCGGTGATCGCCGCGGTGCAGGGCCACTGCTTCGGCGGCGGCCTGCAGATCGCCCTCGGCGCCGACCTGCGGATCACCGCGCCGGACGCCACCTGGTCTGTGCTGGAGGGGAAGTGGGGGCTGGTACCCGACATGTCCGGCGTGCAGGCCCTCTCCCAGCTCGTCGGCATCGACGTCGCCAAGAAGCTGTCGATGACCGCCGAGACGATCTCCGGCGAGGAGGCAGCCCGGCTCGGTCTGTCCACCGAGGTGGCCGCCGACCCGCTGGCGCGCGCCCAGGGGCTGGCCGAGCAGCTGCTCGGCCGCAGCCCGGACGCGCTCGCCGCGACCAAGCGGCTCTTCGAGCAGACCTGGACCGCCGGACCGCGACGCACCTTCGCCCGGGAGCGCGCCGAGCAGCTGCGCCTGCTCGGCGCGGAGAACACCGGCCGGGCCCGCCGCGCGGCGATGGCTCGCACGACGCCCGAGTACCAGGAGCGCCCCGCCCGCCTCGGCCGCTGACCCCGGCCGCCTCGGCCGCTGACCCGGGCCGTCGCCCCGCCGATCCGCCCGCTGACCTGCGGACTCGTCCGCCGGGCGGCGGGCTCGACGGCACCGCCGACCCCGGGTGCGAGACAATGGCTCCCGTGACCAACCCCTTCCTGCCGCAGATGCCCGAGCGACTGCCCGACGGGTGGACCGCCGCCACGCCCACCGAGGCCGACGTCGAGGAGCTCATCGCGCTGGTCGCCGTCGACAAGCAGGCGATCACCGGCTCCTCCCTCGTGCAGCGCGAGGCGATCGTCAGCGAGAGCGTCGGCCGCGGCTCGTGGACCCGCCGTCAGGTGCTGCTGCGCGACCCGGCGGGGCGCGTCCGGGTGTGGGCCCGGGTGCACGACCGGGCGGCCGGCCGGACCATGCTCGAGATGACCATCGACCCCGACCTCGAGGACGCCACCGACACCGAGGTCGCCCGCTCGGTCTACGCCTGGGAGGAGAGCGTCGCCCAGCGCATCGCCAGGGGGCGCGGGCTCGGCGGCACCCAGCTGGACGCCTCGCTGCACGAGGCCGACGGCCGCGGCCGTCGGCACCTCGAGGCGGCCGGCTACTCGCACGTGCGCACCTGGCTGCAGATGACCCGCCCGGTCATCCCGGCCGACGACGGGCTGCTCGAGGCGAACCTGCGGGAGGGCGTCCAGGTCCGTCCGGTGGCCCGCCACGCCGACCGCTCCCCGGTGGCCGCCGACCTGCAGACCGTGCACCGGATGCTCGAGGACTCCTTCGCCGACCACTTCAACTCCTACCGCGAGTCCTTCCCCGAGTTCCTGCACCGGCTGCGGGAGGACCCGGGGCACCGCTGGGACCTGTGGTGGATCGCCACCGTCGAGATCGACGGTGAGGACGTGCCCGGCGGCGCGCTCGCGGCGACCATCACCGCCCCGGACGAGCAGGGTCGCCGCGGCAGCTACGTCGAGTACATCGGGGTGCACCGGCTGGCCCGTGGCCGCGGTGTCGCCAAGTCGCTGCTGCACGCGGTGATCGCCGACGCCGCCCGCCGCGGCCACGACCGGGTCACCCTCGAGGTGGACGCGGACAGCCCCACCGGCGCCGACGGCCTCTACCGCGCGCTCGGCTGGGAGCTCTCCTACCGCACCGAGTCCTGGCACCGGGACATCCTCGTCCCGGACGTCGACGCCCCGGTGCCGGAGCCGCAGGGCGACATCCCGGACATGGAGGCCTGAGCGGGCCCCGGCTCAGTCGTCCCGGGTGGTCTCCAGGGTGAAGTCCTGGGCGCGCAGACGCTCGGTCAGCGGCAGCGCCATGGCCACCGCCGGGGTGATCACCCCGCCCTCGCTGCTCAGCTCGTCCAGCGCCAGGCACAGCCCGGCCTGCCCGAGCATGACCGCGGTGCCGCTGTAGCCGGGGTCCTTCTTCGCCGCGACCGTGGTGCGGTATGTGGCGCCGCTCGTGGTGCCGGCGACGACCTCGAGCCGGAAGCGGCCGGTGCGCTGGGTCTCCTCGCTCGGGCCCTCGCCCGGCTCCGGGAGGACCTTGTCGAGCACGGCGCGGGTGGGCCCGGTGGACATCCCGGCCATGAGCCCGAGCAGCCCGGCGGTCATCCCGCCCGCCTTGAGCGGCGCCGTCCACGAGTCGCCGAAGTCGGTGACCTCCTGGTAGCGGAAGCCGCGCCCGTACGCCCACCCCAGCAGGGCGTTGCTGCGCCGCACGACCCGGGTGTTGTAGCTGGCCATGACGAAGGGTCCGGTCCACCGGCCGGTCTCGTCCCGGCCCACCGGCAGCGCCGAGGCGACCTTGCCGGCCACCGAGCGCACCGTCCCGAGCAGCGAGGACCCCTCGTCCGGCTGCGGCTCCGGCCGGTCCTCGCGCTCCTGCGAGGTGGGCTCGTTGGCCCGGTCCGGGCTGAGGCCGTAGGGGTCGGCGACCACCTTGCGCGCCCCGGCGCTCGCCCGGGTGGCCTTGGCCTGCTCGCGCATCGAGTCGATGGTGCCGCCGGAGAGGCCGCCGCGCAGCGAGCGCACGTAGAGGGTGGTCTCGGTCAGCTCGCCGGCACCGTCGCTGCGGGCCTGCTCGGCGGTGAGCCAGACACCGAGGTCGGAGGGGACGGAGTCGAAGCCGCAGGAGTTGACGATCCGCGCGCCCGAGGCGCGGGCCACCTCGTGCAGCCCCTCGGCGGTCTCCCGGACGAAGAGGGTCTCCCCGGTGAGGTCGGCGTAGTGGGTGCCGGCGACGGCGCAGGCCTTGACCAGCTCGTGGCCGTAGCGGACGTACGGGCCGACCGTGGTGACCACCACCGTGGTCCGGGCGGCGAGGTCGGCGCAGGCGGCCGGGTCGGAGACGTCGATGACGATGCGCTCCCAGTCGGTGGCGCGACCACCGATCTCGGCGGCGAGCGCGTCCAGCTTCTCCCGGGAACGTCCGGCGAGGGCGATCCGCACCCCCTTCGGCGCTGCGGCCTGGAGATGCTGGGCGGTCAGCCGCCCGACGAAGCCGGTGGCTCCGACGAGGACGAGGTCGAGGTCGCGATCCGTCGCGGGGGTGCTGGACTGGGCCATGTCGCGACCCTAAGCCCTCGCTCACCGGGGTGCACGACTCCTGTCCGAATCGCGGTTCAGGTCACGTCCTGGCCCCGTCGGGCGGGGCGCCGCCCGGCCCGACGACCGGGGTGCAACGAGCCCGGTCCGTGCGGTGGCCGTCGGCTCGGGTATGAAGGGAGGTGCGTCCGGCACCTCGTGCCGGCACCCCACCGCCCGAAGGGAGCCGTCGTGGCCGTCTCGTCCGTGACCCAGCCGCCTGCCGCCGCGCGCACCGGCCTGCGCCGCCTGGTCGACCTCGACCCGGCCACCTTCGCCGCGCAGCACTGGGGCCGCGAGCCCCGGCACGTCCCGGCAGCCGCGCGCGGCGGCGACGACGGCCAGGACCTGCTCAGCCTCGCCGCGGTGGACCGGCTGCTCTCGGTGCAGGGGGTGCGCACCCCCTTCCTCCGGGTCGCCCGGAACGGGGTCACCCGGCCGGACGCCGACTTCACCCGCGGCGGCGGGGTCGGTGCCGGGGTCACCGACCAGCTCGACGACACCGCGCTGACCCGGCTCTTCGCCGAGGGCTCGACGATCGTGCTGCAGGGGCTGCACCGCACCCACGAGCCGCTGATCACCCTGGCCCAGGACCTCACCGCCGACCTCGGGCACCCGGTGCAGGTCAACGCCTACGTCACCCCGCCGCAGAGCACCGGCTTCTCCGCGCACTACGACGTGCACGACGTCTTCGTGCTGCAGACCGCGGGGGAGAAGACCTGGCGGATCCACGCACCGGTGCACGAGCACCCGTTGCGGGACCAGCCGTGGGACCAGCGGCGCGGTGCGGTGGCCGACCGGGCCGCCGGCGAGCCGCACCTGGACATCACCATGCGGCCCGGTGACGTGCTCTACCTGCCCCGGGGGTGGCTGCACGCCGCGACGGCGAAGGGGGAGACCAGCGCCCACGTGACCATCGGGGTGCACACCTGGCACCGCGGGCACGTCGCCGACGCGCTGCTCGCCGCGGTCACCAGGGCGCTCGCCGAGGACCCGCAGCAGCGCGCGTCGCTGCCGCTGGGCGCCGACATCGGCTCCGCCGATGCCCTGGCCGACGACGTCGAGGCGGTGCGGGCCGCGATGACCGCCGCGCTCGCCGAGGTCTCGGTGGCCCAGGTGGCGGCCGATCTCGGTGGGCGGCAGGACCGCAGCCACACCCCCGCGCCGGTGGCCCCGGTGGCGACCGCCGGCGCGCTCGCCGGGTGGCACGAGGACAGCCGGCTGGTGCTGCGCGAGCACGTCCGGGCCCGGTTGGTGCCCAACGGGTCCGGCCAGGTGCTGATCGGGCGGACCGGTCGGCACCCGGTGGGCGCGGCCGAGGCGGACCGGGTGGCCGCGCTGCTGACCGAGGGCTCGGCCCGGGTCGGTGACCTCGGCGAGGAGCTGGCCCGTGGGCTGGTGCTGGCGGGGGTCGCCGTGCCCGAGCTGCCGGCGACGGACGCCGAGGCGCTGGATGAGGAGCCCGGGTGATCGAGCAGCACGGATTCGACGAGCACGGCCGCTGGCGCTGCTCGCTGGCGGCCCGGGAGCGGGCCGACCAGCGGGTCGGCACCGCGGTGCCCGCGCCACGGTGGTTCCTCGTGGGGCATCCCGGCCCCTGGCCGCGCCAGCCTCAGGCCGCGGCCGGTCTCGTCGAGGTCGCCGAGCCGCTGATGGCGGCGCTGGGTCGCGCGGGTGCTCGGCTGCAGCTGGTGCGGCGGCACCGTCGGCCGCACGAGGACGCCGCCGGGGTGCCGCACCCGGATCAGCCGGTGATGCTCGTGGACAGCCGCGCCGGGACGGTCGGCCACGGCACCTGGCGCGAGCCGGGTGATCTGGTGGCGCTGGCCGAGCGCTTCGACGACCCGCCCGAGCGGTCGGACGAACCGGTCGTGCTGGTCTGCGCGCACGGTCGTCGGGACGTCTGCTGCGCCATCGAGGGCCGGGTCGTCGCCGCGGTGCTCGACGACGTCCTGCCCGGCGCGGTCTGGGAGACCACCCATCTCGGTGGGGACCGCTTCGCCGCCAACGTCGCCTACCTGCCCGAGGGATCGATGTTCGGCGGGCTGGACGGGAGCACGGCGCCCGAGGTGCTGCTCGCGCACCTCGACGGCCGGACCGACCTCGGCTTCTGGCGCGGTCGGTCGACGTGGACCTCCCAGGTGCAGGCGGCGGTGGCCGACGTGCTGCGCGAGCCCGGGCTGTCCCTGCCCGGGGTCACCGGTGTGGGGCAGCACGGCGACGGAGCGGACGCCTGGGTGGTGACCGTCGACGTCGCCGGGGTGCGTCGCGTCCGCCGGGTGACCCGCACGCTGACCACCCCCCGCCGGCTGACCTGCCAGGCGGGCGTCGGCCAGGCCGCGGTCTGGCACGTCGCCCCGCTCTGACCCCCCAGGACCTGGGGAGAGTGGCGAGGCCCTGACGGGGCGGGATACCGCTGGGTAGGGTGCGCCCATGGACGCTGACGTCATCGTCGTCGGGCACGGTCTCGCCGGGCTCGTCGCCACCGCCGAGCTCACCGACGCCGGGCGCACCGTGGTGCTGCTCGACCAGGAGTCCGAGGCCAACCTCGCCGGTCAGGCGCACTGGTCCTTCGGCGGGCTGTTCTTCGTCGACAGCCCCGAGCAGCGACGGATGGGCGTGCGCGACTCCCACGAGCTGGCGATGTCCGACTGGTGGGGCAGCGCCGGCTTCGACCGCGACGAGGACTACTGGCCGCGCCGCTGGGCCGAGGCCTACGTCGACTTCGCCGCCGGCGAGAAGCGCTCCTGGCTGCACGAGCAGGGGATGCGCTGGTTCCCGGTCGTCGGCTGGGCCGAGCGCGGCGACGGGACCGCCGACGGGCACGGCAACTCGGTGCCCCGCTTCCACATCACCTGGGGCACCGGCCCCGGGGTGGCCGCCCCCTTCGTCCGCCGGGTGCAGCAGGCCCGGGAGCAGGGGCTGGTGCGCTACCTGCCGCGGCACCGGGTCGACGAGCTGCTCGTCGAGGGCGGTCGGGTCGTCGGGGTCCGCGGGGCCCGCCTCGCCGAGGACGAGGCCGAGCGCGGCCGCCCCACCAACCGCGACCCGGTCGGGGACTTCACCCTCCGGGCCGGGTCGGTGCTCGTCGCCTCCGGCGGCATCGGCGGCAACCACGACCTCGTCCGGGAGAACTGGCCGGAGCGTCTCGGCGGCGCCCCGGCGAAGATGCTCACCGGCGTGCCCGAGCACGTCGACGGCCGGATGATCGCCATCACCGAGGCCGCCGGCGGGCGCCTGATCAACCGCGACCGGATGTGGCACTACGTCGAGGGCATCGCCAACTGGGACCCGATCTGGCCGCAGCACGCCATCCGCATCCTGCCCGGGCCCAGCTCGATGTGGCTGGACGCCGACGGGGAGCGGCTGCCCGCCCCCCTCTTCCCCGGCTTCGACACCCTCGGCACCCTGGCCCACCTGCGCTCGAAGGGGCACCACCACAGCTGGTTCGTCACCAACCGCAGCGTCGCCGGCAAGGAGTTCGGCCTCAGCGGCTCGGAGCAGAACGCCGATCTCACCGGCAAGAGCGTGCGCGACGTGCTGCGCCAGCGCAGCCTCTCCGACATGCACCCGGCGGTGCAGGCCTTCGTCGACCACGGCGTCGACTTCGTCCAGGCGGACACCGTCGAGGAGCTCGTGGCGAAGATGAACGGGCTGGTCGAGGACGACGAGCCGCGGCTGGACGCGGCCCGGGTGGCCCAGCAGGTGCACCAGCGTGACTCGCAGCTGGCCAACCCCTACGCCAAGGACGCCCAGGTCGCGGCCATGCACGCCGCCCGCGGCTACCGCGGCGACAAGATCAGCAAGCGCGCCTACCCGCCGGTGCCGCTCACCGACCCCGACCACGGCCCGCTGATCGGGGTCAAGCTGCACATCCTCACCCGCAAGACCCTCGGCGGCTTCGAGACCGACCTCTCGGCGCGGGTGCTCGGCCAGGACGGGCAGGTCGTGCCCGGGCTCTACGCGGCCGGCGAGGCGGCCGGCTTCGGTGGCGGCGGCGTGCACGGCTACCGCGCGCTGGAGGGCACCTTCCTCGGCGGCTGCATCTTCTCCGGACGCACCGCCGGGCGGGCGATGGCCGCCGAGGCCGGCGACTGACGCACCTCCGCTGGCAGCCGCGACGACCGGCGTCCGCCCGCGACCACCGACCGGCCCGGGACTACTCCAGCCCGGCGGTCACCGCGTCGGCGAAGCCCGGGGTGTCGTCGACCAGCTGGTCGGCGAAGTCGGCGGCGCCCTCCGGCGCGAGGTGGATCTCGTCACGGCTGGACCCGTCGCCCCACCAGTCGCCGAATGCGTCCACCGGGAAGTGCTCGATGCCGGCGGAGTCGGCGAGGTTCGCCGCGGCGGTCTGCCGACGCTCGTCGTAGCCGGGGTACTCGCGCTCCAGCGGGTCCTGGTAGCCGGGGGTGTAGGGGATCTCGGCCGAGATCACGGTGACCCCCTCGTCCTTGAGCATCTGCACCATCTCGGTGAACCGGCCGGTGGCCTGCTCCTCGTTGTGCGGCCAGCCGACGCCGCCGCGGGTGGCCCGCTTCTCCCCGGTCTCCCGGGCCTTGGCCTCGCTCACCGACGAGTGCGCGAGGTAGCCGTTGTCGAGCAGCCGGCTGTCCTCGTCGACGATGATGTCCTGCGGCATCTCCTCGCCGGCGAGCGCTCGCTCCACCCGGCCCTCGGCGTCGCGGAAGCGGTAGGCGAGGTCGTCGACGTCGCGGCGGCACTCCTCGGCGTCCGCCTCGGTCCACTGCTCCGAGATCTCCCGGTCGCAGCCCTCCACGGCGTGCGAGAAGGGGGTCTTCTGGATCTCCGAGGAGTAGAAGTCGTCGTTCTCCGGCGCCCGCGTCGAGATCATCACCACGGCCACCTTCGGCAGCCGGTCCTCGTTGATGGCGTGCTGGACCATCATCTTGTTGATCCCCCAGCGCGCCCGGCTGCTGGCCGCGTCGAAGACGGTGACCTCCTCACCGGCCTGCTCCGAGAGCCGCTCCCCGAGCCGGGCCGGGTCGACGCCCTGCTGGGTCATCGAGTCGCCGAAGAGCATGACGTCGTGCGGCTCCTGCAGGGTGATCGCGTTCGTCATCACCTCGAAGGTGGTGCCGTGCGTCGGCCCGGGCGGCAGCCGGTCGTCGTCCAGCGCCTCCTGCAGCTCCTCGTCGGAGACGTCCTGGGTCAGCTCACCGCCGAAGATCGGCACCGAGGCGGTGTCGAAGGGGGGTGTCGGCTCCGCGGTCGAGGACGAGCTGCTGCTCGACCCGTCGGTGCCGCTGTCCGTGATGTCCTCGCCCGACCCGCCGGTGCAGGCGGTGACGGCGAGCAGGCCGATGGCGGCGAGGCAGGTGGCGGGGCGACGACTCACGCGGGGCTCCGTCAGGTCAGGGGGTGCGGCGGACGTGCGCAGGGTATCGAGCCAGGTCGGCACGGCTGCGGTGCGACCCGCGCGAGCCGGCAGCCGCCCCGCCGCGCCGAAGGGTCAGGGGACGAGCAGGATCTTGCCGATGTGACCGCTGGACTCCATCTCCTGGTGCGCGGCCACCGCGTCGGTGAGCGCGTGCCGGGAGTGGATGACCGGGCGGACGGTGCCGTCGACCAGCAGCGGCCAGACGTGCTCGCGGACCGCGGCGACGATGGTCGCCTTCTCCTGCGCCGGGCGGGCCCGCAGGCTGGTGGCGATGACCGCCCCGCGCTTGCTGAGCAGCCGCCCCAGGTCGAGCTCGCCGGTGCGCCCGCCCATGAGCCCGATGACGACCAGCCGACCGGCGGTGGCCAGCGCGGAGACGTTGCGGGGCAGGTACTTCGCCCCCATGTTGTCGAGGATGACGTCGGCGCCGCGGCCGTCGGTGGCCGCCTTGATCTCCTCGACGAAGTCCTGCTCGCGGTAGTCGATGGTGATGTCCGCGCCGAGCCCGCGGCAGGCCGCGAGCTTCTCCGGGCTGCCGGCGGTCACCGCGACGGTCGCGCCGAGCGCCTTCGCCAGCTGGATCGCCATGGTGCCGATGCCGGAGCTGCCGCCGTGGACGAGCAGCACCTCGCCCGGCTGGAGGTTGGCGGTGAGGAAGATGTTGGACCAGACCGTGCAGACGACCTCGGGCAGGCCGGCGGCGTCGACGAGGTCGACCCCGTCGGGCACCGGCAGCAGCTGGCCGGCCGGGGCGAGCACCTGCTCGGCGTAGCCGCCGCCGTCCAGCAGCGCGCACACCTCGTCGCCGACCGCCCAGCCCTCGACGCCCTCGCCGAGCGCGCTGATCGTGCCGCTGACCTCGAGACCGGGCAGCGGCGAGGCGCCCTGCGGCGGCGGGTAGAAGCCCATCCGCTGCATGACGTCGGCGCGGTTCACCCCCGCGGCCGCGGTCCGCAGCAGGACCTGCCCCGCACCGGGGGCGGGGTCGTCGACGTCGGCGACGACGAGAGCATCGGCGTCGCCCGGCTCGGGGATGGTGATCGCACGCACGGCCACCACCCTAGGCGGGCGCTCGGTGCATCGACAGATCTGCCCCGGACAGGTTCGCGTCTGTCCCGGACAGGTTCGCGTCTGTCCCGGACAGGTTCGCGTCTGTCCCGGACCGGCTAGAGCGCGGCAGACGCCGCGGCGGCTCAGGCCTCGTTGTCGGGGTACTGGCTCTTCATGCCCTCGGGCAGGTGGCCGGCCGAGCGCTGGTAGAACTGGGCGGCCTTGCGGGTGGCCATGGTGCGGGCCAGGCCCATGCCGAGGCCGGCCAGGGCGGCGTATGCGACGGCCTCGCCGATCGGGTACTCCGGGTTCCGGGGGTCGAGCTCGGCGTCCCTGCCGGCCTTGGTCCAGATCGCCGTGATGATCTTGTTGGCGACGATGCCGGCGACGACCGCCGAGCCCGTGCCGAGGATCTTCCACATCAGGCTGCCCATGGGTCTCCCTCTCTGCTCCGCCCGCAGGCGGTCCTCCGTCGGTCTGCGGCGCACCGGGCGCCGATCAGGCAGCACTCTGCCACACCGGAGGGCACGGGCGAGGTGACTCGGGCAGACCCTGCGCTACCCTGGCCGCACCAACCACGACAGGGGAGCGCGCGAGCGCTGAGAGTGCGGCGAGAGCCGCTGACCCTCGGACCTGATCCGGTTCGCACCGGCGTAGGCAGTCGAGATCTCGGGACCTGTCGTCGGCGCTCCGTGCCACGCGGGTCGGCGACGACCGGGACCACCCTGAGCTACCCATAGCGCAGGAGTCGTCGCATGAGCACCACGTCCACCCGCCCGCCCCGCAGCACCCAGGCGGTGCTGGCCACCCGTCCGCTGGCCGCCTGGCGCACCGTCGACCTGCTGACGGTGACCTTCCTCGGAGCCGCCTTCGGCATCCTCTACTGGGGCTACGGCATCCTCTACAACGGTCCGATCTCCGCCCTGGGGTTCGGCCTGCAGCCCCTCTTCGGCCTCTTCGTGGGGGTCTGGTTCCTCGCTGGGGTGGTCGGCGGCCTGGTGGTGCGCCGACCGGGTGCGGCGCTGCTGTGCGAGCTCGTCGCCGCGCTCGTCTCGATGGTCCCCGGCACCTCGTGGGGGATGACCGTGATGGTCTCCGGGCTGCTGCAGGGCCTGGGCGCCGAGCTGGTCTTCGCGCTGCTGGCCTACCGCTCCTTCGGCCCGCTCGTGGCGGTGCTCGCCGGCGCCGCCAGCGCCCCGCTGGAGTGGGCCTACGAGGTCTTCGGCAGCTACTACGTCGACTGGTCGATGGACTGGAAGCTCGTCTACCTCGTCACCATGACGGTCTCCGGTGCCGTGCTCGCCGGGCTGGCCGGGTGGGCGGTCACCCGGGCGCTGGCGAAGGGGGGCGCCCTCGGCGCCTTCCCGCCGGGCCAGGAGGAGCGGGAGCGGCGCGCTGTCTGAGGTCGTCGCCACCACCGCGCGGGTGCGGGTCGACGGGCTGAGCTGGCGCCCGTACGGCCGCACCCGCCCGGTGCTGCCCGGGATCGACCTCGACGTCCCGCCCGGGCAGCGCCTGCTGCTGGCCGGGGCCTCGGGCAGCGGCAAGTCCACCCTGCTGCGGGCCCTGGCCGGGGTGCTGCAGACCACCGGCTCCGGCGATCTGACCGGGCAGGTGACCATCGGCGACCGGCCGCCCGGGGAGCGGGCCGGCCGGGTCGGGCTGGTGCTGCAGGAGCCCGGCGCCGGGCTGGTCGGCGCCAGCGTCGGCCGGGACGTCGCCTTCGGCCTGGAGAACGTCGCGCTGCCCCGGGAGCAGATGCCGGGGCGGGTCGCCGCCGCGCTGCACGCGGTCGGGCTGGGCGGGCTGCCGCTGGACACCCCGACCAGCGCCCTCTCCGGAGGGCAGACCCAGCGGCTGGCCCTGGCCGGGGCGCTCGCCCTGGAGCCGGACCTGCTGCTGCTCGACGAGCCGACCGCGATGCTGGACGCGGGCAGCGCCGCCGAGGTGCGGGCCGCGGTCGATCAGGTGGCCCGTGCCCGCGGGCTGACCACGGTGATCGTCGAGCACCGGCTGGAGCCGTGGCTGCCGCAGGTGGACCGGCTGGTCGTGCTCGACGAGCAGGGACGGGTCAGTCACGACGGGCCGCCCGAAGAGGTGCTGGCCCGGCACGCTGACGAGCTGGCCGCGGCCGGGATCTGGGTCCCGGGGGTGGCCGCCCCGGACCCGGTGGTGCTGCCCGCCGAGACCCTCGGTGGTGGTGACCGGGCCGGCACCGGTCGCTCGAGCGCGGTGCTCGCCCGGTGCGCTCCGCTGCAGGTCCGGCGACCGGTGCCCCGTGCCGACGGCACCCGCGCCGAGCGGCTGGTGCTGCGCGCCGACGACGAGCTGCGGGTGGCGCCGGGCTCCGCCGTCGCCCTGGTCGGGCCCAGTGGTGGCGGCAAGAGCACCTGGCTGCGGGTGCTCGCCGGCTTCCAGGACTCCGGGGGGAGCGTGCGCATCGGCGACCTCGACCCGGCCGACCCGCCCCGACCGGAGACGCTGCCCGCGGCCGTGGGCTGGGTGCCGCAGTGGTCCTCCGCGGCGATCGTCGCCCGCAGCGTGCTGGACGAGGTGCTGGCCACCACGCGCAACCTCGGGCGGGAGCGGCCCGGGGACCGCGAGCGGGCAGCTCGGCTGCTCGACGTGCTCGGCCTCGGGCACCTCGCCGAGGCCGACCCGCGATGGCTCTCCGGGGGGGAGCAGCGGCGGCTGGCGGTGGCTGCGGCCGCCTTCCACGGCCCTGACCTGCTGCTGGCCGACGAGCCGACGGTGGGTCAGGACCGGGGGACGTGGGCGGCGGTGACCGGTCTGCTGCTCGCCCAGCGCGCCGCCGGGCGAGGGGTCGTCGTGGCGACCCACGACGAGGCGCTGGTGGCGCGGGCCGACGAGGTGCGTCAGGTCCGCCGGCCGGAGGAGCCCGAGCCGCCGGGCCCGGCCCGGCCGCCGCTGGCGCGCTGCGGCCCGCTCGCGCTCATGCTCGCCGGCGCGCTGGCCATCCCGGCGGCGATCCTCTCGCCCGGGTGGCCGGTGACGCTGGCGGCCCTCGCGGTGGTGCTCGTCGGCGCCCTGGTGGGTCTGTGGGGGCCGGGGGCCGGTCGTCGCTGGGCGACCCTGGCGCGGCTGCTCCTCCCGGGAGCGGTCGGCGCGCTCTCGGTGGGGTGGTCGACGTGGTTCCTCGGCAGCCGCGACCTCGAGGAGGCGGCCACCGCCGCGGCGCGGGTGGCCCTCATCGTCGCCCCGTCGGCGCTGGTGGTGCCTCTGGTCGACCCGGACGAGCTCGGCGACCACCTCGGGCAGCGGCTGCGCCTTCCGGCCCGCCCGGTGGTCGCGCTGGCAGCCGCCCTGCAGCGGCTGCAGCTCCTAGAGAGCACCTGGCGGGACATGGGCGACGTGCGCCGGGTGCGCGGCCTCGGGGTCACCTGGCGTCGCCCGGCCAGCGTGCTGCGGCACGCCTGGGCGCTGACCGTCGGGGTGCTGCTGCGCTCGCTGCTCGCCGCCGCCGAGCTGGCGGTGGCCATGGATGCCCGCGGCTTCGCCACCGGGCACCGGCGCACCTGGTACGCCCCGGCGCCCTGGCGGACGGCGGACAGCGTGCTCACGCTCGTCGCGCTGCTGCCGCTGGTGGTCGTGCTGGTCGCGCTGCTGCGCTGACCCGGGTCGGCTGACCGGGCTCAGCAGGTGGTGGAGGTGCGCTCCACCCAGGCCACGCGCCAGCGCTCCGGGTTCGGCCAGCTGCGGTTGACCACGCTGAAGCGCCACTGCGTCCGCTTGCCGGCACTGCCCCCGGTGCTCACCCCGGTCTCGTCGATGCACGCGGTGAGCTCGACGAAGGGGGGCTGGGTCGCCGGTGCCGGACCCGAGGTGCTGACGCTGTCCTCCAACGTCGGGGTGGACGACCCCGACCCGGTCGCGGAACCAGAGCCGGACCCCGCGCCCGACCCGGACCCCGTGTCAGAACCGGACCCGGACGACGGGGCGGAAGGCTGCTCCGGGTCGAGATCGACCTCGACGATCTCCGGCTGGCCCGCGATCGACGTCTCGCCGGTACGGGTCTCGTCCTCGCTGCGCAGCCGGCTCGCCTCGATCTTCACGTCGTACAGCGCCGAGGTCTCCGCGGAGCCCTCCATACCCTGGGCGTCGGCGTAGGTCTCCGGGTCGGCGAGCACGGTGTCGCGGGCGTCGATGTAGATCGCCACCATCGTGCGCCCCTGCTCCCGGGCCACCTCGTCGTTGCTCTTGGAGGTGGTCGAGCTGGAGGTGACCAGCCCGGGCTCGAGCTCGACCTCGTCGTCCCCACCGCAGCCGGCGAGCAGCAGCGCACCCACCGACAGCAGCGCCGCGCCGCGGGTGCCCGCAGCCGAGCGACCGGTCACTGGTTGACCACCTGGCTCTCCCCGATGCGGGCGTACATGCTGCGCCGGATGGTGATGAACTCGCCACCCTCGCC
The DNA here is from genome assembly GCF_013408565.1 of Janibacter alkaliphilus. Taxonomy (NCBI): domain Bacteria; kingdom Bacillati; phylum Actinomycetota; class Actinomycetes; order Micrococcales; family Intrasporangiaceae; genus Janibacter; species Janibacter alkaliphilus. Next base: position 787,302 of record NZ_JACBZX010000001.1, on the reverse strand, counting down.
GTTGACGTCGTTCCAGGTCACGCGGAAGGTCGTCCACATGTTGATGTGATACCGCCCGGGCTTGGTGTAGGTGTGCCCGCACTCGGGGGTCCGGTCGGCCATCCAGGTGTGGTACTCCTTCATCTGCTCCCGGGTGCACCGGATCTGGCCGCTGCCGTCCCCCATGTCCCACGTGGTGTGCACCACCTTCGCCCGGGCCCAGTAGTCGCCGTCGTCGAAGTCGGTGGTGGTCACCTCCCACGGCGTGAAGGGGGTCTCCCGGGCCCACATCCAGACCGGCATGCCGACGATGCCCATCCGGTTGCCGGAGCCACGGGGCTGGCCGGCGATGAGGTCGGGGGTGGGTGCCATGCCGATGAAGAGGGCCTCGAAGCGCATCGCCAGCGCCGTCTGCAGCAGGTCGCGCCGCTCGTCCTCGCTGTTGCCGATGACGGTCGGCGTCGGGCCGGTGTGCGCCCTCAGCTCGATCTCTCCACCGCCGCCGTTGTCGTCGTCATCGTCGTCACCGCCTTCGTGCGGGGTGCACTCGTAGATCGTCGCGCCGCTCTCGATCTCGTCCGCCCACTCCGGGTCGTTGGCGGTGGGCTGGGGAGACATCGGCAGCACGTAGCACTGCCACTCGTTCGACCAGAGCCCGGCATCGGTGGAGCACGCCACACCCCGGTACTCGGCGGGACCGAGGTTGCACGGCGGTCGGCCGCTGCCGCCGCCACCCGAACCGCTGTTGCCCGGGTTGCCGAAGTCGATCCGGCAGTTGGCGCCGTAGCCGAGCCGGGAGCAGATGCTGTCCGCGCTCGCGCTCGGGGCCATGACCAGCCCGGGCACGAGCATCAGCAACGTGCAGCTGAGCATGGCGACGGCCCGTCCGCGCCAGGTCAGGCCCGGTGCGTGCGTGGTGTCCATCGTCGGCTCCTTCGTCGTGCGTCGCGGGCGGAGGCGGCCCCGTCGGGAGCTCATCCGACGTGCGTGCGGGTCGGGGCGTCGAGCGCGTCGACGTCGGCGATGAGCTGCTGGGTGCGCTGCTCCAGCGGGTCGCCGAGCCGGCTGGCCAGGTCGTCCAGGCCTGCCCGGGCGGTCTCGACGAGGTCGCGGTCGCCGAGCTCGTGCCCGGCGAGCAGCTGCATCCGCCACAGCGCCTCGACGCTCGGCTCGACGGTGAGGCCGACCACGGTGGCGTCGTAGGCCGCCGACCAGGCGCCCTCCATGAGCCGGCGCCGGGCGAGCTCGGCCGCGGCCAGGGTGATGTCGTGCACCATCGTCGCGCGCAGCGGGGTGGCCCAGGTGTAGTGACGCAGCTCGGCCCCGACGAAGGGGCGCCCGCGGACCATGCCCAGCGCCTGCTCCAGGTGCTCGGTGCTGGCCTGGGTCACGTCACCGGGCAGCAGCGCCCGCCACAGGTCCCAGTCGCTGGTGAGCCCGCGAGCCGCCGCCAGGCCGGCCGGGGCGTCGGTCTCCTCCACCAGCCACCCGCCGAGGGCGGCCAGCGAGCTGTCCCGCACCGACGAGTGGTCGTGCCGGGAGCGGTTGGGCCACATCGCGTCGTCGATGGCCGAGGCGTCGGCCGCCGGGTGCAGCTGGACGAAGGCGGCGAGCTCGGTGAGCCGCGGCCGGTGCACCTCGTCGACGGGCGCGACGTTGTCGATGTCGACCGGCCCGAGCACCCGCAGCACCGGGGCGTCGGTGGGGGCGGCGAGCTCGCGGACCCGCTGCGGGAAGGCCACCACCGGCGGCAGCGGGGTGCCGGGGGTGGGGGTGATCTGGTTCGACAGCCAGCCGGGGGTCGGCGCGTCCGCGGTCCCGGAGGTGTCGCTGCTGCGGCGCGCGGTGGGCACGTCGTCGCCGGGCACCCGGGCCACCGCACCGGCCGGCGTCGAGACCGGGGTGTTCCACAGGGTCGGCGAGGTGTCCCGCGCGGGCTCGTCGGCCTCGAGGTCGGCGCGGCGCAGGGTGGGCGCGTCGTCCACCGGCAGGGCGTCCGGGTCCGCGTCGACCAGGATCCCGGGGGCACCCATCGCGGCGGCGGCGGCGCCGATCCGGGCCAGGCTCGGCTCGTCGGCGGCAGGGGCCCACCGGTCGGTGGAGGCCCGGGCCAGGGCGAAGAGCTCACCGAGGTCGGCCTGCTGCTGCTCGTCCAGCAGCTGCGGGCGCAGCTGCAGGTAGGAGGGGGAGAGCACGGCGACCTGCGGGTCGCTGGAGATCGCCAGCGCCGCGGCGCCGTCGTCGGCGCTGGGCGCGGCCTGCAGCAGGGCGACGCGCGGCGAGGAGCCGACGGCGCGCTCCAGGTGCCGACGCTCGGCCTCGCCGATCTCGCCGGAGACGACGACCACCTCGCGGGCGGCGGCGTCGGCGGTGACCACGGTCGACGGCGTGTAGTCGGCGGCCTGGGCCACCAGCCGCACCCGGGGCGAGCCGATGGCCTCGACCAGCCCGTCGTGCCCGCCGACGACCGTGACGACGGTGCGCTGCGCCCACGGGGAGCCGGCCAGGTCGAGGGTCATCGCGGCCAGCGCGGCGCGGGTGTGCACGTTCTGCCCGGTGACCGCGAAGGCCCGGGCGTCGACGAGGTTGACCAGGACGTGCCCCGCGTCGTCGTCGGTGCCGACGGTGACCAGGCCCGGGAAGGGCGCCGGCACCCCGGCGAGGGCGGTCGGGTCGAGCGAGGCGGCCCGGTCGGCGGCCAGGGTCCACAGCCGCGGGTCGGCCGTGGAGGTCCACGGCGCCGGCAGCCGCATCGGGCTGCTCAGCTGGACATCGATCTGCGCCTCGGTCATCCGCACCGAGCGCAGCCCCGGCACCGCCCGGCCGGACTGCTCCGCGGCGAGCGCGAGGTGGCGCAGCGCCAGGTCGATGGTGGCCACGGTGTGCGCGTCGGCGGCGCCGGCCAGGGCGGCCTCGCGCGGGTCGAGCGCGTCCCCGGCCGGGGGTCGTCCCAGCGTGCGGGCGCGGCGACGACGGGCGAGCTCGAGCAGCGCCAGGGCGGCCGCAGCGGTGACCCCACCGAGCCCGAGGGCGGTGGTGCCCCACCCGGGGCCGGCCTCGTCGGTCGTCCCCGGACCGGCCTGGGCGGCGGCGTCGAGGCCCTGCGCGGTCGCGGCGGCCGCCAGCCCCGTCGTCGTGCTCTGCTGGGTGGCCCGGTCGGTCGCCGCCTCGGCGTCGGTGGCGGCCCGGGTGGCGTCCCGGGTGGCCTCCGCGCTGCTGGGACCCGTGCTGCTGGGACCCGCAGCGGCGGCGCCCCCTTCGCCAGGCACCTGCAGCTGCCAGCCCGGCCGGATGAGGTCCGGGTCGGTGAGCCGGTCCCCGTCGGGCTGCTCGGCGTCGCCGGTGGCGGCGACGATCTCCGGGTAGCGCTCGCCCTCGCCGAGCTCGTCCTCGGCGATCTCCCAGAGGGTGTCGCCCTTCTCCACGGTGTAGGTGCTCTCGCTGCCCGACTCGTCGCTGTCCGCGGCGGCGCCGGACTCGTCCGGGATGGCGATGGTCGTGCCCGGCGAGATCCAGTGCGACTCGGTGATCGTCCCCGGGTTGAGGTTGACGATCTCGGGGTAGCGGGCGCCGTCGCCCAGCTGGGTCTCGGCGATCGACCAGAGCGTCTCGCCCTGCGCGACGACGTGGTCGGTGGTCGGGGTCTCGGAGACGCTCTGCGCCTCGTTCTCGGCGCGATCGTCGGCGTCCGCGTCCGCGGCGGTCTGCACGGTGGAGGCGTGCACCGCCCCGGTCTCGGCCCCGGCAGCCACCGAGCTGGCGGCGACCGTGCTGCCCGCCTGGTCGGCGCTGCCGGTGGCGCCCGCCGGGGCAGCGACCGAGGTCATCACCGGGGCCGCGACGAAGAGCAGCGCGGCGGTGCCGACGAGGGCACGGGCGGCGCCCTGCGGCAGGGACAGACCGGGCAGCCGCGGCGCCTCGCGGCCCCCGGCGCGGGCGACCAGCTCGAGCACCAAGGAGACGACGAAGAAGAGCCAGGCCAGCCAGGCGGCGTAGCGGAAGAGGGTGATGAAGACGGTGCCGTCGTCCGGGGTGGTCACCGCCGACCACATGCCGTCCAGGGTGGGGGCGCTGTCCGGCACCGGCCCGGCGCCGATCGCGACGAGCACCCACGGCACGCCGACCACGACGGCCAGCAGGCCGACGAGGGCGGCGAGTCCCTTCAGCCGGGCGGTCACTGGCCCACGTCCCAGTCGGAGTCGTACTCCTCGCCGAAGGCGTCGGTGCGGTGCATGTAGGCGGTCCCCTCCGCGGTGAGCCGGTTGGAGCCGATCCCGATCGCGTCCAGGAGGATCGGGTCGTAGGTGGTCTCGGCGACCACCTCGACGGACTGGCCGTCGGGGGAGAGGGTGACCGAGGTGACCCGGTAGTCGCCCTGGGCGGCGGCGTAGCTCTGCGCCGCCTGCTCGGCGGGCCCGGCCTCGATGACCACCTGGCCGCCGAGGATGGCGTCGCCCGCGTCGACCTGCTGGCCAGCGGTGCGGGCCGCCTCGTGGGCGACGAGGTTGGCCTGCTGCTGGGCGCGGATCTGCCCGGCGCCGTCGACGACGAGGCCGACCAGCGGCACGCTGGCCAGCACCGCGGTGACGAAGTAGATGCTCAGCGAGCCGTCGTCGCGGCGCCAGGGGCTGGTCCTCGGGTGCATCAGCGCTCCCGGAAGGTGTCGATGGGGCTGGCAGCGGTGGCGGTCATCGTCCGGGAGCCGCCGATGCCGGGCAGGGCCAGGTCGGCCAGCGGCACGTCGCAGCTGACGGTCGTCGTGATCTCGCCGGGTGCCCCCGGGTCGGTGCCCTTGGCCTCGGCGTCGACCTGCACGTCGATGCCCTCGCAGCGCAGCCCCTCCTCGTCGAGGTAGGTCCGGGCCGCGTTCGTCGCCGCCTCGGTGTCCTGGCCGCGCTGCAGCGAGACCGAGCGGGCCGCCTCGGCGGCGGCGCCGTCCATCGCCTGGTCGGCCAGGGCCAGCCGACCACCCATGACGAGCAGCGCGATGACCAGGCCGAAAGCGGGGGCGAGGATGACGAGCTCGATGGTCGCCGAGCCGCGCTCGACGGTCAGCCGGTTCATCGGGATCCCGCCTCGGCGTTGGCCTCGTCGATCTCCTCCTGGGACATCGGCCGGGTCTCGTAGCGCGGGTCGTCGCCGTAGGGGTTGCCGCGCTTCTGGTAGTCCTTCGGCGCGGTGAACTCCTCGATGTCCCGGGTGGCCGACTGGGAGACCTCGGGGTCCCACCCGGGGACCAGCGACATCGTCGTGCCGGTCACGGTGACGGTGACCGTGCCGGCACCCTCGTCCCGGGTGACCTCCACGCTCGGGTCCTCCAGCACGCCGTCGCCGCCGATCTGCGCGGCGAACTCGAGCGCGCGCTGCTCGCCTGCGGCGTCCCCGGACTCGTAGGCGGAGGCGCTGAGAGCCCCGTCCTGCGCCGAGGACATCGCGGCCGAGCGGGCGTAGTAGTAGACCGCGCCCTGGACGACGAGGAAGAGCAGGGTCAGCGCCAGCGGCAGCAGGATGACCATCTCGATGGACACCGAGCCGCGGGCGCTGCGGGCACGGCGCCGCAGCGCCGACAGCCCGCGCACCCTGCCTCGCCGGGCTGCCGACGCGCGACGCGACGGCAGCAGAGCGATCACTCGTCGATCTCGGAGGCCTTGCCCTCCACGAAGGTGATGATCGCGGTGGTGACGATGGCCACGATCCCGATGACGGCGACCGCCCAGAGCACCTGCTCGATGGTCACCGAGCCGCGGTCCTCGCGGGCGCGGCGCAGGGTGGTGACCTGGGTGGCGAGGTAGGCGCCGAACGACAGCAGGGCGAGGTGCAGCGTGGCGATGAACCGGATCATGGGTGTGTCTCCGCGGTCTGTGGGAACAGGGGGAGGCACGGCGCTCCGTCTCCATCCCCCGAGATACGAGCAGGGTTCAGGTTATCCGAGGACGCGTGGTAGGCCAAGAGCCCGTCCGCGCGGTGCACGGCGGTTGCTGGTGCACGGCGGACATCACGACAGCCCGAGCACGATGCTCAGCAGGGCGGGCGTGACGATGAGCGCCATGAAGATCAGCCCGAGGGCGGACATCGGGATGGTCATCCGCTCGCCGGTGGCGTTGGCGTCGGCCAGCGCAGCGTTGAGCTCGGCGGTGCGCATGCTCTCCGAGCGGGAGCGCAGGGTCTGGTAGACCTGCGCGCCCTCCTCGCCGGAGAGGCGCATGATGTCGGCGAGGTCGGCCAGCTCGGGCAGCCCCAGCTCGTCGGACAGCCGACGCAGCGCCTCCCAGGGCGGCATCCCGGACCAGCGGGAGCGGGCCAGCTCCTCGGCCAGCCGGCGGAAGACCCAGGAGTCGCCGATGTTCGCGGCCACCTCCATCGCCTGCCGCGGCCCGGAGCCGGAGTTGCGCTCCAGCGCGACGAGGTCGATGTAGGAGGCCAGCGCCCGACCGAACTCCTTGCGGGCCTTCGCGGCCTCGTCGCGGGCGTTGTAGTCGGGCAGGAAGAACATCACCGCGGCCAGGGCCAGCGCCGCCACGGCGATGAGGAACCACGGGATCGCGGTGCCGACGAGGCGCAGGAAGAACCCCAGGACGAAGGGCACGACCAGGCCGACGAGAGCGAAGAGCACCTTCTCCCCGTAGAAGCGGTGCACCGGGATCCGCAGCAGGGCCAGCTCGCGGTAGGGCGGGGCGCCGAGGGAGTCCAGCGGCAGGGTGCGCATCGCCCAGCCGCCGAGCTTGTCCTTGGTGTCGCCCTCCACCGTGGTGACCGTGCTCGCCCGGCTCGCCAGGCTGCGGTCCGGGGAGAGCCGCTCCATCGCCGAGGCGAGGTCCACCTGCACCGGCCGGGAGCGCCACACGAGCAGCGAGATGCCGAGGCCGATGAGCGCGCCGGCGAGCAGCGCCAGCTGCAGCGTGCCGGTCATCGCAGCGCCTCCTGGGCCACCTCGTTGCCGATGAAGCGGGGCAGCTTCTTGCCCTTCGCCATCTGCTTCATCCACACCAGCACCCCGACGTAGCCGGAGAGCAGCAGGGCCAGGATCACCTGGCCGACCGGGGTGCGGTAGGGGTCCATGAAGTCGGTGAAGACGAAGAAGAACGCCAGCACGGCCAGGGTGATGATGGTGACCCAGCGGGCGGTGGCCCGGGGCTTGGCCCGGTCCGCCTCGACCATCCGGCGCGAGCGCACGTCCTGCGCGACCGACATGGCGACGCTCTCCAGCACGCTGGCCAGCCCGGCGCCGCGGCGCTGGGCGCCGAGCAGCAGGTTCGCCGCGAGCAGGTCGCCGGTGGTGTCGTCGAGGTCGTCGGCGAAGGCGCGCAGCGCGTCCTGGGTGGGCCAGCGGGCCCGCAGCCGTGCGGCGAGCAGGTTGACCTCCGGCTGGATCGCCTTCGGCGCGGACCGGACGGTGGCGACGATCGCCTGCTCCAGCCCGACGCCGACGGTGAGCACGCCGGCCAGGCTGCGGGTCCACTCCTCCATCGCCTCGAGCCGGTCGATCCGGGCGTTGGCGTCATCCGAGCTGAGCAGCCAGGGCAGCCCGACCACGGCCAGCGGGAAGACGACGATGGCGATGACCCAGCCGGTGAGCAGGGCCAGCACCAGGCCGCCGACGAAGCCGACGATGACCAGCTGCTTGGTGCGTCGCGGCAGCCGGTCCCAGCGGGTGTCCCGGGCGGCCGAGGCGACCTTGACCTTCTTCGGCCGCGGCGGGCGCTTGCGCATCCCCTCGACGAAGAGGATCACCCCGAGGGTGAGCAGGATCCCGGCCAGGGCGCCGGCCATCCACGGGCTCATCGGCCGGCCTGGGCGTAGTAGCCCTGGAGGTCGAAGCCGTCCCGCGCCAGGTCGCGGTAGTCGTCCGGGAGGATCCCGGCCAGCGGCTCGCCGCCGTCCGGGTTCGGGCGGAAGACGTGCGTGGTGGCCGGTCCGTCCTCGCCCGGCTGGATGACGATGATCTCGCTGACGTAGCGCTCGCGGCGGGCGTCGCCGCCGAGGCTGCTGCTGGTGTCCAGGTGCAGCTGGACGATGATGTCGATGTGCTCGGCCACCGCCCGCTGGGCGTAGGCCTCGGTGACGTGCGAGCCGGCCTCCATCGCGCAGGTGACGAGCTTGCGGATCGCGCCGACGGCGTTCGCCGAGTGGGTGGTGCTGATCGAGCCGGCGCCGGACTGCATCGCCTTGATCATCGCCAGCACCTCCCGGCCGCGGACCTCGCCGACGATCTGCCGGGAGAGGTTGAAGCGGAAGGAGTCGTAGAGCAGGTCGTCCAGCGGGATCTCGCCGGCCTGCCGACCGTCGGCGCCGACCTCGCCGGAGCCGGGCCGGGACTCCCAGGCGACGATCCGGCGGTGCTTCTCCGGCAGCTCGTGCAGGTGCAGCTCGTACTCGGTCTCGAAGGTGCCGATCCGCTCCCACGGGTCGAGCTCGGCGCACAGCGCGCGCACCATCGTCGTCTTGCCGGCGCCCTGCGGCCCGGCGACGACGATGCTCTTCTTCGCCCGGACGGCCGCCCGCAGGAAGCTCACCGCGACGGCGTCGAGCATGCCGCGGCCGGAGAGGTCCTCGAGGGTGATCTCGCGCAGCCGGTGACGGCGGATGACCAGCGAGGGGCGGGGCGTGACCCAGGCGGTCGCCGCCAGCCGGGCGCCGCCGTCGAGACGCATGTGCAGCCGCGGCTGCGCCTCGGAGAACGGCCGCGCGTTGACCTCGGAGCGGCTGGCCAGGAAGACGAGGAAGTCGATGAGCTCCTGATCGGTCTCGGCGACCGGCGGGCCCTCCTTGAGGGTGCCGTCGACGAGCTCGAGCAGCACGTTGTCGTGCCCGGTGATCTCGATGTTCTCCACCCGGTCGTCGTCGACCAGCGGCTGCAGCCGGCCCAGGCCGAAGAGGGCGTCGAAGACCGCCTGGGCGATCCGCTCCTGCTCGTCCAGGGACCAGGCGCGCTGCCCCACGGCGAGGTTGTTGGCGGCGGTGGTCTGCAGCAGCTCGACGATGATCGACCGGCCCAGCTCGCGCTGGGCGGCCGGGTCGAGGTCGTTGCGGTCCTGCAGCGCGCTGGTGAGCATCTCCGAGGCCTGGGTGCGCAGCTCGGCGACCTGGCTCCAGTCCACCCCGAGATCGCGGCCGGAGGTGTCCGCCAGCCGCTCGGCCTGGACGGTGGCGACGGTGGGCACGGCGCTGGCCATGCCGACGGCGTCGTCCGGGTGCGCCGCCGGGTGGGCGTCGCGCAGCGCCCCGGGCGGGCCGGCGGCAGCGCCGGTCGGCTGCTCGTGGCGGACCGAGGGCGGCGGCGGGGTGGCGTCGCTGGCCCGGCGGTCGTAGGGCGAGACGGTCCCGGCCCCGGCGGCGAGGCGCTGGGAGACCTCGTCGCGCGGGGCGGTGCGCTCGTCCACCTCGTCCTGCTGCGGCGGGGCGGCGAAGATCGGCAGCGAGGTGGGGTCGCCGGCGTCGGGTCGCTGGTCAGCCATGACGGACGTCCTCCCGGTTCGGCTGCTGGGTGCGCTCGCCGAGACGCTGGCGGTTGGCGGCGATGAGGCTCTGCGTGGTGCTCACCGCGGTGCGCAGCGCGCGGTTGAGCGGGGAGCCGTCGAAGTTCTTCCGCGGCGCGGTGCCTGCGTGCAGGACCGACGCGGTCTCGGGGTCCCAGGGCAGCTCGGCGATGACCGGCAGCCCGAGCACCGAGCGCAGCTCGCGGGAGCCGTAGGGGCGTCCGGGGCCGACGACGAGCAGGCCGAGCTGGTGCTCGGTGCCGAAGCCGAGGAACTTCTCCTTCATCGCCTGCGCCCAGGAGCGGGCGCCGGCGGCGGCGGGCAGGTCGCTGCGGACCACGAGCAGGGCCAGGTCGGCGGAGGTGACCAGCGGCTGCGGGGCGTGCTCCAGGCCGATCCGGCCGGCGTCGACGATGACGTCGGCGCCACGCTGCTCCATGCCGCGCAGCACCCCGCCGAGCGGCTCCCAGAGGGTGGTCACCGAGGCGGCCTGCTGGTGCGAGCGCACCCCGGGGACGAAGGCGACCCGGGAGCCGGGCAGGGTCATCGACACGGTGGCGATGGCCGAGCTGAGGTCGCCCATCCGGTTGGCCACGGCCAGGTCGAGCAGCCCCCGGTCGTGCGAGGTCTGACCCTGCAGGTAGCCGGCCGGGATGGCCGAGGCGCCCGAGGGGTCGGCGTCGACGAGCATGAGCGAGCGCTGCCAGGCCAGCGCCATGCCGAGCGCCGAGACGGTGACCCCGGGCGAGCCGGCCGCGCTGAAGAGCGTGATGACCGCCATCAGCTGCTCGGCGTGGCGCTGGGGGTGGCGCTCGGCGTGGCCGAGGGGTCGGTCGTGGGCTGACCCGTGTCACCGGTGTCGCCCGCGTCGCCGCTCGGGGCCGAGGTGCCGTCGCCGTTCTGCGTCGAGACGAGGAAGAGGGCCACCTGGCGGCGGGCGGCGTAGGGCACGATCTTCCCGGCCGACCCCTGGTCGACCCGCACGCTCACCAGCCGGGTGGAGCCGTCCCGGGCGGTGCTCACGTCGAAGATGCTGCCCTGGTAGGTCTGCTCGTTGTCGCTGGTCTGCGCGATGTCCTCCTCCGGCAGCATGACGACCTCGACCGGCGCCCCCACCTTCAGCTCGCCGGCCGGCACCTGACCGGGCTCCAGGGCGAGCGAGACCACGCTCTGCCCCTCGGCCGGCTCGTACTGGCTGGTGACGCTGTCCGGGGTGACCAGGCCGCCGGCGCTGAGGTCGACCGCGGCGTAGCCGTCGATGACGCTGCGCCGCAGGTCCCACGGCACCGGCTGAACGGCGCTGTCGGTGCGCAGCTGGGTCTGGACGAGGTCGCTGGCCTCGATCTGCTGGCCGCGCTCGACGTCCTCGCGCACCGCGATGTACGACTCGGTGCCGGAGAGCCCGGTGAGCACCCAGGCGCCGAGCAGCGCGCCGAGCGCGGTGAGCAGCACCGAGAGTGCGATGAGCATCGGGCGGCGACGCAGCTTCGGGGGCTCCGGCACCCCCTGGCCGTCGGCGGGCTGCTGACCGTCCTGCGCCGTCGCGGCGGGCGGCGAGTCGGGTGGGGGGACGCTCATCGCTCGGTGCTCTCCTCGTGTCGTCGCACGGGTGAGCCCCTGTGGGCATCCCCCGGCGGTGTCCGCGCACAGAGTAGGGGAGAACCGCGCCGGGCAACATCCCTGACCAGCGCGCAGGTGCCCCAGACGGCACCATGGGGGGCATGGCACGTCTGCTTCTCGTCCACCACAGCCCGACGAAGGGGACCGGCGCCCTGCTGGAGGCGGCGCTGGAGGGAGCCCGGCACCCGGACGTCGAGGGGGTCGAGGTGGTGGTGCGCCCGGCGCTGGAGGCGACCGCCGAGGACGTGCTCGAGGCCGACGGTTACCTGCTGGGCACGCCGGCGAACTTCGGCTACATGTCCGGAGCGCTGAAGCACTTCTTCGACTCCACCTTCCTCCAGGTCGGCGGCGCGCTCGACGACTCCGGCGGCGCCGGGGACGGCGAGGGGGCGCCGACGGCGAAGCGCCCCTTCGGGCTCTGGGTGCACGGGCGCTACGACACCACCGGCGCGGTCCGCTCTGTGACCTCGATCGTGCAGGCGCTCGGCTGGCGGCAGGCCGCCGACGTGCTCGAAGTGATGGGCGAGGTGGGGGAGGCGGAGCGGGCCGCCGCCACCGAGCTCGGCGGGACGCTGGCGGCGCTGCTGAGCAGCTGAGCCGTTCGCCCGGGCCCCGGGCGTGGTGCTGGTGCGATGCCTGTGCCCTGGTGCCGGTTCTGGTGTCAACGGGGAGCGCTCCCCATTCCCACGACGGGGCGACCCCCCTAGCGTCGGGACCGAGCGCCCGCCAGGGACACCGTCGAAGGGGACACCATGGCCCAGCTGTCCGGACCGGACGCACGCTTCCGCTCGCGCCGGCTGTCCACCGCCGCGCTGCAGCTCATCACGGCGACCACCCGCAGCGCGACCAAGCGCGATCCGACCACCCGCGAGGACAGGTCCGCCCAGAGCGGCCGGTCGGACGGCGCAGCCGGCCCGCGCGTCGAAGACACCCCCGGGGCTGCGGACGATAAGCACTCGCAGGACGCCTGGGCCGAGCTCGTCGAGGCCGGGATCGCCGACGCCCCGGGGGCGCTGAGCCCGCCCTGGGCCGCGCTCTTCGACGAGGCCTCGCGCGGCGAGATCGCTCTCCGCCTGGTCACCCGCTCCGGTCAGGCCGGGATGAGCAGCACGGTCACCATCACCCCGGGCGCCGCGCTGAGCATCAGCGAGCGGCGCCGGCTGCGGGTGACCGAGACCGAGATCGAGGTCGAGGCGGTGGAGGACGCGGTCGAGCTCGCCGTCTTCGACCCCGGGTCGCTGTGGCCCGCGGTGCAGCGGCTGCTCCCGCCGAGCCCGGCGGTGCGCGCCGACGGCAGCCGCCGCTCGGCCCTGACCGAGCGGACCGTCGGGATCGTCCAGGACCGCCGGGGCTCCGGCGCCCCGCCGCGGGTGGAGATGCCCGAGGCGGTCCTCGCCGAGCTCGCCGCCAGCGACGTCGAGGTCAGCCTCACCATGCACGTCGATCGCGGACCGCAGGCGCCCGCGGCGGTCACCCAGCGGCACTGGGCGGCGCAGCGCGACGGTGGCCTGCTGGAGATCCGGGTCGCCGACGGCGCGGTCAGCGTCGTCGACGTGCCCGCCGGGACGATCGCCGACGAGCTGATCTGGCTGGCGACCGGCGCGATCGACCTGCGGGCCCGGGCCGGGAGGGCGGCCTCATGAGCCTCGCCGAGGGGATGGACGTCGCCCGGGTGCGCCAGATCGCCGACTCGCTGGGCCGCAACGGAGAGCAGCTGCGGGAGGTGCGCGGCGTCGGCACCGCGAGCATGTCCGTGCTCGCCGTCACCTGGGAGGGCGCGGACGTCGAGGTCTTCGCCGACCGGTGGGGTCGCAGCGCCGGCCAGCTCGAGACCGCGGCGCAGGCCCTGCGCGAGGCGCAGACCGAGCTGCTGCGCCAGGCGGACGCGCAGGAGAGCGCCTCGGACGGAGCGGGCGGCTCCGGCGGTTCCTCGGGGAGCGGGGCGGAGCCCTTCGCCGGTGTCACGGTCACGGCCACCGCCACGGCCGAGCGCGGCTGGAGCCTGCCGGACCCGCTCGGCGAGCTGCAGGACGCCTGGGACGGGCTCACCGACGGCGCCGGTGACGCCTGGGACTGGCTGGGCGACCGGGCCGACGACGCGTGGTCGGGGATCACCGAGGGCGCCGGGGACGCCTGGGACTGGCTGGGTGACCGGGCGGACGACGCCCGCGACGCGGCCGTCGACTTCTGGGAGGACGAGGTCGTCTCCCGCTGGGAGGCCGGCCTGGACGGGCTGGAGCGTCTCGGCCCCTCGATCGACAACCTCGTCGACCAGCTCTCCCAGCCCTTCACCGAGGGGACCTGGCCCCGCTTCGACCAGGTCGTCGCCAGCGCCGCCCTGGTCGGTGGACGGATCTACGGCACCGCGGTGAACGTCGTCACCGGCGAGGACCACGAGATCCTGCACTCCGGCGACGGGACCGTCGTCTCCGAGCTCGACGTCCCGACGAGCAGCGCTGACGACCGGGGCCGGGTGCCCACCGACGTCAACGCGCTGATGGACATCATGGGCGACACCTACGACCGGGACCGCAGCGGCGAGTACGACGAGGACGACCCGCACGCGGACAACCGGCACGTCCGGGTGACGACCGTCGACCAGGGCGACGGCAGCTCGGCCTACATCGTCACCGTGCCCGGCACCAACGGGCTCTTCAACTTCCCGGGGTCGGTCACCGGCGGTGACGAGGCCTTCGACAACACCTCCAACCTCGAGCTGCAGGCGGGGGAGCGGAGCGCCTCGATGGAGGCGGTCGAGGCGGCGATGGAGGAGGCGGGCATCCCGCCGGACGCCCCGGTCATGCTCATGGGCCACAGCCAGGGCGGGATGGTCACCGCCGAGCTCACCGAGGACGAGGCCTTCATGGGCCAGTACAACGTCACCCACATGATCACCCAGGGCTCGCCCAACGACGGCCGGACGATCCCGTCCGAGGTGGAGACCCTGGCGCTGGAGCACACCAACGACCTCGTGCCGAAGGCCGACCTCGGGGACGCCTATCTCGGCCCGCCGGTGGTGGTCCCGCTGCCCGGGCCGCTGCCCGGCGTGCCGCTGCCGGCGACGCCGATCCCGAACCCGGACCCGTCGCTGGCCGGCTCCGGGGAGCACGTCACCCAGGTCCGGATGGAGCCGGGCGAAGGGGTCGAGCCCTCCGGGGTGCCCGACGACATGAACGCCCACCACTACGACCAGTACGCCCTCTCGGTCGAGCGCGAGCTGGCCGCCGGGAACCCGGCGCTGCAGGACTACGCGGACGACCCGGGGCTCGACGTCTTCCTCACCGACGACCCCGGTCGGGTGGACATCACCGAGTACGGCACCGCTCGCGAGTGAGCGGGGGACGCCCGCCGGTGCAGCGGTCCGTGATGCGCTTGACTGGAGCCATGCGAGCCGTCCTCGTCCTCGTCATGAGCTCCGCGCTGCTCAGCGCGTGCTCGCTCTTCGGTCGCGGCGACGACCAGGCGGTGCCGGAGGGCGACGCGTGGCGCACCGAGGTGATCACGGCGATCGAGCAGACCCCCGGCGTCGTCTCCGCCGATCTCACCGTCAACGACGTGGACAGCGGGACGGGCAGCCGGCTGCCGCTGCTGCAGGGGGCCTTCACGGTCGACGGGGACACGCAGACGGTGACCGACGAGGCGCTGCGTCGGGCCGCCGACGTCATGGGCGAGGAGTCCAGCGGGGTGCGGGTGAAGCTGTCCGTCCGGGACGCGTCCGGGACGGCCACCCGGATCAGCGAGCTCGGCTACCCGGGGGTGTCGAACGGCCGGGCGCTGTGGGAGGCCACCCGCTGACCATGAGGCGGGCTGGCTGACGGCGTCGGGCCGGTGCTCTGGGAGGTCACCCGCCGATCGTCGGGTCGCGGACGGCGGGCTCGCGGGTGCACCGCTGGGTCAGTCGCCGCGCCGGGCCTCGTCCAGGGCGTCCTCGGCCTCGTCCAGCGCCCGGCGGGCCGCGGCCGCCTCGTCGTGCGCCGCCTGCTCGGCGTCGCGGGCGCTGGCGAGCAGGGCCCGCAGGTCCTTGGTGCGTCGCCGGGCGGCGTCGTGCGCCTGCTGCGCCTCCTCCAGGCGCAGCCCGGCCGCGGCGCGTTCCCGCTCCGCGGCGTCGATGCGCTCGGCGAGGGCCCCGTCCGGCGCCTCCGCGCCGTCCGTCGTCGACCCACCGTCCGCCGTCGCCAGCTCATCCCCCGCCGGGTCCCCGTCTCCGCCTTCACCCGGGCCAGCTCCCGTGGGCGCGCAACTGCCCGGGCTTTTGCGGGATGGGGCGTAACTGCTCGGGCTTCTGCGGGAGGGAGCGCGTCTGCCCGGGCTGGCTCCGGTGGACGGGTGCGCTCGTCCGCGGGGGGTGCGTCCATCCAGGCGGGCGGCGACGGCGTCGTCCAGCTCGACCTCGCCGAAGCCGGCATAGCTCAGCGCTCGCAGCAGCGCGCCGGATGCGAGCGCGTCGCTGCTCTCCTCGGAGGCGAGCGCCGCCACGACGGTGGATCGCACCTCGTCCTCCGCCCCGGCGGAGAGGCTGCGGCCGTCGTCCTCGGCGACATCGGCGACCGCGGCCACCAGGCCGATGATGGCCGCCTCGCGCTCGCCGCGCAGCCCACGCAGCGCCTCGGTGTCCCCGGCGGCCGTCGCCACCCGCATCCGGTGGCCCACGTGCTGCACCAGCTCGAGCGCCTCGGGTTCGCGCCGGGTCACCTGGTTCAGCAGCCAGGCGACGACGGTGGGCTTGCGCAGCGCGGTGATCTCACGCGCCAGCCCGCTCGCCCCCTGCTCCTTGGCCCGGGCGGCGAGCCGGGTGCGGGTGGTGACGAAGTCGGGCAGCGGCGCCCCGTAGAGCTCGTCGACGGCCCGCTCCAGCGTCAGGTCGTCGGCGCCGTCGTCGCTCATGTCGAGTGATCCTGCCACCCCACCGTCCGGCTGCCCGGCTCACAGGCCCGTCCCAGGCGGGCGGCCTAGCGTGGTGGGTCGACACGCGGGCACCTGCACGCCCCGCCCGCGAAGGAGGCCGCCATGGACAGCACCACCCACGCCACCGGCCCGGCACGCGCCCGCCGACCGATCGGGCGGCCGGTCCGTCGGCTGGCCGCGCTGGCAGCCGCGATGACCGTCGTCTCGGCGCTCGCCACGGGCCTGCTCTGGGTGCGGATGTCCCGCACCGGCGAGGCGAGCTTCTCCTTCCTCACGTGGAACCTCTTCCTCGCCTGGGTCCCCTTCGTCCTCGCCGTGGCGATGGGCCTGCTGCACGCCCGGGGCGGCTCCCGATGGGCGCTGCTGGGGCTCGGCGTCGGCTGGCTGCTCTTCCTGCCGAACGCGCCGTACATCCTCACCGACCTCATCCACCTCGGCGCGATCCCCGGAGCGCCGCTGTGGTTCGACGCGACGCTCATCGGTGCGTTCGCGGTCGCCGGCCTCGCGCTCGGGATCGCCTCGCTGCTCGTCGTCCACCACGTGGTCCAGGAGCGGCTCGGCGTCGCCGCGGGCTGGGCGGTCGCGGTGAGCTCGCTGGTGCTCAGCGCGCTCGGGGTGTACCTGGGCCGCTTCCCGCGCTTCAACTCGTGGGACGTGCTGACCAACCTCGACGGCCTGGTGGGGGTCGTCCTCAAGCGTCTGGGGGACCCGCTGGGCAACCCCTTCCTCATCCAGTTCGGGGTGGCGATGTCGGCGGCCCTGATCGGGTCCTACGCCGCCGCCTGGTGGGTCGGCGGTCGTCGCCTGGACCTGCGCCCGGTCACCGCCTGAGCACCGCGCCGACCTGATCGTCGCCTCCGGCTGCGAGCCCGAGGATCAGCCGCGGGCGTCGGCGATGCGCTGCAGCCGGGCGACATGCTCGGCCCACCACACCTGATCCTGCTCGGGCAGGTTGTCCATGTCCGGCCGCAGCCCCGCCGAGCCGTCGAGCTGCTCGCGCAGGATGTCCGCGTGGCCGGCGTGCCGGGCGACGTCGACGAGCAGGTGGACGAGCGCCTGGTGCAGGGTGATCTCGGCGCGCTCGGCCGGCCACCCCGGCACCCGGCCGGTCGCATCGAGGTCGAGCGCGTCGACCGTCGCATCGGCGTGCGCCCAGGCCGCGCGGGCCATCGCGACGACGTCCGCGGCGCTCTCGTCCTCGGCGGCGAACATGTCGGCGTTGTCCTCGGCGTGCGTCAGGTCCGCCCACAGGTCGGGCAGCGGGCCCGGACGGCCGAAGGTGTCGCCGAGGTAGCCCTGCTCGCAGAAGGCCTCGTGCTTGATCAGGCCGAGCAGGTTGGTGCCGGTGGGGGTGAGCGGGCGGCGCTGGTCGCGCTCGGAGAGGCCGTCGAGCTTCCACAGCAGCGCCTCGCGGCTCTGGCGCAGGTAGCGGTGCAGCGTGGCCTTGGGGTCCTCGGGCGTCGCCATGCGCACAGCCTGGCAGCGGCCACCGACACCGTCCGGCGTGTGAGCGACGCAACATCCCCGCAACCTCGGCTCGCTAGGGTTCGCCCCAGTCCTGACCGACCGCCACGGGCCCGGGACCAGCGCACCGCCGCGCCGACCGACCCGACCGGAGGCGTCCCGCCGCCCCCGTCCGCACCTGACCCGAGCCCTGCAGGGCTCGACCCGAGACGAAGGGCGAGAAGCCTGTGACCGACACCGCGTCCGCCGACCGCCAGCCCGACAGCCGGCCTGCCGACACCTCGGCCGCACCCACCGCCGACGCCTCGCCCGACGCCGACCTGCGCCGGGACATCCGTCTGGTGACCTCCCTCCTGGGCGAGACCATCGTGCGCACCGAGGGGCAGGAGCTCTTCGACCTCGTCGAGCAGGTGCGCGAGCGCACCAAGACCGGGTCGCTGGACGAGCTGCCCGAGCTCAGCCTGGCGGACACGGTCAGCCTGACCCGGGCCTTCACCGCCTACTTCCACCTGGCCAACGTCACCGAGCAGGTGCACCGCGGCCGCGCGCTGGCCGCGGAGAACGCGGCCCGCGGCGGCTGGGTGGAGCGGGCCGTCGAGCGGATCGGCGAGGCCGGGGTGCCGGCCACCGACGTCGCCGAGGAGGTCGCCCGGCTCGTGGTGCGCCCGGTCTTCACCGCGCACCCGACCGAGGTCACCCGGCGCTCCACGCTGGACAAGCTGCGCCGGATCGCGGCGCTGCTCGACGAGCCGGACTCGTCCCGTCGCACCCGGCGGCTGGCCGAGTCGATCGACCTGCTGTGGCGCACCGACGAGATCCGGGTGGAGCCGCCGGACCCGACCGACGAGGCGCGCAACGGCGTCTACTACCTCGAGGGCCTCTCCCGGGCCGCGGTGCCGGACGTCGTCGAGGAGCTGCGCGACCGGCTGGCCGAGGCCGGGGTGGCGCTGCCGCTGGAGGCGACCCCGCTGCGCTTCGGCACGTGGATGGGCGGTGACCGCGACGGCAACCCGAACGTCACCCCCGCGGTCACCCAGGAGGTGCTGCGCCTGCAGGCGGTGCACGGCATCCGGCTGCTGCGCACCCGGGTCGACGCGCTGCGGCGCGACCTGTCGATCAGCGACCGGCTCTCCCCGTGCGACCCGGACCTCACCGCGCGGCTGGAGGAGATGCTCGCCGCGCTGCCCGAGGTGGAGCGCCGCTACCGCCGGCTCAACGCCGAGGAGCCCTACCGGCTCTTCCTCACCTGCGTCGAGGTCCGGCTCGGCCTCACCGAGACCCGGGTGCGCGAGGACGCCGAGCACCAGCCGTACCGGGACTACCGCGACGACACCGAGCTGCTCGACGACCTGCAGCTGGTGCACCGCTCGGTGGCTACCCACCAGGGACCGCTGGCCGCCGGCGGTGAGCTGGAGCGGCTGGTGCGCACGGTGGGCGCCACCGGGCTGACCCTGGCGACCCTGGACGTGCGCGAGCACTCCGACAAGCACCACGCCGCGGTCGGCCAGCTGCTGGACCGGGTGGGCAGCCTCGAGGTGCCCTACGCCGAGCTCGACCAGCCGGGGCGGATGGCGGCGCTGTCGGCCGAGCTGGCCGGGCGACGTCCGCTGGCCCGGCAGCCGCTGCCCCTGGACGAGAAGGCCGCGGTGACGGCGGAGGCCTTCGGCACGATCCGGTGGGCGCTCGACGCCTTCGGCCCGCGCACCGTGGAGAGCTACATCGTCTCGATGACCATGCACGCCGACGACATCCTGGCCGCGGTGGTGCTCGGGCGGGAGGCCGGTCTGGTCGACCTGCCCGGCGGCGTCGCCCGGGTCGGCTTCGTGCCGCTGCTGGAGACCGTCGACGAGCTGGCCAACGCGGTGGAGATCCTCGGGGCGCTCTTCGGCGACCCCTCCTACCGCGAGCTGCTGCGGCTGCGCGGCGACGTGCAGGAGGTCATGCTCGGCTACTCCGACAGCAACAAGGTCGGCGGGATCGCCGCCTCGCAGTGGCAGATCCAGCGGGCTCAGCGCCGGATCCGTGACCTGGCCCGGGAGCACGGGCTGCGGGTGACCTTCTTCCACGGTCGTGGCGGGTCGGTCGGCCGTGGCGGCGGGCCCACCTACGAGGCGATCATGGCGCTGCCCTTCGGCACCGTCGACGGCGAGGTGAAGGTCACCGAGCAGGGCGAGGTGATCAGCGACAAGTACGCCCTGCCGAGCCTGGCCCGGCAGAACCTCGAGCTGCTCGTCGCGGCCACTCTCGAGGCGAGCCTGCTGCACCGGCAGGACCGGCGGACCCCGGAGCAGTCGGAGCGCTGGGACGCCCTCATGGACGACCTCTCGGGGGCGGCGCACGAGCGCTACCGCGGGCTGGTGGAGCGGCACGGGCTGGCCGACTACTTCCTCGCCTCGACCCCGGTGGATCTGCTGGGTGCGCTGCACATCGGCTCGCGACCGGCGAAGCGGCCCGGCGCCGACGCCGGGCTGGACGACCTGCGCGCGATCCCGTGGGTCTTCGGCTGGACCCAGTCGCGGCAGATCGTGCCCGGCTGGTTCGGGGTGGGCAGCGGGCTGTCGGCGACCGCCGACCGGATCGAGGACCTGCGGGAGATGTACGACACCTGGCCGTTCTTCCGCACCTTCCTCGACAACGTCGCGATGACGCTGGCGAAGACCGACCTCGAGATCGCCCGGCAGTACGTCGGTGCGCTAGCCCCGGCCGAGCTGCAGCCGCTGCTGGACGACATCGTCGCCGAGCACGAGCTGACCCTCGCCCAGGTGCTCGAGGTGACCGGCGACGACGCCCTGCTGGACCGGGAGCAGACCCTGCGCACCACCCTGGAGATCCGGGAGAACTACCTCACCCCGCTGCACCACCTGCAGGTGCAGCTGCTCGCCCGGCACCGCGCCGGCGAGGAGGGCCCCGAGCTCGAGCGGGCGCTGCTGCACACCATCAGCGGCATCGCGGCCGGCATGCGCAACACCGGCTGAGTGCTGGCTGATTCGTTGCTCGCTGACGGAGTGCTGACCGAGTGCTGGCTGACCGAGTGCTGGTTGCCTCAGCGCCTGACCCGGCTGGACCCTCGCCTGCTCAGCGTCTGACCCTGCTGAGGAAGCGGATCGACACGCGTCGGCTCGCCGGATCTCGGCTGATCGTGTGCTCGTCGGCCCGGTCGATGAGCCGGTGATGGTGACCGCACAACGGGACGGCGTTGGCGAGGTCCGTCTGCCCTCCCGCGGCGAACGCTCGGAGGTGATGGGTCTCCGTCCAGGCGAAGGGGGTGTCGCACCCTTCCGCCGCACAGCTGCCGTAGGTCAGGGCGAGGGCCGCGCGCTGGGTCTCGGAGAAGCACCGTCGCTGGGTGCCAAGGTCGAGCGGCACGCTGTCTCCACCCATGACCGCGGGGAGGATGCCGGCCCCGCAGGCGGCCCGTCGCACAGCGGCAGCAGAGACACCGCAGCCGCTGTCGTCCGTGCCGATCCGGCGGGTCTGTGACTGCAGGTCGGTGAGCCGGGTCTGGACGATGACCGTGGCGGCGATCTTGTCGTGCAGGTGGTCGGTCGGCAGGTGCATCAGCAGGGTGGCGAGCTCCTGGCCCTGCCGGCGCATCCGCTCCTGCTGCCGCTCCTTCCAGCTCATCTGCGCCCAGTCAGACCCGCTGAGCCGGTCGCTGGGCCGATCGCCGCCTGGGGCGTCGGAGCCGTGCTGGCCCCTCGAGCCGCCCGAGCCGCCCGTGCGATCCGTGGTGCTCTGGTCGCCCGCACCACCACCAGCCCTTCGGCTCGGCGCACGGCGCGGCGCGGACATGGCCTCGACGATCTTCTTCAGCGCGGTGCCGGCGAGCGTCGGCACGGTGAACTGCCCGAACATCGTGCCGTCGTGGTTGTCTTTCATCCAGAAGGACGCCCGCTCCCAGGCGGCGTCCTCCTCGGCCTGGGCCAGCCGGTCCTCGTGGACGTCAGCCGCCACGGTGTCGCCGGTGACGTGCTCGATGACGCGTGCGGCGGCACGCCGCAGCTGGACGGGCGAGCGGGTCGAGGCCATCCGGAGCAGCTCGGTCTCGCAGCGCTCCCGTGCCGCCGGATCCAGCCCGTCCGGCAGGTTGCGCAGGGCCCGGGTGATGACGTCGGCGTGCGCGGCCGAGAGGTCGCCGGAGAGCTGTGCGCGACCGGTCGGGGTGGGTCCCGAGGGGGTCGAGCCGCCCGGGCTCGTCGATGTCTCGCCCGTCGAGCTGTCGGACCCCTCGGACCCGGCGCTCCCCTCCGCGCCGATCAGGGTGAGCCTCGTGCCGGAGGAGGCGTCGTCCTCGGGTGCGGGTCGCGCCGGCTCGGCGAGGTCCAGGGCCTCGGCCCGGCGCGCGTCGCCCCGCGCGGTCCGAGGGTCGGTGTGCAGCACCCGGGTGAACCACTGCGCCGGGTCCTTCGCGCCCTGCCGCTCCGGCACCCCGGATCGGACGACGATCGCCCCACCCTTGTCCCGCAGCGCCTGCGCGCGGTTGGCGACCCTCGCGAGGCGGGTCATGACCGAGGCCAGCTCGGCCGCGCCGACGGGCGGCTCCTCGGTGACAGGTGCGGCTCGCCCACCGCCAGGCGCGCCGGTCGAGCCGGCTGCGCGGTGGATCCGGTCCAGCTCCCGGTCGAGGTCGTCGAGCGCGCGGTGCGCCGCCGCGAAGACCTCGTCGACGCGCGCCACCCGGGTGGGTGCCGCGGTCGTCGGGTCTGCGCTCATGCATCAACTCTACTCGAACATATGTTCGATGGCAAGAGATCGCGCGGAGGATTCTGGCCACGCCACCGACCTCGAGGCCGGCGAGCGGGATCAGGTCTCGCCGGGTCGAGCCTCGTCGTGCGAGCCGAGCGCCAGGCCGGTCCGATAGAGCTCGATGAGCAGCGGACGCAGCTCCTCGCCACGCGCGGTGACCCGGTACGTGGTGCGCCGCGGGACCCCCTTCGTCGTGGTCCTCTCCACCAGCCCGGCAGACACGAGCTGTCGCAGTCGGTCGGTGAGCACCTTGTCGCTGAGGGTGGGCAGCGACGCGGCCAGCCCGGAGAAGGAGTGGCTGTCGCCGGAGAGCAGGTTCCGCAGCACCAGCGTCGTCCACCGGCCCGAGACGGCAGCCAGCGCCACCTCGACCGGGCAGTCCGGGGACGGTGCCCGGGTGCGCCCGTCGGCCGTAGGCACCAGCTCGTCGTCCCAGGCGCTTACCGCTTGGTGAGCCACGAGGCCTCCTGCTTGGTTGTCGCCATGACACGGACCAGCCTCCCACCCGACGGTGACATCCCCCTGGCGACGAGCCCGGAGCAGCAGCCGCACGCCTTCGCCGCCGCGTTCAACACCGGCGACCCCGAGATGATCGAGCGCGTCTACGAGCAGGCGGGAGTGCTCGTCAGCAGCCCCGGCTGGCCGACCACGGGAGCTGCCCGTCGTGACGCGAACGGACAGCTGGCGGCGCTCGGCTGCCCGATCGAGGTCAGACCCCGCCACGTGTACGTCGCCGACGACATCGCCCTGCTCATCGTCGACTGGACGATCGAGGGCACCACCCCGGACGGCGAGGAGATCCGCGTCTCGGGCACGGCCACCGACGTCGCCCGTCGCGGCACCGACGGCGTCTGGCGCTACGTCATCGACAACCCCTTCGGGACGGCCACGCACGGACCCTGACCGGCGCTGCTGACCGGCATGCCAGGCGCCGCGATCCACCAGCACAGGTCGCCCCCCCGACGCTGTCGGTGGTCGGCGGCACGATGTGTGGATGACGACGAACCAGGGCACCGACCGCTCCACGACCCCGACCGGTCAGCCACGGACCGGGCGTCCCCTCGCCGACCGGGTCGCGGTCGTCGCCGGGGCCACCCGGGGAGCCGGCCGTGGCGTCGCCGTCGCCCTCGGCGAGGCCGGCGCGACCGTCTGGTGCACCGGGCGCTCGACCGCCGGTCACCGGTCCGACTACGACCGCCCGGAGACGGTCGAGGAGACCGCCGAGCTCGTCACCGCCGCCGGCGGCACCGGGGTCGTCGCCGTGACCGACCACACCGACGACGGGGACGTCCGCGACCTCTTCGCCCGGGTCGAGGCCGAGCACGGCGGGCTCGACATCCTCGTCACCAGCCTCGGCGGCGAGCACCGCCACGGGGAGTGGGACCGGCCGGTGTGGGAGCAGGACGTGAGCACCGGACGGCAGATCCTGCGCGGCACCCTGGAGGCGCACCTGCTCACCGCCACCCACGGCCTCGGCCTGCTGCACCGCCGACCCGGCGGACTGCACGTCGGGCTCACCGACGGCGACGCCGCCTACAACGACGGGCACTACCGGATCAACGCCTACGTCGACCTCGTCAAGACGGGCATCACCCGGCTGGCCCGCTCCTTCGGCGAGGAGCTCGCGCCGCACGGCGGGACGGCGCTGGCGGTCAGCCCCGGCTGGTTGCGCTCGGAGATGATGCTCGACGGCTTCGGCGTCACCGAGGAGACCTGGCAGCAGGCCTGGGTCGGTCCGGAGGCGAAGGGGCCGCCCTCCTTCGCCGTCTCGGAGTCCCCGCGTTTTGTCGGGCGCTGCATCGCCGCGGTCGCCGCCGACCCGGACCGGTCCCGGTGGAACCAGCGGTCGACGACCTCCGAGGAGCTCGGGCGGGTCTACGGGGTGACCGACGTCGACGGCTCGCAACCCAGGGCCTGGTCGTACATCGTCGCCCTGGGATCGGGGGAGGAGGTGGACGTGAGCGACTACCGCTGAGCGCAGCAGACCGCGCGCTGGGCGCACCGAGCGGTTCGCCGGGTCGCGCACCGACCTGGGCGGCGATCTCGGTGCCAGGGTGCGCGGACCCCTGCACACCCCTGACGAAGGACCGCCAACGATGTCGGTGCTCTCCCTGCTCGACCGTCGCCACACCATCGCCCCGCACGGGTACAACCGGTGGCTCATCCCGCCTGCCGCGCTCGCGATCCACCTGTGCATCGGCCAGGCCTACGCCACCAGCGTCTACAAGACCTCGCTCGTCGAGCACTTCGACAGCTCGCTGACCTCGGTGGGCCTGATCTTCTCCATCGCCATCGTCATGCTCGGCCTATCGGCGGCGGTGCTCGGCACCTGGGTCGACCGGCAGGGGCCACGGAAGGCGATGTTCGTCGCCGCCTGCTGCTGGTCCCTCGGCTTCCTCGTCGGCGCGCTCGGCATCGCCACCGAGCAGCTCTGGCTCGTCTACCTCGGCTACGGCGTCATCGGCGGCATCGGGCTGGGGATCGGCTACATCTCCCCGGTCTCGACGCTCATCAAGTGGTTCCCCGACCGCCCGGGGCTGGCGACCGGCATGGCGATCATGGGGTTCGGCGGCGGTGCGATGGTCGCCGCCCCGCTCTCCCGCCAGCTGCTCGCCGCCTACGACCCCGCCTACGACCCCTCGGACAGCGGGTCGCTGGCCGACGGAGGCTCGCTGACCCTGCTCTTCGTCACCCTGGGCGTCCTCTACTTCCTCGTCATGATGATCGGGGTGGCCAACGTCCGGGTGCCCTACGACGGCTGGGCGCCGGACGGCTTCGACCCCTCGTCCGCGCCGAAGAAGCAGATGGTCACCGACGCGCACGTCTCGGCGGCCAACGCCATCAAGACCCCGCAGTTCTGGCTCGTCTGGGTCGTCCTCTTCTGCAACGTCACCGCCGGCATCGGTATCCTCGAGCAGGCCAGCCCGATGATCCAGGACTTCTTCCGCGGCGAGGACGGCACCTCGAGCGTGACCGTCGCGGCCGCGGGCGGGTTCGTCGGTCTGCTGTCCCTCTTCAACATGGCCGGCCGCTTCGTGTGGTCCTCGACCTCGGACGCGATCGGGCGCAAGCCGATCTACATGCTCTACCTCGGCATGGGCATCGTGCTCTACCTCGCGCTGGCGCTCGTCGGCAGCACAGCGGTGGCCCTCTTCGTCCTCTTCTCGGCGATCATCATCAGCTTCTACGGCGGCGGTTTCGCCACCGTGCCGGCCTACCTGCGGGACCTCTTCGGCACCTTCCAGGTGGGGGCGATCCACGGTCGGCTGCTCACCGCCTGGTCCGCCGCCGGCGTCGCGGGGCCGCTGATCATCAACAGCTTCCTCGACGCGCAGGGTGGTGCCGGCGGGCTCGACGCCAGCGCCTACCGCCCGGCCCTGCTGACCATGGTCGGTGTGCTGGCGGTCGGGCTCGTGGCCAACCTGCTGGTGCGGCCGGTCGCCGAGCGCTTCCACGAGAGCGGCGACGTCCAGGTGCTGCCGAGCGAGGACGAGGCCGTCGCCGGCGGCGAAGGGGTCGGCGCGTCCGGCGGCGCCGTGCGGGTGGTCCTGTCGTGGGCGGTGGTGCTGGGGCTGCTCGGCTACGGCGTCGTCATGACCCTGATCACCGCGCTGCGTCTCTTCCAGTGATGGCGGTGGTTGCGCCTGGTGATCGTCGGCGGCCCGGCGGCCCGGCGGTGCGGCTGGCTAGGCTCGCGGCGACAGATCTACCGACGTGATCCCACCGACGCGACCCACCCGAGGAGACCGAGATGCCGACGACCGTGTGGGTGCTCAACGGCCCGAACCTGGGCCGGCTCGGTCGCCGGCAGCCGGAGATCTACGGGCGGACCACCTACGCCGAGCTCGTCGAGCTCTGCCGCGCCTGGGGCGAGGAGCTGGGCCTGGCCGTCGAGACCCGGCAGACCAACCACGAGGGCGAGCTGCTCGACTGGCTCAACGAGGCCGCCGACGCGCAGATCCCGGTCGTGCTCAACGCGGCCGCGTGGACGCACTCCTCGATGGCGCTCTACGACGCCTGTGCGCAGCTGACCGCGCCGCTGGTCGAGGTGCACATCTCCGACCCCACGCAACGGCCGGAGGCCTTCCGGCACACCTCGTACGTCGAGCCGTACGCCACCCGGACCATCGCTGGGCAGGGCATCGAGGGCTACCGGCTCGCGCTGGAGTCGCTCGTCAGTCGGTGACCTGCGAGCGGGCCCCGTACTGCAGCGAGGCGTAGTCCGGGTGCCGGTCGATCCACGCCTTGATGAAGCGGCAGATCGGCAGCACCTTGTGGGTGCCCTCCGCGCGCACCTCGTCCAGGGCGTGCCGGGCCAGCGCGCCACCGACACCCTGGCCCTCGTAGGCGCCGTCCACCTCGGTGTGGGTGAAGACGACGAGCTCGTCGGTGCGCTGGTACTCGGCGAAGCCGGCGAGCTCGCCGTCGACGTGCGCCTCCCAGCGCTTCTTCTCGGGGACGTTGGTGACGGTGACGTCGCTCATGACTGCTCCTATCAGTGCGTGGTGGTGCTCGGTGGTGGCTGGTGCCTCGTGGTGGGCGTCGCGTGGTGGGTGCTGGGTGGGTGGTCGGTGGTGGATACGGGCCGGGTCGTCAGCCGCCGACGCGACCGGCCCGGTTGCGGGGTCGCAGCCGCACGTGCGGCAGCTCGGGCGCGGGGATCCGCTCGGTCTCGCCGACATAGCCCTCGACGGCGCCGAAGCGCTCGCCGCGCGCCTGCCACTCCTCGCGGTAGGCGACGACCTCCTCGTGGCTGCGGCCGACGAAGTTCCACCACATGACGATCTCCTCCTCGAAGGGGACGCCGCCGAGCAGCACGACCCGGGCGCCCTCGGGTCCGGCGACCAGGTGCATCCTCTCCGGGCCCGGGTCGGCGCAGGCGAGGTCGCCGAAGGCGAGCTCGGTGCCGTCGACGCCCACCGCGCCGTGGTCGAGCAGCACGGCGTGCTCGTAGGTCGGGTCGAGCGGGAGCGACAGGTCGGCGCCGGGCGCCAGGTCGAGCTGGGCGCCGAGCAGCGGGGTGAAGGTGGTCACCGGCGAGGTGGCGACGCCGGGGATCGACCCGAGGAAGACGAGGGCGCTGCCGGTGTCCTGCCCGTCATCGCCCTTCGGGAGCGGGGTGCGCTCCGGGGCGTGGTGCTCGAAGCCCCGGACGGTCTCCCGGTCGGCGTCCGGCAGGGCCACCCACAGCTGGACCCCGTGCAGCACGCTGGTGTCGGCGGTGGTCACCTCGGAGTGGCAGATCCCGGCGCCGGCGGTCATGAGGTTGACCTCGCCGGGGCGCACACCACCGACGACGCCGCCGGAGTCGCGGTGCTCGATCTCGCCCTCGAAGAGCCAGGAGACGGTCTGCAGACCGGTGTGCGGGTGGGGCGGGACGTCCATGCCGCCGGCGCCGTCGGCGGCGACCTCCTGCGGGCCGTAGTGGTCGACGAAGCACCACGCGCCGACGAAGGAGCGCTCCCGGTGCGGCAGGGTCCGGCGGACGGTGATCGCGCGCAGCCCGCCGAGCGGCACCTCGCGCCCGCTGAGGATCTGGGTCGTGCTCACGTGCCTCACCTCGGTCAGCGATAGACTATGGACATCGTAGCGACTCCCATGTGGGGAGTTCGTGGGGAGATCGTTCCCCGCTCGTCGCCGAGCGCCTCGGGAAGGGGGCCGCATGACCACCCCGCCCCGCCCGCCTGCGCCGACTGCCGAGTGCTCGGTCGTCGAGGACGTCATGGGCATCCTCGGGCGTGCATGGGCCGGAGCGGTGCTCGAGGCGATGCTTGCCGGGCACGAGCGCTTCACCGAGATCTCCCGGGCCGTCGGCGGAGCCACCGACGGGGTGCTCTCCACCCGGCTCAAGGAGCTCTGCGCCCGTGGGCTGGCCGAACGGGTGGTCGAGCCCGGCCCGCCGACGAGCGTGCGCTACCTGCTCACCGAGGCCGGTCGCGACGTCGCGCCCGTGCTGGCTGCGGTGCGTGCCTACGGCGCGGCCCACCCGGAGGTCGTCCGGGCCGATCCCTAGGGCCCGGCCGACGGCGGGTGCGCGTGACACGGTGGAGCCGATCCTGCGGATACGTTGAGCAGGTGGCCGCCAACCCCTACGCCGACTTCCTGCCCGCCGACCGGCGCGCAGCCGCTGCCCGAGAGCCACGCAGCACCTGGTGGGAGTGGCGCGGGCACCGCGTGCACATCGCCCGAGCGACCGATGCGCAGGCTGCGGCCAGGGTGATGGTGGTCCACGGGGCAGGCGGCTACAGCCGTGCACTCTGGCCGGTGGCAGCGCTTCTGGCGGACGAGGGTCTGGATGTCGCGGCCGTCGACCTCCCGCTCTACGGCCGCACCAGCTCTCCTGCACCGGAGTCGGTGCGGTACGACGACTGGGTGCGACTGCTGGTCGATCTCGTCGACGCGGAGGACGACGGCAGACCGCTGATCCTCTTCGGCGCGAGCATCGGGGGCCTGCTCGCCCTGGAGGTCGCGGCGCGTTCCGCCCGCGTCGCCGTGGTCGCCGCCACCTGCTTGCTCGATCCCGCCGACCGGCGGGCGCGAGCCCGCATGACCCGCTTCGGACCTCTGGGAGTCCTCGGTCGTCCCGTGTCGCACCTGGCGCGAGGCAGGATCGCCAGTCTGTCGATCCCCATGCGATGGGTCGCCGACCTGCCCGTGATGGGCCGAGACCCTCAGCTGGGAGCGCTCTGCGCGCGTGACCCTCTCGGCGGCGGGGCGAAGGTTCCTCTCGGCTTCCTGGCCTCGTACATGCTCTACCAGCACACCCCGCCGGAGCAGGTCCGGACGCCGGTCGTCCTGCTGCACCCCGCTGAGGACCAGTGGACCCCGGCCGAGCTCAGCGTCCGCGTCCTCCGACGGCTGGGGTCGCCGGGGCGGCTCGTCATGTTGCGGGAGTGCGGGCACTTCCCGGTGGAGGAGCCGGGTCTGACGGAGCTGATCACCAGCGTGCTCGGGGTCGCGGAAGATCTGCGCGAGCGGAGCGCAGGGGAGCCCCGGCCGCCGACCACGACCTGAGTCGGAGACCGGGGCCGGGTCTCACTGCCCGACCGAGCGCAGCAGCTCGGCGAAGGGCGTGACCGGGGAGGGGTCGGGCTGGCCCGGCCCCTCCCCGTGGGTGCCCGCGGGCCGTGCGGCCGCCGGGGCGGTCAGCGCGCGCAGCTCGCGGGCGGCTCGGTCGATCCGGGTGGTCAGCGCCGCGGTGCCCTCGCCGCCGAAGTCGGCGGTCGCCGCGTAGACGCCGGTCGGCACCGCGGACATCCCGAGATAGGCGGCCAGCGGCCGCAGCGCGTGCTCGATGACCAGCGAGTGCCGCTCGGACCCGCCGGTCGCGGCGAGCAGCACCGGGGTGCCGCGCACCGCGTCCGGCTCGATGAGGTCGACGAACGACTTGAAGAGGCCGGAGAAGGACGCCTGGAAGGTCGGGGTGACCAGCACCAGGGCGTCGGCGTCGGCGACGTCCGCGAGGGCCTGGGCGAGCTCGCCCGAGGGGAAGCCGGTGAGCAGCGCGTTGGCGATGGCGTGAGCGTGCCGACGCATCTCGACGTGCCGGACCTCGACCGGCTCGACAGCCGGCGCGGCCCCGTCGACCGGCCCGGCGGCCGGGATGCCGTGCGCGGTGGCGACGAGCTCACGCTCGGCCGCGACCGCGATGCGGTCGGCGAGCAGCCGGGTGGAGGAGGGGTCGCGCAGCCCGGCGCTGACGACGGTGAGGACGGTCATGGTTGGGTCTCCCTTCGAGGGGCGCGGGTCTCGGTTCTGGGGTCTGGGGTGTCAACGCCGCGGGGCGGAGTTCTCGTCCTCGGCGCGGGTACCGGTCCACCGGTCGGTCGCCGGCTCGGCGGTCTCGGTGGGCTGATCGCCCTTCGCCCGGGCCGCGGCGACGCGGGCGGCGTGGGTCGGCGGCTCCGGGACGGACTCCGGGGTGGTCGCCGCGTACTCCTTGCGCAGCACGGGCAGCACCTCCTCGCCGAGCAGGTCGAGCTGCTCGAGCACGGTCTTCAGCGGCAGGCCGGCGTGGTCGAGCAGGAAGAGCTGGCGCTGGTAGTCGCCGACGTACTCGCGGAAGGACAGCGTCCGCTCGATGACCTCCTGCGGGCTGCCGACGGTCAGCGGGGTCTGGCTGGTGAAGTCCTCCAGGCTCGGCCCGCCGCCGTAGACCGGCGCCCGGTCGAAGTACGGGCGGAAGCGGCGCACCGCCTCCTGGCTGTCCTTGTCCATGAAGATCTGCCCGCCGAGCCCGACGATCGCCTGCTCCGGGGTGCCGTGCCCGTAGTGGGCGAAGCGCTCGCGGTAGAGCTGGACCATCCGCTGGGTGTGCTCCTTGGGCCAGAAGATGTGGTTGTGGGAAGAAGCCGTCGCCGTAGTACGCGGCCTGCTCGGCGATCTCCGGGCTGCGGATCGAGCCGTGCCAGACGAAGGGGGCGACCCCGTCGAGCGGGCGCGGCGTGCTGGTGAAGCCGTAGAGCGGGCTGCGGTGCTTGCCCTCGAAGCTGACGTCGGTCTCGTTCCACAGGGTGCGCAGCAGGGCGTAGTTCTCCACGGCGAGCTCGATGCCGTCGCGGATGTCCTTGCCGAACCACGGGTAGACCGGGCCGGTGTTGCCGCGACCCAGGACGAGGTCGATCCGGCCGTCGGCGAGGTGCTGGGCGTAGGCGTAGTCCTCGGCCAGGCGCACCGGGTCGTTGGTCGTGATGAGCGTGGTCGCGGTGGAGAGGATGATCCGCTCGGTCTTCGCGGCCAGGTGGGCCAGCAGGACCGGCGGGTTGGCGGGGGCGGCGAAGGGCGGGTTGTGGTGCTCGCCGGTGGCGAAGACGTCCAGGCCGATCTCCTCGGCCTTCTGGGCGATCGCCACGGTGGCCTTGATCCGCTCGTTCTCGCTGGGCGTCCGGCCGGTGGTGGGGTCGGTGGTCAGGTCGCCGACGCTGAAGATGCCGAGCTGCATGATCGTGTCCTCCGTGCTGGTGGTTGAATCCGTTACCACTATGAACAACGTAGTGGCTCTGGTATTCCAAGCAGCTGCCCACCCTCCCTGTCCGCCCCCCCTCCCTCCCCCTGCCCTCCTTCCCCCTTCGTGCCCGCAACTGCCCGGGCAGTTGCCGGGTAGGGCAGTAATTTGCCCGTGGGGCTGCCCCCGTTTGGTGGACATCGGTTTAGGCGGCTGGTGCCGCCGTGGTGAGTCCGTGCTCGAAGGCTACGGGGCTGATGTTGCCGAGGGCGGTGTGGCGTCGTCGGCGGTTGTACACGGTCTCGATCCAGTGGGTCACGCTGTGGATCGCGGCGGCTCGGGTGGTGAACTCGTGGCGGTGGTAGTGCTCGGTCTTGAGGGTGGACCAGAAGCTCTCGTTCTGGGCGTTGTCCCAGCACACGCCGGTACGTCCGGCGCTGAGTCGCACGTCCAGGGCGCGGGCGGCGCGCTCGAGCTGGTCGGAGGTGTACTGGCAGCCGCGGTCGGCGTGCAGGATCACCCCGGCCGTGCGGCCGTCACGGAAGGTGACCGCCCGCCGCAGCGCGTCCTCGACGAGGTCGGTGTGCAGGCTGTCGCTGAAGGCGTACCCGAGCACGCGCCGGGAGCAGCCGTCCCGGACCGCGCACAGGTACAGCCAGCCCTGACCGGTGGCCAGGTAGGTGATGTCCGAGGTCCACACCCGGTTCAGCTCGCCCTGGTCGAAGCGGCGCTGGACCAGGTCCGGGATGCGGTGCGGCGCCGCACCGGTGACCGTGGTCGCCGGCCGCCACGCGCGCGGGCTGATGCCCTCGATCCCGTTCGCGCGCATCACCTTCGCGACCGTCTTGCGGGTCACGACCTCACCCGCCGCCCGCAGCTGCGCGGTGATCCGGGGCGCGCCGTACACCCCGTCGGAGTCCTGGTGCGCGCTCACCACCTTCGCGGCCAGATCCCGCAACCGCTGCTCACGCGGCCCCGGCCCAGCCGCCTGGCGGGCGAGCCAGTCGTAGTAGCCCGACCGCGACACCCCCAGCAGCTCGCACATGTCACCGACCGTGGACCGCACACCCTCGGCGCAGGCCTTCTCCGCGTGAATCACTGCGAACGCGGCGTCTGCTCCGACGCCCCCTCCGCCACGAAGAAGGCCGCTGCTTTTTTCAGGAACTCCCGATCCATCCGCAGCTGAGCATTCTCCGCGCGCAACCGCTCCAGCTCGGCACGCTCGTCGAGATCCACCGCCTCCGGCGGCTGATCCATCCGCGCACGCTCCCTGGCCACCCACCGACCCAGCACCTGCTCACCCACACCGATCTGCGCAGCCACCGCCGAGATCGTGCGGCCCGAGTCGATCACCAGACGCGCAGCATCACGCCGGTACTGCGGGGTGTAGCTCTTCCTCTTCGCACCCATAAGGGCCATCCTTCCCTGCCCGACCCAACCAGGCCGAGCCATCAAGATGTCCGCCGAACCGGGGCAACCTCACCCGGGCAGTTGCGGGGGTGGGGTGAATTGCCCGGGCAGTTGCGGGTGGGGGGGCGCGATTTGCCCGGGCAGCTGCGGGAGGGGGTCGCTAGCCTGCGGAGATGACGGAGAGCGGACCGCAGGGCAGCCAGGAGCGCGACACCGACACCTACGACGTCGTCGTCATCGGCGGCGGGCCAGCGGGGGAGAACGCCGCCCAGTACGCCATCGAGGGCACCGGCCTCACCGCGGTCGTCGTCGAGCGCGAGCTCATGGGCGGCGAGTGCTCCTACTACGCGTGCATGCCGAGCAAGGCGCTGCTGCGCCCGGTGCAGGTCGCGGACACCGCCGGCAACCTGCCCGGCATCGAACGCCCCCGGCTCGACGTCGACGCCATCCTCGCCCGCCGTGACTCCTGGGTCTCCGGCTACGACGACGCCGGCCAGGTCGCCTGGGCCGAGGGCATCGGCGTGGACGTCGTCCGTGGCGCCGCCCGCCTGGCCGGCGAGCGCACCGTGGCGGTGACCTCGCCGGCGGGCGAACGCACCCTCACCGCGCGCCGCGCCGTCGTGCTGGCCACCGGCAGCGACCCGGTCGTCCCGCCCGAGTACGCGACCGCCCTGCCGTGGGGCTCGCGCGACGCCACCGGGGTCCGTGAGATCCCCGAGCGCCTGGCGATCATCGGTGGCGGCGTCATCGCCTGCGAGGCCGTCACCTGGATGGCCGCGCTCGGCTCCCAGGTCACCCTGCTGGTGCGCGACGAGCGGCTGCTGCCGCGCACCGAGCCCTTCGCCGGGGAGGCGGTGCTGGCCTCCCTGCGGGCGAAGGGGGTCACCGTCCACCTCGCCACCAGCGTCACCGAGGTCTCCCGGCCCCACGCCGAGGACACCGGGCTCGGTCGGGTGCACGGCGGCGAGGTCACCCTGCGGACCGACGCCGGGGCGGACGGTCGAACGGGGGAGGAGGGCGATCCCGCACCGGGCGAGATCGTCGCCGACGAGCTGCTCGTGGCCGTCGGCCGCCGACCGGCGCTGTCCACGCTGGGCCTGGACGGCGTGGGCCTGTCCGCCGACGACGTCACCGGCGGCCGGCTGCCGGACTGGCTGCTCGCGGTCGGCGACGCCGCCGGCGAGGCGCCGCTGACCCACTGGGGCAAGTACCGCGCGCGGGTGCTCGCACCCGCCGTCGCGGCCAGGCCGGGCCAGGGTCCGGACGCAGCTCCGGATGTCGAGGGCTCCGGGCCGGCTCCCTTCGCCCTAGACCCGGAGGAGGTGCCGGTGCCGCAGGTGGTCTTCACCGACCCCGAGGTCGCCAGCGTCGGCATGACCGAGCAGGAGGCCCGCGACGCCGGTCTCGACGTCGTCACCGCCACCGTGCCCACCGGGCACGTCGCCGGGGTCGCGCTGCTGCGCGACCACCCCACCGGGAAGTCGCGGCTGGTCGTCGACCGGCAGCGCCGCACCCTCGTCGGGGCCACCTTCGTCGGGCCGGAGGTGGCCGAGATCGTCCATGCCGCGACCGTCGCCATCGTCGGCCAGGTGCCGGTGCACGTGCTGCGGCACGCCGTCCCCAGCTATCCCACGGGCAGCGAGGTGTGGCTGCGCCTGCTCGAGGCGCTGCCCGTGGAGCTGCGCGCCGCTCCGTGACCCCGAGCCCGGCCGCACCCTGACCCCGCTCTCCGCCGCACTGTGACCCCGGGCTCCGCTGCCCGCCGCAGCGCACCACCGGCCATACAGGATGCGCATAGGGAGCCGTAGAAGGGCATTTCTCGTATGACGCGCTGATCCCGAGACTGCTCGCATGACGATCACCGAGCAGCCGGGGACCCAGTCCGACGCCGCCCCCGGGCCGAGCGTGGCACCGCAGCGCACCTCCCGACGCGACATCGGGCTCATGCTCACCGCCGCGACGAGCACCCAGGCCGGCGCCGCCTGGGGCAGCCACGCCTTCGGCGCGATCGGACCGGCCGGCGTGGTCGCGGTCCGCCAGCTCATCGGCGCCCTGGTGCTGCTGCCGGTGACCCGGCCCGACGTCCGGTCGCTCACCCGCGGCCAGTGGGCCCGGGTGGTCGTCCTCGCGGCGATGTTCGCCGGGATGAACCTCTTCCTCTACGCCGCCGTCGACCGGATCGGGCTCGGCCTCGCGGTCACCCTGGAGTTCCTCGGACCCCTCTCGGTGGCCCTGCTCGGCTCCCGCTCCGCCCGCGACCTGGTCACCGCGGCGGCCGCCGGCCTCGGCGTCTACGTGCTCGTCCTGCCTGGCCCGAGCAGCGACTACCTCGGCGTGGCCTTCGGGCTGCTCGCGGCGGCCTGCTGGGGCGGCTACATCCTCGCCAACCGCTCGGTCGGAGCCAGCCTGCCCGGGGTGCAGGGCACCGCGCTGGCCACCGCGGTCTCGGCCACCGCCTACCTGCCGGTGATCGTCTGGCTCGCCGTCAGCGGCCGCTTCACCCTCGCCGCGCTCGGCCTCGCCGTCGTCGCCGGGGTGCTCTCGACGATCGTCCCCTACACCCTCGACCTGCTCGTGCTGCGCCGCGTGCCCGCCCGGGTCTTCGGCATCACGATGAGCGCCCACCCGGTGGCGGCCGCCCTGGTCGGCATGATCCTGCTCGGCCAGATGCTCGCCGGGCACGAGTGGCTCGGCATGGCGATCATCGTCGCCGCCAACGTCGCCACCGCCACCCGGCGCACCCGCCGGGTGACCCAGCCCGGCGTCACCACCTGAGCCCATCCACCCGAGACCCCGCCTCACCCTCGCCGCCCGGACGGACCGGAGCGCCTCTTGACCGCTGACCGACGTGCGCTGAGGATGAGCCAACGGCGCGGGCCGGGCGAAGGGATGGGCGTGTCATGGGGACCACGGACGAGCAGGTCGGCCCACCGGCGAGCGGGGAGTCCAAGGGGCTGAAGGCGGGGGCCGTCGGCTTCTGGGACGGCGTCGCCATCGGCGTCGACTCGACCGCCCCGGCCTACACCATCGCGGCCGTGCTCGGCTCGATCGCGATCATCGCCGGCACCAAGGCGCCCGCGGTGCTCATCGTCAGCTTCATCCCGATGCTCTTCATCGCCGGCGCCTTCTACTACATGAACCGCGCGGACCAGGACTGCGGCACCACCTTCTCCTGGGTCACCCGGGCGATGGGTCCGTGGCTGGGCTGGATCGGCGGCTGGGCGATCTTCTCCACCGGCGTCCTCGTCATCGGCGCCCAGGCGGACGTCGCCGCGAAGTACCTCTTCGTCCTCGTCGGCCTCGACGACCTCGCCGAGAACCGCGTCGTCGTCGTGCTCACCGCCTGCCTCATGGTCATCGGGCTGACCTGGATGACGGTGCGCGGCACCGAGATGTCGGCGCGCTTCCAACGGGTGCTCGTGGCGCTGCAGGTGGGCGCGCTGGTGGTCTTCATCGTCGTCGCCGTCGGCCAGATGGTCACCGGCTCCGTCGACGCCGGCGCCAACGACTTCAGCCTCGACTGGTTCAACCCGGTCGGGCTGTCGGCCAGCGCGCTGGTCAGCGGCATGCTGCTCGGCGTCTTCGCCTACTGGGGCTGGGAGTCGGCGGTCAACCTCAACGAGGAGTCCGAGGACGCGGTCGAGGCACCCGGCCGGGCCGGGGTGGTCTCGACGATCATCCTGCTCTTCGTCTACCTCGGCTCCGCGGTGGCCGTGCTCGGCACGATCAGCCTGGGCACCCTCGAGGAGTACGACGACGACGAGGCGCTCTTCGGGGTGCTCGGCGACATGGTGCTCGGGCCCTTCGGCTGGATCCTCGTGCTGGCGATCATCACCTCCGGGCTGGCCTCGACCCAGACGACCATCCTCCCGGCCTCCCGCGGGTCGCTGTCGATGGCCGTCGCCGGCGCCTTCCCGCAGCGCTTCCGCGAGGTGCACCCGGAGTACGGGACGCCCGCCTTCGGCACCTGGGTGATCGGCATCGCCGCCATCGTCTGGTACGTCGGCGGCTCGCTCATCTCGCAGAACTTCCTCTTCGACTCGCTCTCCGCGCTGTCGATCGTCGTCGCCTTCTACTACGCGCTCACCGGGGTCGCCTGCGCGATCTACTGGCGGCGTGAGCTGCGCCGGTCGGTGCGCGCCTTCCTGCTCGTCGGGCTGGCACCGGTGATCGGTGCGGTGGTCCTCTTCGTGCTCATGGTCGCCGCGGTGCGCGAGTACGCCGATCCGGCCGAGTCCTACACCGAGGCCTCGATCCTCGGGATGGGCGCACCGCTGGCGATGGCCGTGCTGATCTTCGTCCTCGGCCTGGTCCTCATGGTCGGCGCCCGCCTCAGCTACGCGAAGGGGTACTTCCGTCGCCGGGGCTGGGAGAACGTCTCCGACGAGGTCGCCCGCGCGGCCCTCGGGCCGGCGGGACCGGGCCAGTGAGCTCCCCCTTCGTCGAGACCCACCCGACCGCCCGGGCGCAGCGGGCGCTCGCCGACGCCCGCCCGGCGGTCTACTGGACCGACCGGCCGCAGCTGCGGCCGGACCCGCGGCCGCCGCTGACCGGCGGCGGTCACCGCGCCGACCTCGTCGTCGTCGGCGCCGGCTACACCGGGCTGTGGACCGCGGTGCAGGCGCTGGAGGAGAACCCCGGACGACGGGTCGTCGTGCTCGACGGTGGACCGGTGGCGATCGCCGCCTCCGGGCGCAACGGCGGCTTCGCCTCGCCCTCGCTGACCCACGGCCTCGCCCAGGGGCTCGGGCTGTGGCCGCAGGACATGCCGACGATCCGCCGGCTCGAGGCGGAGAACCTCGCCGGCTGGCACGCGAGCATCGACGGCGCCGGGATCGACGCCGAGGTGCACACCCCCGGCGAGGTGACCTTCGCGCTGCGCGAGCACGAGGTGGACGACCTGGCCGAGGCGGTCGCCGAGCACCGGGAGCACGGCATCGAGGCCGAGCTGCTCGACGTGGACGCCTGCCGGGCGGTGGTGGACTCCCCGCTGCCGCTGGCCGGGATGCGCGACCCGAGCGTCGGGCTCGTCGACCCGGCGCGGCTCGCCTGGGGGCTGGCCGCGCACGCCGAGCGGCTCGGCGCCCAGATCCACGAGGGCACCGAGGTGCTCGGCCTGGAGCGTGCCGGGACCGGGGTGGAGGTGCGCACCCGGTGGGGGAGCATCCGCGCCGACAAGGTCGTGCTCGGCACCGGCGCCTTCCGCGGGCTGCTGCGCCGGTCGGCCCTCTTCACCCTGCCGGTCTACGACCACGTGCTCATGTCCGAGCCGCTGTCGGCGACCCAGCTGGCGCAGGTCGGCTGGAGCGGGCGGGAGGGGCTGACCGACGCCGGCAACCAGTTCCACTACTACCGGCGGACCCTGGACGACCGCGTGCTCTT
Organism: Janibacter alkaliphilus; assembly: GCF_013408565.1. Lineage (NCBI taxonomy): Bacteria > Bacillati > Actinomycetota > Actinomycetes > Micrococcales > Intrasporangiaceae > Janibacter > Janibacter alkaliphilus. The sequence goes on along the minus strand of NZ_JACBZX010000001.1, from coordinate 749,376 downwards.
CGGCGGCTACGACGCCAACTACCACTTCCCCGGGCGGATCGATCCCGCGCTGGAGCAGGCCGGGGACTCGCACGCGCTGCTCGCCGAGCACTTCCTCACCCTCTTCCCGCAGCTGGAGGGGGTGCGCTTCACGCACCGCTGGGCCGGGGTCATCGACACCACCTCGCGCTTCACCCCGGTCTTCGGTCGGGCGCTCGGCGGCCGGGTCGCCTACGCCATCGGGTACACCGGGCTCGGGGTGGTCTCCACCCGCTTCGGGGCGCGGGTGGCCCTCGACCTCGTCGACGGGGTGGAGAGCGAACGGACCTCGCTGGCGATGGTGCGCCGGCCGCCGGTCCCCTTCCCGCCGGAACCGCTGCGCTGGGCGGCGGTACGGGCCACCCGGGGCGCGCTCGCCCGGGCCGACCGCACCGGGCGCCGCGGGCCGCTGCTGGCGACGATGGACCGCTTCGGGGTGGGCTTCGACTCCTGAGGGGCTGGGGCTCGGTCGTGCATGGCCACACCTACCGGCAGCTCCACCCGGTCCCGCGACGTAGCTGGGTGAGCGGGGCAGGGCAGGGCGGCCAACGAAACTGCTGCCAGCAGCAGTTTCGCGAGCCAGCAGCACCTCGAGCTGCTGCTGACTGAACGAGCTGCTGCCAGCAGCAGTTTGTTCGGGAAGGAGCAGATGACAGAGTGACGAAGTGAGCACGACCGGCACCACGACGACCAGCACGGCGCGACCGCCGATCCCTCGCGAGATCTGGGTGCTCGTCGCGGCCGCCTTCGTCATCGCGATCGGCTACGGGCTCATCTCGCCGGTGCTGCCCCAGTTCGCCCGCACCTTCGACGTCGGGGTCGCCGCGGCCTCGGTGGTGGTCTCCGCCTTCGCCTTCTTCCGGCTGGTCTTCGCCCCGGCCGGCGGGGCGCTGGTCTCGCGGCTGGGGGAGCGGCCGGTCTACCTCGTCGGCCTGGTCATCGTCGCGGTCTCGACGGGTGTCTCCGCCTTCGCCCAGTCCTACTGGCAGCTGCTGCTCTTCCGCGGGCTGGGCGGCATCGGCTCGACGCTCTTCACCGTCTCGGCGATGGCGCTGCTCGTCCGGGTCGCCCCGCCGCAGATCCGGGGTCGGGTCTCCTCGATGTACGGCAGCGCCTTCCTCATCGGCGGCATGCTCGGCCCGGTCTTCGGCGGCGCGCTCGCCGAGATCGGGATCCGGGTCCCCTTCGTCGTCTACGGGGTGGCGCTGCTGATCGCCGCCTCCCTGGTCGGGATCTCGCTGCGCGGCACCCCGCTGCGGGCCGCGCCCGACCAGAGCCGCGGGCCGGCGGTGACCACCCGGGAGGCGTTGGGGGACAGCGCCTACCGGGCCGCGTTGGCCTCCTTCTTCGCCAACGGCTGGGGCAACTTCGGGGTCCGGGTGGCGGTGCTGCCGCAGCTGGCCGTCGCGGTCACCGACCAGACCTGGGTGGCCGGTGCGGCGCTCGCGCTGGCCGCGCTCGGGACCGCGCTCGCGCTGCAGGTCTCCGGCCGTCTGGCCGACACCCTCGGTCGGCGACCCTTGGTCCTCGCCGGGCTCGTGGTGAGCGCGCTCGGGCTCGGCGTGCTCGGGCTGGCCCACGACACCGTCGTGCTGCTCGTCCTCAGCGTCGTCTCCGGTGCGGGGGCCGGGCTGCTCAACCCGGCCCAGCAGGCGGCGATCGCCGACGTCGTCGGCAACGAGCGCTCCGGCGGGTCGGTGCTCGCCTCGGCGCAGATGGCCCAGGACGCGGGAGCGATCCTCGGGCCGGTGCTCATCGGGGTGGTCGCCGACGTCTGGGGCTTCGAGGTCGCCTTCGCGGTCACCGGGGCGGTGACCCTGCTCGCGGCGCTGCCCTGGCTGGCCGCACGTGAGACGGCCCCGGCCAAGGCCGCGGCCCCTTCGTAGACTCGCCCGCCGTGAGCACCCCCGCCGACTCCCCGCCGCCGTACCCGCAGACCCCGGCCGGTCCCGTCCCGCACCGGCCGCCGAGCGGGATGCAGTCCTGGGCGGTCGGCCTCGTCGTGCTGGCCTGCCTGCCCTTCCTCGGCTCGGTGCTCGCCGGAGCGGGCATGGCGGTCTCCGGTGTGCTGCAGCGCAGCTCGGGCGGCCTGGCGCGGGCGAACGGCACCGGCGCCGCCAACTGGGGGATCACCTACCTCGCGGCGACCGTGCTGCTCGTCGGGGGTCACTTCTTCGCGCTCTACATGGTGGACACCCGCGACCTGGAGATGTCCGGCTGGTTCCTCATCCCGCTCGGGCTGTGGGCGCTGGTCTCGGTGCTGCACGTCGTCACCGCCATCCGGGGGATGCTGCAGGCCGGGCGCGGCGAGGCCTTCCGCGCGCCGGGAGCGCTGCCGCTGCTGCGGGACTGACGCCGCACCCGCATCCCACTCTTGCCCTAGGTAGACAGATCTACCTAGTATCGGTGCATGGCTCCCCGCACCCCGGCCCGTGACCGCCTGCTCGACGCCGCGGCGACCCGCTTCTACGCCGACGGCGTGACCGCGACCGGCATCGACACCATCACCGCCGAGGCCGGGGTGGCGAAGATGAGCCTCTACAACAACTTCGCCTCGAAGGGGGACCTCGTCGCCGCCTACCTGGAGCGGCGCCACGAGGAGTGGCTGGGGCTCTACGCCGCCCGCCGGGAGGGGGCCGCCGGCCCGCGCGAACGGGTGCTGGCCGTGGTCGACGCCTACGTCGACCACGCCGAGGGCGCCTACGCGCACGGGTTCCGCGGCTGCGGTCTGCTCAACGCGGCCGCCGAGCTGCCGGTGGGCGATCCCGGTCGGGCGGTGGTGCGTCGGCACAAGGAGCACGTCGAGCGGCTCGTCGCCGACGACCTCGCCGAGCTGATAGACGCCGCGGCCGCCGCCGACCTCGCCGAGCACATCGCCTTCGTCCTCGAGGGCGCCACGGTCCGGGCCGGGCTGGAGTCCGACCCGGCCCGGCTGCAGCACGCCCGGCGGCTGGTCGAGCAGCTGCTGGACGCCGCGTGAAGGGCGGTGCGGGCGCCGTCGGCGCGGTGCTGCTCTGCGCGGTCCTCTTCGGCACCACCGGCACCACGCAGGCGCTCGCCCCCGAGGGCGCGACCTCGCTGAGCATCGCCTCGGCGCGGCTCGTCGTCGGCGGCCTCGCGCTGCTCGCCGTGCTGCCGCTGCTCGGCGGGCACCCGCGCGAGGTGCTGCCGCTGTGGCGCACCCCGAGCGGCGTCGCCGCCGGGGTCTTCGCGGCGCTCTACCAGGTGTGCTTCTTCGCCGCGGTCGCGCAGACCGGGGTGGCCGTCGGCACGCTCGTCACCATCGGCCTCGGTCCGGTGCTGGCCGGGCTGCTCGCCCTGCTCCTCCTCGGCGAGCGCGCGACCGGGGTGTGGCTGGCCGCGACCGGGCTGTGCCTGGCCGGGCTCGTGCTGCTCGTCGGGGGCGGCGAAGGGGGAGGGCAGATCGACCCGCTCGGCGTCGGCCTGGCCCTGGTCTCGGCGGCGGCCTACGCGGGCTACACGGTCATCGCCAAGCGGCAGCTCGACGGCGGGCACCGGCCGGCCACGGTGATGGCCTCCGCCTTCGGCCTCGGCGGCCTGGTCCTCGTGCCGGTGCTGCTCACCCAGCCCACCGGCTGGCTGGCCGCGCCGTCGGGGGTCGCGCTGGCGCTCTACCTCGGGCTGGTGACGATCACCCTCGGCTACCTGCTCTTCGTCCGCGGGCTCTCCCGGCTGCCGGCCGGGCCGGTGACCACGCTCATGCTCGCCGAGCCGGTCGTCGCCACCCTGCTCGGGGTGAGCGTGCTCGACGAACGCCTCAGCCTGCTCAGCGCCGTCGGCGTGGGTCTGCTGCTGCTCGGGCTGCTGCTGCAGGGACTCGGGTCGCGCGGGACGGCCGACGCCGCGGCGCCGGACGGCGCCCTTCCCGAGGAGGCGACTGCCAGGATCGGGGCATGACCGACGACGCACGGACCGCCCCGGACCCCACCGACGAGCTGCCCACCCTTGAGGAGTTCCAGGCGCACGTCGCCCGCGGCGAGACCATCGCCGGCGGCTCGCCGATGCATCGCTTCATGCACGGCGCCAGCCAGGAGGCGCTGCAGGTGACCGCCCGGATCAACTCCGGCTACGTCACCCCGGAGGAGCTGCGGGCGCTGCTGAGCGAGCTGACCGGGCGGGAGGTGCCGGAGTCGGTGGCGGTCTTCCCGCCGATCTACAGCGAGTTCGGCAAGGGTCTCGTGCTCGGCGAGGACGTCTTCATCAACATCGGCTGCCGCTTCCAGGACACCGGTGGCATCACCATCGGCCCAGGATCGCTCATCGGGCACGGCTCGACGATCACCACCCTCAACCACGGTGAGCAGCCCTCCCGCCGGGCCGACATGACCCCGGCCGCGGTGACCATCGGCGAGAAGGTGTGGCTCGGTGCGACCGTCACCGTCACCCCCGGCGTGAGCATCGGCGACGGTGCCATCGTCGCCGCCGGTGCCGTCGTGACGAAGGACGTCCCGCCCCGGGCGGTCGTCGCCGGGGTGCCGGCGCGGGTGCTGCGCTACCTCGACGAGGACTGACCAGCGCCCCCGGGAACAAACTCCGCCACCCAAGAGTTGAGCATAGTGAACTCAACTTTCCAGCCGTGGACTTGCGCACGCTCGCCCCGGTTCCTAGATTGAGCGTCAAGGACTCAACCCCGGCCCGGCGAGACCCGTCCGGCGCCGCGAACACGAAGGAGACACCCACATGGCACGTGCCGTCGGCATCGACCTCGGTACCACCAACTCCGCCGTCGCCGTCCTCGAGGGCGGCGAGCCCACGATCATCGCGAACGCCGAGGGCGGTCGCACCACCCCGTCCGTCGTCGGCTTCTCCAAGGGCGGCGAGGTGCTCGTCGGCGACATCGCCAAGCGCCAGGCCGTCAACAACGCCGACCGCACCATCCGCTCGGTCAAGCGCCACATGGGCACCGACTGGAAGAGCGAGGACATCGACGGCAAGACCTACACCGCGCAGGAGGTCAGCGCCCGCACGCTGCAGAAGCTCAAGCGCGACGCCGAGTCCTACCTCGGCGAGGACGTCACCGACGCGGTCATCACCGTGCCGGCCTACTTCGACGACCACGAGCGCCAGGCCACCAAGGAGGCCGGTGAGATCGCCGGGCTGAACGTCCTGCGCATCGTCAACGAGCCCACTGCGGCCGCCCTCGCCTACGGGCTGGACAAGGGCAAGGAGGACGAGCAGATCCTCGTCTTCGACCTCGGTGGCGGCACCTTCGACGTCTCCCTCCTCGAGGTGGGCAAGGACGCCGAGGACGGCTTCGCGACCATCCAGGTCAAGGCCACCTCCGGCGACAACCAGCTCGGCGGTGACGACTGGGACGAGCGGATCGTGCAGCACCTGCTCACCCAGGTGAAGAACAGCACGGGCGTGGACCTGTCCAAGGACAAGATCGCCATGCAGCGGCTCACCGACGCCGCCGAGCAGGCGAAGAAGGAGCTCTCCAGCTCCACCTCCACCTCGATCAACCTGCAGTACCTCTCGATGGGCGAGAACGGCCCGATCCACCTGGACGAGACCCTCACCCGCGCCCAGTTCGAGCAGATGACCAAGGACCTGCTCGACCGGACCAAGCAGCCCTTCGAGAACGTCATGAAGGACGCCGGGGTCTCCATCGGCGAGATCGACCACGTCGTCCTCGTCGGCGGCTCCACCCGCATGCCCGCGGTGAGCAACCTCGTCAAGGAGATGACCGGCAAGGAGCCCAACAAGGGCGTCAACCCGGACGAGGTCGTCGCCCTCGGCGCGGCCCTGCAGGCCGGCGTGCTCAAGGGTGAGCGCAAGGACGTGCTGCTCATCGACGTCACCCCGCTCTCCCTCGGCATCGAGACCAAGGGCGGCCTCTTCACCAAGCTCATCGAGCGCAACACGGCCATCCCGACCAAGCGCTCCGAGGTCTTCTCCACCGCCGAGGACAACCAGCCGAGCGTGCTCATCCAGGTCTTCCAGGGCGAGCGCGAGATCGCCCAGCAGAACAAGAACCTGGGCACCTTCGAGCTGAGCGGGATCGCCCCGGCGCCCCGCGGCGTGCCGCAGGTCGAGGTCACCTTCGACATCGACGCCAACGGCATCGTCAACGTCTCGGCGAAGGACCGTGGCACCGGCCAGGAGCAGAAGATCACCATCTCCGGCGGCAGCGCGCTGTCGAAGGAGGAGATCGACCGGATGGTCCAGGAGGCCGAGGCCCACGCCGACGAGGACAAGAAGCGGCGCGAGGAGCTCGAGGCCCGCAACACCGCGGAGAACCTCGTCTACTCCACCGAGAAGTTCCTCTCCGAGAGCGGCGAGAAGCTCACCGACGACCAGCGCAAGCCGGTCGACGACGCCCTGGCCGACCTCAAGGACGCCCTCAAGGAGGACTCCGGCGCCAGCGCCGAGGACATCTCCGCCAAGGTCGACACCCTCAACGAGGAGAGCCAGAAGATGGGCGCCGCCCTCTACGCCTCGCAGGCCGAGGAGGGCGCCGGCGAGCAGACCGCCGGTGCGGAGGACGCCGCTGGCGGCGACCAGGCCGCCTCGGGCGACGACGACATCGTCGACGCCGAGGTCGTGGACGACGACGACGACGAGGAGAAGAAGTGACCGACCAGCCGACGCACGACCAGGGGACCGACGACATCGCCAGCGACGTCGACGGCGACCAGGTGAACGTCGAGGCGGTCAACGACGCCCCGTCGGCCGGTGACGGCCAGGCGGCCCCGGGCAGCACGCCCGGGGCCGCCCCCGCGGCCGGCGAACAGCCGGCCGACCCGGAGGCGGCTCAGGCCGAGGCCGACGAGGCCGCCGCCGACCCGGACGCCCACCCGGACACCGTGCTGGCCGCCGAGCGCCTGGCCGACCTGCAGCGCCTGCAGGCCGAGTACGTCAACTACAAGCGCCGGGTCGACCGCGACCGAGAGGCCCTCAAGGACCGCGCCGTCGGCGAGGTCCTCGAGACCCTGCTGCCCACCCTCGACGAGATCCACCTCGCCCGGGAGCACGGCGACCTGGCCGACGGGCCGTTCCGCTCGATCGCCGACAAGCTCGAGGGCGCGCTGGGCCGCTACGGCCTGGAGCGCTTCGGCGGCAAGGGCGAGGCCTTCGACCCGGCCCGGCACGAGGCGCTGATGAACGCCCCGTGGCCGGCCGACGACCCGGAGGTCCCGACCGACGCCACGAGCACCACCGTGGTCACCGTGCTGCAGCCCGGCTACCTCGCCGGCGGACGCGTGCTGCGCGCCGCCCGGGTGGCCGTGGCCGACCCCGAGTGACCCCGACCCCGACGCACCGGAGAGGAGGAGAGGATGGCCAGCCAGGACTGGTTCGAGAAGGACTTCTACGCGACCCTCGGCGTCAGCCAGGACGCTGACGAGACCGAGATCAAGAAGGCCTACCGCAAGCTCGCCAAGCAGTACCACCCCGACCGCAACACCGGGGACGCCTCGGCCGAGCAGAAGTTCAAGGAGATCGGTGAGGCGCACGCCGTCCTCTCCGACCCGGAGCAGCGCCAGGAGTACGACGCCATCCGGCAGATGGCCCGCGGCGGCGCCCGGTTCACCGCCGGCGGCCCCGGCCAGGGCGGCAACGGCGGCTTCGAGGACGTCTTCAGCTCGATGTTCGGCGGCGGGGGAGGGGGCGGCAGCCGGGTGCGCTACTCGACCGGCGGCGGCTCCCCCTTCGGCGCCGGGCAGGCCGGTGGCGAGCCGGACCTGGAGGACATCCTCGCGATGTTCGGCCAGGGCGGCGCCCCCGGCGGGTCCCCCTACGGCGGCACCGGCTTCCGGGCGCCGCAGGGACCCCGCAAGGGGCCCGACCTCACCGCCCGCACCACGCTGGACTTCCGCGACGCCGTCACCGGCTCGACGATCAGCCTCGACGTCGCCGGGGAGAAGGTGACCACCAAGATCCCGGCCGGGGTCAAGGACGGTCAGAAGATCCGCCTGCGCGGCAAGGGCGGCGAGGGCGAGGCCGGCCGCGGCGACCTCATCCTCACGGTCACGGTGACCCCGCACCCGGTCTTCGGTCGGGACGGGGACAACCTCACCGTCGAGCTGCCGGTCACCTTCGCCGAGGCCACCCTCGGGGCCACCGTGCCGGTGCCGACGCTCGACGGCGGCACCGTCAAGGTGCGGGTCGCCCCGGGCACCCCGAGCGGCCGGGTGCTGCGGGTGCGCGGCCGCGGCGTCCCCGCGAAGAAGGGCACCGGCGACCTGCTGGCCACCCTCGAGGTGGTCGTGCCCACCGAGCTCACCGACGACCAGCGCACCGCCGTGGAGACCCTCCGCGACAGCGACCCGGTCGACCCGCGGGCCGAGCTCATGGCGGCGGCGCAGCGATGACCGTGCGCATCTCCGGCTTCAGCGCGGACCACGAGACCCCGGTCTTCGTCATCTCGGTCGCGGCCGAGCTCGCCGGGATGCACGCCCAGACGCTGCGCCAGTACGACCGGCTCGGGCTGGTCACCCCCTCCCGCACCCGTGGCGGCGGGCGGCGCTACAGCGCCGCCGACGTCGCCCGGCTGCGGGAGGTCCAGCGCCTCTCCCAGGACGAAGGGGTCTCGCTGGCCGCGATCCAGCGGATCTTCGAGCTCGAGGCCCAGGTGGACGCGCTGCGCCACCGGGTCGGCGAGCTCACCGACGAGGTGGAGACGCTGCGCACGGCCGCCGGCGAGGGGGGACGCTTCTTCGCGGTCACCCCGGCCGGCGACGTCGTGCCGCTGCGCCCCGGCCAGCGTCCCCGCGCCTCTCGGCCGGGCCAGGCCATGGTCCTGTGGGGGCGCGGCGACCGCTGACCCCACGGCGGGTCCGAGGACCGACCAGAGGCAACCGGGAGCGGTAGCTGGACGACCTGACCCCGGTGCCCCGAGCGCCGTGCTCCTCCGGCCGGAGCCAGGAGGGGATCATGGACGGATCGTCGGACGGCCTGGGTCAGCTGCTGGGCGAGCTCGTCGGCCCTGCGGTCGGGGTCGCCGCCAGCCCGCTGCCCCTCATCGCCGTCATCGTCATGCTGCAGGCACCCGCCGGAGGGCGCTAGGCCCTCTGCCTGGTCGCCGGCTGGTGCGTCGGCCTGGCCGTCGTGAGCACGCTCTTCGCCACGCTCGGGCCGATCGCCACCGGCGACGACCCACGACCCGTCGTCGGCGTCCTCCAGCTGACCGTCGGCGCGCTCTTCTGGTGGCTCGCGGTCCGGGAGTGGCGCTCGCGACCCGGCCCCGGAGAAGAACCCGAGGAGCCGGGCTGGCTCTCCGCGGTCGCGGACCTCTCCTGGTGGCGCTGCTGCGGGCTCGGTGCGCTGCTCGCCGCGGTCAACCCCAAGAACCTCGGGCTCACCGTCGCCGCCGGGTCCACCATCGGTGCCGCCGGGCTGCCGGCCGGGCAGACCGCTGTTGCGGTCCTCGCCTTCGTGCTGCTGGGCTCGAGCGTCATGCTCGCCGTGGCCGCCACGGGCCGGCTGGCCGGTGACCGGGCCCGGCCCCTGCTGGAGGCGCTGCGCGGCTGGTTGGCCGCCAACAGCGCCACGGTGATGCTCATCCTCTTCGTCGTCCTAGGGGCCTCTCTCGTCGGTGACGGGCTAGGAACCCTGCTCTGAGCCGCTGCCCGCGCCCTGCAGGTCGCGGCCCGGGACAGGTCCGGTGGCCCGGGAGGCGGCCAGCCGCTTCATCCCGTCGGCGGGGTGCACCGGCTGCGGCCACTTCGGGGTGATCCGGTCGCCGTCGTACTCCCCGCGCAGCCGCCGCCGCACCAGCGGCAGCACCTCGGCGCGGACGAAGGTGGCCTCGTCGGCGGCCACCTGCCGCCACGGGCGGCGCTCGTGCGGCACGAGGTCGCGCAGCCGCAGCGTGTGCGGCACCCCGATCCGCTCGGCCACCACCGCGGCCATCCGCTTGTGCCCGTGCCGGGACATGTGGATCCGGTCCGGCGCCCACAGCATCGGGTGCTCGAACTCGCGCAGCGCCGCGTGGTCGACGAGCACCGCGCCGTGCGTCGCCGCGAGGTCGCGGACGCCGTCGTTGAAGGCCAGCACCCGGCGACGCAGCGGCTCCAGCAGCCGTGAGGTCCGGGGGTCGAAGGCGGTGAAGACCACCACCTGGGCGCCCGAGCCGGTCAGCCGGCGCAGCGCCGCCTCGTAGCGGCCCATGAGCCCGTCGACGTCGGCGCGCAGCGAGAGCAGGTCGTTGCCCCCGGCGTAGAAGCTCACGTGGGTCGGCTCCATCGCCAGCGCCGGCTCGAGCTGGTCGGCCACCACCTGGTCGAGGAACTTGCTGCGGATCGCGAGGTTGGCGTAGCGCCACGCCGGGTCGGCCCGACCCAGCTGGCGGGCCAGCCGGTCGCCCCAGCCACGCACCCCGTTCGGGTAGTGCAGGTGCGGGTCACCCACGCCCTCGGTGAAGGAGTCGCCGATCGCGACGAGCAGTCCAGCCATCGAGAGGCATGGCACCGCACCCGATCCCGTCCGGCAAGGGGCCGGGCAGGCATGTCACCAAGGGTTCGCCCGCCGGACACCGGGACGATCCGCACGCGTCTCGCTGCGGCTCGGGCAGACGCTCGCCCCACGGTTGTCGGCGGTCGCTGGCAGGCTGGGGCCATGCCGAAGCCGATGGACCCCGCCTCCCGCTACGACCGCACCCTGACCCCGCTGACGAGGGTCGTCGACGCCGTCCCGGCGGAGGTGTGGGACGCACCCTCGCCGTGCGCGGGGTGGAGCGCCGCCGACGTGCTGCAGCACCTCATCGACACCCAGCGCGACTTCATGCTCAAGGCCGGCGCGGAGATGCCCGACCCGGCGCCGGTCGTCGCCCGCGGCCCGGCCGACGCCTGGCGCACCCACGCCGAGGCGACGGCGCGCAACCTCGCCGACCCGCGGATCGGCGAGGCCCCGCACGAGACCCCCTTCGGCACCTCGACGGTGGGCGCCGTGCTCAACGACTTCTACGGCTTCGACATGATCGTCCACCGGTGGGACATCGCCCGGGCCGCCGGCCTGGACGCCCGGCTCACCGAGGCCGAGCTGGAGCAGATCGACACGCTGGCCCAGGGCTGGGGCGACCAGCTCTACGCCGAGGGGATCTGCGCCCCGGCGGTCGAGGTCGGGCCGGAGGCGACGCACGAAGCGCGCGTCCTCGCCCGGTTCGGGCGGGACGCGCGCTGATCGTGCGGTTGCCGGCGGTGCCCGCAGTGCGTGCGGTGCCCGCCGGGTCGGGTCGGCCTCAGGAGGCGGAGGCGCCGGCCAGGTTGTTGAGGCTGTCCTCGAGCTGGGACTCGCTGACCAGCGGGAAGAGGTTCTTCGCCAGCAGGGCCTCGTCGGTGACCTTGCCCCAGTCGTAGGTGTGCGTGACCAGGGTGCTGTCCGGGCCCTGCGGCTCCAGCTCCCACAGCCACTCCCAGCCCTTGGGCTCGGTGCCGGCCGGGGCGGTCTGCCAGCCGACCATCTTGTTCTCGTCGAAGGCGGTGACGTGGTTGTCGGTCTGGTACTCGCCGCCCATGTGGTCGCCCTCCATGTTCATCGTGAAGACGTCGCCGACCTTGCCGATCCGGTTGGTGCGCTCGTCGGAGCGCACGAAGCCGGACCCGTCGAGCTCGGCGTGACGCTCCGGGTTGGTGAGGACCTCGAAGATGTCCTTGGCCGGGGCGTCGATGGTGCGCTGGACGGAGATGCTGGTGTCGTCGGTGGTCATCCCTCGACGCAACCATGCTCGGCGCGTGCTGTCCACCCGCGGCGCGTCGCTCTGTCACCCTAGGGGGCATGAGCGAGCACCTCATGGTCTTCCCGGACCGGGACGACGCCGACCGCATCGCCGAGGAGCTGCGCGAGGAGGGCTTCACCGAGGTGCGGGTGGTCCGCGAGGCCCTCGCCGGCGAGGAGGACGACGAGGACCACCAGTGGGTCGTCTACGTCCGAGAGGCGATGGTCGACGACGACCTCTCGCCCGCCGCGGCGGGCCTGCGTCGGCGGTTCGAGGCGCTCGCCGAGGAGCACGACGGCTGGTACGAGACCGACCCGGACGGCGCCTGATCCGTGCCGCTCGTTGTGACCCGGCAGCACCGGGTGTGTCAGGATGACGAGACGATCACCGACAGACGAACCCTCGATGTCCGGACGGTGAGACGGAGAAGGGACTTGGTGCGGTGAGCTCGAACGCGGACACCGGTGCGTCCGAGGACGCACCTGCCGGCCCCCGCGGCATCGCCGCGCGGCGCCGCGCCCGGGCGTCCCGCCGCTTCTACCTCCTCACCGCCGCGAGCACCCTCGTCCCCGGTCTGGGGCTGACCCGGACCCGGCTGCAGCAGGGTTTCATCATCCTCGCCATCTTCGGCGTCACGCTGCTGGCGCTGCTGATCTACGGGCTCACCCAGGGCTTCGCCCAGTCCGCCATCGGCGTCGGGGTCAGCAGGCGCGCCCTGCTCTGGCTCATCCCCGCCGTGCTCGCGCTGGCCGCCCTGTGGATCTACGGCATCGTCTGCACCGCCCGGGACAACCTGCCCGAGGGCACCTCCGGCGCCCCCAAGGTGGCGATGATCACCTTCGCCGCGCTGGCCTGCGTGCTGGTGCTCGCCCCGGCCGCCCAGTCCGCCCGCTACGCCGTCATCCAGCGCTCGGTGCTGGACACCGTCTTCCCCTCGCTCGCCCCGGACGGCGCGACCACGCCGGGCGACGGCGACGACCCCTGGGCCGGGACCGAGCGGGTCAACGTCATGCTCGTCGGCTCCGACGCCGGCAAGGACCGCACCGGGATCCGTCCCGACTCGCTCATGGTCGCCAGCATCGATACCCAGACCGGCGACACCGTCCTCTTCGGCATCCCGCGGAACCTGCAGAACGTGCAGTTCTCCGGGGCGCTGAAGGAGCAGTACCCGGACGGCTTCAACTGCGGCGACGCCTGCCTCATGGAGCATGTCTGGACCCTCGGCGAGAAGCACGCCGCCCGCTTCCCGGACGACCCGAACCCCGGCCTGACCGCCACCAAGGACGCCGCCTCCACCCTGCTCGGGCTGGACATCGACTACTCGGCGGTGGTCAACCTGGCCGGCTTCCAGGCCCTCGTGGACGCCATGGGCGGGGTCGAGATCGACGTCCAGGAGCGGGTCTGCGTCGGCTGCAGCATCAACAGCGCCGGTCAGGTCGTCTTCGCCCAGGGCGAGGAGCGGTACATCGAACCGGGCAAGCAGACCCTCAACGGCTACTACGCGCTCTGGTACTCGCGCTCCCGGGCCCAGGCCCAGGACGGCGACTTCAGCCGGATGCGGCGGCAGCGCTGCATGGTCGGCGCCCTGGTCAACCAGGTGAACCCGATGAACATGCTGGCCCGCTACCCCGACCTGGCCGACGTGCTCAAGGACAACGTCAGCACCGACATCCCGCAGGAGCAGCTGCCGGCCTGGGCCGAGCTGGTGCTGCGCATCCAGGACACCGGCTCGATGCAGTCGCTGCCGCTGACCAACCAGAACATCGACACCCTCGACCCCGACTACGACAAGATCCACGCGATGGTCGACGACGCGATCGCGCCCGAGGAGCCGAGCAGCTCCTCCAGCAGCGCCTCGCCGGAAGGTGACGGCGAGGAGCAGGCCCCAAGCAGCTCCAGCACCGAGGCGCCGACGAGCACCGCGCCGACCTCCGAGGCGCCGGCGACCGAGCCCTCGAGCAGCTCCTCGTCCTCCGAGGACCAGCTGAGCGACCTCAGCGCGACCTGCTGAGGCCTACGGGGCGCTGACCGGCGCGGGGCGAGCGATGCCCTGCCCGGTGCCCACCGCTGTCGAGATGCAGCGCAGATTGCACACGACACGCGGCCTACTTTGCACAGAGCGCCTCTGGTTGGCGCAACTGTGCAAAGTAGCGGCTCCACAGGCTTGGCCGGCTACGTGGGACCGAACGCTCCACCGCGATGTCCTGGTCGACATGCCAGGTCCGGGTTCGTGGGGTCAACACCATGAGTTCCCGTTCCAACTCTTCCAGTCCGCCAACTCACCGCCGGCGAACAGGAATGGCTCCCCGTGGTCATCGACGTCCAAGTGCCGACGGACCCCTCGAGATCGACGATGAGCGCGGCCCGCGCAGACCCGTCGTCGAGTGCCGCGCGTGCCGTGTCCTCGTTGGTCACCGCACGCAGGTCGAAGGGGTCGCCCGGCAGGTTGTCGTACTGCCGGGCCACGCTCTCGGCGACGACCGGGTCGGCGGCGACCACCGCGGGCACAGCGTGCGGACGCAGGTCGTCGGACCCCGCGAGGACAAAGGCGGCCCAAGCGATCTCGGCGACCACGACGACGGCGAGCACCATCGCGACCGCGGGGGGCATGACTTGGCGCCACCGCGGACGGTCCGGATCGGTGGGGCCCACGGCCGAAGGCTAGGGGAAGTCCGGTCGGCATGTCGGGTTCGGTGACACGCGCTTGACTCGGCCGTGACGCGCTGTGAGTGTGAAGGAGTCAGAAGCTCACCACGCACCACGATTGGAGACTCGCCATGAAGGCTGTCGTCTATCAGGGGCCCAGAGATGTCGCGGTCACGGATGTTCCGGACGCGAAGCTCGAGCGCCCCACCGATGTGCTGGTCAGGATGACAACGACCAATATCTGCGGCTCGGACCTGCACATGTACGAGGGACGGACCTCCTTCGAGGAGGGCCGCACCTTCGGCCACGAAAACATGGGGGAGGTGGTAGAGATCGGTAAGGGCGTGGAGAAGGTCCAGGTCGGCGACCGGGTCGTGCTGCCCTTCAACATCTCGTGCGGGTTCTGCAAGAACTGCGAGCGCGGGCTCACGAACTACTGCCTCACCACCCAGCCTGACCCGTCTGCCGCCGGTGCGGCCTACGGATTTGCCGAGATGGGCCCGTACGGCGGCGGCCAGGCCGAGCTGCTCCGGGTGCCCTTCGGCGACCACAACGCACTGCGCCTGGGCGAGGACGCGGAGGAGAAGGAGAATGACTACGTCATGCTCTCCGACATCTTCCCCACCGGTTACCACGCCACCGAGATGGCTGGCGTGATCCCGGGCGACAGCGTCGTGATCGCTGGAGCCGGTCCGGTGGGTCTGATGGCTGCGCTGTCCGCGACGATCAAGGGCGCCGCGAAGGTCATGGTGGTCGATCGCCACCCCGACCGGCTCGCGCTGGCCGAGCAGATCGGAGCGATCGCCATCGACGACTCCAAGACCGACCCCGTGCAGGCTGTGCTGGACCAGACCATGGGGCTCGGAGCCGACCGTGGCTGCGAGTGCGTGGGCTACCAGGCCCACGACCCGCAGGGCAACGAAGACCCGGCTGCCACCTTGAACATGCTCATCAACTCGGTGCGTTTTACCGGCGGGATCGGCACCGTCGGCGTGTTCGTCCCCGAGGACCCGGGGGCCAAGGGCGAATTGGCCAAGCAGGGCAAGGCGGCCATCGACTTCGGCACCCACTGGTTCAAGGGACAGACCATGGGCAACGGTCAGTGCCCGGTCAAGCGGTACAACCGCCGGCTGCGTGACCTTATCGCGGCTGACAAGGCGAAGCCGTCCTGGATCGTCTCCCACGAGATCTCGCTGGACCAGGCCGCCGACGCCTACAGGAACTTCGACTCCAGGTCCGAGGGCTGGACCAAGGTCGTCATCAAGCCGGGCATGTCCGACGGAAAGAAGGCAAACTGACATGGCAGCAGATCTGCAGGGCACGAGAGTCGCGATCCTCGCCGCGGACGGGGTCGAGCGCGTCGAACTCGAGCAACCCCGCGAGGTCCTGGACAGGGCCGGCGCTCGGACCGAGGTCCTCTCGGTCGATGAGGGCGAGATCCAGGCCCGCGAGAACGACCTGGATCCGGTAGGGACGTTCGGCGTCGACGGGCTGGTGGCTGAGGCCTCGGTGGCCGACTACGACGCCTTGGTGCTTCCGGGCGGCACGGTGAACCCCGACAAGCTCCGGCTCGACGAGGACGCTGTCGCCTTCGTCCGGGACTTCGTCGAGAGTGGCAAGCCGGTGGCGGCGATCTGTCACGGACCGTGGACGTTGATCGAGGCCGGCGTGGCCACCGGTCGCACCCTGACGTCCTTCCCGAGCATCCGCACGGATCTGCGCAATGCCGGCGCGAACGTCGTTGACCAGGAGGTCGTGGTCGACAAGAATCTCATCACCAGCCGCTCGCCGGAGGACCTGCCGGCGTTCTCCGAGGCGGTCGTGTCCCAACTCGCGGGCACCACGACAAAGGACGAGGAGAAGTCATGAGTGTGACCAAGGGATTGCTGGTCAGGTTTGACGCGTTGCCCGGCAAGGAGGACGACGTGAAGGAGTTCCTTGACAGCGGCCGTGCGCTTGTTGAGGAAGAGTCGGCGACCACCGCGTGGTTCGCGATCCGCCTCGGGCCCTCCTCCTTCGGGATCTTCGACGTGTTCCCCGACGACGCCGGACGTGACGCTCACCTGTCCGGCGCTGTTGCGGCAGCTCTCGGCGAGCAGACCGGTGCGTTGTTCTCCGAACCGACGATCGAGAAGCTCGACGTGTTGGGCTCCAAGCTGCCCGCCTGACACCACAGACCGGGAGTACTGACCCGGACATGAGGGGTCGCTGCCCGCGGTGACTTCGGGCTGACACAGTCCGTTGACGTCGTGGCAGCGACCCCTTTTCTTACGGCATATCGCACATCCCTAACAGATCGAGGAACCGCGATGACAGGAACTGACGACGACGTTGCCACGACGCGTTCACCCGAGGTAGCAGTGATCGGGGGCGGGATCGTCGGTCTGTCGACGGCGTACGCGCTGCGGGAGCAGGGCGTTCCGGTGCGCTTGTACGAGGCCGGTGTGCCCGGCACGGGTCAGTCCGCAGGCGAGTCGCGGATCTTCCGGCATGCCCACGACGACCCGCGACTCGTCGCTCTCGCGCGCGAAAGCCGCGGCATATGGGATGAGTGGGCCGAACACTTCGACGTCGAGCTGGTCTCATCAGACGGTGTCGTGGCGATCGGCGACAGCGCTCTGGCGCGGCTGCGGGTGATCGACCAGGTCGGCGGCGTGGAAGCGCACGAGATCGATGCAGCCGAGCTCGCCCAGCGAATGCCGCTGCTCGCTGGGTACTCGGGGCCAGCGATGCTCGACGAGTCGGGCGGCGCGATCCGCACCCGCACCGCGATCACGGCACTCGCGGGTGCCCTCGAAGATGCCGTCACCACCGCAGAGGTCATCTCCATCGATCCCCGCGCCGATGGGACGGTCGAGGTGCGCAGCGTCGCCGACCGGGCTGTCTACTCCAAGGTCGTCGTGTGCGCCGGCCGCGAAACCGCCCGCCTGGCCCGCAGCGTCGGCCTGTCGCTGCCGGTTCGCCTTGCCGCACACGTCCGGCTGACCTTCGACGTGAAAGCCGCCGCCCCGGCACGAGTCGCGTGCCTGCAGGACAGCAGCGGCGTCTTCGGCGAAATCGGCGTGTACGCGACGCCGTTACCGGGCAACAGCAGTTATTCGGTCGGGCTCAGCGAAACCGTCGGCGTCCGCGACGACGGAACGTTCATCGACCCTGCGGCGATTCGATCGCTGGACGAACGCGCACGCGAATACGTGACACGGGCGCTGCCCGGTCTCCACCCAGAGCCGCGCGACTTCCTTCACTGCTGGGTGACCGACCTCCCATGGAGCGAGGACGGCGTGGCCGTCTGGGAGGCAGGCTCTGTCCTTTTTGTGGCCGGTCACAATCTGTTCAAGCAGGCACCTGCGCTGGGTCGCGCTCTTGCCCGGGCTGCGACCGGCGGCGGTCTCAGGGGCGAGCTCACGCCCGAAGCGCGCCTCGGCGAAGCCCAGGACTAGTTGTACTGACCCGGGACGTTAGGTACGGGGTGGGCGAGTCGGCGTGACATGAGGAGGGACTGCTGCACGGATAGGTGACAGTGGGTAGTCACGCAGCCGGGTCGGCTGGTGTGGTCATGGTGGTCTCGTACTCGATCGGCGTCAATCGGCCGAGGCGGTGTTGTCGTCGTCGGCGGTGGTAGGTCCGCTCGATCCATGTGACGATCGCGATCCGCAACTCGTCGCGGGTGTCCCAGCGGCGGCTGTTGAGGACGTTCTTCTGCAGGAGCGCGAAGAAGGACTCCATCGCCGCACTGTCACCGCAGGCGCCGACCCGGCCCATGGACCCGACGAGCTGGTGGTGCCGTAGACGGTGGACGTATCGGCGGCTTCGAAATTTGCGAGCCTCGGTCGCTGTGCACGATGCACCCAGCCACATCAACACCGTCAGCGGCGCGGCGCGCCGCGGCCGAGTTCAGCGCTGTGACAGCCAAGTTCGACGTCATCCGTGAGTCGATGCTGTAGCCCACGATCCGCCCGGAGCAGGCGTCCTTGATCGCGCACAGGTAGAGCTTGCCCTCGCCGGTCCAGTGCTCGGTAATGTCGGTCAGCCGCACCCGATTCGGTGCCGCCGCGCTGGTGAAGTCGTGCCGCACGCGACCCGACTCGTCCCCGATCGCGAGGCGGTCATCGTGCACCGGCGGTCCCGGCCGGGGCCGGGCCGAGCGCCTCTTGCCGAAGGTCGACCACCAGCCGTGCTGCGAGCAGATCACCCAAGCGGTCCGCTGGCTCATCGCCGCTCCGGCCTCGGTGGCTTCGTCGTGGAGGTACCGGTACCCAAACTCCGGGTCGTCACGGTGCGCATCGAACAACGCGTTCGCGCGGTACGCCCAGGCCAGCTCGGCCTCGGTCACCGCACGAGCGAGCCACCGGTAGTAGGGCGCACGCGTGAACGTCAGAACCCGGCAGGTCACCGTCACGGGGATCCCGTCGACGGCCAGCTCACGGACGAGCGGTGGGGGCACCTCCCGCTTGCGGGGGAGCATCATTTTCCCGGCAGGTTCGCCTGCGACAGGTATGCCGCCGCTCGACGCAGGACCTCGTTCTCCTGCTCCAGCAAACGGATGCGTCTCTTCGCATCCCGAAGGTCAGCGTTCTGCTCGCTCGTGATGGCTGGCGCGTTCCCGTCCTCGACATCGGCCCCCTTGAGCCAGTTGGTCAGGCAGGACTCGCTGATCCCGAAGTCAGCAGCGATCTGCTTCAACTGCTGACCCGGCTGACGATTCCTGGCCACGCGGACCACGTCGTCACGGAACTCTTCGGGGTAGGGCTTGGGCACGGTGTTCATCCTTCCAGCCGCGTCCCTCGACGCCACAGATCAGATGTCACCCATCCGTGCAGCAGTCCCTAACGACACGCCGCAACTGGCCGGAAACAATGTACAGAGCCGTTTGTACGAACTAGGCCCCTCTCTACAATCCGTCCGCGCTCAGCGCCGCCCCGTGATCAGGTACTGCATCCGCGGGCTGTGCCCCGGCGAGGCGCCGTAGGTGGTGTCCGCCTCCAGCACCTCGGTCAGCTCGCGCACCGTGACGTCGGTGAAGCCGGCCTCGCGCACCGCGGCCACCGTCGGCTCGATCGACGTCGCGCGGGCCAGCGGCAGGTCGTCCAGCACCGGCCCGTAGCTCTCCACGAAGTCCTCGGGCGTGCCGTCGATCCCGTCGGTGAACCAGGTGCTGTCGACCAGCGCGAGCACCCCGCCCGGGCGCAGCGCCTCCCGCCAGGTCCGCATCGCGGTGACCGGCTCGGGCAGGGTCCAGGCGAGGTAGCGGTTGGTGATCGCGTCCACCCCGCCCTCGGGCACCTCGGGGGAGCGGGCGTTGCCGCGGACGAAGCGGGGGACCGGCTCGCCGCGCAGCGCCTGCTCGCGGGCGTGCCGGCGGGCTACCGCGAGCATCCCGGCGGCGTGGTCGGTCGCGGTGACCCGATGCCCGAGACGGGCCAGCATGAGCGCGACGTGCCCGCTGCCGGTACCCAGGTCGAGCACGTCGGCCGGCGGCTCCGGCAGCACCTCGGACCAGATGCGCGACCACATCTGCTCGTCCTGCTCCCAGCGCTCCGGGCGCCGCTGCCCGGCGTCGTACGCCCCGGCCCGACGGGTCCAGTAGCCGTCGATACGGGTCTGCAGGGACTGGCTCACGCGCTCTCCTCCTCGGCCGGCTGGAGCGGGGTGAAGAGCAGGTGGAGCGACCGGCCACGGTCCACCCGCTCGACGCCGATCCCGTAGACCTGCTGCAGCAGGTCCGGGTCCAGCACGTCCTCGACCGGCCCGTGCGCGGCCACCCGGCCACGCTCGAGCAGCACGAGGTCGTCGCAGTAGGCGGCCGCCAGGTTGAGGTCGTGCAGCACGACCACGGTGGTCCGGCCGAAGGTGCGCAGCAGCGAGAGCACCTCGTGCTGGTAGCGGATGTCGAGGTGGTTGGTCGGCTCGTCCAGCAGCAGGTGGTCGGCCTCCTGGGCCAGCGCCCGGGCGATGAGCACCCGCTGCCGCTCCCCCCCGGAGAGCTCGTCCAGCCCGCGCCGGGCCATCGGCAGCGCACCGACCTGGCGCAGCGCCGCCCGGGCGGCCGCGTGGTCCGCCTCGCCCGGTGACTGGAAGCCGCCGAGACGCACGGTGCGCCCGAGCAGCACCATCTCGGCGACGGTCAGCGTCGACTCCCCGCCGGACTCCTGGACGACCACCCCGATCTCCTGGGCCATCGTGGCCGCCGGCACCTCGCTCAGCGGGCGGCCGTCGAGCAGCACCTGGCCGGCGTCCGGCGCCAGCCCGCCGTGCAGGCAGCGCAGCAGGGTCGACTTGCCCGAGCCGTTCGGGCCGATGAGGCCGAGCACCCGACCGGGGCGCGCGACCAGGTCGACCTCGGTCAGCGCCGGCTCCTGGGTGTAGGCGAAGGTGACGCCCCGGGCCTCGATCACGGCTCGCCGAGCTCGTCGAGGATCAGCTCCAGGCCGTCCACCGCGAGCGGGCTGGCCGGCTCGGTGTAGTTGAAGAGCTGGGTCATCATCGCGTCCTCGCGCACCGCGGTGAGCCGCTCGGCCCCCGGCAGCTCGGTGATCGCCTCCTCCACCGCCGCCGGGTCGCCCTCGGAGTAGAGCAGGATGAGCACGTCCGGGTCCTCCTCGAGCAGGCTCTCCGGGGTGACCTCGAGGATCCGGTCGTCGACGTCGGCGTAGACGTTGGTCAGCCCGGCGGCCTCGAGCTGCGGGTGGGCCATCGACCCGGTGCCGTAGGCGTAGGTGGTGCCGCCCCCGACGGTCGGGTAGAGCACCGCCGCGGTGCGGTCCTCGTCCTCGGGCACCTGCGCCTCGAGCTCCTCGACCCGCTCCATCATCGCGGTCGTCGCCTCCTCGGCCTCCGCGGTCCGGTTGAAGACCTCGCCGTACTGGCTCATCTCCTCGCCGATGGCCTCGAAGGAGGGCGTCGGGGCGCCCTCCGGGCACAGCCCGCCCACCTCCAGCTGCGGGATGCCGACCTCCTCCAGCGAGGCCCGGTCGAGGTTGTCCACCATGCCGAGGACGAGGTCCGGCTCCCGCTCGACGACGGTCTCCCGGGAGATCAGCAGGTGCCCGGTGGAGTCCACCCGGTCGGTGAGGCTCTCGATGCCCTCCACCTCGCTGGCGGTCTCCCCGTCGTAGTAGCCCTCCGGGTAGGCGCCCGCCTTCGCGCTGACGTGGTCCAGCACGCCGAGGTCGTCCAGGTAGGGGACCCAGGCGTTCTTGAGCATGACGACGTTCGTCGGCTCGGCCTCGAAGGTCACCTCCTCGCCGCAGTTCTCGATGGTCACCGGGTAGTGGCCGTCGTCGGCGTTCGTGCTCGCCCCGGTGCCGGGCTCCTCGGATCCGCAGGCGGCCAGCAGGCCGACGGCCAGCACGGCCGCCGGCAGGGTGGTTCGGGCGCGGGTGGGGGTCATCGGTGGCTCCTGGTGGCGGTCGGCTGGTGACGAGCGGTTGGTGCGGGGTCAGGTGGTGGAGACGCGCATCCGGCGGATGAGCACGAGGAGGAAGGGGGCGCCCACCAGCGAGGTGAGGATGCCGATCGGGATCTCCTGCGGGGCGAGCAGGGTGCGGGCGACGACGTCGGCCCAGACGAGGAAGACGGCGCCCATCAGCGCCGCCACCGGGATGGCCACCCGGTGGCTGGAGCCCACCGCCCGGCGGGCCAGGTGCGGGATGACCAGGCCCACGAAGCCGATGCTGCCGGCGGCCGAGACGACGACGCCGATGCACAGCGCGACGAGCATGAGCAGGCGCACCCGCAGCCGGTCGGGGGACAGGCCCAGGGTCTGCGCGGTCTCGTCGCCGATGGACAGCGCGTCCAGCCGGCGGCCGGCGTGCAGCAGCACGAGCATGGTCAGCGTCGGCACGGCGACGGCGATGACCAGCGGGGCGCCCCAGCCGGCCAGGCCGAGCGAGCCCAGCAGCCAGAAGAGCACCGAGCGCGAGCCCTCGGCCGAGTCCGAGGCGAAGATGAGGAAGCTGGTCAGGGCGTAGAGGGCGTAGCCCACCGCGACCCCGGCCAGCAGCAGCCGGATCGAGGTGACCCGACCGCCGGAGCGGGCGACCAGCAGCACCAGCGCGGAGGCGGCCATCGCGCCGAGGAAGGCGCTCACCGGCAGCGCGTGCTGCCCCAGCCCGGCGCCGGCACCGAAGAGGATCGCCGCGGCAGCCCCGCTGGAGGCGCCCGAGCTGACCCCGAGCAGGTAGGGGTCGGCCAGCACGTTGCGCACCATGGCCTGCAGCGCCATGCCGCTGACCGCCAGGCCCGCACCGACCGCGGCGCCGAGGATCACCCGGGGCAGCCGCACGTCCCAGACGATGGCGTCGCGGGGGATGCTCCAGGAGACCTCGCCGATCCCGGTGAGGTGGTGCAGCACGATCTGCAGGGTGGTCACCGGCGGGATGCTCACCGCGCCGATGCCGACGGCCAGCACCAGCGAGACCAGCAGGCCGGCGGTCAGCCCCAGCAGCCAGCCGATGGCCCGGCGACGGCGGGAGAGCAGCCCCAGGTCGTCGTCGGACGACGAGCGGGAGCGCTGCGCCTGCCGGTCCGTGACCGTCGACATGAGGCCTCCTAGAAGCGACTGTGTCGCAGGAAGCCTAGCGGGTCACGGGCTAGCCTGGAACGGCGGTGACCAGGCGCAACGGTCCAGGGTCGGCGTCTCGTCGGCCGGCACCCGGAGCGGCGGGTGACCGGGCGGACCGGCAGAGAGGAGCCAACGGTGGAGCTGCACCACGTCCGGGCGTTCCTCGCGGTGGCCGAGGAGCTCCACTTCGGTCGGGCCGCGCAGCGGCTGCACATGGCCCAGCCACCGCTGAGCCGCACCATCAAGCAGCTGGAGCGCCACCTCGGCTGCCCGCTCTTCGAGCGCACCACCCGCACGGTGCGGCTCACCCCGCAGGGCGAGGCGCTCATCGGGCCGGCGCAGGAGATCATCCGCGCCGTCGAGCACGCCGAGCGCGCGGTGGCGCACGCCGAGGCCGGCGAGATCGGTCGGGTCCGGGTGGGCTTCGCCGGGCCCTCCTCGCACGAGCTGATCTCCGAGCTGGCCCGCACGGTGCGCCGGACCAGCCCGGGCATCGAGCTGGAGCTGAGCAGCGTCAC
Source organism: Janibacter alkaliphilus (assembly GCF_013408565.1). Classification (NCBI taxonomy): domain Bacteria; kingdom Bacillati; phylum Actinomycetota; class Actinomycetes; order Micrococcales; family Intrasporangiaceae; genus Janibacter; species Janibacter alkaliphilus. Next base: position 725,954 of record NZ_JACBZX010000001.1, on the reverse strand, counting down.
CTACGGCACCGAGGTCGTCGGCCAGCTGCTCGCCGGCGACCTCGACGTCGCCATGGTCCGGCTGGCCACCACCCCGCCGGGGCTCGCCTCCCGGATCATCCGCGAGGAGCGCTACGTCGTGGCCATGCCGGACAGCCACCCGCTGGCCGAGGAGCCCGAGGTGCACCTGGCCGACCTCGCCGACGAGGGCTGGGTGACCCTCAGCGCGAGCAGCGGATCGCTGGTGCGCGAGGCGCTGCTGGAGATGGCGCAGGACGCCGGCTTCGTCCCGCGGATCGCGCAGCAGGCCCCGGACAGCTGGACGATCATGGCGCTCGTCGCGGCCGGGGTCGGGGTCAGCCTGACCATCGACACCGCCTTCGCCGCCGTGGACCCGAGCAAGGTGCGGGTGGTGCCGCTGGCCGGGGAGCAGACGCACACCTACGCCAGCCTCGCCTGGCGGGAGGAGGACCGCAGCCCGGCGCTGGCCCGGGTCATCGCCCTGTCGGAGCAGGTGCTGCCGACCCCGCCCGACGCTCCCGTGCGCGCCGCACCGCGAGCAGAAGCAGGCAGCCGAGCGCGACGAGGGCGAGGCACGCCGTCCCGAGGTGGATGACCAGCGGCTGCTCCCACGGCAGCACCAGCGCGACCCAGGCGTAGCCCAGGCAGAGCCCGGCGAAACGGCCGGTGTTGTGCACGCCCATCGCCGAGCCGCTGATCCCCGGCACCCCGAGCAGCAGCACCGCCGACATGCTCTGCACCGTCGCGATCCCGCAGCCGATGAGCACGAGCACGACGAGCACCGGCCCGAGGGCCTCGGGGCCCTGCCCGCGCCCTTCGACGACACCGAGGACCAGCGCGCCGACCCCGAGGCCGAGCAGGCCCGCGGCCAGCGTGCGGCGGGTGCCCAGCCGGCCGGCCAGCCATCCGGCGACGGGGGAGAAGGTGGTCATGCCCCCGGCGATCGCCAGGGTCGACAGGCCGATCAGCCCCGGCCCCAGACCCAGGGTGCGGCCGAGGTAGACCGGCACGCTGACCAGGGTGATCCCCATCCCGGCCATCGCCGCGGCGGCGCCCAGGGTGGCCACCGCGTACTCCGGGTCGCGGCCGACGGCACCGAGCACCGAGGGGCGGCGCCCCGGCCGCAGCACGAGCACCAGCAGCAGCACCCCGGCCGCGGTGAGCAGCAGCGACGGACCGGTCCAGCCCTGCCCGGCACCGGTGAGCCCGACCGCCAGCAGCCCGGCCCCCAGGCTGAGCAGCACCAGCGCCACCGGGTCCATCGGCGCGCCGACGGCGGGCGCCTCGGGCAGCTGGCGGGCCAGCACGATCGAGACGAGGACGACGATGAGGGCGGCCGCGCCGAAGACCCAGCGCCACCCGGCCAGCTGGGCGACCAGACCGCCGACCGGCGGCCCGACCGCCTGCCCGAGCCCGATCGCCGACGCCCACGCGGCCATCGCCTGCCGCCGTCGCTGCGGCCAGTGCGCGGCCAGCAGCGCCTGCACGCAGGCCGGGATCCCGGCGCAGGCGACGCCCTGCACCCCGCGTGCGGCGACCAGGCTCCCCAGCCCCTGGGCCAGCGCCGCGCCGAGCTGGCCCAGCACCATCAGCCCGAGCGAGAGCAGCAGGTAGCGGCGCGGTCCGAGCCGGTCGGCCAGCCAGCCGGCGGCCGGCGAGGTGAGCACCATGGCCACGGTGAAGACCGAGACCGCCAGGACGATCCCGCGGGCACCGGTCTGCAGCGCCGCCGCGATCTCGTTCAGCGGGGCGGACATGACCGTGCTCGAGACCGTGCCGAGGGTGGTCGCCGCGAGCAGCGCCAGGTAGGCGGTCTGTCCCGGGGCGGCCGACCCGTCGGCGCGGACGGTCACCGGAGGTAGAGCCGGACCGTGTCGATCTCCTCGCGGAGCAGGCGGACGTCCTCGACCCGTGGCCGTGGCGTGGTGCTCAGGTCGTCGCGCACGCGCAGCGGCCAGCCGGTCCGGGCCCGGACCTCCTCGACGCCCACCCCGGGGTGCACCTGGGCGAGCTCGAGCTCCTCGCCCTCCGGGGCCCGGCGCAGCACCCCCAGCGGGGTGATCACCGTGGTCACGCCGCCGCCGGTGGGCGGCAGCGCCGCGCTCTCCTCGGCGGCCCGGACCGGGCTCGGCGAGGTGACGAAGTCGACCCGCTCGGGCAGCGCGCCGAGGTCGTGCCGGCGCAGCACGACGAGGCACTCGCGGGCGCTGGCGACGATGTCGGTGGCGCCGCCGGAGCCGGGCAGCCGCACGGTGGGCCGGTGCGGGTCGCCGATGACCGAGGTGTTGATGCTGCCGGTGCGGTCCACCTGGGCGGCGCCGAGGAAGCCGACGTCGACGTTGCCGCCCTGCAGCACGTAGCCGAAGAGGGCCTGCATCGGCAGCACCGCCTCCGCGCCGGAGACGAGGACGAAGTCGGCGATGCCCTCGGCCATCGCCTCGGGGTGGGCGCCGCTGACCCCGGACTCGTAGACCAGCTCCAGGTGCGGGTTCACGGTGCGCCGGGCCAGGTCCACCGCGAGCGTCGGCAGCCCGACGCCGGCGAAGATCCGCCCGGCCCCGGCCAGCTCGCGGGCGGCCACGGTCGCGAGGAACTCGGTGCTGCCGGGCTCGACCTCGCTCAACGCCTCGGGGCTCATCGCGCCTCACCCCGTCGGCCGTAGTCCACCGAGCCCGACGGGCGCGGGGCGACGTCCAGCCCGGAGAGGCGATCGGCACCCACCTTCGCCAGGTAGCCGGCGTGGTCCTCGGTGCCGCGGATCATCTCGGCCACCCAGCTCCGGATCGCCTCCGGGTCCTTCGAGATCGGGGTCCACTCCCGGTAGAAGGCGCTGTCCCGGTCGTAGTGGCCCTGGGCGTAGGAGGGGTGCGCGCCCCGCGGGACGGCGACCACCGCGTCCACCGCGTGCGCCGGCACGAGGGTGCGGTTCGGGTCGGCCCGCACCACCTCGGTGGGCACGATCTCCTCGACCGTGACGATCACCCGGTCGGCGGCGTAGGCGGCCTCCTGCTGGGCGCCGGTGATGCCCCAGACCTGGGCGTTGCCCAGCTCGTCGGCCCGTTGGGCGTGCAGGATCGTCACGTCCGGGTTCAGCGGTGGCACGACGTAGACCTCCCCGTCGCCGTAGGGGCTGGCCACCCGACGGATCCGCGGGTTGATCCGCGGCAGGTCGCTGCCGACGTAGGAGCGCAACGGGTAGAAGGGCAGCCGGGAGGCGCCGGCGAGGTAGCGGCAGACCATGCCGTGGTGGCTGTACTCCTCGATCTCCAGCGGCTCCGGGTCGTGGTCCTCGACCCGCCGCCGGATCTCGTAGAGCGACCCGGCAGAGCCGGAGGCGAAGAAAGAGGCGACCAGCCGGGAGACGCAGCCGGCGGCGAGCAGCTGGTCGGTGACGATGTCCGGGGTCATCCGGCACAGGGTGAGCTCGCGCCGCCCCTGGCGGACGATCTCGTGCGCCGCGGCGAAGGGGATGAGGTGCCCGAAGCCCTCCAGGGCCACGGTGTCGCCGTCGTGGACGTGGGCGGCGACCGCCTCCGGCAGGGTGGTCACCTTCGGGGTCCGGCCGCTCATGCGAGGGCTCCTCGGGGGGTCGGTGCCGCCGTCCCCGGCGATCCGGGGCGCAGCCGCAGCAGCACGGCGATGAGCAGCACGGCCACCAGCCCGGAGATCGAGGTGGCGAGCTCGGGCAGCAGCAGCGCCAGCCCGGCGGCGAAGGTCAGCACGCGCACGATCATGCCCATGCGCCGGTCGACCAGCGGCATCCACCCCTCGAAGGCGGCGCCCATGGCGAAGACCCCGACGGTGGACAGGGCCAGCGCGAGCAGCACCTGCGGCAGCGAGTCCTGGGCGACCAGCGCGGGGTTGATCGCGAAGCAGAAGGGGATGATGTACTTCACCGCTCCCAGCCGCATCGCGGTGAAGCCGGTGGCCATCGGTGGTGACTTGGCGATCCCGGCGGCGGCGAAGGCGGCCAGCGCCACCGGCGGGGTGATGTAGGAGGCGGCCGCCCAGTAGATGACGAAGAGGTGCGCGGCCACCGGGTCCACCCCGAGCGAGACCAGCGCCGGCGCCATGACGATCGCCAGGAAGACGTACACCGCGGAGACGGTCATGCCCATGCCGAGCACGAAGCAGGTCAGCGCCCCGGCGACGAGGATGAGCGGCACGTTGTCGCCGACCGCGCTCACCAGCTCACGGGCCAGGGAGAGCGAGACGCCGGACATCGACAGCCCGCCGACGATGAGCCCGACGCCGGCGATGATGCCGACGATCTCGCTGATCGCCCGTCCGGAGGCGAGCACGATGTCGCGCAGCCCGGCGACGGTGAGCCGGTCCCGGCGGCGCACCGCGGCCACGACGAGCATCACCGCGACGGTGACGAAGGGGGCCTGGGCCTCGTCCCGGCGGACCACGAGCAGGAAGGTGAGCAGCGCGATGGCCCCGACGTAGGGCCACCCTGCGACCAGCGTCGCCAGCAGCCGCGGCAGCAGCTCGCGCGGCTCGCCCCGCAGTCCGCGCCGCGCGGCGTAGGCGTCGACCTGGGTGAAGATCCCCAGGTAGTAGAGGAAGGCGGGGATCGACGCGGCGATGGCCACCTCGGCGTAGGGGATGCCGAGGAAGGAGACCATGAGGAAGGCGGCCGTCCCCATGATCGGCGGGGTGATCGAGCCGCCGGTGGCGGCGGTCGCCTCGATGCCGCCGGCGTAGGTGCCGGGGTAGCCGGCCCGCTTCATCGCCGGGATCGTCATCGGCCCGGTGGTCAGCACGTTGGAGACGGCGCTGCCGGACATCATGCCCATCGACGCCGAGGAGGCCACGGCCACCTTCGCCGAGCCTCCCCGGGCGCGGCCGAAGACCGACCGGGCCAGGTCGACGAAGAAGTCGGCGCCGCCGGTGCGCTGCAGCACCACCCCGAAGACGAGGAAGCCGACGAGGATCACCGCGGCGGTCTGCAGCGGCAGCCCGAGGATCGAGTCCACGCCCAGGGAGTGCTGCAGCGCGGCGCCGGTCGAGTCGTACTGCACGCCCTGCAGCACCGGGAAGGGGATCGACGCCGAGACCATCGGGTAGAGCGAGAAGAGCAGCGCGATGACCGTGACGACCAGGCCCGCGCTGCGGCGCAGCGCCTCCAGCACCAGCGCCCACAGCAGGTAGGCGAGCACCGCCACATGGGTCGGGGCGGCGAAGTCCCAGCCGAGGGTGACCATGTCCTCGGCGCGGCTGGCCAGGTAGAGGCAGGTGGCCAGGGTGACGACGACGAGCACCGCGTCCCACCACGGCACCGCGTAGGTCCCGGGCTCGGTGACGTGGTCGACGTCGCCGTGGCCGTCGCGCTCGCCGCGCACGTCCTCGGGCTCGGCGCCGGCGTCGGTGCTGGCGTCGGCATCGGCCGCGGCAGGCGTCGGCGACGGACGGCGCCAGCGCAGGTAGAGGAAGACCTGGGAGAGGAAGAAGGCCAGCACCACGTAGAGGAACTGGTTGGTCAGCAGGGTCGGGCCGAAGGGGTTCCACAGGAAGACCTGGCTGAGCACGACCGCGATCCCGGCGAGGGTGAGCAGCAGGGAGACGCCCCGCCACACCTGCTCGCGGGGGCCGAGCCGGTGGGCGCGGGGACCGGGCCCGGTGGTGGCAGAGGCGTCGGTGGTGGTGGCGGGGGTCGCGGCGGGATCAGTCAAGGTTCTGCTCCTTCCACTCGGTCCACGGACCGGTGAGGTCGCCCTCGGGATGCGCGGCGGTGACCTGCTCCCAGCCGGCCACGAGCCGCTCCTCGCGCTCGAGCAGCTGGTCCTGGATCTGCTGCGCCTGCGGCGACCACAGGTCGCGCTCGCGCAGCAGCCGGACCAGCCCGGCGTGGAAGGGCACCTGCTGCGGGGTGGTGACCGCGCTCTCCGGCGCCCAGTCCCGGGAGGTGCTGGTGGCGTCCTGGTAGATCTCGAAGGAGTCGACGATCGCGGACGCGAACTCGTGCACCGTCGCCTCGTCGGTGCCGGCGTAGGTGATGATCGGGATGGCGTAGACGTAGCCGACGTCGGAGCTGCCCTCCTCCTGGCCGGGGGCGCCGGTGAAGTCGCCCAGGGTGAGCGACGGGTTGACCTCGTCGATCGCCGCCCGCAGCGCCTCGTCGCCCTTCTCCATCCGCACCCAGCGCACCGGGGTGGAGCTCTCCAGCTCGAAGAGGGAGGAGCCGTAGACCTGCTGGAAGAGGATGTCGATCTTCCCGGACTTCAGTCCCTCGGCCTGCTCGCCGTAGGAGATCGGCACGAGCTGGACGTCCTCGCGGGTCAGCCCGGCAGCGATGAGGGCGACCTCGATCTTGCCGTTCACCGAGGGGTTGGCGGTGATGTCCGGGATGCGCCTGCCGCGCAGGTCGGCCAGGTCGACGATCCCGGTGTCCTCGCGGGTGAGCAGCCCGTGCGGGGCGGTCGGGGCCCACACCACCCGGGTCGGCTGCGGCCCCCAGTCGCGGCTGAGGAACTCGTGCTGCGCCTCCCGGGCGAAGATGTACTCGTCACCGGTGCGGGAGAAGGTGGCCAGTCCCTCGCGCAGCGGGGTGAGCCGTCCGATCGCGGTGTCCGAGGTCATGATCCGGGTGCGGATCCCGCTCTCCTGGGTGACGGCGTCGGCCACGGCGGCCATGTCCGCGTAGGTGGCGGTGCCGGTCCCGTAGGTGGTCACCACGGCCATCGAGAGGCGGCCGTCGACGTAGGCCGCGCCCTTCGGCTCGCCGCAGGCGGTCAGGGCGCCGACCGCTCCGGCCAGCCCGAGCCCGAGGAAGTGTCTGCGTCGCACGGCGGGGTCACCTTCTTCGTCCTGATCGCCGTTGATCGGGGTGCGACGGGCGCCGTCGACGCCACGCCGTCGTCCCCGCCACCATGGCGCCGCGGACGCGGGCAGGTCCAATACCTGTTGCGGCACGACTGATGACACAACCGCATCACCGGGGCCCGGATCATTACCGTCGGCGCACCGTAAGGTCGACGCACCGGACGACGAAGGGGTTGGCGTGGAGCGCATCACCGTGGAGCAGCTGTGGCAGATGCTGACCCTGCGCCCCGACGGCGAGGAGGGCGGCGAGCTGCTGCTCACCGCGCCCGACCAGGGCCAGCCGACCGACCGGGTCTTCGGCGGTCTGCTGCTCGCCCAGGCGGTCGCCGCTGCGGGCCACGACCTGCCGGCCGGGGTGGTGCCGCTGGCGCTGAACGCTGACTTCCTCTCCGGGGTGCCGGTCACCGGCAGCAACACCTGGCGGGTGCGCGCCCTCGGCGGCGGTCGGCGGATGGCCACCCGGCGGGTCAGCCTGCTCGACGAGCACGGGGACGTGGGCTTCACCGCGACGGTCCGGCTCGGCGAGGTGCGGGCGGACCTGCCGTCCTACCGCACGGTGACCCCGCGGCAGGTCCCCGGACCGGACGGGCTGGTGCCGCTGGCCGAGCGCTACGGCGGGGACGAGCGGCTGCCGGCCTGGTGGCGGATCCGGCGCCCGGTCGACCTTCGTCACGTCGAGCCGCCCACCTTCCTCACCCCGGTCCCCGAGCGGGCGAGCGAGCAGAGCCTGTGGTGGCGCCTCGACGACGGGGAGGTGGTCGGGGACCCGGTGCGCACCGCGGCGGTCATGGCCTACGCCTCGGACATGAGCCTCATCGAGCCGGCCTTCCGGATGACCGGCAGCGCCCGGCACGCCGGTGGGAGCCGGATCCTCAGCCTCACCCACACGATGGCCTTCCACGAGCTGGTCGACCTCACCGGCTGGGTGCAGATGGACTGCGCGGTGCCCAGCCTGGCCCACGGCCGTGCCCTCGGCGTCGGCGAGATGCACGTCGCGGGGCGGCACGTGGCCTCGATGAGCCAGCTCGCCCTGGTCAAGCTCTCCTCCTGACCCGAGCCCACCCCTCCCTCCCGTCCTGTTCTGCGGGGTAGGGCGAAATTGCCCGGGCAGTTGCGCAGGATCGGTGATTTGCCCGGGCAGTTGCGGGGGTGGGTGCACAGAAGCCCGGGCAGTTGCGCCGGGTGGGGTGATTTGCCCGGGCAGTTGCGGGGGTGGGTGCGCAGAAGCCCGGGCAGTTGCGCCGGGTGGGGTGATTTGCCCGGGCAGTTGCGGGGGACGGGCGAAATTTGCCCGGGCAGTTGCGCAGGATCGGTGATTTGCCCGGGCAGTTGCGCACCGAAGTGTGATTTGCCCGGGCAGTTGCGGATTGATGCGTGGGGGGTAGCAATCTCATATCGAGAAGGTGCTTGATGCTCATCAATGCGCTGCCCCAAGATCGACGTCATGACGACGCCGCCCGCCGCCGAGAGCCCCGGGCTGCCGCTCGCCGGGGTCCGGGTGATCGCGCTGGAGCAGGCGGTGGCCGCGCCGCTGGCCACCCGGCACCTGGCCGACCTCGGCGCCGAGGTCATCAAGATCGAGCGGGTGGGCGAAGGGGACTTCGCCCGCGCCTACGACTCCGCGGTGGCCGGCCAGGCCTCCCACTTCGTCTGGCTCAACCGCGGCAAGGAGTCGCTGGCCGTCGACCTCAAGGCCGACGAGGGCCGGGACCTGCTGCACCGCCTCGTCGCCGACGCCGACGTGCTCGTGCAGAACCTCGCCCCCGGAGCCGCCGAGCGCCTCGGGCTCGATCCCGACGAGCTGCACCGGCGCCACCCCCGGCTGGTCGTCGTCGGGCTCAGCGGCTACGGCACCAGCGGCCCGCACCGCGACCGCAAGGCCTACGACATGCTCGTCCAGGCCGAGGCCGGGCTGGTCGCGATCACCGGCACCCCGCAGCACATGGCCAAGACCGGGATCCCCACCTCGGACATCGCCGCCGGCATGTACGCCTTCTCCTCCGTGCTGGCCGCGCTCTACCGCCGCGAGCGCACCGGCGAGGGCGCGGTCGTCGACGTGGCGATGTTCGACGCCACGGTCGAGTGGATGGGCCACCCCCTCTACGTCCAGCTCTACGAGCACCGGCAGATCCCGCGGATGGGCCTGAGCCATGCAGCGATCGCCCCCTACGACGCCTACCCGACCACCGACGGCGAGGTGCTCATCGGCATCCAGAACGACCGCGGCTGGTCGCTGCTGTGCCACCGCGTCTTCGCCGACGCCGAGCTCGCCGGCGACCCCCGCTTCGAGAGCAACGTCGCCCGGGTCGCGCACCGCGCCGAGCTGGACGTCGAGGTCGCCCGCCGCACCCGTCGGATGACCACCACCGAGCTTGAGGACGCGCTCGCCGCGGCCGGGGTGGCCGCGGCTCAGGTGAACGACCTGGCCGGTGTCGTCGAGCACCCGCAGCTGCGCGAGCGCGACCGCTGGCGCGACGTTGCCACCGAGGTCGGCCCGGTGCCCGCGCTGCTGCCGCCGATGACCTTCCGCGACGTCGAGCTGCCGATGGGCGACGTCCCGGCGCTCGGTCAGCACACCACCGACCTGCTCACCCGGCTCGGCCTCGACGAGGGCGAGATCGACCGGCTGCGGGAGCGCCGCACCGTCCAGTGACCCTCGCCGGCCACGCCAGCACCCGAACCGTCCCGACCCGTCTCGACGAAGAGAGGTACCGCCCATGGAGGCATCGGAGTTCGCATCCGTCCTGGATGCCGTGCGCACGTTCGTGGAGAAGGAGGTCGTCCCCGCCGAGGACGAGATCGAGGAGACCGACGCGATCCCGCAGCGGATCCGCGACGCGGCCGCCCGGATGGGCCTCTTCGGCTACGCCCTCCCCGAGGAGCACGGCGGTCTCGGCCTGACCATGACCGAGGAGGTGCAGCTGGCGATGACCGTCGGACGCACCACCCCCGCCTTCCGGTCCATGTTCGGCACGAACAACGGCATCGCCGGCCAGGTGCTCGTCAACCTCGGCACCCCCGAGCAGCAGGAGCGCTACCTGCCCGGCCTGGCCGCCGGCGAGCTCGTCGCCTCCTTCGCGCTCACCGAGCCGGACGCCGGCTCCGACCCCTCCGGGATGCGCGCCCGCGCCGTCAAGGACGGCGACGGATACCGGATCTCCGGGCAGAAGCGCTACATCACCAACGCTCCCGAGGCCGACCTCTTCATGGTCTTCGCCCGCACCGGGGAGTCCACCGAGGGCACCAAGGGGATCTCCGTCTTCGCCGTCGAGGCCGACCTCGACGGGGTCACGGTGGGCCCCTCTGACGCCAAGATGGGGCAGAAGGGGGCGCACACCGCCGAGGTCTTCCTCGACGAGGTCCGGGTCGGTCCCGAGGCGCTCATCGGCGGCGTCGAGGGGGAGGGCTTCGCCACCGCGATGCGCTCGCTGGCCAAGGGCCGGCTGCACATCGGCGCGCTGTGCGTCGGCCTGGCCGAGCGGCTCGTCAAGGACTCCCTGGCGCACGCCACCAGCCAGACCCAGGGCGGCACCCCGATCGCCGACTTCCAGCTGGTGCAGGCGATGCTCGCCGACAGCCGCACCGAGGCCTACGCCGGCCGGGCGATGGTGCTCGAGGCGGCCCGCCGCTACGACGACGGCAGCGACACCCGGATGGGCCCGTCCGCGGCCAAGCTCTTCTGCACCGAGATGGTCGACCGGGTGGCCGACCGGGCGGTGCAGATCCACGGCGGGCTCGGCTACATGCAGGAGGTCAAGGTCTCCCGCTTCTACCGGGACGCCCGCCTCTTCCGGCTCTACGAGGGCACCAGCGAGATCCAGCGGACGATCATCGCCACGCAGATGATCCGGGGTGCCCGGGCGTGACCGAGCAGCCGCTGGCGGGGGTGCGCGTGCTGGAGCTCTCCAGCTACGTGGCCACCCCGCTGTGCGGCCTGACCCTGGCCCAGCTCGGCGCGGACGTCGTCCGGGTCGAGCCTCCGGGCGGCGCCCCGGACCGTACCCGGCTGCCGCTGGCTCCCGGCGGCACCAGCTACTACTGGACCGGGCTGAACAAGGGCAAGCGGGCCGTCGAGATCGATCTCGGCAGCGACGACGGCCGCCAGGCGGTGGCCGACCTCGCCGGCGGCGCGGACGTCGTCGTCGCCAACGCGCCCTACCGCTCCTTCGACCAGGCCGCCGCCGAGCTCGGCGAGCACCCGCTCTTCGCCGAGCTCGACCAGCCGGGCATCGGCCGCCACCGTGCCCCCGGCAGCCCGCTGGTCGTCGACGGCGAGCGCACCGACCCCCGCCCGGCGCCCCGGGTCGGCCAGCACACCGACGAGGTGGTCACCGCCGCCCTCGGCGCGGACACCACCGCCCGGCTGCACCAGACGAGCGCCATCGGCGCCCCGGACACCCCCACCAGGAGGAGCGCATGACCCCGCCCACCACCCCCGAGACCACGACCCCCGAGACCAGCCCCGCCCCGACCGGAGCCGGCCTGCTGCAGGGCCGGGTCGCCGTCATCACCGGAGGCGCCCAGGGCCTCGGCCTGGCGATGGCCCGCTCCTTCGCCGCGGCCGGTGCCGACGTCGTCATCGGCGACCTTGACGGCGACCGCGCCCAGGAGGCGGCCGCCTCGCTCGGCCCGGACATGCTCGGCATGGCCTGCGACGTCGTCGACGACGCCCAGGTCCAGGCCCTGCTCGCCGCCGCGCAGGAGCGCACCGGCCACCTCGACGTCATGGTCAACAACGCCGGCATCACCCGGGACGCGACGATGCGCACGATGAGCGAGGACGACTTCGACCAGGTCATCTCGGTCCACCTCAAGGGCTGCTGGAACGGCACCCGCCGGGCCGCCGCGGTGATGCGCGAGCAGCGCTCCGGCGCCATCGTCAACATCTCCTCCCTCTCCGGCAAGGTCGGCATGGTCGGCCAGACCAACTACTCCGCGGCGAAGGCGGGGATCGTCGGGATGACCAAGGCCGCCGCCAAGGAGATGGCCCACCACGGGGTGCGGGTCAACGCCATCCAGCCCGGCCTGATCCGCTCGGCGATGACCGAGGCGATGCCGCAGAAGGCCTGGGACCAGAAGATGGCCGAGATCCCGATGCAGCGCGCCGGCGAGCCGGACGAGGTCGCCGGGGTCGCCCTCTTCCTCGCCAGCGACCTGTCCTCCTACATGACCGGGACCGTCCTCGAGGTCACCGGCGGGCGGTTCATGTGAGCCGCCCGAGCACGTCCGCACCCACCCCCGACCCGAGGAGAAGCACCGATGCGTGACCTCACCGACGTCTACGTCTGCTCGCCCTACCGCACCGCGGTCGGCGGCTTCGGCGGCTCGCTGCGCCCGCTGCTGGCCCACCAGATCGGCACCCAGCTGCTGACCGGGATGATCGAGCGCACCGGGCTCGACCCGGACGTCGTCGAGGACGTCATCCTCGGCCACTGCTACGCCAGCGGGGAGGCCCCGGCGATCGGCCGGGTCGTCGCCCTCGACGCCGGGCTGCCGATCACCACCACCGGCATGCAGCTGGACCGCCGCTGCGGCTCCGGCCTGCAGGCGATCCTCCAGGGCGTCATGCAGGTCGTCACCGGGGCCAACCGGTGCGTCGTCGCCGGCGGCGCCGAGTCGATGAGCAACGCCGCCTTCTACTCCCTCGACATGCGCTGGGGCGCCCCCCGCGGGGTGACCGTGCACGACATGATGGGCCGCGGTCGGGAGACCGCCGGCGGCGTCCACCACCCGGTGCCCGGCGGCATGATCGAGACCGCGGAGAACCTGCGCCGCGACTACGGCATCTCCCGTCAGGAGCAGGACGAGCTGGCGGTGCAGTCGCACCAGCGCGCCGCCGCCGCCCAGGAAGCCGGCCTGCTGGCCGACGAGATCGTCCCGGTGAGCGTGCCGCAGCGCAAGGGCGACCCCCTGGTGCTGGAGCGCGACGAGCACATCCGCCCCGACGTCTCGCTGGACTCGCTCGCCGGGCTGCGCCCGATCATGGCCAAGGCCGACCCGGAGGCCACGGTCACCGCCGGCAACGCCTCCGGGCAGAACGACGCCGCCGCGATGGCCGTCGTCGCCGACCGCGAGACCGCGCAGGCGCAGGGGCTGCGCCCGATGCTGCGGCTGGTCTCCTGGGCGGTCGCCGGGGTGGCCCCCAAGACCATGGGCATCGGCCCGGTCCCGGCCACCGCCAAGGCGCTCACCGCCGCCGGGCTGAGCCTGGCGGACATGGACGTCATCGAGCTCAACGAGGCCTTCGCCGCGCAGGCGCTGGCCGTCATGCGCGAGTGGGGCTTCACCGAGGCCGACCACGAGCGCACCAACGTGCACGGCTCGGGCATCTCGCTCGGGCACCCCGTCGGCGCGACCGGCGGCAGGATGGTCGGTGCGCTCGCCCGTGAGCTGCACCGGCGGGACGGCCGGTACGGGCTGGCCACGATGTGCATCGGCGGAGGCCAGGGCCTCGCCGCGATCTTCGAGAAGGTGGAGTCATGAGCAACGAACCCAGCACCCCCCGTCAGATCGGCTCGCTCGAGGAGCTGACCGCGCTCGTCGGCCAGGAGGTCGGCGTCTCACCGTGGGTGGAGGTGACCCAGGAGCAGGTGGACACCTTCGCCGACGCCACCGGCGATCACCAGTGGATCCACGTCGACCCGGAGCGGGCCGCGGCCTCGCCCTTCGGCGGGACGATCGCGCACGGCTTCCTCACGCTCTCGCTGATCCCCTCCTTCGCCGTGCAGATCTTCACCATGGACTTCGGCGGCGCCCGGCTGAACTACGGGCTGGGCCAGGTGCGCTTCCCGATGCCGGTGCGGGTCGGCTCGCGGGTGCGCGGCCGGGCCACGATCGAGGACGTCAAGGAGACCCCGAAGGGGGTCCAGGTCACCACCGCCTACGTCGTCGAGATCGAGGGCCAGGAGCGGCCGGCCTGCGTGGCCACCCAGATCACCCTCGTCACCGGCTGACACCCGCTGACACCAGCCGACACCGGCGTCGCCGGAACCGACCCTGAGGAAGGGGCCAGATGAGCACCGAGCAGCTCAGCGCCGAGGAGCGCGAGCTCGTCAAGGTCGTCCGGGACTTCGTCGACCGCCAGGTCAAGCCTGACGTCCAGGAGCTCGAGCACGCCAACACCTACCCGGAGGCCTTCATCGAGACGATGAAGGAGATCGGGATCTATGGGCTCGCGATCGACGAGCCGTGGGGCCCCGGCCGGGTCAGCACCGAGTGCTACGTGCTGGTCACCGAGGAGCTGGCCCGCGGCTGGATGAGCCTGGCCGGGGCGATGGGCGGGCACACCGTGGTCGCCAAGCTGCTGCAGGACTTCGGCACCCCGGAGCAGCAGGAGCGCTACCTGCCGCGGATGGCCACCGGCGAGGTGCGCGCCACGATGGCGCTCACCGAGCCCGGCGGCGGCTCCGACCTGCAGGCGATGCGCACCGTCGCCCGGCGCGACGGCGAGGAGCTGGTGATCAGCGGCGGCAAGACGTGGATCTCCAACGCCCGCCGCTCCTCGCTCATCGCGCTGCTGTGCAAGACCGACCCGCAGGCGCAGCCGGCGCACCGGGGCATCTCGATCGTGCTCGTCGACAAGGAGCAGGTCGGTGCCGGACTCACCGTCTCCCGGGACCTGCCCAAGCTCGGCTACAAGGGCGTGGAGTCCTGCGAGCTCGTCTTCGAGGACCTGCGGGTACCGGTCGCGCAGGTGCTCGGCGGCGACGAGGGCGCCGGCTTCGCGCAGATGATGCGCGGGCTCGAGGTGGGCCGGCTGCAGGTGGCCGCCCGGGCCCTCGGGGTCGGCCGCGCCGCCCTGGAGGACGCGCTGCGCTACGCCCAGGAGCGTGAGTCCTTCGGCCAGCCGATCTGGAAGCACCAGAGCATCGGCAACTACCTGGCGAACATGGCCACCAAGCTCTCCGCGGCGCGCCAGCTCACCCTGCACGCGGCCCGCACCTACGACCGCGGCGAGCGCTCGGACATGGAGGCCGGCATGGCCAAGCTCTTCGCCTCGGAGGCCGGCATGGAGATCGCCCTCGACGCGGTGCGCATCCACGGCGGCTACGGGTACTCGACCGAGTTCGACGTGGAGCGCTACTTCCGGGACGCGCCGCTGATGATCGTCGGCGAGGGCACCAACGAGATCCAGCGCAACGTCATCGCCGCCCAGCTCGTCAAGCGGGGGAGCGTCGCCCCGTGACCCTCGGGCTGACCGCGGCGAGCACCCTGCTCTTCGTGCCCGGCTCGCGCCCGGAGCGCTTCGCGAAGGCGGCCGCCGCCGGCGCCGACCTCGTCGTCTGCGACCTGGAGGACGCGGTCGCCCCCGGCGCCAAGCACGCCGCCCGGGAGGCCGTCGTCGACTGGCTGGGCCAGGGCGGGCGGGCCGCGGTGCGGGTGAACGCGCCCGGCACCGCCGAGCACGCCGACGACCTGGCCGCTCTCTCCGGGCTCAGCGGCCTGGCCGGGGTGCTCGTGCCGATGGCCGAGCGCCCGCGGGACCTCGCCGAGGTGGCTGCCGCCCTCCCCGGGGTGGCCCTGCTCGCGCTGGTGGAGACCGCCCGCGGGGTGCGAGCGGCCGGCGAGCTGGCCGCCGTGCCCGCCGTGGCCCGGCTGGGGGTCGGGCACCTCGACCTGGCCGCCGACCTCGGTGCCGACCCGGACGACCCGCTGCTGCAGCACGCCCGCCACGAGATCGTGCTGTCGGCCCGCGCGGCCGGCAGCGCGGCGCCGGTGGACGGGGTCACCCCGGACGTGCGCGACCTCGCCCGGGTCACCGCCGAGGCGGCCGCCGCCCGCGCCGGCGGCTTCGGCGGCAAGCTGTGCATCCACCCCGACCAGGTCGCCCCGGTCGCCGCCGCCTTCACCCCGACGGACGAGGAGCTGGCCTGGGCCGACCGTGTCCTGGCGGTCGCCGACGAGGGGGTGGCCGTCGTCGACGGGCAGATGATCGACGCGCCGGTGGTCGCCCGGGCCCGGGCGGTCCGGGAGCGGGCCGGATGACCGCGCCGCAGCCCCCCGGCGGCGACCCCCGGGACGACGTCCACGAGCTGACCGAGGTCCTGGCCCCCGGACCGGTGAACGCACTGGCCGGCCTGCTCGACCTCGACACCGGCGGGCTTCCGCCCGGCCGGCTGCCCCCGCTGTGGCACTGCACCCACCTGCTGGACCGGCCCGTCCAGGCCGCCATCGGGCCGGACGGGCACCCGCTGCACGGTGGCGTCGTCACCCCGCCCGGACCGGGTCGCCGACGGATGTTCGCCGGTGGCCGGGTGCGCACCCACACCCTGCTGCGCACCGGGGAGCCAGCCACCCGGCGCTCTCGGGTGCTGCGCACCGCCGAGAAGGACGGCCGCAGCGGCCGGCTCACCTTCGTCACCGTCGAGCACACCTACCTCCAGAACCACGAGGTGGCCCTCGTCGAGGAGGCGGACATCGTCTACCGCGACGGCGCGACGGGCGCCGACGGTGCCGCGCCGCCCCCGCCCGCGCCGCCCCCGCCCGCGCCGCCCCCGCCCGAGGCGCCCGCGCAGCCCGGCACGACGCAGGGGCCGACCCTCGCGCTGGAGGTCGACGAGACCCTGCTCTTCCGGTTCAGCGCGCTGACCTACAACGCCCACCGGATCCACTACGACACCGGCTGGGCCGCCCACGAGGGCTATCCCGGGCTCGTCGTGCACGGCCCGCTGCAGGTGCTGCTGCTCGGGGAGCTGCTGCGCCGCAGCGGTCCGGGCCTGGTCGGGCACGAGCTGGACTACCGGCTGCGCCGGCCCGCCGTCGGCACCCAGCGGCTCGTCGCCGAGCCCGGCGAGGACGGCCTGGCCCACGGCGCCCAGGTCCGGGACGCCGCCGGCCGGGTGACCGCCAGCGGCCGGATCGCCCCGCTCGCCACGTCCCCGGCACCGACGACGCCCGCCGGGAGCGCGGGATGAGCGGGCACCCGCGCCGGCCAGGAGGTATAGGCCCGGCCTATCGGCCGGATCGCGGCCGGGTCTTTGACCCCCCGGGAGCCGCTCGCCTTGGATGGCAGCATCGCTCCACCGCCGGACCCGGCACCGAGGCCGGACCACGAGAGAGACGAGGACGTCGACGATGACGGACACCGTGCACGCCCAGGCCGACGGCCGGGACGAGGTGCTGCTCGAGACGGTCGACGGGGTGGCCACGATCACCCTGAACCGCCCGACCCGCAAGAACGCCATGACCGTCGCCTCGTGGTCGCTGCTGGGGGAGCGGGTGGCCCAGGTGCGCGCCGACCCGGACGTGCGGGCGGTGGTGCTCACCGGCGCCGGCGGCGAGTTCTGCGCCGGGGCCGACCTCGGCGGAGCGGCCGACGGCAGGCACCCGCTGGACCGGATGGGCCGCTTCACCGACATCGCCCTCGACCTCTACGAGATGCCCAAGCCGGTCGTGGCGAAGGTGGACGGCGTCGCCGTCGGCGCCGGCTGCAACCTGGCCATCGGTGCCGACCTCGTCGTGGCCACCCCCCGGTCCCGCTTCTCCGAGATCTTCGTCCGCCGTGGGCTCTCCCTCGACTTCGGCGGCAGCTGGTTGCTGCCGCGGGTGGTCGGCATGCAGCAGGCCAAGCGGCTGGCCCTGCTCGGCGAGATCATCGACGCCGCCGAGGCCGAGCGGATCGGCATGGTCACCTGGGTCAGCCCGGAGGACGAGATCGACGCCGTCGTCACCGATCTCGCCCGGCGGCTGGCCGACGGGCCGCCGGTGGCCATGGGCCTGAACAAGCAGATGCTGCACGAGGCCGGCACCCAGACCCTCGCCGAGGCGCTGGCCAACGAGGCCCGCTCCCAGGTCATCAACTTCGGCACCGACGCCCCGGCGGCCAAGCAGGCCTTCCTCGACAAGACCGACCCGGTCTTCGAGGGCCGCTGGCAGCTCTGAGCAGGACCCCGTCGCACCACCCAGGCATCCGACCCGCACCACCAGGAGAGAGACATGAGCGCGCTGCGCACCCGATTCACCGAGACCTTCGGCATCGAGCACCCGATCGTCCAGGGCGGCATGCAGTGGGTCGGCCGCGCCGAGCTCGTCGCCGCCGTCGCCGAGGCCGGTGCGCTGGGCTGCCTGACCGCCCTGACCCAGCCCACCCCGGAGGCGCTCACCGCCGAGATCGCCCGCACCAAGGAGATGACCGACCGCCCGTTCGGGGTCAACCTCACCATCTTGCCGACGATCACCCCGGTGCCCTACGACGAGTACCGGCAGGCCATCGTCGAGTCCGGCATCCGGATCGTCGAGACCGCCGGCAACCTGCCCACCGAGCACGTCGAGGCGCTGCGCCCGCGGGGCGTGAAGATCATCCACAAGTGCACCAGCGTGCGGCACGCCCTCAAGGCCCAGTCGTTGGGCGTCGACGCGGTGAGCATCGACGGCTTCGAGTGCGCCGGCCACCCCGGCGAGGACGACGTCCCGGGACTGGTGCTCATCCCGCGCGCCGCCGAGGAGCTGAGCATCCCGATCATCGCCTCCGGCGGCTTCGGCGACGGCCGCGGCCTGGTCGCCGCGCTCGCCCTCGGCGCCGACGGCATCAACATGGGCAGCCGCTTCATGGCCACCGTCGAGGCGCCGATCCACGACACCGTCAAGCAGGCCATCGTCGAGGGCACCGAGCTGGACACCGAGCTGATCTTCCGGCAGCTGCGCAACACCTCCCGGGTGGCCAGCAACGCGGTCAGCCGCGAGGTCGTCGAGGAGCTGCGCCAGGGCGCCGGCTTCCAGGACGTGCGCCACCTCGTCGCCGGTGCCCGCGGCAGGACCGTCTACGAGGAAGGCGACCTGGACGCCGGCATCTGGAGCGTCGGCCAGGTGCAGGGCCTCATCCACGACGTGCCCACGGTCCGCGAGCTCGTCGACCGGGTCGTCGCCGAGGCCAGCGACATCATCTCCGCACGGCTGGCCGGTCTCGTCGCCGACCCGGTCACCGCCGGCTGAGCGGGGTCGTCGTGCGCCGCACCGTTTACGGCGAGGACCACGAGTCCTTCCGCCGCGCCGTCCGGGCCTTCGTCGCCCGCGAGATCGCCCCGCACTACCGCGACTGGGAGCGGGCCGGGGCCCCGGGCAAGGAGATCTACCGCAAGGCCGCCGAGCACGGCTTCATCGGCATGCAGATCCCGGAGCGGTTCGGCGGCGCCGGCGAGGACAGCTACCTCTTCAACGCCGCCTTCATCGAGGAGACGGTGGCCGCCGACGTCAACCTCGGCTCGATGCGGGTGCACTCCGAAGTCTGCCTGCCCTACCTGCTGCACCTGGCCAGCGACGATCAGCAGGCGCGCTGGCTGCCCGAGGTCGCCGCCGGCCGGATGGTGCTGGCCATCGCCATGACCGAGCCGGGCACCGGCTCCGACCTCGCCGGCATCTCCACCACGGCCCGTCGCGAGGGCGACCACACTACGTGCTCGACGGCGGCAAGACCTTCATCACCGGCGGGCGCAACGCCGACCGGGTGCTCGTGGTCTGCCGCACCGGGACCGCGGACGCCGACGACCGCCGCGGCGGGCTGTCCATCCTCGTCGTCGACAACACCTCGCCCGGCTTCACCGTCGGTCGCACCCTGGAGAAGATCGGGCTGCACGCCCAGGACACCGTCGAGCTGTCCTTCTCCGGGGTCCGGGTGCCGGTCGAGGACCGGCTCGGCGAAGAGGGCGCCGCCTTCGGCTATCTCGCGCACAACCTGCCGCAGGAGCGGCTGACCATCGCCGTGGCCGCGGTCGCCGCGGCCGCCCGCGCCGTCGAGCTGGCCACCGGCTACGCCAACGAGCGCCGCATCTTCGGCGCCCCGCTGGCCACCTTCCAGAACTCCAAGTTCGTGCTCGCCGAGTGCGCCACCGAGGTCGCCGCCGCCCAGGCCATGCTCGACCAGGCGCTGGCCGCCCACGACCGCGGCGAGCTGGACGCCGTGGACGCCGCCAAGCTCAAGCTCTTCACCACCGAGGTCCAGGCCCGGGTCGTCGACAGATGCCTGCAGCTGCACGGCGGCTACGGCTACATCACCGAGTACCCGATCGCCCGGCTCTACGCCGACGCCCGGATCAGCCGCATCTACGGCGGCACCAGCGAGGTCATGAAGACGATCGTCGCCAAGTCCCTCGACCTCGCCCGCTGACGCTCCCGCCGACCAAGGAGACCCGCATGACCAGCACCGCGCCGCGCACCCAGGAGGTGCTGACCGAGGAGCGCTCCGGCGTCCTGGTCATCACCATCAACCGCCCCCAGGCCAAGAACGCGGTCACCCTCGCCGTCTCCGAGGGGGTGGCCGCGGCCCTCGACGAGCTGGACGCCCGCGACGACCTCACCGTCGCGATCATCACCGGCGCCGGCGGCACATTCTGCGCCGGGATGGACCTCAAGGTCTTCCTCGAGGGCGAGCGTCCCTCGATCCCCGGCCGCGGCTTCGCCGGGATCACCGAGCGCCCGCCGCGCAAGCCGGTCATCGCCGCCGTCGAGGGCTACGCCCTGGCCGGGGGCTGCGAGGTGGCCATCGCCTGCGACGTCGTCGTCGCCGCCCACGGCTCGCGCTTCGGCATCCCGGAGGTCAAGCGCGGCCTGGTCGCCGCGGCCGGCGGGCTGCAGCGGCTGCCGCAGCGGATCCCGCGCAACGTCGCCATGGAGCTGGCCCTGACCGGCGACATGGTCCCCGCGCAGCGGCTGCACGACCTCGGCCTGGTCAACCACCTCACCGAGGACGGCGGCGCGCTCGCCGGTGCCCTCGAGCTGGCCGGGCGGATCGCCGCCAACGGCCCGCTGGCGGTCGCTGCCAGCAAGCAAATCATGGTGGAGAGCGCCGGCTGGAGCGACGAGGAGCGCGGGCAGCGGCAGATCGAGATCGCCGAGCCGGTGCTGGCGTCGCAGGACGCGAAGGAGGGTGCCCGCGCCTTCGCCGAGAAGCGGCCGGCGCAGTGGCAGGGCCGATGAGCACGGGCGAGCGCGCCGACGGAGCGGGCGCGCCCGAGGGCGAGACCCAGGCCGCGAGCCAGGGCACCGCGTCCGGTCCGCTGGCCGGGGTGCGGGTGCTCGAGCTGAGCAGCATCGGCCCGGGCCCCTTCGCCGCGATGCTGCTGGCCGACCTCGGCGCCGACGTGGTCCGGGTGCACCGGGTCGGCGAGAGCGCCCCGCCCAACCCGGTGCTCGACCGCGGCCGGCGCTCGGTGGCCGTCGACCTCAAGGACCCGCGCGGCATCGACCTCGTGCACCGGCTGCTCGAGGGCACCGACGTGCTCCTCGAGGGCTACCGGCCCGGCGTGCTGGAGCGCCTCGGCCTCGACCCCGACGAGCTGCTCGCCAACCACCCGGCGCTGGTCGTCGGCCGGATGACCGGCTACGGCCAGGACGGGCCGCTGGCCGACCGCGCCGGGCACGACATCAACTACATCGCCCTCTCCGGGGCGCTCGGCGCCTCGGGCCGGCAGGGGCAGCCGCCGACCCCGCCGATCAACCTCGTCGGGGACTTCGGCGGTGGCGGGATGCTGCTCGCCCTCGGGGTCGTCTCGGCGGTGCTCAGCGCCCGCAGCACCGGCCGCGGCCAGGTCGTCGACACCGCGATGGTCGAGGGCTCGGCCGCGCTCATGGCGATGATCTACGGCTTCCACGCCCAGGGTGCCTGGAGCCTGGAGCGGGGCACCAACCTGCTGGACACCGGCGCCCCCTTCTACGACACCTACCGCTGCGCCGACGGGCGCTACGTCGCGGTCGGCGCGATCGAGCCGCAGTTCTTCGCCCAGCTCCTCGACGGGCTCGGCCTCACCGGGCAGATCGACGCCGCCCGGCAGCGCGACCCGCAGACCTGGCCCGCCCAGCGCGAGCTCATCGGCGCCGCCCTCGCCGCCCGTCCCCGGGACCACTGGGAGGCGGTCTTCGCCGGCACCGACGCCTGCGTCAGCCCGGTGCTCGACCTCGTCGAGGCGCCGCAGCACCCGCACAACCAGGCCCGGGGGGCCTTCGTCGACGTCGCCCAGGTGACCCAGCCGGCGCCGGTGCCCCGCTTCTCGAGCACCCCGACGGTCGCTCCGGCACCCGCGCCCGCGGTCGGTCGGGACACCGACGAGGTGCTCGCCGCCCACGGCGTCTCGGAGGACGAGCGCGCCGCGGTGCGGGCGGCCGGGGTGATCGCATGAACCGCCGGGGGAACGCATGACAGGAGAGACCCGATGACCGGCTACTGGCCCGAGGGCGTGCCCCACCGCCTCGACTACCCGCAGGCCACCGTCGCCGACCTCGCCGAGGGCATGGCCGCCGCCTACGGCGACGCCGTCGCGGTGCAGGACGGACCGGAGGCGGGTGATGTCCCGCTTCTGGCGCAACGAGGCGGCCACCGCGGAGGCGTTCCGGGGCGGCTGGTTCCACTCCGGGGACCTGGTGCGCCAGGACGAGGAGGGCTTCCTCTACGTCGTCGACCGGCTCAAGGACATGATCATCTCCGGCGGTGAGAACATCTACTGCGCCGAGCTGGAGAACGTCGTCGCGGACCACCCGAAGGTGGCTCAGGTCGCCGTCGTCGGGCGCGCCGACGAGCGCTGGGGCGAGGTGCCGGTGGCGGTCGTCGTGCCGGTGGACCCGGCCGACCCGCCGACGCTGGCGGAGGTCCGCGACTTCTGCGACGGCCGGCTGGCCCGCTACAAGCTGCCGAAGGACCTCGTCGTGCGCGAGGACTACCCGCGCTCGGGCACCGGCAAGATCCTCAAGACCGTGCTGCGCGACCAGCTCTGACCCCGCCCCCGGCCCGCACGCCCTTCGACCCCGCCAGGCGCCTGCACCCCACGCGAGCTACCACGCAGTAGGTGTCGTGATCACGACACGTACTGCGTGGTAGCCCGCGGTCGTGCCGGTGGGTGTCCCGGGACGAGCGAAGGGGGGAGGGTCAGAGGGCCTCGAGGATGGTGGCGTTGGCCTGGCCGCCGCCCTCGCACATCGTCTGCAGCCCGTAGCGGTGCCCCTCGCGACGCATCCGGTGGATGAGCGTGGTCATCAGCCGCGCGCCGGAACCGCCGAGCGGGTGGCCCAGGGCGATGGCGCCGCCCTCGGGGTTGAGCCGGGCTGGGTCGGCGCCGAGCTCGGTGAGCCAGGCCAGCGGCACCGGGGCGAAGGCCTCGTTCACCTCGAAGGTACCGATGTCGTCGATGGACAGCCCGGAGCGCTCCAGCGCCTTCTGGGTGGCTGGGATCGGGCCGGTGAGCATGACCACCGGCTCGGAGCCGACGACGGTCGCGGTGTGCACCCGGGCCAGCGGGGTCAGCCCCAGGGCCTCGGCCTTCTCCCGGGTCATCACGAGCAGCGCGGCCGCGCCGTCGGACATCTGCGAGGAGTTGCCGGCGGTGACCACGCCGTCCTCGCGGAAGACGGTCTTGAGGGTGGACATCGTCTCCAGGGTGCCGCCGCGCCGGATGCCCTCGTCCTGGGTGACCACGGTCCCGTCCGGGGTGGTGATCGGCACGATCTGCTCGTCGAAGGCCCCGGAGTCCTGGGCGGCGGCGGCCTTCGCGTGGCTGTCCAGGGAGAGCTCGTCGAGCTGGGTCCGGGAGAGCTGCCACTGCTCGGCGATCATCTCGGCGCCGACGCCCTGGTTCGGGCGCACCCCGAGACGCTCCATCGCCGTCGGGCCGTACGGGTCGGCGTCGCCGCGGGAGGAGCCCATCGGCACCCGGGTCATCGACTCGACCCCGCCGGCGACCACGGCGTCGTAGTGCCCGGCGACGACGCCGGCGACGGCGAAGTGCAGCGACTGCTGGGACGAGCCGCACTGCCGGTCCACGGTGACCCCGGGGACGCTGAGCGGCCAGCCCGCGGCCAGCACCGTGGTCCGGGCGATGTCCCCGGTCTGCTCACCGGTCTGGCTCACGCACCCCCAGATGACGTCCTCGATCTCCGCCGGGTCGACCCCGACCCGCTCGACGAGCCCGGTGAGCACCTGGGCACCGAGGTCGACCGGGTGCAGGTCGGCGAAGACCCCACCACGCTTCCCGACGGGGCTGCGGACGGCGCTGACGATGACGGCTTCCCTCACGGGGGACCTTCCTTCACGGGTGGTGTCTTCTCGGGACGTGTCTTCTCAGGGACCGCCGACCGGGCCGGCCGGCGGACGGAGCGGCTGGAGCAGGTGGAGCGGGAGCGGCGCCCTCAGGCGAGGACGTCGACGTCGGCGTGGTCGGCGACCCTGGTGCCCAGGTCCGACAGCCGCGCCCGTGGGGTGCCCCAGGTGCGCGAGATGGCGGTCAGCCGCGCGGTGAGGTGCCCGACCGGGTACTCCGCGGTCACGCCGATCCCGCCGTGCATCTGGACGGCCTCCTGGCCGACCAGCCGCGCAGACTTGTCGACCACGGCCCGGCTGCGCTCGATCGCGTCGACGTCGATCGGGTCCTCGTCGGCGACCATCGCCGCGTAGAGGGTGGCGCTGCGGGCCAGCTCCAGCTGGGCGTACATGTCCGCGGCCCGGTGGGTGAGCGCCTGGAAGGAGGCCAGCGGCCGGCCGAACTGCTCACGGGTGCGCAGGTACTCGGTGGTCATCCGCAGCGCCTCCTCCATGGCCCCGAGCGCCTCGGCGTTGAGCACCGCGCCGCCCAGCGCCAGCGCCTGGCGCAGCGCCTCCTCGGCGGCGTCGCCGACGGCCAGCTCGCGGGCGACGGCGCCGTCGAGGACGACCTCCTCGCTGCTGATGTCGGCCGCGTCGAGGAGGAAGAGGCCGGCGCCGGTGTCGGTGGCCGCGGAGACCACGAGATGGGTGGCGGCCGGGGCGTAGCGCACCGGCGCCTTGGTCCCGGTCAGCGCCCAGCCGTCCCCGGAGCGGGTCGCGGTGACCTCGACCGGGGTGGGGGAGAAGGCGCGCATCGGCTCGGCCAGCGCCGGCACGAGCAGCACCTCGCCCTCGCTGAGGCCGCCGAGGATCTCGGTGCGCAGCGCGTCGTCACCGGTGCGGGCCACGACGCTGCCGGCCACGACGACCTCGGCCAGCGGCACCTGCAGCCGGGAGCGGCCGATCTCGGTGGCGGCGGCGGCCAGGTCGGTGAAGCCCGCGCCCACGCCGCCGTCCTGCTCGGACCAGGGGAGGGCGGGCACGCCGACCTCGACCAGCGCCTGCCAGAGGGTCGCGTCGTGGGCGGCCGGCGCGGCCGGGGCGCCCTGCTCGGCGGCCGGGGAGCCGCGGCGGGCGAGCACGCCCTTCACGGCGTCGGCCAGGGCACGCTGCTCGTCGGTGGGGGTGAAGTCCATGGTTCAGCCCTTCAGTCCGAGGATGGTCGAGGCGACGATGCCGCGCTGCACCTCGCTGGAGCCGCCGTAGATCGTCGCCTTGCGGTAGTTGAGGAAGGTCGGCACGGTGCTGGCCGCCCAGTCCGGGACCGACTCCAGGTCGTCCCAGACCAGCGCCATCGGGCCGGCCACGTCGATGGCCAGCTCCTGGACCTCCTGCTGCAGCTCGGAGCCGCGCAGCTTGAGGATCGAGGAGGCCGGGTCGGGCCGGCCGTCGGTGGAGCCGCCGGAGACCCGGATCGCGGTGAGCTCGAGGGCCATGAGATCGGCCTCCAGCTCGGCGAAGCGGGCGGCCGTCGCCGGGTCGTCGAGCAGGGTGCCCTCGCCGTCGCGGACCTGGCCGGCGTGCTCCTTGAGGTCGGCCAGCCAGCGGCGGATGGTGCCGGTGGCGGCGACCCCGACCCGCTCGTTGCCGAGGAGGAACTTGGCGTAGTCCCAGCCCTTGTTCTCCTCGCCGACGAGCTGGTCGGCAGGGACGCGCACGTCGTCGAAGAAGACCTCGTTGACCTCGACGCCGCCGTCCAGGGTGCGGATCGGTCGGGTGGTCACGCCCTCGCTGCGCATGTCCAGCAGGAGGAAGGAGATGCCCATCTGCTTCTTCGGGGCGTCCGGGTCGGTGCGGGCCAGGACGAACATCCAGTCGGCGTGCTGGCCGAGGGTGGTCCACGTCTTCTGCCCGTTGAGCACGTACTCGTCGCCGTCGCGGACGGCGGTGGTCCGCAGCGAGGCCAGGTCGGAGCCGGCGTTGGGCTCGGAGAAGCCCTGGCACCACCAGATCTCGGCGGTCGCGGTCCTCGGCAGGAAGCGCTGCTTGAGCTCCTCGGAGCCGAAGGCGGCGATCACCGGGCCGACCATGGAGGCGTTGAAGGGCAGCGGGGGCTGGACCCCGGCGGCCTGCATCTCGCTGCTCCAGATGTGCTTCTGCAGGGTGGTCCAGTCCTGGCCGCCCCACTCCACGGGCCAGCCGGGCACGGCCATCCCGGCCTCGGCGAGCGCGGCCTGCGAGCGGCGCACGTCGTCGGGATCCAGGTGGGCGGACGAGGCGGCCTTGTCCCGCAGGTCGGCCGGGTACTCGGTGCGGAAGTAGTCGCGCATGCGCTGCCGGAAGGCAGCGTCCTCCTCGGACAGGCGTCGTTGCATGACCTGAACCTATCTCCAAATCCGGCTCAGGGCCAGGGGTGTCCGGGACCTGTCGCCGACCGGTCCGCCGGCCCGGGGCGGGTCGGTCGCGACGAGGTGGGCGCCGGGCGTGCCCAGGCGGACGCCCCCGCCGCCGGGTGGCGACGGGGGCGTCCGGTCAGGCTGCGGGTGAGCTCAGGCGGCGTCCTGCTCGCCGACCGGTCGCGGCCCCTTCGGGTGCGGCTTGCCGGACTTGCCGGCGCTGCGCTTGCCGTTGATCTCGCTGGTGTCCAGCGCCAGCGACATCGTCGCCCAGCCGATGGCGTCGCTCATCGTGCCCAGCGCCTCGACGTCGATGTTGCTGATGTCGTCCTGCGGGGTGTGGTAGTTCGGGTCGTAGGTCACCCCGGCCTCGCCGCCGAAGAGCGCGGCCTGCTCCTCGGTCTTCACGCCGTCGGCGCCGGTGAAGAGGCCGGAGGCCGGGACGCCGTTGGCGATGAAGGCGGAGTAGTCGGACCGGCCGGAGAACTCGGTGTCCACCCACGGCTGGTCGATGCCGTCGAAGTAGTCGGTGAAGACCTCCTCGGTGGCCGCCGAGCCCTCGGGCACCTCGACCGGGGCCTCGTAGGTCGACTCGTCGGCGTCGTAGACCCCGATGATGTGGTTGGGCGAGCCGATCATGTCGAAGTTGAGGTACGTGGCGATGTCTGCCAGCGCCTCCGGCTCGTTGGCGACGAGGTCCTCGACGTAGTGGTCGGAGCCGACCAGGCCGAGCTCCTCGGCGCCCCACCAGGCGAAGCGCACCTTGTTGTTGAGCTTCTTCGCCTTGCCCAGCTGGACGGCGGTCTCGAGGATGCCGGCCGAGCCCGAGGCGTTGTCGTTGATCCCCGGGCCGTCGTGCACGCCGTCGAGGTGGGCGCCGACCATGACGACGTTGTCGTCGCGACCGGCCTCGGTCTCGGCGATGACGTTGAAGGTCTCGCGCACCTCCTGGGTCTTGTCGAGCAGGAAGCTGACCTCGACCGGCCCGTCGGCCGCCTTCGCCGCCAGCTCCTGGCCGAGCGCCTGCGAGACGCCGGTGGTCGGCACCACGTCGTCGAGCACCTCGCCGAGGGTGCCGTTGAGCGCCCCGTCGACGTTGTTGTAGATGATCGCGGCCTCGGCGCCGGCCTCGTTGGCCACCTGGGACTTCTGGGCGAAGCTGCACACGCCGCGGCTGACCAGGGCGATCTGCCCGGTGAGGTCGGCGCCCGCGTAGTCCCCGATCTCGCAGCCGGTGACGGTCTGCGGGCCGGCCAGGGTGCCGGTCACCGGCGTCGTGCCGGTGCCGGGGGAGTAGGACATCGGCGCGTGCTCGAGGTCCCGGGCGTCCGGGCTGACCTCGCTCAGCGACTCGGCGCTGATCTCCTCGTAGAAGAAGTCGAAGTACTGCCGCTCGGTCTCGTAGCCGGCCTCCTGGAGCGTCTGCTCGACGTAGCGCGCGGAGGCCTCGTAGCCGGGGGTGCCAGCGCCCCGGTCCCCGTGCTCGTCGGCGATGTCCTGGAAGGTCTCGAGGTGATCCATCACGTTCTCGGTGGTGATCGCCCGGGTCATCTTCTTCGGGTTGTTGATGTTGCCGGCCGCGGCGGGGGAGGCGGCGGCGGTGGTGAGCGCCAGTGCGGCGGTGGCGACGGCCGCGGTCGTGGCGGCTCGGCGTGGGGTGCGCATGGTGGTTCCTTCAGGGGTCGGGCCCGGGGGTGTCCCAGGTCACGTGCGGACGACCATAGGAGCCCGGCACCCCACGGTGGGGCTTGCGGGGTGACCGTTCGTCGCACAGAGTTGAGCGGAATAGACTCAACTGTGACAAGGTTGTCTCTGGTGAGAGATTGGACCCACGCACCTCAGGAGACGAATGCCCATGGAGCTCACGCCGACCACCAAGGTCGCCGAGGCCCTCGCGCTGGCCCAGCGGGCCGCGCAGACCGAGGGCCACCCCGAGATCACCCCGGACCACCTGGTCAGCAGCCTGATCCGGGTCGACACCCCGCAGGCCGAAACCCTGCTGCAGGCCGCGGGCACCGGCGCCCAGCACGTGCTCGGCCAGGCCGACGCGGCGATCGCCGCGCTGCCCACCACCAGCGGCGCCGCCCAGCCGCCCACCTTCGGCCGGTCCGCCCTGGCCGTGCTGCAGCAGGGCGACACCCTGATGAAGGCGAAGGGGGACACCTTCCTCGCCTTCGACATCCTCATGCTCGCGCTCGCCGAGACCGGCCACCTGGCCGCGGTGGAGAAGCGTGGCGCCGCCGACATGGAGGCGAAGATCGACGAGCTGCGCGGCGGCCGGACGGTCACCTCGCAGACCCCGGTCGAAGGGGGTGAGTCGCTGGCCGAGTACGGCACCGACCTCACCCAGATGGCTCGGGACGGCAAGCTCGACCCGGTGATCGGCCGGGACTCCGAGATCCGCCGGGTGGTCCAGGTGCTCTCCCGGCGCACCAAGAACAACCCGGTGCTCATCGGTGAGCCCGGCGTCGGCAAGACCGCGGTCGTCGAGGGCCTGGCCCAGCGCATCGTCGACGGCGACGTGCCGGAGTCGCTGCGGGACAAGCAGCTGGTCAGCCTCGACCTCGGGGCGATGGTCGCCGGCGCGAAGTACCGCGGCGAGTTCGAGGAGCGCCTCAAGGCGGTCCTGGAGGAGATCAAGGCCAGCGACGGTCAGATCGTCACCTTCATCGACGAGCTGCACACGGTCGTCGGCGCCGGGGCCTCCGGCGAGGGCGCCATGGACGCCGGCAACATGCTCAAGCCGATGCTCGCCCGCGGCGAGCTGCGGCTGGTCGGCGCCACCACGCTGGACGAGTTCCGCGAGCACATCGAGAAGGACCCCGCCCTGGAGCGCCGCTTCCAGCAGGTCTTCGTCGGCGAGCCCAGCGTCGAGGACACCATCGCCATCCTGCGCGGCCTCAAGGAGCGCTACGAGGCGCACCACAAGGTGGCCATCGAGGACACCGCGCTGGTGGCCGCGGCCTCGCTCTCGGACCGGTACATCACCGGCCGTCAGCTGCCGGACAAGGCGATCGACCTCGTCGACGAGGCGGCCAGCCGGCTGCGCATGGAGATCGACTCCAGCCCGGTCGAGGTGGACGAGCTGCAGCGCGCCGTGGCCCGGCTGGAGATGGAGAAGCTGCACCTCGAGCGGGAGTCCGACGACGCCAGCCGCGACCGGCTGGCCCGGCTCGAGGACGACCTCGCCGAGAAGCGCGAGCTGCTCGCCGAGCTCACCGCCCGGTGGGAGTCGGAGAAGGCCGGGCTGAACGCGGTCGGTGACCTCAAGGCCCGGCTCGACGACCTGCGCACCCAGGCCGACCGGCTGCAGCGCGAGGGCGACTACGAGGCCGCCTCGCGGCTGCTCTACGGCCAGATCCCGCAGCTGCAGCAGCAGGTCGCCGAGGCCGAGGCCGCCGAGGACGCCGCCAGCGCGGCGACCGACGAGGGCTCGCCGATGGTCAAGGAGCGGGTCGGTGCCGACGACATCGCCGAGGTCATCTCGGCGTGGACCGGCATCCCGGCCGGCCGGCTGCTGCAGGGCGAGACCGAGAAGCTGCTCAGCATGGAGTCGATCATCGGCTCCCGGCTCATCGGGCAGGCCGCCGCGGTGCGCGCGGTCAGCGACGCGGTGCGTCGCAGCCGGGCCGGCATCGCCGACCCGGACCGGCCCACCGGCAGCTTCCTCTTCCTCGGCCCCACCGGGGTCGGCAAGACCGAGCTGGCGAAGTCGCTGGCCGACTTCCTCTTCGACGACGAGCGGGCGATGGTCCGGATCGACATGTCGGAGTACGCCGAGCGGCACGCGGTGGCCCGGCTCATCGGGTCCCCGCCCGGCTACGTCGGCTACGAGGAGGGCGGTCAGCTCACCGAGGCGGTGCGCCGCCGCCCCTACTCGGTGGTCCTGCTCGACGAGGTGGAGAAGGCCCACCCGGAGACCTTCGACATCCTGCTGCAGGTGCTCGACGACGGTCGGCTGACCGACGGTCAGGGCCGCACCGTCGACTTCCGCAACGTCATCCTCGTGATGACCAGCAACCTCGGCAGCCAGTACCTCGTCGACCCCTCGCTCGACCAGGAGCAGCGGGTGGACTCGGTGATGGCCACGGTGCGCCAGGCCTTCAAGCCCGAGTTCCTCAACCGGCTCGACGAGATCGTCGTCTTCGAGCCGCTGACCCAGGACGAGCTCGGCGACATCGTCGAGCTGCAGGTGCGCGAGCTGGCCACCCGGCTGGCCGACCGCCGGATCAGCCTCGAGGTCACCGGGCCGGCCCGGACCTGGCTGGCGGAGAAGGGGTACGACCCGGCCTACGGCGCCCGCCCGCTGCGCCGCCTGGTGCAGAAGGAGATCGGCGACCGGCTGGCCACCGCCCTGCTCGCCGGCGACGTGCGCGACGGCTCCACCGTCACCGTGGACGTCGCCGACGACGGGAGCGGCCTGGCGCTGCGCTGACCGACGGCCCCCGCGGCATGCCCACGACCCCTCACGGGACCTCCCGTGAGGGGTCGTCCGCTGTCCAGGGCGGTGGCTAGGTTGGTGCGATGACCCAGCGGCCGCACGTCCTCGTCGTCGGCGGCGGGATCGCCGGGCTGAGCCTGGCCGCCGCGCTGGACCCCGAGCGCTGGCGGGTGACCCTCGTCGAGGGGCGTCCCGAGCGCGCCGGGGCCGGCGCCGGCCTGGCGCTGTGGCCGGGTGCGCTGCGGGCGCTGGACCGTCTCGGCGTCGGTGAGGGCCTGCGCCGGGACAGCGTCGCCCCGACCGACGGAGCCCTGCGGCGCCCCGACGGGCGGGCCCTGGTCCACCTGCCGGCCGGGCGCAGCGGGCTGCGGCTGGTCGCCCGCCCGGCCCTGCTGGAGGCCCTGGAGCGGGCGGTCCCGGAGCAGGTGGCGCGGCGCACCGAGGAGGTTGCCGACCCGCAGGCCCTGGCCGACCGGCTCGGGGCCGACCTGCTCGTCGGCGCCGACGGGGTGCGCAGCGCCGTCCGCCGGTCCGCCTGGCCACGGGCCGTCGAGCGCCCCACCCCGTGGGTGGCGGTCCGCGGCACCACCGCGACCGCCCCCGAGGTCTCGGGGGAGTGGTGGGGCCGCGGCCGGCTGGCCGGCATCTCGCCCGTGCCCGGCGGCACCTACTGGTTCCTCGCCTGGCGCTCGGCGCTGCCCGGTCGCGACCTCGACCCGGCGGCCGCGCTCGCCGAGGCCCGCGCGGGCTACGCCGGCTGGGACCCTCGGGTCAGCGCGCTGCTGGCCGACGCCGAGCCGGAGGCCGTGCTCGCCCAACGGATCCACGTCGCGCCCCCGATGCGCTCGCTCGTCGCCGGGCGGACGGTGCTGCTCGGGGACGCCGCGCACGCGATGACGCCCAACCTCGGCCGCGGCGCCGCGGAGGCGGTGCTCGACGCGCTGGCCCTGGCGGACGCGCTGCACCGGCACGGTCCGGAGTGCGGACCGGCCGCATACCAGCGACGCCGAATCGTCGTGGGCCAGGCGCTGCGGGTCACCTCCGGCGCGATGATGCACCTCGCGACGGCGCGGCTCCCGCGGCGCACCTGAGCCCCGCCTCCCTCCCAGGACGCGCTGCGGACCCGCGGATCGGTCAGGGACGCGCCGCCGCGGGCGTCGCGTCGAGCAGCCGTTCCAGCCGGTCGACGAGCAGGTCGGTGGCCTCCCAGGCGAGCATGTGCCCCGCGCCCGGCACCGACCAGAAGGTGCTGCCCGGGGCGTGCGCCGCCACGTGCCGGCCGCGCCGGACCGGGGTGAGCCGGTCCCGGCTCCCGGTGACGACGAAGGTGGGCACGCCGGACAGCCCGCCGAGGGCGTCGACCTCGTCGTGCCGCATGATCGCGCCGTAGCAGAGCCCGGTGGTCCGGCCGCCGGTCGCCGCGGTGAGCGCGCTGGTCGCCTCGACCGCCTCCGGGTCGGGGTCCGCGCCGAAGAGGTTGCGGGCGGTCATCGCGGGCGTCGTCGGCAGCCCCGGCCAGGAGTCCGGGAACCGGGCCATGAGGCCCATGACGAGGCGCTCCCCGGGGATGCCTCGCCGCCGCGGGTCGGGCCGGGCCATGGTCGCCGCCAGCAGCAGCCCGCGCACCCGCTCACGCACCAGGTCCGGCTGCAGACCGGCCAGCGCCATGACGGTCATCCCGCCCATGGAGTGCCCGCCGAGCACCAGCTCCCCCTCGGGCGCGTGCTCGGCGAGCACCGCGCCCAGCGCCCGGCCCAGGTCGCGCACCTCGATCCGGTCGCCGTGGATCGGCGAGGACGCGCCGTGGCCGGGCTGGTCGTAGGTCAGCACCCGCAGCCCGGGGCGGCGACGGCGCAGCTCGGTGACCACCGGGTCCCAGCTCTCCTGGGCGAGGCACCAGCCGTGCGCCAGCACCAGGGTGGGGCCGCCGGGCTCGCCCGGGTGCTCCCGGACGGCCACCTCGGAGCCGTCGGGCAGCGCGGCGCTGAGCAGCCGCACCGCGGTGCCCTGGGCCATCACCTGCGCGGGCCGGTTCACGACGCCGCCAGCTCGACGACGACCGGCGCGTGGTCGCTGGCGCCCTTGCCCTTGCGCTCCTCGCGGTCGATCGCCGCGCCTGTGGCCCGCTGCGCCAGCGCGGCCGAGCCGAGGACGAAGTCGATCCGCATCCCGCGCCGCTTGGGGAAGGCGAGCTGCTGGTAGTCCCAGTAGGTGTAGACCTCCGGTCCCGGGGCGTGCGGTCGCACCAGGTCGGTGTAGCCGGCGTCGAGCACCGCCTGGAAGGCGGCCCGCTCGCCCGGGCTGACGTGGCTCTTGTCCTGGTAGTACTCCATCGACCACACGTCCTCGTCCTGCGGCGCGATGTTCCAGTCGCCGCAGAGCGCGACCTGCGCCCCGTCGGCCGCCCAGCCGGCGGCCTGGGCGCGCAGCGCGTCCAGCCAGGCCAGCTTGTAGTCCATGTGCGGGTCGTCGAGCCCGCGCCCGTTGGGCACGTAGAGGCTCCACATCCGCACCCCGCCGCAGGTGGCGCCGATGGCCCGGGCCTCCGGCGCGACCGGGTCGCCCCAGCCGGGGTCGCCCTCGAAGCCGACGGTGACGTCCTCGATCCCGACGCGGGAGAGCACGGCCACCCCGTTCCACTGGTTCAGCCCGTGGTGGGCGACCTCGTAGCCGAGGGCGCGGACCCGGTCGTGGGGGAACTGGTCCTCCCGCGCCTTCGTCTCCTGGATCGCCAGCACGTCGACGTCGCTGCGCTGCAGCCACGCCTCGAGCCGGTCGATGCGGGAGCGGATGGAGTTGACGTTCCAGGTGGCGATACGCACGCCGGTCACCCTACGCAGCGGCACGTACCGTGCGGTCCATGCCCACCGCACTCGTCACCGGAGCCACCGCCGGCCTGGGCCGCGAGCTCGCCGAGCAGCTGGCCGAAGCGGGCCACGACCTCGTGCTCGTCGCCCGGACCACCGACCGGCTGGAGCGGGCCACCGAGGAGATCCGCGGGCGCCACCGGGTGCACGTCGAGGTGCTCACCGCCGACCTCACCGACCGGGACGCGCTCGCCGCCGTCGCCGACCGGGTGGCCGACCCGGACCGTCCCGTCGACGTGCTCGTCAACAACGCCGGCTTCGGGCTGGGCTCCCCCTTCGACCGGACCACGCTGGCCCAGGAGGAGGCGCTGCTGGACGCGCTGGTGCGGGCCCCGATGGTGCTCAGCCACGCCGCCGTGGGCGCGATGACCGCCCGCGGCCGCGGCCGGGTCGTCAACATCTCCTCGGTGGCCGGCTTCATGGCCAGCGGCAGCTACGCCGCGGCGAAGTCCTACCTCACCGTGCTCACCGAGTCGCTGGCCGGCCAGCTCGCCGGCACCGGGGTCACTGCCACGGTGGTCTGCCCCGGCTACGTGCGCACCGAGTTCCACGAGCGGGCCGGGATCGCGAAGGGGGAGCGCCGCGGCCCCTTCTGGCTGGACGCCGAGCGCACCGCCCGGGAGGCGCTGGCCGACGCGGCCGCCGGCCGGGTGATCTCGGTGCCCAGCCCGCAGTACCGGGCGGTGGTGCACCTGCTGCGCCACCTGCCGCGCCGGGTGCTGCGCTCCGGCCCGGTCCGGCGCAGGCACCGGGCGGACCCGCCGGCCAGCCGGGCATGATGGGCCGCATGGGAACCCCTGACCTCGTCGCCGACCGTGCCCGCCTGCTCGAGATCATCCGGGAGCGGGCGGTCGTGCACGGCCGGGTGACGCTCTCCTCGGGTCGGGAGGCCGACTACTACGTCGACCTGCGCCGGATCACCCTGGACGGGCAGGCGGCGCCGCTGGTCGGCCGGGTGATGCGCGACCTCGTCGCCGACCTGACCTTCGACGCGATCGGTGGGCTCACCCTGGGCGCCGACCCGGTGGCCACCTCGATGCTGCACGCGGCCGCCGGGGCGGGGGAGCGGCTGGACGCCTTCGTCGTGCGCAAGGCCGGCAAGGCGCACGGGCTGCAGCAGCGGATCGAGGGCCCCTCGGTGCAGGGTCGTCGGGTGGTCGTCGTCGAGGACACCACGACCACCGGGGACTCGCCGCTGGCCGCGGTCGAGGCGGTCCGCGAGGCCGGCGGCGAGGTGGTCGCGGTGGCCACGATCGCCGACCGGGACACCGGCGCCGGGCGCCGGATCGAGGCCGAGGCGCAGGTGCCCTACCGGCACGCCTTCGACCTCACCGACCTCGGTCTCGCCTGAGCCGACCCCCGGTTGCCGTACGCCCCGGCGGACCCGTACCTTAGGCAAGCCTTACTCGTTGTTGTCCGGTGCCCAGGAGCAGGGCCCGGCAGGAGGGACCGCCGCATGAAGCTCGACGTCGTCAAGGACAAGGCGCTCTTCGCGCTCGCCCGGCTGTACTCCAAGGGGACGATGGCCGAGGTCGCCGAGCGCACCGGGCACGTGCAGCACGAGATGACCGTCGCCGCGGTGCTCGACCTCAACCCGGCGGCCCGGCGGATCACCTTCGCCGCCCCGGAGCTGCGCGACTTCACGCTGGCCGCCCCGGACGAGTTCTTCGGGCTGATCTTCCCGCTCGACGGCGGCGAGCTGACCATGCCCGACCCGGAGCGCACCAACGTGCGCGCGGCGATCGCCGACCTGCCGGGGGAGGAGCGCCCCGGGCTGCGCTGGTACACCGTGCGGGCGCACCGCCCCGCGGCCGGCGAGATCGACGTCGACATCATCACCCACGGCACCGACGGGCCCGGCTCGGCCTGGACCCTCTCCGCGCAGGTCGGCGACCGGGTGGGCTTCCGTTCCGGCGGCGGTCTGTATCGCGGCTTCGAGCACGACGGGGCGCAGCTGCTTGTCGCCGACGAGACCGCCGTCCCGGCCCTGGCCGCGGTGCTCGACGAGCGGGACCGCCGCGGACTGGGCTCCGACCGGCTACGGATGCACGTCGAGGTGCCCCGGCTGGAGGTGCTCGACGGGATGGGCCTGGACCGCCGCGTCGCCGCCGGCGAGATCCGGGTGCACGACCGCGGCAGCGCCGCCCCGGGGAGCAGCGTGGTCGCCGCCCTGGAGGCCGACCCGACTGCCACCGCCGACCTCGACTACGCCTGGCTGTGCGGTGAGTCCGGACTGGCCACCGGGGTCCGGCGCCACCTGGTCAAGGACCTCGGCATGGACAAGCACCGGGTGCTCTTCAGCGGCTACTGGAAGCTCGGGGCGGCCCGCGGCTGAGCGGCGTCGCCGGGCGGTAGCGTGCGGCTCGTGCAGCCCCACCAGATCTGCCTGGACCTCGACGGCACCACCCTCACCCACGCCGGCGAGCTGCGGCCCGCGGTCGCCGAGGCGGTCGCCGCGGTGGTCGCCGCCGGGCACCACGTCGTCGTCGCCACCGGGCGCAGCGTGGTGGCCACGGTCCCGGTGCTGCAGGCCCTCGGGCTGAGCACCGGCTGGGCGGTCTGCTCCAACGGCGCCGTCACCGTCCGGCTCGACCCGTCGGCGCCGCAGGGGTGGAGCGTCGCCGACGAGGACGTCGTGACCTTCGACCCCGCGCCGGTGCTCACCCGGCTGCGCGAGGTGCTGCCGGACGCGCTGGTGGCGGTCGAGGAGCTGGGGGTCGGCTTCCGGCTCAGCGCGCCCTACCCGGCCGACGAGCTGCAGGGCGAGCAGACCGTCGTCCCCTGGGAGGAGCTGCTGGCCCACCCGACGACCCGGGTGACCCTCCGCCAGCCGGAGGCGACCAGCGAGGAGTTCGTCGAGATCGTCGAGCGGGCCGGTCTGCACGGGGTCGGCTACGCGGTCGGTTTCACCGCTTGGCTCGACGTCAACCCCGAGGGCGTCTCGAAGGGGTCGGCGGTGGAGATCGTCCGCCGCCGGCTCGGGGTCGAGCCGTCGCGCACGGTGGCCGTGGGTGACCAGCGCAACGACCTCGAGATGCTCGCCTGGGCGGCCCGCGGGGTCGCCATGGGCAACGCCCCGGCCGAGGTCCAGGAGGTCGCCGACGAGGTCACCGGCGACGTCGACGACGACGGTCTCGCGACCGTGCTGCGCTCGCTGCTGTGAGCGCGTCGCAGCCCGCCGGGGCGGAAGAGGACGACTCGCTCGCAGAGGAGGTCACCGAGGCGGCCGACACGGTCAACTCGCACCCGGTCGTCGTCACCCTCGCCCGCCTCGGGCACGCGGTCAACGGCGCCCTGCACGTCATCATCGCGGTCATCGTGCTGCGCATCGCCTGGGGCAGCGCCGGTGACGAGCAGGCCGACCAGTCCGGTGCGCTGGCGACGATGGCCGGTCAGCCGGTGGGCCTGGCGCTGCTGTGGCTCTTCGTCGCCGGCTGCGGCTGCCTCGGGCTGTGGTACCTCACCGAGGCGGTCGCGCCCGCCCCGCAGTGGTCCTCCCGGCTGGACCGGGCGAAGTGGGTGACCAAGGGCGTCGCCTACCTGGCCATCGCCTGGCTGGCGCTGCGCTTCGCCCTCGGGGCGGCCAGCAGCACCTCGAGCGAGCAGCGCACCCAGGGCGTCACCCGGACGCTGATGAGCCAGCCGGCCGGGCAGTGGCTGGTCGCCGCCGGCGGGGTGGTGGTGCTCGCCGTCGGTGCCTACTACGTGCGCAAGGGGGTGCTGGCCCGCTTCCTCGGCGACCTCGAGGAGCACCCGGGCGCCTGGGCCGTCGCCGCCGGCCGTATCGGCTACCCGGCCAAGGGCGCCGTGCTCGGTCTCGTGGGGGTCTTCGTCATCCTCGCCGCGTGGCAGCAGACGGTGGAGGAGGCGGTCGGGCTCGACGGCGCGCTGAAGCAGCTCAAGGGTCAGCCCTACGGCCCGTACCTGCTCACCGCGGTGGCCGTCGGGCTGGTCTGCTTCGGGGTCTACTGCCTGGCCCGGGCCCGCTTCGCCGCGCTGGACTGATCCCGCGCCGGTCGCAGCCCGGGGACCGCGAGCAGGGTGAGCGCGACGACCGACGCGCCGAGCATCACCCCGGCCAGCACGTCCCCGGGGTAGTGCACGCCGAGGTAGACCCGGTCCAGGCCGGTGAGCACGACCAGCGCACCGGCGAGCAGCACCAGCAGGACGCGCCCCGCGCGCCCCAGCAGCGGCCAGAGCAGCACGACGAGCAGCGACGCCGCCAGGGTGGAGCCGGTCGCGTGACCGGAGGGATAGCTGTAGCCGGAGGCGTCGTAGAGCGCCTCGTCGGGTCGCGGACGGGCCACGACGAGCTTGACCAGCGTCCCCAGCCCCCAGCCGAGCAGGCCGAGCACCGGCAGCAGCAGCGCGCCGCGGGAGCGTCGACCGGTGGCCACCAGCGCCACGGCCAGCGCGGTCAGCCCGGCGAGCAGCACCCACGGCTCGGTGAGGTCCGACCAGGTCAGCAGCGCCTGGCGCAGGCCGGGCCGCGCGTCGCTGGCGGCCACCGCGGCCGCGACGCTCGAGCCCTCCCAGGTCTCGGGGCCGGGACGGGCCGGCAACCGGTCACCGACCCGGGCCAGCGTGGCCGCGACCAGCATCAGCAGCAGGGCCAGCCACACCCACGAGCGCGCCCTGCCGGGCAGGCCGGTCGCCCGGACGGCGGCAGGGGAGGGCGTCGGCACCGGCCCAGTCTGCGGCATGCTGGGACCGCCATGGCCGACCCGCAGATCACCTCGCCCAGCAACCCGCGCATCAAGCAGCTCGTCGGGCTGCGCCGCCGCCGCGCCCGGGAGGAGAGCGGCAGCACCCTCGTCGAGGGCACCGAGGAGCTGGCCCTCGCGCTGGAGGCCGGCGTCCGGCCGCAGGTCGTGCTGCACTGCCCCGAGCTGATGCACGCCGCCGGGCCACCGGTGGTCGAGCGGGCCCGGTCGGCCGGTGCCGAGGTGGTCCAGCTCTCCCGTGCCGCCTTCGAGAAGGCCGCCTACCGCGAGGGGCCCGACGGGGTGCTCGCCCTCGTCCCGGCCCCGGGGACCGGGCTCGACGACGTGGAGCTGGGAGCGGACCCGCTGGTCCTGGTCTGCGAAGGGGTGGAGAAGCCGGGGAACCTCGGGGCGATGCTGCGCACCGCCGACGCCGCCGGGGTCGACCTCGTCGTCGCTGCCGACCCGGTCACCGACTGGGGCAACCCGAACGTCGTGCGCGCCAGCAAGGGCACCGTCTTCTCGGTGCCGGTCGCCACGGCCACCGCGGAGCAGACCTGGCCCTGGCTGCGGCGGCACGGCGTGCGGGTCGTCGCGACCACCCCGGACACCGACACCCTGCACACCGCGGCCGACCTCGCCGGTGGTCTGGCGGTCGCGGTCGGCACCGAGAAGCACGGGCTGAGCGAGGCCGCGCTGGCCGCCGCCGACACCCGGGTGCGCATCCCGATGAGCGGCCGGGTGAACTCGCTGAACGTCGCCACCTCGGCCGCGATCGTCGTCTACGAAGCGTTGCGTCAGCGGACCTGAACCCACCTACGACGGGGGCTGCGCGGCTCGGGGGCGGTTTCTGCGCAGGTGAACGGCTGTGTCACGATGCACGCATGCGCGTCGATCATGTCTCCTACGCAGCCGAGGCGTCCGGCGCCCAGGCGACGGCCGAGCGACTGGGCGAGAAGATCGGGGTCCGACCGGTCGACGGAGGCCTGCACCCCCGCTTCGGGACGCGCAACGTCATCCTCCCGCTGGCCGAGGACCGCTACATCGAGGTCGTCGAGGTGCTCGACCACCCCAGCGCCGACAAGGCCCCCTTCGGCCAGGCTGTCCGGGCCCGCTCCGAGACCGGTGGCGGCTGGATGGGCTGGGTCGTCTCCGTCGACGACCTCGCCCCGATCGAGAAGCGGCTGGCCCGTCGGTCCGTCGAGGGGCGCCGCCGGATGCCCGACGGGCGCGAGTTCCGCTGGCAGCAGATCGGCATCAAGGGCCTCATGTCCGACCCGCAGCTGCCCTTCTTCATCCGCTGGGAGGACGGCAGCGACCACCCCAGCACGGACAACCACAGCGACGTCGCCATCGAGTCGCTCATGGTCGCCGGCGACCCCGAGCGGGTGCACGAGTGGCTCGGTCTGCCGGCGAGCAAGACCTCGTCGGTGATCTCCTTCGAGTTCGTCGCACCGCACGGGACCCCCGGTCTGCTGGCGGTCACCCTGCGCACCCCCACCGGTCTCGTCACCATCTGAGCCATGGCGTCCCGCCCTGCCGCCTCCCGGCTCGGCGGAGCCGTGGCCTGGCTCGGCGGCTTCTTCGCCGTCGACGACGACTGGGAGCGCCCCGGGCGCGGGGTCAGCCGGGGCGACATCGCCCTCACCCTGCTCATCGGGGTGGTCAGCCTCGCCGTCCTGGAGATGATGCGCGGGATCGGCAACCTCGAGACGGTGGAGATCGGGCCGTGGCAGCAGCGTGCCCTCGTCGCCGCCACCGCGCTCCCGGTGGCGCTGCGGCGGCTCTGGCCGCTGACGGTCACGCTGGTCGCCACCGTCGGCTACTTCGCCCTGACCACCTACACCCCGCCGATGGCCAGCCTGCTCTCCACCCAGGTGGCCTACTTCGTGGTCATCCTCGGCGGGGTCGCCTGGGCCCGCTCGCGCCGGGAGATGCTGCTCGTCGTCGGCGGGATCATCGTCACGATGTTCCTCTGGCTGGTGTGGGGCTTCGCCGTCGGCAACGTGCTCACCGACACCATCGTCGAGGACGACGTCCGGGGCTGGCACCTGCCGCCGTCGATCGCCGCCGCCGGGATGATGGCCACCATCAACACCCTCTTCTTCGGCGGGGCCGTGGTCGGTGGGCAGGCCGCCTGGAACGGTGCCCGCCAGCGGGACCGGCTGCGCCAGCAGGCCGAGACGATCGCCGCCCAGTCCGACGAGCTGCGCGAGCGGGCGATCGTCGAGGAGCGGCTGCGGATCGCCCGCGAGCTGCACGACGTCGTCGCCCACCACGTCTCCGGGATCGGGGTCCAGGCCGCGGCCGCCCGACGGGTGCTGCACCGCAGCCCGGACGGGGCGCACCAGGCGCTGGGCCAGATCGAGGTCTCCAGCCGGGAGGCGGTCACCCAGATGCGCGACCTGCTCGGCACCCTGCGCTCGGTGGAGCGCCGCGAGGACCGGCACGCCCCGGCGCCCGGGCTCGACCAGCTGCGGGCGCTGACCCAGGAGCGCAGCCGCCTCGGTCTGCAGGTGAGCCTGGAGGTCGTCGAGGACGACGCCGTGCTGGCCGACGTGCCGGCCGCCGTCGGGCACTCCCTCTACCGCACCGTGCAGGAGGCGCTGACCAACGTCGCCCGGCACAGCACGGCCCGCCACGCGCGCGTCGCGGTCCGGGTGCAGGCCGAGCACGTCGAGGTCGAGATCACCGACGACGGCCGGCCGCGCGGCGACGGCAGCAGCGGCACCGGCATGGGGCACCTCGGGCTGCGCGAGCGGGCCGCCTCGCACCAGGGCGCCGTCGAGATCGGGCCCCGACCCATCGGCGGCTACCGGGTGCGGCTGCGGATCCCGTTGGAGCGCAGGCCGGTCGCGCGCCCCGAGCACGTCGGGGCGGCCCGATGAGCGAATCCCTGCCCGAGTCCGGGCCCGAGCGCCTGCGGGTGCTGCTCGTCGACGAC
Source organism: Janibacter alkaliphilus (assembly GCF_013408565.1). Taxonomy (NCBI): domain Bacteria; kingdom Bacillati; phylum Actinomycetota; class Actinomycetes; order Micrococcales; family Intrasporangiaceae; genus Janibacter; species Janibacter alkaliphilus. The sequence continues at coordinate 684,776 of NZ_JACBZX010000001.1, read as the reverse complement.
CAGCCGATCATCCGTTCCGGCTTCGCCATGATGCTCTCGGTCGAGGACGACCTGGTCGTCGTCGGCGAGGCCGGCGACGGTCGGGAGGCGGTGCGCCTGGCCGGCGAGCTGGCGCCCGACGTCATCGTCATGGACGTGCAGATGCCGGTGCTCGACGGGATCGCGGCCACCGCGGAGGTGGTCGCCCAGGACCTCGCCCGGGTCATCATCCTCACCACCTTCGACCGGGACGACTACCTCTTCGACGCGCTGCGGGCCGGCGCCAGCGGCTTCCTGCTCAAGAACGCCGAGGCCGACCAGGTGGTCGAGGCCATCCGGACCGTCGGTCAGGGCAACGCGCTGCTGGCGCCCGAGGTCACCCGCCGGGTGATCTCCCGGATGACCTCCGCCGGCGGCGAGCAGGCCCAGACCGAGACCGGTGCGTCCGGTGCGTCCGGACCGTCCGAGGCGCCGCCCGGGCCGTCGGCCGAGACGACCCCGGCCCCGCAGCGCCACGGCGACCTCGTCGCCCGGCTCACCGGCCGGGAGCACGAGGTGCTCGCGCTCGTCGGGGCCGGGCTGAGCAACGCCGAGATCGCCGCCCACCTGGTCATCGGCGAGGCCACGGTCAAGACGCACGTCTCCAGCGTCTTCGCCAAGCTGGGGGTCCGGGACCGGGTGCAGGCGGTGATCGTCGCGCACGAGGCCGGCGTGGTGGCCCCCCGCGAGGACTGAGGGGCCCGGCTCCCGCGGCGACCGTCTCCCCCCGCAGGGGGAGGGGCGGGACCTGACCGGCGCGCAGAGATCAGCCGTTCGGCGGATCCCCCGGAGCGCCGGGCTGCCTAGTCTCGGAGCATGAGCACAGCAGCGGGCACGCCGGCCACGATCCAGGTCGACCATCTCACCCGTCGCTTCGGCGAGCACGTCGCCGTCGACGACATCAGCTTCCTCGTCCCGGCCGGCCTGATGACCGGCTTCGTCGGGGGCAACGGCGCCGGCAAGACCACGACGATGCGGATGATCATGGGCGTCCTGGGCATCCACGCCGGCCAGGTGAGCTGGGGCGACCGGCCGATCACCACCGCCGACCGCCGCAGCATCGGCTACATGCCCGAGGAGCGCGGCCTCTACCCCAAGCAGAAGGTCGCCCAGCAGCTGGTCTACCTGGCCCAGCTGAAGGGGATGGACGCCGGCTCCGCCAAGCGGGTCGTCGAGGAGCACCTGGAGCGGCTCGGCCTGGCCGACCGCGCCGGCGACAACCTCGAGGCGCTCTCCCTCGGCAACCAGCAGCGCGTGCAGATCATCGCGGCGCTGATGATCCGGCCGGCGGCGCTCATCCTCGACGAGCCGTTCTCCGGGCTGGACCCGGCCGCGGTGGACGCCATGGCCGACCTGCTGCGCGAGCACACCGCCCGCGGGGTGCCGGTGCTCTTCTCCAGCCACCAGCTCGACCTCGTCGACCGGCTGTGCGACCGGCTGATCATCCTCTCCGGCGGCACGGTCCGCGCCCAGGGCACCCCCGACGAGCTGCGCGGCTCCGCGCCGAGGCGGCACCGGCTCGGTGTCGTCGGCGACGCCGGCTGGGTGCGCGGCACCCCCGGCCTGCACGTGCTCGACGTCGACGGTCCGCAGGCCGTCGTCGAGCTGAGCGAGGACGACCCGGCCGAGCAGCAGCGCACCCTGGACGCCCTGCTGAGCGAAGGGGTCCGCCGCGGCGGCGTCACCGAGCTGACCCCGATCATCCCCCCGCTGTCCGACATCTACCGAGAGGCGACGGCATGAGCACCACGGCCCCGACCACCGGCACCGACCGCAACACCCCCGCCCCCGAGGCTCCGCAGACCGGTCGGATCTCCACCGCCCGCGCCTGGACGCTGGTCGCCCAGCGCGAGGTGTCGGTCAAGCTGCGGGACAAGGCCTTCATCTTCGGCACCCTGCTGTCCCTGGCGGTGATGGTCGCGGCGTTCGCCTTCCAGGCGTGGAACGCCGAGCGCGACCGCAGCTACGACGTCGCGGTGACCTCCTCGGCGAGCAGCCTCGCCGGCAGCCTCGAGGAGCGGGTGCCCTCGGTCGACGACAAGGTGAGCTTCGTCCCGGTCGAGGTTGCCGACGAGGACGCGGCCCGGGCCGCGCTGGCCGACGAGTCCGCCGACGCCTGGCTGCACCAGGACGGCGACCAGTGGGTGCTCACCGGGCAGAGCGAGGTGGACGGCACCCTCACCGGGGCCGTCGAGCCGGTGCTGCAGCAGATCGCCCTGGCCGACAACGCCGAGCAGCAGGGGGTCGACCTGGCGGCGCTGCAGCAGGGCACCACCCTGACCACCTCGCAGATCGAGGGCAGCTCGGACCAGGCGGTGGCGGCGACCGTGGTCGGCATCATCATGGCCGCGCTCTTCTACGTCTCGGCGGTGCTCTTCGGCAGCACGCTGGCGATGAGCGTCGTCGAGGAGAAGCAGTCCCGGGTGGTGGAGATCATCGCCACCTCGATCCCGGTGCGGCAGCTGCTCGTCGGCAAGCTGGTCGGCAACATCACGCTGGCGATGCTGCAGCTGGCGCTGTACATCGCGGTGGCCCTGGTGGGGGTGAGCTTCACCGACTTCGGCGGGATGCTGCCCAACCTCACCTCCGGGCTGGTGTGGTTCGTCGCCTTCTTCCTCGTCGGCTTCACCCTGGTCGCCACGCTCTTCGCGGTGGCCGGGGCGCTGGCCTCGCGGACCGAGGACGTGCAGTCCACCTCGGTGCCGGTGACCATGCTCGTGCTGGCGATGTTCGCCGCGTCCTTCCTCGCCTCCGGCCAGATCGCGGACGTCCTCGCCTACCTGCCCCCCTTCTCCGGGATCATCATGCCCATGCGGGTGGTCTCCGGCGAGGCGACCTGGTGGCAGGCGCTGGTCGCGCTGGTGCTGCTCGCGGCGGCCGCCGCGGTGGTGCTCGCGCTGGCCGAGCGGATCTACCGTCGGGCGCTGCTGCAGACCTCCGGCAAGCTCGGCTACCGCGAGGCGTGGAACGCGGAGATCTGAGCCGCCGGCGCCACGGCGCCGCACACAGACCGCGGCCGGTCGGGGATCAGGGGCCCCGACCGGCCGCAGCTGTCTGCTCGCAGGTGGCCGTCAGTCGCGCAGCGACCGCCGCAGCCGGAGGCTGTTGCCGACGACGAGCACGCTGGAGAGGGCCATCGCCCCGCCGGCGATCATCGGGTTGAGCAGCCCGGCCATGGCCAGCGGGATGGCCGCCGTGTTGTACCCGAACGCCCACGCCAGGTTCTGCTTGATGACCTTGAGGGTGTCCCGGGAGAGCTCGATGGCGTCCGGCACCGCGTCCAGGTCGGCCCGCACCAGCACGATGTCCGCGGACTCCATGGCCACGTCGGTGCCGGTACCCATCGCCAGGCCGAGGTCGGCCCGGGCGAGCGCGGCGGCGTCGTTGACCCCGTCGCCGACCATCGCCACGACCCGGCCCTCGGACTGCAGCCGGGCGACCACCTCGTGCTTGTCCTGGGGCTTGACCCCGGCGATGACGTCCTCGGCGCCGATCCCGACGACCTCGGCGACCGCCGCGGCGTTGGCCTGGGTGTCCCCGCTGAGCAGGTAGACGCCCAGCCCCTCGTAGCGCAGCTCGGCGACCGCGTCGGCGGAGGTCTCCCGGATGTCGTCGCCGACGGTGATCGCGCCTCGGGCGCGACCGCCCCAGCCGACGAAGACGGTGGTCCCGGCCCGCTCGAGCCCGAGCAGCTCGCTGGGGATCTCCTCGAAGAGCTCGGCCTGGCCGACGTTCACCCGGGTGCCCTTGATCGTGGCCACCGCGCCGGTGCCGGGCAGCGCCTCGAAGTCGGTGGCCCGCGGCGGGCGGATGCCCTGCTCCTGGGCCCGGGCGACGATGGCGGCGGCGATCGGGTGCTCGCTGCCGGACTCCACCGCGGCCGCGGCGGTGAGCACCGCGGCCGGGTGCAGGCCGGGCTCGGCGGCCAGGTCGGTGACCTCGGCCTCGCCGGTGGTGATGGTGCCGGTCTTGTCGAGCACGATGGTGTCGATCCGGCGGGTGTCCTCGAGGACCTGCGGCCCCTTGATGAGGATGCCCCGCTGAGCGCCGCGGCTGGTGCCGACGAGCAGCGCGGTCGGCGTGGCCAGCCCGAGCGCGCAGGGGCAGGCGATGATGAGCACGGTCACCGCGACACCGACCGCCGTGCCGGCGCTGCCGGAGCCGATCCACCAGCCGACGAAGGTGAGCAGCGCCAGCCCGAGGACCACCGGGACGAAGACGGCCGAGACCCGGTCGGCCAGCCGCTGCACCTGGGCCTTGCCGGTCTGGGCCTGCTCGACGAGCCGGCTGATCGCCGCCAGGGTGGTCTCGGAGCCGACCGCGCGGGCCTCGACGACGAGCCGCCCGGAGGTGTTGACCGTGCCGGCGCTGACCTCGTCGCCGGGGCGGACGTCGACCGGCACCGACTCGCCGGTGACCAGCGAGGCGTCGATGGCGCTGGCGCCGTCGACGACGATCCCGTCGGTGGCCACCTTCTCCCCGGGGCGGACGATGAAGTGGTCGCCGACCCGCAGGTCGTCGATGGGGATGCGCACCTCGGTGGTGACCCGGGTGCCGGAGTGGATGCGCTGCACCGCGACGTCCTTGGCGCCGAGGTCCATGAGCTCGGTGAGCGCGCTGCGGCCCTCGCTCTGCGCCCGCGACTCCAGCCAGCGGCCGAGCAGCAGGAAGGCGGTCACCACGGCGGCGACCTCGAAGTAGTAGTGCGCCTCGGCGCGGGTGCCCTCGGCCGGGCCGAGCAGCAGCGCGGCCAGCGACCACAGGTAGGCGGCGCTGACCCCGATGCTGACCAGGGTGTCCATCGTCGAGGCCAGGTGGCGGGCGTTGAGCGCGGCCGCCCGGTGGAAGGGCCAGGCGCACCACAGCACCACCGGGGTGGTCAGCAGCCACTGCAGCCAGGGGTTGGCGGTGAACTGCCACGGCCCCATCGCCAGCACGAGCACCACCAGGGCCAGCGCCCCGGCGACGACCCCGCGGCGACGCAGGTCGTCCTGGCGGACGTGGGTGTGCTCCGGGGGCGCCATCCGGGCCTGCGGCTCGATGACGCTGGCGCCGTAGCCGGTGGAGCGGACGGTCGCCAGGATGTCCTCGACGTCCCGCTCGGGCGGGTACTCGACGTGGCCCTTCTCGGTGGCCAGGTTGACGCTGGCGGTGACCCCGTCGAGCTTGTTGAGCTTCTTCTCGATGCGCGCGGAGCAGGAGGCGCAGGTCATCCCGGTGATCGCCAGGTCGACGCTGCGGGTGGCGGTGCCCTCCTCGGCGGCGCTGCGCTGCTCGTCGGTGACCGTCATCGGGGGGCCACCGCGTAGCCGGCCTCGTCCACGGCGGCCTCGACGGCGAGCGCGTCCAGGGGCCCGTCGGAGGTGATGGTCACCGGGCTGTCGCCGCCGGCGACGAGGTCGACATCGACCTCGTGCACGCCGTCGATCGCGGTGAGCTCGTCGGTCACCGCGGAGACGCAGTGGCCGCACGTCATGCCGGTCACGGTGATGGTGGTCTGCTGGCTCATGCTTCTCTCGTCCTCTCTGGGAGCGGGGTCAGGAGCGGACCAGGCGCGCGATGGCGGCGCCGGCCTCGGCCACCTTCTCCGCGGCGGCCTCGTCGGAGGTACGGGCCGCGTCGACCACGCAGTGGCCGACGTGGTCCTCGAGCAGGCCCAGGCTGACCGCCTGCAGCGCCTTGGTGGCGGCACTCACCTGGGTGAGGATGTCGATGCAGTACTCATCGTCCTCGACCATCCGGGCGATCCCGCGGACCTGGCCCTCGACCCGCCGCAACCTCGTGAGGTACTCGTCCTTGCTGCCGGTGTAACCCGCCATCTCGCACTCCCTTTGCTCTGGTACCCCCCGAGGGTACCACTACCCCCTCCCGGTATCGAAGCGGTCGGCCGGGTGGGCCCCCAGGGCCCAGCGCAGACCGGCGGTCACCGCGTGACCGGCGGGGCGGCCCACGGCGCCGGCCGGTCGCCAGCGGGAGCGGTCCAGGTCGAGCATGCTGCGGGCCCACGCCGGGGTGGTGGCCAGCGCGCCGGCGGCGAGCGCGGTGTAGGCGGGGCGGGCCGCCAGCGGCAGGTCCGGCTCGTCGAGGACGTAGCGCACCGTGCGGCGGGCGGCCTCGGTGCCGACCAGCTCGGGCCGGTAGCGCGCCAGCACATCCTCCAGCCCGGCGACCGACCTCGGGGCGCCGTCGAAGCCGAGTCGCTCGCTGATCGAGCCCAGCTGGGCGACGTAGGTGTCTGCCTCGGCCGGGGTCAGCGGTCGGGCGCCGTACTCCTGGTGGGTGACGAGGAAGGAGTGGCACTCGGCGGCGTGCACCCAGGCGAGCAGGTGCGGGTCGGAGGCGGCGTAGCCGCGTCCGTCGGGGGCGGTACCGACCACGCTGGTGTGCCGGCCGCGGATCGCCCGGACCATCCGCTCGGCGTCCGCGGCGGTGCCGTAGGTCGTCGTGGCGATGTAGAGGCTGGTGCGCTGCAGCCGCCCCCACGGGTCGCCGCGGTAGCCGGAGTGCTCGTCGACGCCGGCCATCGCCAACGGGTGCAGCGACTGCATCACCAGCGCGCGCAGGCCGCCGACGAACATCGCCGCGTCCTTGTGCACCCGCCACACCGGGTCGTCCGGGGTGAACCAGCGGGGTCCCTCCGAGCGCCACACCCGCTCCTCGCGGGCGCTGCGGTCGGCGCCGCCGACGCGGCTGCGCACCGCCTCGGCGACGCTGGTGCGCAGCCGGTCCAGACCATCGGCGGGACGCACGATCAGCCCACGAAACGGAAGAGCGGGCTGGCCGGGTCGATCGGCTGGATGGTCAGCCGGGCGGCGTCCATCCGGGCCTGCAGGGCCGGCAGGTCGTCGGGCGAGCCGAGCTCGATGCCGACCAGGGCCGGCCCGGTCTCGCGGTTGCTGCGCTTGACGTACTCGAAGTAGGCGATGTCGTCCTCCGGGCCCAGGACGGTGTCGAGGAAGCGGCGCAGCGCCCCCGGCTCCTGGGGGAACTCGACGAGGAAGTAGTGCTTGCGGCCCTCGTGGATCAGCGCCCGCTCGACGATGTCCGCGTAGCGGGAGACGTCGTTGTTGCCGCCGGAGAGGACCGCGGCCACGGTCGCCCCGGGCGGCAGGTCGAGGGCGGTGAGCGCCGCGGAGGCGAGCGCACCCGCGGGCTCGGCGATGATCCCTTCGGTCTGGTAGAGCGCGAGCATCTCGACGCAGATCGCGCCTTCGGGCACGGTGGTCACCTCGCAGCCGGAGGCGGCGGTGGCGGCGAAGGTGAGGTCGCCGACCCGGCGCACCGCGGCGCCGTCGACGAAGCCGTCCATCTCGGCCAGCGGCACCGGGTGCCCGGCGGCCAGCGCGGCGGTCATCGAGGCGGCCCCGGCCGGCTCGACGCCGACCACCCGGGTGCCGGGGTGACGCTCGGCGAACCAGGTGGCCACCCCGCCGAGCAGCCCGCCCCCGCCGACCGGGACGACGACGACGTCGGGCGCGGCGCCCAGCTCGGCGACGATCTCCGGGGCGATCGTCCCCTGCCCGGCCATGGTCTGCACGGCGTCGAAGGCGGGGATGATCGCCGCCCCGGTGGCCTCGGCGTCCTCGTCGGCGGCGGCGGACGCGTCGTCGTAGACGTCCCCGCCGACGACCACCTCGACCGAGGGGCCGCCGAGCGCGGAGACGCGCTCGCGCTTCTGCCGCGGGGTGGTGCGCGGCAGGTAGACCCGGGCGGTCACCCCGAGCTCGCGGCAGGCGTAGGCCACGCCCTGGGCGTGGTTGCCGGCCGAGGCGCAGACCACCCCGGCCGCCCGCTGCGCGTCGGTGAGCGAGGCGATCAGCGCGTAGGCGCCGCGCAGCTTGTAGGAGCGCACCGGCTGCAGGTCCTCACGCTTGAGCAGCACGGTGGCGCCGGTGGCCTCGGAGAGCCGGGGGGAGGGGCGCAGCGGGGTGGCCCGGGCCACCCCGTCGAGCAGCCCGCCGGCCCGCTCGACGTCGGCCGCGGTCACAGGAGAGGTCACCTGGCGAAGGCTACAAAAGGTTGCTGGCACCACCGCGGCCAGCCAGCACCACCGCGGCGAGCCGGCACCACATCGAGATGGTGCTGGCTCGACGATCTGCGGTGGTTCGACGCGCGGTCCGGCTCAGAGCAGCTGGTGCTCGCGCATCTCGTCCTCGGTCATCAGCCGGGAGCGGATGAGGAAGCGCACCCCCTCGGGGGCCTCCACGGAGAAGCCGGAGCCGCGACCGGGCACGACGTCCACCGTCAGCGCGGTGTGCTTCCAGTACTCGTACTGGCTGGCGCTCATCCAGAACTCCACCGGGGTGGCTGATCCGGCCTCCAGCGTGCCGAGCAGCACGTCGGCGTCCCCGGTCATGAACTCCCCGGCCGGGTAGCACATCGGGGCGGAGCCGTCGCAGCAGCCGCCGGACTGGTGGAACATCAGCGGCCCGTGGGTGCCCTCGAGCTTCTCGACGAGCTCGGCGGCGGCGGGGCTGAGCGTGACCCGGTCGGACATCGGTCTCTCCCTTCGTCCTCCTCGCCGTCACCGACGAGGGATCCTCCCGCCACGGTAGCGGCGGGAGCCGGGCCCCGGGAGTCCCCGGGGCCCGGCCGCCGATCAGAAGAAGCCGAGCTTGTCCGGGCTGTAGCTGACCAGCAGGTTCTTCGTCTGCTGGTAGTGGTCCAGCATCATCTTGTGGTTCTCCCGGCCGATGCCGGACTGCTTGTACCCGCCGAAGGCGGCGTGCGCCGGGTACTGGTGGTAGCAGTTGGTCCACACCCGGCCGGCCTTGATGCCGCGGCCCATCCGGAAGGCCTGGCTGCCGTCGCGGCTCCACACCCCGGCGCCGAGGCCGTAGAGGGTGTCGTTGGCGATCTCCAGCGACTCGGCCTCGTCCCGGAAGGAGGTCAGCGAGACCACCGGGCCGAAGATCTCCTCCTGGAAGATCCGCATGGTGTTCTTCCCGGCGAAGACGGTCGGCTGGATGTAGTAGCCGCCGGCCAGGTCCCCTTCGAGCTCGAGCTTGTCGCCACCGGTGAGCACCTCGGCGCCCTCCTGCCGACCGATGTCGAGGTAGCTCATGATCTTCTCGAACTGGTCGTTGCTCGCCTGGGCGCCCATCATCGTGTCGGTGTCCAGCGGGTTGCCCTGCTTGACCGCCTCGACCCGCGGGATGGCGTCGCCGATGAACTGGTCGTAGATCGACTCCTGGACCAGCGCGCGCGAGGGGCAGGTGCAGATCTCGCCCTGGTTGAGCGCGAACATCGTGAAGCCCTCGAGCGCCTTGTCGTAGAAGGCGTCCTGCTCGCTGGCGACGTTGTCGAAGAAGATGTTCGGGCTCTTGCCGCCGAGCTCGAGGGTCACCGGGATGATGTTCTGGCTGGCGTACTGCATGATCAGCCGGCCGGTGGTGGTCTCGCCGGTGAAGGCGACCTTGGCGATCCGCGGGCTGGAGGCCAGCGGCTTGCCGGCCTCGGCGCCGAAGCCGTTGACGACGTTGAGCACCCCGGCCGGGAGCACGTCGGCGATGAGCTCGACGAGCTTGAGGATCGACCAGGGGGTCTGCTCGGCGGGCTTGAGCACCACGCAGTTGCCGGCGGCCAGCGCCGGGGCGAGCTTCCACACACCCATGAGGATGGGGAAGTTCCACGGGATGATCTGGCCGACGACGCCGAGCGGCTCGTGGAAGTGGTAGGCGTAGGTGTCACCGTCGATCTCGCTGATCCCGCCCTCCTGGGCGCGGATGCACCCGGCGAAGTAGCGGAAGTGGTCGATGGCCAGCGGGATGTCGGCGGCCATCGTCTCGCGGACGGCCTTGCCGTTGTCCCAGGTCTCGGCGACCGCGAGGTCCTGGAGGTTGGCCTCCATGATGTCGGCGATCTTCAGCAGGATGTTGGACCGCTCGGTGGGCGAGGTGGCGCCCCAGGCGTCGGCGGCCTTGTGGCCGGCCTCGATCGCGGCGTCGATGTCCTCGGAGGTGCCGCGGCCGACCCGGGTGAAGACCTGGCCGGTCACCGGGGTGGGGTTCTCGAAGTAGTCGCCCTTGACCGGGGCGACCCACTCACCACCGATGAAGTGGTCGTACTGGTCCTTGACCTGGACGGTCGACTCGGAGCTCCCGGGCTGGGGGAAGACGGGCATGAGGTGCCTCCCGGCGTCTCTGGCGGCGCTCCGTTGCGCCGCGGTGTGCCGAGGCTAGCCAGCCGGAGGTTGGTCGAAGGTAGGTCAGCGGGTGCAGTCCGGTGGCTGGTAGTCCCCGGCCCGCTCGAAGTTCTCGCAGGTCACCAGGCGCGGGTGGTTGGCCCCGGCGACCGTCCCGAGCACCGTGATCGAGGCGACGAGCACGACGCAGACCACCTGCTCCCGGCGCGGCAGGTCGAAGAGGCCCACCCCGATGAGGCGGCCCAGCGCGTAGAGCAGGAAGGGCAGCGACAGGAAGTAGATGCCGGTGACGAGCAGCAGGCCGAGCAACCAGGCCAGGTTGACGTCGCTGATGTCCTCCGGCGCGACCGCGTCCCGCCAGAGCGCGTCGGGGCCGAGCGCCAGCACGAGCATCGAGACGGCCGGCAGGGTGAGGATGATCCGGGTGGGCCAGCCGATCCGGACCTTGCTGGGGTGGACGAGGCTCACCGCGAGAACCACCAGCGAGGCGACCGCGATGAGGTTCTCCCGGCCGTAGCCGATGAAGATGCCGAAGGCACCGAGGTCCCAACCCAGGCTCCACCCGACGATCGACCCGCTGAGGCTGACGACCAGGACGCGGGGCACCGCGGCGGTGCTCGGCGCCGCGCCGTCCTCGCCCTCGGTGCCCTCGCCCGTCTTGCTCTCGGCGCCCTCGTCGACGGGTGCCTGCGCCAGCTCCTCCAGCGGGTCGTCGACGTGCTCGTCCACCCGTCAGCCGCCGAGCGCGGCGTCGACGACCTCCTTGGCCTCGGACTGCACCTGGGCCAGGTGCTCCGGGCCGCGGAAGGACTCGGCGTAGATCTTGTAGACGTCCTCCGTCCCCGAGGGGCGCGCGGCGAACCAGGCGTTCTCGGTGACCACCTTCAGCCCGCCGATGGCCGCCCCGTTGCCGGGCGCCTCGGTCAGCGTCGCGGTGATCGGCTCGCCGCCGACCTCGGTGGCGGTGACCGATGAGGGGTCCAGCGCGGCCAGCCGGGCCTTCTGCTCCCGGTCCGCCGGGGCGTCCACCCGCTGGTAGGCCGGCTCGCCGTGCCGCTGCACGAGGTCGGCGTAGTGCTGCGAGGGGGTCCGGCCGGTGCTGGCGAGGATCTCCGAGGCCAGCAGCGCCAGCACGATCCCGTCCTTGTCCGTGGTCCACACGCTGCCGTCGGTGCGCAGCAGCGAGGCGCCGGCCGACTCCTCGCCGCCGAAGCCGACCGAGCCGTCGAGCAGCCCGGGCACGAACCACTTGAAGCCGACCGGCACCTCCCACAGCTCCTTGCCGAGGTCGGCGGCCACCCGGTCGATCATCGAGCTGGAGACCAGGGTCTTGCCGATCCGTCCGCTGGACCAGCCCGGCCGGGCGCCGCCGTAGAGGTGCTGGATGGCGACGGCGAGGAAGTGGTTGGGGTTCATCAGCCCGGCGTCCGGGGTGACGATCCCGTGCCGGTCGGCGTCGGCGTCGTTGCCGGTGGCGATGTCGTAGCGCTCCCGCTGGGCGATGAGCGAGGCCATGGCGAAGGGGGAGCTGCAGTCCATCCGGATCTTGCCGTCCCAGTCCAGCGTCATGAAGCGCCAGGTGCCGTCCACCAGGGGGTTGACCACGGTGAGGTCGAGTCCGTGCCGCTCGGCGATCTCGCCCCAGTAGTGCACGCTCGCCCCGCCGAGCGGGTCGGCGCCGATCCGCACCCCCGCCTCGCGGACCGCGGCCAGGTCGACCACCGACGGCAGGTCGTCGATGTAGTCGCCGAGGTAGTCGTGACCGGCTGCGTGCCGACGGGCCCGGGCGAAGGGGATCCGGGAGACCCCGTCGAGGTCGGCGGCGAGGTAGGCGTTGGCCGCCGCCGCGATCTGCGCGGTGGCGTCGCTGTCGGCGGGTCCGCCGTGCGGCGGGTTGTACTTGAAGCCGCCGTCCGCGGGCGGGTTGTGCGAGGGGGTGACGACGATGCCGTCGGCCAGCCCGGGACCGGTGGTGCGCCCGCGGTTGGCCCGCAGGATGGCGTGGCTGACCGCCGGGGTCGGGGTGTAGCCGTCCCGGGAGTCGACGAGGACGGTCACCTCGTTGGCGGCGAGCACCTCCAGCGCGCTGGCCCAGGCCGGCTCGGAGAGGGCGTGGGTGTCCCGGCCGAGGAAGAGGGGACCGTCCACCCCCTTCGCTCGGCGGTGGTCGACGATGGCCTGGGTGGTGGCCAGGATGTGCGCCTCGTTGAAGGAGGTCTTCAGCGAGCTGCCCCGGTGGCCGGAGGTGCCGAAGGCGACCTGCTGGTCGACGTCCTCGGGGTCGGGGCTGAGCGTGTAGTAGGCGGTGACCAGGTGGGCCAGGTCGACGAGATCCTGCGGCTGCGCCGGCTGCCCGGCCCGATCGCTGCTCATGTCCCGACCCTAGACCTGAGCGGGGCCCGTCGCGCGGTTGCGCGCGTCGCCCATCAGCTCCGTCGCGCCACCGTCGGCCGGTCCGTCATCCGCCGTCAGTCGCCGGCGGCCAGCCGGGCGGCCAGCTCGGCCCGGGCCGGGTGCGGGCGCTCGCCGAGCGCGCTCAGCGCACGCTCGACCACCTCGGTGTCGTAGGGGGCGATCTCGGCGTAGCGTACGACCGCCTCGGGGCGTGGGTCGCCGAGCAGCGCCTCGCGCACCGCCACCGCCAGGTACTCGGCGGTCTCGGCGAGCCTCGGCGAGTTGGTCCCGGGCACGAGGTCGCCGCCGTAGGCGGCCACTGCCGCGGCGACGTCGCCACGGGCGAGCGCGGCGCGCACCCGCTCGACGTCGCTGCTGACCGGCAGGTCGAGGCGGTAGGGGCGGGAGAGCAGCCGACCGCCGAGGGCCTGCCGCAGGTGCGAGACCTCGGCCTTGAGGGTGCCGGGGGAGACCCGCTCCTCGCCGTAGAGGCTGGCGTGCAGGCGCTCGAGGTTCATCCCGTCGGGGGCCAGCGCGAGCAGCGCGAGGATCTCGCCCTGGCGGCGGGTCAGCAGCAGCCGGGTGCCGTCCAGCCAGCCCTCGACCGCACCGAGCAGCCGCAGGTGCAGCCCCGGCGCGCCGGGTGCAGAGGGCAGCGCGGCGCCGATACCGCCGCGGTGCGGCAGCTCGCGCTCCAGCAGCCGGGCCAGCGCCTGGGCGGCGGCCGCGCCCACCGGGTGGGCCCGGTCCCAGGTGGTGGAGAGGTCGAGCACGCCGAGCTGCTCGCCGGTGGCAGGGTCGTGCACCGGTGCGGCCCAGCACACCCAGGAGTGCACGATCGGGGCGTAGTGCTCGGCGGAGAAGACCGTGGTCGCCCGGTCCATGCGCAGCGCGAGGTCGAGGGCGTTGGTGCCGACGCTCCCTTCGTCCCAGCGGCCGCCCGGGGCGAAGTTGACGCTCTCCGCGCGGCGGCGCATCACCCGCCCGCCGTAGGTCCACAGGATGCGGGTCTGCGGGTCGGTGACCGCCACCACGAGGTCGCCGTCGTCGGCGGCGGAGCGCAGCTCGGACTCGATCCGGCCGACGGCGTCGTGCAGCGGCGAGTCCGCGAAGTAGGCGGCCGTCTCCGACTCGTCGGCCAACGGGGCCTGGGTGGGCTCGTCGTGCAGGTGAGCCCGCGAGCGCGACCACGAGTCCCGGATCTCCGGGCGGACCACGGGCGCGGGCTCCGGATGGTCGCTCGAGGCCGCGTCGCTGGAGGTCTCGTCGCTCCAGGTCTCCTTGGCACGCTCGACCGCGCGGCGTCTGCCGGGCAGACCGTCGCGGGAGCGCTCCATCTCCCCTCCTCGTCGTCGAGTCTCTGACCACGCTAGCCAGCCGGGACCGGCAGCACCAGGTTCCGTTCGGACTAGGGTCGCGGCATGAGCGCCGAAGGCACCCTGACCTGGACGTCCGCGCACCAGCACCCGGAACTGCTGGCCGCGCCGGTCGCGGCCGCGATCGATGCGGTGCCGTCGGCCCGGGTCGCCGAGATCGACCCCGGGCTGGCCGACACGGCGGCCTTCTGCGAGGCGTACGGCTCGGCGCCGGAGCACTCGGCCAACTGCGTGGTGGTCGCCGGTCGGCGCGGCGGCGAGGTGCGCCGGGCCGCGGTGCTCGTGCTGGCGACCGACCGGGCCGACATCAACAACGTCGTCCGCCGCCACCTGGACGTCCGCAAGATCTCCTTCGCCCCGATGGACGAGGCGGTCGAGCTGACCGGGATGGAGTACGGCGGGATCACCCCGGTCGGGCTGCCCGAGGGGTGGCCGGTACTGATCGACGAGGGGGTGCTGGCCGCCGGGGACGTCGTCATCGGCTCCGGGCTGCGGGCCAGCAAGCTGCTCGTCGCCGCCGCCGAGCTGGCTGCGCAGCCGGGTGCCGAGGTGCTGGACCTGGCGATCGGCTGATCGCCGCCCGGGTCGACGGCGCCCCGGCCGGGCGGTTCAGCCGGACGGCCGGGCGGTTCAGCCGGACGGTAGGCCCAGATGTGCCACCGGCTCAGGTCGAGGGGCGGCTCAGGTCGACGGCGCGTCCCCAGTCGCGCAGGTCCAGGCTGCCGGGGGCCTGGCCCACTCGGAAGCTGATCCGGCGCGGCCGGTCCTCGTCGTCCAGCCACACGTCGTAGACGAGACCCTCGCCGAGGTCCATCCCCTCGGGCAGCCCCAGCACGCGCAGCGCCTCGTCGACGTCGGCGGTCAGGCTGTAGCGCGTGGTGCTCACGCCGTCGACGTCCTCACGGCCCTGCCGCCCGGCGCCCCGGGTCGCGGTCAGCATCGCGGTCAGGTGCCGCTCGGCGCTGGTCAGCCGCACCTGCAGGGCCACGGCGCGCTGCTCGGTGCCGGAGGCGTCCAGGTCGATCCTCGTCCAGCGGTCGGCGCCCTGGGCGAAGCAGGCGTCGTCGACGCAGCGGTAGGTGCTCGTCCGGCCGTTGGCCGTCAGCTCCATCTCGCGGTCGCCGGTGCGCAGGTCCTCCGGACCCTGAGCGCGCGCCGCGATCGACCCCTCGCCCACCCGCACGTCCACCTCGGCGCTGCCCGCGGTGTCGACGGCGGCGCCGATCCGGCGGGTCAGGGCGGCGGCGTCCACCGCCTCGCCGGTGGTGGTGGTGCTGGAGGGCGTCGTGGTGGAGGCAGGGTCCTCCGGGGCGGTCATCGTGGTGGTCGTCCGGGGCAGCGGGGTGGCCACCGAGGTCGCCTCGGAGCTGCTCTCCTGACCGCACGCCGCGACCCCGGCCAGGGCGATCCCGAGCACGCCGACGCCGGCCGCTGCGCGGAGCCGGGCGCCGGTCATCGCATCTCCAGGTGGTCGGGGTCACGGGCTGGTCGGTGGCCACCGGCTCGCTGGCCAGGGGTCGGTGGTCGCGCCAATCTAGCCCGCTTTGACCCTGTCCTCGCTGGTGGGGGACAGTGACGGGCATGACCGACGCCGCCATCGTCGAGGGACGTCCCACCAGCCGTCGTGCCCGGGTGGGCGCCACCTTCGCCTACGCCACCACCGACGTCCGCTCCGCGCTGCTCTCCTTCGCCGTCGCCGGCAGCCACGAGATCGTCGAGGAGCACCTGCTGGTGCACGCCGCCGGCCGTGAGGTCACCCCGCGCGAGCTGGCCGGCGACCACGGCACGCGGCTGCACGTCCTCGACGAGGTGGGCACCGGGTGGCTCGAGGTGACCTACGAGGCGATCGTCGACATCACCGTCCCGATCGGCGACCCGACCGGGCGGGAGATCGACTTCGACCGGTGGGTCTTCACCCGGCCCAGCCGCTACGCCGAGTCCGACCGGCTGGCGCCGATGGCGGCGCGCACCTTCCCGGGGCTGACCGGGGTGCCGCTGGTCGAGGCGGTCGGCCGGTGGGTCTTCGAGAACTTCTCCTACGTCTCCGGCAGCAGCCGCGGCACCGACGGTGCGGTGGAGACGCTGCTGGCTGGGCAGGGGGTGTGCCGGGACTACGCGCACGTCGTCGTCTCCCTGCTGCGCGCCCTCGGGGTGCCGGCCCGTCTCGTCTCGGTCTACGCGCCCGGGCTCTCGCCGATGGACTTCCACGCGGTCGCCGAGGCCTGGGTGGACGGGTCCTGGCACATCGTCGACGCGACCCGGATGGCGCCGCGGGAGACGCTGGTGCGGATCGCCACCGGTCGGGACACCGCGGACACCGCCTTCCTCACGACCACCGGCGGGCTGACCACCTTCGACCGGCAGCGGGTGCACGCCTCGCTCGTCGAGGGCGAGATGCCCGAGGACGACCACGAGAGCCTCGTCCGGCTGGCCTGATCCGCCCTCGGCGGGTGCGCCTCAGTCCTCGTCGGGGTCGTAGCCGCGGGCCACCAGGGCGTCGCCCAGCTCGTCGGCGATCCGCGCCGAGCGCACCACGACGGGCACCCCGAGCGCGGTCAGCGAGCGGCCCTGACCCCGCGCCTGCCGCGCCTGCTGCGCGGTGCTGACGGTGGCCAGCAGCAGCGGCACGCTGCGCACCGCCAGGGCGATCGTCATCCCGACCCGGGCCGGGTCCACCCCGACCCTGCGCAGCGGCGCCAGCACCCGCAGCAGCACGCTCAGCATGTCGCTGACCCGGGTGGTCATCGACACCGTCCAGGCCAGCAGCGCGAGGGTGAGCAGCCGGCTGACCGCCACCACCGCGGCGCCCGCGCCCTGCTGCCACCACATGAAGAGCGCCAGCGAGAGCCCGAGCAGCAGCAGCACGACCAGGGGCCGGCGCAGCAGCCGCAGGTCGACCCGGGCGCTGAGCAGCACCGCCAGCGAGGCGAGCAGCAGGCCGGCAGCGATCCACGGGGAGTCGACGAGCAGCGCGCCGATCGAGATGAGCACCAGGGCACCGACCTTGACCCCGGCCGGGGTCCGGTGCAGCCAGGAGCTGCCGGCCCGGTAGACCCCGACGAGGTTCACGCCATCATCCGGCGGTAGCGGGCGACCACCTCGGCGGGCTCGCCGTCTGCAGCGATCCGCCCGTCGGCGACGAGCAGCACCCGGTCGACGTCCTCGAGCAGCTCGAGGTGGTGGGTGACCAGCACCAGCTGCTGGCGCAGCTCGGCGAAGCGGCGCCGGGCGGCTCGCAGGTTGCGCAGGTCCAGCAGCGTGGTCGGCTCGTCGGCGACGACCACGTCGGGCTCGCGCAGCAGCACCGCGGCCAGCGCCAGCTGCTGCTGCTGGCCCGAGGAGAGCAGGTGGCAGGGGTGGTCGGCGTGCGCGCTCAGCCCCTGCTCGGCCATGCTCGCCTCCACCCGGGCGGCCCGCTCGTCGCGGGACAGCCCGAGGCCGCGGAGGGAGAAGTCGAGGTCCTCGCGGACGGTGGGCATGACGATCTGCGCGGCCGCGTCGGGGAAGAGGAAGCCGACCTTGCGCCGTACCCCCTTCGGGTCCTGCGCGGCGACCACCCCGTCGACGACCACCCGCCCCCGGCTGGGGGCGTGCAGGTGGTTGATGGTGCGGGCGAGGCTGGACTTGCCGGAGCCGTTCTCGCCGATGATCCCGATGCGGTGCTCGGTGAGGTCGGCGGAGATGCCGCGCAGCACCGGACGGCCGGCGTGCTCGAGGTGGACGTCCTCGAAGCGGATCGTCATCGGTCGGCGGCGTGGGAGGTCAACGGCACGAGGTCGGCGGTGCGGGGGTCAGCGACGCAGCGTCGGCAGCGCCCGCACGGCCCCGGCGGTGACGATCGCGGCCAGGGCCACCTTGATCGCGTCGACGACGACGAAGGGGGTGATCGCCGCGGCCACCGCCGGCCCCAGCTCCATGCCGGTCACCGCCATGAACCAGCCGGTGCCGATCGCGTAGATCACCGGCATCCCGGCCACCCCGGCGAGGATCAGCCAGGGGGTGGGGCGGGTGCGGCGCAGCGCCATGCCGGCGAGCCAGCCGACGAGCAGCGCGGCCGGCAGGTAGCTGACCAGGTAGCCGCCGGTGGCCCCGGCGAAGACGCCCAGCCCGCCGCGGTAGCCCGCGGCCACCGGCAGCCCGATAGCGATGAGCGCCAGGTAGGCGAGCACGGCGAGCGCCCCGCGGCGCGGTCCGAGCAGCATCGCGGTGAGCGTCACCGCGAAGGTCTGCAGGGTGATCGGCACCGGCGAGATGCCGATCTCGATCGCCGGGAAGAGGGTCAGCGCGACGATCAGCGCGGCGAAGACCGCGACGTAGGCGATCTCCCGCGCGGTGGAGTCGGCGTGGGTGGTGGGCGAGGCGCTCATGCCGGGGTGCTCTCCTGGGTGGTGCCGGCGCTCTGGTCGCCGGGCGTCGTGGCGTGGTCGACGAGATCGGGGGCCAGCCCGAGGTAGGTGGCCGGGGTCAGGGCGGTCAGGCGCTGCTCGACCTCGGCGGGCAGCCCGAGGCCGCGGACGAACTCGATCAGCTCGGGCTGGCCGATCCGGCGGCCGCGCGTCAGCTCCTTGAGCCGCTCGTAGGGCTCGTCCATCCCGGGGACCCCCTGGGCGCCCAGGGCACGCATCGCCGACTGCACCGGCTCGCCGAGGACCTCCCAGTTCTCGTCGAGGTCGGCGGCCATCGCCTCGGGCACGGCGTCCAGGCCGGCCAGGCCACGCACGACGTTGTCCAGGGCCAGCACCGAGTGCCCGACCGCGGTGCCGATGTTGCGCTGCATCGAGCTGTCGGTGAGGTCGCGCTGCATCCGGGACTGCACGAGGGTGCTGGCCAGCACGTCGAGCAGCGCGGTGCTCACCTCGAGGTTGGCCTCGGCGTTCTCGAAGCGGATGGGGTTGACCTTGTGCGGCATCGTGCTGCTGCCGACGGTGCCCTGGCCGCGCACCTGGGCGAAGTAGCCGAGGGAGATGTAGGTCCAGACGTCGGTGCAGAGGTTGTGCAGCACCCGGTTGAAGCGGGCCAGGTCGGCGTAGAGCTCGGCCTGCCAGTCGTGGCTCTCGATCTGGGTGGTCAGCGGGTTCCAGGTCAGCCCCAGGCCCTCGACGAAGGAGCGGCTGACCTGCTGCCAGTCGGCGTCCGGGACGGCGGCGAGGTGGGCGCCGTAGGTGCCGGTGGCGCCGTTGAGCTTGCCCAGGTGCTCGGCCCGCTCGATCCGGCCCAGCTGCCGACGCAGCCGGTGGGCCAGCACGGCCAGCTCCTTGCCCATCGTCGTCGGGGTGGCCGGCTGGCCGTGGGTGCGGGCCAGCAGCGGCACGGCGCGCAGCTCGTCGGCCATGCCGGTCAGCGCCTCGAGCAGGGCGTGCGCCTTCGGCAGCCACACCCGCTCGACGGCGCCCTTGACCATGAGCGCGTAGGCGAGGTTGTTGACGTCCTCGCTGGTGCAGCAGAAGTGGATGAGCTCGCCGAGCCCGGCGTCGGCCTGGTCCGGCGCGATCTGACCCAGCCGCTGCTTGAGGAAGTACTCGACGGCCTTGACGTCGTGCTGGGTGACCTTCTCGGTGGCCGCCAGCTCCTCGATCTCGGCCGGGCCGAAGGTGGTGACCACCTCGCGCAGCCGGTCCTTCTCGTCGTCGCTGAGCCGCCGGACCCCGGGGACCACCCCGCCGTCGGTGAGGTGGATCAGCCACTCCACCTCGACGTGGGTGCGCATCCGGTTCAGCGCGGGCTCGGAGAGGTGGTCGACGAGCGGGGCGACGGCCGGCCGGTAGCGGCCGTCCAACGGTCCCAGGGCGATCGGCGGGGTCGCGTCGGCGAGGCTCTGCATGCAGACAGTGTCCCAGCCCCTCCGGCGGGCCCGAGCCGGGTCCGCCTGTGACGTCCGCCGGCACCAGCTGCGACGCCCGGGCACAGGTGTGCCGCGGGGCGCGCGTGGGGTTGGGTCGGGGCAGGGGCATGAGCCGAAGTGAGCACAGATCGTCGCCTCGCCGGTGGCGGTGACGACGATCTGCGCTCACCGACGACTGGCTCGCTTCGGGGCCGCTCCCAGGAGGTTGCCAGGAGACGTTGTGCCTGTTCAGCGCGCATGAACGGGTTCCACGGGTTACTGTCGAGTCACGACCGGAGAACCCGGTCCAGCCGGGGGGCTGGTGGCGATTCGTTGTCCCGCCCGTCGGTGCATCCGACAGATACCAGCAGGCGTGCACGCACGCCGGACAGGAGCAGGGATGGCGCAGTTCAGCATCGAGGAGATCCAGAGCGGGACCGTCCACGACAGCAGCGGCGACAAGGTCGGCAAGGTCGGCCAGCTCTACCTGGACGACGCGACCGGTGACCCCAACTTCGTCACGGTCAAGACCGGGCTGCTCGGCGGGAACGAGAGCTTCGTGCCGCTGGACGGGGCGCGGATCGACGGCGACGAGATCCACGTGCCCTACACCAAGGACGTCATCAAGGACGCCCCGAACATCGACGAGGACGGTCACATCGACCCCGCCCAGGAGGAGGAGATCTACCGCTACTACGGGCTCGACGACGGTGCGGCCGGTGACGGTGGGGCCGATGGTCACGCCGGTGTCGGCGGTGACGGGGGCGCTGACGGTGCGGCGGGCACCGCGGCCGCGGGCACGGCTGCGGCCGGTACCGCCGCCGCGACCCGTGGTGACGGTGGCGCGGACGGTCATGCCGGTGTCGGCGGTGACGGTGGCGCCGACGGTGCGGCCGGAGACGGTGGCGCCGATGGTCACGCCGGGGTCGGCGGTGACGGTGGCGCCGATGGCGCGGCCGGAGACGGCGCGGCCGGCGACTCGGTGGTCCGCCGCGAGGATGAGGTCCGGGTCGGCACCGAGCGGGTGCAGACCGGGCGGGTCCGCCTGCGCAAGCACGTGGTCACCGACACCAAGACCGTCGAGGTCCCGGTTGAGCGCGAGGAGGTCGAGGTCGTCCGCGAGCCGATCGCTGACGGTGGTCGCGGCGGCGACCTGGCCGAGGGCGAGGCCGAGGTGACCCTCAGCGAGGACCGCCCGGTCGTCGAGAAGGAGGTCGTCGACAAGGAGCGCGTCGGCCTCGGCAAGACGACGGTCCAGGACACCGAGCGCGTGCAGACCGACGTCAGCCGCGAGGAGGTCGACATCGTCGAGGACGGTGACGGCACCGGTCGCGCCTGACGGCCATCTCCCTGGGGGAGGCGTGCCCCCGGCCTGCGGGCCGGGGGCACGGTCGTGCCCGGACGGAGTCCGGGCACCCGGACCCCCGCCGGGGCCCGCCGAGCAGTACGGTGAGGGGACCGACGACGGCGTACCCCGCCGAGACAGGAGCATCGATGAGCACCTTCGACCTGGACGCCCTCCAGAGCGGCACCGTCTACGACAGCAACGGGGACAAGGTCGGCAGCGTCGGCCAGCTCTTCCTCGACGACGCGACCGGCAACCCGAACTTCGTCACCGTCAAGACCGGGCTGCTCGGCGGCAGCGCGAGCTTCGTCCCGCTGCGCGACGCGCAGATCGACGGCGGTGACATCCGCGTGCCCTACACCGAGGACCAGATCAAGGACGCCCCCAGCCTGGACGAGGACGGCCACATCGACGCCGCCCAGGAGGATCAGGTCTACGCCCACTACCGGCTGGAGAGCGGTGCAGGTCCGGCCGCCGCGGACGGTCACGCCGGTCCTGGTGGTGACGGTGGCGCCGATGGTGCTGCTGGTGATGGTGGCGCGGACGGTCACGCCGGCCTCGGCGGTGATGGTGGCGCCGATGGTGCTGCGGGTGATGGTGGCGCGGACGGTCACGCCGGCCTCGGCGGTGATGGTGGCGCCGATGGTGCTGCTGGTGATGGTGGCGCGGACGGTCACGCCGGCGCTGGTGGTGATGGTGGTGCCGATGGTGCTGCGGGTGATGGTGGCGCGGACGGTCACGCCGGCGCTGGTGGTGACGGTGGCGCCGATGGTGCTGCGGGTGATGGTGGCGCGGACGGTCACGCCGGTCCTGGTGGCGATGGTGGCGCCGATGGTGCTGCCGGTGATGGTGGCGCGGACGGTCACGCCGGCCTCGGTGGCGATGGTGGCGCGGACGGTGCTGCCGGTGATGGCGGCGCGGACGGCGCTGCCGGCCGACCCGTCTGAGACCCCTTCGACACGACGACGGGCGCCTGGTGATCCGGGCGCCCGTCGTCTGTTCTGTCTCCGTCGCGGTGGCTCAGCCGCGGGACGCGAGGTCCGCGCGCACCCGGTCGACCACCCCGTCAGCGGCGCCGTCGACCTCCGCGTAGGTCCGCTCGAAGCCGGCCTCGTCGCCGTACCAGGGATCGTCCATGCCCTGCTCCGCCTCGCTCGGCACGGCCGGGTCGAAGGCGCGGAGCATGTGCACCTTGTCCTTGTCGGCCGGGGTCGGGGCCATCCGCCGCAGCGTGGAGAAGTGCCCGTGGTCGGCCGCGAGCACCAGGTCGGTCTCCGGGAACCAGGAGCGCTCCATCACCCGGGCCCGGTGCTGCCACCCGTCGACGTCGTGGCCGTGGCGCCGCAGCACGTCCACGGTGCGCGGGTCGGGCGGGTTGCCCTCCTCCCACGCGGTGGTTCCGGCGGAGTCGACGACCGCCTGGTCCCCGAGCCCGGCGGCGTCCAGGCGCTCACGCAGCACGAGCTCGGCCATCGGGGAACGGCAGATGTTGCCCGTGCACACCACGGTGATCCGGTAGGGGCGATCCATGCCTCCACCCTCTCGCACCGGTGCACTCGTCACGGCGCCCGGGTGGCCGCGGTCTCAGGCCGCGACGGCCCGGCGCAGCTCGCGGCCGGACCAGCGTCGCCGCACGTCACCGGCCTGCTCGGCCTCGCGGACCAGCGCGGTCAGCGCCCGGCTCACCGGGGTGGCCACCCCGAAGCGGTCGCCGAGGTCGCTGATCGCTCCCTGCAGCTCGCCGATCTCCGTCGGTCGTCCGGCGGCCAGGTCGTCGGCCATCGAGGAGCGCGCATCCGGCCCGATCGTCAGCTGGGTGCGGGCCAGGGTGGCGAAGAGCGGGGTCGGGCTGCGCAGCAGCGCCGGCATCGCGGCCGGCGGCAGCGGGGTGAGCCGGGCCGGCGACACCGACGCGGCCCGGGCCACCGCCAGCGCCTCGTCCTGGCAGGCGGCCAGCACCCGCCGGTGGTCCCGGTCCCGCAGCTGTCGGGCCAGCGGCTCGCCGGAGAGCGCGTTGACCGCGTTGTTGAGGTTGAGCAGCAGCTTGGCGAAGAGGATCGAGCGCATGTCCGGGTCGACGTCGATCCGCAGGCCGCCCGCGCCCGCGGCCCGCACCAGCGGCTCGACCCGGGGGTGGTCCTTGACGACGATGCGCCCGCTGACCGTCTGGTCCCAGGCGGCCGGGGCGCTGCGCACGACGTTGAAGGGGACCATCCCGCTGAGCACGAGCGGCCGGCCGGCCCGCGAGGGGAAGGTCTGCGCCAGCGCCTCGTCCACCGCGGTGGCGTTGCGCAGGCCGTTCTGCAGGGAGACGACGATCGTGTCCGGCTCGAGGAAGGGGGCGATCATCGCGGCGGCGTCCGCGGTCACCGTCGACTTGGTGCACAGCAGGACGATGTCGCAGTCCATCACCGCGCTCGCCTCGGTGGACAGCCGCAGCTCGCTGGCAGGGACCGTCCGGCGGCGCCCGCGCAGGTCGACGGCGGTCAGCCCGTCGGCCGCCACGGCATCGAGGATGCCGGGGCGGCCGACGAGCGTCACGTCCGCGGCCGCGGCGAGGTGGGCGCCGACGAAGCAGCCGATGCTGCCGGCGCCCATGACGCCGATCCGTCGTCGCTCCATCTCAACCCCTTCGTGCCCGGCCCCCGCCGGATCACCTCAGCCTAGCGACCGGCCGGCTCCGGGACCGGTGCACCGGCGGCGTGGCGCGGCCGGTGCCGACCCTTCCGGCCACCCGTGGGGGCGTCGTCCTCGGGGCCGTCGTCGTCGCCGGGGCCGCCGTCGCCACCGTCGCCGGGACCACCGTCGCCGGGGCCGCCGTCAGACCCGCCGCCGTGGCCGTGGTCGCCGCCGCTGCTGCTGCCGCTGCCCTCACGGGCCAGGGACTCGCCCTCGACGTCGACGTTCGGCACGATCTTGTCGAGCCAGCGCGGCAGCCACCAGGCCTTGTCGCCCATGAGGTACATCAGCGCCGGGATGAGCACCTGACGGACCAGGAAGGCGTCCAGCAGGACGGCGAAGGCCAGCGCGAAGCCGATCGACTTCACCAGGGTGTCGTCCTGCAGCATGAAGGCGGCGAAGACCGAGATCATGATCGCCGCGGCCGCGGTGACGACGCGCGAGCCGAACCGGAAGCCGTCCACGACCGCGCCGTCCGCGGTGTCGCCGTGCACGTAGGCCTCGCGCATCCGGGTGACGAGGAAGACCTGGTAGTCCATCGCCAGCCCGAAGACGATCCCGATGATGAGCATCGGCAGGAAGCTCATCAGCGGCGCCGGGTCGAAGATCCCGAAGAGCCCCTGCTGGAAGACCAGCACGGTCGCGCCGAGCGTCGCCAGCACCGAGCCGAGGAAGCCCAGGGTCGCGGTCAGCGGCACCAGGATCGAGCGGAAGACCATCATCAGCAGCAGGAAGGCCAGCCCGACGACCACCGCGAGGTAGGGGACCAGCGCCTCGAGCAGCCGCTCGGAGACGTCCACCTGGATCGCGGTGAGGCCGGTGACGCCGACCGTGGCGCCGGTCTCGGACTCGATCTGGGCCTGGCTGTCGCGCAGGTCGTGGAGCAGGTCCTCGGTGGCGACGTCGTCGCCCCCGGTGCCGGGGGTGACCAGGATCTGCGCCCCGGTGCCCGCCTCGCTGACCTGGGTGACCTGGGCGTTGACCACGTTGTCCTGGCCGGCGGCCCACTCGGTCACCGCGCCGAACGCCTGCTGGGCGGCCTGCGGGTCGTCGCCGGCCGCCTCGCGGGCGTCCACGACGACGAGGAAGGGGGCCTGGCGCCCTTCGCCGAAGCCCTCGCTGACGAGGTCGGCCGCCTTGCGCTGGGTGGTGTCGGTGGCCGCGGTGGAGTCCGTCGGCAGGCCCAGGTGGATGTCCTTCATCGGCACCGCCAGGGCGACCAGCGCGGCCACCACGGCGATCACCGCGATCAGCGGGCGGCGCCGCAGCAGGCGGGCCCAGCGGGTGCCGTTGTTGACCAGCTCGCCCTCGGTGACCAGGTGGTCCTTGCGCACCCGCCCGGCGAAGGCCTTGCCCTTGAGCATGCCCATGAGCGCCGGCACCAGGGTCAGCGAGACGAGCACGGCGACGAAGACCGTGCCGGCGGCCGCCAGACCCATCGAGGTGAGGAAGGGGATGCCGACGACAGCGAAGGCGGCCAGCGCGATGATCACGGTCAGGCCGGCGAAGACGACGGCCGACCCGGCGCGGCCGAGGGCGAGTCCGATCGCCTCCTCGCGGTCGGCGTGCCGCAGCTCGGCCCGGTAGCGGGAGAGGATGAAGAGCGCGTAGTCGATGCCGACCGCCAGACCGAGCATCGTCGCCAGGATCGGCGTGGTGGTGCCGATGTCGGTGAAGATCGTCGCGATCGAGACGCCGATGACGCCGATCCCGACGCCGACGAAGGCGGAGATGATCGGCATGCCGGCCGCGACCAGCGAGCCGAAGGTGAGCACGAGGACGACCAGGGCGAAGGCGACGCCGATGAGCTCGCTGGTGCCGCCGGTCTCGGGCACGGCCTGCATGGCGGTGCCGTTGACCTCGGCCTGCAGGCCGTCGGCGCGGGCGTCGGCCAGGGCGGCCTCGACCTCTTCGCGGGTGGTCTCCTCGACGTCCGTCGAGGACTCCACGTCGAAGGTCCAGCTGATCGTGCCGATCTGGCCGTTCTCGCTGAGCGGCGAGATCGCGGCGACGTTGGCGGCGACGACCTGCTCGGGCATGCCGTTCTGCTCGCCCGCCTCGGCCATCTGCTGCTCCAGCCCGGCGGCGGCGCGGCTCGGCGAGACGATCGCGGTCTGCGCGGTCTGCTCGTCCATCTGGGGCAGGTCGCGCAGGTCGCTGACCAGGCTCTGGACGGCCTCGGCGTTCGCCGGGTCGTCGAGGGTCTCACCCTCGGGGGCGGCGACGACGACGGTGGCCGAGGCCTCGTCGAGGGCGTCACCGGAGCCGGGGAAGAGCTCGTTCTGCAGGGTCTGGGCCTCCTCGGAGGGGATGCCCGGGATGGTGAACTGGTCCGACATCGGCTTGCTCTGGGTGGCCGCCACCGCGCCGAGCGCGACGATCAGCGCCAGCCAGGCGACGATGACGACCGGCCAGCGGCGGTAGGCCGTCCTGCCGAGCCGGTAGAGGGCGTGGGCCATGGAGATGTCCTTGTCTGTGCGGGTGGTGCGGACGGCCACGACGTCGGGGCCAGGGGTGGTCGGTGGTGCAGGGCGTGGCGCGGCGCTCGCGCCGTCGGGGTCAGGGCGGCGGTGGTCCGGGTGCGGCGGTGGCTGGTGCGCTCGTGCCGGGGTCGCAGACGACCCGGCGCACCGCGTCCAGGTGCGTGCGGCAGCGCTCGGCGAGGGTGCCGATGCCGGGGTCGCAGACGACCCGGCGCACCGCGTCCAGGTGCGTGCGGCAGCGCTCGGCGAGGGTGCCGATGCCGGGGTCGGAGAGGCAGTCGCGCAGGGCCAGCTCGATGACCGCGGCCCCGACCGCCACGGCGGCGTGCGCGGCCGGCAGGTCGATCCCGCGGCGGGCGGTCAGCTGGGTGGCCGCCTCCTCGGCGAGGGCCTGCATGTGCTGCTTGATCCGGGGGAGCAGCTCGAGGTTGCGCTCGACGACGTCGTGCATCCGCTGCCAGCCGGCGACGCTCTCGTCCTCGGAGCCGACGACGTCGCAGAGGACCGTGACGACGTCGTCGAGCAGCGGGGCGTCGCCGGGTCGTCGCAGCGCGGCGGCGTGGTCGGCGTCGAGCACCGGGATGCTGCCGATGACGGCAGCCTCCTTGGACTCGACGTGGTTGAAGAGGGTGCGGCGGGAGACCCCGACCCGTTCGGCCAGGTCGTCGAGGGTGAAGCCGGACAGGCCGTGCTCGATCGCCAGCTCCTGGGCGGCCTGCACGATCTGGCGGCGGCGGTTGCCGCGCCGGGACGCCGTTGCACTCTCACTCACAGAGTGCAATATTGCACGATCCCGCACAGAGTGCAAACAGGTGCCCACAGCCCTGTCACAACCCGCGCGCCGGGCCCCCTTCGCAACTGCCCGGGCAGTTACGGAGGGGAGGGAATTTGCCCGGGCAGTTGCGCAGGAGGGGCCGCAACTGCCCGGGCAAATTGCGCGAAGGGGGACAGAGTGAGCCCGGGCACGCTCCGGAGGGGACCAGAGCGTGCCCGGGCAGACGCGGGAGGGTCAGCCGCCGTAGGGCGGGTTCGGCGGCACGGGTGGCGGGCCGCCCGGGTTCTGCGGGCCCTGGGGTCCGAAGCCGTAGGGCGGGTTCGCCGGGGCCGGGGCCCCGGGCAGCAGCGGCGCGGAGAGCTGGACCTGACGGATGCTCGGCTGCCCCGAGTAGTCGACCCCGGGGAAGCGCCCGAACTGCGCCTTCGTCCCGGCCGGCCGCAGCCGGTCCGTGGCCGCGAGCAGCCCGAGGGCGTCGCCGGGCGTCGGGTACCCGCCGCTGAGGCTGCCGGCCGGCGGCAGCGTGCTGGGGTAGGCGACCAGGCGCGGGCGCAGCCACAGCGCACCGTGCCGGCTGCGGTCGCGCAGCGCGTGGGTGCGCCACGTGATGATCGGGTGCCCGGAGCGCCAGTTCACCAGGTGCAGCCAGAAGCCCTTCTCGGTGGCGGCCCGGTCGGCCAGCTCGTTGACGTTGACGTCCGCGTTGAGGTACTTCCCGGCGGCGAGCACCGCCATGCCGCCCAGGGCGCCCTGCGGGCTTGCCTGGTAGCCGTAGTTGTCCGCGGTGTACTCCTGCGAGCGGGACAGCGCCGGTCCGAGGAAGGGGATCTGGTTGATGACGACCATGAAGACGAGGCGGAAGTAGGAGACGTGCCCGGCGGCGTGGTGGCCGACCTCGTGGGAGATGACGTAGCGCAGCGCCTCGGGGTCACGGGCCTCGCCGCCGACCTCGAAGAGGTCGGAGTAGACCGCGACGAACCGGCGGAAGCCGTGCCCGACCGCGAAGGCGTTGATCGTTCCGCTGCCCGGCACGACGTAGGCGTCCGGCACCCGGCGCAGCCCGAACTGCTCGGCCGCCTCGACGAGCATCCGGTAGCCCTCGGGGAACTGGTTGGGGCTCATCCGCACCGCGTTGGCCCGCAGCCGGGCGTACTCCATGGCGCGCGCGAACCAGAAGATCAGCGGGACGAACATGAGCAGCACGAAGATCTGCCCCGCGTAGCCGCCCGCCGCGTCCAGGACGGTGCCGTCGTCGACGTTGTCCTCGAGGAAGAAGAGGTGGAAGAGCATGAACCACCACAGCAGGTAGGCCAGCAGCGCGAGGGCCACGGCGAACCCGAGCAGCGGCAGCTCCCAGCGGTGGCGCATGCCGCGCTGGCCGAGGATCCCGTGGATCGTGGCGCCGTTGATCGGCGTGGGGTTGCCCGGGCGCTGCGGCCCCGGCATGGGCTGACCTGACATCTGTGCTGTCTCGCTCTCGAGGGTGGTGGTGGCGCGCCGAGACTACGGCCGGACCCGCCACGGCGCCCATGGGGAGCAGTCCCCCGTGGGCGCCGTGACGGGTCGGTCGCGGACGCGGTCTCGGCTCAGGCGGTGCAGGCGGTGCGGGCGGTGCCGGTGGTCGGCCGGGTCAGCCCTGGGCGCCGGTCTGGGTGACCGACTCGGCCGGCTGGACGACGACCAGCCCCTGCCCGCCGAAGGCCATCTGGAAGGTCTCGCCGGTGCCGCCGCGCAGCATCGACATCGCGCCACCGGTGTCGAGCTTGATGTCCATGCTCACCCCGGCGGTCCACATCACCACCGCCTGGGCGTCGCAGAAGGTGGGCGCCTGGGCCACCTGCAGGGCGACCGGGTCCCCCTTCGTCGTCAGCGCGACGAAGCCGGTGCCGCGCAGGGAGACGTTGTACAGGCCGCCGGTCATCGCCGCGCCGCGCGCCTGCACCCGGTGGATGTCCCACTCGATCGAGGAGGAGAAGGCCAGGATGTTGGCGCCGCTGACCGAGATCATGTCGTTCTCGAGGTACATCACCTGGATCTCGGCGGCCATGTCCGCGACGAAGAGCTCGCCCTGCCCGGTGCAGGTCATCATCCGCACGCCCTCGCCGGTCGCGGCCTGCTTGAACATCTTGCCGAGGCCGCCGGAGCCCTTGTTCTCGAAGCGGACGTCGCCCTGGTAGGCGACCATCGAGCCGGTCTTGGCCAGGACCGGGCCGTAGCCCATGTTGATCTTGAGCAGCTTCTTGTTCTGCAGCGCGAACTGGTCGTTGGACTCCGTCTCGGCGAAGTCGGAGAAGAGCGAGCCGTGGATGGCCATGAGGTACCTCGCATCGTTGGTGCAGGTCCCCCTGTGAACCCGCGGTGATGTCACTCTAGGGTGCGGCGGTGCCTCGGGGGAGACCCTGCGGCGGCACCGGGACGAGCGGGTATGGAGGTCGAGGATGAGCTTCGTCGAACGAGCCAGGGCCGGCTACGAGCAGCTGGCCGGCAAGGCCGACCAGGTCTGGGACCGGTCGGGGTCCCAGGAGCCGGGAGACATCGACCGGCACCTGCGCGACCTGGGGCTGCTGGCCTACCTGGCCGAGACCGGGCGCAGCCACGACGAGTCGGCGCGCCAGCAGCTGCTCGCGGCGCTGACCGCGATGGAGGAGCGCGGGGCGATCCGGGAGATGGTGCTGCACACCGACGGGCGCCCGGCCGGCGGACCGGGCCGGCCGGTCCAGCCCGAGAAGCCCGGTGGCTCCGACGGCATCCCGACACCCCCGCCGGAGCGCGCCGGTCGGCACGGGGACTTCCTCACCCAGTCGCGCCCCGGCTCCCCGCCGCCGCCTCCGCCCACCCCGCGGCGGCAGCAGGGCCCGGACGAGGACACCTCCCCGCCCTCGACCTGGGGCGTCTGAGCGGCGGCGCGCCCTGCGCAGCGCTCCCCGCACCGCCCGCGGGGCGTCTCATCCCTTCGCGTCCAGCAGGGGTGGAGGTGATCCAGCGGGGTGGAGGTGTCTGGGCGCGCTGGGGCGCGTGGGTTCACCTCCTTCGGTCGAAGGGGGTGGAGGTGATCGGGTGGGTGGAGACGTGAGGACGTGCGTGCTCAGGTGATGATCGCCGCGCCGACGAGCAGCAGCGGCAGCAGCACCACGAGCGCCGCAGCGGCGTAGATGAGCGCGGTGCGCCAGGCCGGCTCGTCCGCCACGAGCAGGCGGATCCGGGCCTCGGTGGTCGAGGTTCCCGCGCCCAGCGAGCCGTCCGGGTGCCGGGCGCTGGTGAGCGCGACCAGCGCCCGCGCCAGCACCACCGGGGAGGTGCGGGCCGCCGCGGCCCGGTCGGCGAGCACCTCGACGAGCAGCCGCACCTCGGCCAGCGCGGCCTCGGCCCGGGCGCGCGGCGGTGCGGCGGTGTGCAGCACGCTGAAGAACTCGAGCACGAGGTCGTGCCGCTCCCGCAGGTGGGCGTCCTCGTGGGCCAGCACCGCGTCCAGCTGCGCGTCGTCCAGCCGCTGCAGCGTCGCCTCGGTCAGCACCACGCGCGCGCCGTCGCCCGGCACGCAGTAGGCGCCCATCGCGTCGTGGGCGAGCACCCGGGTGCGCCCGTCCTGGTGCCGCGCGACGAGATCGATCACCTCCCGGTGGTCGCGGCGCTGGGCGCGCAGCCGCCGCCCGATCCGCCGACCGTTGGCCAGCAGGTGCGCCAGTACGAGCACCGACACCGCGCCGGTGAGCAGGGTGACCGCGATCATCGCCGGGTCGTCGCCGCCGACCAGCTCGGCCAGCGCCACCGGGCCGGCCAGCAAGAAGCACAGCACCGCCGACAGCGCGAACCCCTGCCAGAGGAAGAGGGCGGCGCGTGGGGTGCGCCGGATGCCCGTCCACCCGGCCAGGAACCGGGGGGCGACCACGAGCGCCAGGCCGGTGACCACCAGGGCGACCGGGATCACGACGCGCCGGAACCTCGCCCGCGCCGCCCGTGCCGTCCGGTGCCGTCACGTCCGCGGCGGCCCGAGCGGCCGTCGGCCTGGTCGCCCTCGCCCGGTCCGCCGCCGTCGGGACCGACCGCGTCCTCGACCTCGGCCAGCGCCGAGCGCAGCGCGTCCATCTCGGCGGGGGTGGCGTCGTTGATGAAGTGCAGGATCGCCGACTGCCGCTCCTCGCGGGAGAGGCTGTCCAGGGGGGTGCGCATGGCGACCGCGGTGAGCTCCTCCCGGCTCTGCGCCGGCAGGTACCGCCAGGCGCGGCCGTCACGGACCCGGGTGGTCACCCCCTTCGCCTCCAGGCGGGTGAGCACGGTCATCACGGTGGTGTACGCCGGGGCGCGGTCGGTCATCCCGTCCAGGACCTCGCGCACGGTCAGGCCGCGGTCGTGGTGCGGGTGCTCCCAGAGCACGCGCATCACGGCGCGCTCCAGGCTGCCCAGCGACGTCATCCAGCTCTCTCCTCCTCGAGGTCGAGCACGCGGTCCATCCGCGCCAGCCCGGTCCGGTGGTGGGTCACCATCATCACCGATCTGTCGGGGCTGTGCGTCACCAGGTCGTCGATCACCCCCTCGGCGGTGGGCGCGTCGAGGTGGGCGACCGGCTCGTCGAGCAGGATGACCGGGCGGCCGCTGGCCAGCGCCCGGGCGATCGCCAGGCGGCTGCGCTCGCCGCCGGAGACACCCGCGCCGCCGGTGCCCAGCCGGGTGTCCAGCCCGTCGTCGAGGTCGGCGAACCAGGAGCCCAGCCCGGCGCCGACCAGCGCCGCGACGAGGTCGTTGTCGCCGGCCTCCGGCGGCGCGGCCAGGCGCAGGTTCTCCCGCAGGGTGGTGGCGAAGACGTGCGGCTCGTCGTCGACCACCGCCACGAGGTCGCGCACCGTGGCCAGCGGGAGGCGCGTCGCGTCCGCCCCGTCCACGAGGTAGCGGCCGCCGTCGGGGTCGAGGTGCCGGGCGAGCACGGCCAGCGCGGTCGACTTCCCGCTGCCGTTGCGCCCGGTGAGGGCGAGCTTCTCGCCCGGCCGCAGGGTGAGATCGAGCGGGTCGAGGTGCCGGGCTCCCGGCTGCCAGCTCGCGCTCACCTGCTCCAGGCGCAGCTCGGGAGCCCGGGCGCCACCGGTGGGCGGGGCGATCTCGTCCGGCCCACCGGTGCCCACCTCCCGGACCGCCGGCGTCTGGTCGAGCAGCCCGTCCAGGCGGCCCGCCGCGGCCTGCGCCCGGGCCAGCGCCCGCACCGCGTCGGTGAGCACCCCGGCCGCCTCGCCGACCGCGACCGGGACGAGCACGAGCAGGCCCTGGACCGGCAGGCTGTGGCCGTCGTCGTGGACCGCCAGCGCGGTGACCACCGTGGCGGCACCGGTGAGCAGCAGCAGACCGCCGGCCACCAGCGCGCGGCCGCGGGACTGGCGGGCGATCGCCGTGCGCAGCCCGGCGTGCGCCTGGCGCAGGTCGCTGAGCACCTGGCCGGTGGCCCCGATCGACCGCAGCTCGGCGGCGTGCTCGGTGCTCAGCTGGCTGACCCGGGCCACCTCGGCGCGGGTCATGACGAGCTCGTCCTGAGAGGTCGACTCCAGCCGCCAGCACAGCAGCACCAGCAGCGCGGTGACGCCGAGCATGGCGGCCAGCACCGCGCCGGCGACCGGCGAGACCAGCGTGGTGAGGGCGGTGGCCAGCACCGCGGCGACGAGGGCGCCGATCACCGGGACGCTCACCCGCACCGACGCCTCGGTGACGTCGGTGAGGTCGTCGACCACCCCGCTGAGCAGGTCCGACCGTCCCCGGCGTCCCAGCCGCGCCGGGGTGAGCGGCACCAGCCGGGCATAGGTCTCGGCGCGCCGCCCGGCCAGCTCGCCGAGCGCGTGGTCGTGGCTGCGCAGCCGCTCCAGGTAGCGGAAGGTGGGCCGGGCGACGCCGAAGGTGCGCACCGCGACGATGACCGTGAGCAACGACATGATCTGCGGTCCCTGGCTGGCCCGCACGACCAGCCACCCGGAGGTCGTCGTCAGGGCGATGCCCGAGGCGGTGGCCACCCCGGCGAGCAGCCCGGCGACGAGCACCGGGCGGGGGAGCCGGAGCACCCGGGTGCCGCGGGCGCCGTGCGCAGCTTCCGTCACCGGGGTGCCGCGGGCACCGTCCGCCGCCGTCACGAGCGCACCTCCTGCAGCCGGGTGCCGCCGGTGAGGTGCACGTGGCGGTGCGCCCGGGCGACCAGCTCGGGACGGTGGGTCACCGCGATCACCGTGCGCCGGGTGGCCAGCACGTCGATGACCTCGTGCACGCCCTCGGCCGAGGCCGGGTCCAGGTGGGCGGTCGGCTCGTCGAGCAGGATGACCGTGCTCGACGAGAGCAGCGCCCGGGCCAGCACCAGCCGGGCCCGCTGCCCGGCGGACAGGCCGAACCCGTCGTCGCCGATGTCGCTGTCCAGGCCCTCGGGCAGGCCGGCGACGACGCCGTCCAGGCCGACCTGGCGCAGCGCCTCCCAGAGCGCGTCCCCGCTGCCGCTCGTGCCGTTGGGGGCGCCCAGGGCGAGGTTGCCGCAGATCGTGCCGGCCCCGAGGAAGGGGCGCTGGCTGACCAGGTGCACCGGGGCCGTGGTGACCTCGCCGAGGTCGGGCCGGCGCAGCCCGGCGAGCACCTCGAGCAGCGTGGTCTTCCCGACGCCGCTGGGGCCGGTGATCGTGGTCAGCCCGCTGCTGGTCTCCAGGTCCACCCCGCCGAGCAGCTCGCGGCCGCTGCCGGGGTAGGTGTAGTGCAGGTCCCGCGCCCGGACCAGGCCGGCGGGTGCGTTCCTCCGCTCGTGGCGGGGCGTCGGTGCGTCCAGCTCGTCGACGATCTCGGCCAGCGCCTCGGCCCCGTCCGCCGCGGAGTGGTACTCGGCGCCGACCCGCCGGATCGGCCAGTACGCCTCGGGCGCGAGCAGGATCGCCAGCAGCCCGGGTGCCAGGTCCATGCTGCCGTGGGTGAGCCGGATGCCGACGATCACCGCGACGATCGCCACCGAGAGGCTCGCCAGCAGCTCCAGCGCGGCCGAGGAGAGGAAGGCCAGCCGCAGGGTGCGCATGGTGGCCGTGCGGTGCTTCTCGCTGACCGCGGTGATGGTCCGGACCTGGCGCTCGCCGCGGCCGTAGGCGACGAGGGTGGGCAGCCCGCGCACGACGTCGAGGAAGTGACCGGACAGGTCGGACAGCGCCCGCCAGCGTCGCCTGGTGTCCTCCTGGGTGGCCATCCCGATGAGGGCCGCGAAGAGGGGGAGCAGCGGCAGGGTGAGGATCACGACGAGCCCGCTGGGCCAGTCCACGACCAGCAGCGCGAGGACGGCCAGCGGCGGGACCACCGCCGCGGTGACCAGCGCCGGCAGGTAGCGGGAGACGTACGGCTCGACCGCGGTGGTGCCCTGGGTGGCCAGGGTCAGCGCGCGGGCCCGGTCGGGCAGGTGGTCGGTGTCCCGCTCGAGCCAGGTGGCCAGCAGCCGCTCGCGCAGCGCGGTGGAGACCGCGGCGCCGGACCGTGCGGCCAGCCCCTCGGCGACCCAGGCGAGGAGGCCACGGGCTCCGAAGAGCGCGGCGGTCCAGACCGCCGGGCCGGTCAGCGGCTCGTCCCGGACCGCCGCCACGACCAGCGCGGTCAGCGCGACCGCGGCGCCGAGGGTGGCCACCCCCTGGAGCGCGCCGGTCCCGGCCAGCAGCAGCACCGGACCTCGGGCCTGGGGGACCAGGCGCAGCAGCCGCGGGTCGAGGGGACTCATGACCGGGTCGCGGCGCGGGCGCCCTTCTCGGCCAACGGGTCGCTGGCCGGCGGGATCTGCTCGACCGAGATCCGTCGACGGAAGATCCAGTACGTCCACGCCGTGTAGGCGAGCACCACCGGGGTGAAGAGGATCGCGGCCCAGCTCATGATCTCCAGGGTCAGCGGCGAGCTGGCGGCCGCGCTGATGCTCAGGTCCGGGTCGTCGCCGAGGCCGTTGATGACGTTCGGCGAGAGCATGACGAAGTAGGTGGCCACCGCTGCGGCGATGCTTGTCGCGGTCCCGGCGAAGGCCCAGCCCTCGCGCCCGGCGAGGTTGGCGGCGATTCCGCCGACGAGCGCCGCGGCGGCGAGGGCGCTGAGCGCCCAGGAGGCGCCGCTGCCCCGCTCCAGTCCGAGCCACACCAGCAGCCCGAGGGCCAGCACGGCGCTGACCGGGCCGCAGCGGGTCGCCAGGGCCCGGGCGTCGTCGCGCAGGTCGCCCCGGGTCTTCAGGGCGAGGAAGTGGGCGCCGTGGGTCAGGCACAGCGCGAGCACGGTGAGGCCGCCGAGCAGGCTGACCGGGTTGAGCACCGAGAGCAGGCTCCCGGTGAACTCGGTGTAGCTGGCGCTCGTGCCTACCTCGACCTCGCGCATCACCAGGCCGTGCACGAGGTTGGTCAGCGCCACCCCGACGAGCAGCGGCGCGGCCACCGAGCCGCCGATGATCATCGCGTCCCAGCCGCGGCGCCAGGCCACCGAGTCCCGCTTGTAGCGGTACTCCAGGCCCATGTTGCGCAGGATGAGCGCCACGAGCAGGAGCAGCAGCGGCAGGTAGAAGGCGCTGAACATCGTCGCGTACCAGTGCGGGAAGGCGGCGAAGGTCGCCCCGCCCGCGGTCAGCAGCCAGACCTCGTTGCCGTCCCAGTGCGGGCCGATGGTGGTCAGCACCGCGCGCCGGCGACGCTCGCCGGCGGGGTCCTCGCCCCCCTTCGCGTCCCGGTTGCGTCCCAGGACCGGCAGCAGCATGCCGACCCCGAAGTCGAAGCCCTCGAGGACGAGGTAGCCGGTCCACAGCACCCCGATGAGGATGAACCAGAAGGTGGCGAGCTCCATGCGTTGCTCCTTGCTCGGCAGGTCGTGCGGGGGGCGGGGCGGGTCAGGTGGCGGGTCGGGTCGGGTGGTGCGTCGGGGTCAGTAGGAGAAGGCCAGCTCGTCGTCCTCCTCGACGACGGGTGTCTCCTCGAAGGGTTCGGCGCCCTTGCGGACGTAGTCGAGGAAGAGCTTGACCTCGATCACCGCGAGCACCCCGTAGAGCAGGGTGAAGACGACCATCGAGACGATGACGTCGGTGCTGGTCACCACGCTCGGGTCGGACACCCCGTTCGCCGTGGTCAGCTCGCCGAAGACCAC
Organism: Janibacter alkaliphilus; assembly: GCF_013408565.1. Lineage (NCBI taxonomy): Bacteria > Bacillati > Actinomycetota > Actinomycetes > Micrococcales > Intrasporangiaceae > Janibacter > Janibacter alkaliphilus. The sequence goes on along the minus strand of NZ_JACBZX010000001.1, from coordinate 648,645 downwards.
CCACGGCTGCCGACCGACCTCGGTGAAGATCCAGCCGAAGGAGTGGCCGAGCACCGTGGCGATCGGGGCCAGCACGAGCAGCGGCTGCCACCAGCGCTGCATCGGCACCCGGTCCTTGCGGGTCATCAGCAGCGCCAGCGCGGCGACCGCGGCGGCGAAGAGCCCGGCGCCGATCATCAGCCGGAAGTTCCAGTAGGTCATCGCGATCGGCGGGATGTAGGTGTCCGAGGCGGTGGCCTCGGTGTCCCCGAAGCGCTGCCGGTACTCCGCCTCCAGCTCGGCCATGCCCTGGACCTCGCCGTCGAAGGAGCCGGTGCCGAGGTAGGAGAGCAGGCAGGGGATCTCGATGACGTGGGTGGGGTCGTCGCCGCCGAGACCGGCCACGGTCAGCACGGAGAAGGGGGCGCACTCGCCCTCGGGCGGGGTGTCGTAGAGGGCCTCGGCGGCGGCCATCTTCATCGGCTGGACCTCGGTCATCACCTTGCCCTGGATGTCTCCGGTGATCGCCACGGCGAGGCCGGCGACGAGGGTGACCACCCCGCCGAGGCGGACCGCGCGGCGGTACATGACGACGTCGCCGCGGTGGTCCGGGGCCGGGTCGTCCGTGGTGGCGAGGGCGGTCTGGGCGAGCCGGTGGGAGCGGCGCATCTTGTGCAGCGCGACGCCCATGACGACGGCGCCGCCGACCATGTAGCTCGCGGCGATGACGTGCGGGAAGGTGACCAGCTGCACCTCGTTGGTGAGCACCGCGACGAAGTCGGCCATCTCGGCCCGCCCGGTCTCGGGGTTGTAGCGGTAGCCGACCGGGTTCTGCATGAAGGAGTTGGCCGCGAGGATGAAGTAGGCGCTGAGCAGGGTGCCGATGTGCACCAGCCAGATGCAGGCCACGTGCAGCTTCTCCGGGATCTTGCCCCAGCCGAAGATCCACAGCCCGAGGAAGGTGGACTCGAGGAAGAAGGCCAGCAGCGCCTCCAGGGCGAGCGGGGCCCCGAAGATGTCTCCGACGAAGCGGCTGTAGGCCGACCAGTTCATCCCGAACTGGAACTCCTGGACGATGCCGGTGACCAGGCCCAGGGCGAAGTTGATGGTGAAGAGCTTGCCGAAGAACTTCGCCAGCCGCAGGTCGCCGGGCTCGCGCCGCCACAGGTACCGGGTATGGAACCAGGCCACCAGGGCGGACATGCCGATGGTGATCGGCACGAAGAAGAAGTGGTAGACGGTAGTGATGGCGAACTGCCATCGCGCCAGGTCCAGGGATTCCATCGGTGCTCCCGCCAGGGTCGTGCGCCAGGGATGCCCACCACCGTACTACGACGCCACGTAGTACATCCCTGGGGTCACCAGAACGTGACCCTCGACCCTCACCCACCCGCCCCCCACCTGCCCACCTACCACGCAGTAAGTGCTGTGATCACGACACTTACTGCGTGGTAGGTGGGTCCGTCCCCCTTCGCCCGCGCCTGCTGCGCCGTGATTTGCCCGGGCAGTTGCGGTGGGGGTGGTGAACTGCCCGGGCAGTTGCGGAGGGAGAGGAAGGGGAGCGGGTCAGACGAGATCGGCCGCGGCCTTGGCCGCCTCCTCGTGCTCGCTGCGCAGCCGGGAGAGGAAGGCCTGGGTGCGCTCGTGCTGCGGCTCGTTGATCACCGACGACGGCGGCCCCTCCTCGACGACGACCCCGCCGTCCATGAAGATCACCCGGTCGGCGACGTCGCGGGCGAAGGCCATCTCGTGGGTGACGACGATCATCGTCATCCCCTGGTCGGCCAGGTCGCGCATGACGCCGAGCACCTCGCCGACGAGCTCGGGGTCCAGCGCCGAGGTCGGCTCGTCGAAGAGCATGAGCTTGGGCTGCATGGCCAGCGCCCGGGCGATCGCCACCCGCTGCTGCTGCCCGCCGGAGAGCTGGCTGGGGTAGCGCCCGGACATGTCGGCCAGCCCGACCCGGCGCAGCAGCTCCTCGGCTTCGGCGGTGACCTCCTTCTTCGCCCGGCCCTGCACCAGCGTCGGGCCCTCGACGACGTTCTGCAGCACCGTCATGTGCGGGAAGAGGTTGAACCGCTGGAAGACCATCCCGATGCCACGGCGCTGCGCGGCGATCTCGGTGTCGGTGAGCCGGTGCAGCCGGCCGCCCTTCTCCCGGTAGCCGGCGAGGTCCCCGTCCACCCAGATCCGCCCGGCCTGGATGTCCTCGAGCTGGTTGATGCACCGCAGGAAGGTGGTCTTGCCCGAGCCGGAGGGGCCGAGCAGGCAGACCACCTCCCCGGCGTGCACGTCGACGTCGATGCCCTTGAGCACCTCCACCGAGCCGAAGGACTTGTGCACGTTCACCGCGTGCACCAGCGGCATCGCCGCCTCGCCCGCGGTGTCAGCGTTGTCGTCGCCTGCTGCCGTGCTCACTTCGTGCTCCCCATCTGCAGCACCCGTCGCCGGGCCCCGCCCTCGGAGGTGTCCCCGTAGCCGCGGCCGAAGTGCCGCTCGAGGAAGTACTGCCCGACCATGAGCACCGAGCAGATGACCAGGTACCACAGGGTCGCGGCGACGAGGACGTTGAAGGTCTCGAAGAGCCGTGAGCCGATGGTCTGCAGCTGGAAGAACAGCTCGGCCGTCACCGGGATGCCGATGAGCAGCGAGGTGTCCTTGGTCATCGCGATGGTCTCGTTGCCGGTCGGCGGCACGATCACCCGCATCGCCTGCGGCAGCACGATCCGGCGCATCGCCTGGGCGTTGCTCATGCCCAGCGAGCGAGCGGCCTCACGCTGCCCGTCGTCGACCGAGAGGATGCCGGCCCGGGCGATCTCGGCCATGTAGGCCGCCTCGGAGACCCCGAGGCCGATGGCGCCGCCGACCACCCCGGAGAAGACCGTGTTGGCGTCCAGGGTGGCGATCCGCATGGTCCCGTCGATGCCGAAGAGGGAGAGGATCTGGGTGTCGAAGGGGACCCCGATGCCCAGCCCGTCCTGGAAGAGCACCCCGAGGGCGCCCATGATCGTCAGCAGCACCAGCCGGGGGATCGCCCGGAAGAACCACGTGAAGACCCAGGCGACCCCGGAGAGCACCGGGTTGTCGGACAGCCGCATCACCGCCAGGACGACGCCGAGCGTGACACCGATGATCATCGCCAGCACGGTGACCAGGAGGGTGCCCATCAGCAGGCCGCGCAGCACCGGGGTCTGGATCATCGCCTGCCGGATGAAGCCCCAGTCGAACTCCGGGTTCGTCAGCAGCATGTTGACGAACATCGCCACCAGCACGGCGATGACCGCGATGGCCACCCACCGGCCGGGGTGACGCACCGGCACCGCGTCGATCGGCCCGTAGCGCTCCTCGCGCTCGGCGTCGTCCGGCGCCGGCATCAGGGGTTGACGGCGAACTCGTCGATGCCGCCGTCCTGCACGCCCCACTCCTCGAGCACGGAGTCGTAGGCGCCGTCCTCCTTCAGGGCGGTCAGCGCCTCGGCGAAGAGCTCGGCCATCTCCTCGTCGTCCTGGGGCACGACGTAGCCGTAGGGGGCGGCGTCGTAGATGTCACCGACCGCCTCGATCTTGCCGTCGGACTGCTTGACCGCGTAGGCGACGATCGGGGAGTCGGCGAGCATGGCGTCGGCCTTGCCGCTGCCCACGGCCGCGGTGGCCTGGTCCTGGCCCTCGTAGACGAGCACCTCGATCGGCTCGCCCTCGGACTCGCACTCGTCCTCCTTCGCCGGCAGGTCCTCCTCCTGCTGCACGGTGCCCTTCTGCACGGCCACGGTCAGCCCGCACGGAGCCTCCGGGTCGACGTTCTCGGGGTTGCCCGGGGCGGCCGCCCACTGGGTGCCGGCGTTGAAGTAGCTGACCATGTTGACCTGCTGCTTGCGCTCGTCGTTGATCGTGAACGACGAGATGCCCATGTCGTACTTGCCGCCGTCGACACCGGTGATGATGGAGTCGAACTTGGCCGGCTGCCACTGGGTCTCCAGGTCGAGGCTGGCGGCCACCGCGTCGAAGAGGTCGACGTCGAAGCCCTGGACGGTCTTGCCGTCCTCGGCGAGGAACTCGTTGGGCGCGTAGGAGGCGTCGGTGCCGATGGTCAGCGTGCCCTTGTCGCGGATCTCCTGGGGGACCTGGTCGGCCAGCTCCTGGTTGACCGAGACCTCGACCTCGCCGCTGCCGGACGAGCTGGAGCCCTCGCCGGAGCCGCCGCCCTCGTCGAGGGAGTCGGAGCCGCACCCGGTGATGGTGGCAGCACCGAGGGCGAGCGAGGCGACGAGAGCCACGGGGGCGCGACGCATGGGATCCTCCAGGAGTTCCGAGGGGCGCGGTCGCGCCCACGATCGGGACATGGTGCCACCACCGACGCCCCGGTGAGCAGAGCGGTCCCGGTCTCGTCACCCGTTCGTGACGCGCCGGATCAGCCGGTGCGGGCCAGCAGGGCCTCGACGAAGACCCGCTCGATGTCGTCCGGGGTCTCGGCGATGTAGGAGGTACCGCCGGACTCGTCGGAGATCTGCTGCAGCGCCGAGGCGTCCGCCTCGCCCATGCCGATGGTGATGATCCGCACCGGCCGCTCGGGGTCGTAGCCCTCGTCGATCCGGTCCAGCAGCTGGTTCAGCGACAGGCCGCCGTTGGGGTCGTCGTTCTCGCCGTCGGTGAAGACGACGATCGAGTTCACGTAGTCCTCGTCGTAGCTGTCCTGCATCTCCTGGTAGGCCGCCCAGACGCTGTCGTAGAGCCCGGTGTCGCCCTCGATGAGCTCGCCCCCGTCGGAGACCAGGCGCTCCAGCCGGTCCCGCTGGGTGCCCGAGCCGACGCTCTCGTCGAGCCGCCGCACCGGCGCCAGCTCCTGCCAGTCCTGGCCCTCGCCCCCGATGTCGCTGGAGAAGGCCCAGCCGCCGACCTGGCTGCCGGCCGGCAGGATGCCGATGCCCTGCAGCAGCGCGCCCTGGGTGACCTCCCAGCGGGCCATCCCCGGGGTCGGGCTGTCCCACTCCATGGAGCCGGAGACGTCGATGAGCGCCAGCATCCGGATGTCGGTGCGCAGGATGTCCCACTGCTCGACCGCGGCCAGCCGCTCCTGCCGGGTCAGCGGCTCCAGCTCGTCGAGGGCGGCGGGCTCCTGCTCGGCGATCTCCGGCCCGCCACGACCGTCGGAGCTGCGGAAGCCGGCCTCGGTGAGCAGGTCGCGGGTCTGCGTCGAGCCGAAGGCGGTCCGGGCCTGCTCGGCGGCGTCGCGGCGCTCGCCGGTCAGGTCCGGGCTGCTGATCCACGGGTAGTCCAGGGCGAGGGTGCCGGTCTCGGGCATCACCGCGTGCAGCGGCTCGGTGTCGCCGTGCTCCTCGGCGAAGGCGAAGATCCGCTGCTCCGAGGCCGGGAAGGGGTCGGCCTCGGCGGGCTCCTGGGCGTAGGAGTCGAGCAGCGCGTTGACCGACGGGGCGGCGAAGCGGGAGAGGAAGATCAGTCGCCCGCCGGTCTGCAGACCGAGCCGCTCGGGCTCGCCGATCCGGCTGGCGTGGTAGGCGAGCCGGCTGGCGGTGTCGGAGTCGGGGTTGGCCATCCGCAGGTCGTCGTCGTTGGTCAGCCGGCTGCTCCACGAGGTGAGCGAGGCGTCGTCGGCGGCGTCGCCGCCCACCGCGAGCACGATCGGGGAGCGGGCGATCGAGGGGCCCTCGGTCCACCCGCCGCTGCCGTCGCCGACCTCGACCTTGTCCACCCAGGTGGAGCTGTCCGGGATCCACACGTCCGGGGCACGGCCGTCGCTGATCTCGGTGGCCGCCTGGGCCGAGCTCACCGCGCGCACCGTGAAGTCGGTGCACCCGCCGGCGTCCTCGTCCTCGGCGAGGCCGTCCAGCACCTGCTCGACGGTCGGGGCGATCTCCGGGCTGGCGGCCACGGTCAGCGGGCCCCCGTCGCAGCCGGAGGCGCTCTCGTCGTCGCCCCCGCGCAGCGCCAGGCCGGCGACGACCACGAGCGCGAGGACCACCACGGCGGCGATCAGCAGCGGGAGCAGGCGTCCCCGCTCGGGTCGGCGGGCGTGCGTGCCACGGGTCCTGCCCAGAGCCATCGGTGATCCCCTCCCGGCATGCTCGGTCGTCCTCGACCGACCTAGGTGACCACACCCGACGGCGGCACGGCCACCGGTGTGGTCAGCCTCACGCCGTGCCTGGGTGCTGCCACACTGGCCCCATGACGAACTTCCTCATCAGGACCGCGGTCAACGGTGTCGCTCTGTGGGTGGCCGCCTGGATGGTCAGCGGGGTGCGCCTGGCGGACGGTCAGACCACCTTCGCCTCGCAGTTCGCCACGATCGTCCTGGTGGCCCTGATCTTCGGGGTGATCAACGCGATCGTGAAGCCGATCGCCACCTTCTTCTCCTTCCCGCTGATCATCCTCACGCTGGGGCTGTTCACCTTCGTCGTCAACGCCTTCATGCTGCAGATCACCGAGTGGATCTCCGACCCGCTGGGGCTGGACTTCACCATCGACGAGTTCTTCTGGGACGCGGTCCTCGCGGCGCTGATCATCACCATCGTCTCGATGATCCTCAACCTCGTGCTGCCGGAGCCGGACGCGGACGACCGCCGCGCCTGACCTGCCCGGGGCGCCGGGTGCTCGTCGCTGGCTAGGGTGGCCGGCATGAGCCCCGTCCGCCTGCGCGCCGCCCTCGACGCACTGCCCGCCTACGTCGCCGGCAAGCCGGCGGCCGCCCGCGCGGACCTGACCGTCTACAAGGTCAGCTCCAACGAGAACCCCTACCCGCCGCTGCCCAGCGTGCTGGAGACGGTGCGCGAGCACGCCGGGCTGATGAACCGCTACCCGGACATGTCGGTGTCCGCGCTCACCGAGGCGATCGCCGCGCACCTCGGTGTCGACCCCACGACGGTGGCCACCGGGACCGGCAGCGTCGGGGTGCTCGGCCAGCTCGTGCAGGCCACCTGCGACGCCGGCGACGAGGTGGTCTTCGCCTGGCGCTCCTTCGAGGCCTACCCGATCGTCGTCACCGTCGCCGGCGCGGTCCCGGTCCCGGTGCCGCTGACCGCGCAGCACCGGCACGACCTGGACGCGATGGCCGAGGCGATCACCGAGCGCACCCGGATGGTGCTCGTGTGCACCCCGAACAACCCCACCGGCACGGCGGTCACCCAGACCGAGCTGGAGGACTTCCTGGCCCGGGTGCCCGACGACGTGCTCGTCGTCGTCGACGAGGCCTACCTGGAGTTCGTCGAGGGCGACGACCCGGTGGACGGGCTGGCCCTGCTGCGGGCGCACGACAACGTGGCCCTGCTGCGCACCTTCTCCAAGGCGTACGGGCTGGCCGGGCTGCGGGTCGGCTACGCGGCCGCCCCGCCGGAGGTCGCCGGGGCGCTGCGCAAGACCGCCGTCCCCTTCGGCGTCAGCTCGCTGGCACAGGTGGCCGCGGTGGCCTCGCTGGAGGCCGGCGACGAGCTCGCCGCCCGGGTGCGCGAGCTGGTTGGCGAGCGCACCCGGGTGCTCGAGGCGCTGCGCGCCGCGGGCTGGGACCTGCCGCCGAGCCAGGCGAACTTCGTGTGGTTCCCGGTCGGCGAGGCGACCCCCGACCTCGTCGCCGCCTGCGACGCCGCCGGGCTCGTGGTGCGCCCCTACGGCACCGAAGGGGTGCGGGTGACCATCGGCGAGCCCGAGGCCAACGACCGGCTCGTCGAGGTGGCGACCGCCTTCCCGCACTGACGGGCCCTCCCCTTCCCGCACCGACGGGCCCTCCCGGCTGGACGCTCCGGTCACGATCACGCCGGACCCGTCTCAACCCGCGAGACGGGTCCGGTACGGTGAGGTCACCTCGTGTGCTCCGGACCACACCGCCCGGAGCGCGCGCCACCGCACCCGGGTCATGGGCGATCCCTCGCGGCCCGGACGAAGGGAGAGAACGTGAGCGACAACGACGTCGCCGGACACGCGGAGGCCAAGGCCGATATGGCCGGCGCCTTCGAGCCGTCACCCGGCGCCGGGCCGACCCCCCCGTCCCGGATCACCGGGCACTTCGCCGACGACAACCCCGAGATGGTCCAGTTCGTCGACGCCGAGGGCACCCGGCTGGCCACCAACGAGACCAACGCCCCGTACGCGCAGATCGTTGAGGACCTCGATTCCGCGGACGCCCGGACGATCTACCGCGACCTGGTGCTGGTGCGCCGGATCGACGCCGAGGGGCACGCGCTGCAGCGTCAGGGTGAGCTCGGCCTGTGGCCCTCGCTGCTGGGCCAGGAGGCCGCCCAGGTCGGGGCCGGTCGCGCGCTGCGCCCCCAGGACTACGCCTTCCCCGGCTACCGCGAGCACGGCGTCGCCTGGTGCCGCGGGGTGCCGCCGGAGAACCTGCTCGGCCTCTTCCGCGGGGTCAACCACGGCGGCTGGGACTCCAACGAGAACAACTTCCACCTCTACACGATCGTCATCGGCAACCAGATGCTGCACGGCGTCGGCTACGCGATGGGGATCAAGGCGGACGGTGACATGGGCACCGGCGACCCCGACCGGGACGCCGCGGTGATGGCCTTCACCGGTGACGGCGGGACCGCCCAGGGCGACTTCAACGAGGCGCTCGTCTTCGCCGCGGTCACCCAGGCGCCGGTAGTCTTCTTCGTCCAGAACAACCAGTGGGCGATCTCCGAGGGCAACGAGCGCCAGTTCATCATCCCGCCGTACCAGCGGGCGCGCGGCTTCGGCTTCCCCGGGGTGCTCGTCGACGGCAACGACCCGCTGGCCACCTACGCGGTCGCCAAGTCCGCGCTCGACGCCGCCCGGGCCGGGCAGGGCCCGACGCTCATCGAGGCCTACACCTACCGGATGGGCGCGCACACCACCTCCGACGACCCGACCAAGTATCGCAACGAGGCCGAGGTCGAGATCTGGAAGCACAAGGACCCGATCGCCCGGATGCGCGGCTTCATGGAGGAGAAGGGGCACGGCGACGCCGAGTTCTTCGCCGCCGTGGACGCCGAGGCCGACGAGATCGCGGCCCGGGTGCGCAAGGCCTGCCAGGAGATGCCGGACCCCGACCCGGTGACGATGTTCGACGACGTCTACGTCGACGAGCACCCCGCGGTGGCGGCGAACCGGGAGCAGTTCCTCGCCTACCAGGCGGGCTTCGAGGAGGAGGCGGTCTGATGGCCACGAACCGACCGAGCCTCGCCAAGGGGCTCAACGCGGGCCTGCGGGCAGCGATGGAGCAGGACGACAAGGTGCTCGTCATGGGGGAGGACGTCGGCACCCTGGGCGGCGTCTTCCGGATCACCGAGGGGCTGGCGAAGGACTTCGGCGAGCACCGGGTGATGGACACCCCGCTGGCCGAGTCCGGCATCGTCGGCACCGCCGTCGGGCTGGCGCTGCGCGGCTACCGGCCCGTGGTGGAGATCCAGTTCGACGGCTTCGTCTACCCCGCCTTCGACCAGATCGTCAGCCAGGTCGCCAAGATGCACTACCGCTCGCTGGGTCACCTGAGGCTGCCGATCGTCATCCGCATCCCGTGCGGCGGCGGCATCGGCGCCGTGGAGCACCACAGCGAGTCCAACGAGGCCTACTTCGCGCACACCGCCGGGCTGCGGGTGGTCAGCTGCGCCACCGCGCCGGACGCCTACTGGATGATCCAGCAGGCGATCGCCAGCGACGACCCGGTGGTCTTCTTCGAGCCCAAGCGCCGCTACCACGAGCGCTCGCCGGAGGAGATCGACGTCGACGCCGGCCCCGAGCTCGGGCTGCACCAGGCCCGGGTCGCCCGCTCCGGCAGCGACCTGACGCTGCTGTGCTACGGCCCGATGGTCAAGACCTGCCTGCAGGCGGCCGACGCGGCCGCCGAGGAGGGCACCAGCCTGGAGGTCGTCGACCTGCGCACGCTCAGCCCGCTGGACGTGCCGACGATCACCGACTCGGTGCGGCGCACCGGACGCGCGGTCGTGGTGCACGAGGCGCAGACCTTCCTCGGGCTCGGCGCCGAGCTCGCGGCGCGGGTGCAGCAGGACTGCTTCTACCACCTCGAGGCGCCGGTGCTGCGGGTCGGCGGGTACGACATCCCCTACCCGCCGAGCCGCTTCGAGGAGGAGTTCCTCCCCTCGGTCGACCGGGTGCTCGACGCCGTCGACCGCTCCCTCGGGTACTGACCGCATGCGTACCGACCGCAGGCGAGACAGCACCCAGACCGACCGCACCGAGGAGTCCGCGTGAGCATCCAGCACTTCAACCTGCCCGACCCCGGCGAGGGTCTGACCGAGGCCGAGATCGTCACCTGGCGGGTGGCCGCCGGGGACACCGTCGCGGTCAACGACGTCGTCGTCGAGGTGGAGACCGCCAAGTCGCTCGTCGAGCTGCCCATCCCCTTCGCCGGGACCGTGGCCGAGCTGCTCGCCGCCGAGGGCGACACCGTCGAGGTCGGCTCGCCGATCATCGCCGTGGAGACCGCCGAGGGCGGCGGGGCACCCTCCGGCGGCTCCGACGCTGCCTCGTCCGGCGGGTCGGGTGAGGGCGGCGCGGACGACGGCGCCGCCGAGAGCGAAGGGGCCGTGCCCAACCTCGTCGGCTACGGCGCGAAGGAGTCCGGCTCCCCGCGGCGACGGCGTCGCTCCGCTGGGTCGGGCGGCTCCGCCGCGCCCGCCGCCGAGACCGCTCCTGCCTCATCGTCCCCCGCACCAGCCTCGGCCGCTCCCGCCGCCGGGCCGCAGCCTGCCGGTGCTGCCGGCGGGGCGAGCCTGTCCGGCGAGCAGGCCCGGGCGCTGGCCAAGCCGCCGGTGCGCAAGCTGGCCAAGGACCTCGGCGTCGACCTGTCCCAGGTCGCGCCGAGCGGGGACGGCGGGGTGGTCACCCGGGAGGACGTCGAGTCGGCGGCCGCCGGGGCCGGTGCCGCTAGCGGCGCGGGGAACGGGTCCGTCGCCCAGCCGGCCACCTCGGGTGGCGCCGGCGAGGCGCCGGCCGAGACCCGGGTGCCGATCAAGGGCGTGCGCAAGATGACGGCGCAGGCGATGGTCTCCTCCGCCTTCACCGCGCCGCACGTCACCGAGTTCGTCACCCTGGACTGCACCGCCACGATGGACCTCGTCGAGCGGCTCAAGGCCGACCGCGCCTTCGCCGACGTCAAGGTCAGCCCGCTGCTGGTGCTCGCCCGGGCGCTGTGCCTGGTGATCCGGCGGCACCCGGAGGTCAACGCCCGCTGGGAGGAGGACGCCCAGGAGATCGCCTACCTGCGCGACGTCAACCTCGGCATCGCGGCGGCGACCGACCGCGGGCTGATCGTGCCCAACATCAAGGCGGCCGACCGGATGGGCCTGCACGAGCTCGCGGTCTCCCTCGGCGAGCTCACCGCGACCGCGAGGGCCGGGCGCACCCCGCCGGCCGACCTGGCCGGCGGCACGATCACCATCACCAACGTCGGTGTCTTCGGCGTCGACACCGGCACCCCGATCCTCAACCCGGGGGAGGCGGCGATCATCGCCTTCGGCGCGGTCCGGCGCACCCCCTGGGTGGTCGAGCGGGACGGGGTGGAGACGATAGAGCCGCGCTGGGTCACCCAGCTGGCGATGTCCTTCGACCACCGGCTGGTCGACGGCGAGCTCGGCTCGAAGGTCCTCGCCGACCTGGCCGCGCTGCTGCGCGACCCGGGCCAGGCCTTCCTCTGGGCCTGAGGTCGAGGAGCACCCGCAGGCCCCAGGCCCCCTGCGCAACTACCCGGGCAGTTGCGCAGGGGAGGCCGAAATTGCCCGGGCAGTTGCGCGGCGAGCGGTGATTTGCCCGGGCAGTTGCGCAGGGGGAGGTGATTTGCCCGGGCAGTTGCGCGGGGGGAGGTGATTTGCCCGGGCAGTTGCGCGGGGGAGGTGATTTGCCCGGGCAGTTGCGCCCTCACTTCGCCGGTGGAGGTGAGGGCACGCGCCCCGGCGCGTGGGGATACCTCCACCCGCGAGAGGCCTGCTCCCGATGGAGGCACGCGGCGCCTCGACCCGGGCACGAGGACATGACGAAGGGGTGCGGCCGGCCGCACCCCCTTCGTCATCTCGTCCGCGTCAGAAGGCGCGGGCCTCGTTGATGATCTCCCGCAGCTCGCGGTTCTCCAGGCCCTTGCTCTGCGCACCGGCACGGGCGTCCGGCGACGTCGGGGTCGGCGGCGGCACCGGCTCGCACTCGACGTCGGAGGTGTTGCCGGCCTGTCGCGAGGGCAGCGTCCCGCTCTTGAGGTACGCGGCGACCCGGTCGTCGACGCAGTCCACGCCGGAGAGCGAGCCGCTGTGCGTCGAGCCGTCCTTGCCCTCGATGAGCACGGACTTCGGGAACCGCTGACGGGTCGCCAGAGCCCCGCTGAAGGGGGTCGCCGCGTCCTTGGTCTCGGCGATCAGCAGCATGGCCGGGGCCTTGGAGCCGTTGACGTAGACCCGCGGTCCGGAGTCGGTGGGCCAGACCCGGCACGGGTTGTTGAACCACATGTTGCCCCAGGACTCGAAGGGGGCGGCCCGGTGCGTGCGCCAGCCGTCCTTGCTCCACTGCGCCCAGCTGGCCGGCCACGGCGAGTCGGTGCACTCGGTCGCCAGGTAGGTCGCGTAGCCGTTGTCCGAGCCGGGCTCGGAGGGGTTCGCCGAGGCGTACTCGTCGATCGCCGGGCCGAAGTCGCTGTCCTGCGAGGCGGCGACGAAGACCGAGGCGAGGTAGTCCCAGTCGTAGACGTAGTAGCCGGCGGAGAGGAAGACGTCGGTCCACTCCGAGGGACCCATGCCCTCGCGCGGCCAGTTGGCCAGCCGGGCCCGCTGCCGGTACCACTCGCGCCGCACCTCGGCGCCGGTGGTGCCCAGGCCGTAGGTGTCGTCGTTCTCGGCGATCCACTCCCACCAGGCGCGCATCGACTCCTCGAAGGCGAGGTTCTGGTCGAGGTTGGCGTCGTACCAGGACTTGCCGGTGTTGACCACGCCGTCGAGGACGAAGCGACGCACCCGGTGCGGGTACTTGCTGGCGTAGATCTGGGCGATGTGGGTGCCGTAGGAGAAGCCGTAGAAGTTGAGCTTCCACCGGCCGAGCGCCTTACGGATCGACTCCATGTCGTAGACCGTGTTCGAGCTGCGCATGTGCGGCAGCATCTCGGCGTTGGCCGCGCCGCAGTCGCTGGCGTACTGCCGGGTCTTGGCGGTCCAGGCGCGCAGCCGCTCGGTGTTGTTGGGGGAGTAGTAGGGGCGGTTGGGGGCGAAGAAGTCGGGGTCGCAGCTCAGCGCCGGGACCGAGCTGCCCACGCCGCGCGGGTCGAAGCCGATCCAGTCGTAGCCGGCGCCGGCGTTGTCCGGCACCCAGCCGCCGAGCCGGGAGAGGGACAGGCCGGAGCCGCCCGGGCCACCGGGGTTGACCAGCACGGCGCCCTGGTAGGTCTCGTTGGGGTCGGCGTCGATCTTGGAGATCGCCAGCTGGATCTTCTGGCCGGAGGGGCGGTTGTAGTCCAGGGGCACGGTGACCATGCCGCACTGGGCGCCGGCGTCCTGCAGCCGCAGGTCGTCGCACTGACCCCAGTCGATCGCGGGCGGGGTGTAGCTGTGCACGCGCGCGTCGGGCGCGACGGGGCCGGTCGCGGCCGAGGGCGCCTGGGCCGCTGACGGGGCGGCGTCGGCGCTCGTGGAGAGCACCGCACCCCCGCTGCCGGCGACCGCCAGCGCAGAGATGGCGGACAAGACCTTCTTCATCGGTTCCTCCCGGGTCGATCCTGCGGCGCGGTGGCGTCGGCGCCCGAAGCCACCTTGGCCGAGCGGTTCAGGGAAGGGAAGGGTTCCGAGGAACTAGTAACCACTCCGTGGCGTACCGATCACGCTCGGCGTCCACCAGGGCCAACGGCGGCCCCCTTCGCGTTCGCCCGGGCACGCTCTGGACCCCCTTCACAGCTGCCCGGGAAGTTGCGCAAGGTCAGGGTTCAGACGGGGGCAGTCAGCAGGTACCGGAGGATCGCCACCAGCCCAGTTCGGCCGCGGGCACCCGGCCGCGCCGTCGACGAGCCGGTCACAGCAGGTGCTCCATCCCGGTGAGCGAGGCACCGGTGGGGACCGGGCCGGAGGTGCCGCCGCTGCCGGTCCCGTAGTAGAGGTCGACGGCGCTGCCGTAGGGAGAGGCGGCGATGACGTCGTCCTGCCGGCTGGCGGTGCCGTTGAGGTCGCCGGGGGAGCCGACGAGGCCGTAGCGGTCCCAGCCGGTCGAGGTGGCGCTGGTCGTCGCGAACGACGACGCCCCGGCGGTCCAGGTGCGCATCCGCCCGCCGGTGGCCCGGCCACGCAGGTCCGCGCGGCCGTCACCGTTCACGTCACCGACGAGGTCGATCTCCGGGTACCAGCGGACCGGGCTGCCCATCGACCCCGCCTTCGTCAGCTCGCCCTCGTCGGTGAGCTCGAAGCGGACGACCTCGCCGCCGGGCAGCCGGCCGAGCAGGTCGAGGTTCCCGTCGCCGTCCACGTCGTAGCCGCCGGCCAGGTCGGTGTAGGAGGCGAACCAGGGACGCAGCGCCTTGGCGTAGGTCAGCCCGCCGGAGCTCGTGGAGTACATCAGCCGCATCACGCCGTCCCCGTCGCGGGCCAGCACGTCGCTGCGTCCGTCCCGGTTGACGTCGCCGGCGTTGCCGAACCAGGTGTAGCTGCCGAGCCCGGGCTTGATCGCCCGGCGGGTGGCGAAGCCGCCGCTGCCGTCGCCGCGGTGCACGTAGAGGTAGCCGCCGGCGGAGACGCTGCCCAGGTCCACCCGGCCGTCGCCGTCGAGGTCGCCGGAGCGCCCGCGCGGCTCCGGCTCGGTGGCCTCGAGCAGGGCGAGCCGGTTGCGCCAGACGATCCGGGAGACCCCTTCGATCGTCGAGATCTGGGTGCTCATCGCGCCCGGGTCGTCGTGGGTGAGCACCCCGATGGTGTAGTCGGCCTCGCCGTAGCTCTGCCAGCCGATGCTGTTGACGTGCCAGCCGTCGGTGCGCGGCAGCCAGCCGTTCTTGACCGCGACCTGGCCGCTCGGCGGGCCGGCGGTCACGCCCCAGTCCTGGGCGCTGCTGACCGAGCGCATCATCCGCAGCCCGTAGGTCCGGTTGCTGTAGCTGAGCGTGCCGGTGGGCCGGGCGAAGTGCTCCATGAGGGTGGTCTGGTCCAGCGCGGTGGTCGTCGTCAGCCCCCAGCGGCCGCCGGTGTCGGCGTAGGTGGCGTCCATCCCCAGCCGGTCCGAGGCCCGGTCCAGCGCGGCCCGCCCGCCGAGGCTGTTGAAGAGGTCGGTGGTGGCCGCGTTGTCGCTGGTGCGGATCATCGGCTCGATCTTCGAGCGCTCCCAGCTGGTCAGCGAGCGCCCCGCGTCCTGGGCGCGCATCATCACCGCGGCCATGATCTCGACCTTGACGATGCTCGCCGTGACGTTGCGGGCGCTGGTCTTGGTGTAGGTCCATGACTCCCCGGTGCCGGGCAGGCGCACCGCCACCCCGACCGCGCCGGGTCGGCTGGCCAGGTAGCGACGCACCTCCGCCTCGAAGGGGAGAGCCGCGGCGGCTGCCGAGCGGGTGTCCTGGCGGGGCGCCGCGGCAGCGACCGCGTCGGCGTCGACCTCCGCGGTGACGGTCAGCCGCCCCTCGACCTGTCCGTCGGCGTCGGCCTGGTCGGCCTGCCGCGCGGGCAGCAGCTCCGCCAGCGATCCCGCGGTGCTGGTGCTGCGCGCGGAGCAGGTCACTCCCTCTCCGGTGGGCTCGACGACGACCCGGTCCCCGTCGGCGTCGGTGCCGGTGAAGCCGGGTCTGCCGACCACACTCAGGCCGCGCTGCTCGAAGCTCATCGACCCGCCGGCGGACAGGTCGCCGGTGATGGTGAGCACGTCCTCGCCGACCCCGTCGCACAGCATCGTCAGCTCGCTGTCGGCGCCGCTGGTCCCCGGCGCTCCCGGCGAGGGCGCGGCCAGGGCGGGGGCGCTCGCCACGGCGAGCAGCCCGGTCCCGAGCACGGCGGTGAGCAGGGTGGTCCGTCGCGAGGTCATGCTCGTCCCTTCGGTGGCGTGCTGCGCAGTCTTCCAGCCCGTCGCCCCCTCCGGCGGGACCTCGTGCGGGTCTCAGCGCGGCGCCCCGTGACGGTCCGCCGCCGCCCGGCACCTACATTTGTGGGCATGAGCGCAGCCCCTGCCCGCGCCCGCCGGGAGACCCCGGCCCGGCGCAGCCACCGGCTCGATCCGCTGCCCACCGCGGTGCTGGTGATCGTCGCGGTGCTGACCACCGGGCTGATCGCCGCGCTCAGCGGCGCAGTGACCCCGCTCGCCCTGGGCGACCCGGGGCCGGAGGTGCGCTGGGGCATCCCGCTGCTGCGCGTGGTGCACGACGCCGCGGCCACGGTGACCATCGGCGCGCTCGTCATCGGCGGGGTGGTCGTCCCGGAGACCACCCGCACCGACCGCCGCCGCTCGCTGGCCCGGCTGGCCGGGGCGAGCGCGCTGGTCTGGCTGGTCGCCGGCCTGGCCCTGGTCCCGGTCGGCTTCGCCGACCTGGCCGGCCTGCCGCTGGGCGAACCCGGCTTCGTCGACCAGCTCCTCGCCTTCGCCTGGAGCCTGGAGAGCACCCGGGCGCAGATCCTCTCCACGCTCGTCGTCGCCGTCGTGGCCGCCGGCGCCCTCTCCGCACGGACGAAGGGGGCCATGGTCTGGCTGACGCTGCTCGCCTGGCTGGCGCTCATGCCGCTGGCGCTGGCCGGTCACACCGCCTCCAGCGTGGATCACATGACCGGCGTGAACGCTCTCGCCGTGCACCTGCTCACCGCGACCACCTGGATCGGTGGCCTCGTGGCGCTGGTCGCCGTGCGCCCGCAGCTGGGCGCCCACCTGGTCGTCTCGGTGCGGCGCTACTCGAGCATCGCCGGCTGGTGCTACGCGCTGCTCGTCGCCTCGGGGCTGCTCGTCTCCTGGGTGAACCTGGGTGCCGTCGAGGCCTTCGTCTCCGCCTACGGAGCGATCCTCGGGATCAAGACCGTGGCCGCGGTCCTGCTCGGCGTCGCCGGCTGGTGGCACCGCTCCCGGATCATCGCCACCCTGGAGGAGGGCGGTCGCAGCGCCACCGCCTTCGTCCGGCTCGCGGTCGGAGAGATCGCGGTCATGGGCCTGGCCACCGGGGCCGGGGTGGCCGTATCGCGCACCCCGACGCCGGAGAACGCGGCCGAGGGTCCGGAGCGGTCCCTGGTCTACGACCTCACCGGCTACCCCGACCCCGGGGCCCCCGAGGCCGGGGCGTGGCTGACCAGCTGGCAGATCGACTGGCTGTGGCTGACCGTCGCGGTCATCGCCTGTCTGGTCTACCTGCGGTGGGTGCTGCGGCTGCGCCGGCGCGGCGACGCCTGGCCGGTGCTGCGCACGATCAGCTGGGTCCTCGGGTGGGCGGTGCTGGTCTACTTCACCTCCGGCGCCCCCGGGATCTACGGCAAGGTGCTCTTCTCCTGGCACATGGTCGGACACATGGGCATCGCGATGATCGCGCCGTTGTTCCTCGTCCCGGGAGCGCCGGTCACCCTCGCGCTGCGGGCGCTGCCGGCCCGGCGGGACAAGACCCTCGGCCCGCGTGAGCTGCTGCTCGCCATGGTCCACAGCAGCTATCTCAAGGTGCTGGCCAACCCGGCCGTGGCCGCGTCGATCTTCTTCTTCAGCCTGGCGATCTTCTACTACAGCCCGCTCTTCGAGCTGGCGCTGAGCACCCACACCGGGCACGTGCTGATGATCGTGCACTTCCTGCTCAGCGGCTACGTCTTCACCTGGGTGCTCATCGGGATCGACCCGGGGCCGGTGCGCTGGTCGCCGCTGGCGCTGCTCGTCGTGCTCTTCGTGACGATCAGCTTCCACGCCTTCTTCGGGGTGACCCTCACCGACAGCGAGACCCTGCTGGCCGACGGCTTCTTCGAGCGGCTCGGGCTGCCGTGGGCACCGGACGCCCTGGAGGACCAGCAGAACGGCGGTGCCATCGCCTGGGGGCTTGGCGAGGTGCCGACGCTGGTGCTGGCGATCGCGGTGGCGCTGCGCTGGATGCGCCAGGACGACCGGGAGACCCGACGTCGGGACCGGCGGGCGGACCGGGACGGGGACGCCGAGCTGGCCGCCTACAACGAGCGCCTGCAGCAGATGCCGCGCCGCTGACGCGAGACGCCTCGGGTCAGGCGCCCGAGGAACGACGACGGCCCCGCCCCTCATGGCGGGGGCCGGGCCGGTCGGTCCGGGTCAGGAGCAGCTGCTCCAGTAGACCATCTTGCTCTTGGCGGCGTACTTGTAGTTGCCCTTGTAGATCGCCCGGTAGCGGTAGCACTGCTGCGGCTCGATCGAGGTGTTCCACGTGTAGTAGCCGTTGTGGTTGGTCTTGGTGCTGCCCGCGGTGAACCAGTAGGTGCCGTAGGGGCGGCGCGCCTCGATGGTGACGTTGGCCCCCTTCAGCGGCTTGACCGTGCTCGACCACAGCTGGGTCAGCCGACCCCGCACGGCCGAGCCGCTGCCGATCTCGTAGAGCCGGGCGCTGGTGCGCACCTTGATCCCGTCGTGCGTGGTCTGGCGCTGCCAGCCGCTCTGGTCGGACTGGAACCACGAGTTGCCGCTGTAGATGGCGCGGTAGTCGCGGGAGCGGTCGGCGCGCCGGATGTGCCGGAAGGCGCCGTTGTTGTTGGACTCCTTGATCGCCAGGTTGCGCCACGTCGAGGTGCCCTTGATCCGGGACTGCAGCACGATCCGGCGCCCGGTCAGCGGCCGGTAGTTGCGGCCGTCGTAGACCTCGCCGTCGATGAAGAGCTGCTCGTTGGCCCCGCTCCACATCGGCTTCACGGTGAGGTTGACCACCGACTCGTAGCGGGCGGCGGCGCGGGTCGTCGACGCCGGGGCGGCGGCGGTGGCGGGGGTGGCAGAGGTGGCGGCGGACGTGGCGGCAGCGGTGGTGCGAGCGGACGTGTCGGCGGGCGCGGCCAGGGCGACCGGGGTGCCCGCGAGGGCGACGCCACCGGCCAGGGCGGGGGCGATCAGGACGCGGCGGGACGGCAGGCGCATGGGAGCTCCAGTGTCAGGGTCGTCGACAGATGGTAGGGGTGAGGCCAGTGTTACTCATGTGACTCACTGCTCCGGTGCAGCCGGTGCCGCGTGTCGCGCGGCTAGGGTGGAGGGGTACGCACCCGCCCGAGACAAGGAGCCGGCATGGGTGGTGAGGCCCTCTTCTGGATCTTCATCGTCGTCTTCAGCATCCTCATGCTGATCGGCTTCTTCCTGCTCGACCGTCCCCGCAAGGGGCGCGGGGTGCACCCGCGGCTGCCCGCCCGGACCGACGTCGACGACCCGCGCGGTCGGCACGAGAAGGCCGATCGGGTGGACCCGCGGGAGAGCACCGACCGGCTGTGACCGCGCGGGCTCGCTAGGCTTGCCCCCCGGACCGGCCCACGCGCCGGAGATCGGAGTCCACCCACATGTACATCGGCGTCGGGATCTTCCTGCTGCTCGTCGGCCTCGTCCTGGTCTTCGCCTACACCGGTGACCAGGTCATCGCCGGCATCGACCTCACGGCCATCGGCTGGATCGCCATCCTGCTCGGCCTCGTGGCGATCGGTCTGAGCCTCTTCATGGACCGCCGTCGTCGCAGCAGCAACACCTACAGCAGCGGCAACGGCTACAACAACGGCTACAACAACCAGGGCTACGTCGACCGCGACCGGTACTGAGGTCGGGTCGGGCCCTCGCCGCCGAGCGCGCCGAGGGCCATCAGCACGACGAAGGGGGCGGACCGCCAGCTGGCGGCCCGCCCCTTCGCCGTGCCCCCGGGGGGAGGGGGCGGTGGACCCGGCTCAGAAGGCCGACTCGGGCACGTCCATGAGGGAGTTGTCGGTGGCCGCGGCCATCGCCCGCTCGGCGGCCAGGCGCGGCAGCACCTGGCTGGCGAAGAAGCGGGCGGCGGCGATCTTGCCGGTGTAGAAGTCGGTGTCCCGCTCCGAGGCGCCGGCCTGCAGCGCCTCGTGCGCGACCGCAGCCTGCTGCAGCAGCAGCCAGCCGACGACGAGGTCGCCGGCGGCGAGCAGGAAGCGGGTGGTGTTCTGTCCGACCTTGTAGAGGTTGCGCACGTCGCCGTCGTTCGTCGGGTCGGAGGCCATGAGCGCCTCGAACATCGACCCGAGCATGCCCTGGACGTCCTCCAGGCCCCGGGCCAGCAGCGCCCGCTCGGCCGACAGGGCCCCGCCCTGCGCCTCGCCGTCGGCGGCGAAGGCGCCGATCTGCTCGGCCAGGTGGCCCAGCGCGGCGCCCTGGTCGCGGACGATCTTGCGGAAGAAGAAGTCCTGGCCCTGGATCGCCGTGGTGCCCTCGTAGAGGGTGTCGATCTTGGCGTCCCGGACGTACTGCTCGATCGGGTACTCCTGGAGGAAGCCGGAGCCGCCGAAGGTCTGCAGCGACTCGGTGCCCAGCAGCACCCAGGCGCGCTCGGAGCCCAGGCCCTTGACGATCGGCAGCAGCAGGTCGTTGACCTTGTTCGCCATCGCGGCGGGGGAGTCGGCGGCGATCTCCTCGGCGCCGGTGGCCTTCTGCTCGGCGTCCACGGTGTCCTGCTGGCTGGCGGTGTAGAGCACCAGCGCGCGCAGGCCCTCGGCGTAGGCCTTCTGCAGCATGAGGCTGCGGCGCACGTCCGGGTGGTGGGTGATCGTCACCCGCGGGGCGTCCTTGGCCGGGGTGGTCATGTCGGCGCCCTGGACACGCTCCTTGGCGTACTCCAGCGCGTTGAGGTAGCCGGTGGAGAGGGTGGCGATCGCCTTGGTGCCCACGAGCATCCGGGCGTGCTCGATGACCCGGAACATCTGCGCGATGCCGTCGTGCACGTCGCCGAAGAGGGTGCCGGTGGCCGGGCCCTGCTCGCCGAAGGTGACCTCGCAGGTCGTCGAGACCTTCAGGCCCATCTTCTTCTCGACGTTGGTGACGTAGGCGCCGTTGCGCTCGCCGAGCTCACCGGTCTCGAGGTCGACGTGGTACTTCGGGACGATGAAGAGGGACAGGCCCTTGGTGCCCGGTCCGGCGCCCTCGGGGCGGGCCAGGACGAAGTGGACGACGTTGTCGGTCATGTCCGACTCGGCCGAGGTGATGAAGCGCTTGACGCCCTCGACGTTCCACGTGCCGTCGCCGTTGTCGGTGGCCCGGGTGCGGCCGGCGCCGACGTCGGAGCCGGCGTCCGGCTCGGTGAGCACCATCGTGCAGTGCCAGCCGCCCTCGATGATCCAGTGGGCGAGCTTCTTCTGGTCCTCGTTGCCGAGCAGGTAGAGCAGGTTGGCGAAGGAGTAGGTGGCCGCGTACATCCCGATGGCCGGGTTGGCGCCGAGCACCATCTCGTTCATCGCCCACTTCAGCGACGGGGGAGCAGACGTGCCGCCGAGCTCGGCCGGGGTGTCGACGCTCCAGAAGCCGGACTCCTGGTACATCCGGTAGGACTTGGTGAAGGAGTCGGGCATCGTGACCGAGTACGTCTGCGGGTCGTAGACCGGCGGGTTGCGGTCGGCGTCGGCGAAGCTCTCGGCGAGCTCGTTCTCGGCGAGGCGGGAGACCTCCTTGAGCATCTCCCGGGCGGTGTCGGCGTCGACGTCGGTGTAGGCCCCGACGCCCAGGACGTCCTGGCGGCCGAGCATCTCGAAGAGGTTGAACTCGATGTCGCGCAGGTTGCTCTTGTAGTGACCCATGCGGGTGACTCTCCTCGCTTGTGCTGGAACGGATCCCGGTAGGTGAGCGCTTGCTTACCCAATCCGTCCCATCGTGCGCCGACCAGGTCGCCCTGGCAAGGCGAGCCGTGGTGATGTGAGGCACACCGGCGCGGGGGCATACTTCCGCCGTGACCTCGCTGCACCCCCAAGCCCGCCCCCGGCTCCGACCGCTCCCACCGGATCTCCGCGATGGGCGGGCGCGACCCGCACGAGACCGGTCGCGCGGCCACCGCGCTGGAGCTGCTCTACGACCTCGTCTTCGTCGTCTCCTTCGCCGTGGCCGGCGAGGAGCTGGCGCACGCGGTGGCCGCGGACCACGTCTCGGCGGGCGTCATCGCCTTCTGCATGGCGACCTTCTCCATCGTCTGGGCGTGGATCAACTTCACCTGGTTCGCCTCGGCCTACGACACCGACGACTGGATCTACCGGCTGCTGGCGATGGTGCAGATGATCGGCATCACCGTCTTCGCGCTCGGGGTGCCGCGGATCTTCGAGACCGTCGAGCACGGCGAGCACGTCGACATGCGGCTCTCGGTCATCGGCTACGTCATCATGCGGGTCGGGCTGATCTGCCAGTGGCTGCGGGCGGCGCGCCAGGACCCGGCGCGGCGGCGCACCGCGATGGTCTACGTCGCCACGCTGACCGTGGCCCAGATCGGCTGGGTCGTCGTCTCCCAGCTGCAGCCGGCGGTCGGCCCGATGCTGGCGATGTTCGCGGTGATCCTGGCCGTCGAGATCGCCGGTCCGGTCATCGCCGAGACCCGGTTCGGCAGCACCCCGTGGCACGCGCACCACATCGCCGAGCGCTACGGGCTGCTGGCCATCATCACCCTCGGCGAAGGGGTGGTCGGCACGGTCGCCGCCCTGGGCGCCGCGCTCGGCCCGGAGGGCGAGATCACCACCGAGGGCTGGATCGTCGTCGCGGCCGGGATGGTGATGACCTTCGGCCTGTGGTGGGCGTACTTCTCGGTGGACCACGCGCAGTGGCTGCACCTGGAGCCGCGCAAGTCCTTCGGCTGGGGCTACGGCCACTTCGTCATCTACATCGCCCTGGCCGCGGTGGGTGCCGGGCTGCACGTCGTGGCCTACGCGCTGGAGGGCGAGTCCGAGGTCGGCGACGGGGTGGTCATCCTATCGATGATCGTGCCGATCGCGCTCTTCCTCGTGGCGCTCTTCGGCATCTACACCTACTTCGCGCCGGTGGCCGACCCCTACCACCTGGGGCTGCTGGTGGTCTCGGCGGCGCTCATGGTGCTCAGCTACCTCGTCGCCTCGGGCGGCTCGCTGCTCGGCGGGGTGGCCATCGCGGCGGTGGTGCCGTGGGTGACCGTGCTCGGCTACGAGACCTTCGGGCACCGGCACCAGAGCGGCCAGCTCGACCGGCACCGCGGCCAGGAGGAGCAGGCGCCCGCCTGAGGCTCGTGAACCCTCCTGCCGCCTGCGGGCAAGTAGGGGTGTGAGCAGCAGCACCGTGATGATCGGCAGGGGATCGGCCGACCGGACCCGCGCGAAGGGGGCGCGGGCCGGGGACGGCCGGGTCGCCTTCGCCGAGGTCTTCGACCGGGAGTACCCGGCGATCTACCGCTACCTGGCGCGACGCGTGCCGCAGGCGGTGGCCGAGGACCTGGCCAGCGAGACCTTCACCCGGGCGCTGGAGGGCTTCTCCTCCTTCGACCCGGAGCGGGGGAGCCGGCGCGCCTGGCTCTTCGGAATCGCCACGAACCTGCTCTCCCGGCACCACCGGGACGAGGCCCGGGCCTACACGGCCTACGCGCGCACCGGGGTGGATCCGCTGGTGCACGGCCATGACGCGGCCGAGACCGCGGTGCGCCGGGCCGACGCCAGCTCCCAGGGGGCGGCGCTGGCCGCGGCCCTGGCCGAGCTGAGCCCGGGAGACCGGGACGTGCTGCTGCTCGTGGCCCACGCCGACTTCACCTACGTCGAGGTGGCGCAGGCCCTGGACATCCCGGTCGGGACCGTGCGGTCCCGGCTCCACCGAGCGCGCCGGGCGGTCACCCACGCGCTGGACCCGCAGGAGGACTCATGAGCGACGAGCAGACCCGCATCGACCCCGACGAGGCCTGGCTGGAGCAGGTGCGCGGCTTCCGCGAGGACGTGCCAGGGGCGACGCCCGAGCAGGCCTCCGCCGCCCGGGCCTCCCTCGGCCTGGACGACCGGCGGAGGCGCCGCGGGCGCCGGGCCACCACGACCGTCGCGGCCGTCGCCGGGCTGGGCATGGCGGCTGCGGCGGTGGGCTTCGTCGTGATGGACCGGTCTGGCGAGGCGATCGGGCCAGCAGCGGGGACGAGCTCGTCCACCACATCGGTGACGAGCGACGGCGCGACCGAGGCGGTGCAGGTGCTGGCCGACGGCCGGGTGCAGGTCACGCTCCCCGACGGGTCGGACGCGCTGAGCGCCGAGAAGATCGATACGGAGCTCCGGGACAAGGACATCCCGATCCAGCTCATGCCCGACGGCCAGCTGATGCAGCCGGGAGACTGGCAGATGCTCTGGTTCACCCATGTCGGCTACCCGGAGGGATGGCCGGACCAGGGGTGGGAGCAGGCATACGTCGACGGCGATCCGGACTTCCCCGGTAGCAGCGTGGACGTCGAGTACGCCGACTCGTCTCAGGATGAGGCCGTCTCTGTGACCTTCCCGGAGACGCCGGAGCACCTCGTCGTCTTCCAGTTCCACGACGCGGACGCAACCAACGCCGTTCCTGCGACGTCGGCCATGAACCCCTACCCGGAGAGCAGCCCGCTGCACTGCCTGTCGATGCACGACGAGCCGCTGTCGGAGGTGGCGGCCAAGCTCGCCGACATCGACATCGACGTGACCTACTCGCTGCCTGTCATCCCGAAGGAGGGCGACGTGTACTGGACGCACCTCACCCAGGCGGAGGCCGAGGCGGACACCGAGCACAAGGTGAGCGAGGTCATCCAGCGCAACAGCGGCGAGCTGGAGGTCTACTTCACGACGAAGGACGACATGGACTTCATGGACGACGAGATGCGCGAGAGCTTCGAGGAGTCCTGCCCCGACCCCCGCTGACGCGGGTCACAGAACCCACGACGGCCCGCTGCGCGCAGGGGCGCACCGGGCCGTCGTCGTGGTGTGGGTGGCTCGTCGGCGCCCACCTCGGTGTTCTCCGGCGGCCCGGACCGGGTTTCTGTCGCTGGGAAAGAGAGCGCCGCAGTTCCCCGAGTCATCTCAGCTTGCGCGTCTCGCGCGACGCGTTATCGTTGCTGTATTACGCCCCGCCGTCCCTCGGGACTGGCGGGGATTTTTTCGCCGGGTTGGGGGACGCGTTGCAGCAGCGTGTGGGAGTCTTCTTCGACTACCAGAACGTTCATGGTTGGGCGCGTCGTTGCTTCTTGGATAACGCTGCGGATCCGGCCGATGGTCACATCCACCCTCTGGCTGCGGCGCAGCTGTTGGTGCGACGCAGGAAGTTCGCGGGAGCTCTGGAGCGAGCATGTGTCTACAGAGGCCGCCCCAACCCCTCCAAGCAAGAGGGCGCCGCGAGGGCGAACGACCGGCAGGCGAGCGAGTGGGGGCGGTCGCCGTTGATCCAGCTCACTCGTCGCAACCTCGCCTATCCGCGCGGCTGGCCCGGTATACCACCCGCTGAGAAGGGTATCGACGTCGCGATCGCAGTGGACATGCTGCGGATGGCGATCGCAGACGAGATCGACGTGGCCATCCTGTTCTCGTCCGACAACGACCTGCTTCCCGCCCTCGAAGCGGTCCGCGACCACACGGACTGCCACGTCGAAGTTGCCGCATGGACCGGGTCCAACCGACTCCGATTCGATGGGACGCAGACTCCCTACTGCCACTACCTGGGCCAGAGCGACTTCGAGTCGGTCCGGGATCACACGGACTATGCCGCCAGGTGACTGCGATACCTGGTTGATCGTCGGTCGATCAACGCCAGCGTGGGCGATCTCGTGGAGCCGGTGACGGGAATCGAACCCGCGTGTCCAGCTTGGGAAGCTGGCGCTCTACCATTGAGCTACACCGGCGCGGCCCTGTCGCCAGGGCGCGACGAGCATCGTAACGCAGCGCGAGAGCCGGTCACGACACGTCCCCGCCCGCGCCGCCCGGCCCCCGCTCCGAGACCTCGGCGAAGCGCCGCCCCCACCGCACCAGCGCCTCCCGGACCTCGTCCGGAGCCGACTGCACGACGAAGTCCCGTTCCATCGCGCCCAGGGTGAGCACGGTCCACATCGGGGTCTGGGTGATCTCCACCCGGCACCGACCCACGCCGGCGTCGCCGACGCTGGCCCACCGCCCGATCTCCTTCTGCACGGCCGCGACCTCGCCCTCGACGGTCACGACCGTCGGCTCGCCCCGCTCTCGCCGCGACATCCGCGAGCGCACATGCTCCACCGGGTCGCCGCCGGGCACCTCGCGCGGCCGGAAGCGCCCCTTCGTCCCGGTGACCTCGCCCATCCGGTCCAGCCGGAAGGAGCGCCAGTCGGCCCGCTCGACGTCGAAGGCCAGCAGGTACCAGCGCTGCCACACCGCGACGAGATGGTGCGGCTCGACGTGCCGGCCACGGCGCTCGCCGGGCGCCTCGCCGCCGCGGGAGGTGTAGCCGAAGCGGACCCGTTCGGTGTCCCGGATCGCCTGGGCCAGCGCTCCCAGCGTCGAGGCGGCCACCTCCGGTCCCTCGCGGAAGGTGGCCTGCGCCGAGGCCGCCCGCAGCGTCTCGGCCCGGCGCCGCAGCCGCGGCGGCAGCACCTGCACCACCTTCGACAGCGCCGAGAGGGTGGCGTCGCCGAGGCTGCCGGCGGTCAGCGAGGCCGTCTGCCCGAGCGCCACCACGATGGCGATCGCCTCCTCCTCGTCGACGACGAGCGGCGGCAGCGCACCGCCCGAGCCGAGCTGGTAGCCGCCCTCGAGCCCCCGCGAGGAACGGACCGGGTAGCCCAGCTCGCGCAGCCGGTCGACGTCCCGGCGCAGCGTGCGCTCGGAGACCTCCAACCGGCCCGCGAGCTCCGCGCCCGGCCAGAAGCGGTGCGTCTGCAGCAGGGAGAGGAGGCGAAGGGTGCGGGCGCTCGTGCTGGCCATGGATCCATCCTCGATGTCACAGCGGACAGGAAGTGGCCGGAAGCCTCCCTAGCGTCGATGACGACCACCGATCGACCAGGAGGACCCGATGACCACCACCACGCCACCCGTCGATCCCGCACCGGCGACACCCGGACCGGCAGCCACCACCCCGATCACCGGACGCGAGCGCACCCTCGCCCTCGTCGTGCTGCTGCTCGCCACGGTCATGGAGCTCGTCGACGTCACCATCGTCAACGTCGCGCTGCCGACCATCGAGCGCAGCCTGGACGCCAGCGACGCCACCCTGCAGTGGGTCGTCGCCGCCTACCCGCTGGCCTTCGGCATCGCCCTCATCACCGGCGCCCGCCTCGGCGACCGGTTCGGCCGGAGGCGGCTCTTCGTCCTCGGCCTCGTCGCCTTCACCCTCGCCTCGGCCGCGTGCGGGCTCGCGCCGACCCCGGAGACGCTCGTCCTCTTCCGCGCGGCTCAAGGGCTCGGCGCGGCGATGATGGTCCCGCAGGTCATCACGAGCATCCAGGTGATGTACGCCCCGCACGAGCGGGCCGCCGCCATGGGGATGGTCTCCGCGCTCGCCGGCCTGGCCAGCGTCCTCGGCCCGATCCTCGGCGGGGTGCTCACCGACCTCGCCGGGTGGCGGGCGATCTTCCTGGTCAACGTCCCGGTGGGCGTCGTCGCGGTGGTCGCCGCGCTGCGACTGGTCCCCGAGTCGCGCGCCGCGCGCGCCCCGCGCCTGGACCTGCGCGGCATCGCGGTCCTCACCGTCGGCCTGCTCGCCGTGCTCTACCCGCTGACCAGCGGCCACGAGCTCGGCTGGCCGGTCTGGACCTTCGCGCTCGCGGCCGTCGGTGTCGTCGTGCTCGCCGCCTTCGTCGTCGGGCAGCGCCGTCAGGAGCGGGCCGGCGGCGAGCCGCTGGTGGCGGTCTCGCTCTACCGCGACCGCGGCTTCACCGGGGGCACGCTCGTGCAGTCGCTGCTCTTCGTGGGGCTCGCCGGCTACTTCCTCGCCACGACGATCTACCTCCAGGCCGGGCTCGGCTGGTCCGTGCTGCAGACCGGCCTGGTCAACCTCCCCTTCGCCGTGACGTGCACGGTCACCGCCGCGGTGGGCGCCGTCGTGCTGCTCCCGCGGATCGGCCGCCGGGTGCTGGCCGTCGGCGCGGTCATCATGGCCGCCGGCGCCGGGCTGCTGGCCGTCGTCGTCGCCGGGGCCACGGCGCAGACCGGCTGGTGGGCCTTCGTTCCCGGCCTGGTCGTCGTCGGGGCCGGCTTCGGCCTGCTCGTCTCCTCGGTGCTGCCGCTGGCGACCGGGCAGGTGCCGACCGAGCGGGCCGGTGCCGCCTCGGGGCAGATCAACACCTCGGGGCAGCTCGCCAACGCCGTCGGGGCAGCGGCCCTGGGCACCCTCTTCTTCACGGTCGCCGAGGCGCAGGTCGGGGCGACGCCGCTGGAGCACCTGCGGCCCGCCTACCTCGTCGTGCTCGCTGCGGTCGCGCTCGTGCTCCTCGTGGTGGCGGCGGCCTCCCGGGTCATCCCGGCCGACGCGCACGAGCACGTCGACCCGACGGCGCACTGAGCCGGCCCGGGCCCGCTAGCCGCACGGCCGGCGCGGACCAGGGCTAGGGTGACCGCGTGCTCCTCTCCGACCGCGACATCCGCGCCGAGACCGACGCCGGTCGGATCGTCCTCGACCCGTGGGACCCGGCGATGATCCAGCCGAGCAGCGTCGACGTGCGCCTGGACCGCTTCTTCCGGCTCTTCGACAACCACAAGTACCCGCACATCGACCCGGCCGCCGACCAGCCCGACCTCACCCGGCTGCTCGAGGTCGACCCGGCCGAGGGCTTCGTCCTGCACCCGGGGGAGTTCGTGCTCGGCTCCACCCTGGAGACGGTCACCCTCCCCGACGACCTCGCCGCGCGGGTCGAGGGCAAGTCCTCGCTGGGTCGCCTCGGGCTGCTCACCCACGCCACCGCCGGCTTCGTCGACCCCGGCTTCTCCGGGCACGTCACCCTCGAGCTCTCCAACGTCGCGACCCTGCCGATCATGCTCTGGCCCGGGATGAAGATCGGTCAGTTCTGCTTCATGCGGCTCACCAGCCCCGCCGAACACCCCTACGGCAGCTCCGCCTACGGCTCGCACTACCAGGGTCAGCGCGGCCCGACGGCCAGCCGCAGCTTCGAGAAGTTCCACCGCTCCGAGGTGTGACACGCCCATGTCTGAGCACCCTGATGCCTGACCACGCCGATGTCTGAGAGGCTGCTCCCGCTGGTCCTCGCCGGGGCGGTGCTGCTGCTCGTCGCCGGCCTGCCGAAGGTGGCCGACCCCCGCGACACCGTGCGCGGGATGCGCTCGGCCGGGCTGCCGTCCTCGCCCGCCCTGGTCCGCGCGCTCGCCGTCGTCGAGGTCCTCGTGGGCCTCGCCGCGCTCCTCGGCCCCGGCCGCTGGGCGGCGCTGGCCACCGGCCTGCTCTACGCCGGCTTCACCGGCTTCGTGCTGCTCGCCCTGCGCCGCGGCGGCGTCGTGGAGTCCTGCGGCTGCCTCGGCCAGGTAGACACCCCGCCGACCCGCGGGCACGCCGCCGCGACCGGCCTGGTCGCCGCCGCCGCGCTGATCGTGGCGATCGCGCCTACCGAGCAGGCCTGGTGGGCCGCCGGTGCCGGCCCGGCGACCGTCACCGTGCTCGCCGCGGCGCTGCTGGGCTTCCTGCTCTGGCAGGCGGTCGCCGTCCTGCCCACGGCCACCGCGGCCGCCGCCCGATCGGCCAGGAGGGCCTGAGATGTCGACCGCTGTCCTGACCACCCTGGTGATCGTGCTGCTGCTCGCGGTCGCCCTGCTCTCGGTGCTCGTCCTCGGGCTGCTGCGCAGCCACGCGCTCATCCTGCGCTCGCTGCACGACCTCGGCGCCGGCCTCGACCTCGAGGAGACCGCCGGGACCACGAGCAGCGGCGGCGGCCCCGGCCCCGTCCCGGTCGAGCTGGAGCAGGGCGTCATCGCCCCGCAGCGCCCCGACGACGCCCGTGTCGAGACCGTGCGCGGGCTGAGCATGCAGGGAGAGCAGCAGAGCGTCGACCTCACCGACGGGCGCCATCTGCTCGCCTTCCTCACCACCGGCTGCCACGTGTGCGCCACCTTCTGGGAGGAGCTGCGCGGCCCGGTCGAGGTGCCCGGCGGCGCCCGGATGCTCGTCGTGGCGAAGGGCGACGACGAGGAGAGCCCCAGCCAGCTGGCCAAGGTCGCCGCCGGCGGCCCGCCGCTGCTGCGCTCCACCGAGGCCTGGGACGCCCAGGACATCCCGGGCTCGCCCTACTTCGTCTACGTCGACCGCGGCGAGATCGTCGGCGAGGGCTCGGCCACCTCGTGGGCCCAGGTCAGCGACCTCATGGGCCAGGCCGTCGCCGACCACGAGCACCGCGTCGCCCAGGGCGACGTCGAGGGTCGCGGCGACCGGGACGACCCGGTCTCGGTCGACGCCGAGCTGCTGGCGGCGGGTATCGGGCCGGACCACGAGAGCCTCTACCCCGAGCCGGTCGATCAGGCCCCGGAGCCGGGTCGCCCGGGCTCCGACGGCGCCCCCGACGGCACCCGGACCGACGCCTCCCGAGCGCGCGGCGACCACCCCCGGTGACCCTCACCGACCCCACCACCATCGGCCTCCTGCTCGGGGTGCCGATGGCGGTCGTCGCCGCGGTGCGCGCCACCTGGTCCCCTTGAGGCGAGTCGATGCTCTCGAGCATCAGCCCGCTCGGTGAGCGGGCCCGCGGCGCCCGGTGGTCGGTCGTGACCACCGCGTACATCCTCTCCTCGCTGCTCGCCGGCGCCCTCGTCGGCCTGCTGCTCGGCGGCCTCGGCTCGCTGCTGCCCCACGGGCTGCTCACCCACCCCGTGGTGCTGCTGACGATGGCCGCTCTGCTCGTGCTCGGCGCCGTCCTGGACACCCGCGCCGGCGGGCACGCCGTGCCCTCCTGGCACCGCCAGGTCGACGAAGGGTGGATCGGCACCTACCGCGGGTGGGTCACCGGCACCGGCTTCGGCTTCCAGCTGGGGCTGGGCGTGGTCACGATCATCACGAGCACCACCACCTACGCCGTGCTGCTGCTGGAGCTGCTCACCGGCTCCTGGTGGGCCGGGGCGCTGGTCGGGGCCACCTTCGGGCTGGTCCGAGCGCTGCCGCTGCTGCTGGTGCGCGGGGTGCAGACCCCGCAGGCGCTGCACGACACCTTCCGCAGACTCACCACCTGGGCGGCGCCCGTGGCTACGCTGGCCCGTGCGGTCCTGCTCCTGGCCGGCGCCGCGCTGACCGCCATCGCACTCACGGGGTGAGCCATGAGCACCATCGACAGGTACGGGATCCGGGCGCAGGTGCCCGACGGCTGGCAGGCCCGCGTGCGCAAGCGTCCGGCCGTGGCCGCCGCGTCCACCAGCGGGTCCGCCTCCACCGCCCGCGAGGTGGCCCGACCGGTGCTGCACATGGCCAGCCGGTCCCTGCCGGACGACCTCGGTGACTTCGGCGGCGAGCTGGTCGCCGCGATGGGCTCATCCGACGTCTTCCTCGCGCTCATCGACTACGGCAGCGACGTCGCCGACCGTGGGCTCTTCGCTAAGCAGGGCGTGCCCAACCTCGCTCCCTCGCAGTTCTCGCCGAACCGGATGGCCCGCTACATCCCCGGCCGCAGCGCCTGCCAGCACTTCTTCAGCGACAACGGGCGCGCCTTCTGCCTCTACGCCGTCGTCGGCGCCCACTCCCGACGGATGGCGACCGTCCCCCGGCTGGCCACCGCCGCCACCGGGCTGCGCGTCTCGGGCGGGGTGAGCTGATGGCCGGCACCGCGCCCAGCGCTCCCACCGCCACCGCCCCCGCCAGCGCCCGGCTCATCGACGCCATCGCCTCCCGGCTGCCCGGCGTGGGTCGGCGCAGCTTCCTCGTCGGCTCCGCCGTCGCCGGCTCCGCGCTGGTCGCCGACCCCAAGGGCTACGCGCTGCGACCGGTGCGGGCCTACGACTCGATCTGCGGTCCGGGCAACACCGCCTCCAGCGGCTGGACCGTCTTCTGCGCGACGATCAACTCCGGCCGCAACGCCTGCCCCGAGGGCAGCTTCGCCGCCGGCTGGTGGAAGGCCGCCGGCTCGTCCTGGTGCGGCGGCCGCTACCGCTACATCGTCGACTGCAACGCCCGCTGCACCGGCTGCACCAGCGGCTGCAGCGACGGCATCTGCAACTCCGGCTGTTGGAACTGCTCCTGCGGCACCGGCTCCAGCGCCACCTGCGACCGTCGCCGGATCTGCTGCAACGCCTTCCGCTACGGCCAGTGCAACACCCAGGTCTCCTGCAGCGGCGGCGTGCACTGCCGGGTGGTCAGCTGCACCCCGCCCTACGAGTGGGAGAACTGCACGACCACCAGCCTGGTGGACAACCGCACCTCCGAGCACAGCACCTCCCGGCTGCCGCAGTGGGGCCCGATCGCCGCCCGCTACTACGCGATGGGCGAGCAGAAGTCCTACCTCGGCTACTCCATCGGCCCGGTCCGCTCGGTCGGGGTCGGCAACGGCACCTTCGTCTCCTACAGCGGCGGCCGGATCTACGACCGCGGCAACCGCACCGGCATCGCCGTGACCCAGGACGTCGTGCGGGCGATGGCCACCGTCGGCTCGGTGCCCACCCTCGGCTACCCGGTGGCCCACGAGTGGAAGGGCTCCACCGGGAGCGTGCAGCGCTTCCAGAAGGGGGCCGTCGCCGCGCCCGCCGGGGCCACCCTGCGGGTGGTGCACGGCAAGGCCTACGAGCTGTGGACCGACCTCGACCGGGGCGCCGGTCCGCTCGGCTACCCGACCGGTGGTCGCTCGAAGGTCCTCAACAGCGGCTACCAGCAGCGCTTCGAGGGCGGGGCGATCTGCCAGAACTGGAGCGGCGGCGACGCCCGCTACGTCACCGGCGTGCACCACGAGAAGTGGGCCGCCCTGGGCCGGGCCACCGGCACCCTCGGCCCGCCCGCGACCAACCCGCTGACCACCTCGCGCGGCTCGCGGCAGCGGTTCTACGAGGGGCAGACCTGGGCGATCGGCAACGGCCCGGCCTACGCGGTGCTCGAGCCGGTGCTGGCCGCCTGGCTGCGCGAGCGGGGGCACGTCGGCCGCTACGGCTACCCGGTCAGCGACACCGTGCAGCGCTCGGACGGGCGCTGGCAGTGCACCTTCGAGGGCGGCACGCTCGTCGTCTGAGATCGCTGTCGGTCGGTCTCGCGCGGATCGCCGCAGGCGGCGGCTACCGACAGGTAGCGTGCGAGCCATGAGCGACGCCGCCCTGGATGAGGCCCCCACCGGACACCGTGTGCACGCCGTCACCGACGACGCCCTCGGCGACCTCGACGCCACCGGTGTCGCGCAGCGGCTGCGTGCTGGCGAGGTCAGCCCGGGCGAGGTGCTCGAGGCGGCCCTCGCGCGCACCGAGCGGGTCGCCGAGCTCGGCGCGGTCTCCGAGATGCAGGTCGAGACGGCGCGGTCGCTGATCGACCGTGCGGCGGCCAGCGCCGCCCCCTTCGCCGGGGTACCGACGGTGATCAAGGAGAACGTCACCGTCGCCGGCCAGGCGACGACGATGGGCTCGGCCGCGGTGCCGCACCGCCCGGAGAGCCGCCACGGCGGCTTCGTCCGCCAGCTGCTCGACCTCGGGGTGGTGCCCTTCGCCCGCAGCACCTGCCCGCCCTTCGGCTGGACCGCGACCACCGAGTACCCGGACGGCCGGGTCACCCGCAACCCGTGGCACACCGGCTACTCCTCCGGGGGCAGCTCCGGCGGGTCGGCCGCGCTCGTCGCCGCCGGCGCCGTCCCGATCGCCCACGGCAACGACGGCGGCGGATCCATCCGCATCCCGGCCGCCGCGTGCGGTCTCGTCGGGCTCAAGGCGAGCCGGGGGAGGGTGCTCGGCGACCCGCACTCCTCGGCGCCGATCAACGTCGTCAGCGACGGTGTCCTCGCCCGGTCGGTGCGTGACGTCGCCCGGGCCTTCGCCGGGCTGGAGCGCAGCTACCGCAACCCGCGGCTGGCGCCGATCGGTCTCGTCGAGGGTCCCGGCGCCCGGCGGCTGCGGGTCGGCGTGACTCACGACTCGCCGGTGGCGCCGCCGACCGACGCCGAGACCCGGGCCGCGGTCGATCGCACGGTGGACCTGCTGGGCGGTCTCGGGCACGACGTCGAGGGCTACGAGCCGGCCGTTCCCGGCTTCTTCCGCGACGACTTCGAGGACTACTGGTCCTTCCTCGCCTTCGCGATCCACCGCGGCGGGCGGAAGATGTTCGGCGACGACTTCGACCCGGCGGCGCTCGACCCGCTGACCCTGGGCCTCTCCGGGCGGATGCGTCGCCGGCTGCCCAAGATGCCGCTGGTGCTGGCCCGGCTGGCCGCGGTCGGCGCCGGGTACGAGCGGCGCTTCGGCGACGTCGATGTCGTGCTCACCCCGGTGCTGACGCACACCACCCCGCCGATCGGCCACCTCGCTGGCGACCTGCCCTTCGCCGAGCACTTCTCCCGGCTGGGCAGCTACGTCGGCTTCACCCCGCTGCACAACGCGGCCGGCGCGCCGGCGATCTCGCTGCCGCTGGGGCAGACCGCGGAAGGACGCCCGATCGGGGTCATGCTCTCCGCCCGGCGCGGCCAGGAGCGGGTGCTGCTGGAGCTCGCGCTCGAGCTGGAGGCTGCCGCCCCCTTCGCCCGGATCCAGGACTGAGCGACCTCAGCGCGGGACGGTCACCGTGGCGGTGACCGCCCGGTGGTCGGTGCCCTCGACCGCCCGCGGAGCGAAGGCGGTGCACCTCGCCCGGGTGCCGGCCGGCCCGCCGACGAGGACGTGGTCGATGGGGACCGGGGCGACGTCCGGGCCACGACCCAGCCCCCAGGTGCCCGGGAAGCCGCTGCCCAGCTGGGCCGGGCAGTCGGCCAGCCCGGCGTCGTCGAGGAACCGGCGGAAGGCGACCGCGCTGGGTGGGGCGTTGAGGTCGCCGAGGATCACCACCGGGTCGGGCGAGGTGCTCGCCGTGGCGGCCAGCGCGTCCAGGCCCTCGCCCCAGCGGTCGGCGGCACCGAAGGCGGGGTTCTGCAGGCGGGTCCCGACGAGCCGGACGGTGGCGTCGTCGCGGGTCAGGGTCAGCGCGGTGGCGGCGGGCGAGGCGTCCGGCACGGGCTGGGCGTCGGCCACCTGCCAGGTGTCTCGCACCCACACCGCGGCGTCGGCGTCGATGTAGTCGTCGTGATCCCGGGCGGCGAGCTGCCAGCCGTCGCCGAGCCGCTCGGTCAGCGGCTCGACGAGCACCGGAGGCATCTCCTGCAGCGCGAGCACGTCGTGGTCGGCGGCGAGCGCGGCCAGCTCGTCCAGGTCGGGGCCGCCCCACAGGGTGTTGAGCGCGGCGACCCGCAGCTGGGGGCTGGTGGGCGTGCTCGCCCGGTCGGCGCCGGGGTCGGC
Source organism: Janibacter alkaliphilus (assembly GCF_013408565.1). NCBI lineage: Bacteria > Bacillati > Actinomycetota > Actinomycetes > Micrococcales > Intrasporangiaceae > Janibacter > Janibacter alkaliphilus. The sequence continues at coordinate 613,475 of NZ_JACBZX010000001.1, read as the reverse complement.
GACGGCGTAGTCGGCCAGCGGCCACTGCGTGGACAGCAGGGCGAGCAGCAGCACGAGCCGCAACCAGGTGCGGTGCCGGATGCTGACCAAGGCCGCGGCGAGCGCCCCCAGCAGGATCGCCGGGACCGCCGCGGCGACGACGACCCCGAGGCTGGTGCGTCCGCCAGCGAGGTACATCGGCGTGATCGCCAGCAGGCAGCCGAGGAGCAGCAGGAGCGTCAGCCGGTGGGACCACCGCACCCAGGCGCGGGGTCGGGAGGTGGTCGCCATGGCACGGTCAGTGTGCCAGCCGCCGCGCGGGCCGACCGGCTCGTCCGGTGAGGTGTGGGCGTAGGGGGTGGGCACAGGGGCCGTGGCAGGGTGGCGGTATGACGACCTTCGAACCAGGACCGGGCGGCAGCGACGAGGTGCTCTTCGCGCAGGAGGGGGCGCTGGGCCGGGTGCTGCTCAACCGGCCGAGGGCGCTGAACTCGCTCAGCCGCGCGATGATCGCCGGCATGCAGGCCCAGCTCGAGGCCTGGGCGCAGGACGATGCCGTGGCCGTGGTCTCGCTGGAGGGCGCGGGGGATCGGGGCTTCTGCGCCGGCGGGGATGTGCGCGCGGTGCGACAGGCGCACCTCGAGGGCCTGGACGGAGCGCGCTTCTTCGGCGAGGAGTACGCGCTGGACGCGTTGCTCGCGGAGTACCCGCGGCCGGTCATCGCGGTGATGGACGGCATCACCATGGGTGGTGGTGTGGGGCTGGGCATGAACGCCGACCTGCGCGTCGTCACCGAGCGCACGGCGCTGGCGATGCCGGAGACGACGATCGGCTTCTTCCCGGACGTCGGCGCGACCTATCGGCTGGCTCAGTCTCCGGGCGAGCTGGGGACGCACGTGGCGCTGACCGGGGTCACGGTCGACGGCGCCGATGCGATCGCCCTCGGCCTGGCGGACGTGCTCGTGCCCGCCGAGGACGTGCCCGCGCTGCTGGAGCAGGCGAGCGCGTCGGGGACGCTGCCGGAGGCGGGGGAGCGGTCGCCCGCGTCGCCACTGGCGGGGCAGCGCGCCTGGATCGACGCCGGCTACGCCGGTGACGACCCGGGCGCGATCCTGCAGAGGCTGGAGGACTCGGACGTCCCCGAGGCGAGGGCTGCGGCCGAGACGATCCGGGCGAAGTCGCCGCTGTCCGTGGCGATCACGCTGGCCGCGCTGCGCCAGGCCGGCGGGGCGGGCTCGCTGCGCGAGGTGCTCGACACCGACGCCCGGATCGCGGCCGCGATGCTCGCCGACTCCGACTTCGGCGAAGGCGTCCGTGCCCAGCTCGTCGACAAGGACCGTTCACCGAGCTGGCGGCACGCTCGCGTCGAGGACGTCACCCCCGACGAGGTGGCCCGCTACCTCGGCTGACCGGCGACCACCGGCGAACGCGACAGACGCTCACCTTCGTCCCAGCCGCTCAACTTGCAACGTGAGCGGACCCAGCCCCCTAGGGGGTTGGGGGGAAGGGGGGCATCCGTCACCCCGAGGGTTGACCGGGCAGGGCGACCAGGTGGTTCCCTGCGCTGCATGTCCTGGCATCACGCCGCAGCGGGAGCGAGGAATGGCGGATCTTGAGGCCTTGCGGCCGAGAGGTGCAGCACAGCCGACCACGATCGGCACATGACGAGGGCCCGCACCATCAGGTACGGGCCCTCGTCAGCGGTGCGTCACTCCCAGTCGGGCGCGGCGTTCTTGTTCGCCAGGTCGTCGATGTCGACGCCCTCCGGGGCCGGGTGAGAGGTGCTCGGCCGCTCGGGCTGGGTCGAGGCGGTCTCGGGCGTGGCGGGCTTCTCCGTCTCCTCCGACTCAGCCTCCGCTGCAGGCTCATCGGTCGGCGTCTCAGCGTCGGTGTCCGTCGCGGCCCCGCCCTGCGGCTCGGCAGGCTCCGCCTCGACGGTCTCCGACTCCGCAGCGGCAGGCTCCGGCTCGGCGGGAGCCTCCTCGGCGGGAGTGGCCTCGGGGGCCGGTGCAGCAGCCGCGGGGCCGCCGGTCTCCCAGGAGGGAGCAGCGTTCTGCGCGGCGAGGTCGTCAGACGCCGCCGACGGCTGCGGTGCGGGCTCCTCGGAGGCCACCTCGCTGTCGTCATCGTCGCTGTCGGCCGACGCGGCAGCTGCGGGCTCATCAGCCTGAGCCGTCTCGTCGCTCGACGCCTCCGGCTCCGCGTCCTCGGCAGCGGCCGCCGGGGCAGCGGGCGCCCCGGTCTCCCACGAGGGAGCGGCGTTCTGCGCAGCCACGCTGTCGTCGGCGGCGGCCGCCGGGGCAGGCTGCTCCGGCGCGGGCTCCGACGGTGCCGACGCCTCGCTGCTCGGCTCGTCCGCCGGTGCGGCGGGAGCCGGACTGCCGCTCTCCCAGTCCGGAGCCGCGTTCTGGGCTGCGGTGTCGGTCTCCCAGTCGGGGGCGGCGTTGGCGCTGGCGGCGTCGCTGCTTGGGACCGGGGCCTCCGTCGCCGCGGGGGTGGGGGAGTTGTCCTCCCAGGAGGGCGCCGCGTTCTGGGCACCCGCGTCGGTCTCCCAGTCGGGGGCGGCGTTGGCGCTGGCGGCGTCGTCGCTCTGGGCGGGGGCCTCCTTGGCCGCGGGCGCCGGGGACTCGTCCTCCCACGAGGGGGCCGCGTTGGCGGCACCCGCGTCGCTCTCCCACGAGGGCGCGGCGTTGGCGCTGGCCGCGTCGTCGCCCTGGGCCTGCGTCGCGGCCGGAGCGGGGGACTCGTCCTCCCACGAGGGGGCCGCGTTGGCGGCACCCGCATCGCTCTCCCACGAGGGCGCCGCGTTCTCGTCGGCCGTGGTCGACGCAGCAGCAGCACCGGCACCGGCAGCACCGGCGCCAGCGGCAGCGCCGCCGGTCTCCCACGACGGAGCGGCGTTGGCCGACGCGTCGTCCTCCCACGACGGGGCGGCGTTGGCGTCGGCCGCGGTGGACGGCTCCTCGGTCGACGGGGCGGGCTGCCCCGCCTTCGCCTCGGTCTCGGTCGCCGCGGGGGCCGCGGCGGCGGCAGCCGGGGCCGGCTCCCCGGACGGCGCCGGCTTCTCCTCCTTCACCTCGGCCTCCTTGACCGAGGCGAGCAGCATCTGGGCGACGTCGACGACCTCGATGTCCTCGCTGGCGCCCTCGGACTGCTTGGCGGTCAGGCCGTCGGTGAGCATGACCCGGCAGAAGGGGCAGCCCACGGCGATCCGGTCCGCGCCGGTGGCGATGGCCTCGTCGGTGCGGTTGAGGTTGATCCGCGAGCCGAGCTGCTCCTCCATCCACATCCGGGCGCCGCCGGCGCCGCAGCAGAAGGACTTCTCCTTGGTGCGCTCCATCTCGCGCAGCTCGACACCGGGCAGTGCGCCGATGAGCTCGCGCGGCGGGGTGTAGACGTTGTTGTGCCGGCCCAGGTAGCAGGGGTCGTGGTAGGTGACCGTGCCGGAGGTCGAGGCGACGTCCTTGAGGGTCGACTTGCGCGGACCGTCGGGGCGGTTGACCGGGACGATCTTCTTCTCCCGGACGAGGCGGTTGAGCAGCTGCGTGTGGTGCAGCACCTCGTAGTGCCCACCGAGCTGCGGGTACTCGTTCTTGATGGTGTTGAAGCAGTGCGCGCAGGTGACGACGATCTTCGTCGCGCCGACCTCGTTGAGGGTCTCGACGTTCTGCTCGGCGAGCATCTGGAAGAGCACCTCGTTGCCGGCGCGGCGGGCCGAGTCACCGGTGCAGGTCTCGCCGTTGCCGAGCACGGCGAAGTCGACGCCGGCGTGGTCGAGCAGCTCGGCGATCGCCCGGGTGGTCTTCTTCGCCCGGTCCTCGTAGGCGCCGGCGCAGCCGACCCAGAAGAGGTAGTCGACCTCGTCGGCGCTCTCCACGTCCTCGCCGAGCACCTTGATGGTGAAGGGGAGGTCCTTGGCCCAGTCCATGCGCGCCTTCGCACCCATGCCCCACGGGTTGCCCTTGCTCTCCAGCTTCTTGAAGAGGCCGCCGAGCTCGCTCGGGAAGGCCGACTCGATGAGGTTCTGGTAGCGGCGCATGTCGACGATGTGGTCGACGTGCTCGATGTCCACCGGGCACTGCTCGACGCAGGCGCCGCAGGTGGTGCACGACCACAGCACGTCCTCGTCGATGACCGCGTCCGGGCCGTGCGGGTTGTAGGCGGTCAGCGGCTGCTCGACGTCGTAGCCGGTCTGGCCGACGAGCGACATCCCGCTCCAGTCGATGGCGTCGCTGGTCTCGACCTCGGTGGCCTCCTTGGTGGCCACGGTGGTCTCCGAGACGCCCCAGTGGGTCGCGCCCTCGGCGGTCTGCGGCCGGGTCGGGCCCTGGTTCTCGATGGTGCCGGTGGCCTCGCGGGCGGCGGCGACGAAGGGGGCCTTGCTCTGGCTGTGGTCCCGCAGCGTCATCATGAGCAGCTTCGGCGAGAGCGGCTTGTCGGTGTTCCACGCCGGGCACTGGCTCTGGCAGCGGCCGCACTCGGTGCAGGTGGAGAAGTCGAGCAGGCCCTTCCAGGTGAAGTCCTCGACCTTGCCGACGCCGAGGCTGACCTCCTCCTCGCTCTCGCCCATCTCCTCCATGACCTCCATGGAGAAGGGCTCGCCGCCGACCATCATCGGCTGCAGCTCCCCGAGCGAGGTCCGCCCGTCGGCGTGCCGCTTGAAGAAGATGTTGAAGAAGGCGAGGAAGCGGTGCCAGGCCACGCCCATCGTCGGGGTGAGCGAGATGGTGATCATCCAGGCCATCGAGATGACGATCTTGATCGTGGCGATGACGATGATGGCCGTCCCCAGGGCGCCCTCGGACATCCCGCCGAAGAGCTCGCCCAGCCAGAAGGTGAAGGGGAAGTGCAGCGCGCTGGCGTAGTCCGAGCCCTCGACCGCGTACTGCGCGTACTCCAGGCCGCGCAGCAGGGTGATGCACAGGGCGACGCCCAGGATCGTCAGCTCGACGTAGTAGGCCTGCCAGAAGGTGGACCCGAAGAAGCGCGAGCGGCGGCCCTCGTCGCCGGCGGCGCTGCGCGGGTGGCTGCGCTGGCGGATGACCATGAGCGCGACGATCCCGGCGAGGCCGGTGACCGCGAAGAGCTCGGTGATCCACTCGTAGAGGACGAAGTGGCCGATCAGCGGCAGCACGAAGTGCGGGTCGAAGACCTGCCCGAACGCCATCACCAGGGTCAGGAAGAGCACCCCGAAGCTGACCATTGTGAACCAGTGCGCGATCGCCACCACCGGCAGCCGGGACATCCGGGTGTGCCCGAGGAACTCGCGCAGCAGGGTGACCGTCCGTGCCCCCTTCTCCCCGGTGCGGGTGTGGTCGGGCGCTCCCAGCTTGAAGGTCGTCACGAAGTGGCGCACGGCGCGGACCAGCAGGCCGACGCCGACGATCGTGATCCCCAGGGAGATGACGATGCAGAGGATCTGGAGGGCGGACATGGGGGCAGTGTAGATCCGCTAAGCGCACGCATACCCCTGTCCTGGCGAGGGGTATGTCACCCCGTGACCACAACGAGCCGCACGGCTCGTGGGGCGAGACCATCTTGCCGCGAGAGATAACTCGATGTTGGAATATCCATAACGGATCGTTCGTTGCCGCGGACGAGCTCAGGCCGCAGCCGCGGCCCCGGACCAACTGTCGACGGAAGGACCCGCGTGCCCATCTACGAGGACGTCACCCAGCTCATCGGTCGCACCCCGCTGGTGAAGATCAACCGGATCATCGAGAGCGACGCCACGGTCGCCGCGAAGCTCGAGTTCTACAACCCGGCCAGCTCGGTCAAGGACCGCATCGGCGTCTCGATCATCGACGCGGCCGAGGCCTCCGGCGACCTCAAGCCCGGCGGCGCGATCGTCGAGGCGACCTCCGGCAACACCGGCATCGCGCTGGCCATGGTCGGTGCCGCCCGCGGCTACGACGTCATCCTCACCATGCCCGAGACGATGAGCAAGGAGCGTCGCGCGCTGCTGCGCGCCTACGGCGCCGAGCTCATCCTCACCGAGGGCGCGAAGGGCATGAAGGGCGCCGTGGAGAAGGCCAATGAGGTCGCCGAGGAGCGCGGCGCGGTCCTCGCCCGGCAGTTCGCCAACGCGGCCAACCCGGAGATCCACCGCAAGACCACCGCCGAGGAGATCTGGGCGGACACCGACGGCGCCGTCGACATCGTCGTCTCCGGCATCGGCACCGGCGGCACCATCACCGGTGTCGGCCAGGTGCTCAAGGAGCGCAAGCCCGGCCTGCAGATGGTCGCTGTCGAGCCGAAGGAGTCGCCGATCCTCAACGGCGGCGACCCGGGGCCGCACAAGATCCAGGGGCTGGGTGCCAACTTCGTCCCGGACATCCTGGACCGGGAGATCTACGACGAGGTCATCGACATCGACGCCGACACCTCGGTGCAGTGGGCGCGCAAGGCGGCCACCGACGAGGGGCTGCTCGTGGGCATCTCCTCCGGTGCGGCGCTGGCCGCGGCCGAGCAGGTGGCCCGTCGCCCGGAGAACGCCGGCAAGACGATCGTCGTGGTCATCCCGAGCTTCGGCGAGCGCTACCTGTCGACGATCCTCTTCTCCGACCTGCTCGACGACTGATGACCGACACCGCGACGGGGTCCGCCCCGGCCCTGAGCCTGGCGATGATCCGTGAGGACGTCGCCGCGGCGATGGGCCGGGACCCGGCGGCCACCTCGCGGGCGGTCATGCTGCTGACCTCGGCGGCGCTGCACGCGATCTGGCTGCACCGGGTGGCCCACCGCTGGTGGCAGCGACCGGGCGGCCGGTGGCCGGCGCGGATCCTCGCGTACGTATCCCGGTCGGTCACCGGGGTGGAGATCCACCCGGGGGCGACGATCGGGCGGCGCTTCTTCATCGACCACGGCATGGGTGTCGTCATCGGCGAGACCGCTGAGATCGGCGACGACTGCATGCTCTACCAGGGGGTCACCCTGGGCGGCACCTCGGGAGCCCGGGTCAAGCGGCACCCCACGCTTGGCGACAACGTCATGGTCGGTGCCGGCGGCAAGGTGCTCGGCGCCGTGCACGTCGGCAGCAACGTCAAGGTCGGCGCCAACGCGGTGGTCGTCAAGGACGTGCCCACCGGGGCCGTGGCCACCGGGATCCCGGCGCGCTACTCCTTCCCCGCGCTGCGCGAGCAGGACGAGCAGGACGTCGACCTGCAGTGGGCCGACCCCGCCCTCTTCATCTGAGGCCACCCACCCCTCGCGTCTCTTCACCCCTCGACGACGACGCGGCCCATGAAGCGCGAGCTACCACGCAGTAAGTGTCGTGATCACAGCACTTACTGCGTGGTAGCTCGCGTCGTAGAGGGTGCGAAGGGAGGGTGAAGGGAGTTCAGGTGCGGCAGCGGGCGCCGGTCCTCGCGCGCCTGGGTCGGCGCGGGAGAGGTCAGCCCGAGGTGCCGTTGGTCTCTCCGAGGGGGTAGGTGGCGCCGCCCTCGCTGGCCCACTTCTCCGGGTCGGAGACGACGTCCGGCTCGACCTCGACGGTCTGGCTGCTGACGTCGCGCTCGGCGTCGCCCTTGATCTTGCCGGCGCCCTGGCGCATCCGGTCGCCGGCGACCGCGGCCGCGGAGCTGACCGCGTCCAGCGCGGCCGGGGCGGCCTTGTGCCGCGCGTTGTGCTTGGCCTGGGCGACCTGGCTCTGCACCGGCTGCGATCGCCAGATCTGCTGGGCGCCGCTCTTGATCTGCTCGTAGCGCTGACGCCCGGCGCGGGCTCCGAGCACGTAGCCGGCAGCCGCACCGAGGAGGAACGAGAACTTCGCCATCAGGGGTCCTTTCACATCACGCGGGTGCTCCCGGGCGCGCTGGTGACCCGGGTGGTGTCTGCCCGCGACCCTACCCGCTGAGCATCCCCGCGACGGGCCGGTACGGTGAGTTTCGGCCCGCGGCTCGCGGGACCGGGCGGGTTCGCATAGCGGCCGAGTGCAGTCGCCTTGAAAGCGACCAGGGGGAGACCCCTCGTGGGTTCGAATCCCACACCCGCCGCCAGGTCACCATCATGCGACGCGACCGCACCAGATGCGACGTGACCGCACCAGCCGCGCACGTCAGGCGCCAGGCGGTACCACCCTGTCAAGGCGTTGGTACCATGTGGAAGGTGGCCACCAACCTTCGACTGCCGGACGATCTCGCGCAGGCCCTGCGTGACGAGGCGGCACGCCTCGGTCAGTCGCAGCAGACGCTGGTCCGGCAGGCCATCGCGGAGAAGCTCGGTCTGAGCTCTGGCGAGACCCCGTTGCAGGTCGCCGTCCGTCAGGGTCTCGTCGCGGCGCCCAGCCCCTTCCAGAACCCGCCGCCACCGTTGCGGCTCGGCGGTGACCAGACGTCACTCGACCTGCTGGACCGCGAAGACCGGGAGTGAGTCGTGCTGTACGTCGACTCCAGCGCCCTGCTCAAGCGGGTGTTCGCCGAGGCTGAGTCCGACGGCGTCCGCGACGTCATCGCGCAGCGGCAGGCCGCGGGCGAGGTCGTCGTCGCCTCCGAGCTGGCCTGGGTCGAGGTCTCCCGGGCCCTGCGCCGCGCCCAGGTCGACGATGCCGACCGATACGTCGAGCTCGCGTGCTCTGGGATCGCGCGCCACCCCCTCGATGGGGCGGTCCTGGAGCGCGCACGCCGGGTCGGACCACCTCAGATCCGGACCCTCGACGCGATCCACCTGGCCGCCGCGGTCGCCCTCGGCGCCGACGAGATCCTCACCTTCGACCATCGTCTCGCCGAGGCCGCTCGGTCCCTGGGAGTGCGGGCCATCCCCTGACGTGGTGGCTGCGCCCGGTCACCACTCAAGTCGATGAGTGTCGCGCAGAAGGGCGTCGACGGCCCGGCTGGAGACCTTGCCCACGGGTGTCCTGGGCAACTGGTCAACGTGGACCACCGAGACGCGCTGACCGCTGACCTCTACCTCAAGAGTTTTCTGGTCACCGGCTGCCTCGACGAGTGTGAGGGGTCGGCCTTGGAGCCACACTGTGTGGGCTCGCCGGGCCTGTAGCCGATTCAGCACGACGTCTTCGATCTCGAGCTTCCGCGCTACCGCGTCGGTGCCGTCGGGAGCCTCGTCCACCCGGAGCCTCGGCAGCATTCGGCCAAGGACATGCAGCTGGCCGTCGTCGTCGACAAAGCCTCGATCCCCGGTCATCACTTCGTTACCCGTTCCCGCGCGGCGGGTGCCGGTCGGGGTGGGCCAGGGCTGCCGGACAACGACCTCCCCGACGAGGTGGCTGGTGTCCACGCCGGATGGGGCGATCGTGGTGGTGGTGCCTGCCAGGGCACGGACGACCATTCCCTCGCGCGCCGGGCGCGGCTCCTTCGCGATGCCGACGAGCAGGGTCTCTGTGGATCCGTATCCCAGCGCGAGCGGGCGGGACAGGGTCTCCTCGACGCCCGTCCAAGTGGTGGGAAGAAGCGGTTCGTCACCGCACAGAGACATCTCCCAGGCGCTGATATCCGGGACGTTGGACGAACTGACCCGGATCGAGTCCGCCAGGCCTTGGAACGTGTCGACGACCCCGACCACGTGCGTCACCCGGGCGTCTGCGATCGCCTCCAGGCTGCTTCGGGGTTCCTCTGGCAGCAGAACGACACCCGCCCCGCTGTGCCACGCCGTGGGAAGCACCACGCCGGTGGCGTAGGCGTGAAACAGCGGCAGCGACATCCCGACCTTGTGGCGGCTCTCCACCCCGAGGGTGCGTGCCGCGATGGCACCGCACCAGGGAAGCGCTTCAGGTGTGTGCCGGATCCACGTCGGTGCTCCGGTGGTGCCGGAGGTTGCCATCACGACCCCGGGCGTCCTGGCTTCCTCCATCCGGGGCCTCGGCCCCCGGCGCCGCGCGCGGGTGACGCGCACCCGGCCGGAGGTCCCCGCACAGATGGTCATGGCCGTCGAGCGTGCCGGAGGTTGTCCCGGCAACAGCAGGTGCACCTCTGCGCCAGAAGCGGTCGCGGCCAGCAGCGCAACGATGTCGCCCATCGTCCCCGTCGGCGATACGGCCACCGGTGTGCCCGGCACGACGCCGTGGCTAGCGAGCTGCGCTGCGCCGGACCCGAGCGCGGCGCACAGGTCGCCGAAGGTGAGTCGACGTCCTCCGGACTGAAGGGCGGGTGCGTCGGGGTGCGTGCGTGCGGCTCGCCGGACGAGTTCCGCGAGGTCGGACGCAGGTTGATCCTGGCGTGAGGGGCGAGCGGGGCGCCTCCGGCTCCCGAAACCATCCTTGACCGCGTAGCGCCAGAGCTGCGGTGCATAGCGGGTGAACGACGGCGCTCTCACTCCAGCTGCGCGTTCCGTCTCCGTGCTGTCGAAGAGGACTTCCGGTCCGTACAGATACGGCTTCAGGTGGTCCGCGCCACGGAGAACCGCCGCCAACCGTCGCGGCGGGGGAACGCCCGGCATCGGAGAGCGGATCCTGGCCAGCAGCGCCTGCGGGAGCACCCGAAGAGCTGCGATGTCGCAGGTAGCGGCTTGGGGGTGGTTCATGCTGCGGAGCTCATCGTGGAGCGTCTCCACCAGCTCGCGCACCGAGGTGGCGCGATCCTGGCCGGCCGTCAGGTGGTAGATGCCCTCGCGGTATCCATCGGCTGCGAGACGTAGCAGGCACCGCGCCACGTGGTCGGAGGGCACGATGTCCAGACGGTGATCGGGGTGGGCCATCAAGGCCTGGACATGTCCGTCGACGAGCGCTCGCGCCAGCGGGTAGAGAGTGTCGTAGGTCACTGTGCGGCCGTCAGTCGACGAGCCGACGATGATGGACGGGCGATGGATCACGACATCGTGTCGAGACGACAGCAGCACCGCCTCGGATTCGGCCTTGGAGCGTTCGTAGGTGTTTCGGAACGAGCGAGATGCATCTACCGCGTGCGGTGCCAGAACCCCGCTACCTTGCCCGACGAATGCGGTCGAGGTGTGATGGATCGTGGTATCCGTCGACGGCAGACATGCCAAGAGGTTCCGTACCGTGTCGACATTGTCCGCGCGCGCTTGATGCAGTGGCAGGTCGAAGCGCACGTTGGCCACCGTGTTCACCACCCACCGGCACTCCGCCAGCATGCGCGCGTCGTCGGAGGAGAGGCCGAGACCCGGCGCCGACAAGTCTGCGGTGTGGTAGCTGGCGCGCTCTTCGGCGCGATCCCCCACCGCGGTCCGCACTGCGTCCCTGGCTCGCTCGCGGCCTTCGCGGTGACGCGTCGACCGTGCGAAAACCCGCCATCGGGCGTCAGGAAATGCCTCTGGGAGCTCGCGAAGGAGGGCACGACCAAGGTTCCCGGTCGCCCCGAACAATGCGATTGAATGATCTTCTCTCTCCCCCATGAAAAGAAACTACCCGCTGCTAGTGTCGGCGCAACTTGAACGGCTCTGCGGAGCGGGAAGGGGGAAGCGTGCGCCGCAACGTGCTCGGAGCGGTCTTCTTCACGGTGCTGCTCGACCTCATCGGCTTCGGCATGATCTTCCCGCTGCTGCCGACCTACGCCGCGGACCTCGGAGCGACACCGACGACGATCGGGCTTCTGGTCGCCAGCTACTCGGCGGCGCAGCTCGTCTTCGCGCCCGTCCTGGGGCACGCCTCGGACCGGTGGGGCCGCAGCCCGGTGGTCGCGGTCAGCGCCCTCGGCGCCGCCGCCGGGTATCTCGTGCTGTGGTCGGCCGACGGGGTGGCCGCGCTCTTCCTCGGCCGGGTCATCACCGGCATGTGCGCGGGCAACATCGCCGCCGCGCAGGCGACGATCGCCGACGTCACCGCCCCGGAGCGTCGCGCCCAGGGCATGGCCGTCGTCGGGGCCGGCATCGGCCTGGGGATCGTCATCGGGCCTGCGCTGACCGCCCTGACCGTCCCCCTCGGCGGGACGTCGGCCCCCTTCGCGCTGGCCGCGGCGCTCGCCGTGCTCAACGCCGGCTGGGCCGCGCTGGCGCTGCCGCGCACCAGGGGACGGGCCATACCGCTGGTCTCGACCCTGGTGCGGGCCAGCGCCGACCGGCTGCTCCTGCTGTACCTCGTCGTCAACCTCGCGGTGATGGTCGCCTTCTCGCAGATCGAGTCGCAGCTGCCGTTGCTCACTCGCGACCTCCTCGGCTTCGGAGCGGTAGAGAACGGCTACCTCTTCATGTACGTCGGGGTGCTCATCGTGGGCTTCCAGCTGACCGGGACGCGCTGGCTGGCGGAGCGGATCAGCGACGACCGCCTCGTCCTGCTCGGGCTGGGCTGCTTCGCGCTGGGCTCCCTGCTGGCGCCGCTGGTCAGCGCGTGGTGGCACCTGCTGCTGCCGGCCGGCCTCATCGCCATCGGCAACGCCACCCAGGCGCCGTCGCTGATGTCGGCGATCTCCACCCGCGCGAGCGAGGACGAGCAGGGCGCGATCCTGGGTGCCAGCCAGTCGCTCGGCTCCTCGGGGCGCATCCTCGGGCCGGTCCTGGGCGGCTGGCTCTTCGCCACGGTCGGACCGTCCGGTCCCTACCTCGTGGCCGCAGCCCTCTTCGCGATCATCGCCGCCGCCGTCGTCTGGTGGAGCCCTCGGCTGCGCCGAGGTGACGTGCACCAGGCGGCCTGATCCGCCACGCCGCGCCGCAGCGGTGCGCACAGGTCGTTGACCTGGGCCGATACCGTCGAAGGGATGCGATGTCACCTCGTCCGTGTGGGCCCGCCCCAGGCCCCGGAGGTCGGTGACGCCCGGGTCCAGGACGCTGCCGCGAGATACCTGCCGCGCCACCCGGACCAGCTCGAGCACGCGCGCCGGTCCTCCGCCGACGGGGTGACCCAGAGCTGGACGTGGTCCAACGAGCCGGAGACCGGCAGCGTGGCGCTGCCCACGACCGCCAGCCCCAGTGCGCCGGACGCGCACGTGCTGTGGACCGGCTACAGCGACGCCGACCTCGTCGCCCAGGCCGCGGACGTGCTCGCCCCCGGGGAGTCGCCGAGCGTCGGAGGCATCTGGTCACTCGGCCGGGTCACCGGCACCGGCGCGGCCGTGACCTCCTCCTTCGCCGGCATCGAGTCCTGGTACCTCGCCGAGGGCGACGACGGCAGCGTCTGGCTCGGCTCCCGCCCCGGGCTGGTGCACGGCGCGGCCACCGGCGCCGCGCAGCCCCGGCTCGACCACGTCGCCCTGGCCGGGGTCGCCAACGCCGGCTACTGCGTCACCGACCGCTCCCCCTTCGACGGGGTGCGGGTGGTGCCCCGGGACGTCGTCGAGACCCTCACCTGGGACACGCGCGCCGGACGGGTGACCCGTGAGCAGCACCGCCGGACCCCACGCCGGTCCGCGGTCGGCGGGCAGGCGCTCGCCGACGCCCTCACGCTGGCGGCCGCCGAGGTCGGCACGCTCAGCGACGACGGCCAGCGGGTGGGGGTCACCGGCGGCCGGGACAGCCGGCTCGTGGTGGCCGCGCTGGTCGCCGCCGGGGTGCCGGTCCGCACCTTCACGAAGGGGGCTCCCGGCGAGCCGGACGCCTTCGTCGGCGCGATGGTCGCCGAGGCGCTGGGCGTCCCGCACGAGCGGGTGGACCGGCCCGGCCAGACCGGCGCGAGCACCGCCGAGGTCGACCCGGTGGCGCGGCTGCACCAGGCGGTGGTGATCGGTGACGGCGGGGTCTCCGGCTTCGACGCCACGGGCGGGTCGCGGCTGGACTACGCCACCCACCGGGCCGGGCTCAGCGGCTCCGGCGGGGAGACCGTGCGCGGCGCGTACGCCCGCATCCAGTTCGTCTCGGCGAACCCGGCCGCCGGCGAGCGCTGGATGGAGCGCACCCTGCTCGGCGGCGTGGACCATCTCGAGCCCGAGGTGCGCGCCGGCTACCTGGCCGACGTCGAGCCGTGGCTGGAGCAGGTGCGCCGCGAACCGCTGCAGGGGCTCTACGACTTCTTCCTCGACCAGCGCCAGTCGCGGTGGTTCGGCGCCGCCCGCTTCGGCGCCTCGCTCATCGCGACCCCGCGGACGATCTTCCTCGACGACCGCGTGATGGCCGCCTGCGAGGGGGTGCCGGTCGAGGAGCTGTGCGACGAACGGCTCATCCGCGACATGCTGGCGATCATCGCGCCGCAGCTGCTCGACGTCCCCTTCGTCGGGGAGCGGCTCACCTGCGAGCAGGACGACCCGCGGCGGCCCGAGCCGGTCCCCGCGGTGAAGGGGGCCGGCGGCGCCTTCAGCTGGCGCACCAGCTTCGACCGCCCGCTGGCCGAAGCCCTTCACCGGGAGGCCGACCGCGGCACGGCGATGCTCGACAGCGACGCGCTGGACCGGATGGACCTCGACGGGTCGGCGACCGCGGCCGATGCGCGCCGACGGTGGCACCTGGCGACCGTGGGGGCGATGCACGACCCTGCTCACTTCGACCCGGACCGCCGCTTCGACTCCGAGCCGGCACCCGTGCTCGTCTCTGCGCGGGAGCAGGCGCCCGAGCCGACCGGCGCCGACCGGAGCCCGGCGGGCCGGGCACTGGACCGGGTGCGGCAGCACCGGCTGCTGCGGACCTCGGCCGCGCGACGGGTGCTGCGCACCCGCCCGGCTCGCGTGGCGGTGCGGGCCGCTCGTCGCGCCCTGCGGCGCTGAACGCGCGGCTGTCGGTGATCGGTGGTCCACTGGAGACATGAGCCGCTGCAGCATCGTCCCCCCGCACATGCTCCGCCGGATGGCCGACTCCGGCGACGAACGGCTGGCCGCCACCGCCCGCGCCACCCTGCAGCTCACCGAGGACCGCTCTGCCGCACGCCAGGGGCTGCGCGGCGTCGCCACCCAGCCCACCACGAGCACGCCCTTCCCGCCCCAGGAGGCCCGCGGCGACGCGACCGGACCGCAGCGCACCGTCCACGACGCCGGCGGCACCCAGACGCTGCCCGGCGAGGTGGTCCGTGGCGAAGGGGACCCCGCCACCGGTGACGAGGCCGCCGACCAGGCCTACGACGGGCTCGGCGAGACCTGGGCGCTGTGGCAGGAGGAGTACGGGCGCAACTCCCTCGACGGGCAGGGGCTGCCGCTGCTGGCCACGGTCCACTACGGGCAGGCCTACGACAACGCCTTCTGGGACGGCTCGCAGATGGTCTTCGGCGACGGGGACGGCGAGGTCTTCCTCTCCTTCACCCGCTCCCTCGACGTCATCGGTCACGAGCTGGCGCACGGCACGACGCAGTACACGTCGGGCCTGAACTACCAGGGCCAGTCGGGCGCGCTCAACGAGCACGTCTCCGACGTCTTCGGGGTGCTCGTCAAGCAGCGCGCGCTCGGTCAGGACGCGGGCACCGCCGACTGGCTCATCGGCGCCGAGCTCCTCGCCGAAGGGGTGCAGGGCCGTGCGCTGCGCTCGATGGCCGAGCCCGGCAGCGCCTACGACGACCCGCGCCTGGGCACCGACCCGCAGCCCGGCCACATGCGCGACTACGTCGAGACCACCGAGGACAACGGCGGGGTGCACATCAACTCCGGCATCCCGAACAAGGCCTTCCACGTGCTCGCCACGAGCCTCGGCGGCAACGCCTGGGGCGACCCGGGGCAGATCTGGTTCGACACCATCACCGGCGACATCAGCGCGGACTGCGACTTCGTCACCTTCGCGGGGCTGACCATCGACGCAGCCACGGCCCGCTTCGGCGAGGAGGCGGAGCAGACCCGGGCGGTGCGCCAGGCCTGGCAGCAGGTCGGCGTCCTGGGCGGCGACGGCGGGGGTGCCGTCGGCCCGGACGGGACCGGCACGGACGGGCAGGCGCCCGCTCCGGCAGACGAGACGGACGAGACCAGCGGTGCCGACGGATCGGCCGAGGTGCCCCCGGGGGCCGAGGTCACCGTGCGCCGCACCGGCGGGGTCGCCGGGGTGGCCCAGGAGCGACGGGTGCGCCTGGACGAGATGCCGGACGGCGACGCCCGCAGCTATCAGAGCCTGCTGCAGCAGCCGCAGGAGCTGCAGCGGATGGCCGCGCAGACCCCGCAGCGTCCGGACGGCTTCTGCTACGGCCTGACCTGCGAGCAGCCGCCGCTGGACGTCTCCATCCCCGAGCCGGTGCTGCCCGCCGAGACCCGCAGCCTCTTCGAGCGGACCCTGCGGCGCGACCAGCAGAGCGGCTGAGGTGAGCCGTCGGTCGTCGAGCCGGTGGTGCCGCAGGTCGTGGTGAGCCGACCCGATGCCCACCGCGCAGGTGAACGTCGCAGGTGAACATCAGGTCAGCAGAGGCTCTCGACCCGTCGCCGAGGGGATCTTGCTGATAGCGTCGTGCGCGCATTGCAGTACGACTTCTCGCACGTAGCGAAGGGGCCCGCACCCAGCGGTGCCCAAGAGTTTCCAGGGGCCACGCGGCGCCTGTCCGAGGGGGCTTGCAAGCAAGCGTGGGACCGCACCCCCGCGGCCCAGTAGTTCCGCAGAAGGAAAGAGATACACCGCATGGCACAGGGAACCGTCAAGTGGTTCAACGCTGAGAAGGGCTTCGGCTTCATCGCGCAGGACGAGGGTGGCCCGGACGTCTTCGTCCACTACTCGGCGATCGACACCACCGGCTACCGCACCCTGGACGAGGCGCAGCGCGTCGAGTTCGAGGTGACCCAGGGCCCGAAGGGCCCGCAGGCCGACCGCGTCCGCCCCGTCTGACGAGGCACGCACCAGCCTGAGACCGAGGCCCTCCACCCGCTGGGTGGGGGGCCTCGTCCGTGCCCGACTTGGTGCGCGCCGAGGGTGGCGGCTAGCCTGTCCGGGTTGTCTGGAGGCGTCGCCTAGTCCGGTCTATGGCGCCCGCCTGCTAAGCGGGTTTGGGGCTACAACCCCATCGAGGGTTCAAATCCCTCCGCCTCCGCCAGCACCCGAAGGGCCCCACGGTCGATCCGTGGGGCCCTTCGTCGTGCCCTCCAGCCCTCCGCGGCTCGTGCGCAACTGTCCGGGCAGTTGCGGAGGGTGGTGTGATTTGCCCGGGCAGTTGCGGAGGGTGGTGTGAATTGCCCGGGCAGTTGCGGAGGGTGGTGCGAATTGCCCGGGCAGTTGCGGAGGGTGGTGTGAATTGCCCGGGCAGTTGCGGGGGAGAGGGTCAGGGGGAGCGCCAGCGGCGCATGACGAGGAACTTGCCGATCGTCGCCGCCACCGTGCACCCGCCGACGACGAAGGTCTGCAGGGCCGTCGGCGCGTGCGGCAGCACCGCCAGCAGCGCGGCGAGCCCGCCGGCGGTCAGCGCCCACGTGCCGGCGAAGATCGCCAGCCCCTGCACCTGGTGACCCAGCGCCCCCTTCGGGTCGGTGATGCCGAAGGTCCAGCGCCGGTTGGCCGCCGTGTTCACCACGGTCGCCAGCAGCAGCGCCACGAGGTTGGCGACCTGCGCGTCGAGCCCGAGCACCGTGGTCGAGAGCAGCGCGAAGAGGCCCAGGTGCAGCAGCGTCGTCCCGGCCCCGACGAGCGCGAAGCGGATCGCCTGCGCGCCGACCCCGGCGTCCGGCGGCGAGAGCCGACCCATCCGGTCGCGGATGTCCTCCACCGGCAGGTCGCCGCGGGCGAAGGAGCGGTGCATCCGCCACACCCCGCGCAGGTCGTCCCGCGCGGTCCCGACGACGTCGACCCGGCTGTCCGGGTCGTCCCACCAGTCCACCGGCACCTCGTGGATGCGCAGCTCGCAGCGCTCGGCGAGCACCAGCAGCTCGGTGTCGAAGAACCACGTCGGGTCCTCCACCAGCGGCAGCAGCTCGGCCGCCACGTCCGCCCGGATCGCCTTGAACCCGCACTGCGCGTCGGAGAAGCCGGCGCCCAGCGCCGCCCTCAGGATGAGGTTGTAGCCGCGAGAGGTGGTCTCGCGCAGCGTGCCGCGCACCACCCGCGACGAGCGGCTCAGCCGGGTGCCGATCGCCAGGTCGGAGTGGCCGGACATCAGCGGCGCGACCAGCGGCCACAGCGCGTCGAGGTCGGTGGAGAGGTCCACGTCGGTGTACGCCAGCACCGGGGCGTCCGAGGCGGCCCACACGTGCTTCAGCGCCCGGCCGCGCCCCTTCTGCGGCAGGTGCACGGCGGCCACCTGCGGCAGCTGCTCCACCAGCTCGGTGGCCACCCGCCAGGTGTCGTCGGTGCTGGCGTTGTCCGCCACCGTGATCCGGAAGGGGTAGGGGAAGGTGGCGAGCAGGTGTGCGCGCAGCCGGTGGACGCAGGCGGCCAGGGTGGCCTCCTCGTCGTAGACCGGCACGACGATGTCGAGCACCGGGGTGGGCGCCCCGGCCGGGGAGCGCTGCATGCGCTCCCCGGCCAGCGCGATCGCGGACCCGTCGGTGGCGGCGGCCATCACGAGGCCTCCGTGCTGCTCGTGTCGGACCCGGACTCCAGCGGCTGGGTGAGGTCGTAGAAGGTCTGCGACCCGATGGTCACCTCGGTGTAGCTCGCGGCGGCCCACTCGAGGATCTCCGACCCGGAGTCCGACCCGCCGTCGCTGCCGCCCATCCCGCCCATCCCGCTGGAGGCGAGCAGGTAGTGGATCTCACCGTCGGCCACGTACTGCTGGAACTCCTCCAGGGTCGGGCTCGGGTCCGAGCCGTTGAAGCCGCCGATCGACATCACCGGGAGCTCGGTGCCCAGCTGCAGGCCGGCCGCGCTCTGGCTGCCCACGGCCGCGGCCACCCAGGTGTACTCGTCGCTGTCCGCCGAGAGCGCCGCGACGACCTCGGTGCTCGGGGTGGAGGCGTCGAGCAGCCCGCCCATGCCGCCACCGCCGGCCTGCGGCGTGCCGGTCTGACCCGTGCCCCCGGGCGCGGTGCCCTGGGTGGTGCCGTCCTGGCTCGTGCCGTCCTGGGTGCTCGGCGGGGTCATGCCCTGGGTGGTGCCGTCCTGCGTCCCGCCGGGCGGGGTCCCGCCACCAGGACCACCGGCACCTCCACCGGCGCCACCACCGGGACCGCCGCCCATGCCGCCACCGGTGCTGGGGCCGGCGGTGACGATCGAGCCGCTGTGCCCTTCGGACAGGGTCGTCACCGTGTAGGCGGTCGGCCCGGCCAGCGCGGCGACCAGCGCCGCCGCCACCAGCACCGGCGCGGTCCGCCGGTGCAGCCGGTCGGCGACGACGATCAGTGCCGCGGTGGCCAGCCCGAGGGCGAGCACGGTGAAGCGCAGCCAGCTGCCGTACTCCGTGGTCCGGCTCAGCAGGACGAAGCCCCAGACCGCGGTCGCGGCGAGCGCCGCCGCGAGGACCAGCCGACCGACCAGCCGGTGGCGCAGGTCCCACATGTCGGCGACGCCCATCCCGACGAGCGCTCCGATGGCCGGGGCCAGCGCCACCGTGTAGTACTCGTGGAAGATCCCGGCCATGAAGGAGAAGGTCAGCAGCGTCACCAGCAGCCAGCCGCCCCACACCAGGTAGCCGGCCCGGCGCCCGTCGGTGCGCGGCGCGCGGCCACGCGCCCACAGCCCGGCGACGAGCAGGATCAGCGCGGCCGGGATCAGCCACGAGATCTGACCGCCGATCGCCGAGGAGAACATCCGGGTGATGCCGGTCTCGCCCCAGCCGCCACCGCCGCCGACCGAGCCGGTCTCCTCACCGTTGAGCCGGCCGAGCCCGTTGTAGTCGAAGGTGAGCTCGAGGAAGGAGTTGGTCTGGCTGCCGCCGATGTAGGGGCGGGCGTCCTCCGGCACCAGCTCGACGATGGCGGCCCACCAACCACCGGCGGCGATCATCGCGCCGATGCCGGCGAGGGAGCCGAGGATGCGGCGCTTGAGCGTGGTCTGCGCGGCGACGAGGTACGCGATGCCGAAGAACGGCACGACGAGCAGCACCTGCAGGGTCTTGGTGAGGAAGCCCAGGCCCAGCAGCACGCCGACCAGCGCCATCCAGCGGATCGACCCCTTCTCGACGGCCTTCATCGTCGCCCAGGCACCGAGCGCCATGAGCAGGGTGAGCAGCGCGTCGGGGTTGTTGAAGCGGAACATGAGCACCGCGACCGGGGTGAGCGCGAAGATCGCACCGGCCAGCAGCCCCGCGGCGGGCCCGGAGACCCGCTTCACGGTGGCCGCGACGACCCCGGTGGTGGCCACACCCATGAGTACCTGCGGCATGAGGATCGCGGCGCTGCTCAGCCCGAAGATCCGCACCGACAGCGCCATCACCCACAGCGATGCCGGGGGCTTGTCGACGGTGATGGCGTTCGCCGCGTCCGAGCTGCCGTAGAAGAAGGCGGTCCACGACTCGCTGCCCGCCTGCACCGCGGCGGAGTAGAAGGAGTTGGCCCAGCCGCTGGCGGTGAGGTTCCAGGTGTAGGTGACCAGGGTCAGGGCCAGCAGCGCCAGCAGCGCCGGCCGGGCCCAGGCCGGGTCGTCGGCCGGGCCGCGCCACAGCCGGGCGAGGCGGCCGGTGGGTCGTGCGCCGTCGCCGGAGCGGTCGGTGCCGCCGGCGGGACGCACGAAGGGGGTGCGGGTGCCGCTGCCCGAGGTGCGGGCCAGAGTCGTGGATGCCATGCCGGCCACGCTCGCCCCGGCCGCTGTGGGGTGGCTGTGGCCCGACTGAGGTGCACCGCTGACTTGCGGCGTCGGCTCGTGCGGGTGCTGGCGATCGTCCGGCGCGGCGTCGGCTCAGGCCTGGCTGATGCGTACCGCGGCGGCCTTGACCGCCAGGTGCACCCGCGCGCCGGTGCGCAGGTCGAGCTCGGCGACCGCTGCCGGGGTGAGGTCGGCGACGAGCACCCCCATCGTGGACCGGACCCGGAGCCGCACGGCCGACCCGGAGGGCTCGACGGCGACCACCTCGCCGGGCAGCACGGTGCGCGGGCTGCCGCCGGGCGGCGCGGCGTGCACCGCGACCGTGTCCGGCCGGAAGGTCGCCACAGCTGCCGTGCCCGGGGCCAGCTGCTCGCCGCCGATGCCGCGCATCACCGTCCCGTCGGTGGCCTGCAGCCCGCCGTCGACGGCCCGGCCCTGCAGCAGGTTCGTCCCGGCCAGCCGGGCGGCGAAGGGGGTGCGCGGCGCCGACAGCAGATCGGTCACCGGGCCGGACTCGACCACCCGACCCTGCTCGAGGACCACCGCCTGGTCGGCCAGCAGCGCGGCGTCGACGACGTCGTGGGTGACCAGCACGACCGTGCGGCCGGCGAGCACCTGGCGCAGCACGTGCCGGATCTCCGGGGCGGCGTCCACGTCGAGCGCCGCCAGCGGCTCGTCCAGCAGCAGCGCCTCCGGCTCGGCCGCGAGCGCTCGGGCGATCGCCACCCGCTGCGCCTGCCCCCCGGACAGCTGCGCGGGGCGCCGGTCCTCCAGCCCCGTGGCCCCGACGGTCTCGAGCCACCCCGCGGCCAGGCGCCGCGCCTCGCGACGGCCCCGGCCCTGGGCGCGCGGCGCGAAGGCGACGTTGTCGAGGGCGTCCAGGTGCGGCAGCAGCAACGGGTCCTGGGCCAGCAGCGCGACCCGGCGCCGGTGCGCCGCCAGCCCGCTCAGGTCGCGCCCACCCAGCCGGACGTCGACCTCGTCAGGGCGGTGGGTGCCGGCGACCGCGGTGAGCACCGTGGACTTGCCGGCGCCGTTCGGCCCGAGCAGCGCGGTGGTGCGCCCGGCCTGCATCGACAGGTCGACGGCCACCCGCCGGGCCACGTCCCGCAGCCGCACGGACAGCCCGCTCATCGGCGCACCTGCCACGGCCGGGCCAGCACGATGACGACCACGGCGACCACGACCAGCAGCACCGACAGCGCGACCGCCGCGTCCGGGTCGGTCTCGCGCTGCAGGTAGATCTCCAGCGGCAGGGTGCGGGTGGTGCCCTGCAGCGACCCGGCGAAGGTCAGCGTCGCACCGAACTCCCCGAGCGCCCGGGCGAAGGTGAGCACCGTCCCGGAGACCAGCGCCGGCCGCACCAGCGGCAGCGTGACCCGGCGCAGCACGACGCCGGGGGAGGCACCCAGGGTGGCGGCCACCCCTTCGTGCCGGTCGCCGACGGCGCGCAGCGCTCCCTCCAGGCTCACCACGAGGAAGGGCATCGCCACGAACGTCTGGGCGATGACAACGGCGGCGGTGGAGAAGGCGATGTCCACGCCCAGGGCGTCGAGCTGGCTCCCGAGCAGCCCGCGCCGACCCAGCAGGGTGAGCAGCGCCAGCCCGGCGACGACCGGGGGCAGCACGAGGGGCAGCAGCACCAGGGTGCGCAGCAGCGTGCTGTCCAGCCGCGGCACCCGGGCCAGGCAGAGCGCCAGCGGCACCCCGAGCAGCAGGCTGAGCACGGTGGCCGCCGTCGAGGTCCGCAGGCTCAGCCACAGCGCGTCGAGCGCTGCCGGCGAGGTGAGCAGCGTCGGCAGCGAGCCGAGATCGATGGCGGCGACGAGACCGAGCACCGGCAGGGTCACCAGCAGCGCGCCCAGCGCGGCCGGCAGGTAGGCCCAGGCGGGGACCCGGCTCACGGTGCCTCGAAGCCCGCGGCCGCGAGCCGGCCCCGGCCCTCGCCGGCGCCGTCCGCGACGACGAGATCGGTCATCTCCCGGGCGAGCTCCGGGTGCGCGCTGCCGGTCAGCGCCGCCGCCGGGTAGGCGGTCGTGGTGTTGAGCCGGTCCGGGATCTCCACCGCGTCGAGGTCGTCGCGACCAGCGGTGTCGGTGACGTAGACGATGCCGGCGTCCGCCTCGCCGGCGGCGACCTTGGCCACGACATCGGTGACCTTCGACTCCTCCGAGACCGGTGCGAGGGTCACCCCGGCGGTCTCGGCGACGCGCTGCGCCGCGGCCCCGCAGGGGACCTGCGGGGCGCACACGACGAGGTCGAGGTCTCCGCCGTGGTCTTCGCCGAGGTCGTCGACGGACTCGACCTCGGACGGGTTGCCCGGAGGGGTGGCGATCGTCATCCGGTTGGTGGCCACGAGCTCCGGTGCGCCGTCGGCCAGACCGGCGTCCGCGACCCGCGCCATGGTGGGCTCGTCGGCGGTGACCAGCACGTCGGCCGGGGCTCCCTGCAGGACCTGGCTGGCCAGCTCGGAGGAGCCGGCGAAGGAGAGCCGCACCTCCACCCCGTCGTGCTCGGCCTCCAGGTCGGCCGCCAGCTGCTCCATCGGCTCCCGGAGGCTGGCCGCGGCGAGCACGGTGAGCGTGGTCTCGTCGTCGGCGCAGCCGGCCGCTGCCGCGGTCAGGGCGAGCCCGGCGACGGCCACGGCCGCCCGGCGCCGGTGCGCGGCAGCGGTGCGGCTCACTCGCGTCCCTGCGGGGTCTCCAGCACGACCTGGGTCGACTTGATCACCGCGACCGCGACCGATCCGGGTCCCAGGCGCATCTCCTGGACCGCCTCGGTGCTCAGCAACGAGACCACCCGGAAGGGGCCGCACTGCAGCTCGACCTGGGACATCACCGTGTCGCTGGTGATCTCGGTGACGATGCCGACGAGACGGTTGCGCGCCGAGGTGGCCCTGCCGGTGGGGTCGCTCAGCCCGCGCGCGCCGGTGCGGGCGTGGCGCGCGAGGGAGAGGGCATCGACGGTGCGGCGACCGCCCTCGTCGGGGCCGGGGTCGAGCGCGCCCTGATCGAGCAGGCGACGCACGGTGTCGTCGCTGACCCCGAGGTAGGCAGCGGCCTCCTGGACACGCAGATGCGGCATAGGTTTCAGCCTAGCGCCGCATCTGCGGGTTCACAGCGGCAGGTGCACCGTGAACTCCGTGCGTCCGGGGCGCGAGTCGAGGGCCACCCGGCCGCCGTGCGCCTGGGCCACCGAGTCGACGATGGACAGCCCCAGGCCGGTCGAACCACCGGCGCGGTTGCGGGCGTCGTCGCCGCGGGTGAAGCGCTCGAAGACGTCGTCGCGCAGCGCGTCCGGCACCCCGGGACCGTCGTCGCGCACCGCCAGCAGCACCTCGTCGCCGACCTGCCGCAGCGACGTGGTCACCGTCGTGCCGGCCGGGGTGTGCGTGCGGGCGTTCGCCAGGAGGTTGACCAGCACCTGGGTCAGCCGACCCTGGTCGCCGGTCACCTCGACCGGCTCGTCCGGCAGGTCCAGGCGCCAGTGGTGGTCGGGGGCCGCGGCGTGGATGTCACCGACCGCGGTCATCGCCAGCATCGTCAGGTCGACCGGCTCGCGCACCAGCGGCCGGCCGGCGTCCAGCCGCGCCAGCAGCAGCAGGTCCTCGACGAGCCCCTGCATCCGCAGCGACTCCGACTCGACCCGGGAGAGGTTGTGCTGCACCGAGGCCGGCACCGGCTCGGACTCCTTGCGGGAGAGCTCGGCGTAGCCGCGGATCGAGGCCAGCGGGGTGCGCAGCTCGTGGCTGGCGTCGGCGACGAACTGGCGCACCCGCTGCTCCGAGCGCTGGCGCGCCTCCAGGGCCCCGGAGACGTTGTCCAGCATCGAGTTGATCGCCTCGCCGACCTGGCCGACCTCGGTGCGCGGGTCGGTGTCCTGCTCCGGCACGCGCTCGGCCAGGGCCACCTCGCCGGAGTCCAGCCGCAGCCTGGAGACCTTGTGCGCCGTGGCCGCGACGCGGGTCAGCGGCGCCAGCTGGCGCCGGATGACGAAGGGGCCGACGAGGAGCACGAGGATCAGGCCGGCCAGCGAGGTGGCGCCGACGACGACGAGCAGGCTGCGGGTGGCGTCGCTGGCCGGCTCCAGCGGGGAACCGACGACGGCGGTCACCCCGGAGGGGCTGCGCTCGGCGACCAGCCGGTACTCGCCGAGGCCGTCGAGGTCGACGGTCGTCGGGTCCTGCCCGATGCCGGCGTCGGTGATCTGGGTCATCTGGGTGTCGTCGAGGAGCGTCTTCTCCCGGTCGAGCACGACGAAGCCGGTGGAGCCGTCGTTGCTGAGGCAGGCCAGCAGCGAGTCCTCGCCCTGGCCCGGGCCCTCCATGACGCAGGGGTTGGGTCCCTTGCCGCCGCCCGGTCCGATCTCCTTCGCCAGCTGCTCGTCGATCTGCGCGACCAGCTGCTCGCGCATGACCAGCACGGTGGTCCCGCCGATGACGAGGGTGAGCGCGACGAAGAGGGCGACCACCGAGGCGACGAGCTTGGTGGTCAGCGACCAGGCGCGCGGGTTCACTGCGCCGGCTTGAGGACGTACCCGGCGCCTCGCATGGTGTGGATCATCGGGTCGCGGCCCGCGTCGATCTTCTTGCGCAGGTAGGAGATGTAGAGCTCGACGACGTTGGCCTGACCGCCGAAGTCGTAGTTCCACACCCGGTCCAGGATCTGCGCCTTCGACAGCACCCGGCGCGGGTTGCGCATGAGGTAGCGCAGCAGCTCGAACTCGGTGGCGGTCAGGGTGATCTCCTGCCCGCCGCGGGTCACCTCGTGGCTGTCCTCGTCGAGGGTGAGGTCGCCGACGGCGAGCAGCGAGCTGCTCTGGTCCGCGGAGACGGCGGTGCGCCGCATGAGGGCGCGGACCCGGGCGACGACCTCCTCGAGGGAGAAGGGCTTGGTGACGTAGTCGTCGCCGCCGGCGGTGAGGCCGGCCACCCGGTCCTCGACGGCGTCCTTGGCGGTGAGGAAGAGCACCGGCACGGCGTCGTCGCGGTCGCGCATCCGGCGCAGCACCTCAAGGCCGTCGAAGTCGGGCAGCATCATGTCGAGCACGACGGCGTCCGGCTGGAAGTCCTTCGCCTCGCGGACGGCGGCGGTGCCGGTCCCCGCGGTGCGCACCTCCCACCCTTCGTACCTCAGGGCCATCGACAGCAGCTCGGTGAGGTTGGACTCGTCGTCGACGACGAGCACCCGGACGGGGGAGCCGTCGGGGCGGGTCAGCTTCGGCGAGGTGGCGGTGGCGGGGTTGCTCATGACGGGTAGTCAACCGCGTCAGGGTGGTGGTCCGCTATGGGCTCCCTGTGTTCTTCCTGTGACTGCTGGCGAAGGGGTCTCAGCCCGGCGAGTGGCGGGTGACAGGCCCAGCACAGGTCGGGGTCCGAGCCTGGCGCCATGCCCCACGACGAGACCCCGCGACCCGACGAGACCACGGGCCCCGACGAGAACGCGCACCAGCCCGACGAGACCCGCCCCCTGCCGACGTCCGAGTCTCAGCCGGACCCCGTGGCGGTGAACCAGGCCGAGGGGGCGGCGGCCGCGTCGGGAGGCACGGCGCCCGCGCTGCGCCAGCCCCGCTGGTCGGGCAAGAAGACCGCGGTGGCCGCCGCGCTCGCGATCGGCCTCTCCTCCGCGGGCGCCGCGGCCGCGGTGGCGACCGTCCCCGAGGGCGCCGGCAGCTCTACCGACGGCGGTCCGGGCGGACGCGGCGGCCCCGGCGGGATGGGCGCTGGTGGTGGCGGCTACGGCCAGATGCCCGGTCAGGACGGCTCCGGTCAGGCGCCGGGTGGACAGGCCCCCGGCGGACAGATGCCCGGTCAGGACGGTTCGGGCCAGCAGATGCCGGGCATGCCCGGCCAGGACGGCGGGACCGACCAGCAGGTGCCGGACGGCCAGGTGCCCGACGGGCAGGTCCCGGACCAGCAGGCGCCCGACGGCGGCAGCACCGACGAGGAGACCGGCTCGAGCTCGGACGCCGTCTGAGGCTGCGGCACCCTCTGGGGGCGCCACCTGCCTGAGGGCCGTGGCGTCGGAGGCGCCCGGAGGTGAAGGCGCACAGACGCTCACCTTCGTCCCAGCCGCTGCGGTTGCAGCCTGAGCGGATGCAGCTGCTTAAGGAGTTGCGGGTCGTGGGTGGGGTTGTCGAGACTGAGCGATCGTGAGCCAGGACGACCAGCGCGCGAGTGACCTGCACGAGGGCGAGCAGAGCAGCGACGAGCAGTTCGACGACGAGCGGAGCGGCAGCGGGGCCGGCGAGTACCTCGCGATCAACCGGGCCAACTGGGACGAGCGGGCGCCGATCCACGAGACCTCGCCCGACTACGACCGCGAGCGGTTCCTGCGGGACCCGGCGGCGATCAGCGACGTCGTCGCCTTCGACCGCCCGCGCCTGGGCGACCTCACCGGGCAGCGGGCGGTCCACCTGCAGTGCCACATCGGCACCGACACCCTCTCGCTCGCCCGCCTCGGCGCGCAGGTCGTCGGGCTCGACCTCTCCCCGGCCTCGCTCGCCGCCGCCCGGCGCCTCGCCGCGGACACCGGCACCGCCATCCCCTTCGTCGAGTCCGACGTCTACGGAGCCCCGGAGGCGCTGGCCGAGCACGGCCCCTTCGACCTCGTCTACACCGGCATCGGCGCGATCGGCTGGCTGCCGAGCATCGACCGCTGGGCGCAGACGGTCGCGGCGCTGCTGTGCCCGGGCGGGCGGCTCTTCATCCGCGAGGGGCACCCCGTGCTGTGGTCGCTGGACGACCCGCGCGAGGACGGCCTCGTCGCCATCGAGTACCCCTACTACGAGACAGTCGAGGGCATCGCCTGGGACGACCCGGGCACCTACGCCGCTGCCGCAGAGGGCAGCCCGGCCACGATCACGAGCTCGCGCACCCAGGAGTGGAACCACGGGCTCGGCGAGATCCTCACCGCGGTGATGCGCCACGGCCTGCAGGTCACCGCCTTCGAGGAGCACGACTGCGTGCCCTACCGGGCGCTCGGCGACCAGATGGAGCCGCACCCGGACCACCCGGGGGAGTACCGGCTGACCGACCGGCCGGAGCGCCTGCCGGCGACCTACACGCTGCAGGCGACGAAGGTCGGTGCCACCGGCTGAGACCGGTTGGGCGAAGGCGAGGTGCTAAGGGTAGCCTTAGCACCTCCGGCGGCAACGGCGCTGCCCCGCGCCTCACCGCCTGTCTGACGGGAGTGCGCCCCGGCCCATCGTGGCCGACCCGAACCACACCCTTCGTCAGGAGACCCATGCGCACCCTGCGAGCCGCCATCATCGGCGCCGGCCCCGCCGGCATCTACGCCGCGGACATCCTCACCAAGGAGCACGAGGGCGCCCAGGTCGACATCTTCGACCGGCTGCCCGCGCCCTACGGCCTCGTCCGCTACGGCGTCGCCCCCGACCACCCGCGGATCAAGGAGATCATCAAGGCGCTGCGCCGGGTGCTCGACGGCGACCGGATCCGCTTCGTCGGCAACGTCACCTACGGCGAGGACATCACCCTCGCCCAGCTCCAGGAGCACTACGACGCGGTGATCTTCGCGACCGGCGCGATGGCCGACCGTGACCTGAACATCCCCGGGGCGGAGCTGCCCGGCAGCTTCGGCGCCGCCGACTTCGTCTCCTGGTACGACGGTCACCCGGACGTGCCGCGCGACTGGCCGCTCGTCGCCGACTCCGTCGCGGTCGTCGGCGCCGGCAACGTCGCCCTGGACATCGCCCGGATGCTGGCCAAGCCGGCCGACGAGCAGCTGAGCACCGAGATCCCGGAGAACGTCTACCGGGGCCTGCTGGCCAACCGCGCCAAGGACGTGCACGTCTTCGCGCGGCGCGGGCCGGCCCAGCTGAAGTTCACCCCGATGGAGTTCCGCGAGCTGAGCCACAGCCCGAGCGTCGACGTCCTCGTCACCCCGGAGGGTTTCGAGATCGACGAGGCCTCGCAGGCCGCGATCAACAAGTCGAAGGCGGTCAAGCTCGTCGTCAACACCGTGCTGAAGTACCTCGAGGCCGAGCCCACCGGCGCCCCGCACCGGATCCACCTGCACATGTGCCAGGCACCGGTCGAGGTGCTCGGCCAGGAGAGCGTCGAGGGGCTGCGCACCGAGCGCATGGAGCTCACCGGCGACGGGACCGTCCGCGGCACCGGCGAGTACACCGACTGGCCGGTCCAGGCCGTCTACCGGGCCGTCGGCTACCGCTCCGAGGCGCTGGCCGGGCTGCCCTTCGACACCGCCGAGCACGTCGTGCCGAACGAGGCCGGCCGGGTGCTCGACGACTCCGGCGAGCACCTCGCCGGCACCTACGTCACCGGGTGGATCAAGCGCGGCCCGGTGGGCCTGATCGGGCACACCAAGTCCGACGCCGCCGAGACGATCCAGTGCCTGCTCGCCGACCTCGACGACGTCGCCGAGCCGGTCGCGACCGACCCGGACGCCGTCCTGGAGGTGATCCGCGCCGCCGGCATCGAGCCCACCGTGTGGGAGGACTGGGTGCAGCTGGACGCCCACGAGATCGCCCTCGGCGAGGCCGCCGGGCGCGGGCGGATCAAGGTCGTCTCCCGCGAGGACATGATCGCCGCCGGCCGGCAGGACGCGATGGCCGGTCGCTGAGCCTGCGCCCCGGTCGGGCCGTCCGTTGCGTGATTTCGTGCGGCCCGCCCGGTGCGCTATCGTCGTCCCTCGTCGCGACGGCGACCTGCGCCCGTAGCTCAACGGATAGAGCATCTGACTACGGATCAGAAGGTTTGGGGTTCGAATCCCTACGGGCGCGCTCTGGTTGAGACAGACGACGACGGCCCCCGAGCAGCTGCTCGGGGGCCGTCGTCGTGCCTGGGCTCAGTCCTCGCGCAGGAAGCGCGCCACCCGCGGCGCCAGGTCCCAGGCTCGGCTGACCAGCGCGAGGTGCCCGTCGGGGTAGACGTGCAGCTGGCTGCGCCGGATCGCCCGGTGCATGATCCGGGCGTTGATCAGCGGGATGATCGGATCGTCGTCGCCCGCCATGATGAGCGTACGCTGCGGCAGCAGCGGCAGGTAGGGCAGGCTGCTCCAGCCCGTCCCGGCGAGCAGTTGCAGCCGGTAGCCGCGCCCCGAGGTCCGCGGCGCGTGCCCGTCGAGGATCCGCTCGGCCAGCTCCGGGTCCTCGCGCATCTCCCCGCCGTAGAGCGTCGCCGCCACGCTGGCCGCGTACTCCGGGTCGCGGTAGCGCCGGGGGGTGAGCATCTTGCTCAGCACCTTCGGGTGCCCGGGCACCATCATCGCCCCGGTGCCGGTGCTCACCAGCACCAGCCGCCGGCAGCGCCGCGGGTTCTGCAGCGCCACCTGCTGGGCCAGCCCGCCGCCCCAGGAGATGCCCAGGACGTCGAAGGTGGTCACCCCCAGCTCGTTCAGCACCTTGCCGAGGGTCCGGGCGAGCGTGACGAAGGAGTAGGGGCAGCGCGGCTGGTCGGACCCGCCGATCCCCGGCACGTCGAAACGGATCACCGGGATGCTCTCGTCGAGGGCGTCGACGAAGGGTTGCAGCAGGTCCAGGCTGGCGCCGATGCCGTTGCACACCACCAGCGGGACGCCGGTGCCGCTGCGGTGGGCCACGCGCACGCTGCGGCCGTGCACCCTGATCTGTCGGACGGTCTCGCTCACCTGCCGCAGCGTAGGGCAGTGCCGACGACCCGCGGGCAGGGCGCGCGCACGTCGCCGTCGCGGGCCGGTGTGCGGACAGCCCTGGCTCACGACGGCGCGCGCTGACAGAGTGGGCCCCACGTGACCGGCGACGAGGCCGAGCAGGGGTCTGGTGCTCGCCGGCGACCAGATCGGAGCCACGCCATGAGGCATCTCGTCCCCCGCCCGCCCTTCGCCCGCCCGAGGGACGTCCGATGAGCAGCACCGACGACACCCCTGACGTCGCGCTCCCGCTCGACCAGCTGCTCACCCAGGCGGGGATGGGCTCGGCCCGACGCTTCCTGCCCGGCGGTGCCGGGGTGCGCTTCGTCGGCGCCCTCGCCCGGCGCCCCAGCCGGGTGGCCACCCGGCTGAGCGGGCTGGCCGGTGAGCTCGGCCGGATCACCCTCGGCGTCTCGGACGTGGCGCCGCAGCGCCGGGACCGCCGCTTCGCCGACCCGGCCTGGACCGGCAACCCGATCTACCGCCGGATCATGCAGTCCTACCTGGCGACCAGCGAGATGGCCGAGGGCCTGGTCCAGGACATCCCGATGGGATGGCAGGACGCCGAGCGGATGAAGTTCGTCGTCGCCAACATCGTCGAGGCGGCCTCGCCGAGCAACAACCCGCTGCTCACCCCGGTCGCCCTCAAGGCCTTCATCGACAGCGGCGGCGCCAACGCGGTGCGCGGCCCGCGCAACCTCGTGCGGGACCTGTCCACCTCGCCCCGGGTGCCCTCGATGGTCGACCCGGACGCCTACGAGGTCGGCACCGACCTGGCGGTCACCCCGGGCAAGGTCGTCCACCGCAGCCCGATGTTCGAGGTCATCCAGTACACCCCGCAGACCGAGAAGGTCCGCGAGGTGCCGCTGCTCATCGTCCCGCCCACGATCAACAAGTACTACGTCCTCGACCTCGCCCCCGGCCGCAGCCTCGTCGAGTACCTCGTGCAGCAGGGCCAGCAGGTCTTCGTCATGTCCTGGCGCAACCCGGAGGCGCAGCACAGCAAGTGGGGCTTCGACGCCTACTGCCAGGGGATCATCGACGCCTTCGACGTCGTCGACCAGATCAGCGGCGTCGGCCGGGCGCACGCCGTGGCCGCCTGCTCCGGCGGCATGCTCGCCTGCCTCGCCGCCGCCCATCGGGCGGCCGAGGGCAAGCTCGACCGGCTCGCCAGCCTCAGCCTGCTCGTGACGATGATCGACCAGCGCCAGGCCGGCACCGCCGGGGCGCTGATGGACCGCGACATCGCCGCCCAGGCGGTCGCCCGCTCCCGGCGCAAGGGCTACCTCGACGGGCGCGACCTCGCCGAGGTCTTCGCCTGGCTGCGGCCCGGCGACCTCATCTGGAACTACTGGGTGAACAACTACCTGCAGGGCAAGACCCCGCCGAAGTTCGACATCCTCTACTGGAACGCCGACACCACCCGGATGACCGCCAAGCTGCACCGCGACTTCGTCGACGCCGGCCTGCAGAACCACCTGGCCACCCCCGGCGCGGTCGAGGTGCTCGGCACCCCGATCGACCTCTCCCGGATCGAGGTCGACTCCTACGTCGTCGCCGGCTCCGCGGACCACCTCTGCCCGTGGAAGAACTGCTACCGCAGCAGCCAGCTGCTCGGCGGCACCACCCGCTTCGTGCTCTCCACGAGCGGGCACATCGCCGCCCTGGTCAAC
Organism: Janibacter alkaliphilus; assembly: GCF_013408565.1. Taxonomy (NCBI): domain Bacteria; kingdom Bacillati; phylum Actinomycetota; class Actinomycetes; order Micrococcales; family Intrasporangiaceae; genus Janibacter; species Janibacter alkaliphilus. The sequence continues at coordinate 581,767 of NZ_JACBZX010000001.1, read as the reverse complement.
CCGCCGGGCAACCCCAAGGCGAGCTTCCAGTGGTCCGAGGACAGCTCGATCGACGCCGAGGACTGGCGTCAGGAGGCCACCCTGGAGCAGGGGTCGTGGTGGCCGGACTACGCCGCCTGGCTCGGTGAGCGCTCCGGCAAGAAGAAGGCCGCGCCGACCTCGCTGGGCAGCGCCGAGCACCAGCCGAAGGAGGACGCCCCCGGCACCTACGTCCTCGACTCCTGAGGGCGCCGGGGTCCTGGGGGTCGTGGCTGGGGCGGGTCAGGGGAGCGCGGCCCGGATCTCCTCGAGCCGCTCCGGGCGAAGGTGGAACCACGCCCAGCTGCCGCGGCGCTCCCGCTCCAGCAGCCCGGCCTCGACGAGCTGCTTGAGGTGGTGGCTCACGGTGGGCTGGGAGACGTCGACCTGCGCGGTCATGTCGCACACGCACGACTCCTGGCCCGGTGCGCCGAGGATGAGGCTGAGCAGCTGCAGGCGCACCGGGTCGGCGACGACCTTGAGCAGCTCGGCCCGGCGCCGGGCCTCGTCGAGGGGCAGCGCGGGTCCGGCGAGCGGCACGCAGACCGTCTCGTCGCGCCCCTGATCCTGCCCCTGGTCCGGAGCGGGGTCGCCGATCGTCGCGGTCATGGCTCCACCTTCCCTGGCTGCCGGTCGTGGTGTCGAGGGCGATCAGCATATCGACAGGTATCCATATTGACAGGTGCCGATGTTGGTTGTCAGGCTGGGTCGTGGCATCGACGAGCGTCGATGACCTGGGTGTGGTTGACCGGGTGCCGATGGCTTCGCTCGGCCGCGCCCGTCGTCGCACGCCGCCCGACCCCGACCGCCCCGCGAGGAGAGACGTGACCGTCACCGGAACCGCCCCGCCGGAGGCTCCCGTCGCGGAGCGCCTGGGCACACTGGACCGCTACCTGCCGGTGTGGATCGGGCTGGCGATGCTCGTCGGGCTCGCCCTCGGCCGGCTGCTGCCGGGCCTGGGCGACGCCCTGGCCGCCGTCGAGGTGGACGGCGTCTCGCTGCCGATCGCCCTCGGCCTGCTGGTGATGATGTACCCGGTCCTGGCGAAGGTGCGCTACGACCGGGTCGGCGCGGTCACCTCCGACCGGCGGCTGCTGGTCTCCTCCCTGGTCCTGAACTGGGTGCTCGGCCCGGCGCTGATGTTCGTGCTCGCCTGGACCTTCCTGCCGGACCTGCCGGAGTACCGCACCGGCCTGATCATCGTCGGCCTCGCCCGGTGCATCGCCATGGTCATCATCTGGAACGACCTGGCCTGCGGGGACCGCGAGGCGGCAGCCGTGCTCGTCGCCATCAACTCGCTCTTCCAGGTCGTCGCCTTCGCCGGGCTCGGCTGGTTCTACCTCTCCGTGCTGCCGGGCTGGCTCGGCCTGGACCAGACCGGCATCGACGCCTCCACCTGGGACATCGCCCGGTCGGTGCTGATCTTCCTCGGGATCCCGCTGCTGGCCGGCTACCTCACCCGGCGGCTGGGGGAGCGGGCGAAGGGGCGCACCTGGTACGAGGAGCGCTTCCTGCCGCGGATCGGCCCGTGGGCCCTCTACGGGCTGCTCTTCACCATCGTCGTCCTCTTCGCCCTGCAGGGCGACGCGATCCTCGCCAACCCGCTCGACGTCGCCCGGATCGCCGTGCCGCTGCTCCTCTACTTCGCCCTCATGTGGGGCGGGGGCTTCCTGCTGGGCCACCTCGTCGGGCTGGGCTACGAGCGGACCACGACGCTCGCCTTCACCGCCGCCGGCAACAACTTCGAGCTCGCCATCGCCGTGGCCATCGCCACCTTCGGGGTGACCTCGGGGCAGGCGCTCGCCGGCGTCGTCGGACCGCTGATCGAGGTCCCCGTGCTCGTCGCCCTCGTCTACGTCAGCCTCGCCCTGCGCCGTCGGCTGACCCGCTCCGCCGCACGTCCGTCCGCCGCCACCGCGCGCCGGTCGGCCACCACCGAGACAGGAGAGCAGTCATGAGCCGTGCCCTGACCACCGAGGCCTACGAGGCCATCGTCGACGACCTCGCCTACCGCTACCACGGCACCATCGACCAGGAGGCGGTCGCCGAGGCCGTGGCCCGTGCCCGCGAGCAGCTCGAGCCCCTCTCCACCGTCCCGGACTTCCTGCCGATCCTCGTCGAGCGCTTCGCCCGCGACCAGCTGCTCGCCGCCGCCCAGGCCCAGGGGCGCGTCGCCCGGGCCACCCCGGAGCTGCTCTTCGTCTGCGTGCACAACTCCGGGCGCTCGGTGATGGCCGCTGCGCTGGCCCGGCACCTGTCCGCCGGCCGGGTGCACGTGCGCTCCGCCGGGTCGGCGCCGACCGGCCAGATCCAGCCGGTGGCGATCGAGGTGCTGGCCGAGCGCGGCGTGGTTGTCGAGGGCGAGTTCCCCAAGCCGTTGACCGGCGACGTCGTGCACGCCGCCGACGTCATCGTCACGATGGGCTGCGGCGACAGCTGCCCCTACGTGCCCGGCCGCCGCTACCTCGACTGGGACGTCGCCGACCCCGACGGGCAGCCGCTGCCGGTGGTGCGGGCCATCCGCGACGACATCCAGGCCCGGGTCACCGCCCTGCTCGCCGAGGTCCTCGACGACCATCGCTGACTGGGCCCTGTCGCCCGGCCCTGCTGCCGCCGGCGGCCTCGCTCCCCTTCGCTGCGCACGATCCGTCCGACCACGACCCGTCCGTCCACGACCGCCAGAGGTGTCCCATGAGCCGACCCAGCGTCCTCTTCGTCTGTGTGCACAACGCCGGCCGGTCCCAGATGGCCGCCGGCTACCTCGCCCATCTCTCCGGCGGCGCCGTCGAGGTGCGCTCGGCCGGGTCCGAGCCGGCCGAGACGGTCAACCCGGTCGCGGTCGAGGCGATGGCCGAGGAGGGGATCGACCTGTCCGCCCAGCAGCCGCGGGTGCTCACCTCGGAGGCGGTGCAGGCCTCGGACGTCGTGGTGACGATGGGCTGCGGCGACGCCTGCCCGATCTTCCCCGGGAAGCGCTACGAGGACTGGGCTCTGGACGACCCGGCCGGCCAGGGCCTGGCCGCGGTGCGTCCCATCCGCGACGCGATCCGCGGCCGGGTCGAGCGGCTCATCGAGCAGCTCGGCGTCACGCCCGTCGCCCGCTGACGCGCCGAGGATGAGACCCCGGTCACATCTACGACGAGATGTCGTAGATGTGCCGTGAGTGGTCCCTCACACTTCCGGGCAGATCACCACATCCGATGGTGCCTGGGTGCGGTGCGCGTGGTTGAGTGTGGCCCACACGGACGCCGCCGACCGCGGAGGCGAGCAGCGTCATCCCGGCGACGTCCGTGACGCGCGGCGACGAGGACGCGTCGCGCCGGACGCGAAGGGCGAAAGGTGAGCACGACGGTGGTCGATGTGGACGGAGCGCTCGAGGCTGCAGGCCTGACGAACGAGGCGGTCAAGGAGTTCGTCCGGTACTGGGCGGAGCACACCGGCGCGGAGCGGATCGAGGTCGTCAGCGCCGCCGACGACTCCCGGCTCATCGAGGAGGCGCTGGCCGCCGACGAGATCCAGCCCGCCGGCGAGGGCCTCTACTACTCGCGCAGCTACAGCAAGGACACCGCCCGCTCGGAGGAGCGGACCATCGTCGCCACGAGCAACGAGTCCGACCGCGGCGTCTACAACAACTGGCGGCACGCCGACGAGATCCGCCCGGTGGTCGAGGGCCACATGAAGGGCGCGCTCGCCGGCAAGACGATGTACGTCATCCCCTACCTCATGGCCCCTCCCGGCTCCCCGCTGGAGAAGTTCGCCGCCGGGGTCGAGCTCACCGACAACCGGACCGTCTGCCTGCACATGATCCGCATGGCCCGGGTCGGCGTGGACCTCATCAACAACCTCGCCGAGCCGGACCACTTCGTCCGCGCCGTGCACGTCACCGGCGACCTGGAGAACCTCGGCCAGGGCACCCCGGACGACAAGCGCAACTTCGTCACCGTCGCCGACCAGCGGACCATCCTGCACTTCGGCAGCTCCTACGGCGGCAACGCGCTGCTCGGCAAGATCGCCCACGGCCTGCGCCAGGCCAGCTACGACGGCTGGGCCTCCGGGCAGTTCCTCTCCGAGCAGTTCATGCTGCTGGGCATCCACGACAAGCAGACCGGCAAGACCTGGCACGTCTGCGGCGGCTTCCCCAGCGCCTCCGGCAAGACCAACCTGGCGATGACCCTGGCCCCGGACGCCCTCGGCGACCGGTACCACGTGAGCTTCTACGGCGACGACATCGCCTGGCTCTGGGTCGGCGAGGACGGCGCGCTCTACGGCCTCAACCCGGAGAACGGTGTCTTCGGTGTCGCCAAGGACACCAACGAGAAGACCAACCCGACCGCCCTGGAGTCGATCGCCCCGGGTGCGCAGGCGCTCTTCACCAACGTCGCCTACAACCCGGACACCCACGAGGTGTGGTGGGAGGGCAAGACCCCGGAGCGTCCCAGCGACACCGCCGGGTGGGTGGACTGGAAGGGCGAGAAGATCGCCGACCGCAACCCGGACGAGGCCGGCGACCCCTGGGCGCACCCGAACAGCCGCTTCACCACCAGCCTGGACCAGGTGCCCAACGTCGCCCCGGACTACAGCGACCCGGCCGGGGTGAAGATCGACGCGATCATCTTCGGTGGCCGCACCCGTGACCGCGAGCCGCTGATCCGCGCGATCAACGACCTCGCCGAGGGCGTCTACGACGGCCTGACGCTCGGCGCCGAGGCCACCTCCGCCGCCGACGGCAAGGAGGGCGTGCTGCGCTACGACCCGATGTCGATGCGCCCCTTCATGTCCTACCCCGAGGGCGACTACGCCGCGCACTGGCTGAAGATCGTCGGCGCCGCCAGCGAGCAGCCGATCTTCGCGCACGTCAACTGGTTCCAGCGGGACAGCGAGGACGGGCACTTCCTGTGGCCGGGCTACCGGGAGAACCTGCGGGCCCTGCTGTGGCTGTGCCGCCTCAAGGACGGCGAGGTCACCGGGCGCGAGACCGCGGTCGGCGTGCTGCCCACCGAGGAGGAGCTCGACCTCACCGGTCTCGACCTGCCGCGCGAGGACCTCGACCGGATCCTCACCATCGACGTGCCGCGCTGGCGCGAGGAGATGGGCTACCGGCAGGAGCACCTGGAGCAGTTCCGCGAGCTGCCCGAGGAGATCTGGGTCGCCCACCGCCGGGTCGCCGACGCCGTGCAGCGCGCCGAGGGCTGAGCCTGGTCCCGCCGACCCGCACGAAGGGGGTCCCGACCGTCACGGTCGGGACCCCCTTCGTCCGTCGCGTCGCCCCTCGGGGCCGCCTCCGGCTGCGCAAAACCCGGGCAGTTGCGCACTAGTTGGTGATTTACCCGGGCAGTTGCGGGCTGGGTGGTGATTTGCCCGGGCAGTTGCGCACTAGTGGGTGAATTTGCCCGGGCAGTTGCGGGCCAGGATGGTGAATTGCCCGGGCAGTTGTGGACGGAGGTGGTGATTTGCCCGGGCAGTTGCGGGCTGGGTGGTGATTTGCCCGGGCAGCTGCGGGTGGTCAGGGGCGCGAGGTGTTCAGCGCGACTCAGCCCGCTCCCGCAGCGACGCCAGGCCCCGGTCGAAGTCCTTGGCCAGCCGGTCGTCCATCTTGATCAGCCGCATGGACAGCGCCGCCACCCGGCCGCGCGTGCCGTGCATCGTCCAGGTCACCTCGGTGCCGCCGGCCGCGACCGGCTCGAAGGTGAACCTCACCTGGTTGTGCGCCGTGAAGGGCTTGACGAAGGAGAGGTCGAGCGCCACGTGCTCCGGCGAGGAGCCGGTGATGGTCATCGTGCCCTCCCCGGCCCGGTTGCCCTTCCAGGCGTAGCTCGAGCCGACCCCGCGGGACGGTCCGGTGTAGGTGCGCTGCAGGTCCGGGTCGGTGCCCTCCCAGGGCGACCAGTGCACCCACTCGTGGAAGTCGTCGACCAGGGCGTGCACGGTGGCGCTGTCCGCGTCGACGTGCACCGAGCGGGAGATCGTGAAGTCAGGCATGCCGGTCATCGTAGGACCGCCCGCGCGGATAGGTCTCGACTGCACAACAACCGGTGTGCTCCAGGTCTCATCCTGCTCCCCGGGCTCTAGGTTCTCCCGCATGGCCGAGCCGCTCGTCGTCCTGGACGGAGTGAACAAGCACTTCGGGGACCTGCACGTCCTCAAGGACATCAACCTGTCCGTGGCCCGCGGCGAGGTGGTCGTGGTCATCGGACCGTCCGGCTCGGGCAAGTCCACCCTGTGCCGCACCATCAACCGGCTGGAGACCTACGAGTCCGGCTCGATCACCATCGACGGCGAGCCGCTGCCCGAGGAGGGCAAGGCGCTGGCCCGGCTGCGCTCTGACGTCGGGATGGTCTTCCAGGCCTTCAACCTCTTCGCCCACAAGACGATCCTCGACAACGTCACCCTCGGGCCGCTCAAGGTGCGCCGGGTCCCGAAGGCGCAGGCGCAGCAGCGGGCCCGGGAGCTGCTCGAGCGGGTGGGCATCGAGGAGCAGGCCGGCAAGTACCCGGCGCAGCTCTCCGGAGGGCAGCAGCAGCGCGTGGCCATCGCCCGCTCGCTGGCGATGGACCCCAAGATCATGCTCTTCGACGAGCCGACCTCCGCCCTCGACCCGGAGATGATCACCGAGGTGCTGGAGGTGATGACTCAGCTCGCCCAGACCGGGATGACGATGATCGTCGTCACCCACGAGATGGGCTTCGCCCGCCGAGCCGCCGACCGGGTGGTCTTCATGTCCGACGGGGAGATCGTCGAGGAGGCGACCCCCGAGGAGTTCTTCACCAACCCGCGCAGCGACCGTGCCAAGGACTTCCTCGGCAAGATCCTCGCCCACTGACGCCAGACACCCATCGCACGGAGCGGCCGCGACCGCGGCCCGAGCAAGGAGAAGAGACAATGAGCAAGCAGCGACGATTCCTCGCCCTCGGCTCCGCGGCCGTGCTGGCCCTCGGCCTGACCGCCTGCGGCGACGACTCCGGCGACGGCGGCAGCGGTGGTGACGGCGGCGGGGACACCCTGCAGGTCGGCATCAAGTTCGACCAGCCAGGCCTGGGCTTCCAGGAGGGCGACAGCTACAGCGGCTTCGACGTCGACGTCGCCAACTACGTGGCCGAGGAGCTCGGCCAGGAGGTCGAGTTCGTCCAGGCGCCGAGCCCGCAGCGCGAGACCCTGCTGGAGACCGGGCAGGTCGACATGATCTTCGCGACCTACTCGATCACCGACGAGCGCAAGGAGAAGGTCTCCTTCGCCGGGCCCTACTTCATCGCCGGCCAGGACCTGCTCGTCGCCGAGGACTCCGACATCACCGGCGTCGAGGACCTCGACGGCAAGCGGCTCTGCTCGGTCTCCGGCTCGACGTCGGCGGCGAACGTCCAGGAGGAGGTGCCCGGCGTGCAGCTGCGCGAGTTCGACACCTACTCCGAGTGCCTCGACGGGCTGGTCAACGGCCAGCTGGACGCGCTGACCACGGACAACACCATCCTCGCCGGCTACGCCGCCCAGGAGCAGTACGAGGGTGAGCTCAAGGTCGTCGGCAACACCTTCTCCGAGGAGCGCTACGGCGTCGGGATCCCGAAGGGGGACACCGAGCTGTGCGGCCAGATCAACGACGCCCTGCAGAAGATGGTCGACGACGGCGCCTGGCAGGAGGCCGTGGACGCCAACTTCGGCCCGGCGAACTTCGAGGTCGACGAAGAGGTCAACCCGCCCGAGTTCGACGAGTGCTCCTGATCCCGGACCGAGTCCCTGACCGAGGGCGGTGGGGGCGGGCGGCAGCCGCCGCGCCCCCACCGCAGCCGGGTCCTGCACCGCGGCGGAGGTGATGACCGGTGCGTGAGCTCTTCGAGCAGTTCGACGTCTGGGGAGCCTTCTGGCTGACCATCCAGCTGTCGCTGTGGTCGGCGTTGTGGTCGCTGCTGCTCGGCACCGCGCTCGTCATCATGCGGGTCGGGCCGATCCGGGTCCTCAACGTGCTCGGCGCGGTGTACGTCAACACCGTGCGAAACACCCCGCTGACCCTGGTGGTGCTCTTCTCGCTGACCGTGCTGGGCACCCGGCTCGGCATCCCGATCGTCGACCGGGACAGCCCCACCGCCCTCGTCGACGAGGCGATCCGCTGGGCCATCTTCGGGCTGTCGGTCTACCACGCCGCCTTCGTCTGCGAGGCGCTGCGCTCCGGGGTCAACACCGTGCCCGCCGGTCAGGCCGAGGCGGCCCGCTCGATCGGGCTCGGCTTCGTCCAGTCGCTGCGGCACGTGGTGCTGCCGCAGGCCTTCCGCGGGGCGGTGGCGCCGCTGGCCTCGACGCTCATCGCGCTCATCAAGAACACCACGGTGGTCTCGATCATCGGGGTGGCCCAGACCTCGTACTTCATGGCCGAGGCCCTGGAGTTCCGACCGGACCTCACCTGGCAGCTCTTCGGTCTCATCGCCGGCTTCTTCCTGCTGCTCACCCTGCCGATCGGCATCGGCCTGACCGCCCTCTCCCGGAAGGTGGCGGTGAAGCGATGAGCTCCTCGGTCCTCTTCGACGCCCCCGGTCCCCGCGCCCGCCGCCGGCACCGGCTGCTCACCGTGCTCGCGGCGCTGGTGCTCCTGGGTCTGGTCTACCTCGCCCTCGGGCGCCTGGGGGAGCGGGGTGAGCTGGAGCCGGAGAAGTGGCAGGCGATGTTCACCCGCAGCGCCTGGGAGAACTACTTCCTGCCGGGCATCTGGGCGACCCTGCGCGCCGCCGGCATCGCCATCGTGCTGGCGCTGGTCTTCGGGTTCGTCTTCGGCATGGGCCGGGTCTCGCAGAACCGCTACGTGCGCTGGGTCAGCGGCGTCGTCGTGGAGTTCTTCCGCGGGATCCCGGTGCTCATCATGATGATCGCCTTCTTCTACTTCCTCGCCTACCAGGGGATCTTCGCGCCGACGACCAACCCCTTCGTCGCCGTCATCGCGGCGCTGACCCTCTACAACGGCTCGGTCATCGCCGAGCTGGTGCGCTCCGGGGTGGGTTCGCTGCCGGCCGGTCAGGCCGAGGCCGGCCTGTCGGTCGGGCTGACCCCGGGGCAGACGATGCGCAGCATCCAGCTGCCGCAGGCGATCACCGCGATGCTGCCGGCGCTGGTCGGCCAGCTCGTCGTGGTGCTCAAGGACAGCGCGCTGGGCGCGATCATCACCTACCCCGAGCTGCTCCGGCAGGCGCGCAACCTCGCCGCCGGGGGCGACACCCTGCAGCCGCTGGTGATCGCGGCGGTGATCTTCATCGTCATCAACTTCTCGCTGACCACCTTCGCAGGCTGGCTGGAGAGCCGGATCAACCGCCGCGGGCACACCGCCGGAGGAGCCCAGGCGGCCGTCCAGGACCGCGGCGCCGCGACCTGAGCCCGCGGGCGGGCCCCGGTGCCGGCGGCCCGCGTGAGCGGCGACACAGCCCCGTGTAGTTACTCGCCAGTTTACCGATACGGCGCGTAGCAGGTACTGTCGGTACCGCACACCGGGTGCGGACGCACCAGGGCTCTCCCAGGAGGTTTCTCACCGATGTCTCTCGACACCGCCTCGCTCGCCGACCGTGGTCAGCGGCTCGGCCTGCGGCTCATCGCCAAGGCCGGCGGCCTGCCCGGCCTGAAGGACCCGAAGGTCCGGGCTCGCGTGGAGCGCTACCTCTACAAGGGCGCGGTCAGCGGCTTCAAGGCCCAGACCGCCGCCGGTCGCGCCTTCGCCCGGCAGAAGGGGTCCGGTGACCCGGCCCGGGCCGCCACCACGAAGCCCAAGCAGCAGTTCGACCTCACCCCCACCGAGGACCAGGAGATGATCCGCGGCGTCGCCAAGGAGCTCGCCGACGAGGTCATCCGTCCCGCCGGTGCGACCGCCGACGCCGAGCGCAGCGTCCCGGCCGAGGTCACCTCCGCGGCCGCCGAGGTCGGGCTGCACCTCATCGGCGTCCCGGCCGAGCTCGAGGGCATCGCCGAGGAGCGCTCCGCCGTGACCGCCGCCCTCGTCATCGAGGAGCTGGCCCGCGGCGACATGGGCATCGCCACCGCGATCATGGCGCCGGCCGCCGTGGCCACCGCCATCGCCAGCTACGGCGACGCCGACCAGCAGGCCACCTACCTGCCCGAGTTCACCGGCGACGACCCGCCGAAGGCTGCCGCCATCGCGCTCATGGAGCCCCAGCCTCTCTTCGACCCGCTGGCACCGAGCACCACCGCCGTCCGCGAGGTCGAGGAGCTCGTGCTCACCGGGGTCAAGGCGCTCGTGCCTGGGGCCGCCGACGCCGAGCTCTTCATCGTCGGCGCGCTGCTCGACGGCCAGCCCCGGCTGGTCATCGTCGAGCCCGGCGCCGAGGGCCTGCAGGTCGAGGACGACCCGGCCATGGGCGTGCGCGCCGCGAAGACCGCCCGGCTGCACCTCGAAGGGGTGCGGGTGCCGGCCAGCAACCTGCTCGGCACCACCGAGGACCACCTCGACGCCGTCCGCCGCGCCCGGCTCGCCTGGGCCGCCGCCGCCGTCGGCACCGGCCAGGCCGCCTTCGACCACGTCAGCGAGTACGTCCAGGAGCGCAAGGCCTTCGGCGAGCCGATCGGCTACCGGCAGGCGGTCGCCTTCACCGTCGCCGACATGGCCATCGAGATCGACGCGCTGCGGCTCGTGGTCTGGAAGGCCGCCGCCCGGCTCGACCGCGGCGAGGACGCCTCCGCCGAGATCGCCCAGGCCCGTTCGCTGACCAGCCAGTACCTCACCCAGGTCGGCAGCAACGGCGTGCAGCTGCTCGGCGGCCACGGCTTCGTCAAGGAGTACGACAACGAGCGCTGGTACCGCGACCTGCGCGGCGCCGGCGTCCTCGAGGGCAGCCTGCTCGTCTGAGCGCGCCCCACCGACACGACTGAGACAAGGACTGCTCTGATGATCGATCTCGAGGTTCCCAAGAAGTTCCGCCCGCTCGTCGCCCAGGCCCGCGGCATGGCCGAGGAGGTGTTCTGGCCGATCTCGCGCAAGTACGACCGCGCCGAGCACGAGTACCCCGCCGAGCTCGACCTCGTCTCCGCCGTCATCGACGGCATGGGTGACGGTGGCGCCGGCCAGGGTGCCGGCGCCTCCAGCTCCACCCGCGCCAAGGACGACGGCGCCGAGGAGGGCGACGTCGCCGCCGTCGGCTCCGGACGTCGCGGCAGCAAGGACAAGGGCGGCAACAAGAACGGCTCCAACCTCTCCTCGGTGCTCTCCATCCTGGAGACCTGCCGCGGCGACGTCGGCCTGACTCTGTCGATCCCGCGCCAGGGCCTGGGCAACGCGGCCATCGCGGCCGTCGCCAGCGACGAGCAGAAGGAGCGCTACGCCGGCAAGTGGGCAGCCATGGCGATCACCGAGCCGGAGGTCGGCTCGGACTCCGGCGCCATCCGCACCACCGCGGTCAAGGACGGCGACGAGTACGTCCTCAACGGCGAGAAGATCTACGTCACCGCGGGGGAGCGGGCCGAGCTCGTCGTCGTCTGGGCGACCCTGGACCGCAGCCTCGGCAAGCAGGCGATCAAGTCCTTCGTCGTCCACCGGGACAACCCCGGGATGGAGCTGGTGCGCCTGGAGCACAAGCTCGGGATCCGGGCCAGCGACACCGCCGCCTTCAGCCTGCAGGACTGCCGGGTGCCGGCCGAGGACCTGCTCGGCGACCCGGAGATCCGGATCGAGGGTGGCTTCGGCGGCGCCATGCAGACCTTCGACAACACCCGTCCGCTGGTCGCGGCGATGGCCCTCGGGCTGACCCGGGCGAGCCTGGACAAGACCACCGAGCTGCTCGCCGAGGCCGGGGTGCACCCGGACCCGGACCGGCCGCTGAGCACCCAGAGCGCGGCCGCGGCCAAGCTGCTGCAGATGGAGGCCGACTACCAGGCCGCCTACCTGCTGGCGCTGCGCGCGGCCTGGATGGCCGACAACGGCAAGCCGAACTCGATGGAGGCCTCGATGGCCAAGGCGAAGGCGGGACGCACCTGCGTCAACGTGTCGCTCGCCTGCGTCGAGCTGGCCGGCGCGACCGGCTACGCCGAGACCGAGCTGCTGGAGAAGTGGGCGCGGGACAGCAAGATCCTCGACATCTTCGAGGGCACCCAGCAGATCCAGCTGCTCGTCGTCGCCCGTCGTCTGCTCGGCTACAGCAGCAAGGAGCTGCGCTGAGCAGCTGTGCATAGCACCGGAGGTGCCGGCCCGGGGCGTGACCGCCCCGGGCCGACACGCCTCCGGATGCGAGCATGTGATCCGCGCCATACCCTGCGGGAGCGCGGGCGGCCCCCGCCCGCCGTGACCCTGAGGGAGGAACCATGCGTCGATCTCGCATGACGGCGTTCCTCGGAGCAGCTGCCCTGGGCTGCTCCGGACTCGCCACCGCCACGGCCACCGCCCAGCCGGTCCCCGGCGACGCCGCCGCGGCCTCGTCCGCATCCGCGGCGCCGTCCGCGCCGTCGGCCGCGGCCGGACCCGCCGCCACCTCCGGCGACTACGTCGTCCTCGTCGAGAAGGGCGCCTCGGTGTCCTCGGTCGTGGACCAGGTCGAGGAGGCCGGCGGCTCGGTCACCTCGATCAACCGCCAGATCGGGATGGTCACCGTCGACTCCGACGACGCCGGGTTCGCCGCAGAGGCGAGGGCCATGGACGGCGTCGACAACGCCGCCGCCGAGATCGCCATCGGCACCTCCCCGCAGACGCCCGACGCGGCACCCGACGAGGAGGTCACCCAGGAGCACGTGGACGCCGCGGACAAGGGCTCCTCCGCCGCCGCGAAGAAGAAGGTGGCCGCCAGCCAGAGCCGCGCCGCGGCCGCCGAGGCCGACCCGCTGGACGACCTCGCCTGGGGTCTGGACATGGTCGACGCCCCCGAGGCGCACCAGGTCACCGCCGGCCACAAGCGCACCAAGGTCGGGATCATCGACACCGGCGTCCAGGCCAACCACCCGGACATCGCCGCCAACTTCGACAAGGCCACCTCGAAGAACTTCGCCCGGGACATCCCGATGGTCGACGGCGAGTGCGAGTACGACGGCTGCATGGACCCGGCGACGGTCGACGACAACGGGCACGGCACGCACGTCGCCGGCACCATCGGCGCCGCGGCCAACGACTACGGCGTCACCGGCGTGGCGCCGGGCGTCTCGCTGGTCAACGTCCGCGCCGGCCAGGACAGCGGCTACTTCTTCCTCGGCCCGGTGACCAACGCCATCGCCTACGCCGCCGACCAGCGGCTGGACGTGGTGAACATGTCCTTCTACATCGACCCGTGGGCCTTCAACTGCGTCGGCGGGGCGCCGGAGGACAACGCCGAGCAGGCCGCTCAGCAGGACGTCACCATCGACACCATCGAGCGGGTCCTCGACTACGCCCACCGGCGCGACGTCACCATGGTCGCCGCGCTCGGCAACGGTCACGAGGACCTGGCCAACCCGCGCAACGACGCCACCAGCCCGAACTTCCCCGAGGGCGTGGCGCACGAGCGGACCATCGACAACGACAGCTGCTACGACCTGCCGGTCGAGGGCCCGAACGTCATCGGCGTCTCCGCGCTGGGCCCGTCGGGCGAGAAGTCGGACTTCTCCAACTGGACCACCGACCTGCGCTCCGGCGAGATCGAGGTCTCCGCGCCGGGCGGCTGGTTCCGTGACGGCATCGGCACCGACAGCTACCGCACCAACGAGAACCTCATCCTCTCCGCCGCTCCGACCAAGGTGCTGCAGGCCGAGGGTCAGGTCAGCCGCTACGGCTACGTCACCGCGGCCGGTCGGGCCAACGGGGTGATCAAGCAGTGCAGCGACAGCCCGGTCGCCTCCGGTGCCACCCGCTGCGGCTACTACCAGTACCTGCAGGGCACCTCGATGGCCGCGCCGCACGCGGCCGGGGTGGCGGCGCTGATCGTCGACAGCCGCGGCTCCGGCTACGGCAAGTGGTGGGGCCTGGACGCCCGGGACACCTCCTACGTGCTGCGCAAGTCCGCGGTCAACGAGGACTGCCCCGAGGGCGGCGTGCGCAGCTACGTGCCCGAGGGCCGCTCCGAGGAGTTCACCGCGGAGTGCGTGTCCTCGACCGGGTTCAACGGCTTCTACGGTGACGGGATCGTCAACGCCCGCCGGGCCGTGACCTGGCGCTGAGCCAGCAGCACGACGAAGGGGGACCGGTCACCGTGACCGGTCCCCCTTCGTCGTGCTGGGGGTCGAGGCGGAGGGGGGCGGAGCGTCCTGCTCAGGCGATGCCCGACTCCCGTGCCAGGACTGCGGCCTGCATCCGCGAGGCGCAGCCCGTCTTGGCGAGCACGCTGGAGACGTGCGTCTTCGCGGTCGCCTCGGAGATGCCGAGCTCGCCAGCGAGGGCGGCGTTCGACAGACCCCGGCCCAGGGCGGCCAGCACCTCGCGCTCGCGGGCGGTGAGCGCGTCCAGCTCGACCGGGGCGGCGGGCCGGTGGTCGGCCGGAGACCGGGCGAACTCGGCGAGCAGGCTCCGGGTCACCTCCGGCGAGATCACGCCTTCGCCGGCGGCCACCCGGCGTACGGCCTCGACGAGGTCCGCGCCCGAGACCGTCTTGAGGAGGAAGCCGGCCGCGCCCGCGCGCAGGGCGCCGAAGACGTAGGCGTCGTCGTCGAAGGTGGTCAGCACCAGGACGCCGGTGGACGAGGCCGCGACGATCTCGCGGGTCGCCTCGATCCCGTCCGTCCCGGGCATCCGGATGTCCATGAGGACGACGTCGGGCTCCAGGGCGCGGGCGTTGGCGATCGCTGCCCGGCCGTCGGCCGCCTCCCCGACGACGGCGATCTCGCCCGTCTGCTCGAGCATGACCCGCAGGCCCGAGCGGATCGCGGCGTGGTCGTCGGCGATGAGCACGCGGATGGTCATGCGGAGTCCTCCGTCGGGGTGAGCGGGATGCGAGCGTGGACGCGCCAGGAGGGTTCTCCGGCGTCGTCGACGGGTCCGGCGGTCAGCAGCCCGCCCAGCGCCTCGGCGCGCTCGCGCATCCCGACCAGCCCGGTGCCGCCGCGTGGATCGTGCCGGGCGCCGGGCCCCGCGCCCCCGATGACCTGCGGGTTGGAGACCTCGACCTCCACGGCGTGCTCGTCGACCTGGACGCGCACCCGCACCGGTGCTCCCGGGGCGTGCCGGGCCGCATTGGTCAGCGACTCCTGCACGATGCGGTAGGCCGCGTGATCGACGGCGGCCGGGAGCGCCGGCCACGATCCCGGGAGATCTGCGGTGACCGCGACACCCTGCCGGCGGGCGTGCGCCACGACCTCGTCGAGCTGCTCGAGCCGGGCCGGCAGCCGGCGCTCGCCGTCCTCGGACTCCTCGGACCGCAGCAGCCGGACCATCGTGCGCAGCTCCTCGGCGGCTGACACGCTGGCCTCGCGGATCGTCTGCAGCGCAGCCCGATCCGCGGGGTCGGCGCCACCTCCGGGCCTGCTGAGCGCGGCCTCGGCGTGGACGCCGATCGCCGCGAGGTCGCCGGCGAGCGCGTCGTGCATGTCGCTGGCCATCCGGGTGCGCTCCTCGCGCAGGGTGGCCTGCTCGCGCAGCGCCGAGAGCCGCACGAGGTCGTTGCCGCGTGCCGCCGCGAGGTCGGCCAGCTCGGCCTGGCTGCGGACCTCGCGGCCCCACCAGATCGGGACGACCAGGGCGGTGAAGGCGACGATGGAGAGCAGCACCGACGCCCGCAGGTCGCCGCCGACGACGAAGGCCGCCGCCCCGGAGAGCACCGTCGCGGCCCAGGCGAGGGCCTCGGTGCGTCCCGCCGCCCGGGGCGAGGCCCAGCGGGCCACGCAGTAGAGCAGGTCGACGTAGGCGACGAGCACGCCCAGGCTGCCGCCGATCGCCGCGTCGGCGACGAAGACCGGGGTGCCCAGAGCCAGCGCCAGCACCGGGCGCCGCCGCTCGAGCACCATCGCTGCGCAGATGGCGGCCAGCGGCAGCAGGAAGACCCAGCGGCTCGGCGGCTCCTCCGGAGCGAAGCCCGAGGTGCGGACGAGCCCGACGGCGACCAGCAGGGCCCCCAGGACGAAGGTGCCCAGCGCCTTCAGGGCCGGACGGCGCCCGGAGGTGCGCAGCGTGCTCCCCGGCCGGGGCGGGGCGCTGGTGCTCACCCGACCATCCCAGCACAGCCCGGGGCACGCGCCCTTCATCCGAAGGATGGAGACGGCCAGGCCGTACCTCGTCCGCCTGGGCGATGTGCGATCCGGCGCGCACGGCGACGGTGGGGCCATGACCACGTCGCTCGCCCCCACCCTCGCGGCGCTCGCGCTCGTCGACTCCACGAGCTTCGGCACGCTGCTCATCCCGATCTGGCTCATGCTCACCCCGGGCCGCCCGCCGGTGCGCCGGGTGCTCGTCTTCCTCGGGACGATCGGCGCCTTCTACCTGCTCCTCGGCCTCGCCCTCGTGGCCGGTGCCTCGGCGGCGCTCGACGACATCGGCGACGTCCTCGACACCACCACCGGCCTGCGGATCCAGCTCGTCGTCGGCGTGCTGCTCCTCGGCGGCAGCTTCCTCATCGACCGCAAGGACGCCGACGGGGCGCCCGGGCGGATCTCCCGGTGGCGGGAGCGGCTCGTGGGTGCCGAGGAGAGCGGGGCAGAGGGGAGCGGGGCCTGCGAGAGCGGGGCTGGCGAGAGCGGCGGCGCACGGGCCGGTCTGCGACCGCTGGTCCTGCTCGCGCTGACCGCCGCGGCCCTGGAGGTGGCGACGATGCTGCCCTACCTCGGGGCGACCGGGCTGATCAGCCGCGCGGATCTCTCGCCGGCCGCGACGGTCGGGGTGCTCGCCGCGTACTGCCTGGTCATGCTGCTGCCTGCGCTCCTGCTGCTCGCGCTGCGGACCGGCGCGCACCGCCTCGTCGCGCCTGTGCTCGCCCGGCTCGGGCGGTGGCTGGAGCGCACGAGCGCCAGCACGACGGCCTGGATCGTCGGCATCGTGGGCTTCCTCGTCGCGCGGGACGCGGTCGCGCGGATGCCGGGCGGTCTCGACGCGCTCATCGGCGCGGTCGGGATCGGCTGACGGCCCTCCGCCCTTCGGCCCGCGGTTGTCTCTCAGGACCGCCTGCGCGCGCGGGCCGGTGCGACAGTCCTAGGACTGTCCTCGTGGACCGCGTGCGCGCACGGGCCGGCGCGACAGTCCTAGGACTGTGGGATCCACGCCCGACGAGCGCCTGGCGGTGGCGGAGGTGGTTGCCTCGGGTCCGAGGGTCACCCGTACCCTGTCTGGTGACCCAGCACACACCCCTGCCGGACCAGACAAGGACGTCTCACCATGGCTGAGCTCTCCCACTTCCTCGACGGCGCGCGCGTCCCGGGCACCTCCGGACGGACCGCCGACGTCTTCGACCCTGCCGCCGGCAGCGTCCGCGACACCGTCCCGCTCGCCTCGCGGGAGGAGGTCGAGGCCGCGATCTCCAGCGCGCAGGCGGCGCAGCCGGCCTGGGCGGCGATGAACCCGCAGCGCCGGGCCCGGGTGCTGCTGAAGTTCGTCGAGCTGGCGCACCAGAACATGGACGAGCTCGCCCGGCTGCTCTCCAGCGAGCACGGCAAGACCATCCCGGACGCGAAGGGGGACTGGCAGCGGGGTCTGGAGGTGGTCGAGTTCTGCGCCGGCGCACCGCACCTGCTCAAGGGCGAGCACTCCACCGGCGTCGGCACCGGCATCGACGTCTACTCCATCCGGCAGCCGCTCGGCGTCGTCGCCGCGATCACCCCCTTCAACTTCCCGGCGATGATCCCGCTGTGGAAGATCGGCCCGGCCCTGGCCGCCGGCAACGCGGTCGTGCTCAAGCCCTCCGAGCGCGACCCCTCCGTGCCGCTGCGCATCGCCGAGCTCTTCATCGAGGCCGGGCTGCCGGCGGGCGTCCTCAACGTGGTCAACGGTGACAAGGACGCCGTCGACACCCTGCTGGAGGACCCGCGCGTCGAGGCGCTCGGCTTCGTCGGCTCGACGCCGATCGCGCACTACATCTACGAGACCGCCGCCAAGCACGGCAAGCGCGCGCAGTGCTTCGGCGGGGCCAAGAACCACATGATCGTCATGCCCGACGCGGACCTCGACCAGGCCGCCGACGCGCTCATCGGTGCCGGCTACGGCTCCGCCGGCGAGCGGTGCATGGCGATCTCGGTGGCCGTGCCGGTGGGGGAGGAGACCGCCGACGCGCTGGTCGCCAAGCTCAAGGAGCGGATCGCCGGGCTCACCGTCGGCCACTCCTTCGACGAGAAGGCCGACTTCGGTCCGCTGGTCACCCCGCAGGCCAAGCAGCGGGTGCTCGACTACATCCAGATCGGCGTCGACGAGGGCGCCGAGCTGGCCCACGACGGCCGCGACCTGGTCGTCGAGGGGCTGGAGGACGGCTTCTTCGTCGGTCCGGTGCTCTTCGACCGGGTCACCCCGGACATGCGGATCTACACCGAGGAGATCTTCGGCCCGGTGCTCAGCGTGGTCCGTGCGGCCGACTACGAGGAGGCCCTGCGGCTGCCGAGCGAGCACGAGTACGGCAACGGCGTGGCCATCTTCACCCGGGACGGTGACACCGCCCGCGACTTCACCACCCGCGTCGACACCGGCATGGTCGGTGTGAACGTGCCGATCCCGGTGCCGATCGCCTACTACACCTTCGGCGGATGGAAGGCCTCCGGCTTCGGCGACCTCAACCAGCACGGCCCGGACGCCTTCCGCTTCTACACCAAGACCAAGACGGTCACCCAGACCTGGCCGACAGGCATCCGCGAGGGCGCCAGCTTCGTCATCCCCACCATGAGCTGACATGGCGGTCAGCGACGAGATCGTCGAGCTCACCGCGATGGTGCGGGAGTTCGCCGACGAGCAGATCGCCCCGCACGCCGCCGGGTGGGACCGGGACAAGCACTTCCCGGTGGACGTGCTCTCCGCCGCGGGCGGCCTCGGGCTCGGCGGCATCTGGGTCGCCGAGGACGTCGGCGGCTCCGGCCTGACCCGCGCCGACGGGGTGCGGATCTTCGAGCAGCTGGCGACCGCCTGCCCGACGGTCGCCGCCTACATCTCGATCCACAACATGGCCACGTCGATGATCGACTCGGCCGGCACCCCGGAGCAGCGCCAGCGGTGGCTGCCGCCGCTGACCGCGATGGACCAGCTGGCCAGCTACTGCCTCACCGAGGCCGGCTCGGGCTCTGACGCCGCGGCGCTGCGCACCACCGCCCGGGCCGACGGCGACGGCTACGTCCTCGACGGCGCCAAGCAGTTCATCTCCGGTGCCGGTGCGGCGGACGTGTACGTCGTCATGGCCAGGACCGGCGGTCCGGGGGCGAAGGGGGTGTCCGCCTTCGTCGTCCCGGCCGACGCCGAGGGGCTGTCCTTCGGCGCCAACGAGGCGAAGATGGGCTGGAACGCGCAGCCCACCCGCGAGGTCGTCCTCGACGGGGTGCGGATCCCGGCCGACCACCTGCTCGGGGAGGAGGGACGCGGCTTCGCCATCGCCATGAAGGGCCTGGACGGCGGCCGGCTGAACATCGCCGCCTGCTCCCTGGGCGGCGCCCAGTCCGCCTTCGACGCGGCGCTGGCGCACCTGCGCACCCGGGAGGCCTTCGGCGAGCCGCTGCTGGAGCAGCAGTCGCTGCGCTTCCGGCTGGCCGACATGGCCACCCGGCTGCACGCCTCACGGCTGATGCTGCACGACGCCGCCGACGCCCTGGACGCCGGTGCGGAGGGTGCCGGTGCCAGGTGCGCGATGGCCAAGCGCTTCGTGACCGACTCCTGCTTCGACGTGGCCAACCACGCGCTGCAGCTGTTCGGCGGCTACGGCTACCTGTGGGAGTACGGCATCGAGAAGATCGTGCGCGACCTGCGGGTCCACCAGATCCTCGAGGGCACCAACGAGATCATGCAGGTCGTGGTCTCCCGCGAGCTGGTGCGGGGGCGGGCATGAGCGGTCCGCACGAGGCGCAGCAGCCGGACCAGGCACGGCAGCCGGAGCCGCAAGGCGCCGACGCGCCGCCCGTCCTGGCTCGCCGGGACGGACGGGTCGGTCACCTGGTGCTCAACCGGCCCCGGGCGATCAACGCGCTGACCATGGAGATGGTCGGGCTGATCACCGAGCAGCTGCAGGAGTGGGAGGCCGACCCGCAGGTCGGGACCATCGTGCTCACCGGCGCTGGCGAGCGCGGGTTGTGCGCCGGCGGCGACATCGTCGCGCTGTGGAAGGACGCGAAGGCCGGCGGGCGCGAGGCCCAGGACTTCTGGAGCGCGGAGTACCGGCTGAACGCGATGATCGACGAGCTGACGACCCCCTACGTCGCCGTCATGGACGGCATCGTGCTCGGCGGAGGCATCGGCCTGTCCGCCCACGGGCGGATCCGGGTGGTCACCGAACGCTCGCGGATCGGCATGCCGGAGACCGGGATCGGCTTCATCCCCGACGTCGGCGGGACCTACCTGCTCTCACGGGCGCCGGGGGAGACCGGCACCCACCTGGCCCTCACCGCCGGGCAGGTCGGCGCCGGGGACGCGATCGCGCTCGGGCTGGCCGACCGGTTCGTGCCCAGCGAGCGGCTGCCGCGGCTGCTGCAGGCGCTCGCCGAGACCCCCGCCGAGGAGGCGGTCGACGCGCTCGCCGAGGAGCCCCCGCCGGCGCCGCTGCTGCCGGAGCGGTCCTGGATCGACGCCGCCTACGCCGGCGACGACGCCGAGGAGATCGTGCGGCGGCTGCGCGAGACCGGGACCGAGGCCGCCGACGAGGCCGCCGAGACCATCCTGACCCGCTCGCCCACCTCGGTCGCGGTGACCCTGCGGGCGCTGCGCTCGGCCGCAGGGATGAGCCTGCGGGAGGCGCTGGCCCAGGAGGCCCGTCTGGCCTACCACTGCCACGCCTCGGCCGACTTCGTCGAGGGCGTCCGCGCCCAGGTCGTCGACAAGGACCGTGACCCGCGGTGGTCCCCGGCCTCGCTGGCCGAGGTGACCGCCTCGCAGGTCGAGGCCTACTTCGCGCCGATCGGCGAGCACGAGCTGACCTTCCCGGACGATCCGCACACCAGCACGGAGGCATGACATGACCATCGCGTTCATCGGGCTCGGCCACATGGGTGGCCACATGGCCGCCAACCTCGTCCGCGGCGGCCACGAGGTCGTCGGCTTCGACCCCGTCGACGAGCTGCGGGAGGCCGCCGTCGCGCACGGGGTCCTGGCCGCGGCGTCCGCCACCGCGGCCGTCGAGGGCGCCGAGACCGTGGTGACCAGCCTGCCCAACGGGCACGTGCTGCTCAGCGTCTACGAGGAGGTGCTGCCGGCGGCCGCCGAGGGCACCCTCTTCATCGACACCTCGACCACCGGCGCCGAGCTGGCCTGGCAGGCGGCGGGGCAGGTCGACGCGGCCGGTCACCGGTTCATCGACGCGCCCGTCTCCGGCGGCGTGGTGGGCGCCGAGGCCGGCACGCTCACCTTCATGGTCGGCGGCAGCGAGGCCGACCTGGAGTTGGCCCGCCCGGTGCTGGACCCGATGGCCGGGCGGATCGTGCACTGCGGCGCCAGCGGCAACGGGCAGGCGGCGAAGCTGTGCAACAACCTGCTGCTGGCGATCACCCAGGTAGGGGTGGCCGAGGCCTTCGTCCTCGGCGAGAAGCTCGGCCTGACCAACCAGGCCTTCTACGACGTGGCCTCCACCTCGGCCGCGCAGTGCTGGGCGCTGCAGACCAACTGCCCGGTGCCGGGCCCGGTCCCGACCAGCCCGGCGAACCGCGACTTCGAGGGCGGCTTCGCGACGGCGCTGATGCACAAGGACCTCTCCCTGGCGATGGCCGAGGTGGAGCGCTCCGGCCTGGACGCCCAGGTGGGCCGCCTGGTCTCGGCCCTCTATGCCAGCCTCAGCGAGACCGAGCACGCCGGCCACGACTTCTCCTCGATCATCACCACCCTCCGCTGACCCCACCTCACCTGTCTCCCCTTTATCGGGTTACCCGATAAAGCGCCGGTTGCGGGGGGAGGCTTCTCGGGTGACCGAGAGGTTCTCGACGGCCCCTCCCGCACCGCGGCAGGTCGTCCGCGCCACCCTCGGCGCGAGCCCCAGGGGGTCGCGAGACCACCCGAGCCTCAGGGGGTGTCGCCCCACCGCCCGAGCAGCTGGGTCTCCGCGCGGTGCAGGTAGGTGGTCAGCGCCTGCTCGGCCTCGGCGTGCCGCCCCGCCTCGAGCAGAGCGAGCAGCTGCTGGTTCTCGGCGAGGTAGGGGGTGTAGAAGGCGTGCGGGTCCTCCATCCGGGCGAAGACGAGGCGCATCTCGGCCAGCGCCTGCTCCATCGCCTCCTCGACCCGGCGGCTGCCGGCCATCCCGGCCAGCGCCCGGTGGAAGTGCATGTTCGCGCTGCCCAGCCGGGCCCAGTCCTCGTCCCGTGCGGCGCGCTCGCCCTCGGTCACCGCGGCCCGGAGCCCGCTCAGGTCGGGCGTCCCGAGGGACGCCTGCCGGATCGCGGCGACCTCGAGCATCCGGCGGAAGCGGTAGAGGTCCCGGACGTCGTCGGCCTCCAACGACCGGACGAAGACCCCCCGGTTGAGCCGGTGCACGACGAGACGCTCGTGGGTGAGCAGCTGGAAGGCCTCGCGCAGGGTGTTCCGGGAGACCCCGAGCGCATGCCCGATCTTCACCTCGGACAGGCGGGTGCCCGGGCGCAGGTCGCCCTCGATGATCCGCTCCCGCAGGGCCGCGGCCACCCGCCCGGAGGCGCTGGTCTGCTGCACGCTCTCCCGTGCCTCGGCCAGCGTGCCCAGCCAGCCGGCCTCGTCCTGCCGCATCCTCGCCCCGCCCTGTCGTTCCGCTGCGTCGTCGTCGATGACGCAGGGATCCTAGCGAATCGAGGTATTGCCGGATTGTTGAACAATCGCTAGCGTGCGGTGATCGGACCACATCGCCGTGGTCGACGCCACCAGGAGGAGACGAGATGTCCCAGCCCGAGCGAGAAGGCCGCGACGCGCCCGACGGCGCCGACGGCAGCAGCGCCGGTTCGACCAGCAGCGGTTCGATGAGCACCGAGGCCGGCACCCAGGGCGGGTCGGCGTCGGCGCCCTCGCCGATCGGTGCGGCCGGCAGGGGCGCGCTGCTCGGCGCCGTCTTCCTCATGGCCACCAGCGCCATCGGCCCCGGCTTCATCACCCAGACCACGGTCTTCACCGCCGAGCTCGGTGCCGCCTTCGCCTTCGCCATCCTCGTCTCGGTGCTCGTGGACATCGCCGTCCAGCTCAACGTCTGGCGGGTCATCGGGATCAGCGGGATGCGCGCCCAGGACCTCGCCAACAAGGTCCTCCCCGGCGCCGGCTACCTGCTGGCGGCACTGGTCGTCTTCGGCGGGCTGGTCTTCAACATCGGCAACATCGGCGGCACCGCGCTCGGCGCCAACGCCATGCTCGGCGTCGACGCCAAGATCGGCGGCGCCGTCTCCGCGGTCATCGCCATCGTCGTCTTCGTCAGCAAGAAGGCAGGCGTGGCGATGGACCGCATCGTCGTCGTCCTCGGCGCGGTGATGATCGCCATGGTCAGCTACGTCGCGATCACCTCCGACCCGCCGCTGGGAGAGGCGATGCGCCAGACCGTGCTGCCGGACGACATCGACTTCCTCATCATCGTCACCCTCATCGGCGGCACCGTCGGCGGCTACATCACCTACGCCGGCGCGCACCGTCTCGTCGACTCCGGGATCACCGGGCCGGAGCGGGTGAAGGAGGTCAGCCGGGTCTCGGTCATCGGCATCGTCGTCGCCGGGGTGATGCGGGTGCTGCTCTTCCTGGCCGTCCTCGGCGTCGTCGCCGGCGGCGCCACGCTCTCCGAGGAGAACCCGCCGGCCTCCGCCTTCGAGGCGGCGCTCGGCGAGGTCGGGGTGATCATCTTCGGCGTCATCCTCTGGGCGGCCGGCATCACCAGCGTCATCGGCGCCTCGTACACCTCGGTGTCCTTCCTGGCCACCTTCTCCGACTGGCTGGCGCGCAACCGCAACTGGGTGGTCGTCGCCTTCATCGCCGTCTCGACCATCGTCTACGTCAGCGTCGGGCAGACCCCGGTGACCCTGCTCGTGCTCGCCGGCGCCCTGAACGGGCTCATCCTGCCGGTCGGGCTGGGCATCATCGTGTGGGTGGCGCTGCGGCGTCGCGACCTGCTGCACGGCTACCGCTACCCGGTGTGGCTCGGCGTCCTCGGCCTGGCCGTCTGGGTGCTCGCGCTCTACCTGGCGTGGGAGTCGCTCGGCGGGATCGCCGACCTCTGGCAGTGACCGGGCAGACGACAGGAGCAGAACGTGCAGATCGACCTCAACGCCGACCTCGGTGAGAGCTTCGGCCGCTGGACCCTCGGTGACGACGACGCGATGCTCGAGGTGGTGACCAGCGCCAACGTCGCCTGCGGCTTCCACGCCGGGGACTCCTCGGTGCTGCGCCGCTCCTGCGAGCAGGCGGCGGCGAAGGGGGTGAGCGTCGGCGCCCAGGTGGGCTACCGCGACCTCGCCGGCTTCGGCCGACGCTTCATCGACGTCCCGCCGGCCGATCTCACCGACGACGTGATCTACCAGATCGGGGCGCTGCAGGGCATGGCCCAGGTGGCCGGCACCCGGGTGCGCTACGTCAAGCCGCACGGCGCGCTCTACAACGCCATCGTCCACCACGAGGAGCAGGCCGCCGCGGTGGTCGCCGCGGTCGTCGCCTACGACCCGACCCTGCCGGTGCTCGGGCTGCCGGGCTCGGCGTGGCTGCGGCAGGCCCGGGAGGCCGGGCTGACCACGGTCGCCGAGGCCTTCGCCGACCGGGCCTACACCCCCGAGGGGACGCTGGTCTCGCGGCGCGAGCCCGGCGCCGTGCTGCACGACCCGGAGGAGATCGCCCGCCGCTGCCTGGCGATGGTGGTCGACGGGCAGGTCGAGGCGATCGACGGCAGCCAGGTCGCCGTGACGCCCGGCTCGCTGTGCGTGCACGGGGACAGCCCCGGTGCGGTCCAGATCGCCCGCCGGGTCCGGCAGGTGCTCACCGACGACGGGGTGACGCTGACCCCCTTCGTCCAGGGGACCCGATGAGGCTGCGCCCGTGCGGCGACTCCGGGCTCCTCGTCGAGCTCGGTGATCTCGACGCGGTGCTCGCGCTCTACGCCGCGCTGGAGCAGGACCCGCCGCAGGGCGTGCTCGACCTCGTGCCGGCGGCCGCGACCCTGCTGCTCGTGCTCGACCCGGCCGGGACCGACGTCGAGTCCGTGGCGCGCCAGGTCCGATCCGTCGAGGTGAGCGGCGGCAGCCGACCGGACGGCGGCGACCTCGAGGTCCCGGTCGTCTACGACGGCGACGACCTCGCCGAGGTCGGCGAGCTGACCGGCCTGGGGGAGCGCGGCGTGGTCGAGGCGCACACCGGGCAGGAGTGGACGGTCGCCTTCTGCGGGTTCGCGCCCGGCTTCGGCTACCTCGTCGGCGCCGACCCGCGGCTGCACGTGCCGCGGCGCAGCAGCCCCCGCACCCGGGTTCCGGCCGGCGCGGTGGCGCTGGCCGGTGAGTTCGCCGGGGTCTACCCGCGGGAGTCGCCCGGCGGCTGGCAGCTCATCGGCCGCACCGAGCTCGTCGCCTGGGACATCGACCGTGACCCGCCGGCGCTGCTCGTGCCCGGGACGCGGGTGCGCTTCGTGGAGGCCTCATGAGCACGCGACCGACCCGCGGCCCGGGCGCCGGTCAGCGCCCCGCCCGCGAGCTCGAGGTGCTGGCGACCGGCGCCCAGACCACGGTGCAGGACCGCGGACGTCCGGGGCTGGCCGCGCTCGGCGTCGGACGCTCCGGCGCCGCCGACACCCGCTCGCTCGACCTGGCCAACCGGCTGCTCGGCAACCCGCCGGAGGCCGCGGCGCTGGAGGTCACCGTCGGTGGGCTGGCGGTGCGTGCCCGCGGCGGCGGCTACGTCGCGCTCACCGGTGCCGACTGCCCGATGAGCATCGACGGTCGACCCGCACCGAGCGACGCGGTGGTCTGGCTGCCGGACGGCGCCGAGCTGCGGCTCGGGGTGCCGACCGCCGGGCTGCGCTCCTACCTCGCCGTGCGCGGCGGCATCGACGTGCCGCCGGTGCTCGGGTCCCGGGCCACGGACACCCTCGCCGGCCTGGGACCGGCGCCGCTGCGCGACGGGGACCGGCTGCCGGTCGGTCCGACGCCGGCCGAGGCGCCGCACGTCGACGTCGCCCCGGTGGCGCCGCCGACGACCGGCGAGATCACGCTGCGGGTGGTGCTCGGTCCGCGGGACGAGTGGTTCACCGACGAGGCGGTGCAGGCGCTGACGTCCACCCCCTTCGTCGTCGGCAGCGACAGCGACCGGGTGGGGGTGCGCCTGACCGGGGCGAGCCTGGCCCGCGCCCGGGATGGGGAGATCTCCAGCGAAGGGATGGTCCCCGGGGCGCTGCAGGTGCCGCCGTCGGGGGAGCCGGTGCTCTTCCTCGCCGACCACCCGGTGACCGGCGGCTACCCCGTGGTCGCCGTCGTGCGCGCCGCCGACGTCCCGCTGGCCGCGCAGGCCAGACCGGGGCAGCAGATCCGCTTCGAGCTCACCGGAGGTGCCCGTGACCGTCGCGACCCCTGAGGACCCGTCCGCGCTGTCGCCGGAGCAGGCTCGTGGCCTCTTCCGCGAAGGGCTGTCCGTGCCCACCTCCGGGTGGAGCGGAGGATGGACGCAGGCCAACCTCCTGGCGGTGCCTCGCGAGCACGCCTACGACGTGCTGCTCTTCGCCCAGCGCAACCCACGCTCCTGCCCGGTGCTGGACGTCACCGAGCCGGGCGAGGTGCGCAGCGCGATCTTCGGCGGGGACCTGCGCACCGACCTGCCCGGATACCGGGTGTACGTCGACGGGGAGCCGGCCGACGAGGTGCGCGACGTGCGCGAGGTCTGGCGCGAGGACCTCGTGGCCTTCCTCATCGGCTGCAGCTTCACCTTCGAGGCGGCGCTGCTCGAGGCCGGGGTGGCGGTGCGGCACGTCGAGGCCGGCAGCAACGTGCCGATGTACCGGACCGACCGGGCGTGCCGGCCGGCGGGCGGGCTGTCCGGACCGCTGGTGGTCTCGATGCGCCCGGTCCCGGCGGAGCAGGTGGCCGACGCGGTCCGGGTGACCTCGCGCTACCCGGCGGTGCACGGTGCGCCGCTGCACGTCGGCGACCCGGCGGCGCTGGGCATCGCCGACCTGGGGGCTCCGGACTTCGGCGACCCGGTCGAGGTCCGCGACGGTGAGGTGCCGCTCTTCTGGGCCTGCGGGGTCACCCCGCAGGCCGCGGTGATGGCCTCGCGTCCGCCCTTCGCCATCGGCCACGCCCCGGGGATGATGGCGATCACCGACGCCCGGGACTCCGACCACCTCATCCCCTGACCCCCTCCGCACCCCAACCCAAAGACCGCAACCCCCTAGGCAGCTGCAGACGCTGCGCCTGCATGCGCAGCGTCTACGGCTAACCGCAGCGTCTGTGGCGTGGCGCAGCGGCTCTGGGTCACCGCCGACGAGAGGCCGCGGTCAGCTCGTGCGCGCCGTAGCTGTCGTCGTCGGGGTTGACGGTGACACCGGGCGCGACGATCTCATCGATCCGGTCGAGGACGTCCGCGGTGAGCGTGATCTCGGTGGCCGGCAGGTACGACTCGAGCTGCTCCATGGTGCGAGGGCCGACGATGGCGCTGGTCAGCCCCGGGTGGTTGATGACGAAGGCGAGAGCCAGATCGATCAGCGACATCCCTGCCTCGTCGGCGAGCAGCGCCAGGTCCTCGACGAGGTCGAGCTTGCGCTGGTTCGCGGGCGGGGACATGTCGAAGCGGGCCGACGGCCGGGCCGCAGAGGTGGGCGCCCCGGCGGCACCCTTGCGCCACCTGCCGGACAGCCAGCCGCCGGACAGCGGGCTGTAGCAGAAGGTGCCCATCCCGTGCCGCTGGACGGTCGGCAGGACGTCCTGCTCGATGCCGCGGACGAGGATCGAGTACGGCGGCTGCTCGGTGACGAAGCGCTCGAGGCCGCGATCGCGCGAGGTCCACTGCGCCTCGACGATCTGCCCGGCGGAGTACGACGAGGAGCCGATGTAGCGCACCTTGCCCTGCCGCACCAGGTCGGTCAGGGCGCCGAGGGTCTCCTCGACGTCGGTGCCGGAGCTGGGCCGGTGCACCTGGTAGAGGTCGATGTGGTCGGTGCCGAGCCGACGCAGCGAGTCCTCCACCGCGCGCATGATCCACAGCCGGGAGCCCCCGCCGTGGTTCGGCTCATCGCTCATCGGCATGAAGAACTTCGTCGCCAGGAAGACCTCGTCCCGACGGGAGGCGATGGCCTTGCCGACGATCTCCTCGGACACACCGCCGGAGTAGACGTCGGCGGTGTCGACGACGTTGATGCCGGCATCGAGCGCGCGATGGATGATCCGGGTCGCGTCGGCCCGGTCGTCGTTGCCCCAGGGCCCGAACATCATCGCGCCCAGGGTCAGCGGGGATACCTGCACTCCCGTGCGGCCCAGCGGTCGATAGGTCATGCTCATCGTTCGTCCTCCGTGTGTTCGTGCTGCTCAGGCGGGGTGCGCCCGTGGACCGTGCCCACGGCGGGCGTGCCCACCGCGCGTGGTCACCAGGTCGAGGCGACGGTCCGGGCGAAGAGCCATCCGGCCTCGCCGCGGACGAAGGTGTGCCGCAGCTGCAGCCGCCAGGTCGCCCGGCTGCCCCAGATGGTGGCGTCGGTGAGCGAGCGGACGGTCAGCTCCGGTGCCGCGGCCTCCGCGCCTTCGCCGTCCGAGACGGTGACGTCCACGTCCTCGACGTGGTGGTAGTCCATCTCGCCGGAGGCGATCTCCTCGAGCCACCGCGCGCTGGTCTGCTCGGTCCCGGTCATGTGGGTCAGCGTGTAGCTACTGGCGAGCAGCGACCCCAGGGCACGGGTGTCCGCATCGACCATGGCCCGGGACATCGCCCGGTGCTGCGCGGTCAGCTGCTCGTGCAGCGACATCGGGGTCGCGCTCTTCTGGTTCTCTCGGTCGGTGCCCGTCACGTCGTTGAGTCTTGTCGATCGGTCTCGGCGGCACCAGGGCGCAGCGTGGCCGGTACTGGTGGGACCCCCTTCGTCATCCGACGTGGTCCGATCTGCCGGTGCCCCTGGACGCACCTGCGACCTGCCATCCATGATCACGCGCCCGGCCCCGATGCGCGACAGCCGCCTACCTTCGTCGCAGACGCTGCGCTTGCAGGCTGAGCGGATGCAGCTGCCTAGGGGGTTGCGGAGGAAGGGCGGGTCAGGGGGAGGTGAGGGACCAGCCGAGGGTGACGGCGAGGAGGGTGAGGGCGGGCGAGAGCACGACGTCGCTGAGGGCGTGCCGGGTGCGTCCCTCGCGCGCCGCCTCCACGACGATCAGCGCGTGCCCGCTGTAGGTGGTCAGCGCCCCGCACAGGCCGGCGCCGAGCAGCGGCAGCACCCAGCCCGGCGCGCTCTCGTGCGCCGACCAGCCCGCGACGAGCCCGAGCACGAACGAGCCGAGGACGTTGACGAGCAGGGTCCCTCCCGCCGCGGTCGCCCCGGACCGGCCGACCAGCCACCAGCGCCCGAGCGCACCCAGCGCGCCGCCGGCAGCGACGAGCAGCACCGTCATGGCCGCCCCCCGTCCGCCGTGGGCGGCGCCCCTGAGCGTCCGTCCGCCGTCGACTCGGACCCTGCGCCCCCGCCCACGGTCGGCTTCGAGCTCGGGCCCACCGACGTCCGCGACCCCGAGCTCACGTCCCGCGCCTCGCCGACACGCAGCCCGAGCAGGCATGCCCCGAGGCCGAGCACCGTCGTCGCCACGAGATAGCCCAGCCCGGCGAGGACGTCACCCTCGGCGAGGAGCCCGCGAGCATCCAGCGCCAGCGCGGAGTAGGTGGTCCAGCCGCCGAGCAGCCCGGTCACCGCGAAGGGACGCACCCACGTCGGTGCCGGGGTGGTGAGCAGCCGGGCGACGATCAGCCCGATGAGCAGCGACCCGGTGACGTTGACCAGCAGCGTCCCCCACGGCCAGCCACCGTCACCGCCGGGCAGCGCACCCACGACCGCCCAGCGCAGGACCGCGCCGAGCGCGCCGCCCGCGGCGACCGCGCCGGCCTCCCGGGCCGGGCCGAGCACACCGCCGGCGCCGCCCCCTTCGTCGTGCGGTCGAGGTGATCCACGCCCGTCACCGCGGCGCGCATCACCTCGACCGAAGGGGGCGGACGGGCGCCTCACCGCCGCGTCTCGAGGAAGTCGCCGATCCGCCCGATCGCCTCGGTCATGACCTCCTCGTCCGGCAGGCAGACCACCCGGAAGTGGTCCGGCTCGGGCCAGTTGAAGCCGGTGCCGTGGGTGACGAGGATCTTCTTCGCGCGCAGCAGGTCGATCACCAGCGACTCGTCGTCCTCGACCGCGTACACCTCCGGGTCCAGCCGGGGGAAGCAGTAGAGCGCGCCCCGCGGCTCGACACAGCTGACCCCCGGGATCTCGTTGAGCAGCCGGGAGGCGAGCTTGGCCTGCTCGTAGAAGCGGCCGCCCGGCACGATGAGCTCGTCCACCGACTGGTACCCGCCGAGCGCCGTCTGGATCGCGTGCTGGGCCGGGACGTTGGCGCACATCCGCATGTTCGACAGCAGGGTCAGCCCCTCGAGGAAGTCCTCGGCCATGTGCTTCGGGCCGGAGATCATCACCCACCCGGCGCGGTAGCCGCAGACCCGGTAGGCCTTGGAGAGCCCGGAGAAGGTCAGGCACAGCACGTCGTCGCCGGCGTAGGTCGCCGTGTGGTGGTGCACCGCGTCGTCGAAGAGGATCTTCTCGTAGATCTCGTCGGCCATGACGACCAGCCCGTGCCGCCGGGCGATGTCCACCAGCCCGCGCACCGTGGCCTCGCTGTAGACGGCGCCGGTCGGGTTGTTCGGGTTGATGATGACCAGCGCGTGGGTGTTCTCGGTGATCTTCGCCTCGACGTCGGCCAGGTCGGGGTCCCAGCCGTTGCTCTCGTCGCACCGGTAGTGCACCGGGGTGCCGCCGGAGAGGCTGACCGCTCCGGTCCACAGCGGGTAGTCCGGCGCCGGGATGAGCACCTCGTTGCCGTCGTCGACGAAGGCCTGCAGCACCATCGTGATGAGCTCGCTGACCCCGTTGCCGATGAAGACGTCCTCGACGGTGGTCTCCCGCAGCCCCTTGCTCTGGTAGTACTGCGCGACCGCGGTCCGCGCGGAGTAGATCCCCTTGGAGTCGACGTAGCCCTGGCTGTCCGGCAGGTGCCGGGTCATGTCGGCGACGATCGCCTCGGGCGCCTCGAAGCCGAAGGGCGCGGTGTTGCCGATGTTCAGCTTGAGGATCTTGTGCCCCTCGGCCTCCAGCCGCTGAGCCTCGACGAGGATCGGCCCCCGCACGTCGTAGCGGACGTCCTGCAGCTTGCGGCTCTGGGTGATCGGGCGCATGGCCCGCAGTCTGGCACCCGGCTCGCGGACCCGTCGCGGGAGTATCGGCCCGCCGCGGCACCGCCATAGGATGGTGGCCGTCCCCCCGACGCGCCACCTCCAGGAGACGTGATGCCGCAGCCGGCGATGTCCCAGCCCCCCGCCGACGAGCCGGCGGAGGCCGGCGCCGGCGAGCCGCCGCACACCGTGTGGGACGACGAGGAGCTGGCCCGGGAGGCGGCCGTCGTCGACGACGAGGACGAAGGGGGCGAGCCCGCACCCGAGTGACGTGACGTCCGACTCGTCACACGCTCCTCCCGCGTATCGACCGACTCGGCTAGGTTGCACTGGCGACAGGCAGGCCGGAGGTCCGATCCGCCCGCCAGCCCAGGTCGAGGGCCGACCAGGGACACGAGGGAGTGACGATGCGACTGGGCGTGCCCAGGGAGTTCCGACCCGGTGAGACCCGGGTCGCCGCGACCCCCAAGACCGTCGAGCAGCTCATCAAGCTCGGCTACGACGTGCTCGTCGAGCCGGGCGCGGGCGCCGCCTCTGCCTATCCGGACGAGGCCTACGTCGAGGCCGGCGCCGAGCTGGCCGGGAGCGCCGAGGTGTGGACCGCGGACCTCGTGGTGAAGGTCAACGCCCCGAACGAGGACGAGGTGAGCTGGCTGCGGCCGGGCACCAGGTTGGCCTGCCTGCTGGCCCCCGCCCTCAACCCCGAGCTGGTCGAGCGGCTGCGCGAGCAGGGGGTCACCGCGCTGGCCATGGACGCCGTGCCGCGCATCTCCCGCGCCCAGTCCCTGGACGTGCTCTCCTCGATGGCCAACATCGCCGGCTACCGCGCGGTGATCGAGGCGGCCGGCGAGTTCGGCAGCCTCTTCACCGGCCAGGTGACGGCCGCGGGCAAGGTCCCGCCGGCCAAGGTGCTCGTCTGCGGCGCCGGCGTGGCCGGGCTCGCGGCGATCGGCACCGCCGGCTCGCTCGGGGCGATCGTGCGCGCCTTCGACATCCGGCCCGAGGTGGCCGAGCAGGTCGAGTCGATGGGCGCTGACTTCCTCGAGATCGACGTCGAGATGGAGCGCTCCGCCGACGGCTACGCCAAGGAGGCCGGCGAGGACGTCGCCCGCAAGGCCGCCGAGCTCTACGCCGAGCAGGCCAAGGACGTCGACATCATCATCACCACCGCGCTCATCCCCGGGAAGCCGGCGCCGCGGCTGATCACCGAGGAGATGGTCGCCTCGATGAAGCCCGGCTCGGTGGTCGTCGACATGGCCGCCTCCAACGGCGGCAACGTCGCCGGCGCGGTCGCCGACGAGAAGGTGGTCACCGCGAACGGCGTGACGATCATCGGCTACACCGACCTCGCCGGGCGGCTGCCCACCCAGGCCAGCCAGCTCTACGGCACCAACATCGTCAACCTGCTCAAGCTGCTCACCCCGGAGAAGGACGGGCAGGCGGTCATCGACCTCGAGGACACCGTGGTGCGTGGCATGACCGTCACCGACGGTGGCGAGACGCTGTGGCCGCCACCACCGGTCCAGGTCTCCTCGGCCCCGCAGGCCGCGCCCGAGCCGGCCGCGGCGCCCGAGCCGGCGCCGGCCAAGGAGCCGATGAGCCAGGGCACCAAGCTCGGCCTCTTCGCGCTGGCCGCGCTGCTCTTCCTCGGGCTGGCGTCGGTGAGCCCAGCCCCCTTCCTCGGCCACTTCATGGTCTTCATGCTCTCGGTGGTCATCGGCTTCTACGTCATCGGCAACGTCCACCACGCGCTGCACACCCCGTTGATGTCGGTGACCAACGCGATCAGCGGCATCATCGTCGTCGGCGCCCTGCTGCAGGTCGGCGACGGCGGCGTGCTCACCACGATCCTCGCGGTCGTCGGTGTGCTCGTGGCCAGCATCAACGTCTTCGGCGGCTTCACGGTCACGGCCCGGATGCTGCAGATGTTCCAGCGGGAGGACGCCGTCCGATGAGCCTGTCGATCACCCTGGTCCAGGGCGCCTACATCGTCGCCGGACTGCTCTTCATCCTCGCCCTCTCCGGGCTCTCCAAGCACGAGACCGCCCGCGCCGGCAACCGCTACGGCGTCGTCGGCATGGCGATCGCGCTGATCGTCACCGTGGTCGCCGCCACCATCGGCATCGACGGCGGCACCGCCGAGACCGAGGGCTCGGGCGTCAGCGGGCTGCTGCTCATCCTGCTGGCGATGGGCGTCGGCGGGGCCATCGGCATCTGGCGGGCGCGCGAGGTCGAGATGACCGGCATGCCCGAGCTGATCGCGCTGCTGCACTCCTTCGTCGGTCTGGCCGCCGTGCTCGTCGGCTGGAACTCCTCCTACGAGGACTCCGCCTACCCCAAGATCCACGACGGCGAGGTCGCGGTCGGCGTCTTCATCGGTGCGGTGACCTTCACCGGCTCGATCGTCGCCTTCCTCAAGCTGTCCGCGCGGATCAAGAGCGCGCCGATGATGCTGCCGATGCGCCACCTGCTCAACCTGGGCATCATCGTCGGCTTCGTCGTGCTCACCGTGGCCTACATCCTCATCCCGCACGACCAGACCTTCGTGCGCGCGCTCATCCTGGGGATCATCACCCTCGGGGCGCTCTTCCTCGGCTGGCACCTGGTCGCCTCGATCGGCGGCGGCGACATGCCGGTCGTCGTCTCGATGCTCAACAGCTACTCCGGCTGGGCGGCGGCCGCGGCCGGCTTCCTGCTCGGCAACGACCTGCTGATCATCACCGGTGCCCTCGTCGGCTCCTCCGGTGCCTACCTCAGCTACATCATGTGCAAGGCGATGAACCGCTCCTTCATCTCGGTCATCGCCGGCGGCTTCGGCTCCGACGGCGGCGTCGTCGGGGAGGAGCGCGACTACGGCGAGCACCGCGAGATCCAGGCCGAGGGCGCGGCCGAGCTGCTGAAGAACGCCTCCTCGGTGGTCATCACCCCCGGCTACGGGATGGCCACCGCGCAGGCCCAGTACGCGGTCGCCGACCTCACCAGCAAGCTGCGGGCGAAGGGGGTGGACGTCCGCTTCGGCATCCACCCGGTCGCCGGGCGCCTGCCCGGGCACATGAACGTGCTGCTGGCCGAGGCCAAGGTGCCCTACGACATCGTCCTGGAGATGGACGAGATCAACGACGACCTGCCGGGCACCGACGTCGTCCTCGTCATCGGCGCCAACGACACCGTCAACCCCGCCGCGGCCGAGGACCCCACCTCGCCGATCGCCGGGATGCCGGTGCTGGAGGTGTGGGAGGCCTCGGACGTCATCATCTTCAAGCGGTCGATGGCCACCGGCTACGCGGGCGTGCAGAACCCGCTCTTCTTCCGGGAGAACAGCCAGATGCTCTTCGGCGACGCCAAGGTCCAGGTCGAGGGGATCATCCACCACCTCTGAGCGGGTGGCTCGGCGGCGACCGCGCCCGTGCGCCGAGCGATCCCGAGACGCTCGGGTCAGGGCCGCCAGTCGTCGTCGTAGGGCGGCAGCTCGCCGGTGTCGTGCTCGGTGTACGGCGGCAGCTCACCGGTGTCGGCGTCCCGGTCCCGGCGGACCAGGTCGGCGCTGCGGTAGATCGACGGATCACCGCGGCCGGTGCGCAGGTGCGGCGGGTGGAGCTCCTCCTGCTGCTCCTGCGCGAGGTAGTCCGCGCGGCGCTGGCGCCGCTCGCGGCGGGCCTTCTCCAGCTCCCACTCCTCGCGGCGCTGGGCATCCTCCTCGTGGCTGCGCCGACGCAGCTGCTCCCGGCGCCGGGCCCGGCCGCGGCGCTCCCGGTCGTCCTCGTCGGGCTCGTCCTCGTCGCCGAGGTCGTGGCCGTGCCCGTCGTCCGGCCCGTCCTCGTCCTCGAGACCGAAGATCTGCCCGATGATGTCCTGGTAGTGCCCGTCCGGGTCCGGGACGAAGTCGATCGAGCTGAGCGCCTGGTCCTGGCCGGCGCTCTCCAGCACGAAGTGGCCGTAGCCGAGGATGCGGCCGGGCACGGTCAGGTCGTAGCTCATGTCGGTGACCTTGCTCAGCGGCATCATCGAGACCCGGCGGGTGATGAAGCCCTCGAAGAGCATGATCCGCTTGCTGGTGACGACGACGCGGGTGTGCCGCCACTCGAAGACCTGCCAGACCGCCCACGCGGCGACGGCGATCCAGGTGGCCCAGGCGAGCCGGGGGAGGGTGCCCAGGCTGGCGTCCGGGGTGCTCGCGTCGATCCACAGCGCGACGACGGTGACCGCGAGCAGGATGCCCAGCGGCTTGAGCAGCACCACGCGGTGGTGCCGGATCTCGGTGACCACCTGCTCCCGGGGGTGCAGGTACTTGCTCATGCTGCGCAGCCCCGGCCCCACGGTGCCGGCAGCCACGGCTCAGCCCGCGAGCAGGGAGTCGAAGAACTGGCCGATGTTGCCGACCCCGTTGGCCAGGACGTCCCAGGCGCTGCCGACCATGTCGGCGGCCTCGTCCGGCGAGGTGAGGATGGCGTAGAGCAGGAAGATCGTGAGCAGCCAGAGGACGATCTTCTTGATCGGTGGCGTCGACATGCTCGCTCTTCTCGGTCAGGGACGGTGAACCACGCGCCCGGGGCAGGGCACGGTCAGCAGTGTGACAGATGTGACGAGAGGGGCGAAGGGCGACGCGCCGCCGCCGGGGTGGGTCTCAGACGACGCCGTAGAGCCGGTCTCCGGCGTCGCCCAGGCCCGGGACGATGTAGCCGACCTCGTTGAGCCGCTCGTCCACCGCGCCGGTGACCAGGGTGACCGGTACGTCCAGGTCGGCCAGGTCCGCCTCGACCGCGGCGATGCCCTCGGGGGCCGCGATGAGGGTCACGGCGGTGATGTCGTCGGCGCCGCGGTCGACGAGGTAGCGGATCGACATCGCCAGGGTGCCACCGGTGGCCAGCATCGGGTCGAGCACGTAGCACTGACGACCGGAGAGGTCGTCCGGCAGCCGGTTGGCGTAGGTGACCGCCTCGAGCGTCTCCTCGTTGCGCAGCATGCCGAGGAAGCCCACCTCGGCGGTCGGCAGCAGCCGGACCATGCCGTCGAGCATGCCCAGCCCGGCTCGCAGGATCGGCACGACCAGCGGCTTGGGGGAGGAGAGCTTGACCCCGGTGGTCTCGGCGACCGGGGTCTCGATGGTGAAGGGCTCGGTGCGCACCTCGCGGGTCGCCTCGTAGGCGAGCAGGGTGACCAGCTCGTCGGCCAGCCGCCGGAAGGTCGGGCTGTCGGTGTCCCGCTTGCGCAGGTAGGTCAGCTTGTGGGCGATCAGCGGGTGGTCCGCGGTGTGCACGCGCATGCCGCAGAACCTACCGCCCGGGCCGCCTGCGCCACGAGACGAGGGACACTGGGCCCATGCCTGTCACGCCGACTCCGCCGGACCGCTCCGTGGAGGAGCGCTGGATGGACCGCGCCCTGGAGCTGGCGGCTGAGGCGACCGCCGACGGCGACGTCCCCGTGGGAGCGGTGGTGGTCGACCCGGACGGCGTCGTGATCGGCGAAGGGCGCAACACCCGCGAGCGGGACGGTGACCCCGCCGGGCACGCCGAGGTGCTCGCCCTTCGCGCCGCGGCGCAGCAGTTGGGGGAGTGGCGGCTGCAGGGATGCATCCTCGTGGTCACCCTGGAGCCCTGCCCGATGTGCGCCGGGGCGCTCATGCTCGCTCGCGTCGACCGGGTGGTGCTCGGGGCCTGGGACCCGAAGCTCGGCGCGTGCGGGTCGGTCTGGGACCTGCCCCGGGACCGGCGGGCGACCCACCGGGTCGAGGTGCTCGGCGGGGTGCGGGAGCCTGAGTGCCAGCGCCTGCTCGTGAACTTCTTCGTCGACCGTCGCGAGGGCACCGGGCCGGCCGAGGGGGAGTGACCGCCGGATTGGGGCCGCCGCAGGCGTTGCGGGTACAGTCTCCGGCGGTGGCGTGTCCGAGCGGCCTAAGGAGAACGCCTCGAAAGCGTTTGTGGGTTGACGCCCACCGTGGGTTCAAATCCCACCGCCACCGCCGTGTGATGTCTCAGGACATCGGAAACCCGGTGAACCGACAGGTTCACCGGGTTTCGTTATTCGTGGGTGGGTGGGTGGGTGGGTGTGGTGGTGGGTTGGTAGTCGCGGTCGGGGTCGAGGATGCGGTGGCGGAGGAGCTCGCTGGTGGCGGCGTTGATGACGCGGATGCTCAGGTCGTGGATGACGCCCCGGGACTGCTGCACGGGTAGGTGACATCTGATCTGTGGTGCCGAGGGTGTCGCTGGAAGGATGTGCATTGCGCCCAAGCCCTATCCGAAGGAGTTTCGCGACGATGTTGTGCGTGTCGCGAGGAACCGTGAGTCGGGTGTCCATCTCAAGCAGTGGCAGCCGACTTCGGGATCAGCGAGTCGTGTCCGACGAGTCGGCTATTGGGCGACGAGGCAGCCGAGGCGGGCGCGAGCATGGCGCAGCGGCTCGCGTGGTGGATCTGCTCGACCAACGGCTGGTGGAGCGCGTTCGACGAACCCAGGCGGGTCAAGGCCGGACTGCCCGGGCCGCCAGTCCACGATCGATCATCGATGCCGACCGCCGGGTCCGGCACGAACTCACTGCGGGCGCCCCGAACAGTTGGTGGCTCATCGACATCACCGAGCACTGGATCGACTAGGGCAAGCTCTGCATCTGTGGCGTCAACGACGCCCATTCCAACCGGGTGGGGCTACTCGATCGCCTCCAGATGACATCGCGGCTCGCGGTCACCGCGCTTGAGTCCGCCGTGGCCAGGCGACATGCTCAGGCGCCGATGTCGCCGGCTGCACCGCTCAAAGCGACGGCAGTAGTCCATCCGCAGCCGCAGATTCGTCCACGTCCTCAACCGCCACGATCCCGTCGGATCGATGGGCCGAGTCGGGTCCGCCACCGACAACGCGGCCATGGAGAGCTTCTTGGCGCTGCTCCAGCGCAACGTCCTCGACCGCCGCCCCTGGGCCACCGGCCAAGACCTTCGGATCGCCGATCGTGACCTGGATAGAGCGCACCTACCAACGCGGCCGCCCGAGACCATCATGACCGCGCCAGCCACTCAGGCTGCTTGACCCAACCTGTCACCGATTCGTGCAGCACCTCACGCACGATGATCCCCCCGGCGCGCCGCAGTCCCTCAGCCGCGAAGCTCGTCCGCCACAGGCCGAGCCCTCGCAGACGCGGCCCAATCTAGAACCCTGAGTATCAGGACTGGACGAGTTCTAGAGTCAGCCTCATGACGAGCGGCGAAGCCGACCAGGCACGAAGCGAGCGTTGGTGCTTGATCGCGCAGGAGTTTCGTAAGGAATGGACGAGCCAACCAGGCCCGCACGAGTACTGTCTGCATGTCCTGCGGGACCTCTCAGTCGACCAAGTGAAGGACTTGCGGGCTGCGGCAGTAGCGTCCGCTACCCTGAGATCCGACAGTCAAGTCATCCCCTTCGAGCACGCGACCAGCGATGCCCTGGCAGCGATCGAGGCGGCGCTCAGGGGGCCGGTTGAGTGGGCTTTCGACCCGGAAGCCGCCATCGCTCCGAATCTGACACTCGACCAGTGGCTGTCGCGAGCCGTTGTGACCCGTAGCCGCTTGGTGCGAGATGTCAGACGTGCACTCGGACGAGAGCCCTCGATATGGCTCAACGATGCCTTCGACCACCAATACAAGAATGACGCCGAGTACCGCCTGGTTCACCAATGGCGCAACGCCAGCCAGCACCGGGTGGCGCCGCTCGAAATGACAAGGACCCGCGAGCGGCTTGGGCAGGCGACCTTGTGGACAATGAGCATGGGAGCGGTTGAGCGTGACGAGTCTGAGAACAGCAGGAAGCGGCGCAGCAAGAACCAGGACTCCCTCTGGCCCGACTTCGTCTTGGATCTCGTTGCCCAGGAGCCCGATCTCCGAGAGGTGATCCGGAGCGTCACGGTCAAGACGCTCGACGCGTACGCGGGCTGCCTGGTCACTCACGAGCAGCAAATAGTTGCGCATCTAGAACTCCTGGCGCGGTACTACCGAGAAGGCCAGGTAGAGCACCCTGGCCCACGGTTAGTTGGAACCGTGCCGAACCTGTCAGAAGCGTCTGTGGGCGATGACATCGCGCTAGGCGCGTGGATACCACTCCGCTTGAGCTCTGTGGAAGCGCTCGCTCTGGACATCGACAACGCGCGTCAGCGCATTAACCGGGTCGGACGACCGAGTCAGGCCTGAGCGGGACGTGGGGCGAGTTGAGGAGTGGTCTTGTGTCGACGGGGCCGCGGCACCACGCCGGCTGGCGGCTGAGTCGGCCCCGGAGGACGCGCGGGCGGTGGTGTGCCGCCCCGGCGGTGTGCCGCATCGGCGACCTGACTGACCGACGCTGCAGCCACGGGTGGAATCAGTCTCGTCTCCGGGAGATCGCACGGCGAATCAACCACTGAGTCGTGAGGCAGGAAGAATAGTGTCTCCGACCACTGATCTAGGTGGAGTCCACTGCAGGTCACTCGACGGAATCCGCGAGCGAGGCCGCATCGCGCTCGTCGATCATTTCCTTCAGTACGTCACAAGCGGTTACCTTTCCAGCGTTTGCGACAATCCCTAGCGTGAGAGCGACTGCGGGACCGATAACGGCAGCGGCGGCACCGACGTGGGGCGCAATCGCGGTAGTCAACAGCCCAACGACAAGAAGTTTCCCTCCGCCGCCTGTTGCCTCCGATAGCGCCTTGCGTTCGGCGACATATTCGACGCCTCCGCAGAGCGCTTTCTGTAGCTCGACGAGGATGCTCTTATAGAAAAGTTTCGCCCCGGCTCGGGTGCCGCCAAACGGTGCAGTATCGCTTGGTCCCGAGTTTTCTAGCCATACTGTGATGACGTCGATGGCGTCGTGGTCCTCCAAGAGCGCGGCGATGCTCTGTCGCTGATACTCAGGCAATGCATCCAGCCATTGACTCATGTCTCCCGACAAGAGACTGTCGTACGTATCGTCCGAGGTCACAGCATGGCTCCAAGATATTCGGCCGAGATCGCATGGGTGGTCTGATGAAGGGTGGCCGGGTCGACACCGCCGAGGCTGATGCCCCCGCCTCCCCCCGGCGCATAGCTTCCAAGCACGACGCCAACCACCAAACGGAGGTCTGCGTCGAACACAGGGCCCCCTGATTGCCCCTCGCGCGCTTGCGTGTTCAACACGACGTGCTTGCTCTTCTGTCCCGAGTTATCGATAAGAATCCTCGCGCCAACATGCGCCACCTGCTGGGTGAGCACCATCCGGCCGAAGTTGGCGTGCGGGAAACCATGGGTCACCACGGGCGATCCTGGCGGCACTACGTCAGTGCCGGACAACTCGTGACTGAAGGTGATCTGGCTAAAAGGCGTCTTCAGCTCCAGCACGCACAGATCCTTCAATGGATCAGCGGCGACTATCCGCACAGGAATCGTCTGCACGCGGGTGTCGGAGGTGTCTTGGTACTCGCGCATGTTCGAGACTCGCGGGGCGACAATGGCGAGGCCGTCATCGTCGGCGCCAGTGACGTGGTAGGCGGTCGCTAGTCTGCGAGTCCCCACCGCGAAGGCGGTACCGAGCAGAGACAACCCTCCAGGCCCTGGACGGCCTACCGCAAATACGACCTGCGAGACGTCACCCATTGGGCCTCCTTTCGGGATCGCCAGGGTACCGGAATGCCTGGGCAAGTGACGGCCGAGCATGATCAAGTTGTTTGCGCAGCTCAACGACTACGTCGCGGGGCTTGCGATCGGGGGATACCGAGAATCTCGGGCGCCAACCCGGGCGGGTGGTGCGTCATCAGTACGGAGTGTTCGGCCGCGTACGACCTTGTAGCGTCGCAAAGTGTGAGGACTGCGTCGGGGACAGTGTGACCACCTCCTGCGTTCTGTCCTGCAACCGGTGCTACTCGGGGTTATTAGTTTCGTGACCGCCCCGCCGCTGGTGTGCGAGCCTGCCTCCGTTGCTCGCTCGGGCGGGTCGGGTCTGGTTGTCTGGGGGCATGGCACGGATCCCACGACCCCTCACCGCCCTCGCGCTGGCCGGCGCCGGCGCGCTCGCGCTGAGCGCCTGCGAGACCAGCTCCTTCAGCAGCGACTGCGACAGCGACGGGACGTGCTCGATCT
Source organism: Janibacter alkaliphilus (assembly GCF_013408565.1). Classification (NCBI taxonomy): domain Bacteria; kingdom Bacillati; phylum Actinomycetota; class Actinomycetes; order Micrococcales; family Intrasporangiaceae; genus Janibacter; species Janibacter alkaliphilus. Next base: position 540,353 of record NZ_JACBZX010000001.1, on the reverse strand, counting down.
CGATCAGCGGCACCGACTTCCACGAGGCGACGCTGTCCTTCGCCGCCGAGGACCAGGGCAGCGGACGGACCGAGCGGATCAGGCTCGTCGAGGCCACCCCCGGCGGCGACGCGGTCATCCAGGCCGGCGGGATGGAGAGCCGCTGCAGCGAAGGGGAGAGCTTCGTCCTGGCCGACACCACGGTGACCTGCGACATGGTGGGGGACACCGAGGTGGAGCTGAGCACCGTCCGCTCCTGAGGCGGATCGGCTAGGCGCCGGCTCGATCGGGCGCGTTCAGCGCGCCTGGCTCAGCACTCCCGGCCGGCGGCCTGCTGTGCGCTCACCAGACCGTCGTGGTCGGGCCCGAGGACGACGTCGACGGTCGGCCGGCGCCGGGAGTCCTCGATCATGGTCGGCTCGTCGAGGTGGGCGGCCACCACGCCCGCCCCGCGCGCGCCGTTGGCGCCGTAGCGCATCTGGCCGACGCCGGTGACGGTGGTCTTCTTCGGGTCGTTGGCCACGGTGCGCACGTCGAAGCCGCGTCCCTCGAGCTGCGCGGCGACCTGCGCGGCCAGGCCCTCGCGGTCGGTGGCGTTGTAGACGTTCACCGGGATGTTCGCGCGGTCCACCTCGCACGCGCTGCTGCTCGACGTGGCGCCGGCCGCCTCGGGCTGACCGCCGTCGCGGACGTAGCTCCACGCGTACCAGGCGGCGAAGAAGACGAGCAGCAGCCCGACGCCGAGGGTCAGCGTCGCCCGGCGGCGCCGCTCCCGCTCCTGCGTCGGGCGGCCGTAGGTGTCGGCCATCTCACCGGCCGCCTTCGCTCTCGGGCAGCTCGAGGACCCGGGCATGGATCGCCGGGCGCTGCTGCAGCGCCGCCCGCAGCGCCCGGTGCAGCCCGTCCTCGAGGTAGTAGCGCCCGCGCCAGGAGACGACGTGCGGGAAGAGGTCGCCGTAGAAGGTGGAGTCCTGGGCGAGCAGGTCGTGCAGGTTCAGCGTGCTCCGGGTGGTCGTCAGCGACTCCAGCCGCACCATCCGCGGCGGGATGCTCGACCAGTCGCGGGTGCTCGTCAGGCCGTGCTCCGGGTAGGGGCGCGAGTCGCCGACGGCCTTGAAGATCACGGCCACACACTAGGTCTGCCCGGCGGAGCGGCTGGCACTACCCTCGCCGTTGTGACCGACTCTTCACTGCTCAACGAGATCCGTGAGGGCTACGCCGTCGACGGTCCGGCCCTCGACCTGGGCGCGGCCGTCGTCGACGGCGAGACCCACGCCGACGTGCCGGTCCGGCTGCCGCTGGGCTCGCTGACCAAGCACGGCCTGGTGGCCGGCGCCACCGGGACCGGCAAGACCAAGACCCTCCAGGTGATGGCCGAGCAGCTCTCCGCGCAGGGGGTCCCGGTCTTCCTCGCCGACGTCAAGGGCGACCTCTCCGGACTGGCCTCGCCCGGCGAGAGCAGCGAGCCGATCACCGAGCGGGCCGCCCAGGTCGGGCAGGAGTGGTCCCCGCTGGCCTGCCCCACCGAGCTCTTCACGCTCGGCGGGCTCGGCACCGGCACTCCCATCCGGGCGACGGTCACCGCCTTCGGCCCGACCCTGCTCAGCAAGGTGCTCGGGCTCAACGCCACCCAGGAGTCCAGCCTCGGGCTGATCTTCCACTACGCCGACAAGGCCGGGCTGGCCCTGCTGGACCTGGCCGACCTGCGCGCGGTCATCCAGCACCTGCTCTCCGACGAGGGCAAGGCCGAGCTCAAGGCGCTCGGCGGTCTGTCCTCCTCGACCGCCGGGGTGATCCTGCGCCAGCTCGTCGCCCTCGAGGACCAGGGCGCCGGGGTCTTCTTCGGCGAGCCCGAGCTCGACACCGCCGACCTGCTGCGCACCACCGAGGACGGCCGCGGCGTCGTCAGCTGCCTCGAGCTGCCCGAGGTCCGCGACCGGCCGCAGCTCTTCTCCACCTTCCTCATGTGGCTGCTCGCCGACCTCTTCCAGGACCTGCCCGAGGTCGGCGACGTCGAGCGACCGAAGCTCGTCTTCTTCCTCGACGAGGCGCACCTGCTCTTCGACGAGGCGAGCAAGCCCTTCGTCGACGCGATCGAGCAGACCGTGCGGCTCATCCGCAGCAAGGGCGTCGGGGTCGTCTTCGTCACCCAGAGCCCGAAGGACGTGCCGGCCGACGTCCTCGGCCAGCTCGGCAACCGGGTGCAGCACGCGCTGCGCGCCTTCACCCCGCAGGACGCGAAGGCGATCCGTCAGGCGGTGCAGACCTATCCGCACACCGACTACGACCTGGAGTCCCTGCTCACCGAGCTCGGGACCGGCGAGGCCGTGGTCACCGTGCTCTCCGAGGAGGGCAGCCCGACCCCGGTCGCCTGGACCCGGCTGCGCGCCCCGCAGTCGTTGATGGCGCCCAGCCCGCCTGAGGTGCTCGACGGGATCGTCGCCGGCTCTCCCCTGGCGGCGCGCTACGGCGAGGCGGTCGACCGCGAGTCGGCCCACGAGCTGCTGGCGCAGCGGATGCAGGCGGCGCCGGCTCCCGAGGAGGCCCCGCCGCCGGCACCGAAGGACGAGCGGCCGAAGGAGGAGCAGCCGCAGCAGGGACGGTCGAAGGGGGAGCAGCCGAAGGCTCCGCAGGAGGAGCCGGGGATGGTCGAGCAGGTGGTGCAGAGCTCGGCCTTCCGCTCCGCGCTGCGCTCGGCCGGCACGGTCATCGGCCGCGAGATCACCCGCTCGCTCTTCGGCACCGCCCGCCGCCGCCGGCGCTGACCCCCCCTTCAACCCGCAACTGCCCGGGCAGTTGCGGACCCCTGGTGTGATTTGCCCGGGCAGTTGCGGGGCTGGGTGTGATTTGCCGGGCAGTTGCGGAGGGTGGTGGGCGGGAGAGGGGAAGGGGGACTGCTCCCCATGTCCCCGGTGGTATCCGCGTGGCACCATCCTCGACAGACGTAGAGGCCACACGGGAGGCAGTGAGATGACAGGGCTCAGCCACGGCGCGGACGCGGACCGGCTGGATGCGATCGGCACGGCGCTGGCGCGACAGGGCGAGCGGATCGGTGCGGTCGGCGACCAGATGGGCAGCGCCATGCTGGTGCTCCGGGACGCTTGGATGGGCCCGGACACCGAGGCGATGCTGGGCCAGGCCGAGGTGCTCCGCCCGAGCATCGCCGACGCCGGGCACGTCGTGTCCGCCTTCGGTCTGCGGCTGCGCGAGGAGGCGCAGCAGCAGCGCCAGGCCTCCGGGGCGCTCGGCCCGACGCCGGTGACCGGGGGAGCCTCCCTCGCCGGACGCCGCGGCGGGGCGGAGATCTTCGGCGGCGGGCGGGCCAGCGGCACGGCCGGTCTGGCCGGTGGCGCACCCGACCTCACCGGGTCGGGCAGCCCGCTGCTCTCCACGGTCGCCGCGACCCCGCGGGCCGACGGCGGTGGAGGTGATGGCCGGAACCACACGATCGAGGAGTCCGAGGACCAGACCGGCGAGGTGAAGCGTCCCGGCTCGGTCACCCTCTCGGACACGACCGACATGGGGGCGGTCGAGCGCACCGACAGCGTCACGCTGAGCACCTCCGAGGAGGAGGTCGGCGCCGACGGCGAGAGCGTGCAGACCACCAGCATCTCCGCGTCCTCCGAGCTCACCGCCGAGCTCGACGCGCTGCTGCTGAGCCTGGGCGTGACCACCGGTGCGGAGATCTCCTACTCGGTGACCGGTCCGGTGGACGGCTCGTTCGACCCCAAGGACGCCACCCCCTACGACCCCTCGACCCTGCCCGAGGGCGCGTCCATCACGATGGACGCGAAGACCTACGCGGCGCTCGGGATCGAAGGCTCCCTGAAGGGGCTCACCCTCGAGCTCGCCGGCGAGTCCGGCGTGAACCACCAGGTGGAGATCACCAAGGGCGAAGGGGACCTGGTCACCGTCACGGTGTCCGACCAGGCCTACCGCGACGGCATGATGAGCGTCTCCCGCGGGCCGGTGGAGGGCGAGCTCGGCACCTCCTTCTCCAGCGGCAACGGCAAGGAGGTCACCTTCGACCTGTCCGACCCCGCTGCCCGGCAGGCGTACTACGAGATGGTCTACGGCGGGCAGATCCCGGACGCGGAGACCTCCGGCGTCACCGACATCGCGGACGTCCAGGTGATGTCCTACGAGAGCGCGATGCGCGCCAACATCGACGCCGGCCCGGTGGACCTGTCGGTCGGCGACGGCAAGGACTCGGCGCTGGTCAGCCGCACCTTCGCCGACGGCACCTCCGAGGTCCAGGTGACCAGCGAAGGGGGCAACGGCGCCACCATCCACACGACGAACGCCTTCGACGCCGACGGCAACGTCGACCCGGCGGGCTCCGCCTACGAGATCCGGGTGGACAGCGTCGACCCGGACACCGCCAACTACTACAACAACCTCTACGCCGGCGAGCAGACCTCGATCTCCACCGAGCAGAACGTCGTCATCAGCTACACCGACGCGGACCTGCAGACGATGCGTTCGCAGGCGGCCGAGGCGCGGGCGCAGCACATCACCGACAACCCCGACTTCTACCCGAACTTCCCCAACGACGGCACCCCGGTGACCGGCGACGAGGTGCTGGCCTACCTCGAGGCGAACCCGGACAAGGCGATCGACGTGACCACCGGGCTGACCGGTGGGCAGGCCACCGAGGACATCCTGCTGGCGCAGAGCAACGAGGAGATCCTCCTCGCCATGGCCAACCACCCGCAGGGCGCGCTGGTGTGGCAGACCGAGCTGGCCACCGACTACGCCGGCACCGGCGGCCTGGTCGACCCGGTCGGTGAGGTCACCAGCCACGAGTCGGCCGACTGAGGGTCGCTCACCCGGCCGGGCCGTCCTGGTCAGGTCTCACGCCGGTCAGGCCAGCTCCGGGGTCAGGTCACCCGTACCTGCTGGGCGGAGCGCCGCAGCGGGCGGCGGCCCTGCCCCTTCGGCTCGTCGACGAGGAAGCGGCAGGAGACGCTGCCGTCCGGGAAGGCCTGCTCGACCTCATCGGTGCACCGGCGGGCGGCCTCGACGACGAGGTCGACGTCGGCGCCGGTGAGCAGGCGCGCCTCGACGACGACGCCCTGACGGCGGGCCGTCTCGGTGGTGCTGCCCTGGCTGCTGGACACCGGCGCCAGCTCCGCGAAACGGGCCGCCACCGAGTCGGCGACGGTGTCGAGCTCGACCTGCACCCGGCCGGCCGGTCCGCTGTCGCCCAGGCGAAGGGTGCCGACGACGTCGCGACGAAGGTGGGCGAAGAACCACCACAGACCGATGAGGCCGAGGACGATCCCGACCGCCGCGGCGGCCCAGGGGAACCAGGAGGCGCCGACGACGTCGGCGACCGGTGCGGTGCCCAGCTCGTCGGGGTAGCTCAGCAGCCAGCCGCCGTACCAGCCGATCAGCAGCAGGCCACCGGCCAGCAGCAGCAGACCGACGACGACGCCGACGAGGCGGTCGGTGACGATCGGGGGCTTCATGAGGACAGCTCCTTGGCCTTGACGGAGATCGACATGGGGGTGAGGTCGCCGACGACCTCCCGGGCGGCCTCCTGCGCCGCCCGGCCGTCGCCGCCGCGGGTGAGCACCTGCACGGTGGCGCCCCGAGGGGTGGCGCGGACCGGCGTGGCGGACAGGGTCCCCGACGTGCGGTCGGCGGCGGTGGCCGCGACCGTCGCCACGGCGTCCGGGGTCAGCCACAGGTCGCCCCCACGGGCGGCGGGCACGTGGGTCTTGCGGCCCGGGCGCAGGGCGAGGACGAGCACGAGCAGCCCGACGAGCGCCGCGACGATCCCGGCGACGAGCACCGGCGTGCCCGGGGTGAGACCGTCCAGCCCGTCCACCCACGACGGGATCCACGGTGAGCCCTCGGCCCACCCCTGGCTGACGACGAGGTCGCGGACGGTGATGACGGCGACGGTCACGAGCAGCAGCGAGAGCAGCAGGCCCAGCGCCAGCGCGGCCGGCGCGGAGCGGGGAGCCTGTCCGGGGCGGGTCATGCGACGGTCCTCCTCGAGGTCTGGTCGTCGGGGGAGACCGCGACGGCGGTCACGTCGACGGTGGTCACGGGCACGCCGCTGAGCCGGGAGGTCTCGCGCAGGACGGTGTCGCGCACCTCGGTGGCGATGCTGCTCACCGGTGCCGGCCAGGCGCAGGCGACGCGCAGCTCGATGCGGGCGGTGCGGTCGCTGACCCGGACGTCGGCGTGCGGTGCGGCGGTCCCACGCAGCCGACCCAGGGTGCTGGAGCGCCGCACGGTGCCGGCGACGTCGAGGCTGGCCCGCTCGGCGATCCGTCGGATCGCGGCCACGCGGACGTCGAGCGTCCCGCGGTGGCGCAGCTCGTTGTCCGGCGTGTCCTGGGACAGGTCGTCGGTCGCGGGCTGGTCGGGGCCGCCGTCGCCGTCAGCCACGGCTGCCTCGTCGCAGCGCGCCGAGATCGATGTCGCCGTCGGTCTGGGCGCCCAGCAGGAACCCGCCGCCGCCGAGGACCACGGCCAGCAGCAGGCCCAGCAGGCCGCCGGTGGTGATGGCGATCGTCAGCAGCAGACCCACGAGCAGGCCGAGGGTGGAGGTGGACATAGGTGTCTCCTAGAGCTGGTCGTTGCGGATGGTGGCGTAGCGGCGGGCGCCCGGCACCGAGCGCGGCAGCGCCTCACGGGTGCGGATGCCGGCCCGTCGTGCCCGGCGGCGCACGGCGCGAAGGGCGGCGCGCCGTCGCGTCACGACGACGGACACTGCCGGTGCCGGGGTCGACACCGAGGCAGACACCGACGTCGGCGAGGTCGGCCCGTCCAGGGCGGCCATCGCCGCCAGGTACGTCTCCGGGTCGCCGCCGAGGTCGGGATGGTGCCGACGGGCGATCGCCCACCGCCGCTCCCGGCGCTGCGCCTCGGTGAGCTCAGGCACCGGTCGCGTCCTGAGCCGGGGCAGGGTCGGCGATGTCCTCGACGGTCACGTCGACCGGGCCGTCGACCAGCGGGCGCACCGCAGCACGCACCCGTTCGGCGGTCTCGGCGATCCCGGCCTCCCAGTCGATGACCACGTGCACCGAGCAACGGTGGTCCTGGACGCGGACCCCGGCGACGCGGCGCCCCGGGAGGTAGGTGGCGACCTCGCCCATGGCCCCGCCGTGCAGGTCGCGCACGCCGGGCACCGACCTGGCCGCCGAGGCGACCAGGTCGGCGGCGGTGGGCTCATCGCCCACCGCCGTGGACCCGGGGGAGGTGGGGCCCACGGTCACTCGACGCGGGACTCGGCGGCGCGGTCCCGCTGCTCGTCCTGGTCGTTGTCGTCGTCGTCCTCGACGTGCACGTCGTGGACGGTGATGTTCACCTCGGTGACCTCGAGACCGGTCATCCGCTGCACGGAGCTGATGACGTTGCGGCGGATCGCGTCCGCCAGGTCGGAGATGGCCACGCCGTACTCGGCGGTGATGTCCAGGTCCACCGCGGCCTGACGCTCGCCGACCTCGACGCTGACGCCCTGGCTCAGGCTGGTGCTGGCGCCCGGGATGCGCTCACGGATCGAGCCGACGGTCCGGGCCGCGCCGCCGCCGAGGTCGTGCACGCCGTTGATCTCACGGGTGGCGATGCCGGCGATCTTCGACACGACGGTGTCGGCGATGGTGGTCCGGCCCTGCTCGGTGGTCAGGGCGCTGGAGCTGTTGCTCTGGCTGACCTCGGTGCCGGACGACGTCTGGTCGGTCATGATGACCGCTCCTCTCGGGTAGCTGGTTGGCGCGTGGTGCATGCCTGCGGTGTGCAGGCCGTGCACGGTGTGGTCGTGCGGTGCGCGGCAGATGTCACGCGGGAATGGGTGTGATCTGGGTCACATGTGACGGTGGTCCTGTCTGAGGTCCGACGGTCGGCGCGAACCCGGGACGCCGACGGACAGGTCGCGCGGGAGGGCGAGCACGTCACACTCGCCCGCTCGACCTGCCGCGGGACCTCCCCTTTGGCAGCATGTCGAGCGTGGACCAGGACACGGGGGGAGCGCCGAGCGACGAGGCGCTGGTGCGCGCCGTGCGGCTCGGTGACGAGCAGGCCTTCGCCACGGTGGTGGACCGGTACGGGCCGGGGATGTACCGCTACGCGGTCCGCCTGGTCGGCGGCAGCGACGCCGACGCCGCCGAGGCGACCCAGGAGGCGCTGGTCTCCGCCTGGCGCGGGCTGCCCACCTTCGAGGGGCGCTCCAGCCTCAAGACCTGGCTCTACCGGCTGGTGCACCGACGGGCCGTGGACCTCGTGCGCCAGCGCCGCCCGGTGCCGGTCGAGGACGAGCAGCTGGCGGCCGTGGCGCCGCCGGCGCGGGACGACCCGCTCGGCGCGGTGCTCGACGGCGAGCTGCTCGCGGCCTTGCAGCAGGCGCTGGACGAACTACCGTGGGGCCAGCGGTCGGTCTGGCTCCTGCGAGAGGTCGAGGGGATGAGCTACGAGGAGGTCGCCAGCGCGCTGTCGATGACCACCGGCAGCGTGCGGGGCAACCTGCACCGGGCGCGGCGCGCCCTGGCGGAGAGGATGGCCCCATGGCGCTAGAACCGCCCAGCGACCCTGTCGCGCGGGCTCGTGACCTCGCCCGGGAGCAGGACAGCGAGCGGTGGAGCGCGCTGTCGGAGCGGATCCGGGAGCAGGCCCGCTCGATCACCCGACCGGCCGAGCCGATGCTCGTCGGCACCGACGGCGACGGCTCCCGCACGCTGGTCTCCAGCCGGATCGTCACCGCCCGGCTGCGACGGCTGCTGCAGCGGCAGGCCACCCACGCCCCGGCGGCGATCGCCCTGGTGATCACCGACGAGCGCCTGGTCGAGGTCTCCGTGGACCTGGTCTGCTCGTTCGGTCCTGACCTGCACCTGCTCGCCGAGCAGGTCCGTGACGAGATCCGCGGCGCGCTGCACGAGCTCGCCGAGATCGAGCCGGAGCGGGTCGACATCCGGGTCGTCGACGTCGTCGACGGGGACCCGCGGGTGGTCTGAGCCTCGTGGCCGACCGCGTGGTCGCTCCGGCCGCAGCGATTGGGTCGCGGCCAGGGCGGTCCGGTACATTCCTCCGTTGGAGGATTCGCATAGTGGCCTAGTGCGCACGATTGGAAATCGTGTTGGGGATGAAACCCCTCGCGGGTTCAAATCCCGCATCCTCCGCCGCGAGACGAAGGGCGGGGACCGGACCGGTCCCCGCCCTTCGCCATGTCCGGCGTGCGTCGAGTCCGGCGCGTCAGGGCCGACCGGAGCCGGGCCCCGGGGTCACTCCCCGCCGACCGGCGGGCCGACGAGCAGCGCCAGCCCGGTGAGCAGCGCCACCGCGACGAGCCCGACCACCAGCGCCAGCCCCGGCCGGGCCAGCCCGGCGGCGAGCACCCGCTCCGCGGGCCCGCGGGGCTGCTCGCGGGTCAGCCGCCAGGTGGTCTGCGGGCGCCCGCGCTGCTCGCTGCCGTCCACCCAGCGCTCGAACCACAGCGTCAGCCACGGCGGGATCGCGCTCACCAGCGCCAGCACCCCGGTCCGCAGCGGCCACCGATGATCGATCCACAGCGCCACCACGACGAGCACGTAGGCGATGAAGACGACGCCGTGCAGCATGCCGCCGATCCGCACACCGAACTCGGTCGTCTCGGTGACGTACTTGAGGACCATGCCGATGATCAGCAGGGTCCAGGTGACGGCCTCGGCGGTGGCCGCCACCCGGAAGAGGGCGCGGGGGTTCGAGATCACCTCGGGGAGGCTAGTACGCTCTCACCGGCACCCCGCGTGGTGGTACCTCTCCGAACTCCCCCAGGGCAGGAATGCAGCAAGGGTAGGAGAGCTCTTCCAGGTACGCGGGGTGTCCTGCGTCCCCCTTCCGTCCACGCCGGGCCGGCCCGACCGCTCACCGCACGGGCGAAGTGATGGCCCGCTGCGCCCCTCCCGGTGCTGGTGGACGACGTAGCGTCGGGAGTCGTCGCCGGGGCCGCCGGCGCCGCCGCGATCCCAGGGAGGACCACGATGCCCAGCGTCGGGCCGATCGTCGTCGCGGTGGTCGTGCTGCTGACCCTGGCCGTGGTCGTCCTCGCGCTCGGCTCCTGGCTGCGCGCCCGGCAGATGCGCCGGCTCCGGCTGGAGGGCACCCAGATCCGGCGGCAGTCGGCCCCGCAGCAGCCACCGGGGGAGGGGCGGTCCGGTCGGACCGGGGGCACGTAGCGTGTCCCTGGTCCGCACCCGCGACCAAGGAGAGCACGTGAAGATCGCCGTCATCTGTGGCAGCACCCGCCCCTCACGCGTCGGCGAGCAGGTCGCCGACTGGGTCATGCGGCAGACCGAAGGGCGCGAGGACGCCACCTACGAGCTGGTCGACCTCATGAGCTACGAGCTCGAGCTGCTCAACGAGCCGACGATCCCCGGTGCGGCCAAGCGGCAGTACGAGAACCCGGCGACCCGGCGCTGGTCGGAGACCATCGACGCCTTCGACGGGTACGTCTTCGTCACCCCGGAGTACAACCACGGGGTGCCGGCGGCGCTGAAGAACGCCTTCGACGTGCTCTACCCCGAGTGGGGCTACAAGAGCCTGGCGCTGGTCTCCTACGGCGCCGACGGCGGGGTCCGCGCGGTGGAGCAGTGGCGCACCATCGCCGCCAACGCCCAGATGCACGTGGTCCGTGGGCAGCTGTCGATGTCGACCTTCACCGACTTCGACGGGGAGGTCTTCACCCCGCAGGAGCGCCGGGCGAAGGAGATGAGCTCGCTGCTCACCCAGCTCGTCCGCTGGTCCGGCGCCACCGCCACCCTCCGCTGACGCCCCACTCCACACCCACACCCCTAACCCCCCTTCCCCGTCCGACCGGACCCCACCGTCCGCAACTGCCCGGGCAAATTGCAAGGGGGTGCGCAACTGCCCGGGCAAATTCGCAAGGGGGTGCGCAACTGCCCGGGCAATTCGCAGAGGGGTGCGCAACTGCCCGGGCAATTTGCAGGGAGGTGCGCAACTGCTCGGGCAATTCGCACGGGGGTGCGCAACTGCCCGGGCAAATCGCATAGGGGTGCGCAACTGCCCGGGCAGTTGCGCAGGTGGGGGCGTCGTCACCGGGCGCGGCTAGGGTCGGGTCCGTGAGCACCGCCCTCTACCGCCGCTACCGGCCCGAGACCTTCGCCGACGTCATCGGCCAGGAGCACGTGACCGAGCCCCTGATGCAGGCGCTGCGCACGGGCCGGGTGAACCACGCCTACCTCTTCTCCGGGCCGCGCGGCTGCGGCAAGACCACCAGCGCGCGCATCCTGGCGCGCTGCCTCAACTGCGAGCAGGGCCCCACGCCGGAGCCCTGCGGCACCTGCGACAGCTGCGTCGCGCTGGCCCGCAGCGGGCCGGGCACGGTCGACGTCATCGAGATCGACGCGGCCAGCCACGGCGGTGTCGACGACGCCCGCGACCTGCGCGAGCGAGCCTCCTACGGACCGGCGCAGAGCCGCTACAAGATCTACATCATCGACGAGGCGCACATGGTGACGCCGCAGGGCTTCAACGCCCTGCTGAAGATCGTCGAGGAGCCCCCGGAGCACGTGAAGTTCGTCTTCGCGACCACCGAGCCGGAGAAGGTCATCGGCACGATCCGCTCACGCACCCACCACTACCCCTTCCGCCTCGTGCCACCCTCGCGGCTGCAGGACTACATGGAGCAGCTGTGCGCGGCCGAGGGCATCGAGGTGCAGCCGGGCGTGCTCTCCTTCGTCGTCCGCTCAGGCGGCGGCTCGGTGCGCGACTCGCTCTCCGTGCTCGACCAGCTCATCGCCGGCAGCGACGAGCGCGGCCTGACCTACGACCGCGCGGCCGCGCTGCTCGGCTTCACCGACGGCGAGCTGCTGGACGCGACGGTGACGGCCTTCGCCGCCGGTGACGCGCCGGGCGTCTTCGACGCGATCGACCGCGTGGTCGAGACCGGACTGGATCCGCGGCGCTTCGTCGAGGACCTGCTGGAGCGCTTCCGTGACCTCATCCTCGTCGCGGCCTCGCCGGAGGGTGCCAGGGCGATCCTGCGCGCGCTGCCGTCCGACCAGGTGGACCGGATGCGCCAGCAGGCGTCCTCCTTCGGCCCGGCCTCGTTGACCCGTGCGGCCGACATCGTCAACGCCGGGCTCACCGAGATGACCGGCGCCACCTCGCCGCGGCTGCAGCTGGAGCTCATCGCCGCCCGGGTGCTGCTGCCCGGTGCCGCGGGGGAGTCGGGCCACGCCGCTCGCCTGGACCGCCTGGAGCGGCGGCTCGACGTGGGCGGGGTCCCCAGCGGCGGTCCGCAGCCCGCACCGGCCTCGCGCCAGGCCCCCACGCAGCAACCCCCCGCGCAGCAGGCCCCGGCGCAGCCGGCTCCGGCCCCGCAGCCCGCTCCGCGCTCGGAGCCGGAGCACAGCGCACCGGCGTCTGCCGAGCCGAGCGGAACCGCCGCCCAGGCCGCCGGCCCCGTCGGACCCGCGGCTCCCGGACCCGGTCGCGATCCACGACCGGAGGAGCCCGGGGACGCCGGCCCCGGGTCCGAGCACCAGCCCGCGCCGGACGGCGGGCCGTCCGCCCGGGACCAGGCGCCTGACGAGACGTCGTCGCCCGCAGCGCCCGCGACCGCGGCTCCCGCCGGCATCGACGTGGAGGCGCTGCGCCGCTCCTGGCCGGACGTGCTCGGCCGGATCTACCAGATGCGCCGGGCGACGTGGACCTTCCTCTCCGAGCACGCCCAGGTGCTCTCCTTCGACGGCCAGCAGCTGACCCTGGGCATCGCCACGGTCGGCCTGGCCAACGCCTTCCGCAACGGCTCGCACGCCGAGGTGGTGCGCCAGGCGCTCATCGACGCCCTCGGCGTCGACGCCCGCGTCCAGGGCATCCCGGTCGACGACCAACCACCGGCAGCCGCACCGGCCCGGGCGCCACGCCCGCAGCCGTCCGCGGGGCCGGCCAGCGAGACCTCGTCCGGCCCAGGCGCACCCTCCGGCCCGAGCCCTTCCGGCTCGAGCCAGTCCGGCACAGCCCCCTCCGGCGCAGGCCGACCCGGCAGCGGCCTGGGGGCAGGCCCCGGTCCCGACGCCGCGACCGCGCTCGGCGCCGGCTCGCCGGCCGCCACCGGCAGCAGCAGCGGCGCCCCCCGACCGGACTGGTCGAGCACGCCCAGCGACCCCGGCTCGGCGCCCGCCTGGGCGACGGCGCCCCGCGGCCCCGCCGAGCCGGAGCAGACGGCCGACGCCGCCTCCGGGCCGGACCCGACGAGCGGCCCCGAGTCGCCGGTCGGGCCGAGCCGGCGCGAGCAGGTCGCGGCCGAGGCAGGTCCGGGCGCCCAGCCGTCGTCGGACGACGACGACCAGCAGGGCACCAGCCGCGACGACGTGGACGTGATCGAGGCCGGCGAGGCCGGCGAGGCGGTGGTCGAGCGGGTGCTCGGCGGCACCGTCGTCGAGGAGGACTGACGCACGTGCTCGCCGTGGTCACCGGCGCGGCGTAGGGTCGTCCCCGTGTACGAAGGCGTGGTCCAGGACCTGATCGACGAGCTCGGCCGACTCCCCGGGGTCGGTCCGAAGAGTGCCCAGCGGATCGCCTTCCACCTCCTCCAGGCCGACGCCCAGGACGTCCAGGGTCTGGTCCAGGCGCTGACCGAGGTGAAGGACAAGATCCGCTTCTGCGACACCTGCGGCAACGTCGCCGAGGAGACCCGCTGCCGGATCTGCACCGACCCCCGGCGGGACGGCACCTCGATCTGCGTCGTCGAGGAGCCCAAGGACGTCGTCGCCATCGAGCGGACCCGCGAGTTCCGCGGTCGCTACCACGTGCTCGGTGGCGCGATCAGCCCGATCGACGGGGTCGGCCCGGACGACCTGCGCTTCACCGAGCTGATGACCCGGCTCGCCTCCGGCGAGGTGCACGAGGTCATCATCGCCACCGACCCCAACCTCGAGGGCGAGGCGACCGCCGCCTACACCTCGCGGCTGCTCAAGGACATGGGCCTGCGGGTGACCCGTCTGGCCTCCGGGCTGCCGGTCGGCGGAGACCTGGAGTACGCCGACGAGGTCACCCTGGGACGAGCCTTCGAGGGAAGGAAGCTGCTCGATGCCTGAGACCGCTGCCGCCGACGCCGCCGGGGCACCCGAGGAGAACACGCTGCTGGCCGACGAGTGCGCCGCCGAGTCGCGCGCCTGGCTGGGCACCGTCGCCGAGATCGCCGCCGGCGCCGCGCCGGAGAGCGCGCTGCCGCTGCTGCTGCTCTCCACCAGCCAGATCCAGCTCATGGGTGCCCGGCTCGGCGCGATCGCCGACATCGTGCTGGAGCAGCGCTTCGAGCCCGATCCCGGCCCGGACACCGAGATGGACCCGCTGCGTGCCGGCATCGCCCACCTCTTCGACGGCCTGGACGAGTACGTCGACCTCGTCGACCCGGTGACCTCCCGCGAGCTGGCCGGCGGCTCGCTCAGCGGTGACCTCGCCGCCGTCGCCGCCGCGCTCACCCACGGGCTGGCCCACCACGAGGCCGGGCGCACCACGGAGGCGCTGTGGTGGTGGCAGTTCAGCTATCTCTCCGACTGGGGCGACCGGGCGGCGATGGCGGTGCGGGTGCTGCAGACGCTGCTGGCGCACGTCCGCCTCGACGCCGACGACGAGGTCGTCGCGGAGGCCGAGTTCGAGGCGCTCAACACCTGACCAGGCCGCGCTGGGTCCCCGTCCGTCGGACCCGTCCGCCTCCTCAGGTCCGCCCCCTCAGGCGTGCTCGTCGATGAACTGGGCGTACCTCCGCGCCCCGGTGCCCTCGGCGACGTCCGCCATCCGCAGCACGGTCAGCCCGTCGTAGCCGTGGTCGGCGAAGGCGTCCTCGATCTGGTCCCAGCCGAAGTCGTAGCGCACCCCGCCGGCCAGCGCGTTCTCGCCCTTGAGGCTCACCCCTTCGCGCTCGGCGTGGTCACCGATCCAGCCGACCAGGGTCTTGGCCAGCGAGTAGCCCTCCGGGCCGGGGTTGTCGCCCATCTCCAGGGCGGTGAAGTGCATGACCACCTCACGGCGGCCGCGCACCTGGTGAGCCAGCTCGACGACCCGGTCGTAGCCGTGGCCGCCGCGGGCCGAGTCCAGCGGCAGGCTGGTCTGGATGAGCCCGGTGGTGACCTCGGTGGCCCGCGGGTAGACCGGGTGGGTCATGTTCCAGTGGATGCCCGGCACCTTGTAGCCGATGTCGGCGTCCCGGAAGGACCCGCCGAGCGCACGGGAGACGGTGCGCAGCATGCGCTCGCCGTGCTCGACCAGCGAGCCGTTGTACCAGTCGACGAAGTCTCGGCCGTAGCGCGTGTCCGTGTAGTCGCCGTCGGCGAAGAAGGCGTCCGCGTCCTGCGGCGGGCGGACCTGGCTCCACGAGCGGTGCCGGGTGCCCCACGCCCGGTTCACCCGGTGCAGCGAGCCGTACTGCCGGCGCACCTCCCGCCGGAAGTCCTCGACCGCCAGCCGCGAGTAGGACTGCAGCGCGCCCCGGGTGGGGTAGCCGGTGCCCTCGTCGTGCTGGTTGTAGGCGGGGTAGCGCAGCTCGCCGGAGGGGCCGAGGGAGACGTTGATCTCGACGAACTCGTCGTCGTACTCGCGGCCGTAGCGCTTGGCGAAGGCGCGGGTGAGGTCGCGGTACTCGTTGGCGACGACCCGGTCGGCCCACCCCTGGACGGTCTCCGCGGAGTAGTTGCCCTGCTCGCTGCGGTGCTTCAGGCCGTCCTGGCCGAGGCGCTGGCCGCCGACCCGACGGTCCGCGTACTTCGTCCACAGCCACCCGGGCAGCAGAGAGGTGTAGTCGTCGCCGACGTTCCCGCCGCACTGGTGGAAGGAGAGGATCGGCGCCACGTCGAGCCCGGCGTCGGTGATCTCCTCGAAGACCCGGTCGTAGTAGCCCCACTCGAAGCGGTTGTCCCGCGGCTCGACGTCGCCCCACCACACGTCGACGCTGACCGCCTGCACCCCGTAGGCCTCCACGGTCTGCAGGTCGGAGCGGAAGTCGGCCCAGTCGGTGACCTTCAGCGGGGCCATGACGTTGGCGGTGATGTCGTCGTGACGGCCGGGCCGGTCACCGGGGCGGCCATCTGCCCCGCTCGACGCCTCGTCCGCGGCGAGCGCCGGCGCGGCGGTCAGGCCCAGGGCGGCGACGCCCAGGGCAGCGATCAGGGTCCGGCAGCGGCGTCGAGTCATGGGCTCATGCTGCCACCAGACTGTGACCCTCGCCACAGATAGACCGTCGGGACCGTCTCCCGGCGGCCGAGCCACCCTCAGGTGCGGGCCAGGCACCAGTAGTCGGCACCCTCCTCGCGGATGTACGGGCCGTTGACGACCTCGCTCACCAGCTCGGCGGACCCGGCGGAGACGAGGTCGGAGACGGCGCCGGCGAAGTCCCGCTCCGCCGAGAAGCCGTGCCGGACCGAGAGCGTCAGCAGCCCGCCCGGGCGGGCCGCCTGCAGCAGCGGCTCGATGCGCTCCGGGCCGACGTGCCCGTTGGTGAAGGTGCCGCAGCAGATCACCGAGTCGAAGCTGCCCGACCAGTCCTGCGGCAGCGGGGCGTTGAGATCGATCTCGCCGGCGACCTCGTCGTAGCAGTCCCGGCGCCGAGCGATCTCGGCCATCTCCTCGGACAGGTCGGCGCCGACCAGGGTGGCCACCGGGGCCAGGCGCGCCAGCTGCTCGCCGACCAGCCCGGTGCCGCAGCCCATGTCGAGCACCCGGCTGTCCCCGGTGCCGTCCTGGTGCTGCGCCGCCAGCAGCGAGATCATCAGCGGGGCGACGTAGCCGTCCTCGGTGACGTCGCTGTCGTAGGCCTCCGCCCAGCCCTGGTAGAGGTCGCGCAGCGAGTCGGCGTCGCCGTCCAGCGCGTGCGAGCGGTGCATGGTGCGGGTGGTCCCGGCAGTGGTGGTCATCGGACGAGCTCCTCGTCGGTGGTGATCGGCTGTCGGTCCTAACCACCGTAGGCAGGCTCCCGAGGTCTGGCTAGGCCCGCTGCATCAACACCGTGTTAACTCTGCCGACCGGCGGGAGGCCGCCGATCCGCCCGGGGCTCAGGCGATCCGGGTCCCCGACGGCAGCCGGCGGACCGGGGTGGTCACCCGCCGGGTGGCCACGGTCACCGCACCCGCACCGGCCAGCAGGTAGAGCGCCAGCCCGTAGGGCCACACCGGCCCGGCGGCCGCGTCGTCGTCCTCGAACTCCGCGCTGCCCTGGGCCCAGCACTGGTCGACCACCGCGTCCGGCCCGTCCTTCGCCTCGCGGGCACCCAGCGAGATGAGGTGCAGCGGAGCGAAGGACGGACCCATGCCGTCCTCGTCCTCGCTCGTCGGGGCCGGGGCGGCGTCACCGACGACGACGAAGGGGTTGAGCGCGAGCAGCCACCAGACCCGTTCGCTGTGCACCACCTGCTGGTAGTCCTGGTACTGGCTGCAGGTCGGGGTGGGGCCGTCGCTGGGGTAGCCCTCGACCCCGTAGACGGTGACCTCCTCGCGCCCGCTGACCAGGAGCAGCGACATGAAGAAGGTGATCGTCGTGAGGAAGGTCAGCCCGGCGACGGTGAGGTAGGTCAGCACCGCCGAGCCCACCGGGCGGGCGACCAGCGAGGAGAACATCAGCCCGATCGCGCAGACCACGAGCAGCATGGCCGCCATGACGAGGACGACCCGGGCCGCACCGAGCAGGTCGACCCCGCCCTGGAGGAAGGCGATGAGCACGAAAGGGACCGCCGCCGCCAGGAACGCCATCGAGATGACGAAGGAGGCCGCCAGCTTGCCGAGGACGATGTCCAGCGGGGTGAGCAGCGTCGTCTGCAGGGTGGCCAGCACGCCGTGCTCGCGGTCACCGTTGACGGAGGTGGCGGTCAGCGCCGGCATGATGAGCATGCCGAAGCCGAGGACGAAGAAGACGACGACGTCGAAGGTGATCCCGCCCGCGTCGACCTCGGTGTCGCTCAGGCCGAGCCAGGTCAGCAGGGTGATCCCGCCGATGAGCACCACCCAGGCCCCCAGGGCGAGGTACCAGCGCGCCCCCCGGGCCCGCTGCAGCAGCTCCAGCCGGGCGACGGTGAGCGTTCCCGAGACGGTCATCGGCGATCCTCCGTGACGGCGAGGTAGGCGGTCTCGAGGGCACCCTGGGCGGGGGCGAACGCGGTGATCGGGACCTCCGCGGTGACCAGCCTCCGCAGCAGGTCGGTCGCCGCGACCTCGGAGGCGACGAGCACCTCCAGCGCCCGGCCGACGCGCTGCGGCTGGACCCCGAGGCGGGCGAGCTCGGCGGCGAGCCGCTCCGGGTCGGTGCTGGTCACCCGGTAGGTGAGGGTCACCGGGGCGCCGCCGAGGCCCTGGCTCTGCACGCTGCGGCCCCGGGCGACGATCACGGCGTGGTCGGCGATCTCCTGGAGCTCGGTGAGGATGTGGCTGCTGACCAGCACCGTGCGTCCCTGCCCGGCGAGGTCGCGCAGGATGTCCCGCAGCTCGATCCGGCTGCGCGGGTCCAGCCCGGAGGCCGGCTCGTCGAGGACGAGCACGCTCGGGTCGTTGACCAGGGCGCGGGCCAGCCCCAGCCGCTGCTTCTGCCCTCGGGAGAGGACCCGGGCGGGGCGCTGGGCGAGGTCGTCGAGGTGCACCAGGCGCAGCAGGTCGGCGACCCGCGCGCGTGCCTGGGGTCGGGGGATCCGGTAGGCCGCCGCGACGATCTCGAGCACCTCGTGCACCCGCAGCGCGTCCCAGGTGCCGAAGCCGTCGGGCATCCAGCCGATCCGGCGCCGCACCTGCGCCGCCTGCGTGACCGGGTCCAGGCCGTCGATCCGCACCGTGCCCGAGTCGGGCTGCAGCAGGGTCGCCAGCATGAGCATGAGGGTGGTCTTGCCGGCACCGTTCGGCCCGATCAGGGCGGTGATCTCCCGCGGCCGGGCGACCAGGCTGATCTGGTCCACCGCGGCCACCCCGCCGAAGGTGCGCCGCACCCCCTCCACGACGATGCCCCGCTGTGGCTGTGGCTGCGGTTGCGTCGGCGGCGACGGTGGTGTCCCCGGCGCGGGGGCGGGAGGGCCGGGGCTGCTCATGGCGCCGACCTTACGGTCGGGCAGGGCGGCGGCGGGTGAGTACGCGCACCCAGGTCAGGTGCTCGCCGAGACCACCGCGGCGACGATGACGGTGTTGAAGGCGAAGGCGATCACCGCGTTGACGGTGACCGTCTTGCGCATCTGCGGCGAGGTGACCGAGACGTCGGTAGCGCCGAAGGTGGTCATCACCGACAGGCCGAAGTAGATGTGGTCCGACCACCCCGGCCCGGTGCGTCCGGGGAAGTCCAGGGCCTGCTCGTCCTCGAGGATGTTGTCGGGGCGGAAGCAGACCGCGAAGGCCACCACGACGCAGGCCCAGGCGCTGCTCACCACGGCGATGGCCAGCCCCACCCGGGCGCCCTCGCCGAGGTCGGTCCCGGTCCCGGGCATCCACACCACCGACGTGACCAGCGCGAGCACCGAGATGATGATCGAGACCCCGGGCCCGGGCGCGGTGCCCAGGACGTAGCGCTGCAGCAGGCTGCCGCGCCCGTCACGGTCCGCCCAGCGCCGGATGTCCTCCTCGTCGGCCCGGCCGAAGGCGGTGAGGGTCAGCACGAGGTAGACCAGCAGGTAGGCGAGCAGCACGATCACGAGGTGGTCCAGCGCGCTCAGCCGGTCGGCGGCCGGGACGAGCAGAGCGACGACCAGGGCCAGCGCGGCCAGCCCGGTCGCGGCGAGCGAGCGCCGGGCTTCCGAGAGCCACCCGCTGCCACCGCCGCGTCGTGGTGACCCCGCACCTCCGCCCGCGGCTGGTGTCCGGTGCCCCGCGGCGCTCCTGTCCTCGGCCGGTCCGGTGCTGGCGTCCTCGCTGCTCATGCCTCCAGCCTGGCAGCCGTCCGGCCGCGGCACGGCCCTCGTGAGGAGGTCCCCTCGATCGACGGTGCACCCGCCGTGACGTCGGGCCGAGACGTCGGGCCGTGAGACTCCCGCCGTCCGCCCAGGTGGTGGCCGGTAGGATCCGGGGCGCCGGGCCTGCGGGTCCGGGCACCGGTAGAACCTCGACCCCGCGGAGCGTGCAGTGCCCCTCGTCGTCCAGAAGTACGGTGGCTCGTCCCTCGCCGACGCCGAGAGCATCAAGCGGGTGGCGCGGCGCATCATCGAGACCCGCAAGGCGGGCAACGACGTGTGCGTCGTCGTCTCGGCGATGGGGGACACCACCGACGAGCTCCTCGACCTCGCCCAGGAGGTCAGCCCGCTGCCGCCGCCGCGGGAGATGGACATGCTGCTCACCGCGGGCGAGCGGATGTCGATGGCCCTGGTGGCCATGGCGATCGCCAACCTCGGCCACAGCGTGCGCTCCTTCACCGGCTCCCAGGCGGGGGTCATCACCGACGCCTCGCACGGCCGGGCCAAGATCATCGACGTCACCCCGGGCCGGATCACCGAGGCCCTCGGCGAGGGCCACGTGGTCATCGTCGCCGGCTTCCAGGGGGTCAGCCAGACCACCAAGGAGATCACCACCCTCGGCCGGGGCGGCTCGGACACCACCGCGGTGGCGCTGGCTGCCGCGCTGCACGCCGACGTCTGCGAGATCTACACCGACGTCGACGGCATCTTCACCGCCGACCCCCGGATCGTGCCGAGCGCGCACAAGGTCGACCGGATCTCGCACGAGGAGATGCTCGAGATGGCCGCCAGCGGGGCCAAGATCCTGCACCTGCGCTGCGTCGAGTACGCCCGCCGCTTCGACATGCCCATCCACGTGCGCTCCTCCTTCTCCCCGAAGGAGGGCACCTGGGTGCTGACCACCACCACCGAAGGAGACCCCGTGGAAGAGCCGATCATCGCCGGAGTCGCCCACGACCGCAGCGAGGCCAAGATCACCGTCGTCGGCGTGCCCGACGAGCCCGGTCGCGCTGCCCAGATCTTCCGGACGGTCGCCGACTCCGAGGCGAACATCGACATGATCGTGCAGAACGTCTCGGCCACCGAGACCGGGCTGACCGACATCTCCTTCACCCTGCCGAAGGCGGACGGGCAGGCGGCCGTGCAGGCGCTGCAGCGGATCCGTGGCGAGGTGGGCTTCGACTCCATCCAGTACGACGACCAGATCGGCAAGCTCTCCCTCGTCGGTGCCGGGATGCGCACCAACCCGGGGGTCTCGGCCACCTTCTTCAAGGCGCTCTCGGACACCGGGGTGAACATCGAGATGATCTCCACCTCGGAGATCCGCATCTCCGTGGTCACCCGCTCCGAGCAGCTCGACGAGGCGGTGGCCGCGGTGCACACCGCCTTCGGCCTGGACTCCAGCGAGGGCGAGGCGGTCGTCTACGGGGGCACCGGGCGGTGACCGAGGCGTCCGGGACGCCGTCCGCGGGGCCGACCCTGGCCCTCGTGGGGGCGACCGGACGGCTGGCCGAGGCGGTCGCGGCCCGGCTGGCGCTGAGCACCGACCGGTGGGGCGAGATCCGGCTGATCTCGCCGCGGATGACCACCCGCACCCTCCCGGTGCGCGGGCGCGAGCAGGCCGTCGAGATGCTCACCGAGGACTCCTTCGCCGGGGTCGACGTGGCGATGCTCAACCTCCCGGCCGAGCAGACCCCGGAGGTGGTCGCCGCCGCGGTCGCCGCCGGGGCCACCGTGGTCGACACCAGCCCGGTGCACCGCCTCGACCCGGACGTGCCCCTGGTGGTCCCGGGGATCAACGGCGAGCGGGCGCACCACCGCCCGAAGGGGGTCGTCGCCCTGCCGGGCGCGGTCACCTGGGCCCTCATCGACACCGCGCACGTGCTGCACCAGGGCTGGGAGCTGCAGCACCTCGTGGTCACCGGCATGATCGCTGCGGACGCCGTCTCCGACGAGGGTGTCGAGCGGCTGCGCGCCGAGCTGCGGCTCGCCGCCGACCAGCCGCGGATCGGCTACGGCGCCGGCGACGTGCGGACGGCGCTCTCCGACCTGCCGGAGGACTCGCCCTTCCCCGCGCCGCTGGCGATGAACGTCATCCCCTGGGTCGGCGAGCCCGCCGAGGACGGCTGGACCACCGCCGAGGCCGGCCTCGGCCAGGAGGTCGCCAAGATCCTCGAGCTGCCCGAGCTCTCGCTGATCGCCACCCTCGTGCAGGTGCCGGTGGTCTCGGGGCACTCGCTGTCGCTGCACGCCCGCTGCGCCCGACCGGTCAACGTCGAACGGGTCCGCCAGGCGGTCGTCGCGGCTCCGGCGCTCATCGCCCTCGACGACTCCTCCGGCGAGGTGCCCACCCCGGTGGACGTCGTCGGCATCGACCCCCGGTTCGTCGGCCGGATCCGCCAGCCGGCCGGGCAGCGGCACCTCGTCGAGCTCTTCCTCAGCGCGGGCACCCTGCGCCGGACCGCCGGAGCGATGCTCGACGTCGCCGAGACCATCGCCTTCCCCGCGTCCTGACCCCTCCTGCCCGCACCCTCCAGACCGCCGCCGGCGCCCCGGATCACCCAGATCGGGTGGCGCCGGACGTGCCCGCGGTCACCTACCATGGGACCCGGGGCCAACCTGATCGGTGCCTGCGGCGTCGACGGGGACGACGACCGATCGAGAGCACCCCGGACGCAGCGCTCGGCAGCACCCGCAGCGTCTAGTCCTCAGAGGCCGGTCGGTCTCAGGTCGGGAAAGAAACACGAGTGACTCTTGTGACTCGTGTGACGATTGATAACAGTATGGTCAGCACGACGAGCGCGTGGAGGGCGTGGAGATGAACGACTCGCCGACCCCAGGGGTCGGTCCGGAGGAGCAGGGGGAGGGCGAGGTCTCGTACCGCGTCCTCGATTTCGCCGACCTCGAAGGGGTGGCCGCGCAGCACTACCGACGCAAGCGGCGTCGGCGGCTGCTCGCCTTCGTCACGCTGCCCGGGCTGCTGCTGGGCACCGCCACCATCGCCGCCGCCTACGGCACCGGCCTCATCGGCCAGACCGAGCCGGTCGCCACCTGCACCACGAGCTCGATGCCGGCCCCGGAGCGGGACTCCTTCGAGGTGGAGGTGCTCAACAGCAACGACACCAACGGTCTCGCCGGGGAGGTCTCCAGCAGCCTGGAGGACCGCGACTTCATCATCTCCTCGGTCGGCAACGCCGACTCCTCGGTCTACGTCAAGGACGTGGCGATCATCTACCACGGCCCTGAGGGCGAGGACAGCGCGCTGCTGCTGCAGAAGCAGGTCCCGGGTGCCAAGCTGTGGAACGACAACCGCGAGGGCGACGACGTGCGCCTGGTGCTCGGCTACGGCTACGACAAGCTCAGCTACGAGGAGCCCAAGCCGCCGCCGGCGCCGAGCGAGATCCGGGTCAACGTCTACAACACCACCTTCCAGGAGGGGCTGGCCCAGGACGTCGCCGACGAGCTGGACGAGCGGGAGTTCAAGATCCGGGCGGTCGGCAACGACCCGCAGGCCAGCTACCTCGAGGACGAGGTCGCCATCATCCGCTACGGTCCCGAGGCCGACGGCGCGGCCAAGCGGCTGGCTCAGCAGATCGACGGGGCCACCCTGAAGAAGGTGGAGCGGGACGAGGTCAGCGTCGACCTGGTCATCGGCAACGACTTCCAGGGGCTCAAGGCAGAGACCGAGGTGCCGCAGGTCGAGCCCTTCGAGCGTCCGGACGAGACCATCGAGAAGCCCTGCGAGTCCTGAGGTGAGCCTCGGCACGGTCGCGATGCTCACCGCGGGTGGGCTCGCGCCGTGCCTGTCCTCGGCCGTCGGCGGGCTCATCGAGCAGTACACCGCCCGCGACCCGGGCGTGCGCATCATCGGCTACCAGGACGGCTACGCAGGGCTGCTGCGCGGGCGCAGCACCGAGGTCAGCGACGAGGTGCGCGCCGGGGCAGGCCGCCTGCACGAGCTCGGCGGCAGCCCGCTGGGCAGCTCCCGGGTGAAGCTGACCAACTCCGCCGACCTGGAGCGGCGCGGGCTGATCGGCCCGGGGGAGGACCCCCTGCAGGTGGCCGCCGAGCAGCTGCGGCGCGACGGTGTCGACGTGCTGCACACCATCGGCGGGGACGACACCAGCACGACCGCGGCCGACCTGGCCCGCTACCTCGCCGAGCACGGCCACGACCTGCGGGTGGTCGGCCTGCCCAAGACCATCGACAACGACATCGTGCCGGTGGCCCGCTCGTTGGGCGCGGCCACGGCCGCCGCCGAGGGGGCCCGCTTCGCCCGGAACGTCGTCGCCGAGCACAGCGCCAACCCGCGGATGCTCATCGTCCACGAGATCATGGGCCGCCGCAGCGGCTGGCTGACCGCGGCCACCACCGCCCGCTACCGCGAGGAGCTGGCGACCCGGGCGTTC
Organism: Janibacter alkaliphilus; assembly: GCF_013408565.1. Taxonomy (NCBI): domain Bacteria; kingdom Bacillati; phylum Actinomycetota; class Actinomycetes; order Micrococcales; family Intrasporangiaceae; genus Janibacter; species Janibacter alkaliphilus. The sequence continues at coordinate 516,104 of NZ_JACBZX010000001.1, read as the reverse complement.
CTGCCGGGGATCGGCGCCGACCCCCGCCGGTGGGACGTGCACGCCGTCTACGTCCCCGAGCAGCGGTTCGACCTGGACGCCGAGGCCGACCGGCTGCGCGCGGTGATGGACGAGCTCGGGTGCGCCACGATCTTCCTCTCCGAGGGCGCGGGCGTCGACGAGATCGTCGCCGCCATGGAGGCCGACGGGGAGACGGTGCCCCGGGACCCCTTCGGGCACGTCCAGATCGACAAGATCAACCCCGGCGCGTGGCTGGCCGGGCGGTTCGTCGACCGGGTCGGCGCGGAGAAGGTCATGGTGCAGAAGTCCGGGTACTTCGTGCGCTCCGCGGCGCCGCAGGCCGAGGACCGGGCCCTCATCGACGCGTGCGTCGACCTGGCCGTGCGGACCGCTCTCGAGGGCGGCGCCGGGCTGGTGGGCCACGACGAGGAGCGCGGCGGCGAGCTGCGGGCGATCGAGCTGGAGCGGGTCACCGGAGGGCGCCGCTTCGACCCCGAGGCCGGCTGGTTCGCCGATCTGCAGCAGGAGATCGGTCAGGCCTGAGCCGTCCGGACCACCGGCTGGCGGTCGGACGGCTCAGACCTGCGGGACGTCGGGCGCGCGGGTGACCCGGGGCGGTGGGCGGCTCAGACCACCCAGCCGAAACGGCTGATCGTCAGCTCGGCGTCCGAGCCGTCCTGCACCCGGGCGAAGACCTCGACGGTGTCGGCGTCGGCGAAGTCACCCTTGTAGCTCGGCGAGCGACGGAAGAAGCCGCCCTTGGTGCCGTCGGTGAGCATGAAGGTGGGGTTCTGCGCCTTCGGGCGCCGCTCGGACGGGACCCAGGTCCACCGGGCGATGACCTCGCGGTCCTTGCGCAGCTCGACGTAGAGCCGCTGGAACTGGTCGAGGTCGGGAGCCTGCAGCTCCAGGCGCACCCCTCGCGGCGGGGTGTCCGTGGGGGTGGGGAAGGCGACCCCGATGTAGGGGGCGCCCTCGGCGCCCGCGGTCGGGGTGGCGGTGATCCGCAGCGGCCCGGCGTTCGGCTGCGCGGACCCGGTCTGCGAGGTCCGGGCGTCCGCGGCCGGCAGCGGCTGGCCGTCGCCGCCGTGCAGGGTCTGGTCCATCCGACGGGCCCACACCGAGCGGGTCCGCTCGAGCTGGGCGGGGGCGGCGTTGCGCACGGCCTGCGGGCGCTCGGCCGGGACGTCGATGCCGTCCATGATGTCGAGGTCGTGGCTGACCAGCGCCCGGGTCCGGCTGCTCGGCTCCTCGCTCTTGGAGGCCAGCACGCTCACCCAGGTGTTGTGCAGCGCCTCGACGTGGTGGGCCACCAGCCCGGCGCCGCGCAGCATCCGTCGGATGCGCTCCACGCCGAACATCGCGGTGTGCCCCCAGACGCCTTCGAGGCGGCCCAGCAGCGGGGTGGAGAAGAGCAGCTCGGCGCCGTCGGGGAGCGCGTCGGCGAGCACCTTGAGCCCCTGCTCGGGGTCGGGCACGTGCTCGAGCACCTCGCAGCAGATGACGAAGGAGGCGTCGATCGCCTCGGCGTCGGCGCGGGTGAGGTCGTATAGGTCGCCCACCCGGGCGTCGGCGTTGGCGCCGACCCCGTTGGCCGCGAGCATCTTCTTCGTCGCGTCGGCGTTGGACTGGACGAGGTCGAGGCCCAGGTAGCCGTCCAGCTGGCCCTCGGTGAGGATCGTCGTGGCCAGGTAGCCCTTGCCGATGCCGATCTCCAGCACCCGGTCGCCGGGCTCGAGGTACTGCACCGTGCGGCGGAAGCGGGTGACGTTCGCCGGCGACTCGTAGAGCCGGCGCATGTGCGGGGAGAGCATGTCCTGGCTGCCCTCGTGCGGGGTGAAGAGCTCGTGCGCCTGGTCCCGGACGGCCTCCCAGCGCTTCTGGTACAGCTTCTGCGCCGGGGCCTCGCGGACGTTCTCCATCACGTGGATCTCGTGCCAGGCGGCGCGCACGAGGGCTCGCTCGAGCGGGTCGCTGGACTCACGAAGCGGAGGGAGCGTGGTGCTGGTCTCAGGCATGCGCCCCATCATGCACGCTCTGCCGCGGCGGCGGCAGGTGACACGACGGACGCGGACGGGCGATCCCGGGTGCCGGACGGCTCAGGGCCCGTGCCGCCGTCTCGAGCGGCGGCACGGGCCCTGATGAGGGTCGGGGTGACAGGATTTGAACCTGCGACCTCCTCGTCCCGAACGAGGCGCGCTACCAAGCTGCGCCACACCCCGGCAGCGGAGGCGGGCCTCCGCGTGCGGATCGCCGCCCATCGGGCGGCGACAGGCAACGATAGCTCAGCTGGGGGCCCGGCCCACAATCGCCCCGGCACCCCCGCCCCCTTCGCCCCGTCCCCGTGCCCCCTTCGACCCGACCCCACGCCCCCTTCGACCCGACCTCACGCCCCCTTCGACGCCGGCTACCACGCAGTAAGTGCTGTGATCGCGACACTTACTGCGTGGTAGCGCGGTGCAGAGGTGGCGTGACGAGGGCGAAGGGAGAAGGAGCTCAGCTGCGGGGGAGCAGGGTGAGCAGGGTGGCCTCGGGCCGGCAGGCGAAGCGGACCGGGGCGAAGCGGGAGGCGCCCAGCCCGGCGGAGACGTGCAGCCAGGCCGCCTCGTCGGGGGCCGCCGAGGAGGGCTGCCCGCCCGCTCCCGGCCACCAGCGGGACACCCCCTTCGCCCGTCGGCGGTCGAGGTCGCAGTTGGTGACCAGCGCGCCGTAGCCGGGCACGCACAGCTGCCCGCCGTGGGTGTGGCCGGCGAGCACCAGCCCCGCGCCGTCGGCGGTCATCGCGTCCAGCACCCGCTGGTAGGGGGCGTGCGCGACACCGAGGGTGAGGTCGCCGCCGGCCGGCGCGGCCGCAGAGGCCGCGGCGTAGTCGTCCCGGCCGATGTGCGGGTCGTCCACCCCGACGACGTCCACCTCGACGTCGCGGACGCGCATCCGGGTGCGCGCGTTGGGCAGGTGCTGCCACCCGTGGGCGGACAGCCCCGCGGCCAGCTCCGCCGTCGGCAGCTCGACCCGGTGCGGCGGCGCCTCGGCGTAGCGCGACGTGAGGTAGAGGGCAGGGTTCTTCGGCCGCGGGGCGTAGTAGTCGTTGGACCCCATGACGAAGACCCCAGGCCGCTCCAGCAGCGGCGCCAGCGCCTCCAGGGCGTGCGGCACCGCCTCCAGGTGGCTGAGGTTGTCCCCGGTGTTGACGACGAGGTCCGGCCGCAGCGCGGCCAGGTCCCGGATCCAGGCGACCTTGCGGTCCTGGCCCGGCACCATGTGGATGTCGCTGACCTGCAGCACCCGCAGCGGGTCGGCGCCCGCGGGGAGCGCCGGCAGCGCGTACCGCCGCAGCGTGAAGAGGCGCGGCTCGACCAGGGTCCCCCAGGCCAGCGTGGCGCCGCCGAGCGCGGCCGCGCCGCCGAGGGTGCGCACGAGGGGATGGCTGCTCACCGGCCCATCCTCACAGACCGGAGCAGGAGAGGCCCGGCGTCATATCGGGGAGACGGTCGCGCGCCCCTGCTGCGACAATCCCGCCATGAGCTCCGAGACGCTGAAGCAGACCATCCAGGACGACCTGCGCACCGCCATGCGGGCCCGCGACCAGGTGCGCACCTCGACCCTGCGGATGGTGCTCACCGCGATCTCGACGGCCGAGGTCGCCGGCACCGAGGCCAAGGAGCTCACCGACGCCGAGACTCTCACCGTCCTGACGAAGGAGAGCAAGAAGCGCAAGGAGTCGGCCACCGCCTACCGCGACGCCGGCCGGGACGAGCTGGCGGCGACCGAGGAGGCCGAGCTGGCGGTCCTCGAGACCTACCTGCCGCAGCAGCTGGAGGACGGCGAGGTGGACGCGATCGTCGACCGGGCGATCGCCGAGACCGGGGCCGACTCGATGGCCCAGATGGGTCAGGTCATGAAGCGGGTCCAGGCCCAGGTGGCCGGGCGGGCCGACGGCGGCGCCGTGGCCGCGAAGGTGCGTGCCCGCCTCTCCTGAGAGGCGCTGGCGCAGAGACGACGAAGGGGGTGGGCCTGCCGGCCCACCCCCTTCGTCGTGCCGTGTCCCGGCGTCAGCCGTCGGTGTCCTCGCCGACGTCCGGGAAGTCGACCGTCTCCATGTCGCGGGAGGCGTAGTCCATGGTCTGCTTCCAGATCGGCGCGGCGATCGAGCCGCCGTAGACGTCGGCGTAGAACTGTCCGCCGATGTTGATGTTGCGCATCGGGAAGGTGTCGATCGGGGTGCCGACCCAGATCGCCGTGGACAGCTGCGGGGTGAAGCCGCCGAACCACGACTGGTTGCTGTCGTCGGTGGTGCCGGTCTTGCCGGCTGCCTCCCGCCCGTCGGCCAGAGCCGAGCTCGGGTTCGAGCCGGCAGTGCCGCCCGGCTCCAGCGCGCCGAACATCATGTGGGTCACCTTGCGGGCGGTGTCGGTGGTGAGCACCTGCTCGCAGTCCCGCTCGTTCAGCTTGATCTTCGTGCCGTCGGCGGTGGTGATCGACTGGATCGGGGTGGGCGCGCAGTACTTGCCATCGGCGGCCAGGGTGGCGTAGGCCGAGGCGAGCTGGAGCGGGGTGGAGGAGTCCGACCCGAGGACGAGGTTGGAGATCGCGTAGTTGTCGTCGCTCCCGGCCAGGCCGTACTTCTCGCCGTTGCCGGTGCGCAGACCCATCTTCTCCATGTTGTCGGCGATCTTGCACGAGCCGACCTCGCTGGCCAGCTGGGCGAAGGCGGTGTTCACCGATCCCTTGGTGGCCTGGGCCAGGGTCATCGCGCCACCGCCGGAGCTGTCACCGGCGTTGCGCACCGGCCAGGGGTCGACCGTGGTGCAGCCGCGCTGGAAGTCGTTGGTGTAGAAGACCGCCGGGCTGGTGCTTGAGGTCGGCTGGGCGTAGACCGTGCTGTCCGCGGTCATCCCCTCCTGCACCGCGGTCACGAGGTTGAAGGGCTTGGCGGTCGAGCCGATGGCGAAGCCGTTGGTCCCGCCGTAGCCGAAGGGGACGCTCCAGGACTGCTCGGAGTACTGGCTGGTCGCGTCCTGCAGGCCGATCTTGTACTCGGAGGTCTGGGCGATCGCCCGCACCTTGCCGGTGCCCGGCTCGATCATCGCGCCGGCCGCGCCGACCCCGCTGTCGCTCGTGGGCACCCGCTCCTTGAGCTCCTGCTCCATCTTCTGCTGCCAGTTGCGGCGCAAGGTGGTGTTGATCCGCAGGCCGCCGGTGTTGACCGCCTGCATCCGCTCGTCCGGGTTCTCGCCGAGCTCCGGCATCGTCTTGAGGTACTCGATGACGTAGTTGCAGAAGTACGGGTCGGACGCCTTGCTGCAGGTGCCGCCCTCGTCCTCCTGGATGTCCACGAGGCTCTCGACGCTGGGCTCCTTGGCCTCGTCCGCCTCGGCCTGGGTGATCCAGCCGAGCGAGAGCATCCGGTCCAGCACGACGTCGCGACGCTCCTGGACCTCCTCGGGGTTGGTGCGGATGTTGTAACGGCCCGGGGACTGCACGACGCCGGCGAGGGTGGCCGACTCGGTGAGGGTCAGCTCGGAGGCGTGCTTGTTGAAGAAGCGCTTGGCGGCGGCCTCGACCCCGTAGGTGTTGTCGCTGTAGTTCACCAGGTTGAGGTAGCTGGAGAGGATCTGGTCCTTGGTCTGGGTCTTCTCGATGTTCAGCGCGTACTTCAGCTCCTGCAGCTTGCGGCTGTAGGTCTGCTCCACGGCCGCCTCGGCGGCGTCGCTGTCGCCCTCGCGGACGGCCCGCTCCTGGAGCATGATCTTCACGTACTGCTGGGTGATCGACGAGCCACCCTGGGTGGAGTCGCTCTGCAGGTTCTGGAAGAAGGCCCGGCTGGTGCCGCGCACGTCGATCCCGCCGTGCTCGCGGAAGCGGCTGTCCTCGATGGCCATCTGCGCCTGGATCATGTTCTCGTTGATCTTGTTCAGCGGGACGACCTCACGGCGCGAGGTGTACGGCGTGGCGAGGAGCTTGTTGTCCGCGGAGTAGATCTTGGACTGCTGCGCCAGCGGGTTCGCGGTCCACTCGTCGTCGAGGTTGTTGAAGCCGTCGACCGTGGCGCGCGCGGCGCTGCCGCCGGCGCCGGCCAGCGGCATCATCAGACCGGCACCGATGAGGCCCAGGCCCACGGAGACGGCCACGAAGGCCGCGAGCAGGCTCACGAGGTGCGGGATCTTGGTACGCGCCATGCGAGCAGGGTACGTGCTCGGCCTGTGCGCTCCGGGGAGCCGGGCCGCGCGGGCGCAGGCGTGCCGGATCCATCCTGGCGGGCCGGGGTGGGCGAGGGCGCGTCCTCCACGGCGAGATGACTATTACGAACCAGACAAATAGTTCGTCAGGCCCTTGCCTACTCGTGGGTTAACCTCCTTATCGTCGTGCCGTTCCGATCTGCGAGATCACTACGACGTGAGATCACTGTTCAAGGGGGAGATGTGTCGGAGGCCGCGCGAACGTACGAGGACCGCAACTCATGGGTGAACCAGGGGCGGTGCCGTGACGCCGACCCGGACACCCTCTTCGTCCAGGGCCGCGAGCAGCGGCTGGCCAAGGTGCTCTGCCGGGGCTGCCCGGTGATCGTCGAGTGCCTCGCCGACGCCCTGGACAACCGCACCGAGTTCGGCGTCTGGGGCGGGATGACCGAGCGGGAGCGCCGCGCGCTGCTGCGCCGCCGCCCCGACGTCACCAGCTGGACCGACTACCTCGAGCGCGCCCAGCGCGCCGCCGCCCTCCGCGCCGGCTGACCCCCTTCGCCCCACCCCACCGACCCCTCGCGCGTCACCCACTGCCTCCGGCTACCACGCAGTAAGTGCTGTGATCACAGCACTTACTGCGTGGTAGCCCGCGCCTTAGGGCGGCGAGGGTCTCGCGTCAGAGGGCGGCGAAGGGGGAGGGAGCGGGCTGGGCAAGGTCAGGACGAGAGGGCCGAGCCCACCGCGCGCAGGCCGTGGAGGTCGTGCACGTCGCTCTGCTGCGCCGGCACCACGGTCAGCGGCGTCCCCGGGTGGGTGGTGCGGAAGCGACGGACCATCGCCCGGTGCCGCGAGGCCGTCTCAGCGCGCCGCACGTGCACCCGCAGCACCGCCTCGGCCACCGCGTGCTCGCCGCTCTCGGCCAGCCGGTCGGCCGCCTCCTGGGCCCGGCCGGCGCCCAGCCGGGCGGCGCGCACCGTCTGCACCCGGTTGACCACGACGCCCGCAGGCGGCATCCGGTCGGCGGCCAGCCGCTCGATGAAGTACCCCGCCTCACGCGCGGCGTCCCGGTCCGGCGAGGTCACCACGAGGAAGGCGGTCTCGTCCCGGGCCAGCAGCGCGTAGGTCTGCTCGGCCCGCTCCCGGAAGCCGCCGAACATCGTGTCGGTGGCCGCGACGAAGGTCTGCACGTCCCGCAGCAGGTCGCCGCCGAGCACCTTCGCCATCACCCCGCTGGCCAGCCCGACGGCGCCCCCGAGCACCCGCATCGAGGCGCGGCCACCCACCTTCGCCGGGGCGGTGAGCATCCGGATCAGGCGACCGTCGAGGAAGGAGCCCAGCCGGCCCGGCGCGTCCAGGAAGTCCAGCGCCGAGCGCGACGGCGGGGTGTCCACGACGATGAGGTCCCACTCCCGGCTGCCGTCGGCGATCTGCCCGCGCAGCTGGCCGAGCTTCTCCATCGCCATGTACTCCTGGGTGCCGGCGAAGGAGCTGGACAGGGCGACGTAGAAGGGGTTGGCGAGGATCTGCTCCGCCTTCTCCGGCGTGGTGTGCGCCTCGACCACCTCGTCGAAGGTGCGCTTCATGTCGAGCATCATCGCCTCGAGCGACCCGCCGGCCGCCTCGTCGATGCCGACCACCGGCCGCGGGGTGTTGTCCAGGTGCTCCAGCCCGAGGGACTGGGCCAGCCGCCGGGCCGGGTCGATGGTCAGCACGACCACCCGCCGGCCGCGCTCGGCGGCCCGCAGCGCCAGGGCCGCGGCCGTGGTCGTCTTGCCCACCCCGCCCGAGCCGCAGCACACGACGATCCGGCGCTGCGGGTCGTCCAGCAGCACGTCGACGTCGAGGTCGGCGTCGTCCCGGCGGCTCATCCGGTCACCCCCTGCTCGTCGAGGGCGTCGGCCAGGACGCCCAGCCCGCCACCCTCGAGGCCGTCCGGCAGCCCGGGCAGGGTGGCCACGGGTCGGCCCAGCCCCGCCAGCTCCTCGCCCAACCGGGCCTGCAGGGCGGCCCGCGCGAGGTGGTCGCGGGCCTCGCGGACCAGGCCGGTGACCATCGCGGGCAAGGTGCTCACCTCGGCGGCGGCCAGGCCTTCGGTGACCAGGTCGTCGAGGACGTCGTCGACCCCGTCGGATGCCGTCGGCAGGTCCTCGGGCAGCAGCAGCGGCTCGTCGACGAGGTTGGCGACGACCCAGCCGACCCGCAGCGAGAGGTCGGTCAGCTCGGCGACCGCGTCCCGGGTCTCCTGCACGGGCATCTCCTCCAGCAGGGTCACCAGGTGCACCACCGTCTCCGGGCCGGAGAGCATGCGGGTGATCGAGTCGGCCTGGGAGCGGATCGGGCCGACCCGGGCCACCTGGGAGACCTCGGAGTTGACCGCGAGGAAGCGGCCGATCCGCCCGGTCGGCGGGGCGTCCAGCACGACCCGGTCGAAGACGGGGCCGTCCCGTCGGGTGGTCCGGCCGACCGCCTCGTAGACCTTGCCGATGAGCAGCACGTCCCGCACCCCGGGCGCGATGGTCGTGGCGAAGTCGACCGCCCCCACCCGCTGCAGCACGGCTCCGGCCGGGCCCAGCCGGTAGAACCGGTGCAGGTACTCCAGCAGCGCCGCCCGCGCGTCCACGCTCAGCCCGACCACCTCGCCGCCGCTGGGGTCGGTGAGCAGGGTCCGCTCGTCCTCGCCGAGCGGGGCGACGTCGAAGACCTGCGCCAGGCCCTGGCGCCCTTCGACCTCGGTCAGCAGCACCCGCTCGCCACGAGCGGCGAAGGCGGTGGCCAGCGCCGCCGCGACGCTCGTCTTGCCGGTGCCGCCCTTGCCCGTGACCACGTGCAGCCGGGCATCGGCGACGGGCTCGGCAGGGGGCACCGGACCACCCTACGAGTAGGGTGCCCGCATGACCCAGTGGGAGTACGCGACCGTGCCGCTCATCGTCCACGCGACCAAGCAGATCCTCGACCAGTGGGGCGAGGACGGCTGGGAGCTCGTCCAGGTCGTCCCCGGACCGGACGGCGGGCAGAACCTCGTGGCCTACCTCAAGCGCCCTCGCGGGCAGTGACCCGCTGATGGGTCGCGTCGCCGAACGACTGGCGCAGCTGTCCGTCACGCTGCCCGACGTGGCCGCCCCGGTAGGTGCCTACGTGCCGGCGCTGCGCGACGGCGACCACGTGCTGACCTCCGGGCAGCTCCCCTTCGTCGGTGGCGAGCTGCCGGTCACCGGGCTCGTCGGCGCCGAGGTCTCCGCCGAGGAGGCCGCCGACCTGGCCCGCACGTGCACGATCAACGCCCTGGCCGCGGTCGCCTCGGTGCTCGAAGGCGACCTGGACCGGGTGGTGCAGGTGGTCAAGGTCGTCGGGTTCGTCGCCAGCGCACCGGGCTTCGGCGGGCAGCCCGGGGTGCTCAACGGCGCCAGCCGGCTGCTCGGCGAGGTCTTCGGCGACGCCGGGGTGCACGCCCGCTCCGCCGTCGGGGTGGCGGCGCTGCCGCTCGGCGCCAGCGTCGAGGTCGAGCTGACCGTGCGGGTGCGCGACTGATGGTCCCGCGCGACTTCCTGCTGGCCGCTGACCCGGGGCTCGTGCTGGCCGCTGAGACCCCGGTCGCCGACCCGGCACCGACGAAGCAGGCGTCCACGGTGATGCTGCTGCGCGACGACGCCGGTCCGCTGCAGGTCTTCATGCTGCGCCGGGTGCCGACGATGGACTTCGCCGCCTCCCGGCACGTCTTCCCCGGCGGAGGGGTGGACCCGCGCGACGCCGAGGAGACGCCCTGGGCGGGCCCGGACCCGGAGGTGTGGGCCGAGCGGCTGGGCACCGACGAGGCGCACGCCCGGATGCTCGTCGCCGCGGCGGTGCGGGAGGTCTTCGAGGAGACCGGGGTGCTGCTCGCCTCGCCCGCCGACGACCCCGGGGGAGACGCCGTGGTGCTCGCCGACGACGAGTCGGACCGGCTGAGGGAGTCGCTGGTCGCCAAGGAGGTGGCGCTGGGGGAGGTGCTGCTGGCGCGCGGGCTCGTGCTGCGCAGCGACCTGCTCGGCTACCGGGCGCACTGGATCACCCCCGAGTTCGAGAAGCGGCGCTACGACACCTACTTCTTCGTCGCGGCGCTGCCGGCCGGGCAGTCCGCGGACGGGCGGACCAGCGAGGCCGACGTCGCCGAGTGGGTCCGGCCGCGGGCGCTGCTGGACTCCTTCGCCGCCGGCGACGCGCTGCTGCTGCCGCCGACGATCGTCTGCCTCGAGGGGCTGGCGGAGCACGCCTCGGTGGGTCAGGCGCTGGCCGGCGAGCCGCTGGTGGCGACGGTCCTGCCGCAGCTGGTGCTCACCGACGCCGGGCCGGCCGTGCGGATCGAGCCGGCCCCGTGAGCACCCCGGCGCCGACCCCCTCGGCCGCGATCGGCCAGTGGCAGGGCGGGCAGATCACTGCGCGGGCGCACTGCCTGCTGCAGGGCAACCCCGGGCCGATGACCCTCGACGGCACGAACACCTGGGTGCTGCTCGAGCCGGGCGGCACCGAGGCCGTCGTCATCGACCCCGGCGAGGACGAGGCCGCCCACCAGGAGCGGGTGCTGGAGCACGTCACCGGGCTCGGGGCCCGGGTGGGCCTGGTCGTGCTCACCCACGGTCACCACGACCACAGCGAGGGCGCGCCGCGGATGGCCCGGCTCACCGGGGCGCCGGTGCGGGCGGTCGGTCGCGGTCACGACGACCTCGCCGACGGCGAGACCCTCAGCGTCGGTGGGCTGGAGCTGCGCGTGGTGGCCACCCCGGGGCACACCTCCGACTCGGTCTCCTTCGCGCTGCCGGCGGATCACGCCCTGCTCACCGGGGACACCGTGCTCGGGCGGGGCACCACGGTGGTGGCTCATCCGGACGGCGAGCTCGAGGCCTACCTGGCGTCGCTGGAGCGGATCGCCGCGCTCACCGGAGGCGGGGAGGTGACCTCGGTGCTGCCCGGTCACGGACCGACCGTGCCGGACGCGTCCGCGATGGTCGACTTCTACCGGGTGCACCGTCGCGAGCGGCTGGAGCAGGTGCGGGCGGCGATGGCCGGCGGCGCGGAGACCGCCGACGTGGTCGTGGAGACCGTCTACGCCGATGTCGACCGCTCGGTCTGGCCCGCCGCCCGGCTCTCCGTGCTCGCCCAGATGGACTACCTCGCCGCGCACGGCTGACCCCCTTCGTCAGGCTGCGAAGGGGGGCCGGGCCGCACGGACCCGGCCCCGACGCCCCGACTTGACCTCGCCCGGGCGTCGTGGCGCACAGACGCTCACGTCAGCCACAGGCGCTGCGCTTGCAGGCTGAGCGGATCCAGCTGCCTAGGGGGTTGGGAGAAGGGGGCGCGGGGGAGAGGGGGAGGGGCAGGGAGAAGAGAGTGGGGTCAGCGGGCGCGGCGCTGCAGGCGGTCGACGTCGGTGAGCAGCACGGCGCGGTTCTCCAGGCGCAGCCAGCCGCGGGTGGCGAAGTCGGCCAGCGCCTTGTTCACCGTCTCCCGGGAGGCGCCGACGAGCTGGGCCAGCTCCTCCTGGGTGAGGTCGTGGGCGACCATCGTGCCCTCCTCGACCGGCCGGCCGAAGCGCTCGCTGAGCTCCAGCAGGGCCTTGGCCACCCGGCCGGGGACGTCGGTGAAGACGAGGTCGGCGAGGTTCTCGTTGGTGCGGCGCAGCCGCCGGGCCAGCGCCGCCAGCAGGGTGCCGCCGATCCGGGGGTGCGCCACCAGCAGCTGCTGCAGCTGCTCGTTGCCCAGGCCCAGCAGCTGGGTCTCGGCCACCGCGGTCGCCGTGGCGGTGCGCGGCCCCGGGTCGAAGAGGCTCAGCTCGCCGAGCATCTCCGACGGCCCGAGGATAGCCAGCAGGTTCTCCCGGCCGTCGGGGCTGGTGCGCCCGAGCTTGATCTTGCCCTCGGTGATGACGTAGAGCCGGTCGCCCTGGTCGCCCTCGTGGAAGAGCACGTCGCCGCGCTCCATGCGCACGGGCGTGCTCGAGGCGATCACCTCCGAGGCAGCCTCGTCGTCGAGGGTCGCGAAGAGCGGGGCACGGCGCACGACATCAGGGTTCACGAGAGGACAGTGTGCCACGTGGGGTGTCCGGCTCGGACGTAGTCTGTGCAGGTGCCCATGGTCATCGACGAGACGCCGCTCGCCCGGAAACGTCGCGCCCGCAAGATGTACCGGCTGCTGCACGAGCGCTACCCCTACGCCCACGCCGAGCTCGACTTCGAGACCCCGCTGCAGCTGCTCGTGGCCACCGTGCTCTCCGCGCAGACCACCGACGTGACGGTCAACAAGGTCACGCCCACCCTCTTCGCGCGCTACCCGAGCGCGCTCGACCTGGCTGCGGCCGAGCCGGCGGAGATGGAGGAGATCCTGCGCCCCACCGGCTTCTACAAGGCCAAGACCCGCTCGGTCATCGGCCTCGCCCAGGCCCTCGTGGAGCGCTTCGACGGCGAGGTCCCACCACGGCTGCGGGACCTGGTCACCCTGCCCGGGGTCGGCCGCAAGACCGCCAACGTCGTCCTTGGCAACGCCTTCGACGTGCCCGGCCTCACCGTGGACACCCACTTCGGCCGGCTGGTGCGCCGCTTCGGCTGGACCGAGGAGACCGACCCGGTCAAGGTCGAGCACGCCGTCGGTGAGCTCTTCGAGCGCAAGGACTGGACGATGCTCAGCCACGTGCTCATCTTCCACGGCCGGCGGACCTGCCACGCTCGTCGCCCGGCCTGCGGCGCCTGCCCGGTCACCCGGCTCTGCCCCGCCTACGGCGACGGCGAGACCGACCCCGCGAAGGCGGCCCGGCTGCTGAAGTACGAGCTCGCCCCGTGACCGGCCCCAGCACCCCTCCCGCCTGGCTGCAGCAGACCGAGCAGCGGCTGCTCGCCGACCTGCCCGAGTGGTTCACCCGGTTCGCTCCGCCGGCCGACGCCGAGCGTCGGGCCGCGGTCCTCATGCTGCTCGGCGAAGGGGACGACGGCCGGGTGGACATCGTGCTCACCGAGCGCTCCTCGCGGCTGCGCAGCCACGCCGGCCAGGTCTCCTTCCCCGGCGGCGGGCTCGACCCGGGCGAGACCCCGGAGCAGGCCGCGCTGCGCGAGGCGTGGGAGGAGGTCGGGGTCGAGCCGGACTCGGTCGACGTGCTCGCCAGCTTCCCCGGGCTCTACCTCAGCCCCAGCCGCAACGCGGTCACCCCCGTCCTCGGCTGGTGGCGCGAGCCGGGCGAGCTGGGCGTCGTCGACCCCGGCGAGGTGGGCCGGGTGGTCCGGGTCCCCATCGAGGAGCTCGTCGACCCGGAGCGGCGGTTCACCGTCACCGGCCCGTCGGGATACAGCGGTCCGGGCTTCGACGTCGCCGATCTTTTCGTGTGGGGCTTCACCGCCCAGCTGCTCGCGGTGCTGCTGGACGCGGCCGGGCAGTCCCGGCCGTGGGACGAGTCGGTGCGCCGTCGGCTGCCGATGCGCTACGTGCTGCCCTACCTCAAGCCGGGTGGTAGGCGCTGAGCCAGCCCAGCAGCAGCTCGGTGGTCGCCGCCGGCGCCTCCTCCGGCACGAAGTGCCCGGCACCGGGCACGGTGACCACCTGCACCGGCCCGCGCACGTGCCCGTGGCTCTCCGCGGCCAGCGCCGGCAGCACGGCCGGGTCGTCGGCGCCGTGCACCAGCAGGGTGGGGACCTCGATCGGGGCGCGCACCGAGGCCAGGTAGCGCCAGCCCGGCAGCGTCACCCGGGTGCGGTAGAGCCACCGGTAGTACTCGGTGGCGGCGGTCGCGACGAAGGGGACCTGCATCGACTGCTCGTAGCGAGTGAGCACCTCGTCGGTGATCCACGAGCGGTCCGGCCCGGACCAGTCGCGCAGCCGCCGGGCCACCGCGTGCCGGCGGGGGGAGAGCTGCCGCTCCGGCGCGAAGGGGGTCTGCATCGCCCGGATGTAGGTGTTCGCCCGCCACTGCAACGGGTGCCGCCAGGCGGCCCGCTGGAAGACCAGCGGGTGCGGCATGGAGAAGGTGGCGATCGCCCCGGTCACCTCCGACCGCAGCGCCGGCATGCTCCAGGTGAACCAGGCGCCCAGACCGTGCCCGACGACCGCCGCGCGGCTGGCGCCGAGGGAGCGGATCACCGCCGCCAGGTCGTCGCAGGCGGTGGGGGCGTCGTAGCCGCTGGGCGGCTTGTCGCTGGCCCCGAACCCGCGCAGGTCCACCGCGGCGACCCGGTAGCCGGCCGCGGCCAGCGCCGGGATCTGCTCGCGCCAGGCCCACCAGAACTCCGGGAAGCCGTGCACCAGCACGACCAGCGGGCCGCTGCCCGCGGTGGCGACGTGGAAGCGGGCGCCGTTCGCGGCGACGAAGCGGTGCTCCCACGGGCCGTCGACGAGGGAGACGGCCGCGTCGGTGGCGCTCAGCTGCCCGGCTTGATCGCGTCCACGGTCTGCTGGGCGTTGCGGATGGCCTTCTCCGGCTTCGGGTTGGCCTTCTTCAGCTTGCGGATGCCGATCAGCGCCAGCAGCCCGGCCACCAGCAGCAGGAAGGCGGTGGTGATGAGGTAGCCGGCCCACATGGGCAGCCAGATGTCGAGGACGTGCGCCATCGTGTGGAAGAGGAAGATGACGCCGAGCAGGCCGACGAAGGCGGCGCCGCCGAGCAGGCCGGCGCCCATGCCGCCGACCTTGAGGCCGCGGGTGACCTCGGTCTTGGCGAGCTGGATCTCCCGGTTCACGATCACCGACACGTCGGCGCTGGCGTCGGCGACGAGCTGGCCGACGGTGCGCTCGCTCTCCCCGGGAGCCGGGTGGCCGATCACCCGCTGGGCCGAGCGCGCGGCGACGCTCCCGTCAGCGGTCTCGTCGAGGCGACGGTCGAGGTCGTTGCTCATCGTGCGGCTCCCCTCATCTGGGCCATCAAGGCAGGTCTGTCGATTCAGCGCCGGACCAGGCCCGACGTCGGCTCTGCGACACCCTACCCGCGAGTCGCCCGCCGGGGGCGACGGGCGACACCCGATGGGTGTGACCGGTCTCTCCTACGCTTAGGATGGCCCGCATGTCCAGCGAGCCCGAGACCCGCTCCCGTGCCCGCTGCCCGCGCCCGAAGACCGACCTGACCGGCCGCGCGCCGGCGCGTTGACAGCCCCGTGGCCCTGCCGCTGACGCTCGCCCTGCTGGGCGTGACCGTCCTGCTCACCCCGCTGCTCACCCGGACCCTCGGGCGGCAGGCGGGGTGGCCGCTGGCCGCGATCTACCTGGCCGCCGCCGCGCTGCTGGCGCCGACCGCCGCCACGGTGCTGGACGGCGAGACGGTCGCCTGGTCGCGGCCGTGGATCGACTCGCTGGACGTCTCCTTCGCGCTGCGCGCCGACGGCCTCGGCATCGTCTTTGCGGCCATCGCCCTGGTCATCGGCGCGGTCGTCTTCGTCTACTCCACGGCCTACCTCGACCCGGGGCCGAACACCAGCTTCTACATCCTCATGGCGGCCTTCACCTTCTCCATGGTGGGGCTGGTGCTGGCCGACGACCTGGTGCTGCTCTTCATCTGCTGGGAGCTCACCTCGCTGGCCTCCTTCTTCCTCATCGCCCGGTCCGGCGGGGCGGGGCACCCGGCCTCGATGCGCACCCTGCTGATGACCTTCGTCGGCGGCCTGGCGCTGCTGGCCGCGGTCGCCGCGATCGTGCTGCGGCTGGGCACCACCTCGATGACCGAGGTGCTCGGCAGCGAGGTGTGGCAGCAGGAGCCCGGCTTCGCCGCGCTGGTGGCCACCCTCGTCGCGGTCGCCGCCTTCACGAAGTCGGCGCAGGTGCCCTTCCACGTGTGGCTGCCGGACGCGATGGCCGCGATCACCCCGGTCAGCGCCTACCTGCACGCGGCCGCAGTGGTCAAGGCCGGCATCTTCCTCATGCTGCGCTTCAGCCCCGCCTTCCACGAGGTCGCCACGTGGAACGCGCTGCTCATCACCGTCGGTCTGGCCACGGCGGTCGTCGGCGGCTTCACCGCCGCCCGGCAGAGCGACATCAAGAAGCTCATGGCCTGCTCCACGGTCAGCCAGCTGGGGTTCATCACCGCGGCCGTCGGTGTCGGCACCGAGCACGCGCTCGCAGCTGCGGTGCTGCACACCATCGCGCACGCCCTCTTCAAGTCCGGGCTCTTCATGATGGTCGGCGTCGTCGACCACGCCGCGCACACCCGCGAGCTGTCCCGGATGCCCCGGCTCGTCGGTGCCATGCCCGGCAGCTTCGCCGTCATGCTGCTGGGCTGCGCCTCGATGGCCGGGATCCCGCCGATGCTCGGCTTCATCTCCAAGGAGCAGCTGCTCACCGCCTACGGCGAGGCCCCCTTCGGCGCGGCGGCGGGCTACCTGGCGCTCGCCGTCGGAGCCCTGGCCACCGTGCTCACCGTGCTCTACTGCGGCCGGATCCTGCTCGGCTGCTTCACCGACGGCGACCCCGACGGCGAGGTCAGCCCGGTCTCGACGGTGATGATCGGGGCGGCCGCGCTGCCGATCGTCGCCGGGCTGCCGCTGGCGCTGGTCGTCTCCGTGCTGGACCACCCGGTGGCGGCCGCGGCGGCCGCGGCCGGCGTCCCGCACGAGGTGCACCTGGCGCTGTGGCACGGGCTGACCCTCGAGCTGGGCGTCACCGTCGTCATCCTCGTCGTCGGCGGGGCGCTCATCGCCGCCCGCGCGCGGCTGGCCCCGTTCCTCGACGGGCGCAGGCTCACCCCGGACGGCGCCACCGTGCTCGGCGCGCTCGCCGAGGGCACCCGGCGGGTCGGCGACCTGGTGGCCGCGCCCACCCGGGCCGACCACCCCAGCCGTCACGCCACCCCGATGATGCTCTCGCTGGCCGCCGTGGTGCTCGGCGGCACCCTGGTGCTGCTCGACGAGCTGGCCGCGCAGCCGCTGCAGGACGACCTCAGCCGCCCCTTCGACCTGCTCGTCCTGTGCCTGGTGACGCTGGCCACCTTCGGCGTGGCGACCGCCCGCTCCCGGCTGGCGGCCACGCTGTGCCTCAGCGGGGTCGGCATCCTGGCCACCGCGCAGATCATGGCGCTCGGCGCCCCTGACGTCGGCCTGACCCAGCTGCTCGTGGAGTGCCTGACGATCATCGTCATCATGCTCGTCCTGCAGAAGCTGCCGCGGACCTTCGGCAGCGTCGCCAAGGACGGGCCCCGGCTGCTCGGCGGCCGGCTCGTCGTCGCGGTCCTGGCCGGCGCCTCGGTGGCCGTCGGCACCTGGGCGCTGACCTCGCGGCGGCCGCGCTCCGAGATCAGCCGGTACTACCTCGAGGAGGGCCCGGAGATCACCAGCGGAGCCAACGTCGTCAACACCATCCTCGTCGAGTTCCGGGCGCTCGACACCCTCGGCGAGCTGGCCGTGCTCGGCATGGCGGGCGTCGCCGTGGTGGCCCTCTTCTCCAGCGTGCGTCACGAGTTCATCGACCCGCCGCCGGACAAGAACCGCTGGTACGAGGCGCCCCCGGAGGTGCCGCTGCGCGGGGAGGGCAGCACCGCCCACCGCGCGATCCACCGGGCGTGGCCGAACGCCGCCTCGCTGCAGCTCATGGTCCGCGGGGTCACCCCGGTCCTGGCGATCATGTCCGCCTACCTGCTGTGGCGCGGCCACAACGCCCCGGGCGGAGGCTTCATCGCCGCCCTGGTCGCCTCGGCCATCGTCGGGCTGATCTACCTCTCCACCTCCCGCGACCGGCAGATCGGACCGCCGCGGATGCCGCTCTACCTCATCGGCGGCGGACTCATCACGGCGATCGGCAGCGGCCTGTGGGGCCTGCTCGCCGCGGAGCAGTTCCTGCAGCCGCTGCACGGCGAGGCCGTCGGGCAGCACTGGACCACCTCGCTGGTCTTCGACATCGGCGTCTACGCCGCCGTGCTCGGGCTGGTCGTGGTCACCTTCAACCTGCTCGGCACGAGCGAGGGGGCCGAGCCCCGTCCCGGCGAGGAGTGGACCCGCGAGCGGGTCGACGAGGCGGTGCTCGGCGAGATCGCCGGGCCGATGGACTCGGTGCGGGGCGAGTCCCTCGAGGAGCAGGCCGAGATCGACGCCGAGCTGGCCGACGAGCTGCGCTCCGAGGCGAGCCGCCGGGTCGGGGTACGCACCCAGCACGTCAGCCGCGGCGTGCCGCCGAGGGAGCTGGGCCGATGATCATCTTCGCGCTCATCGGGGTGCTCACCACGGGCGGGGTCTTCCTCGTCCAGCAGCGCTCCATGGTCCGGATCGTCTTCGGGCTCTCGCTGCTCAGCCACGCGGCCAACCTCGTGCTGCTCAGCGCCGGGGTCGCCGCCTGGCGCGGCGAGCCGCTGGCCGACCGCACCGCCGCCGAGGCGGCCGCCGACCCGCTGCCGCAGGCCTTCGTGCTGACCGCCATCGTCATCACCCTCGCGGTGACCATCTTCATGCTCGCGCTCGCCGTCATCGGCCACAACGACGACACCCGCCGGATGCCCGAGACCGGGGAGGTGCACGACCGATGACCGCCTCCTCCGCGCTGCCGCTGCTGGTGGCCGTCCCGCTGCTGCTGGCCGGTCTGACCGTGCTGGTGCGCCGCCACCTCGTCGGGGTGCTCGCCCTGGTCGCCACCCTGCTCGGTGTGCTCTCGGCCGCGGTCACCCTGGCGATGCACCACGCCGACGTCCCCGCCCTGGCCGCCGGGGTCGGCGACTACGTCCCCGGGGTGGCCATCCCCTTCGTCTCGGACAGCCTGACCGCGATCATGCTCGCGGTCACCTCGCTGGCGACCCTGGCGACGGTGGGCTGGCTGATCCTCACCGGGGAGACCCGCTACCGCTTCTTCGTGCCGCTGGTGCTGCTGCTCGTCACCGGCGTCAACGGCGCCCTGCTCACCGGCGACCTCTTCAACCTCTTCGTCTTCGTCGAGGTGATGCTGCTGCCCAGCTACGCGCTCATCGCCATCACCGGCACCTGGCGACGGCTGGGCGTCGGGCGCCTCTTCGTCGTCGTCAACCTGCTCACCTCGACGATCCTGCTCATCGGCGTCGGCCTCACCTACGGCACCGCCGGCACGGTGAACGTCGCGGCGCTGGCCGGGCAGGGGGTCGCCGACGAGCGGACCGGGCTCGCGGTCGGCGTCGTGCTGCTGGCGCTGGCCGTCAAGGCCGGGGTGGTGCCGGTGCACACCTGGCTGCCGCGGACCTACCCGGCGACCTCGCCCGGGGTGATGGCGCTCTTCGCCGCCCTGCACACCAAGGTCGCCGTCTACGCGATCTACCGGATCTACGCGGTGGTCTACGACGGCCAGGCGCCGTGGGTCGGGATCGCCGTCGTGCTCGTCGCGATCACCTGCGTCGTCGGCGCGGTGAGCACCTTCGGCGAGCAGACCTTCCGCGGGGCGATGGCCTTCCAGATGGTCGCCAGCGTCGGGCACGCCCTCGTCGGCGTCGTCGTGTTCACCCAGCTCAGCCTGGCTGCCGGCCTGCTCTACCTCGTGCACAGCATCATCACCACCGCGGCGCTGCTGCTCACCGGCGGCGCCATCGAGCACACCTACGGCTCGCAGCGGCTGGACCGGCTCACCGGTCTGATGACCCGGGAGCCGTGGGCCGCGGCGATCGTCGCGCTCGGTCTGATGTCGCTCGTCGGGCTGCCGCCGACCTCGGGCCTGTGGGGCAAGCTCGGGCTCGTCCTCGGTGCCGCCGAGGCACCCGGCTGGCAGGCATGGCTGCTCGTCGGCGCCGTCATCGTCGCCTCGGTCCTCTCGCTGCTGGCGCTGCAACGGGTGTGGACCGCGATCTTCTGGGGCCCGCCGCCGGAGCACTACCGCGGCGACCACGCCCGCACCCGTCGCACCGAGCGGATCGACATCACCGACGACGTGCGCATCCCCGCGCGGATGCTGCTGCCCGGAGGGTCGATGATCGTCGTCTCGCTGGCCATCTTCGTCGGGGTCTCGCTCATCGACCCGGTCTTCGAGCAGGCCGCCACCGGTCTGCTCGACACCGGCGCCTACGTCGAGGCGGTGCTCGGACGATGAAGGCCTTCGACATGCTGCGCTACGCGGTCTACGTGCTCGTCGAGCTCGTCAAGGGCTCCTTCGCCCTCGGGCGGGACATCGCCACCCCCGGGCTGTCGGTGGACCCGGCGATCGTCGAGCTGCCGCTGCGCTGCGCCACCGACGCCGAGATCGCCGTCTTCTCCTCCTCGATCACGATCACCCCGGGCACGCTGGTGGCCGGCACCGCCGCGGCCCGGTGGGACGAGCCGGCGACCCTCTTCGTGCACTGCCTCTACGCGCGCGACGTCGACGCCGTGGTGGCCGACCTGCGGGACATGGAGTCCCGGCTGCTGACCGCCACCCGCGGCCGGGGTCAGGTGCCGCCGGTCCCGCAGGACCCGGTGCGGCGAAGGGGGGAGTCGTGACCGTCGTCGTCGCCATCGCCATGGGCATCCTCGGCGCCGCCGTGGTGCTCGCGCTGCTGCGCATCCGCACCACCGACGAGGCCGCCAGCGCGGCCGTCGTCGGTGACCTCATCTTCTTCAGCGGCGTCGGCCTGCTCATCCTGCTGAGCATGCTGCGGGAGTCGGCCGCGGTGACCGAGGCGGCGCTGCTGGCCAGCCTGCTCGGGATCCTCTCGACGATCGCGCTGGCCCGGATCATCACCAGGGGGCGTCGATGAGACTGATCGACATCGTCAGGGCCAGCGAGCCGATCGAGCCGGAGGTGGTGGCGCCGGCCCTGGACGGGCTGCCCGCCACCGTGGCCTCGGTGGTCGCCGCGGTGCTCGTGCTCAGCGGCGCCGTCTGGGTGCTGCTCAGCGCGATCGCCATGCACCGGGTGCGGGACGCGCTCAGCCGGATCAACGCGCTCTCCCCGGCGACCGGGATGGGCCTGACCTCGATCGTGCTCGGGGCGTACCTGCACAGCCTCACCGTGCACGCCTTCTCCTGGCTGGACCTCGTCAAGGTGCTGCTCACCCTGGGCGCGCTGCTGCTGGTCTCCTCGGTCGCCTCGAACACCCTCTCCCGGGCCGCGGTGCTCTCCGGGGCCGACTTCGACCCGCAGACCCGGCCCAACGATCTCACCGGCGCACCGCCGCGAGGGCCGGGGGAGCGCTCGGGCTGACCGGGGCATGAAGCGTCGGTGAACCCTCGCCGAGCCCGTCCCTGATCGTCGGCACGGTGCCCGCGCAGGGCCCACCCTGGGTGGCATGAGTTACGGCACCGGTCCGGGTCCGCTGGCGATCGCCCACCGCGGCGGGGCCGCGCTCGCTCCGGAGAACACCCTGGACGCCTTCGAGCGCTCGGTGGCGCTGGGCGTGCGCTACCTCGAGACCGACGTGCGGCTGACCGCCGACGGCGAGCTCGTGTGCTTCCACGACGAGCAGCTCGAGGCGCGGACCACCGGCTGGGGACGGGTCGGTGAGCGCACGCTGGCGGAGCTGCGGGCGGTGCTGGTGCGTGGTCCGGAGGGCCGGCTGGCGCCCGTCCCCACCCTGGCGGAGGCGCTGGACGCCTTCCCCGAGGCGTGCTTCACCGTCGACCTCAAGGACCAGGCCGCGATCGCCCCGATGGCCCGGCTGCTGCAGGACCCCGAGCGGGCGCGTCGGGTCTGCGTGGCCGGGGCCTGGGACGGCTGGCTGCAGCTGCTGCGCTCGCAGGCGCCGCACGTGCAGACCGCGCTGGGCTGGCGCTCGCTGACCACGCTGATCTCGATGAGCCGCGCCGGGGTGCCGGTCCCGGCGGCGATGGTGCAGGGGCGCTTCGCGCACGTGCCGCTGCACCTGGGGCGGCTGCCGGTGCACTCGGCCCGGCTGGTCCGTCTGGCCCACCGGCTCGGGGTGCGGGTGGTGGTGTGGACCGTCGACGACCCCGCCCTGATGCACGAGCTGCTGGACTCGGGGGTGGACGGGATCATCACCGACCGCCCCGACGTGCTGCGCGAGGTGCTGCTGGCCCGGCAGGCGTGGCGACCGATGGGCGCAGGGCTGCCCAACGACCGAGGTCTGCCCGCCCGGTGACCGCTCCGGACCTCGGCAGGTCCGGTGCGGCAGGTGCGTCTGGACCGTCAGCCACCTGGGCGACCGGTCGGCGAGGCGGCTGCACAGGTGGGTGCCCGACAGTCGATCATCCTCGACGTGACCCCCGGTCCCGCCCGAGCGGCACGACCGGGGGAGTGCCGCTCACCGGGTCCGGGAGCACCCAGCAGGCCAGCCCGAAGACGTGCTCCACGAGCTCCGCGTTGACCACCTCGGCAGGCGGGCCCTCGGCGATCACGGCGCCGTCCTTCATCGCGATGAGATGGGTGCCGTAGCGGGCGGCCTGGTTGAGGTCGTGCAGCACCGCCACCAACGTGCGCCCGCTGCGGTGCAGGTCGGTGAAGAGCTCCATGAGCTCGATCTGATGGGCGATGTCCAGGAACGTCGTGGGCTCGTCCAGCAGCAGGATCTCGGTCTCCTGGGCCAGCGCCATCGCCACCCACACCCGCTGCCGCTGCCCTCCGGACAGCTCGTCGATCAGCCGACCGGACAAGGGAGTCACCCCGGTGGCATCCATCGCCGACAGCACGGCCTGCTCGTCATGGGCGGTCCACTGCCGGATGAGCCCCTGGTGCGGGAAGCGCCCACGTGCGACGAGGTCCCCGACCGTGATGCCCTCCGGCGCGATGGACGACTGGGGCAGCAGCCCCACCCGGCGGGCGAGCTCCTTCGCCGCGAGCGAGCGGATGTCCTGCCCGTCGAGGATCACCGAACCGGCACTCGGCCGGAGCAGCCGTGACTGGGCGCGCAGCAGGGTCGACTTGCCGCAGGCGTTCGGACCGACGATGACCGTGAAGGAGCGGTCAGGCACGCCGGTGTCAGCGCCGCCGCACCTCGCGGCGACCAGCCAGAGCAGGTAGGCCCCGCCGACCACCACGGTGATGACCCCCACCGGGAGCGAGGCGGGCAGCGAGTGCTGGGCGACGACATCTGCCTCGGCGAGCAGCAGGGCGCCGGTCAGCGCGGCGGGGGCGAGCGTCACCCCGGGGGTGCGGGCGAGCCGCCGGCCGATCTGGGGCGCGGCCAGCGCGACGTAGGAGATCGGGCCGGCGGCCGCGGTGATGACGGCGGTGAGGGCGACGCCCAGGGTCATCGCCGCGAGCCGGACGGGCTCGGCGCGCACCCCGGTGGACCTGGCGGCGTCGTCGCCGAGCTCCAGCTGACGAAGGCCGGGGGCGCAGGCGCTCAGACCGAGCACCACCACGGCGATGACCGCCCCGGCCAGGCTCACCTGCTCCCAGCTCACGGTGGAGCGTCCCGGCGCCCCAGACCGCCGCCGACAGGGTCGCGTCGAGGTCGGCGGTCAGCAGCAGCGAGGTGCTCGCCGAGCCGAGCATGGCGGAGGCGGCGATGCCGACGATGATCAGCCGGAAGCCCTGGACACCGCGCCGCCCGGCGAGCAGGTAGACCGCCGCCGCGGTGGCGATGCCGCCGATCAGGGCCCCCGCAGCGATGCTAAGGTAGCCGCCGCCGATGACGATGATCGCCACGAGGGCGCCGGTGTAGGAGCCGGTGCTGAAGCCGATGATGTCCGGCGAGGCCAGCGGGTTGCGGGTCAACGACTGGAAGACGGCCCCGGAGATCCCCAGCGCCGCACCGAAGATCACCGCCGCCAGCGCTCGTGGGGCGCGCCACTCGACGACGACGATCCGGGCGAAGGCGGCGGCCGGGGCCCCGACGATCGCGCCCCACACCTCGGCCACGCTAAGCGGGTAGTCACCCAGGGCGAGCGCGGCCGTGGTCACGGCCGTGGTGAGCAGGGTCAGCGCGACGAGCACGACGACGGTGCGCGCCCGCCAGCGCAGCGCCACCGGGCCCAGGCGGGGGCGGAAGGTGCGCTGACCGAAGTCGACGCGTCCGTGCTCCGGAGCGGTCGCGGTCGGCGCGGTCCTGGTGGCGGTCACAGCCCGCTCGCCTTCAACCGACGCACGAGCAGGATGAGCACCGGACCGCCGACGAGGGGGGTGACGACCCCGACCGGGATCTCGCCGGGGCCCAGCAGCACCCGACCCAGCACGTCGGCGGCCAGCATCAGCGAGGGCGCCAGCAGCACGGTGCAGGCGATGATCCAGCGCTGGTCGGGCCCGACGATCCAGCGGGCCACGTGCGGGACCATGAGCCCGACGAAGGCGATCGGTCCGGCGATTGCCGTGGCGCCCCCGGCCAGCAGCACCGCGAGGATGACGAGCACCCTGGTGCGGGTGACGTGCGCCCCAAGGGAGCGCGCCAGGTCGTCGCCCAGCGCCACGGCGTTGAGGGAGGGTGCCGCAAGCGCCGCGGCGACCAGCCCGATCCCGAGGAAGGGCAGGACCGGCAGCAGGACGTCCCAGCCGCGGCCCACCGAGCTGCCAGCGTTCCAGCTGCGCATGGCGTCGAAGGCCCCCGGGTCCAGCAGGGTGAGCCCCATGACGATCCCCTGCAGCAGCGCGCCGAGCGCAACCCCGGCCAGGGTGAGCTGCACCGCGTCGATCCCGCCGCGCCCGCCGGAACCGATCGCGTAGACCGCGGGGGTTACCACGAGAGCCCCGGCGAAGGCGAACCACACGTAGCCCTGGACCGACGTGACGCCGAGCAGGGCGATCGCCACGGCGACGAAGACGGCAGCCCCGGCGTTGACCCCGAGGATGCCGGGGTCGGCGAGCGGGACGCGCAGGTCCCACACCACGTAGGCGTCGCCCTGCCCGGTGTTCTCCGCCAGCGCGGCCAGCACCGTGGCCAGCGGGATGTTCTTCGCGCCCACCGCGACGCTGAGCAGCAGCAGCACCACGAGGACCGCGAGGCCGGCGAGCAGGCTCAGCGACCGCCTGGCCGCTGGCCGGGCCGTCCGCCGGCGAGGGGCCGTGCCCGGTGCCGCACGGCCTCCTCCAGGAACCACGTGAACGACGAGGGGCCGTAGGTGGTCGAGGCGGCGTACCAGTTGTTCTCGCTGGTGGCCCACAGCACGGCGTCGTTCTGCACGGCACCGAGCTCCTGGAAGCGCGGGTCCTCCTCCAGCTCGGACTGGAAGGCGTCGTCCCGGAGCCGGATCATCGAGACGTCGGCCTCGAGCTCCTCGACCCAGTCGAAGACCGACAGCAGGGTGCAGCCCTCCTCGGTGGCCATGTAGCCGGTGAAGGTGGCGCCCTGCAGGCCGGGGAGCCGCTCGCGGGCGTCGGCGAAGGCCTGATCGACCTCCGCGATGGTCTCCTCGGCGGCCTCGGTGCTGCCGGTCAGCTCGCCGAGCTCGGTGGTCCACTCGCGTCAGTCGCTCTTCTCCGACAGGTCCGGGGAGCCTCTCCTAAGTTGCCCAGGTCACCCCGTCGGCGGACCGGTCACTCCTTGAGCCCGTCCTGGATGAGCTGCATCACCGAGCTGTCGGCGAGGGTGGTGACGTCGCCGACCTCGCGGTTCTCGGCGACGTCCTTGAGCAGCCGCCGCATGATCTTGCCGGAGCGGGTCTTCGGCAGCTCCGGCACGACCATGACCTGGCGCGGCTTGGCGATCGGGCCGATCTCCTTGGCGACGTGCTCGCGCAGCTCCTGGACGGTCTCATCACCGGCGTCCTCGGCGCCCTCGCGGAGGATGACGAAGGCGCAGACCGCCTGGCCGGTGGTCTCGTCGGCCGCGCCGACGACCGCGGCCTCGGCGACCGAGGAGTGCGAGACGAGGGCGGACTCGATCTCGGCGGTGGAGAGCCGGTGGCCGGAGACGTTCATGACGTCGTCCACCCGGCCGAGCAGCCAGATGTTGCCCGCCTCGTCGTACTTCGCGCCGTCGCCGGCGAAGTAGTACTCCGGACCGAAGCGGCTCCAGTAGGTGTCCTTGTACCGCTCCGGGTCGCCCCAGATGCCGCGCAGCATCGCCGGCCACGGCTTGGTCAGCACGAGGTAGCCCACCTTCTCCGGCTCGGTGAAGGGCTGGCCCTCGTCGTCGAGGATCTCGGCGCTGATGCCGGGGATCGGGCGCTGCGCCGAGCCCGGCTCGAGCTCGGTGACCCCGGGCAGCGGGGAGATCATGATCCCGCCGGTCTCGGTCTGCCACCAGGTGTCGACGATCGGGGCGGTGCCGCCGCCGATGTGCTCGCGGTACCAGCGCCAGGCCTCGGGGTTGATCGGCTCGCCGACCGAGCCGAGCACCCGGATCGAGGAGAGGTCGTACTTCGCGGGGATGTCGTCGCCCCACTTCATGAAGGTGCGGATCGCCGTCGGGGCGGTGTAGAGGATCGAGACCCCGTACTTCTGCACGATCTCCCAGAAGCGGCCCTCGTGCGGGGTGTTCGGGGTGCCCTCGTAGAGCACCTGGGTGGCGCCGTTGGCCAGCGGCCCGTAGACGATGTAGGAGTGCCCGGTGACCCAGCCGATGTCGGCGGTGCACCAGTAGACGTCGCTCTCCGGGTGCAGGTCGTGCACCACCGCGTTGGTGTAGGCCACCTGGGTGAGGTAGCCGCCGGTGGTGTGGAAGATCCCCTTCGGCTTCCCGGTGGTGCCGGAGGTGTAGAGGATGAAGAGCGGGTGCTCAGCGTCGTGCGCCTGCGCCTCGTGGGTCTCGCTCTGCCCGTCGACGACGTCGTGCCACCACCGGTCGCGGCCCTCGACCCACTCGACGTCGTTCTGCGCGCGCTGCACCACGAGCACGGTCTCCACCGGGGACTCGTCGTCGCCGTGGTCGATGGCCGCGTCCACCGCCGCCTTGAGCGGGGCCGGCTTGCCGCGGCGGAACTGCCCGTCGGCGGTGATGACGACCTTGGCGTCGGCGTCGGCGATGCGGGTGTGCAGCGCCTCGGCGGAGAAGCCGCCGAAGACCACCGAGTGCGGGGCGCCGAGCCGGGCGCAGGCGAGCATGGCGATGACCGCCTCCGGGATCATCGGCAGGTAGATCGCCACCCGGTCGCCGTGGCCCACGCCGAGCTCGGTGAGCGCGTTGGCCGCCTTGGCGACCTCCTTCTGCAGGTCCGCGTAGGTGATGGTCCGGGTGTCGCCCCCTTCGCCCTCGAAGTGGATGGCGACCCGGTCGCCGTTGCCGGCGTCGACGTGCCGGTCCACGCAGTTGACCGAGGCGTTGAGCCGGCCACCGGCGAACCACGTCGCGAAGGGAGCCTGGCTCCAGTCCAGGGCCTGCTCGAAGTCGGTGTCCCAGCTGATCCGCTCCCGCGCCTGCCGCGCCCAGAAGCCCTGGTGGTCGGCGGCGGCCTCGTCGTAGAGCGCGGCCTGGCCGACGGCCTGCTCGGTGAACTCCGGGGTGGGTGCGTACGACTGCGACACGTGTCCTCCTCGTTGAGCGGCGGCCGGGCGGGCCGGCCGGGTCTGGCTCCTACCTTCGTCGGATCCGGCCCGGGGCACAAGGGGAGCGGCTCTCGGCACGTCGAGCGGAGGGAGCCGCACGGCGAGCGGGTGGGTGGTGCGCCGGGCGGCGCAGGTCTGGTGCTCGGGAGGGGCGGGAGACGGAGAGCTGGTGGAGCGGCGGCGGACGCACCGGGGGTCGCGGCGACGGCCGACCGGCTGGCATCGTGTCCGGGCGAGAGCACCGCGACGTCGCGGCGCCCGGGAAGGTGCGTGATGTTCGAGGACGGCCAGGTCTACTCCCCGGTGACCGAGCACCGGGACGGCACGGTGCAGGTGCACCTGGCGGACAACCACCCCGGCCGCGACGACCCGGACTACCTGGCCCGGCGCGGGCAGATCGCGGCGGCCGCGCTGACCTGGGACCGCGCCGTGGGCGAGCCGGTACCGACGATCGGCTACACCGAGGACGAGCACGAGGTCTGGCGCACGGTCAGCGCGGCGCTCGCCGAGGCGCACGCGCGCCACGCGCACCCGGAGTACCTGGCGGCGAAGGCGGCGCTGGGCCTGCCCGCCGACCGCGTGCCGCAACTGGCGGAGGTGAGCGAGCGGCTGGCGCCGCTCACCGGCTGGACCTACATCGCCGCACCGGGCTCGGTCCCCCTTCGTGAGTTCTACGGGGACCTGCGCCAGCGCACCTTCAGCTCGACCCAGTACCTCAGGCATGCCAGCCAGCCGCTCTACACGCCCGAGCCGGACATCATCCACGAGGTCATCGGCCACGGGAACGGGCTGGCGAGCGAGCGCTTCGCCCGGATCACCGAGGCGGCGGGGCAGGCCCTGACGCGGATGGAGAGCGAGGAGGCGGCCAAGCTCGTCGCCGACGTCTTCTGGTTCTCCATGGAGTTCGGCGTGATCTACGAGGCCGGCCCGAGCGGCGCGCGCGAGCTCAAGGCATACGGTGCGGGGATCCTCTCCAGCTTCGGTGAGATGGAGGAGTTCCGCGAGATGGAGATCCGCGACCTCGACCTCGCCGACATGGGGACGCTGAACTACGACATCACGCAGTACCAGCCGATCCTCTTCGCCGCGCAGGACCTCGGGCACCTCGAGGATGTCGTGGGGGACTTCTTCGCCACGGCCGATGATGACGCCTGCGCCCGCCTGCGCCGGGAGGCAGAGGACCGGGGCCTGGTGCCCGAGCGGGTCTGAGTCGAGCGGGTCTGCGTCAGCGCGACGCGATGCCGGCGACGACGAGCGCCAGCCCGGCGCCGAAGTCGTCGGGGGAGTGGACGACGACCGCGCCGAGACGCGCCGCGTGGTCGTGCGCCTGCTGGGCGTAGGCGTGGCCGTAGACGAAGTGGAGCAGGGTCCGGGACGCGGTCGATGCGGCTGGCTCCTCGAGACCGGCGTCGAGCAGCAGCGCGCGTAGCTCGTCCTCGGGAGCGCCGCCCCCGAGCCCGAAGGCCCACACGCTCAGCACGAGGTCCGCCCCGTCCGGGTAGGCCAGCACCGCGGCCCGGACGTCCTCGCACCGACGACGCACCCTGGTCTGCCAGCTCGCGTCGGCGCGGGCGGGCCGACGCGGGGCCCGCTCGAGGATCGCGTCGGCGACGAGGCCGAGCAGCTCCTGCTTGCTCGTGACGTGGTGGTAGAGCGCGGACTGCTGCACCCCGAGCTCGGCCCCGAGGGCCCGCATCGTCAGGTCGGGCAGGCCGACCCGCTCGAGCAGGTCCAGCGCGGTCGCGACGAGATCCTCACGGCGAAGGGGGTGTCGACGGCTGGGGATGGTGGCTCCTGGATCGGCGGGCGGTCTTGAGGCTCAGGCCGTGGGCGGCCTTCGCAAATCGAACACCATGATAATTTGAACGCCGTTCACCGCACCTGAACGCCGTTCAGCAAGAGAACAGGACCACCCCGGATGACTTCGACCACCTCCGCACCGGCTCGCACCTCCGCCGCCGTCGACCTGGCGCTGGTGTCCGCCTTCGCGGCACTGGCTGCGGTCTGCTCGATCCTGCCGGCGATCAACGTCTCGACCTTCGCCCCGATCACGCTGCAGACCTTCGGCGTCCTCCTCGCCGGGGCGGTCCTCGGCGCCCGTCGGGGCGTTCTCGCGATTCTCCTCTGGCTCGCCCTCGGCGCGGCCGGCCTTCCGGTCTTCGCCAACGGCAAGTCGGGCCTCGCGGTGCTCGCCGGGCCGACCTCGGGCTACCTCGTCGGCTTCGTCGTCGGTGTCGCGATCATGGGTGTGGTCGCCGAGTTCCTCGCCCGACGCGGTCAGGTCAGCAACCCGCTCGCCCTCTTCGCCGGCGGGCTCCTCGCGGTCCTGGTGATCCACGTCCTGGGCATCGTCGGACTGCACCTGCGCGCTGATCTGGACTGGGCGGCCGCCGCGACCGTGGACGGCGCGTTCTGGATCGGCGACCTCATCAAGCTCGCCGCGACAGCTGTGGTCGCCGCTGCCGTGCACCGCGCCTTCCCCTGGTTGCTGCGCCGCCGCGCCGCCTGAGCGCCGCACCAGCTCATGGCGAGGATCGAGCTCGACCGGGTCACGGTCCGCCGCGAGACCGCCGACGGCGACCTGCTCGCGCTCGACGAGACGGACCTGACCCTCACCGAGGGAAGGATCGCGCTCATCGGCCCCAACGGCGCAGGCAAGTCGACCCTCGCCCGCCTCGTCAACGGTCTCGTCACCGCGACGAGCGGCACGGTCCGCGTCGATGGGCTCGACGTCGCGCGTGAGGGTCGCGAGGTGCGCCGCCGGGTCGCCTTCTCCTTCACCGACCCCAAGGCCCAGCTCGTCATGCCGACTGCGGGGGAGGACGTCGCGCTCTCCCTTCGCCGCAGCCACCGCGACCCGGGGGAGCGAAGGGAGGCCGCCCGGAAGGTCCTCGCCCGCTTCGGCCTGGCGGGTCTCGGGGACCGCAGCGTCCATGCCCTCTCCGGGGGGCAGGCCCAGCTGCTCGCGCTCGCCGTGGTCCTCGCGACCGACCCCGACGTGCTCGTCGCCGACGAGCCCACCACCCTGCTCGACCTCGGCAACGCTCGCCGGGTCGGTGACCTGCTCCTCGGGCTGGACCAGCAGCTCCTCCTCGTGACCCACGACCTCGAGCTCGCCACTCGGTGCGAGCGAGCTCTGCTCGTCGTCGGGGGTCGCGTCGCCGCCGACGGGTCCGCGGCCGAGGTCGTCGAGCACTACCGGAGCATCGCGTGAGCCGAACCCTCCTCGGCGCCTACCGGCCGGGCACGACCCTCCTGCATCGAATCCCCTCCGGCGCCAAGCTCACCGCCCTCCTCCTCGCCGGGCTGGTCCTCACCCTGCTCACCGGATGGCGCTCGGCGCTCGCCGGGGTGGCGGTGGCGCTCCTCCTCGCGGTGCTCTCGCGCATGCCGCTGCGCTCCCTCGCGCGCTCGCTGCGCGGCCTGGCGCTTCTCGCGATCGTTCTCGGGGGGTGGCTCACCTGGCAGGCCGGCTGGCCCCGGGCCGTGGCGACCGTCGGCGACCTCGTCGCCCTCGTGCTGCTCGCCACCGTCGTCACCACGACCACCCCCGTCGACGCGATCCTCGACACGATCACCTCGGTAGCGCGCCCCCTTCGCCCCCTCGGCGTCGACCCGGAGCGGGTCGGTCTCGCCTTCTCCCTCGTGCTGCGGACCATCCCCGCCACGCTGGGGCTCGCCGAGGAGACCCGTGACGCCGCCCGCGCCCGCGGCCTCGAGCGTGACCCGAGAGCCCGACTCACCCCCTTCGTCCTTCGGGTCGTCGCCGATGCGCAAGCGACCGGTGAGGCGTTGCACGCCCGAGGCGTCGGAGACGACCGAGACCACCCCGAGACCTGACCACCCGACAGCAAGGAGAGCACCATGACCGAGCACGACGACCTCGTCGAGGCGATCCTCGGCGGCCACCGCACCACCGAGGCAGAGGCACTCGCCGTCTTGCGCACCAGCGACGAGGACACCCTCGATCTCGTCTCCGCCGTCGCCCGGCTGCGCCGCGCCTACTTCGGGATGACGGTCAAGGTCAACTACCTCGTCAACCTCAAGTCAGGGCTCTGTCCCGAGGACTGCGGCTATTGCTCCCAGGCGCTCGGGTCGAGCAGCGAGATCCTGCGCTACACCTGGCTGAAGGCCGACGAAGCCCTCGAGCAGGCGCGCGCCGGTCTCGACGGTGGCGCCACCCGCGTGTGCATGGTCGCCAGCGGACGCGGGCCCACAGACCGGGACGTCGAGCGGGTCGCCGGCATGGTGGGCGCGATCAAGGAGGAGCACCCGCAGACCGAGGTGTGCGCCTGCCTCGGGCTGCTGAAGGAGGGCCAGGCCGAGCGGCTGCGCGCGGCCGGGGTGGACGCCTACAACCACAACATCAACACCGCCGAGTCCCACCACGACTCGATCGTCTCGACGCACACCTACGCCGACCGGGTCGCGACCGTGGCCAAGGCCCAGGGTGCGGGGCTCTCCGCCTGCAGCGGGCTCATCGCCGGCCTCGGCGAGAGCGACGAGCAGCTCGTCGAGGCCCTCCTCGCCCTGCGTGACCTGGGCTCGGAGTCGATCCCGGTGAACTTCCTCATGCCCTTCGACGGGACCCCCAAGCAGCAGACCTGGGAGCTCACCCCGCTGCGCTGCCTGCGGATCCTCGCCACCGCGCGGGTGCTGGCACCGCAGCGGGAGATCCGCATCGCGGCCGGGCGGGAGATGCACCTGCGCAGCCTGCAGACACTCGGCCTGCACCTGGCGAACTCGATCTTCCTCGGCGACTACCTCACCTCCGAGGGGCAGGCCGCACAGGACGACCTTGCCCTGCTCGCCGACGGCGGCTTCACCATCCTCGGCGCCGACGAGGTGCCCGGGGAGCGCCGCGGGGGCGGGCCTGCGATCCGGCGCCGAGGCGCCGGGACCACCGAGGCGGCCAACGCCTGAGCGCAGGCGAAGGGGGGAGGAGCGGCCGCTGCTCCCCCCTTCGCCTGTCGTCCGAGACGGATCAGTGCTCGATGGCCTCGGCCACCCCGTGGCCGGTGAGGCTGCGCACCTCCATCTCGGCGTACTTGGCCCGGTTGAACTCCTTGGAGGTGACCGTCCCCAGCCAGCCGAGGAAGAAGCCCAGCGGGATGGAGATCAGCCCCGGGTTGTCCAGCGGGAAGAGGTGGAAGTCGACCCCCTGGAGCATCGAGGCGCTCTTGCCGGTCGCCGGGTCCACCGGCTTCCCGGAGACCACCGGGGAGAAGATGATGAGGATCAGCGCCGAGGCGAGGCCGCCGTACATCCCCCACACCGCGCCGCGGGTGTTGAAGCGCTTCCAGAAGAGGCTGTAGAGGATCGTCGGTAGGTTGGCGCTGGCGGCCACCGCGAAGGCGAGCGCCACCAGGAAGGCGACGTTCTGGTCCTTGGCGAGCATCCCGCCGAGGATGGCGATGACACCGCCGCCGATGGCCGCGTAGCGGGCCACCTTGACCTCCTGCTCCGGCGTCGCCTCGCCCCGCTTGAAGACCTGGTTGTACAGGTCGTGGGCGAAGGTGGCGCTGGTGGTGATGGTCAGACCGGCGACCACCGCGAGGATGGTGGCGAAGGCGATGCCGGAGACGATGCCCAGCAGCGGCGAGCCACCGAGCTCGTAGGCCAGCAGCGGTGCCGCCGAGTTCGCCGCACCGGGCGCCTCGGAGATCGCCTCGGGCCCGACCAGCGCGCCGGCGCCGTAGCCGATCACCAGGGTCAGCAGGTAGAAGCCGCCGATCAGCCAGATCGCCCACTCCACCGACTTGCGGGCCTGCTTGCTCGTCGGGACGGTGTAGAAGCGCTGCAGCACGTGCGGCAGGCCGGCGGTGCCGAGCACCAGCGCCAGCGACAGCGAGATGAAGTCGATCTTCGTCGTCAGCGACTCGCCGTAGCGCAGCCCGGGCTCGAGCAGCGCCTCACCCGCCTCCGGGTTGTTGTCCACAGCCTCCTGCAGCAGCGAGGAGAGGTTGAGCCCGAAGCGGGCCAGCACCCAGACGGTCATGATCGTCGTCGCCGCGATGAGCAGCACCGCCTTGATCATCTGCACCCACGTGGTGCCCTTCATCCCGCCGATCATCACGTAGGCGATCATCACCATCCCGACGACGGCGATGACGACGTTCTGCGCGGCCGCGCCGCTGACGCCCAGCAGCAGCGAGACCAGCGCCCCGGCCCCGGCCATCTGGGCCAGCAGGTAGAAGAAGGAGACCGCCAGCACCGAGGTGGCCGAGGCCATCCGCACCGGGCGCTGCCGCAGCCGGTAGGAGAGCACGTCGGCCATCGTGAAGCGGCCGGTGTTGCGCATCAGCTCGGCCACCAGCAGCAGCGCCACCAGCCAGGCCACGAGGAAGCCGATCGAGTACAGGAAGCCGTCGTAGCCCTGCAGCGCGATCGCCCCGGCGATGCCGAGGAAGGACGCCGCCGAGAGGTAGTCGCCGGCGATGGCGATGCCGTTCTGCCGACCGGAGAAGGCGGCGCCACCGGTGTACATCTGGCCGGCGGTCTTCTTCCCGCCGGCCACCTTGATGACGATGACCAGGGTGACGACGACGAAGATCGCGAAGATCGAGATGTTCAGCGCGGGGGAGCCGATGGTGCTCATGCCCGACCCCCGTCCGTCTCGTCGGTGCGCCCGGTGGAGTCGATCTCCGGGTCACGGTCGATCATCTCCACCACGGCGTCGGCCTGCGGGTCGAAGCGTCGCTCCGCCCAGCGGGCGTAGGCGAAGGTGATGGCGAAGGTGGTCACGAACTGCAGCAGCCCGAAGATCAGACCGATGGTGATGTTGCCGACGACCTTCGTGCCCATGAAGCCGGGAGCGAAGATCGACAGCAGGACGTAGGCGAAGTACCACGAGATGAAGAACGCGGTGACGGGGAAGACGAAGCTGCGGAACGTCCGGCGCAGCTCGCCGAACTCCGCCGACTCCTGGACGGCGATGTACCGCTCGCCGAGGTCGTGAGCGTCGTTGCTCAACCTGCTCACCTCCGAGGGTGGGTGGGACGCCGGCACGGCGGTGCGCCGGCCAGCCCACCGTGGCCCAGCCGGGCCACGCCCGGCAGCACCTGTCGCCGACGGCTCGACCGGCGGGAGCCTGCTGCGCCGATCGGCGCTCAGCCCCGCGGCGAGCGGGCGGTCTGCCGCGGCGAACGGATCGCTGCCTCCGGGGTGTGCAGCCGCGCCAGGGTGCGGTCCCGGTGTGGCGGCAGGGTGCGCGGGGTGAGCCAGGAGACGCCGAGGATCACCGTCACCGCCAGCGGTGTCGCCCACGCGGCGGGGGCGCCGAGCAGGGTGGCGGTCCATCCGGGGGCCGGTGCGCCCAGCAGCGAGATCGTGGCCGCGCCGATGGTGGTGACCGCACCCACCGTGATGCCGGCCGCCGCGCCGGCGGCGGTCAGCCCGCGCCACCACACCCCGAGGATGAGCAGCGGGGCGAAGGTGGCCGCGGCGATGGCGAAGGCGTGCCCGACCGCGGTGGACAGGGCGACCGTGTCCAGCACGAGGCTGGCGCCGAAGGGAGCCAGCACCCCGATCGCCGCGGACAGCCGGAAGGACTGCACCGGGCTGGCGTCGCCGCCGGTGAGCCGGCCCAGCGCCCGCCGCACGACGTCCTGGTCCAGCGCGCCGGCCACCGACATGGTCAGTCCGGAGGCGGTGGAGAGGAAGGCGGCGAAGGCGCCGCCGGCGACCAGCGCGGTGAGCAGGTCGCCGCCCGGCCCGCCGACCACCTGGGCGGGCAGCTCGAGCACCACCGAGGGCCGGGCGGTCTCGACCGGGCCGTCGAGGTAGACCCGGCCGAGCACCCCGTAGACCGGGGGGAAGAGGTAGAAGAAGGAGAGCAGCACGAGCACCGCCACCGTGGTGCGGCGGGCGGCCACCCCGTCGGGGTTGGTGTAGAAGCGCACGACGATGTGCGGCAGGCCCATCGTCCCCAGGCACAGCGCCAGGATCGTCGCGTAGGCGGTGTAGGTGGGGTGCTCGCCGGGTCCGCTGGCGACCAGCGGCTCCCACCAGCTGCGGCTCCCTTCGGGCGCCGGTGTTCCGTCTCGCACCCAGATGGTCAGCAGCACGCAGGCCGGCACGGTGATCGCGGTCAGCTTCAACCAGTACTGGACGGCCTGGACCAGGGTGATCGAGCGCATGCCGCCGGCGATGACGTTGAGCGCGACGATGACAGTCACCACGGTGGCGCCCACCCAGGCCGGCGCGCCGCTGACCTGGCTCAGCGCCAGTCCCGCGCCCTGCATCTGCGGCAGCAGGTAGAGCCAGCCGATGCCCACCACGAGCAGCGCGCACCCCCGCCGCAGCACCCGGGACTCCAGCCGCAGCTCGGCGAAGTCCGGGAGGGTGTAGGCCCCGGAGCGGCGCAGCGGGGCCGCGACGAGGGCCAGCAGCACGAGGTAGCCGACGGTGTAGCCGACCGGTAGCCAGAGCATGTCCACCCCGCCGGAGTGGACCAGCCCGGCCACCCCGAGGAAGGAGGCCGCCGAGATGTACTCGCCGCCGATGGCGCTGGCGTTGCGCCACGGGGAGACGGTCCGTCCGGCGACGTAGAAGTCGCTGGTGCCGCGGGCGAAGCGCAGCCCGACGGCGCCGAGGGCCAGCGTGGTGGCGCAGACGAGCAGGATGGCCGCGACGCTGAGCGGGGCGCTCACCCGCGGTCCACGACCCGGGCGAAGTCGCCCTCGAGCCGTTCGCTGGAGCGGGTGAACCAGGCCGCGGCGGCGATCACCGCGGGGTAGACCAGCACCCCCAGGACGAGCCAGGGCAGCGGCACCGACAGCACGGTGAGCCGGCCCGCGGCCGGGACCAGCAGCACCAGCAGCGGGGCCACCAGGAGCAGCGTGCCCAGCGCCAGCACCAGCCGCAGCGACAGCCGGCGCTGCGCCCGCATCAACGAGACCACGTAAGCGGTGCCGAGCGCGGACTGGGCGTCGACCTCCTCGCGCAGCGGGCGGTGCCGGTCGGTGGCCGCGCGGCGGGTGCGGGTGACCCGGACCCGGGCCGGCGGCTGCCCGCGCTGCGCGCCGCTCACGGCCGCAGCCGCAGCAAGGTGCTGCGCAGCGCCCGGGTGTGCCGGCGGCTCACCTGCAGCTCGGTGCCGTCGATGACCACCGCGACCTTGCCGTGCTCGGTGCGCACCTCGCTGATGTGCCGGGTGGCCACCAGCGTCGAGCGGTGGATCCGGACGAAACCGGCCTCGGCCCAGCGCTCCTCGAGGGTGGCCAGCGGGATGCGTACCAGGTGCGAGCCGTCCGGGGTGTGCAGCCGGGCGTAGTCGCCCTGGGCCTGCACCCACCGGATGTCGGCGCGGGCGACGAAGCGGGTGACCCCGCCGAGCTCGACCGGGATCGTCTCCTCGTTCTCCGGCGTCGCCGGCGGGGCGTCGGCCCGCTCGCGCTGGACCAGGCAGCGGCGGATCGCCTCGCCGATCCGCTCGGGGCGCACCGGCTTCATCACGTAGTCGACGACGTCGAGGTCGAAGGCATCCACGGCGTGGGTGTCGTGGGCGGTGACGAAGACGACCTGCGGGCGCTCGCGGAAGCGGTTGATCACCGAGGTCAGCTGCATCCCGTCGAGCCCGGGCATGCTGATGTCGCTGAGCACCACGTCGACGGTGTCCCGCTCCAGCGCGGCCAGCGCGGCGGTCCCCGAGGCAGCGGTGACCACCCGGCCCACCCGCGCGTCGCGCTCGAGCAGCCAGGCGAGCTCGTTGCGTGCCGGTGCCTCGTCGTCGACGACGAGCACGGTCAGGCGAGGTGTCCCGGGGCTGGACATGCGGGACAGCCTAGGGTGCCGCGTCGGCTGCCGGGGAGTACTTCGGTACCCGGAAGGAGACCTTCATCCCCGCCGACGGAGCCGTCTCGACGACCAGCGCGGCGTCCTCGCCGTAGACCTGACGCAACCGGGCGTCGACGTTGCCCAGGCCGACGGAGTCGCTGCGCGACTGCCCGTCGAGCACCTTGCGGATCACCTCGGGCTCGGCCCCGACCCCGTCGTCCTCGACGCTGATCTCGACGTCGGTGCCCAGGTCGGTGGCGGTGAGCACGACGTGGCCCGGGCCCTCCTGCGGCGCCAGGCCGTGCCGCACGGCGTTCTCCACCAGCGGCTGGATGGCCAGGTAGGGCACCCGCACCGGCAGCACCTCCGGGGCGATCCGCAGGTTGATGTCGAGCCGGTCGCCGAAGCGCGCCTGCTCCAGCACGAGGTAGCGCTCGACGTTGTGCAGCTCCTCGCTGACCGTGGTGAAGGTGCCGCCGCGGCGCAGCGCGTAGCGGGTGAAGTCGGCGAACTCCAGCAGCAGCTCCCGGGCCCGCTCCGGCTCGGTGCGCACGAAGGAGGCGATCGCCGCCAGGGAGTTGTAGATGAAGTGCGGGCTGATCTGGGCCCGCAGCGCCCGCAGCTCGGCCTCCATCGCCCGGGTGCGTTCGAAGGAGAGGTCAGCCACCTCGACCTGGGTGGCCACCCAGGTGGCCACCTCGCCTGCCGCCCGGACGAGGCCCGCCGACGCCGGGGGCCCGTAGCCCGCGATGGCCCCGACGATGCGCTCGTCGACGACCACGGGGGCGATGACCGCGCCCCGGACCGGGCACTCCGCGCCGGAGCAGGTGACCTGCTCGGGCCCGAGCACCACGGTCTCGCCGCGGGTCAGCGCCCGCTCGGCCTGGTCGATCACCTGGGACAGGTGATGATCGCCCTCCCCGTCCCAGACGATGACGCTGGCGGCGTCGCAGATCGCCAAGGCCGGGGTGCCCAGCATCGCCCGCAGGTAGGGCGCGGCCCGCTCGCAGCCCTCGTCGGTGAAGCCGTCGGCCAGGTGCCGCCCGGCCAGCGAGGCGGTGTGCAGCGTCTCGAAGGTCGCCTGCTCGGTCACCGAGATGAAGCCGCCGCGTCGGGACCGCCACCACATGGGCGCAGGATAGGCCCCACCTAGGCTGGTGCGGTGCCCGGACTCGTCACCGCCCTCAGCGCCCTGGCCGACCTGCCCGAGGTCGCCGACTCCTCCGAGCAGGCCCGGGAGGCCTGCACCCGGCTGCGCTGGCACGAGGGGCTGCGGCGGCGGACCCCGGAGGCGGCCGCCGAGTCCCGGGTGCGCGGCGCCTGGGCCTCGGCCGAGCTGGACGGCGCCCGCTCCACCGCGAGCATCGTGCGCGACCTGATGCGCGGCGCCCGGGAGCGCAGCCCGGAGCCGGATCCCGCCGAGCGGGTCATCCACGGCGCCATCGGCGCCACCGCCGAGACCGAGCACGTGCGCACCCTGGTCCGCACCGCGCCCAGCCAGGCCCTGGCCCGGCTGCACACCGCGGCCGCCGCCCAGCTGGTCAGCGCGCCCGACCAGCTCGGCCGCCCCCGGCTGGAGGGGGAGGGCTGCCAGGAGATGGCCGACCTGGGACCGGCGCCGCAGGGAGCCGAGCTGCGCGAGCGCCTCGCCGGGATCGGCGAGCTGATGCGGTCCGCGGACCAGGCCCCCGCGCTGGTGGTGGCCGCCGTCGTGCACGCCGAGATCGCCGCCACCCGACCCTTCGTCGTCGGCAACGGGCTGGTCGCCCGCGCCGTGGAGCGCTCGCTGCTGACGGCCACCGGGCTGGACCCGACCGGGGTCGCGGTGCCCGAGGCCGGGCACGGTGACCAGGGCGGACCCGCCTACCTGGGCTCGCTCACCGGCTACACCTCCGGAGGGCGCGAGGGGGTGCTGCTGTGGCTGCGGCACTGCGCCGACGCGGTGGTGGCCGGCGCCGCCGAGGGCGAGCGCATCGCCACCTCCGTGCGAACCGGTCGCATCGGCTGAGCGCCGTTGGCCGCGCGCAGGCGAATTCATCCCAAAGGGTGACCGTCTTCGTGTTGCGCGGGCCACTCAGCGCGTTACAGTGGGGGGCATCGCTCCCCTTAGGGGTCGAGCGGTAACGCACCAGCTCCCTCCCCCCCGGAGTAGGCGCGTTGACGGCCCCGGTTATCCCCCCAACCGGGGCCGTCGTGCGTCTCCGGCCTCCCGTGCGGACGAGATGCCTCGTCCACAGGCCCCGGAGACGTCCCGGCGTCCTCCACCCCCACACCCCTTGACGCGGTGACCCGGAGCAGGCGCTGCGAGCCTGCGGGCATGAGATCGAGAAATTCTCCGACGCACCCGGTGGTGGTTCTCAGCGGCGCCTCCGGAGGGCTCGGCACGAGCACCCTGGCCGGTGCGGTGGCCGGCTGCGCGTGCGCCGATCTGACCTTGGTCGACGGTGACGTCCGGGCCGGTGGCATCGACGTCACGGTCGGCGCGGAGCACGAGCCGGGCCTGCGCTGGCCGGACCTGGCCCGGCACGAGGGGCCGGTGGTGGCCGACCAGCTGCGCGGCCGGCTGCCCGCCGCGCCGTGGCCGGTGCTGGCCGCCCGGGGCGCCGGCCCGGCCGAGAGCACCGTCGTCGAGGTCGTCCGGGGACTGTCGGCGGCCGCGCCGGTGGTGCTGGACCTGCCGGTCCGCTCGCTGCCCGAGCGGGCCTGGACCGAGGTGCCCGACCTGGTGGTGCTGCTGGTGGGTCTGCGGCCGCGGTGGTTGCGGGACGCCGAGACGCACCTGGACCGCCTGGGCGCCCTGCGCCAGCGGGTGGCCCTGGTGACCAGGGGTCCGCTGCGTCCGCGCGGGGCCCCGGAGCGGGTCGCCGAGCACCTGGGTCTGCCGCTGCTGGAGCACCTGCCGGACGACCCGCAGGTGGTGCGCGCCGAGGCGCGCGGCGGTCCGCCGGGGCGGCGCGGGGCATGCGCCGGGGTGGCCGGGGTCGTCGTCGAGGTGGCCGGCCTGGGCGGTCGGCGAGGGCGGGCGGCGGCATGAGGTGGACGCCGGCGATGGATGCCCAGGTCGGTCGCGGGCAGGCCCCGGACGAGCAGGTGATCGGTCGCGTCGCCGCCGACGAGGCGGCCCGGCTGGGCGAGCGCGGCACCCGGCGGCGGGGCGAGGAGCTGCGGGCCGGCCTGCTCGGTCTCGGGCCGCTGGAGCCGCTGGTCGCCGACGAGGCGGTCACCGACGTGCTGGTCAACGGTGACGGCTCGCTGTGGGTGGACCGTGGCGACGGGGTGCAGCGGGTCCGGCCCGGGCTCGGCGACCGGGAGGAGGTGCGTCGGCTCGCCGTGCGGCTGGCGGCGCTGGCCGGCCGCCGTCTGGACGACGCGCAGCCGTGGGTGGACGGGCTGCTGCCCGACGGGGTCCGGCTGCACGCCGTCCTGCCGCCGCTGGTGGCCGACGGCGCGCACGTGAGCCTGCGCATCCCGCGGCGCCGCTCGGGTGGCCTCGACGCCCTGGCCGGCCTGGGCATGCTCACGGAGGGGCAGGCGGTGCGGCTGCGCGAGATCGTGCGCTCCCGTACCGCCTACGTCATCACCGGCGGCACCGGGTCGGGCAAGACCACCCTGCTGGCGGCCATGCTCGCCGAGGTCCCGGCCGACGAACGGGTGGTCGTGGTCGAGGACGTCGGCGAGATCGTCGTCGCGCACCCGCACGTGGTGCGCCTGCAGGCGCGCTCGGCGAACACCGAGGGTGCCGGGGAGGTGAGCATGGTCGACCTGGTCCGCCAGGCGCTGCGGATGCGTCCGGACCGGCTGGTGGTCGGCGAGGTCCGCGGCGCCGAGGTGCGCGACCTGCTGCTCGCGCTGAACACCGGCCACGAAGGGGGGTGCGGCACCCTGCACGCCAACGCCCCCGAGGACGTCCCGGCCCGGGTCGAGGCGCTCGGCGCGCTCGCCGGGATGAGCCGTGAGGCGGTGCGCACCCAGCTGGCCAGCGCGGTCGAGGTGGTGGTGCACCTGCGCCGGGAGGGCGGACGCAGGGTCGTCGGCGCCATCGTGCCGCTGAGCTCTCTGGTCGACGCCGGCGGACCCGGCCGGCCGGGGGAGGCCGGGGCATGAGCGCCGCCGAGGTGCTGCTCGTGCTCCTGGCGGTGCTGCTGTGGCCGGGCGCGTCGCCGGCGCTGGGATCGGGTCGGGCGGCTCGTCGGCCGCAGGCACGCGACGGAGGCCGGTGGCAGCGCCGTGGCGGGCCGGCGTCCGAGGAGCGGCTCGCCGACCTCGCCGAGACCGTCGCCATGGCGCTGCGCGCCGGGGCGACGCCGCCGCGGGCGGTCGAGCTGGCCCGGGCCGACGCACGCGCCCCGTGGGACGACGTCCTGGCCGACGTGGCCGCGGCGCTGGCCCGCGGCGAGGAAGCCGGACCGGTGTGGAGCGCCGCGGCGCAGCAGCATCCCGAGGTGGGCTTCCTCGGCGGCGCCTGGCGGCTCTCCGAGCGCCTGGGCAGCCCGCTGGCCCCGACGGTGGAGGTGGCCGCCGAGGTGCTGCGCGGGCGGCTCGGGGTGCGCCGCCGGCTGGACGCGGCGAGCGCCGGCCCGCGGGCGACGATGGTCATGCTCACCCTGCTCCCGCTCGTCGGGCTGCTGGCCGGCCTGACCTTCGGGATCGCGCCGTGGACGGTGGTGACCTGGTCCTCGGCCACCATGCTCAGCGTCGGTGCGGGGGTGGTGCTGACCGGGCTCGGCTGGACGATCTGCCGCGCGGTGCTGCGGCGGGCCGTGCGCGAGCAGGTGCACCGGTGATCGCGGTCGCGCTGCTGCTGGTGCTGGCGGTGCTGGCCTGGCCGGTCGGCGCCCGGCACGGCGGCCCGGGTCGTCATGTGGCCGCACCGCGCGCCGGGTCCGTGTCCGGCGCGGGCGAGGTCGACGGTCTCGCCACGGCCGCCGGAGAGGACCCCGGGGACGAGGCGAGAGGTCCGGAGCGCCGACCGCCGGTCACCGACCGCGAGGTCGCCGACGCCATGGTGCTGCTCGCGCTCGCGCTGCGCTCAGGCCGCGGTCTCGCCGACGCGCTGGCCCAGACGGCCGCGGTATCCTCGCCGGGCGCCCGCGACGACCTGGTCCGGGTGACCACGGCGCTGCGCTGGGGCCGCTCGATGCGGCAGGCCTGGACCTACGCACGTCCGGTGTGGCGGCGCACCGCCCAGGCGATGGCGGTCGCCGACGAGAGCGGCGCCGCCTCGGCCGCCGTGCTGCTGGAGGCGGCGGCCGCGCAGCGCGAGGAGGACGCGCGGCGGATCGAGGAGGCGGGGCAGCGGGCCGGGGTGCTGCTCGTGCTGCCGCTCGGGCTGTGCTTCCTGCCCGCCTTCGTCGCCACCGCCGTGGTGCCGCTGGTGGTGGTGCTCCTGGGGCAGCAGCTGGGCTGACCGGGTCAGCCGAAGAGGATCGCCGCCTCCTGGTAGCGCGAGCGGGGCACCGTCTTGAGCTCGGTGACCGCACGGTGCAGGTCGACCTCGACGATGTCGATGCCGTTGAGGGCGACCATGGTTCCCCACTTCTGCGCGTTGACGGCATCGATCGCCGCGGTGCCGAAGCGGGTCGCCAGCACCCGGTCGTAGGCGGTGGGGCTGCCGCCGCGCTGCAGGTGCCCCAGCGTCATCGACCGGGTCTCGATCCCGGTGGCCTCCTCGAGCATCGGCGCCAGCCGGTCGGCGACCCCGCCCAGCCGGGGGCGGCCGAAGGCGTCCAGGCCGTGCCGGGCCACCGGCGAGTCCTCGCCCTCGAGGACGGCGCCCTCGGCGGCCACGACGACCGGGGCCCGGCCGCGCTCCTTGGCCTCGGTGACCCAGTGCGCGACGTCGTCCAGGGAGGTCGGCACCTCGGGGATGAGGATGGCGTGCGCACCCGAGGCCAGCCCGGCGTGCAGCGCGATCCACCCGACGTGCCGGCCCATCACCTCGACGACCATGCAGCGGTGGTGCGCCTCGGCGGTGGTGCGCAGCCGGTCGATCGACTCGGTGGCGATCGAGGTGGCCGTGTCGAAGCCGAAGGTGTAGTCGGTCGCGGACAGGTCGTTGTCGATGGTCTTGGGGACCCCGACGACGTTGATCCCCTCGTCGGCGAGCCGACGGGCGGCGGTGAGCGTGCCCTCGCCGCCGATGGCGATGATCGCGTCCATCCCGTGGCGGGCCATCACCTCACGGACCCGGTCCGGGCCACCCCCCGCGTAGGGGTTGGTGCGGGAGGTGCCGAGGATGGTGCCGCCGACACCGGACAGGCCGCGGACGCGCTTGCGCTTCAGCGGGATGCAGTCGTCCTCGACGAGCCCGCGCCACCCGTCGCGGATGCCGACGAAGTCGCGCTCGTAGATACGGGTGCCCTTGATGACCGCGCCCCGGATCACCGCGTTCAGCCCGGGGCAGTCGCCGCCGCTGGTGAGGATGCCGATGGATCCGCTCATGACCCCAGTCTCGTGCAGGCGCCAGGGGCCGCCGCGAGGTGCCCGCTGGGTGGACGGCTCAGCCGCCGCGGATCTCGAGGTCGACGAAGTCGAAGCCGGGGGAGACCAGGCAGCTGACCAGGGCGTCAGCGTCGTCGCGGGGCAGGGTGCGCTGCCACACCCCGCCGGGGATGACGACGTGCGGCTCGTCGTCGGGCTGCAGGCCCACCCGGTGGCGCTCGCCGCCGACCGGGAGGTCCCCGTCGCCGCCGGTCTCCAGGAGCACGGTGCCCTCGGCCGCGACCCAGGTCTCGTCCCAGGTCACCCGGTGCCACGTCGAGAACTCCCCGGCGGGC
This sequence comes from Janibacter alkaliphilus, assembly GCF_013408565.1. NCBI lineage: Bacteria > Bacillati > Actinomycetota > Actinomycetes > Micrococcales > Intrasporangiaceae > Janibacter > Janibacter alkaliphilus. The sequence continues at coordinate 472,135 of NZ_JACBZX010000001.1, read as the reverse complement.
AGGTAGAAGAGGATCAGCGTGGCCGTCGGGCGGGTGAGGGTGGTGCCGTCGGGGCCGGCGAGCATGACCTCGACCGGCGACGCCCAGGTCTGGCGGTACCAGCCGCCCTCGGGGTGCGGGGCGAGGTCGAGCTGCTCGGCGCGCGGCGGACGGTCGGGGCGATCTGCGGAGGTCGGCACCTGCCCATCCTCGCGCAGGTGCGGCTCTCGCTCAGCGTCATCCACACCCAGCGTCGCCCACGCCCGGTGCCGTCCCGCTCAGCCGAAGATCCCCCGGATGACGACGACACCGACCGCGCCCACCGCCGCCGCGGCCGGGACGGTGATGACCCAGGCCATGGCGATCGGCTTCATGAGGTTCCAGTTGGCGGCCTTGTTGACCATCCCGACGCCGAGCACCGCACCGATGAGGATGTGCGTCGAGGAGACCGGCAGCCCCAGCAGCGAGGCGCCCATGACCACCGCCGCGGCGGACAGCTCGGCAGCGAAGCCCGAGGCCGGGTGGATCTTCGTCAGCCCGGTCCCGACGGTGGTGATGACCTTGCGGCCGATGAACCACAGTCCGGCGACCAGGGCCACCCCGGAGGTGACCATGAGGGCGGTGGGGACCGCGGACTCGGCGCCGATCTCGTTGGTGCGCAGCACGTCCAGCACCGCGGCGAACGGCCCGACGGCGTTGGCGATGTCGTTCGAGCCGTGGCTGAAGGCGAAGGCCGAGGCGGTGAAGACCTGCATCCAGCTGAAGAGCAGGAAGGTGGACCGGGCCAGGGTCTGCTTCTTCAACGACTTCGCGAAGATGAAGACGGCCATCCAGACCGCGGCGCCGACCATCCCCATGACGAGGAAGTTGCCGATGCTGTCGAGCTCGAGGTGGAGGTTCTTCAGCCCCTTGAAGAGCAGCATCGCGGTGATGACGACCGACCCGCCGGCGGCCAGCAGCGGCACCCAGGTCTCCAGCGCCCGGTGCGCCTCGAGGTTCTCCGCCTCGTCCTGCAGCTCGTACAGCTCGCGGTAGTAGTCCGACTCCAGCTCGTCGCGGTCGAAGTCGGGGGAGCTGACCACGACCGCGTCCCGGGCCATGGTGTTGGTGTAGGAGATCTGCTGCAGCTCGTCGAGGCGCTCGAAGGCGGCCTTGTGCCGCTCGCGGTGCTCGATCCGCTCCACCTTGAGCTGGCGCAGCTGGTCGTCGGCCTGCTCGTTGTAGACGAGGATGCCCTGCTTGATCCCGCGGAAGAGGACGTAGGCGACCAGGCCGCCGAGCACCGGGGAGAGGAACCAGGAGATGACGATCTGGCCGATGCCGCCCCACTGCACCATCTCCCAGCCGCCGTCGCCGGTGACGAAGCCGAGGGTGACCGCGGCGCCGACGATGCCGCCGATGATCGAGTGGGTGGTCGAGACAGGCCAGCCCATCTGGGTGGCCACGAGCAGCCACAGCGCGGCGCCGAGCAGGGCCGCCATCATGATGAAGGCGAAGTCCATCGGGTCCAGCGGGACCCCGTCGAGGTCGACGATGCCGCTGCGCACGGTGTCGGTCACCTCGCCACCGGCCAGCACCGCGCCACCGACCTCGAAGACGGCGGCCACCATGAGCGCCTGCTTCATCGTCAGGGTGCCGGCGCCCACCGAGGTGCCGAAGGAGTTGGCGACGTCGTTGCCGCCGATGTTGAAGGCCATGAAGACCCCCAGCAGGATGGTGACCACGAGCACCGCGTAGTGCGAGCTCTGACTGATCTGCCCCGTCGACCAGAGGATGAACGAGACGACGGTGACGACCAGCAGCAGCCCGAAGGCGGTGTGCCAGACGATGTCGGATCCGCGCTGCGGAGACGGTGGTTCGGGAGCCTGCTCCGGCGCAGGAGCCATGGTGTCGTGAGCCATCGGTGCGCCCTTCCCCAGAGACGTGACGTGCGGCGACGGGGACACTGTCGTCCTTCGACGCCGTGTCGTGGGTGACGGCCGGGCCACGTCGGACAATCGATCCGGTGACGGGTGGGTGGACGTGCGGTGGCGCGGGCGGGTGAGCAGCAGCAGATCTCATCGGCAGTGCTCCCGTGCGTGCGCGGCTATGGTCCGCCGCATGGCCCTTGAGATCACGGTGGCAGGTCGGACGATCGAGGACGCGCGTCGCGTGGTCGAGCACTATGCGAGGAGTCACCCTCGGACCCTGACGCGGTACGACGCGTCGACGCAGGAGTGCCATGACGTCATCTCAGCGGAGGACGTCGCGGCCTCGCGGGTTCTCGCCTCACGCATCAGCCGTGCACAGGGGGAAGAGATTCTTGAGCTCGCTGCCAGCCACCACGAGTTGCTCGCGCAGATCCCGAAGGAGGCGGATCTGGCTGACGCGGACCCCGCGGAGTCTCAGGGGCTCTACGACAAGGGAGCCGACCTGCTCACGGCGCTCCAAGGTCCTTGGGTGCGGGTCGCCAAGGCCTCGAAGGTGCTGCACCTCAAGCGCCCGGCCTTGTTCCCGATCCTCGACTCCGGGCTTACGCGCCTCTATCGCAGTTGCGCTGCCGAGGCTGCCCGTCGGTACCCCGAGCGCGGTCACCGTCGCATGTTCTGGGCTGCGATCCGCAACGATCTGCGGACCAACGTCGACACTTTGGCCGAGCTGAGGAAGCAGATCTCGGATGCGGATGCCCAGGCACTGACGCGTGATCTCACCGACCTGCGCCTCATGGACATCCTCGCGTGGGAAGCAAGCCGTCGCTCGATCTGAGATCGACCGACGGTTTCCGGCCCCCAAGGGGCGCGCCACTGATCGGCCCGTCCACAGATGCGCCGCGGGGGCGGCACGCTCAGCGGGGTCCGGGGAGTCTCGACCCACAGGCGACGCACCGGGTGTCGCCGTGAGGGAGGGAGGCTCCGATGCGGAGCTCGATGTCGCGCCGCTGGGCGCAGCTCAAGAGGGCCGGCGAGGCCGGCATGACGACGGCCGAGTACGCGGTCGGCACGCTGGCCGCGTGCACCTTCGCCATCGTGCTGCTGGCCGTGGTGAAGTCCGGGCAGGTGAAGTCGGGGCTGGCCGGTGTCGTCCTCGAAGCGCTCGGCATCCGCTGAGCACCTGCGGGCCGACGGCGGGATGGTGAGCGCGGAGACCGCGCTCGCCATCCCCTCGGTGCTGCTGGTGCTGGCGCTCTGCCTGGCGGCGCTGCAGCTGGGCGTCGACCGGGTGCGCTGCGTCGACGCCGCGCGGGTGGTGGCGCGCGAGGCGGCCCGTGGCGAGACGGCCTCCCGGGCGCTGGCCGACGGGGCCCGGGCCGCCCCGGACGGGGCGCGGATCAGCACGGCCCGTCAGGGGCGGGACGTCGTGGCCACCGTGCGGGTGCCGGCGCCGGCGGCCGCCACCTGGATCACCGCCGGCACCACCTGCCGGGCGGTGGCGCGGATGGAGGTGGGCGGCGATGGCTGACGGGCCGAGCGGAGGCACATCCGGCGGACGACCGGGGCGAGGACGCGGCGACCGCGGCTCGGGCTCGGTGCTCGCGGTGGGGGCGATCGCGGCCACCCTCAGCGGGACGCTCGGTGGGCTCGCCGTCGCCTCGGCGGTGCTGGCCGCGCACTCCGCGCGCGCGGCGGCCGACCTGGCGGCCCTCGCGACAGCGGTGCAGCACCAGCAGGGCACCGGTGCCCCGTGCGCGGAGGCACGGCGGGTGGCGGCCGCTCAGCAGGCGGAGGTCACCGCCTGCCAGGTCACCGCGGACGGCACGGCGCAGGTCACCACGAGCGTGCCGGTCGCGCTGCGGCTGCCCGGCGTCGGGCCGACTCGGGCGACCGGGGTCTCCCGTGCCGGACCGGAGCCTGGTTAGCGGCGGCCCTCGCCCGGGTCGATGCGCTGGGTCTCGGTCGCCCGCTGCTCGGAGCCGTCGCCGCTCCACGAGGGGCGCGGCGGGGGAGCGCTGCTGGATCCGGTCCCGGCGGCCGGGCCGGTGCCGCCGGACGCCATCGGGCGGGTGGGGCCGGCCGGCTGGTCGGCCGTCGGCTGGGCGCCGGTCTGCTGCTCGGCGATCTCGGCGCGCTCCCGCTCGGCCTGGGCGGCCCGCTTCTGCTCCTCCAGCTCCTGCTGGTACTGCCGCTCGCGCTCCTCGTGGGCCAGGCGCTCGCGCTCACGCTCCTGCTCGACCTGCTGGTCGTGGGCGACCTGCTGCTCCTTGGCCTGCTGGTCGCGGGCCTTGCGCTCCTTGCGCAGCCGCTGCTTGCGCGCCAGCCCCGAGCGGACCGTGGCCAGCCCGATCAGCAGCAGCAGCATGGTCAGCATGCCCCCGACGACGAGGATCAGCGGGGTGACCGTGACGACCACCGGGTCGAAGAAGTCGATCTCGATCTCCTGGCCGGAGAGGTTGCTCGTGCCCAGGATCAGCGCGATGCCGATCGCGAGCGCCACCAGGACGACGACGATGCCGATGATGACCATGCCGGGTGTGCCTTTCGTCAGGGGTGGGGCGGGCGCGGGCCCGCAGGTCCGCCCCGCACCCTAGCTCGCGGCGACCCTGGTCGCGTCCCGGACGACGTCGAGCAGGGCCACCGCCCCCGCCTTGCTCAGCGGCTCGTTGCCGTTGCCGCACTTCGGCGAGACCACGCACGAGGGGCACCCCGACTCGCAGGGGCAGTCGGCGATCGTCTCGCGGGTCGCGGCCAGCCACTCCCGCAGCCGCTGGTGGGCGCGCTCGGCGAAGCCGGCTCCCCCCGGGTGGCCGTCGTGGACGAGGATCGTCGGCAGCCCGGTGTCCGGGTGGCAGGCGGTCGAGACCCCGCCGATGTCCCAGCGGTCGCAGGTCGCCAGCAGGGGCAGCATGCCGATGGCCGCGTGCTCGGCCGCGTGCGCCGCCCCGGGCACCTCCGCCTCGGTGACCCCTGCCGCGGCCAGGGCGTCCGGCTGCATGGTCCACCACACGCCGCGGGTGGACAGGCTGCGCTCGGGCAGCGTCAGCGGGTGGGTGCCGATGACCTCCCCGCCGGGCAGGCGGCGCAGGAAGCCGGTCACCTGCTCGCGCACCCGCACCCGGCCGTAGCTCACCCGCACCGGTCCGTGCTCGCTGGCCTCCTCCTCGGCGACGAGGTCGAAGGAGGAGACCGACGTCGCCTGGGTGCTCCACCCGGGATCGCCGCGGACGACGCTCGCGGTGGCGCCCTCGAGGTCGAGGTCGGTGACGACATAGGTCTCGCCCTGGTGCAGGTGCACCGCCCCGGTGTGCACCTGGGAGTGCGCCGAGGTGCCGTCGACCGTGCCGACCACCCGGCCGGTCCGGGTCTCGACGACGCTGACGACGTCGCCGATGCCCCGCAGCGAGACGTGCTCGCCGGGGCGGTCCGGCCGCGTCCAGTACCAGCCCCCGGGTCGACGGCGCAGGATCCCGCGCTGCACCAGGACCTCCAGCACGGTGCCCAGCGACGGGCCGAACCACTGCTCGTCGTCCTCGGTGACCGGCAGCTCGGCGGCCGCGCAGGCCAGGTGCGGGGCCAGCACGTGCACGTTGCCCGGGTCGAGCACGCTCGCCTCGACGGGCGCGCCGAAGATGGCCTCCGGGTGGTCCACCAGCCACGAGTCCAGCGGGTCGTCCGCGGCCAGCAGCACCGCCAGCGCCTCGCCGCCGGCCCGCCCGGCCCGGCCGGCCTGCTGCCACAGCGAGGCCAGCCGTCCGGGCCACCCGGCCATGAGCACCGCGTCCAGCCCGGCGACGTCCACACCCAGCTCCAGCGCGTTGGTGGCCGCCAGGCCGAGCAGCTCTCGGGAGCGCAGCCGCTGCTCCAGCAGCCGCCGCTCCTCTGGCAGGTAGCCGCCGCGGTAGGCGGCCACCCGTCCGGCCAGCGGACCCCCTTCGGGCAGCCGCCGACCGGCGGTGAGGGCGAGCGCCTCGACCCCGGCCCGGGACCGGGCGAAGGCGAGCGTCTGCACGTCCTGGGCCACCAGCTCGGAGAGCAGCTCGCCGGCCTCGGCGGTCGGGGAGCGGCGCTGACCGTCCTGATCCTCCGGCGGCTGCCACAGCCCGAAGGTGACCGCGCCGCGCGGCGAGCCGTCCTCGACCACCTCGGTCACCGGCGCCCCGACCAGCCGGGAGGCGTGCGCCGCCGGGTCGCCGGCGGTGGCCGAGGCCAGCACGACGGTGGGGTCGGTGCCGTAGCGGCGGGCGACCCGGCGCAGCCGCCGCAGCAGCAGCGCGACGTGGCTGCCGAAGATCCCCCGGTAGGCGTGGCACTCGTCGACGACGACGTAGCGCAGCGCCCGCAGGAAGCCCGACCAGTGCTCGTGCGCCGGCAGCAGCGAGTGGTGCACGAGGTCGGGGTTGGTCAGCACGACGTTGGCGTGCTGGCGGATCCACCGCCGTTCCTCGGTGGGGGTGTCCCCGTCGTAGGTCGCCGGCCGGATCCCGGGCACCGCCCACGACCGCAGCCGGTCCAGCTGGTCTGCGGCGAGCGCCTTCGTCGGCGAGAGGTAGAGCACGCTCGCCCGTCCCAGCGGGGTGGCCTCGGCCTCCAGCACCGCGGTCAGCGACGGCAGCAGGTAGGCCAGCGACTTCCCGGAGGCGGTGCCGGTCGCCACCACGACGTGCTCCCCGTCGCGCGCCAGGTCGGCCGCCTCCCGCTGGTGCGACCACAGCGAGGTGATGCCCTGCCCGGCGAGGGTCGAGCGCAGCGCCGGAGCCACCCAGCCGGGCATCTCGGCGTGCCGGGCCGGGCGTGCCGGCAGCTCCTCGACGTGCCGCAGCGGTTCTCCGCGGCCGGCCGCCAGGCCGGCGAGCGTGGTCCGGCCCCACCCGTCGCAGGGAGCGACGGCGCCTCCGGCGGAGGGCACGTCGGCGCCCCCGGCGGTCCCCGCGGGAGGGGTGCCGGTGTCCGCGTGCTGGGAGCGTTCTGGCAGGTCGGGCATCGTCCTCTACGGTATGGCCGACGACCGACGATCGAAGGAGGGCAGTCGCATGGGTGTCAGCGTGACCACCAGCGAGCAGGGCCCGGTCCCGGTCGTGCACGTCCAGGGGGACGTCGACGTCACCTCCGCGCCGTCCATGCGGGAGGCCATCGACGCGCTCATCCTCGCCGGCCACCGCCGGATGGTGCTGGACCTGACCGACGTCTCCTTCATCGACTCCACCGGCCTCGGGGTCGTCGTCGGCCGGCTGAAGGGGTTGCGCCGCTCCGCCGGGGTGCTCACCGTGGCCGCCTCCCACGAGCGGGTGCTGCGGGTGCTGGGCATCACCGGCCTGGACACCGTCCTGGACGTCGCCCCGGACGTCGACGCCGCGATCGCTGCAGCCGCCCAGACCGCCCAGTAGGGTGAGCCGCGGCGGGCGAGACGCCCGCCGACAGGTCGGATCCATCGAGGAGGATGGGTATGGCTGGCAGGTTCACCCCCACGGTCGACGGCGCCGAGGCGCTCGAGCTGTCCGGGACCAACCAGACGATGACCGTGGTCGTCGCGCTGATCGCCGTCGTCGCCCTCGTCATGGGCGTGGTCTTCCGCCGCCAGGTGCTGGCGGCCGAGGCCGGCACCGAGCGGATGCGCGAGATCGGCGACGCCGTCGAGGAGGGCGCGCACGCCTACCTGCGCCGCCAGTTCCGCACCCTGGGCATCTTCGTCGTCCTCGTCTTCGCGCTGCTGCTCCTGCTGCCGGCCGACGACGCCGCGGTGCGCTGGGGTCGGTCCGGCTTCTTCGTCCTCGGCGCCCTCTTCTCGGCGGCGATCGGCTACCTGGGCATGTCGCTGGCGGTCAAGGCCAACGTGCGGGTCGCCGAGGCGGCTCGCACCTCCGGCCGTGAGGAGGGCATGCGGATCGCCTTCCGCACCGGTGGCGTGGTCGGCATGTTCACCGTGGGCCTGGGTCTGCTCGGGGCGGCCATCGTCGTCCTCGCCTACGCCGGCCAGGCGCCCACGGTGCTCGAGGGCTTCGGCTTCGGCGCGGCGCTGCTGGCGATGTTCATGCGGGTCGGCGGCGGCATCTTCACCAAGGCCGCCGACGTCGGCGCCGACCTCGTCGGCAAGGTCGAGGCCGGCATCCCCGAGGACGACCCGCGCAACGCGGCCACCATCGCCGACAACGTCGGGGACAACGTCGGCGACTGCGCCGGCATGGCCGCCGACCTCTTCGAGTCCTACGCGGTGATGCTCGTCGCGGCGCTCATCCTCGGCTCGGCCGCCTTCGGCGAGTACGGCCTCGTCTTCCCGCTGATCATCCCGGCGATCGGCGCGATCACCGCGCTCATCGGGGTCTTCATCACCCGCGCGCGGGCCGGGGAGAACCCGCTGGACTCCATCAACCGCGGCTTCTACATCAGCGCCGGGATCTCCGCGGTGCTCAGCGCGGTCGCCGCCTTCGTCTACCTCCCGGACAGCTACGCCGCGCTCGGCTCCGACTCCGAGCAGGTGGCCACCCTCGTCGGCGACCCCCGGATCGCCGCGCTGCTCGCGGTGCTGCTCGGCATCGTCCTCGCCGGGGTGATCCTGTGGATGACCGGCTACTACACCGGCACCGACAAGCGGCCCACCCAGGACGTCGCGCGGACCACCCTCACCGGCGCCGCCACGGTCATCCTCTCCGGGATCGGCCTCGGCCTGGAGTCGGCGGTCTACAAGGTCCTCACCATCGCCGGGGTCATCTACCTCGCCTTCCTCCTCGGCGGCGGCTCGGTGACCCTGTCGCTGTTCTTCATCGCGCTGGCCGGCTGCGGGCTGCTGACGACGGTCGGGGTGATCGTCGCGATGGACACCTTCGGCCCGGTCTCGGACAACGCCCAGGGCATCGCCGAGATGTCCGGGGACGTGCACGGCGAAGGGGAGCAGGTGCTCACCGAGCTGGACGCGGTCGGCAACACGACCAAGGCGATCACCAAGGGCATCGCCATCGCCACCGCGGTGCTGGCGGCAACCGCGCTCTTCGGCAGCTACACCGACGCCTGGGTGGACGCCACCGTCAACATCGGCGTCGCCCCGGGCGAGGACTTCCAGCGCTTCGTCGACACCCAGATCGTCTCGCCGAACGCGCTGGTCGGGCTGCTCATCGGCGCCGCCGTGGTCTTCCTCTTCTCCGGGCTGGCGATCAACGCGGTCACCCGGGCCGCCGGGGCGATCGTCTACGAGGTGCGCCGGCAGTTCCGCGAGCACCCGGGGATCATGGCCGGCACCGAGAAGCCGGAGTACGGGCGGGTGGTCGACATCTGCACCCGGGACAGCCTGCGCGAGCTGGCCACCCCCGGTCTGCTGGCCGCACTCACCCCGGTGGTCGTCGGCTTCGGCCTGGGCATCGGGGCGCTGGCCGGCTTCCTCGCCGGGGCGATCGCCTGCGGCGCGCTGATGGCGGTCTTCCTGGCCAACTCCGGTGGCGCCTGGGACAACGCCAAGAAGGTCGTCGAGGACGGCAACCACGGCGGCAAGGGCTCGCCGGCGCACGAGGCCTCGATCATCGGCGACACCGTCGGCGACCCCTTCAAGGACACCGCCGGCCCGGCGATCAACCCGCTGATCAAGGTGATGAACCTCGTCGCCGTGCTCATCGCCCCGGCCATCGTCACCCTGACCATCGGCCCCTCGGAGAGCCCGGCCCTGCGCTACGGCATCGCCGTGGCCGCGCTCGTCGTCATCGTCGCCGCGGTGGCGGTCTCCAAGCAGCGCGACCTGGCCATCACCGCCGACGAGGTGACCCCCGACCCCGCCGACGCCTGACCCCTTCGCCCCCCGAGCCTTTATCGGGTTACCCGATAATCGCTCGCTCTCGGGGGAAGCCTTCTCCGGTGAGCGAGAGGTTCTCGGCCTGGGCGGCGCGAGCGCGGGGGAGAGCGGCTGGGTGGAGGTGATGGGTCGCGCTGGGGCGCGTGCGGATACCTCCACCGAAGGGGGGTGGGCGGCTGGGTGGAGGTGATCCGGCTGGGTGGAGGTGAAGGGACGCGCCAGGGCGCGTGCGGATACCTCCACCGGCTCGAGATACCTCCATCGAGGAGGTGGGCGGGCGGCGGTTGGAGGTGATCCGGCTGGGTAGAGGTGATGGGACGCGGTGGGGCGCGTGCGGATACCTCCATCGAAGGGGGTGGCCGGCTGGGTGGAGGTGAAGGGACGCGCTGGGGCGCGTGCGGATACCTCCACCGAAGGGGGGAGAGCGGCTGGGTGGAGGTGAAGGGTCGCGCCAGGGCGCGTGCGGATACCTCCACCCGATGACATACCTCCACCCGCGCCCCCTCACTCGCCGACGAGCGCGTGGAGGCAGGCAGAGCTCGACGCGGGCGGGGCGCAGCCGTCTAGCCTGAGCGCTCGTGACCACCCCCACCATCGACCCGCGGCTGCTCGACCGGCTCCGCAACGACCTCACTGCGGCGGGCTTCACGCTGGACGGCATCGGCGACCTGCTCGGGCAGGTGGCCTCCGCCGCGCTGCACCGCGAGCAGCCGCTGGCCGCCCGCCGGGTGGTCCGCAGGGAGCGCTCGCCGCTGGCCACCCTGGTCGGGCTGTGGTGCCTCGGCGAGCCGACCGCCCCCGCTGACCTGGCCGAGGCGCTGCCCACCCTGGGGGTCGACGGCGCCGTCAGCCTCGGTCTGGTCACCAGCGCCGGCCCCAGCAGCGGCACCACCTCCCGACCCGGCCGCGAGACCACCCCCGAGACCACCCCCGCCCTCGGCACCGACCAGACGCTCCGCGCCGCCTGCGACCTGCGTCCCTACGGCGACGAGGACTCCTCCTGGTGGGTGGCCTCCGACCTCGGCGAGGACGCCCACATCGGCCCCCTTCCGCTGGACCACGTCCTGGGCATCGGCGGCGCCTCGGCCACGCTGGCCTCGTGGACCCCGCGAGCCCGGGTCGCCCGGGCGCTCGACCTCGGCACCGGGTGCGGGGTGCAGAGCCTGCACCTCGCCGCGCACGCCGGCACGGTGGTGGCCACCGACGTCTCCCGCCGGGCCCTCGACTTCGCCGCCTTCAACGCCGCCCTGGCCGGCCAGGAGTGGGAGCTGCGGCACGGCTCGATGCTCGACCCGGTCGCCGGCGAGCGCTTCGACCTCGTGGTGAGCAACCCGCCCTTCGTCATCACCCCGCGCCGTGCGGATGTCCCGCGCTACGAGTACCGGGACGGCGGCCGGGCCGGTGACGCCCTCGTCGCCGAGCTCGTCGCCGGCGTCGGCGCGCACCTCGCGCCGGGCGGGGTGGCCCAGCTCCTGGCGAACTGGGAGGACCACGAGGACGCGCCCTGGCAGGAGCGGGTGCGCGGCTGGGTGGACGGCACCGGCCTGGACGCCTGGGTGGTCCAGCGCGACCAGCAGGACCCCGCCGAGTACGCCGAGCTGTGGGCCCGCGACGGCGGGCTGCGACCGGGCGACCCGGGCTACGACGACCTCGTCGCCGCCTGGCTGGACGACTTCGCCGAGCGAAGGGTGAGTGCCGTCGGGTTCGGCGTGGTCACCCTCCGGCGCCCGACGAGCGGGCGGGCCCCGGTCGTGGAGATCGAGGAGGCTCCCGGCGCGATCACCGGACCGATGGGGCCGCACGTGCTCGCCCGCCTGGCGGCGCAGGACTGGCTGGCCGCTCACGACGACGACGCGGTCCTGCAGCAGCGCTGGCGGTGCGCCGCGGACGTCACCGAGGAGCGGCACGGGCGGCCCGGCGAGGAACCCGAGGTGATCCTGCTGCGCCAGGGTGGTGGCCTCGGGCGGGCGGTACGTCTGGACACCCTGGACGCGGCGCTGGTCTCGGTGTGCGACGGCGACCTGGACGCGCGCACCGCGCTGGCGGCGATCTCCGGGCTGCTCGAGATCCCCCAGGACGAGGCGCTCGCCCAGGGTGCCCGGCTGCTGCGGCGCCTGGCGATCGACGGCCTGGTCGTCCGTGAGCCGACGGACTGATCGCCGGGAGCCGACGGCCTGAGACGCCCGGGACGCCACGGACCTTCGCCTCCTGGCGGCGTCGCCGCAGACCCCGCTCAGGAGGCCAGGCTCACCCGCCACTCGTCGTCGACCTTGACCAGGGTGATCGCGCCCTCGTTGCCGTCGTAGCTGGTCTCGACCATGGCGCTCTGCTCGTCCTCGCTGACCGTCGCCTCGCCGACCTCGAGCTGGTCGGCGTCGGCGATCAGCGACCCCGAGCCCTCCTCGGCGGTGTCCGCCATGACCTCGGCGCAGCTGCTGCCCTCGGCCTCGACCGCCTCGAGGTACTCCGGGTCGAGCAGCTCGCACACCCGGGCGTAGTCGCCGTCGGCCGCGGCCTGGACGAACTCCTCGACGGTGTCCTCGGGCGACGGGCCGCCGCCGCAGCCGGCCAGCGCCAGCACGACGGCCAGCGCCCCCAGCAGCCGGGTCCGGCGCACCGGCGTCACATCTGGGTGATCTTCCACAGCCCCTCGCTCTTGCTGAGCCGCACCTCGGTGGTGTTGTCCTCGAAGGTGGTGGTCAGGGTGGCGGTCTGCCCGTCGGCGGCCACCTCGGCCTCACCGATCTCGAGCTTGTCCACCTGCTCCGGGGTGATCGACTCCAGCTGCTGGCCGCTGGCCTCCAGCTCGTCCTCGCAGCTGTCCGAGCCCGAGGCCTGCAGCATGGCGTCCACCGTGGCCGGGTCGATGGTCTCGCAGATGGTCGCGTAGTCCTTCTCGCCGAGCGCGGTCGCGTACTCCTCGACGACGTCCTCCGGGGTGTCCCCGGCCTCGTCCTCGGGCTCGCCGCCGCTGCCGCCGGCGGCGGAGGAGCTCGACCCCGAGCCGGTGGGGCTGGCGGAGCTCGAGGACCCCGAGCCGGAGGACTCGGAACCGGACGAGTCCGAGCCGGGCGACTCGGAGCCGGACGACTCCGAGGCCTCGGCCGAGCTGCTCGCGCTGCTGCTGGACGAACCGCTGCCGGTGTCCTCGCTCTCGCCGTCGCCGCCGCAGGCGGTCAGTGCCAGAGCGGCGCCCAGGCTCACCACGGTCATGGTCGTGCGTCGCATGTGATGGAGGTCCTTCCAGGTCTCGCGGTCGCAGCGCCCCGACCGTCCGGGATGAAGGGGTCCGGGATCACTGCGGGTCGAAGGTGACCCGCCACTCATCATCCACGGTCACCAGGAAGGCCTGTCCGGTGGTCTCGCCGTCCTTGCTCACCGGGACGGTTGCCGTGGTCTCGTCGTCGCCGAGCTCCGGCTCGCCCGCGGTCGCGCCCTCGAGGTTCTCGAAGGCGACGCCGCCGCTGCTGGAGAGCTCCTCGAACGAGCCCTCGCAGGTCCCGCCGGCGTCGGTGATCGACTCGACGTAGGCCGGGTCGAAGAGGGCGCAGGCCGCTGCGTAGTCGTCCTCGGAGAGGGCGTCGATGAACTCCTGGGCCACCGCCCGAGCGTCGCTGCTCCCACCGCCAGAGCTCCCGCCGTCGCTGCTCCCGCCACCAGAGGCCGAGCTGCTCTGGCTGTCACCGCTCCCGCTGCCGCCGTCGCCCTCGCCGCCGCTGTCCTCGCTGCCGCAACCGCTCACGAGCGCCGCGCTGAGCACCGCGCCGCCGACGATCGTCATCAGTCGCATCTCGACTCCCCTGCTCGTCGCCCCGGCCCCGGTGGCCCGGTCGCGCCCAGCGTAGGCGGGACCGGGTGCCGCCCGGGCCGGATCCGGACAGGCGCCTGCAGGGGTGGTCCCGCTCAGTCGAGCTGCCAGGACCGCTTGCTCAGCCCGTACCAGAAGCCGTCGACGCTGCTCGTGGCCGTGCTCGCCCCGGAGGCCTCGGCCGCCCCGAGCGCCACGTAGAGCGGCGCCCAGTGCTCGGTGCGCGGGTGCGCCTCCCGGCCGCCCGGCGCCACCTCGAGCATCCGCTCCAGGCTGTCCACGTCGCCGGTCGCCATCTGCTCCTGCGCCCAGTGGTCGAACTCCGCCGACACGGCCGGCGGCGGGGCGTCGGCGGCCGCGCGCGGGTCGAACCAGGCGAGGTTGTGCGTGGTGAAGCCCGAGCCGACGATCAGCGTGCCCTGCTCGCGCAGCGGCGCCAGGGTCCGGCCCACCTCGAGCAGGGTGACCGGGTCGAGCGTGGGCATGGACATCTGCAGCACCGGCACGTCCGCCTCCGGGTACATCTCGACCAGCGGCACGTAGCCGCCGTGGTCCAGACCCCGGGACTCGTCGTGGTGGACCTCGACGCCGCGCCCGCCGAGCAGGGCGGTGACCTCGTCGGCCAGCTCCGGCGCCGGCGGGGCGTCGTAGGTCACCTCGTAGTAGCGCTGCGGGAATCCCCAGAAGTCGTAGGTCAGCGGGGCCCGGCGGCGGGAGGCGCTCACCGTGACCGGGGCCTGCTCCCAGTGCGCGGAGACCATGAGGATCGAGCTTGGCCGGGCGAAGGAGGAGCTCCACCGGGCGAGCTCGGCGGTCCAGGTGGCGTCGTCGGCGAGCGGGGGAGCGCCGTGGCTGAGGAAGAGGACGGGCGGGGTCGCGGTCGTGGGGCCCGTGGTCGGGGGAGTCGTCGTCATGTCGGTCCTAACACTTGTTGCGACAACTATATGCCCGGGACGGCACCCTGCGCACCCCGTCCGTGATCGTCCTGTGTCCGAGGCGGTCCCCGGGAGGGGTTACCGTGCCTGTCGGACGGCTCTCGTCGACGTCGCGACGAATCCGCGGCACGTGGCTCGTCCAGGAAGGGCACAGCATGGCTGCCAGCAACCTCGTCATCGTCGAGTCCCCGGCGAAGGCCAAGACCATCGCCGGGTACCTCGGGCCGGACTACACGGTCGAGGCCTCGGTGGGGCACATCCGGGACATCCCGCAGCCCCGGGACCTGCCGGCGGCGGAGAAGAAGGGCCCCTTCGGCCGCTTCGGGGTCAACGTCGACGACGGCTCCTTCGAGGCGCTCTACGTCACCGACCCGGACAAGAAGAAGAAGGTCACCGAGCTCAAGCGGCTGCTCAAGGACGCCGACACCCTCTACCTCGCCACCGACGAGGACCGCGAGGGCGAGGCCATCGCCTGGCACCTGCTCGAGGCGCTCAAGCCCAAGGTGCCGGTCAAGCGGATGGTCTTCCACGAGATCACCCAGGAGGCGATCCAGCGGGCGGTCCAGGACACCCGCGACCTGGACATGGACCTCGTCGACGCCCAGGAGGCGCGGCGCATCCTCGACCGGCTCTACGGCTTCGAGATCTCCCCGGTGCTCTGGCGCAAGATCACCCAGGGCCTGTCCGCCGGCCGGGTCCAGTCGGTCGCCACCCGGATCGTCGTCGAGCGCGAGCGCGAGCGGATGGCCTTCCGCGCGGCCAGCTACTGGGACGTCACCGGCACCTTCACCCCCAGCGGCGCCTCGCAGGACTTCAGCGCCCGGCTCTCTGCGGTCGACGGCGCTCGGGTCGCCGTCGGCCGGGACTTCGCCGACGACGGCACCCTGACCAAGAGCGACGTGCGCCACCTCGACGAGGCCGCGGCGACCGCCGTCGCCGAGGCCACCCGCGCGGCCACCGCCACGGTGACCTCGGTCTCGGAGAAGCCCTACACCCGCCGGCCGTACGCCCCCTTCACCACCTCGACCATGCAGCAGGAGGCCTCGCGCAAGCTGCGCCTGGGCAGCCGGGACGCCATGCGGGTGGCCCAGCGGCTGTACGAGAACGGCTACATCACCTACATGCGGACGGACAGCACCAACCTGTCCTCCTCGGCGATCAGCGCCGCCCGCGGCCAGGCCCGGGACATGTACGGGGCCGACTACGTGCCCGAGCAGCCCCGCGTCTACGGCAAGAAGGCCAAGAACGCGCAGGAGGCGCACGAGGCGATCCGCCCGTCCGGCGACCGCTTCCGCACCCCGGCCCAGGTCAGCGGCGAGCTGCGCGGCGACGAGTTCCGGCTCTACGAGCTGATCTGGAAGCGCACCGTGGCCTCGCAGATGGCCGACGCGAAGGGCTCGACCGCCACCATCCGGCTGCGCGCCGACCTCGTCGGCTGCCCGGCCGGCGAGCAGGCCGAGTACTCCGCCTCGGGCACCGTCATCACCTTCCGCGGCTTCCTGGCGGCCTACGAGGAGGGCCGGGACGAGAGCCGCGGCGGCGAGGACGACAACGAGCGCCGGCTGCCCAAGCTGTCCGAAGGGGTCGCGCTCGACGTGCTCGGGGCCGAGGCCTCCGGCCACGAGACCTCCCCTCCGCCGCGGTACACCGAGGCCAGCCTGGTCAAGGCGATGGAGGAGCTGGGCATCGGCCGGCCCTCCACCTACGCCTCGACCGTGGCCACCATCCAGGACCGTGGCTACGTGCGCCGGCAGGGCTCGGCGCTGGTGGCGACCTGGCTCGCCTTCGCCGTCACCCGGCTCATGGAGCAGCATTTCCCGCGGCTGGTCGACTACGACTTCACCGCGCGGATGGAGGAGGACCTCGACCAGATCGCCGGCGGCTCGATGGACCGGGTGGCCTGGCTGGGCCGCTTCTACGACGGCGAGCAGGCGACCAGCGCCGAGGGGCTGCGCCAGATGGTCGAGGACCTCGGCGACATCGACGCCAAGGCGATCAGCACCGTCGAGATCGGCGACGGCATCGTCGTGCGGGTCGGCCGCTACGGCCCGTACGTCGAGGAGGTCGCCCCGGCCGGGGTGGACCCGGAGACCGGCGAGGTCCGCGACGAGGCCGCGCTGGCCCAGGCGCCCACCGAGAAGGACGGCAAGCCGCGACGGGCCAACGTGCCCGAGGACGTCGCCCCGGACGAGATGACCCCCGAGCGGGGCCGTGAGCTGCTCGCCCAGGCCGCGGACGACGGGCGTGAGCTCGGCACCAACCCTGAGAGCGGGCGGACGGTCGTGGCCAAGGCCGGCCGCTACGGCCCCTACGTCACCGAGGTGCTCACGCCCGAGGAGGCCGAGCTCAAGGGCAAGGCCAAGGTCAAGCCGCGCACCGCCTCGCTCTTCAAGGACATGGACCTGGCGACCATCGAGCTGGACACCGCGCTGCGGCTGCTCTCGCTGCCGCGGGTCGTCGGGACCGTCACCGAGACGACGACCGGCGAGGACGGCACCGAGACCAGCGCCGAGGTGGAGATCACCGCGCAGAACGGTCGCTACGGGCCGTACCTGAAGAAGGGCACCGACAGCCGCTCGCTGGAGACCGAGGACCAGCTCTTCACGGTCACCCTGGAGGAGGCGCTGGCGCTCTACGCCCAGCCCAAGCGCCGCGGCCGGGCGGCCGCCAAGCCCCCGCTGAAGGAGTTCGCCGAGGACCCGGCCAGCGGCAAGAAGGTCGTCGTCAAGGACGGCCGCTTCGGGCCGTACGTCACCGACGGGGAGACCAACGCCACCCTGCGGCGGGACGACGAGCCGGAGACGATCACCCAGGAGCGTGCCTTCGAGCTGCTCGCCGAGAAGCGGGCGAAGGGGCCGACCACCCGCAAGAAGACCGCCAAGAAGTCCGGCACCAAGAAGAGCACGGCGAAGAAGAGCGGGACGAAGAAGGCCGCGGCGAAGAAGAGCACGGCCAAGAGCACGACGAAGAAGACGACCACGAAGAAGACGGCGAAGACGGCTGCGGGCTCCGGCTGATCGCGCCCGGCGCACCGGGGGCTGTGTGCTTGCTCTCCCTGCGTCCGGGCTCGTTGAAGCCGAGGTTACCCGCCGGTACTGTCGTCGCTCAGTGCACCGAAGGAGCTGCTCATGGATCTCGACCCGTCGTCCTTCGACGGCATCACCGCCGCGGAGTTCGCACGGATCGTCGGGGGGATGTCCGACAAGGAGATCGCCGCGACGATGCGAGGCGAGCACCGGGTCGAGATCCTCGAGGCGATCTTCGGGCGCTTCCCCGACTTCTTCCGTCCGGACCGTGCGGCCGGGGTGAGCCAGGTGACCCAGTTCCGGGTCACCGGCGGCCCGGCCGCGCACCCCGAGGACACCTTCGAGGTGGTCATCGAGGACGGGCGGTGCTGGGTCGCCGACGAGCCCGGCGAGCGCTACGACGTCTCGCTGCGGATGGGCCCGTCGGAGCTGACCAAGCTGCTCACCGGTCGGGGGAGCGCGACGATGCTCGTCATGCGCGGCAAGATCTCGGTCCGCGGGGACCTCTCCCGGGCCGCGACCTTCTCCTCCTACTTCGACCTGCCGAAGGCGTGAACCGATGAACCACCTGACCGTCGTCTCCACCATGGCCAAGCGCGGCATGCTCACCCCCGGGCCGCCGCACCACCAGGTCAAGCAGCTGACCAACCTGCACCGCTGGGGCTTCGGCCTGGCCGGCGAGCTGCGGCAGGCCGCCGCGCGCTCGCCGAAGCGCGTCGCCGTGATCGACGAGGCCCGCGGCTCGACCACCTACGCCGACCTGCTCGCCGGTTCCGAGCAGGTCGCCCAGGTGCTGCGCGACCTCGGCTACGGCTCCGGCCAGAAGGTCATGCTGCTGGCCCGCAACCACGCCCTGGCGATCGAGGTGATGTGCGGCGCCTCGGCCATCGGCATCGACCTCGTGCTCGGCAACACCGGCCTGGCCGGGCCCCAGCTGGCGGTCGTCGCGGAGCAGCAGGAGATCACCGCGATCATCCACGACGACGAGCTGGCCGCGGCCACCGAGGACCTGCCGGAGAGCATCCGCCGGATCAGCGAGAGCGAGCTGGTGCGCCTGGTCGAGAGCACCCCGCGCCCCCCGGCGCTGGAGGTGCCGCGCAAGCAGGGCCGCACGATCATCCTCACCTCCGGCACCACCGGCACGCCGAAGGGCGCCGCCCGCAAGACCCCGAGCGGCTTCGGCCCGCTCATCTCGATCATCGACCGGATCCCGCTGAAGGCGGGCATGCGGATCCTCATCTCCGCGCCGATCTTCCACACCTGGGGCTACGCGGCGATGCAGCTGTCCCTGGCGATGCGAGCGACGATCGTGCTGCAGCGCCGCTTCGACCCCGCCCAGGCGCGCCAGGCCCTGGAGGACCACCGGGTGGACGCGATGTTCGCCGTGCCGGTGATGCTGCAGCGGATGATGGAGCTGCCCAGCGACCCCGGCGGCAAGCACCGGCGCCCGCTCAGCGTCGTGGCCACCTCCGGCTCGGCCTACCCCTCCGGCTTCACCGCCCGCTTCATGGACGAGTTCGGCGACGTGCTCTACAACCTCTACGGCTCCACCGAGGCCTCCTGGGTGTGCATCGCCACGCCCGAGGACATGCGGCGCCACCCGGACACCGCGGGCACCCCGCCGCTGGGCACCGTGGTGAAGATCCTCGACGACGACGGCCGCGAGGTGACCCCGGGGGAGACCGGGCGGATCTTCTGCGGCAACGAGCTGGTCTTCGAGGGGTACACCAACGGCCAGAGCAAGGACTTCGTCGACGGCCTCGTCTCCACCGGCGACATGGGCCACGTCACCGACGGGCTGTACTTCGTCGACGGGCGCGAGGACGACATGATCGTCAGCGGCGGGGAGAACGTCTACCCCTCCGAGGTCGAGTCGCTGCTGGCCGAGCACCCGGCGGTGCTGGAGGTCTCCGTGGTGGGCGTCCCCGACGAGGACTTCGGGCAGCGGCTGGCCGCCTTCGTCGTCCGTCGCGAGGGTCAGCAGCTCGACGAGGACGCGGTGCGCGACCTGGTCCGCGCCCAGCGGGCCCGGCACTGCGTGCCGCGCGAGGTGGTCTTCCTCGACGAGCTGCCGCGCAACGCCACCGGCAAGGTGCTGCCGCGCTCGCTGCGAGAGCTGCTCGCCGGCTGAGCCCCGAGGGGCCTGGCAGCCGCCGAGGGCTCAGAGCGGCGCGTCGAAGGTCAGCGGCTCCCGGGTGACCCGGTAGGTCGCCCACAGCAGGTGGCTCACCCCACCGTCCGACCCACGCACCACGACCAGCGGCTCGCCGCGCTCCCGGCCGGAGACGGTGCGGTAGCGGTCCGGGGCGACCTCCGTGAAGACCGCCGGCGGGGCGCTGCGCGGGGCCGCCGCGAGGCGCGCCTCGAGCTGGCCCTGACGTACCGACAGCACCAGGTGGCTGCCCTCGGTGTACCAGTGCCCCAGCAGCGGGGCCAGCTGCTCCGGGACCGCGGTGCCGGGTGTCCACGGCTGCGGGTCGACCGGCTCCCGCTCGATCGCCAGCGTGCCCATCCCGGCGGCGGCGGTGGCCGGCGCCACCGGCGTCGTGGCGTTCATCAGCAGCACCGCCGTCGTCGCGCTCTCCCGCTCGGTGAAGCAGCCGGTCACCGAGCCGGGCCAGCCCCCGGTGTGCCCCACCCAGGTACGCCCCTCGTGCCGCAGCAGCTGCAGGCCCAGCCCCCAGGCCAGGGTCCATCCCCGCGGGTCGGCCATCACCTGCGGCTGGCACATCTCCTCGAGGGTGTCGGGGGAGAGGATCTCCGCGTCCGGCTCGGCGAGGAAGCCGCCCCACCGGGAGAGGTCGGTGGCGGTAGAGCGCAGCCCGCCGGCCGGGTCGAGGCCCTTGGCATCGACGTCAGGCTCCGGCAGCGGGACGTCGGTGAAGGGTGGCACGTAGTACCCCTTCGCCCGCGGCTCCTGCGGCCGGGTGCCGGTCCGTCCCATCTCCAGGGGCCGGGTCAGCCGGTCGCGGACCACCTCGGGCCACGGGCGGCCCTCCAGGCGCGCGACGATCTCGCCGAGCACGGCGAAACCGAGGTTGGAGTAGTGCCAGCGGTCGTGCGGCCGCCCGACCCGCTGCGCCTCGTCCCAGCCGCTGACGATCTCCGCGCGCTCGGGCATGACCATGTGCTCGAAGGGGCCGTTCACCGGCTCCCGCTGCATCCCCGAGGTGTGCGCCAGCAGCTGGCGCACGGTGACCCCGCCCTGGGTGCTGCCGGGCAGGTGGGTCTCGACGGTGTCGTCGAGGTCGAGCCCTCCCTCGTCGCGGAGCATCATCACCAGCACGGAGGTGAAGGTCTTGGAGATGCTGGCGACCGGGTACTGGGTGCCGGCGTCCGGGAGCGCCCCCGGGGTCGTCGGGGGAGAGGTCGAGGTCGCGGCTGCCGATGCCCCGGGACCACTGCAGCACCCCGGCGCGGGCGACGCCGGCGACCAGGCCGGGCACCCGGCCGTCCCGCTGGGCGGTGGCCGCCAGATCGTCCAGGGCGCGGCACGTCTCGTCGTGGAAGGGCATGCCGCCCAACCTAGCGCCGTCGGGGTCGCGCCCCGGAGGGTTCAGCCGGTCACTCGGTGACGAAGCCGGCCTGGGTCAACCAGTCCATGGCCACCTCGGAGGGCTCCTCGCCGTCGACGTCGACCCGCGCGTTGAGCTCGATGAGCAGGTCGTCGGTCAGCTCGGCCGAGACCGGGTTGAAGAGCTCGCGCAGCTGCGGGTACTCCTCGATGACCTCCTGGGTGAAGACCGGCGAGACGTTGTACTTCGGGAAGAACTCCTCGTCGTCCTCGAGCACCACCAGGTCGAGCGCCTTGATCCGCCCGTCGGTGGTGAAGACCTCGCCGAAGTTGCACTCGCCCTGGTCGGTGGCGGCGTAGATCGCGCCGGTGTCGAAGACCTTGATCTGGTTGCCGGGGATGTCGCTGCCGCGCTCCAGGCCGTAGGTCTGCAGCATCGGGTCCATGCCGTCGTTGCGGCTGTTGAACTCCGACTCCACGCAGAAGCTCAGCTCCTCGGTGGAGAGGTCCTTGAGCTCGGAGAGCTTGGTGATCCCCAGCTCCTCGGCCTTCGAGGCCTTCGCGGCGAAGCCGTAGGTGTTGTTCATCGGCGCCGGTTCCAGCCAGACCAGCCCGTTCTCCTCGAGGTCGCGGTCGCGGACCGCCTCATACTGACCCCGCTCGTCGGCGATCGGGTCGCTCTCGCCGAGGTAGGCGATCCACGCGGTGCCGGTGTACTCCCACTGCATCTGCACGTCGTCCTGCAGCATCGCCTCGCGTGCGGTGGCCGAGCCGGGGATGTTCGTGAGGTCCTGCACGGTGGCCCCGGCCGACTTCAGCAGGATCACCGCCATCTTGCCGATGATGATCTGCTCGGTGAAGTTCTTCGAGCCGACCCCGATCTCCAGGCCCTCGAGGTCGATGTCGGCGACCGGGCCGGCCAGCTCGCCGGAGGCGGAGAAGCCGGCGGCGGTGCCCAGGCCACACCCGGTCAGGGCGAGGGTGGACAGGCCGCCGACGCCGAGCAGGAAGCCGCGGCGGTCCAGCGGGAGGCGGGTCAGCGACGAGCGGCGGGTGGTCATCGGAGTCCCTTCGGGGTGGCGAAGAATTCCAGCACGCGGCCGGCCCAGTCGATGAGCAGCGCCAGCACGGCGATGAGCAGGCCGCCGCTGATGAGCACCTCGCTGCGGTAGAGGTCGACGCCGACGTCGATGAGCGAGCCCAGCCCGCCGGCGTTGATGAGGAAGCCGAAGGAGGCGGTGCCGACCGCCAGCACCAGCGCGGTGCGCACGCCGACCATGATCACCGGCAGTGCCAGCGGCAGCTCGACCCGGCGCAGCACCCCCTGTCCGGACATGCCCATGCCGCGGGCGGCCTCGACGAGGGTCGGGTCCACCTGCTGCAGGCCGACGATGGTGTTGGCCAGCACCGGCAGGAAGGCGTAGATGCTCAGCGCCAGCACGGCGGTCCAGAAGCCGAAGCTGAGCCACATCGCCAGCAGCACGATGAGACCGATGACCGGGGCCGCCTGGCCGGCGTTGGCGACGGCGACCACCGGCCCGCTGAGGAAGCGGAAGCGGGGTCGGGTCAGCATGACCCCGAGAGGGATCGCCGTGCAGACGACGACGACCGTCACGACGAGGGTCAGCTCGATGTGCTGCTGGGTGAGCTCGATGACGTTGTCCCAGGCCAGCGGCCGGGCGGCGACGTCGTCCAGCTCGGCGGTCTGCCGCCAGAGCGCCCAGGCGCCGAGGATGACGGCACACATGATCGGCAGGCCGACGAGCAGCCCGAAGTTGCTGCCGGTCTCCGGCGCCCGGCTCTCGGGCTCGGTGGCCTGCTCGCTCACTGCGGGTCACCCCCGTCGCCGGAGTCGCCGGAGTCGTCGGAGACCGAGGTCTCGACGAGGTCGTCCTCGGCGGTCGTGATCGCGTACTCGTCGTGGTTGGCGCGGCGGGCCTCGGCGGTGACCGAGCGGATGTGCTCGGTCACCGTGTCGAACTGCAGCAGCCCGACGAACTCGTCCCGGCGGCCGGTGACGAGCACGCCGCCGTGCGAGGAGGCGAGCATCGAGTCGAGGGCGTCGTTGACGGTGGCGCGGTGGTCGATGACGTCGACGTCGCGGCCGGTCTCGCCGAGGGAGGCGGTCTGCTCGGCCTCGCGCAGGTTCACCCAGGCGGCCGGGCGGCGCTGCCGATCCAGCACGATCACCCCGTCCTGGCCCGCAGCGCGGGCGGCCCGGGCGGCGTCGCCGCCGTTGTCGCCGACCGTGGCGACCACCGGGCTGGCCAGGTCGAGGTCGCTCACCCGCATGAGCGAGAGCTGCTTGAGCGAGGAGTCGGCGCCGATGAAGTCCTCGACGAAGGAGTTCGCCGGCGCGGCGAGGATCGACTCGGGGGTGTCGTACTGGGCGACGTGCGCACCCTCCTGGAGGATGAGGATCCGGTCGCCGAGCTTGATCGCCTCGTCGATGTCGTGGGTGACGCAGACGATGGTCTTCTGCAGCTCCTCCTGGATGCTCATCAGCTCGTCCTGCAGGCGCTGG
Source organism: Janibacter alkaliphilus (assembly GCF_013408565.1). Taxonomy (NCBI): domain Bacteria; kingdom Bacillati; phylum Actinomycetota; class Actinomycetes; order Micrococcales; family Intrasporangiaceae; genus Janibacter; species Janibacter alkaliphilus. The sequence goes on along the minus strand of NZ_JACBZX010000001.1, from coordinate 448,662 downwards.
CGGGTGATCGGGTCGACCGCGCCGAAGGGCTCGTCCATGAGCAGCACCGGCGGGTCGGCGGCCAGCCCGCGGGCGACGCCGACGCGTTGCTGCTGGCCGCCGGAGAGCTCGCGGGGGTAGCGGTCGCGGTAGCGGGAGGGGTCCAGCCCGACGAGGTCGAGCAGCTCGTCGGCGCGCTCGGAGATCTTCTGCTTGTCCCACTTCAGCAGGCCGGGGACGAGACCGATGTTGTCCTTGACCGACATGTGCGGGAAGAGGCTGCCGCCCTGGATGACGTAGCCGACCGAGCGGCGCAGCTCGGTGGCGTTCTTGGACCGGATGTCTTCGCCGTCGATGGTGATCGTGCCCTCGGTGGGCTCGTGCAGCCGGTTGATCATCTTCAGCGAGGTCGTCTTGCCGCAGCCCGAGGGGCCGACGAACATGACGATCTGCCCGGCGGGGACGGTCAGCGAGAGGTTGTCCACGGCCGGGGCGCCGCCGGCGGTGTAGCGCTTGGTGACGCCGTCGAAGACGATCTCGGCGCCGCTGACCGAGCGGCCGTCGCCGCTGCGCGCCGCAGCCGCCCCGGCCTGGTGGTTGGTGCTGGTGCTCATGCGCGGATTCCCTTCGAGGTGGTCAGGCGCCTCACGAGGAGGAGGATGGCGTCGAGCAGCAGCGCCAGGATGACGATGCCGATGGTGCCGACGAGGGCGTAGTTCACGGCGTTGGCGCCGCCGATCTGGGCCAGCCCGGTGTAGATGTACTGGCCCAGCCCGGGGCCGAGGGCGAAGGCGGCGATCGCCGCGACCCCCATGGACATCTGGGCGGAGACCCGGATGCCGGTCATGATCACCGGCCAGGCCAACGGCAGCTGCACCCGCAGGAAGCGCCCGGCGCTGCTCATCCCCATGCCCTGGGCGGACTCCATGAGGCCCTTGTCGACCCCCATGAGGCCGACCACGGCGTTGCGCAGGATCGGCAGGGTCGCGTAGAAGGTCACGGCGATGACCGAGGGGATCACCCCGATGCCGACGAGTCCGAGCATCATGCCGATGAGCGCGAAGGAGGGGATGGTCAGGCCGACCGCGCTGATCATGTTCGCGGCCGGCTGCAGCCGGGGGACCCGGGTGACCAGCAGGGCCACGGCGATGGCGATGATCGTCGCCAGGACGAGGCACTGCACGACCAGCGAGGTGTGCTGGTAGCTGCGGTAGAGGATGTCCTCCCACCGGTCGCCGACGAACACCCCCATGTCCTGGAAGAACTCCCTCATACGCGCTCGCTCCTGTGACGCGCGTCGTCCGAGGGACGCCGCGGCGGGTGGGTGGTCGGTCCTGCCTCCGACCGTTGATACCGGGGTCCGACCCGAATCCCTAGCCGGGGGCGGGTATTGCGACCGTTTCGTGACCTGCCGCGAGGTGGCGGGGAGTGCCCTCGCCAGCGGGTCCATGACCTGCGACGACGACGGCTGCGCGCGCGCTGACAGAGGCCTCGCCTAGGCTCGTCGGCGTGAGCCCACGCCTGCCCGACCCGGACCCCGCGCCGGGTCTCTTCATCGCCTTCGAGGGCGGGGACGGTGCCGGCAAGTCCACCCAGGCCCGGCTGCTCGCGCGGGCGCTGCGGGACCAGGGGCGCGAGGTGGTGACCACCCGGCAGCCCGGCGGGACCGAGCTCGGCGTGGCGCTGCGCGACCTCGTGCTGCACGGCGGGCACGTCAGCCCGCGGGCCGAGGCGCTGATCTTCGCCGCCGACAAGGCCCAGCACGTCACCGAGCTGGTGGCCCCGGCGCTGGCCCGCGGCGCGGTCGTGGTCACCGACCGCTACACCGACAGCTCGGTCGCCTACCAGGGCGCCGGACGCGACCTCGGTGCCGACGAGGTCGACCGGCTGCAGCGGTGGGCCGTCGGCGACCTCGTGCCCGACCTCACCGTGGTCGTCGACGTCGCCGCCGGCGAGGGGCGCCGTCGCCGCGGTGAGCAGCACGACCGGCTCGAGCGCGAGGCCGACGTCTTCCACGAGTCGGTGCGGCAGCACTTCCTCGACGCCGCGGCGGCGGCTCCGGAGCGCTACGTCGTCCTCGACGGGACGCTGGCGGTGGCGACCCTGCACGAGCAGGTGCTCGGCGCCCTTCGGGACCGGGGGTGGCTCTCGTGAGCGCGGCCGTGCCGGAGGACGGGGTGTGGCGCGACGTCGTCGGCCAGCCCGACGTGGTGACCGCGCTGCAGCGCGCCGTGGGGGACCCCACGGCGATGACCCACGCCTGGCTCTTCACTGGTCCACCCGGTTCCGGGCGCTCGGTGGCGGCCCGCGCCTTCGCCGGGGCGCTGCTGTGCCCGCAGGGCGGCTGCGGGCGGTGCCGGGAGTGCACCACGGCGCTCGACGGCACCCACGCCGACGTCGACGTGCTGGCCACCGAGGCGCTGTCCATCGGGGTGCGCGAGACCCGTGACCTCGTGCAGCTGGCGGGCCGGGCGCCCTCGGTGGGCCGCTACCGGATCGTGCTCGTCGAGGACGCCGACCGGCTCACCGAGCAGTCCGGCAACGCCCTGCTCAAGGCGCTGGAGGAGCCCACCCCGCGCACCGTGTGGCTGCTGTGCGCGCCCAGCCTCGAGGACGTGCTGGTGACCATCCGCAGCCGGGCGCGGCACGTGCGGCTGCGCACCCCGCCGGTGGACGCGGTGGCCGAGCTGCTGCACCGGCGCGACGGGATCGAGCCGGGGATGGCGACCTATGCCGCGCGGGCGGCGCAGAGCCACATCGGCATGGCCCGCAGGCTGGCCACCGACGAGGGGGCACGCATCCGGCGCCGGGACACCCTGGCGATCGCCGCCCGGGTGCACGGGGTCTCCGACGCCGTCGGGGCGGCCGTCGACCTGGTGCAGATCGCCGAGCAGGAGCGCGACCGCACCCTGCAGGACCGGGCGGCGAGCGAGCGGACCCGGCTGCTGGAGACCCTCGGTGCGGATCCGTCGGCGCGCACCCAGCCGCCGCACGTGCGCGGCCAGCTCAGCGCTCTGGAGAAGGAGCAGAAGACCCGGGCGACCCGCTTCACCCGGGACATGGTCGACCGGGCGCTGGTCGACCTGCTCAGCGCCTACCGGGACGCGCTGGTGCTGCGCACCGGCAGCCGGGTGCCGCTGGTCAACGAGGACGCCCGGGCGATCATCGAGCAGGTGGCCCGGGGCTTCGACGAGGACGGCCTGCTGCTGGCCATGGAGGCGATCGGGCTGGCCCGGGAGCGGATCGACGCCAACGTCGCCCCGCTGCTGGCGCTGGAGGCGATGGCCGTCTCGCTGCAGGTGCCTGCCACCGGCGACCGCTGACCCTCCCCGTCGTCCGCCGCGGGTACCGTCGGCGCCATGCCTCACCCTCGTCGTCCTCACCGCGCGAGTCGTCGCGCCGGTCGCCGCGTCGGGCGCGGTCTGCTCGCTGGCACCACCGTCGCGGCGCTCGTGGCGGTCGCCGGGTGCTCGGTCTTCGAGGACGAGGGGCCGGAGCCGACGAGCATCGCCTCGGGAGAGGCGGCGATCCCCGAGGGAGCCGAGGAGATCTACGACCAGCAGCTGAGCTGGAGCGACTGCGACGGCGAGCAGTGCGCCGAGCTGACCGTGCCGGTGGACTGGGACGAGCCCGACGGCGAGACCATCGAGGTGGCCCTGCTCAAGGCGGAGGCGACCGGCGACGCCATCGGCTCGCTCGTGGTCAACCCCGGCGGGCCGGGCGGGTCCGGCGTCGACTACGCCCGCTACGCCGACTACATCGTCAGCCCCCAGGTCCGGCGCGCCTACGACGTCGTCGGCTTCGACCCGCGCGGGGTGTCGCGGTCCGCGCCGGTGGACTGCCTCTCCGACGGCGAGCTCGACGACTTCCTCGGCATGGACCCCACGCCCGACGACGAGGCCGAGCGGACGGCCGCGCAGGAGGCCGCCGCCGACCTCGGCGAGCAGTGCCAGGCCGAGACCGGCGAGCTGCTGGGGCACGTCGCGACCGAGGACGTCGCCCGGGACATGGACGTGCTGCGGCACGTGCTCGGTGACCGGCAGCTGACCTACCTCGGCAAGTCCTACGGCACCTACCTCGGCACGGTCTACGCCGAGCTCTTCCCGGAGAACGTCGGCCGCTTCGTCCTCGACGGGGCGGTGGCGCCCGACCTGACGAGCGCGGAGCAGACCATCGGCCAGGCCACCGGCTTCGACCGGGCGACCAGGGCGTGGGCCCAGGCGTGCGTCGAGGACGGCTGCGAGCTGGGGGAGAGCGAGCAGGAGGTCATCGACACCATGCTCGCCACGCTGGAGGGCCTGGACGCCGACCCGCTGCCCGGGGCCGGCGGGGTCGAGCTCACCGAGGGCTGGGGCACGGTCGGGGTGGCCCAGGCGATGTACGAGCAGGGGCTGTGGTCCGAGCTCAACGACGCCCTGGTCGCCGTGCAGCAGGGCGACGGCGAGCCGCTGGGCCAGCTCTCGCTGCAGTACGCCCGGCGCAACGCCGACGGCAGCTACAGCAGCAACATCATGGAGGCGATCTACGCGGTCAACTGCCTCGACCACCCCGAGGAGACCGGCGAGGATGCCCGGCAGGAGCTCATCGAGCGGGCCGAGGAGGAGGCCCCGATCTGGGGTCGCTTCATGGTCGGCACGTCGTCGGTGTGCGGCGAGTGGCCCATCGAGCCGGTCTCGCAGCCGCGTGAGATCGCCGCCGAGGGCGCCGCACCGATCCTCGTGGTCGGCACCACCCGGGACCCGGCCACCCCCTACGAGTGGGCCGAGCGGCTGGACGCGCAGCTCGCCGACTCCGCGCTGCTGACCCTCGAGGGCGACGGGCACACCGCCTACATGCGCTCCAACAGCTGCATCGACGCCGCCGTCGACGACTACCTGCTCACCGGCGAGCTCCCCGCCCCCGACGCCCGCACCTGCTCCTCCTGACCCACCCACCCCCTTCGTCCTCCCACCACCCGCCCACCCCCCTCCCCAACTGCCTAAGGGGCTGCACACGCTGCGCCTGCAAGCGCAGCGTCTGAGGACAAGGTGAGCGGCTGTCCGGCCTGGGAGATGAGGCGAGTGATCTTGCACGGCACCAACGAGGCGAAGGGGGCCGTCCGCCTCCGCGTCGGCGGTGCGGCGGGCCCGTCAGCCGTCGATTTCATCGCCGGGCAGCGCGGTCGGTATGCTCGGGCACCGCGCCACGGCGCACGCCGCCTTAGCTCAGTCGGCTAGAGCGATTCACTCGTAATGAATAGGTCGTCGGTTCGATTCCGACAGGCGGCTCCACCACCTTCGGCCCCTGACAGGCACCGTCCTGATCGGGGGCCGACGTGCGTCCCGGCCCGGCGCTTCAGCCGCGCACGCACTCCCGCAGCTCGCGCTTGAGGATCTTGCCGGAGGCGTTCTTGGGCAGCTCCTCGATGACGTGCACCGCCTTGGGCACCTTGAAGCCGGCCAGCCGGGTGCGGGCGTGCTCCAGCAGCGCCTCGACGGTGACGTCCTCCTTGAGCACGACCACCGCGGTGACCGCCTCCACCCACTTCTCGTCGGGTGTGCCGATGACCGCGGCCTCGGCGACCGCCGGGTGGCTGAAGAGGGCGTCCTCGACCTCGCGGGAGGCGATGAGCACCCCGCCGGAGTTGATGACGTCCTTGATCCGGTCGACGACGGTGATGTAGCCCTGCTCGTCGACCTGCACGAGGTCGCCGGAGTGGAACCACCCGTCCCGGAAGGCCTCGGCGGTCGCCTCCGGCTTCTCCCAGTAGCCCTCGCACAGCTGCGGCGAGCGGTAGACCACCTCGCCGAGCTCGCCCGGCGCGACGTCGGCGCCCTCGGCGTCGACCACCCGCATCTCGGTGAAGAGGACCGGCCGCCCGGCGGAGTCGGGTCGCTCGGCGTGCTCCTCGGGGCGCAGCACGGTGCACAGCGGCCCCATCTCGGACTGGCCGAAGCAGTTGTAGAGCCCCAGCTCAGGCACCTTCTCCTGCAGCCGCTGCACGACCGGCCCCGGCATGATCGAGGCTCCGTAGTAGGCCTTGGTCAGCGAGGTGAGGTCGCGCCCGGCGAAGTCGGCGTGGTTGGTCATCGCCACCGACAGCGTCGGCGCGGCGAAGAAGGCACGGTGCCCGTCCCGCTCGATCCGCTGCAGGATGTCCGCCGGGTCCGGGACCTCCAGCAGCGTGCTGCGGGCCCCGACCGCCAGCCACGGCAGCAGGAAGACGTGCATCTGCGCCGAGTGGTAGAGCGGCATGACGTGCAGCGGCTCGTCGTCGGCGCTCAGGTCGAGCGCGGTGAGGCAGCCGAGGTACTGGTGGATCAGCGCGCGGTGGGTCATCATCGCGCCCTTGGGGTGCGAGGTCGTCCCGGAGGTGTAGAGCAGCTGCGCGAGGTCGCCGTCACCCACCTCGACGTCCAGCGCGGGCACCTCGCCGGAGCGCGCCGCGGAGAGCAGCGAGTCGTCAGCGTCGCGCAGCGCCCGGACCGGCACCTCGACCTCCTCGAGGTCGGTGACCCGCGGCGCCAGCTCGGGGTCGGCCAGCACGAGCGAGGCACCGGACTGGGCCACCAGGTACTCCAGCTCGACACCGGTGAGGTTGTAGTTGAGCGGCACGTGCACCAGGCCGGCCCGGGCGCAGCCGAGGAAGGCGAGCAGGTAGGCGTCGGAGTTCTTGCCCAGGGTGGCGACGCGGTCCCCCTTCGTCACCCCGAGCGAGAGCAGGTGGGTAGCGGCCCGGGTGGTCGCCTCCTCCAGCTCGGTGTAGGTCCACGTCCGGTCGGCGAAGGTGAGCGCGGTCCGGGAGCCGAAGGCCCGGGCGCTGCGTCGGATGATGCCGTCGATCGTGGAGGCTCGCATGTCGCTCATGCCCCGATCGTGCTGGCGATCACACCCGGAATCAAGACCTGAGTCCAGATTCAGGACCGGCTGCTCGCGCTGACGTATGGCGACACGCGGTTCCCGGGCCAGGTGACCCGGCGTGTCTCCATACGTCAGCGAAGGGTGTGGCGGCGGGTCAGGCCACGTCCTGCTCGCGGGCGGCGCGTACCTGGGCGAGCACGAGGTCGCTCATCTCGTCCGCGTGCCGCTCCGGCAGCCAGTGCGCGGCGCGCATCTCGACGTACGTCGCCAACGAGCCGAGCCCGCGCTGCAGCAGGTCGCGGGTGCGCTCGGCGACCGGCCGGCCGAAGGCAGGGTCCTTCGACCCCCACACGTAGGCGGTGGGCACCTGGGCCAGGCGCGGACCGGCCGGTCGGCCCGTCTCGGCGCTGCCAGCGGCGCCCGCCGTCGCGGTACCCCCCTTCGCCCTACCTCGCCCACGCCCGGGGCGCGGCAGCATCGAGCCGATCATGGCCCGGTACCAGTTGAGCCCGCCCTGGGCGGCGCCGCTCGGCCCGCCGGGTCCGCTCAGCCGCTGCGCGTGGTGGGCCACCTGGTCCCTCGGCAGCCCGAGCCGGGTCAGCAGGGGGCGGGCGAAGCGGCGCAGCAGGGCGGCCGGCACCTTCGGCAGGGCGAAGACCACCATGTACCAGCTGTGCTTCCACTGCCCGCCGTGCCGGAAGGCCCAGAGCATCGCCGCCGGGTGGGCCGTGGACAGGACGGTGAGGCTGGACAGCCGCTGCGGGTGACGCTCGGCGAAGGCCCAGGCCAGCGCGCCGCCCCAGTCGTGCCCGACGAGGTGCACGCGCTCGGCACCCGTGGCGTCGACCAGGGCCAGCGCGTCGCCGACGAGGTGACGCATCTCGTAGTCGCGGTAGTGCGGCGGACGGGCGCCTGGGGAGGTGCCGCGCAGGTCGGGGGCGATGACCCGCAGCCCCTGCGCGGTGAGCTGAGGCGTCATCTTGGCCCAGGCCGTGCGGTCCTGCGGCCAGCCGTGCAGCAGCAGCACCACCTCGCCGTCCTCGGGTCCGTCGTCGTCGAGGTCGAAGGTCAGGCCGTCATGGCTCACGTAGCGCACGACAGGGACGCTACGCGGCGGCCCGGGTGCGGCGACAGGGTGTGTCCACGGCGGGACGGCGAACGACCAGCGACGCGAGGACCAGCGACACTGGGGTGGTGAGCCGCACGCACTTCGCCTTCGACGCGACCTGGCGGGTGGCTGCCCCGCCGGGGGACCTCTTCGCCGCGCTGGCCGCGGTGGAGGACTACCCGCGCTGGTGGCCGCAGATCGTCGGGGTGCAGCGGCTGAGCGACGAGCACGGCATCGCGACCATCCGCAGCCGGCTCCCGGTCAGCCTGCGGCTGGTGCTCTCGCGGGCGGTGCAGGACGAGTCGCGCGGGGTGCTGCGGGTGGACATCGCCGGGGACCTCGTCGGCTTCGCCGCCTTCACCGTCGTGCCGGAGGAGGGCAGCGGGGCGCGCGCCGACTACCGGCAGGAGGTCCGGGTGGCGGCGCGCCACCTGCGCCTGGGGGCGCTGCTCGCCCCGCGGCTGCTGCGGGCCAACCACGAGCACATGATGCGCGCCGGCGAGACCGGCCTGCAGCGGCTCCTCGGCTGACGCGCGACCACCTACGACGCGCGCTACCACGCAGTAAGTGCTGCGATCACAGCACTTACTGCGTGGTAGCCCGCGTCATGAGGGTGCGGGGAGAGGGCAGAGGGCGAAGGGGGAGGGTGGTCAGTCCTCGTCGCTGAGCGGGTTCTCCTTGGTGGCGAGGGTGTCCTGAGCCTTGGACAGGGCCTCGTCCATCTCCTCCTCGCTGTGCCGCACGACGTTCTGCTGCGGCGGCTCCCCGTAGGGCATCTTCCAGCGGGCGGTGGTCATGCCGGCGTCGCTGGCCCGCTTCAGGGCCTCCTCGACGACCCGCTCGGCGTCCCGACGACCGGCCCAGTGGGCGCCCTCGACGGACTTGCCGGGCTCGAGGTCCTTGTACGTCTCGAAGAAGTGCTGGATCTCCAGCCGGTCGAACTCGCTGATGTCCTCGAGCTCGAGGATGTGGTCCTTGCGCGGGTCCCCGGCCGGGATGCAGAGGATCTTGTCGTCCCCGCCGGCCTCGTCGCGCATGTGGAACATCCCGATCGGCCGCGCCCGCACCAGGCATCCCGGCCAGGTCGGCTCGTCGAGCAGCACCAGCGCGTCCAGCGGGTCCTCGTCCTCGCCGAGGGTGTCCTCGACGTAGCCGTAGTCGCTGGGGTAGGCCATCGAGGTGAAGAGCATGCGGTCCAGACGGATCCGGCCGGTCTCGTGGTCGACCTCGTACTTGTTGCGCTGACCCTTGGGGATCTCGATGGTGACGTCGAACTCCACGTCCGGTTCCCTTCGCTGCGGTGGATGTGACTTAGGCTCTGGGGCTCAGTCTCTCTCATCATCGGACCGGACAGGCAGGGGGATCGTGTGCGTCGTCTCATCGGTGGTCTGAGCGCCGTCGTGCTCGTGGCCGCGGGGTACGTCGCCGCCGACGCCTACGACGTCGTGCCGGGGGTGCTCACCCTCGATCAGCCCCAGCCGATCACCGTCCCCGAGGAGCAGGCCACCGAGCCCGCGCCGGAGGCGATGCCCGACCTGGTCGCCGACGAGCCGGTGCTCGCCCCGCTGGCCGACGACGCCCCGGTGCCCACCACCTCCGGCCTGGCCGACGCCCTGCGCGACGACCTCGGCGACGACTGGCTGGGCTCCCGGGTCGGTGCGGTGGTGCGCGACGGCGACACCGGCGAGGTGCTCTACGAGCGCCATGCGGACCGGACCCAGCAGGTCGCCTCCACCCAGAAGCTGCTCAGCGCCGCCGCGGTCAGCTCGACCACCGACCTCGCCTCGAGCATGACCACCCGGGTGGTCGAAGGGGAGAGCGAGGACGAGATCGTCCTCGTCGCCGGCGGGGACACCATGCTGGCCCGCGGCGAGGGCGACCCGACGAAGGTCGAGGGCCGGGCCGGGCTGACCGACCTCGCCGACCAGGTCGCGGAGTCCCTGGGCGAGCGCCAGGACGGGCTGACCCTGCGCCTGGACGCCACCTACGCCGCCGGCGAGCGCTACCCCGACAGCTGGGACATGGCCGACGTCAGCAGCGGCTTCACCCAGGGCGTGACGATGATCGGGCTGGCCGGGCAGCGGCCGCTGCCCTACGACCCCTCGCCGCGCTTCCCCGAGCGGGAGGTGCTCTCCGCCTTCGCCGACCGGCTCGAGGAGGCGGGCGTCAGCGTCACCGTCGAGGACGGCGGGGACACCTGGCGCACGGCCGCCCCGGACGACGCCGAGGAGCTCGGCTCCGTCGAGTCGGCGCCGATGGGGGAGGTGCTCGCCCTCGCCCTGCAGGACAGCGACAACGCGCTCACCGAGAACCTCGCCCGCCAGGCGGCCGTCGCCGACGGCGCCGGGGCGGGCTTCACCGACGTCGCCGGCTGGATCACCACGACCCTGGAGCAGGCGGGGGCCGACATGACCGGGGTGCGGCTGCTGGACGCCTCCGGCCTCAGCCGCGGGCAGCGAGCCACCGCCCGATCGATCTCGGACGCCATGGAGCTGGGGGTGACCGGCGACGGCGGCGGGCTGCGCGGCGTGCTGGCCGACCTGCCGGTGGCCGCCCTCAGCGGCACCCTCGACGAGCGCTTCACCGAGCCGGAGAGCCAGGGCGCGGCCGGGGTCGCCCGGGCCAAGACCGGGACCCTCACCGGCGTCTCCAGCCTGGCCGGGACCACGACCACCGCCGACGGGCGGCTGCTGACCTACGTCATCGTCGCCGACCAGGTGCCCGACTCGACCGGCACGATCGGTGCCCGTAGCGTGCTGGACCGGGCGGTGGCCACGCTCACCGGGTGCGGCTGCCGCTGACGACCCGAGGATCCGACCCGCGAGGATCTGACCGCCCGAGGATGAGGAGCCGCGCGTGACGCAGTACGTCGACTGGAGCTTCGCCAAGACCACCGGGGCACGGCTCGCGCCGGCCGGACCGGACGTCAGCCACGCCGAGGCGCAGCAGGCGGTGGGCCAGATCCGCGAGCTGGCCGCGCAGGCCGTCGAGCCGGTGGCCGAGACCTCCCGGCTGCGCGCCCCGGGCGACGCCCCGGCCCCGCTCGTGGTGGACCGGCCGACGTGGATCTCGGTGAACGCCGACTCGATGGCCGCGCTGCTGGACCCGGTCGTCGAGCGCCTGGCCGCCAGCCAGAAGAAGGCGCCCGGAGCCACCGCCCAGCGGATCGGCGGCAAGGTCACCGGTGCCGAGGCCGGCGGCATGCTCGCCTACCTCTCCACCAAGGTGCTCGGCCAGTACGACCTCGCGCCCGGCGGCACCCCGGCCCTGCTGCTGGTGGCGCCGAACCTCGTGCACACCGAGCGCGAGCTCGACGTCGACCCCCGCGACTTCCGCTACTGGGTGTGCCTGCACGAGGAGACGCACCGGGTGCAGTTCACCGCGGTGCCGTGGCTGCGCGAGCACCTGGTCTCCGAGGCGCAGTCGCTGGGCGCCGACCTCGTCCCCGACCCGGACGCGCTCACCGAGCGGATGCGCCAGGTGGCCACCCAGCTGCCCAAGGCCTTCTCCGGCGAGGGGCAGGGCCTGGCCGACGTCTTCGCCACCCCCGAGCAGCGGGCGAAGATGGCCGAGCTCACCGCCGTCATGTCCCTGCTCGAGGGGCACGCCGATGTCGTCATGGACGACGTGGGCCCGGCGCACGTGCCCAGCGTCGCCACCATCCGGGCCCGCTTCGACCAGCGGCGGAAGGGGGCCGGCGCCGCCGACCGGCTGCTGCGCCGGCTGCTGGGGCTGGAGGCGAAGATGCGCCAGTACCGGGACGGCGCCGCCTTCGTGCGCGGGGTGCAGGAGCGGGTCGGCGTGGACGGCTTCAACCACGTCTGGACCTCGCCCGAGACCCTGCCCACGGCCCGGGAGATCACCGACCCGGCCGCCTGGGTGGGCCGCATCCACGGCTGAGCCGAGACCGAGCGTGGCTGCCGGGACCCCCGCCGAGGCGGACGTGCGCCGCGCGGTGCGGGCGGTGCTCTCCACGTCGCTGCCGCCGCGCCCCTCCGATCCGGTCACGACGCCGCCCCCTGTCGACGGGGTGGAGGTCGACGGGGTGCAGGGGCCGCTGGTCCTGGCCGCCGTCAGCGGGGGAGCGGACTCGCTGGCGCTCGCGGCGGCGCTGGTCCGCGAGGCCGGTCCGCGCGACGTGCGGGCCGGGGCGGTGATCGTCGATCACGGCCTGCAGCCCGGCTCGGGCGCCGCTGCCGCCACCGCCGCGCAGACCTGCCGACGGCTCGGTCTCGACCCCGTCCGGGTCGTCGGCGCCTCGGTCCACGAGACCGGCGACGGGCCGGAGGCGTCCGCGCGGACGGCGCGCTACGCGGCCCTGGACGCGGTCGCGGAGGAGGCCGGTGCCGACCTGGTGCTGCTCGGCCACACCCGGGACGACCAGGCCGAGCAGGTCCTGCTGGGCCTGACCCGGGGCTCCGGGGCGCGCTCTCTGGCCGGGATTCCGGCGGCACGCGGCCGCTACCGGCGCCCCTTCCTCGACATCCCCCGGGAGACCACCCGGGCGGTCTGCGCGGCGCTGGGACTGCATCCCTGGCAGGACCCGATGAACGCCGACCCCCGCTACGCCCGGGTGCGGGTCCGCCAGGTGCTGGGTGACCTGGAGGGCGCGCTCGGGCCGGGGCTGCCGGCGGCGCTGGCCCGCTCGGCCGACCTGCTGCGCGCGGACGCCGACCTGCTGGACGGCCTGGCCGCGGACGCGCTGGCGCGGCTGGAGGCGGAGGACGATGCCCGCGCGGCGCCGGTCGACGCCTCGCCGGACGCTCCGGTCGAGGCGCCGGTCGAGGCGCTCGCCGCCCTGCCGGAGGCGCTGCGCACCCGGGTGCTGCGGACCCTGCTGCTGCGGGTGGGCTGCCCACCGGGGCAGCTCTCTGCGGCCCACGTGGCCGAGGTGGATCGGCTGCTCGTCGACTGGCGCGGCCAGGGCCCGCTGCACCTGCCCGGCAGGGTGCGCGGCAGCCGACAGGGCGCCCGCCTTCTCCTCGGGCGGTCACCTCGGGTTGAATGAGCGTCGTGGACGCCGCAGACATCCAGGACGACCTCGCCCGCGTGCTCATCACCGAGGAGGAGATCCAGGCCCGGTTGGCCGAGCTCGCCGAGCAGGTGTGGGCGCACTACGACGACGGCCAGGACGTCCTCCTCGTCGGCGTCCTCAAGGGCGCGGTCATGGTGATGGCCGACCTCATGCGGCACCTGCCGGGCTCGGTCCCGATGGACTGGATGGCGGTGAGCAGCTACGGCTCGGGCACCAAGTCCTCCGGCGTGGTGCGCATCCTCAAGGACCTCGACGCCGACATCACCGGCAAGCACGTGCTCATCGTCGAGGACATCATCGACTCCGGCCTGACGCTGAGCTGGATCCGGGCGAACCTGCTCTCCCGCAGCCCCGCCTCGGTCGAGATCCTCACCCTGCTGCGCAAGCCGGACGCGGCGAAGGTGGAGATCGACACCCGCTGGGTGGGCTTCGACATCCCCAACGAGTTCGTCGTCGGCTACGGGCTGGACTTCGACGAGGGCTACCGCAACCTGCGCGAGGTGGCCACCCTCGCCCCGCACGTGTACTCCTGAGCGACGCAGAGAGAAGACGCAGAGAGAACCCGAGCGGCTGCCGCCGATGCCTTCAGCGACGCACCGCTACGCGACCCGGCTGGACTGGTCCGGCAGCACCGGCGTCGGCTACGAGGGCTACGGGCGGACCCACCGGGTCTCCCGCACCGGGGAGCACGGCCTCGACGTCGAGGCCAGCGCCGACCCCGCCTTCCGCGGTGATCCGGCGCTGACCAACCCCGAGGAGCTGCTGCTGGCCGCGGCCAGCTCCTGCCAGCTGCTCTCCTTCCTCGCCGTCGCCGCCCGGGCCCGGCTGGACGTCCTCGGCTACACCGACGACGCCGTGGCCGAGATGCCCGAGGACGACCCGCCGCTGCGGGTCACCACGATCGTGCTGCGCCCGGTGGTCACCGTCCGGGCCGGCGAGCGCTCCGCGGACGAGGTCGACCGGCGGGTGCGGCACCTGCTGGAGGTCGCTCACCGGGAGTGCTTCATCGCCCGCTCGCTCACCTCGGACATCCGGATCGAGGCCGAGGTCACCGTCGTCTAGATCAGCGCGGTCCAGGGTCGTCCCGGTCGGCCACAGGGCGGTCCGTGCGCGGGCTGAGTGAGCGCAACCAGGTGCCTCGCCCCGACCTGAGGCGACGGGATGCGCTCGCTCGCGGCGACGGTGGACGGTCCCCGACGTGCGGGTGGTCCGGCCCGGGCGCCCGCGCGGGAACACGGCACCGGGGGAGGGCGTTGGCATGCTGAAGGCGACCCTCCGGTAGGTGTCAGGTAGTTTCGTCCTGATCACCCGTCGCGGCCGCCGACCGCCGCACGTCGTCGAGCAGGAAGCCGGGGCCGGACCCCAGATACATGAACGCCAAGAAGATCTTCCGTTCGCCCGCCTTCTGGGCGCTGCTGCTGATCAGCGCCTTCGTCCTGATGTTCTCCCTCCAGGGCAACGGCGGCTACGAGCGCATCGACACCTCCGCCGCCCAGACTCTGCTGCGCGACGAGCAGGTCCAGGACGTGCACATGACCAGCGACAACGTGCTGCAGATGGACCTCAAGGAGGGACAGACCTACTCCGACGGCGAGGCCGTGGAGGACGCGACGAAGGTCGAGACCGAGTTCATCGACGCCCGCTCCGACGAGATGCTCGCGCTGGTCGAGGAGAACGTCCCCGGCGTCCAGAACGACACCATCGAGCACCCGAGCATCTGGGGCTCGGTGCTCTTCTCGCTGCTGCCGCTGCTGCTGCTCGTCGGCCTCTTCTGGTTCATCATGAGCCAGGCGCAGGGCGGCAACAAGGTCATGCAGTTCGGCAAGTCCAAGGCCAAGCTCGCCCCCAAGGACTCCCCGAAGGTCACCTTCGACGACGTGGCCGGGGCCCAGGAGGCGGTCGAGGAGCTCCACGAGATCAAGGAGTTCCTGCAGGAGCCGAGCAAGTTCATGGCGGTCGGCGCCAAGATCCCGAAGGGCGTGCTGCTCTACGGTCCGCCCGGCACCGGCAAGACCCTGCTGGCCCGTGCCGTGGCCGGCGAGGCCGGGGTGCCCTTCTACTCCATCTCCGGCTCCGACTTCGTCGAGATGTTCGTCGGTGTCGGTGCCTCCCGGGTGCGTGACCTCTTCGAGCAGGCCAAGGCGAACTCCCCGGCGATCGTCTTCGTCGACGAGATCGACGCCGTCGGCCGCCACCGCGGCGCCGGCCTCGGCGGCGGGCACGACGAGCGCGAGCAGACGCTGAACCAGCTGCTCGTGGAGATGGACGGCTTCGACGTCAAGACCAACGTCATCCTCATCGCCGCCACCAACCGCCCGGACATCCTCGACCCGGCGCTGCTGCGCCCGGGCCGCTTCGACCGGCAGATCGCGGTCGAGGCCCCGGACATGATCGGCCGCCACCGGATCCTCGAGGTGCACGCCTCCGGCAAGCCGATGGCGCCCGGCGTGGACCTGCTCGCGGTGGCCCGTCGCACCCCCGGCATGACCGGCGCGGACCTGGCCAACGTGCTCAACGAGGCCGCGCTGCTGACCGCCCGCAGCGACGCCCAGTTCATCGACGACAAGACCCTCGACGAGGCGATCGACCGGGTGATGGCCGGGCCGCAGAAGCGCACCCGGATCATGAGCGCCCAGGAGCGCAAGATCACCGCCTACCACGAGGGCGGGCACGCGCTGGTCGCTGCCGCGATGAACCACACCGACCCGGTGGCGAAGGTGACGATCCTGCCCCGGGGCCGCGCGCTCGGCTACACGATGGTGCTGCCGACCGACGACAAGTACTCCACCACCCGCAACGAGATCCTCGACCAGCTGGCCTACGCCCTCGGCGGCCGGGTCGCGGAGGAGATCATCTTCCACGACCCCACCACCGGCGCGGCCAACGACATCGAGAAGGCCACCGCGATGGCCCGCAAGATGGTCACCGAGTTCGGCATGAGCGAGCGGGTCGGTGCGGTCAAGCTCGGCCAGAGCCAGGGCGAGGTCTTCCTCGGCCGCGACATGGGCCACCAGCGCGACTACAGCGAGGAGATCGCCGGGATCGTCGACGAGGAGGTGCGCCGCTTCATCGAGGCCGCCCACGACGAGGCCTGGCACGCCCTCAACGACAACCGGGACGTCCTCGACCGGCTCGTCCTGGAGCTGCTGGAGCACGAGACCCTCGGCCCGAAGGAGATCGCCGCGGTCTTCGAGGACGTGCGCAAGCGCCCGCCGCGCCCGACCTGGCTCTCCAGCGAGTCGCGCTACCTCTCCGACAAGCCGCCGGTGCTCACCCCGGCCGAGCAGGAGGCGATGCGGCGCCGCGACCAGGAGCTGCAGCACGCCCGCAACGGCAGCAGCCCCACCGGTGCTCCGCCGGCCGGTGTCGGCGCCCAGCAGGGCGACCCGGGCACCGTCGCGGCGATCGACGAGGCCGCCCAGGAGGGCGCCGACCCGCGGCTCGAGGAGCGCCCGCCCACCGAGGTGCGCGAGCTCCCCGAGGACGGTCGCGTCGACCCCGACGACCCCCGCTGAGGCACCGGTGAGCAGCGAGCTGCCGGTGAACGGCGTGGCACCGGCGGGTGCCTCCAGCCCGGTCGACCTGCCCCGGATCGAGGCGGCCGTCCGCGAGATCCTGCTGGCGGTCGGCGAGGACCCCGACCGGGACGGCCTCGTCGAGACCCCCGGCCGGGTGGCCCGGGCCTACGCCGAGGTCTTCTCCGGGCTGCACGAGGACGCCGGCGAGCTGCTGGCGACCACCTTCGACCTGGAGCACGACGAGCTGGTCATCGTCCGCGACATCGACATCTACTCCACCTGCGAGCACCACCTGGTGCCCTTCCACGGGCGCGCCCACATCGGCTACCTGCCCGGGCCCACCGGCAAGGTCACCGGCCTGAGCAAGCTGGCCCGCCTCGTCGACGTCTACGCCAAGCGACCGCAGGTGCAGGAGCGGCTGACCTCGCAGGTCGCCGACGCCCTCGTCGACCACCTCGACGTGCAGGGCGTCATCGTCGTCGTCGAGGCCGAGCACCTGTGCATGTCGATGCGCGGGGTGCGCAAGCCCGGCGCCACGACGATCACCTCGGCGGTGCGCGGGGCGCTGCGCGACCCCACGACGAGGGCGGAGGCGATGGCGCTGCTCACCGGTGGCGCCCGGTGACGACGCCCACCACCGCCGCCCGGGGCGAGCCGCTGCTCATGGGCGTCCTCAACGTCACCCCGGACTCCTTCTCCGACGGCGGTCGTTGGGTCGAGACCGACGCCGCCGTGCGTCACGGGCTCGAGCTGGTCGCCGACGGCGCCCAGGTCGTCGACGTCGGCGGGGAGTCCACCCGCCCCGGCGCGCAGCGCCGGGACGAGGCCGAGGAGCTGCGCCGGGTGATCCCGGTCGTCACCGCCCTGGTGGCGAAGGGGGTCACCGTCTCGGTGGACACGATGCGGGCCGCCGTCGCCGAGCAGGCGGTGGCCGCCGGGGCGGCGATCGTCAACGACGTCAGCGGCGGGCTGGCCGACCCGCAGATGCCGGCCGTCGTGGCCGCGGCGGACGTCCCCTTCGTCGTCATGCACTGGCGCGGGCACAGCCACGACATGCAGTCCCGGGCCCGCTACGACGACGTCGTCGCCGACGTCTGCCGAGAGCTGACCGACCGGGTCGAGGCGCTGCTGGCGGCCGGGATGCGGCGCGAGCGGCTGGTGCTCGACCCGGGCATCGGCTTCGCCAAGACCGCCGAGCACAACTGGCAGCTGCTCGCCGGGATGGCCCGGGTCGTCGACCTCGGCCTGCCGGTGCTCGTCGGCACCTCGCGCAAGACCTTCCTCGGCGCGGTCGGGCGATCCGAGGGCACCGAGCGACCGCTGGACGAGCGGGACGTGGCGACCGCGGTGACCACCGCGGCGGTGGCCCACGCCGGCGTCTGGGGGGTCCGGGTGCACGACGTGCAGGCCTCCCGCGACGCCCTGGACGTCGCCGCCGCCCTGGCGGGTGCGCGATGACCGGCGGCGCCGGCAGCGTCGGCGTCACCAGCGGTGAGCTGCTCAGTGACATCACCACCGGAGACACCACCACCGGTGACACCATCACCCTCACCGGGGTCCGCGCCCGTGGGCACCACGGGGTGCTGGACCACGAGAAGCGCGACGGGCAGGAGTTCGTCGTCGACGTCGTGCTGCACCTCGACCTCGCCGACGCGGCGGCCACCGACGACCTCACCCGCACGGTCAGCTACGCCGACGTCGCCGCCGACGTCGTGCGCCGCGTCGAGGGGCCCGCGCTGGACCTCATCGAGACCCTCGCCGGGCAGATCGCCGACGACGCGCTGGCCCACGAGGCCGTGCAGCGCGTCGAGGTGACCGTGCACAAGCCGCAGGCCCCGGTTGGGGTCCCCTTCGTCGACGTCGCGGTGACCCTGCGCCGGTCCCGGCCGATGCGGGTCGCGGTCGTCGCGCTCGGGGCGAACCTGCCCCACCAGGCACCGGGGACCGTGGACGACGGGGACGAGCCGGCGAGCCCGCAGCAGGGAGTGCTCGCGGCGCTCGACCACCTGGACGCCCTCGGCGACGTGCTCGCCGTCGGTGACCTCGTGCTCAGCGACCCGGTCGGCGGCCCGGAGCAGCCGCCCTACGTCAACACCGTGGTGCTGCTCGGCACGGCCCTGCAGCCCGGCGCGCTGCTGGCCCGGCTGCACGAGATCGAGGCGCTCTTCGGCCGGACCCGCGAGGTCCGGTGGGGGCCGCGCACCCTCGACCTCGACCTGATCCAGCACGGCGACCCGCGGGACGACACGGACACCCGCAGCGCCGACGACGTGCTCACCCTGCCGCACCCGCGCGCCCACGAGCGCGCCTTCGTCCTCGTGCCGTGGCTGTCGGCCGACCCCGACGCCGTGCTCCGGGTCGGCGAGCAGGTGGTCCGGGTCGACGCGCTGGTCGAGGGCATGGACACCAGCGGGGTGCGGCCGATGCCGCTGGTCGCCCGCTGGGCGGACGCCGGGGACCCCTCGTGCTGAGGTCCGGGCTGCGCGCCGGCTCGTTGCTGCTGCTCGCGGTCATCGCCACCGGCCTCTCCTGGGTCGTCGGCCGCTGGTGGCTGGACGCCGGCAACCAGCCGCTGCGGGTCACCTGGCTGGCGGCCGGTCTGCTGCTGGCCATGGCGGTCGTCGTGCTCGTCATGGGCTGGCGGATGCGCCGTCACCAGCGCGGTCAGGCCCGGGTCGAGCCGCTGCTGGCCGCACGGATCCTCGCGCTGGCCCAGGCGAGCGCGCTCACCGGCGCGGTGGTCGGCGGCGGCTACCTCGGCCAGGCGCTGGTGCTGCTGCCCGACCTCGACTTCGGGGGCCGCGGCACGATCGCCCTGTGGGACGCCCTCGCCGGGCTTGGTGGGCTGCTCGTCGCGGGCGCCGGGCTGATCGTGCAGTCCTGGTGCCGGATCGTCGAGGACGACGACGAGGGCGAGGACGGCGAGCAGCGACGGTCGCGCCCGTCGGCCTGAGTGCTGGCGGCCCGGGGACCGACCGGGTCAGGCGACCATCTCGTCGGCCCAGACCACCCAGTTGCCCTCGTAGTGCCCGCCCTCGAGCGGGGTCGTCGGGTCGCAGGTGATCAGCCGCAGCTGCGGCTGGGCGGCGTCGTGGTCCCAGATCGAGTCGTCCTGGGGCACGGCCGCCTTCGAGGCCGCCTCGGAGCGGGTGATCTTGAACTTCACCGTCGAGCCGGAGCCGTAGGTGACGGTGACGACGTCGCCGACCTTCACCTGGGGCAGGTTCCAGAAGACGTCCGGCTCGCCGCCCTGGTTGATGTGCCCGACGAGGATGCTGGAGCCCTGGTGGCCCGGCTTGGGCCAGCCCTCCTCGGCGTACCAGCCGGCCACGCCGAAGGGCGGCGCCAGCACGTTCTGGGCGTCGAGGTAGGTGGCCTGCAGGCTGGCGTCGATGACGTCCAGGCCGCCCGAGGTGACCTGGACGCGGGTCGGCTGGCCGTCCGGGGCCGAGCCCGCGGGCGCGGCGCTGCCCGAGCTGCTGGTGGCGCTGCTGCTGGAGGGGGAGGACGAGCTGGCCGAGCTGCTCGAGCTCCTGGACGAGCTCGACGAGGTGGCCGAGGGGGAGGTGCTGCGCTCGATGTCGCTGGGGTCGACGTAGGTGCCGGGGTCGACCGCGGTGCCCTGCCCGTCGTCGGAGACCGCCCACCACACACCGCCGGTGGCCACGGCCACGAGGGCGGCGACGACGGCGGCGATGACGGCGGTGCGCCGACGGTAGCCGCGGCGCCGCTCACCGCGCTCCTGGCGGGTGGAGGGGGTGCTCTCGGGCTGCTCGGCCACGGGTGCTCCTTGCGGGCGCGTTCGCGATGCGGGTGTCGGCGGGTGAGGCTACGTGCTCACCCTGAGGGTTCTCTGGGTGTCGGCCCCGGACGGCGATCGGGCCGCCGGGCCGGGAGAGGGGCTCCCGGGCCGACGGCCCGATCAGGTCGACCGGTGCAGCTCAGTGCTGAGTCAGGCTCAGTGCTGAGCGGCGTTGCGGCGGCGGACGACGACCACCGAGCCGGCGGCGGCGCCGGCCATGAGCAGACCGCCCAGGGCGAAGGCGGCCGCGTTGCTGCCCTCGGCCGGCTCGACCCGCTGCAGCGCGTCGGTCTGGACGACGCCCGGGGTCTGCGGGGCCGCGGCACCGTCGTCGCTGCCGTCACCGGCCACGCTGGTCACGCTGGAGCTGCTGCCGTCGCTGATCTCGGCCCAGGGGGCGTAGTACTCGACGTTGCAGCCGCTGTTCACGTCCTCCTCGGTCGCGCCGTTGGCGTCGACGCAGTCGGCGCTGATGATCCGGACGTAGTCGGTGCCCTCGACGAAGTCGAAGTCACGCGAGTTGCTCCCCTCCTCGACGTCCCAGGTGTAGGTCTCCAGGACGTTCTTGTCCGCGTCGAGGAGCTGCACGGTCAGGGTGCCGTCCTCGGAGGC
The DNA here is from genome assembly GCF_013408565.1 of Janibacter alkaliphilus. Lineage (NCBI taxonomy): Bacteria > Bacillati > Actinomycetota > Actinomycetes > Micrococcales > Intrasporangiaceae > Janibacter > Janibacter alkaliphilus. The sequence goes on along the minus strand of NZ_JACBZX010000001.1, from coordinate 427,768 downwards.
GGTGCCCTCGACGGTGAAGGCGTCCTGGCTGTCGGTGATCGGCAGGGTCGACGGCTCGGTGAACCAGTCGTTGACCTCTGGGGCCGGCTCCTCCGAGGTGTCGTCAGAGGGGCTGCTGGAGTTGTCGGACGGGCTGTCGGAGTCGTCGTCGGACGGGCTCTCGGAGTCGTCGTCGGACGGGCTCTCGGAGTCGTCGTCGGACGGCTCGGGCTCGGTGGCCTCGCCGACCTGGATGGTGCCGACCGCGTTCTCGTCGGGGGCCGTGCAGGCGACGTTGAGGACGAAGCCGGTGTCGGTGGTCAGCGTCGAGGTGAAGTCCCCGGCGGCGATCTCGATGGTGCCGTCCTCGGCGGGCGCGGTCTCCGCGTCACCGGTGCCGGTGGCCTCGACGACGAGGTCGCCGCTCTCCGGCACCTCGGTGAGCGGGGTCTCCAGCTCGACCGAGCGCTCCTCGCCGTCGACGGTGTAGGCGGCGGTGCTCGGGCCCTCGACCGTCTGGACCTCGAGCTGGCGCAGCCGCTCCTGGGCGTCGGCGCCCGGGGTCACGGTGGCGACGATCGCCGGGGCCGGGATCTCCTCGCCGGGCTCGACCTGCTCGGGGACGTCGACGTCGAGGTTGACGTTCCACGGGTCCTCGAACTGGATGCCGAGGTCGGAGACCTCGCACGAGTAGGCGATGTCGGCCGAGACGGCCTGGGCGGGCGTGGCGAAGCCGATGCCGGCGGCACCGAGGCCCAGGACGGCGGCAGCGCCCGCGGAGATGCGGGTGGTGTGTCGCTTGGCCATAGAGTGTTCTCCCCTTGCGTAATGATCCTGCGTGTGAAGCGGGCGCACGGCGCATCACGGCCCCGGCCCTCGTGTCGGACACGGCGGAACTTACCCGCGAGGCAACAAGACCACAAGGCTCCGCGCCGAGCGGGTTGACCTGCGGCGCTACTTGTCGACGTCGCCGACGACGAAGAACATCGAGCCCAGGATGGCCACCATGTCGGCCACCAGTGTCCCGGGCAGCATCTCGGTCAGCACCTGGACGTTGCTGAAGGAGGCCGAGCGCAGCTTCAGCCGCCACGGCGTCTTCTCACCCCGTGAGACGAGGTGGTAGCCGTTGAGGCCGAGCGGGTTCTCGGTGGCGGTGTAGCGGTCGCCCTCGGGCACCTTGAGCACCTTCGGCAGCCGCTGGTTCACCGGCCCGGCCGGCAGCTCGCGCAGCCGCGCCACGCACGCCTCGGCCAGGTCGAGGCTGACGTGGGTCTGCTCCAGCAGCACCTCGAGCCGGGCCAGGCAGTCGCCGGCGGTGCGGGTGACCACCCGTCCCGGCCCGCCCTCGGCGAAGAGCTCGCCGTAGGCGAGGTAGGGCGCGTCCCGGCGCAGGTCCATGTCCACCCCGCTGGCCCGGGCGATCGGTCCGCTGACCCCGAAGTCGAGGACGGTCGCCGGGTCGAGCACGCCGACCCCCTTCGTCCGCCCCTGGAGGATCTCGTTGCCGACGAGCATCGACTCCAGCCGGGGCAGCCGCTCGCGCACCGTGGCGACCGCCGCCTCGACCCGGCCCAGCCAGCCGGCCGGCAGGTCCTCCTTGAGGCCGCCGACCCGGTTGAACATGTAGTGCATCCGCCCGCCGGAGACCTCCTCCATGACGGCCTGGATCTCCTCGCGCTCGGTGAAGGCGTAGAAGATCGGGGTGATCGCGCCGAGCTCCAGCGGGTAGGAGCCGAGGAACATGAGGTGGTTGAGCACCCTGTTCAGCTCGGCCAGCAGGGTGCGCGCCCAGACCGCGCGCTCGGGCACCTCCATGCCGAGCATGGCCTCCACCCCGAGGACGACGCCGAGCTCGTTGCCGAAGGCGGAGAGCCAGTCGTGCCGGTTCGCCAGCACGGTGATCTGCCGGTAGTCGCGGACCTCGAAGAGCTTCTCCGCGCCGCGGTGCATGTAACCGATGACCGGCTCGGCCGAGACGATCCGCTCGCCGTCGAGCACCAGCTGCAGCCGCAGCACCCCGTGCGTCGCCGGGTGCTGCGGGCCGACGTTGAGCACCATCTCGGCGCTGGCCAGGGCGCCGTCGCCGATCCCGACGTCGAGGGTGCGCTGCTCGGCCATGCCGCGAGTATGCCGTGCCCGTGCATGCCGTGCCCGTGCCGCGGACCGGCCGTCCCGCGGCGCCTGGCACGATCGGGACATGACCGCCCCTGCCGCGCCGCTGGACCTCACCGACCCCGGGGTCGTCGCCGACCCCTACCCGCACCTGGACGCGCTGCGCGCCCAGGGGCCGCTGACCTGGCAGCCCGGGCTCGGCGGCTACGTCGCGGCCGGCCACGCCGAGGTCTCCGCGGTGCTGCGTGACCGTCGGCTCGGTCGGATCTTCACCCCGCGCGAGCCGGAGGCCGACTGGGCCACCTTCAACTGGCTGCACGCCGACTCCATCCTCGACAGCGAGCCGCCGAAGCACACCCGGCTGCGTCGCCTCGTGGCCGGCGCCTTCAACCGTGGGCACGTCGCCCGGCTGGAGCCGCGGATCGCCCGGATCGCCGACGAGCTCGTCGAGGCGGCCGGGTCGGCCCCCTTCGACCTCATCGAGACCGTCGCCGAACCGCTGCCGGTGACCGTCATCGCCGAGCTGCTCGACTGGCCGGAGGCCGACCGGCACCTGCTCCGGCCGTGGAGCCAGGCCATCGTCAAGATGTACGAGGTCGACCCGAGCGAGGCCGAGCGGGCGGCCGCGCAGCAGGCCAGCCGGGAGTTCGCCGAGTACACCGACACGCTGGCCGACCACCGTGCCCGCCACCCCGGCGACGACCTGCTCTCCGACCTCGTCGCCGCCCGCGACGCCGGTGACCGGCTCAGCCGGCACGAGCTCGTCGCCACCGTGGTGCTGCTGCTCAACGCCGGCCACGAGGCCAGCGTCAACGGCCTGGGCAACGGCATCCACTCCTGGCTGGCCGCCGGCAGCCCGGAGGTCGACGTCACCGACCCGACCGCCCGGGCCCTCTTCGTCGAGGAGATGCTGCGCCACGACAGCCCGCTGCACCTCTTCGAGCGCACCGCCACCCAGGACCTCACCGTGGCCGGCACGGAGGTGCGCGAGGGGGAGAAGGTCATCACCCTGCTCGGCGCCGCCAACCGGGACCCGGAGGTCTTCGCCGAGCCGGCCACCTTCGACCCGGCGCGCGACCCGAACCCGCACCTCGCCTTCGGCCTCGGCATCCACTTCTGCCTCGGCGCCCCGCTGGCCCGGCTGGAGATGCAGCAGGCCGCGCGGGCGCTGCTCACCCGGCACCCGCGGCTGCGCGTGGCCTCGGCGACCCGGCGCCCGACCTTCGTGCTGCGCGGCTTCGCCGAGCTGGTGCTCGACCCGTCATGAGCCGTCGGCTGCTCCCGGCCGCCGCCGCGCTGGCGGTGGGCCTGGCCGGGTGCGGCACGAGCGGCGACGGCGGGGACGACGGCGACGGCGGCGACGGCGGGGTGTCCGCGGGCCAGGTCGACGTCGTCGCGCAGGAGGCGCTGCGCCCGTGGTTCTCGGCGGCCGGTGCCTCGGCGGAGCAGCCGGCCGAGATGGTCGTGCTCGGGGACTCGGTGAGCGAGGGCTCCGGGCTGACCGGGCGGCTGGAGCGGCGCTGGCTGGACCAGCTGCAGCACGGTCTGCGGGAGCGCGTGGCGCCGGGCTGCCCCACCGGCGCGGCCGGCTGGCACGGCACGAGCTCGAGCGTCCCGCCGGACTACCGCGCCACCAGCCTGCCCGACCCGGCCACGACCGGCGACGTCGCGGAGGCGCCGGGGCTGGGCCCGGGAGGACGGGCCCTGACCCTGCGGCCGGGGGCCACCCTGACCTGGACCGTGGACGCGCGTCAGGTCGACGTCGGCTACCGCACCGTGCCCGGCGGGGGTCGGCTGCAGGTGCGGGTCGACGGCTCGCCGGCGACGCGTGCCGGCGGGCTGGCAACGACGACCGCAGCGTCCACCGAGCAAGGCCGGCGCGAGGTCTGGTCGTCCGCGGACCTGGGCGCCGGGGAGCACCGGGTGCAGGTCCGCAACGTCTCGGCCGCGGGGGGCGGGCCGGTGACGGTCACCGACCTGCGTCCCTACCGCGACGACCGGGAGCGGTGCGTGCACGTCCTCGACGCCGCCCGCTCCGGGGTGCGCCTGCACGAGGTGGTGCGCAGCCCCTCCTACCTCGACGACAGCCTGGGCGCCGACCCGGAGCTCGTGCTCGTGCCGCTGGGCTTCAACGACGCCGGGGCCGGGACCGACCCGGCGACCTTCGCCGACGATGTCGACACCCTCGTGCGACAGGTCCGGCAGCGGGGGATCGACGCCCCGGTGCTGCTCGTCGGGCTCTTCCACCCGCCGGAGGGGGCGTTCGTGCACCCGTGGCAGGACTACCTGGCGGCGATGGCCGAGGCGGCCTCGGTGGACCGCGGGGTGGCCTACGTCGACCTCAGCGAGGCGCTGCCGACCGTCGACGACGCGGCCGAGGGCATCTACCGGGACGCGCTCCACCCCGCCCCGGCCGGCATGGACCTCATCGCCGAGGCGCTGCTGCCGGTGCTCACCCCACCGGAGGGGACGGCGACCACGTCGGGCACCAGATCACCCAGCTGAAGCCGCCCGCCGGACCCTGCACCAGCGCGGTGCGGGCGCTGCGCGCCGACACCGCCCGCAGGTAGACCGCCGGGTCGGTGCGGGCCAGCCCCGGGTCCGGGGGAGCGGCCTGCGGCACCCACCGCCGCACCGCCTCCGCCTGGTCCAGGCGCCGATGCTGGGGAAGGGAGTCGACGGCCACGTGCGCGGTGAGGTCGGCGCGTCCGTCGGACACCGGCGGCACCTGACGACCGGCCCGGTAGCCGACGAGGCTGCCGCCCTCCGGCCGGGTCGCGCGGGTGTGCCCGTAGTCGATCGCCACCGCGGCCGCCGGGCGCCAGGTGTCGAGCATCTCGGCCCAGGCGTCGTCGCGGGCCCGGCCCACCTCGACGCGTGCGCCGGGGGTCGTCGTCGGCCACCAGCGCCCGGCCCACTCCCGGTCGCCGCCGGTCAGCGGCTCGCCGAGCGTCTCGCGGCCGTCGTCGTCGATATGCACCTCGCGCAGCGCGCCCTCGACGTCGACCTCGGCGACCGGGCACGGCACGACGTCCAGCCACTCGTGGGCGACGACGAGGGCGTCGTCGGTCGCGGCACCCGGCAGGTCGGGCAGCTCGGCGCCGCCGGGGGAGCGGTGCCAGACGACCCGCTCCGGCAGGGAGCCCGGACGCTCGACCACGTCGACGCCGGTGAGCCGCAGGTCGGGGGCGGCGCTCGCCAGCGCCGTCAGCAGCTCGCCGCGCCCGGCGCCCAGGTCGACGATCGTGCCCGCGCCGACCTCCCGCGCCAGGCCGAGCAGCGCGGCGGCCAGGACGTGGCCGCGCTCGCCGTGGGTGCTCGTGGTGAAGTGCGCGGCCGGACCGCCGGCCGCGCGGTAGAAGCCGTCCGGACCGTAGAGGGAGTCGTGCCAGGCCTGCTGCCAGCTGCGCATCCGCTCCTCCGTCCGTCCGCGCGTCGGTCCGCTCGTGCCGGCCGGTGCCACGTCCCGACCTCTCGACCCGGCGGCCCGACAGCGTCACCCGGCGCCGGCCGCCCGCCTCAGGGTGCCAGCCCAGGGGCGGGGGAGCGGTAGCGTGGCCCGCCGTGACCACCCCCGCCCGTCCGACCCTGCGCGTCGGCGTCGTCGGCGCCGGCCGGGTCGGTGCCGTGCTGGGTGCGGCGCTGCGCGCGGCCGGCCACGACGTCGTCGCGGCCTCCGCCGTCTCGGACGCCTCCCGGGACCGGGCCGAGCTGCTGCTGCCCGGGGTGCCGCTGCGCGCCGTCCCGGAGGTGGTCGCCGCCGCCGACCTGGTGCTGCTCGCGGTGCCGGACGACGCCCTGAGCGACCTCGTCGCCGGGCTGGCCGCCACCGGCACCTGGGTGCCGGGCCAGATGGCGGTGCACACCTCGGGCCGGCACGGGCTGGCCCCCTTCGCCCCGGCGGCGGCCCAGCAGGTGCTGCCGCTGGCGATCCACCCGGCGATGACCTTCACCGGGACGTCCGTGGACCTCGCCCGCCTGCCCGAGTGCTGCTTCGGGATCACCACCCCGGAGCCGCTGCGCCCGGTCGCCGAGGCGCTGGTCGTCGAGATCGGTGGTGAACCGGTCTGGGTGCCCGAGGCCGCCCGCGGCCGCTACCACGCGGCGCTGGCGCACGGCTCGAACCACCTGGTCACCCTCGTCGCGCAGGCCATGGAGGTGCTGACCAGCGCCGGCATCGAGCCGGCCGACCGGGTGCTGCGCCCGCTGCTCCAGGCGAGCCTGGACAACGCCCTGGCCAGCGGTGACGCCGCGCGGACCGGACCGGTGGCCCGCGGCGACGCCGGTACGGTGGCCGCGCACCTGCACGAGCTCGCCGACCTGGCGCCGGACCTCCCGGCCGCATACACCGCTCTCGCCCGCGCCACCGCCCAGCGTGCCTCCCGTGACGGCCGGCTGCGCGCCGACCTCGCCCGCGACGTGCTGACCACCCTCGATCAGGAGCGCCCATGACCCACCCGCCGCGGCCGACCACCCCGGTGGTCGCACGCACCCGGGCCGAGCTGGTCCCGGCCCGCCAGGCGCTCGGCGACGGTGACGTCGCCGTCGTCATGACCATGGGCGCGCTGCACGAGGGCCACGCCCGGCTGATCCGCACCGCCCGGCAGCAGGCCCAGCACGTCATCGTCTCGATCTTCCTCAACCCGCTGCAGTTCGCGCCCAAGGAGGACCTGTCGAAGTACCCGCGCACCTTCGACGCGGACATGGCGATCTGCCAGGAGGAAGGGGTCGACCTCGTCTTCGCGCCCACCCCGGACGTGGTCTACCCGGACGGCGACCCCGGGGTGCGGATCGCGGCCGGGCCGCTCGGCGACGTGCTCGAGGGGCAGTCCCGGCCGGGGCACTTCGACGGGATGCTCACCGTCGTCGCCAAGCTCATCCACCTCACCGGCGGCGACCGCTTCTACTTCGGGCAGAAGGACGCCCAGCAGCTGCTGCTGATCCGTCGGATGGTCCGCGACCTCGACCTGCCCGCCGGTGTGGTCTCGGTGCCCACTGTGCGCGAGGGTGACGGGCTGGCGATGAGCAGCCGCAACACCTACCTCTCCGAGAGCGACCGCGAGGTGGCGCTGTGCCTGTCGCAGGCGCTGCGGGCCGGTGCCGAGCGGGCCGAGGAAGGTCCGTCGGCGATCCGCCGGGCGGCACGCGAGGTGCTGGTGCACGAGCCGCTGGCGCTGGTCGACTACCTGGTGCTGGTGCATCCGGAGACGCTCGAGGACGTGCCCGAGTGGTACAAGGGCGAGGCGCTGCTGGCGGTCGCTGCCCGGGTCGGCACCACCCGCCTCATCGACAACACCCCCGTGCTCGTGGGCCCCGGTGGTGGGGCGCGCGAGGTCTTCACCCCGGGGCCCGCCCGCACCTGACGCTGCGCCCCCTGACGCTGCAGCGCGTGGCACGTCGGCACACCTGGCTCGTCGGCGCCTGGCACGTCGGCACACCTGGCTCGTCCGCATCTGGCTCGTCCGCACCTGGCTCGTCGCCCGTGACCGGGTGCCTGGGTGGAGGTGAACGAGTCGGCTGGAGGTGATGGGACGCGCCCCAGCGCGTGCGGATACCTCCACCGGGTGATGACGCGGGTTCCGTGGAGGTGATGGGCCGCGCCCCAGCGCGTGCGGATACCTCCACCGGGTGATGACGCGGGTTCGGTGGAGGTGATGGGACGCGCCCCAGCGCGTCGAGACACCTCCACCCGCCCCGGATACCTCCACCCAGCACGAAGGGGGGCCCACCCGACGCGCGCTACCACGCAGTAAGTGTCGCGATCACAGCACTTACTGCGTGGTAGCCCGCGCCGTAGGGGGTGGTGGTGCGCGCCGTAGGGGGTGGTGGTGCGCGGCGAAGAGGGTGGTGGTGCGGGGCGAAGGGGGTGGTGGTCCGGGTGGTTCGGGGGCGGTCGGGGCGAGGGTCGCCCTTCGATATCCTCGGCGGGTGCCCGAGACCACTCCCGAGACCGCCGCCACCACGACGCCGGAGGCCGGTTCCGACCTGCCCGAGCAGCTGCGGATCCGCCGCGAGAAGCGGGACCGGATCATCGCCGACGGCGGCGCCGCCTACCCGCCGGACGTCGCGCCCACCGCCGGTCTGGCCGAGGTCGCGGCCGAGTACGCGCACCTGGAGACCGGCGAGGAGACCGACGACGTGGTCACCGTCGCCGGCCGGGTGATGTTCGTGCGCAACACCGGCAAGCTCGCCTTTGCCTCGCTGCAGGAAGGGGTCGGCGACCGCCTGCAGGTGATGCTCTCCCTCGCCGAGGTCGGCGAGGAGTCGCTGGCCGCGTGGAAGGCGGACGTCGACCTCGGCGACCACGTCGCCGTCACCGGCCGGGTGATCCGCTCCCGCCGGGGCGAGCTGTCGGTGATGGCCACGAGCTGGCGGCTGGCCAGCAAGGCGCTGCGCCCGCTGCCCGTGCTGCACAAGGACCTCTCCGAGGAGTCCCGGGTGCGCCAGCGCTACACCGACCTCGTCGTCCGCCAGGAGGCCCGGGACATGGTCCGGGCCAAGGCGCGGGTGCTGCGCTCGATCCGGGCGACCCTGGACGACGACGGCTACGTCGAGGTCGAGACCCCGGTGCTGCAGCTGATCCACGGAGGCGCCGCGGCCCGCCCCTTCGGCACGCACATGAACGCCTTCGACCAGGACATGTCGCTGCGCATCGCCCTCGAGCTCAACCTCAAGAAGGCGGTCGTCGGCGGCATCGACAAGGTCTACGAGATGGGCCGGATCTTCCGCAACGAGGGCGTCGACTCCACGCACAGCCCCGAGTTCACGATGCTCGAGGCCTACCAGGCCTACGGCGACCAGCACACGGTCGCCGAGCTCACCCGGCGGATCTACCTGGCCGTCGCCGACAGCCTCGGCTCCCGGCAGGTCGAGACCCCGATGGGCACGGTCGACCTCTCCGGCGAGTGGCGGTGGCTCTCGGTCTACCCCGGCCTGTCCGAGGCGGTGGGCCGCGAGGTCACCCCGGACACCCCGCGCGAGGAGCTGGTCGCCCTCGCGGCCGAGCACGAGGTGGAGATCGACGACGCCTGGCCGGCCGGGAAGGTCGTCATGGAGCTCTTCGGCGAGATCGTCGAGCCGGGCATCCTCGAGCCCACCTTCGTCTGCGACTACCCGGCCGAGGCGCAGCCGCTGGCCCGACGCCAGGACGAGGACCCCCGGCTGATCTTCGCCTGGGACCTCATCATCGCGGGGGTGGAGCGCGGCACCGGCTTCACCGAGCTCATCGACCCGGTGATCCAGCGCGAGGTGCTCACCGCCCAGTCGCGCGCCGCTGCCGCGGGCGACGAGGAGGCCATGCAGCTGGACGAGGACTTCCTGCGGGCGCTGGAGCACGGCGCCCCGCCGATGGGCGGCATCGGTATCGGGGTGGACCGGATGGTGATGTTCTTCACCGGAGCCGGCATCCGCGAGACGCTGCTCTTCCCGCACGTGAAGCCGGAGGCCTGAGATGGACGCGCTGGAGCCGATCTTCCCCTATCTCGCGGCGCTGCTGCCGACGGTCGGGGTCGCCTTTCTGTTTTATCTCATCATCAAGTACATGCTGGAGGCGGATCGGGCCGAGCGCAAGGCGCTCGCGAAATGGCAGAAGGAGCACCCGGAATCCTCCTCGGACAACAATCACGGTCCGGTGAAGGGCGCCAGCCGCACCAGCGAATAGGAATATCGCAGGAATGTGCGTATGGTGATTGTCGTAAAGACGACGTCACCGCGTGCGAGAACGCCCCGGGACGCGAGCACCAGCGAAGGCGGAATCATTCATGGCACAGCGGGTCCAGGTCATCCTCGAGGACGACATCGACGGCGGCGAGGCGCACGAGACGATCACCTTCGGTCTCGACGGGGTCACCTACGAGATCGATCTCAACGAGGCGAACGCGGCGAGGCTGCGTGACGCCCTCGCCCCCTACGTCGGCGCCGGACGCCGGGTCGGCGGGCGACGCGGCGGCGGCGCCCGCAGCGGCTCCGGCGGCGGCGGTGGCCGGCGCAAGGACCTCGCCGAGGTCCGCGACTGGGCCCGCGGCAAGGGCTACGAGGTCAGCGACCGCGGCCGGATCAGCGCCGAGGTGCTGGAGGCCTACGACAAGGCGCACGGCTGAGCCCGAGCGACGATGCCGATGGCGGGCTGGACCTCTCCGAGGTCGCCCGCCATCTGGCGTTCCTGGACCTGCGCGTCGCCTCGCCCGACGACGCGGATCTCGAGGTGCCGTACGTGCAGGCGGTGACCGGCGGCGGACCCGTTCCGGCGTGGATCGACGCCGCCGGAGAGGCCACCGTCGCGCTCAACGGCGTCCGCCCGCCGGGCCTGGCCGCGGCCTCGGTGCTGCACTACCTGCTCTACCCGCTGGCCGAGGTGATGGCCGCGGCAGCGGTCCGCACCGACTGGCTGCTGGACCCCTCGCCGGAGCTGTGGTCGCTCGGGCTGGACCCGACCTACCGCTCGCCGGCGCTGGTGCAGCTGCGTCCTGGTGGGCACGCCCGGGTGGCCGACGACGAGCGGCGGGTGACCGCCGCCCGGGACGCCTACCTGTCGGTGGCGACACCGATCGCCGACGCCCTGCCGGCACCGGAGCGGATGAGCAGCCGTCAGCGTCGCGGGCTGGTCGCGGACAGCTGGGCCGGAGCCCGCGCCCGGCTCGCCGGCTCGCCCCCGCCGCGCCGCGTCTCCTGCTGCCTCATCTACACCTTGCCGGGCTGCCACGAGTGCGCCGGCTGCCCACGCACCGCCTGAGGGCAGGTGTCCTCGGGACCGCTGCGTCCTCGCGCCCGCGGACGGCACCGCAGCCTGACGGGTTCCGGAGAGCAGCTCAGGGAAGCAGGTCGGACAAGAGGTCGCCCTCCGTCGCCAGCCGGGTCGCGACCTGCTCGCCGGTGAGCTGGGTGAGCGCGTCTGCGTCCTGCGCCCCTGCCTCGACCTCGGCCCAGGTGCGCGGCGCCGCCGCCCACGGATCCTCGCGGCCACGCATCGAGTAGGGGCAGATCGTCGTCTTCGCGGCGACGTTCTGGCTCCAGTCGAGGAAGACCTTGCCCGGGCGCAGGGTCTTGGTCATCTTCCACAGCACGAGGTCCGGATGGGCCGCGGTCATCTCCTGCGCCAGCTGCTGGGCGAGGTCGCGCACCTGGGCGCTGGTCAGGTCCCCGCCGAGCGCGGCGTAGAGCTGCATGCCCTTGCTGCCCGACGTCACCGGGTAGAGGTCCAGCCCGAGCCGGCCGAGCCGCTCGCGCAGCAGCAGCGCCACCCGGGCGCACTCGTGCAGCCCGGCCGGGGCGCCGGGGTCGAGGTCGAGCACGAGCCGGTCGGGGTTGACCGGGGAGTCGTCCTCGTCGACCTGCCACTGCGGCACGTGCAGCTCGATGCTGTTGAGGTTGACCAGGTAGGTCAGCTGGGCCAGGTCGGTGACCAGCGGATAGGTGACGTCGTCGATCCGCACCCGCGGCAGCCACGAGGGGGCGCCGGAGGGCAGGTTCTTCTCGAAGAAGCTGAGGTCCTCTACCCCGTGCGGGTAGCGCACCCGGGTCACCGGCCGTCCGGCCAGATGGCGCAGCAGCGTCGGACCGACCTGCGCGTAGTAGCTGAGGATCTCCCCCTTCGTCGTCTCGGTGGCGGGGTACATGACCTTCTCCAGCGAGGTCAGGCGCAGCCGGCGGCCGGCCACCTCGACGCGGGTCACCTGGGTCTCAGGCATCGCTCACCTCGTGCAGGTCGGCCGGGTCCAGGTCGTGGCGCACCCCGACCACCGACGGCTGGCGCAGCTTGCCGGTATCGCCGCGACCGAGGCTGCGCACCTCGAGGACGACGGTGGGCTCGGTCCAGGTCGTACCGGCGGCGTCCTCGCGGGGCACCGGGGTGCTGAAGGGGGAGTCCGCTCGGGGGACCAGCCGCTCGCGCAGCCGGGCGCCGGTCTGCCCGGCCAGGCCGGAGCCGACCCGGCCGGCGTAGGCCCAGCCGCCGGAGCCGTCCGGGATCCCGGCCAGCACCGCCCCGAGCCGCCCGGAGCCCTCCGCGCCGGTCTCCGGACGCCAGCCGCCGACCACCACCGAGACCGTGGGGCGGTGCGCCAGCTTGCGCCAGTCGGGCGAGCGGCGGCCGGGCGCGTAGGGGGCGTCGCGGCGCTTGGCGACCACCCCCTCCAGGCCCTGCTCGGCGGTCACCGCGAGCAGCTGCTCCCCGTCCTCGTAGACGTCCGGCACCTGCCACCGGGGCCCGTCCAGCTCGAGCTGCTCCAGCAGGACACGGCGGGCGTGCCAGGGCTGGGCCGTGAGGTCCTGGCCGAGCAGCCGGAGCAGGTCGAAGGCCATGAGGGTCACCGGCCGCGTGGCCACCAGGCGGCGTGCCCGACGGGCGTCCCCGACGTGCATCCGCTCGGCCAGGGCGGCGAAGGAGGGCAGCCCGTCGGCCAGCGCGATCACCTCGCCATCGAGCAGGAAGTCCTCGTAGGTCTGCGCCAGCGGCCACAGCTCGGGGTAGGCGGCGGTGACGTCCCGGCCGCTGCGGCTGGTCAGCGTGAGCTGTCCGTCGCGGGCGTCTGCGAGCACCCGCATCCCGTCCCACTTCACCTCGTACGCCCACCCGGCACCGACCGGGAGCCGGTCGGTGGCGGTCGCCAGCATCGGTCTCACGGCGCTCATCCTGCCGCAGCGCACCTCAGCGGTCGTGACGTCGTCGCCGGTTGGGGGCATGCTTGGGGCATGCGAGCGATCTGGAAGGGCGCGGTCTCCTTCGGCCTGGTGAACGTGCCGGTGCGGCTGTACTCGGCCACCGAGAACCACGACGTGCAGTTCCGGCAGGTGCACGCCGCCGACGGCGGGCGGATCCGCTACAAGCGCTTCTGCAGCGTGGACGGCCAGGAGGTCTCCTACGACGACATCGCCAAGGGGTACGAGACCGAGGACGGCGAGATGGTCGTGCTCACCGACGAGGACCTGGCCGAGCTGCCGACCCGCTCCAGCAAGGAGATCGCGGTCGAGAAGTTCGTGCCCGAGGAGCAGATCGACCCGATGCTGCTGGAGAAGTCCTACTACCTCGAGCCGGACAAGGCGGCCACCAAGCCGTACGTGCTGCTGCGCGAGGCGCTCGAGGTCGAGGGGCGCGTGGCCATCGTCACCGTCTCGATCCGCACCCGGATGACGATGGCCGTGCTGCGGGTGCGCGACGGGGTGATCGTCATGCAGACCATGCTCTGGCCGGACGAGATCCGCAGCCCCGACTTCGCCGGCCTCGACGAGGCGGGCGAGGCCAGCGAGAAGGAGATGGCGATGGCCCGGGTGCTCATCGACGAGCTCGCCGGGGAGTACGACGCCTCCGACTACGAGGACGACTACGCCGCCGCGGTGCAGGCGCTGGTGCGGGCCAAGGTCGAGGGCGGCGAGGTCGAGAAGCCCGCCGAGGACGAGGAGGACTCCGGCGAGGTCGTCGACCTGCTCGCCGCTCTGGCGAAGTCGGTGGAGAAGGCCAAGGCCGCCCGCGGCGAGGCACCCAGCGGATCCTCGTCGTCGTCAGAGGAGACGACGTCGACGAAGGGCACGACGTCGAGCACCACGAAGAAGTCGGCCACGAAGTCGTCCGCCAAGAAGTCGACCGCCAAGAAGACCACCGCCAAGAAGACCACGAAGAAGGCACCGGCGACGAAGAGCACGAAGAAGGCGCCGGCGACGAAGAAGAAGGCCTCCTGAGGTGCCCGAGGGGCACACCCTGCACCGGATCGCCCGCGACCTCGGCGCCGCCTTCGTCGGCACCACGCCCGAGGTCACCTCGCCGCAGGGGCGGTTCGCCGCCGGGGCCGCGCTGCTCTCCGGCCGCGAGGTGCTGGACGCTCGGGCGAACGGCAAGCACCTCGTCGTCGAGCACGCCGGCGAGGCGCTGCTGCACGTCCACCTGGGGCTGATCGGCACCTTCACCATCGACGCCACCGCCTACGTGGGGGAGCGGCCGGTGGTCGGGCAGGTCCGCTGCCGGATCGCCACCGACGAGCACGTCGCCGACCTGCGCGGCCCGAACGTCTGCGAGGTGATCACCCCCGAGGACGAGGCGGCGATCGCCGCCCGGCTCGGCCCCGACCCGCTGCGCGCCGACGCCGACCCGGACCGGGCCTGGGCGCGGATCCACCGTTCCAGCAAGCCGCTGGCCGCGCTGCTCATGGACCAGCAGGTGCTCGCCGGCGTCGGCAACGTCTACCGCTGCGAGGTGCTCTTCCGGCACCGCCTCGCTCCGTACACCCCGGGCACCAAGGTCAAGCGCCGCTCCTGGGAGGCGGTCTGGGACGACCTCGTGCGGCTGCTGCCGCTGGGCGTCGCCACCAGCCGGATCGTCACCCTGCCCGAGCAGGTCGAGGAGGTCGAGGCGGCGCTCGCCCGCGGCGAGGGCGTCCACCTCGACGAGCGCTCCAGCTACGTCTACAAGCGCACCGACCAACCCTGCCGGGTCTGCGGCTCGACGATCCGCTCGGCCGAGATCGCCGGCCGCACCCTCTACTGGTGCGGGCGCTGCCAGCGCCGCACCTGAGCGCGCGTCGCCGCCGCCCGTGACGGGGCGTCGACCGGCCTCGTAGGGTGGAGGCATGAGCGTCGTGAAGATCAACGCCATCTCCGTCCCCGAGCCGGCCCGTGAGGAGTTCGAGCGCCGCTTCGCCGCCCGCAAGGGCGCCGTGGAGGGGTCCGCGGGCTTCGAGGGCTTCCAGCTGCTGCGCCCGACGAAGGGGGAGGACCGCTACTTCGTCGTCACCCGCTGGGCCGACGAGGAGTCCTTCGCCGCCTGGCGCGACGGCGACTCCCGGGCCGCGCACGGCGGCAACGGCAAGCCCGTGGCCAGCGGCGCCGACCTGCTGGAGTTCGACATCGTGCTCGACGTGCCGCCCGGCCCCGCCGAGGCCGCGCTCCGCTGACAGCGAACACGGCCCGCCGCGGCCCGTCGGTGGAACAGCCCGGCCCGGGCCCGCGTTGATCCGTCTGAGGCGCCACCGCCGACCTCGTCACGGGGCCGGTACAGGGGGCGCGGATAGCATCACAGCCGAACGGCTGACGTAGAGGGGATGACCCAATGTTCGAAAGGTTCACCGACCGGGCACGACGTGTCGTGGTCCTCGCCCAGGAGGAGGCCCGCCTCCTCAACCACAACTACATCGGGACCGAGCACATCCTGCTCGGCCTCATCCACGAGGGCGAGGGTGTCGCCAGCAAGGCGCTGGAGTCGCTCGGGATCTCCCTCGAGGCCGTGCGCGAGCAGGTCCAGGACATCATCGGCCCCGGCCAGCAGGCCCCCTCCGGGCACATCCCCTTCACCCCCCGGGCGAAGAAGGTGCTCGAGCTGAGCCTGCGCGAGGCGCTGCAGCTGGGCCACAACTACATCGGTACCGAGCACATCCTGCTCGGGCTGATCCGTGAGGGCGAGGGCGTCGCCGCCCAGGTGCTCGTCAAGCTCGGCGCCGACCTCGGCCGGGTCCGCCAGACCGTCATCCAGCTGATCTCCGGCTACCAGGGCGGCAAGGAGGGCCAGGCCGCGGGCGTGGCCGCCGGCGCCGGCCAGGCCGAGGGCCAGCCGGCCGGCTCGCTGGTGCTCGACCAGTTCGGCCGCAACCTCACCCAGGCCGCCCGCGACGGCCAGCTCGACCCGGTGATCGGCCGGGAGAGCGAGATCGAGCGGGTCATGCAGGTGCTCAGCCGCCGCACCAAGAACAACCCGGTGCTCATCGGCGAGCCCGGCGTCGGCAAGTCCGCCGTCGTCGAGGGCCTGGCCCAGGACATCGTCAAGGGCGACGTGCCCGAGACCCTCAAGGAGAAGCAGCTCTACACCCTCGACCTCGGGTCGCTGGTGGCCGGCTCCCGCTACCGCGGTGACTTCGAGGAGCGCCTGAAGAAGGTGCTCAAGGAGATCAAGACCCGCGGCGACATCGTGCTCTTCATCGACGAGATCCACACCCTCGTCGGCGCGGGTGCGGCCGAGGGCGCCATCGACGCGGCGAGCATCCTCAAGCCGATGCTGGCCCGCGGCGAGCTGCAGACCATCGGGGCGACCACCCTCGAGGAGTACCGCAAGCACATCGAGAAGGACTCGGCCCTGGAGCGTCGCTTCCAGCCGATCCAGGTGGCCGAGCCGACGCTGGCGCACGCCATCGAGATGCTCAAGGGCCTGCGGGACAAGTACGAGGCGCACCACAAGGTGACCATCACCGACGCCGCCATCGTCGGCGCGGTGACCATGGCCGACCGGTACGTCAACGACCGCTTCCTGCCGGACAAGGCGATCGACCTCATCGACGAGGCGGGCGCGCGGCTGCGCATCCGCCGGATGACCGCGCCGCCGGACCTCAAGGAGTTCGACGAGAAGATCGCGGCGGTGCGCCTGGAGAAGGAGTCGGCCATCGACGGCCAGGACTTCGAGAAGGCCGCGCGGCTGCGTGACGACGAGAAGAACCTGCTGCGCGAGAAGGCCCAGCGCGAGGAGGAGTGGAAGGCCGGCGACATGGACGTCGTCGCCGAGGTCGACGAGGAGCTCATCGCCGAGGTCCTGGCCGCCTCCACCGGCATCCCGGTCTTCAAGCTCTCCGAGGAGGAGTCGACCCGGCTGCTCAACATGGAGACCGAGCTGCACAAGCGGGTCGTCGGCAACGACGAGGCGATCAAGGGTCTCTCCCAGGCGATCCGACGCACCCGCGCCGGCCTGAAGGACCCGCGCCGCCCCGGTGGCTCGTTCATCTTCGCCGGCCCCACCGGCGTCGGGAAGACCGAGCTGGCCAAGGCGCTCGCCGAGTTCCTCTTCGGTGACGAGGACAGCCTGATCACCCTCGACATGAGCGAGTACTCGGAGAAGCACACGGTCAGCCGTCTCTTCGGCAGCCCGCCCGGCTACGTCGGCTACGACGAGGGCGGTCAGCTCACCGAGAAGGTGCGCCGCAAGCCGTTCTCCGTGGTGCTCTTCGACGAGGTCGAGAAGGCCCACCCGGAGATCTTCAACAGCCTGCTGCAGGTGCTCGAGGACGGCCGCCTGACCGATTCCCAGGGTCGGATGGTCGACTTCAAGAACACGGTGATCATCATGACCACCAACCTCGGCACCCGGGACATCTCCAAGGGGACGATGGGCTTCGCCGGCGGGTCCGACGGGCGCACCGACTACGAGCGGATGAAGAACAAGGTCAACGACGAGCTGAAGAACCACTTCCGCCCGGAGTTCCTCAACCGCGTGGACGACACCATCGTCTTCCCGCAGCTCACCCAGGAGGAGATCGTCCAGATCGTCGACCTGGAGATCGCCAAGCTGGACGGCCGGCTCAAGGACAAGGACATGGGCATCGAGCTCACGCCCGCGGCCAAGGAGCTGCTCGCCAAGCGCGGCTACGACCCGGTGCTGGGTGCCCGCCCGCTGAAGCGGACCATCCAGCGGGAGATCGAGGACGTGCTCTCGGAGAAGATCCTCTTCGGCGAGCTCAGCTCCGGCGAGATCGTCGCGGTCGACACCGAGGGCGAGGGCAAGCAGGCGACCTTCACCTTCGCCGGGGCGCCGCACGCCCGGTCCATCGACATGCCCTTCGTCGAGGCCGGCGGCGAGAGCGGCCCGACCGAGTGACTGTCACCCGCTGACACGGCGGAAGGGGGCAGGGAGAGCGATCTCCCTGCCCCCTTCGTCGTGCTCGCGAGGTGTTCGACCCGGTCAGCCCGCCGGCGGGGCCCAGCGCGGGTCGCGACCGATGAAGGCGATCAGCCGGTCGGTGGCGTCGGCGTCCGCCGGCTCCGGCTGCTGCTCGCCGAACTGACCCGAGGCGCGGATCATCTCCTCCATCGAGGACAGCCCCTGGTGCAGCTCGGCGGCGTAGTCGGGGTCCAGTCGGTCCGGTCGTCCGCCGGCCCGGGCCAGGTCCCAGGTGTGCATGAAGACGTCCGGGGTGTAGAAGCGGTCGACGACGTCGGCCACCGGCATCGTCCCGGTGTGCTCGCCGGTGTGGCTGAGGGCGGCGGTGGCCGGGTCGTCGAGGATGTCCTGGACCTGGGCGTCCAGGGCGTCCCAGGTGGCCGCGGGGTCCTCGGCGACGCTCGGCAGCGGCGCCAGGGTCACCTCCGCACCACCGGAGAGCATCATCGGGAACCACTCCGCGAGGTGCCCCACGACGTCGCGGGCCGACCAGCCGGCGACCGGTGCGGGCGCGTCCCAGTCGGTGACCGCGGCCACCACCGCCGAGAAGCGGGCGGCGATCTCGCGGTGGCGATCGGCGGCGTCGAGCGCGGCCAGGGGAGTCTCGGTGCTCATGCCGACGATCCTGCCGCGGCCGAGCCCTCGGTGGCCAGCCCCTCGGCGACCAGCGCGTCCAGCGACTCGTACCCCTCCTGGATGCCGACCTCCATCCCGGAGGCGAGCATCCCCTCGCGCGCCTCGAAGGAGTCGACGAGGCTCTGGGCGTGCAGCCGGGTCCAGCCGTCGCCGAGGTCCTCGAAGGTCAGCGTCTCCAGGGACACGCTGTCGGGCATCCCCTCGAAGGTGAAGGTCTGCACGATCCGGTCCGGGCGCACGTCGTGGAAGCTGCCGTAGAAGGCGTACTCCTCGGTGCCCTGCTCGCCGGTTCGGGTGTTCACGAAGCGCCAGCTGCCGCCGCGGGTCGCCTCCCAGTGCTCGATCCGGGTGCCCAGCTCGTGCGGGCCGACCCAGCGGGCGTAGAGCTCCGGGTCGGTGTGCGCGCGGAAGAGCTGCGCCGGGGTGGCCCGGAAGTCCCGGGTGATCCGGATGGCCGGCACCTCCGGGTCGGCCTCGATGCGCGCGGTGGTGAGGCGGGTGGTCTGCTCGCTCATGATCCTGCTCCTTCGGTGATGGTGGTGCTGGTGGTGCTGTCCTCGGCCAGGAGGGCGTCGAGCCGGGACATCGGCTCCTCGGCGCGGCGCTGGTGCTCGTGCACCCAGGCGGTCAGCTGTCCCAGGCGCTCGGCCACGAGATGCACCGGTCGGCGCTGCGCCTCGCGGCTGCGGGTCACCAGTCCGGCGTCCTGCAGGACCTTGAGGTGCTTGCTCACCGCCTGCAGGCTCATCTCGTACGGCGCGGCCAGGTCCCCGACCGTGGCGTCCCCGATGCTCAGCCGGGCGACGATGTCGCGCCGGGTGGGGTCGGCCAGGGCGGCGAAGACCCGGGACAGGTCGTCCGTGGCCATCGATCCCTCCTTCGTCATCAACCAATCGGTTTAATACGAAGGTAGACCCGTCCTCGCTCCTATGTCAACCAGATGGTTGATAAAGGAGCGCCGTCCGACGACAGGGGCGGCGGAGGAGGGGGGGCGGCCTCAGAGGGCGGCGAGCATGCCCTTCATCTGGTCGACCTGCTTCTGCTGGGTGACCGTGATGTCGTCGGCCAGCTCGCTGGTGCGCTCGTCGCGACCCTGCTCGCGCACGTCGTCGCACATCTCGACCGCGCCCTCGTGGTGCGCGATCATCAGCTCCAGGTAGAGCCGGTCGACCTCGGCGCCGTCGGCCTCGGCGAGCTCGGTGAGCTCCTCCTCGGTGGCCATCCCGGGCATGTCGGCATGCCCCGAAGCGTGGTGGTCGCGCATGCCGAAGGTGGGGTTGCTGGCCTGCGGCGGAGGCTCCTCGCCCCAGGCCTTGAGCGAGCTCGCCATGCCGTCCATCTCCGGGCGCTGCTCGTCGGTGATCCGCGAGGCGATGTCCTCGACCGAGTCGTCGGTCAGGCGTCCCTCGACGAGGTCGCCCATGACGACCGCCTGGGCGTGGTGGACGATCATGTCCGTCAGGAAGGTGACGTCCGCGGCGTTGTGGCTGTCCGAGGAGGTGGCCACCGCATCGGTCCCGGTCAGCGAGGTGTTGCTCTCGCCGGGCCGGCCCGGCTGCAGCACCGGGGCGTCCTGCGGGCTGGTCGCGGTCGGGCTGCTGCCTCCCTCCGGCTCGCCCGAGCAGCCGGCCACCAGCGGCAGGCAGAGCGCGGCGAGCAGGGCGGCGCCGCGCTGCGTCGTCCTCATCGGCTCGTCCTCATCGGCCCGAATCTAGCCGCCACCGGCCCCTCCGAGACCACACCCGCTTCGCCCTCGTCGGCTCTTGACGATTCCTTGACGAAACCTTGAACGTCGTCGGAGGCCTCGCTGTGCGTGACCTGAGACACCCTGGGGTGATCGCCTCCGACCGGGGGCCGGAGGAGTCAGGAGAGCCGCTGATGCGCGCAGCCAAGAGCATCGGGATCATCGCCGCGGCGATGCTGGCGGTCGGGGCGGGTGCCCAGACCGCCGTGGCCGAGGGACCGAACGACCGGATCGGGGTCTCCGGCACCGACCTCGGGACGGACGAGATCGGCCGCAGCAGCAACCTCAAGCACCTGGCCAACCTCGACCCCACCGGGGTCCTGGCCACGGGCCTGGGCACGGACATCGCCTTCCAGGACGACAAGGCCTTCGTCGGCAACTACGACGGCTTCTCAATCATCGACATCCGCAACCCGAAGAAGCCCCGGACCATCGTCCAGGTGAGCTGCCCGGGGTCGCAGAACGACGTCACCGTCTCCGGGGACCTGCTCTACCTCTCCACCGACTCCAGCCGCAGCGACGACTCCTGCTCCTCGACGAGCCAGTCGGCGACGGTCAAGGAGAGCTGGGAGGGCATCAAGGTCTTCGACATCTCCGACGCCCGCAACCCGCAGTACGTCACCGCGGTCGAGACCGCCTGCGGCTCGCACACCAACACCCTGGTGCCGGGGTCGGGCAAGAAGGCGGGCAACGACTACATCTACGTCTCCAGCTACTCGCCGCGGGACACCTACCCGGACTGCCAGACCCCGCACGACCTCATCTCGATCGTCAAGGTCCCCAAGAGCAACCCGACCCGGGCGAAGGTGATCGACACCCCGAACCTCTTCCCCGACGGCGGCTACCCCGGGGCGCCCGGCCCCACCGAGATCGCCGACCGCTCGGCGACCACCGGCTGCCACGACATCACCGCCCTGCCGCACAAGGGCCTGGCCGCCGGCGCCTGCATGGGCGACGGGATCATCATGGACATCGACGACCCGGAGCGACCCCGGGTGATCGAGCGGGTCCAGGACACCGAGAACTTCGCCTTCTGGCACTCGGCCACCTTCAACGCCGACGCGACGAAGGTCGTCTTCACCGACGAGCTCGGCGGCGGCAGCGCCGCCACCTGCAACGCCGAGGTGGGCGAGAAGCGCGGCGCCAACGCGATCTACGACCTCTCCCGCAACGGCGCGCTCAGCTTCCGCTCGTACTACAAGATCGACCGGCACCAGGGCAGCACCGAGAACTGCGTCGCCCACAACGGCTCGATCATCCCGGTCGCCGGGCGGGACCTCATGGTCCAGTCCTGGTACCAGGGAGGGGTGAGCGTCTGGGACTTCACCAACTCGAAGAAGCCGCGCGAGATCGCCTACTTCGAGCGAGGTGCGCTGCCGGAGGGCGTCGGCATCGGCGGCACCTGGTCGACCTACTACTACAACGGGCACATCTACAGCTCGGACATCCGTCGCGGCTTCGACGTGCTGCGGCTGAAGGATCGGTCGACGAAGAAGGTCGACAAGGTCGTCATGGACGAGCTGAACGTGCAGAGCCAGCCGCGCTACAAGGTCCGCTGACCCGGTCCGCTGACCGAGCACGGCTCATCTCGACGCCACCCGGACCGTCCCCCTGCGGCCCGGGTGGCGTCGTCGTGCGCCCACGGTGCGAGATGATGGCCCGGTGAGCGATCCCCACGACCCTGACGACGTCCACGGCACCTGGGACTCCCGGTACGGCGGTGAGCAGATGTGGAGCGGGCGACCCAACTGGGCGGTCGTCGCCCTGGTCAGCGACATGGAGCCCGGCCGCGCCGTCGACATCGGCTGCGGCGAGGGCGCCGACGCGGTGTGGCTGGCCGAGCACGGCTGGCAGACGGTGGGCGTGGATCCCTCGGCGGTCGCGCTGGAGCGAGCCACCGCCTCGGCGCAGGCCGCCGGCGTCGAGGTCGACTGGGTCAACGCCACCCTCGAGGAGCTCACCCTGGAGCCTGGCTCCTTCGACCTGGTGACGGTCAGCTACCCGGCGCTGCGGCTGGAGGCCGCACCGATGGACCGGCTGCGGGCCCTGGTCGCCCCCGGCGGGGCGCTGCTGGTGGTCCACCACGCCGACGTCGACCGGGAGCGGGCGCTGTCGCACGGCTTCGACCCGGACACCCTGCTGCGCCCGCAGGACGTGCGCCAGGGGCTCAGCCCCTCCTGGGACGTGCTGCTCGACGAGAGCCGGCCCCGGCAGTTCTCCGGCGGCGCCGGCAAGCACCACCGCGACGACCACGTCGTGCTGGCCCGACACCGGCCCTCCCGCGACGTCATCGTGCGGCGGGCGACCACCCACGACGTCAAGGCGATCCGCGAGCTGGTGCGTCCGCTGGCGGAGGAACGGGTGCTGCTGGACAAGCACGCGGTCACCTACTACGAGGCGGTACCGGAGTTCCGGGTGGCCGAGATCGACGGCGAGGTCGTCGGCTGCGGCGCGGTGCACGTGCTGTGGCAGGACGTCGCCGAGATCCGCACGCTGGCGGTCAGCCGCGACCACCTGGGGAAGGGGGTCGGCGGCCACCTCATGGACTACCTCATCACCGACGCGCGCACCTACGGCGTGCGCCGGCTCTTCTGCCTGACCTTCGAGATCGACTTCTTCGTGCGGCACGGCTTCGAGGCGATCGACGGCCAGGCGGTCGACCAGGACGTCTACCAGGAGCTGCTGCGCTCCTACGACGAGGGCGTCGCCGAGTTCCTCGACCTGGAGTGGGTCAAGCCGAACACCCTGGGCAACACCCGCATGCTCCGCCAGCTCTGACCCACCACCCCCGACTCCCCCTGCGCAACTGCCCGGGCAATTGCCACCCCCCTGCGCAACTGCCCGGGCAATTGCCACCCCACTGCGCAACTGCCCGGGCAAATGCCACTTTCTGCGCAACTGCCCGGGCAGTTTCGCCGCCTCCTTCGCAACTGCCCGGGCAGTTGCGGAACGGGATGGCCGGCGGGAGGGGCGAAGGGTGGTCAGGCCGGGAGGGCGTAGCCGCCGTCGACCGGCTCGACCAGGCCGTCCTCGACCAGGCCGCGCAGCGCCCGGCCGCGCTGGGCCGCGTCCGACCAGGCGTCCTCGAGCGCGGACCCGGCCACCGGGCCGGCGCTCTCGCGCAGCACCGCCAGCAGCGCACCGCGCGCCTGCCGGTCGGTGCCGTGCCAGGCCTGCGCCCGCCGCACCGGGCCCTCGTAGGGCGGGCAGCCGGCGCGCTGCCAGGCGCACACGTCCAGCAGCGGGCACCGGTCGCAGCCCGGCGACCGCGCGGTGCAGACCAGCGCCCCCAGCTCCATGACCGCCGCGTTCCACGTGTTGGCGTCGTCCACCTCGCGGGGCATCGAGTCCGCGGCCAGCGCGCTCTCCGCGGTGGTGAGCGAGGGAGCCGCCTGGGCACGCCCCTCCCGGGCCCGCACCAGCACCCGGCGCACGTTCGTGTCGATGACCACCTGCGGGTCGCCGAAGGCGAAGGAGGCGACCGCGGCCGCGGTGTAGGCGCCCACGCCCGGCAGCGCCAGCAGCTCCTCGTGGGTGCGTGGCACCTGCCCGTCGTGCCGCTCCACCATCTGCGCGGCGGCCTCCCACAGCCGTCGGGCGCGCCGCGGGTAGCCCAGCCGCTGCCACATCCGCACCGCCTCGCCGGGGGAGTCGGCGGCCAGGTCCGCCGGGGTCGGCCAGCGCTCGGTCCAGGCCTGCCACGCCGGCAGCACCCGGGCGATCGGGGTCTGCTGCGACATCACCTCGGAGACGAAGACACCCCAGGCGCTGCAGCCGGGCTCGCGCCAGGGCAGCGGGCGGGCGTGCTCGTCCCACCAGGTCAGCACCCGCTCGTGCAGCACCGCCGGGCTTGGGCCAGGGCTCACACGTAGCGCTCGAGGATCGACGACTCGGCCAGCCGGGAGAGCCCCTCACGGACCAGCCGGGCCCGTCCCTCGCCGACGCCGTCCACCTTCATCAGGTCGTCCACGCCGGCAGCGAGCAGCCCCTGCAGCGAGCCGAAGTGCACCACCAGGCGCTCGACGATCGCCCCCGGCAGCCGCGGCACCTTCGCCAGCAGCCGCAGCCCGCGCGGCGAGACCGAGGCGTCCATGGACTCGCCGACGATCGGGAAGCCCATCGTCTTGGCGACCGCGCCGAGGTCGAGCAGCTCGCCGGCGTCCAGCCGGGTCAGCCGCTCCTGCACCTGGCTGGCCGGGACGTCGCCGGGCAGGTAGTCCCGGATGACGAAGGCGAGGTCGTCGTCCAGCCCCGCGGCCAGCTCCTCCAGCTGCAGGGTGAGCAGCCGGCCGTCGGTGCCCAGCTCGAGGACGTAGCCGGCCACCTCCTCACGGATCCGGCGGACCATCTCCAGGCGCTGCATCACCGAGGCGATGTCGCGCACCGTGACCAGGTCCTCGATCTCCAGCGCGGAGAGGGTCCCGGCGACCTCGTCCAGCCGGGCCTTGTAGCGCTCCAGGGTCTGCAGCGCCTGGTTGGCCTGCGAGACCAGCTCGGGGGTGGTGCGCAGCACGTGCCGCTCGCCGTCGACGTAGAGGGCGATGATCTGCATCGACTGGCTCACCGAGACCACCGGCAGGCCGGTCTGGCGGGCCACCCGCTGCGCGGTGCGGTGGCGGGTGCCGCTCTCCTCGGTGGGGATGCTCGGGTCCGGCATGAGCTGCACGGCTGCCTTGACGATCTTGCTCACCGCGGCGTCGACGACCACCGCGCCGTCCATCTTCGCCAGCTCCCGCAGCCGGGTCGCCGAGAACTCCACGTCCAGGTCGAAGCCGCCGCCGCTGATCGAGTCCACCAGGGCGTCGTAGCCGAGGACCACCAGGGCGCCGGTCTTGCCGCGCAGGATGCGCTCCAGGCCGTCGCGCAGCTCGGTCCCGGGCGCGACCGCGGCCAGGGTCGCCCGGAAGAGCTCGTCCTCGGTGTCTGCCACGAGCGGGAGTCTAGGCGCTGGCTGTGATCGTGCTCGGTGTCGTCCGGGGCTGGCGTCGGGTCACCTCCTGCAGGGCGGCGCCGACGTCGACCACCTCGACCACCTGCATGCCCGCCGGGGGCGAGGCGTCGGCCAGCGCTCCCTTCGGCACCAGCGCGGTGCGGAAGCCCAGCCGGGCCGCCTCGGTGAGCCGCCGGGCCACCCCGACGGCGGGCCGGACCTCGCCGGAGAGGCCGATCTCGCCGAGCGCCAGCAGGTCGTGCGGCACCGCCAGGTCGGTGATCGCGCTGGCCAGGGCCACGGCCACGGCGAGGTCGCTGGACGGCTCGCTGATCCGCACCCCGCCGACGGTCGAGACGTAGGTGTCCGCGCCGCCCACGGGGGCGCCCGCCCGCTTGTCCAGGACCGCGATGATCATCGAGACCCGGCTGCTGTCCAGGCCGACGCTGGCGCGGCGCGGGGTGGGGATCTGGCTCTTGGTGACCAGCGCCTGGATCTCGGTGACCAGCGGGCGTCGGCCCTCGAGGGTCACGGTGGCGCAGGTGCCGGGCACGCTGATGTGCCGGCTGGAGAGGAAGAGGCCGCTGGGGTCGGGCAGCCCGGTGATCCCGCCGTCGGCGAGGTCGAAGCAGCCGACCTCGTCGGTGGGCCCGTACCGGTTCTTCACCGCGCGGACCAGCCGCAGCCGGGAGTGCCGGTCCCCGTCGAACTGCACGACCACGTCCACCAGGTGCTCCAGCACCCTCGGCCCGGCGATCGAGCCGTCCTTGGTGACGTGCCCGACGAGCAGCACCGCGGTGCCGGTGGACTTCGCCCGCTGGATGATCGAGCCGGCCACCTCCCGGACCTGGGCGACGTTGCCGGCGGCGCCGTCGATCTGGGCCGAGGCGATGGTCTGCACCGAGTCGAGCACGAGCAGCCGCGGACGCACCTGGTCGATCTGGGCGAGCACGGTGGCCAGGTCGGTCTCCGCCGCCAGGTAGAGGTGGTCGCTGACGGCACCGATCCGCTCGGCCCGGGCCCGCACCTGGGCGGCCGACTCCTCCCCGGAGACGTAGAGGGTGTCGCCCTGGGCGCCGACCCGGGCGGCCACATCGAGCAGCAGGGTGGACTTGCCGATCCCGGGCTCCCCGGCGACGAGCACCACCGACCCGGGCACCAGCCCGCCGCCGAGCACCCGGTCGAACTCGCCCACACCGGTGGAGCGGTGCGCCGCCTGCTCGGCGTCCACCTCGCGGATCGGGCGGGCCGGACGGCTCAGGCTGGCCGCCGCGGCGGTGCGGGTGGTGGCGCCACCGATCTCCTCGACGGTGCCCCAGGACTGGCACTCGGTGCAGCGGCCGACCCACTTCACCGTCGTCCAGCCGCACTCGGTGCACCGGTAGCCGGGTGTCTTCGGGGAGGCCATGACGTCACAACCTACGCGCGTCCGCCGACAGCGCGTGGCACGGTGGAGGCATGCCAACGTCCTTCCGCGACGTCCTGGGGCAGGGCGCCGCCACCGCGGTCGCCTTCGTCGTCGTGCGCCGGCTCGCGGCGCTCCTCGGCTGGACCGGGGCCGCCGACGAGAGCTGGACCGAGTCGATCGTCGCGGGGATCATCTTCGGGATCGCCTTCGCGCTCATCACTCTCGCCTGGCGCGCCTTCTGCCAGGGCCGAGAGCCCGAGGACTGACCGCCGGTGCTCAGCGCTGGTAGCGGTGCAGGCTGGCCGGGTGCACCAGCAGCGGCAGCAGCGAGCGGCCGTCCGGCACGGGGTGGCGTGAGCGACGACGTGACGAAGGGGGCGTGGCCGCCCCGACCAGCGCCAGGTGCGCTGCGCAGCGCCGGGCCAGCTCGTCGTAGCCGGCCTGGCCCATGAGCTCGACCAGGCCGTCGCGCTCGGTGACGTAGACCGGGTCGGCGGCGACGTGCGCGTCCGGGTTGCCCGAGCAGTACCAGTCCAGGTCGTGCCCGCCGGGCCCCCAGCCGCGCCGGTCGTACTCGCCGATGCTCACCTCGAGGTAGCTGCTCTCGTCGGTCAGCTCCACGGTGCGGTAGGTGCGGCGGATCGGCAGCTGCCAGCACACGTCCGGCTTCAGGGTGTGCGGCGGCACCCCGGTGAGCATGGCGTGCTGGTGCAGCGCGCACCCGGCCCCGGCCGGGAAGCCCGGACGGTTGAGGAAGATGCAGCCGCCGTCGACCACCTTCGTCTTGGTGGCCCCGTCCTCCTGCTCGGTCCAGGCCGACCGCTTGGTGCTGCCCGGGTGCAGCTGCCACTCGTCCTCGCCGAGGGTCTTGGCGACCTGGTGCACCCGGCGCAGGTCGTCCTTGTCGGAGAAGTGGGCACCCAGGGTGCAGCAGCCGTTGTCCGGGTGCTCGGCGTCGATGCCCTGGCAGCCCTGCCCGAAGATGCACGTCCAGTAGCTGGTCAGCCAGGTCAGGTCGCAGCGGAACCGCTGCCCCTCCTCGGCCGGGTCGTCGAACTCCACCCAGGTGCGCGGGGTCTCCAGCGCCGTCTCCCCGGGGTGGTCGGGGTTCACCGGGGGTGTGGTCATCAGGGACACCCTAGGTGCTGCAGGCGCGCCCTGCGGCCCGTGGGTGGTCCGCCGACGGGCCAGGTCTACGGTGGGCCCCATGCGCCTCGGGGTCATCGACGTCGGCTCGAACACCGTCCACCTGCTCGTGGTCGACGCCCACCCCGGCGGGCCGCCGCTGCCGGCCACCTCGCACAAGATGCTGCTGCGGCTCAGCGAGCACGTCGACGACGAGGGGCGGGTGGACGCCGCCGGTGCCGCCGACCTGACCCGCTTCGTCGGGGAGTGCCTGGAGATCGCCGAGGAGCAGGGCGCCGAGGACCTGCTGCCCTTCGCCACCAGCGCGCTGCGCGAGGCCCCCAACGGCGAGGAGGTGCTCGCCGGCGTGCGCGCCGGCACCGGCGTCGACCTGAGGGTGCTCAGCGGCGAGGACGAGGCCCGGCTCACCTTCCTCGCGGCCCGCCGCTGGACCGGCTGGTCGGCCGGTCGGCTGCTGGTCATCGACATCGGCGGCGGCTCGCTGGAGCTGTCCATCGGCACCGACGAGGAGCCGGACGTGGCCGCCTCGACGATGCTCGGCGCCGGCCGGGTCACGCGCGAGCTGCTGCAGGACGACCCGCCCAGCCCGGAGCAGGTCAAGGACGCCCGCCGCCGGGTCCGGGCCGTGCTCGCCCGGGAGATGCGGCCCTTCAGCAAGCAGGGGAGACCCGACTTCGCCGTCGGCACCTCCAAGACCATGCGCTCGCTGGCCCGGCTCACCGGCGCCGCGCCCAGCTCGGAGGGCCCCTTCGTCGCCCGTCGGCTGCAGGCCGCGGACCTCGGCGACGTCATCGCCCGGCTGACCCCGATGCCGAGCAGCCGGCGGACCGGCCTGCCCGGTGTCTCGGAGTCGCGGGCGCACCAGGTCCTGGCCGGCGCCATCGTCGCCGAGGCGGCGATGGACCTGCTCGGGGTGAGCGAGCTGGAGATCTGTCCGTGGGCGCTGCGCGAAGGGGTCATCCTGCGCTACCTGGACACGATGGAGGAGTCCGCCCGGGCACTGTCCGCCCAGTCCGGCGGCGTAGCCTCGGGCGCATGACCGGATCACCCGCGGTGCCCGTCGCGCTGTCCTCGGCGTCGATGTACCCGCAGGGGGCGGCCGCCACCTTCGAGACCGCGGCCCGGCTCGGCTACGACGGGGTCGAGGTGATGGTCTGGACCGATCCGATCTCCCAGCAGGCCGGGGCGCTGCGGGCGCTGGCCGAGCACCACGGGGTGCGGATCGTCTCGATCCACGCGCCCACGCTGCTGCTGACCGCGCGGGTCTGGGGGAGCGACCCGTGGACCAAGGTGGACCGCTCGATCGAGCTGGCGCAGGAGGTGGGAGCGTCGACCGCGGTGCTGCACCCGCCCTTCCGCTGGCAGCGGGACTACGCCCGCACCTTCGTCGACGGGGTGGCCACCCGCGAGCACGACTCGGGGGTCACGCTGGCGGTGGAGAACATGTTCCCGTGGGCCGCGCGCGGTCGGCAGGTGCAGGCCTACCTGCCGCACTGGGACCCGGTGCCGCAGCCCTACGACCACGTCACGCTGGACCTGTCGCACACCGCCACCGCCGGCTCGGACGCGATGCAGATGGTGCGCGACCTCGGCGACCGGCTGGCGCACATCCACCTGGCCGACGGGTCCGGGGCGACGGTCCGGGACGAGCACCTCGTGCCGGGGCGGGGCAGCCAGCCGTGCGCGGAGGTGCTGGCCCACCTGGGCGCCAGCGGTTTCGGCGGCTCGGTGGTGCTGGAGGTCGGGACCCGGCGGCTGGCGGCCGAGGACCGGGACGACGACCTGCGCGAGTGCCTCGACTTCGCCCGGGAGCACCTGGGCCAGCGGGTGCCCTGACCTCGCTGCTCGAGCCTGGCTCGGCCTCTCCTTCGTCCGGGCGGCGGCCCGCTGTGCGTCCGGCCTTCCTGGCCCCCTTCGTCCGTCCTGTCGGGCCGTCGGTGTCGAGAACCTCTCGCTCACCCGAGAAGCCTTGTCCCTCATCGGAGCCTTTATCGGGTTACCCGATAAAGGGGTGGCGGGTGGGGCGGTGACGGGAGTATATTTCCTCGTATGGAGAAATGCGCGGTCGAGGTGGACGGGCTGAGGGTGGTACGCGGCGGGAGGACCGTGCTGCCGGACCTCAGCCTCACCGTCCCTCGTGGGCAGGTGGTCGGGCTGCTCGGTCCCAGCGGCGGGGGCAAGTCCACGGTGATCCGGGCGATCGCCGGGGTGCAGCGGGTGGCGAAGGGGGAGTTCCGCGTCCTCGGTCTCCCGGCCGGCAGCCCCGCGCTGCGCACCCGGCTCGCCTACGTCACCCAGTCGCCGAGCGTCTACCCCGACCTGACCGTCACCGCCAACGTCCGCTACCTCGCCACGCTCCTCGGGGCGCCGGACCCCGCCGCCGCCGCCCGTGACGCGATCGCGCAGGTCGATCTCGCCAGCCACGCCGACGCCCTCGTCGGGCGCCTCTCCGGCGGCCAGCGCTCCCGGGCCTCGCTGGCCGCCGCGCTCGTCGGCCGGCCGGAGGTGCTGCTGCTGGATGAGCCCACTGTCGGGCTGGACCCGGTGCTGCGCCGCGACCTGTGGGACCTCTTCGCCGACCTGGCCGCCGGTGGCACGACCCTGCTGGTCTCCAGCCACGTCATGGACGAGGCCACCCGCTGCGACCGGCTGCTGCTGCTGCGCGAGGGCGAGCTGCTGGCCGACGACACCCCGGCGGGGCTGCTCGCCGCCACCGGCGCCGAGGACGCCGAGGGCGCCTTCCTCGCGCTGGTCGAGGCCGCGTCGGGGTGCGACGCCACGGGGGAGGTGGCGTCATGAGTCTGCGCCGCACCCTGGCCACCGCAGCCCGCGTGCTGACCCAGCTGCGCGCCGACCACCGCACCGTCGCCCTGATCCTCGTCGTCCCCTGCGTGCTCGTCGGCCTGCTCGCCTGGATCTACGACGGCACCGCGATGTTCGACCGGGTCGGTCCGCTGCTGCTGGGGCTCTTCCCCTTCGTCCTGATGTTCGTCGTCACCTCCGTCACCACCCTGCGCGAGCGCACCTCGGGCACCCTCGAGCGGCTGCTGACCACCCCGCTGGCGAAGGCGGACCTGCTCACCGGCTACGCCCTGGCCTTCGGCCTCATGGCGCTGCTGCAAGGCATCGTGGCCACCACCTTCGCCGTCGTGGTCTGCGGTCTGGACGTCGCCGGACCGCTCTGGGTGCTGATCGGGCTCGTCGTGCTCACCGCGGTGCTGGGCACCGCGCTGGGGCTGCTGGCCAGCGCCTTCGCCGCCACCGAGTTCCAGGCGGTCCAGCTCATGCCGGCGCTGGTGCTGCCGCAGGCGCTGCTGTGCGGGCTGCTCGTGCCGCGGGAGTCGATGCCGCGCCCGCTCGAGCTGCTCTCGGACGTGCTGCCGCTGTCCTACGCGGTGGACGCCGCGGCGGCCGTGGCCGGGCAGGCCGAGCCGTGGGGCGACCTGACCACCCCGGTCCTCGTCATGCTCGCCTGGGTCGTCCTCTCCCTCGCCGTGGGCTCGCTGACGCTGCGCCGACGCACCCCCTGAATCCGGCCCGGCCCGTGCCGGCCTCGGCGGCCCAGCAGCGGGAGGGGCTACGACCCGCCGACCGCCTCTCTAGGCTGTGCCTCGTGACCCGACGACTCCTCGTGATCGGCAACGCGCTGGCCGGCACCACCGACCAGGCCTCCATGGACCGCGCCGTGGAGGTGCTGCGCACCGGCGCCGAGGTGGAGGTGGCCATGACCGGCTCGCTCGACGAGCTGGTCGAGGTGGTCTCGGGCCGGGCCGACGACGCCGAGCTGGTGGTCGTCGGCGGCGACGGCTCGATGCACGCCCTGGCGCAGGCCATCCACCAGACCGGCCAGGACGGTGCCCCGCCACCGGTGGTCGGGCTGATCCCGCTGGGCACCGGCAACGACTTCGCCCGCGCGGTGAACATCCCGCCCGACCCGGCCGCGGCCGCCCGGATCGTCCTCGACGGGCCGCTGGAGGAGATCGACGTCATCGAGGACGAGCGCGCCGAGATCGCGGTCAACGTCGTGCACATCGGGGTCGGCGAGGAGGCCGCCCGGATCGCCGCCCCGTGGAAGGAGGCCCTCGGCCGGATCCGCCTGGGCCCCGTCGGCTACGTCATCGGCGGTATCTCCGCCGGGATCGGCCAGCGCGGCCGCTACCTCGAGGTGATCGCCGACGACATCCCGCTCGCCGACGGACGACGCCGCGTGCTGCAGGTGGTCGTCGCGGTCGGCACCAGCGTCGGCGGCGGCACCCGGCTGGCGCCGGAGGCGGAGCCCGACGACGGCAAGGTCGAGGTCATCGTCTCCTTCGCCGTGGCGCCGCTGCGGCGGCTGCGCTACGCCCTGCACCTCAGCCGGGGCGAGCACACCCGCCTCGACGACGTGGTGCACGCCCAGGCCCGGGAGGTCACCGTCCGCGGGCTGCGCAACGAGTTCGGCATCAACGCCGACGGCGAGCTGAGCGACCCGGTCACCGAGCGCACCTGGCGGGTGGTGCCCAGCGCCTACCGGCTGCACGTGCCCTCGCGTCGCGGCTCCACCCGGGTGGACGGCCCACCCTTCCCCGGGAGGAAGGGGTGAGCCCCCGCCGGCTGCCGTCGCTGCCGGCGGTCCCCGACGTGGGCCAGCGGCTCGGCTTCGACGCCTGGCGGGCGGGCGCGGTGTCTGCGCTCGCCGACGAGTCGCGGCGAGACCGCGTCGCCGCCTCACGTCCGCTGCGGGCCGCCCGGGAGCGCTTCGTCGACCGGGACCTGGAGGAGGCGCTGACCACGGCGGGCCGGCTGACCCGCACCCGCCGCTCCGCCGCGCTGCACCCGCTGCTGCCGCCGGTCGAGGAGGTGCCCGGGCCGGCGCAGGACACCGTGGCGAGGGCGGTGCGGCGCTACGCCGAGGCCGCGCGGGCGCTCGCCGACGCCGGCATCGACGGCGAGGTCTACGTCGGCCCGGAGCAGCTGGGGGTGGGGCAGGACCCGGCGCTGGCCGCCGGAGCCCTCGCCGAGCTCGCGGACGTCGCCGAGGGGTCGGGGGTCACGCTCACCCTGCGCACCCCGGAGGTCGGCGCCACCGACGCGCTGCTGGACCTGGCCGCCACGGTCCGCGAGCAGCACCCCGCCCTGACCGTCTCGGTCGTCGCCCGCCGCCACCGCAGCGAGGCGGACTGCGCCCGGCTGGTGCAGATCGGCGCCCGGGTGCGGCTGGTCCGGGGCGGGCCGCGCGAGCAGCGGTCGGTGAGCTGGGCGGACCGACACGAGGCCGACCTCGCCTTCGTCCGTGGGCTGGCGATCCTGCTGGCCGGCGACGCCGACGTCGTCGTGGCCACCCACGACCCCACCCTGCTCGACCTCACCGACGCCCTCTGCGAGCAGTCCGGGCGTGGGCCGCGCGGGGTGGAGTACCAGATGTACCTCGGTGCGCAGCGCGACCTGCAGGTGCGCACCGCCGATGCCGGTCACCGGGTGCGGGTGCTGGTGCCCTACGGCGAGGACTGGTTCGCCTACCTGCGCGACCTCGTCGAACGGCCGGCCACCGCCCGGCGGCTCGCCGAGGTGCTGCTCGGCGACTGAGCCGGTCGGCTCGTCTCCGCCGATCCCCCTTCGACGGGGTGGAGGTATCTGCACGCGCTCGGCCGCGTGGCTTCACCTCCACCGGATCGGGCGCGTTGATTGGGTGGAGGTATCTGGACGCGTCAGGGCGCGTGGCATCACCTCCACCCGCTCCTATCACCTCCACCGGGCGCGAGACGTGGGTCGCCCGGGCTCTCTCGCCTAGGCTGCCGAGAGCGGACGCACGGAGGCAGGAGGAGCACGATGACGACGGCGATCTACGGGGTCGGCTCGATGGGCGGAGCCATCCTCGACGGGCTGGTGGCGCGCGGCCACGAGGTGCTGGCGGTGGTGCGCCGCGCCGAGCAGGCGGCAGAGCTGGACGCCCGCCCGCACGTCCGCGCGGTCGAGGCGGCCGAAGCGGCGGCCGAGGCCGACGTGCACGTGGTCACCGTCAAGCCCTACGGGGTCGCCGATCTGCTGGCCAGCCTGTCCCCGCACCTTCGTCCTGGCTCGGTCGTCGTCAGCGCCGCCCTCGGCATCACCCTGGACGACCTGCGCGCCGGGCTGCCGGAGCAGGTCGCCGCCGTGCGGGCGATGCCCAGCACCCCGGCCCGGGTGGGCGAAGGGATGACCGTGCTCAGCCCCGACGACCGGGTCACCGACGAGCGGCTGGCCACCGTGCGGGACCTGCTCGCGGCCACCGGTCGGACGATGGTGCTGCCCGAGGCGCAGCAGCCGGCCGCCACGGCGCTCTCCGGCTCCGCCCCCGCCTACCTCTTCCTCGTCGTCGAGGCGATGGTCGACGCCGGGGTGGCCGAAGGGCTGCCCCGGGCCACCGCCCGCGAGCTGGCGGTCCAGGCCGTCGTCGGGGCCGGCGCGCTGCTGCGCGAGACCGGCGCCGAGCCCGGCGAGCTGCGCGCCCAGGTGACCTCGCCCGGCGGGTCGACGGCCGCCGCGCTGGCCGCACTGGAGCGGCACGGGCTGCGGCACACCATGGCCGAGGCGGTGCGCGCCTGCACCGACCGGGCCAGCGGCGGGACCGGCCGACCGTGAGCCGCACGGTCCGCCGGGTCGTCGCGGACGACTGGGCGCTGCTGCGGGCGACCCGTCTGGCCATGCTCATGGACAGCCCGGCGGCCTACGGATCGTCCTTCCTGCGCGAGATCGGCTTCGACGAGGACATCTGGCGCGGGCGCACCGCCACCCCGGCCTTCCTCGCCCTCGACGACGGGCTGCCCCTGGGCGTGGCCACGCTGCGCCGGCTGCCGGGGCACGACCCCGAGATCGTCGGCATGTGGGTCGCCGGCCACGCCCGCGGCAGCGGGGTGGCCGACGAGCTGGTCACCGCCTGCCTCGAGGAGGCCGCCCGCGCCGGCGCGTCCCGGGTGACGCTGCACGTCATGGACGACAACCCGGCCGCGCAGCGGCTCTACCAGCGGCACGGCTTCGTCGTCACCGGGGATCGCGGTGACGTGCCCGGGTGCGGCCAGATGGCCCGCGACGTGACCAGGTGAACACTGCGTGACCCATCACGTCGGGGACCCCGCGGTCGTGACAGAGTAGGGCGGCATGAGCGACATCAGCGTGCGAGCACTGGGTGAGGACGAGTGGCAGACCTACCGGTCCGTGCGCCTGGAAGCCCTCCAGGAGTCGCCCGACGCCTTCGTCGCCGACCACACCGATGAGGCCGACGAGGGCGAGGACTTCTGGCGCGCCCGGATGGCCCGCAGCGCCCGGCTGATCGCCGAGGTGGCCGACGAGGACCGCCCGGTCGGCGTGGTGAGCATCGGTGATACCGCCGACGAGGACGCCGAGGACGCGGGCCAGCTCTTCGGGCTCTGGGTGGCTCCGCAGTGGCGCGGCCGCTCCGTCGCCGCCAGCCTCGTCCGCCGCGGCTCGGAGGTCGCGCTGGAACGAGGCGTGCGCCACCTCTACTACTGGGTGGGCACCGAGAACGCCCGCGGCGTCGCCTTCGCCAGCAGCTTCGGCTTCCGGCCCACCGACGACCGGCGGCCGATGCGCACGAAGAAGGACGACCCGGAGGCCGAGCAGGAGATCGCGATGGTCCTGGCGCTCGGTGAGGACCGCCGCTGAGCCCAGCGGCTCCAGGCCCCCGGCCCACGAATCTGCCCGGGCAGTTGCGCGGGAGTGGTGATTTGCCCGGGTAGTTGCGCAGGGGGGCCGTGATTTGCCCGGGCAGCTGCGCGGGAGGGCTGTGATTTGCCCGGGCAGTTGCGCAGGGGGGCCGTGATTTGCCCGGGCAGCTGCGCGGGAGAGGTGATTTGCCCGGGCAGTTGCGCGGGAGAGGTGATTTGCCCGGGCAGTTGCGCAGGGAGTCCGTGAATTGCCCGGGCAGTTGCGCAGGGAGTCCGTGAATTGCCCGGGCAGTTGCGCAGGGGGGCTGCGGGTCCTCAGGGGCGGGCGGCCATCCGCTCGATGAGCGAGGTCGGGCCGCTGACGATGATGAGGTCGCCGGCGTGCACCTTGGTCTCGGGGCGGGCGTAGGTGAAGTCCTGACCCGGTGACTTCACCCCGACGATGGTCACCCCGTACTTGCTGCGGATCTGCGACTGGTCGAGGGTGAAGCCGATCGCCTCCTTCGGCGGGGCCATCTTGACGATGGCGAAGTCGTCGTCGAACTCGATGTAGTCCATGAGCTTGCCGCCGACGAGGTGGGCCAGCCGCTTCCCCGACTCGATCTCGGGGGAGAGGATGTGGTGCACCCCGATCCGGTTGAGGATGCGGGCGTGCTCGGGGCTGACCGCCTTGGCCCACACCTTCTTGGCGTCGGCGTCGATGAGGTTCACCGCGGCCAGCACCGAGGCCTCCACCGAGGAGCCGATAGCCAGCACGCACCCAGAGAAGGCGCTGGGCCGGATCTCCTCCATGAACTGCACGGTGGTCGCGTCGCCCTGGACGATCCGACCGACCCGGCCCAGGTAGGACTCGGCCAGCTCGGGGTCGAGCTCGACCGCGGTGACCCGGTTGCCGAGCC
The DNA here is from genome assembly GCF_013408565.1 of Janibacter alkaliphilus. Lineage (NCBI taxonomy): Bacteria > Bacillati > Actinomycetota > Actinomycetes > Micrococcales > Intrasporangiaceae > Janibacter > Janibacter alkaliphilus. The sequence continues at coordinate 391,646 of NZ_JACBZX010000001.1, read as the reverse complement.
GGTGCAGCTCGGTCGCGACGGCGCCGCCGAAGCGGCCCAGCCCGATCACGAGGACGTCCTCGTTGTGCAGGCGCATGCGGGACAAGGTCTTGCCTCCCTCAGGCACGGAGTTGGTGGTACGGGGTTGATGACCTGGGCAGAGCCTAGTCGGGGTAGCGTTCATCTCATGGCCACACAGGCGTGCGCGATCTGGGGGGACGATCTCGTCCACTACGACTTCGGGCTGGGACATCCGATGGCGCCCCTGCGGATCGCCCTGACCGCGCGGCTGTGCCGGGACCTCGGCGTCTTCGACCACGTCGAGGTTGTCGAGCCGGGCGAGGCCGACGACGAGCTGCTGGCCACGGTGCACGACCGCGACTACATCGCCTCCGTGCGGTCGGTCTCGGAGCAGCCCCACCTGGCCGACGGGAGCAACGGCTGCGGGACCGAGGACGTCCCCGCCTTCGCCGGGATGCACGAGGCCAGCGCGCGGCTGGTCGCCGGCACCGTCGAGGCCGCCCGGCGGGTCTGGCAGGGCGAGGCCGAGCACGCGGTGAACTTCACCGGCGGGATGCACCACGCGATGCGCGACCGGGCCAGCGGCTTCTGCGTCTACAACGACATCGCGGCCGGCATCCGGTGGCTGCTGGACAACGGCGCCGAACGGGTGGCCTACGTCGACGTCGACGTCCACCACGGCGACGGCGTCCAGGAGATCTTCTACGACGACCCGCGGGTGATGACGATCTCGGTGCACGAGAGCGGCCGCACCCTCTTCCCCGGGACCGGCTGGCCGGCCGACACCGGCGGGCCGGGTGCCGAGGGGACCGCGGTCAACGTGGCGCTGCCGCCAGGGGTCGTCGACAGCTACTGGCTGCGGGCGATCTCCTCGATCGCCTCGCCGCTGGTGCACGCCTTCGCCCCGGACGTGCTGGTCACCCAGCACGGCTGCGACACCCACCGCGACGACCCGCTGGCGCACATGGGGCTGACCGTCGACGCCCAGCGGCACGCGGCGGTGCTGCTGCACCGCCTGGCCCACGAGGTGTGCGACGGGCGCTGGGTCGCCACCGGCGGCGGCGGCTACGACCTGGTCAACGTCGTGCCCCGGGCCTGGACCCACCTGACCGCGATCGCCTCGCACCAGCCGGTCGCCAACCGCACCGAGCTGCCCGCCGCCTGGCGCGAGCACGTGCAGAGCACGCTGGAGCGCACCCCGCCGGAGACGATGGGCGACCTCGAGCCGTCGGAGCTGCCCATCTGGGTGCAGCCGTGGTCGATGGGCTACAACCCGCACAGCGAGGTGGACCGGGCCGTCATGGCTACCCGTGAGGCGGTCTTCCCCGCCTGGGGCCTGGACGTCTGGTTCGACTGAGCCGTCTCCGACGACTGACCGTTCTCCCCGGATTCTCGGGGCAGGCACGGCGTGTCGGCTGGACGTGCAGCCACGAAGTGGTCACGTCCGCTTCACAGTCGTCACAACTGCCCCTATGGTTGCCCCTGCACGGGTTCGCCAGTCCGCGCCGGGAGAGCCGGCGCTGCGAGCGTGCACGAGTTCTGAGGTGACCATGTCGAACGAGCGTCTCGCCGAGGTCCGGTTCCTCACCGTGGCCGAGGTCGCCTCGATCATGCGCGTGTCCAAGATGACGGTGTACCGGATGGTGCACAACGGCGACCTGCCGGCGGTCCGCGTCGGGCGCAGCTTCCGCGTGCCCAAGGACGCGGTGGACGCCTACCTCAAGGACAGCTACGTCGAGACGGCCTGAGCACCAGGCTGCTCCGGCCCCGTCGCACCGCGGTCGGGGCCAGCCCGCCGGTCGCGTAGACTGCCGCACCGACTCGCTCGTGAGCGGCGGCACCTGCCGTCCCAGCGCGAGCAACCCGTCGCAACCACGACCGTGAGGACCACCCATGGGCTCTGTCATCAAGAAGCGCCGCAAGCGGATGGCGAAGAAGAAGCACCGCAAGCTGCTCCGCAAGACGCGCCACCAGCGCCGCAACAAGAAGTGACGCGCTGACCGGCCACCGGCCGGTGCGAGGACGAAGGGGACGACATCAGGTCGTCCCCTTCGTCGTGCCTGCGGGGCGCTGCCCGTGAAGGGGGCTGCTGGTCACCGGTCCGCGATGTGGCCGGTGCCGCACCACCGGTGGCCGAGGCCGGTTAGGCTTCACGGGTCCGTCAGCAGCCACGACGAGTGAGGACCCGCCGGTGCCTGGAACCGTGCTCATCGCCGGGGTGTCCCGTCACCTCGGTGGCGCCTTCGCCCGCCGCCTGTCCAACGACGAGTCGGTCTCCCGGATCATCGGGGTGGACGTGGTGCCGCCGCGGCACGGGATCGGCCGCGCCGACTTCGTCCGGGCCGACATCCGCAGCCCGCTGATCGGGCGGATCATCGGGGACAACGAGGTCGACACCGTGGTGCACGCAGGGGTCATCGCCACCCCGCGGGCCGGTGGCGGACGGGCCACCCAGAAGGAGATCAACGTCATCGGCACGATGCAGCTGCTCGCCGCGTGCCAGAAGGCGCCGAGCGTGCGCAAGCTCGTCGTGAAGTCGACCGCCGGGGTGTACGGGTCCAGCCCGCGCGACCCCGCGATGTTCACCGAGGACATGTCCGCCAAGCGGCTGCCCCCGGCCGGCTGGGCCCGCGACTCGGTCGAGGTCGAGGGCTACGTGCGCGGCTTCGCCCGGCGCCGCCCGGACGTCGAGATCACCACCCTGCGCTTCGCCAACGTCATCGGGCCGCGGGTGCGCACCGCCATGACCGAGCACTTCAGCCTGCCGGTCATCCCGATCCCGATGGGCTTCGACGCCCGGCTGCAGTTCGTCCACGAGGACGACTGCGTCGCCGCGATGGCGCACGCGGTCAGCAACCCCGGGGTGGGCGCGGTGAACGTGGTCGGCGACGGGATCATCACCGCCAGCCAGGCGGCCAACATCTCCGGGCGCCCCTACGCCCTGGTGCCACGCATGTCCACCGGCGCCATCGCCGGGGTCGCCAAGCGGCTCGGGCTGGTCGACATCGGCGCCGACCAGATCGACATGCTGACCTTCGGCCGCGGCCTGGACACCACCCGGATGCACGACGAGATGGGCTTCGAGCCGGTGTACTCCTCCCGGGCGGCCTTCGAGGACTTCGCCCGCTCCACCTCCGGCCGGGTGCTGGACCGGCTCCCGCTCGGGCGCCCGGGCTGGGCGGCCGTGCACGCCACCGAGTCGGCGATGCGACTGGTCGGCGCGAACGACGAGAGCGAGAAGTGATGGCCGGCACGACGAAGAAGACCACCGCCTCGACGAGCGCGACGAAGGGCGCCGCGAAGAGCACGGCGAAGAAGACGACGGCGAAGAGGTCCGCGACCACGAAGGCCGGTGCGCGCAAGACGGCGACCACGAAGGCCGCGGCGAGCAAGACCACGAGGACCAGCCCCGCGCGGCCGGCGAAGAAGACCTCGGGCAGCGTCGCCGCCGCCGCCGACCGGGCCGGCGGCGAGCGGGCCCGGCGCCGCAGCACCCCGCTGCTGACCGGCCCGTCCGCCGAGGCCGTCGCCGCGGTCGAGACCGGGACCGCGGAGTCGAGCCGGAGCGGCACCACGGCCACGAGCACCCGGCCCACCACGAGCAAGAGCACGAGGACGACCAAGGGCGCGAAGGCGACCAGGGGCGCGCCGGCGAAGAGCACGAAGGCCGCCAAGAGCACGAAGGAGGGCCGCGCCGGTCGGCCCACCAAGCCGGCGCTGCGGGTGGTGCCCGACCCCGACTGCACCCCGCCCACCGCCCAGGTCACCGGAGCCTCCCGCCCGCGTCGCCGCCCGAGCGCCGCGCGCACCGGCCCGACGGCCGTGCCGAGCGCTCCTGCGGCGAGCGCGGCGGCCGACGGGGATGCCGGGCGCCGCACCCCGGACTCCGGTCAGACGGTGGCGCCCGGCGTCGCCGAACTGCTCTCGATCCTGCTCTCCAGCGGGCAGCTGGCCTCGCGCACGCTGGGTCAGGCGGCCGGCGCGGCCGCCGGCGAGGACTGGGAGCGCCGCTTCGCCGAGACCCTGGAGTTCCTGCGCCGGCGGGTCACCGGCGACTACCGGGTCGACGACTTCGGCTTCGACGAGGACTTCACCACGCACACCGCCTTCCCGGTGCTGCGGCTGCTGAAGGACAAGTGGTTCCGGGTCGAGGTGCGCGGGATCGAGAACATCCCCGACGACGGTGGCGCGCTGGTGGTCTCCAACCACTCCGGGACCGTCGCCATGGACTCGGTGATCACCCAGCTGGCGATCCACGACTCCCACCCTCGCAGCCGCTTCCTGCGGATGCTCGGCGCGGACCTCGTCTTCCAGATGCCCTTCGTCGGCGACTTCGCCCGCAAGACCGGCGCCACCCTGGCGACCAACCCCGACGCCGAGCGGCTGATGCGCTCCGGCGAGCTCGTCGGGGTGTGGCCCGAGGGCTTCAAGGGGGTCGGCAAGCCCTTCCGCGAGCGGTACAAGCTGCAGCGCTTCGGCCGCGGCGGGTTCGTCTCGGCCGCTATCCGCAGCGAGGTGCCGATCATCCCGTGCTCGGTCGTCGGGGCCGAGGAGATCTACCCGATGATCGGCAACATGAAGACGGTCGCGCGGCTGATCGGCGCCCCCTACGCGCCGATCACGCCGACCTTCCCGCTGCTCGGGCCGCTCGGCCTGATCCCGCTGCCCAGCCGGTGGATCATCGAGTTCGGGCCGCCGATCGACACCGCCTCGCTGGGCCCGGCAGCCGCGGACGACCCGATGCTCGTCTTCGACCTCACCGATCAGGTCCGCGAGACCATCCAGCAGACGCTGTACTCGGTGCTGGTCACCCGGCGCTCGGTCTTCTTCTGATGCCCGGCGGGCCCGGGCCGAGCCTGCCGGACGCGCGCGTGGTGCTGCTCGGCCGGGACGGCTGCCACCTCTGCGACGAGGCCCGCGCGGTCATCCAGCAGGTGCTCGCCGAGGTCGGGGGAGACCTCGCCGAGGTCGACGTCGACAGCGACCCCGAGCTGCAGCGCCGCTACACCGAGCAGGTCCCGGTGACCTTCGTCGACGGTCGTCAGCACGACTACTGGCGGGTGGACCCGGCCCGTCTGCGGCGCGCGCTCGGCTGAGCCGGCGGCCACGTGCCCAGGCTCACCCGGAGCGGGCCGCGCTGACTTTGTGCATTTGTTCACAAGGGCGTAACCTCGGCTCCGGGCCCGCCACCCTCTCGACATCTGTAGAGAATGGGTCCGGAGAGGAGCGCAGGCCACCCGTGTCCGCCGAGCCGAACGCCAAGCCGGGGATCCCCGACGCGACGGTGGCGCGGCTCCCTGGGTACCTGCGGGCGCTGGGCCAGCTGACCGGGCGGGGCGTCTCCTCGGTCTCCAGCGAGGAGCTGGCCGAGTCCTCCGGCGTCAGCAGCGCCAAGCTCCGCAAGGACCTGAGCCACCTCGGCTCCTACGGGGTGCGCGGCGTGGGCTACGACGTCTCCCACCTCAGCTACCAGATCTCCCGGGCGCTGGGCCTGACCCGCGACTGGCCGGTGGTCATCGTCGGCATGGGGAACCTGGGCCGTGCCCTGGCCTCCTACGGCGGCTTCGCCACGAAGGGGTTCGAGGTCGTCGCCCTGCTCGACCACGACCCGCAGGTGGTCGGGGCCGTCATCGACGGGCTGACCGTCGAGCCGATGAGCGCCCTGGCCCGGCTCTCCGCCGAGGGCAGCGCCTCCATCGGGGTCATCGCCACCCCGGCCGGCTCCGCGCAGACGGTCGCCGACGCCCTCGTCGCCGCCGGGGTCACCTCGGTGCTCAACTTCGCCGGCGGCGTGGTGCACGTGCCCGAGGAGGTCCACCTGCGCAAGGTCGACCTCTCCACCGAGCTGCAGATCCTCGCCTTCCACGAGCAGCGCCGCGCCGGCGGAGCCGGTCTGCCCGACGTCGCCCAGGTCGCCAGGGGGATGTCATGAGCCTGCTGGTCATCGGGCTGAGCCACCACCGCGCGCCGATCGACGTGCTGGAGCGGGCGGCCCTGGACGAGACCCGCCGCGCCCGGCTGGCGACGCTGGCCTCGCAGAGCGACGACGTCGTCGAGTCGGTGGTCGTCTCGACCTGCAACCGCACCGAGATCTACGCCGAGGTGGGCACCTTCCACGGGGCGGTGGCCGACCTCACCGACGCGCTAGTCGAGGCCACCCTGGTCAGCCGCGACCAGCTCCGCGAGCACCTCGACCTGCAGTACGGCGAGGCCGCGGTGGCGCACGTCTTCAACGTGGCCGCCGGGCTGGACTCGATGGCGGTCGGCGAGTCCCAGATCCTCGCCCAGCTGCGTGAGGCGCTGGCCCTCAGCCAGAGCGAGGGGCACGTCGGTCCCACCCTGAACGCGCTGGTCCAGCGCGCCCTGCGGGCCGGCAAGCGGGTGCACACCGACACCGACATCGATGCGGTCAGCCGGTCGCTGGTCAGCACCGGGCTGGACCTGGCCGAGCAGCACGTCGGCCCGCTGAGCGGCGCCCACGTCCTGGTCATCGGCGCCGGCGCGATGAGCGGGCTCGCCGCCACCACGGCCGCCCGCCGCGGCGCCGGCTCGCTCACCGTGCTCAACCGCACCCTGGCCCGCGCCGAGGCGCTCGCCGCCCGGCTGGACGCCAGCGCGGTGGACACCACCCGGCTCACCGATGCGCTGGCCCGGGCCGACGTCGTCATCTCGTGCACCGGCTCGGCCGGCCTGGTCGTCCAGCTCGCCGACGTGGCCGACGCGCAGGTGGCCCGCGGCGGCGGACGGCAGGCCTACGTCGACCTGGCGCTGCCGCACGACGTGGCCAGCGAGGTGGCCGGGCTGCGCGGCGTGCTCCGGGTGGGTCTGGCCGAGCTCGGCCAGGCCGTCGACGGCGCCAGCACCTCCCCGGAGGTCGACCGGGCCCGGGCGATCGTCGCCGAGGAGGTCTCCCGGCACAGCACCGAGCGCGCCGCCAGCGCCGCGGCGCCGGCCGTCCGGGCGATGCGCGAGGCCGCCCAGCAGGTGATGGAGCGCGAGCTCGACCGGCTGCACCAGCGCACCCCGCAGATGAGCGACCGAGAGCGCGAAGAGGTGCGCCTGGCCATGCACCGGATCGTGGAGAAGCTGCTCCACGGCCCCACGGTGCGGGTCAAGGAGATGGCCGTCGACGGCCGGATCGGCGAGTACGAGGAGGCCATCCGGCAGCTCTTCGACCTGCACTCCGACGGGGGGCTGCGATGACCACCCTTCGTCTGGGCACCCGCCGCTCCGCCCTGGCCACCACCCAGTCCGGGCTGGTGGCCGACCGGCTGCGGGCCGCCGGCCACACCGTCGAGCTCGTCGAGATCGTCACCGAGGGCGACACCAACCGCGCCCCGCTGGCCTCCATGGGCGGGACCGGTGTCTTCGCCAGCGCGCTGCGCGAGGCGCTGCACGAGGGCCGGGTCGACCTCGCCGTGCACTCCCTCAAGGACCTGCCGACCGCCCCCGAGGAGGGCCTCGTGGTGGCCGCCGTGCCGCCCCGCGAGGACCCTCGGGACGCGCTCGTCGCCCGGGACGGGCTCACCCTCGGCGAGCTGCCCGCCGGCTCGCGGGTGGGCACCGGATCCCCGCGCCGCCGCTCCCAGCTCGCCGCCCTCGGGCTCGGCCTGGAGCTGGTGGAGATCCGCGGCAACGTCGGCACCCGGCTGGCCCGGGTCGGCGAGGACCTCGACGCCGTGGTGCTCGCCCTCTCCGGCCTCGCCCGCCTCGGGCTGACCGAGCAGGTGAGCGAGGCGATCGACCCGCTGCAGGTGCTGCCGGCGCCTGGCCAGGGAGCCCTGGCCGTGGAGTGCCGCGAGCAGGACACCCGGGTCCGCGACGCTCTGGCGCCGCTGGACCACCCCGACACCCGCGCCGCGGTCACCGCGGAGCGAGCGGTGCTGGCGGCCCTGGAGGCCGGCTGCTCCGCACCCGTCGGTGCGCTCGCCGAGGTCGTCGAGGACGTCGACGGCCCGGTGCTCTCGTTGCGTGCCGCGGTGGTCGCCCCCGACGGGGGCGACGAGCTGCGCCGGTCGCTGACCGGCCCGCTCACGGAGGCGGACGCCCTCGGCGACCGCCTCGCCCAGATCCTGCTCGAGGACGGTGCCGACGAGATCGTCGCCGCCGCGAGCCAGACCCCGACCCCTTCCACCACGACCAGTCCGGAGCGTGCCCTGTGACCGGCCAGCACTCGTCCGCCCCCTCCACCCCCGCCGCCCGGCGGCCCGCGCGGGTCGCCTTCGTCGGGGCCGGACCAGGGGCCAAGGACCTGCTCACCCTCGCCGCCGTCGACCTCCTCGGGAGGGCCGACGCGGTGATCACCGACCAGCTCACCGCCGGCGGCCTCGTCGACGAGCTCGCCCCCGAGGGGGTCGAGGTCGTCGACGCCAGCCACGGCGAGCACGGCAAGGAGCTCACCCACGCCTCCCGGGCCAAGCTCGTCGTCAAGACGGCGAAGGCGCACAAGGGCGGCGTCGTGGTGCGCCTCATGGACGGCGACCCCGCGGTCTTCAACGGGCTCGCCGAGGAGGCCGCCGCGCTGGCCAAGGCCGGCATCGAGTTCGACATCGTGCCCGGGGTCTCCGCCGTCAGCGCGGTCCCGGCCTACGCCGGGGTGCCGCTGAGCAGCTCCGCCGTCTCCGGGGTGCACGTCGTCGACGCCGCCCGCGCCGGCAGCCACGACTTCAGCGCCGCCGTGGCCAAGGACGTCACGGTCGTCGTCATGGGCCTGCCCGAGCAGCTCGGTCCGGCCGTGGCCGCGCTGCGCGAGGCCGGTCGTCCTGGGGAGACGCCGGTGGCGCTCACCCAGGGCGGCACCACCACCACCCAGGTCACCCGGACCACCACGCTGGCCGACGTCGAGCAGGCCCTGGAGGGTCTGTCGGTGCCGACGCTGGCCGTGGTCGGACCGACCGTGGAGCTGCGCGAGCGGCTGTCCTGGTTCGAGACCAAGCCGCTCTTCGGCTGGCGGGTGCTCGTGCCGCGGACCAAGGAGCAGTCCGGCTCGATGCAGCAGCGGCTGGTCCACCACGGCGCCACCAGCGAGGTCGTCCCGACGATCAGCGTCGAGCCGCCGCGCACCCCGCAGGCGATGGAGCGGGCCGTCCGCGGCCTGGTCACCGGTCGCTACGAGTGGATCGGCTTCACCTCGGTGAACGCGGTCAAGGCGGTCCGGGAGAAGTTCGAGGAGTTCGGCCTGGACGCCCGGGCCTTCTCCGGCCTGAAGATCGCCGCGGTCGGCGGGGTCACCGCGGACGCCCTGCGCGACTGGGGGATCGAGCCCGACCTCACCCCGTCCGGGGAGTCCTCGGCCCGTGGTCTGCTGGAGGACTGGCCGCCCTACGACGAGGTGCTGGACCCGATCAACCGGGTCTTCCTGCCCCGCGCCGACATCGCCACCGACACCCTCGTCGCCGGCCTGCAGGAGAGCGGCTGGGAGGTCGACGACGTCACCGCCTACCGGACCGTCCGGGCGGCCCCGCCGGCCGCCCCGATCCGGGACGCGCTCAAGCAGGGCGGCTTCGACGCGGTGGTCTTCACCTCGTCCTCGACCGTGCGCAACCTCGTCGGCATCGCCGGCAAGCCGCACACCAGCACGGTCATCGCCTGCATCGGGCAGGCCACCGCGAAGACCGCCGAGGAGGCCGGGCTGCGGGTCGACGTGATCGCTCCGCAGACCGACGCCGTCTCGCTGGTGGACGCGCTGGCCGACCACGGGCGGGCGCTGCTCGAGGCGGCCGCGGAGGCCGGCGACGAGGCGGTGCGCCCCTCCCAGCGCCGCCGCAGCAGCGGTCGTCGCAAGACCTCCGGCCGACGCTCCGCGACCTGATGACAGCCGCGAGCGGACCGCTGGTCCGACCCCGGCGGCTGCGCGGCAGCGCGCCGCTGCGACGACTGGTCCGCGAGACCCGGGTGCACCCGGCCCAGCTGGTGCTGCCCGCCTTCGTCCGCGAAGGGATCACCGCGCCGGTCGAGATCTCCAGCATGCCCGGGGTGCACCAGCACACCGTGGACAGCCTGGTGGACCTCGCCCGGGAGTGCGTCGCCGCCGGGATCGGCGGGATCATGCTCTTCGGGGTACCGGCGACCAAGGACGCCCGCGGGTCCGGCGCCGACGACCCCGAGGGCATCCTCAACGTCGCCACCCGGGCGGTCGTCGACGCGGTCGGCGACGAGCTGGTGGTGATGACCGACCTCTGCCTCGACGAGTTCACCGACCACGGGCACTGCGGGGTGCTGAGCACCGACCAGCGCGGCGAGGTGGTCGTCGACAACGACGCCACCCTGGAGCGGTACGCCAGCATGGCGATCGCCCAGGCCGAGGCGGGCGCCCACGTGCTCGGCCCGTCCGGGATGATGGACGGGCAGATCGCCCGCATCCGGCAGGCGCTGGACGAGGCCGGGCACTCCGACGTCGCCCTGCTCGCCTACGCCGCGAAGTACACCTCGGCGCTCTACGGCCCCTTCCGCGAGGCGGTGGACTCCTCGCTCACCGGGGACCGGGCCACCTACCAGCAGGACCCGGCCAACGGCCGGGAGGCGCTGCGCGAGATCGCGCTGGACGTCGCCGAGGGCGCCGACATCATCATGGTCAAGCCCGGCCAGCCGCACCTGGACGTCATCGCCGCCGCCGCGGAGGTCTCCCCGGTGCCGGTCGCCGCCTACCAGATCTCCGGGGAGTACAGCCAGATCGTCGCGGCTGCCGAGCGCGGCTGGATCGACCGCGACGCGGCCGTGGCGGAGTCGCTGACCCACCTGAGCCGGGCGGGGGCCCGGATCATCCTCACCTACTTCGCCATCGAGCACGCGACGGGACACCGCGCGCCCGACGGCGACCGTCGAAGGTAACCCGTAGGGGGACGCATGACCGAGATGCCGGACGAGACTCGCTGGCTCGACGACGACCAGCAGCACCACTGGCGCGCCTACCTGCGCGGCTCCCGCCTCCTGGAGCGGGCGCTGGGCGAGGACCTCGCGCCGCTGGGCATCCAGCTGGCCGAGTACGAGCTGGTCTCGATGCTGTCCGAGGCGCCGGGCCAGCGGATGCGGATGTCGCACCTCGCCGACCGGATCGTCCAGTCGCGCTCACGGGTGACGCACACCGCCGCCCGCCTGGAGCGGCGCGGCTGGGTGTCGCGGGCGCCCGCGCCCGACGACGGGCGCGGGGTGGACATCGAGCTCACCGACAGCGGCCGAGAGGTGCTGGACCGGGTCTCCGGCCTGCACGTCGACTCGGTGCGCCGCCACCTCGTCGACGCCCTCACCCCGGCCCAGCTCGCCGCCCTCGGTGACGCCATGGGCACGGTCCGGGACGCCCTCGCCCCGGACCACCAGGAGATCGGGCTCGACGGCTGAGCGAGACTGGGGGGATGAGCCCTCAGCCGATCACCGCAGCCTCCGAGGCCGTCATCGCACGCGGCCGCGCCGTCACCCCGGGCGGGGTCAACTCCCCGGTCCGGGCCTTCCGCGCCGTCGGCGGCACCCCCCGGGTGATCCGCGAGGCGAGCGGGCCGTGGCTCACCGACGTCGACGGGCAGCGCTACGTCGACCTCGTCGGCAGCTGGGGCCCGATGATCCTGGGGCACACCCACCCGGACGTGCTGGCCGCGGTGACCCGGGCCGCCGCCCGCGGCTTCTCCTTCGGCACCCCCAGCGAGAACGAGGTGCTGCTGGCCGAGGAGATCGTCTCCCGGGTCGCGCCGGTCGAGCAGGTGCGCCTGGTCAGCTCCGGCACCGAGGCGACGATGTCCGCGCTGCGCCTGGCCCGCGGCGCCACCGGCCGCGACGTCGTCGTGAAGTTCGCCGGCTGCTACCACGGGCACGTCGACGCGCTGCTGGCCGAGGCCGGCTCCGGGGTGGCCACCCTCGCCCTGCCCGGCTCGGCCGGGGTGCCGGCCAGCTCGGCGGGGGAGACCCTCGTGCTGCCCTACAACGACGTGGCCGCGCTCGAGGCCGCCTTCGCCGAGCGCGGCGGCGAGATCGCCGCGGTGATCACCGAGGCCAGCCCCGGCAACATGGGCGTGGTGCCGCCCGCGCCCGGCTACACCGAGGCGCTGCGCCGGGTGACCGCGGCGCACGGGGCGCTGCTGATCAGCGACGAGGTGATGACCGGCTTCCGGTGCAGCCCGAGCGGCTGGTACGGCCTGGAGACAGGGCCCCAGGGCGCCCACCCCGGCGGGTACGCCGGTGGCGCTCCTGATCTCTTCACCTTCGGCAAGGTCATGGGCGGGGGCTTCCCGGCCGCCGCCTTCGGCGGGCGCGCCGACCTCATGGCCCGGCTCAGCCCGGACGGGCCGGTCTACCAGGCCGGCACCCTGTCCGGTAACCCGGTGGCCACCGCCGCCGGGCTGGCCACCCTGCGCGGCTGCGACGACGACCTCTACCGACGGCTGCAGCAGACCGCGGACACCGTCTCCACCGCCGCGTCCGAGGCGCTCACCCAGCAGGGGGTGCCGCACACCGTGCAGCGGGCCGGGTCGATGTTCAGCATCTTCTTCCGGGAGGGGCCGGTCACCGACTACGCCGCCGCCCAGGGGCAGGACACCGCCGCCTTCGGCCGCTTCTTCCACGCGATGCTGGACGGCGGGGTGCACCTGCCGCCGAGCAGCTTCGAGTCCTGGTTCGTCTCCGGGGCGCACGACGAGGCGGCGGTGCAGGTGATCCTCGACGCGCTGCCCGCGGCCGCCCGCGCCGCCGCCTCCGCCTGACCCCGCGACCGACTCCTGCGCAACTGCCCGGGCAATTCACCCCCACGGTGCGCAACTGCCCGGGTTTTTTGCGGAGGACGCTGCGCAACTGCCCGGGCAATTCACCCTTACTGCGCAACTGCCCGGGCAATTCACCCCCACGGTGCGCAACTGCCCGGGCTTTTGCGGAGGACGGTGCGCAACTGCCCGGGCTTTTGCGGAGGACGCTGCGCAACTGCCCGGGCTTTTGCGAAGAACGGTGCGCAACTGCCCGGGTTCTTGCGAAGGACCGGGCGCGTCCGACCGGGGGGCGCGGCCTGGCTCAGGGGCGGGCGAGGTAGATCGCGTACTCCAGCTGCCGGCCCTCACGCTCCACGGCGAAGGGGATCTCCTGAGTCGGGGCGAGGTCGGTGAGCCGGGCCAGCAGCTCCGGCTCGCGCTGCGCCGCCCAGATCGCGAGCGCACCGCCGGGGGAGACCTGGCCCAGCGCCGACGCCAGCGCGTCCGCCGCGTAGATCCGGGCGTTGCCCGGGTGCAGCAGGAAGCTCGGACCGTTGTCCACGTCGAGCAGCACCAGGTCCCAGGGCCCGGGCGGCAGGTACTCGGCCGCGCCCGGCGACGGGTCTACGGCCAGCACGTCAGCGACGTCGCCGACGTGCACCCGCGCCCGCGGGTGGCGCCCGAGCACCCCGAGCGTCGGGGTCAGCCCGAGCCGGGCCCACATCACCAGGTCCTCCTCGAGCTCGACGACGTCCAGCCGCCGCACCCGGGAGTCCTTGAGCACGCTGAGCGCCGTGAAGCCCAGCCCCAGGCCGCCGACCAGCACCCGCTCCGGGCTGCTCAGCAGGGCCAGGGTGCGCTCGGCCAGCGCGGTCTCGGTGCTGGTGTCGCGCGAGTCCATCGCGAAGACCCCGGCGACCACCAGCTCGTGCACGGTGGCGCCGTCGACGGTCCGCTCCCGCAGCGCGATCTCGCCGCGCGGGGTCTCGGCACGGACCACGGTGCGCGGGTCCTCGTGGGTCATCGTCCTCCTGACGTCGTGGCCGTCATCGTCGCACGCGCGGCCGGGCAGCACGCGCCCCGCGCAACGAGTTTCACGCATCGACCGTTGTCTATTACGCCTTGGTAACCGGGCCGAGGTCACACCCGACGGGGCCGAGGGTGGCTGCGTGACCGCCGCCACGAAGGGGTAGTTTGAGGGGGTGGCTACGACGACACTCCCGACGAAGCGGAAGGGGGCGGCGCGTTCCTCCATCGGCCTGAAGCTGCTGATGGCCGGGACCGGCGTCATCTTCATCCTGTACGTGCTGCTGCACATGTACGGCAACCTCAAGGCGCTCGCCGGGCAGGAGTCGTTCGACACCTATGCCCACCACCTGCGCACCTTCGGCGAGCCGATGCTGCCCTACGAGGGGCTGCTGTGGATCGTGCGGGTCGTGCTCATCCTGGCGATCGTCGGGCACCTGTACGCCGCCTTCACCCTGTGGTCGCGCAACAGCGGCGCCCGCAGCCAGCGCTACGCGGTGAAGAAGGCGGCGCACTCGACGCTCGCGTCGCGGACGATGCGCTGGGGCGGGGTGGCCCTGCTCGCCTTCATCGTCTTCCACCTCATCCACTTCACGATCGCCAAGCCGAACCTCAACAGCGAGGCCAGCGCCGAGGCGGTCAAGGAGAGCCCGTACGTGATGATCTCGGCCTCCTTCGACCTGTGGTGGGTCGTGCTCATCTACACGGTGGCCATCGCCGCGCTGGGGATGCACCTCTACCACGGCGTCTGGAGCGCCGCGCAGACGATGGGCCTGACCGGCTCGGCGACCGCCCGCTCGCGGGCCAAGGCGCTCGGCGCGCTGATCGCCGCGGTGGTCGTCGTCGGCTTCCTCATCCCGCCGTACGCGCTCTTCCTCGACCTCGTCTGACCCGCGGAGGCACGACATGACCGACACCCTGAACGACACCGACACGCTCAGCGAGTACTTCACCGACGGCACCCCGCTGGTCGACACCCGCGCCCCGGACGTCGACATCGCCCAGATGTGGACCCAGGCCCAGTTCGACAACGCCCTGGTCAACCCGGCCAACCGCCGCAAGCTCGACGTCATCATCGTCGGCACCGGCCTGGCCGGCGCCTCGGCGGCGGCGACGATGGGCGAGGCCGGCTACAACGTCAAGGCCTTCTGCTACCAGGACAGCGCCCGCCGGGCCCACTCGATCGCCGCCCAGGGCGGGATCAACGCCGCCAAGAACTACAACGACGACGGCGACTCGACCTATCGGCTCTTCTACGACACGGTCAAGGGCGGCGACTACCGCTCCCGGGAGACCAACGTCTACCGCCTGGCCGAGGTGAGCACCAAGATCATCGACCAGTGCGTCGCCCAGGGCGTCCCCTTCGCCCGCGAGTACGGCGGCCTGCTGGACAACCGCTCCTTCGGCGGCGTGCAGGTGGCCCGCACCTTCTACGCGGCCGGCCAGACCGGGCAGCAGCTGCTCATCGGCGCCTACCAGGCGATGGAGCGCCAGGTCGCCGCCGGCACCGTGCAGGAGTACACCCGGCACGAGATGCTCGAGGTGGTCGTCGTCGACGGCGTCGCCCGCGGGATCATCACCCGGGACATGATGACCGGGCACATCGAGACCCACCTGGCCGACGTCGTGGTGCTGGCCACCGGCGGCTACGGCAACGTCTTCTTCCTCTCCACCAACGCCATGGGCTGCAACGTCACTGCGGCCTGGCGCGCGCACCGCAAGGGCGCCTACTTCGGCAACCCCTGCTACACCCAGATCCACCCGACCTGCATCCCGGTCAGCGGCGAGCACCAGAGCAAGCTCACCCTGATGTCGGAGTCGCTGCGCAACGACGGCCGGATCTGGGTGCCCAAGCGGGCCGAGGACTGCGACAAGGACCCGCGGCAGATCCCGGAGGAGGACCGCGACTACTACCTGGAGCGGATCTACCCCGCCTTCGGCAACCTCGTGCCCCGGGACATCGCCTCCCGGCAGGCGAAGAACATGTGCGACGAGGGTCGCGGCGTGGGCCCGAAGGTGGGCGACTTCCGCCGCGGGGTCTACCTCGACTTCGCCGCCGCCATCGAGCGGATGGGCCGGTCGGCGGTCGAGGCCAAGTACGGCAACCTCTTCGACATGTACGCCCGGATCACCGGTGAGGACCCCTACCAGGTCCCGATGCGGATCTACCCGGCGGTGCACTACACGATGGGCGGGCTGTGGGTCGACTACGACCTGCAGACCTCGATCCCCGGTCTCTACGCCGTGGGCGAGGCCAACTTCTCCGACCACGGCGCCAACCGGCTCGGGGCCTCCTCGCTCATGCAGTGCCTGGCCGACGGCTACTTCGTGCTGCCGAACACCATCCGCAACTACCTCGCCAAGGGCCCCTTCGAGAAGGTCGCCGAGGACCACCCGGCGGTGGTCGAGGCCGAGCAGTCGGTGCGCAGCCGGATCGACCGCTTCCTGTCGATCAACGGCGAGCGCACCCCCGACTCCTTCCACCGCGAGCTCGGCAACGTCATGTGGGAGTACTGCGGGATGGAGCGGACCGACGCCGGTCTGCGCAAGGCGATCGACCTCATCCGGGGGCTGCGCGAGGAGTTCTGGCGCAACCTCAAGGTGCTGGGCACCGCCGACTCGCTCAACCAGAGCCTGGAGAAGGCCGGCCGGGTGGCCGACTTCCTCGAGCTCGGCGAGCTGATGTGCATCGACGCGCTGCACCGGCGCGAGTCCTGCGGCGGGCACTTCCGCGCGGAGAGCCAGACCGAGGACGGCGAGGCGCTGCGGCACGACGACGAGTTCGCCTACGTCGCGGCCTGGGAGTTCACCGGCGACGCGGACCGGCCGGTGCTGCACAAGGAAGACCTGAGCTACAAGTTCATCGAGCTGAAGCAGCGGAGCTACAAGTGAGCGGCATGAATCTGACCCTCAAGATCTGGCGGCAGGCCGGACCGGACGCCTCCGGCGAGCTGGTCACCTACCAGATGACCGACGTCTCCGAGGACATGAGCTTCCTGGAGATGCTCGACGTCCTCAACGAGCGGCTGGCGGCCGAGGGCACCGAGCCGATCGCCTTCGACAGCGACTGTCGCGAGGGCATCTGCGGGATGTGCGGCCTGATGATCTCCGGCGACGCGCACGGCCCGGAGCGCACCACGACGTGCCAGCTGCACATGCGCTCGTTCAACGACGGCGACACGATCACCGTCGAGCCGTGGCGGGCCGACGCCTTCCCGGTGGTGCGCGACCTCGTCGTCGACCGCACTGCCTTCGACCGGATCATCCAGTCCGGCGGCTTCATCTCGGTCAACACCGGCGCCGCCCCCGAGGCGCACTCGGTGCCGGTGCCCAAGCCGGACGCCGACCGCGCCTTCGACGCCGCCAAGTGCATCGGGTGCGGCGCCTGCGTGGCGGCCTGCCCGAACGCCTCCGGGATGCTCTTCATGGGCGCCAAGGTCACCCACCTCGGCGAGGTGCCCCAGGGCCAGCCGGAGCGCCCGGCGCGGGTGCTGGCGATGGTCGACCAGCACGACCTCGAGGGCTTCGGCGGGTGCACCAACATCGGCGAGTGCGCCGGTGCCTGCCCCAAGGAGATCCCGCTGGACGTCATCTCCCAGCTGAACAAGGACCTGCGCTCGGCCGCCTTCCACCGCGGCTGAGGGCGTCGGTCGGGGGGAGCGAGCCAGGTGCGGCCCGGGAGCAGCGCAGCGTCGTCGGACGTTCGGGAGCGGCCGTCCACGGCCGCGTCCTGGCGGCTCTGGCCGGTCCGCTGTGCGGCGCTGGCCGGCTCGGCCTCCCTCGTGCTCGCCGGCTGCCTGCCCGGGGAGGGCGAGGAGGAGTCCTCCGGGCCGTCCTCGGCTCCGCTGACCACGACGAGCACCGACTCGTCGAGCAGCAGCTCGAGCAGCGCGTCCGGCGGGGGCGAGCAGACCTGCGAGGCCCGGCAGCCGACGGACCTGCTCACCCAGGCCAAGGACTACATGGCGGCCAGCCAGAACGTCACCATCGAGGTCGACGGCAGCAACGAGGAGACCGGGGACTACACGCTGAGCGCGGCCGGTGCCAGCGAGGACAAGAAGAACGGCAGCTGGCGGGTCCTGCTGGAGCAGGACGAGGGCGGCACGCTGGAGATGCGGAAGGTGGGCTGGACCCGCTTCGTCAAGGCGGACGAGGCCTACCTGGAGGGCACCGAGAAGGACAACCCCCTGCGCGAGCACGCCGACCAGTGGGTGAAGTTCGGCTGGGACGCCGACAGCGAGTCCCTGGACAGCCTCAGCCCGGCGACGCTCGTCGACCTCAACTTCTTCGGCGAGAGCCTGGACGCCTGGGACGTCGACGGCAGCGGGGTGCGCTGCACCGAGCTGCGCGGACGGGCCGCGCTGCAGATGGACGCGGCCGCCGGCCGGGGAGGGGGCAGCGGCTCCCGGGTCCTGTGGATCGCGCAGGGCGCCGAGCCGCAGATGCTCCAGCTGGCCTTCACCAAGGGCGAGCAGAGCACCACCATGCGCTTCAGCGACTGGAACGAGACCGACGTCAGCCGGTGGGGCGCCCCGGCCGGAGCGCGCTCCCTGAAGGAGGACGAGGCCGGCGACATCGAGATGTGAGGCCGGCAGGCAGACCGCTCAGCCGAGCCAGCCCAGGTGGTCGGCGAGCAGGGCGTAGCCGACGAAGGCCACCGCGTCGATGAGCGCGTGCGCGACGACCAGCGGTCCCACCCGGCGGGTGCGCAGGTAGACCACGCCCAGCAGCAGGCCCATCGCCACGTTGCCGAGGAAGGCGCCGAACCCCTGGTAGAGGTGGTAGCTGCCCCGGATCAGGGCGCTGACCACGACGATCTGCACGCTCGACCAGCCCGCCTCGGCCCACCGGGTGAAGAGGTAGCCGACCATGACGACCTCCTCGAGCAGCGCGTTCTGCACGGCTGCGAGCAGCAGCACCGGGACCACCCACCAGCCGCCCTGGAGGTCGGCGGCCACCACCGTGGTGGTCACGCCCAGCGCCCGGCCGAGCAGGTAGAGGCCGAGCCCCGGGATGCCGATGAGCGCGGCCAGACCGGCGCCGCGCAGCAGGTCGCGGCTCGGTTCTCGGGTGTCCAGGCCGATCATCCGCGCCGGGTGCCGGTGCTGGCGGGCCAGCAGGTGCAGCGCCAGGGCCACCGGCACCAGCGCGATCGCGATCCCGGCGAGCTGGTAGGTCGCGTCCAGCCAGCCGCCGCCGGCCACCGCCGACGAGTTCAGCGTCGCGGTCTGCTCCGCCAGCCCGCCCGGCTCGAGCAGCGCGGTGGTCAGCGAGAGCACCGCCCAGACGGCGGAGGCGCCGAGCGAGACGCCCAGGACCAGCGCCGTCTCGGTCAGCGCCGTCCGCGGCGGGAGGGGTGGCCGGTCGCCGTCGGGCATGGGCTCACCCTAGGGGCACGCAGCGGGGGCGGCCGCTGCGTCAGGCAGCGACCGCCCCCGGGGTCGGATCCTCCGAGCCGCTCAGTGACCGAGGGCCAGCTGGCGGTAGTAGCGACCCATCGGCTGGTGGCTGGCGACCCGCTCGGCGCGGTGCTCGGCGAAGAACTCGATGGTGGCCATGGTGACCGAGACCACGAGGACCAGGGCGGCCAGGCCGACCATGGCGGCGATCACGGTCATGAAGGGGACGATGCTCTCGATGCTCATGGTGCGCTTTCCTTTCTACGTCTGTAGTAACGACACTACGGATGTAGAAGACCGGTGTCAAGCCCGGCCGGTCCGGCGCCGTCGACCGCTGCGGCGGGGTAGCCTGGCGGGCCGAAGGGAGGCGCCACCGATGACCGCACCCACGAGCTCGCCGCCGAACCAGGACGAGCAGGCCAAGGAGCTCACCCCGCGGATGCGGCAGATCCTCGACGCAGCCGTCGTGGTCACCGCCCGCGCCGGGCTGCGCGGGCTGACCCACCGAGCGGTCGACGCCGAGGCCGGTCTGCCCCAGGGCAGCACCTCCGCCTACCTGCGCACCCGGATGGCGCTGCTGACAGCGCTCGCCGACCACGTCGCCGGGCTGTGCAAGGAGCCGATCGACGGGCTGGCGGCCGAGCTGCGCGACGGGGCGGAGAGCGAGCAGGTCATCGAGCACGCCATCGACCTCTTCGTCGGCTGGCTGGACGCGCCCGACCTCACCCTGGCCCGGCTCGAGCTGGAGCGCGAGGCGCTGCGCCAGCCCGAGCTGCAGGCCGTCTCCGGCTCGTGGCGGCAACGGCTGCTGGACACCGTCACGGAGATCCTCACCACCGTCGGCGTCGTCGAGGTGGAGCTGTACTCCTCGGCGATCATCTCGGCGATCGACGGGGTACTCGTCGACGCGCTCTCCCGCCCCGCCGACCAGCGCGAGGAGTACGTGCGGGTGATGGCCCGGGTGATCATCGACGCCTTCGTCACCCAGGTGAAGGGGGAGTGACCCCCGGGCCCGGTGGCCGGTCCGGGCGGCCGCGCGGCTGCTCCTAGGATTGAGCACCATGAAGGTCCTCTCCGCCGTCGCCTGGCCGTACGCCAACGGCCCCCGCCACCTCGGCCACGTCGCCGGCATCGGGGTCCCCTCGGACGTCTTCAGCCGGTACATGCGGATGGCCGGCCACGACGTGCTCGTGGTCAGCGGCTCGGACGAGCACGGCACCCCGATCCTCGTCCAGGCCGACAAGGAGGGGCTCACCGCGCGCGAGCTGGCCGACCGCAACCACCGGGTCATCGCCGACGAGCTGGCCGACCTCGGTTGCTCCTACGACCTCTACACCCGCACCACCAGCCGCAACCACTACGCGGTCGTCCAGGAGCTCTTCGAGCAGGTGCTGGCCAACGGCTACTTCCTCGAGCAGACCCAGCAGGTCGCGCTCGACCCGCGCACCGGGCGCACCCTGCCGGACCGCTACATCGAGGGCACCTGCCCGATCTGCGGCTACACCGAGGCCCGCGGCGACCAGTGCGACAACTGCGGCAACCAGCTCGAGCCGACCGACCTGAAGGACCCGCGCAGCAAGATCGACGGTGCGGTCCCGCAGTTCGGCGAGACCGAGCACTTCTTCCTGGACCTGCCCGCGCTGGCCGGGGCGCTGCGCACCTACCTCGAGGGCCGTGAGGCCACCGGCACGTGGCGGCCCAACGTCATCCGCTTCAGCCTGAACATCCTCGACGACATCCGGCCGCGGGCGATGACCCGGGACATCGACTGGGGCATCCCGCTGCCCGGCGAGCTCGGCACCCGCTACCCGAGCAAGCGGCTCTACGTGTGGTTCGACGCGGTCATCGGCTACCTCTCCGCGTCGATCGAGTGGGCCCGGCGCCTGGGTGAGCCGGACCGCTGGCGGGAGTGGTGGAACGACCCGGAGGCGCTGTCCTACTACTTCATGGGCAAGGACAACATCACCTTCCACTCCCAGATCTGGCCGGCCGAGCTGCTGGCCTACGCCGGCGCCGGCGACAAGGGCGGCGAGCCGGGGGAGTACGGCCGGCTGAACCTGCCCACCGAGGTCGTCTCCAGCGAGTTCCTCACCATGGAGTCGCGCCAGTTCTCCTCCAGCCGGGGCCACGTCATCGGGCTGCGGCACGTGCTGCAGACCTACGGGCCGGACCCGCTGCGCTACTTCATCTGCGCGGCCGGCCCGGAGAGCCAGGACGCCGACTTCACCTGGCCGGAGTTCGTGCAGCGCAACAACTCCGAGCTCGTCGGCGGGTGGGGCAACCTGGTCAACCGGACGGCCTCGATGGTCGCCAAGAGCTTCGGCGAGGTGCCCGCGCCCGGGACCCTGGAGCCGGTCGACGAGGCCGTCCGGGAGCGGGTCGCGCAGGCCTTCGACGAGGTCGGCGAGCTCATCCGGCGGCACCGGCAGAAGGCGGCGCTGGCCGCCGCGATGCGGGCCGTCGCCGAGGTGAACAAGTACGTCACCGACACCGAGCCCTTCCGGCTGAAGGGGGAGGACGAGCGCGAGCGCCTGGCCACGGTGCTGCACACCCTCATCCAGAGCGTCAGCGACCTCAACCTCGTGCTGGCGCCCTTCCTGCCGCACGCGGCGAACCGGGTCCACCTCGTGCTCGGCGGCACCGGAGAGCTGGTCCCGATGCCGCAGGTGCGCGAGGTCGACGACCTCGACGGCGGCCCCGGCTACCCGGTGATCACCGGCGACTACAGCGCCACCCCCGCCTGGGCGCCGACGCCGGTGACCGTGGGCGCACCGGTGGCGAAGCCGTCGCCGGTCTTCACCAAGCTCGACCCCGACGAGGTCGTCGGCCGCGAGCGCGCCGAGCTGGCCGAGCCGGGCCAGGGCTGAGCGGTGCCCCGCTCCAGCGGCCACGCCGCGGTCGCCCCGGCGCCCGACCCGCTGCCGGTCCCGGTGGTGGACAACCACACCCACCTGGACATCCGGCGCACCGACCTGCCCGACCCGCTGGCTGCCGAGCCGCCCGGGGTGCAGCCCGCGGGTGAGGACCAGGTCGACGAGGGCGGCCGCAGCACCGAGGACGTCGCCCGGGCGCTGCGGCAGGCGGCCGCCGTCGGCGTCGACCGGGTGGTGCAGGTCGGCTGCGACCTGGAGAGCGCCCGCTTCACCGTGGCGCAGCTCGAGCACCACCCGAGCATGCTCGGAGCGGTCGCGCTGCACCCGAACGAGGCCCCGCTGCTGGCCGAGCGCGGCGCGCTGGAGGCCGCCCTGACCGAGATCGAGGAGATGCTCGCCCACCCGCGGGTGCGCGCGGTCGGTGAAACCGGGCTGGACTACTACCGCACCGGTCCCGACGGCCGCCCGGCCCAGCACGAGTCCTTCCGCCGGCACATCGACCTGGCCAAGCGGCACGGCCTGGCCCTGCAGATCCACGACCGGGACAGCCACGAGGACGTGCTGCGCATCCTCGCCGAGGAGGGGGCGCCGGAGACCACGGTGCTGCACTGCTTCAGCGGCGACCTGACGATGGCCCGGGAGTGCGTCGAGCGCGGCTACCTGCTCTCCTTCGCCGGGACCGTGACCTTCAAGAGCGCCTCCGGGCTCCGTGACGCGCTCGCGGTCACCCCGCTGGAGCAGATCCTCGTCGAGACCGACGCCCCCTACCTCACCCCGGCCCCGCACCGCGGCTCGGCCAACGCCCCCTACCTCGTGCCGCTGACGGTGCGGGTGATGGCCGGCGTGCTCGGGGTGGACGTGCCCACGCTGTGCCAGGCGATCAGCGACACCAGCGAGCGCGCCTACGGCCCCTGGTAGGCGCCCGCCTCGCGGCGGCAGTCGGGGCTGTGGTGACCGTCTCGCGACCTCACCGTTACCGAAACTTGACCTTTGGGTGGTGGAGCGTGCATCGTGGTGTCCCGTTGGCCGGGGCCGGTTACCCCTGAATCCCCTGATGCTCGCCGACGCCGCCCCAGGCACCGCTGCCGGGTCGAGGCGTGCGAGCACGAACCGGTGCCCGGGAAGTGCAACCCCATCGGAGCATCGTGAGCGTCATCCCCCTTCGCCGTGTCACCCAGGTCGGTGTCGCCGGCGCCCTCATCCTGGGCGGTACCGGCGTGGCCGTCATGGACAAGTCCGTCGCCCTCGACGTCGACGGCGAGTCCAGCACCGTCCACTCCTTCGGCGGCACCGTCGGCGACGTCCTCGACAAGCAGGGCATCGAGCTCGGCAAGCACGACGTCGTCACCCCGGCCGCCTCGCAGGACGTCGAGGACGGTCAGGAGATCGTCGTCCGCTACGGCCGCAAGCTGACCGTGACCGTCGACGGCGAGAAGCGCGAGTACTGGACCACCGCCCTGACCGTGGGCGGCGCGCTCAAGCAGCTCGGCATCCGTGGCGGCGAGGACGCCGTGCTCTCCGCCTCCCGCAGCAAGAGCATCGGCCGGGACGGCCTCTCCATCGAGATGGCCACCCCCAAGGACGTCACCCTCGTCGTCTCCGGCAAGAAGTCCAAGGAGACCGTCACCGGCGTGAACGTCAGCCAGGCGCTGCGCGAGGCCGAGGCCACCGTCGACTCCAACGACAAGATCAACCCGGGCAAGTGGTCGGACGTCAAGGACGGCATGACCATCAAGGTCGACAAGATCAACCGCAAGAGCACCACCGAGACCACCTCGATCCCCTTCGAGACCGTGGTCAAGGAGGACTCCAGCCTCGCCGAGGGCACGACGAAGGTGGAGCAGGAGGGTCAGGCCGGCACCGAGCGGACCACCTACAAGGTGACCTACCGCAACGGTGACGCCGCGTGGCGCACCGAGGTCTCCTCGGAGGTGACCAGCGCACCGGTGGACCGGGTCGTCGTCGAGGGCACCAAGCCCGCCCCGGAGCCGGAGCCCGAGCCGGCCCCCGAGCCCAGCTCCAGCAGCTCCAGCGACAGCAGCTCCTCCAGCGAGAGCTCCTCGAGCGACAGCAGCTCGAGCTCGTCCAGCTCGTCCTCCTCCAGCAGCTCGAGCTCGTCCAGCTCCAGCTCCAGCTCCTCCGGGATCAACCTGGCCAACTCCGGCATGTGGGACCGGATCGCCCAGTGCGAGTCCACCGGCAACTGGTCGATCAACACCGGCAACGGCTACTACGGCGGTCTGCAGTTCGACATCCAGACCTGGCAGAGCGCCGGCGGCGGCGACTTCGCGCCGCGCGCCGACCAGGCCAGCCGCGCCGAGCAGATCACCGTGGCCAACCGGGTCTACGCCGACCGCGGCCTGCAGCCGTGGGGCTGCGCCCACGCCGCCTGACCCGACCTCACGTCGGCCGGACGGCCCCGACGAATCCCCGAGCGACTGCCGCTCGGGGGTTCGTCGCGTCCGGTGCCAGCCCGGGGCCCGCACCCGCCTAGAGTGACCAGCCATGACCCCCTCGTCCCCCGAGCCGCGGGCCGGCCTGCTCGGCGCCGCGCGCGTGCGTGAGCTCGCCGACCGGCTCGGGGTCCGGCCGACCAAGCAGTGGGGGCAGAACTTCGTCGTCGACGCGAACACGGTGCGCCGGATCGTGCGGGCCGCCGAGGTCGCCCCCGACGACACCGTGCTCGAGGTCGGTCCCGGCCTCGGCTCGCTGACCCTGGCGCTGCTGGAGCCCGGCTGCCGGGTGGCCGCAGTGGAGGTGGACCCGGTGCTGGCCTCGGCGCTGCCGGGCACCGTGGCCGAGCTCGCCCCGGCGGCCGCAGACCGGCTCACCGTGGTCCAGGCCGACGCGCTCCGGCTGGAGGAGCTGCCGCAGCCGCCCACCGCGCTGGTGGCGAACCTGCCCTACAACGTCTCGGTGCCGGTGGTGCTGCACCTGCTGCAGACCTTCCCGAGCATCCGGCGGGTGCTCGTCATGGTCCAGCTCGAGGTGGCCGAGCGGCTGGCGGCGCCGCCCGGCTCGCGGACCTACGGGGTGCCCAGCGTCAAGGCGGCCTGGTACGGCCAGGTGCGCCTGGCCGGTCGGGTGCCGCGCAGCGTCTTCTGGCCGGTGCCCAACGTCGACTCCGGGCTGGTCTCCCTGGAGCGCGGCGACCCGCCAGCCACCACCGCCGACCGGGAGCAGGTCTTCGCCGTGGTCGACGCCGCCTTCGCCCAGCGCCGCAAGACGGTGCGCTCCGCGCTCAGCGGACTGGCCGGCGGCGGACCGGCCGCCGAGGCGGCCCTGCTGGCGGCCGGGGTGGACCCGCGCAGCCGCGGCGAGCAGCTGGACGTCGCCGCCTTCGCCGCGATCGCCGAGGCGCTCGCCGGCGAGGCTAGGGTGACGACATGACCTCCGCCCTCGAGCTGCAGCCAGCGGTGACGGCCCGGGCGCCGGCCAAGGTCAACCTCGAGCTCGGCGTCGGTCCGCGGCGCGACGACGGCTACCACGACCTGGCCACGGTCTACCAGGCCGTGGGACTGCACGACGACGTCACCGCGGCCCCCGCCGACGAGTGGGGCTGCACCGTGACCGGCCGGGACGCCGGCTCGGTGCCCACCGACGAGGGCAACCTCGCGCTGGTCGCCGCCCGGCTGCTCGCCGAGCGCTCCGGGGCCCGGCAGCCGGTGCACCTGAGCATCCACAAGCAGATCCCGGTGGCCGGCGGCATGGCCGGCGGCTCGGCCGACGCGGCCGCCGCGCTGGTGGCCTGCCAGGAGCTGTGGTCGGTGGCGATGGAGCGGGACGAGCTGGACCGGCTCGCCGCCGAGGTCGGCAGCGACGTCCCCTTCCTGCTGCACGGCGGCACCGCCGTCGGCTCCGGTCGGGGCGAGCTGGTCACCCCGGTCCTGGCCCAGGGCACCTATCACTGGGTCTTCGTGCCGGTCCCGGGGGAGGGGCTGTCCACCCCCGAGGTCTACGCCGCCTTCGACGCCCGCCACGAGGGGCGACGGGTCAGCGAGCCGACGCCGGGCGCCGAGGTGATGAGCGCGGTGCGCTCCGGCGACCCGTCCGCGCTGGCCGCCGCGCTGAGCAACGACCTGCAGCCGGACGCGGTCGCCCTGCAGCCGCGGATCGGCGAGATCATCGGGGCCGCGCTGGAGTTCGGCGCGCTGGCCGCGATCGTCTCCGGGTCGGGACCCACCGTGGCGGCGCTGGCCTCCGGGCAGGAGGCGGCCATCGACCTGGCGGTCTCGCTGACCGCCTCCGGCGCCGCCGAGGACGTGCTGCGGGCCACCGGGCCGGTGCACGGCGCCCAGGTGCTGCCGACCCCGCGCCTGACCTGATGGCCAACCTCGTCTCCGTCGAGCGCGCCCGGCTCACCCTCGGCACCGCCGCCGTCCTCGACGACGTCTCGCTCGGGCTGAGCACCGGCTCCCGGGTCGGCATCGTCGGCCGCAACGGCGGCGGCAAGACCACCCTGCTGTCGGTGCTCGCCGGGACCCGTCAGCCCGACGAGGGCCGGGTCACCCGCGCCGGCGGGACCCGGGTCGACGTGCTCAGCCAGGGCGACACCCTGGACCCGGCCGCCACCGTCGCCGAGGCGGTGCTCGGCGGGATGGCCGAGCACGAGTGGGCCGGCGACGCCCGCATCCGCGACGTCCTCGACGGGCTGCTCGGTGGGCTCCAGGCCCCGGCCATGGGCGGCCTGGACGCCCTCGTCGGACCGCTCTCCGGCGGCGAGCGGCGCCGGCTGGCGCTCGCCCGGGCCCTCGTGGCCGACCCCGAGGTGCTGCTGCTGGACGAGCCGACCAACCACCTCGACGTCGAAGGGGTGGCCTGGCTGGCCGAGCACCTGGTGCGGCGCTGGTCCCGGCCGGACAACGCCCTGGCCGTGATCACCCACGACCGGTGGTTCCTGGACGCGGTCGCCGAGCGCACCTGGGAGGTCGTCGACGGCCGGGTCGAGCAGTACGACGGCGGCTACGCCGCCTACGTGCTGGCCAAGGCCGAGCGGGAGCGGATCGCCGCGGTGACCGCCGAGCGCCGCAACAACCTGCTGCGCAAGGAGCTCGCCTGGCTGCGCCGCGGGCCGCCGGCGCGCACCAGCAAGCCGAAGTTCCGGATCGACGCGGCGAACGAGCTGATCGCCGACGAGCCGCCGCCGCGCGACGAGGTCGAGCTCGTCCGCTTCGCCACCACCCGCCTCGGCAAGGACGTCATCGACCTGCACGACGCCTCCCTCGAGGTCGGCGGGCGCACCCTGCTGGACCGGGTCACCTGGCACCTCGCGCCGGGTGAGCGGATCGGCGTGGTCGGGGTCAACGGCGCCGGCAAGTCCACCCTGCTGCGCGCCCTCTCCGGCGAGCTGCCGCTGACCTCGGGCACCCGCAAGCAGGGGATCACCGTCCGGGTGGGCCACCTGACCCAGGAGGTGCGCGAGCTCGAGGCGCTCCGGCAGCGCCGGGTGATCGACGCGGTCGAGGAGGTCCGGGCGAGCACGATGGTCGGCGGCAAGGAGGTCTCGGCCTCGCAGCTGGCCAAGCGGCTCGGCTTCTCCGGCGGCCGCCAGCAGACCCGGGTGGGCGACCTCTCCGGGGGCGAGCGGCGCCGGCTGCAGATCCTGCGGCTGCTCATGGACGAGCCCAACGTGCTGCTGCTCGACGAGCCCACCAACGACCTGGACATCGAGACCCTCACCCAGCTCGAGGACGTCCTCGACGGCTGGGCCGGCACCCTGCTCGTCGTCAGCCACGACCGCTACCTGCTGGAGCGGCTCAGCGACCGCCAGGTCGCCCTGCTCGGCGACGGCCGGGTGCGCGACCTCCCCGGCGGCGTCGCCGAGTACCTCCGTCTCCGGGCCACCTCACCTTCCCCAGCTTTATCGGGTAACCCGATAAAGGCTCGGTCGCCGGAGAAGGCTTCCGGGGTTTCCGAGAGCTTCTCCGACGGCGGGTCCGGAGCGTCACCCGGGCAGGTGCGCGAGGCCCGCAAGATCATGGCCCGGGTCGAGAAGCAGCTGTCGAAGGTGGACACCCGCGAGCAGCGGCTGCACGAGGAGATGGCCGAGCAGGTCGACGACCACGAGCGGCTGCGTGACCTCGACGCCCGGCTGCGCGCTCTGCACGAGGAGCGTGAGACGCTCGAAGGGGAGTGGCTCGAGGCGGCCGAGCTCGTCGAGTAGCCGCTCCGCCCCCCCGGCGTGCGCGCTGGCGTCAGCCAAGGATAGGCTGCCCTTATCCACTCGCGGTGCGTGTCTCCCTTCGCCACGTCACCCGCGGGACGGATCAGCACATCACCATCCCGAACGCCACGAGGACGCTCACCATGAACGCCACCCGGACCTACCGAGGCCTCGCCCTCGGCACCATCGCCGCCCTGACCCTGGCTGCCTGCGGCAGCTCCGACGACGAGGGCTCCGGCTCGGGCGAGAGCTCGGCCGCCTCCGGCGACACCGTGACCATCACCGACAACGACGGCGAGAAGGAGGTCAGCGTCCCGCCGCAGTCCGTCGTCGCCACCGACAACCGGACCTTCGAGACCCTCGACTCCTGGGACGTCGAGCTGTCCGCCGCGGCCGTCTCGCTGATGCCGGACACGATCTCCTACACCGAGGACCAGGACATCGTCGACCTCGGCCTGCACACCGAGCCCGACCTGGAGGCGGTCGTCGCCGCCGAGCCGGACCTCATCATCAACGGGCAGCGCTACGCCGACTACGCCAGCGACTTCGAGGAGCTCGTGCCGGACGCCACCCTGGTCAACCTCGACCCGCGCGAGGGCGAGCCCTTCGACGAGGAGCTCAAGCGCCAGACCTCCGCGCTGGGCACCATCTTCGAGAAGGAGAGCGAGGCCGACGACCTGAACTCCGCCCTCGACGAGAGCATCCAGCGCGTCGAGGACGCCTACGACGACGAGCAGACCGTCATGGCGGTCATCGTCTCCGGCGGCGAGATCGGCTACGTCGTGCCGAGCACCGGCCGCACCATGGGCCCGCTCTTCGACATCTTCGGCTTCACCCCGGCGCTGGAGGTCGAGGGCTCCGACGACCACCAGGGCGACGACATCTCGGTCGAGGCGATCGCCGACTCCGAGCCGGACATCATGCTCGTCATGGACCGCGACGCCGCCGTCGGCCCGGAGGAGGGCCAGGAGTACCAGCCGGCCGCCGAGGTCATCGAGGAGTCCGAGGCGCTGCAGGACGTGCCGGCGGTGCAGGACGACAAGGTCATCTACATGCCGGACGACACCTACACCAACGAGAGCATCCAGACCTACACCGAGTACTTCAACAGCATCGCCGACGAGCTCGAGCAGAGCTGACCCGCGACCCGCTGACCGCCCTCGTCCCGCGGCCACCCGCCGCGGGACGAGGGCGCCCGTCGTGAACGGAGCCCGATGTCCACGATGACCGAGCCCGACGCCCGCCCCGCCCGGGACAAGGGCCGGCTGATCGACGGCAAGCTGCTGCTCGGCACCCTCGCCGTCGCCGCCCTGCTCGTGCTCTCCCTCTTCACCGGCGTGGTCGACGTCATCGGCGGCGGCGAGCAGGGGCGGGAGATGTTCGCCATCACCCGGGTGCCGCGCACCGTCGCCCTCGTGCTGGCCGGCGCCGCCATGGCGATGTCCGGCCTCGTCATGCAGCTGCTCACCCAGAACCGCTTCGTCGAGCCGACCACCATCGGCACCACCGAGTGGGCCGGGCTGGGCCTGATCCTCATGATGGTGCTCTTCCCCACGGCCGGCCTGCTGCCGCGGATGCTGGGCGCGATCGTCGCCGCCTTCATCGGCACGATGATCTTCTTCCTCTTCCTGCGCCAGGTGCAGCTGAGCTCCTCGCTCATCGTGCCGATCGTCGGGATCATGCTCGGGGCCGTCGTCGCCTCGGTGACCACCTACATCGCGCTGCTCACCGACACCCTGCAGAGCCTGGGCATCTGGTTCGCCGGCAGCTTCACCTCGGTGGTACGCGGGCAGTACGAGGCGCTGTACGTCGTCGCGCTCGTCGCGGTCGCGGTCTTCGTCGTCGCCGACCGCTTCACCATCGCCGGGCTCGGCGAGGACGTCGCCACCAACGTGGGCCTGAACTACCAGGCGGTCGTGCTCGTCGGCACCGGGCTGGTCGCCGTGGCCACCGGGGTGGTCACCGTCGTGGTCGGCAACCTGCCCTTCCTCGGGCTGATCGTGCCGAACGTCGTCTCGATGTTCCGAGGCGACGACCTGCGCAGCAACCTGCCGTGGGTGTGCCTGCTCGGCATCGCCATCGTCACCGTCTGCGACATCATCGGCCGCACCATCATCGCCCCCTTCGAGGTGCCGGTCTCGCTCATCCTCGGGATCGTCGGCGCAGTGGTCTTCGTCGCGCTGCTGCTGCGGAGCCGGCGTCATGGCTGAGGCGAGCACCGCCACGCCGGGCGCCCCGCTCGCCCAGGGACCGGGACCGGACCCCGCGGCCGGCGCCCCTACGGTCACCGTCGGCGCCGGCCCCTTCTCGACCAGCCAGGCGCGGCGGCGCTACTGGGGCCTGGTCGCGGGCCTGAGCGTGCTGGCCGCCCTCTTCGCCGCCGGGATCCTCGCCTGGGACAACCCGATGCCGTTCGGTACCACCGGCTTCTGGCGGATCGCCGAGCTGCGCGCGACCACGCTCACCGCGATCACCGTCGTCGTGATCTGCCAGGGCGTGGCCACGGTCGCCTTCCAGAGCGCGGTGAGCAACCGGATCATCACCCCCTCGATCATGGGCTTCGAGGCGCTCTACGTCGCGGTGCAGACCAGCGCGGTCTACCTCATGGGCGTGGCAGGGGTCGTGGCGCTGACCGGGGTGCCGCAGTTCGCGCTGCAGGTCGTGCTCATGGTCGCCTTCTCGCTGGTCCTCTTCGGCTGGCTGCTCTCCGGGCGCTACGGCAACATCCAGGTGATGCTGCTCGTCGGCATCATCATCGGCGGCGGCCTGCGCTCGGTCTCGACCTTCATGCAGCGGCTGCTCACCCCCAGCGAGTTCGACGTGCTCACCGCCCGGATGTTCGGCTCGGTCTCCAACGCCGACGCCGACTACTTCCCGCTGGCGATCCCGCTGTGCGTGCTCGCCACGGCCGGGCTGTGGTGGCGCGGGCGCCACCTGAACCTCGTCTCCCTGGGCCGCGACGTGAGCACCAACCTCGGGGTGGCGCACCGCCGCGAGGTGATGCTCACCCTCTTCCTCGTCTCCATCCTCATGGCAGTCTCCACCGCGCTCATCGGGCCGATGACCTTCCTCGGGTTCCTCGTCGCCACGCTCACCTACCAGCTGGCGCCGACCTGGGACCACCGCCACCTCTTCCCGGTGGCCGCGCTGCTCGGCTTCGTCGTGCTCGCGGGGGCCTACGTCGTGCTGAAGAACGTCTTCTACGCCGAGGGCGTCGTCTCCATCATCATCGAGGCCGTGGGCGGCACGGTCTTCCTCATCGTCATCCTCAGGAAGGGTCGGCTGTGATCGAGCTGCAGGGCGTGCGCAAGGACTACTCCAGCGAGGTGCGCATCGGCCCGGTGGACGTGGTCCTGCCGGCCGGCGGCATCACCGCGCTGGTCGGGCCGAACGGCGCCGGCAAGTCCACGTTGCTGACCATCATCGGACGGCTGCTCGGCGCCGACGCCGGGACCACGACGGTGGCCGGGCACGACGTCACCAGGACACCCAGCAAGGAGCTGGCGAAGATCGTCTCGGTGCTGCGCCAGGAGAACCACTTCGTCACCCGGCTCACCGTGCGCCAGCTCGTCGGGCTGGGTCGCTTCCCCTACAGCCGGGGGCGGCTGACGGTCGAGGACGAGCGGATCATCAGCCGCTCCATCGACTTCTTCGACCTCGGCGAGCTGCAGCACCGCTACCTCGACCAGCTCTCCGGCGGGCAGCGGCAGCGCGCCTACGTGGCGATGATCCTCAGCCAGGAGACCGACTACGTCCTGCTCGACGAGCCGCTGAACAACCTCGACATGAAGCACGCGGTGCTGATGATGCAGCACCTGCGCCGGGCCGCCGACGAGCTGGGCCGGACCATCGTCGTCGTGCTGCACGACGTGAACTTCGCCGGCCACTACGCCGACCAGATCTGCGCCATGAAGGACGGCGACGTGGTCGAGCTCGGCCCGCCCGCGGAGATCCTCACCGACGAGGTGCTGACCCGGGTCTTCGAGACGCCGGTGACCTGCATCGACGGTCCGCAGGGACCGCTGGCCGTGTACTTCTGAGGGCCGGTCCCTGCTGCGCCACCGACCCGGGCGAAGGGGGAGGGCCAGCCGGACGGTCATGTCCGGGGGCGAAGGGAGCTGGGCTCAGCCCTCGAAGGGCGCCAGCAGGCGCCGCAGGTGCCCCACGAGCTCGGCCTGCTGATCGGCGTCGAGGTCGGCGAGCAGGTCGCGCTCGCGGGCGATGAGGTCGGCCATCGCGGCGTCCACGGTGGCGCGACCGGCCGCGGTCAGACGCACCAGCACCCCGCGCCGATCGGTGGGCGAGGGCTCGCGCTCGACCCAGCCGCGGCGGACAAGCCGGTCCACCCGGTTGGTCATCGTCCCGGAGGTGACCAGGGTCTGCTGGACCAGCTGGCCGGGGGAGAGCACGTAGGGCTCGCCCGCCCGGCGCAGGGCGCTGAGGACGTCGAACTCCCAGCCGTCGAGGTCGTGCCGGGCGAAGGCCCCGGCCCGGTCCAGGTCGAGCCGACGGGCCAGCCGGGAGAGCCGGGAGAAGACCTGCAGCGGCGCCGGGTCGAGGTCCGGCCGCTCACGCCGCCACGCGTCGACGATCTCGTCGACGTCGTCGTGGGTACGCAGCCCCGGCTGGTCGGTCACCCGTCAAGAATACCGTTCCCGAGTATCTCGATATCAAGATGCGGGGGCGGTGCCGCGTCTACGATCGGTGGCCAGGCAGGATCGGGGGGAGACACCGACCGTCGACGTCAGGAGGACACATGTCGCCCAGCTGGGACCCGCAGGCCTACGCGCAGTTCGCGACCGAGCGCTCTCGCCCATTCGTCGACCTGCTGTCCCGGGTCGGGGCCGAGCAGCCGGGCCTGGTGGTGGACCTCGGTGCCGGGAACGGACCGCTGACGCTGTCGCTGGCCGAGCGCTGGCCGCAGGCACGGGTGGTCGGCGTGGACAGCTCGCCGGAGATGCTCGCCGCCGCCCGCGAGCACGACCAGGACGGTCGGGTCGAGTGGGTCGAGGCGGACCTCGCGAGCTGGGACATCGGCTCGCTCGGGGCCGCGCCGGACGTCATCGTCTCCAACGCGACGCTGCAGTGGATCCCGAAGCACCTGCCGCTGGTCGGGGAGTGGGCGGACGCGCTGGCGCCGGGCGGCTGGTTCGCGCTGCAGGTGCCGGGCAACTTCGACGCGCCGACGCACGCGCTGATGCGTGAGGCCGCGACCCGGCACGAGCGTCGCGGCGAGCTGGAGGCGGCGACCAAGCGCTTCGGCGCGGGCGAGCCGGGCACGTACATCCAGATCCTGTCGCAGCACGGGCTGGCCGTGGACGCCTGGGAGACGACGTATCACCACGTGCTCGACCCGGAGGGTGCGTCGGAGAACCCGGTGGTGGACTGGGTGAGCGGCACGGGCCTGCGGTCGGTGCTGGACCTGCTGAGCGACGAGGCGGAGCGCGAGGCCTTCCTCGCTGACTACTCCGAGCGGGTGGCTCAGGCCTATCCGCGGACCCCGGCCGGGGTCATCTTCCCCTTCCGTCGGGTCTTCGCGGTGGGCCGCAAGCCCTGAGCAGACCCGCCGCCCCGCACCGGTGGAGAGTCGCTCACCGTCCACCGAGCGTGCGGGATTAGCCGGCCTGCTCGCCGCCGCCGCGCGCGTCGGTGAGCTCGGGGTCCGGCTGCAAGCCGGTGAGACCGTTCCAGGCGAGGTTGACCAGGTGGGCGGCGACCTCCTCGCGGGGCATGCCGCGCGAGTCGAGCCACCACTGGCCGGTGAGGCTGACCATGCCGACGAGCATCTGCGCATAGAGCGGCGAGGTGCGCGCCGGGAACCCGCGGCGGCCCAGCTCGGCGGAGAGCAGGTGCTCGACCTGGGCGGCGACGTCGCTGAGCAGGCTCGCGTATGTGCCGCCCGCCGGTGTGGTCTCGGTGGCGTCCTCGGTCGGTGCGGCGCTGCCGGGGTGCGGCGAGTCGCGCACGAGGATCCGGAAGCCGTCGGTGGAGTGCTCGATGTAGTCCAGCAGCGCCATCGCGGCCCGCTCGATGAGCTCGCGCGAGGAGCCGTCGGACATCAGCGCGTCGGTGATCGCCGTGGTCAGCGCCTGGATCTCGCGGTCGACGACGACCGCATAGAGCCCCTCCTTGCCGCCGAAGTGCTCGTAGACCACCGGTTTGGAGACGCCGGCGGTGGCGGCGATCTCCTCGACGGAGGTGCCGTCGACCCCCTTCTCGGCGAAGAGGGACCGCCCGACCGCGACCAGCTGCTCGCGTCGCTGCTGACCGGTCATGCGGGCACGTCGGACCTGGCTCACGGGCGCCATCCTCGCACCTGGGCGGTGATCTACCCTGGCTGGCAGCCGTGGCGGCGACCACGGCGTTCCCCGGTTGGTCTGCCGGCAGGGCCCGCCTGACTTTGAATCAGGACAAGCGACGTAGGTTCGACTCCTACCCGGGGAGCCGCGCGCCGAAGACCTCGCCCCACTGATGCTGTCGGCAGCGGGCGCGGGCGTCAGGCGTGCTACCCGCGCGCTCACGTCCTGCGGTGGAAGCGGATGGTCGTGGTCCCGTCGGTGCCCCGCCGCAGCGAGTGCTGCCAGTCTGGCCCGTCGATCATCCGGTGATGTCGGCCGCACAACGGCACCGCGTTGTCCAGGTCGGTCGGCCCGCCGGACTGCCAGGCCCTCAGATGGTGGATCTCGGTCCAGGCGAAGGGGCGGTCGCAGCCCTCGGCCGCGCACTCGGTGTACCTGCTCGCCAGGGCGACCCGCTGAGCGTCGCTGAAGAGCCGGCGCTGCCGCCCGAGGTCGAGCGGCACCGACTCCCCGTCCAGCACCGCTGGGACGATCCCGGCACCGCAGGCCATCCGCCGGACCGTGCCGGCACCGACCGGCTCGGCCATGTCCGTGCCGCCCACCTTCGTCAGCTCGCCCTGCAGGTCCTCGAGCCGCGTCGTCACCAGCAGCGTCGCGGCGACCTTGGCGTGCAGGTGATCCGTGGGGAGCCGGAGCAGCAGGTCGGCCAGCGCGAGGCCCCGGCGGTGCTGCCAGTCGAGGCCGGCGGCCTTCCGGTCGGCCCCGATGCGCTCGCCGCCGAACCCCGTCCCGGCGCCGCGCGCCGCTGCGGGAACCGGCCCGTCCCCGTCGCGCCCGTCATGGCGACGCGGCGCGGTCATCGCGTCGATCACCTTGCGCAGCACCATGCCCGAGGCCCGGGGGACCGTGAAGTGACCGGTCATCGTGCCGTCGTGGTTGTCCTTGATCCAGAGCTCCGCGCGCTCGTGCGCCCGGTCCTCGTCGCGCGAGACAAGCGCATCCTCGTGCGCGTCGGCCACCTGGGGGTCCGGCTCGACCTCGGCCAGGATCCGCCGGCCCGCGCTGCGCAGCCGGCTGGGGGAGAGGCGCGCGGCGAGCGAGAGCAGCCGCTGCTCGCACCGGCGCCGACCCAGCTCACCGACGCGATCAGGCAGGTCGTCCAGGGCGCGCGCGATGACGCGGGCGTGCTCGGTGCTGATGTCTCCCGCGGACAGCGCCGCCCGGGTCGCCTGCATCCGACGACGCCCGGGTGCCTCACCCGCTCGGTCGCCTGCCAAGGATGGCTCAGCACCGCTGGCAGGGCGGTCCTCGGTGCCGCTGCTGGTCTCCGTGCCGCTGCCCGTGCCGCTGCTGGTCCCGGGGCCGCCGGCGTCGCTGCTCTGACCGCCATCGCCGGTGAGGTCCACCAGCGCCTCGCCCGGCGCGTCGAGCGCGGTCGCGAGCATGACGTCCCGCGCTGCCGGTCGCCGGTCCCCGTTGGTGGCGTCGGCCGCCCACGAGCCGGTGTCGGTGTGGCCGGTGCGATCGACCAGCCTCTCCCGCTCAGCACGCGCCAGGACCCGCAGCCGCACGGCATCAACCCGCCGGGCCAGCCGCTCCACCTCGGTGAGCTGCTGACGCATGCTGCCACCGGCGCCCACGCCCTGTCGGCCGTCGGGCTGCTCCCCGTCGGTCGCGGACAGCAGCCGATCGACCGCCGCGTGCGCGTCCGCCAGCGCCGCCTGGAGACGGTCCGCCGTGGACGTCGCGGTGAGCGGGGCTGCTGACATGCACCTATCGTAGTCGAACATGTGTTCGATGACAAGACCTTCATGCGGATCGGTGCGTGCCTCATCTGGACTTCATCCAGGGGTGGTCTCGTAGAGCCATGAGACGAACCACCATCGCCCTGATCGCCGCCCTGCCCCTCGCCCTCGCCGCCTGCGGGAGCGCTGACGACGAGGAGACGAACGACGAGACCAGCGTCACCCAGACGGACGAGGGCTCCGGCGAGGACCAGTCCGACGACGGCGGCGACCAGTCCGACGACTCGGACGGCACGGACGACGACGCCGACGACCAGGGCAACGACGACGGCTCGGACGACGCCGACGACTCGGGCGACGACAGCTCGGACGACTCGGACGACTCGAACGACGACGACTCGTCCGACGACCAGGACGACGACGGCTCGGACGACACCGACGACGACCAGGACGACAACAGCTGACCTGTGGCCGGCCCGTCCGGCCCCCACCGTGCGGCGTCGATCCACCCCCTGTCCCCGACCGACGACCTCACGGCCCGGCCCCCTTCGCCCGTCCCGGCGAAGGGGGCCGCGGCGCGCGGGTACAGTAGCGAGGTCCCGTGCGGGCTGCGGGGCACATCGACGCCCCCGACCCCGTGGGAGACCGCACGTGAGCGACGTCCGCCCGTCTGCCGTCATCATCCTCGCCGCAGGCGAGGGGACCAGGATGAGGTCGAGCACCCCGAAGGTGCTGCACCGGATCGGTGGCCGCTCCCTCCTCGGCCACTCCATGCACGCCGCCGCCGGCAGCGGCGCCGCGCGGACGGTCGTCGTCGTCCGCCACCAGCGAGACCGGGTCGCCGCCCACGTCGAGGAGATGAACGAGCGGCTCGAGCAGCCCGCGGTCATCGCCGACCAGGACGAGGTCAAGGGCACCGGCCGCGCCGTCGAGTGCGGCCTGGCCGCCCTGCCCGACGACCTCACCGGCACGGTCCTCGTGACGATGGGCGACGTGCCGCTGCTCACCACGCAGACCCTGGCCGCGCTCACCGAGCACCACGAGAGCGCTGGCGCCGCGGTGACGATGATCACCTCGGTGCTGCCGGACGCGCTGAACTACGGCCGCGTGGTCCGGGACGCCGACGGCCACGTCGAGCGGGTGGTCGAGTTCAAGGACGCCACCGAGCAGGAGCGGTCGATCCGCGAGATCAACTCGGGGATCTACGCCTTCGACGCCGCCGTGCTGCGCGCCGAGCTCGCCCGGGTGAGCACCGACAACGCCCAGGGCGAGAAGTACCTCACCGACGTCCTCGGGCTGGCCCGCCAGTCCGGCGGCCGGGTGGTCGCGCACGTCCTCGACGACCTGCCGCAGACCGAAGGGGTCAACGACCGGGTCCAGCTCGCCGACCTCGGCCGCATCCTCAACCAGCGCACCTGCGAGGCCCACATGCGCGCCGGGGTGACCATCGTCGACCCGGCCACGACATGGATCGACGCCGACGTCACCATCGGCCAGGACACCACCATCCAGCCCGGCACCCAGCTGCTCGGCGCGACGACGATCGGCGCCGAGGTCACCATCGGCCCCGAGGTCACCCTCACCGACTGCGAGGTCGGCGACCGGGCCAGCATCCGCCGGGCCGAGGCCAATCTCGCGGTGATCGGCGCGGAGGCCACTGTCGGCCCCTACTCCTACCTGCGGCCGGGCACCACGCTCGGGGCGAAGGGGAAGATCGGCGGCTTCGTCGAGACCAAGAACGCCACCATCGGTGACGGCGCCAAGGTGCCGCACCTGACCTACTGCGGCGACGCCGAGATCGGCGACGGTGCCAACATCGGCGCCGGCACCATCGTCGCCAACTACGACGGGGTCGCCAAGGGCCGCACCCGGGTCGGCCGGCACTCCTTCGTCGGCTCGAACTCGGTGCTCGTCGCCCCGGTGGAGATCGCCGACGGGGCCTACGTCGCCGCCGGATCGGCCATCACGGCGGCGGTCGACCCGGGACAGATCGCCATCGCCCGGGG
Organism: Janibacter alkaliphilus; assembly: GCF_013408565.1. Lineage (NCBI taxonomy): Bacteria > Bacillati > Actinomycetota > Actinomycetes > Micrococcales > Intrasporangiaceae > Janibacter > Janibacter alkaliphilus. The sequence goes on along the minus strand of NZ_JACBZX010000001.1, from coordinate 353,467 downwards.
CCGGCAGAAGAACGTCGACGGCTGGGTCGCCCGCCGTCGCGCCGGCACCCCCACCGCCGACGCGGCGCAGGCCGCGAGCGGCGGCTCCGAGACCAGCCAGGGCACGCAGGACCAGAGCGAGCACCAGGACGACCAGCACCGTGACGAGAAGGGCGCGTAAGTGACCGGCATCCTCAAGACCCCGGCGAAGAACCTCATGGTCTTCAGCGGGCGGACCCACCCCGAGCTCGCCCAGGAGGTCGCGGCCGAGCTGGGCACCGACCTCGTCCCGACCTCGGCCTACGACTTCGCCAACGGCGAGATCTACGTGCGTTACGAGGAGTCGGTGCGCGGCTGCGACGCCTTCGTCATCCAGAGCCACGCGGCGCCGATCAACGAGGCCGTGATGGAGCAGCTCATCATGGTCGACGCCCTCAAGCGCGCCTCGGCCAAGCGGATCACCGTCGTCCAGCCCTTCTACGGCTACGCCCGCCAGGACAAGAAGCACAAGGGGCGCGAGCCGATCAGCGCCCGCCTCATGGCCGACCTCTTCAAGACCGCCGGCGCCGACCGGCTGATCGCGGTCGACCTGCACACCGACCAGATCCAGGGGTTCTTCGACGGGCCGGTCGACCACCTCATGGCGATGCCGATCCTCACCCGCTACGTCCGCGAGAAGTACGGCGACCGGCCGCTGTCGGTGGTCTCGCCGGACGCCGGCCGGATCAAGGTCGCCGAGTCCTGGTCGCGCAAGCTCGGCGGCGCCCCGCTGGCCTTCATCCACAAGACCCGGGACATCTCCCGGCCCAACGAGAGCATCGCCAACCGGGTCGTCGGTGAGGTCGAGGGCCGCTGGTGCGTGCTCGTCGACGACATGATCGACACCGGCGGCACCATCGCCAAGGCCGCCGACGCCCTCATGGCCGAAGGCGCCGCCGGCGTGATCATCGCCGCGACGCACCCGATCTTCTCCTCGCCCGCGGTGGAGCGGATGAAGGAGTGCGCCGCCGAGGAGATCATCGTCACCAACACCCTGCCGCTCGGCCCGGAGCACGACTTCGAGGGCCTGACCGTCCTGTCCATCGCGCCGCTCATCTCGGCCGCGATCAAGGAGGTCTTCGAGGACGGCTCCGTGACGAGCCTCTTCGACGGCAAGGCCTGATTGCCCTCCGCCCGTCGACCTGTCAGTGAGCGCATCCGGTCGCCTCGGACCCGTCCGAGGCGACCGGATGCGCTCGCTCACCGGGCCGGGGTGAGAAGCAGCTGAGCCAGCAGGGCCACCAGCTCCTGCAGCCGGCGCCCGTGAAGGTCGTCCGCGGTCACCCGGACGACCCGCCACCCCAGCGCCTCGAGCTGACGCAGCCGGGCGATGTCGTGGCGCCACCGGCGACGATCGGTGCGGTGCTGGTCCCCTTCGTGCTCCACGACCACCCGCGCCTCCCGCCAGACGAGGTCGCACCGGGCCACCCACCCGCCGGTGTCGTCGTGGATGTCCCCGTTGAGCTCGGGCTCGGGCAGCCCGGAGCGCACCAGCGCCAGCCGGGTCCGGGTCTCCATCGGCGAGTCGGACCCGACCCTGACGAGGGCGGCCGCCTCCCGCAGCGCCCGCCCGCCGCGACGCCGCCGGGCGGCCACCTGGTGCAGCCCGACGAGCAGGTCGGGCCGGCGCCGGACGACGACGTCGGCGACCACGACGAGGTCGTCCGTGCGCAGGCCGCACGAGGCCAGGTCGGCCCAGGTGTCCATCAGGTCGGTCACCGGCAGCCCGCGCAGGGTGGTCGTGGTCCGTGACTCGAGCCCTCGGTGCCCGACGACGCCGCGGCGTCGTGTCTGGGCGAGTGCGCTCGGCCGGGTCACGTGCACCGGCTCGTCGCCGGTGGCGCCCGGGAGCGGGAGCCGCCACACGGCGGCTGCGGTCTGGTGCGAGAAGGCGAAGGGCGGTGACAGCCCGAGGGCCAGCGCGGCCAGGACCTCCTCGCCGCAGATGTCCTGGCAGGTGCGCACCCCGTGGGTCACCGACCGGACGTCCGCGCGCCGCAGCCGCTCGGCAGGCACGCCTGCCGCGGTGGCCTCCCGGGTGCGGAAGGCGTGGGCCTGGCGCAGGTCCGGTGGCAGCGGCTCGGGATCGACGGGCATGCCCCGCAGACTGCCCGGATGCGCGCAGCCGGCCGTCGAGTTGTCCCCAGGCCCGGCTGAGTGAGCGCAGATGGTCGCCTCCGCCACCGGCGAGGCGACCATCCGCGCTCGTTCGCGCGGGTGAGGTGGGGTGAGGGAGGGGAAGAGGAGGGGGAGCGGGCGAGGGGAGGGGGTGCCGAAGGGGGTGTGGCTCAGCCGGAGCGGCGCGAGCGGTAGGCGGCAGCCGCCACCCGGTTGCCGCAGCCGTGGTCGCAGTAGCGCTTGCTGCGGTTGCGGGAGAGGTCGACGAGCACCCGGTCGCAGTCGTCGGCGGCGCAGACCCGCAGCCGCGAGCGCTCCCCGGCGCGCAGCACGTCGACCATCGCCATCGCCGCCTCCACCTGCATCCGCCGGGCGATCGGGGCGTCGTCCGGGGTGGCGTGGATGTGCCAGCCGAGGTCGTCATGGGTGACCAGGCGCGGGCGCGCGTCGGCGTCCGCGAGCAGCGCGTTCACCACGTCGGCGAAGGCCGCGTCCGGCACCTCCTGCCACAGCTCGTGCAGGCGGGGGCGCAACGCCCGGACGTCGGCGAGAGCCTGCTGGTCCACCGTCGGGTGCCCGCTCCACTCCCACTCCTGGACGAAGCGGGCCAGGTCGGCGGGCTCGTGCAGGATCTCCGGGCGCTCGTCGGCGGTGTCCGGACCGATCCCGCCCATGGTGTTCACGAGCGCGGCGGCGCCGTGCAGGGCGATCACTGTGTCATGGGCAAAGAGCATCTTGACTCCTGACGGCTCGTATCGGTAGCGTCATCGGCAACAGCGTATATGACTCATGACGAAGGAGGAGAGACGTGACCGTCCAAAGCCACCGCCCGACCAACGACCTCGCCATCGTGACCGCATCGCCGGCCCCGGAGGCGTCCGTCCCGACGCCGACGGCGCCCGCCACGCCGACGCCGACCGCCACGGCCACCAGCCGCCCGGGCGGCACCGCCCTCGGGCTCGGGATCGCGCTGCTCTCCGCGCTCGCCTTCGGCACCTCGGGCACCTTCGCCACCATGCTCATGGACACCGGCTGGAGCGCCGGCGCCGTGGTCACCGTGCGCATCGGCGGTGCCGCCCTGGTGCTGCTCGTGCCGACCGTGATCGCCCTGCGCGGCCGCTGGTCGGTGCTGCGGCGGCACGCCGTGACCGTGCTGGCCTACGGCCTCGTCGCGGTGGCCGGGTGCCAGCTGGCCTACTTCAGCGCCGTCGACCGGCTGTCGGTGGGCGTCGCGCTGCTGCTGGAGTACCTCGCCCCGGTGCTCATCGTCGGCTGGGCCTGGCTGCGCCACCAGCGTCGCCCGGCCCGGCTCACCCTGGCCGGCTGCGCCGCCGCGCTGCTCGGGCTGGCGCTCGTCCTCGACGTCACCTCCGGAGCCCGGATCGACGCGCTCGGCGTGGTCTACGGCCTGCTCGCCGCGCTCGGGCTCGTCGCCTTCTTCACCCTGCCCGCGCAGGACGACTCGGACCTGCCGCCGCAGGTCCTCGCCGGCGGCGGCCTGGTCGTCGGCGCGCTGGCCCTCGCCGGGGCCGGCGCGGTGGGCGTGCTGCCGATGGATGCCGGCACGCGCGACATCGCGGTCGCCGGGGCGAGCCTGCCGTGGTGGGTCGCGGTGGTCGAGCTGGTCCTCGTCGCCGCCGTCCTCGCCTATCTCACCGGAGTCATCGCCGCGCGGATGCTCGGCGCGACCGTGGCCTCCTTCGTCGGGCTGAGCGAGGTCGTCCTCGCCGTGCTGGTCGCCTGGCTGCTCGTCGGGCAGTCGATGGCGCCGGTGCAGCTGCTCGGTGGCCTGGCCATCCTCGTCGGGGTGATCTGCGTCCGGCTGGGCCAGCAGCGCGAGGCTGCGACGGCCGCGATCCCCGGGCCCGATGCTGCCGTCGGGGCCGCCGCCGATGCCACCGCCGAGGTCGCCGCCGGGTCCGCCGCCCCGGCCGGCCCCGAGGGTTTGGCCGACCTCGACCGCGTGGACTAATATCGCGGGGTTGCCTCGGCGAGGGACGCTGCACGGCCGCAGCCTCCGTGATCGACGCGGTGCGCCTCCCGGCGAGCGCGTGACCCGTCCGCGCCGCGTCCCGCGCTGAGGCCACCGCGACCACCGGCCGCCCGGCCCACCGACGTGACAACCCGAGGAGCACACCCATGGCCCAGGACGAGATCCGCATCCCGGCAGAGACCCGCACCGAGTTCGGCAAGGGTGCGGCCCGCCGCATCCGCCGCGCCGACAAGATCCCCGCCGTCATGTACGGCCACGGCGGCGACCCGGTGCACATCACCCTGCCGGGCCACGACGCCATGATGGCGCTGAAGAACCCCAACGCCCTGCTGACCATCGGCCTCGACGGCGAGGACCGCCTGGCCCTGGCCAAGGACGTGCAGCGCGACCCGATCAAGCCCTTCATCGAGCACATCGACCTCGTCATCGTCCGCCGCGGCGAGAAGGCGACCGTCGAGGTCTCGGTGCACCTCGAGGGCGAGGCCGCACCGGAGACGGTCGTCACCGTCGACAACGCCAGCCTCGAGGTCGAGGCCGACGTCACCAACATCCCCGAGTACCTCACCGTCTCGGTCGAGGGCCTCGAGGTCGGCAGCCAGATCCTGGCCGGCGACCTGGAGATGCCCGAGGGCTCCACGCTGGTCTCCGACCCGGAGCTGCTCGTCGTCAACGTCACCCAGCAGATCTCCGCGGAGGAGCTGGAGGCCGAGCTCGCCGAGGCCGAGGCGGAGGCCGGCATCGAGCAGGACGAGTCGGACGAGGAGGCTGCCGAGGCGGCCGCCGAGGGCGACTCCGAGGAGTCCGGCGACGGCGAGGGCGAGTCCGAGGGCTCCTCCGAGGAGTGATCCGGCAGCGGTTCGCGAGGGACCGCGCCCTGCCAGGCACGTACGACGGGCCGACCGCGACCAGCGGTCGGCCCGTCGCCGTCTAGAGTGACCGCCCGTGAGCGAAGCGAGCGCGCCCTGGCTGGTCGTCGGGCTGGGCAACCCCGGACCGCAGTACGCCGGGAACCGGCACAACGTCGGCGCCATGGTGGTCGACGAGCTGGCCGACCGCGCCGGCGGCCGGCTGCGCAGCCACAAGGCGCGGGCCAGCGTGGAGTCCGTCCGGCTCGGCACGGATCCGGGCGGCGGCCCCGGCCCGCGAGGCGTCATCGCGGTGCCGCACTCCTACATGAACCTCTCCGGCGGGCCGACGAAGGCGCTGGCCTCCTTCTACTCGGTGCCGGTCGAGCAGGTCGTCGTCGTGCACGACGAGCTGGACATCCCCTTCGGCGAGCTGCGGCTCAAGCGCGGCGGGGGAGAAGGGGGCCACAACGGGCTGCGCTCGATCAGCGCGAGCCTGGGCACCAAGGACTACCTGCGGGTGCGGGTCGGCGTGGGCCGGCCCCCGGGCCGGATGGACGCGGCCGCCTACGTGCTCAAGGACTTCTCCTCCACCGAGCGCAAGGAGCTGCCGTTCGTCCTCGACGAGGCGGCGGACGCCGTGGAGCTGCTCGTCACCCTCGGGCTCACCGACGCCCAGCAGCGGGTGCACGCACCCCGATGAGCGATGGTCGGTCGGACCGACGTCCGGCCCGACCGACCATCCGCGGCGCGTGGGTGGCCCGCGCCGGCGCTCAGCCCTGGTTCTTCAGGGCCGCCAGGCGCGCCTCGATCTCGGCGTCGTCGCTGTGGTCCTCGAGCTCGGCGAACTGGTCATCGAGCGTCGTGGCGCGCGCCTCGGCCCGGCCCTGGGCCATCGCCTCCTGGCGCTGCACCCGGTCCTCGAAGCGGGAGAGCTCGCTGGTCGGGTCCATGACGTCGAGCGAGCCGAGGGCGTCCTGCACCTTCTCCTGAGCCTCGGCGCTGCGGGCCCGGGCGACGAGCTGGTCGCGGCGCCCCTTGAGGTCGTCGAGCTTGGTGCGCATCTGGGTCAGCCCGTCCTTGAGCTGGTCGACCGTGGCGTTCTGCTGGGCGATCCGCGGCTCCGCCTCGGTGACCTCGCGCTCGTGCTGGATCTGGCGCTGCAGCGCGACCTTGGCGAGGTTCTCGAACTTGTCGGCCCCGGCGGTGTCCCCGGCGCCACGCATCTCCTCGGCCTTCTTCGCCGCGGCGCCCGCCTTGCGGCCCCACTCCTGGGCGGCCTCCTGGTCGCTGCGCAGGTCGGCCTCGGCCATCCGGGTGTTGGCGATGGTCTGGGCCACCGCCTCCTCGGCCTCGGCGATCGAGTTGGTGTAGTCCCGGACGAGCTGGTCGAGCATCTTCTCGGGGTCCTCGGCGCGGTCGAGCAGCGCGTTGATGTTGGCCTTGGCGAGCTGGCTGACGCGGCCGAGGATGGTCTGCTTCTGGGTCATCGGTGCCTCCTGGTCGGTGCGGGTGCTGATCGGTGCTGGTCTGTGCGTGCGTGCGCTGTGCCGGTGGTCTCGGTGCCGGTCTCGTCGGTGCTCCTCAGAAGCGGCCACCCCCGCCGAAGCCGCCTCCGCCGCCGCCGAAGCCGCCGCCCCCGCCGAAACCGCCGCCGCCACCGAAGCCTCCGCCTCCGCCGCCGAAGCCGCCGGACGAGCCGCCCCAGCCGCCGCCGCGACCGCTGAAGCCGCCGCTGAGGATGCCGCCGAGGACGAGCGAGCCGACGTCGATCCCGCCGCGCCGCCCGCCGCCGAAGCCGCCCCCGAACCCTCCTCCGAAGCCGCCGCCGGAGTACCAGTCGTCGTTGCTCGCCTGGACCGCGCCGTCGGCCCGGTCGGCCAGCCGCTCCGCCTGGTCGAGCAGCTCGGCGGCCCGCTCCGGGTCGGACTCGCTCACCGAGCGCGCCTCACGGTGCAGCCGCGACGCCTCGGAGATGTCGGTCCGCGGGCCGGCTCCGACCGCGCCGCGGGCGCTGCTCACCGCCCCTTCGACCGTGCTGACCCGGCTGCCGACGTGGGCGAGCCGGCGCTGCAGCAGGGTGGCCTGCTTCTGCTGGCGCTCCTCGTCCTGCCGGTAGCGGGCCAGGGCCGTGTCCAGGTACTGCTCGGCGCTGTCCAGCCGGGCCAGCGCGCCGAGGACGTCGCCGCCGCGGCGGGCTCGGGTGCCGACCCCGACCGCCTCCCGGGCGCCGGTCACCGCGTCCAGGGTGAGCTGGTCGTTGGCGCCGAGCCGGTCGGCGTCGGAGAGGTCGGCGGAGATCGAGGACAGCGCCTCGTCCAGAGCCTGGCCGGCGTCGGCGAGCACCTGGCGCGCGTCCATCACCGCGTCGAGGTGGGCCGCGGCCTGGCCGACCGCGTCCTCGGCGGCCCGGGCGGCGGCGACGGCCGAGGACCGGTCCCCGGCCGCCACCTGCTGCTCACCGGTGTCGACGAAGGAGCGTGCCGAGGCGACCAGCCGTCGCGCCTGGGGGACCCGGGCCCGCAGGCTGCCCAGGGCGGCGTCGGCGTGGGTGGCGGCCAGCCCGGACAGCTCCTGCTCGGCTACCGGCAATCGCCGCTCCACCTCGCCGGCCCGTCCGCGCAGGTCGCGCAGCACCTCCGGCACCGTCGCCTCGAGGTCGCGCAGCCGGGAGAACTCCTCCTCCTGGGCGTCGAGGTCGGCGTCCGCCTGGGTGGTCAGGTCGAGGATCTGGCGCAGCCGGGCCCGCTCGTCGGTCTCGCCGAGCCGACCCGCCCGCCGGGCGTCGTCGAGCTCGCGCTGCAGCCGGAAGGCCTCGCCCGACTTCTCCCGTGCGGCCTCCAGCGCGCTGGTGAACTGCAGCGTCGCCTGCTCGCCGAACTGGGCCTGGGCGAAGGTCAGCTCCTCGGCGGAGGAGCGGATCGCGTCGTCCAGGGCCACCAGCGCCGAGGAGGCCTGCTGGCGCAGCTGCTCGGTCGGGACGGCCGCCTGGGCCGGCTCCTCCGTGGGAGCCGGCGGTGCGCCGGTCGGGCCGCCACGTCGCGAGCCGTCGGAGTCGGACCCGCGCACCATGCCGAGCACGGCTCGCACGATGCCGAAGCCGATGATCGCGAGGAAGGAGAGGCAGAAGAGCCCGCCGAACCAGCTGGTCCCGGAGCTGTCCCCTCCGGAGGAGTAGTAGTCCGTGCCCGAGCCGACGTCGCCCAGCCCGCCGCCCCCGTCGGCGACTTCGCCGAGGCCCTGCGCGGCAGCCGAGACGGCGCCGTCCCAGTCGTCGTCGCCGAGCGCGGGCTCGACGTAGGAGGTCTGCACCTCCTGCAGCCCGGAGTCGCTCAGCCCGGAGTCGCCGGTCGTCCACATGCCGTAGCGGCGGTCGTCGACGGCGACCGCGAGCAGCACGTCGTTGCCGCCCATCCCGGACTCCTCGAAGGTGGCCTGCGCCCAGGTCTCGCCGTCGTCCCCGTCGAAGGAGCCGACGTAGGCGACCCACAGCTGCAGGTCGTGCTCGTCCTCGAGGGCGGCGAGGTCGTCCTCGAGCGCGTCCGCGTCGCTCAGGGCGTCGGCGTTGTCGGTGAGCTGCTGGGGGAGGTCGAAGGGGGCGTCCGTCGGGAGCATCGCGGTCGACGCCGGGCCAGGAGCCACGGCAGCAGCCGCTGCGGTCGAGGATGCTGACGGCGTCACGGCAGCGCCGACCGGCGCGCCGGAGAAGAGGAGCACCAGCCCGGCGCCCAGGGAGGCGCCCGCCACCCGTCGTGCACGACCCATCCGCCAGCGACCCCCTGTCGCGTCGAGGTGCGCGGGCGCACCGCTCGGTCACGTCGACGACGACCCCACGGCCGCCGCCGGTGACGACCCTGCCACAGTCCGGTGACCGCCCGGGCCGGATGTCCACCCCTTCGCCTGCTGTCCACGTCATCCTGCGCCGTCCCCGCGCCGTGCTGCGCCGTCCCCGCGCCCTGCTGGGCCGTCCCGGTGCTCGTGGTTCGGGTTGTCGGCGGCGTGCGGCAGACTGGACCGAGGTATGAACGCCTCTGCTCTCTCCCCCCTGCTCAGCGCCGTCGAGGCGCTCCCCGGTGTCCGCGACCTGCCCGCGCACGTCGGGCGCACCGACGTGCTCGACCTCGTCGCCCCGACCGGCCTGCGGGCCCCGGTGCTGGCCGCCCTGGCCGGGCGCTCCGCCGGGCCCCGGCTGGTCATCACCTCCACCGCCCGTGAGGCCGACGACCTGGCCGCGGCCCTCGGCTGCCTGCTCGACGAGGACCGGGTGGCCACCTTCCCCTCCTGGGAGACGCTGCCGCACGAGCGGCTCAGCCCGCGCAGCGACACCGTCGGTCGACGGCTGGCGGTGCTGCGGCGGCTGCGCCACCCCGACCCGGACGACGCCCACTACGGCCCGCTGTCGGTCGTCGTCGCCTCGGTTCGGGCCGTGCTGCAGCCGATCGCCACCGGGCTGGCCGATCTCGAGCCGGTGGCGCTGCGGGTCAGGGACGAGCGGCCGCTGACCGAGGTGGTCGAGGCGCTGGCCGCGGCCGCCTACGTGCGCACCGACCTCGTCGAGCGCCGCGGCGAGTTCGCCGTCCGCGGCGGCATCCTCGACGTCTTCCCGCCGACCGAGGAGCACCCGGTCCGGGTCGACCTCTTCGGCGACACCGTGGAGGAGATCCGCTGGTTCAAGGTCGCCGACCAGCGCAGCCTGGGGCCGGCCGAGCACGGCCTGTGGGCCCCGCCCTGCCGGGAGATCCTGCTCACCGACGACGTCCGCGCCCGGGCCGCCGAGCTCGCCGGCCAGCTGCCCGGCGTGGCCGACATGCTCGGCAAGGTCGCCGAGGGGATCGCCGTCGAGGGCATGGAGTCACTCGGCCCGGCCCTGGTCGACGGCATGGAGTCGGTGCTCGACGTCCTGCCCGACGACGCCGGGGTGCTGCTCATGGACCCCGAGCGGGTCCGGGCCCGGGCGCACGACCTCGTGGCCACCAGCGAGGAGTTCCTGCAGGCCTCCTGGGCGAACGCGGCCGCCGGCAACGAGGTCCCGGTGGACCTCGAAGGGGTGCTCGGCACCGCCTCGCACTGGACCCTGGCCGAGGCCCGGGAGCACGCGCTGGACGTCGGGCTGCCGTGGTGGACGCTCACCCCCTTCGCCGTCGACGCCGAGCTCGACGAGATCGCCGCCAGCAGCAGCGCCATGGAGGACGCGGTCGCGCACGACCACGTCACCCTCCGGGTCCCGGCCGAGGAGCCACCCCGCTTCCGCGGCAACACCGACCAGGCGGTCGAGGTGATCCGCGGCTGGTCGACCGCCGGCAGCCGGGTGCTCATCGCCACCGACGGCTCCGGTCTCGCCCAGCGCGTCACCGAGGTGCTCGGCGAGGCCGAGGTCCCGGTACGCCAGCTCGACCCCGCGGCCGGGGCGGACGCGCTCACCCCCGGCGTCGTGGCGGTGACCACCGCGGCCGTGGGCACCGGCTTCGTCGCCGCGCAGGACGGGCTGGCCGTGCTCGCCGAGGCCGACCTGCTCGGCACCAGCGGCAGCGGCGGCTCCACCCGGGATATGCGCCGGATGCCCTCCAAGCGGCGCAAGCAGGTCGACCCGCTGCAGCTGCGCCCGGGCGACTACGTCGTGCACGAGCAGCACGGCGTCGGCTCCTTCGTCGAGATGATCCAGCGCACCGTGCAGGGCGCCACCCGCGAGTACCTCGTCATCGAGTACGCCGCCTCCCGGCGCGGTCACCCCGGCGACCGGCTCTTCGTGCCCACCGACCAGCTCGACCAGGTCTCCCGCTACACCGGCGGGGAGTCGCCGACGGTCAACAAGATGGGCGGCAGCGACTGGCAGAAGACGAAGTCCCGGGCCAAGCGCTTCGTCAAGCAGATCGCCGGCGAGCTGATCCGGCTCTACAGCGCCCGGATGGCCACCCAGGGGCACGCCTTCGCCCCGGACACCCCGTGGCAGCGCGAGCTCGAGGACGCCTTCGCGCACGTCGAGACCCCGGACCAGCTGAGCACCATCGACGAGGTCAAGGCCGACATGGAGAAGCCGGTGCCGATGGACCGGCTGGTCTGCGGCGACGTCGGCTACGGCAAGACCGAGATCGCCGTGCGGGCCGCCTTCAAGGCGATCCAGGACGGCAAGCAGGTGGCCGTGCTCGTGCCGACCACCCTGCTCGTGCAGCAGCACCTGAGCACCTTCTCCGAGCGGTACGCCGGCTTCCCGGTGACGGTCCGCTCGCTGAGCCGCTTCCAGAGCGACCGCGAGGCGCAGGAGGTGCTGGCCGGCCTGGCCGACGGCAGCATCGACCTGGTCATCGGCACCCACCGGCTGCTCGGCACCGAGGTCCGCTTCAAGGACCTCGGGCTGGTCGTCGTCGACGAGGAGCAGCGCTTCGGGGTGGAGCACAAGGAGCAGCTCAAGGCGATGCGCACCGCCGTCGACGTGCTGGCCATGTCGGCGACCCCGATCCCGCGCACCCTGGAGATGGCGGTCACCGGCATCCGGGAGATGTCCACCCTGGCCACCCCGCCGGAGGAGCGGCACCCGGTGCTCACCTTCGTCGGTCCGGCCGAGGACAAGCAGGTGGCCGCGGCCATCCACCGCGAGCTGATGCGCGAGGGGCAGGTCTTCTACGTGCACAACAACGTCTCGACGATCGAGCGGACCGCCGCGAAGATCCGCGAGATGGTGCCCGAGGCCCGGGTGGAGACCGCCCACGGCAAGATGGGCGAGCACCGGCTGGAGCAGGTCGTCCTGGACTTCTGGGAGCGCCGCTTCGACGTGCTGGTGTGCACCACGATCGTCGAGACCGGTCTGGACATCTCCAACGCCAACACGCTCATCCTCGACCGCGCCGACCGCTTCGGGCTCAGCCAGCTGCACCAGCTCCGCGGCCGCGTCGGGCGGGGTCGGGAGCGGGCCTACGCCTACTTCCTCTACCCTCCGGACAAGCCGCTCACCGAGACCGCGCACGACCGGTTGCAGACCATCGCCGCGAACACCGACCTCGGCGCCGGCATGCAGGTGGCGATGAAGGACCTGGAGATCCGCGGCGCCGGCAACCTGCTCGGCGGCGAGCAGTCCGGGCACATCGCCGGGGTCGGCTTCGACCTCTACGTACGGATGGTCGGCGAGGCGGTCGCCGACTTCAAGGGCGAAGGGGGCCAGGCCCCGGCCGAGGTCAAGATCGAGCTGCCGGTGGACGCGCACCTGCCGCACGAGTACATCCCGGGGGAGCGGCTGCGGTTGGAGGCCTACACCAAGCTCGCCCAGGCCGGCGACGAGGACGAGCTCGCCGAGATCGTCGCCGAGCTCGTCGACCGCTACGGCGAGCTGCCCGAGGCGGTGGTCAACCTCGTCGAGGTGGCCCGGCTGCGCATCCTCGTGCGGGCCGCCGGGCTCACCGACGTCGTCGGCCAGGGGCAGCAGGTGCGGCTGGCGCCGGTCTCGCTCAAGGAGAGCCAGCAGCTGCGGCTGCAGCGGCTCTACCCGCGCTCGCTCTACAAGGAGGGCACCAGCACCGTCCTCGTGCCGCGGCCGACCACGGCGAAGGTGGGCGGCACCCCCCTTCGCGACCGTGAGGTGCTCACCTGGGCGGCGGACCTGATCCGGCAGGTGCTGCTGGACCAGGTCGTCCCGGACGCGCCCGACCGGGCCCGGGACACCTCCCGGGTGCGCTGATGCGCGCGGCTACGCTGGGACCGGACGTGACCGGCAGCACGTCACCTGTCGTCGGAAGGAACCCCGTGACCCGCACCTCCCGCCCCCGCGCGCTGGCCGCGCTGGCGCTCGCCGGCGCCCTCACCCTCAGCGCCTGCGGCGCCAGCGACGAGGACGAGGCCGCGGCCGGGGGCTCCGGGGCCACCGCGGTGGTCAGCGGCGACGAGACCTACACCGTCGGCGAGGTGCAGACCGCCACGACCCAGGTGAACACCTTCCTCAGCCAGGGGCAGCAGGCCCAGGAGCTCACGCCCGAGGAGGTCAGCCACTACCTGGCCTACGCGGACGAGTACGCCACCTTCGGCACGGACGTGCTCGCGGAGGTGCCGGCGCTGGCCCAGCAGAACTTCACCGTGCCCAGCGACGGCATCATCGAGCGGGCCTTCGGCGAGATCGAGGTGACGCCCACCCAGGAGTCGGTGCAGGTGCTCAAGGCCTACGTCGTCGGCAGCGTCGTGCAGCAGGCGCAGCTGCCCGAGTCCGCCGAGCTGGAGGCGGAGCTGGCCGCCAAGGACGTCTCCTTCAGCCCGCGCTACGCCGAGCAGGACCCGGCCTGGCTGGAGGTCACCGAGGAGCCGGCCGGCGACCCGGGCCTGACGGAGATGCCCACCCAGTGACCGCGGCGGCCACGCTGACGCTGCTCGTCAGCAGCCCGCGCGTCGCCCCGGGACTGCTCAGCCGCGAGGCCTGGCGCACCCTGGACCGGGTCTCCGCCAGCGGCGCCGTGCTCGCCGGAGACCTCGACGACCCGCTGGCCGGCGCGGTCATGGCCGAAGGGATCGAGGTCACCTTGGTCGGTGACGCCCTGGGCCACCCCGACCGCACCGCGGTGCGGCTGGTCGAGGCCACCGCCGACGGTGACGTCGTCTGGCTGGGCTCCGCCGACGGCGACCCCGGCCTGTCCGACGCGCTCGCCGCCGAGGTCAGCCGCCGTCAGGACCCGCCGCAGGTCGAGGTGCTCGTCGGCTCCTGGGACGTGCCCGGCGGGCGGCTGCTCGACGCGGTCGCCGTGATGGACCGGCTGCGCTCCGAGGGCGGCTGCCCGTGGGACCGGGAGCAGACGCACACCAGCCTGCTGCCCTACCTCGCCGAGGAGGCCGGCGAGGCGGCCGAGGCGATCGCCGCGCTGCAGACCCCAGAGGGGCACGTCGAGGACGTCGCCGAGGAGCTCGGGGATGTCCTCTTCCAGGTGCTCTTCCACGCCCGGGTGGGCGCCGAGGGAGCCACCCCGGTGGCCGGGGAGGACGGCGCGAGCTGGCCCCCCTTCGACATCGACGACGTGGCCGCCACCCTGGTGGCCAAGCTCGTCCGCCGGCACCCGCACGTCTTCGGTGACTCGGACGCCTCGACCCCCGAAGAGGTCCAGGCGCAGTGGCAGGAGATCAAGGCGGCCGAGCGGGCGGCGAAGGCAGCCCGCCGCCGCTGAGCCCGGTCTGTCCCGGTCAGCCCCGGCCGAGGACGTGCCGGGCCCGACCGTGGCCGCGTTTCGCTCGGCGTCCTCGGCTGGCCCCGCGGATACCCTCGGTCATAGGGTCGAGACGAGGCCCACGCCTCCCACGACCCCGCGACCATCGACAGGAGCACGACTGTGGCCACGATCGAAGCCATCGGCGCCCGCGAGATCCTCGACTCCCGAGGCAACCCCACCGTCGAGGTCGAGCTCGCCCTCGACGACGGCACCATCGCCCGGGCGGCCGTCCCCAGCGGCGCCTCCACCGGCCAGTTCGAGGCCGTCGAGCGCCGCGACGGCGACAAGAAGCGCTACCTCGGCAAGGGTGTCGAGGACGCGGTCCGCGCCGTCGAGGACGACCTCATGCCGCAGCTCGTCGGCTTCGAGGCCAGCGACCAGCGGCTGATCGACGGCGAGATGCTGAGCATCGACGGCACCGAGAACAAGGGCAAGGTCGGCGCCAACGCGATCCTCGGCGTCTCCCTGGCCGTCGCCAAGGCCGCCGCCGAGTCCGCCGGGCTGCCCCTCTTCCGCTACGTCGGCGGGCCGAACGCGTACCTGCTGCCGGTGCCGATGATGAACATCCTCAACGGTGGCAGCCACGCCGACTCCAACGTCGACATCCAGGAGTTCATGATCGCGCCGATCGGCGCGCCCAGCTTCCGCGAGGCGGTCCGGTGGGGCGCCGAGGTCTACCACGCGCTGAAGTCGGTGCTCAAGGACAAGGGCCTGTCCACCGGGCTCGGCGACGAGGGCGGCTTCGCGCCGAACCTCGACAGCAACCGGGCCGCCCTCGACCTCATCGTCGACGCCATCAAGAAGGCGGGCTACACCCCCGGGACCGACATCGCGCTGGCCCTCGACGTCGCCGCCAGCGAGTTCTTCGACAAGGGCAAGTACACCTTCGAGGGCAAGAAGAAGACCGCCAAGCAGATGGTCGAGTACTACGCCGAGCTCGTCGACAGCTACCCGCTGGTCTCCATCGAGGACCCGCTCGACGAGGAGGACTGGAAGGGCTGGGTGGAGATCACCGCCGCCCTCGGCGAGAAGGTCCAGCTCGTCGGCGACGACCTCTTCGTCACCAACCCCGAGCGGCTCGGCCGCGGCATCGACGAGGGCGCCGGCAACAGCCTGCTCGTCAAGGTCAACCAGATCGGCTCGCTCACCGAGACGCTCGACGCGGTCGCCCTCGCCCAGCGCAGCGGCTACACCTGCATGATGAGCCACCGCTCGGGCGAGACCGAGGACGTCACCATCGCCGACCTCGCCGTCGCCACGAACTGCGGGCAGATCAAGACCGGCGCCCCGGCCCGCTCCGAGCGCGTCGCCAAGTACAACCAGCTGCTGCGGATCGAGGAGGAGCTCGACGAGGCGGCGGTCTACGCCGGCGCGAGCGCCTTCCCGCGGTTCGGCGCCTGATCCAGCATGGCCGGTACGCCGAGCCGACGCCCCGCCGCCCGCCCGGGCGGGCGGGGCGGCTCGGCGCGCCCGTCCGGGTCGGGGCGCACCCCCGGCGGGGCGCGGTCGTCCGCGCGTCCCGGCACGGGGTCGGCCAACCGTCGACCCGCCGGGTCGGCGCGGAGCGCGACGGCGCCTGGCGCGAAGGGCTCGGGCACGCAGGGTGCCGGCACGAAGGGCTCGGGAGCTAGGAGCGCCGCCGGCGCACGACCCACGGGCGGGGGCCGCGGAGGCGGCGGTCCGCGGCGACGGCTGCGGGACGAGATGAACCCGGCCCGCTGGACCGTGCTCGGCGTCCTCGTCGCGCTGCTGGGCGTCATGCTCTTCCCGACCGCGAAGTCCTACTACGACCAGCGCCAGGAGCTCGGCGACCTGCAGGCGCAGGTGAGCGAGCAGGAGGTCGACGTCACCCGGCTGGAGCGGGAGAAGGAGCTGTGGTCCACCGACGAGTACGTCGAGGCCCAGGCACGCCAGCGGCTGAAGTTCGTGAAGGTGGGGGAGAAGTCCTACACCGTGATCGACGCCGAGGACGGCAGCGGCGTGGACGCCGAGACCGGCACGGCCACCGGGTCGGCCGACCAGCCGTGGTACGACCAGCTGTCCTCGTCGGTGGAGGCCGCCGACGACCCGAACGCCACCCCGTGAGCCACGACGCCGACGGCAACGACCTCGCCCGGGTCGCCCAGGCCGACCTCGATGCCGTGACCCGCCAGCTGGGGCGGCCCGCGCGCGCCGTGCTCGAGATCGCGGCGCGCTGCCCCTGCGGCTGCCCGGCCGTCGTCCGGACCGCCCCCCGGCTGCCCGCGGGAACCCCCTTCCCCACCACCTACTACGCCACCTGCCCTCGGCTGACCGGGGCGATCTCCACCCTGGAGAGCGAGGGGGTGATGGCGCGGATGAGCGCGCGGCTGGAGCAGGACGCCGACCTCGCCGCGGCCTACCGGCGGGCGCACGAGGCTTATCTGGCCGACCGGGCCGAGCTCGGAGAGGTACCGGAGATCGCGGGGGTCTCGGCCGGCGGGATGCCGACGCGGGTCAAGTGCCTGCACGTGCTGGTGGCACACAGCCTGGCCGCCGGGCCGGGCGTCAACCCGCTCGGAGACGAAGCCCTGGAGATGCTGCCGCAGTGGTGGCGGGGCGGCTGCTGCGGCAGCGATGACGAAGGGAGCACCCGATGAGGGTCGGAGCCGTCGACTGCGGCACCAACTCGATCCGCCTGCTCGTCGCGGACGTCGAGACCGATGCCGAGACCGGAGTGCCGACGCTGACCGAGGTGCTGCGACGCACCGAGGTCGTGCGTCTGGGGCAGGGGGTGGACCGCACCGGCTACCTGGACCAGGCGGCGCTGGCGCGGACCATCGACATGGCCGCGCAGTACGCCCAGCTGTGCCGCGAGCACGAGGTGGCTCCCGGCGCGGTGCGCTTCGTGGCGACCTCGGCCTCGCGGGACGCGGAGAACGCGGACGAGTTCGTCACCGGCATCCGCCGGGCCTTCGGCGAGCTCGAGGTGAGCCCGGAGGTGGTCTCCGGCGACGAGGAGGCCCGGCTGTCCTTCGCCGGTGCCACCGGTGGGCTGCTCGCGGCGGGCTTCGAGGGCAGCTATGCCGTCGTCGACCTCGGCGGCGGCTCGACCGAGGTGGTGCGCGGCACGCACGAGGTGGTCGGGGCCACCTCGCTGGACATCGGCTGCGTGCGGATGACCGAGCGGCACCTGCGCTCGGACCCGCCGACCCAGGAGGAGGTGGACGCCGCCCGGTGGGACATCGCCACCGCCCTCGACGAGGCCGAGGCCAGCGTGGGCTTCGGTGGCGTCGGCACCCTCGTCGGGCTGGCCGGCTCGGTGACCACGGTGACCGCGCACGCCCTGGGGCTGACGGAGTACGACCGCTCGGCCATCCACCTGGCTCGGCTCAGCGCCGAGCAGATGATGACCTCCTCGGCCGAGCTGCTCGCGATGACCCGGGACGAGCGGGCCGCGCTGGGCTTCATGCACCCGGGGCGGGTCGACGTCATCGGCGCCGGCGCGCTCGTCTGGCACGAGGTCATCGCCCGCGTGGTCGCCGCCACCGGGCCCGAGGTGACCGTCACCGCCTCCGAGCAGGACATCCTCGACGGGATCGCGCTCTCGATCGAGGCCGCGTCGCACGCCGGGGCGCCCGAGGACGGCTGACCTCCCCGGTCCCGCACACCCGCCGTAACCCGCCCACCCCCACCTGGCGCCCCATCTCTCCGCAGCTGACCGGGTAAATTGCAGCCCACCTCCGCAGCTGCCCGGGCAAATTGCAGCCCACCTCCGCAGCTGCCCGGGTAAATCGCAGCCCACATGCGCAACTGCCCGGGTAAATTGCAGCCACCTCCGCAACTGCCCGGGCAAATTGCGGCTCACATGCGCAACTGCCCGGGCAGTTGTCTGGCTCAGGTGCGCAGCTGCCCGGCCAGGTGCGGGTCTGGACGACGTGAGCGGCTCGGTGCACCTGGTGCACCGGCGGTGCGCCCTAGGGTGGCCCTGCCCCCGTGGCCCAACTGGCAGAGGCAGGCGACTTAAAATCGCTTCCGGTGCGGGTTCGACTCCCGTCGGGGGCACCGACGAGACACAGCGTGACGCGCCGCGCCTGGCTGGCGCCGCGCCGGACGTGAGCGGGTCGCTCTGGGCCGTCCCAGACCCCCTCCGGACGTCCTGGACAACAGGCGCTCACCTTCGTCCCAGACGCTCAGCCTGCAGCCTGAGCGGGTGCAGCTGCCTAGGGGGTTGGGGAGTGGGGGCAGGGCGAAGGGGAGGGGTTGTGAGGCGTGCCACGATGTGGGCATGCAGATCGCTGACCACATCACCGAGCTCATCGGCGGCACCCCGCTGGTGCGCCTGTCCCGCGTCGTCCCGCCCGGATCGGGCCTCGTCGCCGCGAAGATCGAGTACCTCAACCCCGGCGGCAGCGTGAAGGACCGGATCGCGCTCAAGCTCGTCACCGCGGCCGAGGAGGCCGGGGACCTCCAGCCCGGCGGCACCATCGTCGAGCCGACCAGCGGCAACACCGGCGTCGGCCTGGCGCTGGTCGCCCAGCAGCGCGGCTACCGGTGCATCTTCGTCTGCCCGGACAAGGTCGGCAAGGACAAGATCGACGTGCTGCGCGCCTACGGCGCCGAGGTGCGGGTCACCCCGACGTCGGTCCCGCCGGAGCACCCGGACAGCTACTACAGCGTCAGCGACCGGCTCGCCGCCGAGATCCCCGGCGCCTTCAAGCCCAACCAGTACGAGAACCCCAACGGCCCGGCCAGCCACTACGAGACCACCGGCCCGGAGATCTGGGAGCAGACCCACGGCGAGATCACCCACCTCGTCGCCGGCATCGGCACCGGCGGCACCATCACCGGCACCGGCCGCTTCCTCAAGGAGATCTCCCAGGACCGGGCCGAGGGCCGCGTCCGGGTGGTCGGCGTCGACCCCGAGGGCAGCGTCTACTCCGGCGGCAGCGGCCGCCCCTACCTCGTCGAGGGGGTCGGCGAGGACATGTGGCCCGGCGCCTACGACCCGTCCGTCCCGGACGAGGTGGTCGCCGTCTCCGACGCCGAGTCCTTCGCGATGACCCGGCGGCTGGCCCTCGAGGAGGGGCTGCTCGTCGGCGGCTCCTGCGGGATGGCCGTCGTCGGCGCTCTGCGGGTCGCCGAGCGCGAGCCGGACGCGAAGATCGTCGTCATCCTCCCCGACGGCGGCCGCGGCTACCTCGGCAAGATCTTCGACGACGGCTGGATGGCCTCCTACGGCTTCCTCACCGGCGACGGCGAGCGGACCACCGTCGGCGACGTGCTGCGCGGCAAGTCCGGCGCGCTGCCCGACCTGGTGCACACCCACCCCACCGAGACCATCCGCGACGCCATCGAGATCCTCCGCGAGTACGGCGTCTCCCAGATGCCGGTGGTCGGCGCCGAGCCGCCGGTGATGGCCGGCGAGGTCGCCGGGTCGGTGACCGAGCGCGACCTGCTCACCGCGGTCTTCGAGGGGCACGCCTCGCTGGCCGACCCGGTGAGCCAGCACATGAGCGAGAAGATGCCGCAGATCGGTGCCGGCGAGCCGGCGGCTGACGCGGTCGCGGCGCTGGAGCACCGCGACGCGCTGCTGGTCGTCGAGGGCGGCAAGCCGGTCGGCGTCGTCACCCGGCAGGATCTGCTGGGCCAGATCTCCACACGAGCGAAGGGCTGAGAGATGTCAGAGCGCAAGAGCGCCGCCGATGCACGCTCCGGGCAGGGCATCGCCACCCGGGCGATCCACGCCGGGCACGAGCCGGACCCGCTGACCGGCGCGGTGAACGTTCCGATCTACGCCAGCTCCACCTTCGCCCAGGACGGCGTCGGCGGTCTGCGCGGCGGCTTCGAGTACGCCCGCACCGGCAACCCGACCCGGCAGGCTCTGGAAGCCAACGCGGCCTCGATCGAAGGGGGCACCTACGGGCGCGCCTTCGCCTCCGGGATGGCCGCGACCGACGCACTGCTGCGGGCCACCCTTCGCCCCGGGGACCACCTGGTCATCCCGGACGACGCCTACGGCGGCACCTTCCGGCTCATCGACAAGGTCTTCTCGCAGTGGGGCATCGAGCACACCCCGGCCCCGGTCGGCGACGTCGACGCGATCCGGGCGGCGATCCGGCCGAGCACCAAGCTGGTCTGGCTGGAGACCCCGACCAACCCGCTGCTCAACATCGGCGACATCGCCGCGGTGGCCGAGGTGGCCGGCGAGGCCGGGGCGCGCCTGGTCGTGGACAACACCTTCGCCTCGCCCTACCTGCAGCAGCCGCTCAGCCTGGGCGCCGACGTCGTGCTGCACTCGAGCACCAAGTACCTCGGTGGGCACAGCGACGTCGTCGGCGGTCTGCTGATCACCGACGACGAGCAGCTGGACGCCGACGTCGCCTTCCTGCAGAACGGGTCCGGCGGGGTGCCCGGGCCCTTCGACGCCTACCTGACGATGCGCGGCATCAAGACCCTCGCGGTGCGGATGGACCGGCACTGCGACAACGCCGAGGCGGTCGTCGGTCTCCTCGCCGAGCGGCCCGAGGTCGCCTCGGTGCTCTACCCGGGGCTGCCCGAGCACCCGGGGCACGAGGTAGCCGCGCGGCAGATGCGGCGCGCCGGAGGGATGGTCTCGGTGCGGATGGCCGGTGGTCGCGAGGCGGCGCAGCGGCTGTGCGCGCGGACCGAGATCTTCACCCTCGCCGAGTCGCTCGGCGGGATCGAGTCGCTCATCGAGCACCCTGGCGCGATGACCCACGCCTCGACGGCCGGCTCGATGCTCGAGGTGCCAAACGACCTCGTGCGGCTCTCGGTGGGCATCGAGGACGCCGGCGACCTGCTGGCGGACCTGGAGCAGGCGCTGGACGGGATCTGATCCACCCCGGTCTGGCAGCCCCCTCGCGCTCACGTCGTCGCGCCCTAACGACCCGGCTACCACGCAGTAAGTGTCGTGATCACAGCACTTACTGCGTGGTAGCCCGCGTCGTGGGCGGGGGAAGGGGGCGGCGCGTCCACAGGTAGACCCAGGTCGGTAGCGGCGTCGTGCGCCCCGCCCCGTAGCATGAAGGGGAGCCGGCGGACGTCCCGTCGGGCCCCCCGACAGGAGGACCTGATGTCGAACCCCTTCCTCGAGCGTGTCGAGAAGGACGCGCGTTCCGGCTACGCCGGTTTCCACGAGCCGTCCGCGCAGGAGCGCGCGGCCGGTCAGCAGACCCAGCAGCAGGGCTACAGCCAGCAGAGCTACGGCCAGCAGGGCGGCTACCAGCAGGGCTACGACCAGTCCGGCGGCGTCCAGCAGGCCAGCCACGGTCACCAGCTCGGGCAGCCGGGCGGCCCCGGACAGCCCACCGGCTACCGGCAGTACGGCGGCCCGGCCCCCACCCAGGAGCGTGCGGTCACCCTCGACGACGTGCTCATGAAGACCGCGGGCCTCTTCGCGGTGGTGCTCGCGGCCGCGGCCCCCGCCTGGTACCTGGCGCCGACGATGCCCTTCCTCGGACTGCTCGGCATCGCCGCCACCCTGGGCCTGGGCATCGCGCTGGCCTTCATGAAGACGGTCAACGTGCCGCTCATCGTCGCGCTCGCCGCCGCCGAGGGCGTGCTCGTCGGGGCGATCAGCCGCTCCTACTACGACGTCTTCGACGTCGCGGCCACCGGCGCCGAGCCCACCAGCGTCTTCGACAGCATCGTCGTGCAGGCGGTGCTGGCCACGGTGTGCGTCTTCGGCGCCATGCTCGTGCTCTACAAGAGCGGCATCGTCAAGGTCGGGCAGAAGTTCCGCGCGGTCGTCGGCATGATGACCCTCGGCTACTTCGTCTTCGCGCTCATCAACCTGGGCTACGCCCTCATCACCGACACCGCCTTCGGCATCGGCGGCTCGGGGATGCTCGGCATCGGCATCTCTCTCTTCGCCGTCGGGCTGGCCTCGCTGAACCTGGCGATCGACTTCGACAACATCAACATCGCCATCCAGACCGGCGCCCCGGAGAAGTACAGCTGGATGCTCTCCATCGGCCTCATCGTCACGCTGGTGTGGCTGTACCTGGAGCTGCTGCGCCTGCTGGGTCGCCTGCGCAGCGAGTGACCATGGCTCGTCGGGCGTGAGCACGCCCCGCGACGTCGTCCCCGAGGACGTCCGCACCGAGCTCGTCCGCGCGGTCCGGCGGTGGCAGCAGCTGCCGCTGGACCGCGCGCTCGCGTCTGCGCCGGGGGTGCGCGCCCTCATGGAGCAGCTCGCCGGCCAGCCGCTGCCCGATCTCGGGCCGGCCGTCATCCCCGACCAGCTCGCCGTGGTGGTCTACGACGCCTGCGCGCACGACGCCTGCGCCGACGACGCCTGCGCCGACGACGCCAGCACTCCACGGAGCGCCGACGTCCAGGAGACCGGACTCGCGGCCCGGCTCGCCGCCCTTCGCCTCTCCTGGTCCTGACCGCGTCACCGTCGGTCCGGTTCTGACGGCGCCGGTCACCCGCCGTTCCCCCTGGTCCGCACAGACGCTCACCTTGGTGGTGTCCGCTCAGGCTGCAGTGTGGGCGTTTCCAGCTGCCTAGGTGTGATGTTCAGGGAGGTTGTTCGGTCGGGTGATGGGTGGGTGGCCTCCGATGGCGGTGTGGATGCGGTGGTGATTGTAGAAGTGGAGCCAGGGCTGGAGGGCTTGGTTGCGTTGGCTGGTTGAGGTGTAGGGGCGGGCGTAGGCCCAGCCGTCGGTGAGGGTGCGGTGGAAGCGTTCGACCTTGCCGTTGGTCTGGGGGCGGTAGGGGCGGGTGCGGCGGTGGGTGATGCCGAGCTCGGTGCAGGTTCTGGCCCAGGTGTGGGAGCTGTCGCAGGGGCCGTTGTCGGTCAGGACGCGTTCGGTGCGTACGCCGTGGTCGGCGAACCAGGCCACGGCGCGGCGCAGGACGGCTGCGGCGGTGGCGGCGGTCTCGTCGGTGTGGATCTCGGCGTAGGCCACGCGGGAGTGGTCGTCGATGACGGTGTGGATGCAGGCGGCGGGACTGCTGAAGGTCTGGTTGACACTTCCGGTGTGGTGTTTCAGGCCGCGTGAGCGGCTCGGTTGATGGTCTCGAACTCGATCGGGGTGAGCTTGCCGAGGGCGCGTTGCCGGCGCCGGCGGTGGTAGGTGCGTTCGGTCCAGGTGACGATCGCCAGGCGGAGCTGGTCGCGGGTGTCCCAGCGACGGACGTTGAGGACGTTCTTCTGGAGCAGGGAGAAGAAGGACTCCATCGCGGCATTGTCTGCCGAGGAGGCGACCCGGCCCATCGACCCGCGCAGGCCGTGCCGGTGCAGGGCGGCGACGTAGGGACGGGAGCGGAACTGGCTGGCTCGATCCGCGTGGACCACGCACCCGGCCACCTGCTCGCGGCCGCGGCGGGCGATGGCCATCTCCAAGGCGTCGACCGCGAGGTGGCTGGTCATCCTCGAGTCGATCGAGTACCCGACGATCCGGCGGGACCACACGTCCTTGACCGCGCACAGGTACAACTTCCCCTCACCGGTGGGGTGCTCGGTGATGTCAGTCAGCCACAGCCGGTTCGGCTCGGCCGCGGTGAAGTCCCGCTCGACGAGGTCGTCGTGCACCGGCGGCCCCGGCTTCTTGGAACGACCCCGCTTCCTCGCGTGCGCCGAGACGATCCCGGCCTGCGAGCACACCTTCCACACCCGCCGCTCCGACATCTCGTGCCCGGCCTCGGCCAGCTCGTCGGCGATGAACCGGTACCCAAACCCGGGGTCGTCGCGGTGGACCTCGAAGGCGGCGTTGGTGGCGTACGCGTCGACCAGGTCCCGCTCACCGACCGGGTGAGCTCTCCAGGAGTAGAAGGCCTGCCGGGAGAACCCGAGCAGCCCGCAGGTCACCGCAACGGGGATCCCGTCAGCGGCAAGGTCCAGGACCAGCGGGTACGTCATTTTGGGGACTGACCCAGCCTCAGGTTCGCCTGCGACAGGTACGCCGCTGCGCGGCGCAGCACCTCGTTTTCCTGCTCCAGGGCCCGGTTGCGTCGCTTGAGGTCCTTCAGCTCCTCGGAGTCAGCCCTCGTCACGCCCGGACGGATCCCGTCCTCCACGTCAGCGGCCTTGAGCCAATTCCTCAGACACGACTCCGAGATCCCGAAGTCCTTCGCCAGTTGCGCGATCGGAGTCTCGCCCTTGCGGGCGACAGCGACCACGTCGTCACGGAACTCTTTGGGATGGGGTGCAGGCATGCCGACATCCTTCAGCGGGACCTCACGGCCCCACAGAACTGGTGTCAATCGAACCTTCAGCAGTCCCTCCGACCGCTGACAATCATCGGTCGAGGGGTTCCGTCGGACCCGACTCCGACACCAGCGTGTGGCTTCGTTCGCTTGGTGGCGGGTTTTTGCAGCGCTCCGTGGCGGTCTTGTTGCCGCGATCACGCAGGACTGGCTGCAGGTAGGTGTCGCGGTCTGAACCGAGAGGGGTGCGCCCGGTCGGGGCCGTTTGGATCGCTGCCGCTACGTCAGAGTCCGAAGGCTCCGCCGCTGACGAGGATCACGATGCCGAGGCCGATGAGAACGATGGGGAAGAGGATGTGCTCCCAGCGTTCGAGCACTTCGGCGATCGGGGGGCGGGTGGCGACGAACTTTGCCAGGGCCACCAGGACCGCGACGAGCGCGAGGAAGACGATGCAGTAGGCGACTACTGCGAGAGGTTCCACGCTGAGGAAGACAGGGGTGTAGACGCCGATGTTGTCGCCGCCGTTGGCAAGGGTGACGCCTGCGACTGTCCACACGCCGACCTTCTTGCCGGCAACCTTGGCCTCGTCGTCATCGTCGTCATCGTCTCCGCGCCAGGCCTGCCATGCGGCCCAGAGGCCGAGGCCCAGAGGGATGAGACCGAAGTACGGGATGGCTGCCGAGGGCAGGAATGCTCCGGCACCGATGGTCACCAGGACCGCGGCACCGAGGATGCCGGCGAATCCGAGGTACTGGCCGGCCAGAATGCGGGCGGTAGTGCCGCGCTGGCCTGCCCCTCGCGCGCAGAAGAGGGAGAGCACGATGATGTCGTCGATGTTGGTCGCTGCGAACAGGCCCATCGCCTGCAAGACCGAGGTGAGGATCATGCGCCCTCCCCAGCTGCGTCGCATCCGGGAAGCGAGCAGGCGGGATCGATGCACGGGGCGTCTTCGTCCACTGCCAGGGTGGCATCGACCAGTGCCGTCAGCGCCTGCGCCAGGTGCGAATCGGCGATCTCATATCGTGTCCGACGACCCTCGGGCTCGGAGACGACGATCCCGCAATCGCGCAGGCATGCCAGGTGGTTGGACACGTTCGGGCGTGTCAGGTCCAGATCTCGGGCCAGTTCCGCCGGGTAAGCGGGATGGTCGAGCAGGGTCAAGATGATCCGGGATCGAGTGGGGTCGGCCAGTGCACGACCCAGGCGGTTCATCACGTCGAGACGCGAAGCAATAGTCAGCATGGACTGAACTATACAGCGCGCACTGAACACTCGGTCACAGGCGTCAGCCCAGATCGCATGCCCGTAAGGGGAACAGCGGGGCGGCGTTTGAGCGCGAAGCGAATCGGAACACCTACCAGGTCATCGGTGACGCGATTCCGAGCGACTGGGACAACGGTCGCGGAGATCCGCTCCGCACCCAGTTAAAGGCCAACGTCAAGCGGCGGCGGTCCAAGCGCTAGCAGTGCTCCCGATTCGCCGAGCCTGGAACGGAACCGGTGTGCGTAGACGATAGGCAACGCGACTGGCTCCCAGGATGCCTTTGCGCCTCAGCGCCCGAGCGACAGGGAGATTGTGAAGCACGAACCCTTCCCCGGACCGGGGCTGGATGCGGTGAGTCCTCCGTGATGCGCGTCGATGATGGCCTTGCTGATGGTCAGGCCGATGCCAGATCCTCGTTGGTCGTTGGTGCGGGCCGAGTCCCCGCGGTAGAAGCGTTCGAATGCGTGCTGTACCTGCTCGGGGGTCATGCCGTCGCCGGTGTCGGTGACGGTGATGATGGCCTCACCGTCTTCACGGGTGGCCGTCAGGGTGACTGTTCCGCCTGCGGGGGTGTGCCGGTGTGCGTTGGTGAGGAGGTTGGTCATGACTTGGGCGAATCGGACGGGATCGACCAGGGTCTCGAGTCCTGTCGCCTGGTCAACGTCCAGGACCAGGTTGATGCCCTTCTCCGAGTAGCTGTCACGCATGTCCCCGTAGGCCGCCCACAACAAGTCGGCCACCTTGTGTCGCTGGATGTCGAGGACGAGGTGTCCTTCTTCGGCCGTGGAGACCTCGTTGATGTCCTCGGCCAGTCGCGCCAGCCGTTCCGTCTGGGCGGTCAACGCGAGACGAGAGTCATCACCCAGGGTCACCACGCCGTCGTGCAGTCCCTCGTGGTAGGCGCTCAAGGTCGCGATCGGCGTGCGAAGTTCGTGGGCGAGGTCGGAAAGCATCCGCCGTCGGGTGTCCTCGACTCCTTCCAAGCGGGCCGCCATCACGTTGAATGCTCCGGCGAGGGTCTCGAGCTCAGTCCCCGCACCGACATGAGGCACGCGGGTGGAGTAATGGCCACGGCTCAGTTCGCGCGCGGCATAGGTCATCTGCGCCAGCGGTTGGCGCAGCCGTCGGGCGAGGAACCAGGCCACCGCAGTCGCCCCAGTCAGAGAGATGAGCAGGCTCACGCCCAGGGCGATGAGCGAAGCGTCCCGAAAGGCCATCTCGATGTGGACCAGCTCGGGCGTGTTCTCCTGGTGCCCCGCTTGGAGGAGGTGGTCGTGGAAGATCGGGGGGCCGATAACGGCGGCGACGAGCCCGGCTGTCAGTGCTCCCGCAAGGAGTACCAGGATCTGGCCCGCCAGTAATCGAGGCGCCAGACCCTTGGAGAGCTTGTTGACGCGCTTGTTCATCCAGGCCCCATCCGGTAACCGATGCCGCGCACCGTGGTGATGTAGCGAGCGAGATCGGGGTTGTCTCCGAGCTTGCGTCGCAGGTGAGCGATGTGGACGTCGACCAGGTGCTCGTCCCCGACCCAGCCGCCACCCCAGACCTCCTCGATGAGCTGCGTGCGGGAGAAGGCCATCGAGGGCCGTTGGGCCAGGGTCATCAGCAGATCCCGTTCGGTAGGTGTCAGCGGAACTGGTTCCCCCTTCAGGTGGACCTGCTGCCCGAGCGGGTCGACCTGAAGATCGCCGAATACCCATGGGGTTGCCGCAGCGGTGGAGTTGCCGGGGTTCCCGCCCCGCGGGCGACGCAGGACCGTCTGCACGCGTGCCACCAGCTCGCGCACGCTGAAGGGTTTGGTGACGTAGTCGTCGGCGCCCACGGACAGGCCGATCAGGGTGTCTACCTCTTCCGTCCGGGCGGTTACGACGATGACGTAGCAGTCGCTGAAAGTGCGGATCTGGCGGCAGACCTCGATGCCGTCCAGTCCGGGCAGTCCCAGGTCGAGGATCACCACGTCTGGGGACTGCTCTCGTGCTGCGTGTACTCCCGCGACGCCGTCGTGCTCGACTGTGGTCTGGTACCCGCTGCGGGCGAGATAGGCGGCGATCATCTCCGCCAGCGTCTTCTCGTCCTCGATGATGAGCACCTTCGCCAACGGCTCGACAGGGCTTCGTGTGCTCACGACAGACAGTCTCACCCGAGGGCCGCACCACGGCCGACGTCAGCGGTGAATCGATGAGGATCTTCGTCAAACCTCAACGCGGCGACCACCAACCCATGACCTTCCTGCCGGAGTCTGTATGCATGCCGGGAGGTCGGCTTCAGGAAGGAGTCTCCGATGATGTGGAACCACGGCTGCGACATGATGTGGCTGGGCATGGCCGCAGGCGTCCTCGCCTTCTGGGTGATCGTCGTGCTCGCCGTGCGCGCACTGTTCCCCGGCCAGAGCAGCACCGCCACAGGCCCTACCCGGGCCGACGCGCTGACGCTTCTCGACGAAGGACTGGCCCGCGGCGACCTGAGCGTGGATGAGTACGAGAAGCGACGTCACCTGATCATTCACGGCCGCTGACGCGCGTCGGTACATCGACGCTTGGAAGGGAACTATGAACACCATCACTCGCCGTGGCCTGCTTGTCGGCGGTCTCGGTGCCGCTGGCGCAGCGGGCTTGGGAGCCTATGCCGCCACCCAAGGATCGGGTGCAGGTATGCCGCGGGGCACCTTCGGTGCTCCGACGCCGGTCTCACCTGACCCGGGCCAGAGGGTGGTGACCAAGACGTTGACCGCCAAGCCGATCACCCTCGATCTGGCGGGCCGCACCGTCTCGACCTGGGGATACGGCGACGCCGTGCCTGGCCCACTTCTGCGGGCCACCGCCGGCGACTTCCTGCGGGTCACTCTCGACAACCGACTTCCGGACGAGACCACCATCCACTGGCACGGTCTTCGCTTGCGCAACCCGGCCGACGGCGTCCCCGGCATGACCCAGGACCCGGTGAAGCCAGAAACCTCCTACGTCTACGAATTCACAGCGCCCGACCCGGGCACGTACTTCTTCCACCCCCACGTCGGCGTCCAGCTCGACCGGGGACTGTACGCCCCGTTGATCATCGACGACCCGAACGAGCCAGGCGACTACGACACCGAGTGGGTCCTCGTCCTCGATGACTGGATCGACGGAACGGGCACCACGCCCGACGAGGTCCTGGAGAAGCTCTTGGCCAACGACTCCGGATCCGGAGGCATGGGTGGCATGGACCACGGCGAGATGGATGGCATGAACCAAGGCGCCATGGACGAGGCCGCGCCCTGGGGTGACGCCGGCGACGTGACCTACCCCTACTTCCTCATCAACGGACGGCCGCCAGCAGACCCCGAGACGCTCACGGCCAAGCCGGGGCAGAAGATTCGTCTGCGAATCATCAATGCCGCCTCCGACACCATCTTCACCGTCGCTCTCGGGGGACACCGGATGACGATCACGCACAGCGACGGGTTCCCGGTCGAGCCGACCGAAACGGATGCGTTCTACATCGGGATGGGCGAACGTTACGACGCGATCGTCACCCTCGAGGACGGGGCCTTCCCCCTGGTGGCCAAGCCGGTCGGCAAGACCAGCGGCGGCCAGGCCATGGCCCTGGTCCGCACCGGAAGCGGCGCCGCCCCCGCAGCGGACGCCAACCCACGAGAACTCACTCGAGAAGTCCTCGTCGGCTCTGACCTGAGACCGGTCCAGGCAGCCAAACTGCCCAGCAGGACACCCGATGCGACCACGCGGCTCACGCTCAACGGATCGATGCAGCCCTACGAGTGGGGGATGAACGGGGCGCCGTTCGGCGAGAACGAGCCCCTGACCGTCCAGGCCGGGCAACGACTGCGAATCAACGCCACCAACATGACGATGATGACCCACCCGTTGCACGTGCACGGCCACACCTTTGCCCTGCCCTCCGGGCTCAGGAAGGACACTGTTCTCATGGCCCCCATGCAGTCTTTCGCCATCGACCTCGACGCCGACAACAAGGGTGACTGGCTGATCCACTGCCACAACATCTACCACGCAGAGGCCGGCATGATGACCGCCCTGGAGTACACCGCATGAGGCCCCGTCGACGTCGCGGCGTCCTTGGTGTCGCTGCCGTCGCTGTCCTGGCGCTGCTGGCCGGCTGCTCTTCAACATCCGACACCGGGAACGAGTCCGCCGGCGTCGAGTCATCGACGGGCACAGCACAGGACGGCGCGGCCGGGCAGCCCACGCCCCTGATTCATGTTCATGGGATCGCTCGTCACCCACGCACCGACGACCTGCTGGTGGCCACTCACCACGGCTTGTTCCATCGAGTCGACGGCGAGCTCGTCCGCAAGGGTCCTGCCATCGACCTGATGGGCTTCACCATCGGCGACGACGGCACTCTCTACGCCTCCGGTCACCCAGCGCCCGGCACCGACCTCCCCCAGCCGGTGGGTCTCATCACCTCGCAGGACACGGGCCGCACGTGGCAGGTCGCCTCACTCGGTGGACGCTCGGACTTCCACGCTTTGACCGCCGGCCCGAACGGGGTCATCGGGTTCGACGGAACGCTTCGACACACCAGCGACAAAAAGACCTGGGACACGCGGGACATCCCCTCGCCACCACGGGTACTGGCCGCTTCTCCCACGTCCGGGACGTTGCTGGCCACCACCAGCGCTGGCCTGCTCATGAGCCAGGACGACGGCGTCACCTGGACCTCCCTCGCCCCACCGGAGACCGCCGTCCTCGCCGCCTGGGCCGACGAAGAGACCATCGTGATCTCGTCAGCCGAAGGAAGACTGGCAACCAGCAGCGACGCCGGCCAGACCTGGACCCTCCACCCCAAGAGCATCGGCCCAGCCGAAGCGCTGTGGGCGGGCCGCACCAGTGACGGGCAGCTGGAGATCATCGCGTCTGTCGAAGGGCGCGTGATCAGCACCACGGACGCAGGAGCGACCACCCAGACGTTGGGGCAGTGACTCGTCGCCGTCATCCCTGTTGCAGGTCAGGCGCTGCGATTCGCCGATTCTCCACCGGCACCGGGTGGCCTTCATCCAACCTCAACGAAAGCGGGATCGAATCATCATCTCGCGACGTGAGGGTGGCCCTGTCCTCGACAATTTTGCGAAGGAGTCCCCAATGACCCCCCCTGGACGGCGCGCTGCCCTCGTGGTCGCGACAACCCTCACCGCAGGCGCCTTGGCTGCCTGCTCCAGCGGCTCAGACGGATCCATGTCCGGGATGGACCATGACAAGACACCGATGAGCGCCAGCGATACCTCTACGACGGCGGACGGTCGGCAAGGCGACATCATGTTCGCCCAGATGATGATCCCCCACCACGAGCAAGCGATCACGATGGCCGACCTCGCTCTCGATCCGTCCGCCAAGGCATCAGGGCAGGTCCGTGACTTCGCCAAGGACATCAAGGACGCCCAAGACCTGGAGATCCAGACGATGGAAGGTTGGCTCGAGGACTGGGACGCCCCCACCGCAAACTCCTCCGGCATGGACCACGGGTCCGGAATGATGACGCAGGAGGAGATGGCCAAACTCGAGTCCGCCACTGGCGCCGAGTTCGACAAGCAGTGGCTCACCCTCATGATCAAGCACCATCAGGGCGCTGTGACCATGGCAGAGCAAGTTCTCACCACGACTGAGGACGATGCAGTCGAGAGGATGGCCAAGGCCATCGTCAAGGCCCAGAAGGCCGAGATCAAGGCCATGCAGCGCGAACTCTGAGCGCGACAGCCATCGCACGTCCGGCTGAACGGACGAGCGATGGCCGCGCGAGCTGCACTCGGGTAAACGGTTAGGTGAGCGAACTGATCAGCTCGCGGCAGGCCCGCTCACAACGCCGGCACGCCTCGGCGCAGATGCGGCAGTGCTCATGCATCGAGGCATGCTGCTCGCAGCTGTCGCCGCACGACGTGCATGCTGTTGCACAGGCCTCGAGGAGGGCCCGCGTCACGTTGGCGTCGTAACCGGTGTGGCGCGAGAGCGCCGATCCGGTCGTGGTGCAGATGTCCGCGCAGTCGAGGTTGGCGCGGATGCACTGGGTGAGATCAGCCACCTTGTCCTCGCTCAGACAGGCGTCGGCACAGGCTGTGCAGGTCTGGGCGCACTCGAAGCAGGCTTGGATGCACTCGGTCAGCTTGGCCCTGTCGATGCCACCCAAGTCCTTGGGGTAGGTATCGAGCATCTGTTCCACGGTGTGCATGTATTGCTCCTTCATCCGATGGTGCGGCGCGCACGATGGTCGGTGCGGCGCGCAGACGAGTTCGTGGTACCCGGGCGAGGTATGCCGAAACACGCTCGGCATTGCCCAAGAGCGGATCGTCGCTGGGATGCCGGCGTTGCCACTGCTGGTCAGCATGGCGCCCTCTCTCTGGACAGACTGACGCTAGGGGCTTCCCGGTTCGCCCTGCACAGGCGATACCGCCTAGGGGTATAGCGTGGGAGGACACGAAAGAAGGGAGATGGCATGACAACGGCCAATCGGCGGGTTCGCGTGGCGGCGACTGCCGCGGCGGCAGTCGCGCTGCTTGCAGGCTGCGGAGGAACAGCTGAGGAGGATGCGACGCAGTCGTCGGTGACGTCTGACTCGTCTGCGTCCGGCAGTGAGACCAGCGAAGCAATGGGCAGCCACAAGCCTGATGGCGGGCCTCCTCCGGAGGGCATTGAAGAGGCGAGCTCGCCGACGTATCCCATCGGCACGAAGGTGACTCTGACCGCGGATCACATGCCGGGGATGAACGGAGCCGAGGCGACCATCTCGGGCGCCTTCGATACGACGGCCTACTCCGTCAGCTATACGCCCATGGATGGCGGTGAGCGGGTCACCGATCACAAGTGGGTCGTTCACGAGGAGCTCGAGAACCCCGGCGAGGCGCCGCTCGCAGAGGGCACCGAGGTCGTCTTGAACGCCGACCACATGGCCGGCATGGCCGGCGCCGAGGCGACGATCGAGAGCTCGACCGACGAGACGGTGTACATGGTCGACCTCACGATGGACGGCATGAAGATGACCAACCACAAATGGATCGTCGAGAGCGAGATCCAACCAGCCGAGTGACCTCGACGCGGGGTGCCGCGCAACTGTGCGGCACCCCCGCGCCAGGGCCGTCTGGATGCCTGTGGTCGCTCAAGGACAACCCAGCTGATGGCTGTGGTCACTCCGCTGAGGTGGTGCTGAGTGCGCAGGTCGTGGCAGAGGACGCCTTGTAGGGTCGATCCATCTGCTGCCTCACGAGAGTTCGTTGTCTAAAGGTCGAGAAGGGCGGATCGCGGTGTACGGGATCGTGGCCATGGCGCTGGTGGCTGTATTCGCTGTGGTGTCCCTCTATGCGCTCCACCGGGCTGTGAGTGTGTTGGCCGATCCGCTGACTGCGCTTCCTGCTCAGTCGGGGTGGGTTCCGCAGGAGCATGCTCTGTCTCGGTTCCATGCACGCTGGTATCCCGCCTCGATCGTCTTTCTCGCCTTCGACGTCGAGATGCTGTTCATGTACCCGTGGGCAGTAATCGTGGCCGAGGAAGGGATCTCTGCGGTCGTGGAGATGTTCCTGTTCCTGGGAGCACTGCTCATCGCCGTGACGTGGGCATGGCGGGAGGGGGTCTTCCGATGGGTCTGACCCGGATGCTCGCCCATCTGGCGATCCGCACCGCCCGTGTCCTGATCGTCGAGGCACCGGGTCAGTGGCTCACGCGCGCGGAGCTCGAGCAGCAGATGCTGCGTCGAGGCTGGCGTGCCGCATGGACGCCGGCAGAGGCTGACGTGCTGGTCGTGTGCGGTGTGCCAGGCCCCGAGCTAGGCGAACTCGTGGAGCGCCTGTGGGAGCAGATGCCCGGCCCACGGGTGCGCGC
Source organism: Janibacter alkaliphilus (assembly GCF_013408565.1). NCBI lineage: Bacteria > Bacillati > Actinomycetota > Actinomycetes > Micrococcales > Intrasporangiaceae > Janibacter > Janibacter alkaliphilus. The sequence continues at coordinate 320,099 of NZ_JACBZX010000001.1, read as the reverse complement.
CGACGTCCCCTCGCCCACAGCTGTGGGCGGCGCCCTCGATGCCGCCGCATCGCTCCTGCTCGACACCCCGTATCACCGGATGGACGCCCAAGCACGGGCGCGAGAGCCTCAGATTCCGGACGACCACGGCCAGATGGACCCTGAGGGTCACGGCCACCATCAGGATATGGGCCACGAGGGCATGGACCACGGCGGGCACGAAGGCATGGACCACGGCGGGCACGAAGGCATGGACCACGGCGGGCACGAAGGCATGGACCACGGAGACCACGAAGGCATGGACCACGGAGACCACGAAGGCATGGACCACGGAGACCACGAAGGCATGGATATGGCCCCGGCTGGGATCGCGCTGGCCCAAGGCGGTCAGGACCGGGACGGTCTGGAGATGGATGTCCTGCATCTCCCACTTGGTCCTGTCCTTCCGTTCTGGCCGGCCGGTCTGGTGCTGCTCTGCTCGCTGCAGGGTGACGTCGTGGTCGATGCCGAGGCGTCCATCGTCGATGCTTCGGGCCAGACTTCCGGCGGGAGCGAGCCTGAGGCGCATCCTGCGTCAGCCACTGCGCTGCGGTGCGACGGCGTGATGGCACTGTTGGCGATCGCTGGGGCCGGGCACGCGACCACATGTGCTCGCCATGCCCGGGACGCACTGTTGCGTGGTGATCAGCCCGCCGCCCGAGAGGCCATCGAGGCGCTGCACCGCACGGTGCGGAAGTCGTGGCTCCTGCGCTGGTCCCTACGTGGTGTACTGCCGCTCGATCAGTCCGATCTGGCACGTCACGACCTGCCGAAGGGCTGCCGAGGAGACGCCCACGACCGTCTTTCGTCCATGGTGGAGGGGCTTCGGGCCGAGATCGGCGGCGCGGGTCTGGCGCCGGCCGTGACCGACGCAGTGCCGTGGGAGGCTGTGCCGCAGCTGGTGGTCGGGTTGGAGCTGGCCACCGCGCGACTGGCCGTGGCCAGTTTGGGTCTGGAACCGTTCGCTGCCACCCAGGGGGTGGGGCATGCCTGAAGGTGTGCTGGTGACCATTCCTGTGGGGTGGGCCGTGCTGGCCGGCATCCTCCTGTGCGCTCTGGCTTACTTCGCGGTGGCGCTGGATGCGGTGCTGTCGGCCCGCGAGCACGGCCTTGGCGGCGGGTGGGCCGCGCCACTGAGCCGCACTGCCCGGCTGCTGCGGCAGCGGCGACGCACCACCGTGGCCGCGGACACCCTGCTGTGGCGGATCGGTGGCGCCGGGATGTTCGTCGCCGCGTTCTTGATGGTCGCAGTGATCCCGATGGGCCGGTGGGTGCTGGCCGATCCCGATGTCGGCATTGTGTGGTTCAACGTCGTCGACGTCATGGTCTGGGCGTTGGTGTGGCTGACGGGATGGGGCGCGAACTCCACCCACAGCCTGGTGGGGGGCTACCGCTTTCTCGCCCACGGACTTGCCTACGAACTGCCGCTGATGTTCGCCCTGGTGGCTCCGGCGATCGCCGCCGGCAGCCTCGGCGTCGGGGACGTGGTGGCCGCGCAGGACGGCCTGTGGTTCGTGGTGTGGATGCCGGTGGCGTTTGTCATCTACCTGGTGGGCGTGACCGGGTTCTCCGTGTGGGGACCGTTCGCCCCCGCGCTGGCGCCAGACATCGCCGGTGGGGTGCTGGCCGAGCTCTCGGCTGTGGACCGCCTGGTCTTCCAGGCCGGGCGCTACCTGTTCCTGGCCGCCGGAGCAGCCTTCTCCGTGCCGCTGTTCCTGGGCGGTGGCGCCGGGCCGGTGATGCCTGGCTGGGCATGGATGCTCGCCAAGACCGTGGTTGTGCTGGCCGTGCTGGTGTGGCTGCGCCGAAAGATTCCGCTGGTGCGCCCGGACCGGTTCATGGAGATCGGGTGGATGGTGCTGCTCCCGGCGGCCGTGCTCCAGGACCTCCTCGTGTCCCTCATCGTCATCCGGGGAGGCTGAACCGTGCTGACCGGAGTCGCGTTCTGGACGCTGGCCGTAGCGGCTGTGGCCTCGGGCGTCGCCGTGTTCGTGGTGGACTCCATGGCTCGAGCCACGTACGCACTGGCCCTCTCGTTCATCGCCGTGGGCATACAGATCCTCCTGCTGCAACAGGGCTACCTCGGGCTGATCACGATCCTGATGATGGTGATGGAGATGGCTGTGATGGCCATCTACATGGTGATGTTCATGGGCATGAATCCGGCGCTGATGCCCATGGACATGACCCACGGAAAGAAGACGGCGATCGGCGCATCGGTCGGGGCCTTCGTGCTGCTGGCCGGTGGTGCCCTGCTCATCCCTTGGCCGCAGCGCCGCGGCGCCGCCCCCGACGACCTGACTCGCGCCCTCGGTCTGGAGATCATGGGCGAGAAGATGCTGGTCATGGCCGTGCTGGGGCCGGTCATGGTCGCAACGATCGTGGCCGGGGTGGTCCTGGCTGCCCACCGCACCCGCTATGACCGGTTCGGCGATGATCTGCAGCGTCGCCCGGCCGAGGGCCCACAACGGGGAAATGCGGGCCGATGACCCTCGAAGCCGTGCTCGTGGTGGCTGCCGCACTGTTCGCGGTAGGTCTTTATGGTGCCCTGTCCCAGCAGGTCGTCGTGATGGTGATGATGGGGCTTGAGCTGATGATCAACGGAGTGCTCCTGGCTGCCGCAGGATTCTGGTTCTTCCTCGCCCCGGACCCTTCCGGGCAGGTCCTGCTGCTGGTGGTGCTGGCCGCGATGACGGTGGAAATGGCCATGGGCTTCGCCGTGGCCACGCTGCTGCATCGCCGGCAGCAGACGGACATGACCGACATGGCCCAGGAACTGTCCCGATGACCGGCGCCCAGACCGCACTCGTGGCCATGGTGGTGCTCCCAGCCACCGTTGGCGGTGCACTCGCCCTTCTGCGCCCGCACCGCGCCGCGGCACCGATTGCTCTGGTGACCTCAGGGCTCGCGACTGCCCTGGCGCTCGGCACTGCGCTGACTCGCCCGGCCGTGTCGTACCCCTTCATCGTGGGCGCTGACTTCGCGCTGGACGTCGACGCTCTCGCCGCGCTGATCGTGCCGATGATCACCACAGTCACCTTCTTCGTCCTCGTCTTCTCGGCCGGGAACATTCGAGAGTCCCAGGGTCGCTTCCACGGGCTGATGCTCATCTTCTCGGCGGCCGCCCTGGTCACTGCGACCGCCGCCAGCATCCCGGCACTGCTGTTCGCCTGGGAGGTGATGGGCGCGACTTCCTACGCCCTGATCGGCTTCTGGTGGCGAGATGTTGACCGCGTCTCAGCAGGCCTCACTGCGTTCGTCACGACCCGCACGGCCGACCTGGGCCTCTACGTCGCTGCGGGCGCTGCCTTGGCCGGAGGGACGGGGATGGCCTTGGCCGACCTCCCGGCCGCGCAGGGATCGTGGCGCCACGTCGCCGCCGCCGGGATCGTGGTGGCGGCATTGGGCAAGGCAGCGCAGCTGCCCTTTTCCTTCTGGCTCTCCGGAGCGATGAAAGGACCCAGCCCAGTCAGCGCGCTGCTGCACTCCGCAGCGATGGTCGCGATGGGCGGATACCTGCTGTTGCGCGTGGAGCCCCTGCTGGCCTCGACCGCCTGGGCCGGGCCGCTCACTGCGTGGGTCGGCGTGTCCACGGCGGTGCTCATGGGGATCGTGGCGTTGGCGCAGCGGGAGCTCAAGCAGCTGTTGGCCGCCTCCACGGCCGCCCAGCTGGGCTTCGTGGTGCTCGCCGCCGGCGTGGGCACAGTCAGCGGCGGCGCCGCCCACCTGGTGGCGCACGCCTGGGTCAAAGCTCTGCTGTTCCTGGCCGCGGGTGCGTGGCTGACGGCACTGGGCACCGAGGAGTTCACGAAACTACGGGGTGTCGCCCGTCGGTGGCCGGTCGTGGGTGTGGCCGCGAGCGTGGCGGCGTTGGCCTTGGCCGGGGTCGCGCCGCTGTCCTTGTGGGCGACCAAGGAGGCCGTGCTCACCGCTGCGCTCGAGACATCCCCGTGGCTCTACGCCGCAGGGTTACTGGCCGCGGCATTGTCGGCCGCCTATGCCGGCAAGGCACTGTGGGCGATCTGGCGGCGCGACTCTCACGCGGGAGTCCGGGTTGACGGCGCCAATGAGGTGAGCGCCTGGGAGCAGGCGCCGCTGGTCATGCTCGCCCTTGGTGCGGCCGTCCTGGGTGTGCTCGCTCTGCCTCCGATCGGTGGCCTGCTCGCCGACGCAGTGGGCGGTCACGGTGAGGTCCCAACTGTCGAACTGGCCGTCTCTGCCGTGATCGCGGTGGTCGTGGTGCTGCTGATGCTGCGGCTGCGTGCCCCTGCGCCGAGATGGGCGCTCGGGTGGTTGGGGCTGGAAGCGGCTGCGCAGGGAGTCGTCGTGCGTCCGTCCTTGACCTTGGCACGCACTCTGGCGCGGTTCGACGACCACGTCCTGGACAGGGCCGTGAATGCTCTGGCTGGGACGGCCCTTGTGCTGGCGCGGGTCGCCGCGCGCGTCGATGACCTCGTGGTGGACAGGGTTGTAAATGCCCTGGCTGGGGCAGCCCTTGTGCTGGCGCGGGTCGCCGCGCGTGTCGATGACGTCGTGGTGGACCGGGCCGTTGCATCCGTCGCCGGACGGGTCCGCCGCCTCGGACACTTGGCACGGGCCCCGCAGACAGGGGCCATCCACCAGTACTTCCTTCAGACCGTCGCCGTCCTCGCCGCAGGCGCCGTGGTCTGGTCCGTCTACTCCGTGATGGGTTGAGCATGCTGAGTCTGATCGTCTTCCTTCCCTTGGTCGTCGCCGCGGTCGTGGCTGCGGTTCCCACGCTCGGCGCCGCAGCCGCTCGGTGGGTGTGGGTCGCGGTAAGCGCCGTGGAACTGGTACTCGTCGGCGTGCTCTGGGCCGGCTACGAAGACCCCGGATCGAATGGGTTGGCCTTCGAGGAGCAGGTGCCGTGGATCCCGGGGGTCGGCAGTAGCTACCACGTTGGCGTGGACGGGCTGTCGTTGCCGCTGGTGGCCATGACGGCGGTCGTCTTCTTCGCCTGTGCCGTCTACGCCCTTCGCGACTGGGAACGGCCCCGCGCGCAGACGGCACTGTTCCTGTTCCTGCAGGGCGTGAGTCTCGGGGTGTTCGTGGCCGCCGACCTCATCTTGTTCTTCGTGTTCTTCGATCTGTCCATCGTGGGCATGTACTTCGTGATCGCCGGCTGGGGCCACGGGAACGCCGCCCGATCCGCGCTGAAGTTCTTCCTCTACACGTTCCTGGGATCTCTCGCCCTGCTGCTGGGATTCATCGGGCTGTACGTGGCCTCGGATCCGCACACCTTCGACATCCCCGAGCTCGTCGCGGCCGCGCCCTTGGAGGACAACCCGCTGGCCGGAGGGCTGGTGCTCGCGGCGATCCTCGTGGGTCTGGCCGTGAAGACCCCCACCGTGCCGTTCCACACCTGGCTGCCCCCAGCCCACACCGACGCACCGGCCACCGGCTCGGCCGTGCTGGCAGGCGTGCTGCTGAAGATGGGGACCTACGGCTTCGTGCGCATCGCCATGCCGATCCTGCCCGAGGCCTGGCGCGCATGGGCCTGGGCGATCGTGGTGATCGGCATCGTCTCCGTCCTGTACGGAGCGTTCGTGGCACTGGCCCAGACCAACCTCAAACGGATGATCGCCTACACCTCCGTGAACCACATGGGCTACATCGTCCTCGCCCTGGGTGCGGTCGGCCTCGTCGTCGACAACTCCGCCCAAGCCCGTTCGGTGGCAGTCACCGGCGCGGTCGTGCAGATGGTCAGCCATGGGCTGATCACCGCCGCGCTCTTCCTCCTGGCCGGGGTGATGCACACCCGCGCCGGCACCTACGACTTGGGTTCCTACGGCGGTCTGGCCAAGCCTGCACCGCGCTACGCGACGCTGTTCGCGGTGGCGGCGTTCGCCTCGCTGGGCCTGCCCGGATTGTCCGGGTTCATCGCTGAGTTCCAGATCTTTGCCGGCAGCGTCGCAGTCGCCCCGGTCACCGCGATCGCTCTGCCGGGCATCTTGGTCACCGCCGCCTTGTTCCTGCTAGCGCTGCAGCGAGTCTTCACCGGCCCCACGCAGGGCCAATCGCCCGGATTTGCAGACCTACACGGCCGGGAGCTGTGGTCGATCGGTCCATTGCTGGCCCTGTCGCTGCTCATCGGGGTGTTGCCCCAGGTGCTGCTCGGGGTGATCGAGCCGGCCTCCGCCGCCCTCGTCGACCTCGTCGGGAGATAGCGGATGGACGGCTCGATGCAGATGCAACCGGCACTGCTACTACCAGAGATCACCACCTTCATCGGTGGCCTCATCGTCCTGCTGGGCGGGTCATTCCTCCCCCGAGACCGTCAGTGGATCGCCCGCGCCGTGGCCGCCCTCGCGCTGCTGGGCGCCGCGACCGCAGCGGTCCTGGCCATGGCCGGGCCCGCTCAGACCGCGTTCTCCGGAACCTTTGCCGTGGACACCGCCACCGGCGCCGCCCGGGTGATCGCCGCACTGACCACCCTGCTGATCTTGGGCGTGGCCTCCGGGGAGATCGCTGGTTCAGCCCGCGAGTCCGACACCTACGCACTGCTGCTCTTCGCCACCACGGGGGTCATGGTCCTGGCCGGAACCACCGATCTGCTCGTGCTCATCGTCGGATTCCTCCTCGCCAGCATTCCCTTGTACGGGATCGTGGGACTCACCGGCGGGCGCACCGGGGCCGAGGCGGCCTTGAAGACCTACCTCATGGGGGCCCTCTCGGGCATCCTGCTCATGCTCGGGGTCACCGTGCTCTACGCCCTGACCGGCGCCACCGACTACGCCCGGCTCAAGGAGGAACTGCCTGGGGCGCCGGGCGCAGCCGTGGGCGCAGGCGTGTTGTGTGTGCTCGTCGGGTTGCTCTTCAAGGCCGGCGGGGTGCCCGTCCACTTCTGGGTGCCCGACGCCGCCCAAGGTGCCGGTGTCACCGCCGCGACCTTCCTGACCACCGTGCCCAAGATTGGAGCGCTGGTGGCCATCTACCGGTTCGTGGCCACGATCTCTGCCGGGAACGAGACATGGTTGATCGTCACGGCAGCCCTGGCCACGGCCTCGATGTTCCTGGGCAACCTCGCCGCCTACTGGCAGCGTGATCCCCGCCGGCTGCTGGGCTGGTCGACCGTGGCCCAGGTCGGGTTCCTCCTCGTTCCTGTGGCCGCCGCCGGCCGTAGTGACCTCGCCCTGCCCTCACTGCTGTTCTATCTCGCCGCCTACGCCCTGACCAACGTGGCCGCCTTCGCGGTCACCGCGGCCCTTCCCGAGCGCCGAGACCTGACCGCCTACCGCGGGCTGGTCCACGAACGCCCCGGGCTCGCACTCGCCCTGCTCGTCGCACTGCTCGGCCTAGTGGGCACCCCACCGACGGCCGTGTTCGTCGGCAAGCTCACCACCGCCACCGCCGCTTGGGACGGTGGACACAGCTGGCTGGCCCTGCTCGTGATGCTCAACAGCCTGCTCAGCCTCTTCTACTACCTCCGCTGGTTCGGTCCCGTCTTCGCCCGCCCCACCCAGGAATCCGCGACCCGTCGCCGCACGGGCGGGGACGCCTGGGCTGCCGCCACCGCCGGTGTCGCCGCCACCGCGAGCCTGGCCCTCGGGATCGTTGCCGGCACCCTGTGGACGGCTCTAGAGGGGCCGTTGCTGCTCTAGTGTCGCGTTCCTGAAGTGCTTGGGGGCTTAGCATCTGGAGAGCGCTCCTGATGCAGCAAGTGGCAGACAACTTGCTGTTTGTTGCTGCGGATCGGGACGTCGTACTTGTCTAAGGATGCGGCATCAAGTGCGACGTTGAACGTAGCGGTTCGGTGTGAGTGGAAGCAGTGACTGCGCTCTAGGGGGTCCCATGCTCGTGCCATGCCTCACATGCAGCTTCCACGGAGGGAGTCTCGACCCCGCACGTCTCTACCTGCACGTTGCAGAGGGGTCGTCGCCGAGCTTCGTGAGCGCGTACTCCTCCATCGCGGCCAACTTGGCCCAGACGTCATCCCGGCAGATAAAGGAAGGGACTGCTGCACGAATCGGTGACAGGTTGGGTCAGGCAGCCTGAGTGGCTGACGCGTTCATGATGGTCTCGTACTCGACAGGGGTCAATCGTCCGAGTGCGGCCTGTCTGCGGCGGCGGTGGTAGGTGCGCTCGATCCAGGTCGCGATCGCGATCCGAAGGTCTTGGCGGGTGGCCCAGGAGCGGCGGTCGAGGACGTTGCGCTGGAGCAGCGCGAAGAAGCTCTCCATGGCCGCGTTGTCGCCGGCGGCCCCGACTCGGCCCATCGATCCGACGAGATCGTGGCGGTTCAGGGCGTGCACGAATCTGCGGCTGCGGAACTGACTGCCGCGGTCACTGTGGACGATGCAGCCGGCGACATCGGCGCCCTGAGCGTGTCGTCTGGCGACGGCGGACTCGAGCGCGGTGACCGCGAGCCGCGATGTCATTCTGGAGTCGATCGAGTAGCCCACGACCCGGTTGGAGCAGGCGTCCTTGACGGCACAGAGGTAGAGCTTGCCCTCGCCGGTCCAGTGCTCGGTGATGTCGGTGAGCCACATCCTGTTCGAGGCGCCCGCAGTGAATTCGTGCCGAACCCGGCCGTCGGGATCGACGATCGCGCACCGGTCGTCGTGGACCGGTGGCCCGGTCTGTCCGGCTTTGCCGCGCCTGGGTTTGCCGAACGCGCTCCACCAGCCGTTGGTCGAGCAGATCCGCCACGCGGTCCGCTGCGCCATACTCACGCCGGCCTCGGCTGCCTCGTCGCCCAGGAACCGGTAGCCAAACTCGGGGTCGTCGCGGTGGGCGTCGAACAACGCGTTCGCTCGGTAGGCCTCCTTGAGCTCAGAGTCGGTGACCGGCGCGGCGAGCCAGCGGTAGTAGGGCTGGCGAGCGAGACTCAGCACCCGGCACGTCACCGCCACCGGCACCCGCAGCGGGGCGTCGGTGGAAGCCAGCTCGCGGACGAGCGGGTACATCATTTTCCCGGCAGGTTGGCCTGCGACAGATACGCCGCAGCACGGCGCAGGACCTCGTTCTCTTGCTCCAGCAGTCGGACCCGCTTGCGCAGCTCCCGCTCGGCCGCCGACTGCGCGGTGGTGGTCCCGGACTTGACGCCGTCCTCGACGTCGGCCCGCTTGAGCCAGTTCGTCAGACACGACTCGCTGATCCCGAAGTCGGCAGCCACCTGCTTGAGACGGACACCCGGCTCACGGTTCCTCGCGACCCGCACGACATCGTCGCGAAACTCCTTCGGATAGGGCTTGGGCACGATCCACATCCTTCCAGCGGCACCCCTCGGCACCACAGATCAGATGTCACCGATTCGTGCAGCAGTCCCACTTGCTGGCCGTGCGGGCACTGATCATGAACTGCTGCGCTGCCGCGGTGCACGTCCACCCCTGATCGACGATCAGCCGGGCCAGCTTGAGCCTCGCGCCCGGTGAGAGCGCGCCGGTAATGTGAGCCATGAAGGCCTCCTGGATGAGAGCTGGTTGTTCTGACAGCACCACTTCACAACAGGAGGCCTTCGCACGTCACCCCAGCACGCTGAGCCCTGAACAACGTCCCTGGACCTCACACCTAGGTGTACTCGGCCATCAGGTTGGTGGCAGTCGGTGGGTGGGTGTCCGCCGAGTGCGCTGTGGCGGCGTTGAGTGTTGTAGTGCTCGAGCCAGGGTGCAAGTGCTGCGGTGCGTTGGTCGTTGGTGGTGTAGGGCTGGTGGTAGGCCCACTCGGTGGCCAGGGTGCGGTTGAACCGTTCGACCTTGCCGTTCTGCCAGGGGCAGTGGGGGCGGATGAACAGGTGGCGCGCGTCGAGCGTGGCCAGGGCCTCGCGGACGTGGCGTGAGCGTCGGTAGGACCAGTGGTTGTCGGTGATGACGCGTTCGATGCGGGTGATGCCGTGCGCGGCGAAGTAGGCCGCGGCGCGCAGGATGAACCCGGCACAGGTGGGGCCTTGTTCGTCGGGCAGGGCTTCGCAGTAGGCCAGGCGGGTGTGGTCGTCGACCATGGCGTGGATGTAGTCGTAGCCGATGCGGGGCCGGCAGGTCTTGGCTGCTTCGGTCGCGGCTCTGCCGTGGACGCGCCATCCGCCGCCGTCGGGGATCTTGCCGATCTTCTTGACGTCGACGTGGACCAGCTCGCCGGGACGGTCGCGTTCGTAGCGTCGCGTGGTCTGTTTCGAGGAGCGGATGACCTGGCCGGTCATGGGGTCGCACTCGTGCAGGTAGGGCACCTGATGGCGGCGCAGGATCCGCGACACCGTCCGGGGCGCGACCCCCACCCTTGGGCCCAGGAGGTCGGGCCCCTCGCGGTACTCGTGCCGTGCCGCCAGGACACGTTGCTCGTCCTCGGCGCTGGTCTTGGTCGGGGTGGTCCGCGGCGTGGATGAGCGGGTGACCAGCCCGGCTTCGCCCTCGGCCTCGTAGCGCTCGATCCAGGTGTTCACGCACTTGCGTGAGACGCCCAGCGATGCCGCGATGTGGGCCTTGGCCCAGCCTTTCTGACGGCGTTCGACGATCAGCCGCCGACCGTAGACGGTCAGCCGCGCATTACCGTGGGACATGGAACCTCCGGGTGATGGAACGGGCCTTCGACAAGCCACACCTCACCCGGAGGTTCCACGTACGTCAACCGCCTCGTTCTGCTACCCACCTCCTGGCCGGGTACACCTAGGCAGTTTGGGGCTGCCCCCGTTTGGTGGACATCGGTTTAGGCGGCTGGTGCCGCCGTGGTGAGTCCGTGCTCGAAGGCTACGGGGCTGATGTTGCCGAGGGCGGTGTGGCGTCGTCGGCGGTTGTACACGGTCTCGATCCAGTGGGTCACGCTGTGGATCGCGGCGGCTCGGGTGGTGAACTCGTGGCGGTGGTAGTGCTCGGTCTTGAGGGTGGACCAGAAGCTCTCGTGCTGGGCGTTGTCCCAGCACACGCCGGTACGTCCGGCGCTGAGTCGCACGTCCAGGGCGCGGGCGGCGCGCTCGAGCTGGTCGGAGGTGTACTGGCAGCCGCGGTCGGCGTGCAGGATCACCCCGGCCGTGCGGCCGTCACGGAAGGTGACCGCCCGCCGCAGCGCGTCCTCGACGAGGTCGGTGTGCAGGCTGTCGCTGAAGGCGTACCCGAGCACGCGCCGGGAGCAGCCGTCCCGGACCGCGCACAGGTACAGCCAGCCCTGACCGGTGGCCAGGTAGGTGATGTCCGAGGTCCACACCCGGTTCAGCTCGCCCTGGTCGAAGCGGCGCTGGACCAGGTCCGGGATGCGGTGCGGCGCCGGGCCGGTGACCGTGGTCGCCGGCCGCCACGCGCGCGGGCTGATGCCCTCGATCCCGTTCGCGCGCATCACCTTCGCGACCGTCTTGCGGGTCACGACCTCACCCGCCGCCCGCAGCTGCGCGGTGATCCGGGGCGCGCCGTACACCCCGTCGGAGTCCTGGTGCGCGCTCACCACCTTCGCGGCCAGATCCCGCAACCGCTGCTCACGCGGCCCCGGCCCAGCCGCCTGGCGGGCGAGCCAGTCGTAGTAGCCCGACCGCGACACCCCCAGCAGCTCGCACATGTCACCGACCGTGGACCGCACACCCTCGGCGCAGGCCTTCTCCGCGTGAATCACTGCGAACGCGGCGTCTGCTCCGACGCCCCCTCCGCCACGAAGAAGGCCGCTGCTTTTTTCAGGAACTCCCGATCCATCCGCAGCTGAGCATTCTCCGCGCGCAACCGCTCCAGCTCGGCACGCTCGTCGAGATCCACCGCCTCCGGCGGCTGATCCATCCGCGCACGCTCCCTGGCCACCCACCGACCCAGCACCTGCTCACCCACACCGATCTGCGCAGCCACCGCCGAGATCGTGCGGCCCGAGTCGATCACCAGACGCGCAGCATCACGCCGGTACTGCGGGGTGTAGCTCTTCCTCTTCGCACCCATAAGGGCCATCCTTCCCTGCCCGACCCAACCAGGCCGAGCCATCAAGATGTCCGCCGAACCGGGGCAACCTCAAAGTTGGGGAAGGGGAGCGGGAGGGAGGGGGGAGGGCGTCAGGGGGAGGGGGTGTGGGCGGGGGCGTCCGTCGACTCCGAGCGGGCGCGGCGGCGCAGCATCGCCCAGCGGGTGCGCGGCGTCGACTCGCCCTCGCCGACCTCGGCCGGGCCGACCTCGGTGCCGGCCACGGCGACCGCCCGGTCGGCGGCCTCGCTGACCAGGCCGATGCCCTCGCCGCGGCTCGCCTGGGGCTCGGTGTCCCCGGTCGCGCCGTCGGGCCAGGCGTCCAGCGACGCGGCCACCGAGGGCAGCAGCGCCGAGGCCACCCGGGCGTAACCGGCCGGCGAGGGGTGGAAGCGGTCCTGGCTGAAGAGCTCCTTCGGGCTGGCCGCGAACTCCGGCCCGAGCAGGTCACCCATCGACACCGTCCGGGCTCCCGCACCGACCGCGGCCACGGTCTGCGCGGCCGCCAGGTCGCGGCTCCACCGGCGCAGCAGCTGGCTCAGCGGGAAGGGGATCGGCTCGACCGTGCCGAGGTCGGGGCAGGTGCCGACGACCACCTGGATGCCGAGGGTGCGCAGGTAGCGCACCGTCCGCTCCAGGTGCTGCACCGAGGTGGCCCGGTCGATCCGGTGGGTGACGTCGTTGCCGCCGACGAGGATCACCGCGACGTCCGGCTGGTCCACCCGCGCCAGCACCCGGCTCAGCTGGGCGCTGAGGTCGGCCGACTCGGCGCCGACGACGGCCTCGTTGGTCAGCCGCACCGAGCGGCCCATGATCGCTGCCAGGCCGGTGGCCAGGATCGCCCCGACCGTCTGGTACCGGTGGTCCGCGCCCATCCCGGCCGCGGTGGAGTCGCCGAGGACGATGAGCCCGACCGGGTCGCCGGGAGCGGCGCCGTAGGTGCCGTCGTCGTCCGGTGCGCCGTCGAAGGGGTTGCCGACGATCCGCCGGGCGATCCGCCCCTCGACCTGGATCAGGCCGTAGCCGAGACCGGCCAAGGCTGCGCCGGCCGCCGCCGAGGCGGCCGTGCCGACCGCGGCCCGGCCGGCCACCCGTGCCAGCTGGCTCATGCGTCTCCTCCCACGGCTCGGATCGTCCTCTCGCCCAACCCTGTCACACGAGCCTGGGCGTCAGCCGTGACCCGCGACCCACCGGCGGCCAGGTCACTGTCAGGCAGAATCGGCAGTGCCCCCGCAGCGCCCGGCCCGGACGGAGACCCGCATGACCGCCTATCCCCGGCTCTTCGAGCCGCTCGATCTCGGCTTCACCACGCTGGCGAACCGCACGATCATGGGCTCGATGCACACCGGCCTGGAGGATCGGGCCAGCAGCTTCGAGCGGCTGGCCGCCTTCTACGCGGAGCGGGCGAAGGGCGGTGCCGGCCTCATCGTCACGGGCGGCTTCGCTCCGAACGTCGAGGGCACCTTCTACCCCTTCGCCTCCAAGCTGACCACCCGCCGCGAGGCCCGCCGGCACGAGCAGGTCACCGAGGCGGTGCACGCCGAGGGCGGCAAGATCGCCCTGCAGATCCTGCACGCGGGGCGCTACGCCTACCACCCGTGGTCGGTCTCAGCGTCGGCCCGCAAGTCGCCGATCACCCCGTTCGGCCCGCGGGAGCTGTCCGAGCGGGGGGTGCGGCGGCAGGTGCGCGGCTTCGCCCGTGCAGCCGAGCTGGCCCGCGGTGCCGGCTACGACGGGGTCGAGGTGATGGGCTCCGAGGGGTACCTCATCAACCAGTTCCTCGCCCCCCGAACCAACCAGCGGCGCGACGGCTGGGGCGGCACCCCGGCGAACCGGCGCCGGCTGGCGACCGAGATCGTCCGGGCGGTGCGGGCCGCGGTCGGCGAGGACTTCATCGTCGTCTACCGGCTCTCGGTGCTCGATCTCGTCGAGGACGGCCAGACCTGGGAGGAGATCCTCGCCCTGGGCACCGAGATCGAGGCGGCCGGCGCGACGATCATCTCCACCGGCATCGGCTGGCACGAGGCGCGGGTGCCGACCATCGTCACCTCGGTGCCCCGGGGCGCCTTCACCGAGGTCGCCGGCCGGCTGCGACCGCACGTCGGGGTCCCGGTGGTCACCTCGAACCGGATCAACATGCCCGACCAGGCCGAGCGGGCGCTCGCTGACGGCGAGGCCGACCTGGTGCAGATGGCCCGGCCCTGGCTCGCCGACCCGCACTGGGCGCGCAAGGCGCAGGCCGACGAGGCGCAGCAGATCAACACGTGCATCGCGTGCAACCAGGCCTGCCTGGACCACACCTTCCAGCGCCGCACCACCAGCTGCCTGGTCAACCCCCGCGCCGCGCACGAGACGCTGCTCGTGCTCGGCCCCACCGCCACCCGCAAGCGGGTCGCGGTCGTCGGCGGCGGCCCGGCCGGCCTGGCCGCGGCCGTCTCGGCGGCGGAGCGCGGCCACGAGGTCGAGCTCTTCGAGGCCGGCGAGGACATCGGCGGCCAGTTCGCCCTGGCCATGCGCATCCCCGGCAAGGAGGAGTTCGCCGAGACCATCCGCTACTACCGGGGCGAGCTGGAGCGTCGCGGGGTGACCCTGCACCTGGGCCGCCGCGCCGAGGTGGCCGACCTCACCGCCTTCGACGAGGTGGTGCTCGCCACCGGCGTCGAGCCCCGCGTGCCGCAGATCGAGGGCATCGACCACCCGATGGTCGTCACCTACCCGGAGGCCGTGCTCGGCACCCGGGAGATCGGTCGCCGGGTGGCGGTGATCGGGGCAGGCGGCATCGGCGTCGACGTCACCGAGCTGCTGACCACTGACGAGTCACCCGCCCTGGACGTCAAGCTGTGGCAGGACGAGTGGGGCGTCGACCCCACCTCGGCCGAGCGCGGCGGCCTGACCCAGGCCCACCCCGAGCAGCCCGCCCGGGAGGTCTACCTCGTCCAGCGCAAGACCACCAAGATCGGCGCCGGTCTCGGCAAGACCTCTGGCTGGGTGCACCGCGCCGCGATCACGGCGAAGGGGGTCCGCCAGATCACCGGCGCCACCTACGAGAAGATCGACGACGACGGCCTGCACCTCACCGTGGACGGCCGGCCGCAGCTGCTGGAGGTGGACAGCGTCGTCGTCTGCACCGGCCAGGAGTCGGTGCGCGACCTGCTCGAGCCGCTGCAGCAGGCGGGCGTGCAGGTGCACGTCATCGGCGGCGCGGACGTGGCCGCGGAGCTGGACGCCAAGCGCGCGATCAAGCAGGGCACCGAGCTGGCCGCGGCGATCTGAGGGAGCGTCGGGTGCGTCCGCAGGAGACCTGGGTGGAGCGGCAGATCCGTGAGGCCGCCGAGCGGGGCGAGTTCGACGACCTGCCGGGTGCCGGTCGGCCGCTGCGCGAGGTGGACACCAGCGACCCGGACTGGTGGATCCGTCGCAAGATGGCCGACGAGGGGCTGGACGCCGGCGACGCGCTGCCCCCTGCGCTGCAGCTGCGCCGGGAGGCCGCCGGCTACCCCGCCTCGCTCGTCGGTATCCGGGTCGAGGACGACGTGCGCGAGATCCTGCGCGACTACAACGCCCGGGTGCTGCGCGAGCGGCGCCGCCCCGTGGCCGGTCCGGCCTCCCCGGTGCTCGCGCCCACGGTGGACGTCGAGGAGATGGTGGTCGGCTGGCGGGCGCTGCGGGAGAAGGTCGCCGCGCACGAGAGCGTGAGCGGGCCTGCCGGAGCTGCCGACCCTGGCCCCACCGCCGCGTCGCGGCGCTCGTGGTGGTCGCGGTGGCGTGCCCGGCGCTCGTCGCGCTGATCCCCTCGGCCGGCCAGCCCCAGAACGCCGCTCAGGCCTCGGGCGCCTCGGTGATGCCCTCGTAGAGCCCGACGACGTTGCCGTCGAGATCGGTGAAGATGGCCCACCAGCTGGTCTCGCTGATCGGGCTCTTCTCCATGACGACGGTGCCGCCCTGGGAGGTCACCTTCGCCAGGGTGTCGTCGATGGAGTCGACCTCGACGTACGAGCGCGGCTGGGTGAAGCCCTCGCCGCGCGGGGCCAGGCCACCGCCGCTGATCTGGTTCGGGGCCTGCCACATCGGGTAGCCCTCGAAGCCGGGGATCTCGTTGATCTGCCAGCCGAAGAGCCCGGCGTAGAACTCGCGGGCACGTCCGGCGTCGGAGACCGGGATGTCGATGTGGGTGATGTCGCCGTGGGCCATGGCTCGCTCCTGCCGCGGGTGGGGTGGGAGTCGCGACGCTACTCAGCCGCACCGACGACCGACAGGTGCGGACGAACCGCCCGCCCCCACCCGTGGCGAGGCTCAGCGCGGCGGCTCGACGTCCGTCTGTGCGGGCAGGTTCGCCACACCGACGGGGCAGGTCAGCCCGTTCGGCCCGTGGTTGCAGTAGCCGGCCGGGTTGGCGTCGAGGTACTGCTGGTGGAAGGGCTCGGCGTAGTAGAAGGGGCCGACCTCGCTCGCCGGTCGCATCTCCGTGGTGATCTGGCCGTGGCCCCCCTTCGCCAGCTCCTCGCCGAAGGCGGCCGCGGTCGCCTCCAGTGCTGCCTGCTGCCCCGGCGTCGTCCAGTAGACCGCCGAGCGGTACTGGGTGCCGACGTCGTTGCCCTGCCGGTTGGCGGTGGTCGGGTCGTGGTTCTCCCAGAAGGCCTTGAGCAGCAGCTCGGGGCGGGTCTGCTCGGGGTCGTAGGCGACCAGGACCGACTCGGTGTGCCCGGTGAGCCCGGTGCACGTCTCCTCGTAGGTCGGGTTCTCGGTGAAGCCGCCCATGTATCCGGCGGCCGTGGTCACCACCCCGGGCATCCGCCAGAAGATCCGCTCGGCGCCCCAGAAGCAGCCCATCGCCACGTAGAGCACCTCGGTGCCCTCGGGCCAGGGTCCCTCCAGCGGGGTACCGAGCACGCGGTGGGTGGTGGGGACGTCGACGAGGCGCTCGGGACGGCCACGCAGCGCCGTCTCGGCGGTCGGCATCGGGGGGTGGGAGCGCAGTCCGAACATACCTCGATTGAAGCACTCCCACCTGACAGCCGGCTGTGCAGGGGAGCGCTCCCCATTGTTGGCCGCAGCGGCCTCTCCGTACCCTGAGAGCACCCACGAGGAAGGGAGGGTGCATGCCTCAGCGCGTCACGCACGGCGCGGACGTCGATCAGCTCGACGAGATCGCCGTCAGCCTGCGTCGGCAGAGCGAGCGCATGCACGACGTCGGCGGCCGCGGCTCTGCCCTGCTGGAGAAGCTGCGGGCGCTGTGGGACGGCCCCGACTTCGAGGAGTTCAGCAAGGAGTGGCGGGCGGCGCACCGGCAGATCGACGACGCCGAGGACTCGCTGCGCACCTACAGCCGCAAGCTCAACCACGAGGCGGACAGCCAGCGCGGCTCGTCCGGTGGTCCCTCCGCCGGCGGCGCCCACGGCGGGGGCGGCGCGCTCCGCCACGGCGGCGACGGCTCCGGGCTCAGCCTGCAGCCCACCGGCGGGGCCGGTCCGGCGAGCTCTGCGCAGGGCGAGGGCGGGGTGCTGCGCCCGACGGCGGAGGGGACGACGGCCAGCCCCGAGGGCGTGGCCTTCCAGCGGGTGCCGGTGGAGACCGGCTTCCAGCCGTCGGACGCGCTGTGGACCCAGCCCGGGATCGGCGGCGGGGAGCTGCTCACCGAGGCGCTGCCGACCGCAGAGCCGCATGCCGAGGGCGGCGAGCTCACCACCGGCGGGCTGCCGACCGCGGAGCCCTACGCCGAGGGCGGCGAGCTGGCCTTCGCGCAGGTGCCGCCCGCCGAAGGGGGCGAGGGCGCGGCCTTCGAGCGGGTCGAGGCGGCCCCTGGCGCGGATGCGGCGGGTGCCGGTGGCGAGGGTGCCGCCTTCGAGCAGGTCGAGGCGGGGGCCGGGACGGACGCACGCAGTGGCGAAGGTGCCGCCTTCGAGCAGGTCGAGGCGGGGGCCGGGACGGACGCCAGCAGTGGTGAGGGCGCGGCCTTCGAGCAGGTCGAGCTGGCCGCCGCAGCGGATGCCGGCAGCGGCGACGCGCCCGCGGCTCAGATGCTGCCCACCGATCCGGGCTCTTCGGCAGCAGACGCCGCTGGTGCGGCTGAGGCGCAGGCTGCACCCGCCACCGACCCGGGGCCCGGCGCCGGGGAGAGCACCCAGACGTCGGTCGTCGTCCCGCACGACCTGGTCTCCGGGGCGAGCAGCCTCGGCGGGGACGTCGGGGGCTGGCTCGGGCTGGACCGCTTCGACGTCAGCGGCGGCGGCGCCTGACCGCACCGCCGCAGCACCCGCACGCCGAAGGGGGCCCGCACCGACCGGTGCGGGCCCCCGTCGGCAGGCGTGCGGTCCGCAGACCTCGGGCCTGATCAGCCCTCGTGCTGGCTCAGACCTCGTAGGGCTTGGCCGAGACGATCTTCGCCTCGATGGTCTTGCCGTTGGGGGCCTCGTAGCTGACGGTCTCGCCGACCCGCTTGCCGTTGATGGCCGCGCCCAGCGGGGACTGCTCGGAGTAGACGTCGATGTCGTCGCTGCCGTCGGCGATCTCGCGGGAGCCGAGCAGGAAGGTCTCCTCGTCGCCGAACATCTCGACGGTCACGACCATCCCGGGCTCGGCGATGCCGTCGTCCGCCGGGGCCTCGCCGACCGTGGCGTTCTCCAGGATCTGCTTCAGCTGGCGGATGCGGGCCTCCATCTTGCCCTGCTCCTCCTTGGCCGCGTGGTACCCGCCGTTCTCCTTGAGGTCGCCCTCCTCCCGGGCGGCCTCGATCCGCTTGGCGATCTCGACCCGGCCCGGTCCGGAGAGCTCGGTCAGCTCCTGCTGCAGGCGGTCGTAGGCATCCTGGGTCAGGTACGACCCGGCCGGCGCGGTCTGGCTCACTGGAACTCCTCGGGGTAGCGCCGCGACCCGGACCGATGTCCGGTGTCGCGGGTGGTGCGGACGTGCACGACGGGCGATCAGCGCCCCCATGCACAAGGGGTCTGGACCAAGCGGCCCAGACCCTCGATCACGTGCGAAGCGCCCAGTTTAACGGACCGGAGCGCCGGACGCAGGTCCGAAGGCGGGAAGGTGGGCGGCGAAGGAGGGCGAAGGGGGCACCCGACCCCGCTCCGGCCACTCGGCGGACGCGCCCTTCGCCGGTCTCGGTGGAGGTATCAGGCTCGGGTGGAGGTATCTGGACGCGCTGGGGCGCGTGGGTTCACCTCCACCGGGCTGGTGCCTCCCTTCGGTGGAGGTATCCGGACGCGCCGGGGCGCGTGGGTTCACCTCCACCCGGGCGTATCACCTCCACCGAGGCGCAACGCCTGACGCCGCGCTCGCTGTCGGGTGCCGCTCACGACAGGTGGGCGATCAGCCGGTGAGGCGGCACTCCGGCTCGTCGACGTTGCTGCCCGGGGTGGTCGTGCGCACGACGGCGCTCGTCCGGGTGGGGGAGGGGCCGGCCGGGATGGTCACGTCGCGACGGCCGACGCTGGCGTGCTGGCCGTCGACGACCTCCAGGGTGCAGCTGACCGCCTCGCCCTCGGGCCGGGTCACCTCGAAGGTCACCGACGTCTCGCGCTCCCCGGGCTCATAGGTGATGACCTCGGCGGTCACGCTGCCCTGGGTCGCGGACAGGCCGAACCACACCATGACTGCCACCACCGCCGTGAGGAGCACCCCACCGACGATCCACCAGCGGCGGTCGGTGCTCCGGCGGGCCGGACGTGCCCGGTCGAGGGCGGCCTCCTCGGCCTCCGCGTCCCACGGCTCCTGGTCCGACGGCTCCTGGTCCGGCGGCTCGGCCGCGGAGGACCCCGGCTGGCTGGTCATGCACGCCCCTGGTCGTCGGGCTCGGTGCAGGCGCTGTCCGCCCGCGGTGAGAGGATGAGATCCATTGTCCGTGACGGCGAGCCGGGCACCCCGACCGGGTCGCGCTCGCCCGACGACCCGTGGAGGATCTCAGCAGTGGATGCGCTCAGGCTCATGGCTGTGCACGCCCACCCCGACGACGAGTCGAGCAAGGGTGCGGCGACGATGGCCCGCTACGTCGACCACGGTCACGAGGTGCTGGTCGTCTCCTGCACCGGCGGCGAGCGCGGGGACATCCTCAACCCGGCCCTCAAGGACGACCCGCACATCCTGCGGGACATCGTCCAGGTGCGCCGCGAGGAGATGGCGAAGGCGCAGGAGATCCTCGGCGTGCAGCACACCTGGCTGGGCTTCGTCGACTCCGGGCTGCCGGAGGGCGACCCGCGCCCGCCGCTGCCGACCGGCTGCTTCGGGCTGGAGCCGCTGGAGGTCACCAGCGAGGCGCTGGTCCGCGAGATCCGTCGCTTCCGACCGCACGTGATGACCACCTACGACGAGAACGGCGGCTACCCGCACCCGGACCACATCATGACCAACCGGGTCAGCGTCGCCGCCTTCCTCGCCGCCGGCGACCCGGAGGCCTTCCCGCACGCGGGCGAGCCCTGGCAGCCGCTCAAGCTCTACTACAACGGCGGGTTCTCCAAGGCCCGGCTCGAGGCCTTCCACGCGGCGCTCACCGAGCGCGGTCAGGAGTCCCCCTTCGCGGAGTGGCTGGAGCGCCGCGGGGACCGCCCGGACCGCCGGGTGACCACCCGGGTGGACGTCGCCCCGTGGTTCTCCCGGCGGGACGACGCGCTGCGCGCGCACGCCACCCAGGTGGACCCGAAGGGCGCCTTCTTCGCCGTCTCCAACGAGCTGCAGGCCGAGATCTGGCCGATCGAGGAGTACGAGCTGGCGATGTCCTACGTGGCGACCGACGACGACGAGCGCGACCTCTTCGCCGGCATCGACCCGGCGCAGGCGGACGCCCTGGCGCGCTCCCGGCCCGAGCTGGTCATCGACGACCGGGTGGAGCCGACCGTGGAGATGCCCCGATGACCGGGCCGAGCACCGAGATCGGCCCCGGCTGGTGGGCCTTCGTCGCCTTCTTCTTCCTGGCCGTGGCGCTGTGGCTGCTCATGCGCAGCATGTTCACCAGGCTGCGCCGGATGCGGCTGGCCGACGAGCAGCGGCAGCGCGAGCAGCAGGCCGGAGCCGACCCGGGGCAGCGTGCCCCTGGCACCGAGCCCGGCTCAGCCGGTGAGCCCGACCGGCGCGGAGAGGGCGAGCGCGGCCGCGGCGAAGTGTGAGACGAAGGCCAGGATCGTGCAGGCGTGGAAGATCTCGTGGAAGCCGAACCAGCGCGGTGAGGGGTTCGGCCGCTTCGTGCCGTAGACGATCGCGCCGGCCGTGTAGAAGACCCCGCCGGCGACGATCAGCGTGACGATCGTCCCTCCGCCGTGCTCCAGCAGCGGCTTGATGTAGAAGACCGCCACCCAGCCGAGCGCCAGGTAGATCGGCACGTACAGCCAGCGCGGCGCGCTGATCCACAGCACCCGGAAGAGCACCCCGGCGATGGCCCCGGACCAGACGATCGCCAGCAGGGTGATCGCCTCGGTGCGCGGCAGCAGCAGGCCGAAGGGGGTGTAGCTGCCGGCGATGATGAGGAAGATGTTGGCGTGGTCCCAGCGCCGCAGGATGGCGTCGGTCCGGCTGGACCACCGACCCCGGTGGTAGAGCGCCGAGGTGGAGAAGAGCAGCGCCGCGGTGATGGTGAAGACCAGGGCGGCGACCTGTCCGGTGCCGGTGGCGGCCGTGCCGATGAGGATGCTGCCGCCGACGATGACCAGCGGGGCCATCACCAGGTGCAGCCAGCCGCGCAGGTGCGGCTTGACCGCGTCGACGACCTGCTCGACGTGCTCGCCGACCTCGTGGGCCAGGTGGCTCATCTCGGCACGGGGGGACTCCATACCCACGACGGTAACCTACGGACCCGTAAGTTGCCCATGAGTGTGACCTGTCCGAGCGCTGAGCGGTCGGCCCGCTCGGGTGGCGCGGATCACGCGGGGTACGTTGGAGGCCCTCGGGTCGCCCCGCCGGGCGCCGACCCGACGCCGCGGTCCGGGCCGGCCCGCGGCCCGTCGACGTGAAGGAGAGCCACCGGTGCGCAACCCGCTCTACTCCGCCTACGAGCGCCGCCTCGTCAAGGAGCTGGGCCGCACCGCGGTGCCCCGCCACGTCGGGATGATCGTCGACGGCAACCGCCGCTTCGCCAAGGCCCGTGGCGCGGCCGCGGATGCCGGGCACCGGGCGGGAGCGGCCAAGATCGCCGACTTCCTCGAGTGGTGCGAGGACGCCGGGGTCGAGGTGGTCACCCTGTGGCTGCTGTCCACCGACAACCTGCGCCGCCCGCAGGACGAGCTGACCCCGCTGCTGCGGATCATCGAGGGCGTGGTCGCCGACCTGGCCGCGTCCGGCCGCTGGCGGATGCACCCGGCCGGTGCGCTGGACCTGCTGCCGGTGGAGACCGCAGCGACCCTGCGCCGGGCCGCCGAGATGACCGAAGGGGTCGACGGGCTCGTGGTCAACGTCGCCGTCGGCTACGGCGGTCGGCAGGAGATCGCCGACGCGGTGCGCTCGTTGCTGCTGACCCGGGCCGCCGAGGGCGCCGACCTGGCCGAGGTCGCCCGCGACCTGACCGTCGAGGACATCGGCGACCACCTCTACACCAAGGGCCAGCCCGACCCCGACCTGGTCATCCGCACCTCCGGCGAGCAGCGCCTCTCCGGCTTCCTGCTCTGGCAGAGCGCGCACAGCGAGTACTACTTCTGCGAGGTGTACTGGCCGGAGTTCCGTCGGGTGGACTTCCTGCGGGCGCTGCGCTCCTACGCCGACCGGCACCGCCGCTTCGGCGGCTGACGCGGGCGTGACCGGGGCGTGAACTCTGGCCGCCACCGGGCGACACGCCCGGTCGGTGGGTCGTCGCGGACCGCCCGGCGCGTACTGTCGCCGACAACGGGACGCACCCGCATCCCCGTTCCGGGAGGCCCACGGCATGGAGCAGATCTCGCTCCGGAGAAGGGGTCGGACCCGGCCCCGGCTCAGCCGGCAGGCCCGGTCCCGGCACCAGCACCGAGAGTGAGGCGCGCGCGCCTCGTCGGCGCGGGCGTGCAGGAGGAACTGCTGTGGAGACCACCATCACCGCGACCCCGGCCCTCGACGAGCCGCCCGTGACGCTCCCCGCCCAGGACGAGCCCCGCCGCACCTACGTCATCGACACCTCGGTGCTGCTCTCCGACCCGCGGGCGGTGCTGCGCTTCGCCGAGCACGAGGTCGTCCTGCCGGTCGTCGTCGTCACCGAGCTCGAGGCCAAGCGCCACCACCCCGAGCTGGGCTACTTCGCCCGGACCGCGCTGCGGCTGCTGGACGACCTGCGGATCCAGGCCGGCCGGCTGGACGCGGCGGTGCCGGTCGGCGAGGACGGCGGCAGCGTGCGGGTCGAGCTGAACCACACCGACCCCACCGTGCTGCCCTCGGGCTTCCGGCTCGGCGACAACGACACCCGGATCCTCTCGGTCGCCAAGAACCTCGCCGTCGAAGGCCACCACGTCACCGTCGTCAGCAAGGACCTGCCGATGCGGGTCAAGGCCTCGGCAGTCGGGCTGGACGCCGAGGAGTACCGCGCCGAGCAGTCGAAGGTGGACTCCGGCTGGACCGGGATGGCCGAGCTGGAGATGGCCGCCGAGGACGTCGACACCCTCTACGAGACCGGCCGGGTCGAGCACCTCGGCGCGGCGGAGATGCCGGTGCACACCGGCCTGAAGATCATCTCCGCGCGTGGCTCGGCCCTGGGCCGGGTCGGTGCCGACAAGCAGGTGCGCCTGGTGCGCGGCGACCGGGACGCCTTCGGCCTGCACGGGCGCAGCGCCGAGCAGCGGATCGCCCTCGACCTGCTGCTCGACCCCGACGTGGGCATCGTCAGCCTCGGTGGTCGCGCCGGCACCGGCAAGAGCGCCCTGGCGATGTGCGCCGGGCTGGAGGCGGTCATGGAGCGCCGCCAGCACCGCAAGGTAGTCGTCTTCCGCCCGCTCTACGCCGTCGGCGGCCAGGAGCTGGGCTACCTGCCCGGCAGCGAGCAGGAGAAGATGGGCCCCTGGGCCCAGGCGGTGCACGACACCCTCGGCGCGCTGGTCTCCGCCGAGGTGGTCGAGGAGGTCATGGACCGGGACATGCTCGAGGTCCTGCCGCTGACCCACATCCGGGGCCGCTCGCTGCACGACGCCTTCGTCATCGTCGACGAGGCGCAGAGCCTGGAGCGCAACGTGCTGCTGACCGTGATGTCCCGGGTCGGGCAGAACTCCAAGATCGTGCTCACCCACGACGTCGCCCAGCGGGACAACCTGCGGGTGGGGCGCCACGACGGGGTGGCCTCGGTCATCGAGGCGCTCAAGGGGCACCCGCTCTTCGCCCACGTCACCCTCACCCGCAGCGAGCGCAGCCCGGTGGCGGCGCTGGTGACCGATCTCCTGGAGGGGCACGACATCGGCTGAGCCGAGCGGCCCGCTGGCCGGGGGAGCGAGGTCCGCAGGGGCCGTCGTCCCCGGCCGGCGCGCGCCGGTCTCCGGCCTGTGGACCTCGCGTTGTCGCAGGTCGTCGCGTGAGTTAGCATCTCGATCTGGTAACGCAGCCACCCCGACCCGGGGTGGCTGCCGTACGTATCGAGCACGTCTTCGCAGGGGTGGCCACGTGGCACGCACGACCTATCAGTCCCGGCACGGCGGGTCCGCCCGCACCGGCCGGGCGCAGCGCGCGGGTGCGCTGATCCGTCGTCCCGTCGTGGGGTCCGCCCTCGCCGTGGGGATGCTGGCGACCGTCGGTGCGACCGTGGCCACCGGCGAGCCCAGCCACGAGGGCGAGACCCCGCTGGCCGCCGTCTCGCCGACCCCGAGCGCCCCGGTCGAGGCCGTCGTGGCGCCCGCCGACACCGAGCGCCTGTCCTCGGACCGCCGCGAGGTCAACGCCTCGCGCAGCGAGTCCCGGGAGAAGGACCGGCTGGCCGCCGCCCGCGCCGCGAAGGCCGCCAAGGAGCGCAAGGAGGCCCGGGAGAAGGCCGCCGCCGAGGCTCGGGAGCAGGCCGAGACCCTGCCGGGCGGCGGCAGCGCCGAGGGTCAGAGCCTCGCCGAGAGCTACGCCGAGCAGGCGAAGGACCCGGAGTGGGTCGAGGCCGTGCAGAAGGACCCGAAGCCCTACGCCGTCGAGCTGATGCGCGAGGCCGGCTTCGAGGACGACCAGTGGGGCTGCCTGCAGTCGCTGTGGACCGGCGAGAGCGACTGGACCTGGGACGCGGAGAACGCCAGCTCCGGCGCCTACGGGATCCCGCAGTCGCTGCCGGCCGACAAGATGGCCACCACCGGCAAGGACTGGAAGACCAACCCGATCACCCAGATGCAGTGGGGGATCACCTACATCAAGGACGCCTACGGATCGCCGTGCGAGGCCTGGGAGTTCTGGAACAAGCAGGACCCGCACTGGTACTGACGGGCCGCTGAGGCTCGTCCACTGACGGGCCACTGAGGCTCGCGCCGGCTCAGAGCTTGCGCAGCCGCACCCGGGCCACCTGGTGGTCGCTGCCCTTGCGCAGCACCAGCGTCGCCCGGCTGCGGGTCGGCAGCACGTTCTCGACGAGGTTGGGCTCGTTGATCGTCGTCCAGATCTGCAGCGCGCGCGCCCGGGCCTGCTGGTCGGTCAGCTCCGCGTAGCGGTGGAAGTAGGACTGCGGGTCGGCGAACGAGGTCTCCCTCAGCCGCAGGAACCGCTCGACGTACCACTCGCGGATGTCGGAGATCCCGGCGTCGACGTAGACGGAGAAGTCGAAGAAGTCGCTGACCGCCATCCCGGTCCGGCCGTCCGCGTGCGCCCCCGGCGGCTGCAGCACGTTCAGCCCCTCGACGATGAGCACCTCCGGCTGGCGCACGACGACCTGCTCGTCCGGGACGATGTCGTAGGTCAGGTGCGAGTAGACCGGCGCGGCCACCTCGGGCTGGCCGGACTTGACCGCGGAGAGGAAGCGCAGCAGCGCCCGCCGGTCGTAGCTCTCCGGGAAGCCCTTGCGCTGCAGCAGACCCCGCCGCTCCAGCTCCGCGTTGGGCAGCAGGAAGCCGTCGGTGGTGATGAGCTCGACGTGCGGGGTGTCCGGCCAGCGCAGCATGAGCTCGCGCAGGATGCGGGCGGTGGTCGACTTGCCGACCGCGACCGAGCCTGCGACGCCGATGACGAAGGGGGCCTTGGGTGGGTGCTCCCCGAGGAAGGTCGAGGTCACCCGGTGCAGGCGGGTGAAGGCGGAGACGTAGAAGGTCAGCAGCCGGGAGAGCGGCAGGTAGACCTCCTCGACCTCCTCGAGGTCGACCGGGTCGGCGATCCCGCTGAGCCGGGCGACGTCGGCGGCGCTGAGGTCGAGCGGGTGGTGGTCGCGCAGCCGCGCCCAGTCGCTGCGGTCGAGCTCGACGTACGGGGAGGACAGGGCTCCCGGGCTGGCGACGGACACCCGGGCATTGTTGCGCAGTGCCCCCTTCGGCGGGGCAGGTACGGTCTCCCCGCGCCGAACCGGACAGTCCTAGGACTGTCTCCCGGGCCCGCGCGCGCGGCCGGTCCAGGGCGACACTCCTAGGACTGTCGGTCGGGGGGAGCGGGAGGGGAGGCCAGGGGAGCGGGTGCTGGGCCCGGTGGTGAAGGGGGGCGACGGTGGCGATGCGGCTGCGGGGGCTCCGGCCCATTAGCATTCCCTGCCATGTGCGGAATCGTCGGATACGTCGGCCCGAGCGCCGGCACCAAGTCGCTGGACGTCGTCATGGAGGGGCTGGCCCGCCTGGAGTACCGCGGGTACGACTCCGCCGGGGTCGCCCTGGTCACCGGGGACGACGTCTTCACCGAGAAGCGCGCCGGCAAGCTGGTCAACCTGCGCGACGCCCTCGCCGCGGACGACGTCCCGGACGCGGTGACCGGCATCGGGCACACCCGGTGGGCCACCCACGGCGGCCCGACCGACGGCAACGCCCACCCGCACCGCGGCGGCAAGGACGGCAAGCTCGCCCTGGTGCACAACGGCATCATCGAGAACTTCCACGCCCTGCGGAACGAGCTGCTCGAGCAGGGCGTCGAGTTCCGCTCGGAGACCGACACCGAGGTGGCCGCCCACCTCGTCGCCGCCGCCTACGAGCGCACCGGCGACCTCACCGACGCCATGCGCGCGGTGGTCAACCGGCTCGAGGGCGCCTTCACGCTGCTCGCCGTGCACGTCGACTGCCCCGAGCGGATCGTCGCCGCCCGCCGCAACAGCCCGCTGGTCGTCGGCCTCGGCGACGGGGAGAATTTCCTCGGCTCCGACGTGGCCGCCTTCATCGGCTACACCCGCCGCGCGCTGGAGCTCGACCAGGACCAGATCGTCACCATCACCCCCGACGGCTACGAGGTCATCGGCTTCGACGGCACCCCCGCCGACGGCCGCACCTACGAGATCACCTGGGACGCCGCCGCCGCCGAGAAGGGGGGCTACGCCACCTTCATGGAGAAGGAGATCAACGAGCAGCCCGCCGCCGTGCGCGACACCCTGCTGGGGCGGACCGACGAGAACGGCCGCCTCGTGCTCGACGACATGCGGATCAGCGAGGAGGAGCTCTCCCAGATCCACCGCATCTACATCGTCGCCTGCGGCACCGCGGCCTACGCCGGGATGACCGCCAAGTACGCCATCGAGCACTGGACCCGGATCCCGGTCGAGGTGGCCCTGGCGCACGAGTTCCGCTACTGCGACCCGATCGTCGACGAGCGCACCCTGGTGGTCTCGATCAGCCAGTCCGGCGAGACCATGGACACCCTGATGGCGGTCAAGCACGCCCGCTCGCTGGGTGCCAAGACCCTGGCCATCTGCAACACCCATGGCTCGACGATCCCGCGCGAGTCGGACGCGGTGCTCTACCTGCACGCCGGGCCGGAGATCGCCGTGGCCTCGACCAAGGCCTTCCTCGGCATGATCGCCGCGTGCTACGTGCTCGGCCTCTACCTGGCCCAGCTGCGCGGCGAGACCTACGCCGACGACGCCAAGCAGGTGATGGCCGAGCTGCACGGCATCCCGGACAAGATCCAGGCGCTGCTGGACGACACCGAGCGGGTCAAGGAGATCGCCTTCTTCATGGCGGACACCCGCTCGGTGCTCTTCCTCGGCCGCAACGTCGGCTACCCGATCGCCATGGAGGGGGCGCTGAAGCTCAAGGAGCTCGCCTACATCCACGCCGAGGGCTTCGCCGCCGGCGAGCTCAAGCACGGACCGATCGCGCTCATCGAGCCCGGCCAGCCGGTCTTCATCGTCGTGCCCGGCCCGGACACCCCGCACGACCTGCACAAGAAGGTCGTCTCCAACATCCAGGAGATCCGGGCCCGCGGAGCGCGCACCCTGGTCATCGCCGAGGAGGGGGACGAGGACGTGGTGCCCTTCGCCGACGAGGTCATCCGGGTGCCGCAGGCGTCCCCGCTGCTGGAGCCGCTGCTGACCGTGGTGCCGCTGCAGGTCTTCGCGCTGCACCTGTCCACGGCGAAGGGGTTGGACGTGGACCAGCCGCGCAACCTCGCCAAGTCGGTCACCGTCGAGTGAGCCGGCCGTGATCGTCGGGGTGGGGATCGACGTCTGCGACGTCGCCCGCCTCGGCGAGCGGCTGGAGTCCACGCCGGGCCTGCGCGAGCGCCTGTTCACCGAGGGGGAGCGCGACCTGCCGCTGACCAACCTCGCCGGCCGCTTCGCCGTCAAGGAGTCGGTGGCCAAGGCGCTCGGCTCGCCCGGCGACCTGCGCTGGCAGGAGGCCGAGGTGGTGCGCCTGGAGTCCGGTCAGCCGGAGCTCGTCGTCACCGGCTCGTGCGCGCTGCGCGCGGAGGCGCTCGGCGGCACGCACTGGCACGTCTCGATCAGCCACGACGGGGGGATCGCGACGGCCATCGTGCTGCTCGAGGCCCGGTAGCGTCGGTCGGGTGATCGAGGCATACGGCACCGAGGACGTCCGCGCGGCCGAGGAGGCCACCGGAGAGCTGCTCACCGACGGCACGCTCATGCAGCGCGCGGCCAAGGGGCTGGCGGCGGTGACCCGTTCCCGGATGGACGAGCGCGGCGCGCGACGGGTGGTGGCGCTCGTCGGCTCCGGCAACAACGGCGCCGACGCGCTCTGGGCGATCTCCCGGCTGGCCAAGCGCGGCTACGACGCCGCCGCGGTCTGCCGCGACCCTGAGGTGCAGGCCGCCCAGGCGGAGGCCGCCCGCAAGGCCCGCAAGAAGGGCGCCCGCATCCTCACCGGGGAGGACCCCGACGCGCTCGACGTCATCGCCGACGCCGAGGTCGTCCTCGACGGCCTCGTCGGGCTCGGCGGCCGCTCGGGGCTGCCCGACTTGGCCGTCTCGTGGGTCGCCGCGATCCCGGAGGACGCCTATGTCATCGCCGTGGACTCGCCGTCCGGGCAGCCGGTCAGCGGTGGTGACCTCGCGCCCGGCGGGGTCTTCGCGGACGAGTCGGTCACCTTCGCCGCGCCGAAGCCGGTGCACCTGCTGCCGCCGACGGAGGCCGCCTGCGGGCTGCTCACCGTCATCGACATCGGCCTCGACCTCAGCGCCGGCGAACCCGTGGCCGCCGCGCTGGACGACGACGACGTCGCCGCCCTCTGGCCGGTCCCGGACGCCGCCGACGACAAGTACTCCCGCGGCGTCCTCGGGGTCCTCGCCGGTGGCGAGGGCTACACCGGGGCGGCGCTGCTGAGCGTCACCGCCGCGGTCTGCGCCGGCGCCGGGATGGTCCGCTACGTCGGCACCCCCACCCCGGAGGCGCTGGTGCGCGCGGCCGTCCCCGAGGCGGTGCACGGCGCCGGCCGCGTCCAGGCGTGGGCGATCGGTCCCGGTCTCGACGTGCGTTCCCGGGCGAAGGGGGCGACGGCCCAGCTGCGCCAGGCCCGGGAGGCGCTCGACGGCGACGAGCCGGTGCTGCTCGACGCCGGCGGTCTCGACCTGCTCACCGCCCCCCGTGAGGCCCCCACCCTGCTGACCCCGCACGCCGGCGAGTGCGCCCGGATGCTCTCCCGTCTCGGCGACGAGGTCACCTGGGAGCAGGTGCGCGCCGACCCCGTTGCGCACGCTCGTGCGCTGGCCGAGGCCTCCGGAGCCACGGTGCTGCTCAAGGGCGGCACCACGCTCGTCATCGACCCCGAGGGCGGCCCGGTGCACGTGCAGTCGGCCGCCCCCGCCTGGCTGGCCACCGCCGGGGCCGGGGACGTGCTCGCCGGTCTCGCCGGCACCCTGCTCGCCGCCGGGCTGCCGCCGCTGCTGGCCGGGGCGCTGGCCGCCCACGTCCACGGGCGGGCCGCCGAGCAGGCCAACCCCGGCGGCCCGGTCCGGGCGCTCGGCGTCGCCGAGCAGATCCCCCGGACCGTCGCCCGCCTGCTGGCCGAGTCTCGCGGGTGACGCCGGACGAGCGGGGGGAGCAGATGGAGCCCGCGGAGCTGCGCGCGCTCTACGACGCGACCTTGCGCGAGGGCGAGATGGCCTCGGCCGACCGCGTCGAGCGGGTCGGTCCGGTGCTCATGGGGTGGTACGGCGGGGAGCGAGGCTTCGTCACCTACCGCGACCTGGGCGGCCTCGACGCCGCCGGCATCGGCGACCTGGTCGCGCAGGTGGTGCAGCGCTACCGCGCCGACCCGCAGATCGAGCAGATCGAGTGGAAGACCCGCGGCCACGACGACGCGCCCGGCCTGGACGAGGCGCTGCGCGCTCACGGGCTGCTGCCGCAGGAGCCGGAGGTCGTCATGCTCGGGGCCGCCGCAGCCCTGGTGGACGCCCCGGACCCGCCCGACGGGGTGAGCATCCGGCAGGTCACCAGGGAGGGTGACGTGCGGGCCGCCGTGCGCTGTGCCGCAGAGGTCTTCGCCTCCCCGCCGCGGGAGGCCGAGCGGATCGAGGCCGAGATCGTCGGCCGGGTGCGATCCGGGCGGGGCGACCTGGAGATGTGGGTGGCCGAGAGCGACGGCGCGGTGGTCTGCAGCGGTCGTCTCGAACCGGTCCTCGGGAGCAGCGTCGCCGGGGTCTGGGGTGGCGCCACGCTGCCGACCTGGCGCTACCGCGGGATCTACCGGGCGCTCACCGCCGCCCGGGCCCGCTCGGCGCTGGCTCAGGGAATCCGCTGGATCCACTCCGACTCCACGCCCGCGTCCCGGCCGGTCCTGGAGCGCTCGGGGCTGGTCGCGGTGACGACGACCACCCCCTACGAGTGGCGCCGAGGGTGACCGTGGAGCTACCGCCTCCGCGAGCTGCTGAGCCTCCAGCCCTTAGCTGCCCGACGGGCCGGGCCCGGGCCGCTCGGAGCTGGTGAGTGCCGCTTCGAGATCTTCCACCAAGGCACCGAACGCTGCTGGTGCCGTGAGGTCGCCGGGCAAGGCTTCGGACAGCAGATCCGTCAGGAGCGCGTGCTCCCCGGGGCGGCTCTGACGGACAAGGAAGTCGACTGCGTGCCTGGACACCTGCCGTGCCTCGGCACTGCGGTTGTGGCGGGCGAACCCCTCGACCAGCTCTTCCGTCGGTATGGCGACGAGGAGGCGGTAGCAGTCGAGCACGTCCTTCTGCTTGAGGCGCGAAGGCCGATCAGGCCTCCGGAGATGATCAGCGTGGCGTTCCCGGAGCTTGGTGACCTTGGCAGTCAACAAGGCTGCCGGTCCAGCTACCTTGATCCGTGCTGTGCGTGGATCGGTGTCCTCCAGACTCCCGAGCGTCATGTGGGAACAGTCGACCAACGACGGTTCCAGACCGGGGGTGACCCGGGCAACCGATCTGTCGTGCCCCGTGAAGCCCGCAGATCGACGAGCACGCGCGGTACCTGATGAGGAACGCCCATGAGGTCGAGGCCGATACCGTGCGAGCTGATCCAGTGACCAGGCTGCGATGCTGCGGAGAAGCCAGCGTCCGTGAGCAGGCCCGACATCTCCGGTGCGTCTGCCAGGAGGTCCGCGTCGATGGCCAGATCGCTGTCAGTGGTCATCGGGATGCCTGTGCCGGGCACGTCTCCGGTGCGTTGATACACCGCCTGTGCACCCACGAGCACCATCGCCTCCGTGTGCTCGGAGAGGACGTCGAGGGCGTCGAGCAGGGTGCGTCTGGCGACGATGTACTCGTCAGGAGAACGCGTCACGGTGTCTCTGTCCTGACGCTCGTAGCCTCGCTGAGCTGGGTCGCGAGCTCGTCGTACCGCCCACCCATGGTCATGAGATCCGCGATGATCTGGGGCTCTGGCACGGGGAGCGGAACCCCTGTCAGGAGTGTCTCGTCGCGAGGACGGATGAGGACGACGTTGGCAGTCTGCGGCGAGGCTGTCCTGAGCCCCAGGTCGTCGCCAAGGGCACCGGGATCAGCGGAGTAGATGGACAGGAGGGTGTTCGGGACGACCGGATAGTTGCCCTCGGGCAGAGAGACGGTGGCCGCCAGCCAGCCTGTGTAGGCGATCGTTCGTCCCGTCGGGTCGTTGCCGAGGTCGGTCGCCAGCAGATCGGCGTAAGCGAGGTCCGGGCCGCGTGGCGCCAGTCGCCAGAGGACCTCCGGGTTCGTCCGGTAGATCTTGTAGTCCAGAGTCCAACGCTCCATGAGAAGGCGCCGGTCGACGTCCGTGACCCCGCCATCGCGAAGGCGGGTCACGGCGCCGTACGCCGCCAGAGCCGGAAGGACCTTCGTCACCGTTCCTGCGCTCACGCCAGCCCTCTGTGCAAGCTCCCTGACCCCCGTCGTCGACGTCACGTCCCAGAGGGCACGGACGACCTTGCTCGCGCCGGGGCCGTCCAGGCGCTTGGTCGCGGTGGTTCGTCCGTCGGGGAGCGGTGCCTGGCGCGCCGGTCCTTGCGTGCGGACGAAGATCCCGGCGGAGTCGTTCCTGATGAAGACCCAGCCGGTGAGGTCGACGTAGCCGATTCCCAGCTCTTCGCACTGCTTCCGAAGCGCAGGGTTGGCGAAGTCGGTGATGACGAGTGCCGGCTGTCCGTCGCTCAGCAGGAGCAGCCGTTCCAGCGCGCCTCGGACGCTCCCTCGGGATGCGCGCTTCACCTCGATGGTGAAGGTGGCGCTGGCTCCTGAGGGTGTCCTGATCGTGAGCCGGGCGTCTGGGGCGACCGCTGTCACCGTGCCGTCTCGCCCAGGGTCGAGATCGAGGTCGAGGGTCCATGTGCGAGGAAGTGCTGTCTTCAGCCTGTCGACCGCGGACCGCAGCAGCAATGTTTCCTCACTCCTGGCGTTTCCTGTCACCAGGAAACAGTATTAATCAGGAAACGCTCGGTCAAGAGGTCAGGCTCTGCGTCGTCGACCGACCAAGGCCGCTGTGCGCCGGGGACTCGGGGCGCCGGGCACGCCACCGCCGTGCGGCGCTGCCTCTCACAGCCAGACTCGCACCCGGCATAGGATCGAGCGGTCATGTCGCAGCCCGAGATCACTCCCACGACCTCGCCGACCCCTCGGGAAGGGAGCGCGGCTCCCGTGCCGACCGAGAGCCTCACCGGCTGGGCGGACATCGACCTGGCCGCCATCCGCGCCAACGTCGAGCGCCTCGACGAGCTCAGCGGCGACGCCGCCGTCATGGCCGTGCTCAAGGCCGACGCCTACGGCCACGGGCTGCTCCCGGTGGCCCGCGCCGCGCTCGCCGGGGGCGCCACCCACCTGGCCGTCGCCCAGCTCAGCGAGGCCCTGGCCGCGCGCGCGGCCGGGATCACCGCGCCGCTGCTCACCTGGCTCTACCCGCCCGGCGCCGACCTGGAGCCGGCTGTCGCCGCCGACCTCATCCTCTCCGCCGGCACCCCGTGGTCGCTCGACCTCATCGCCGACGGCGCACGCCGCGCCGGGCGCACCGCGACGGTCCACATCAAGGTCGACAGCGGCCTCGGCCGCGGCGGCGCCTGGGGCGAGGACCTCGCCGAGATGTTCCTGCAGGCGGCCCGGCTGGAGGCCGAAGGGGTCATCGACGTCGAGGGGATGTGGTCCCACTTCGCCTGGGCCGACGCGCCCGCCCACCCCACCGTGCAGCGCCAGCGCGAGGCCTTCCTCGAGGCGATCGGCGACGCCGAGCGGGCCGGGCTGCGGCCACGGATCCGCCACCTGGCCAACTCCGCGGCCACCCTGACCAACCCGGACGCCCACCTCGACATGGTCCGCCCCGGGCTGGCCGTCTACGGGCTCAGCCCCACCCCGGACATCGGCGGGCCGCCGCACTTCGGGCTCACCGAGGCGATGCGCCTGACCGCGCGGCTGGTCAACGTCAAGGACGCCCCCGCCGGGCAGGGGGTCTCCTACGGTCACGAGTACACGACCCCGCAGGCCACCCGCCTCGGCCTGGTGCCGCTGGGCTACGCCGACGGCATCCCCAGGGCCGGCGGCAACGTCGGCCCGATGGCCCTCGGCGCTCAGCGGCTGCACGTCGCCGGCCGGGTCTGCATGGACCAGGTCGTCCTCGACCTCGGCCCCGGCAGCGACGCCGCCGCCGGCGACGAGGTCGTCATCCTCGGCCGCGAGGCCGACGGCGAGCCCACCGCGCAGGACTGGGCGGCCGCCACCGGCACCATCAACTACGAGATCGTCACCCGGCTGGGGGCGCGGGTGCCGCGCCGCTACCTCGGCGAGGCCGGCTGATGGCCGGCGTCGGCAAGCGGGTCGCCCAGGTCGCCGGGGCCGCCGGGGTCGCGGCCGCCGCCGCCGGGGCCGCCGGTCTCGGAGTGAGGCACAGCCGCCGCCCGCGCCTGCCCGAGGACGTCCCCCTGCTGGAGTGCCGGCCCACCCGCACCCTCACCGCGGCGGCCAGCGACGGCACCGTGCTGCACGTCGAGATCGACGAGCCCACCGAGCCCGCCGAGGGCGCCCCGACCCTGGTGCTCGCGCACGGCTTCTGCCTGGACGCCTCCGGCTGGTGCTTCCAGCGGCACGCCCTGGTCGCCGAGGGCTATCGCGTGGTCACCTACGACCAGCGCGGGCACGGGCAGTCCGGGATCGGCGAGCGCGACCGCAGCACCATCGACCAGCTCGGCCGCGACCTGCGCACGGTCATCGACGCCGCCGCCCCCGAGGGGCCGCTGGTGCTCGTCGGGCACTCCATGGGCGGCATGACGATCATGAGCCTGGCCGGTCACTACCCCGACCTCGTGCGCTCCCGGGTGCGTGGGGTCGCCCTCGTCTCCACCAGCGCCGGCGGCACCGGCCTGGTCCGGCTCGGCCTCGGCAAGGTGCTCGACCTGGCCGTCGTCCGCCTCGGCCCGGGCGTGCTGACCAACCTCGCCCGCCGCGCCGAGGTGTGGACCGGGATGCGCCGGGTCGGCGGCAGCCTGGAGATGGGCGCGGTGCAGCGCTACGGCTTCGGCGGCACCGTCGACCAGGCCCTGCTGCGGCGGGTCAGCGACGTCATCTTCTCCACCCCGCTGGAGACCATCGGCGAGCTGCTGCCGCAGCTCGACGAGGTGGACATCCACGCCAACCTCCCCGGGCTGGTCGGCGTCCCGGTGGTCGTGGTCGTCGGCAGCAAGGACGAGCTCACCCCGCCGCAGCACAGCGCCTCGCTCGTCGAGTCGCTGCCGGACGCCGAGCACATCGTCGTCGCCGGCGCCGGCCACCTGCTGCCCCTGGAGCGCCCGGACCTGGTCACCGACGCCGTCCTGGCGCTGGTGCGCCGCCGCCGCGACGAGGACGCCGAGGACGTCGCCGCGGCCGCGACCGGCAGCGCCGGTGGCCGACGCGGCCGTCGTCGCCGCACCCGCCGGACGAAGGGGGCGGCCGCCGGGGGAGCGGCATGAGCCTGCGCCTGCGCACCGCCGAGCAGACCGCCGCGGCCGGCCGGGCGCTCGCCGGCCTGCTGCGGGCCGGTGACCTCGTCGTGCTCACCGGGGACCTCGGCGCCGGCAAGACCACCTTCACCCAGGGTCTCGGCGAGGGGCTGGGGGTGCGCGGACCGGTCACCTCGCCCACCTTCGTCATCGCCCGGCGGCACCCCTCGCTGGTCGGCGGACCCGAGCTGGTGCACGTCGACGCCTACCGCCTCGGCGGCGCCGCCGAGCTCGACGACCTCGACCTGGACACCGACCTGGCCGCCGCCGTGACCGTCGTCGAGTGGGGCGAGGGGCTGGCCGAGACCCTCAGCGAGGACCGGCTCGAGCTGGCCCTGGTCGCCGACGGGGACGGTTCCCGCGACCTCGTCGTGCGCCCGGTCGGGGAGCGCTGGCAGGGCACGAGCGCGGAGACGGTCCTGGCCCGGCTGGGGGAGACGACGGGCGGGCCGACGGGGGAGACGTCGTGAGGTTGCTGGCGCTGGACACCGCGACCTCGGCGATCACCGTCGCCGTGCACGACGGGCAGCGGGTGCTCGCCGAGCGCACCGCGCTGGACGCCCGCCGGCACACCGAGCTGCTGGCCCCGCTGGTGCAGGAGGCGCTGGACCTCGCCGGGCTGACCCCGGACCAGCTGACCGACGTCGCCGTCGGCACCGGACCCGGCCCCTTCACCGGGCTGCGGGTCGGGCTGGTCACCGCACGCACGATGGGCCTCGCGCTGGGCATCCCGGTGCACGGGGTGTGCTCCCTCGACGCGCTGGCCCACGAGGCGGCCGCGGCGGGTGCCACCGGCGAGCTGCTCGTGGCCACCGACGCCCGGCGCCGCGAGGTCTACCACGCCCGCTACCGCTGCACCGAGGGTCGCGCCGAGCCGCTGGAGGAGCCCGCGGTCACCCGACCCGGTGACCTCTCCGACGAGGTGCGGGCCCTGCCGACCGTCGGCCGCGGCCCGCTGCTCTACCCCGAGCTGCTCACCCGTGGCGGCGAGCCCCTCGACGTCTCGGCCGCGGCGCTCGCCGAGCTCGCCGTGCACCGGATCCGCTCCGGCGCCCCGATGCCCGCAGAACCGCTCTACCTGCGCCGTCCGGACGCCGCCACCCCCGGCACCGCGAAGTCGGCGCTGGCCGCCGGTGGCCCCAACCGCCCCGCGGGACGCGGCACCGGGGCCCGCCGCCAGCAGGTGCAGCCGACCCGCGCCGCCGTGACCGAGGACCAGAGCGAGGGGCAGCAGTGAGCGCCGCGACGCGCGAGATCGTGCTGCGCGAGCTGGGGTGGCCCGACCTGGAGCAGGTCGCCGCGCTCGAGCAGGAGCTCTTCCCGCAGGACGCGTGGGACCTCGCCTCGTGGTGGCACGAGCTGGCCGGCCGCCCGCGCCGCGACTACCTCGTGCTCACCGACCCCGACGGCGTGCTCGGCTACGCCGGGCTGGACCACGGCGGCGAGGTCAGCGACGTCATGACGATCGCGGTGCACCCCCGCGGCCGCGGCCACGGGCTGGGGCAGCGCCTGCTCGACGAGCTCGTGGCCCGGGCCCGCCAGGCCGGTGCGCAGCGGATCATGCTCGAGGTCCGCGCCGACAACGCCGCGGCCCGGGGGCTCTACGAGCGCTCCGGCTTCGCCACCGTCGCCACCCGCCGCGGCTACTACCAGAGCGTGGACGCGCTCGTGCTCGCCCACGAGCTCACCCGCCCGAGCGCGGACCAGACCGCGGCCGACCAGCCCGCCGGAGGTCCGGCATGAGCGACCAGCCCCTCGTCCTCGGCATCGAGACCTCGTGCGACGAGACCGGCGTCGGCATCGTCCACGGCGAGCGCCTGCTCGTCGACGCGGTCGCCAGCAGCGTCGACGAGCACGCCCGCTTCGGCGGCGTCGTGCCCGAGGTCGCCAGCCGCGCCCACCTCGAGGCGATGGTCCCGACCATCGAGCGTGCCTGCGCCGACGCCGGGGTGAGCCTGCGCGACCTGGACGCCATCTCGGTGACCTCCGGCCCGGGGCTCGCCGGGGCGCTCATGGTCGGGGTCGCCTCGGCCAAGGCGCTGGCCCTCTCGCTCGGCATCCCGCTCTACGGGGTGAACCACCTGGCCAGCCACGTCGCCGTGGACATCGTCGAGCACGGCCCGCTGCCGGAGCCGACGATGGCGATGCTCGTCAGCGGCGGCCACTCCTCGCTGCTGCTCGTCCCGGACGTCACCCACGACATCCGCAGCCTCGGCGCGACCATCGACGACGCCGCCGGGGAGGCCTTCGACAAGGTCGCCCGGGTGCTCGGCCTGCCCTTCCCCGGGGGACCGCACATCGACCGGGCCGCCGCCGACGGCCAGATCACCATCGACTTCCCCCGCGGACTGACCAGCGGCCGGGACATGGAGCGGCACCGCTTCGACTTCTCCTTCTCCGGGCTCAAGACCGCGGTGGCGCGCTGGGTGGAGACCCGCCGCGTCGACGGCGAGGACGTGCCGGTGGCCGACGTGGCCGCCTCCTTCCAGGAGGCGGTCGTCGACGTGCTCACCCGCAAGGCGGTGCTGGCCTGCCGGGAGCAGGGCGTCGACGCGCTGCAGATCGGCGGCGGCGTGGCGGCCAACTCCCGGCTGCGGGCGATGGCCCAGGCCCGCTGCGACGACGCCGGGCTGCTGCTGCGGGTGCCCCGGCCGGGGCTGTGCACCGACAACGGTGCGATGGTCGCCAGCCTGGGCGCGCAGATGCTGCTCAAGGGTCGCCCGGCCAGCGCGCTCGACCTGCCGGCGGACTCCTCGATGCCGGTCACCGACGTCCAGTCCGGGCTGCCGGTCGACGTCGACCACGACCACCCGCACTGACCGCGACGGACCCGCCGATCGGTGCTTCGCTCGAGATGCGAGGGCGTTGCGTTCGGGTTACGATCCGCCGCCGGTCTCGGCGCGGGGGCGGCTGACCTGTTCATATGGACGGCGAGAGGCCGTCCTGCCGACGCACCGCGTCCGGGCTGACGCCTGTCGAGCGGAGCCGCTCGGCCGGGCGACGCCTGGTGGGGAGCGTGTGCGGACGACGGTCGCCACCTGTCGTCGACCACGGAGACCCATGAGCTCGATCAGCGTCAGACACCTCTACAAGGTCTTCGGTCGCCGCCCGGAGCGAGGCATCGCTGCCCTGAAGGAGGGCCGCAGCCGGGACGAGATCAAGGACGAGATGGGCCTGACCGCTGCGGTCGTGAACGCCACCTTCGACGTGTCACCGGGCGAGATCTTCGTCGTCATGGGCCTCTCCGGCTCGGGCAAGTCGACGCTGATCCGGATGGTCAACGGGCTGCTGGAGCCGACCAGCGGCGAGGTGACGATCGACGACCTCGACGTGACCCGGGCGAAGGGGGACGAGCTGCGCCGGGTGCGTCGGGAGAAGATCAGCATGGTCTTCCAGCACTTCGCGCTGCTGCCGCACCGCACCGTCGGGGAGAACGCCGCCTACGCGCTGGAGATCCAGGGCGTGAACCGCTCGGAGCGGGAGAAGAAGGCCGAGGAGGCGCTCGGCATGGTCGACCTCGGCGGCTGGGGCGGCTCGATGCCCTCGGAGCTCTCCGGCGGGATGCGGCAGCGGGTCGGGCTGGCCCGGGCCCTCGCCGCCGGCACCGACGTGCTGCTCATGGACGAGGCCTTCAGCGCGCTCGACCCGCTGATCCGCCGCGGCATGCAGGACCAGCTCGTCGAGCTGCAGGACCGGCTCGGCAAGACCATCCTCTTCATCACCCACGACCTCAACGAGGCGATGCGCCTCGGCGACCGGATCGCGATGATGCGCGGCGGCGAGATCGAGCAGATCGGCACCTCGCAGGAGATCCTCAACGAGCCGGTGAACAGCTACGTCTCCCAGTTCGTCCAGGACGTCGACCGCAGCCGGGTGCTCACCGCCGCCGACGTCATGCGCGCCCCGGAGCAGGCCGCCGGCAGCACCCCCGACCCGGGCGGCGCGGTCGCCGGCCCGACCGACCTGCTGGCCGACCTCTACACCGTCGCCGCCCGGCACGGCGGGCCGATCTCGGTCCTCGACGACGGGCGGCTCGTCGGCTCCGTGCCGCTGGCCACCCTGCTGGCCGCCGGCGGCACCCCGGACGGCGAGCGGGTGACGGGTCAGGTCGCCGAGGAGGCCCCGGGCGCCCAGTCCGGGAGCCACGCGGCGACGCCCGGCCCCTCGGCGCCGGCGGTGGGCGGACCACCACCCGGCGGCGCGGACGCGGGAGGTGGTGAGTGATGGACACCGAGGACTTCCCCCGGATCGAGATCGGCGAGTGGGCCGACCGTGGCATCGACTGGCTCACCGACAACGCCGGATGGCTCTTCGACGCCCTCAGCGAGGGCATGAGCTGGATCATCCAGCTGCTCACCGACATCCTGCTCGCCCCGCCGCCGCTCGTCGCGATCATCATCCTCTCGCTCATCGCCTGGCTGGTGCGCTCCTGGCAGCTGGCCGTCGGGACCGCGCTCACCTTCGCGCTGGTCGTCTCGATGGAGCAGTGGGAGAACGCCATGCTGACCCTGGCGCTGGTCCTGGCCGCGGCGCTCATCGCCGTCGTGCTCGCCGTGCCGATCGGCATCGCCGCCGCCCGCAGCGACCTGGTCAGCACCCTGGTCCGGCCGCTGCTGGACTTCATGCAGACGATGCCCGCCTTCGTCTACCTCATCCCGGCGATCATCTTCTTCAGCATCGGGGTCGTCCCGGGCCTCTTCGCCACGGTGATCTTCGCCTTCCCGCCCGGGGTGCGCTTCACCGAGCTGGGCATCCGGCAGGTCGACGGCGAGACGGTCGAGGCCGGGCAGGCCTTCGGCGCCACCCCGCGCCAGATCCTGCGCGGCATCCAGCTCCCGCTGGCCGTGCCGACGATCATGGCCGGGATCAACCAGGTGATCATGCTGGCCCTGTCGATGGCGGTCATCGCCGGCCTGGCCGGCGCCGACGGCCTGGGCAAGGAGGTCGCCGCCTCGATCGCCAGCCTGAACGTGCCGCAGGGCGTCGAGGCCGGGCTCGGCGTCGTCATCCTGGCGATCTTCCTCGACCGGGTGACCTCGGCCCTCGGCGAGCCCGAGAAGCACCCCCACTCCCTCTACCGACTCGTGCGCGGCCGGCTGGGCCGCGCCTGACGACCACCATCCGGCGTCGAAGGGCGCCGGGCAGGAAGGAGAGCATCATGACTGCTCGACACACCCGACGAGCGGCGACCGTGGCCGGCGTCAGCGCGCTCGGCCTGGTCCTGGCCGCCTGCGGCAGCGACGACTCCGGCGACTCCGGGGGCTCCGGCGAGGGCGGTGACAAGGGCACCATCACGATGGGCTTCATCCC
Organism: Janibacter alkaliphilus; assembly: GCF_013408565.1. Lineage (NCBI taxonomy): Bacteria > Bacillati > Actinomycetota > Actinomycetes > Micrococcales > Intrasporangiaceae > Janibacter > Janibacter alkaliphilus. The sequence goes on along the minus strand of NZ_JACBZX010000001.1, from coordinate 279,229 downwards.
GTCCTGGACCGACGGGCTGAGCACCGCCTACCTCCTCGAGGACCAGCTGGAGAAGCAGGGCTACACCGTCGAGATGGAGGAGCTCACCGAGGCGGCCCCGCTCTACACCGCCCTCTCCCAGGGCGACGTGGACATGTACCCCTCGGCCTGGCCGGAGGTCACCCACGCGTCCTACATGGACGAGTACGGCGACGACATCGAGGACATCGGCACGTACTACGACAACGCGAAGCTCACCTTCGCGGTCCCGGAGTACAGCGAGATCCAGTCGATCGAGGATCTGCCGGACATGGCCTCCGAGCTCGACGGCAAGATCATCGGCATCGAGCCCGGCGCCGGTCTCACCGAGGCCACCCAGGACAGCGTCATCCCGGAGTACGGCCTGGACAGCGACTTCGAGCTCGTGACCTCCTCCACCGCCGGCATGCTCGCCGAGCTGGAGAAGGCCACCGACGCCGAGGAGGAGATCGTCGTCACCCTGTGGCGTCCCTTCTGGGCGAACAGCGAGTTCGGGATGCGTGACCTCGAGGACCCGAAGGGGGCGCTGGGCGAGTCCGAGGGCCTGCACTTCCTCGGCACCGCCGGCTTCGCCGAGGAGTTCCCGGAGGCGGCCGAGCTCATCGAGGGCATCCAGCTCGACGACGAGCAGTACGGCTCGCTCGAGGACATGGTCGTCAACGAGTACGGCGAGGGCAAGGAGGCCGAGGCCATCGACGCGTGGCTCGAGGAGAACCCCGAGGCCTTCGAGACCCAGCTCACCGAGTCCGAGTGAGGCCCGGCGTCTCCCGGCACGTGCGCGTGCTGGGAGGCCCGCCTCACCGCTGACCGCAGCAGCCCCCGCGACCGGCCGGTCGCGGGGGCTGCTCGTCGTCGGGCCTCAGCCGCAGCGCAGCAGGCCCATGCCTTCCTTGAGGGTGAGCACGCGCAGGAGGGCGTCGTCGACCTTCGCCGCGAAGTCCTCGTCCGCCTCGGCCTCGGCGGTGATCGCCTCGACCATCGTCGGCACCTGCGCCGGGCTGGCGGTGAGTACGATGTCGCCGCCGGCGTCGATGAAGCCGGTGGCCCGCTCGGCCACCGGGTAGGCGGCCACCGCCTCGGCGGCGCCCACGTCGTCGGTGATGACCACCCCTTCGAAGCCCATCTGCTCGCGCAGCAGGTCGGTGACGATCGGCTCGGAGAAGAGCGCCGGCTCCTCGGGGTCGAGCTGCGGGTAGCGGGCCGAGCTGACCATGACGATGCGGGTGCCGGTGTCGATGGTCTCGGCGAAGGGCTCGAGGTAGGGGTCGTCGGTGTCGGCGACGTCGTCGGTGATCCCCTCGGCGGTCATGTCGGTGTTGCCGGTGACCCGGCCCAGCCCGGGGAAGTGCTTGACCGTCGGCTGGACCTGGGCGCGCAGCATCCCGTAGGCGAAGTCGCTGGCGCCCTGGGCCGCCGCCTCCGGGGTGGAGCCGTACTGCCGGCCGAAGCGGCCGATCGGGGCGTTGCCGGTGCCGATCTCCTCGGGGACGGTGTCGGCGACGGGGGAGAGGTTGACGTTGACGCCGGCGGCACGCAGCTCGTCGCCCCAGCCCTCGGCGGCGGTACGCAGCTCGTCGGGGGACATCTGCGCCTGCTCCAGCCCGCTGGGGATGGTGGAGAAGCCGGAGCCGGTCAGCTGCTGCACCTCGCCGCCCTCCTGGTCGGCGGCGACGAGCATGCCGATGGTGGTGCCGTCGGCCTCGGGCGCGACCTGCTGCAGGTGGGTGCTCGCCGCGGCGACGGTGCCCGCGTCCTGCCAGCCGCCGAGGTAGAGCATCGAGCCCAGGCCCTGGTCGCGGATGTAGGGGTCGAGGCCGGTGCTGCCGGCACCTGGCTCCAGCGCGGCCATGATCAGCTGGCCGGCCTGCTCGGTGGGGGAGAGCGCGTCGGCGGTCTGCTGCACGCAGCTGCTCACGCTCGGGCTGGCCGTGCTCGACGGGCTGGCGGTGCTCGACGGCGACCTGGAGACGGAGGAGGCGCCGTCGCTGCCGCTCGTCGAGGAGCCGCCGCCGGAGGCGCGGCCGGAGCCGTCGCTGCCGGCGCAGGCGGTGACCACCAGGGCGCTGGTGCAGGCGATCAGGGCGAGGCGAGGTGAGGGCACGGGGCGAAGGCTACGCGAGCCCCCTTCGCCCCACGGGCTCCTCGACAACAGGCGCGGTCAGGAGGTCGGGGGTTCGTCGGGGTCGGCGGTGAGCACGAGCACGGTCTGCTCGCCGGCGACCCGGGTGAGCAGCACGGTGGCCTGGTCGCCGTCGGCCCGGCCGATCTTCAGCTGGCGGCGCAGCTGGTGCTCGTCGAGGCGGATGCCGCGCTTCTTGATGGTCAGGCCGGTGAGCTGGTGCTCGCGCAGCCAGCCGCGCAGCCGCTTCACGGAGAAGGGCATGGCCTCCAGCACCCGGTAGCGGCGGGCGTAGCCGAGCTCGACCCGCTCGCCGCTGGTGACGTAGCCCAGGCCCGGCTCGAGCTCGGCGCCGGAGGTGGCGGCGGTGACCGCGCCGACGAGGCCGGCCTGGACGACCGCCCGGTCCGCCTCGTAGAGCCACGGCCCCAGCGCGGCCAGGGCAGCGACGGTCGGCGGGTCGTCGTCGGCGGCGCGCTGGTCCACCTCGACCGGGGGAGCGCCGCGGCGCAGCACCCGGGCGCTGCGCCCGTGGTGGGTGGCCAGCGGCCCCCACCACACCGCGCACTCCAGGGCGGTGCCGCCGAAGGAGGTCCACTGCGCCTCGGTGCCCAGCGGGGGCACGTCGTGCGGCAGCGACGGGGCGAGCTTGACCCCGGTGGCCGGGACATCGCGGGCGACGGAGAGCACGTGCTCCCAGGTCGGGCGGAGGTCCTCGAGCCGGAAGACACGGCGGGTGCGGCCGTGGGCGTCGGCGACGCCCGGGGTGCGCCGGGCCGGGTCGAGCCAGGCGCCGGCACGGGCCCGCAGCGGGTCGGCCGGCAGGCTCACCCCTTCAGCGGTGCCGTGCCGGGCCCGGCTGTCCGGCCAGGGGCGCAGGTTGACGTCGGCCACGGCGGCGGTGACGGCGTCGGCGTCGACCGCGTGCACGGTGACCCCGAGGGCGCTCATCGCGATCGCGTCGGCCCCGATGCCGCAGCCGAGGTCGTGCACGGTGGCCAGGCTCGCGGCGGCGAAGCGGCCCGCGTGCCCGGCGGCGACCTCGACCCGGCTGGCCTGCTCCAGCCCGTCGGCGGTGAAGAGCATCCCGGCGGCGAACTCACCGAACTTGTCGGTTGCCCGGGCGCGCAGCCGCTGCTGGGTCAGCAGCGCCGAGGCCCGTTCGGGGGTCAGCCCGCGGGCGCGCAGGTCGCTGGCCACGGCGACGGCGTCGGTCTCGCGGTACTCCGGCAGCGCCCGCAGCATGGCCTGCCCCTCGGGGGAGGCCAGCCAGCGCACGGTGCTCGGGTCCACGAGCAGCCATTGTCCATGCCCGACCGGGTCCCGTGTCGGGTGCGCGGTCGGGAGACCTGTGCTCGTCGAGATGCCTCCACCGAAGGGGGTGGGCGTGCGGTGGGTGGAGGTGATCCGCCTGGGTGGAGGTGATGGGTCGCGCCTGAGCGCGTCGGGATACCTCCACCGAAGGGGACGAGCTGCCGGGTGGAGGTGATGGGTCGCGCCAGGGCGCGTCGGGATACCTCCACCCGCCGAGATACCTCCACCGAAGGGGTTGCCGTGCGTCGGGTGGAGGTGATCCGCCTGGGTGGAGGTGATGGGTCGCGCTGGGGCGCGTCGAGATACCTCCACCCGGCAGGACGCCGGTCTACCGTGAACGGTGGGAGGACGACGAAGGGTGAGCGAGATGGGTGATGACGAGGTGGGGAGCTACAGGGGGCGAATGAGAGAGTCCGGCCCGGCACGCGCGCCGAGGGCGCTGGCTGCTGTGCTGCCCCTTGCCGCGGTATCCCTGCTGGGCGCCTGCACCGGCGGCGACGCCGACGCGGCCGAGACCGAGCCCTACACCTTCGTCACGACCGTGGCCCAGGGCGACGGGGCGGCGCTGGCGACGAACCGGTGGACCTGGGCCGACCCCGAGGAGTACCGGGCCGTGACCGTCCGGGCGATGGAGGTCGCGGCGGTGCAGGACGACCCCTGCCTGCGGGTGGCCGACGCCTACGGTGACGCCGACCCGCTCGGCGTCGTCTGGCCCGAGGGGACCGCGCTCGTCGGCGGCACCGGCGTCCGCATCGACGGACGCACCCTGCAGGACGGCTCGCGCGTCGAGGTCTCCGAGGTCGAGGTCGACCGCGCCGAGGTGGAGCGCTCCCTCGAGGAGGGCACGGAGCTCACCTGCACGGCCGAGCGCTTCGTCGTCCTGCTCCCCGGCACGCCCGTCTGAGCGGGCCCGGGACCTCAGGTGTCCCGGGAGAGCCGCCCGCGCACCTTCGCCCCCGCGGTGACCAGCACGACGAGCAGCAGCGCGACGTAGAGGGTGATCGTGATGCTGCTGCCGACGAGCGTGCCGTAGTCGCCGTCGCTGGCGATGAGCGCGTTGCGCAGGCTGGTCTCGGCGATCGGCCCGAGCACGACACCGATCATCAGCGGCGCCAGCGGGTAGCCGAAGCGGCGCAGCAGCAGCCCGACCAGCGCGATGGCCAGCACGAGCAGCAGGTCGGCGACCGAGGACGCGGTGGCGTAGACGCCGAGCCCGCAGAAGACGGCGATCCCGGCGTAGAGGTACGGCCGGGGGATGAGCAGCAGCTTCGCCCACAGCGGGGCGAAGGGCAGGTTGATGATGAGCAGCACGACCAGCCCGACGAAGAAGCTCGCCAGCAGCGCCCAGACGAGATCGGCGCTGCGCTCGAAGAGCAGCGGACCCGGCTGCAGCCCGTACTGCCGGAAGGCGGCCAGCATGATCGCCGCGGTCGCCGAGGTGGGCAGCCCCATGGCCAGCAGAGCGCCCATCGCCGTGCCGGAGGTCGCGTTGCTCGCGGCCTCCGGTGCGGCCAGCCCGCGGATGGCGCCCTTGCCGAACTGCGGGTTCTTGCGGCGGCGGTCCAGCCGCCGCTCGGTGCCGTAGGCGAGGAAGGTGGGCACCTCGCCGCCGCCGACCGGGATGACACCGAAGGGGACGCCGAAGGCGGTGCCGCGCAGCCAGGCCGGCATCGCCTCCTTGAACTCCGCGCGGGACAGGAAGGGGCGCCCCTGCATCGCCTGGGCCTCCGGCGGCAGCCGCCGGTGGATCCGCGAGGCCACGTGGAAGACCTCGCCAAGGGCCAGCGTGCCGACGGTGATGACGATGATCGAGATGCCGTCGAAGAGCTCGGCGCTGCCGAAGGTCATCCGCTGCGCGCCGCTGATCCCGTCGATGCCGACGAGCGCCAGGGCGAGGCCGATGACGAGCGAGGCCATTCCCTTGATCACCGAGTCCGAGACCACCGAGGCGATCGCCAGGAAGGCGAAGACGGACAGCGCGAAGTACTCGGCCGGGCCGAAGAGCAGCGCCAGCTCGGCCAGCCGCGGGGCGAAGAAGACGACGATGACGGTGGCGATGATGCCGCCGGTGAAGGCGCCGATCGCCGAGGTCGCCAGGGCCTGCGGGGCACGCCCCAGCTGGGCCATCCGGTGCCCCTCGAAGGTGCTGGCGATGGCTGTCCCGCCGCCGGGGGTGTTCATGAGGATGGCCATCGTCGAGTCGCCGAAGAGCCCGCCGAAGTAGACCCCGGCGAACATGATGAAGGCGGCTGTCGGGTCCAGCGAGAAGGTCACCGGCAGCAGCAGCGCGACCGCCATCGCCGAGCCCAGCCCGGGCAGGACCCCGACGGAGGTGCCGAGCAGGCAGCCGATGGTCACCCACAGCAGGTTCATCGGGGTGATCGCGTCACCCAGGCCGCCGAGCAGCAGGTCGAGGGTCTCCATCGGCTACACGACCCCCTCGAGGATGCCGGCCGGCAGGTTGAGGCCGAGCCCGGCCGAGAAGGCCAGCTGGACGACGCTGGACATCACCAGCGCCACGGCCACGTCGGTCAGCCCCTTGCGCGAGCCCATCGCCACCGCCACCGACCAGAAGAGCAGGGCCGCCGCGAGGATCCAGCCCAGCGGCTGCAGCAGCAGCGCGAAGGCGAGGAAGCCGAGCACGCAGATGCCCACCGCGCGCCAGTCGCTGAAGGTGGCGTGCTCACCGCCGTAGGCGTCCAGCGGCTCCTCGTGCGTCGGGTCCTCCGGGTGCCGCCAGGTCTGCCAGGCGATGAGCGCGGCCAGCAGGTAGCAGCCGACGGCGACGATGGTGGGGACGAAGGTGGGACCCGGGCTCTCCGCCCCTTCGGGCACCTCCATCGTCACGATGCCGAGGGTGAGGTAGATCCCGAGGGCGAGCATCAGTCCGGCGAGCACGAGTCCGCCGCGTCCGGTCCAGGCGCCGTGCCGGGGCGAGGGCGCCCGGGTCACGGCGTCGGCCGTGGAGCTCACGACGCCTCCGACTTCACCGCGAGCACCGGGACATGGGCGTCGATGATGATCTGCTGGGCGTTCGAGCCGAGCACGAGCTTGCCGATGGGGGAGCGGCGGCGGACCCCGACGACGATCAGCTCGACGTCGAGCTCGGCGGCCAGGTCGAGGAGGTCGCCGGCAGCGCTGCGGCTCTCGCTGGCCCGGGCGTACCAGCGGCTGCTCTCGCCCTCGCCGTCGGCGACGGTGGGGTCGATGCCGTGGTCGTCGGCGCTGGAGGACTCGTCGAGGTCGAAGACGGCCAGGTCGCTGCCGTCCTTGCTGGCCAGGCGGCGGCCGTGCCGCAGCGCGGCCTCACCCTCGGGGGTGTGCGCGTAGGCGACGAGGACGGTCATGGGTGCTCCTTCTGCCGGGTGGCGGTCTTCGGGGTGGGGTCGTCGCGGCGGCTCATCAGTAGCCGAACTCTTCCCAGATGCCGGCGACGTACTCGGTCTGCTCCTGCAGGTAGGTCTCGAACTCGGCGCCGACGAGGAAGGTGTTGGTCCACTGGTTGCGGGTGATCGCGTCCTGCCACTCCGGGGTCTGCACCCACTCGGTGACGATGGCCTCGAGCTCGGCGCGCTCCTCGTCGGTGATGCCCGGTGGGGCGACGACGCCGCGCCAGTTGGTGATGCTCACGTCGTAGCCCTCGTCGCGCAGCGTGGGCAGGTCGATGATGTCCACCGGCTCCGGGGCGCACACCGCCAGCGCGCGCAGCCGGCCGGCGTCCACCTGGTCCTTGAAGTCCTGGTAGCCGCTGACCGAGGCGCGGATCGTCCCCGAGAGCAGCGAGGTGGCCAGCTCGCCGCCGCCGGAGTAGGCGAGGTAGCTGACGTCGGGCGGGTCGATCTCCTCGCCGAGGGCGAGCTGGGCGATGATCATCTGGTCGACCGAGCCGAGCGAGCCGCCGCCCCAGGTGAAGCCGCTGGGGTCCTGGGTCCACTCGGCGACGAGGTCGTCCATCGACTGCAGCGGCGAGTCGGCGGGGACGACGACGACGTCGTAGTCGTCGGTGAGCCGGGCGATCGGGGTGACCTCCTCCATGGTCACCCCGGAGCCGTTGACCTCGATGGCTCCGAGCATGACCATCCCCATGACCATGAGGTTGGTGGCGTCGCCGCGCAGCGAGTTGACGACCTCGCTGAGGCCGATGGTCCCCCCGGCGCCCGGGATGTTGAGCACCGTGCTGTTGGTGACGATGGCGTTGGCGCGCAGCGCCTGCTGCGCCTCCCGGGCGGCGCTGTCCCAGCCGCCCCCGGCGCTGGCCGGGGCGACCAGGGTGAGGTTGGTGCGGGCGCCGGATCCGCCGCCTGAGGAGGCGGCGTCGTAGGCGGCCGCGCCGATGACCGCCAGCCCCAGCACCCCGGCGCCGGCCCGCAGCACGGTGCGGCGGCTGGTGGCCTCGGTGGCCGTCGGGGGCGGCTGCTCCGGCTGGTCCGGCATGGTGACCTCGTCGTCTGTCCGCGTCGGTGGTCCGGTGCACGGTCGACAGGCCCGCCACCAGGTGTGACGGCCGTCACGATAGACCCTTCGTGGGGCTCGTGCGACAGCGCCGGGGCCGTGCTGCGGTCACGGTCCGGGTACGGGTCCCGGGCGGGCCGGTCGAGCCGCCGCCCACGCCGCTGGCACTCAGGTTGACCGAGTGCCAACCAGGTGCATAGATTGAGACCTGGCACTCGCCGTTGGTGAGTGCCAGAGTGCGACCGGCTGGGCGACCCCCGCGACGGCGTCCGGCACGAGCACCCGCCAACCTCATCAGCACTCGTGAACCAACAGAAGGAGCCATCGTGTCGGTTTCGCTCAAGCCGCTCGAGGACCGCATCGTCGTGCAGGCGGTCGACGCCGAGCAGACCACGGCCTCCGGTCTCGTCATCCCGGACACCGCCAAGGAGAAGCCGCAGGAGGGCGAGGTCGTCGCCGTCGGCCCCGGCCGCTTCAACGACGACGGTGACGAGCGCGTCCCGATGGACATCTCCGTCGGCGACCGCGTCATCTACAGCAAGTACGGCGGCACCGAGGTCAAGCACGGCGGCGCCGACTACCTCATCCTCAGCGCCCGCGACGTGCTCGCGATCGTCGGCTGACGACCCTGTCGTGAGCCGCCCTCCCCGACGGGAGGCCGCGGCCGACGACCACCAGCGCCCCGGGCGGGCCCACCCGGGCTCCCCGGGGCGCTGCGCGTGCGCCCTCCGAGCGTGCCCGCACCCGCAGACCATCACCGAACCAAAGGACTGACATGGCCAAGGAACTGGAGTTCAACGACTCCGCCCGTGACGCCCTCCAGCGCGGCGTCGACCAGCTCGCCAACGCCGTCAAGGTGACCCTCGGCCCCAAGGGCCGCAACGTCGTCATCGACAAGCAGTGGGGCGCCCCGACGATCACCAACGACGGCGTGACCATCGCCCGCGAGGTGGAGCTCGAGGACCCCTACGAGAACCTCGGCGCCCAGCTGGCGAAGGAGGTCGCCACCAAGACCAACGACGTCGCCGGTGACGGCACCACCACCGCCACCGTGCTCGCCCAGGCCATGGTCAAGGAGGGCCTGCGCAACGTCGCCGCCGGCGCCGCCCCGTCCGGCCTCAAGCGCGGCATCGACCAGGCCGTCGCCGCGGTCTCCGACCGGCTGCTGCAGACCGCCCGCGAGGTCGAGGGCAAGGAGGAGATCGCCCAGGTCGCCTCCCTCTCCGCGCAGGACGAGCAGATCGGCGGCACCATCGCCGAGGCCTTCGACAAGGTCGGCAAGGACGGTGTCATCACCGTCGAGGAGTCCTCGACCGCCGAGACCGTCCTCGACTTCACCGAGGGCATGCAGTTCGACAAGGGCTACATCTCGGGCTACTTCGTCACCGACACCGAGCGCATGGAGGCCGTCCTCGAGGACGCCTACGTGCTGCTCGTGCAGGGCAAGGTCTCCACCGTGCAGGACCTGCTGCCGCTGCTGGAGAAGGTCGTCCAGGCCGGCAAGCCGCTGCTGATCATCTCCGAGGACGTCGAGGGCGAGGCCCTGAGCACCCTCGTGGTCAACAAGATCCGCGGCACCTTCAACGTCGCCGCGGTCAAGGCCCCCGGCTTCGGCGACCGCCGCAAGGCGATGCTGCAGGACATGGCCATCCTCACCGGCGGCCAGGTCGTCGCCGAGGAGGTCGGCCTCAAGCTCGACCAGGTCGGGCTCGAGGTGCTCGGCCAGGCCCGGCGCATCGCCATCACCAAGGACACCACGACGATCATCGACGGCCAGGGCGACAGCGCCGCCGTCGAGGGCCGGGTGGCCGAGCTGAAGGCGGAGATCGAGCGGACCGACTCCGACTGGGACCGGGAGAAGCTGCAGGAGCGGCTGGCCAAGCTCGCCGGCGGCGTCTGCGTCATCAAGGTCGGCGCGCACACCGAGGTCGAGCTCAAGGAGAAGAAGCACCGCATCGAGGACGCCATCTCGGCGACCCGCGCGGCCATCGACGAGGGCATCGTCGCCGGCGGCGGCTCCTCGCTGGTGCACGCGGTCTCCGCGATCGACGACCTCGACCTCGCCGACGACGAGGCCACCGGTGCCGCGATCGTGCGCAAGGCCGCGGTCGAGCCGCTGCGCTGGATCGCCGACAACGCCGGCCTGCAGGGCTACGTCGCGGTCTCCAAGGTCCAGGAGCTCTCCCCGGGCCAGGGCCTGAACGCCGCCACCGGCGAGTACGGCGACCTGGTCGCCGCCGGTGTCATCGACCCGGTGAAGGTGACCCGCTCCGCGCTGGTCAACGCCGCGTCGATCGCCTCCATGGTGCTGACCACCGACACGCTCGTCGTGGAGAAGCCGGAGGCCGACGAGGACGAGGGCGGTCACGGCCACAGCCACTGACCGACCCGGTCGGCGCACCATCGCCGACGACCCCGACGGGGGCGGCACCACCTCACCGGTGGGCCGCCCCCGTCGTCGTTCTCAGCCCGCAGCCAGGGCCTCGACGACGGCCTGCACGGCGGGGGAGCTGGTCATCGAGCGGCGGTGCAGGGCGACCACCTCACGGGTGGGCTCCGGGTCGCGCACCCGCAGCGCCCGGGTGGCCTCGGGCAGCGGCGAGCGCCCCATCCGCGGCACCAGCGCCACGCCCAGGCCGGCCGCAACCATCGCCAGGTGCACGTCGTACTCGGGCGAGACGTGCGTCACCCGCGGGCGGCGCCCGGCCAGGCCGTGCATGTGGTCCAGCCACTGCCGGCAGATCGTGCCCTCCGGGGTGGCCACCCAGCGTTCCTCCACGAGTGCGGCCGCGGCCACCTCGGTCTGCTCGGCGAGCGGGTGCTCCGCCGGCACGACGACGTCGGCGATGTCGTGGTGCACCGGGGTGGCCACGACGTGCTCGGGGATGACCAGGGCCATCTCGCCCCAGGAGTGGGCGACGCCGATCTCCGCCCGGCCGGAGGCGACGACGTCGACCGCGGCCCAGGGCTCGGTGTCGGTCAGGGTCAGCTCGAGCCCGGGGTGCTCGCGCAGCAGCCGGCTGGCCACCGGCGCCAGCATGCCGCGGATCGCCGTGGAGAAGGCGGCCACCCGCAGGTGGCCGCTGACCTGCCCCACCTCGGCGTGGATGCGTGCCTGCACGGCCTCGACGTGGGCGAGCACCTCGCCGCCGGCCTCGCACAGCTGGCGCCCGTGGTCGGTGAGCATCACCCCGCGGCCGACCCGCTCCAGCAGCGGCAGCCCGAGCTGGCGCTCCAGGCGTTTGACCTGCTGGGAGACGGCGCTGGGGGTGTACCCGATCGCCTCGGCCGCGGCGATCACCGTGCCGTGCTCGGCCACCGCGCGCAGGGTGCTCACCGCCGCCAGATCCATCATGTACTCACCGTACATGGATCTAGGTGCGATCATTCGCTGGTGCTGCATGGATCGGCGCGTGAGGATGGCTCTCATGACCCGCCGTGACACCGCCCTCGCTGCCCTGATGGCCCTCATCTGGGGCAGCAACTTCATCGTCATGGACTGGGGCCTCGAAGGGGTCCCGCCCTTCCTCTTCGCCGCGCTGCGCTTCCTCCTCGTGCTGCTGCCGGCGATCCTGCTCGTGCCCCGCCCGGCGGTGTCCTGGTGGGTGCTGGCCGGGGTCGGCGCGGGCATCTCGGTGGGCCAGTTCGGCTTCCTCTACCTCGCGCTGCACCTGGGTATGCCCAGCGGCATGGCCGCGCTCGTGCTGCAGGTCCAGGTGCCGCTGACCATCCTCGGCGCCGCGCTGGTCCTGGGGGAGCGGGTGAGCCGCACCGTCGCCGCCGGCATCGCCCTCGCTCTCGTCGGGATGGTGCCCGTCGCGGCCGGGCAGGCCTCGGCGAGCCTCGTCCCCTTCGCGCTGTGCCTGCTCGCCGGGCTCAGCTGGGCCGCCGGCAACGTGCTCGTCCGGGCCCGCGGCGTCTCCGGCGGTCTCGGCCTCGTCGTCTGGTCCTCGCTCGTCGTGCCGCTGCCGATGATCGCGCTGTCGCTGGTGGTCGACGGGCCGGCGGTCGTCGTGGCCACCGTCACCGATCTCGGCTGGCGGCCGCTGGTCTCGGCGCTGTGGACCGCGGTGGTCTCCACCCTGGTCGGCTACGGCATCTTCTACTCGCTGATGCACCGCTACCCGAGCTCGCGGGTCGTCTCCTGGGTGCTGGCGGTGCCGCCGGTGGCGCTGCTGCTCGGCTGGGCGGTGCGCGGCGAGCAGCCCAGCCTGCTCGAGCTCGCCGGCGCAGGGGTCGTGCTGGCCGGGCTGGTGCTGGCCCAGCGCCCGCCGCGGCGGGTGGCTGCGCTGCTGGGGGAGCGTCGGGCCGAGCCCGAGGTCGCCGCGAGCTGAGCGACGAGCCGCCTCCGAGCGCGTCCCTCAGAGCGTGCTGTCGTTCAGAGCGTGCTGATGAGGCGGACCTCGACGGTCTCCTCCAGCGCGCGCAGCCGGTCGACGACCGCCTGGTCCACCGACCCGGCGAGGTCGGTGACGGCGTAGCCGTACTCGCCCTTCGTCGACAGCTGCTGGCCGTCGATGTTGGCGCCGCCCTCGGAGAGGATCGTGTTGACCCGGGCCAGCACCCCCGGCACGTTGCGGTGCAGGTGCAGGATCCGGGTGTCGCCGACCGCCTGGGGGGCGGTCACCCCGGGCACGTTGACCGACATGGTCGTCGCCCCGGTGCTCTGGTAGTCACGCAGCTTGGCCGAGACGTAGCGCCCGATGTCGTACTGCGCCTCCTCGGTGGAGCCGCCGACGTGCGGGGTGAGGATGACGTTCGGCAGGCCCTGCAGGCACGAGGTGAAGGGGTCCCCGGCCGACTTCGGCTCGCTCGGGAAGACGTCCACCGCGGCGCCGGCGACGTGCCCGCTGACGAGACTGTCCCGCAGCGCCTCGAGGTCGACGACGAATCCGCGGGAGAGGTTGAGGAAGAGGCTGCGCGGACGCATCAGCGCGAACTGCTCGGCGCCGAAGTTGCCGGCGTTGCCGTTGCGCCCGTCGACGTGCAGGGTGACCGTCTCGCAGGACTGCAGCAGCTCCTCGAGGCTGTCGCAGCGGCGCGCGTTGCCCAGCGGCAGCTTGTCGTCGAGGTCGTAGTAGCTGACGTGCATGCCGAAGGCCTCGGCGATCACCGAGAGCTGGCTGCCGATGTTGCCGTAGCCGACGATGCCCAGGCTGCGGCCGCGGACCTCGTGGGCCCCCTTCGCCGACTTGTCCCAGACGCCGGCGTGCAGCGCGGCGTTCTTGTCGGTGAGGTGGCGGGCCATCGAGATGATCTCGGCCATCGCCAGCTCGACGACGCTGCGGGTGTTGGAGAAGGGGGCGTTGAAGACGACGGTCCCGGCCTGGGCCGCCTCCTCCAGGTCGATCTGGTTGGTGCCGATGCAGAAGGCACCGATCGCCTGCAGCTCGGGCCGGGCGCGCAGCACCTCGGCGGTGATCTGGGTCTTGGACCGGATGCCGAGCATGTCGACGCCCTCGAGCGCCTCGATGAGCTCGGTCTCGTCGAGCGCCCCGGAGCGGGTGTCGACCGTGTAGCCGGCGTCGACCAGCGCCTCGTGAGCGACCTCGTGGATGTTCTCCAGCAGCAGCACCTTCACGGGCACCACTGTAGGCAGCGGGGTCCCGGCGCCCGCCGGGTGTTCACCCTCCGGTCGCGCCCTCCCCGGTCCGCGCCGTTCCGTAGGGTGGGGGGCATGAAGCTCCTCGGTGTCATCGGAGGCCTGGGCTGGTCGGCGACGGCGGAGTACTACCGCCTGCTCAACGAAGGGGTGGAGCACCGCCTCGGCGGGCTGCACGGTGCCCGGGTGCTGGTCAGCAGCGTCGACTTCGCCCCGGTGGACGCCGCCGAGCGCGAGGGCGACTGGGACGCGATGGCGCAGATCCTCAGCGACGCCGCGCAGGGCCTGGAGCGCGCCGGGGCCGAGGGCATGCTGCTCGCGGCGAACACCATGCACGCCGTCGCCGACCAGGTGGCCGGCAGCGTGGACATCCCCTTCATCCACATCGCCGAGGCCGCCGCCCGCCGGGTGCAGGCCAGCCGCCAGCACAAGATCGGGCTGCTGGCCACCGCCACCACCACCCGCGCCGACTTCTACGTCGGCCCGCTGCAGCAGCACGGGCTGGAGGTGCTGCGCCCGGACGAGCCGGAGATCGACGAGGTCGACCGGATCATCTACGACGAGCTCGTCCACGGGGTCATCCACGACTCCTCGCGCAAGGTCTTCCGCCGGGTCGCCCAGGGTCTGGTCGACCGCGGCGCCGAGGCGGTCGTGCTCGCCGGCACCGAGCTGAGCCTGCTGCTGGAGCCGGACGACGTCGGGGTGCCGCTGCACGACACGACGGCGATCCACGTCGAGGAGGCTCTCGACTGGATGCTCGCCGACGGGTGAGTCTCAGCCCGTCGTGCTGAGGGTGACCCCCGCGGCCACCCGGTAGGGCGAGGAGGCCACCAGCCCGCCCACCTGCCGGCGCAGCCGGGAGACCTCGGCGCGCACCGTCACCACGTGGGTGGTGTCGCCGTAGACCGCGAGGCTCAGCTGTGCGGCCGACAGCCCGTCCTCCCCGGCGCCGGCCAGGCAGCTAAGCAGGTCGGTGCGGCGGCGGCTGAGGACCACCTGCCAGTCGCCCTCCCCGGAGACGACCTGCAGCCGGCCGGTGCCGCGGTGCAGGTGCGCGACCACCCTCTGACCGCTGGCCTCCGGCCGCAGCACCCACCCCACGTCGAGCCGCTCCGGGCGGCACCGGCCCAGGCCGGGGACGAGCAGGCAGCGGTCCCCGGCCGGAGCCTCCACCCGCTCGGGCGCGGCCATCCCGCGATGGTGCGCGACCCATCCCTCGTCGTCGACGACCAGCACCGGACCGTGCCCCCCGGCGAGCAGCGGCTCGGTGCGTCGACGCAGCCGGGACAGCTGCTCGCGGTGCAGCTCGACCAGCCGGGCGCGGGCCAGGCGGACCGCGCTCTCGACGAGAGCGCGGATCGCCGGGTGCAGGGTCAGCGCCGGCCCGGAGACGTCGACCACACCCAGCAGCTGCCCGGTCCGCGGGTCGTGCATCGGCCAGGCGCTGCAGTACCAGGGGTGCTGGGCCTGCTGGAAGTGCTCCGCGGAGAAGAGCTCGACCGGGCACCCCTCCGCCAGGGCGGTCCCGATGGCGTTCGTGCCGACCTGGGTCTCGGTCCACACCGCGCCCTCTAGGAAGCCCAGCCGGTCGGCCTGGTGCCGGACCGCGGCCGAGCCCTCCCGCCAGAGCACGACGCCGTCTGGATCGGTGACGACCATGAGGAAGTGGGAGGCATCGGCCACCGAGGTGAGCACCCTGCGCAGCTCGTCGATGACCAGGTGCAGCGGGGAGTCGTGCCGGCGCCGCTCGACCTCGGCGAAGGGGGTCGGCTCCCGCTCGCCGGAACGGTCGGCGGGCAGTCCAGCGGCCAGCACCCGCTGCCACGACCGGGACACCAGGGCGCGCGGGTGCTGCGCCGGTCGGCTGCCGGAGAGCACGGCGTCGTGCATGCTGCGGAGCTCGTGCGCCCGCAGCCGCAGGTCGGTGCCCGGCGCCACCGCGCCGTGGTCGCTGGCGGTGATCGACATGGGGTCCTTCCTGCCTCCGAGGATAGGGCGGTGCGGCGCCGCAGGACAGGGAGCGGCCCGTGCAACCTCCTGCAACCCTGTCGCCCCCGGTGCCGGGCGTGGTCGGCTCAGCACCCGGCGCAGCGCCGCGCCGGGCTGATCAGGAGGTAGCCATGACCCAGACCGTCGACGCCACCGCCCGCACGGACGAGGCTCCGGGAGACCCGCTGACGCGGACCCAGCAGTGGCTGGACCGCTTCGAGCGCGCGCTCTCCGCGGCCGACCCGGAGGCGGCGGCCGGCCTCTTCGCCACCGACAGCTACTGGCGAGACCTGGTCGCCTTCACCTGGAACCTCAAGACCGTGGAGGGCCGCAGCGGCGTCGCCGACCTGGTCGCGGCCGTCGCCGACCGGGTCTCCCCGCACGGCTTCACGGTGACCGAGGCACCCGAGCTCGCCGACGGGGTGGTGACGGCCTGGATCGCCTTCGAGACGTCGGTCGGCCGCGGCTACGGGCTGCTGCGTCTGGTGCAGGAGGACGGGCAGGACCGTGGCTGGACGCTGCTCACCGCGCTCTACGAGCTCACCGGGCACGAGGAGCCGCGGGGCACCCACCGCCCCATGGGCGCTGCGCACGGCGCCGACAAGGAGCGGATCACCTGGAAGGAACGGCGTCAGCAGGAGACCGACGCGCTCGGCGTCACCGAGCAGCCCTACGTGCTGGTCATCGGCGGCGGGCAGGGCTTGATCGCGCTCGGCGCCCGGCTGCGACAGCTGGACGTGCCCGCGCTGGTCGTCGACCGGCACTCCCGGCCGGGGGACCAGTGGCGCCAGCGGTACAAGTCCCTGTGCCTGCACGACCCGGTCTGGTACGACCACCTGCCGTACCTGAAGTTCCCGGACACCTGGCCGGTCTTCGCCCCCAAGGACAAGATCGGCGACTGGCTGGAGTCCTACGTCTCGATCATGGAGGTGCCCTACTGGTCGAGCACCACCGTGCAGCGGGCCACGTGGTCCGAGCAGGACCAGCGCTGGCGGGTGGAGGTGGATCGTGACGGCGAGCGGCTCACCCTGACGCCCGAGCACGTCGTCTTCGCCACCGGGATGTCCGGCAAGCCGCGGCTCCCCGAGATCGACGGGGCGGAGGACTTCGCCGGCGACCTGCACCACTCGTCCGCACACCCGGGACCGGACGCGTACGCCGGCAAGAAGGTGGTGGTCATCGGCAGCAACAACTCGGCCTTCGACATCTGCGGGGCGCTGTGGGAGCACGACGCCGAGGTGACCATGGTGCAGCGCTCGTCGACGCACATCGTCAAGAGCCACAGCCTCATGGAGCACGGGCTGGGAGACCTGTACTCCGAGCGGGCCCTGGCCGCCGGGATCACCACCGAGAAGGCCGACCTCATCTTCGCGTCGATCCCGTACCGGATCATGCCCGCCTTCCAGATCCCCGCCTACGAGACCATGGCCGAGCAGGACAAGGACTTCTACGCGCGGCTGGAGGCGGCCGGCTTCTGGCACGACTGGGGCGACGACGGCTCCGGGCTCTTCATGAAGTACCTGCGCCGCGGCTCCGGCTACTACATCGACGTGGGCGCCGCCGAGCTCGTCGCCGACGGCGAGGTGGCGCTGGTGCACGGGCAGATCGACCACCTCACCGAGGACGCGGTCGTCCTGGAGGACGGGACCCGGCTGCCGGCCGACGTGGTGGTGCTGGCGACCGGCTACAGCTCGATGAACGGCTGGGTGGCCGACCTGGTCGACCCGGAGACCGCCGACCGCCTCGGCAAGTGCTGGGGGATCGGGTCCGACACCACGAAGGACCCCGGGCCGTGGGAGGGCGAGCAGCGCAACATGTGGAAGCCCACCCAGGTCGAGAACCTGTGGATGCACGGCGGCAACCTGCACCAGTCACGGCACTACTCGCTGTACCTGGCGCTGCAGCTCAAGGCCCGGCTCGAGGGGATCGACACCCCGGTCTACGGCCTGCAGGAGGTGCACCACACCGGGTGAGGGTTCACCAGGGGACGTCGACCTCCGGCTCGCCCTGGCGCACGAGCACCTCCTCGCCGCCGAGCGAGACCACCTGGCCGGGGCGCACCTGCGCCCCGCGGCGGGTCTCGACCTCGCCGTCCAGGAGCACCTCGCCCTGCTGGATCAGCTCGCGGGCCATGACGCCGTCCTCGACGAGCCCGGCCAGCTTGAGCAGCTGACCCAGCCGGATCCGGTCGTCACGGATGGAGATCTCCTGCGGTGCGCTCACCGCTCCAGGGTAGGCCGGGTAGGCCGGGCACCCTCGTCACGAGCCGACCGTGCGTGCCCCGGCAGGCTCGTGGCACGAGGAGGCGCGGCCGCCCCACCCTGGCAGGGGCGGCCGCGCCGGTCGTGGGCGCCGGTGCTCCGGCGCGGTCAGTGGGCCCTCGTGGTGCCTGGTTCAGCCGGCCAGGCGGGTGGCCGTCCGCTCGGCAGCGGCGATCGCCCGGGCGCGCTCGTCCTCGGTCAGGCCACCCCAGACGCCGAAGGGCTCGCGGATGGCGATGCTGTGGTCGCGGCACTGCTGCAGCACCGGGCAGCCGGCGCAGATCTCCTTGGCGCTGGCGTCGCGCATCCGGCGCTTGGCCCCCCGCTCACCCTCCGGGTGGTAGAAGAGCTCGCTGCCCGTGGCCCGGCAGGCACCCTCGTACTGCCACTCCCACCTGTCGGCCACCGGGCCCGGCAGCTGCGTCGGCTCACCCATTCGTCAGTCCCCCTCGGGCTCGACGGGGCCGCCCCTGGCGGGGCGCCCCTGGTCGGCTCAACGCTAAGAAGCGGTGCGGGCCGGAGCACCCCGTGAGGAGTAAGGATTCCCCCAAGGATCCCCGGATCTCCCCATGGGAGGGTCAAGGAACGGTCAAGGCCGGTGACCTGCCTCACGTCGCCCTCCGCAGGCCCGGACGGGGTCGGGAGCACGCGCGTGGCCCGGATATCATCGGACGATGGATCTTGCTCCGTCCGGCGACCGTGACGAGACGACCGGGGTCCCCGCCCCCTTCGCCAAGGTCGGCCTCACCTACGACGACGTCCTGCTGCTGCCCGGCTACAGCGAGCTCGCTCCCGGCGACCTGGACACCTCCACCCGGCTCACCCGCGAGCTGACCCTGCGCGCCCCGCTGATCTCGGCGGCGATGGACACCGTCACCGAGTCCCGGATGGCCATCGCCATGGCTCGCCAGGGCGGGATCGGGGTGCTGCACCGCAACCTCTCGATCGAGGACCAGGCCTACCAGGTGGACCTCGTCAAGCGGACCCAGACCGGGATGATCTCCAACCCGGTCACCATCGGCCCCGGCGCGACGCTGGAGGAGCTGGACCGCCGCTGCGGCGAGTACCGGGTCTCCGGGCTGCCGGTCGTCGAGGACGACGAGACGCTCATCGGGATCATCACCAACCGCGACCTGCGCTTCACCCCGGTCGCCGAGTGGTCCTCCACCCTGGTGCGCGACGTGATGACCCCGATGCCGCTGATCACCGCCCCGGTGGGGATCAGCCGCGAGGACGCGACCACGCTGCTGCGCCAGCACAAGCGCGAGCGGCTGCCGATCGTCGACGACGCCGGCCGGCTGGCCGGGCTGATCACGGTCAAGGACTTCGTCAAGAGCGAGCAGTTCCCGAACGCCAGCAAGGACGACCAGGGCCGGCTGCTCGTCGGCGCGGCGATCGGCTACTTCGGCGACTCCTGGGAGCGGGCCACCCGGCTCATCGACGCCGGGGTGGACGTGCTCGTCGCCGACACCGCCCACGGTCACGTCCGGCTGCTCATCGACATGATCCGCCGGCTCAAGCAGGACCCGGCCACCCGCCACGTCCAGGTCATCGGCGGCAACATCGCCACCCGCGAGGGGGCCCAGGCCTTCGTCGACGCCGGGGTGGACGCGGTGAAGGTGGGCGTGGGGCCCGGCTCCATCTGCACCACCCGGGTGGTCACCGGGGTCGGTGCCCCGCAGATCACCGCGGTGCACGACGCCGCGCTGGCCTGCCGCCCCGCCGGGGTGCCGGTGATCGCCGACGGCGGCCTGCAGCACTCCGGCGACATCGCCAAGGCGATCGTCGCCGGCGCCGAGTCGGTGATGATCGGCTCGCTGCTGGCCGGCTGCGAGGAGAGCCCCGGCGAGCTGATCTTCGTCGCCGGCAAGCAGTACAAGGCCTACCGGGGGATGGGCAGCCTCGGCGCGATGAGCAGCCGCGGCAAGAAGTCCTACTCCAAGGACCGCTACTTCCAGGCCGAGATCACCTCCGACGACCAGATCGTCCCCGAGGGCATCGAGGGGCGGGTGGCCTACCGCGGCACGCTGGCCCAGGTGGCTCACCAGATGGTCGGTGGGCTGCGCCAGTCGATGTTCTACGTCGGGGCCGGGACGGTGCCCGAGCTGCAGCAGAAGGGGCAGTTCGTCCGGATCACGTCGGCCTCGCTGCGCGAGTCGCACCCGCACGACATCCAGGGCATCGTCGAGGCCCCGAACTACTCCGTCGGCGGCTGACCCCGTGGACCGGCCCGCCCCGGAAGCGCGCTGACGTGCAGACCGGGGAGCGCCAGGAGCGCACGGGCGGCTGGCTGGCCCTCAACCTCGCCGGGCTGCTCGTCGTCACCCTCCTGATGTACCCGCTGGCCCAGGCCCTCGGGGTGCTGGGCCGGATGCTCGTCGAGGGCGACGTCGAGGCGGAGCCGCACCCGGTCGTCACGCTCGTCCTCTTCGGGATCTTCGCGGCCGCCGTCCTGCTCATGGGCGGCCGCTCGATCTGGGACCAGTGGCGACAG
Source organism: Janibacter alkaliphilus (assembly GCF_013408565.1). Classification (NCBI taxonomy): domain Bacteria; kingdom Bacillati; phylum Actinomycetota; class Actinomycetes; order Micrococcales; family Intrasporangiaceae; genus Janibacter; species Janibacter alkaliphilus. The sequence continues at coordinate 258,980 of NZ_JACBZX010000001.1, read as the reverse complement.
CGGGAGAGCATCACCGACCCCACCACCGGGCGCACCCTGAGCATCCACCGCGGCTCGCCGGAGCACGAGGTGCAGCGCTTCCGCTACCTCGCCGACGCCGAGGAGCGACGAGTCGCGCGGGAGCGGGAGGTGGCCAGACGGCGCGCCGAGCTGGCCGGGACCAGGACCCCGCGTGACGGTGCGGGTGCCGCCGACGACGGTGCGGGTGCCGCCGTGGGTGCTGCGGCCGAGGAGGCCCGCCGGTCGGTCGACGACGGCGGTCGGCGGGAGGCCGCCGAGCGCCGGGACATGTCGCACCTCGGCGCACCGATGACGGTGCTGCCGGTCGGGCCCGCGCGCGAGCGGGTGCACCGGCTGCGGCGCGCGGCGTGGTGGTGCGTCGTGCTCTGGCTGCCGGTGTCGCTGGGCCTGGCCCTGCTCAGCGAGCAGCTCGGCGGTGCCCGTGAGTGGGGTCTGCTCGCCTTCCTGCTGCTGCCGCTCGCGTGGATCCTCGGCCTGATGTCCGAGCTGGTCGCGCACCGGCGGATGCGGTCCGCGGCCACCCGCGCCTCGCTGGCCCTCTACCTCGCCATCATCTGCCTGGCGGTCGGTCTCGTCTCCGCGCTGTGCCTCTTCGTCGCGGTGGCCGAGCGCGGCGCGACGATGGCCGTCGTCGGACCGATCAGCGCCGCCCTGCTGCTCGGCTGCTGGTGGCTCGGGCGGCGCGAGCTGCGGTACGTGCGCACCGACGGGCCCCGCGATCCCGGGCCCAGCATGGCGGACCTCTCCGACCTCTGAGCCCTCACTGCGGGTCGGCCGGTCGCAGCAGGTCGCGGTAGGCGGTCAGCACCTCACCGGCGGCCTCGCTGCGGTCCAGCGTCGTGACCGCGAGCAGGGCCCGGGCCACGGCACGGGTGACGCAGTGCGCCGCCTCGGTCTGCAGCTCGACCACGGTGAGCGGGTCGGGACGCCCGCGGGCCCGGGTGGACAGGCCGACGAAGGTGTCCCCGTCGAAGGCGGTGTGCACCGGGGAGACCGCCCGGGCCAGCCCGTCGTGGGCCACCCGGGCGAGCATGCTGCAGCCGGCCTTGTCGAGGTCGGCGTCGGTGGCCACCACCCCGATCGTCGTCGCCGTCCCGGCCCGCAGCGCGGCCGCGGCCTGCGCCCGGCGGCGCCGGTGCTCGGCCACCCGGTCCGGGTCGGGCTCGCCCAGCGCCGCCTGCTCGGCCGGGCTCAGCGACGGGTGGGCGAGCAGCCGACCGTCCGCCGCGAGCGGTGATCCCAGGGCGTTGCAGGCCACCAGCGCGGCCACCGTGGTGCCGTCCTCGAGCACCGCGCTGGCCGTGCCGATCCCGCCGCGCAGCCCGCCGGCGGCGGCGCCGCAGCCCGCCCCGACCGACCCCACCGGCACCGGCCCGTCGGTGGCGGCCAGGACGGCGGCGCGGCCGTCGTCCGGGCCGGGGTGGTGCTCCCAGGTGCCGCCCCGGCCGAGGTCGAAGAGGACCATCGCCGGGACGATCGGCACCACCTGCTCCGGGGTCTGGCCGGCCGGCCACCCACGTCCCTGGGCGAAGAGCTCGGCCATCACCCCGTCCGCGGTGCCCAGGCCGAAGGCGCTGCCCCCGGTGAGGACGACGGCGTCCACCGCGTCGACGAGGTGCCGCGGGTCGAGCAGGTCGCTCTCCCGGGTGCCGGGCCCGCCCCCGCGCACATCGATGCCCCCGACGGTCCCGGGCGGCGGCAGCACGACCGTGGTCCCGGTCAGCCAGCCCGGCTCGTCCCGGGTGGCGTGACCGACCCGGATCCCCGGCACGTCGGTGAGGGCGTCGTGGGTCCCGGTGCGTGCAGCCTGCATGACCCCAGCATGCAAGACTCCGGCGCATGGCGTTCGGTTCCGGTCTCCGCGTCCTCGACGGCCACAACGACCTGCCCTGGCACCACCGCGAGCTGGCCGGCTACGACCTCGACCGGTGCGACCTGGCCGAGCCGCAGCCGGCGCTGCACACCGACCTGCCGCGGATGCGCGCCGGCGGGCTGGCGGCCCAGCTGTGGTCGGTGTGGGTGCCGTGCGAGCTGCAGGGGGAGGCGGCGGTGGCCGCGACCCACGAGCAGATCGACTTCGTCGAGGCCATGAGCCGGCGCTACCCGGAGATCGAGCTGGCCCGCACCGCGGCCGACGTCACGGCGATCTGGTCGCGCGGGCACCACGCCGCGCTGACCGGGATGGAGGGCGGGCACTGCATCGCCGACTCCCTGGACCACCTGGCCGCCTTCGCCGGGCGCGGGGTGCGGTACATGACCCTGACGCACAACGAGAACACCGGCTGGGCCGACTCGGCCACCGACGAGCGGGTGCACGGCGGGCTCACCCCCTTCGGCCGGGAGGTGGTCACCCGGATGAACGCCCTGGGCGTCATGGTCGACCTCTCCCATGTCAGCGCCGAGACGATGCACGACGCCCTCGACACCACCTCGCGGCCGGTCGTCTTCAGCCACTCCGGGGCGCGGGCGGTCACCGACCACCCGCGCAACGTCCCGGACGACGTGCTGGCGCGCATCCCCGGCAACGGCGGGGTGGTCATGGCCAACGTCGTGCCGAAGTTCGTCAACCAGGCGCGGGCCGACGAGACGCTCGGGCGCACCGATGTCGTCCCGGACCCGGTGGCCACCCTCGCGGACGTGGTGGCCCACCTGGAGCACCTGCGCGAGGTCGTCGGGGTCGCGCACGTCGGGATCGGCGCGGACTACGACGGGGTCGACGAGACCCCGGTCGGGCTCGAGGACGTCTCCACCTATCCGCGGCTGGTCGCGGCGCTCGCCGAGCGGGGCTGGTCGGAGGCGGACCTGGCCGCCCTGACCCACGGCAACGCGCTGCGGGTGCTCGCCGACACCGAGGTCTGAGCAGGCGCTGCGGCGCGCGAGCTGACCTGGTCGTCCGGCACGCACCCGGGCACGACGACCTCGGGCATGACGACCCCGGGCACGACGACGGCGCCGCCACCCGGGAAGGGGTGACGGCGCCGTGCGGCGATATCGGCCGGTCGAGCCTCAGCTGGTCGAGCTCTGGCCGGGCGGCGGGGGCGTGGTGCCGGTGCCCTGACCGCCCGTGCCCTGACCACCCGTGCCCTGACCGCCGGTGGTGCTGCCCGGGACGGTCGCGGAGGAGGCCTGGCTGGTGCCGCTCTCCTTCGCCACGGCCTTCTTGGCCGCGTCCGAGGCGCCGGTGATCTTGCTCGAGTACTTGCCGCCGGTGCGCTTGTCCACCGTGCTGCTGGCCTTGTCGATGTAGCGACGCGCCGCGTCCGGGTTCTTGCGGACCCAGGAGCGAGCCATCTCGGCGGCACCGAAGAGCGCCGCGGCCTTCTTGAACCTCATGTCCTGATCTCCTTCTCTGAGGCAGGTGTCTCCGGGTCCAACGTACGACAGGCCCCGGTTGCTCCCGCCGCTCGCGGGGCCGCGAACGCCGCGAGCGGCGGGAGCGGATCAGGCTCAGTGCACGAGCACCGGCTCCTGGGCCTCGCCCTCGCCCTCGTCGAGCATCCGGCTCGGCTGGCGCCGCCGCGGCAGCAGCAGCGAGACCAGCAGGGTGAGCACGCACAGCCCGGCCGAGACCCAGTAGGTGTGCGCGAAGGCCTCGGCCATGTCGCTGCGCACCGCAGAGGTCAGGGCGGCGGCGGCCGCCTGCGGGTCGGTGGCGTACTGGGCGACCACCTGGGCCACCTCGGGGAAGCGGGCCAGGATCTCCTGCATCCGGCTGGGGTCGCTGACCCCGTCGGCGGCCTCGCCGTACTGCTGCGCCTGGGCGATCAGCGGCCGGTCGCGGAAGCCGTTGGTCAGCAGCACCGAGGCGATGGCCACGCCGACCGAGCTGGCGATCTGCTGGATGATGTTCAGCGTCGTCGAGCCGCGGGCCACCCGGGAGGCTGTCAGCGTCTTCAGCGCCGAGGTCATCAGCGGCATCATCGTCGCGCCCATGCCCAGACCCATGACGAAGAGCACCGGGATGAGGTAGCCCCAGTAGCTCGTCTCGGCGTCGATCTGGGTCAGCCCGAGCATGCCCAGGGTGATCAGCGCGATCCCGACCGGGGCGATGCGCCCGACGGGGTAGCGGTCGACCAGGGCGCCGGCGATCGGCATGGTCAGCATCGCGCCGATGCCCTGCGGGGCGATGAGCAGCCCGGCGCTGAAGGTGTCCTCGCCGCGGACCTCCTGGAAGTACGTCGGCATGAGCAGCAGCCCGCCGAAGAAGGCGGTGGCGAAGAGGAACATCGTCAGCGCGGCGATGCTGTAGCTGCGGTCGGAGAAGAGCCGCAGGTCGATCAGCGGGTGCTCCGGCCGGAAGGACCACCAGCCGAAGGCGGCCAGCAGGGCCACCCCGACGGCGATCGGGATCAGCACCGAGCTCGAGGTGATGGTGCCCTCGTCCGGGATCGTCGAGACCCCGTAGAGCACGGCCGCCAGGCCGGGGGACATCAGCAGCAGGCCGACGATGTCGAGCGACTCGGTGGGCTTGGCGCTGTCCTTGGGCAGGACGACCGAGGCGTAGGCGAAGGCGGCGATGCCCAGCGGCAGGTTGATGAGGAAGATCCAGCTCCAGCTCGGCCGGTCCAGCCAGTGGGCGTTGTCGATGAGCCAGCCGCCGAGGATCGGGCCGCCGATCGGGCCGAGCAGCATGGGGATGCCGAGGATGGCCATGAGCCGGCCGATCCGGTCGGGGCCGGCGGCGCGGGTCATGATCGTCATCCCGAGCGGCATGAGCATGCCGCCGCCGAGGCCCTGCAGCACCCGGAAGGCGATGAGCATCTCGATGCTGCTGGCGAAGCCGCAGGCCACCGAGCCGACGGTGAAGAGGGTGACCGCGGTGAGGTAGAGCCGCTTGGTGCCGAAGCGGTCGGCGGCCCAGCCGGTCAGCGGGATGACCGTGGCCAGCGCCAGGGTGTAGGCGGTCACGGTCCAGGCGACGGTGGAGTAGGCCAGCGGCTGCGGGCCGTCGGCCAGGTCCGTCTGGAAGTGCGGGAGGGCGACGTTGACGACGGTGATGTCGAGGATCGACATGATCGCGCCGAGGACGACGACCCCGGCCACCTTGAGCACGGCGGCGTCGATCTTCTCGGGGGCGCCACCGCCGGCGGCAGCGCCGGTCGCGGGTGCAGACACAGAGGTCTCCTTGGGCGAAGGGGTCATGAGGGGTGGCGGCCGCAGTGCCGCGTCACCGTCAAGGCTGCGTCGGCGGTTCCTATTCCCCGACCGACGAAAGCGCGGGGCTGGTGCGCCAGGGGCAGGGTGGCGCCCGGTCGGCGGGGTGCGGCGGCGTCACCTCTAGGCTGGCCCGGTGAACGAGATCGAGATCGGCCGAGGCAAGCGCGGGCTGCGCGCCTACTCCTTCGACGACATCGCGGTGCTGCCCAGCCGGCGTACCCGTGACCCGCAGGAGGTCTCGCTCGACTGGCAGATCGACGCCTACCACTTCGACATGCCGGTCATCGCCGCCCCGATGGACTCGGTGATGTCCCCGGCCACCGCCATCGCCGTGGGCCGCGCCGGCGGTCTCGGCGTGCTCGACCTCGAGGGGCTGTGGAGCCGCTACGAGGACCCGGAGCCGCTGCTCGCCGAGATCGCCACCCTCGACCCGGCCGTGGCCACCGCCCGGATGCAGGAGATCTACGCCGCCGAGATCCAGCCGGAGCTCATCACCGAGCGGCTGCGGGAGATCCGCGAGTCCGGGGTGACCGTCGCCGGGGCGCTCAGCCCGCAGCGAACCCAGCAGCACTGGCGCACCGTCGTCGAGGCGGGCGTCGACCTCTTCGTCATCCGCGGCACCACCGTCTCGGCCGAGCACGTCAGCAGCCGGCACGAGCCGCTGAACCTCAAGCGCTTCATCTACGAGCTCGACGTGCCGGTCATCGTCGGCGGCGCGGCGGGGTACACCGCGGCGCTGCACCTCATGCGCACAGGTGCGGCGGGGGTGCTCGTCGGCTTCGGCGGGGGAGCGGCGCACACCACCCGCACCACGCTGGGCATCCACGCCCCGATGGCCAGCGCGGTGGCCGACGTCGCCGCCGCGCGGCGCGACTACCTCGACGAGTCCGGCGGCCGCTACGTGCACGTCATCGCCGACGGCGGGCTGGGCACCAGCGGCGACATCGTCAAGGCGATCGCCTGCGGCGCCGACGCGGTCATGCTCGGGGCGGCGCTGGCGCGGGCCACCGACGCCCCGGGGCGCGGCTTCCACTGGGGGCCGGAGGCGCACCACGGCGAGCTGCCGCGCGGGGCCCGGGTCGAGGTCGGCTCGGCGGCGCCGCTGCAGGAGGTGCTCTTCGGCCCCAGCCGTGGCTCGGACGGGACGACCAACCTCATGGGCGCGCTGCGCCGGGCGATGGCCACCACCGGCTACACCGACGTCAAGGAGCTGCAGCGGATCGACGTGGTCGTCGCCCCGCACCAGCCCAGCTGACCTCCCCCCACCTCATCCGCAGCTGCCCGGGCAAATCACGGCTGCCATCCGCAACTGCCCGGGCATTTGACGACTGCCATCCGCAACTGCCCGGGCAACTGACCGCCCTGTTGCGCAACTGCCCGGGCATTTGACCGCCCTTGGGTGCAACTGCCCGGGCAGTTGCGCGTGCCGTCACCTCCACCCGGACGAAGGGGGTTCTCGGTGGAGGTATCTGGACGCGGTGGGGCGCGTGCCATCACCTCCACCCGCTGCTCGTCTCGTCGGTGGAGGTATCCGGGCCGACGCAGGCGCTCACGTGACGGGCACCACTGGCATCCCCCGGGTGCTCGACCTACTCTTCGGTAATGACCTCTGAGATCATCGCCGATCCCGAGCTCGACCCGAGCGCCACCTTCGCCGTCGACCCCGCCCGGGTCCGTCGCCTGGCTGCGCGCGTGGTCGCCGGAGGTCGCGCCGAGACCTTCACCCGCACCTCGCCGATGACCGGCGGTCCGATCGCCACGCTGCCGATGTCCACCACCGAGGACGTCACCCGCGCGATGGCCGCGGCCCGCGCCGGCCAGCGCCGCTGGGCGCGCACCCCGGTCGCCGAGCGCGAGCGGATCATGCTGCGCTTCCACGACCTGGTCCTCGCCCACCAGGTCGAGCTGCTCGACCTCGTCCAGCTGGAGTCGGGCAAGGCGCGCCGGCACGCCTTCGAGGAGGTCGCCGACGTGGCCATCGCCACCCGGCACTACGCCCGCGCGGCCGAGCGGTACCTGCGCCCGGAGCGCCTCGCCGGGGCCCTCCCGGTGCTCAGCCAGGCCCGCCTGCTGCACCACCCGAAGGGCGCCGTCGGCATCGTCTCCCCGTGGAACTACCCGCTGAGCCTGGCGATCACCGACGCCGTCCCGGCGCTCATGGCCGGCAACGCCGTCGTGCTGCGCCCAGACATGCAGGGCTCGGTCACCGCCCTCGCCGCCATCGACCTGCTGCACCAGGCCGGCCTGCCCCACGACGTGCTCCAGGTCGTCCTCGGCAGCGGCAGCGAGGCAGGCCAGGCGATCGTCGACCAGGCCGACTACGTCTGCTTCACCGGATCCACGGCCACCGGACGGCGGGTCGCCATGTCCGCGGCGGAGCGGCTGACCTCCTTCAGCCTCGAGCTGGGCGGCAAGAACTCCGTCTACATCGCCGACGACGCCGACCTCGACGCCGCCGTCGACGGTGCGGTGCGGGCCTGCTTCTCCTCTGCCGGGCAGCTGTGCATCTCCACCGAGCGCGTGCTCGTGCACGAGTCGGTCTACGACCGCTTCGTCCCGCGCTTCGTCGCCGCGGTCAGCGACATGCAGGTCAGCAGCGCGCTGGAGTACGGCCCGGACATGGGCAGCCTGGTCTCGCCCGAGCAGCTGGCCACCGTGGAGGAGCACGTCGCCGACGCCGTGGCGAAGGGGGCCACCGTCCGGGTCGGCGGCCGGGCGCTGCCGGAGGTCGGGCCCTACGCCTACGCCCCGACCGTCCTCGAGGGGGTCACCGCCGCGATGACCTGCCGCGACGAGGAGACCTTCGGCCCGGTCGTCTCGCTCTACCGGGTGGCCGACGACGACGCCGCGGTGGCCCTGGCCAACGACACCGAGTACGGGCTGAACGCCTCGGTGTGGACCCGGGACGTGCGCCGCGGCCGGGCGCTGGCCGCACGGATCCAGACCGGCACGGTCAACATCAACGAGGCCTACGCCGCGGCCTGGGGCAGCATGGCCGCCCCGATGGGCGGGATGAAGGCCTCCGGGATGGGCCGGCGGCACGGCGCCGAGGGCATCCTGAAGTACACCGAGAGCCAGAACGTCACCGCCCAGCACGTCATGCCGATCGCTCCCGCCTTCGGCCTCTCCGACCGCGGCTACGCCAAGGTCATGTCCCTCGGGCTGCGGGCGCTCAAGGCGGTCGGGCGCTCATGAGCACGGCCGCCGCCGACGCTCACGACGCCGACGCCCACGACGCCGACGCACGCGAGACCGATACCCGCGACACCGACACCGACGTCGTCGTCATCGGCTCCGGCTTCGGCGGGTCGGTGGCCGCGCTGCGGCTGGCCGAGAAGGGCTACCGGGTCGTCGTCCTCGAGGCGGGCCGCCGCTTCGCCGACAGCGACTTCGCCGCCACCAGCTGGGACCTGAAGAACTTCCTCTGGGCGCCGCGGCTGGGCTGCTACGGGGTGCAGCGCATCCACATGCTCAAGGACGTCATGATCCTCGCCGGGGCCGGCGTCGGCGGCGGCTCGCTGAACTACGCCAACACCCTCTACGTGCCGCCGGAGCCGTTCTTCCGCGACCGGCAGTGGGGGCACATCACCGACTGGCAGGACGAGCTCGCGCCGCACTACGCGATCGGTCAGAGCATGCTCGGCGTGGTCACCAACCCCTGCGAGGGACCGGTCGAGGAGGCCATGCGGGACGCGGCCGCGGACATGGGCGTCGCCGACACCTACCGCAAGACGCCGGTCGGGGTGTTCTTCGCCGACGATCCCCAGCGGGCTGGCGAGACCGTCGCCGACCCCTACTTCGGCGGGGCCGGGCCGGAGCGGTCCAGCTGCACCGAGTGCGGCAACTGCATGGTCGGCTGCCGGGTCGGCGCCAAGAACACCCTGGTCAAGAACTACCTGGCCCTCGCCGAGGGCCTCGGTGTCGAGGTGCGGCCGCTGCGCACCGTCACCCGGCTGGGCGTCGCCCCCGCAGCCGGGGGCGAGGCTGCGGGGCAGCCGGTCTACCGGGTGCGCCACGAGGCCACCGACGACCGTGGTGACGCCGGCGCGCGGGTGCTCACCGCACGGCACGTCGTGCTCGCCGCCGGCACCTGGGGCACCCAGCACCTGCTGCACGAGATGCGCGAGGAGGGCGAGCTGCCGCGGATCAGCGACCGGATGGGCGAGCTGACCCGGACCAACTCCGAGGCGCTCGTCGGGGCGCTGGCCGAGACCCCGCCGGGCGGGGACGACGCCCTGACGAAGGGGGTGGCCATCACCGCCTCCTTCCACCCCGACAAGGACACCCACGTCGAGAACGTCCGCTACGGCCAGGGCTCGGACGCGATGGGCCTGCTGACCACGCTGCTGGCGCCGCCGCGCACCGGCCGCACCCCGCGGGTGGTCAAGCTGCTCGGGGAGCTGCCGCGCAACCTGCCGGCGCTGCGGGCGTGGTTCCCGCCGGGCACCCACTTCGCCGACAGCACCGTCATCGGGCTGGTCATGCAGTCGCTGGACAACTCGCTGAGCACCTCGCTGACCCGCCGGCTCGGGCGGCGCCGGCTCACCTCGCGGCAGGGGCACGGCGAGCCGAACCCGACCTACATCGCCGCCGGACACCAGAGCATCCGCGCGCTGGCCGGCCGGCTGGCCGAGCGGATCGGCATCCCCTTCCACCCCGGTGGGACGTGGAGCGAGGCCTTCGACATCCCGCTGACCGCGCACTTCCTCGGCGGCGCGCCGATCGGCGACTCCCCGGAGACCGGCGTCGTCGACCCCTACCACCGGCTGTGGGGGCACCCCGAGATCTCGGTCGTCGACGGCTCCGCCGTCTCGGCCAACCTCGGCGTCAACCCGTCGCTGACGATCACCGCGCAGGCCGAGCGCGCCTTCTCGCTGTGGCCCAACCGCGGCGAGGCCGACCCGCGGCCGGCGCCGGGCGAGGCCTACCGGCGGATCGAGCCGGTGGCGGCGCGCACCCCGGCGGTCACCCGCTTCACCCACTCCTCGGCCGTGGTCGACCTCGGCATGCCCGGGCTGCCCGGCGGGGGCGAGGAGGCCGAGGTGGTCGGCGACGAGCACGAGTGGCGGACCATGCACGCCTGAGCGTCTGCCTGGCGCCAGCCGACGGTGGACGTCTCAGCCGGCCGGTGGCGCGAAGAGCTCCAGGGCGATGCCGTCCGGGTCACGGAAGGACAGACCCGAGCCGTAGTGGGCGTCGACGATCCCGCCGTGGGCGATGCCGAGCTCGTCCAGCCGGGCCTGCCAGCGCTCCAGCTCGGCCCGGTCCGCGCAGGCGAAGGCGACGTGGTCCAGACCGGTGGCCCGCTCGCTGAAGCCCCCGCCGGCACCGTCCGGATGGGTGTGCAGCCCGAAGAGGTGACCGTCGCCGATGGCGTAGACGGTGTGGTGGAAGCCGCCGGTGGTCTCGTCCTCGTCGAGCACCGGCCCGGCGTCGAAGAGCGCGGAGTACCAGGCGGTGCTCGCCTCGGGGTCGGTGACGGTGACCGCGACGTGCGCCAGGGCGGGGAAGGTCATGGCTGCCTCCTGCATCGGCCCGGGCCTCTCCCGGGCCGTCCCTGGCCATGCTGCTGCGCGCGGTGGGCACCGGCAACTGCCCGATCGGACGGCTCTGGGCGTCACCCGTCCCGCAGAGCCGGCCACCACGTCCGGCCGGGAGCGGGCGAAGGGGGCGCCCGGCGCCTCACGTAGCCTGGTCGGGTGCTCAGGACCGCCGTGCAACCGCGCTGGCTGGCCCTCCTCGCGCTCGCCCTGGTGCTCGCCGCGCTCGCCGTCCAGCTGGGACGGTGGCAGTGGGACGTCGCCCACGACGTGGCCCGCGAGGAGGCCGTCCGCGAGGTGCAGCAGCGCCCGGTGCAGCCGCTGACCGACGTGGTCGCCCCGCACGAGGCCTTCCCCGACGACGGGTCCGGGCAGCGGGTACGGGCCACCGGCCGGTACAGCGCCGAGGACCAGCTGCTCGTCGTCGACCGGCTGCTCGACGGCCGCGACGGCGCCTGGGTCGTCGACCGGTTCGTCGTCGACGCCACCGGCGCCGGCCTGCCGGTGGTGCGCGGCTGGGTCCCCGAGGGCGCGTCCGCGCCCGCCCCGCCGCCGGGGCAGGTCGAGCTGGTCGGCTCCCTGGCCCCCGGCGAGGCCCCGGACACCGGCGCGCAGGGCGAGGGGCGGATGACCTCGATCGACCTGGGCCGGCTGGTCAACGACTGGCCCGGCGACCTCTACAACGCCTTCGCCTTCGCCGTCACCGAGGACGGCGACGCCCCCGGTGACGGGGTCGAGGTGGTGCCGCCGCCGCTGCCGGACACCTCCTTCGTCTGGCGCAACGCCACCTACGCGGTGCAGTGGTGGCTCTTCGGGCTCTTCGCGCTGTGGATGTGGTGGCGGATGGTGCGCCAGGCCGCGGACCAGCGACGCGGACCGCCGCCCGGCCAGGGCACCGACGACACCCACGACCACGAGGAGCTGCAACCGTCATGACCGACAAGCCCGCCGCACGGGACACGCCCGGCGCCGCACAGCAGGTGACCGCCGACCCGCGCGCGATCGCCACCGCGCTGACCCTCTTCCGGGTCACCGCGCTGATCGCCGGGGTGGCCCTCTTCGTGCTCATCGCCGAGATGATCATGAAGTACGGCTTCGGCAATGACGCCCTCACCTGGTGGAGCCCGGTGCACGGCGTCATCTTCATGGCCTTCGTCGTCGCCACCGCCAACCTCGGCTTCAAGGTCGGCTGGTCGCTGGGTCGGATGATCGCCACGATGCTGCTGGCCTGCCTGCCGTTCGTGGCCTTCATCGAGGAGCGCCGGGTGGTGCGCGAGGTCGAGCCGCTGACCCGCTGACCCGGCGCTGTCGGTGCCCGGGCCTAGCGTCCTCGGCATGGACGGTCTCAGCGGACAGACATGGGCGATCACCGGCGCGGCCGGTCGGATCGGGAGCGACCTGCGCCAGGCGCTGGCCGGCGACGGGGTACGCCTGGTCAGCGTGGACGTGGCGCCGGTGCAGCCGGTGCACGACGGCGAGCAGGTGCACCGGCTCGACGTCGCGGACGTCGCCGACCTCGACGGGCTGGCCCGGGCGCTGACCGGGTGCGACGGGGTGGTGCACCTGGCCGGCATCCCGGACGAGGCGGACTTCCACGACCTCGCCGAGATCAACATCGTCGGCACCTACCACGCCCTCGAGGCGGCCCGGCGGGCCGAGGTGCCCCGGCTGGTCCTGGCCAGCAGCAACCGGGTGACCGGGTGCTACGACGTGGCGACGACGGTGGATCCCGGGGTGCCGCCGCGGCCGGACGGCTTCTACGGGGTCTCGAAGGTGGCGGGGGAGGCGCTGTGCCGGCTGTACGTCGACAAGTTCGGCCTGCGCACGGTCGCGCTGCGCATCGGCAGCTACGAGGAGCGCCCGGTCTCGGCGCGGCACGCGCGCACCTGGCTCAGCCGGGACGACGCGGCCCGAGCCTTCCGCGCGGCGATGACCGCGGACGTGCGCTTCGCGGTCTGCTACGCCGTCTCGGCGAACCGGGAGCTGTGGTGGGACCTCGCCGACGGCCGCGCGCTGGGCTTCGAGCCCGTCGACGACGCCGGCGACCTCGTCCCGCTCACCCCGATCCCGCCGGGCACCCCGCAGGGAGGTGAGTTCGCCACGCCCGGGTACTCGCTGGAGCGGATGCACCGGCGCTGAGCCGTGCCGGGCCGCCGGTAGCCTGAGCGCGTGACGGATCCGCTCAAGCAGTCCCCGGTGCTCGTCGTCGACTTCGGCGCCCAGTACGCCCAGCTCATCGCCCGCCGGGTGCGCGAGGCCAACGTCTACAGCGAGGTCGTGCCGCACACCATGACGGCGCCCGAGATGCTCGCCAAGGAGCCCGCGGCGATCGTGCTGTCCGGCGGGCCCAGCTCGGTCTACGCCGACGGCGCGCCCGGTCTGGACGCCGCGATCCTCGAGGCCGGGGTGCCCGTCTTCGGCATGTGCTATGGCTTCCAGGCGATGGTCCAGTGCCTCGGCGGCAGCGTCGAGCGGACCGGGATGCGCGAGTACGGCTCGACCCGCGCCCAGGTCACCGACCGGACCTCGACGCTCTTCAACGGTCAGCCCGAGGAGCAGTCGGTGTGGATGAGCCACGGCGACGCCGCCGTGGCCGCCCCCGACGGCACGCAGGTCACCGCCACCACCCCTGGCTCGCCGGTGGCGGCGATCGAGGACGACGAGCGCCGGCTCTACGGGGTGCAGTGGCACCCCGAGGTGATGCACTCCACCTTCGGCCAGCGGGTGCTGGAGAACTTCCTGCACCGGGGGGCGGGGATCGCCGGGGACTGGACCGCCAGCAACGTCGTCGACGAGCAGGTCGCGGCGATCCGCGAGGTCGTCGGTGACGACCGGGTGCTCTGCGGGCTCTCCGGCGGTGTGGACTCCTCGGTGGCGGCGGCGCTGGTGCAGCGGGCTGTCGGCGACCAGCTGACCTGCGTCTTCGTCGACCACGGGCTGCTGCGCGAGGGCGAGGTGGAGCAGGTCGAGGAGGACTTCGTCGCCGCCACCGGCGTCAACCTCGTCGTCGTCGACGCCAAGGCGCAGTTCCTCGACGCCCTGGCCGGGGTCAGCGACCCGGAGACCAAGCGCAAGATCATCGGCCGGGAGTTCATCCGCACCTTCGAGCAGGCCGCCCGGGACGTCGTCGGCGAGGGCGCCGAGGACGGGCACCCGGTCAAGTGGCTGGTCCAGGGGACCCTCTACCCGGACGTCGTGGAGTCCGGCGGCGGCAGCGGCGCGGCGAACATCAAGAGCCACCACAACGTCGGCGGGCTGCCGGACGACCTGCAGTTCCAGCTGGTCGAGCCGCTGCGTGCTCTCTTCAAGGACGAGGTGCGTCAGGTCGGGCTGGAGCTCGGGGTGCCGGAGAGCATCGTCTGGCGTCAACCCTTCCCCGGGCCGGGGCTGGGCATCCGGATCATCGGCGAGGTCACCGAGAGCAACCTCGACGTGCTGCGCCGCGCCGACGCGATCGCCCGGGCCGAGCTGAGCGAGGCCGGCCTGGACCGGGAGATCTGGCAGTGCCCGGTGGTGCTGCTCGCCGACGTCCGCTCGGTCGGCGTGCAGGGCGACGGCCGCACCTACGGCCACCCGGTGGTGCTGCGCCCGGTCTCCTCCGAGGACGCGATGACCGCGGACTGGACGCGGGTGCCCTACGAGGTGCTGGCCCAGATCTCCACGCGGATCACCAACGAGGTCGAGGAGGTCAACCGGGTCGTCCTCGACGTCACCAGCAAGCCCCCGGGCACCATCGAGTGGGAGTGACCGTCCGCGTCCACCCAGGCTGAACCGTGGCCAGACTCCGCAACTGCCCGGGCAAATTACGGCCTGGGTGCGCAACTGCCCGGGCAATTTCGGCCTGGGTGCGCAACTGCCCGGGCAAATTACGGCCTGGGTGCGCAACTGCCCGGGCAATTTCGGCCTGGGTGCGCAACTGCCCGGGCAATTTCGGCCTGGGTGCGCAACTGCCCGGGCAAATTACGCCTTGGGTGCGCAACTGCCCGGGCGAATTACGGCCTGGATGCGCAACTGCCCGGGCAGTTGCGCATTAAGGGCTGGGGAAGGGGCGAGGACGCCGTGGGCTACCAGGCGCCCTGGAGCCAATCCCAGGCAGCGCTCCCGCCAAGGCCGCACAGGGCGAGCACCATGAGGACCGCCAGGCAGCCGAGCCCCCCGACGACCTGGTCCTTCACCTCGGTGGCGCTGATCGCCCACGAGCGCGGCACCGGGTGCAGCGCCAGGTAGCTCTGGCCGAGGATGTGCCGGGGCATCGCGTAGTACACCGGCACCGTCCCCCGTGGCGGCACCTGCACGTCCATCGTCTGCTTGCCGTAAGCGCCGAACCGGACCACGTACCAGACCGTCACACGGCGCGTCCCGTGCGGCACGCGCACCGGGATGGCGTGCTCGCGCACGGGGATCTCATGACCGTCGATCTCCGCCCGGTGGCTGGACGGCCAGCACACGACGTGCAGGACCAGCCAGCCGTCGTCAGGGTGCGGCGGGGGCGGTGGTTGGCTCACAGGACCGAGCCGGCGGCAGACGACATGGTCGGCAGGCTAGCCGGGATCCCGGCATCGTCCCCCGTGGTGAGCGACTCGCGTCCGCACTAACCTGGTGGCGTGACCGGACCCGCCACCACCGCCGCCGAGAAGGTGCTGCGCAACGTCCTCGTCGGGCCTCCGCTGCGCGCCTATGTGCGGATGACGGTCGAGGGGCTGGAGCACGTGCCGCGGACCGGCCCGGTCATCATCGCCAGCAACCATCTCTCCTTCGTCGACTCGATGCTCATCCCGCTGGCGGCCCGGCGGAAGGTGGGGTTCCTCGGCAAGGCGGAGTACGTCGAAGGGACCGGCGTGAAGGGGTGGGGCAAGCGGCTGTGGTTCGGTGAGTTCGCCGGGATGATCCCGGTGGACCGCGAGGACCCGCGGGCGGCCGCTCGCAGCCTGGAGCTGGCCGAGGAGCACCTGGCCGGAGGTGGCGCCTTCGGCATCTATCCCGAAGGCACTCGTAGCCGCGACGGGATGCTGCACAAGGGCCGCACCGGGGTCGGGCGGTTGGCCGACGCCAGCGGGGCGACCGTGGTGCCGTGCACGCTTATCGGCACCGACAAGGTCCAGCCGGTGGGCGCCCGTGGGCTGCGCCCGCACCGGGTGACGGTGCGCTTCTCGCCGCCGGTCGATGTCGCGGCCCTGCAGCAGCAGCACGTCAAGACCCGCCTCTACCGGGCGATCACCGACGAGGTGATGGCGGCCGTCGCGCAGCGCTCGCCGCAGCCGGTGTCCGCCGAGTACGCGGACCGGGCGGCGGGCTGAGGCCGCGAGACCCACCCCCGAGTCAGGCCAGCAGCGCGGTCACACCGACGACGCAGCACACCATCGCGACGATGAGGACGACGAGCGAGACCAGCACCCCGACGCCCTTGTGCTTCTGCCGCGTCGGCCCGAGGTTGCCGGTGGTGAACTGGTGCCACGGCGCGGCGTAGAAGAGGTCGACCGTGCCACCCGGCTCGAGCACGACCTGTCCCTGCGCCTGGCCGTAGCGACGCATCCACTGCACCGAGAGGTCGAGCGCCCACGGACCGGGCGGCAGGTGGTACTCGTTGACCCCGTTCCGGCAGGCGACCTGGTGCCCGTTGAGCAGCAGTCGTGGGGGCAGGCTGACCAGCAGGTTGCCCTGGACGGTCAGGCGCAGCAGGCCGGTCGGCGCGGGCCCCGGAGCGGACGAAGGGGGACCCGAGGGCGGGGGAGGGGTCGTCATAGCCGCACCCTAGCCAGGTGCGGGCCGCACCCTTCGCCCGTCGTCACGGCCAGCGATCACCCGAGAACCTCTCGAAGACCCGAGAAGCCTTCCCCCGCATCGGAGCCTTTATCGGGTAACCCGATAAAGGCTCGGGGGCCGGGCGCGCCTAGGCTGGGGCGGTGCTGAGAACCACCGCCGCCGTCCTCGCCGGCAAGGCCGCCCGACGCGCCGCCCGGCTGCGCGGCGGCGGGACCGGGGGGTCCGCCCTGCCCGGTCTGGTCGCCGAGAAGGTCGACCCCGGCTTCCTCGCGCACGCGCTCGCCGACGTGCCGCAGGTCGTCGTGGTCTCCGGGACCAACGGCAAGACGACGACGACGAAGATGCTCGTCGCGCTGCTGCGCGCCCACGGCCGCACCGTCTTCACCAACCCCACCGGCTCCAACTTCACCCGCGGGGTCATCTCCGCCATGCTCGCCGAGCTGCCGCTGCGCGGCCGGCTGCAGGCCGACCTGGCCGTGCTCGAGCTGGACGAGGCCCACGCGCTGCACTTCGGACGGGCGGTCGCGCCCAGCCACGCGCTGCTGCTCAACGTCGCCCGCGACCAGCTGGATCGTTTCGCCGAGATCGACCACACCGCCCGGCTGCTCACCCAGCTCGCGGCGATGACCACACAGGGGGTCGTCATCAACCGCGACGACTCCTACGTCAACCGGATCGCCCCCACTCTCGGCCAGGACGTCCAGGTCCGCTGGTTCGGCCTCGACGACTCCCTCGCCGACCGCCTCGGCGAGCTGCAGGAGGCCGACGCCCGAGAGCACGACGGCTGGCAGCCGCCGCCGGTCGGCGACGGCGACGGGCTGCTCGGCCCGGTCACCGACACCGAGATGACGGTCCGGCTCGGCCCGGGCCAGGACGCCACGCAGGTCGGCCCGGTCGCCCTGCGCCAGCGCGGCCTGGCGGCGATGATCAACGCCACCGCCGCGACCACCACCGCCCGGGCGCTGCTCGGCGACGCCTTCTCGACCACCACCGCCGAGCAGGCGCTGCGCACCGTGCGGCCCCCCTTCGGCCGCGGCGAGGTCATCGACGTCGACGGCCGCCCGCTGGAGCTGGTGCTGGTGAAGAACCCGGCCGGCTTCACCGTCGCCCTGGGCACCTACGGCGCCACCCCGGTCGCCTCGATGATCGCCATCAACGACGACTACGCCGACGGCCGGGACGTCTCCTGGCTCTACGACGTCGACTTCTCCGGCCTGCAGACGAAGGGCGTCGCCCTCACCACCGGCGTCCGCGGCTGGGACATGGCGCTGCGCCTGCAGTACGACGACGTGCCGGTCGGCGGCACCGTCACCGACCTCGAGCCGGCGCTGACCCGCTTCCTGGCCGAGCACCCGGACGAGCCGATGCGGATCTTCTGCACCTACACCGCGATGCTCGCGCTGCGGCGCCTGCTCGCCGAGCGCTACGACGTGCCCGAGATGGGCGTGGACGCCGAGGAGGACGCCCAGTGAGCGACGTGACCATCCTCGGCGAGCCAGCGGCCTCGGCGCTGCCGGCCGACCCCGGGCAGGAGGGCAAGGGCGAGATCCACCTCGTGCACCTCTACCCGCGGGAGATGAGCATCTACGGGGACCTGGGCAACACCCGCTGCCTGGCCCAGCGGATCCGCCGCCACGGCTACGTCCCGGTGGTCCACCAGCACCACCCGGGGGCGCCCTTCCCGGAGCAGGCCGACCTCGTCGTCGGCGGCGGCGGCCAGGACTCCGGCCAGGTCCGGGTCGAGGAGGACCTCGACGTCATCGGCGACCGGCTGCGCGCGCTCGCCGACGACGGCGCCGCCATGCTCATGGTCTGCGGGATGTACCAGCTCTTCGGCAACGCCTTCGTCACCGTCGAGGGCACCCGGCTGCCCGGGCTGGGCATCCTCGACGTCACCACCCAGGGCAACGACACCCGGATGATCGGCCCGGTGGTGCTGGCCACCGAGCACGGCGACGTCGTCGGCTACGAGAACCACTCCGGCTCCACGACGCTCGGCGAGGGGCAGGCCCCCTTCGGCCGGGTCCGGCACGGGATGGGCAACAACGGCAGCGACGGCACCGAGGGCGCCCGCCGCGGGCACGTCATCGGCTCCTACCTGCACGGCCCGATCCTGCCGGCCAACCCCGCCCTGGCCGACGCGCTCATCGGCTGGGCGGCGGAGCGGGCCACCGGCCGACCCTTCGCGCCGGAGACCCTCGACGACGAGGTGGCCCGGCAGGCGCACGACGCTCAGGTGCGGCGGCTGCTCGCCTGAGCCCGGCCGGCGAGGTGGGCCTCGCTGACCTCCGCGGCGGTCGCCTTCGGCATGAGGCTCCACGCCAGCCAGCCCAGCGCCCCCAGCGGCACCTCCATGAGGTGGGTGAAGATCGAGAAGATGACCACCCCGGCCATCGACGCGGCCGGGTCGGCGCCCCAGGCGACCAGCGCCGCGGCCGTCCCGGTCTCGGTGACCCCGAGACCGCCGGGGGTCACCCCGACGGCGGTGAGCAGCCGCCCGATGGCGTAGGCCGCGAAGAGCTGGCCGAAGGGGAGCTCGATGCCGGTGGTCTGCATGCACAGCACGAAGAGGACGTAGTAGAGGCCGAAGAAGCCGACCATCCCCAGGGTCATCGACAGCCAGCCGGTGCGAACCGTCTCGGCCACCCGGGAGCGCAGCCCGGTCAGCCCTCGCTCGATCTGGCTGCCGTGGCCGCGGCGCACCAGCCGGACGACCCGGTCGGCCAGCCGGCCCACCACCCGGGCCCCGCGGTCGGTAGCCACCGCCAGCACGAAGCCGGCGACGATCGCCAGCCCGGAGACCACCGCCGCCCAGGCCGCCTCGCGCATCGTCGCCGGCAGGTCGGTGGCCGCCCAGGCCAGGCCGAGGACCGCGATGATCGGCAGCATCACCCGGGCGAGCACGTTCCACACCCCGGTGACGACGGCCATCGTCGTCACGCTGGCCACCGAGAAGCCCCAGGACTTGGCGATCGTGTACGTCGCCGCCAGCCCGACCGCGCCGCCGCCGGGCAGCAGGTTGGAGACCGAGGAGCCGCAGACGTTGAGGATCAGCGCCCGGGGGTGGCTCAGGCCGGGCATGGCACCGGTCATGACGAAGGTGTAGCAGTACAGCCCGGCGACGACGAGCCCGAGGAAGAGCAGCGCCTTCCACAGCGGGACCGTGCCGAGGATGTCGAAGACCTCGCTCCAGCTGGTCTGGGCGAAGTAGGGCAGCCCCCAGCCGAGCATGGCCACCGCCAGGCCCAGCCCGACGGTCACCTGCAGCGCTCGGACCCAGAGCCGTCGCGGTCGGCCGTCGTCCTCGACCGGCGTGGCCGTCCCGGTGCTCACGGCACGTCCGCGAAGGGGTCGTCGCGCACCGGCGAGCCGGCGGGCAGGTCGGGGTCGCGGAACCACTCCCGGCCGAAGACCAGGTCGTAGAGCGGGCGGGGGATGCGCAGCAGCATCCCCAGGGTGCGGGCACCGCCGTCCCCGTCGCTGGCCTGGCTGGCGTGCGCCCGCATCGCGGCGCGCTTGGCGCGGACCTGCCGCCGCACGGAGACCCGGTGGGTGATCTCGGCCCGGGCGGAGAAGGCCCGGTCGAAGGAGGAGCGGTCGAACTCGGGCGGGAAGCGGTAGACCTTGGCGACGAGGTCCAGCGCCCGGCAGATCGTGTCCCGGGGGACGGTCGCCTCGAGCACCCGTAGCGGGGCCCCGGTGCTCTCGCGGTAGCCGGCGGCGGCGGCCGCGCCGACCTCGTGGACGCGCACATGATCCCGGTGGCCGTAGCCGCCGTTGGCGTCGTAGGTCAGCAGCACCTGCGGCGACTCCTCGGCCAGCACGTCGGCCAGCCGTGCCGCGGCCTGCTCCAGCGGGACCCGGACGAAGCGGGTCTGCCCCGGCGGGTCCGGCCAGAGCTCCTCGCCGCTGCCGGAGTCGGCGTAGCCCAGCTCGACCACCCGGGCCACCCCCAGCGCGCGGGCGCTGGCCGCCAGTTCCCGGCTGCGCGTCCCGGCCAGCTGCTCGCCGCGGGCGCCGTAGGTGCTCTCGTCGGCCAGCCCGGCCGCGCCGTCGGTGGCCACCACGAGCACCACCCGGTGCCCCTGCGCCGCGGCCCGCGCCATCGTCCCGGCCGTGAGCAGGGCCTCGTCATCAGGATGGGCGTGGAAGGCGACGAGGGTGCCCGCTGCCGGCCCACCCACGTCATTCATCGCCGATCACTGTGCCATACCGGGCGGTCCTGGCCGCTCTGGCACTCTGGGAGCCGTGAAGGTCGCCCTGCTCTCGGACTGCTACCCGCCGCGCGTCGGCGGGATCGAGTCGCAGGTCAGCGACCTCGCCCACCAGCTGGCGGCGGCCGGGCACGAGGTGCAGGTGCACACCGCGACCGCCGGCGTCACCGGCGCGTCGCGCGGTGAGGTCGAGCGTGAGGGCGAGGTGCTGGTGCACCGGCACAGCCACCCGGCCACCTTCGGGGTGCCGGTGAACCCGCTGGCCGCGCCCACCCTGCGCCGTCGGCTGCAGGCCGCGGCGGTGGACGTGGCGCACGTGCACATGGGGGTGGTCAGCCCCTTCGCCTGGGACGCCACCCGGGTGGCCACCGGGCTGGGGGTGCCGACCGTGGTCACCTGGCACTGCCTGCTGGACCGGGCCGCGACCCCGTGGCGGCTCAGCGGGGCGCCCCAGCGCTGGGTGGAGCGCGGCGCCCGGCTCTCGGCGGTCTCCCGGCTGGCGGCCGACGGGGTGCGGCAGGCCGCGCCGGGCCACGAGGTCGCGGTGCTGCCGAACGGTATCGACGTCGCCGCCTGGGCGCCGTCGGCGGCTACCGGTTCTGGAGCCGGGGCTGCCGGGCATGGTGGCAGCGGGCACGGTGGTGCCGGGCGGGGTGGCGACGGGCCGGTCCGGGTGGTCAGCGCGCTGCGGCTGGCCCCGCGCAAGCGGCCGGGGGTGCTGCTGGACGTCGTCGCCGAGGTGCGGCGGCGCACCGGGGCGGAGATCAGCCTGGACGTCCTCGGTGACGGTCCGCTGCGTGCTCAGCTGCAGCGACGGGCCCAGCCGGGGGACCGGCTGCTCGGGCGGGTGCCGCGGGCCAGCCTGCCGGAGCGCTACCGCTCGGCCGACGTCTACCTGGCGCCGACCAGGCTGGAGGCCTTCGGGATCGCGGCGCTGGAGGCGCGCACGGCCGGTCTTCCGGTCGTGGCACGCCGGGACTCCGGCACCCGGGACGTCATCGACGACGGCGTCTCCGGTCTGCTCGCCGACGACGACGCCGGGCTGATCGAGGCGCTCGAGCGGCTGGTGACCGACCCGCTGC
This sequence comes from Janibacter alkaliphilus, assembly GCF_013408565.1. Taxonomy (NCBI): domain Bacteria; kingdom Bacillati; phylum Actinomycetota; class Actinomycetes; order Micrococcales; family Intrasporangiaceae; genus Janibacter; species Janibacter alkaliphilus. The sequence goes on along the minus strand of NZ_JACBZX010000001.1, from coordinate 237,203 downwards.
TGCGCTCCCGGCTGGCCGCGCACAACGCCTCGACCCCGCCGCCGCAGGCCTGGCCGTCGGTCGTGCGCGACGTCGAGGCCGCCTACGCCGAGGCGGTGGTGATGCGATGAACGGCGATGCCGTGGGCGGTGACGCGAGGAGCGGTGATGTGACGAGCGGCGATGTGACGAGCGGTGTCGAGCTGGTCGTGGTCGCTCCGGACGGCGCCACCCTCGAGGTGCTGACGCTGCCGCACGGTGCGGACCCGGAGGCTCGTCTCGCGGCCGCCGGCTGGTACCTCGTCGCGCTGCTGGACGCGGTGCGAACCGACGAGGTGGTGCAGATCCGCGTGCAGGCCGAGCGTGGGCAGGCGGTGGCCGCGCTGCCGGAGCCTGCGGAGCAGCCGTCGTCCGGTGCGGGTGCGGACGGCGAGCGCCCGGTGCCCTACCAGCGGGTTGCCTGCTACGGGGTCGTCATCGGTGATCGTCGGCTGCTGCTGACCGAGCTGTCCGAGCGTGTCTCCGGTGCGGCCGGCTCGTGGAACCTGCCCGGCGGTGGGCTCGACCCGGGCGAGCAGCCGCACGACGGCCTGGTGCGGGAGATCTGGGAGGAGACCGGTCACGACGTGGTGCGGGCGCGGCTGGCGGACGTCGAGACCCGGCACTGGGTGGGGCGCTCCCCGGGCGGGCGGCTGGAGGACTTCCACGCGGTGCGACTGATCTACCGCGCCCAGGTCGCGCAGGTGCGCGAGCCCGTGGTGCACGACGTCGGCGGGTCGACCGCCCGGGCGCGGTGGGTCAGCCGTGAGGAGATCCCGGACTACCCGATCGTGCCGACCGTGCAGCGGGCGCTGACCCGGATCGGCTGGGACCGGGCCACCGGCCCGACTGCGGTGCGCCCGTAGGAGATCCGTAGGCTGCGTGGTCATGGATACTCTGCGTCTGGCCCTCTACATCCTGCACATGCTGGCGATGCTCGCCATCGTCGCCGGCGCCTTCGTGCCGGCCCGCACCGGCCACCTGGTGCAGGTGTGGGGAGCCCGCGTCCAGCTGCTCGTGGGTCTGGCGCTGGTGGCGGTCATCGAGATGGGCGATCTCGGCGAGCTGAACCATCTCAAGGTCGGCGTGAAGCTGCTGCTCGCCCTCGCCGTCGTCGCCACCGCCGAGATCGGCAACGGCCGCGACCGGCGTGGTGCCGACGGGCGGACGCTGGCCCTGGTCTGTGCCTTCCTCACCGTCGTCAACGCCGTGGTCGCCTTCACCTGGCACTGACCGCCCCTGGCGCTGACCCCACCCCCGGACACGCCCGCCCCGAGACCCGCAACTCCCTAGGCGACTGCAGACGCTGCGCATGCATGCGCAGCGTCTGGCACGAAGCTAGGCGTCTGCGGGGTCACGGCACGAGCAGCAGCTTCCCGGTGCTGGTGCGACCCTCCAGCGCGGCGTAGGCCTCGGCCGCCTCTGTCATCGGGTAGCGCCCGTCGACGGCCACGTCGAGCTCACCGGAGGCCACCGCGGCGAGCACCTCCTGCCCGCGGCGCAGCAGCTCCTCGCGGCGCGCGATGTAGTGCGCCAGGGTCGGTCGGGTGAGGTAGAGCGAGCCGCCGGCGTTGAGGCGCTGGATGTCGAAGGGCGGCACCTGACCGCTGGCTCCGCCGAAGAGCACGAGGACCCCGCGCGGACGCAGGGCCGCCAGCGAGGCGTCGAAGGTGGCCGCCCCCACCCCGTCGTAGGCGACGTCCACGCCGTCGGGCGCCCCGAGCCGTGCGGCCGCCTCGGCGATCGCCCCCTCGAGGTCGTCCTCCGCGGTGTAGTCGATGGTCTCGGCCGCCCCGCGGGAGCGGGCGATCGCGCACTTCTCCTCGCTGCCGGCGGTGGCCACGACGTGCCCGCCACGGGCGACGACCATCTGCACGAGCAGCTGCCCGACACCGCCGGCGGCGGCGTGCACCAGCGCCACCGATCCCTCGCCGATCGGGGCGCAGTCTGTGACCAGGAAGTGCGCGGTCATCCCCTGCAGCATCGCGGCCGCGGCGGTCTCCAGCTCGACCTCGTCCGGCACCGGCACCAGGCTGCCCGCAGGCAGCGTCGCCCACCCGGCGGTGGTGCCCTGGGTCATCGCCCAGGCGACCCGGTCACCGGGGGAGACCCCTTCGACGCCGTCACCGAGCACCCGCACCGTGCCGGCCCCCTCCTTGCCGAGGACGAAGGGGGTCTCCATCGGGTAGACCCCTTCGCGCTGGTAGACGTCGATGAAGTTCACCCCGGCGGCGGCCACCTCGACGAGCACCTCGCCCGGGCCGGGTTCCGGCACCGGCCGGTCCTGGACCTGCAGCACCTCGCGCCCACCCGGTCGGGTGACCACGAGGGCCGGCTGCGTGCTGGTGAGGGCTTCCGGGGTCTCGGTCTCGCTCATGACCGCCACCCTAGGAGCGGGGCGCCGGGAGCGGGGTCACAGCGAGGCGACGACCTCGTCCAGCATCGCCTCGGTGAGCCGGCCGGTGAAGGTGTTCTGCTGGCTGACGTGGTAGCAGCCGACGAGGTCGACCTGTCGGCCGGTCGGCGTCACCAGGGTCGCGCGGGCTCCGTGGCCGAAGCGTGGCTTGGGTCGGGGCACCTGCCAGCCGGCGTGCCGGACCGCCGCGACGGTGGCGTCCCAGCCGATCGAGCCGAGGCACATGATCGAGCGCAGGTGCGGCTCGCTGATCGCCAGGTCCCGGTCCAGCCACGGTGCGCAGGTCGCCTTCTCGGCGGTGGTGGGCTTGTTCTGCGGGGGAGCGCAGCGCACCGGGGCGACGATGCGGGCGCCCACCAGCTCCAGGCCGTCACCGGCGTGCGTCGAGCCGGCCTGGGTGGCGAAGCCGCCGCGGTGCAGCGCGGCGTACAGCCAGTCGCCGGAGCGGTCGCCGGTGAAGTTGCGCCCGGTCCGGTTCGCACCGTGCGCCGCCGGGGCGAGCCCGACGACGAGCACCGGGGCGTCCGCCGGGCCGAGCGCCGGCACCGGTCGGCCCCAGTAGGGCTGGTCGGCGAAGGCCGCCCGCTTCTGCGTGGCCACCTGCTCGCGCCAGGCCACGAGGCGCTCGCAGGCCCGGCACACCGAGATCCGGGCGGCCAGCTCGTCCGGGTCGGCGCCGGAGGCCAGCCGCGCCACCTCGTCGGCGTCGTGGGCGACCGGGGTGCCCGGTCCGGCGGGGTCGTCCGGCCAGCCCGTGCCCGGCGGGACCGGGGAGGCGAAGGGGGCCCCGGTCACCGGGTGCGGCAGCGCGTCGCCGGGGTCCGGCGGGCCGGTGGGCAGGGGGTCGGTGGGCACGGCGCCATCTTGCCCCCTTCGGCGCAACCGGTGGCCGGTGGCGGCGTGCGACCGCCGCCACCGGCCAGCATCGTCCGCGGGGTCAGCCGTTGGGGCCGCCGCCCATGCCCCCGCCCATCCCGGCGCTCTCCTGCTGCTCGACGCTGCCGGCGTAGTCGTTGCCCGGGTCGCGGTAGATGGTGTGCAGGTGGCCCCAGCCCGCGGTGGTGACGCCGTCGACGTCGGCGCCGGCCGATCCGTTCTGGCTGGCCATCTCGACGTAGACGTCCGGGCCGGAGACCTGGACGTAGATGCCGTCGCCGGTGCTCGTGTCGTACTCGGTGGCCCCGGACCAGCTGACGTAGGTCTCGTCGAGGGTGGCCTCGATCTCGGCCAGGGCGGCCTCGGTGGTCTCGGCGTCGGACATCCCCACCCAGTTGGCCAGGGAGTCCAGCAGCAGCTGCTTCTGCTCGTCGTCGAGGTCCGCACCGGACAGGCCGGTGCCGGTCGGGTAGTCGCAGGTGCCGCCCGGCTCGCACTCCATCGCGGACACCTCGGAGCCCTGGTAGAGGGCGGTGCGCTGCTCCTCGGTGAGGCTGTCGTAGAAGGCGAAGGCGTCCTCGTACATCCCGGTGAGCGACTCCATCTCGGTGCCGTCCTCGGCGGTCCAGGTGACCGGCTGGGCGCCCAGGTGGGTGGGGGCGAAGGTGATCGCCTCCTCGTCACCCTGCAGGGTCGCGTTGATCCCCAGGTGGTGCCCGCCGAACTGCACCTCCCAGGCGTCGGTGTCGGACGGCTCGCCGAAGAAGGCGATGTAGTACTGGCCGAGCGAGTCCTCGGTGGTGCTGCTCTCCTCGAGGAGGTACGCGTCGCCGGCCATGATGTTCGAGACGGTCTCGTAGGCCTCCTCGCTGAGCAGCCCCTCGAGGACCTCCAGCGCGGCGGCCTGCTGCTCCTCCGTCAGGTCGCTGAGGTTGAGACCGGCGCGCTCGACGAAGGTCACCGGGAAGTTGGACCACGAGGTCGTCTTCGTCTCGTCGTCGTAGTCGTAGAGCACGGCCTCGCGCTGCTCGTCGGTGAGCGTCTCGAGGAAGGCCTGGGCAGCCTCGGAGGTGGCCGAGATGGTCTCGCTGGTCGACCCGGAGTCGCTCGTCGAGGATGAGCCGTCCGTCGCGGCGCTGCTCGCCGCGGCGCTCGCGGTCGCGCTGCTGGTGGTGCTCGACCCGGTGGTGCTAGCCCCGGTGGTCGCGGTCGAGGTGTCGGCGCCGCAGGCGGCGACGGCCAGCACGGCGGCCGCGGCCAGCCCGGCTCCGGCGCGTCGAGCAGCGCCGGGGCGGGGCGCGGCGTGGTGGGCGAGGGTGCGGCGGGCGGCTCGGGGAGTCATCATGCGGACGATCCTGGGGCGGGCCGCTGTGCCGCCCGGCGGGCCCTGCTGTGCGCCGTCTGTGAACCGATCGTCGCCTCAGACGCTCACCGTAGACACGCCTCCTGCGCTTGCATGCGCAGCGTCTGCAGCTGCCTAGGGGGTTGGGGTGTCCCCGTCGTGGTCGTCGCGGTCTGCCCAGGTGAGGAGGGGGGTGAGGTCGTGGGCCACCGTGTCGATGTCGGCGTGCAGGTCGCCGAGGGCCGCGAAGCGGGCCGGCACGGTGGACATGGTCAGCTTCCCGGGCTCGACGTCGGCCACCTCGGCCCAGGTGATCGGCGTGGAGACCGTGCCGCGCGGGTCGCCGCGCACCGAGTAGGCGGCCGCCAGGGTGTGGTCCCGGGCGTTCTGGTTGTAGTCGACGAAGACGGCCGCCGGGTCGCGGTCCTTGCGCCACCACGTGGTGGTCGCCAGGGACGGGGCCCGTCGCTCGACCTCGCGGGCGAAGGCCAGCGCCGCCCGGCGGACGTCGGCGAACTCCCAGCGCGGCTCGATCCGCACGTAGACGTGCAGCCCCGAGCCGCCGGAGGTCTTGGGGTAGCCGACGACGCCGAGCTCGTCGAGCACCTCGTGGACCACCCCGGCGACCCGGCGGACGGTCGCCAGCTCGCAGGTGTCCCCGGGATCGAGGTCGATCCGCCACTCGTCGGGGCGGTCGACGTCGTCGCGGCGCACGTTCCAGGGGTGCAGCTCGACCGTGGACATCTGCACGGCCCAGATCACCGACCCCAGCTCGGTGACGCACAGCTCGTCGGCGTGCAACCCGTACCGAGGGAAGTCCAGGCGCACGGTCTGCACCCAGTCCGGTGCCCCCTTCGGCAGCCGCTTCTGGTGCACCTTCGGTCCGTCCAGCCCCTTGGGGAAGCGGTGCAGCATCGTCGGTCGCTCCCGCAGCGCCCGGACGATCCCGTCGCCCACGGACAGGTAGTAGCGGGCCAGGTCGGCCTTGGTCGCGCCGGTCTGCGGGAAGTACACCCGCTCCGGGCTGGACAGGCGCACCGTCCGTCCGGCCACCTCGAGCTCGATCGGCTCCCCGTGCTCGGCCATGCCCCCCAGCCTAGGGTCACCGGCCCCGGTCAGCGCGCCACCGGCGAGGTCGTGACGATCACCCGCCACGGCCCGTCGGGCACGTCGTCGGCCGGCACGAACCGCCAGCGGACGAGGTCGCCGGTGCCGTCGAGGGAAGACAGTCCCAGGCAGCCGTTGAGCGCGGGGGAGACGTCCATGCCGGCGCCGCCGTAGCGCTGGTTGGCCGGGCGGGCGTCGTCGTCCCCGAAGACGTAGCGGGCGTCGTCGTACTCCCCGGGCCCGGCGTCCTGGACCTGCCCGTAGCACTCCCGGCCCGAGGGGCCGACGAGCTCCAGCCAGACGTTCTTCAGGTACGAGTGGTCCCGGTCGTCGCAGCGGCCACCGCGGCCGGGGTCGGCCCACGGGATCACCGCGCAGCGCCGGGCGAAGCCGGTCTCGTCGTGCACGTCGTCGTAGGGCACGTCGAGGTAGAAGGGGTTCTGCCGCGGCTCCATCCGCCGGGGGAACCACCCTTCGTCGGCGTACCGGCGCTCGGTCTCGCAGATCCCGGCCTCGGTGACCACGCCGTCGCACCCGCCGTAGCTGCTCACCCAGTCGTTGTCGTAGGTCGAGATCCGCTGGCTGCCGTCGGAGGCGCCGGGGTCGAAGAGCTCGCCCACCCAGAAGGTGGTCACCGGGATCTGGGTGTGCCACGGGCCCGGCCGCGCCGGACCCGATGGGTCCCTACCCGGCTGGTCCGGGCCCGATCGCGCCGTCCCGGCCCGATCCGTGCTCGGCTGCGCCGGGGCGGGGCCCGGGTCCGACCCGGCGGAGCAGGCAGCGGCGAGCAGCATGGCCAGCAGGGCGGCCACCAGCGGTGCCGGTGGCCGCCCTGCGCCCGTCCTACTCCCCTCCCGGATCAGTCATCCCGTAGTCGTCGGTCACCAGCGTCCCGTCGGCGATGAGCGCGAGACCGAAGGAGACGGCGGTCGCGTCCTGGGGCACCGGCGGCGTCGTCCACGTCGCCTCGGTCCAGTCCGTCGCGGTGGCGAACCACGGGCTGGAGGTCCAGTAGCGCCACTCGTCGGTGGTGGTGCGGTAGTAGAGCGCGTACTGGGTGATCCCGGTGGAGGTGTACCAGGTGCTCAGGTCGTAGGTCCGGCCCGGCACGACCGACGGTGAGCAGGTGCCCAGGTCCATCTCGGGCATGAGCTTGGCGTCGCCGGACTGGTAGCCGCTGACCGTCAGCTGCTGCGCCACCTCACCGGTCCGACCCGGGGCCAGGCTCCAGCTGGCGGTGTTGTCGCCGTACCCGGCCCGCTCGAAGCAGTCCGGGACCTGGCCCTCGAGCTGCTCCAGCGAGGCGTTGCTCAGCGCGTTCTGCCCGACCGGAGCCGGTGGCGGAGCCGGCTCGGCCACGGCGTCCTGGTAGCCGGGGTAGCGCACCCCGACGCTGGCCTCGTAGGTGTCCCCGACCGGTGCCGTGGTGGTCTGGTTGGTCGGGTTCGCGGTGTAGCTGCGCAGCCAGGTGGCGAAGGCGGTCAGCGTCTGCGGGGTGATCGACTGGCTCGCCGGGCAGCCGGCCGACCCCGGGTCCGAGCAGACGTTGTGGAAGGTGAGGATCACCCAGCCGCCGCCGGTCTTGCGCGCCTGGGTCACCTGCCGCTTGAGCTGGGAGAGCGTCCACGAGCTGTTCACCTGCTCGGGCGCGGCCAGGTAGGCGGCGTCGCCGGGGGGCAGGGTCTCGCCCCAGGGGCACCCGATGCAGGACGCCGGGCCGCGCAGGTCGCCGAGGCCGCGGGCGGTGTCGTAGCCGCACTCCAGGGCGACCTCCTCGGCCACCGCGGTGCTGGAGGCGAAGGGGTAGGCCAGGCTCGTCGGCGAGAAGCCCCAGTCCTGCAGGGCCTTGCGCCCGTTGCAGACCTGGCGCTTGACCTCCGAGCGCGGGATCTGGGCCAGGTCGCGGTGGGTGACGGTGTGCCCGCCGATCTCGTGTCCCGCGGCCGAGAGCTCCTGCAGCTGGGTCCGGGAGAGGAAGCCGGGCTTGTCGATCCAGGCGGTGGTGACGTAGAAGGTGCCGGCGATCCCGGCCGCCTCGAGGATGTCGGCGCCCACCTGCTGGTCGGCGATGCCGTCGTCGAAGGACAGCGAGACGACGGTCCGTCGCGACGGACGCGGCACCGGGCGGGCGGCCGCCTCCTCGACGACGCTCACCGCCGAGGGCGTCGCCGCCGCGGCCGTGCCCTGCCGGGCCTGGGGTGCGGCGGTGGTGCTCGGCGCGGCCTGGGTGGCCGGGGCGCCGAGCAGCCCGCAGATCAGGGCGGTCGTGGCGAGCGTGACCAGCAGACGCCAGCCTCGCGGCGCTCGCCGCGCGGTCCCTCTCGTGCTCATGTCGTGGCCCCTCTCGTGCTGACGGCGGTCTCGGTGCGGGAGTCGGTGGTGGTGCGGGAGTCGGCGGCGCCGGAGCCGGACGAGGGCTCGACCGCGCGTCGGGTCGGGCTCGTCCACGTGCCGGTGGAGCGGGTCAGCCACGCGCGCGGCAGCGCGCCCAGGGCGATCACCGCGTCGGTGACCCGCATCGGGATGAAGAGCAGCCCGACGAGCAGGTACCGGGGCCGGCGCTCGGCGATGGCCACCGCGACGGTGAGGGCGTAGTCGGGCAGGAAGACGACCATCGCCAGGGTGAGCAGCGAGAGCTCACCGGCCAGCGCCCCGCTGACGTCACCGAGCAGCGGGACCGCCGCCACCTCGGGGACGAGGGTGTGCGCGGCGATGAGCAGGGCGACCAGCGGCAGCAGGACGAAGGCGATGCTGCTGGTGACCAGCTCGGTGATCATCGCGGTCAGCGAGAGCCCGAAGACGAGCTTGCGCGGGCGGTGCCGCCGGATCGTCTGCCACAGCCCCAGGCACCAGCGCTTCATCTGCTTGACGTAGTCGCGGTAGGTGTCTGGGTCCTGGGTGTAGGCGATGGCGCCGGGGTGGAAGGCGATCTGGCCGAGATCCTTGGCGTAGATCTCGAAGGTCATGTTGAAGTCCTCGATGACCAGGCCCGGCGCGTCGATGGCGATCTCCCGCAGCGCCCGGGTGCGGTAGATGCTGGCGAAGCCGGGGACGATGTGGGTGGCGCTGATCGCGCGCCAGGTCTGCCCGTACTTCAGCAGCCACTGGGTCAGCGCGTAGACCCGCTGCCGGTGGGAGACGATCACCTCGCCGACCGGACCCATCGCGCGCTGCCAGCGGGTGTGCGCGCAGCCGGCCACGGCGACCACCTCGGGGTCGGCCAGCATCGGCAGCGCCCGCTCGAAGTAGCGCGGGTGCAGCTGGGTGTCGGCGTCGAGGATCATCACCGCCTCGTACCGGTCCAGCAGACCCCCTTCGCGCAGCGCGTAGGACAGGGCCCCGGCCTTGCCCACGTTCGTCGGGGTCTCGAAGACGTGCACGCCCGCGTCGGTGGCGATCTGGACGGTGGCGTCGCTCGAGTAGTCCGAGACCACGTGCACCTGGGACGCCGGGACGAGCTCGGTGATGGCCGCCAGGCTGGCGCCGATCACCATCTCCTCGTTGTGCGCGGGCATGAGCACCGCCAGCTGGTCCGTGCGGACAGTGGACCCCCCTCCGCCGGCCGGGGGGAGGGAGGAGCGGAGGGGGGTCCCCCGGTGCCGACCATCTCCCTGGGGGAAGCGACGGTCCGGGCCTGGGAGGAGGACGTCGTCGACGAGGCGGAGGAGCCCGATGCTTCCCCAGAAGATCAGGTTCACCCCCACGACGAGGAGGACGACCACCCAGATCATGGGGCCGCTCAGGCAGGGACGCGGTCGGCCGGGACGGACCGGCGTCCGGAGATGTGCGCGGCGACGTCGTCGATGATGTCGTCGAGGTCGTGGCGGGGGCGGAAGCCGGTGAGCTCCGTCAGCCGGGTGCAGTCCGGGACGCGGCGCTCCATGTCCTCGTACCCGGGGCCGTAGGCCGACTGGTAGTCGACGTAGGTGATGTCGCTGGAGGACCCGGTGCGGGCGATGACCCGCTCGGCCAGGCCGGTGATGGAGATCTGCTCGGGGTTGCCGATGTTGTAGACGCTGCCCAGCGCGGCCGGGGTCTGGGCGAGGGTGGCGATCATCGGCACCATGTCGTGCACGTGCCCGAAGCAGCGGGTCTGCTGCCCGGTGCCGTACACCGTCAGCGGCTCGCCGGTGAGGGCCTGACGGACGAAGCGGGGCACCACCATCCCGTAGCGGCCGGCCTGCCGCGGGCCGGTGGTGTTGAAGAGCCGGACGATGACCGAGGGCACCCCGTGGTGCAGGTGGTACTGCTGCACCAGGGTCTCGTCGATGGCCTTGGCCTCCGCGTAGGACCACCGGCTCAGCAGCGGCGAGCCCATCACCCGGTCGTCGTCCTCGCGCAGCCCGATCGTCGTGTTCTTGCCGTAGACCTCGCTGGTGGAGGTGAAGAGGACGGTGGACCCGTGCGCCTGCGCCGCCTCCATGACCGTCTCGGTGCCGGCCAGGTTGGTCCGCATGCTGTGCAGCGTCTGCTGCTGGATGGTCAGCACTCCGACCGCCGCGGCCAGGTGGAAGATGACGTCGGCGCCGTCGGCCAGCCGGTGCACCAGCGGGCTGTCGGTGACCGAGCCACGGACCAGCTCGACGCCGGCGCCACCGGGCATACGGCGGACCGGGTCGAGGTTCTCCGCGCTCCCGGTGCTGAGGTCGTCCAGCGCCGTGACGGTCCACCCCTGCTCCACCAGGTGCTCGGTCAGGTGCGAGCCGATGAAGCCGGCCCCCCCGGTGATCAGTGCATGCATGGCTGTCCTCCCGTGTGAGTGTGCGTCGTCACCAGATCTGGTGCCCCCGATCCGATTGCCCCCCGGACCGACGCTCACCAGCCACGTCCCAGTGAACGCCCCGCCCCGCATCGCATGCGTGACGGCGGCGTGATGACGACGTGACGCGACGCGCGGCGGCCCTGGCTCCGGCGCAGTCTGGAGGCGCGCACAGCGCCCGGCAGCGTGCGGGGTCGCCTTCGTCACGTTCGGATAGTTCGTCCGAACCTTCACGGCGGCAGTCGGTCTGGCTACTGTCGTGCCAGCGGCGCGCCAGCGGTTCCCCGGATCCTCGAGGGAGGCTGTGTCGCGCCGGGGGAGGGCGACATGACACATACGACGAACGACCCACGGGGGGGTGCGCGGACCTGGCAGGTCCGCGTGCTCGGGTCCTGGCACCTGGAGACCCAGGGCCGGGAGATCAAGGTCCCACCACGGGAGCAGCGCCTGGTTGCGCTGCTCGCGCTGGTCGGTGCCCGCAGACGCAGCGTGCTCGCCGGCATGCTCTGGCCGGACAGCAACGAGGCCCGGGCGTCGGCCAACCTGCGCACCGCCGCCGTCGAGCTGCGACGGCGGGCGCCGGGGCTGCTCGACGCCGAGCAGGAGACCCTGCAGCTGGCCGGCCGGGCGAGCACCGACGTCGCCATGCTGCGCGACCGCCTGCGGGCGCCGCGCCAGGAGGTCGCCCCGGCGGCCGAGGCCGGCTATCTGCTCGGCGTGGAGGAGCTGCTGCCGGGCTGGTACGACGAGTGGGTGGTCACCGAGCGGGACCGGCTGCGCCAGGGTGTGCTGGACCGCATCTCGACCGTGGTGCGGCGGCAGATGGAGGACGACCCGGCCGACGCGCTGCCGCTGGCCCGTGCCGCGGCCGAGCTGGACCCGATGCGCGAGAGCGTCCACCGGGCGTTGGCCACCATCCACCTGCTCGAGGGTGACCGGGTGGCCGCCTGGCAGGTCTACGAGGACTTCCACCGACGCAGCGTCCGAGAGTTCGGGGTCGCCCCGAGCGCGAAGTTCGAGGAGCTCGTGGAACCGATGCGGGCCGAGCGTCGCGCCCGCCGCACCACCGGGGGGCCGGTGCCGATGAGCGGTGCCCGGACCGCCATGGTCAGCGGTGCCGGGGTGCGTCGGCTGCGGTGACCGCGCGGCGGCGCGGGCACCGTCACGGCCGGGGGCGCACCCCGTCCGGGGACGGCGACGGGCCGAGCTCGACCCAGCAGCGGCGCATGCCGCCGCGCACGTCCTCGAGCACACCGCCGACGTGCTCGATCACCCGCCGGGAGGCGAGGTTGTCCTCGCGGCAGGTGATCAGCACCCGCGGCATGCCCATCTCGGCGGCCAGCTCCAGGGTCTGCTCCAGGCCGGTCCTGCCGTGCCCACGCTCGCGGGCGGACGGCCGGACCCGGTAGCCGATGTGCCCGCCCTGGTCCAGCAGCCAGGGTGTGAGCTCGTGCCGCAGGGCGAAGGAGCCGAGGTACTCCTCGCCCTCGACCAGCCAGAGGAAGGTGCACGGGACCCGGCCGGCGGGTCGCGGCGTCTCCGGCAGCTCCTCGGCCCGACGGGCGGCGACCAGCCGACGGAACTCGGCCGGGTCCTCCAGGGACTCACGGGTGAAGGAGAGGCCGGCGAAGCCGGTCGTCGGATCCGGCGCCTGCTGCCAGTCCCCGTCGCCGTCCCGTGCCGCCTGGCCGTCCGCGGACTCGCGGACCAGCTCGTCGTGGGCGGCCAGGTAGGACGCGTGGTAGCGCGCGTCCGGTCGTACCAGGTGGGCCATCTCACGGACTGTATCCCGCTCGCCCGGAGTGCTCGCGCCGTGCTTGACTGGCGGCATGTTCTCCACGACGCACCAGGCCATGCGCTGGTCCCGCGTCTGTCACGCGGTCTGACACGGCCCCGACCCGCGCCGTGCCCGGCGCCCTCGACCCCACCGGAGAACCCATGAGCATCATCACCGACGGCCCCACCGTGGGCGTGCGTCACTTCACCCCCGTGCACCTGCTGCGCCTGGCCAATCTCTTCGCCCGCGACCCCGAGCTGGTGCAGCAGCCGACCACCCGCCCCGACGGGGACCCGACCCAGCGCAGCTGGGCGGAGATCTCGCGCACCCCGCACCTGCAGATCTGGCTGCTGCGCTGGCCGCCCGGGGCGAGCACCGGCTGGCACGACCACGGCGGCAGCATGGGCGCCTTCACGGTGGTGGCCGGGGAGCTCACCGAGCGCACCCTGACCAGCGGCCTGCAGGCGCAGCAGCTGCCCTCGGACGAGGGCAGGGCCTACGGCGGCGCGCACACCCACGAGGTGGTCAACCTCGGTGAGGACGAGGCGGTCAGCGTGCACGCGTACTCGCCGTCCCTGGCACAGATGACCCGCTACGACCTCGTCGCGGGCCGGCTCGAGGTGGCCGCCGTGGAGCAGCGCGAGCCGTCGTGACCTCTACCGATACCCCCGACGAGACCCCTGGCGAGACCCCGGCCGGCGCCCCGGGCATCGACGGTCTGCTCGCGCGAGCCCGGGAGCAGATCGACCGGGTCACCCCGGCACAGGCGCTCGCCGAGGCCGGCGACGGGGCGCTCATCGTCGACACCCGCCCGGTGGAGCAGCGCGCCCGCCACGGCGAGGTCGACCTGCCCGGCGTGCTCGTCGTCGACCGCAACGTCCTGGAGTGGCGGCTCGACCCGTCCTCGGGCGCGGCGCTGCCGCAGGCCGACGCCGCTGCCCGCGTCCTCGTGCTCTGCCAGCAGGGGTACAGCTCGTCCCTGGCCGCCCAGGCCCTGCGCGAGATCGGGGTGCGGCGCGCCGGCGACGTCGTGGGCGGCTTCGAGGCGTGGCTGGCCGACGGGCTCCCGGTCCGGGCGTGGGACTCGTCGCCGGAGGCGGTCACCGGCGCGACGTAGGGTTGGCCGCGAGATGAGCAGCCTCTTCGACGACCTCCCCGACGCCCCGGCCGGTGGCTGGGGCACCGACGTGACCGACGCGGGCGTGCCCACCTGGGCGATGACCGAGGAGGGTCCGGCGCGGAGCGAGCATCCCGGCCCGGTCGCGCCCGCCGACCCCGAGGAGCTGCTCGCCGGGCTCAACCAGCAGCAGCGCGAGGCGGTCCTGCACACCGGCTCCCCGCTGCTCATCGTCGCCGGTGCCGGCTCCGGCAAGACCCGGGTGCTGACCCACCGCATCGCCCACCTGCTCGGCGCCCGCGGGGTCTCGCCCGGCAGCATCCTGGCGATCACCTTCACCAACAAGGCGGCGGCCGAGATGCGCGAGCGCGTCGAGGACCTCGTCGGCCCACACTCGCGCGCGATGTGGGTGATGACCTTCCACTCGGCGTGCGTGCGGATCCTGCGCCGCGAGGCGTCGAAGGTGGGCATGCGCTCGAGCTTCTCGATCTACGACGCCGCGGACAGCCAGCGCCTGGTCGCCCTGGTCATGCGCGACCTGGACCTCGACCCCAAGCGCTACCCGCCGCGCTCCTTCGGCCACCAGATCAGCAACCTCAAGAACGAGCTCGTCGACGAGGAGGAGTACGCCCGGCGGGTCGGCAGCGAGCACGACCTGGACAGCGGCGGCGGACCGGCCAGCACCCCGGCCGAGCGCACCCTGGCCGAGGTCTACACCGGCTACCAGCAACGGTTGCGCCAGGCGAACGCGCTGGACTTCGACGACATCATCATGACCACCGTGCACCTCCTGCAGGCCTTCCCGGACGTGGCCGAGCACTACCGACGGCGCTTCCGGCACGTCATGGTCGACGAGTACCAGGACACCAACCACGCCCAGTACATGCTGGTGCGCACCCTCGTAGGCGGGGACCGCGACGCCGATCTCGGCGAGCACTCGGTGGGCCCGAGCGAGCTCGTCGTCGTCGGTGACGCCGACCAGTCGATCTACGCCTTCCGCGGGGCCTCGATCCGCAACATCGTCGAGTTCGAGCAGGACTACCCGGACGCCCGCACGATCCTGCTGGAGCAGAACTACCGCTCCACCCAGACCATCCTGGGCGCGGCCAACGCGGTCATCGAGCGCAACGAGTCCCGCCGCAAGAAGAACCTGTGGACCCAGGCCGGGGACGGCGAGCAGATCGTCGGCTACGTCGCCGACAACGAGCACGACGAGGCCTCCTTCGTCGCCACCACCATCGACAGCCTCACCGACGAGCACGGCGTGCGCCCCAGCGACGTCGCCGTCTTCTACCGGACCAACGCCCAGTCCCGGGCGCTGGAGGAGGTCTTCGTCCGGGTCGGGCTGCCCTACAAGGTCGTCGGCGGCACCCGCTTCTACGAGCGGCGCGAGGTCAAGGACGCCCTGGCCTACCTCCGGGTGGTCGCCAACCCCACCGACACGGTCAACCTGCGCCGCATCCTCAACACCCCCAAGCGGGGCATCGGCGACCGGGCCGAGGCGGCGATCGCCCAGCTGGCCGAGCGGGAGCAGATCCCCTTCGTCGCGGCCCTGGGCCGTCCGCAGGACGCCCCGGGCATCGCCACCCGGTCGGTGACCGCGATCCGTGGCTTCACCGCGCTGCTGGAGGGGCTGACCGACCTGCGCGAGGCCGGCGGCGGCATCGGTGACCTGCTGGAGGCGGTGCTGGAGCGCACCGGCTACGTCGACGCGCTCCGGGAGAGTCGCGACCCTCAGGACGAGACCCGGCTGGAGAACCTCACCGAGCTCGTCGGGGTGGCCCGGGAGTTCGACGCCGTCCGCTCCGCCGAGGGCGAGGACATCGACCTCGACGCCTTCCTCGAGCAGGTCAGCCTGGTGGCCGACGCCGACGAGATCCCGGACGGCCCCGAGGCCGACGAGACCGGGGTGGTCACGCTGATGACGCTGCACACCGCCAAGGGCCTGGAGTTCCCGGTGGTCTTCCTCACCGGGCTCGAGGACGGCACCTTCCCCCACCTGCGCAGCCTCGGCAGCCCCACCGAGCTCGAGGAGGAGCGTCGCCTGGCCTACGTCGGCATCACCCGGGCCCGGGAGCGGCTGCACCTGTCTCGGGCGGTGGTCCGCTCCGCCTTCGGCACCCCGCAGTACAACCCGCCGTCCCGCTTCCTCGACGAGATCCCCGAGGACCTCGTGCGCTGGGAGCGCACCGGTCCCACCGGCGGAGGCGTCGGCGGTGGCCGCGGCGCCGGCGCGCGCGGCGCCGAGCCTGCGGTGGCCCGGCTCGCGGCCCGGCCAGGGGTGCGGTCCCCGGGCAACCGGCCGGCGATCTCGCTGACCGCGGGGGAGCGGGTGACCCACGACGTCTTCGGCCTGGGCACCGTCGTCCGCGTCGACGGCGAGGGGGACAAGGCGCAGGCCCATGTCGACTTCGGCGGTGAGACCGGCGTCAAGCGCCTGCTGCTGCGCTACGCCCCGCTGGAGAAGCTCTGAGGCGGCGCCGCCAGGCCTGACCCGCCGACATGGTCGGGCAGACCCCGACCGTAGGCACGACGACGGCCGCCGAGCGCGATGCTCGGCGGCCGTCGTCGTGCGGTGCGGGCCGGTCTCAGACCAGACCCAGACCCCGCTCCTCCAGCCAGGGGCCGGGGTCGACCGGCTCGCCGCCGTCCGGGTGGATCTCGACGTGCAGGTGCGGGCCGGTGGAGCGGCCGGTGTTGCCGGACCGGCCGACCACGTCACCCGGGCCGACCTCCTGGCCGACGGTGACGTCGATGCTGTCCATGTGGCCGTACCGGGAGACGGTGCCGTCCCAGTACTCGATGTCCACGGTGTTGCCGTAGCCGGACATCTCGCCCGCCTGGACCACGGTGCCGCTGCTCATCGACTTCAGCGGGGTGCCGGTCGGCGCGGCGTAGTCCTGACCGGCGTGCAGCCGGCCCCAGCGCGGGCCGAAGGGGGAGGTGAAGGTCGGGTTGTCGATGGGCTGCACCCAGTCCTGCGGGCCGGCGGCGCTGGCAGCGCTCGACGAGGAGCCCGAGCTCGTGGTGCTGGAGCGCTCCGCGGCGCGGGAGGCCGCAGCCTCGCGACGATCGGCCGCCTCCTCGCGCTTCTTCTCGGCGGCCGCCTCGCGGCGCTCGGCTCGGGCCGCGCGCTGCGCCTGCTGGGCCCGGCCCTGGTCCTTGGCGACCGAGACCGAGGAGGCCTGGCGACGCTCGGCCAGACCGGCGCTGTCGGCGACCTGGGTGGCCATCTGCTCGCGCGCCGCGTCGGCGACGCCGGAGTCCTGGGCGACCGAGGCGGGGGAGGCGATGGCGGCCTGGGCGGCGGTGGCCGTGCTGGCGCCGAAGGCGGTCTGGGCGGCGGTCGCGCCGGCGGCGCTGAGCACCAGGGTCGCGGCCGCGGCGGTCGGCAGGGCGTAGCCGGGGCCGAGGGTCTTCGGGGCGCGGGTGCGCCTGGCCAGCGCGCGCCGCTCGGCGCGCGTGGGCGGGCGGTGCCGCCCGACGTAGTCGTCAGTCATCAGGGGGTGTCCTCGCAGGGGGTCTCGGACGTCATGCTGTTACCGACCGACGACAGTAGCGTGACCTGTTCGTTATACAAAACCGGCGCTGTGGACAGAACCCCCGCAGCACGCTGATCTACGGCCAGAAGCCCGGTCCGCTGCAGGTCAGGCGCGTGAGAGGGCTCACACCGAGATGTCGGTGATCGAGGCCGTCGGCTCGCCCTCGGTGTCCAGCTGGGTCAGGCTCGTCGCCAGCTGGTGCACCACCGTCGGCAGGATCGGCAGGGTCAGGTGCCCCGCCCCGCTGAGCGCGATGTTCGTGACCTGCACCCCGGCCTGGCGCAGCGCCGCGTTGCCCGCCGGGAAGATGGCCTCGTCGGTGTCCGACCAGAGCGCGATCATCCGGGTGCGGCAGCCGTCCGCCGGCTGATTGAGCTCACGCAGCAGGGCGCTGCCGGGGCGCAGCTGGCGAGTGATCCGGGTCGGCAGCAGGTGCGCCGCGAGGGTGCCGTGGTGCGGCGAGCCCAGGGTGACCAGGGTGTGCACCCGCTCGTCCCCGTCCAGCCGGGTCACGTAGTACCGGGCGATGATGCCGCCCAGGCTGTGCGCGACGACGTGGATCCGCTCGTAGCCGGTCTCGGTGACGATCACCTCGATCTCCTCGGCCAGCTGCGCGGCGGCGGTGCGCACGTCCCGGGTGCGCACCGAGTAGTTCATCGCGAAGACCCGGCTGAAGCCGCGGCGCATCAGCCCGCGGCGCAGCAGCGCGAAGATGGAGTGGTTGTCGGCCATCCCGTGCACCAGCAGGATCGGGGTGCCCGACTCGGCGACCCCGGACATGAGCATGCCGCGCTGGGTGGGCGAGAGGTGCTCGATCCGGTAGCCGTGGCCGTCGCTGCCCCGCTTCGGGGTACGGGTGCCGAAGGGGTAGAGCGCCACGTGGGTGCTGGCCCAGACCGCCTCGACGATGCCGCCGACGACCGCCTGGGGCGTGGCCTGGGCACGCAGCCGCTGCCCGATCAGGGTGCGCAGGCCGGCGTCCTCGCCGCTGCCACCGTGCCGGTCTCCTCCGGTGGCAGGGACCACCCGTGCGGGACAGATCATGGTCCGGGCAGCGTAACCCGGCGTGGTACCCCGGCGGAGCCGAACGGGCACAGCCGGACCCGGCTCGTCGGGCATCCGGGCAGCACCGGCCCCGCCAGGCGGACACCTGCGGCGCCCGGCGCCCCGCCGCACTAGGCTCTGGGGCGCACACCTGCATCGCAGCAGACCAAAGCAGAGGACGGAATCACCTCGTGGATCTCTTCGAGTACCAAGCACGCGACGTGTTCGAGAAGCACGGCGTCCCGGTCCTGGCCGGCGCCGTCGCCACCACCCCGCAGGAGGCCCGCGCGGCCGCCGAGCAGATCGGGACGAAGTCCGGTGGCGTCACGGTCGTCAAGGCCCAGGTCAAGACCGGCGGGCGCGGCAAGGCCGGCGGCGTCAAGGTCGCCAAGACCGCGGACGAGGCCGAGCAGCACGCCGAGGCCATCCTCGGCATGGACATCAAGGGTCACACCGTGCACAAGGTGATGATCGCCCAGGGTGCCCAGATCGCCGAGGAGTACTACTTCTCGATCCTGCTGGACCGCACCAACCGCAGCTACCTGGCGATGTGCAGCACCGAGGGCGGCGTCGAGATCGAGCAGCTCGCCGAGGAGCGCCCCGAGGCCCTCGCCCGGGTCGAGGTCGACCCGAACGTGGGGATCGACGACGCGACCGCGCAGCGGATCGTCGAGCAGGCCGGCTTCGACGCCGAGACCGCGCCCAAGGTGGCCGAGGTGCTCAAGAGCCTGTGGACGGTCTACGCCGAGGAGGACGCGACGCTCGTCGAGGTCAACCCGCTGGTCAAGACCGAGGACGGCACCGTCCTCGCCCTCGACGGCAAGGTGACCCTGGACGGCAACGCCGACTTCCGTCAGCCGGAGCACGCCGAGCTGGAGGACAAGGACGCCGCCGACCCGCTGGAGGCCAAGGCCAAGGCGCTCGGGCTGAACTACGTCAAGCTCGACGGCAACGTCGGGATCATCGGCAACGGCGCCGGCCTGGTGATGAGCACCCTGGACGTCGTCGCCTACGCCGGCGAGGACCAGACCGGCGGCGCGAGCAAGCCGGCCAACTTCCTCGACATCGGTGGCGGCGCCTCCGCGGAGGTCATGGCCAACGGCCTGGACGTCATCCTCAACGACGAGCAGGTCAAGAGCGTCTTCGTCAACGTCTTCGGCGGCATCACCTCCTGCGACGCGGTCGCCGACGGCATCGTCGGGGCGCTGAAGACCCTCGGCGACGAGGCCACCAAGCCGCTGGTCGTCCGCCTGGACGGCAACAACGTCGAGGAGGGGCGCCGCATCCTCGCGGAGTTCGCGCACCCGCTCGTCAGCATCGAAGAGACCATGGACGGCGCGGCCAGCAAGGCCGCCGAGCTGGCCGCGAAGTAAGGGACGGGACAACCACAGCAATGGCTATCTTCCTCAACGACAGCAGCAAGGTCATCGTCCAGGGCATGACCGGCTCCGAGGGCATGAAGCACACCACGCGCATGCTCGCCTCCGGCACGAACATCGTCGGCGGGGTCAACCCGAAGAAGGCCGGCCAGACGGTCGACTTCGACGGCGGCCAGCAGGTCCCGGTCTTCGGCTCGGTGGCCGACGCCATGGCCGAGACCGGCGCCGACGTCTCGGTGCTCTTCGTCCCGCCCGCCTTCGCCAAGGCGGCGGTGATGGAGGCCGTGGACGCCGGCATCGGGCTGGCCGTGGTCATCACCGAGGGCATCGCGGTCAAGGACACCGCGGAGTTCTACAACTACAGCAAGGACAAGGCCACCCGGATCATCGGCCCGAACTGCCCGGGGATCATCACCCCCGGCCAGTCCAACGCCGGCATCATCCCGGCGAACATCGCCGGCGCCGGCCGGATCGGCCTGGTCAGCAAGTCCGGGACGCTGACCTACCAGATGATGTACGAGCTGCGGGAGTTCGGCTTCTCCACGGCGGTGGGCATCGGCGGCGACCCGATCATCGGGACCACGCACATCGACTGCCTGGAGGCCTTCGAGGCCGACCCGGAGACCGACGCGATCGTCATGATCGGCGAGATCGGCGGCGACGCCGAGGAGCGGGCCGCGGACTACATCAAGGCCAACGTCACCAAGCCGGTCGTCGGCTACGTCGCCGGCTTCACCGCGCCGGAGGGCAAGACCATGGGTCACGCCGGCGCCATCGTCTCCGGCAGCTCCGGCACCGCCGAGGCGAAGAAGGAGGCCCTCGAGGCCGCCGGCGTCAAGGTCGGCAAGACGCCGTCCGAGACGGCCGACCTGATGCGCGAGATCATGCAGGCGAAGCAGGGCTGAGCCGCCAGCACAACCCGACGGGGCCGGTCTGCGGACCGGCCCCGTCGTCATGCCGAAGGGGGTACGTGATCTGCACGATGCCCCGCCCGTCGGCGTGGCATCGAGGGCGTCGTGG
Source organism: Janibacter alkaliphilus (assembly GCF_013408565.1). NCBI lineage: Bacteria > Bacillati > Actinomycetota > Actinomycetes > Micrococcales > Intrasporangiaceae > Janibacter > Janibacter alkaliphilus. The sequence goes on along the minus strand of NZ_JACBZX010000001.1, from coordinate 216,807 downwards.
CCGTACTGTGACCAGTGCAGCGCCGACCCGGTCGACATCCCCCTGCTCCCGGGTCGGCGCTGTCCCCACCTCCAGGCGGCTCCTCTGGGCGTCACCTTCTGGCGCCACTCGCGGTAGCACCTCGTGCTTCACCCGGCGGCCCCGCCCGCGCCTGGCGCCCGGGTACGCGCAGGTGGTCGGTCTCACAGGTCTCGACCGTCCGCGGCAGGGGTATCCTGACCTGGTACCAGCAGATGTACGCGTGCTCCGGGGTCGGTGAAATTCCGAGCCGGCGGTGACAGTCCGCGAACCTCATCCCGCACGACGGGGCGAGGCCGAACCGGTGGAAATCCGGTACCGACGGTGAGAGTCCGGATGGGAGGCAGCACGCGACGGGCGGGTGCGCCTCGCGTGCGCCCCTGCTCGTCGTCCGACGGCTCGCGCCGTCGTGCCTCCGTCGACCCCGCTGACCGCGGTGAGGACGGACGGAGGCTCCGCGTGGAGGGCACCTGGGACGAGGCCGTGCGCCGCGCCTGCCGGCTCGCCGAGCGCGGGCTGGGCACGACCAGCCCCAACCCGGTCGTCGGCGCGGTGCTGCTCGCCCCCGACGGTCAGGTCGTCGGCGAGGGCTGGCACGAGCAGCACGGCGGACCGCACGCCGAGGTGATGGCCCTGCGCGACGCCGGCGAGCGGGCCCGCGACGCCACGGCGGTGGTCACCCTCGAACCGTGCCGGCACACCGGTCGGACCGGCCCGTGCACCCAGGCGCTGATCGACGCGGGCGTGACCCGGGTCGTCGTCGGCGTCGCCGACCCCAACCCCACGGCCGGCGGCGGCGCGGCGGACCTGCGTGCGGCCGGGGTCGAGGTGATCACCGAGCCCGGTGCCGCCGCCACCGCGGCCGCCGAGCACGTCAACCGCGCCTGGCTCACCGCGGTGCGCACCGGGCGCCCGCACGTCACCCTCAAGACGGCCAGCACCCTCGACGGCCGGGTGGCCGCCGCCGACGGCAGCAGCCGCTGGATCACCGGCCCCGACGCCCGCGCCGACGTGCACGCCCTGCGCGCCCGCAGCGACGCCGTCCTCGTCGGCGGCGGGACGCTGCGCGCCGACGACCCGCACCTGGCCGCCCGCGGCCCGGCGGTCCGGCGGCAGCCGCTGCGGGTGGTGCTCGATACCGGCGGCCGGATCGCCCCGGACGCCCGGGTCCTCGACGACAGCGCGCCCACCCTGGTCGTCGTCGCCGACGACCTCGACGCCGCGGCGCGGGAGCGCGTCCGCTCCGCGGGCGCCGAGCTGCTGGCGCTCCCGCGCGACGGCTCCGGTCTGGACCTGGTGGGGCTGCTGCACGCGCTGCACGAGCGCGGCAGCCGCGCGGTGCTGGTCGAGGGCGGCCCGACCCTGGCCGGGGCGATGGTCGCCCGGGGCCTCGTCGACGAGGTCGTCACCTACCTCGCGTCGGCGCTGCTCGGCGCCGGGCCGTCGGCCCTGGGGCCGGCCGGCATCACCACGATCTCCGAGGCGCTGCGCCTCACCCCCTTCGACGTCACGACGCTCGGCGACGACGTGCGGATCAGCGCACGGGTGCGCCGGGAGAGGAGCTGAGAGATGTTCACCGGCATCATCGAGGAGCTCGGCGAGGTGGTCGCCGTGGAGACGGCGGCCGACTCCGCCCGGCTCAGCCTGCGCGGCCCGCTGGTCATGCAGGGCGTCGTGCACGGCGCCAGCATCGCGGTGGACGGGGTCTGCCTGACCGTCGCCGACGAGCAGCCGGACGGGCCGGTCTTCACTGCTGACGTCATGGCCGAGACCCTGACGCGCTCCACCCTCGGCGGGCTGCGCCCCGGCGACCGGGTCAACCTGGAGCGGGCCGCGCCGGTCGCCGGTCGGCTGGACGGTCATCTCGTCCAGGGGCACGTCGACGGGGTCGGACGGATCGTCGCCCGCGAGCCGGGGGAGCGGTGGGAGACCGTCCGGGTCGGGCTGCCGCCCGCGCTGGCCCGGTACGTCGTGGAGAAGGGGTCGGTCGCCGTCGACGGCACCAGCCTCACCGTGACCGGGGTGAGCCCGGTCGGCGACCCGGAGCCCACCTTCGCCGTCGGTCTCGTGCCGACCACGCTGGAGCTGACCACGCTGGGCCGCAAGCAGGTCGGCGACCGGGTCAACCTCGAGGTGGACGTGCTCGCCAAGTACGTCGAGCGGCTGCTCTCCGCGCGGGAGCTGACCGACCGGGAGGGGGCGGCATGAGCGCCCGGACGCCCGCCGAGCAGCCCGTCCCGCTGGACCGGGTGGAGGACGCGCTCGCCGCGATCGCCGCCGGACGACCGGTGCTCGTCGTCGACGACGCCGACCGGGAGAACGAGGGCGACATCATCTTCGCGGCCGACGCCGCCACCCCCGAGCTCATGGGGATCACCGTGCGGCTCGGCAGCGGCGTGGTCTGCGTGGCGATGACCGGGGCCGACCTGGACCGGCTCGACCTGCCGCCGATGACCGCGGTCAACGAGGATGCCAAGGGCACCGCCTACACCGTCTCGGTCGACGCCCGCCACGGCGTGAGCACCGGGATCTCCGCCGCGGACCGGTCCCGCACCGCCCGGCTGCTGGCCGACCCGGCCACCGGCGCGGGGGACCTCGCCCGCCCGGGGCACGTCTTCCCGCTGCGGGCGCGCGAGGGCGGGGTGCTGGTGCGGCGCGGGCACACCGAGGCCGCGGTCGACCTGGCCCGGCTGGCCGGTCGCGCCCCGTCCGGGGTGATCTGCGAGGTGGTCCGGGACGACGGCCAGATGGCCCGGCTGCCGGAGCTGCGCGAGCTCGCCGACGAGCGTGGCTGGCCGTTGGTCTCCATCGACGACCTGGCCCGCCACCGCCGCCGCACCGAGATCCTCGTGCAGCGGGTGGTGACCACCTCGCTGCCGACGGACGCGGGTCGCTTCACCGCGGTCGGGTACCGCAGCCAGATGCCGGGGGACGCCGAGCAGGTCGCCCTGGTCCACGGCGACCTCGCCGCCGCCGACGAGGTCCTGGTGCGGGTGCACAGCGAGTGCCTCACCGGGGACGTCTTCGGCTCCCGCCGGTGCGACTGCGGCCCCCAGCTGGAGGCCGCGATGGCCGCGGTGGTGCAGGCCGGTGCCGGGGTGGTCGTCTACGCCCGCGGGCACGAGGGGCGGGGGATCGGCCTGGTCGACAAGCTGCGGGCCTACGCCGCGCAGGACACCGGCCAGGACACCGTGGATGCCAACACCGGGCTGGGGCTGCCCGCCGACGCCCGCGACTACACCCTGGCGGCGCACGTGCTGCGCGACCTCGGGGTCGGCCGGGTGCGCCTGCTGACGAACAACCCGGCGAAGGTGGCGGCGCTGCGCGAGCGCGGCATCGACGTGACCGAACGGGTGCCGGTGCCCAGCCGGGTCACCGACGAGAACGTCGGCTACCTGCGCACCAAGCAGCAGCGGCTGGGCCACGACCTGCCCTGGCTGGGTGCGTCCGAGAACCGGCCGGGACCGGCCACGGACGACCTGACCACGGACGACCTGACCACCGATGACCTGACCACGGACGACCTGACCACCGATGACCTGACCACGGACGACCTGACCACGCATGACGGAGGAGCACGATGAGCGGCCACGGATCCCCGACCACCCTCGCCCTCGACGGGGCCGCCGACCTGCGGGTCGCCGTCGTCGCGGCCTCCTGGCACACCGAGGTCATGGACGGCCTGCTCGCCGGGGCGCTGGCCGCGCTCACCGACGCCGGGACCCGCGACCCGCGGGTGGTCCGGGTGCCGGGCAGCTTCGAGCTGCCGGTCGTGGCGCGGGCGCTGGCGGCCGAGCACGACGCCGTGGTGGCCCTCGGCGTCGTCGTGCGTGGCGGCACCCCGCACTTCGACTACGTGTGCGCCGCGGCCACCGACGGGCTGAGCCAGGTGGCCCTGGAGACCGGGGTCCCGGTCGGCTTCGGCCTGCTCACCTGCGACACCGACGAGCAGGCCCTGGACCGGGCCGGGCTGCCCGGCTCGCGGGAGGACAAGGGCCGGGAGGCGGTCGAGGCCGCGCTGGCCACGGCGCTCACCCTGCGCGGCCTCGCCGGCTGATCGCTGCCGCAGGCCCGCGCCCGCCGTGGGTCGCGCGGGATCGCGGGCGCACCGGCCTGCCTCCCCGCCCAGGAGTGATCTCTCGGCGAGGATGAGCCGGTGACGGTCATGGAGCTCATCCGATCCGCCACCACGACTCCGGACGACGAGGGCGAGCAGGTCCACCGGCCGGAGCTGGTGGCGGCGCTCGGCGGCGCGGCGACCGCGCTCGCCGGCCTCGTGCTGGTGCTCGGGCTCGTCCTGCTCGGGGCCCTCGCGGTGCCCCGGGCCACGGCCAGCACCGGCGAGGGGGTCGGTGCCGGCGCCCTGACCTGGCTGCTGCTCGGTGGCGGCCGGGTCGCCGTCGGCTCCGGTCTCGTCGCGCTGACACCCCTGCTCGGGCTGCTCGCCCTGGTGGCGCTGGCCCGGTTCGGTGCCGCCCGCACCCCGCTGGCCGACGACCTGCGCAGCGCGGGCAGCTGGGTCGGCGGCTACGCGCTCGTCGGCGGGCTCGCCGTGCTGCTCGGGCTGCTGTCGCCGGCGAGCCCGGCCCCGCTCAGCCTGCCGCTGCCGCTGCTGGTCGTGCCGGTGCTCGGCCTGCTGTGGGCCCGCGGCCTGCCGGAGCGGGCCGCGGATCGATGGGAGCAGGCCCCGCTCGCGGTGCGCCGTGGGCTGGCCCCCGGCCTGCGGGGCGCGGCGGGCGGTCTGGCCATGGGCACCCTGCTGCTCGTCGTCGCCGTGCTCGTCCACCTCGGCCGGGTGGGGCAGGTCCACGGCGAGCTCGGCGCCGGCGTCTTCGGCGGCACCGTGCTCGTGCTGCTGCAGCTGGCCGCCGCTTCGAACCTCGGGCTGTGGGCGCTGTCCCTGGCCGCGGGCCCCGGCTTCTCGACCAGCGACGGGGCGCTGACCACCTGGGCGAGCGCGGAGTCCGGGGTGCTGCCGATGATCCCGGTGCTCGCCGCGCAGCCGCAGCCCGGCGACCTGCCCTGGATCACCCACCTGCTCGTGCTCCTGCCGGTCGCCCTCGGGGCCTGGGTGGCCCGGGCGGCGCTGCGCGAGGTGCCCCGGCTGGCCGCGGTGCGCACCAAGGCGGCGGCCGCCCTCGCCGGGGTGCTCGTCGCCGCGGTGGCGCTGGCCCTGCTCGACGCCGTCGGCGGCGGCTCCCTCGGTGGCGCCCGGCTGTCCGACATCGGCGCCCCGGCCGGCGCGCTCGCGCTCGCGCTCGCCGTCGAGATGGGCGTGGGCGCACTGCTCGTCGTCGCCCGCGACTGGTGGGTGCTGCGCCGATGAGCCGGATCGTCGTGCTCGTCGCCGCGGTGGCGCTGGCCCTGCTCGACGCCGTCGGCGGCGGCTCCCTCGGTGGCGCCCGGCTGTCCGACATCGGCGCCCCGGCCGGCGCGCTCGCGCTCGCGCTCGCCGTCGAGATGGGCGTGGGCGCACTGCTCGTCGTCGCCCGCGACTGGTGGGTGCTGCGCCGATGAGCCGGATCGTCGTGCTCGTCTCCGGGACCGGATCGCTGCTGCAGGCGCTGCTCGACGCCCAGGGTTCCGGGCAGCTGCCGGCCCAGGTCGTCGCGGTGGGCGCGGACCGCGCGGGCATCGCCGGGCTGGACCGGGCCGAGACGGCGGGGGTGCCCACCTTCGTGGCGCCGGTCGGCGACCACCCGGACCGGGCGGCCTGGGACCGCGCGCTGGCCGCGCAGGTCACCGCGCACCGCCCCGACCTGGTGATCACCGCCGGCTTCATGAAGATCCTCGGGCCGGCCACCCTGGCGACCGCCCCGGTGCTGAACACCCACCCCGCGCTGCTGCCGGCCTTCCCCGGGGCGCACGGGGTGCGCGACGCCCTCGCCTACGGGGTGAAGGTCACCGGCAGCACCGCCCACCTCGTCGACGAAGGCATGGACACCGGGCCGATCATCGACCAGCGCGTCGTGCCGATCGCCGAGGACGACACCGAGGACTCCCTGCACGAGCGGATCAAGGTCCTCGAGCGGGAGATGCTCGTCGAGGTCGCGGCCGACCTGCTGGTGCGGGGATTCACCGTCGACGGGCGCCGGGTCGTCCTCGGGCCGGCCTGACCGACGCCCGGATTGGGTGGGACCCGGCGAGGGCATATCCTGGCGGCACACGACTGGCGCAGGTGGGGCACCACCGGGGAGTGAGTCCGTGCGCATCGCCCGCCTGGGTGCGCCGACGTCCACCGACCTCGCAGGAGCTGCTCCCCGTGACCGACCGCCGCCCCGTCCGCCGCGCCCTCGTCTCCGTCTTCGACAAGTCCGGCCTGGAGGACCTGGTCCGTGGCCTCGCCGACGCCGGGGTGGAGCTGGTCTCCACCGGCGGCTCGGCCGCCACCATCGCCGGGCTGGGCCTTCCGGTGACGAAGGTGGAGGACCTCACCGGATTCCCCGAGTGCCTCGACGGCCGGGTGAAGACGCTGCACCCGCGGGTGCACGCCGGGCTGCTGGCCGACACCCGGCTGCCGGAGCACGTCGCCCAGCTCGACGAGCTGGGGGTCGCCCCCTTCGACCTCGTGGTCGTCAACCTCTACCCCTTCGCCGAGACCGTCGCCTCCGGCGCCGGCGTGCAGGACTGCATCGAGAAGATCGACATCGGCGGCCCGACGATGGTCCGTGCCGCCGCCAAGAACCACGCCAGCGTCGCCGTCGTCACCGACCCGGCGCGCTACGCCGAGGTGCTCGAGGCCGTCGCCGGCGGCGGCTTCACCCAGGCGCAGCGGGAGCGGCTGGCCACCGAGGCCTTCGGGCACACCGCGGCCTACGACGTCGCGGTCGCCGACTGGATGGCCGGGACGCTCGCCGACACCGGTGACGGCACCGGCTTCGACGCCCAGGTGGGCGGCACCTGGACCCGGCAGCAGGTGCTGCGCTACGGCGAGAACCCGCACCAGCGGGCGGCCCTCTACCGCGACGACAGCGGGACCGGCCTCGCCGCCGCCGAGCAGCTGCACGGCAAGGAGATGTCGTACAACAACTACGTCGACGCCGACGCCGCGGTCCGCGCCGCGCACGACCACGGCGACCAGCCGACGGTGGCGATCATCAAGCACGCCAACCCCTGCGGCATCGCCGTCGGCACCGACGTCGCCGACGCGCACCGCCGCGCGCACGCCTGCGACCCGGTGAGCGCCTTCGGCGGGATCATCGCGACCAACCGCCCGGTCACCCGGGCGATGGCCGAGACCGTCAAGGACATCTTCACCGAGGTCGTCGTCGCCCCGGCCTTCGACGACGACGCCCTCGAGGTGCTCACCGCCAAGAAGAACATCCGCCTGCTGACCTGCCCGCCGCCGGTCCGCGAGGGCGTCGAGACCCGGCCGGTGACCGGCGGGCTGCTCGTGCAGGAGCGCGACCTCGTCGACGCGGTGGTCCAGGAGACCCCGGACGACGCACCCACCGCCGGGCACGGCGACGACGCCGCCCGGTGGACGCTGGTGGCCGGGGAGGCCGCCGACGAGGCCACCCTCGCCGACCTGCAGATGGCCTGGCGGGCGGTCCGCGCGGTCCGCTCCAACGCCATCCTGCTGGCCAAGGACGGGGCCTCGGTCGGGATCGGGATGGGCCAGGTCAACCGGGTCGACTCCTGCCACCTCGCGGTGACCCGGGCCGGGCAGGAGCGGGCGAAGGGCGCGGTCGCCGCCTCCGACGCCTTCTTCCCCTTCGCCGACGGCCTGCAGGTGCTGCTCGACGCCGGCGTGCGGGCCGTGGTCGCCCCCGGCGGGTCGATGCGCGACGCCGAGGTGATCGAGGCTGCCAAGGAGGCGGGGGTGAGCCTGTACTTCACCGGGACCCGCCACTTTGCCCACTGAGCCCCGCGCCCGGGAGGGCTCCACGGTCCACCCGGGCGGCGGCGCCAGCACCACCGCGCCGGTCCTCGGCGCCGTCGTCGCGGGGGCGCTCATGGCCACCCAGAGCCGGATGAACGGGGAGATGTCCCGGATCACCGGCCAGCCCATCCAGACCGCGCTGTACAGCTTCGGCTCGGGGCTGCTCGTGCTCACCGTCCTCGTCCTCGTGCTGCCCTCGGTCCGGCGCGGCGTCGCCGACATCGGCCGGGCCTGGCGGGACGGCTCGCTGGCCGTGCGGCACTCCCTGGGCGGCCTCATCGGGGCGCTCTTCGTCGCCGTGCAGGCCTTCGCCGTGCCGGTGATCGGGGTGGCCCTCTTCACCGTGGCCTCCATCGCCGGGCAGACCGGCAACGCCCTGGCCGTCGACCGGCTCGGCATCGCCGGGGCGCCGCGGCGGCCGGTGCACCTCAGCCGGGTGCTGGCCGCCGGCCTCGCCCTGGCCGGTGTGGCGGTGGCGATGGCGCCGCGGATCGGCGGCGAGCTGGCGCTGGTGCCGGTGCTGCTGGCGATCCTCGTCGGTGGGGGACAGGCCGTGCAGCAGGCGACCAACGTCAAGGTCAACGCCGCCAGCCGGCGGCTCATCGCCACCACCTGGCTGAACTTCCTCACCGGTACCGCGCTGCTGGCCCTGCTCGCGCTGGGCGCGTGGGCGCTCGGCGACCTGGCCTGGACGTCCCTGGCCGGGGTGCCGTGGTGGGCCTTCCTCGGCGGCCTGCTGGGCATCGGCTTCATCGCCATCGCCGCCTGGGCGGTCAACCAGCTCGGCGTCTTCACCTACACCCTGCCGATGCTCACCGGCTTCCTCGGGACGGCGGTGCTGCTCGACCTGCTGCACCCCCAGGCCCGCGAGTCGGTCACCCCGCTGGTGCTGCTCGGGGTGGTCATCACCTTCGCCTCCGCGGTGCTCGCGGCGATGCTCGCCCGGCCGCGGCGACGTCCCGCGTGACGGGTCCGGCGTGATGGGAGGATGGCCCCCGTGACTGCGACGATCCTCGACGGCAAGGCGGCTCTGGCCGACATCAAGCGCGAGCTCACCGGCCGGGTGGCCGCGCTGCGCGAGCGGGGGGTCACCCCCGGGCTGGGCACGGTCCTGGTCGGCGACGACCCGGGCAGCCGCTGGTACGTCAACGCCAAGCACAAGGACTGCGCCGAGGTGGGCATCACGAGCATCCGCCGCGACCTGCCGGCGAGCAGCACCCTGCCCGAGGTGCTCGACGTGGTCCGCGGGCTCAACGAGGACCCGGCGTGCACCGGCTTCATCGTGCAGCAGCCGACCGGTCTCGACGAGTTCGCGATCCTCTCCGAGGTGGACCCCGACAAGGACGTCGACGGGCTGCACCCGACCAACCTCGGCTGGCTGGTGCTCGGCAAGGAGGCCCCGCTGCCGTGCACCCCGGTCGGCTGCCTCGACCTGCTGCGCCGCTACGACGTGCCGATCGCGGGTGCGCACGTGGCGATCGTCGGGCGCGGCATCACCGTCGGCCGCCCGCTCAGCCTCATCCTCACCCGGCGCAGCGAGAACGCGACCACCGTCGCCTGCCACACCGGCACCCGCGACCTGGCCGGTGAGGTCCGGCAGGCCGACATCGTCATCGCCGCCGCCGGGAAGCCGGGGATCATCACCAAGGACATGGTCAAGCCGGGCGCCGCGGTGCTGGACGTCGGGGTGAGCCGGGTGGTCGCCGAGGACGGACGCAGCCGGGTCGCCGGGGACGTGGCCGCCGACGTCGCCGAGGTGGCCGGCTGGGTCAGTCCCAACCCCGGCGGGGTCGGTCCGATGACCCGCGCGATGCTGCTGACCAACGTGGTCGAGGCCGCCGAGCGTCTCGCCGACGCCCAGGGCTGAGCGCGGGTCGCGGCGTGGAGATCGACGAGACCCCCACGGTCACGGTGGAGAGCCGCCCTCGGGTGGCTCGTGGCCTGGGTGCCTGGTGGCTCGTGGCCGCGCTGGTGCTCCTCGGGGTGGGTGTGGCGATCGACCGGATGCTGTGGGCCAGCGTCATCGTCAGCGGTGGCCTCGCCCTGGGTGCGCTGCTGCGGCTGACCCTGCCCGAGGAGCGGGCCGGAGGGCTGGTGGTCCGGGCCCGTGCCGTGGACGTCGCCACCCTGCTCGTGCTGGGGCTGGCGGTGCTCGTCTCCGGCCTGAGCCTCGACCTCACCCCGCGCTGATCCGAGAGCGGGCGCTGAACCGGGCCCAGGCGCTGCGGGCTACCACGCCGGGCCCCCTTCCCGGCTACCACGCAGGATGCGGCCACATCGCCGGCTACCACGCAGTAAGTGTCGTGATCACAGCACTTACTGCGTGGTAGCCCGGGCACGTCGGATCGGTGACCTGATCGGTGCCAGGCGGGATGACCGCACCGTGACGGGTGCGTCATCACAGCGTCACCCGACCGGCGAACCCCTTTACCGGTACCCGGACCAGGGGTAGACCTGGTGGTTGGAGGACGGGGGTCGTCCTCCGGGGGCGGGGGGATCTGCCCCCTTGATCAGCGGCGTTCTGTCCGCGGGGGTCGTGTGCCGTGACGGCACGAGGTATCGCCGGGGTCGGGTGGTCGCGCAGCACCGGGGAGGACCGATGTCCACGATCAAGAACGCCGCCATGTGCCTGGCCTGCGGGGTGATCGGGGTGGCCGGAGCCGGCGCCGCGACCGCCTCCGGGGCCGGGCAGGAGCAGGGCGGGCACGCCGACGGGAAGCCGAAGACCACGTCGACCTGGACCACGAGCAGCTGGCCCAGCTCGAGCACGTGGTCCAGCAGCACCTGGCCGAGCAGCAGCACCTGGTCCAGCACGACGAGCTGGCCCAGCAGCACCACGAGCACGCCCTGGACCTCGACGTCGACCACGCCGCCGTGGACGTCCACGACGACGACTCCGCCGAGCGAGCCGCCGACGTCGACGAGCACCACGACCACCCCGCCCTGGACGTCGACCACCACGACCACGCCGCCGCCGAGCGAGCCGCCCACCTCGACCACCACGACGACGACCACGCCACCGCCGTCGACCTCGACGACCCCGCCGCCGCCGAGCACGTCGACGACGCCTCCGCCGCCGAGCGAGCCCCCGCCGGAGACCTCGACGACCCCGCCGCCGCCGAGCACGTCGACGACGCCTCCGCCGCCGAGCGAGCCGCCGCCGGAGACCTCGACGACGCCTCCGCCGCCGGAGACCTCGACGACCCCGCCGCCGCCGTCCGGGGCGTCGACGCCCCCGCCGAGCGACCCTCCGGCCCCGGACGCCCCTGGTCCCTCGACTGCGATCGTCGTGCCCGGCCCGGCGGCCCCGGCCGCGGCGGTGCCCGAGGTGGCGGCAGCGCCGGGCGCCTCGACGCCGGGCGTCGTGCAGACCGACGACCCGGCGACGCAGGGTTCGCCCGCGGCCCTCGCCGCCGGTGGACTGGCGGGCATGGCCGGCTTCGGCCTGGTCCTGCTGGTGCGGCGCCTCCGGGAGCCGGCGCTGGTGCGGCGACGCCACTGAGCTGGTCGGTGCCGCGCGGGGGACGTGGCACCGCACAGCCAGCACGGCACCGTGAGCACGACGAAGGGGTCCGCACCAGCTGGTGCGGACCCCTTCGCTGTCCGGCGCGGGCGCCGGTCGGAGGCTCTGGCGGCTGTCGCTCAGCCGAGCAGGCCGAGCCCGGTGACGGCCGTGCGCTCCTCCTCGAGCTCGGCCACCGAGGCGTCGATCCGGCCGCGGGAGAAGTCGTCGATCTCCAGGCCCTGCACGATGCTCCAGGCGCCGTCGCTCACGGTCACCGGGAAGGAGCTGATCAGGCCCTCCGGGACGCCGTAGGAGCCGTCCGAGCAGACCGACATCGAGACCCAGTCGCCGTCCGGGGTGCCCTGCGCCCAGTCACGGACGTGATCGACGGTGGCGCTGGCCGCGGAGGCCGCCGAGGACGCGCCGCGGGCCTCGATGATCGCGGCGCCGCGCTTGGCCACGGTCGGGATGAAGGTCTCCTCGAGCCACTGCTGGTCGCCGACCGCCTCGGCGGCGTTGCGCCCGCCCACCTCGGCGTGGAAGAGGTCCGGGTACTGGGTGGCCGAGTGGTTGCCCCAGATCGTCATCTTGCGGATCTCGGTGACCGGCACCGACAGCTTCGACGAGAGCTGGCTGATCGCCCGGTTGTGGTCCAGGCGGGTCAGCGCGGCGAAGCGCTCCGCGGGGATGTCCGGGGCGTTGCTCATCGCGATGAGCGCGTTGGTGTTGGCCGGGTTGCCGGTGACGGTCACCCGGACGTCGTCCGCGGCGACCTTGTTCAGCGCCTTGCCCTGCGGGGCGAAGATGCCGCCGTTGGCCTCCAGCAGGTCGCCGCGCTCCATGCCGGGGCCGCGGGGGCGGGCACCGACGAGCAGGGCGTGGTTGACGCCGTCGAAGACCTGCTCCGGGTCGTCGCCGATCTCGACCGACGACAGCGTCGGGAAGGCGCAGTCGTCGAGCTCCATGACGACGCCCTCGAGGGCCTTGAGGGCGGGGGTGATCTCGAGCAGCCGCAGCTCGACCGGGGTGTCCGGGCCGAAGAGGGAGCCGCTGGCGATACGGAAGAGCAGGCTGTAGCCGATCTGGCCGGCGGCGCCGGTGACGGCGACCTTGACGGGAGTGGTGCTCACTGGGACTTCTACCCCTTCGCGACGGGTGTGCAGGTGGTCGTCCCCGACTCTAGCCGCCACCGCCGCCCCGGTCGTCGCCGCCGGGGCTGCGAGGCCGCTCAGCGGGCGGCGACCTCGCCCTCGATGTCCTCGTCCGCGCGGTGCTCGCCGGTGATCACCGCGTAGGTGGCGCCGGCGATCAGCGCGCCGACGATCGGCGCCACCCAGAAGGCCCACAGCTGGCCGGCGGCGCCGTCCTGGAAGAAGGCGACGGCGGTGGAGCGGGCCGGGTTGACCGAGGTGTTGCTGATCGGGATGGAGATGAGGTGGATCAGGGTCAGCCCGAGGCCGATGGCGATCGGGGCGAAGCCGACCGGGGCGCGACCGTCGGTGGCGCCGAGGATGATGTAGAGGAAGAAGGCGGTGAGCACGACCTCGGTGAGCAGCACCGCGGCGAGGGTGTACCCGCCGGGCGAGCTGTCTCCGTAGCCGTTGGCGGCGAAGCCGGCCGCGGCGTCGAAGCCCTCCTTGCCGCCGGCGATGACGTAGAGGACGACCCCGGCCAGCAGGCCGGCGACCACCTGGGTGCCGATGTAGGCCGGCACGTCCTTCCACGGGAAGCGACGGCCCGCGGCGACGCCGAGGGTGACCGCCGGGTTGAAGTGACCGCCGGAGACGTGGCCGACGGCGTAGGCCATCGTCAGGACGGTGAGGCCGAAGGCGAGCGCGACGCCCACGAAGCCGATCCGAGGCCGGTGTCGGTGCCGTCGACGACGTGCTGGGCGGCGAAGATCGCGCTGCCGCAGCCGCCGAGGACGAGCCAGAAGGTGCCGAGGGCCTCGGCGCCGAGACGGTGGGCGAGGGGCGGGGTGCCCATGAGCGAAGAGTCCTCCGGTGGGAGCAGTGGGTCAAGGCGAGGACGCTGCCGCGTGTCGGGCGCGCTGCTCCGGACCGGTGTGGCTCTGGTCACACCGGTGTCGTCAGGGAAGCGGGTCCGCCGCTCAGGGCTCGATGCTCAGAGCTCGATGAGCGCGACCGGCTCGGTGGTCGGCTCGGTGGAGCCCCCGTCCGGCTCCACCGTCACCCCGACCCCGGTCATCCCGGTGGCGTCCCCGGAGAGCACCGTCGGGGTGCCGTCGACGGGGATCATCGACGACGGGTGCATCGCGCCCTGGTCGTCCTGCATCCACGCCTGGTAGCCGTGATCCTCGTCGGTGTCCGGCAGGTCGTGGCCGACCACCGCCATCTGGCCCAGCGACTCGCTGCGGACCAGGGTGATCGTGCCGCCGCCGGAGACCTCGGTCGCGGACTCCGTGGCGTCCGGGGCGTCCAGGACGCGCTGGGCCAGCGTGGTCTGCTCGACGGTGTCCTCGTCCTGGACCGCCTGCCAGGCGACGCCTCCGCCGAGGACCAGCGCCGCGGCCGCCGCGAGGGCGGCCACCACGGTCCGTGCCCGGGGGCGCAGCCGGGTGACCGGGGCGGCCTCGTCGTCGGGCCCGACGGGCTGCGCGACGTCGTCCTCGCCCCCTTCGTCGTCGGGGCCGGCGTCCACCGGGCCGACCGTGGGATCCGTCGGCGGGGTGCCCGCCAGGGGCTCCCGGGCGGTGCTGCCACGCGGCAGCGGCGGGTCCTGGCGGGTGGTGCGGGCGTCGGCGAGCACCCGATCGCGCAGCGACGGCGGGGGCGCCACCTCGTCGCCCGCGGCGAGCAGCGGGGTGACCTCGGCGAAGGAGGCGACCTCGTCGCGGCAGGCCGCGCAGACGCGGAGGTGCTCCTCGAAGGCGGTCCGCTCGTCGGCGTCGAGAGCGTCCAGCGCGTAGGCGCCGGAGAGGCTGTGCAGGTCCGGGCTCATGAGGTCACCCCCAGGGCGTCTCGTAGTCGGATGAGGCCGTCCCGGATCCGCGTCTTCGCGGTGCCGAGCGGCAGGTCGAGCAGGGTGGCCACCTCGGTGTGGGTGTAGCCGCCGAGGTAGGCGAGGGTGACCGCCTGGCGCTGCGGGTCGGTGAGGTCCTGCAGCGCCCGGGTCACCCGGGCCGACTCCAGCCGGGTGGTGGCGGTCTCGGCGGTGGCGTCGTAGGCCGGCGCCTGGTGGGTGGCCTGGTAGTGCTCCTCGCGGTCGCTGGCCGCCTGCGCGGACCGGACCCGGTCCACCGCTCGACGGTGGGCGATGGTCAGCATCCAGGACAGCGCGCTGCCGCGATCGGGATCGAAGCGGGTGGCCGTGCGCCAGATGTCGAGGTACACCTCCTGGGTGACCTCCTCGGACTGGGCCGGGTTGCGCAGCACCCGCACGATCAGCCCGTGCAGCCGCGGCGCGGTGAGGTCGTAGAGCTCGGCGAAGGCCTGCTCGTCACCGGTGGCCACCTGGCGCAGCAGCGTGGTCAGCTGCTGGGCCTGCCCGCGGGCAGCGTCGACCGACTCACGTGATCCGGTCGACGCTGCCTCCACGGGGTCCATCATGCGGCCGATCGGCTCACATCTCCGGCATCAGCACGCCGTCGATGATGTAGACGGTCGCGTTGGCGGTCTGCACGTTGCCGCAGACCACGCTGGCCTCGCCCACGGTGAACTCCTCACCCTCACCCTCGACGGTGATGGTGTCGCCGGCCAGCGTCTCGTGCTCGCCGGCCAGGTTCTCGGGGGTGAGCTCGCCCTCGACGACGTGGTGGGTGAGCACGTCGGTGAGCACGCCGCTCGGGTCGGCCATGGCGCTGTCCAGGGTCTCCTGGTCCATCGCCTCGAAGGCGTCGTTGGTCGGCGCGAAGACCGTGATCCCGTCGGCGCTGTTCAGGGTGTCGACGAGGTCGGCCTCCTTGACGGCGCTGACCAGGGTGGAGAGGTCGTCGTTGTTGCCGGCCGCGGTCGCCACCGGGTCCTGGGCCATGCCCTCGAAGGAGCCGGCGCCGCTCTCCGGCACGCCCTCGCAGCCGGGGCCGAAGGGCTCGCCACCGGCCATCGCGCTGCCGCTGCTCTCGGAGCTGCTGTCCTCGGACATGCTCTCGTCCGAGCTGCTGTCCTCGGAGCCCATGTCCGACGAGCTGGTCTCGGAGGCGCTGGTCGAGGTGTCCTCGCTGCCCGAGCTGGTGTCGTCCGAGCCGCAGGCGGCCAGGCCGAGCGGGAGCGCGGCGATCGCCGCGACGGCGGTGGTGCGGGTGATGCGTCGCATGAGAGGTCCTCTCTCGTCTGGGTGCGTCTGACACGGGGTGTTCGGCGCCGGTCCCGATCCGGATGGGACCGGATCTGCCTCGATCTCGGAACGCCCGCATCCACCCCCTTCTCCGCAACTGCCCCGGCACGCTCCGAAGGGATGCGCAACTGCCCGGGCAGTTGCGCACCACCGCAGTAATTTGCCCGGGCAGTTGCGGGGAACCCGAATTTGCCCGGGCAGTTGCGCTGGGTGAGCGGCATTTGCCCGGGCAGTTGCGCGTCACCCCAGTAATTTGCCCGGGCAGTTGCGCTGGGTGAGCGGCATTTGCCCGGGCAGTTGCGCACCACCGCGAGCTACCACGCAGTAAGTGCTGTGATCACAGCACTTACTGCGTGGTAGCCGGAGGTCGTGGGTGACGCGTGGGTGGGGTGGGGATGGGGAAGGGGGTCAGGAGACGGTGACGATGATCCGGTGCTGGCCGGTGGCGCCGGAGGGGAAGGGCTCGGCGCGATCGGTGGTCTGGGTCTCGCCGTCGGCGTCGGTGGCCCGCACGGTGAGCTCGTGCCGGCCGGAGGTCGCCTCCCAGGGCAGGTACCACTGACGCCAGTAGTCGATACCGGCATCCGGGCCCAGGGTGGCTCGCTGCCACTCACCGTCGTCCACCCGCACCTCGACGCGGGTGATGCCGCGCCCCTGCGCCCAGGCCACGCCGCCGACGATCCGCCGTCCGGGCTCGAGGGTGTCCAGCGCCGCCGGGGTGTCGATCCGCGCCTGGGTGTGCACCGGGGCGTCGATCGCCCAGTCCCGGTCGGTCCAGTAGGCGCTCTCGGCGGCATAGGTCGTCACGGTCATCCGCGTGAGCCACTTCGTCGAGCCGAC
Organism: Janibacter alkaliphilus; assembly: GCF_013408565.1. NCBI lineage: Bacteria > Bacillati > Actinomycetota > Actinomycetes > Micrococcales > Intrasporangiaceae > Janibacter > Janibacter alkaliphilus. The sequence goes on along the minus strand of NZ_JACBZX010000001.1, from coordinate 200,266 downwards.
GAAGCCGAAGAGCCGCGGCGTCACCAGCCGCACCGGGAAGCCGTGCTGCGCCGGCAGCGGCTCGCCGTTCATCCCCACCGCGACCAGCGCGTCCCGGTCGTCGGTGAGCGCCTGCAGCGGGGTCGAGATCGTCATCCCGTCGTCGGAGGTGCTGAGCACCTGGTCCGGCCCGGAGCGCACCCCGGCCCGCTCCAGCAGCACCCGGGTGGGCACACCCAGCCACCGCGCCGCCCCGACGTAGGGGCCGCCCACCGGGTTGGAGACGCAGGTCATCGTGATGTCCCGCTCGACCATGTCCATCGCGAGCAGCTCGTCGAAGGTGAGCGTGAAGGGGTTGTCCACGTCGCCGTCGATCGTCAGCGTCCAGCTCTCCGGGTCGACCCGCGGGACGGTCAGGGCGGTGTCGATCCGGTAGAAGCTCGTGCTCGGCGTGCGGAAGGAGGAGATGCCGGGGTAGCTCGACTCCACCCCCTTCGGCAGGGGCGGCAGCGTCTCGGCCGGGTCCGGAAGCGCGACCGTCGGGGTGGCCCGGCGACGCTGCACGACCTCGCCGGCGCCGCCGAGGGCGGTGGCGGCCAGCCCGACGCCGCCCACGGCGAGCAGGCCGCGCCGGGTGGGCTGTCCCGGCTGTGCCGGCTCTCCCGGGCGCCAGGCGCGGGCGAGCCCGCTCAGCGTGGCCAGGCCGACCACGGCCGCGACCAGCGCGGGCAGCGGGGCCAGCACCCCGGCGGCCGGCGCGGCCAGCGCGGCCGCCCCGGCGAGCACGGTCAGCGCCAGCAGCAGCCCGTAGCCGAGCAGCGGCCGCCGGGTGTGCAGCACCCCGGCGCCCGCCGCGAGCAGCAGCGTGACCAGGGCCACCGAGCCGATGAGGATCGGCTTGTCGGCGGTGCCGAAGGTGGCCACCGCCCATTCCTTCACCGGGGTCGGCGTCGCGTCGATGACCTGCGAGCCCACGGCGAGCACCGGCGATGCGGCCGGCTCGGTGAGCGCGGCCACCAGGTGCGCGGCGGCGGTGCCCAGGCCGGCGGCCAGGAGTCCGCGCACCGCCCCGACCCAGAGCGGCGTGCGGCGGGCGTGGGCAGGCTGGTCACCGGTCATGACAGTGCTTCGGTGCCGCGCGCCATCCGGATCCCGCCCGCCCCGACCGTCCGGCGGGGAGGGCGGGCCGGCTCGGCGACGAGGGTCAGACGGCGTCGATGATCGCGTTCAGCGTGGGGCTGGGGCGCATCGCCGCGGCGGCCTTCTCCGGGTCCGGCCGGAAGTAGCCGCCGAGGTCGACCGGCTGGCCCTGGGCGCCGATGAGCTCCTCGTTGATCGTGGCCTCGTTCTCGCGCAGGTCCGTGGCCACCGAGGCGAAGCGCTCGGCCAGCTCGGCGTCCTGGGTCTGCGCCGCCAGCGCCTCGGCCCAGTAGAGCGCGAGGTAGTAGTGGCTGCCGCGGTTGTCGATGCTGCCCAGCTTCCGCGAGGGCGACTTGTTCTCCTCGAGGAAGGTGGCGATCGCCTGGTCGAGGGTGTCCGCCAGCACCTGGGCCTTGGGGTTGTCGAAGGTCGCCGCCAGGTGCTCCAGCGAGGCGCCCAGCGCGGAGAACTCGCCGAGGCTGTCCCAGCGCAGGTAGTCCTCGGTGACGAACTGCTGCACGTGCTTGGGCGCCGACCCGCCGGCACCGGTCTCGAAGAGCCCGCCGCCGGCCAGCAGCGGCACGATGGAGAGCATCTTGGCGCTGGTGCCCAGCTCGAGGATCGGGAAGAGGTCGGTGAGGTAGTCGCGCAGCACGTTGCCGGTGACCGAGATGGCGTCCTCGCCGCGGCGGATCCGCTCCAGGCAGTAGGTGATCGCCTCGACCGGGGCCTTGATGACGATCTCCAGACCGTCGGTGTCGTGCTCGGGCAGGTACTGCTCGACCTTGGCGATGATGTTCCGGTCGTGCGCGCGCTGCTCGTCGAGGTAGAAGACCGCCGGCGCCCCGGTGGCCCGGGCGCGGCTGACCGCCAGGCCCACCCAGTCGCGGACCGGGACGTCCTTGACCCGGCTCATCCGCCAGATGTCGCCGGCCTCGACCTGGTGCTCCATGAGCGTCTCGCCGCCGGAGGTGGTGACCCGCACGGTGCCGGCGGACGGCACGACGAAGGTGGTCGGGTGCGAGCCGTACTCCTCGGCCTTCTGCGCCATCAGGCCGACGTTGGGCACCGAGCCGATGGTGGCCGGGTCGAGGGCGCCGTTCTTCTTGTGCTCCTCGATGACCGCCTGGTACATCGGCCCGTAGGAGCGGTCGGGGATCATCGCCAGCGTCTCCTGCTGGGCGTCGTCGGCGTTCCACATCTGGCCCGAGTCGCGGATGACGACCGGCATGGAGGCGTCGATGATGACGTCGCTGGGCACGTGCAGGTTGGTGATGCCCTTGCTGGAGTCGACCATCGCCAGCGCGGGGCGGGCGGCGAAGACGGCGTCGATGTCGTCGCGGATCTGCTGCTGCGTCTCGGCCGGCAGCGACTCGATGCCGCTGTAGAGCCAGCCCAGGCCCTGGTTCGGGTTGACCCCGGCCTCGCGGAAGGCGTCGGCGTGGGTGTCCATGACCTCGCCCAGCCAGACCGAGACGGCGTGACCGAAGAGGACCGGGTCGGACACCTTCATCATCGTCGCCTTGAGGTGCAGCGAGAGCAGCAGGTCCTCGGACTTCGCGGCCTCGATCTGCGCGGCGTAGAAGGCGCGCAGCGCGGTGACCGACATGAAGGTGCCGTCGACGATCTCGCCGGCCTGGACCGCGATCCCGTCCTTGAGCACCGTCTCGCCGCCGTCGGCGGCGTGCATGGTGATGCTCAGCTCGTCCGCTGTGTCCATGACCACGGACTGCTCGTTGCCGTAGAAGTCGCCCTCGCTCATCGAGACGACCCGGGCCTTGTTGTCGGCGCTCCACGGGCCGAGCCGGTGCGGGTGCTTCTTCGTGAAGTTCTTCACCGAGGCGGGCGCGCGACGGTCCGAGTTCCCCTCGCGCAGCACCGGGTTCACCGCGGAGCCGAGGACGTTCGCGTAGCGGGCGTTGACCTCCCGCTCCTCGTCGGTCGACGGCTCGGCGGGGTAGTCGGGGATGTCGTAGCCCTGCCCCTGCAGCTCGGTGATCGCCGCCCGCAGCTGCGGCACCGAGGCCGAGATGTTCGGCAGCTTGATGATGTTGGCCTCCGGCGAGGTGGCCAGCTCGCCGAGCCGGGCCAGGTTGTCCTCGACCCGCTGCTCCGCCGTCAGCCGCTCCGGGAACTGGGCGAGGATGCGGCCGGAGAGCGAGATGTCGCTGGTGGTGACGTCGACGCCGGCACTGCCGGTGTAGGCCTCGACGATCGGCAGCAGCGAGTAGCTCGCCAGCGCCGGTGCCTCGTCGATCTGGGTCCACACGATCTGCGGGTCGGACATCAATGACCTCCATGGTCGGCTCGGGGGTGCGCACCGCCGCGGGGCGCCGGGGCGCGCAGCTGGTGCCAGTCTTTCACGCCGGGGGCGTGCTGACATGATGGGATCCATGTCCGACCAGCCCACCGGCGCACCCCGGATCCTGTCCGGGATGCAGCCGACCAGCGACTCCCTGCACCTCGGCAACTACCTCGGGGCGCTGGTCAACTGGGTGAGCCTGCAGGACGACTTCGACGCCTACTACTTCGTCGCCGACCTGCACTCGCTGACCGTCCCCACCGACCCGCAGGTGCTGCGCGAGCGCACCCGGGTCACCGCGGCCCAGTTCATCGCCGGCGGCGTCGACCCGCAGCGCTCGGCGGTCTTCTGCCAGAGCCACGTCGCCGAGCACGCCGAGCTGGGCTGGGTGATGAACTGCCTGACCGCCTTCGGCGAGGCCAGCCGGATGACCCAGTTCAAGGACAAGACGGCCAAGGGGCAGAACGCCAACGTCGGCCTCTTCACCTACCCGATGCTCATGGCCGCCGACATCCTGCTCTACGACGCGGCCTACGTGCCGGTGGGGGAGGACCAGCGCCAGCACCTGGAGGTCACCCGCGACCTGGCCGAGCGCTTCAACACCCGCTTCGGCGAGGCGCTGGTGGTGCCCCAGCCGTACATCGTCAAGGGCTCGGCGAAGGTGATGGACCTGCAGGAGCCGACCGCGAAGATGAGCAAGTCGACCTCGGGCCCGAAGGGCCTGATCGACCTCATGCAGGACCCCTCGAAGATCGCCAAGAACATCCGCTCCGCGGTCACCGACACCGACGGCGAGGTGCGCTACGACGTCGAGGCCAAGCCGGGCGTCTCCAACCTGCTGGTCATCCACTCGGTGCTCTCCGGCACCCGGGTCGAGGAGCTGGAGCGGGCCTTCGCCGGGCGCGGCTACGGCGACCTCAAGAAGGAGGTCGCCGAGGTCGTGGTCACCGCGGTCGAGCCCTTCCAGGCGCGGATGCGCGAGCTGCTGGACGACCCGGCCGAGCTGGACCGGGTGCTGGCCATGGGGGCCGAGCGCGCCCAGGAGGTCGCCCGGGCGACGATGGAGCGGGTCCGCCAGCGGGTCGGCCTGCTGCCGGCGGTGCCGCCGGCATGACCGTGCACGGTGTGGCCGTGGCCATCCCCGAGCCGTGGGGGGAGATGCTGCAGGCGGCTCGGGAGCGGGTCGGCGACCCGATGGCCCGGGCGATCCCGCCGCACGTCACGCTGCTGCCGCCGACGGACATCCCGGACCCGGCCCTGCCGGTCTTCCGCACCCACCTGGAGCACGTGGTGGCGCGGCACGCCCCCTTCACCATGCAGCTGCGCGGCACCGGGACCTTCCGCCCGGTCAGCCCGGTCGTCTTCGTCCAGGTGGCCCAGGGCATCCCCAGCTGCGAGATGCTCGAGCAGGCGGTGCGCGCCGGGCCGGTGCACCGGGAGCTGGAGTTCCCCTACCACCCGCACGTCACGGTGGCCCACGCCCTGCCGGAGCCGGCCCTGGACGAGGCCTTCGCCGGGCTGGCGACGTTCGACGCGGTCTTCGAGGTGACCCAGATCCACCTCTACGACCACGGGCCGGACGAGGTCTGGCGGCCGCAGCACAGCTTCACGCTGACCGGGTCGGCCTGACCCGGGTCAGCCTGGTTCCTCGGCTGCCCCGGCCGGCGCCTGGGTGAGGTGACCCTCGGGGTCGAGGCTGGCCAGGATCGCGGCCATCGCCGTCGAGACCTGCTGCAGCTGCACGTCGGTGAGCACGTCGACGACGTGCTCACGGACCGTGGCCACGTGGTCCGGGGCGGCCGCGACGACCGTCTGCCAGCCGGCCTCGGTGAGCACCGCGTCGGTGGCCCGACGATCCGCCTCGCTGGGGCGGCGCTGCACCAGCCCGCGCTCGTCGAGGCGGCGCACCACGTGGCTCAGCCGCGGCAGGCTGGCGTTGGTGCGGCGGGCCAGCCAGGACATCTGCAGGGTCCGGTCCGGGCTCTCCGAGAGCATCGCCAGCACCTGGTACTCGAAGTGGGTCAGCCCGGAGACGCGTCGCAGCCGGGCGTCCAGCGTGGCCGGCAGGATCTCGGTGACGGCCACCAGGCGCAGCCAGGCCTGCATCTGCCGCTCGTCCAGCCAGCGCTCCTCCACGGCGGTCATCTTAGGCAGCCGACGGGAGCGCGGGCAGTGGTTGCGCGGGAGTCGACCAGGGGCCGTTCGGGTGGCTCAGGCGGCGCGGCCGGCGAGCACCTGCTCGTAGTGCCCGACGAGCCGCTCGGTCAGCGAGTGCCAGGAGCGCCCGGCCACCATCTGCGCCCCGGCCCGGCCCATCCGGTCCCGCAGCGCCGGCGAGGCGACCAGCTCGGCCGCGAGCGCGCTCATCGTGGCCGGGTCGTCCGGGTCGTAGAGGTAGCCAGTCTCGCCGTGCCGGACGAGGTCGAGCGGGCCGCCGACGGCCGGTGCGAGCACCGGCAGCCCGCTGGCGGCGGCCTCCTGCAGGGTCTGCCCGAAGGTCTCCTTGGTACCGGTGTGCACGAAGAGGTCCATCGCGGCGTAGGAGCGGGCGAGCGCGTCGCCGGTCATCGGCCCGAGGAAGGCCGGCGGCAGGTTGGGCCGATGCCGGCTGGTGGCCACCGCCTCGGCGAGCCGGGCACCGAGCTCGTTGCGGCTGGGGCCCTCGCCGACGAGCACCAGCCGGGTGCCGGGCAGCCCGGCCAGCGCGACGAGCCGGTGCAGCTCCTTCTCCGGCGCCAGCCGACCGACGTAGCCCAGCAGCACCTCGCCGCCAGGCGCCAGCGCACGCCGCAGGTCGAGGGTGCGCGGGTCGTCCTGGTGCCCGGGGTGGAAGAGGCGGGTGTCCACGCCGCGGCCCCACAGGTCGGTGCGCGGCACCTCGTGCCGGCGCAGCTCCTCGAGGGTGGGGCGGCTCGGGGCGAGGGTGAGGTCGGCGCGCGAGTGCAGCCGCCGCACCCAGCGCCAGGTGGCCTGCGAGGCGCCGCGGCCCAGCGCACCCGGTCCGTGCTGGCGCACGTAGCTGGGCATGTCGGTCTGGTAGACCGCCACCGTGGGCAGCCGCAGCCGCTCCGCCTGGCTGACCCCGCCGGCGCCGACGAGGAAGGGGGAGGCCAGGTGCACCACGTCGGGGTCGAAGTCGCGCAGCGCCCGGCGCACCCCGGCGGTGGGCAGGCCGGCGCGGAAGCCGCGGACCGGGACTCCCGGCAGGGTGCGCACCCGGTGACCGGCGAAGGTCGTCGGCGCCGGGCCGGGGGCGACGATGGTCGCCTCGTGGCCCAGGTCGCGCAGGCTCTCGGCGACCCGGCAGACGCTGGTGGTCACGCCGTTGAGACTCGGCAGGAAGGACTCGGTGACGATAGCGATCCTCACGAGATCCCAGGCTCGCGCCGCCAGGTGTCCCAGGCGGTGGCCGTGAGGTGGGTGGCGGATGAGCAGCAGGTGACGTCTTGGCGCCGCCATCTCGGCTACGGTCGGGCGCCATGAGCGATACGGACGACGCGCTGGCCCGCTTCTGGGCGGTCATCCCGGCCGGCGGTGCCGGCACCAGGCTGTGGCCGATCTCGCGGGCCGGGTCGCCGAAGTTCCTGCACGACCTCACCGGCGCCGGTCGCACCCTCATCCAGCTGACCGTGGACCGGCTGCAGCCGCTGGTGGGGGAGCGGGTCGTCGTCGTCACCGGTGCCCGGCACGTCGCGGCGGTGACCGATCAGCTGCCCGGGGTGGACCGGGAGAACGTCATCGCCGAGCCGTCCCCGCGGGACTCGATGGCAGCCATCGGGCTGGCGGCGGCGGTGCTGGAGCGGCGCGACCCGGAGGCGGTGCTCGGCTCCTTCGCCGCCGACCACGTCATCGAGGGCGAGGCCCGCTTCGACGCGGCGGTCCGCGAGGCGGTCGCGGTGGCCGCCGAGACCGAGCTGCTCGTCACCATCGGGATCCAGCCGACCTACCCGGCGACCGGCTTCGGCTACATCCAGATGGGCCGTGGCCTGCCGCGGCGGCGGACCGCCGCTCGGGTGCGGCAGTTCGTCGAGAAGCCCGACGCCCGCCGCGCCGCCTCCTACCTGGCCACCGGCGAGTTCCGGTGGAACGCCGGCATGTTCGTCGTCCGCGCCCGGGTGCTGCTGGACCTGCTGGCGCAGTGGCACCCCGAGCTCGCCGCCGGGCTGCGGGCGATCGCCGCCGCGCCGGAGGAGCTGGAGCAGCGCTGGCCGGAGCTGGAGAAGATCGCCATCGACAACGCGGTGGCCGAGCCGGCCGCCGACGAGGGCCGGGTCGCGGTCGTCCCCGGCGACTTCTCCTGGGACGACGTCGGCGACTTCAAGTCGCTGTCCACGCTGCTCGCCGGTGACGAGGCGGTGACCGTGGTCGGCGACCCGACCCAGGTCGAGGCGGTCGACGCCGGCGGTCTGGTGGTCTCCGAGTCCGGCCGGCTGGTCGCCGTCGTCGGTCTCGACGACGTCGTCGTCGTCGAGACCGACGACGCCCTGCTGGTGACCAGCCGGGAGCGGGCCCAGGACGTCAAGCGGGTCGTCGAGTCGCTGAAGGCGGCCGGCCGCGACGACCTGGTCTGAGCGGCCGACCCCGGTCGATAGCAGCCAGTCCGCACTGCGGTCCGCCTGGCAGACGACGCCGCTCAGCGGGTGGTGCGCCCGAGCCAGTTCGCCAGCTGCTCGGTCGGGCCGGCGTCGGCCGCGGGCTCGACCACGGGACCGAAGGGGACCCAGTCCTCGTCGCGGATGTGTGCCGGGACGTTCTGCTGGGCCACCGGCAGGACCTGCGCGGCGACGTCGGCCAGCGCCTCGGGGTCCTCGTCGATCGCGACGGCCAGGTCCCAGCCGTGCGCCAGGTGCTCCATGACGTAGCCGCCGAGGACCGCCCGGCCGGGCATCGTGCCCCACGGCGGGCTCAGCTCGCGGTCCAGCACCGCGTCGTCGGACCACTCCTGCCGGGCCTCCTCGACCGCCGCCGCGAAGGCGTCGCCGAGGTCGCCCTCGGGCAGCGGCAGCCGAGTGGGCAGACCCTCGACGTCGCCCCGCGCGGGCAGGGCGGCGACCCGTCCCTCGACAGCGAGCAGGTGCTCGACGAGGTCGGCGACGCACCATCCCTCGCACGGGGTCGGGCGGGTGAGCCGGTCGGCGTCCAGGCCGCGGACGAGGTCGGTGAGCCGGTCCTGGCTACGGGCCAGGACGGGGCGAAGGTCGGGTGCGCTCTGGGTCATCGGGTCCTCCTGAGAGTGGTCTGCGGTCGGCCGGTGCATCCCCGGCAGAACCACCTTCACCCCCGATAGGTGACGCGCTGTGTCATGTTTTCCTGACATCCTGATCGGGTGCGTGCCGACCGGTTGCTGCAGCTCGTCGGGCTGCTGCGTGCCCACGAGCGGATGAGCGCCGCCGAGCTTGCCCGCCGACTCGAGGTCAGCCCCCGCACGGTGATGCGGGACATCGAGGCCCTCTCCGCCGCCGGGGTGCCGGTCTACGCCGAGCGCGGCCGCAGCGGCGGCTACGCGCTGCTGCCGGGCTACCGGCCGGACGTCGAGGAGCTCACCCCCGGCGAGGCGCGGGCGCTCTTCGTCGCCGGGGGACCGGCCGTGGCCGAGGCGCTGGGGCTCTCCGGCGAGCACGAGGCGGGCCTGCGCAAGCTGGCCACCGGCCTGCCCAGCCACGAGACCGGCCGGATCGGTCGGGCCCTGGACCGGCTGGTCGTCGACCCCGGCGGCTGGAGCGGGGTGCGCCACCAGCCGGCACTGCTGCGCACCCTGGCCGGTGCCGTCGAGGCCGATCGACGGGTGCGTGGCAGCTATCGCGCCGCGTCCTCCCGCTGGGGCGGCCGGCGCACCCTCGACCCGTGGGGCCTGGTCCTGGCCGGGAACAGCTGGTACCTCGTCGCCGCGCACCGCGGGCGGCCGCACACCTACCGGGTGGACCGCTTCGAGACGCTGGAGGTGCTCGACGAGCCGTGCCGGCGGCCCCCGTCGGTGGACCTGCTGGCCACCTGGCGGGAGATCCGCGACCGCTGGCAGGGCCGGCCGGCGGTCCGGGTGGTGCTGCGCGTCCGCAGCGACCAGGCCGACCTCGCCCGGCGCCAGCTGGCGATGGTGCTGCGCGGCCCGGTGGAGAGCGCGCCGGACGGGCCCGAGCACCAGCGGCTGACCGCGCCGGTGGGCAGCCTGCGCGGGCTGGCCGGGGTGCTGGCCGGCTTCGGCAGCTGGGTCGAGGTGCTGGAGCCGCCGGTGGCGCGGGAGATGATGCGCCGGGTCGCGCAGGAGACGCTGGCCGCGCACGCCGGCTCGGAGTCGGGCACCGATCAGCCCGACACGGAACAGTGCGACACCGATCGGCACGGCACCGATCAGCACGACACCCACGAGCCCACGTCCGGGCGTGCGTCGGGCGCCACCACGGCGTCGGTAGAGTCGCCCGGGACATGAACGCACCCCTCGCCCCGACGCTGCTGCGCGTCATCGACCGGCTCCTGCCCGAGCTGATCGACGTCCGGAGGGACCTGCACGCCCACCCCGAGCTCTCCTTCGAGGAGCACCGCACCACCGAGGTCATCCGGGAGCGCCTTACCGGGGCCGACCTGCGGATCAGCACCGTCTCCGACACCGGCCTCGTCGTCGACCTCGGTGACGAGCAGCCGCTGCGACGGGTGGCGCTGCGCGGCGACATCGACGCCCTGCCGGTCACCGAGCGCACCGGCCTGGACTGGTCCTCGACCCGGCCGGGGGCCTGCCACGCCTGCGGGCACGACGTGCACACCACCGTGCTGCTCGGCGCCGCGCTGGCCCTCTCCGAGGTCGCCCAGGAGCTGGCCGCGCGCCGGGTCGGGGTGCGGCTGATCTTCCAGCCCGCCGAGGAGAAGATGCCCGGTGGGGCCGCCTCGCTCGTCTCGGCCGGGGTCATGTCTGGCGTCGACACCGCCTACGCGGTGCACTGCGACCCCTCCATCGACGTGGGCGAGGTCGGGCTGCGCGAGGGGCCGCTCACCGCGGCCGCCGACCGCTTCGTCGTCTCGGTCCGCGGCTCCGGGGGGCACACCTCGCGGCCGCACCTGACCCAGGACCTCACCTTCGCCCTCGCCAAGATCGTCACCGAGGTGCCGGCGATCCTCAGCCGCCGTCTCGACCCGCGCTCCGGCGCGGTGCTCGTCTGGGGGCGGGTCGCCGCCGGCGAGACGAACAACGTCATCCCCTCCACCGGGGTCGCCGAGGGCACCATCCGGCTGCTCGACGCCTCGCTGTGGGAGGGCATCGGCCCGCTGCTCACCGAGGTGGTCGAGGCGGTCGCCGCCCCCTACCAGGTGGCGGTGCACGTCGACTTCGTCCGCGGCGTCCCGCCCGTGGTCAACGACCCGGGGGCCATCGCGGCGCTGGGCCGGGCGGCCATGTCGGCCGGGCTGCGCCCGGTGCCCACCCCGCAGAGCCTCGGCGGCGAGGACTTCGCGTGGATGCTGCACGAGGCCGAGGGCGCGATGGCCCGCCTCGGCACCCGCACCCCCGGCGGGCGCACCTACGACCTGCACCAGGGCGACCTCGTCGTCGACGAGCAGGCGGTCCGGGCCGGGACCGCGCTGCTGACCCTCGCGGCGGCCGGTGAGTGGACGCGCGTGGATCACGGCCCTGTCCCGGTCTCATAACGGTGCTCCCGCGGGTGGTGGAGCCTTCCACGACCCGACGTACCATCCCCGGGATGGGCACGCGGGTGCCCCACCACCCCTGTGAAGAAGGAGAGCACCTTGCGTCCGACCGTGAAGGCTGCATCGATCATGTCCGTGGGCGCGCTCGCCCTCGCCGGCTGCGGGAGCAGCGACTCCGCCAGCGGCGGCGACGACACCGCCGGCGGCGCCTCGAGCGACATCAAGGCCTGCCTGGCGTACGACGTGGGTGGCCGTGGCGACCAGTCGTTCAACGACAGCGCGGCCAAGGGCCTGGACCAGGCCGCCGACGAGCTGGGCGTCGAGATCGACGAGGTCGAGGCCCAGCAGGGCGAGAACGACGCCGCCCGCACCGACCGGCTCGACCAGCTCGTCCAGGCCGGCTGCACCAACGTCATCGCCGTCGGTTACATCTACGCCAAGGCGATCGGGCAGGCCGCCGAGGCCAACCCCGACATCAGCTACGCGATCATCGACGACGCCTCCGAGGACTCCACCGCCGACAACGTCGCCCAGCTGACCTTCGCCGAGAACGAGGGCTCCTTCCTCGTCGGCGCGGCCGCGGCGATGAAGTCCAAGAGCGGCAACATCGGCTTCATCGGCGGCACCGACGTGCCGCTGATCAACAAGTTCGAGGCCGGCTTCGAGGCGGGCGCGAAGGCGGTCGACCCGGAGATCGAGGTGCAGTCCCAGTACCTCGCCGACGACGGCTCCGGCTTCGCCGACCCGGCGAAGGGCGAGACCGCCGCCGAGGGCCAGTTCGACCAGGGCGCCGACGTCATCTTCCACGCGGCCGGTGGCTCCGGGGCCGGTGTCTTCAAGGCCGCCAGCGAGGCCAACCAGATGGCCATCGGTGTCGACTCCGACCAGGCGCTGACCGCCGAGGAGGGCGTGCGCGACGTGATCATCACCTCGATGGTCAAGAACGTCAACGTCGCCGTCTTCGACTACGTCAAGGCCGCCACCGAGGGTGAGCAGCAGTCCGGCAACATCGTCTTCGACCTGCAGGCCGGCGGCGTGGGCTACTCCACCACCGGCGGCAAGATCGACGACATCACCAGCGACCTCGACGACTACAAGCAGCAGATCATCGACGGCGAGATCACCGTCCCCGAGAGCTGATCGCGCTGGCACCGTCGGCCCGGACCCCGCCCCCGGTGGGCGCGGTCCGGGCCGACGGCGTGCCGGGTGGCGCTAGTCTCACCCCTGCCCGGTGCGCCCCGGGCCCTGCCCGCACCACGAGGAGGCCGACATCAGCACGGCAGCCAGCACCCCGTCCCCGAGCGCGGGTGACGCTGTCCCCGCGGTGCGGGTCGAGGGCATCACCAAGCGCTTCCCCGGGGTCGTCGCCAACAAGGACGTCACCTTCTCCGCGGCGCGCGGCAGCGTGCACGCCATCGTCGGCGAGAACGGCGCCGGCAAGTCCACCCTCATGAAGATCCTCTACGGGGTCCAGCGACCCGACGAGGGCACCATCGAGGTGGACGGCTCGGCCGTCGAGATGCGCTCCCCGGCCGATGCGATCCGGCAGGGGATCGGCATGGTCTTCCAGCACTTCATGCTCGCCGACAACCTCACCGTCGCCGAGAACGTCGTGCTCGGCGCCGAGGGCATGCACGGCATCGGCGGCGGCGCGCGGGCCGAGATCGACCGGCTCTCGCAGGCCTACGGGCTGGACATCGAGCCGGGCACCCTGGTGGGCGAGCTCGGGGTGGGCGCCAGGCAGCGGGTGGAGATCCTCAAGGTCCTCTACCGCGGCGCCCGCACGATCATCCTCGACGAGCCGACCGCGGTGCTCGTCCCGCAGGAGGTCGACGAGCTCTTCGAGAACCTGCGCGGCCTCAAGGCCGAGGGCCTGACCGTCATCTTCATCTCGCACAAGCTCGACGAGGTGCTCTCCGTCGCCGACGCGGTCACCGTCATCCGTCGCGGCAGCACGGTCGACACGGTCGACCCGGCGGAGGTCACCGCGCACCAGCTGGCCGAGCTCATGGTCGGCAGCGAGCTCCCCACGCCGGCCACCGAGGAGTCCACGGTCACCGACCGGGTGGTGCTGCAGGTCCGTGGCGTCACCCTGGCCGGGGGAGCCGGCAGCCGCCGCGACCTGCTCGACGACGTCGACCTGACCATCCGGGCCGGCGAGGTGCTGGGCATCGCCGGCGTCGAGGGCAACGGGCAGGCCGAGCTCGTCGAGGTGCTCATGGGCATGCGCCCGGCCAGCCGCGGCAGCGTCGAGCTCGAGGGCCAGGACGTCTCCTCCTGGAGCGTGCGGGCGATCCGCGAGGCCGGGGTCGGCTACATCCCCGAGGACCGGCACCGGCACGGCCTGCTGCTGGACGCCCCGCTGTGGGAGAACCGGGTGCTCGGGCACCAGACCCAGGCCCCCAACGCCGGCCACGGCATGATCACCGCCGGACCGGCGAAGGCGGACACCGAGCGCATCGTGCGCGAGTACGACGTGCGCACCCCGAGCATCCACGTCACCGCCGGCTCGCTCTCCGGAGGCAACCAGCAGAAGCTCATCGTCGGCCGCGAGATGAGCCACCAGCCCACCGTCCTCGTCGCCGCCCATCCCACCCGCGGCGTCGACGTCGGGGCGCAGGCGGCGATCTGGGACCAGATCCGCGAGGCCCGACGCGAGGGCCTGGCGGTGCTGCTGATCAGCGCCGACCTCGAGGAGCTCATCGGGCTCAGCGACACCATCAAGGTCATCCTGCGGGGCCGGATCACCGGCGAGTTCGACCCGGACACGGTGACCAGCCAGGAGCTCGGCAGCGCGATGACCGGCGCCGGGAAGGACGCGTCATGACCCTCAACCTGCGGCGCCTGGGCCTGACCCTGGCCGCGCCGGCGCTGGCGATCGTCGTCGCCTTCATCATCACCAGCCTGGTGCTGGTGGCCGTCGGCGACCCGGTCGGCCTGGTCTGGCAGACCCTGCTCACCGAGCCCCGGCCGCGGACGATGGTCAACATCGTCAACAGCGCGGTCACCTACTACATCGCGGCCGTCGCGGTGGCCATCGGCTTCAAGATGAAGCTCTTCAACATCGGTGTCGACGGGCAGTACCGGATCGCCACCTTCGCCGCCGCGCTGGTCGCCGGCCACGCCTGGCTGCCCGGCCCGCTCAACGTCATCCTCGCGCTGCTCGTGGCGATGGCCGTCGGCGCCGTGTGGGCCGGCATCGCCGGCTGGCTGAAGGTGACCCGCGGGGTCTCCGAGGTCATCTCGACGATCATGCTCAACACCATCTCCGCGGGCCTGGTCGCCTGGGGGCTGCGCAGCTGGGGCTCGCGCGCCGAGGGCAGCAACGCCCGCAGCACCACCGAGATCCCCGAGTCCAGCCAGCTCGACGGTCTGGCGCTGGTGCCGGACACCCCGGTGCGCGTCTACACGCTCCTGCTGCTGGCGGTCGTCGTCGGCCTCGCCTACTGGTTCGTCATCAACAAGACCCGCTTCGGCTTCGACCTGCGGGCCACCGGCGAGTCCGAGACCGCCGCCGTGGCCAGCGGGGTCAAGGTCAAGCGGATGGTGCTCATCGCCATGCTGGCCTCCGGAGCCGTCGCCGGGCTGATCGGGATGCCGGCCTTCTTCGGCCTGGACCACGCCTACGGCGCGAACTTCCAGGACGGGGTCGGCTTCGTCGGCATCGGGGTGGCCCTGCTCGGCCGCAACCACCCGGTCGGCATCGCCTTCGCCGCGCTGCTGTGGTCCTGGCTGGAGAAGGCCAGCGACGGGCTGCAGCTGCAGGCGGACGTCTCGCCGGCGCTGGTCTACATCATCCAGGGCACCATCCTGCTCGCCGTCGTCGTCGCCTACGAGGTGGTCCGCCGGATCGAGCAGCGGATGGAGCAGCGGCAGGTGGCCGCCGAGCTCGACGCCCCCGCCGCGACCGAAGGAGCCTCGGCATGAGCAGCGACCTGCAGGTCGGCGCCAGCACCGCCGCCCCGGCCGCCCGTCGGCGCCGCGCCCCGCTGTGGGTGTGGCTGCTCGGCATCGCCGCGGCCATCGTGCTGCTCTCGTCGATCCGGCTCATCACCGGACGCGGCGACATCGCCTCCTCCGGCACGCTCAGCGCCGCGCTGGCCGCGGCCATGCCGATCGCCTTCGCCGGTCTCGGCGGGCTGTGGGCCGAGCGGGCCGGGGTGATCAACATCGGGCTCGAAGGGATGATGATCCTCGGGACCTGGGGGGCCGCCTTCGGCGCGCTCAACGGCGGCCCGTGGACGGGGGTGGTCGGCGCGATCGTGTGCGGCGCCCTCGGCGGGCTGGTGCACGCCCTGGCCACGGTCACCTTCGGCGTCGACCACATCGTCTCCGGCGTCGCGCTGAACATCGTCTCCCTCGGCGTGGCCAGCTATCTCGCGGCGCGCTTCTTCGGCGAGCTCGAGGGCGGCAGCGACGTGCAGTCGCCGCCGCTGCCCGCGCTGCCCAAGCTCGAGGTGCCCTTCATCAACGAGCCGCTGGCCGACGTGGAGTCGCAGGGCTGGTTCGTCGTCTCCGACGCCGCGGCCCTGCTCCGGGCGCTGACCGGCGGGCTCTCGGTGCTCACCGTCATCGGGCTGCTGCTCATCGTCGGCACCTACCTCGTGCTCTGGCGCACCCCCTTCGGCCTGCGCATCCGCGCCTGCGGCGAGTCCCCGGTCGCGGCGGAGACCCTCGGCGTCAACGTCTACCTCTACAAGTACGTCGCGGTGACCATCTCCGGTGCGCTGGCCGGTCTCGGCGGCGGCTTCCTGGCGATGGTCGCCTCGAACATCTACCGCGAGTCCCAGGTCGACGGGCGCGGCTACATCGGTCTGGCGGCGATGATCTTCGGCAACTGGCGCCCCGGCGGGCTGCTCATGGGCTCGGGGCTCTTCGGGTACATGGACGCGCTGCAGCTGCGGGGCGGCGGGGCCGGGCTGCACGCCCTGCTGCTGCTCATCGCGCTGCTCCTGGTGGTCATCGGCGTCTGGCAGGTGGTCCGCAACGGGCGCGCCCTGCAGGGCGGCGTCGCCATCGCCGCCGGCGTGCTCGTCGGGCTGCTCTGGCTGCTCACCGACACCGTCGTCGCCGACGTCACCAACTTCGCCCCGCACCTGACCACGCTGCTCGTGCTCGCCCTGGCCAGCCAACGGCTGCGACCACCCGCGGCCGTGGGCAAGGTCTACCGCCGCGGCGAAGGGAACTGACGTGGCACCCGCCGCGCTCGACGCGCTCGACGAGGCGGGCTGGCAGCGGCTGCACGCCCTCGCCGTCGAGGCGATGGGCACCGCCTACGCCCCCTACTCCGGCTACCCGGTCGGGGTGGCGGCGCTGGTCGACGACGGCCGCACGATCTCCGGCTGCAACGTCGAGAACGCCGCCTACGGGGTGGGGCTGTGCGCCGAGTGCGGCCTGGTCAGCGAGCTGCACCGCGGTGGCGGTGGGCGGCTGGTCGCGGTGTGGTGCGTCGACGGCTCCGGCCGCACGATCATGCCCTGCGGCCGCTGCCGCCAGCTGCTGTGGGAGCACGGCGGCGCCGACTGCCGGATCCAGACACCGGCCGGCGAGCAGGGCCTGGACCAGGTGCTGCCGCAGGCCTTCGACGCCACGGCACTCGGCTCCGAGCCGGTCGCCGGCCAGGACACGGCAGCGAAGGGGGAGGCGTGAGCGAGGCGCACGACGCCGTCGACATCATCCGGGCCAAGCGGGACGGCACCGGCCTCGCCGACGCCCAGATCGACTGGGTGATCGACGCCTACACCCGCGGGGCGGTCGCCGAGGAGCAGATGTCGGCGCTGGCGATGGCCATCCTGCTCAACGGGATGACCCGGGCGGAGATCTCCCGGTGGACCGCGGCGATGATCGCCAGCGGCGAGCGGATGGACTTCTCCGCGCTGTCCCGCCCGACCGCGGACAAGCACTCCACCGGCGGCGTCGGCGACAAGATCACCCTGCCGCTGGCCCCGCTGGTCGCCGCCTTCGGGGTGGCCGTGCCGCAGCTCTCCGGCAGGGGCCTGGGGCACACCGGCGGGACCCTGGACAAGCTCGAGGCCGTGCCCGGCTGGCGGGCCGACCTGAGCAACGCCGCGATGATGCGCCAGCTGGGGGAGGTCGGCGCGGTGATCTGCGCCGCCGGCTCCGGGCTGGCCCCGGCGGACAAGAAGCTCTACGCGCTGCGCGACGTCACCGGGACCGTCGAGGCGGTGCCGCTGATCGCCTCCTCGATCATGAGCAAGAAGATCGCCGAGGGCACCGGTGCGCTCATGCTCGACGTCAAGGTCGGCTCCGGGGCCTTCATGAAGACCCGTGAGGACGCCACCGAGCTGGCCCGGACCATGGTCGATCTCGGCACCGACGCCGGGGTCTCGACGGTCGCCCTGCTCACCGACATGTCCACCCCGCTCGGACGCACCGCCGGCAACGCGCTGGAGGTGCGCGAGTCCGTCGAGGTGCTCGCCGGTGGCGGCCCGGAGGACGTCGTCGAGCTCACCGTGGCCCTGGCCCACGAGATGCTCGCCGCGGCCGGCCGCGAGGTGGCCCGCGACGAGGTCGCCGCCGCGCTCGGCGACGGCCGGGCGATGGACGTGTGGCGGCGGATGATCGCCGCCCAGGGCGGCGACCCGGACGCGGCGCTGCCGGTGGCCCGGGAGCGGGAGGTGCTCACCGCGGAGGCCGACGGCGTGCTGACCGCGATGGACGCCTTCGCCGTGGGCGTGGCCGCCTGGCGCCTCGGCGCCGGTCGGGCGCGCAAGGAGGACCCGGTGCAGGCCGGGGCCGGGGTCGAGCTGCACGCGGTGGTCGGCGAGCCGGTCCGGGCCGGTCAGCCGCTGCTCACCCTGCACACCGACACCCCGGAGCGGTTCGCGCGGGCCCGGGAGGCGCTCGCCGGGGCCTGGAGCATCGGCGACCAGGCTCCTGCCCGCCGCACCGTCGTGCTCGACCGGATCTCCGCGGAGGGCTGACGCCCACGGCCGCTCCCGCTCAGAGCCCCGCGCTGATCCGCGCGGCCGAGCGCGCCACGGCCGTCCCGAGGTCGGCGAAGCGGTCGGCGGTGATCCGGCTGCTCGGTCCGGAGACGGAGACCGCGCCGAGCGGGAGACCGTCGTGGCCGACGATCGCCGCGCCGAGAGCGGTGATCCCGCTGGAGAGGCCGCCCACGTTGATCGACCACCCCCGCTCGCGGATCTCCTCGAGCCGGGCGCGCAGGAGCACGGGGTCGGTGATCGTGCCCGACGTGCGCGCGTCCAACGGTCGCGCGGTCAGACGATCCACGACGAGGTCGGTGCTGGCGGCGAGGTAGGCCTGCCCGGTGGCCGATGCGTGGTACGGGATGCGTTCTCCCAGAGGGAGGAAGGCGCGCAGGTGGTGCGGGGTGTCCAGCCGCTCCAGGAGGACGAGGTGGTCGCCGTCGGGTGCGGTGAGGTGGACGGTCTCGGTGGTGGCGTGCTGCAGCGCGCTCATCTCGGGCAGCGCCGTCTCGCGCAGACCGTGGCGACCGTCCACCTGACCGGCCACGCGCAGCGCGCGGTAGGTGAGCACCCACCGCGTGGGGGAGTCGTCGGTCGCCCGCAGCCAGCCCACCTCGGCCAGGGTCAGCAGCATGCGCTGGGTGGTGCTCTTGGGCAGCCCGACCGCACGCGCCACCGCCGTCAGCCCGGCCGGCTGCAGGTCGGCCACGGCCTCCAGCACGAGGAAGGCGTTCTGCACGCTCGTCGTCGCCACCCGTTGCACCCCTTCCACGGCTGCACTACGGTACGCCCGCGGTCCAATAGATGACACATTGTGCCATCAGGTGGACCGTGATGTCAGCACCGGCATCAGCGAACCGGGACAAGGGAGTCTCCATGACCGCTCAGCTCGTCGCGCTGGGGATCTTCGTGGCGGTCTTCGCCATCGGCGCGATCCGCAACGTCAACATCGGGATCGTCATGTTCCCCTTCGCCGCGGCGGTGGGTCTGAGCCTGGCGGACATGGCCCTGGAGGACGTGATCGGCGGCTTCCCGCTGTCCATCCTCGTCCTGCTCGTCGGGGTCACGTACTTCTTCGGCATCGCCCACAGCAACGGCACCATCGAGTGGGTGGTGGCCGCGACCATCGCCAAGGTCAGCGGACGCGACCGGCTCTACCCGCTCGTCTTCTTCCTGCTCACGGCGATGATCTCGGCGATGGGTGCCCCGCTGGGCGGCCTGGTGGTGGCGCCGGTGGGGATGACGGTCGCCGCGCGCCGCGGCCTCGATCCGATGCTCATGGCCCTGGCGATGGGCACCGGGCTGAGCGCCGGAGCCTTCATGCCCACCAGCCTCTTCGGGATCATCACCTGGGGCACCGCGGACGCCGCCGGGATCGAGCTGAGCCCGCTGCTGCTGGCGGCCGTGGCGATCATCGCCAACCTCATCCTGCTGGCGGTCGCCTATCTCCTCTTCGGTCGCGGGACCGTCGCGGCCGGCACCGCGGCCGAGACCGTGGTCCCCGCCGGGGCCGCTGCCGGCGGGTCGCCGACCGGCCGACCGCTGAGCCGCTACGGCCAGTCCTCGCTGGTCGTCCCGTCGGACGCCGACACCGGGGCCGACACCGAGGCGCCGGCCCCGTTGACCCGCGTCCAGCTGCTCACCCTCGTCGCCATCGTGCTCCTCGTGGCCACCGTCGTCGTGCTCAGCATCACCGGCCACGAGCCAGACATCGGTGTGCTCGGGTTCGCCTTCGCCGCGCTGCTGGCCGTCGTCGACCCGGACGCCGGGAAGAGCGCCACCAGCCGGATCGACTGGGGCTCGGTGCTGCTTGTGGGCGGGATCATCACCTACGTCGGGGTGCTGACCGAGATGGGCGTCCTGGACATGCTCGGCGAGAGCGCGGCGGCCATCGGCACCCCGCTGCTGGCCGCGGTCCTGCTGTGCGCGGTGGCCGGGCTCGTCTCCGCCTTCGCCTCGACCACCGGGATGCTGGCGGCCCTGGTGCCGCTGGCGCTGCCGCTCATCGGGGACAGCTCGATCCCGGGCTGGGCGATGATCTGCGCCATCGGCGTCTGCTCGTCGATCGTCGACGTCTCGCCCTTCTCCACCGTCGGGGCCACCTACGTCGCCGCCGCCGAGGAGGCCGACCGGCCACGGATGACGAAGCTGCTCAGCGTCTGGGGCCTGTCGATGGTCGTCATCGGGCCGCTGGTGCTCACCCTCACCCTGATCATCCCTGGCATGGTGCTCGGATGACCCCCACGACCACCCACCTGCTGACCGGTCTGCTGGACGGCCCGGACCTGCCCGACGTCGTCGAGATCGACGGCGTGACCCTCTCCCGGGAGAGGCTGGTCGGTGCGGCCGCGGCCTGGGCCGCGTCGCTGCCCGACGAGGGGCCGGTCGCGGTGCTCGCCGAGCCGCGCCCGGAGACCCTGGTCGCGGTCGTCGGCGGTCTCCTCGCCGGCGTGCCGGTGGTGCCGGTGCCGCCCGACGCCGGGCCCGGCGAGGTCCGGCACGTGCTCACCGACTCCGCAGCCACCGCATGGGTCGGGTCCGCGCGGGACGGGGTCGACCTGCCGCAGGTCCCGGTCCGGCTCGACGTCTCCGGCGGGCTGCCCCCGTCGCCGGCTCCGGACGCGGCGGGGATCATCCTCTACACCTCGGGGACCACCGGTGCCCCGAAGGGGGTGGCGCTGACCCATCGAGCGCTGGCGGCCGGCCTGGACGGCCTGATCGACGCCTGGGACTGGACGGCAGCGGACGTGCTCGTGCACGGGCTGCCCCTCTTCCACACCCACGGGCTCTGCCTCGGGGTCCTCGGGCCGCTGCGGGTCGGGGGGAGGCTGCGGCACACCGGGCGCCCCCGTCCGGAGCGCTACGCCGAGACCAGCGGCAGCATGTACTTCGGCGTGCCGACGGTCTGGTCCCGGATCGCCGAGGACCCCGCGTCGGCCCGGGCCCTCTCCTCGGCCCGACTTCTGGTCTCCGGCAGCGCGCCGCTGCCGGCGCCGGTCTTCGACCGGGTCGCGGCGCTGACCGGTCAGGCGCCGGTGGAGCGCTACGGGATGACCGAGACGATGATCACGCTCAGCGCGCGGGCCGACGGCGAGCGTCGGGCCGGCTGGGTGGGGCTCCCGGTCCGGGGGGCGCGCACCCGCGTCCGCGGCGAGGACGGGGCGCCGGTGGCCCCCGACGGGCAGAGCATCGGTCGGCTCGAGGTCACCGGCCCGATGGTCTTCGACGCCTACCTCGGCCGTCCGGAGGCGACGGCGGAGTCCTTCACCGACGACGGCTGGTTCGTCACCGGCGACCTGGCGGCGGTCGACGAGACCGGCTTCCACCGGATCGTCGGACGCGAGTCGGTCGACCTCATCAAGTCGGGCGGCTACCGCATCGGGGCCGGCGAGATCGAGACCTCGCTGCTGGCCCGGCCGGAGGTGGCCGAGGTGGCGGTGGCCGGGGTCGCCGACGCCGACCTCGGGCAACGCATCGTCGCCTGGGTCGTCCCCAGCGGAACCGCCGACGAGCCGCTCGCCCGGGCGCTCGTGGAGCACGTCAGCACCGACCTCTCCTGGCACAAGCGGCCGCGCGAGGTGCGCTTCGTCGCCGAGCTGCCGAGGAACGCCATGGGGAAGGTCGTCAAGAAGTCCCTGATCGAGGAGTGAGCGGTCGGTGGTGGTCGGTGCCTGGCCCTAGGGTGTCGCCATGCCCCCCACGACCCAGATCGCCGCGAGCACCGGAGACGACCCTGCGGGTGGCGCCGCCGCCCCCGTCGAGCTGACCTGGGAGCGGATCCGCTCGCTGCCGAAGGTGCTGCTGCACGACCACCTCGACGGCGGGGTGCGCCCGGCGACGGTCCTGGAGATCGCCGACGAGACCGGCCACGAGCTGCCGGTCAGCGGCGACGAGCGCACCGCCGAGGGCCTCGGCGAGTGGTTCCGCCGCGCGGCCGACTCCGGCTCGCTGGAGCGCTACCTGGAGACCTTCGTGCACACCGTCGGGGTCATGCAGACCGCGCAGGCGCTGCACCGGGTGGCCAAGGAGTGCGTGCTCGACCTGGCCGCCGACGGCGTCGTCTACGCCGAGTCCCGCTACGCGCCGGAGCAGCACCTCGAGGGCGGGCTGAGCCTGGAGGAGGTGATCGAGGCGGTCAACGCGGGCTTCCGCGACGGCGAGCGCGAGGCCGCGGCGGCCGGGCGCCCGATCGTCGTGCGGGCGCTGCTGACGGCGATGCGGCACGCCGCCCGCTCCGCCGAGATCGCCGAGCTGGCCGTCCGCTACCGCGACCACGGGGTGGCCGGCTTCGACATCGCCGGGGCCGAGGCCGGGTTCCCGCCGAGCCGTCACCTGGACGCCTTCGACCGTATGAAGGCGGACAACGCCCACTTCACCATCCATGCCGGGGAGGCCTTCGGCCTGCCGAGCATCTGGGAGGCGCTGCAGGTGTGCGGCGCCGACCGGCTCGGCCACGGGGTGCGGATCGTCGACGACATCGCCCTGGGGGAGCAGCCGGCGGCGGACGACCCGGTGGCCGCCGCGGCCGCGGTGACCGACGGCAGCGACCGGCTGCGGCTGGGCAGCCTGGCCGCCTTCGTCCGGGACACCCGGGTGCCGCTGGAGATGTGCCCGCACAGCAACGTGCAGACCGGCGCCGCCCGCTCCATCGCCGAGCACCCGATCACCCTGCTGGCGCGGCTGCGCTACCGGGTCACCCTCAACACCGACAACCGGCTGATGAGCGGGACCTCGATGACCCAGGAGATGTACGCCCTGGTCACCGAGACCGGGTGGACGCTGCAGGACCTGCGCTGGGTGACGACGAACGCGATGAAGTCGGCCTTCCTGCCCTTCGACGAGCGGATGGTGCTCATCGAGGACGTCATCAAGCCGGTCTACGAGGTCCTCGGGGCGCAGTGACGTCGTCGCCGGGCGGGACGCAGCAGCTGCGCAGCGGTGCAGCAGACGTGCAGCGACGCGGTGGCCCGCGTCTGGCTCAGTAGCCCTCTCCGGCGGGCACGTCCTGACCCGGCTCGGGGACGACGAGCTCGTCGGCGGCCAGGGCCTCCGCCTCGGCGAGCAGGGCCGCCGTGCTGGACGTGCCGATCCGGGTGACCCCTTCGGCGAGCATCGCCAGCAGGGTCGGGATGTCACGGACCCCGCCGGAGGCCTTGACCTCCATCCGCTCCGGGGTGCGCGCCCGCATCAGGCGCACGTCGGGCAGGGTGGCGCCGCCGCCGGCGAAGCCGGTCGAGGTCTTGGTGAAGTCGGCCCCGGCGTCCGCGGCCGCCCGGCAGGCGTCCACCGTCTGCTGCTCGTCCAGCAGCGCGGTCTCGAAGATCACCTTGACGAGCACGCCGGCCTCGTGGCCGACCTCGACGACCGCGGCGATGTCGTCGCGGACCGCGGTGAGGTCGCCGCCGCGCAGCCGGCCGACGTTGAGGACCATGTCGAGCTCGGTGGCGCCGTCGGTCAGCGCCTGCCGGGCCTCGGCCACCTTCGCGGTCGTGCTGGTGGTGCCGTGCGGGAAGCCGATGACCGTGCACACCGCGGTGCTGCTGCCCTCGACCTCGCCGATGGTGGCCGCCGCGAGGGCGACGTCGCTGGGCCGCACGCACACGCTCCAGATGCTCCGACCGGCCAGCTCGCGCACCGAGTCCGCGACCTCGTCCGGGGTGAGCTCGGGCTTGAGCAGGGCGTGGTCGACGAGGTCGGCGACGTCACGGGTGGTGATCGTCGTGCCGGGGGCGTAGGCGGGCCGGCGGTCCGGGACGGCAGGGGTCATGACGGCGAGCCTACGGGTCCGGACAGCGCCCGCTCGACCTGGCGCGGGGAGGCCGGGCGGGCGCCGCGGGCCACCAGCGCGGCGACCACGGCCGGCTCGTCGCGCAGCAGCCGCAGCCCCCGGCGCAGCAGGGTCAGCGGCGGCTTGCGCCGCTCCCGCAGGTCGCGCACCAGCCGCAGCGCGAAGGTCTGCAGCCGGTGGTGGCGCACGCACCAGGCGGAGTGCAGCAGGCCGTCTGCACGCAGCCGGTCGACGATCTCGGCGGCGAAGATCCCTTCGGCGACGACGAGGTCGTCCGGTGCGGCGGTGATCTCGCGGTGCCCGACCGCCCGGCTGGTGGCGATGTCGTAGTCCGGGGTCCGGGTGCACCCCGTGCCGACCAGCTCGGCCAGGGCGTGGCAGGCCGCCTGCGCGTCCCAGCTGGCCGGGTCGTCCCAGTCCGGGATGCCCAGCTCGGGACTCAGCGGGAGGTCCGGGTCGTCGCCGTCGCGGTAGAAGTCGTCCAGGCGGACCACCGGCCACCCGTGCGCGGCGTGCAGCCGGTCGGCGAGCCGGGACTTGCCGGATCCGCTGGGTCCGGCCAGCAGGACCACCCGGCCGACGGGGGAGGGGGCGCCGGTCATGGGGCGGGAGCCTACCCAGACCGGGTCAGTCGGTCGTCGTCCCGTCGATCGCGGTCAGCCGCTGCAGGTCCGAGCGCAGCGCCGCCAGGGTGCCGCGGGCCTCGTCGCGGGCCGCTGCGAGCCCGTCGCGACCGTCCACCGGGACGACCGCCTCGAGGTAGACCTTGAGCTTCGGCTCGGTCCCCGACGGGCGCACGATCACCCGCGACCCGTCGTCGAGGTACCAGCGCAGGCCGTCGGTGGGCGGCAGGCCGCCGTCCCCGGTGGCCAGGTCGTCGAGGCGGCTCACCGCACGCCCGGCGACCTGCTCCGGGGGAGCCGCGCGCAGGCGCTGCATCACCTGCTCGATCTGGCCGAGGTCGGCCACCCGCACCGAGAAGGCGTCGGTGCCGTGCACCCCGTGCGCGGTCTCGATGTCGTCGAGGACGTCGAGCAGCGTGCGGCCCTGCGCGCGCAGCGCCGCGGCCAGCTCGGCGACGAGCAGCGCCGCGCTGATCCCGTCCTTGTCGGCCACGACGTCCGGCGCCACGCAGTAGCCGATCGCCTCTTCGTAGCCGTAGCGCAGGCCCTCGGCGCGGGCGATCCACTTGAAGCCGGTGAGGGTCTCCTCGTGCCGCACCCCGGCGCCGGCGCACAGCGCGGCGAGCAGCCGGGAGGAGACGATCGAGCAGGCGAAGGCCGCGTCGGCGCCGACACCCTGGGCGAGCACGTGGTGGCCCAGGATCGCGCCGAGCTCGTCGCCGCGCAGCAGGCGCCAGCCTCCCTCGGGGGCCGGCACGGCGACGGCGCACCGGTCGGCGTCCGGGTCGTTGGCGACGAGCAGGTCCGCGCCGACCTCCTCGGCCTGAGCCAGGGCGAGGTCGAGCGCGCCGTCCTCCTCGGGGTTGGGGAAGGCCACGGTCGGGAAGTCGGGGTCCGGCTCGGCCTGCGAGGTCACCACCACCGGCTCGGCGAAGCCGGCCGTCGTCAGCACCCGCCGCAGGGTCTGCGTGCCGACGCCGTGCAGCGCGGTGTGCACCACGGACAGCTCGCGGGGGCCGGGGGAGACGAGGCCGGCGACCTGCTCGACGTAGGCATCGAGCAGGTCGCCGCCGAGGGTCTCCCAGCCGTCACGGGCCAGCGGTACCTCGTCGGCGGGCCCGACCTGGTCGATCTGTGCGGCGATCTCGGCGTCGGCCGGGGGGACGATCTGCCGACCGTCGCCGAGATAGACCTTGTAGCCGTTGTCCTGGGGCGGGTTGTGGCTGGCGGTGACCATCACCCCGGCGTCGGCGCCGAGGTGGCGCACGGCGAAGGCCAGCACAGGCGTCGGCAGCGGCTCGGGGAGCACCATCGCCCGACCGCCCCCGGCGACGACCACGGCGGCGGTGTCCCGGGCGAAGACGTCGGAGCCGTGCCGGGCGTCGAAGCCGATGACCACGGTGGGCTCGTCCACCGTGGTCCGCAGGTGGGCCAGCAGCCCCGCGGCGGCCTTGATCACCACGGCCCGGTTCATCCGGTTCGGGCCCGCGCCGAGGGCTCCCCGGAGGCCGGCGGTGCCGAACTCCAGCGTCCCGTCGAACCGGTCGCGCAGATCGGTCACGGCCTCGGCGGCCGGTTCGCCCGTACCGGTGGCCGCCTCGACGAGCCCTTCCAGCTCCGCGCGGGCGGCCTCGTCGGGGTCCTGGGCGATCCAGGCGCGCACCTCGTCGATCAGCCCGGCCACGGCGGGTGCGGGCCCTCGGGGGTCGCCGGCGGCGGGTGAGCCCATCAGATCCGCCCGACCACGTCGGCCAGCAGCCGGCTGCAGCGCCCGGCCGCGGCCTGGCCGGCGGCCACGACCTCCTCGTGGGAGAGCGGGTGGTCGCTGACCCCGGCGGCGGCGTTGGTGACCAGCGAGATGCCGAGGATGTCCATGCCGGCCTCTCGGGCGGCGATGGCCTCCAGGGCGGTGCTCATCCCGACGAGGTCGCCGCCGAGGATGCCGGCCATCCGCACCTCGGCCGGGGTCTCGTACTGCGGTCCGCGGAACTGCACGTACACCCCGTCGTCCAGGGTGGGGTCGACCTCGCGGGCCAGCTCGCGCAGCCGGGGGGTGTAGAGGTCGGTGAGGTCGACGAAGGTGGCCCCCTCCAGCGGGGTGGCCGCGGTGAGGTTGATGTGGTCCCGGATGAGGACCGGGGTGCCGGGCGCCCGGTCGGGGTCGAGCCCGCCGCACCCGTTGGTCAGCACGAGGGTGCTGCAGCCGGCTGCGGCCGCGGTGCGCACGGCGTGCACCACCGCCGCCACGCCCCGCCCTTCGTAGAAGTGGGTGCGGGTCCCGAAGACGAGGGCCTGGCGCCCCGAGCCGGCCACGGTGATCGAGCGCATCGAGCCGGAGTGGCCGGCCACGGCGGCCGGCGCGAAGCCGGGCACGTCGGCGTTGTCGATGGTCGTCGTGGTCTCGCCGAGCAGGTCGGCGGCGCCGGCCCAGCCCGAGCCCAGCACCAGGGCGATGTCGTGGCGCGGGCGGCCGGTGCGCTCGGCGATCACCGCGGCGGCCTCCTCCGCGAGCTGCTGGGGGGTCTCGGTGCTGGGTGCGGGGGCGGCGGTGGCGTCGTTCACCCCGGCAATGTACTAGCGGGCCGGGGCCGACCTCGGCACCGTGGGGAGGGGCCGCGGGGTCGGGACCGGTGGGGCCGGGGTGGTTGGATGGACCGGTGACACGATCCAGCTCTGTGGTGATCCTCGGCGGCGGGCCGGGTGGGTACGAGGCGGCCCTGGTGGCCGCGCACCTGGGTGCCCGGGTGACGGTCGTGGACCGGGACGGCGTCGGCGGCGCCGCGGTGCTCACCGACTGCGTGCCCAGCAAGACCCTCATCGCCACCGCCGACGCGATGAGCGAGCTCGACGCCGCCTCCGACCTCGGGGTCCACCTCGAGGACGACGAGGGGGACCACGTCGCCGACGCCCGGGCCGAGCTGGCCCAGGTCAACCGGCGGGTCCTCGGCCTGGCCTCGGCCCAGTCGGAGGACATCGCCTCCCGGATGGAGGCGGACGGCGTGCGGATCGTCCGCGGCGCGGGTCGGCTGGACTCGGCCACCTGCGTCGTCGTGGAGAGCGGCGATGCCGCAGGGGAGCGGATCGAGGCAGACATCGTGCTGCTCGCCACCGGGGCCACCCCGCGGGTGCTGCCGACCGCGCAGCCGGACGGCGAGCGGATCCTCACCTGGCAGCAGATCTACGGCCTGCCCTCGCTGCCCGAGCACCTGATCGTCGTCGGCTCCGGCGTGACCGGCGCCGAGCTGGCGCAGGGCTACCTCGGGCTGGGGGCCCGGGTCACCCTGGTCTCCTCACGCGACCTCGTGCTGCCCGGCGAGGACAGCGACGCTGCCCAGGTCATCGAGGACGTCTTCCGTCGCCGCGGGATGACCGTGCTCAACCGGTCCCGGATGGCCTCGGCCGAGCGCCGCGGGGACGGGGTGGTGGTGACCCTCGAGGACGGCCGCGAGGTCGAGGGCAGCCACGTGCTCATCGCCGTCGGCGCGGTGCCGCAGACTCAGGGGCTGGGTCTGGAGGACGTCGGGGTCGAGCTCAGCGACTCGGGCCACGTGGTCGTCGACCGGGTCTCGCGCACCAGCGTGCGCGGCATCTACGCCGCCGGGGACTGCACCGGGGTGCTGGCGCTGGCGTCGGTGGCCGCGATGCAGGGCCGGATCGCGATGTCGCACGCGCTCGGTGACGCGGTGGCGCCGCTGCGTCTGCCGACGGTCTCCAGCAACGTCTTCACCGACCCGGAGATCGCCACCGTCGGGATGACTGCGGAGCAGGCCGAGGAGAACGCGGACGTCGACGCGGTGACGATGCCGCTCTCGACCAACCCGCGGGCGAAGATGCTCGGCATCCACGAGGGCTTCGTCAAGCTCTTCGCCATCCGCGGTGCGGGCACAGTCACCGGCGGCGTCATCGTCGCCCCCCGGGCCTCGGAGCTCATCTACCCGGTGGCGATCGCCGTTCAGAACCGCCTGTCGGTCGACCAGCTGGCCTCGACCTTCACCGTCTACCCCTCGTTGAGCGGCTCGATCGCCGAGGCGGCGCGCCGGCTGCACCCCACGGACTGACCCCCCTTCCCGACCCACCCCGCCCGGGCACGACGCCCCCCACCGACCGGGCTACCACGCAGTAAGTGCTGTGATCACGACACTTACTGCGTGGTAGGTCGATATCTGGGGCGCGGTGTCCTGGGGTGCGGCTGCTCTGAGGAGCGGAGGGGGAGCAAAGGGGGATGGCCGGGTGGGGCCGTTCGCCGCGCGCGTCCGACGACATCCCGCTAGCGTGCTCACGGGAGCACCGAGCCGCCCCTGAGCGGGTGTGATCCATCGGCCGGTCGCGGTGTGCCCCAACGCCTTCCACCCTTCCGAGGCGATCTCGCCATGCCATACCACGACGTGTGCACCATCGAGAGGAACCCACGATGACGACACCATGGACAGTCACCGCACGACCCAGCCGTTCGCGCCGGATGCTGGCCGCCGCCGTCTCGGCGACGGCCGCTGCCGGCCTCGGCCTCACCACCGTCGGCGCCGGTGCCGCCCAGGCCGAGGACGGGGCGATGATCGTCCCCGCCAGCGGCCGGATCACCGGCAACCCCAGCGGCTACTGCAGCTCCGGCAACGCGCACGAGGGCTTCGACATCGCCGCCCCCGCCGGCACCACGGTGGTCGCGGCCGCGGACGGCAAGGTCCGCCAGGCCGACTACGCCTCCAGCCCCGGCCACCGGGTGGTCATCGACCACGCCGGCGGGTGGGAGACCCGGTACCTGCACCTGAGTAGCAAGTCGGTGCGCACCGGGCAGACCGTCACCAAGGGACAGGTCATCGGGAAGGTGGGCAGCACCGGGAACTCCACCGGCAACCACCTGCACTTCCAGGTCGAGCGCAACGACGCGGTCATCCGCTCGTCCTCGCTGCTCAACGACTTCCGCTGCGGCAGCACGGTCAGCCGCGGCAAGGCCATCACCTACAGCTTCCCCGGGCTGCCCGGCGGCAGCTCCAGCAGCAGCAACCCCAACTACCCCAAGCTGCGCAAGGGCGACCGGGGCAACGACGTCAAGAGGCTGCAGGTGCACCTGACCACCGCCGGGCACAAGGTGACCGCCGACGGCTCCTTCGGCTCGGCCACCGATGCGGCCGTCAAGGCCTTCCAGAAGAAGATCGGCACCAAGGCCGACGGTGTCGTCGGCCCGAAGACCTGGGGCGCCCTGGAGACCGCCCCGGCGAAGGGGACCAAGCTCCGCCAGGGCTCGGAGGGCATGGAGGTGAAGTACCTGCAGCGCGGGATCAACGCCAACCTCGGCACGACCATGAAGGTGGACGGCAAGTTCGGCTCGACCACCGCCGCCGCGGTCAAGCGCTACCAGAGCTTGCGGGGGCTGACCGCCGACGCCGTGGTCGGCCCGGCCACCTGGGCCAAGCTCAAGGGCGGTCGCTGAGAACGGGTCAGCAGCGACGTCACCCGAACGACGAAGGGGGCCCCGACCAGATCTGGTCGGGGCCCCCTTTCGCCGTCCGGCGGGACCCTGGGTCGGTGCGACCTCAGTCGGTGATGTCGCAGATGACCCCACCGTTGCTCACGGTGGCGCCGACCTCGGCCTGCAGGTTGCCGACCGTGCCGGCCTTGTGCGCGTTGATCGGCTGCTCCATCTTCATCGCCTCGAGGACCACGACCAGCTCGCCCTCGGCGACCTCCTGGCCCTCCTCGACGGCGAGCTTGACGATGGTGCCCTGCATCGGCGCGGTGAGGCTGTCGCCGGAGGCCGCGGCGCCGCCGCCGGAGCCGCCGGAGCGCTTCGGGGCCTTCTTCTTCGCCTGGCCGCCGCCGCCCAGGGCGAGGCCGCCGGGCAGCACGACCTCGAGCCGCTTGCCGCCGACCTCGACGGTGATCCGCTGCCGCTCCTCGTCCTCCTCGGCCTCGCCGGTCTCACCGCCGTAGGGCGCGATCTGGTTGTCGAACTCGGTCTCGATCCACCGGGTGTGCACCGCGAAGGGCTCGCCGCCCTCGGGGGCGAAGGCCGGGTCGGAGACGACCGCCTGGTGGAAGGGGAGAACCGTGGGCATGCCGTCGACCTCGAGCTCGGCCAGCGCGCGTCGGGAGCGCTCCAGCGCCTGCTCGCGGGAGGAGCCGGTGACGATGAGCTTGGCGATCATCGAGTCGAAGGCGCCGGCGACGGTGTCGCCCTCCTCGATCCCGGCGTCCCAGCGCACGCCCGGGCCGTGCGGCACCCGCATGCGGGTGACCGTGCCCGGGGCCGGC
This sequence comes from Janibacter alkaliphilus, assembly GCF_013408565.1. Classification (NCBI taxonomy): domain Bacteria; kingdom Bacillati; phylum Actinomycetota; class Actinomycetes; order Micrococcales; family Intrasporangiaceae; genus Janibacter; species Janibacter alkaliphilus. The sequence continues at coordinate 169,600 of NZ_JACBZX010000001.1, read as the reverse complement.
ATGAAGTTGCGGCCGGCGTCCTCGCCGTTGATCCGGAACTCGAAGGAGTGCCCGCGCGCCACCGGGTCCTCGTAGCCGAGCACCTCGCCGTCGGCGATGCGGAACATCTCGCGCACCAGGTCGATGCCGGTGACCTCCTCGGTCACCGGGTGCTCGACCTGCAGGCGGGTGTTGACCTCGAGGAAGGAGATCGTGCCGTCGGCGGCGACGAGGTACTCGCAGGTCCCCGCGCCGACGTAGCCGGCCTCGCTGAGGATGGCCTTGGAGGCTCGGACCAGCTCGGCGTGCTGCTCGTCGGTGAGGAAGGGGGCCGGGGCCTCCTCGACGAGCTTCTGGTTGCGCCGCTGCAGCGAGCAGTCCCGGGTGGAGACGACGACCACGTTGCCGTGCTGGTCGGCCAGGCACTGGGTCTCGACGTGGCGGGGCTTGTCGAGGAACTTCTCGACGAGGCACTCGCCGCGGCCGAAGGCGGAGACCGCCTCGCGCACCGCGGAGTCGTAGAGCTCGGGGATCTCCTCCATGGTGCGGGCCACCTTCAGGCCGCGACCACCACCGCCGTAGACCGCCTTGATGGCGATGGGCAGGCCGAACTCCTCGGCGAGGGCGACGACCTCGTCGGCGTCCTTGACCGGGTCCTTGGTGCCGGGGGCCAGCGGGGCGTCCGCGGCGACCGCGATGTGCTTGGCCTTGGCCTTGTCGCCGAGGGCGTCGATCGCCTCCGGGCTGGGGCCGATCCAGATCAGGCCCGCGTCGAGCACCGCCTGGGCGAAGTCGCCGTTCTCGGCGAGGAAGCCGTAGCCGGGGTGCACCGCGTCGGCGCCGGCCTCCTTCGCCACCTCGAGCAGCTTCTCCTGGACGAGATAGCTGTCGCCCGGGGTCTGGCCGCCGAGACCGTAGGCCTCGTCGGCGACCTTGACGTGCAGGGCGTCACGGTCGGGCTCGGCGTAGACGGCGACCGAGGCGATGCCCGCGTCCTTGCAGGCTCGGGCGATGCGCACCGCGATCTCGCCGCGGTTGGCGATGAGGACTTTGCTGATGGCCATGAGCGGAGCCTATCGGCAGCGCGCGGGGGGCTGCGGCGAGGTGGGCCGGGCGTCGTCCGCGGCCGGCGAGAACCTCTCGTTCCCGGGGGAAGCCTTCTCCGGCGAGCGAGCCTTTATCGGGTTACCCGATAAAGGGGAGGCGGGTGAGGTGTGGTGCGGGATGTGCGGCGAGGGTGGGCAGGGTCCTACGGTGGGTGGATGACTGCTTCCCCGCTGACCCCGCTGACCACCCCGTCCGGCACGGTCTCGATCCCGCAGCTCGGCTTCGGTGTCTTCCAGGTCGACGACGACGGGGTCGTCGCGCCGGTCACCGCCGCGCTGGAGGCCGGGTACCGGCACATCGACACCGCGAAGGTCTACGGCAACGAGGCCGGCGTCGGTCGGGCGCTGGCCGACTCCCCGGTGGCCCGCGAGGACGTCTTCGTCACCACCAAGCTGTGGAACGCCGACCAGGGCGACCACGGCACGGCGCGCGCCGCGCTGACCGGCTCGCTGGAGCGGCTCGGCCTGGAGCAGGCCGACCTCTACCTCATCCACTGGCCGATGCCCTCGGTCGACCGCTACGTGCAGAGCTGGCAGGCGCTGCGCACCCTGCGCGACGAGGGCCTGACCCGGGCCATCGGCGTGTGCAACTTCGACATCGAGCACCTGCAGCGGCTGCACGACGAGACCGGCGAGTGGCCGGCGATCAACCAGGTCGAGCTGCACCCCTACCTGGCCCAGGCCGAGCTGCGCGCCTTCCACGAGGAGCACGGCATCGTCACCGAGGCGTGGGCCCCGATCGGGCAGGGCAGCGGGCTGCTCGACGACGAGGTGATCGCGCAGGTGGCCGCCAAGCACGGCATCACCCCGGCCCAGGCGGTCATCGCCTGGCACCTGGCGATCGGCAACGTCGTCATCCCGAAGTCGGTGACCCCCAGCCGGATCGTGGAGAACCACGCCAGCCTGGACGTGCGCCTCGACGAGGACGACGTCGCCGCGATCTCCGGCCTGGACCGGGGCGGCCGGATCGGCCCGGTGCCGGCCGACTTCGCCTACGACGCCCCCGGCAGCTGACGCGGCGGGCGGGCCGACGGCCTCCGCCGGGCTGGCGCCCCGCTCACCGCACGCGCTCCCGGTCGCTCGCGCAGTCGTCGGGGAGGGTGTAGCCGGCGCGGATCTCCGCAGCCCGGTCGCGGGACAGGTTCCACCCGGCCAGCCGGGACAGCCCGGTCGCGGTGTCCTCGGCGCCGGGGTCCGCGGTCCGGACCCCGCGCAGCTCCGGGTCGAGCAGGATGCACGCCTTGACCCGCGTCGGCAGGGCAGAAGCGTGCACCGCCGGCACCGCCTCGTCGCCCAGCCGGGCCAGGTGGGCGACGTCCACCGGTGACCCGTCGGCGTACCGGTCGAGGTTGCGCTCCGCGACGAACCCCGTGGTCCCGCCCACGGTGAAGGCGAGCACCGCGGCCACCCCGGTGAGCAGCACCGCCCGGCCCAGCCACCGGCGAGACGGTGCGAAGAGCGAGACGAGCAGGGCCAGCAGCACGAGGCCGAACCACACCTCGACGAGGTCGGCCAGCACCCGGGCCACGGTGTAGCCGTAGGCCTCCTGGTAGAGGGCCATCCGCCGCAGCGCCGACACCACGACGCCCAGCGCCAGCAGGCACAGCGCCGCGCAGGTCAGCTGCATGCGGTGCCGGTCGCGGGCGGTCTCCACCCGGCCCCAGGCGCGCACCCCGGCGACGAGCAGCACGGTGAGCAGGGTGGCCAGGGTGAGCTGCCCGAAGCCCTGCCGGGCCGAGTCGGCGTAGGTCAGGCCGGTGGTGCGCAGCACGTAGTCGTGCCCGCCGGTGACCGCGGCCACCTGGGCGGCGAGGAAGGCGAGGTAGACGGCGATGACGACGAGCATCGGGATCTGCCACTCCCGCACCGGGATCCGGGAGGAGACCAGCTCGGTGGGGGAGCGCCCCTCGACCCGCGGCGGGTTGAGCGCGAGGTAGAGGCCGCAGAGGGTGATCCCGGTGAAGAAGACCGCGGTGAAGACCCGCAGGACGAGGACGTCGCTGAGGGTCGGCACCAGGTGCGCGGCCCACGAGCCCAGCACGGCGTCGGCCGAGGCCAGCAGCCCGCCGAAGACGAGCAGCAGGGCGAGGCTGACGACGAGGATGCGGGCGCCGGACCAGAGGTTGCCGCGCCGTCCGAGCCGGCGCACGGTGCGGTCCAGCAGCGGCAGCCCGCGCAGCCCGGCGGTGGGCCAGGCGGCCACGCTAAGCGCCATCCCGACGAGGGTGGTCGCGCGGGTGCAGGCGATCGCGGCCAGCGTCCCGGCGGTGAGCATGGCCAGCAGCACGTAGCCGACGTCGGCCCGCAGCACGGTGGTCAGTCCCAGCGGCAGCGCCAGCGCGGCGGTGAGCCAGGACCACCGGGTCGCGCGGTGCGGCGAGGCGCGCCAGATGAGCACCCCACCCAGGGCCAGCACGATCAGCAGACCGAGCCCGACCTCGGCGTCGACGACGAGGACGGCCGCGGCGAGCCCGACCGAGAGCGCCGCCAGCAGCATCCCGGGCTGCGGCGTGGAGTCGCGCTCGGGCCACCACCGGGCCAGCGTCGCGAGCCCTGGGGCGGCCGGCGCCGTCGCCCGTAACGCACCCTGAGGGGGGAGCGCCGGCGCAGGGTGGGTGGCGACCGCGCGGCTGCCTGCAGGGCGGGGGGCGCCCGCCGTGCCGGTGCCTGCCGGACGGGCAGCTGTTGCGGGGCGGGAGGTGCTCTCCGGGCGGTCGGCCGGGGACATGGTCATCTCCTTCTCGGCCTGGATGGGCCTTGCGGTCTGGGCGGTCTGGTCGGTGCGGGTGGCGCCGGAGAGATCCGGCTCGATCGGCAGGGTGACCCTGATCCGGGCGCCGACCCGCCCGTCGAGCGGCGGCAGCGCCTCGATCCGGCCGCCGTGCATGGTGACCACCCAGCCGGCGATGGCCAGGCCCAGCCCGGTGCCGCCGCCGGAGTCGCCGCCGGCACCGAAACGGTCGACGAGGTGCTCGGCCCGCTCCGGGCTCAGCCCCGGTCCCTCGTCGCTGACGACGAGCGACCAGCGGGGCACGCCGGTGGTGACGTGCCGGGCGGCCAGGGTGACCGTGCCGCCGGCCGGGCTGTGCCGCACGGCGTTGTCCAGCAGGTTGGCCACCACCTGGGCCAGCCGGCCGCGGTCGGCGGTCACCACGAGGTCGGCCGGCTGCACGTCGAGCGCCAGGCTGACGTCACGACCCTGCAGCGCGCCCTCGGCGGCGGCCTGCTCCAGCAGCGCGCCGACGGGGATCGGCTCGGGGTGCAGCGGCACCCCGCGCCCGTCGCCGCGGGAGAGGTCGAGCAGGTCACCGACCAGCGCGCCCAGCCGCTCCGACTGGGCCAGCGCGGCCCGCAGGCTGGGCTCGTCGGGGGTGGTGACGCCGTCGGCGAGGTTCTCCAGGAGCGCCTGCTGGGCGCTGAGCGGGGTGCGCAGCTCGTGGCTGACCGTGGCCACCAGCCGGCGGCGGTGCTCCTCGGCCTCGCCCAGCCGGCGGGCCATGGTCGTGAAGGCCTGGGCCAGCACGCCGACCTCGTCCCGCGCCGTCGTGGTGATCTGCACGTCGTAGTCGCCGGCGGCCATCCGTTCGGCGGCCTCGGTCATCTCCCGCAGCGGCTGGGTGAGCCCGGTGGCCAGCCACCGGGTGATCATCACGGCCACCGCCAGGGTGGCCGGCACGGCCAGCCACACGGGCACGCCGGCGCGGCTGCCGACGGCCCCGACGAGCACGGCCACCAGGCCCCCGGCGGCAACCAGCGCCGCCAGCCGGGCGCGGATCGAGGTGAGCCGGCTCAGCGGCTCCTCGCGGCTCATCGCCGACCCGGTGCTCGCCGGCCCCGGTGCTCTTCGGTGCCGGGCTGGTTGGTGCCGGGCTCGTCGGTGCCAGGCGCTCCGGCAGCCTCGGCGCCGTCCTCGAAGGCGTAGCCCACGCCGTGCGCGGTCCGGATCCGGTGCGGCCCCACCTTCGCCCGCAGCGCCTTGACGTGGCTGTCCAGGGTGCGGCTGCCGTAGCTCTCCTCCCAGCCGAAGAGGCGCACGGAGAGCTGTTCGCGGCGCTGGACCACGCCGGGCGCCGAGGCCAGCAGGTGCAGCAGGTCCAGCTCGGTGGGGGTCAGATGCACCGCCTGACCGGCCACGGTGCAGCGGCGCGCCCCGAGGTCGAGCACGAGGTCGCCGCGCACCAGCAGCCGGTCGCCCACGCTCGTGCTCGCCAGCTCGACGGCCCGCTCCACCCGACGCAGCAGGGCGTGCACCCGGGCCACCACCTCCCGCATCCGGAAGGGCTTGGTGAGGTAGTCGTCGGCGCCGACCCCGAAGCCGACGACGATGTCGGTCTCCTCGTCCCGGGCGGTGAGCATGAGCACCGGCACCGGGCGCTCTGCCTGGATCCGGCGGCACACCTCCAGCCCGTCGAAGCCGGGCAGCATGAGGTCGAGCAGCACCACGTCCGGGCCCTGCTCGGCGAAGGTGGTCACCGCGCCGGGGCCGTCGTAGGCCTGCGCCACGGCGAAGCCCTCGGCGGTCAGCCGGTCGGCCAGGGCCCGGTTGATCACCCGGTCGTCCTCGACGACGAGCACGGTGCGGCGGGTGCTCGCGGAGCTGCTGGCCTCGGTCATGGCGTCAGGCTAGGCAGGCCCCTGTGCCGAAGACGGGAGGCAGATGTGGAGATCCTCTGGAGATCGGACGGCTCAGGCGGCCCACCACGGCCGCAGCGGCAGCTCCTCGCCGCCCGGGGCGACCGCCAGCACGTGGTGCAGCTCGACCCGGCCGTCCTCGAAGCCGTACTGGCAGGCGCCCATGTAGAGCCCCCACAGCCGGGCGGTGGGCTCACCCACCTCGGCGACGCACTCCTCCCAGTGCTCGGTGAGGTTGGCGCACCAGTCCCGCAGGGTGAGCGCGTAGTGCGGGCGCAGGCTCTCCTCGTGCAGCACCGGCATCCCGGCGTCCTGGATCGCGCCGAGCACCGTGCCGGCGCCGCACAGCTCGCCGTCGGGGAAGACGTAGCGGTTGATGAACTGCCCCGCCCCGGAGGTGTCGGTGTTGTCCCGCCGGGTGATGCAGTGGTTGAGGAAGAGCCCGCCCGGGCGCAGCCGGGCCAGCATCGCGCCGAAGTAGGCCGGGTACTGCTTCTGCCCGATGTGCTCGGTCATCCCGATCGAGCTGACCGCGTCGAAGCCGGACTCGGACACGTCGCGGTAGTCCTGCAGCCGCACCTCGGCCAGGTGCGACAGACCCTCCTTCGCGATCTGCTCCTGCGCCCAGGCCGCCTGCTGCTCGCTGAGCGTCACGCCGAGGGCGTGCACCCCGCGGCGGGCGGCGTAGAGCACCATCTGGCCCCAGCCGCAGCCGACGTCGAGCAGACGCTGCCCGGGCTGCAGCCGCAGCTTGTCGAAGACCAGCCGGTACTTGTTCTCCTGGGCGGTCTCCAGGCTCGCGCCGGGCTCGGGGTAGCAGGCGCAGGTGTAGGTCATCGACGGCCCCAGCACCAGCTCGTAGAAGCGGTTGGAGATGTCGTAGTGGTAGGAGACGACCTCGGAGTCGCGCTCCTTGGAGTGCCGCCGCAGGCCCTTGAGGTAGCGCTGCCAGCCGGGCGCCACCTCCATCTCGGGCACCGGCGGCCGGTGCAGCGACTCCAAGCCCAGCGAGCGGGCGATCCGAGCGAGGGTGCGCGCGTCCGGGCGGGTGGCGGTCTCCTTGCGCACCTGCTCCAGCGCGGCGAAGAGGTCGTGCGGCGACCCGGGGTGGACGCCGTGCACCACCAGCTCGCCCATGAGGTAGGCCCGGGCCAGCCCGAGGTCGCCGGGGGCGGTGACGACGTACTGCAGCGCCCGCGGCGAGACCACCTCGAGCTCGAGCGGGCTGTCCGCGGGGCCGAAGGTGGAGCCGTCGTAGGCGCGGAAGCGCAGCGGCACGTCCGGCGGCAGGAAGGCGCCGATGATCTCCCCGACGCTCATCGTCTCGCCGGCGTCGGTGGGGGAGTCCTCGAGCCGGGTCATCGTCGGCGCACCGCCTTGTCGTAGAGGGTGGGGAATCGGGAGTCGGGGTCGAGCGTGGCCTTCAGCGCGGCGGCGTGCTCGCCGCCGTACAGCTGGGCGAAGGTGGCCTCGTCGTAGAAGGCGTCGGAGTAGAGCGACTTGTGCCCGCCGAGCGCGCTGACCTGCGCCTCGACGGCCCGGTTGCACGCGGTCGGGTCGTCGGTGGTGATCGGCACCGTCGACCAGAAGCCGATGTTGACGTAGGTGCGGTTCGGCTCCAGCGGGTAGAGCGGCCAGGGGCGCTCGCTGCCCTCGGCAGCGGTGGTCTCGGCCAGCCGCAGCGGGCACAGCCAGATCGGCTCGATCGGCACCTCGGCGAGGAACCAGCGCAGGAAGTCGGCGGTGCGGGAGATGTCCACCTCGACGTCCTGGACCACCCGCTCCCGCGGGGGCAGGCCCTTGCGGGCCTCCAGCCGGTCGGCGACGTCGTGGCGCTGGTCGACCGCGACCATCTTCCAGTAGATGCTGCTGCGCAGCAGCCGCCGCGGCCACAGCCGGCGCACCCGCGGGTTCTGCGCGCCGAAGGCCCGGGAGCACCAGAACCAGTCGGTGTCCCAGCGCCACAGGTAGTCCCGGATCGTCAGCCGGTCACGGGTGGTCCCGCGCGGGTGCTGCAGCGAGCGGTAGAAGATCTGCTGGCCGGTGTAGTCGCTGACCGGCCCCGGCTCGTGGCTCCACCGGGCCAGCACGAGGTAGCTCTCCTCGGCGCCGAAGACGACGCCGTCGATCGCGTCCACCCGCTCGCCGTCGTGCTCGCCCGCCTCGACGATCTCGGTCATCGTCTGCTGCAGGCTGTCCAGGTCGTGCAGGCGCAGGTGCCGCAGGGCGACGAAGGGGGGCGCCTCCTCCAGCCGGATCCGCAGCCGCACGGCGTAGCCGAGGCTGCCGTAGGAGTTGGGGAAGCCGCGCCACAGCCGGCGCTCGTGCTCGTCGCCGTCCGGCCGGGCGGTGACAATCTCGCCGGTGCCGATGAGCACGTCCATCTCCAGCACCGACTCGTGCGGCAGGCCGTTGCGGAAGCTCGTCGACTCGATGCCCAGGCCGGTGACCGCGCCGCCGAGGGTGATCGTCTTCAGCTGCGGGACCACCAGCGGGATCAGCCCGTGCGCGAGGGTCGCGTCGACGAGGTCCTCGTAGGTGCACATCCCCTGCACGTCGGCGGTGCGCGCGATCGGGTCGACCTCGATCACCCCGGTCAGCCCGGTCGTGTCCAGGCCGGGCCCGGTGGTCGCGGCGCGGTGCCGGAAGAGGTTCGAGGTGCGCTTGGCCAGGCGCACCTGCTGGCTGGCCGGGACGGCGGCGAAGGAGTCGAGCAGCCGCTGCACGCCCTCGCGGTGCTGCTCCCAGCCGGTCTCACGGCTGCCGACGGTCGGGCGGACCAGCTCCCGCAGGGCGGTCAAAGTCGTTCTCGCAGCAGCCATCACCAGTGATGCTACGCCTGCCGGAGCGGTGCCGCGCCCGGTGTCTGCGGGCCGGTCGGGCCGGTGCCCCGGGCGCGGCGCCGGTCGGCAGCCGCGGAGCCAGGCTCAGGTCGGCAGCACCCGGGTGACGAAGTGGCGCAGCTGGTCGATGTTGCGGCACTCGTGCATGTCCACCACCCGCCCGTAGACCCCGGCGACCGAGTCGCCGCTGTCCCACTGCCGGGCCGCCTCCGGGTTGAGCCAGACGACGTGCTGGGCGTGGGCGACGATCTCGCGCAGCGCCTCCGGCCGCGGGGCGGTGCCGTTGGTCCGGGCGTCGCCGAGGATGAGCACGGTGCTGCGCGGACCGACCGCGTCCAGGTGCCGCTCGGCGAAGTCGGCCAGCGCCCCGCCGTAGTCGCTGCTGCCGTGCCACCGGGAGAGGGTGGCCTGCTCGGCGATCTGTCGGCTGATGTCCTCCCCGACCCGGGACTCGCGGACGATGTCGGTGATGTCGTCGGTGACGTTGACGAAGCCGAAGAAGCGCACCCGGCGGAACTGCCCGGCCAGCGACTGCAGCAGCAGGATGGTGAAGCGGGAGAAGCCCGAGACGGAGCCGGACATGTCGCACAGCAGCACGACGTCGGCGCGGCTGCGGTGCCGGCGTCGGTGCGCCGGGCGCACCGGGACCCCGCCGGTGGACATCGCCGCGCGCAGGGTGCGCCGGATGTCGATGCCGCCGCGGCCGCTGCGCCGCTGGCGGGCGGCCAGCCGCGCCGCGAGCTTGCGCGACAGCGGCGCGATGGCCGCCTGCAGCTCGGCCGCCTCGGTCCGGCCGGTGAGCAGGAAGTCCTTGCGTTCCAACGGGTCCCGCACGCCGTAGCGGGCGATCCGGTCGCGGCCGCGGACCTCGGCGTTGCGTCGGGCCGCCTCGGTCTCCACCGCCCGTCGGAAGGCGGCCACCCGGCCGCGGATCTCGTCGCGGTCGATCCGGTCGGTCATCCGCTCCGGGCGCCACGGCGAGCCGGAGCCGCCGCCGGCGCCGCTGCCGGTGGCGCCCTGACCCCCTTCGCCACCACCGCCGCTGCCCTCGCCGGAGCCGCCGGGCACCTCTCCGGCGTCCCGGGCCCGCTCCAGGGCGGCCGCGATCGCCGTCTGCGGGGCCAGCCGGTCCAGCGCCTGACCGGCCGACCAGCCGCCCATGGTGGCCTGGTTCGCCAGCGCACCGAGCTCGCGCAGGGCCAGTGCGGCCAGCCGCTCCAGCTCGTCCTCGTCGCCGTCGGCCAGGGCCTGCACCAGGCGCTCGCGGATGGCCTCGGCCCGCTCCCGGTCGGTGCCCTCGATCTCCGGCTCAGGGGCTGCCCGCTCGCCGAGGGCGGCCGGGAAGTGCAGGTCGAAGAGCTGGTCGAAGACGGTGCGGTCACCGGCCCGGCGCATCATCGAGGCGGCCACCCCGGCGCGCAGCCGCTCCCGGTCGGTCAGGCCGAGGGCGTGCGCGGCCGCGGCCGCGTCGGCGACCTCGGAGGTGCCGACGGTGACCCCGTGGCGCCGCAGCGACCGGCCCAGCTCGACCAGCCGGGCGCCCAGCGCGCCCGGCTCGAGCGCGACCTCAGGCGAGCTCACGGTCCAGCTCGAGACGGGCCGCGGCGGTCTCGATGTCGTCGCGGTGCTTGAGCACGACGCCGAGGGTCTCGCGCAGCATCGCCGGGTCGAGGTCGTTGCCGGCGCCCAGGGCGAGCAGGGTGCGGGCCCAGTCCACGGTCTCGGCCACCGACGGCGACTTGCGCAGCCGCATCTCGCGCAGCGCCCCGACGAGCCGGACCACCGAGTCGGCGAGGGCGTCGTCCAGGCCGGGCACCGCCAGGTCGACGATCTGGCGCTCCAGGGTGGCCTCGGGGTAGTCGATGTGCAGGTAGAGGCAGCGGCGCCGCAGCGCCTCGGAGAGCTCGCGGGTGGCGTTGGAGGTGAGCACGACGAAGGGGGTGTGCCGCGCCTGGATGGTGCCGAGCTCGGGGACGGTCACCTGGAAGTCGGAGAGCACCTCGAGCAGCAGGCCCTCGATCTCCACGTCGGCCTTGTCCAGCTCGTCGATGAGCAGCACGCTGGGGCGCTCGCTGCGCACCGCCTTCAGCAGCGGCCGGTCGAGCAGGAACTCGTCGGTGAAGATGTCCTCCTTGACGCTGCTCCAGTCGGCCTCGTCGTCGCCGGAGGCGTCGTGGTGGGCGCCGGCGGCGGTGATCCGCAGCAGCTGCTTGGCGTGGTTCCACTCGTAGAGGGCGCGGGCCTCGTCGACCCCTTCGTAGCACTGCAGCCGGATGAGCTCGGCCTCGGTGGCCGCGGCGACGGCGGTGCTCAGCGCGGTCTTGCCGACGCCGGCCGGCCCCTCGACCAGCAGCGGCTTGCCCAGGGTGTCGGCGAGGTAGACGGTGGTCGCGATGGCGTCCGAGGCGAGGTAGCCGACCGCGGCCAGGCGCTCGCGGACGTCGTCCACCGAGGTGAAGCGGGGTTCAGGTGCCATGCCGCCCAGTGTGCCCGACGGGTCGGGCCGGCGTCGTCGGTGCTCGGGTCTAGCCTGCCGCTCATGAGCAGCGACGGGCTCCTGGCGGGAGCGGACGGGCGGCAGCGGTGCGCCTGGGCGGGTGAGGCCGAGGACTACGTGACGTACCACGACACCGAGTGGGGGCGCCCGACGACGGACGAGCGGGCCCTCTTCGAGAAGCTCTGTCTGGAGGGCTTCCAGTCCGGGCTCTCGTGGATCACCATCCTGCGCAAGCGGGAGGCGTTCCGGGAGGTCTTCGCCGGCTTCGACCCCGAGCGGGTCGCCGCGTACGGCGAGGGCGACGTGGAGCGGCTGCTGACCGACGCCCGGATCATCCGGCACCGCGGCAAGATCGAGGCCACCATCGGCAACGCCCGGGCGCTGCTGGCGCTGCACGGGCAGGGCGACAGCCTGGCCCGGGTGATGTGGTCGGCGGAGCCGTCGACCCAGCCTGCCCCCCGGCGGGTGGAGGACGTGCCGGCGGTCACCGACGGGTCGGTGACGCTCTCGCGCACCCTCAAGCGGCTCGGCTTCCGCTTCGTCGGACCGACCACCGCCTACGCGGCGATGCAGGCGATGGGCATCGTCGACGACCACATGGTCGGGTGCTGGCGCCGGGAGCCGTGCCTGGCCGAGCGGGCGGCCACCCAGGTGCCCGGGTGAGCCTCGACCGAGGCGTCGGGGACGGGCGGGGTGACGTGGGTGCCGGCGGCGACGTGGCGGACCCGGCCCCGCGGGTGATCCACACCGGCCAGGCGCTCGTCGACGTGGTGCTCGAGGTGCCCGGGCTGCCGCGCCGCGGCGGCAACGTCGTGGCGCACGGGTGCGCGCGGCACGCCGGCGGCGCGGTGACGATCCTGCTGGCGGCGGCCCGCTCGGGCGCCCGGTGCGTGCACGCCGGGGCCCACGGCACCGGCCCGCACGGCGACATGGTCCGCTCCGCCCTCGCCGACGACGGGGTGGAGCTGGCGAGCCCGCCGGTCCTCGACCAGGACACCGGCTCGTGCCTGGTGCTGCTGGAGCCGGGTGGGGAGCGCACCTTCGTCACCACCCACGAGGCGGAGCGCGAGATCAGCGTCGCGTCGCTGGACGCGGCGCACCCTCGGCCCGGGGACCTCGTGTGCGTCAGCGGCTACAGCCTGCACGGCCGCACCCGCGAGCCGCTGCTGACCTGGCTCGCCGGGCTGCCAGAGGGGGTCGTCGTCGTCCTCGACCCCGGGGACGCCCTCGAGGGCCTGCCGGCCGAGCTCGTGACGCAGGTGCTCGCGCGGACGAGCGTGTGGACCTCGAACCTCGACGAGGCGAGCGCGCTGACCGGGGCCAGCGGGATGGCCGATGCCGCGGACGCGGTGCGGGCCCTGCTGCCGGCCGGTGCGGTGACGATCGTGCGGGACGGTCCGGCCGGGTGCGCGGTCTCGGTGTGCGATGCGGGCGCGACCGTCCTCGCGGGCTTCCCGGAGCGAGCGGTGGACACCAACGGGGCGGGCGACACGCACACCGGCGTGCTCGTCGCCGAACGTGCCCGGGGGACCGGGTGGGTCGAGGCGTGCCGACGGGCGAACGCCGCCGCGGCGGTCAAGGTGACCCGGCGCGGGCCGACCACCGCTCCCGGCCACGCCGAGATCGACGCCTACCTGGCCCGGCAGGTCTCCGGCTAGGTTGGGCGGCGCCTGCCACGACAGGACACGAGAGGAGACGCACCGTGCCCGACGAACGGTCCCGTGCAGAGACGTCCCCAGCTCCGGAGGAGGACCTGCGTCGCGAGCTCTCCCGGCTGCGGGGGAGGCTCACGCGATCGGACGAGCAGCGCGAGCGGATGACCGCAGAGCTGGAGCTGCTCCGGGCGGCGACCCGCTACCCCTTCGGCGACGACCTCCCGGAGAGCGTCGAGGAGGTGGTGGCCCGGGTGCGGCAGGAACGGCTGACCTATCTGCGGGCCGAGGACCTGCGGGCGCTCGCGGCGCTGGTCGGGGAGATCGAGCGCTCCGGTCGGGAGGGGCAGATCATCGAGGCCGGCACCGCCCTGGGCGGGTCGGCGATCGTGCTCGCCGCGGCCAAGTCGCGGGAACGGCCGATGGCGGTCTACGACGTCTTCGGGATGATCCCGGAGCCGTCCGAGCGAGACCCCGAGGCGGTGCACGCTCGGTACCGGCAGATCGTCTCCGGGCGGTCGTCGGGCATCGGCGACGACACCTACTACGGCTACCGGGAGGATCTGCTCGGCGAGGTCTGCGCCTCCTTCGACCGGCTGGGCGTCCCGGCTCCCGAGCACCGGGTCGAGCTGGTGGCGGGTCTCTTCGAGGACACGCTGCACGTCGAGGGACCGGTGGCGCTGGCCCACCTGGACGGCGACTGGTACGACTCGACGATGGTCTGCCTGGAGCGGGTCGCCCCGCAGCTGGTGCGTGGCGGGCGCATCGTGCTCGACGACTACTACTACTGGGACGGATCGCGCCAGGCGACGCAGGACTTCTTCGCCGCCCGTCCCGAGTTCCGCATCGAGCACCGGGCCAAGGCCCACGTCGTCCGCCTCTGACCCGCCCGCCCCCTCCGCAGCTGCCCGGGCAATTCACACGGCCCCTCCGCAACTGCCCGGGCAATTCACACGCCGCCTCCGCAACTGCCCGGGCAAATCACCGAGGGGTGCGCAACTGCCCGGGCAAATCACCAGAAGGGGGCAGCTGCCCGGGCAAATCACATCGGCCGCTGGCGTCAGGCGACCGGGTCCAGCTCGGCGATCGCCGAACGGATGCGCCCGCCGAGGATCGCCGGGTCGTCGAGGTCGTCCCAGCCCAACCGCGCGAAGGCCCAACCGACGGATCTGAGGTCCGCCTCGCGGCGCTCCTGGGCGAGGTGCGCCGCTGGATCGTTGTACTTCACCTGGCCGTCGAACTCGATGGCGACCCGGTAGGCACGCAGAGCGAAGTCCAGACGGTAGAGCCGGCCAGCGGCCACCACCTCGACCTGCGGGTCGACGTCCCACCCGAGCGTCCGCAGGATCACTGCGGTCAGCGTCTCGCCGGGTGACTCGTGACGGCCGTCGAGATGCGCCAGCGCCAGGCGCGCCTGGCCGACCCCCGTCTGCCCTGCGGCATCGGCGAGCGCCTCGTGGATCTCGGCGGGCGTGCACAGGCCGAGGCGAAGGGCGTGGTCGCCGGCGACGAGGGCGGCCGAGGGATTGTTGGTCTGTGCGGTGCCCACGATCGCGTGCGGGACCGTGACGAGAGATGCGCCGGCGCCGAGGTCCGGCAGCTCGACCTGCGTCGTGGGGCGCCCCTCCAGCAGGCTCTCGCGGACGCCAGCACGTATCCGGCCATGGCCCTGCCCGGCGCGGGCGAGCTCGACGATGTCGAGATCAGCCTTGGCCAGCGGGAGCCCGTGCAGCAGGACTGCCGAGTGGCGGACCGCGACGGATCGGCCAGCATGCAGGCGGATGTTGGCGACGGTCCGGAGGACATGGAGCTCTTCAGGCGTGGCGTCCATGCGCGACGAGTACCAACCGCGCGCGAGACGCCGGAAGCTGCCCCTTCGGCACAGCGCGGCGAGGTCGCGGTCGGAGATGCCCCACCCCCTGGCCTGCTCCCGGCTGAAGACGGGCAGGTCCCCGACGTTGGTGAGGTCGACGTGCAGCGTGGTGGTCACGAAGGCCAGGCTGCCGACTTCGGGGCCGAGCCCCGTGGGGTTATCCACAGGGCGCGACTCCGCGCGGGCTCCACCGTGGTGAATTGCCCGGGCAGTTGCGGAGGGGCCGTGTGATTTGCCCGGGCAGTTGCGGGGGAGGGTGGTGATTTGCCCGGGCAGTTGCGAGGGAGGGTGGTGATTTGCCCGGGCAGTTGCGAGGGAGGCCGTGTGATTTGCCCGGGCAGTTGCGGAGGGGGAGGGGGAGGGTCAGCGGGAGGCGAGCTCGTCGCGGCAGCGCTGCTCGAAGGTGTCCAGCTCGGTGAGGGCCGCCTCGACGTCCCGACGGCGCTGCTCGAGGTCGGCGCGGCGCTCGTCGATCTGGGAGAGCACGTACTCCAGCTGGCTGGTGCGCCCGCGCGGGGCGTCGTAGAGGTCGATGATCTTGGCGATCTCCTCCAGCGGGAAGCCCAGCCGCCGCCCGCGCACCACGAGGCCGAGGCGGGTCCGGTCGCGCCGCCGGTAGACCCGCCGGGTGCCCTCCCGCGCCGGGGAGACCAGGCCCAGCTGCTCGTAGTGGCGCACCGTCCGGTGGGTGATCCCGAGCTCCTCGGCCACCTCCGCGATGCTCCACGTGCGCTGCTCCTCGCGCGTGCTTGTCATGACCCGTGAGCATGCTTTACGTTGACGTCAACGTCAAGCACCAGACCGACGTGCCAGACCGTGCTCCGGGGCGACCCCCAGGAGCCTCCACCGACGCGAGGACGACGATGTTCGAGCTGAGCCAGGACCACGAGGACTTCCGCGCGAGCGTGCGCGAGTTCGCCACCCGCGAGATCGAGCCGCACGTGGCCGGCTGGGACCGGGAGCACCACCTGCCGCTGGAGGTGGTCGCCCGGATGGGCGACCTCGGCCTCTTCGGCCTGGTCGTCCCCGAGGAGCACGGCGGCAGCGCCGAGACCGTCGACGGGGTGGTGCAGAGCGACTTCACCGCGCTCTGCCTGGCCATCGAGGAGCTCGGCCGGGTCGACCAGTCGATCGGCATCACGCTCTCCGCCGGGGTCGGCCTGGGGATCAACCCGATCCTCACCTTCGGCAGCGACGAGCAGAAGGCGACCTGGCTCCCGGACCTCGTCGCCGGTCGGGCGCTGGCCGGCTTCGGCCTCACCGAGCCGGACGCCGGCTCCGACGCCGGTGGCACCCGGACGAAGGCGGTGCGTGACGGCGCCGACTGGGTGATCGACGGCGCCAAGGCCTTCATCACCAACTCCGGCACCGACATCACCTCGTGCGTCACCGTCACCGCCCGCACCGGCACCAGCGACGCCGGCCGCCCGCAGATCTCGGCGATCATCGTCCCCTCCGGCACCCCGGGCCTCACCGTGGAGCCGGCCTACGACAAGCTCGGCTGGCACATCAGCGACACCCACGGGCTGACCTTCGACGGCTGCCGGGTCCCCGCCGAGAACCTGCTCGGCGCCGAGGGGGAGGGCTTCCGGCAGTTCCTCAAGACCCTCGACGACGGTCGCATCGCGATCTCCGCGCTGGCCCTGGGCCTGACCCAGCGGATGCTCGAGCTGGCCACCGAGTACGCCGGCACCCGCACCGCCTTCGGCCGCCCCATCGGCGCCAACCAGGGCGTCTCCTTCCAGGTCGCCGACCTGGCCGTCATGGTCGAGGCCTCCCGGGCGCTGACCTACAAGGCGGCCTGGCTCAAGGACGAGGCCGACCGCGGTCGGCGCAGCGCCGCCGAGGTGGCGAAGGCGGCGAGCATCGCGAAGCTCTACACCAGCGAGGCGGCGGTGACCGCCACCCGGATCGCCACCCAGATCTTCGGCGGCAACGGCTTCATGGAGGAGTACCCGGTGGCCCGCTTCTACCGGGACGCCAAGATCCTCGAGATCGGCGAGGGCACCTCCGAGGTGCAGCGCATGGTCATCGCCCGCCACCTCGGGCTGGTCTCCTGATGTCCCCGGCAGGACACCCCAGCCAGCACCCCGCCGAGCACCCGGGCGACCCGCGGGTCGCCGACGTCCGGGCCCGGCTGCAGCAGGCGCACGCCGCCTCCGCCGCGCCCACCGAGAAGGCGGCCGCCAAGCTCGAGGCCCAGGGCAAGCTCTACGTCCGGGACCGGATCGCGCTGCTGCTCGACGAGGGCAGCTTCGTCGAGGACGGCCGGTACGCCAACGCGCTCGCCGACGGGCTGCCCGCCGACGGGGTGGTCACCGGCCGCGGGCTGGTCGACGAGCGGCCGGTCATCGTCATCGCCAACGACCCGACCGTCAAGGCCGGCTCGTGGGGCGCACGCACCGTCGAGAAGATCGTGCGGGCCACCGAGACCGCGCTGCGCGAGGAGCTCCCGGTCTTCTGGTTCGTCGACTCCGCGGGTGCCCGGATCACCGACCAGGTGGAGATGTTTCCCGGGCGGCGCGGCGCCGGGCACATCTTCCACAACCAGGTCGCCCTCTCCGGCAAGGTCCCGCAGGTCTGCTGCCTCTTCGGGCCGAGCGCCGCCGGCGGCGCCTACATCCCCAGCTTCACCGACCTGGTCATCATGGTCGAGGGCAACGCCTCGATGTACCTGGGCAGCCCGCGGATGGCCGAGATGGTCGTCGGCGAGCGGGTCAGCCTGGAGGAGATGGGTGGTGCCCGGATGCACTGCACCGTCTCCGGCTGCGGCGACGTGCTCGTCGGCGACGACGCCGAGGCGATCGAGCTGGCCCGGCTGTGGCTGAGCTACCTGCCGCTGTCCTGGCGCGGCGAGGTCCCGAGCTACCAGGTCGAGCCGCCGACGCAGCCGCTGACCCGGGCGGTGGTCCCGGAGCGGGAGAGCCAGCCCTTCGACATCCACGAGGTCATCGACGGCCTGCTCGACGACGACTCCTTCTTCGAGGTCAAGGCGCTCTTCGCCCCCGAGCTCGTCGTCGGGCTGGGTCGCCTGGAGGGGCAGACCGTCGGCATCGTCGCCAACAACTCGATGGCCAAGGGCGGGGTCCTCTTCGCCGACAGCGCCGACAAGGCCGCCCGGTTCATCTGGATGTGCGACGCCTACTCGATCCCGCTGATCTACCTGGCCGACGTGCCCGGCTTCATGATCGGCAGCGAGGTCGAGCGGGGCGGGATCATCCGGCACGGCGCGAAGATGGTGCACGCCGTCTCGGCGGCCACCGTGCCGCAGGTCTGCGTCGTCGTCCGCAAGGCCTACGGCGCCGGGCTCTACGCGATGGGCGGTCCCGGCTTCGCCCCGGACGCGACGATCGCCCTGCCGACCGCCCGGATCGCGGTGATGGGGCCCGAGGCCGCGGTCAACGCGGTCTACGCCAACACCATCGCGACGATCGAGGCGAGCGAGGGGGCCGAGGCGCGGGACGCCTTCGTCGCGGCCCGGCGCGAGGACTACGAGCAGGACGTCGATCTCGAGCGGCTGGCCGCCGACCTGGTCATCGACGACGTCGTCGAGGCCGAGGACCTGCGGGCCGACCTCGTCCGGCGGATCGCGCACGCCCGGGGCCGCGAGCGGCACTTCGCCACGAAGCGGCGCAGCATCCCGCCGGTCTGAGCGGTGACCCGCATCATGTGAATCCCCATTTACAAAGCGGTCGGTTCGTGGGCATGATGGGGGCGGCAGCGTGGCCCCGACGAGCAAGGATCGTGATGACCGCCTCGACGTTGTACGAGCAGGAGCACGAGGACTTCCGCGCCACCGTGCGCGGCTGGGTGGAGCGGCACGTCGTGCCCAACGCCGAGCGCTGGGAGGAGAGCGGTCTCGTCGACCGCGAGCTCTTCACCGCCGCGGCGCAGGACGGCGTGCTCGGCTTCTCCATCGACGAGCAGTACGGCGGCGGCGGGGTGGACGACTTCCGCTTCAACGCCGTGATGAACGAGGAGCTCGGCCGCGGCGCGGTCTCCAGCGGCACCGGCGGGATCGCCCTGTCCAACGACATCGTCTTCCCGTACTTCACCGGGCTGACCACCGACGAGCAGAAGCAGCGCTGGCTGCCCGGCATCGCCAGCGGCGAGCTCATCACCGCCATCGCCATGACCGAGCCCGGCACCGGCTCCGACCTCTCCGGGATCGCCACCCGGGCGGTGCGCGACGGCGACGACTACATCGTCAACGGCGCCAAGACCTTCATCTCCAACGGCCAGAACGCCGACCTCGTGGCGACCGCGGTGCGCACCGGCGACGACCCGCACAAGGGCATCTCGCTGCTCGTCATCGAGCGCGGCATGGAGGGCTTCGAGCGGGGCCGCAACCTGGAGAAGATCGGGCTGCACGCCCAGGACACCTCCGAGCTGTCCTTCACCGACGTGCGCGTCCCCGCGGCCAACCTGCTCGGCGAGGAGGGCAGCGGCTTCCTCGGCCTGATGCGCAACCTGCCGCAGGAGCGCCTGGCCATCGCCCTGGGCTCGCTGGCCGCCGCCGAGGGCACCTTCGCCCGGACCCTGGAGTACGCCAAGGAGCGCACCGCCTTCGGGCGGCCGATCGGCACCTTCCAGAGCTCGCGGCACGCGCTCGCCGAGATGAAGACCGAGCTCGACGTCACCCGCGCCTACGTCGACGAGTGCCTGCGCAAGCACGTCGCCGGCGAGCTCAGCGCCGAGGACGCGGCCGCGGCGAAGTGGTGGTGCACCGAGCTCCAGGTGCGCCTGGTCAGCCGCTGCCTGCAGCTGCACGGCGGCTACGGCTACATGCGCGAGTACCGGGTCGCCCGGGACTACGAGGACTGCCGGATCGCGACGATCTACGGCGGGGCCACGGAGATCATGAAGGAGATCGTCGGACGAGGGATGGGACTGTGACCGCTTACATCTACGACGCCCTGCGCACCCCGCGCGGCAAGAACCGCGGCGGCGCCCTGCACGGCACCAAGCCGGTCGACCTGGTCGCCGGGCTGCTGCACGAGCTGACCCCGCGCAACCCGGGCCTGGACCTCGGCGAGATCGACGACATCGTGCTCGGGGTGGTCTCGCCGGTCGGTGAGCAGGGCGGCGACATCGCCCGCACCGCGGCCATGGTCGGCGGCCTGCCGGAGAGCGTCGCCGGGGTGCAGCTGAACCGCTTCTGCGCCTCCGGGCTGGAGGCGGTCAACACCGCCGCGGCCAAGGTGCTGGCCGGCGACTCCTTCGTCCTCGGCGGCGGCGTCGAGTCGATGTCCCGGGTGCCGATGGGCAGCGACGGCGGCGCCTACCACCAGGACCCGACCACCGCCTACGACCACTACTTCGTCCCGCAGGGCATCGGTGCCGACCTGATCGCCACCCTCGAGGGGTTCACCCGCGAAGACGTCGACGAGTACGCGCTCACCTCGCAGCGCCGGGCGGCCGAGGCGGTCGCGGCCGGACGCTTCGACCGCAGCCTGGTCCCGGTCCGCGACCTCAACGGGGTCCCGGTGCTGGAGCGGGACGAGCACCCCCGCCCGGACGCCACCACTGAGTCGATGGCCGGGCTGCGTCCCGCCTTCGCCGGCATCGGCGACCAGGGCGGCTTCGACGCGGTCGCCCGGCAGCGCTACCCGCACGTCGAGCGGATCGAGCACGTGCACACCGCGGCGAACTCCTCCGGGATCGTCGACGGCGCCGCCCTCACCCTCGTCGGCAGCCAGGACGCCGGACGGCGCGCCGGGATCGCCCCGCGCGCCCGGGTCGTCGCCAGCGCCGTCGTCGGCTCGGAGCCCACGATCATGCTCACTGGCCCCACCCCGGCCACCGAGAAGGTGCTCGCCCGGGCCGGGATGAGCGTCTCGGACATCGACCTCTTCGAGCTCAACGAGGCCTTCGCCGCGGTCGTGCTGAAGTGGATGAAGGACCTGAAGATCCCGCACGACAAGGTCAACGTCAACGGCGGCGCGATCGCCCTGGGCCACCCGCTCGGCGCGACCGGCGCGATGATCCTGGGCACCCTGCTCGACGAGATGGAGCGGCGCGACCTCAGCACCGGCCTGGCCACCCTGTGCGTCGGCGCCGGCATGGGCGTCGCCACCGTCATCGAGCGCGTCTGAGCGACGCGCAGGGCCGCTGGTCCACCCAACGCAGCAGCGACGACGCGGCCGAGCGCCGCAGCGAGACCACCCGAGAGGACGCGAGCATGAGCACGCAGCAGGAGATCCCCGGTCTGCACTGGGAGCAGGACGCCGAGGGCATCGTCGTGGTGACGATGGACGACCCCGACCAGAGCGTCAACACGATGAACGACACCTGGTCGGCCGGCTTCTCGGCGATGGTCGACCGGCTGGAGGCGCAGCGCGAGAGCATCACCGGTGTGGTGCTCACCAGCGCCAAGTCCACGTGGTTCGCCGGGGGTGACCTCACCCTGCTCTCCCAGGGCACCCCGGACCGGGCCGCCGAGCTCACCGCGCACATCGACGCCATCAAGGCCGACATGCGCCGGCTGGAGCAGCTCGGCCGGCCGGTCGTCGCCGCGCTCAACGGCTCGGCGCTCGGCGGCGGCCTGGAGATCGCGCTGGCCTGCCACCACCGGGTCGCCGTGGACCGCCGCGACCTCAAGGTCGGGGTCCCCGAGGTCACCCTCGGTCTGCTGCCCGGCGGCGGCGGCGTCACCCGCCTGGTCCGCATGCTCGGTCTGCAGCCGGCGCTGATGGACTGGATCCTCACCGGCACCCAGCACCGTGCGTCCGCGGCGGCCGAGAAGGGGGTGCTGGACCAGCTGGTCAGCGACGAGTCCGAGCTGGTGCCGGCGGCGGCCGCCTGGATCCGGGAGAACCCGGAGGCGGCGCAGCCGTGGGACGTCAAGGGCTTCCGGATCCCCGGCGGCGGCGCCGACCACCCGAAGGTCGCCTCGGTGCTACCCGCCTTCGCCGCGAACCTGCGCAAGCAGACGAAGGGGGCGCCCTACCCGGCGCCGCGGGCGGCGCTGGCGGCCGCGGTCGAGGGCAGCCTCGTCGACATCGACACCGCCACCCGGATCGAGTCCCGCTACCTGGTCAGCCTGATCACCGGGCAGGTCGCCAAGAACATGATCGGCGTCTTCTTCGCCACCCAGCGGGTCAACGGCGGGGCCTCGCGGCCGGACGGGCCGGCCCCCTTCGCCGCCCGCCGGGTCGGGGTGGTTGGTGCCGGGATGATGGGTGCGGCGATCGCCTACGTGTGTGCCCGCTCCGGCATCGAGGTCGTGCTCAGCGACCTCGACCTGGAGACGGCGCGTCGCGGCAAGGGGTACGCCGAGCAGCGGGAGCGCGCGGCGGTCGAGCGCGGGCGGACGACGGCCGAGCGCTCCGCCGAGCTGCTCGCCCGGATCACCCCGACCGACGACCTGGCCGACATGGCCGGCATCGACCTGGTGATCGAGGCGGTCGCCGAGTCCGTCCCGGTCAAGCACGAGGTGCTGCGCCGGGTCGAGGAGGTGGCCCCGGACGCGATCCTCGGCAGCAACACCTCGACCCTGCCGATCAGCGACCTGGCGGCCGGCGTGCAGCGCCCCGAGCGGGTCGTCGGGATCCACTTCTTCTCCCCGGTGGACAAGATGCCGCTGGTCGAGATCGTCGTCGGCGAGCAGACCAGCGACGAGAGCATCGCGGCCGCCTTCGACCTCGGGCGGCAGATCCGCAAGACGCCGATCGTGGTCAACGACGGCCGCGGGTTCTTCACCTCTCGGGTGATCGGCCGCTTCATCGACGAGGGCATCGCCGCCGTCGGCGAAGGGGTGGAGCCGGCCCTGGTCGAGCAGGCCGCGCTGCAGGCCGGCTACCCGACCGGGCCGCTGCAGCTCATGGACGAGCTCACCCTCACCCTGCCGCGCACCATCCGCAAGGAGACCCGGGCGGCGACCGAGGCGGCCGGCGGCACGTGGACCGAGCACGGCGCCGAGCCGGTGGTCGACGCGATGATCGACGAGCACGGGCGCACCGGGCGCGCCGGCGGGGCCGGCTTCTACGAGTACGACGCCGACGGGCGACGGACCGGGCTGTGGCCGGGGCTGCGCGAGGCCTTCACCTCCGGCAGCGCCCAGGTGCCGATGACCGACCTGCAGGAGCGGATGCTCTTCGCCGAGGCGGTCGACAGCGTGCGGTGCCTGGACGACGGGGTGCTGCGCTCGGTCGCCGACGCCGACGTCGGCTCGATCCAGGGGATCGGCTTCCCGGCGTGGACCGGCGGGGTGCTGCAGTACATCAACCAGTACGAGGGCGGACCGGCCGGCTTCGTCGAGCGGGCCCGCGAGCTGGCCGACGCCTACGGTCCGCACCTGGCTCCGCCGGAGTCGCTGGTCGAGCTGGCGGCGGCAGGCCAGACCTACCGCTAACCCCCAGGTCCGCAACTGCCCGGGCAATTCACGCGAAGGTCCGCAACTGCCCGGGCAATTCACGCGAAGGTCCGCAACTGCCCGGGCATTTGCGCAGTCGGGGGAGGGGTCAGGCGTCCAGGGCGCGGAGCATGAGCTCGCGGGTGACCCGTCGGTGCCCCGGGCTGTCCTGCCAGTGCAGGTGGCGGCCCACCTCGACGACGACCCCGAGCGCGGCGTGCACCAGCACCCGCGCCTCGCGGACCTCGAGCTCCGGGCGGTGCCGCCGCAGCTGCTCGGTCCACAGACCCACGTGGTCACGCTGGACCTGCACCACCGGGCGCCGCAGATCCTCCGGCAGTCCGAGCACCTCGGCCTCGGCCACCGCGGTGAGCGCGGTGCAGGCGAAGGCGTGGTCGACGTAGGCCTCGGCCAGCCCGGCCAGAGCGAGGCGCGGTGCCGTGTCGACGTCCACCCGGGCCTGCACCGCCGCCTGCAGCGAGTCCGCCGCCTGCAGGCAGGCGGCGGCGAGGATCTCGGTCTTGCCGTCGAAGTGCCGATAGAGCGCGGACGGGGTCAGCCCGACGTCCGCGGCGATCCGGCTCATCGTCACCTGGGCGAATCCCTCCCGGTGGAAGAGCGGCACCGCGGCGGCGAGGATCTGCTCGCGCCGGCCGGCGCCGGGGGCGAGCACCGACGCCACCGACGTCTCGCCGGAGCCCGCGCCTCCCCGGTCGTCGGCGTGCAGGTCGACGTCCGCGGTGGCCGCCCGCAGCGCGGCCTCGGTGACCAGCCGCTCCAGGCGTCGCGCGGCCAGGCTGGTGCGGTGCACCGTCACCGAGCCGATCGCGCCCAGCGCGGCCGCCGTGCGGCTGCTGCGGCTGGCAGCTGGCTCCGGGGCGGCACGACCCACGTGGGCGTCCACCCCCTCCACGACCTCGGCGAAGCGCGCCCGCAGCGACGCCCGGTCGTCGGCGTCGAGGTACCGGGCCTCCCAGCGGTAGAGGCTGCCGGTAGCCCGGTCGGCCACGGTGGTGCGGGCCAGCGCCAGCAGGACCTGCCCCAGGTCGGCGTCGGCCTCCTGCTCTGCCAGCGTCTCGGCGAGCGAGCCGACCATGACCTCGGTGCACTGCCGGAAGAGCTCGTACTTGCTCGGCACGTGCCGGTAGAGGGCGGCGGCGGTGATCCCCACCGCGCGGGCGATGTCCTCCATCGAGGTGCCCGGGTAGCCGCCGGCGGCGAAGGCTCGACCGGCCGCCAGCAGGATGAGCTCCTTGCGGTTGCGCGGGCGGCTCCCTGGTGCCGCGGGTCGACGACTCATCCGGCTCGCCGCCCGGCCCCCAGGGTTCCCATGCCCGGCAGTCAACCACGCCCGCCTGTGGTCCGGGCAGCCGACCAGTGAGACGCACCCATGTGATTCGCGATTAACAAAACCCCTTCCCAGCGGGTGGTCCGGCTGGCATGCTGAGCAGAGACCGAAGCAGCGCAGCATCGGAGGATCCCCGCGATGACGAGCACCACCACCGCCCCGGCCTGGACGTTCCGCAACCACTGGGTCGCGCACGTCGCGACGCACGCCCTGATGCGCCCGGAGCGGCCCGCGCTCCGCTTCCGCGGGGAGAGCACCAGCTGGGCCCAGCTCTCCGACCGCTCCCGTCGGCTGGCGGCAGCGCTGGCCGAGCGTGGCGTCGGCGAGGGCGACCGGGTCGCCCTGCTCACCCTCAACCACCCCTGGTTCGTCGAGGCCGTGCTGGCGGCCAACAGCCTCGGCGCGATGGCGGTTCCGCTGAGCTTCCGGCTGGCACCGCCCGAGCTGGACTACATCCTCGCCGACTGCACCCCGGCGGCCGTCGTCGTCGACGCGCCGCTGGCGCCGCTGCTCGCGGCCACCGAGCAGGCCGCCGCCGTGGGCGCCACCGTCGTCGTGGGCGAGGCCGAGCAGCCGGTCGCCGGCGAGCCCTTCGAGGAGCTCGTCGCCGCGCACGAGCCGATCGACGTCCCCGACGTGCCGGAGGATGCCGTCGCGCTGATCATGTACACCTCCGGCACCACCGGCCGGCCGAAGGGGGTCATGCTCACCCACCGCAACCTGCAGGTCCAGGCGCTGACCTGCATCCGGGCGATGGAGATGTTCGACGACTCCGACGTCGGCTTCCTCACCGCCCCCTTCTTCCACATCGCCGGGCTCGGCTCCACGGTGGCCAACCTGCTCGTCGGCGCCACCACCGTGATCCATCCGCTCGGTGCCTTCGACCCGGCCGCGGTGCTCGACGCCTACGAGGCCGAGGGGGCGACCGTCGTCTTCAACGTGCCCCAGCAGTGGGACCTCATCTGCGCCCAGCCGGACATCGCCGAGCGCGACCTGCGGCTGCGGATCATCAGCTGGGGGGCGGCGCCGGCCAGCGACGCCACCCTGCAGGCGATGGGGGAGCAGTTCCCGGACGCGCTCAACGTCGCGGTCTTCGGGCAGACCGAGACCTCGCCGATCACCTGCGTGCTGCGCGGGGCCGAGTCCCGCCGCAAGCTCGGGTCGGTGGGCCGGCCGATCCCCTCGATGCAGGTGCGGGTCGTCGACGAGGAGATGCGTGACGTGCCGGCCGGCGAGGTCGGCGAGATCGTCTACCGCGGGCCCAACGTCATGCAGGGCTACTGGAACAAGCCCGAGGAGACCGCGGCCGCCTTCGACGGCGGCTGGTTCCACTCCGGGGACCTGGTCCGTCAGGACGAGGAGGGCTACCTCTGGGTGGTCGACCGCAAGAAGGACATGATCATCAGCGGCGGCGAGAACATCTACTGCGCCGAGGTGGAGAACGCGGTCGCCTCGCACCCGGACGTGCTCGAGGTCGCGGTGATCGGCCGTTCCGACGAGCGCTGGGGCCAGGTTCCGGTCGCCTACGTGACGATCGGCGCCCAGGCCGCGGAGCTGACGCTGAGCGACCTCAACGAGCACGTGTCCGGGCGGATCGCCTCCTTCAAGCTGCCCAAGGACCTCGTCGTCAGCCGGGAGCCGCTGCCGCGCAACGCCGGCGGCAAGGTGGTCAAGGGCGCGCTGCGCGAGCAGGACCGCGCCGCCGGCTGAGCCGGGTCACGTCCGGCGTCGGCGGTCCCCGGTCTGTGCCGCGTCGCCGCGGTCAGCCGGCAGCCACCTGCCACCAGGGCACGTCCAGCTCGGCGAGCAGCTCGCGCAGCAGCGGCAGGCTCAGCCCGACGACCGTGCTCGGGTGGCCCTCGACGGTGGTGACGAAGGGGGCGCCCAGCCCGTCGAGCGTGAAGCCGCCGGCGACGTGCAGCGGCTCTCCGGTGGCCACGTAGCCCTCGATCTCGGCGTCGCTGATCTCGGCGAAGGAGACCGCTGCCGAGGCCGGGCGTCCCACCGCCCGTCCGGTGGCCAGGTCGATCAGCCGGTGGCCCGAGTGCAGCACCCCGCGGCGCCCACGCATCGCCCGCCACCGCCGCGTGGCCTCCGGCGCGGTACCGGGCTTGCCGTGCACCGCCCCGTCGATCTCCAGCACCGAGTCGCCGGCCAGCAGCAGCCGGTCGTCGCCGCCGAGCCGGGCGGCGACATCCGCCCCCTTCGCCTCGGCGAGCAGCTGGGCCAGGGCTGCCGGGGTGAGCTCGGGCTGCTCGCGCCGGGCCTGGTCCTCGACGGCGCGCTCGTCGACCTCGCTGACGACGACCCCCGGCTCGATGCCCGCGGCGCGGAGCAGGCCGAGGCGGGCGGGGGAGGCGGAGGCGAGGACGAGCTGACGGGGCACGTCCCCATCGAACCAGCCGCACCGCGTCGCGTTTCGCGCGCACGCCGCCCATCGTGTTAGATAGGCTCGCCTTACCTATCTCGGGTCCGCCCGACCACCTTCCTAGGAGCTCCATGTCCACGCGCATCCTCAGCGCCGCCGTCGCGGCGGTCGCGACGCTCGCCCTCGCCGCCTGCGGGAGCTCGTCCGACGACGCCGACTCGACCTCCGGCGGCGACGGGGGCTCCGGTGCCTGGCCGGTGACCATCGAGCACGCCTTCGGCGAGACCACCATCGAGGAGAAGCCGGAGCGGGTGGCCACCGTGGCCTGGGCCAACCACGAGGTGCCGCTGGCGCTCGACGTGGTCCCGGTGGGCATGGCCAAGGCCGACTACGGCGACGACGACGGCGACGGCGTGCTGCCGTGGGTCGAGGAGAAGCTCACCGAGCTGGACGCCGAGACCCCGGAGCTATTCGACGAGACCGACGGCATCGACTTCGAGGCCGTGGCCAACACCGAGCCCGACGTCATCCTCGCCTCCTACTCCGGCCTGACCCAGGAGGACTACGACACCCTCAGCGAGATCGCTCCGGTCGTCGCCTACCCGGACATCGCCTGGGGCACGACGATGGACGAGATGATCGAGATGAACAGCACGGCGCTCGGCATGGAGGCCGAGGGCCAGGAGCTCATCTCCGAGCTCGACGCGACCATCGAGGAGACCGTCGCCGACCACCCCGACCTCGCCGACAAGAGCGCGGTCTTCGCCTACCTCGACCCGAAGGACCTCTCCCAGGTCGGGTACTACAACACCAACGACCCGCGCGCGGTCTTCCTCGAGGACCTCGGCTTCACCACCCCGGAGATGGTCAGCACCGCCGCCGAGGAGAGCGAGGAGTTCTACACCACGGTGAGCTCGGAGCAGGCCGACGACTTCGAGGACGTCGACCTGATGATCTCCTACGGCGACGACACGCTGCTCTCGACCCTGCAGGACGACGCGCTGCTCTCCCAGATCCCGGCCGTCGAGAACGGCTCGGTAGCCGTGCTCGAGGACGGCACGCCGCTGGCCGCCTCGGCCAACCCGTCGCCGCTGTCCATCGACTGGGGCCTGGACGAGTACCTCACGATCCTCGACGAGGCCGCCGCGAAGGCGAAGTGAGCACGACCCTCAGCCCGGCCGAGCCGGAGTCGCCGCCGCAGACCGGGACCCGGTCTGCGGCGGCGGCGCGCCTGGGCTGGATGCTGCTCGCCCTGGCCGTGCTGGCCGGGGTGGGCCTGCTCTCGCTCGTGCTCGGCAACCGCGGGGTGAGCCTGGACGACGCGGTCGCCGCCCTCGGCGGGGCGCAGGACACCATCGGCCAGGCCGCGGTGACCAAGCGCATCCCGCGCACCGTGCTGGCCATGCTCGTCGGCGCCGCCCTGGGCGCGGCTGGCGTCGTGCTGCAGGGGCTGACCCGCAACCCGTTGGCCGACCCGGTGATCTTCGGCATCACCCCCGGCGCCGCGCTCTTCGTCGTCGTCGGCATGGCCTTCTTCGGGCTCAGCTCGCCGACCGGCTACGTCCTGGTCGCCAGCGCCGGGTGCACGGTCGCGGCCGTCTTCGTCTACACCATCGGCTCGATGGGCCGGGGCGGCGCGACACCGCTGAAGCTGGCCCTGGCCGGGGCGGCCAGCGGAGCCGCCTTCCAGTCGATGAGCACGGCGATCCTGCTTCCCCGGGTCGACGTCATGGACTCCTACCGCTTCTGGCAGATCGGCGGGGTGGGCGGCGCCTCGCTCACCCGGATCATGCAGGTGCTGCCCTTCCTCGTCCTCGGGGCCCTGCTGGCCATGGCCATCGCCCGGGGTCTGAACGCGCTGGCGCTGGGCGAGGAGCTGGCCTCCGGGCTCGGCGAGCGGGTCGGGCTGATCCGCGGGCTGGCGACGGCCGCGGCGGTGCTGCTGCTCGGCGGGGCCACCGCTGCGGCCGGGCCGATCGCCTTCGTCGGGCTCGTCGTGCCGCACGCCTGCCGCCTGGTCGTCGGGCTCGACCACCGGTGGCTGCTGCCCTTCTCGATGGTCGTCGGGGCGGTCCTGCTCACCGCGGCCGACGTCATCGGCCGGGTGGTCGCCCGCCCCTCGGAGGTCGACGTCGGGATCGTCACCGCGCTCGTCGGGGCGCCGATCTTCATCCTCATCGTCCGCCGGCAGAAGGCGCGTGCCCTGTGACCACCACCTCGCCCGCCTCGCCCCCGCCCGCCTCGCCGTCGGACGCGTCGCCGGACGCCGCCGTCGGCACGCGGCAGCGGTTCCGCGCCGGCCGCACCCGGCGCTCCCGCTCCCGCCTCACGGCCTGCCTGGCCATGGGCGCGGCGGTGCTCGTGCTCTTCATGGCCAGCCTCATGGTCGGCGAACGCTTCTACGGGCCGGGCGAGGTGCTGCAGGTCATCGCCGGTCAGGACGTGCCCGGGGCCTCCTTCACCGTCGGCACCCTGCGCCTGCCGCGGGCGGTCCTGGCGGTGCTGGCCGGGGTCGCGCTCGGCCTCGGCGGGGTCACCTTCCAGACGATGCTGCGCAACCCGCTGGCCTCGCCGGACATCATCGGCATCTCCAGCGGCGCCAGCGCCGCCGCGGTCTTCTGCCTCGTCGTGCTGCACCTCGACGAGACGATCACCTCGGTCGTCGCCATCCTCGCCGCGATGGGCGTCGCCGGGCTCATCTACGCGCTCGCCTACGAGGGCGGGGTGCTGGGCACCCGGCTCATCCTCATCGGCATCGGCATCGCGGCGATGCTCGACGCGCTCGTCGGGTACGTCATCGTCAAGGCCGCGGCGTGGGACGTGCAGGTGGCGATGCGCTGGCTCAGCGGCAGCGTCAACGGCGCCAGCTGGTCCACGGTGCTGCCGCTGCTGGCCGCGGTCCTCGTGCTCACCCCGGTGCTGCTCAGCCAGTCCTCGGGGCTGCGGCTGATGCAGCTCGGCGACGACGCCGCCTCCGCGCTGGGGGTGCCGGTGGAGCGCACCCGGCTGGTGGCCATCCTCGCGGCCGTCGCGCTCATCGCCTTCGCCACGGCGGCGGCCGGCCCGATCGCCTTCGTCGCCTTCCTCGCCGGCCCGATCGCCGCCCGGATCACCGGCTCCGGCGGCTCGCTGATGGTCCCGGCGGCCCTCGTCGGTGCGCTGCTCGTGCTCGGCGCCGACCTGCTCGGGCAGAACGCCTTCGGCAGCCGCTACCCGGTGGGCGTCATCACCGGCGCCCTCGGCGCGCCCTACCTCGTCTACCTGCTCATCCGCACCAACCGCGCCGGAGGTTCGCTGTGACCGACGACCACACCCTGCACGCCCGGCAGGTCACCCTCGGCTACGGCGAGCGCACCGTCGTCGAGGGCCTGGACCTGCTCGTGCCCCCCGGGGAGATCACCGTCATCGTCGGGGCGAACGCCTGCGGCAAGTCCACCCTGCTGCGCTCGCTGTCGCGGCTGCTGACCCCCGCCGAGGGCACCGTGGTGCTCGACGGCCAGGACCTGCACCGGCTGCCGACCAAGGAGCTCGCTCGCACCCTGGGACTGCTCCCGCAGTCGCCGATCGCCCCGGAGGGAATCGTCGTCGGTGACCTCGTCGCCCGCGGCCGCAGCCCGCACCAGCGGATGCTCAGCCGCTGGTCGTCGGCGGACGACGAGGCGGTCGCCGAGGCGCTGGACCTCACCGCCACCGCCGAGCTGGCGGACCGCGCGGTGGACGAGCTCTCCGGCGGTCAGCGACAGCGGGTGTGGATCGCCATGGCGCTGGCCCAGCAGACCGACATCCTGCTGCTGGACGAGCCGACGACCTTCCTCGACATCAGCCACCAGGTCGAGGTGCTCGACCTGCTCACCGACCTGAACCGTGAGCGAGGCACGACGATCGTCATCGTGCTGCACGACCTCAACCTCGCCGCGCGCTACGCCGACCATCTCGTGGCCATGTGCGGCGGTCGGATGGTCGCCAGCGGCGCCCCCGACCGCGTGCTCACCGCGGAGACGGTCGCCGAGGTCTTCGGCATGCGCAGCCAGGTGATCCCCGACCCGGTCTCCGGCAAGCCGCTGGTGCTGCCGATCGGGCGGCACCACGGGCCGGTCACCACAGGCGCCGAGCCCGAGGCCGCGACCACCGGCTGACCCGGGGCCACCGGCCGACCCCGGGCCGCCGACCCAGCGGTCGCCGACCCAGCGGTCGCCGACGCCGGGCGCGCCGGGTTCGTGCTCAGCCCAGCACGTCGTCGACGAAGCACCACCGCCAGGCCTCGCCCGGCTCCAGGCTGGCCATCACCGGGTGCCCGGTCTCGTGGTGGTGGGTGCTGGCGTGCCGGCCCGGCGAGGAGTCGCAGCAGCCGACGTGCCCGCACTGCGTGCACACCCGCAGGTGCACCCAGCGCTGCCCGGCGGCCACGCACTCCTGGCAGCCCTCCGGGGTGGTCGGGGTGACGCTGGCTGGCTGCGCCGCCAGGTGCTCGCAGCCGGGCGCCACCTCCGGCGGCGGCAGCAGCGGCGAGCGGCGGATCCGGGCGGCCTTGTCCGCGCCGTAGGAGATCGCCGACTCCTCGGCGTCGAGCTGGCGCAGCACCCCGGCGAGGACCTCCTGGTCCACCTGGCCCTGGCTGCGGATGCGCAGCAGCTCGGCCCGCTCGGCGTCGATCATCTGGGTGCGCATCCGGGCGCTCGCCTCGGCCGGGGTCTCGCCCTCGCTCTCGCTGAGGCTGCCCAGCCGCTCCCAGGTGCGGTTGACCCGGATGGTCGACTGCTCCTTGAGCTCGGCGAGCACGTCCGGGTCGGAGTCCGGGTCGGCCTCGAGCTCGCGCAGCCCGGCGCCGGTGATCGCGCCGACGACGCTGGCCTCGACGAGCGCGTCCTGGCGCGGGTCGGGGCCCTCGACGCCCAGCGCGGCCGCCACCCGGGGCAGGCTGAGCCCCTGCAGCAGCAGGGTGCCGACGGTGACCACGAGCGCGATCATCACCAGCACCGGCTGGTGCGGGGTGCCCTCGGGCAGGGTGAAGGCGGCGGCCAGGGTGACCACGCCGCGCATCCCGGCCCACGACCCGACGAGGCTCTCCCGCACCCGGGAGTGCCCGGGCACCCCGTCCACCCGGGTGTAGACCCAGGCGAAGGGCACCATCCACAGCGGCCGCAGCAGGAGCACGGTGGCCAGCACGACGAGGCTGATGAGCATGGTCCGGCCGAAGGTGAGGTCCTGGGCGTCGTCCAGCGCCTGCAGGATCTCCTGCAGCTGCAGGCCGATGAGCAGGAAGACCGCGTTCTCCAGGACGAAGGTGACCGTGGTCCAGTTGATCCGCTCGGCCAGCCGGGAGGACGAGCTCTGCAGCCGCGGGGCCTTGTGGGCCAGCAGCAGACCGGCGGTGACCACGGCCAGCACCCCGGAGGCCTCCAGCGACTCCGCCGGGACGAAGGCGATGAAGGGGCTGGCGAAGGAGAGCGCGGTGTCCGCGGCGCTCTCGGTGAGGTAGCGGCGCAGCATCCCGACGACGACGAAGGTGAGCACCCCGATCCCGACGCCGCCGACGACCGCCCACACGAAGTCGCCGGCGACCCCGGCGACGCTCACCTCCTCGCTGCCCGCGCCGTGCACCGCCAGCCCGGCGGCGGCCAGCGCGGTGCGCAGCGACACCAGGGCGGTGGCGTCGTTGAGCAGCGACTCGCCCTCGAGCAGGGTGGTGATCCGACGGGGGAGACCGATCTGCCGGGCGACCGCGGTCGCGGCGACCGCGTCCGGGGGAGCGACGATGGCACCGAGGGCGAAGGCGACCGCGAAGGGCAGGTCCGGGATGAGCGCCTGAGCGACCAGGGCCACCCCGAGCGCGGTGAAGAGGACCAGCCCCACCGACAGCCCGAGGATCGGGACGGCGTTGGTGCGGATGTCCACCAGGGAGGTGCTGATCGCCGCCGCGTAGAGCAGCGGCGGCAGCAGCCCGTAGAGCACGAGCTCGGGGGACATCGAGATCTGCGGGACGACGGGCAGCAGCGAGCCGACCGCGCCGACGCCGAGCAGGACCAGCGGGCTGGGCAGGCCGATCGGCTCGCAGGCGCGGGCCACGACGATGACGGTGACCGTGACGCCGACGAGGAGCAGAGCGATCGAGAGGGGGTCCACGCAGGACATTGTGCGGCACGCCACAGCCGCTGCCGAACCCGCTGACCCTCGGTAACTTACTGTTCCGTAGGTACGCGGGTCGTCGTCGCCCCCTTCGCGGCCCGGACGCCCGCCACCTGGAGGACACATGTCCCGGACCGCACGAACCCTCACCGGCGCCACGCTGACGCTCGCCCTGTCCGTCCCGGCCGTCGGTGCCGCCGGCGCCGACGAGAACGACGTGCCCGGCACCGCTGGCGCGGAGACCCTCACCGGCGTCGCCGAGCCGGAGCGGCGCGACTTCTACGAGCCGCCGGAGGACATCCCGGCCACGCCGGGCACCGTCCTCAAGGAGGAGCCGTCGACCTCGGTCCTCGACCCGCTCGGGCTCAAGGCAGCCCACTTCGACGCCCGCCGGGTGATGTACTCCTCGCTGGACCGGGAGGGCACCCCGATCGCCGTCACCGGCATCGTCATC
Organism: Janibacter alkaliphilus; assembly: GCF_013408565.1. NCBI lineage: Bacteria > Bacillati > Actinomycetota > Actinomycetes > Micrococcales > Intrasporangiaceae > Janibacter > Janibacter alkaliphilus. Next base: position 136,369 of record NZ_JACBZX010000001.1, on the reverse strand, counting down.
ACCCCGAAGAAGGCCTGGACCGGTCAGGGCGAGCGCCCGGTGGTCAGCTACGCCCCCGGCACCCAGGGGATGGGTGACGGCTGCGCGCCGACCCGCTTCCTCTCGGACAGCTTCGAGTACGAGTCGCTCTTCTTCAGCTCGCTGCTGGCCGAGGGCTACTCGGTGGCGATGACCGACTACCAGGGGCTGGGCACGCCCGGCGCGCACACCTACATGAACCGGGAGGTGCAGGGGCACGCGGTGCTCGACATGGCCCGTGCCGCCCGGGCGCTGCCCCGCAGCGGCCTGGCCACCAGCCCGATCGGCATCGTCGGCTACTCCCAGGGCGGCGGCGCGGCCGCCTCCGCCGCCGAGCTGCGGGCCGAGTACGCCCCGGAGCTGCCGGTGAAGGGAGTCGTCGCCGGCGCGGTGCCCGCCGACCTGGCGAAGGTCGCCGAGAACCTCGACGGCTCCTTCTGGGCGGCCTTCCTCTACTTCGCCCTCGTCGGGCTGAGCCAGGGGCACCACGTCGACCTGCCCGCCTACCTCAACGAGGACGGCAAGGCGCTCGCCGAGAAGGTGGAGAGCGCCTGCGTGACGAACTTCGGCGAGTACGCCTTCACCGAGTCCGCCGACTACTCCGCCGACGGTCGGCCGATCACCGACTACCTCGACGAGGAGCCCTTCAAGAGCGTGATCGCCGAGAACACGATCGGCGAGCGCACCCCTGACGTGCCGGTGCTGCTGACCCACAGCCGGCTGGACGACACCATCCCCTACGGCGTCGGCAAGCAGCTGGCCCGCGACTGGTGCGCCAGCGGCACGAACCTGCGCTGGAGCCCGAACTGGGCCCCGCTGCACCTCGGCGGGATCCTGCCGAACAGCTCGCAGGTGATCCCCTTCCTCGAGGACCGCTTCGAGGGCAAGGCGCTGCGCAGCAACTGCTGGGCGGTGCGCTGACCGGGCCGACGCCCCACGGGTCGAGGTGATCCGCGCCGCGCACGTCGGCGTGGATCACCTCGACCCGGCGCTCGCGGCGGGCGCGGTGGTGTGCTGCGGTCAGGAGAAGACGGCCAGGTAGGCCGCGTCGCCCCGCCCGGCCGAGACGGTCGCCGCGTCGACGTAGATGGTGACCGTGTCTCCGAAGGAGTCGGTGTAGGTGATCGAGTCGGCGGTGCTCCCGGTGCGGCTCCAGTCGCTGCCACCGGTGCCGTACCCGTCGAAGAGCGTGGACAGCACCGACGCCGTGGCGTAGGCGTCGGCGGCGTCCCGGTCGCCGACGCCCCAGGCGCGCACCAGCGCGTCGCCGTAGTCGCCGACGTCGCTGGGCAGACCGGTCGCGGCGCCGGGGTCCTCCTCCGCCGCGGCGTCCTCGCTGGTGCCCTCCCACTCGACGTTCGCGCTGACCACCGCGTCCGGCGCGCCGACCGTGACGGTGTCCAGCAGCACGTAGAGGGACTGCCCGGTGCCGTCGGTGTAGCCGACCTGGGTGCGGCCGTCCTGGCTGGTGACCGCGTCGCGGGTCCACGTGCTGCCGCCCCGGCCGTCGTAGGCGAAGAGGGAGTCGACGGCGTCGCCGGTGGCGTAGCGCTCGGCCTCGACCCGGTCGCCGACCCCCCAGGCGCGGACGAAGGCGTCGGCGTACTCGCCGGGGTCGCCCGGCAGCTCGCCACCGGCGTCCGGTGCCGGGGCGCTGCTCGTGCTCGTCGTCGCGGTGCTGGTCGATGCCGAGCTCGTCGCCGGCGCGGCGGAGGACGAGTCGCTGGCCGGGGTCGAGGACTCGGTCACGGTGACCGTGCTCGAGGAGTCGGAGCTCTGCTCGGACGTGCCGAGCGAGCACCCGGTGAGCAGGACGGTCAAGGTTGCGGCCCCCGCCGCGACGACGCGCATGAGGTCAGGCTAGGGCGCTGCCACGATCTGCGGAGTAGTCCGAGCGAACCCCCTGCCGGTCGAGGTGATCCGCGCCGCGGGCGTCGTCGGGGATCACCTCGACCCAGGATCAGGGCGAGAGCGCGGACCGCAGGGTGTCCAGGCCGACGCTGCCGACGTCCAGGGCACGCGCGTGGAAGTCCTTGAGCGAGAAGGCGTCTCCCTCTGCCCGCCGGGCCTCGTCGCGCAGGTCGAGCCAGATCCGCTCGCCGATCTTGTAGCTGGGCGCCTGGCCCGGCCACCCGAGGTAGCGGTCCAGCTCGAAGCGCAGCTGCTCGGTGCCCTGGTTGGCATAGCTGTCCAGCATCTGCCACGCCTTCTCGTAGGTCCACGCGCCGCCCCCGACCTCGGCCGGCGCGTCCAAGCCGCAGTGCACGCCGATGTCGATGACCACCCGCACCGCGCGCAGCGACTGCCCGTCGAGCAGGCCGAGGTAGTCGCCGGGGTCGTCCATGAAGCCGAGGTCGGCCATCAGCCACTCCGCGTAGAGGGCCCACCCCTCGGCGTGGCCGGAGGTCATGCTGGCCAGCCGGCGCCACCGGTTGAGCAGGTCGCGCCGGTGCACCGCCTGCCCGATCTGCAGGTGATGGCCGGGCACCCCTTCGTGGTAGACCGTGGTCAGCTCGCGCCAGGTCCCGAAGGTGGTGACCCCCTTCGGCACCGACCACCACATCCGCCCCGGCCGGGAGAAGTCGTCGCTGGGACCGGTGTAGTAGATGCCTCCGGTCTGGGTGGGGGCGATCATGCACTCGATGGTGCGCACCGGGTCGGGGACGTCGAGGTGCACCCCGTCCAGCCGGTCGACGACCTCGTCGGCCCGCTGCTGCATCCACGCGCGCAGCGCCTCGGTGCCGTGCAGCTGGTAGCGGGGGTCGGCGTCGAGCAGCGCCACCGCCTCCTTCACGCTCGCCCCGGGACGGATGCGCTCGGCGGTCTCGCGCATCAGCCCGTCGATCCGGGCCAGCTCCTCCTGGCCCCAGGCGTAGGTCTCCTCGAGGTCGATCTGCGCACCGAGGAACTGCCGCGAGTGCAGCTGGTAGCGCTCGCGACCGACCGCGTCCCGCTCGGGCGCCGCCGCCCGCACCCGGCGCAGCCGGTCCGGGAGGGCGGCGTAGGCGGCCGCAGCCGCCTCGACGCCGTGGCGGAGCGCGTCGGCCACCGCTGGGTCGAGCGCCCGGCCGTCGGCGCTGGCACCGCGCAGCAGGGTTGCGTAGTAGCCGTCGGCGGCGGTGAGGTCGCGCGCCTGCTGGGCGACCGCGTCCACCTGACGGCGGGCCGGCGCCCGGCCCGTGTCCAGACCGGCGTGCAGCGAGGCCAGCCAGCCCTCCAGCGCGGCGGGGACCTGGCCGAGCCGTCGGGCGATGGTGCGCCAGTCGTCGTCGGACGAGGTGGGCATGACGTCGAAGACGTCCCGGATGCCCTGGGCGGGGGAGGCGATGACGTTGAGATCCGCCAGGTCCTCCCCGGCGGCATGCATCTCCTCGGCGAGCCCGAGCCGCTCGCGCATCGCCTCGAGGGTCACCCGGTCGATCTCGTCCTGCGGGGCCGCGCGGTCGAGGGCGGCCAGCGTGCGGCGGCGCAGCGCGGAGTGCTCGGCGAGCCCGTCGGGGGAGAGGTCGTCGAGCCGGTCCTCACCGCCCGGGAGGCCGAGGTAGGTGGCCTCGATCGGGCTGAGCGCCACCTCGGCGTCGAGGTGCGCCTCGGCGATGCGGTCGATCTCGGTCTGCTGGCGTGGCCCGTCGCTCGGCGCGTTCATCTGCCCGACGCTACCGGCCCCGGCGGTGCACCACCCGTGCAGGCGCCGGCCGCTCAGACCAGCATCCTGCAGCGCTCAGCCGCGGGCGAGCACCTGCTCCAGATCGTCCCGGTCGGACCCCGCGAAGACCCCGGCGTCCAGAGCCGTCTGTGCGGCCTCGGTGTCGCCCATGAAGGCCCGCAGGCTCGTCGGGACGTCCACCCCGGAGCCGGCCGGCTCGACGAGCACCGGGTCACCGGGCTGGATCGTGCCCGGCTGCAGCACCCGCAGGTAGGCGCCGACGCGGCCCCGCTCGGCGAACCGGCGGACCCACCCCTTCTCCTGCATCCGGGCGGCGAAGGTGGCGCACGGGATCCGCGGCGCGCTCACCTGCAGCACGGCCGAGCCGATCCGCCAGACGTCGCCGATCTCGGCGGCATCGACGTCCAGGCCGGTGATGGTGAGGTTCTCGCCGAAGAACCCGTCCGGCATCGCGCGACCGAGCTCGTCCGCCCAGTGGTCCAGCTCCGCGCGGGCCACGGCGTAGACCGCCTGGTCGCTGCCGCCGTGGTGACGGCCCTCGCCGATGAAGTCGCCGGCCACGCCGCTGACCCCTTCGCCCGCCGGTCCCTCCCGCTTGGGGCCGGGGTCGGCGACGGTGATCTGCTCCACGGGCTGCTTGCCGATGCCGGTGGGGCGCCCCTTCGGCACCGCCTGCTGCATCGGTCGTCCGACGTTGGTGGAGAGCACGCTGGCCATGGCGCCACCGTAGCGGGCGCGCGCGATGCGGTGGTCGAGGTGATACACGCCGTCGAAGGGGGTGGGTATCACCTCGACCCACGGGTGGACGCGCGTCATGCACAGGGGGTCGGCTGGTCGAGGTCCCGTCCACCATGCGCGACCGTGGGGGGCCAGGGCGATCTGCCGGGGGTGACCCTCAGGCATGGCTACCTCGGTCGAGACGCTCCGGGACCTCGCCTCCGCCAGCGGGCTGGTGCTCGGTCGCCGGCAGCTGCGCGAGCACGGCTGGACCCACAAGCAGGTGCGTCGGGAGGTCCGGGCCGGTCGCTGGGTCGTGCAGGGGCAGCAGGCGGTGGCCCTGCACAACGGCCCGCTGAGCGCCCGAGGACGTGCCGTGCGCGCGGTGTGGGAGGTGGGGGAACGGGTGGCCGCGCTGGACGGGGTGTCGGCGCTGGCCTGGCACGGGCTGACCGGGTACCAGGACGAGCGGGTGCACGTCTCGGTGCCGCACACGGCACGGGTGAGCGCCCCCGGCGACGTCGTGCTGCACAAGGTGGCGCGCCGCGCGGCGGGAGAGGTGCTCGCCCGGGCGGTGCCGGTGACAGCACCGCTGTGGGCGAGCGTTCGGGCGGGGCACTGGGCGGTCAGCGACCGCCAGGCTGCGTTGCTGCTGGTCATGCCCGTGCAGCAGCGCCTCGTCGATGCCGCCGCGCTGCGAGACCTGACCCGGCAGCCTCCGGGTCGGACGCGCCGGCGTCACCTGCGGGAGATCGGGGAGGCGGTGCACGGCGGGGTCGAGTCGATCGGCGAGCTCGACCTGGGGGCGATGTGCCGGCGGCACGCGCTGCCGCCCCCGTCCCGCCAGGTGGTGCGCGAGACGCCGGGAGGTCGCTGCTACCTCGACGCCTTCTGGGAGGAGGCGGGCTTCGGCATCGAGGTCGACGGCAGCGGTCACCGCGCGGGCGCGCACGTGGCCCTGGACCACCTGCGCACCAACGACCTGGTCATCGGGGGCGAGCCGTTGCTGCGGGTGGACCTGCTGGGGCTGCGGCTGTACGAAGGTCGGTTCGCCGCGCAGATCCGCAGCATGCTCGCGAGACCGCGGCGGTCGAGGTGATCCACGCCGTCGAAGGGGGTGGGTATCACCTCGACCCAGAGGCGGAGGGGGTGACGGGGAGGGTCAGCGGGGGAAGGCCGAGGCCCGCCAGCCGCCCGGACCGGGGGAGACCGGGCGACGCACCAGGCGCTCGCGCGAGGCCCAGCGCGAGACGGGGCGCGGAGCCTCCTCCGGCTCTCCGCCGCCGAGGCCGCTGATCACGGCCAGCAGCGCGGCGACCTGCTCGTCGGTGGCCTCGCCGAGCACCTCGATGGCGCGCACCGAGGTCGGCTCGTCCGTGGCCTCCGTGGCCTCCGTGGCCTCCGTGGCCTCCGTGGCCTCCGGGTCAGATCCCTCAGCAGGCGACCGGGTCACAGCGGGATGTTCCCGTGCTTCTTGGCCGGCAGGCTCTCCCGCTTCCTGCGCAGCGCGCGCAGCGCCCGGGAGACGTTCATCCGGGTGTTGCTCGGGGTGATCACCGTGTCGATGTAGCCGCGCTCGGCCGCCACGTACGGGTTGGCCAGCGCGTCCTCGTAGGCGGTGATGAACTCCTGCCGCGCCTCCTCGACGTCCCGACCCTCGCTCTCGGCCGCCGCCAGCTGCTTGCGGTAGAGGATGTTCACCGCGCCCTGGGCGCCCATCACGGCGATCTGCGCGGTCGGCCAGGCGAGGTTGATGTCGGCGCCGAGGTGCTTGGAGCCCATGACGTCGTAGGCGCCGCCGTAGGCCTTGCGGGTGATGACGGTGACCAGCGGCACGGTCGCCTCGGCGTAGGCGTAGATGAGCTTGGCGCCGCGCCGGATGATGCCGTCCCACTCCTGGTCGGTTCCGGGCAGGAAGCCGGGGACGTCGACGAAGGTGAGCACCGGCACGTTGAAGGCGTCGCAGGTGCGCACGAAGCGGGCCGCCTTCTCCGAGGCGTCGATGTCCAGCGTCCCGGCGAACTGCATCGGGTTGTTCGCCACGACCCCGACCGAGCGGCCCTCGATCCGGGCGTAGCCGCAGATCATGTTCGGCGCGAAGAGGGGGTGCACCTCGAGGAACTCGCCGTCGTCGACGACGTGCTCGATGACCCCCTTCATGTCGTAGGGCATGTTCGCCGAGTCCGGGATCACCGTGTCGAGGAAGCGGTCCTCGTCGGTCACCGCGAGGTCGAGCTCCTCGCCGTAGACCGGCGGGTCCTCGAGGTTGTTGCTCGGCAGGTAGGACAGCAGCGCCTTGACGTAGTCGATGGCGTCCTCCTCGTCGCTGCCCATGTAGTGCGCCACACCGGACTTGGTGTTGTGGCTGCGGGCGCCGCCGAGGTCCTCGAACTCTACGTCCTCGCCGGTGACGGTCTTGATGACGTCCGGGCCGGTGATGAACATGTGCGAGGTCTGGTCGACCATGACGGTGAAGTCGGTGACCGCGGGGGAGTAGACCGCCCCGCCGGCGCACGGGCCCATGATGAGGCTGATCTGCGGGATGACCCCGGAGGCGTGCACGTTGCGCTTGAAGATCTCGCCGTAGAGGCCGAGCGAGACCACGCCCTCCTGGATGCGGGCGCCGCCGGAGTCGTTGAGGCCGACCACCGGGCAGCCGATCTTCATCGCGAAGTCCATGATCTTGACGATCTTCTCTCCGAAGACCTCACCGAGGGAGCCGCCGAAGACGGTGAAGTCCTGGGCGAAGACGGCGATCTGGCGACCGTCGACGGTGCCGTAGCCGGTGACCACGCCGTCGCCGTAGGGACGGTTCGCCTCCTGGCCGAAGTTCGTGCTGCGGTGCCGGGCGTACTTGTCCATCTCGACGAAGCTGCCCTCGTCGAGGAGCATCGCGATCCGCTCGCGCGCGGTCTTCTTGCCTCGCGCGTGCTGCTTCTCCACCGCCCGCTCGGACCCGGCGTGGGCGACCTCGGCGACCCGGCGCTTGAGGTCGGCGAGCTTGCCGGCGGTGCTGTGGATGTCGATGTCCGCGGGGACGTCGGTCCCACCGATGCTCTGGTTGGCCTCCACGGAGGACTCGGTGCTCTGCGACATGCGGCCCACCCTAGCCTTGCCCGGGTGAGGACATCCGTCGACGTCCGTCGGCTGACGCAGGCCCTGCCCGGGCAGGACGGCTGGCAGCCCCCGGTGGTGCTGGCCGAGGTGGGCTCGACCAACGTCGAGGCCCGCCGCCTCGGGGTGCCCTGGCAGCCGGTGCTGGCCGAGCAGCAGACCGCGGGCCGGGGCCGCCTGGGGCGGCGCTGGGGCGAGGTGCCTCGGGCCGGGGTGGCCGTCTCGGTGCTCGTGCCCCGGGTGCAGCCGGACGGCTGGCTGCCGCTGGTGACCGGGCTCGCGGTGCGCGAGGCCGTCGCGGCCGCGGGCGTCCAGGCAGACCTGAAGTGGCCCAACGACGTGCTGCTGCCGGCCGACGAGGACCGCAAGACCTGCGGCATCCTCTGCGAGCTGGTGCCGGGCACCGACCTCGTGGTGGTCGGCGCGGGGGTCAACGTCGACCACGACCGCGACGAGCTGCCGGTCCCGGGGGCCACCTCGGTGCGGCTGGCCGGCGGGACGGTGGACCGGACCGGGCTGGCGGCCCGGCTGCTGATCGGGCTGCGTCGCCGGCACGCCGCGGTGCGCGCGGGCGGCACGCAGGCGGCCGCCGTGCGGGAGGAGTACCGCTCGGCGTGCGTGACGATCGGGCGCGAGGTCGACGTGCACCTGCCGGACGGCAGCGTGCAGCGCCACCACGTCGACGGCGTGGCCGACGACGGGGGCCTGCGGCTGCGGGGGCGCTTCGATAGCCTCAGCGCCGGTGACGTGCACCACATCCGGCCGCCGGGCACGGACGCAGCGTCCGGCTGAGGCCGGCGCGTCACCCGGGCACCGACGAGCACAGCGGACGAAGGAGGGCGCAGGATGGACGCGGACGACCGCGAGCCCTCGGCGCCCCCGAGCACCCCGTCGGACGCGAGCGAGGCGGACCCCGGGGCGCGCGCCGACGACGGGACCAAGCGGCTGGGGCGGGACCCGCTGCCCGACGTGCTCGAGCGTGCTCTGCTGGGCCGGCCGGCCTCGCTCGGTCGGCGCCAGGTCTCCCGCGGCGCCGGGGTCTCGGTGCGCTCGGCCCGCCGCTTCTGGCACGCCCTCGGCTTCCCGCTGGTCGGCGAGGGCGACGCGATGTTCACCGAGGCCGACCTCGAGGCGCTGCAGCGGGTCGCCGACCTGGTCCGCCGCGGCGAGGTCGAGGAGGAGTTCGCGCTGGCGATGACCCGCGCCCTGGCCCGCACCATGGACCGGCTGGCCAGCTGGCAGACCCAGCTGCTGCTGGAGGAGGTGACCCGCGAGCTGGGCGACCTCGAGCCGTCCCGCGAGGCCACCGCGGCGATCACCGAGGAGACCGCGATCCGGGTCGCCGAGCACGTCGACGACCTCGAGCCGCTGCTGGCCTACGTCTGGCGCCGTCAGCTCTCGGCGGCCATCAACCAGGTCATCACCACCGCCTCCAGCGACGAGGACCCCGCCGCGCAGCCGCTGGTCATCGGCTTCGCCGACCTGGTCAGCTTCACCTCGGTGGTGCGCCGCCTCGACGAGCGCGACCTGGCCCGGATGGTGCAGCGCTTCGAGGACCTGTGCACCGACATCGTCACCGCCCACGGCGGCCGGGTGGTCAAGACCGCCGGCGACGAGGTGATGTTCTCCACCGCGGAGGCGGCCCCGGCCGCGGCCATCGCGCTGGACCTCGTCGAGGCGATGGCCGCCGACGACCTGCTGCCGGACGCCCGGGTCGGGATGGCCCACGGCAACGTCGTGCACCGGCTCGGCGACGTCTTCGGCACCACCGTCAACCGGGCCAGCCGGCTGACCGCCGCGGCCCCGGCCAGCGGCGTCTTCGTCGACGACCCGCTGGCCCGGCTGCTGGCACCGCTGAGCGCCTTCTCCACGACCCCGACCCGGCGGCGCACCCTGCGCGGGCTGGGTGAGGTGGTGCCCTCCCGGCTGGTCCGGGTCACCGGCGTCCGCGGACCGCAGCCCGGTGTCCACCCGTAGTCCCGGCCGGCCGCGCCACGACCACCTAGGATCACCCGCATGACACGCGTCCTGCTCGCCGAGGACGATGCGAGCATCGCCGACCCGCTCTCGCGCGCCCTGCTGCGCGAGGGCTACCAGGTCACCGCGCACGCGGACGGGCAGGCCGCCCTCGAGGCGGCGACCACCCAGGAGCCGGACCTGGTGATCCTCGACCTCGGGCTGCCCACGCTCGACGGGCTCGAGGTCTGCCGCCGGCTGCGGGCGACCGGCGCCACCGTGCCGGTGCTCATCCTCACCGCCCGCGCCGACGAGGTGGACACCGTCGTCGGACTGGACGCCGGCGGCGACGACTACGTCACCAAGCCCTTCCGGCTGGCCGAGCTGATGGCCCGGGTGCGGGCGCTGCTGCGGCGCCAGCCGAGCGAGCAGCAGCGCCCGGCCGAGGACACCGTCCAGGTCGACCCGGAGGCTCGCCGCGCCTGGTTCCACGGCGAGGAGCTGCCGCTGACGACGAAGGAGTACGAGGTGCTCCGGGTGCTGGTCCGCGAGAGCGGCAAGGTGGTCTCGCGCGAGCAGCTCATGGCCGAGGTGTGGGAGACCGAGTGGTTCGGGTCGACCAAGACCCTCGACATGCACGTCTCCGTGCTGCGCCGCAAGCTCGGCGACGACCCCGCGGCGCCCCGGCACATCGCGACCGTGCGCGGGATCGGCTTCCGGTTCGACCCGTGACCGGCCTGCGGCAGGTGCTGCGGCGGCTGGTCGTCGGCGTGGCGGTGGTGGCCGCGGGCCTGGCCGTGCTCGGTCACGTCCTCGTGCTGCGCCTCGCCGGGCGGTCCGAGGGCGACGGCGCGGTGGTGCTCGCCGCCGCCGTCGCCGCGGCCGCCCTGGCCGCGGGGCTCGGGCTGGCTGCGGCGGAGGTCGTGCTGCGTCGGCACGAGCGGGGCATGCAGCGGCTGCGCTCCCAGGTCGACGCGCTCGGGGACGGGCCGCAGGCCGGGGCCGGCGAGCCGGTGGGCCTGCAGGAGATCGACGAGGCCAACCAGCAGCTGGCCGAGCGGGCCGCCGCCGTCGCCCGGCGGCAGGCGAGCGCCCAGGAGGCGGTGCGCGACGGCTCGCACCAGCTGCGCACCCCGCTGACCGCGCTGCAGATGCGGCTGGAGGAGATCGTGGACACCGACGACCTCGCCGTCGCCCGGGACGAGGCGGGCATCGCCATGGCCCAGGTGGAGCGGCTCACCGGGGTCGTCGACACCCTGCTGGCCCGCAGCAAGGACGGTGACGCGGCGCTGCCGGAGATCTCGCTGGACTCGGTGCTGGCGGGGCTGCAGCGCGAGTACCAGCCGGCCTTCACCGCCGCGCGGCGCAGCATGCGGGTGGAGGGGGAGCGCGGTCTGCTGGTGCGGGCCGCGCCGGCCGACCTGGCCCAGGTCATGCAGACCCTCGTCGAGAACGCCCTGGAGCACGGGGCCGGCACGGTGACCGTGGACGTCTCGCGGCGCGGGCTCGCGGTGCTCGTCGAGGTGCGCGACGAGGGCACCGGGATCCCGGCGGCGATCGCCCCGCACATCTTCGAGCGCTCGGTCACCTCGCGCGGCTCGGGCATCGGTCTGGCCCTGGCCCGCCAGATCGCGCTGCGCAACGGTGGCCGGCTGGAGCTGGTGCAGGCGCGCCCGGCGATCTTCTCGGTCTTCCTCGCCGGCCCGCGCTCGCGCTGACCCGGCGGTGCCCTGGCGACCTCCGGCGACCTCGGCAGTCCGCCTGCGGGTCAGTCGCGCTGGCGCGTCGCCTCGGTGCCCGCCCGGTCCGCGCGCCCGCCCTCGGCCTCGTCGCCCTCGGCCTCGTCGTCGTGCGCCAGCGGCGAGGTGTCCACGTCCATCGGCTCGTTGGCGAAGACGAACGCCCGGTAGGCCCAGAAGCGGAAGATCGTGCCCAGCCCGATCCCGAAGATCGTGCTGATGTTGTCGGCCAGCCGCGACTCGAAGCCGAGCACGTAGTGCGAGATCACCAGGCACAGCGTCGAGATGCCCAGGGCGAGCCCGTTGACCACGAAGAAGAGGGTGACCTCGTGGCTGACCGGGCGGCTGCGCCGGTGGGCGAAGGTCCAGGACCGGTTGCCCACCCAGGCGAAGAGGGTGGCCGCGACGCCGCTGAGGATCTTGGCGGTGGTGACCTTGTCCTCGAGGACGGTGTGGGTCAGCAGGTTCATGCCGCCGAGGTCGATGACGAAGCTGATCAGCCCGATGAGGCCGAACTTCGCCATCTCGTGCCAGATGGTGTCGACGAGGCCGACGAGACCCCGGCGCGGTGCGCGCGTCGTGGCCTGCTCGTCCCCGGATCCTGATCCTGACACCCGAGCAGGGTAGTCGCCGCGGCCGATATCCTCGGCATCGTGCCTCGACCTCAGCGTGCCCCGGGCGGCTTCCCGGTCGTCGGGATCATCGGTGGTGGGCAGCTGGCCCGGATGTGCGCCGGTCCCGCCACCGAGCTCGGCATCACCCTCTCCGTCCTCGCCGAGAGCGAGACCGCGGCGGCCGCGCTGGCGGTCCCGTCGGCCCCCGTCGGCGCCCACGACGACCTGGAGGCGGTCCGCGACTTCGCCGCCGGCTGCGACGTCGTCACCTTCGACCACGAGCACGTGCCGGCCGACGTGCTGGCCGCGCTGGTCGCCGACGGGGTCGCCGTCCACCCCCGCCCGGAGGCGCTGCGGCACGCCCAGGACAAGCTCGTGATGCGCCGGGCGCTCACCGACGCCGGGGTGCCCTGCCCGCGGTGGGCGGCGGTCGCCGACGCCGCGCAGGTGGACGCCTTCGCCGCCGAGGTCGGCTGGCCGCTGGTCGCCAAGACCCCCACCGGCGGCTACGACGGCAAGGGCGTGCTCGTCGCCGCCGGTCCGGAGGACCTGACCGACTGGCTGGCCACCGCCCAGGAGAAGGGGGAGCAGCTGCTGCTGGAGGAGCGGGTCCCCTTCGTCCGGGAGCTGGCCGCCCTGGTCGCCCGCAGCCCCTCCGGCCAGGCGGCGGCCTGGCCGGTCGTCGAGACCGTGCAGACCGACGGGGTGTGCACCGAGGTGATCGCCCCGGCGCCCGACCTGGGCGAGGACGCCGCGGTGGCGGCCACCGAGGTGGCCCTGGAGATCGCCGCCGCCCTGGCGGTCACCGGGGTGCTGGCCGTCGAGCTCTTCGAGCTGGCCGACGGCTCGGTGGTCGTCAACGAGCTGGCGATGCGCCCGCACAACTCCGGGCACTGGAGCATGGACGGCGCGGTCACCGGGCAGTTCGAGCAGCACCTGCGGGCGGTGCTCGACCTGCCGCTGGGCTCGCCCCGCCCGCGGGCGCCGTGGACGGTCATGGGCAACGTGCTCGGCGGCCACCACGATGACCTCTACCCGGCGTACCGGCACGTCATGGCCCGGGACCCGGAGGCCAAGGTGCACCTCTACGGCAAGGGCGTGCGGCCGGGACGCAAGATCGGCCACGTCAACGTCTCCGGGACCGAGCTGGCCGACCTGCGGGAGCGGGCCCGGCACGCCGCCGGCTACATCGAAGGGGCGATCACGCAGTGAGCACGGGCAGGAGGACGGCATGAGCGAGCAGCCGCTGGTCGGCATCATCATGGGCAGCGACAGCGACTGGCCGGTGATGGAGGCCGCCGCGACCACCCTGGAGGGGCTCGGGGTGCCCTACGAGGCCGATGTCGTCTCGGCCCACCGGATGCCGCGGGAGATGGTCGACTACGCCGAGCGGGCCGCCGACCGAGGGCTGCGGGTGATCGTCGCCGGCGCCGGGGGAGCGGCCCACCTGCCGGGCATGGTCGCCTCGCTGACCCCGCTGCCGGTGATCGGGGTCCCGGTGCCGCTGAAGACCCTGGACGGGATGGACAGCCTGCTCTCGATCGCCCAGATGCCGGCCGGGATCCCGGTGGCCACCGTGGCGATCGGCGGCGCCGCGAACGCCGGTCTGCTGGCCGCGCGCATCCTCGCCTCGGGAGAGAGCGCATACGACGTCGCGCTGCGGGCCCGTCTGGTGCAGCACGCCGCCGACCTGGGCGCCCAGGCCCGGGCGAAGGGGGAGCGCCTGCGCGCCCGCCTGGCCGACGGCTGACGCCGCTGCGGTCAGCGGCCGGGGGTCAGGGCCTGGCGCGGAGCGCCGGTCGGTCAGCGGGCGGAGCCCTCGGTGCGCATCCGGCGGGCCTCGATCTTCGGGCAGGTGTCCATGACGACGTCCAGCCCGGCCTCGCGGGCACGCTGCGCCGCGTCCGCGTCGACCACCCCGAGCTGCATCCAGACCGCGTCGATCTGCAGCCGGTCCTTGTGCTCGATGGCCTGGTCGACGACCGCGCCGACGTTCGCCGAGGAGACGAAGCAGTCGATGACCTTGACGTCCTGGTCCGGGATGTCCGCCAGGCTGGCGTAGCCGGTGTCGCCGTCGACCTCCTCGGCGTCCGGGTGCACCGGGATGATCCCCTTGTGGCACTCGGCCCGCAGCCACCGGGAGACCTGGTAGGCGTCGGTTTCCGTGTCGTTGCTCAGGCCGACGACCACCCAGGTGCCCGGGTCGTTGAGCAGGCTGCGGATGGTGTCGTTGTCGTTCTGGTGCTCGTACGCCATGCCGACATCAGATCACGGACGGTCGGGCGCGTGGGTCATAATGCGTCGGGGCCGCCAGCCCCCCGGTGACGTCTACCGAAGAGGAATCGCGTGAGCACCAAGATCGCCGTCGTCGGGACCGGCTACGTGGGTCTGTCCATGGCCGTCCTGCTGTCCCAGCACCACGAGGTCGTCGGGTACGACATCGACGAGCGCCGGGTAGCCATGCTCGGCGAGGGGCGCAGCCCCATCCACGACGAGGAGATCAGCGACTTCCTCGCCCACCGTGAGCTGGACCTGCGCTTCACCACGGACACCGAGGACGCCTACGCCGGCGCCGAGTACGTGGTCATCGCCACGCCCACCGACTACGACCCGGGCACGAACTACTTCAACACCTCCAGCGTCGAAGGGGTGGTCGCCGACGTCATGGCGGTCAACCCCGAGGCCACCATGGTCATCAAGTCGACCATCCCGGTCGGCTTCACCCGAGGGCTCTCCGAGCGGCTGGGCACCGACAACCTCATCTTCAGCCCCGAGTTCCTCCGCGAGGGCAAGGCGCTGCGGGACAACCTGCACCCCTCGCGGATCGTCGTCGGCGAGGTCTCCGAGCGGGCCCGGCGCTTCGCCGACCTGCTCGTCGAGGGCTCGCAGGAGACCGACGTCCCGGTGCTGCTGACCGACCCCACCGAGGCGGAGGCGATCAAGCTCTTCGCCAACACCTACCTGGCCATGCGGGTCGCCTACTTCAACGAGCTGGACACCTTCGCCGCGACGCACGGGCTGAACACCCGGCAGATCATCGACGGCGTGGCGCTGGACCACCGGATCGGCGGCCACTACAACAACCCGTCCTTCGGCTACGGCGGCTACTGCCTGCCCAAGGACACCAAGCAGCTGCTGGCCAACTACAGCGACGTCCCGCAGAACCTCATGCAGGCGATCGTCGACTCCAACCGCACCCGCAAGGACTTCGTCGCCGAGGACATCCTGCGCCGTCGGCCCGACGTGGTCGGCGTGCACCGGCTCATCATGAAGGCGGGCTCGGACAACTTCCGCGCCTCCTCGATCCAGGGGATCATGAAGCGGATCAAGGGCAAGGGCGTCGAGGTGGTCATCTTCGAGCCGGAGCTCGACGAGGACGAGTTCTTCGGCTCGCGGGTGGTCCGCGACCTCGAGGAGTTCAAGGCGATGGCCGACGTCATCGTGGCCAACCGGCGGGTGCCCGAGCTCGAGGACGTCGCCGAGAAGGTCTACACCCGGGACCTCTTCGGCACCGACAGCTGAGCCCGGTGGGCCGCTGGATAGCATCGGCGGCGTGACCACCAACGCTGACACCGACCTCTTCCGCACCACCGAGGACCACGAGGCCCTCCGTGAGGCGGTGCGCGCGGTCTCGCGGGACAAGATCGCCCCCTTCGCCGCCGCGGTCGACGAGGACAGCCGGTACCCGCAGGAGGCGCACGACGCGCTGGTCGCCGCGGACTTCCACGCCGCGCACGTCGCCGAGGAGCACGGCGGCGTCGGCGCGGACGCGCTCGCGGTGTGCATCATCATCGAGGAGGTCGCCCGGGTCTGCGCCAGCTCCTCGCTCATCCCCGCTGTGAACAAGCTCGGCTCGATGCCGGTGATCCTCGGCGGCGACGCCGACATCAACGCCCGGTACATGCCCCGGCTGGCCTCCGGGGAGGGCTTCTTCTCCTACGGCCTCTCCGAGCGCGAGGCCGGCTCGGACACCGCCGGGATGCGGGCCAAGGCCACCCGGGACGGCGACGACTGGGTGCTCAAGGGCACCAAGGCGTGGATCACCAACGCCGGGATCTCCGAGTTCTACACCGTCCTGGCGGTCACCGACCCGGACGGGGAGCGCGGGCGCAACATCTCCGCCTTCGTCGTGGAGAAGGGGGACGAGGGCTTCGGCTTCGGCGAGAAGGAGCGCAAGCTCGGGATCAAGGGCAGCCCCACCCGCGAGCTGCACCTGGACGACGTGCGCATCCCCGGCGACCGGATCATCGGCGGCGAGGGCGACGGGCTGAGGATCGCGCTGCGCACCCTCGACCACACCCGGATCACCATCGGCGCCCAGGCCGTCGGGATCGCCCAGGGCGCCATCGACGAGGCGCTGGCCTACGTCAAGGAGCGTCAGCAGTTCGGCCGCGCGGTGGCCGACTTCCAGGGCATCCAGTTCATGCTGGCCGACATGGCGATGGAGGTCGAGGCGGCCCGCCAGATGGTCTACGTCGCCGCAGCGAAGTCGCAGCGCGGGGACGCCGACCTCACCTACTTCGGCGCGGCCGCCAAGTGCTACGCCTCCGACGTGGCGATGAAGGTGACCACCGACGCGGTGCAGCTGCTCGGCGGCGCCGGGTACACCCGCGACTTCCCGCTGGAGCGGATGATGCGCGACGCCAAGATCACCCAGATCTACGAGGGCACCAACCAGGTGCAGCGGCTCGTCATGGCCCGCCAGCTCCTCGCCGGCCTCCCTTCCACCCGCTGACCCCCTCTACCCGCCGCTCCCTCTTCCCCAACTGCCTAGGCAGCTGTATCCCCTCAGCCTGCACGCCGAGCGGATAGGACGAAGGTGAGCGCCTGTGCCCGGTCCGGGGCTCCGGGCCCGGACCCGAGGTCAGGCCTCGAGGTCCGGGCGCGGCGGCTCAGCGGTCGTAGGTGTAGAAGCCCCGCCCGACCTTGCGGCCGAGCAGCCCGGCGTCGACCATCCGGGCCAGCAGCGGCGGGGGAGCGTAGAGCGGCTCCTTGAACTCCTCGTAGAGCGACTGCGCGACCGACATCGTCGTGTCCAGACCGATGAGGTCGGCGAGCGCCAGCGGACCCTGCGGGTGCGCCGCACCCAGCACGAGGCCCTGGTCGATGTCCTCGGCCGTGGCGAAGCCGGACTCGTACATCCGGATCGCGCTGAGCACGAAGGGGATGAGCAGCGCGTTGACGACGAAGCCGGCCCGGTCCTGGCAGGTGATCGCGTTCTTGCCCAGGCTCCCCTCGACGTACTCCCGGGATCGCTCGGTGGTCTCGTCGGCGGTCATCAGCGAGGGCACCAGCTCGACGAGCTTGAGCACCGGTACCGGGTTGAAGAAGTGGATGCCGAGGACGTGCGAGGGCCGGCTGGTCACCGTGGCCAGCTTCATGATCGGGATCGAGCTGGTGTTGGAGGCGAGGATCGCGTCCTGGTCGGTGACGATCTGGTCCAGCCGCTTGAAGAGGTCGACCTTGGCGCTCTCGTCCTCGACGATCGCCTCGACGACGAGCTGCCGGTCGGCCAGGTCCTCCAGCTCCGTGGTGACCGTGATCCGCTGCAGGACGGCCTCGGCGTCGTCGAGCTTGCCGCGCTCCTGTGCCCGCCGCAGCGACTTCTCCAGGCGCGCCCGGCTGTCGTCCGCGCGGGTCTGCTCGGACTCGACGACGACCACCGCGCTGCCCGCACGGGCGCACACCTCGGCGATGCCCGCCCCCATGAGCCCGCCACCGACGACTCCGATCCGCTCCACGACTGCTCCTCGTGCGGCGCTCGGGTCACAGGGCGGGCCGTGCCGCGGGCGGCCCACCCGCTCCACGCTACCGAGGTGTGATGGCCGCCACGCATGGGGACCCGGCACGCAGACGCTCACCTTCGTCCCCTTCGCTCGGCTTGCAGGGTGAGCGGATGCAGCTGCCTAGGGGGTTGGGGAGTAATGGGAGGGCAGAGGAGGGGGGAGGGGGCGAGGGTCAGGAGTCGTCGCTGGGGGTGACGGTGAGCTCCTCGTTGTTCGCCAGCTGGTCGAAGAGCTGCTGGCTGCGCTGCTCGTCCCAGTGCACCGCGGAGCCGACCTCGGTGGCGTAGTTGTTGTCGTCCACGGGGACCGTCACCGAGTTGCCCTCGCCGTTGGCGACAGCCCGCATCGCCCAGAAGGCCCGGGCGGTGCCGATCATCGAGTCGTCCTCGCCGACCGTGAGGTTGCTGGCCGCGTCGCCGCCCAGCCCGTGGATCTTCCACGGCTGCAGCAGGTTCGCCGGGGTGACCACCTCACCCATCAGCGCCCCGAGGAACTGGCGCTGCCGCTGCGCCCGGCCGAGGTCGCCCTCCGGGTCGGAGTAGCGGGCCCGCACGTAGCCCAGGGCGTCGGTGCCGTTGAGGGTCTGGCAGCCCTTCTTGAGGTTGATGTGCGCCTGCTCGTCGTCCATGTCCTGCTGGACGCAGATCCACACCCCGTCCACCGCGTCCACGACGTTGGCGAAGCCGTCGAAGCCGATCTCCATGTAGCCGTCCATCCGCAGCCCGGTGTTGAGCTCGATGGTCTCGGCGAGCAGCTCCGGCCCGCCGATGGCGTAGGCGGCGTTGATCTTGTTCATCCCGTGCCCGGGGATCTCCACATAGCTGTCCCGCGGGATCGAGAGCAGGGTCGGGTCGCCGCCGCCCTGGTGCAGCACGATGATCGAGTCGGTGCGCGCACCGCCGGTGTCCTGACCGGTCCCCAGGCGGTTGCGCTGCTCCTGGGTGAGGTCGGCGCGGCTGTCCGAGCCGACGAGAAGGGTGTTGCGCCCGGCGCTGTCCGGGCGGTCCCCGTCCGGGGTCGCGTCCACCGTGCTCACCTGGTCCCATGCGCTGTTGACCGCCCACACGGTGGCCAGCGCCCAGACGAGCACCAGCGCCGCCAGCACCGTGAGGATGCGGCGGCCACGTCGTCCGCGGCGCGGACGACCGCCGTCGCGCTCGTCACGGGGGCCTCGCGGCGGGCCGCCACGACCGGCCTCGTCGCCGGGTCGGCGACCTCCCGGTCCGCGCTCGCCAGGCCCTCGCTCGCCCGGTGCGCGACCCCCCGGACGCTCGCCCCGACCGTCCGGGCCTGCGCCGCGGGCACCCTCGCCGGCTCCGGCCACGGGCATGACCCGGGTGCGTGGCTCGCCACCGGCCGCGCCGGCGGACGGCGCTGCCGCCACCCCGGAGCCGGAGCGGGTGCCGGACCGCTGGCGTCCGGCGGACGAGGGGCGTGCGCCGCCCCGACCCGAGGGGACCTGCTGGGTCGCCTGCTGCGGGTCGCGGCGCCCGGTGGGGATCGCGCGCGCGGTCTCGTCCGCCTTCGGGCGCCGACCGCGGCGCATGTCGAAGGTCATCGCCTCGTCCTCGTCGCCGGGGCGCCGAGGCGGGCGAGCAGGCCGACGCGGGCGGTCAGAGGGGTCAGGCATGCGAGACAGGGTACGAGGTGCGCCTGGGTGGGGACGGACGGCGCGACACGCGCCGCCATACTGGGGCGGTGCCCAGCGAAGTCCAGCGTGTCAGCGTCGTCATGCCCGTCCTGGACGAGGAGGCGCACCTGGCCGCCTCGGTCCGTCAGGTGCTGCAGCAGGACTGGCCCGGCGAGCTCGAGGTCGTGCTCGCCGTCGGTCCCTGCTCCGACGACACCCCCCGGGTGGCCGCCGAGATGGCCGCCGCCGATCCCCGGGTGGTGCTCGTGGACAACCCGAGCGGGCGCACCCCCGACGGTCTGAACCGGGCCATCGAGGCCGCCACCGGCGAGGTGGTCGCGCGGGTCGACGCGCACGCCGAGATCCCGCCGGACTACCTACGCCTGGCCGTTGCCGAGCTGGCCGAGACCGGGGCCGACAACGTCGGCGGCATCATGCACGCCGTCGGCCGGACGCCCTTCGAGCGGGCGGTGGCCTGCGCCATGACCTCGCCGCTGGGGGTCGGCTCGGCCCGCTTCCACGTCGGCGGCGGCGCCGGCCCGGCCGACACCGTCTACCTCGGGGTCTTCCGCCGGGAGGCGCTGCGCCGCGTCGGCGGCTACGACCCGCACTTCGCCCGCGCCCAGGACTGGGAGATGAACCACCGCATCCGCACCTCGGGCGGCCTGGTGTGGTTCACCCCCGCCCTGCGGGTCACCTACCGCCCGCGCGGCAGCGTGCGGCGCCTGGCCCGGCAGTACCGCGACTACGGGCGGTGGCGCCGGGTGGTCGCGCGGCAGCACCCGGGCACGGCGGGCGCCCGATACCTGGCCGCGCCGGCGATGGTCGTCGGCACCCTGGCGGCGACCGCGCTCGGCACCCGTTGGCGCCCGGCGCTGCTCGTGCCGCTGGGCTACGCCGTGGGCGTGGGCCTCGGCGGGTGGTCGGCCGGCCGCGGCGAACCGCCGGCGGTGCGCGCCCGGGTTCCGCTGGCGATGGCCACGATGCACTGGTCGTGGGGGATCGGCTTCCTCACCTCGCCGCGGGCGCTCGCGGCCGCGCCGCGGTCCTCAGCAGCTGAGTGAGCGCACCTGGTCGCCTCGCACCGGGCGGAGGCGACCGGATGTGCTCGCTCGCGCCCACCTCGCCCCGTCGTCCTGACGACGGCTCGAAGGGCGTACGAAGTGGCGACGGCGATAGCCCCCCACCTGGTTCGGAAGTGCCATATGGTCATGGCCGTCATCACGTCCGGGACCCGACACCGACCCCTGACACCCGGCGCCCGGACCGTGCGGCACCTCTGCGTCACGCCGCGCCCTCCGTCATCCCCTGACTCGTCCCCCTGACTCGTCCCCCCTGACTCATGAGGACCAACCCCGTGAAGACCTCGCGCGCTCTCGCCCGCCTGCTCGCCACCGCCCTGATCGTGGCCACCCCGGCCGCTCTCCCGTCGGCCGCCCAGGCCGACCCCGACGCCGATCCCGACCCGCGCCCGGGCAGCGAGCAGTCGCTCCCGGTCCGGGGCGTCGACGCCGCTGCCGCGGCCCAGGCGCCCACCGCCCCGCGCGCCCGCGCCATGGGCAGCAGCGCCGGGCGCTCCAGCACCGTCGCCCTCACCCCGCAGCAGG
This sequence comes from Janibacter alkaliphilus, assembly GCF_013408565.1. NCBI lineage: Bacteria > Bacillati > Actinomycetota > Actinomycetes > Micrococcales > Intrasporangiaceae > Janibacter > Janibacter alkaliphilus. Next base: position 115,521 of record NZ_JACBZX010000001.1, on the reverse strand, counting down.
ACACCGACCCCTTCCGCCTCGTCGGGGTCACCTGGTCCGGTCAGCGCAGCGACGTCGCGGTGTGGGCCCGGACCCGCACCGACGACGGGTGGAGCGGCTGGACCGAGCTGCCGGTCAGCGACGAGCACGCCCCCGACCCGGGGGCCGGGGAGGCGGCCGCCCAGCGCGGCGGGACCGACCCGATGATCGTCGAGGAGTCCGACGCGGTGCAGGTGCGCATCGACGACCTGCCCGGCGGGACGTCCGGCGAGCCGCAGGACGCCGAGGTCGAGCTGGTCGACCCGGGCGTCGTCAGCGCCGACTCCTCGAGCACGGCGCAGGACGCCTCGCCCACCGACGTGGCCGCCGCCGGATCGCGCAGCTCGGCGCTGCGCGCCGAGCCGGAGGTGCTCAGCCGGGCCAGCTGGGGCGCCGACGAGTCGATCCGCCGCGGCTCGCCCTCCTACGGCGACATCAAGGGTGGCTTCGTCCACCACACCGTCAACAGCAACAGCTACTCCGCCGCCGAGGTGCCGGCGATGATCCGCTCGATCTACCGCTACCACGTGCAGGGCCGCGGCTGGAACGACATCGGCTACAACTTCATCGTCGACCGCTTCGGCCGCGTCTGGGAGGGCCGGGCCGGCGGCGTCGACCGGCCGGTGGTCGGGGCGCACACCGCCGGCTACAACTCGAACTCCTTCGCGATGAGCGCGCTCGGCGACCACACCAGCACCGCCGTCCCCAGCGCGGTGCGGTCCGCCTACGCCCGGCTCTACGCGTGGAAGCTCGGCCGGCACCACGCCGACCCGCGGCGCTACGCCTGGATCCCCTCGGGCAGCTCCACCCTGGTCACCCCCACGATCTCCGGGCACCGTGACGCCGGCCAGACCGCCTGCCCCGGGCAGCGGCTCTACGACCGGCTGCCGTCGATCCGCCAGGCCACCGGTGACGCGCAGGGCGCGATGTTCTACAACCCGAAGGCCTCCGAGACCTCCTGGCGCTACGGCACGGCCGCCTCGAACACCGGGCTGACCGCCCGGGTGCAGGGCCGGGTCGAGTACCGCCTGGAGATCCGCAACTCCTGCGAGGGGCTGGTGCGCTACCGCCGGGGCTTCGCCTCGGCATCCTCGCCGATCGACACCGGCTGGAGCGGCCGTCTGGCCGACGGGTCCTGGGCCCCGCCCGGGTACTACTACTACACGCTGACCGCGATCGACCGGGACGGCCGGGCCGAGCCGGTGCCGACGTGGACGAGCGGCCGGATCTGGATCCGCTCGACGACCTCCTCGCCGCCGAGCTTCTGCCAGCAGGCCCGGTCGTGACCGGTCGGCGGCGGGTCGGGGGCCGGCTCGCCGGCGTGGTCGCCGCCGTGTCGGCCTGGGCGCTGGTCCCGGTCGGATCGGCCGCGGCTGCGCCTCCTGCCGCCCCGCCCGCCGCCGCGGCGCCTGCTGCCGCCACGGCCGCGCCGACCTCGTGGACCCTCACCGGCTCCGGCTTCGGTCACGGCGTCGGGATGAGCCAGTACGGCGCGCGGGCGCTGGCCGAGAAGGGGTACTCCGCGCAGCGGATCCTGGCGCACTACTACCGCGGCACCACCTACGACGCGGTGCGCGACGACGCCACCATCGCCACCTCGCTGGAGCGCGCGGTCTCCGGGTCGACCTGGTCGGCCGGGCCACCGCCTCCGGCGGCGGCACCGTGACGATCACCGTCGGCAGCAGGCAGGTCACCGCCCGCGCCGGCCAGCAGGTGCGGGTCACCCGGTCCGGCAGCACCCTCGCCGCGGCCTGCTCCGCCTGCGGCTGGAGCGTCAGCGGCAGCAGGCTGCTCGTCGACGTGTGGGAGGCGCGCACCGACCTCGAGGTCGCCGGCAACCGTTACCGCTACGGCCGGCTGCACCTGACCCCGTCGACCTCCTCCGGGGTGGACGCGGTGCTGCACATGCGGCTGCACGAGGAGTACCTCGACCAGATCCGTGAGGTGCCGTGGAGCTGGCCGGAGGCGGCCCTGGAGGCGCAGGCCGCCGCGGCCCGCGCCTTCGCGCTGCGCAAGGTGGCCGCCGGTCTGCGCAGCGACTGCGCCTGCCACGTCACCGACACCACCGCCGACCAGGTCTTCCACCCGCTGCCCACCGGCGGCGAGCTGGCCGCCTGGCCGCGCTGGCGGGCCGCGGTGCGGGCCACCGGAGCGAGCACCACCGGCTACGTGCCCCGCTACCAGGGCGCGGTGATCGAGGCGCTGTACTCCTCGAGCAACGGCGGCTGGAGCGAGGACAGCGAGGACGTCTTCGGCGGCTACCTGCCCTACCTGCGCAGCCGCTACGACAGCGCCAGCCTCACCGCGGCCAACCCCTACCGCAGCTGGACCCGCACGGTCAGCGGCAGCGCCCTGGCCACCGCCTTCGGCCTGCCGGACGTCGTCTCGCTGGACCTGAGCGGGCGCACCACCGGGCACGGCGTGGCCCGGGCGGTGGCCACCTCCTCGGACGGGCGCACCGCCACCCGCTCCGGCACGGCCCTGCGCCGTGCGCTCGGGCTGCCCTCGGCGGTGCTGCGGCGCGCGTCGGCGCGAACCTCCGGGGACTACCCGCCGGAGCTGGCCGCGGCGATGGCCCGGCGCACCTCGTCCTCGGCGTCGTCGGTGGTCATCACCGGGATGTACGAGCAGGACTCGGTGCACACCCTCATCGGTCAGCCGCTGGCCGGCACGGTGTCCGGGCCGCTGCTGCTCTCCGGCCGCAGCACCCTGCCGGCGGCCACCCTCGCCGAGCTCGACCGGCGCGGCTCCCGGCTGCGGCACGCCTTCGTCGTCGGCGGTCCCGGCATCATCGGCGACGGGGTGCTGGCGACGCTGCGCGCCCGCGGCCTGAGCGTCACCCGCCTGGGACAGGACAGCACCGACTCGGTGGCCGCCGCCGTCCTCGACGAGATCCGTCGGCGCCGTACCGTCACCCGGGTGGCGGTGACCACCACGAGCTCGAAGGAGGTCTCCGCCGCCTTCTCCGGGACCGCCCGGCGGCTGCGCGAACCCGTGGTCGTCGCCGGCTCGACGGTGCTGCCGTGGCGCACCCGGGGAGCGCTCAGCCGGGCCGGGGTGGACCGGGTGCACCTGCTCGGCTCGACGGCGCACGTCTCCGCCGCGGTGGAGTCCTCGTTGCGCAGCCGGGGGATCGGGCCGATCCGGGTCTCCGGGCGCGACACGGCCGACGTCGCCGGTGCGCTGGGCCGCTACTTCGACCGCTCGGTCGGCGGCAGCGAGGTGGCGCTGGTGCCCGGGGGAGCGGGCCGCAGCCTGCACCGGGCGCTCGCCGGCGGCACCTCGACGGTCGTCCTCGTCGGGGGCTCCGGCCTGCCGTCGAGCACCGCGAGCACCCTGCAGCAGGCGCCCGGATGGACGCGGGTGCGCGCGGTCGGCGACGCCGACGTCGTGCCCTCGGGCTGGCTCTGGGCGGCCCGGGAGGCGTGAGCCGCGGCGACGACCTGTGCGCCGCGTCGTCGCGTGCTCTACGAGCGGCTCAGCCCAGGTCGACGGCCAGCTCGGGCCCGGTCGCGGCACGCACCTCGTCCTGCGTGACCCCGGGAGCGAGCTCGCGCAGCACCAGGCCGTCGGCGGTGACGTCGATGACCGCGAGGTCGGTGATGATCCGCTGCACGACGCCCTTGCCGGTGAGCGGCAGCGTGCAGTCCGGCACGATCTTGTGGGTGCCGTCCTTGGCGACGTGCTCCATGAGCACGACGACCTTGCGGGCGCCGTGCACGAGGTCCATCGCCCCGCCCATGCCCTTGACCATCTTGCCCGGGATCATCCAGTTGGCGATGTCGCCGTTGGCGGCGACCTGCATGGCGCCGAGGATGGCGGCGTCGACCTTCCCGCCGCGGATCATCCCGAAGCTCGTCGCCGAGTCGAAGATGCTCGCGCCCCGGCGCAGGGTGACCGTCTCCTTGCCGGCGTTGATGAGGTCGGCGTCGACCGCGTCCTCGGCGGGGTAGGCCCCGACCCCGAGGATCCCGTTCTCCGACTGCAGCACGATCTCGACGTCGTCGGGGACGAAGTTGGGCACCAGCGTCGGCAGGCCGATACCGAGGTTGACGTAGTCGCCGTCGGCCAGCTCGCGGGCAGCCCGGGCCGCCATCTCGTCACGGGTCAGCGCCATCTCAGGCCTCCTTCGTCCCGGCCGGGGTGACCGTCCGCTTCTCGATCCGCTTCTCCTGCGCCTGCTCCGGGGTCAGCGCCACCACCCGGTGGACGTAGATCCCCGGCAGGTGCACCTCGTCCGGGTCGATCTCGCCCGGCTCGACCAGCTCCTCGACCTCGGCCACGCACACCCGCCCGGCCATCGCCGCCAGCGGGTTGAAGTTGCGGGCGCTGGTGCGGAAGACGAGGTTGCCGTGCCGGTCGCCCTTCCAGGCCCGGACCAGGGCGAAGTCGGTGGCGATCGCCTCCTCGAGCACGAACTCGTGGTCGGCCGTGACGCTGGCGCCGTCGGCGTCCAGCGTGGTGGTGCTGAAGGTGCGGGTCTCCTTCGCCGGCGAGGCGACGGCGATGTTCGCGGTCTCGTTGCCCTGGCCGTCGTAGCGCCAGGGCATGCCGCCCTCGGCGATCTGGGTGCCCACCCCGGTGCGGGTGAAGAAGGCGGCGATGCCGGCGCCGCCGGCCCGCAGCTTCTCGGCGAGGGTGCCCTGCGGGGTGAGCTCGACCTCCAGCTCGCCGCTGAGGTACTGCCGGGCGAACTCCTTGTTCTCCCCGACGTAGGAGGAGACCATCCGACGGATCTGGCCGGCGTCGAGCAGCACGCCCAGCCCCCAGTCGTCGACGCCGCAGTTGTTCGAGACGCACTCCAGGTCGCGCACGCCGCGGGAGTGCAGCTCGGCGATGAGCACGCTGGGGATGCCGCACAGGCCGAAGCCGCCGACGGCCAGGGAGGCGCCGTCCGGGATGTCGGCGACGGCGTCGGCCGGGGATGTGACCACCTTGTCCATGTCGCGCAGGCTATCGGGCGGGTGACCTGGGCCACGACGGACCCCGCAGGAGCCCGAAATCCCCGAACAACAGGGACGTAATTAGCCTCTTGGGTCTGGCGTGTCTGGTGGTGCGGATGGAATAAGAGTGGTTGGCCGGGGTGGCTGATGTTCGTGTGACTGCTGGTGCCCTGGCCCAGGACGGCTCACCCCTGACCTTCCTGGAGAGGTCCTCCCCCTGACCTCCGTGACGACGCCACGAAGGAGCACCCGCGTGTCCCGTACCGCCCGCCTGGTCGGCGCGACGATGGTCCCGGCCCTCGCCCTCCCGCTGGGGGCGTCGATCGCCACCGCGCGCCAGGGTGCCGTGCCGGCACCACCGACCAACAGCAACCTGCCCAGCGGTCTGGACGTGGCCTCGCCGTACCTGCCGCAGACCGTCTGCGACCCGGACGCCAAGCCAGGGGTCACCGCCTTCGCCCGGCTCATGGCCAACCACTACAGCGAGTACAGCTACGGCATCTCCCGGGCCTGCAACTACGGCCTCACCGAGCACTCCGAGGGTCGTGCCCTGGACTGGATGCTCAACGCCTACGACTCCCACGAGCGCGAGGTCGCAGACAGCGTCCTCGCCTGGCTGATGGCCCCCGACAGCCAGGGTCGGCCGGCAGCCATGGCCCGCCGCTTCGGGATCATGTACATCATCTGGAACCGCAAGATCTGGTCGACCTACAACATGAGCGCCGGCTGGCGGCCCTACAGCGGCGTCAGCCCGCACACCGACCACATCCACTTCAGCTTCAGCTGGGACGGCGCCATGCAGCGCACGTCCTGGTGGACCGGGAAGCCGTGGACCAGCGTCACCCGCACCCCGGGCGGCACCCCCGGCAACGTCGTCGACAGCAGCAGCTACCCGACGCTGCGCCAGGGTGCCTCCGGCTCCGACGTGGCGCTCGCCCAGAAGGTCATCGGGGTCAGCGCCGACGGAGAGTTTGGCCCGGCCACCTTCACCGCCCTGAAGACCTGGCAGCGCAAGAACGACGTCAAGGTCACCGGGGTGCTGGACAAGGCCACCTGGAACAAGATGGTCCTGCTCGGCAAGATCCCCGCCCGCGGCGACATCGACGGCGGGCTGGCCCGCTACTTCGACACCTCCATCAAGAAGGGGTCCACCGGGTCCGCCGTCAAGGCGCTGCAGCGGACGCTGGGGATCACCGCCGACGGCCAGTTCGGCTCCGGCACCGAGGCGGCGGTCAAGGCCTTCCAGAAGAAGAAGAGCCTCATCGTCGACGGGATCGTCACCAACAACGTGTGGCGCGCCCTGGCCGGCATCGACTACAAGAAGAACGGTGGCGGCGGCAGCACCACCACGCCGGACAAGCCGGCCGCGCCGGCGATCAAGACCACCACCGAGTACCAGAACCTCAAGTCCACGGTGCTGCGCACCGGCTCCCGCGGGGCCGCCGTCAAGACGCTGCAGCGGGCCCTCGGCGGGGTCGCCGTCGACGGCGCCTTCGGCTCCGGCACGGAGAAGGCGCTGCGCTCCTTCCAGTGGCACAACGGGCTGCCGACCACCGGCACCACCACGGCGAAGACGTGGGAGGCCCTGGAGAACCAGAAGTACCCCTTCCTGCGGTACCGCAAGACGGTGCTGCGCAAGGGCTCCACCGGCTACGCGGTGAAGATCCTGCAGCGCTACCTCGGGCTCAAGGACGACGGTGTCTACGGCACCTCCACCGCGGACGCGGTGCGTGCGCTGCAGGGCCGGCACGGCCTGTCGCGCACCGGCTACGTCGGCGGCCTGACCTGGCAGGCCCTGGAGCGCGAGGTGCGGGCGCGGCGCGGCTGAGCCGGCACCACCACGTCCGCCGGCCCGTCCCGCCGGCCCGTCCCGGCGGCCCGTGACCGCGGGCCTCAGCCCAGGGTGGCGGTGACCCCCTCGTCCTGGGCCCGCCGGGTCACCACGTCCGGCTGCGGCGACCCGAGGTGGGCGACCACCGACCCGCCGACGGACCAGGCGGCCAGGCAGCCCAGCAGCAGCTCCTCGGTGCCCGGGCCCACGAGCTGGGCCCGGGCGCCGGCGCTCAGCGGGTGGGCCGCGCCGGCCGCCGCCACCAGCGAGCCGTGGTCCAGCCGGCGGCCGGTGGTGACCAGCGCCGGGTCGCTGCCCGCGGGCTCCATCCAGGCCGTGAAGTCGTCACCGAAGGTGGCCAGCTCGGCCGCCTCGTCCATCACCCCGTCCGGCACCGGTGCCGCGGCCCGGCGGGCCAGCGCGCCGCGGGTCACCAGCACCGCCGGACCCGGCCGCAGGCGGTCCGGGTCGTCGGTGACCAGCAGCACCTCGTCCTCCTCGCCGTCGACGCCTGCGCCGAGGACCACGCCGCCGCCGACGCTCCACGTGGCCAGCGCCCAGTAGAGGGCCCGCCAGTGCGCCGCCACCTCGAGCCGGACCAGCCCGCCCGGCTCGAGGTCGTGCTCCTCCTGCAGGGCGTTGGCCGCCTTGCTCACCCAGTTGCCCAGGACACGACCGGAGAGCTCGATGCGCTCGCCGAGGGTCGGGCCGGGCAGGTCGTCGTAGCAGGTGATCCGGGGCGCCGCCGCGTCCTCGCGGAGCAGCCCGGTGAAGAGCTCGGCCGGTGTGGTCATGCGGCCACCGTACGGCGCTCGGCTACGGTGTCCGCCGTGGACGACCCCCGACCGCCCCGCTCCGGCCGGACCACCCTCGTCCTCGAGCGGGCGGTGGTCGCGCTCGCGCTGTGGACCGTCTCGCTCGGCCTCGTCGGCTCGGTGATCGCCCTGCTCGGCGCCTGGCACCCGCTGGTCGCGCTGACCGCGCTGCTGGTCACCGGGGCCGCCTCCTGGCGGGTGTCCGCGCGGGTGCCCGATCCGCGCGGCGGCGCCCGCGGTCCGTGGCCGGCGCTGCTGCTCGTGCTCGCCGTGCTCGCGGTCACCGTGTGGACCGGGGTCACCCACTCCGAGCAGATCCTGCCGCGGCGGGACTCGGCCAGCTACCTGCAGGCCACGGTCTACGTCGCCGAGACCGGCTCCCGGCCGGTCCCGGTCGAGCCGGAGAGCATCGGCGGGCCGCAGGCGCTGGAGATCGACGGGATCACCCTGGAGTCGCCGGCCTTCTACGAGATCGGGTCGGCGGACAGCCCGACCGTCCAGCCGCAGTTCATGCCCGGCCCGGCGCTCTGGTACTCGCTGCCGTGGTCGATCGCCGGGGCCGAGGCCACCTTCTGGGCGCCGGCGGTCTTCGGCGGGCTGGCCCTGCTCGCCCTGGGGCTGCTGGTCTCGCGGGTCGTCGGGCCCTGGTGGGGGGCGCCGGCGGCGCTGCTGGTCGGCGCCTGCTTCCCGTGGCTGCACACCTCCCGGTCCACCTACTCCGAGCCGCTGGCCGGGCTCACCCTGGCCGCGGGCTTCCTGCTGCTCACCCTCGTCGCGGCCGCCGCCGAGGACGCCCGCGCCGCCGGGGGAGGACCGGCCGGGGGCGGGCCACCGGGACGGGCGACGGGTGCCGCCGGTCGTGGTCTGCGGCTGGCCGCGCTGCTCGCCGGGCTGCTCGTCGGGGGCACGACGATCGTGCGGATCGACGCCCTGCGCGAGACCATGCTGCTGGTGCCGGTCGCCGCGCTGCTCATGGCCCGGGGACGCACCTGGCCCCGGGACGTCCTCGTCGGCGCCGCGGCCAGCACGATCGTCGGCTTCCTCGTCGCCGGCGTCGTCAGCTGGCGCTACCTCGGCGAGATCGCCGGATCGCTGGTGCCGCTCGTCGCGCTCGTGCTGCTGATGTCGCTGGTCTGCTGGTGGCTGCTGGGCCGGGCCCGCGCCGGGTGGAGCCTGCCCGCCGCGGTCACCGGCCGGCTGCCCGGGCTGCTCGCCGGGCTGGTCGTGCTCGTCGGCGTCGGGCTGGCGCTGCGCCCGCTGGTGATGACCGTGCGCCAGGACCCCAGCGACCCGGGGGCGATGTACGTCGCCCGGATGCAGGCCGAGCAGGGGCTGACCGTGGACGGCGGACGGACCTACGCCGAGCACTCGGTGCAGTGGCTCTCCTGGTGGGTCGGGCCGGCCGCGCTCGTCGTCGCGCTGCTCGCGCTGGCGCTGCTGGCCCACCGGCTGGGCAGCGCCTGGCGGGACGGGGAGCCCGCCCGGCTGCCCGCGTGGGGCGCAGCGCTGCTGGTGACCACCGGCTCCACGCTGCTGACCCTGTGGCGCCCCGGGATCACCCCGGATCACCCCTGGGCCGACCGTCGGCTGCTCATCGCCCTCCCGCTGGTGCTCGTGCTCGTCGTCGCCGCGGCCGCCTGGGCGACCCGGCGGCTCGCCGAGCGGGGCCAGCACCCGGCGGCCGCCGCGGCCGGGGCGGCGCTGCTCGCCGTCGCCGCGGTGCCCACCTGGCTGGCCACCGCCCCGCACGCCACCGAGCGGATCGAGCAGGGCGAGCTGGCGGCGGTGGAGCAGGTATGCGCGTCGCTGCAGCCGCAGGACGTGGTGCTCGCCGTCGACGACTGGGCGGTCAACCAGTGGCCCCAGGTCTCCCGCGGCATGTGCGAGGTCCCGGCGCTGGCCGCCGAGGGCAGCCTGCGCGACGACCCGGAGGCGCTCGCCGACGCGGCCCAGCAGCTGGACGCCCTGGTCGCCGAGCGGGGCGGCCGGGTGCTGCTGCTGGCCAACCGCGACGAGGCCAGCCTCACCGACCTCGGCGCCACCGAGGTGACCCAGGTCGTCGACGTCACCCTGGAGGAGGACATGCGCATCCTCGAGGAACGCCCCGACGGCACCACCGAGCTGCCGCTGCAGGTGTGGACGGGCAGGGTGCCCGCGGGCGGCTGACCCGGCCGCCGCGTGCCGTGACCGGCCGCGCCCTGCGGGTCGCATAGGCTGCCACCCGAGATGAGCGAGCACGAGGAGCCCACGCGGCCGATGACCCGACCTGCGTCCGAGACGACGTGGGACCCCAACGCACCCTCCTCGGTGACCCCCGCGGTCGCCGGACACCCCGGGCGCCGCGACCCCGTCGTGGAGCACGTCGGCGTCGGCGAGCCGGTCGAGCGGCGCCCCGGCGACCCGCAGGTGACCGTCGTGCTGCCGTGCTTCAACGAGGGTGAGCACGTCCTGCTGGAGATCGAGCGGATCAGCCGGGTCATGGACGCCAGCGAGTTCGACTACGAGCTGCTCTGCATCGACGACGCCTCCACCGACAACACCCTCGAGGTGCTCACCACGGCCGCCCGGGACTATCCCGCGATCCGCATCCTCGCCTTCCGCCGCAACGGTGGCTCCGGCACGGCCCGCCGGATCGGTACCCAGCAGGCCCGCGGCGAGATCGTCGTGTGGACCGACGCCGACATGACCTACGAGAACGAGCGGATCCCCGACCTGGTGCGCATCCTCGAGGAGGACGACTCCTACGACCAGGTGGTCGGTGCCCGGACCACCGAGGAGGGCACCCACAAGTGGGCGCGGGTGCCGGCGAAGTGGGTGATCCGCAAGATCGCCGAGTGGCTGAGCAAGCAGCGCATCCCGGACCTCAACTCCGGGCTGCGGGCCTTCCGGCGCTCGGTCTCGCTGCCCTACCTGCGGCTGCTGCCGCCCGGCTTCTCCTGCGTCACGACGATCACGCTGGCCTTCCTCATGAACCAGCACGACATCCGGTACGTCGAGACGAGCTACGCGAAGAGGGCCGGGGAGAGCAAGTTCAAGTTCTTCCGGGACGCCTACCGCTACATCCTGCAGGTGCTGCGGATGGTGATGTACTTCGATCCCTTGCGGGTGCTCATGCCGCCGGCGCTGATCCTCTTCCTGATCGGGGTCGGCAAGGGTCTGGTGGACATGGTCCGCCACCCCTTCTACTTCCCGGCCAGCACGATCCTGCTGCTCGTCGCCGGCCTGCTCATCGGCTCGCTGGCGCTGATGGCCGACCTGCTCGTGCGCAGCCGCGACGACACCACCGTCTAGCGCGGCGCGGATGAGCCCGGAGGCCTCGCTGAAGGTCGCCCTGGTCGGCCCGACGCACCCGTACAAGGGTGGCGTCGCGTCGCACACCACCACGCTCGCCCACGAGCTCGAGGCGGCCGGCCACGAGGTGACCCTGGTCTCCTGGAGCCACCTCTACCCGAGTTTCTTCTACCCCGGCGAGCAGTCGGTGCCCAGCGGCGGCTCGCCCGACGTCACCCCCTTCCCGCGGACCGTGCGCGCCCTCTCCTGGGCGCGCCCGGACACCCTGGTCCGGGCCGGTCGGCGGCTGCGCGAGATGGACGTCATCATCGTCGTGCACGTCATCCCCCCGGTGGTCCCGCTGCACCTGACCCTGCTCGCCGCGGCGGGCGCCGGCCGCGCCGGCGGCCCGCGCAGCATCGTCATCGCCCACAACGTCCTGCCGCACGAGCCGCACCCCGGGGACGCCGCCCTCATGCGGGCCCTGGTGCGGCGGGTGGACGCGGTGGTCGTGCACTCGGCCGAGCAGGCCGGCCTCGCCCGCGAGCTGGGCGCCGCCGACGTCGTCGTCGCCGACCTGCCGCCGCACCTGCCGGGTGGTCCGCCCGCCGAGCGGGCCCGGCACGACGGCCCGACCCGGTTGCTCGCGCTGGGGCTGGTGCGCGGCTACAAGGGCATCGACGTGCTGCTGCGGGCGATGCGCCAGGTGCCCGAGGTCACCCTCACCGTCGCCGGGGAGATGTGGGGCGAGGCGGGCGAGACCATCCGCGGCCTGGCCGCCGAGCCGGCGCTGCGCGGCCGGGTCGAGATCCGCAGCGGCTACGTGCCCGCCGACGACATCGCCGGCCTCCTCGCCGAGCACGACGTGCTCGCGCTGACCTACCGCAGCGCCACCGCCAGCCAGAACGTGCTGCTCGCCCAGACCCACGGCATGGCCGTGCTCGCCTCCCGGGTGGGCACCTTCGGCGAGCAGGTCCGTGACGGGGTGGACGGCTACCTGGTGCCCCCGGACGACGAGCCGGCGGTGGCCGCCGCGCTGCGCCGGCTGGCCGACCCGGGCACCCTGGCCGGCCTGCTGGCGGCGGTGCGCCCGCCCGACCTCACCGGCCCCTGGGCCCGCTACGTCGGTGCGCTGGAGCGTGCGGCCGCCGGGGTCACGGCGACCGAGCCGGACGCCGAGCGCGGCACGTCCGGTCCTCTGACGCGGGCCCGGCGAGGTCTGCTGGGTGCCCGTCGCCGGACCGGTCGCGCGGTCCGGGAGCAGCTGGAGCGCGCCGGGACCACCGTCGAGCTGACCCGGCGCGACTTCCCCGCCTCGGTCCGTCCGACCGACGTCCTCGCCGTCGACGCCCAGATCGACGAGGCCACCGCCGTCGCCCGGGGGCTGGGCCTGCCGCGCAGCGGCCGCGGCATGGCCCGCTGGGCGGCCCTCGGGGCCCTTGAGGCGCTGGTCGCCGCGGTCGACGACGGGCACCGGTCGGCGGTCGTCGTCGACGCCTCGGGGGAGGGCTCGCCCTTCGCCCGGTGGGCCCGAGCGGCCGGGTTCGCCCCGGTGGAGGCGGGGGAGGAGAGCGACTCCCCGGCGCTGGACGTCGACCCGCAGAGCCTCGACCTCATCTCGAGGTTGCACCCCGGCGACGTCACCGTCGACGAGCTCGGCCCGCTGCTGCACCAGGCCGCGGGGGCGCTCCGCCACGGCGGCCTGCTGTGCCTGACCCTGCCGGTCGGCGGGGCCCACGGCGCGGTGGCCACCACCGCCGACCTGCGCGGCGCCGTGGCCCGCGCCGACAGCGCCGGCCTGGCCCTCGTCGGCGACCTCGACGGCGACCTCACCGCGCGGCTGCAGCACGCCGCGCGGGTCAGCGCCGACCCGGAGGCGGCGCACGCGCTGGTCCGGCTGACCCTGCGGCGCCGATGACCGGCGCCAGCCCCTCGGCCGAGCCGGCGGCCGCCCCGAGACGCTCGTCGCGCAAGCGCCTGCTCGACGTCGTCCGGGTCGTCGTGCTCGTCGTCATCCTGCTGGCCGTCGGCATCGCCCTGTGGCGCAACTGGGACGCCGTCCGAGGGGACATCGGCCGGATCGGCCCGGCCAGCCTGGTCGCCGCGGTGCTCCTCTCGCTGGCCTCGCCCTTCCTCACCGTGTGCGGCTGGCGGGTGCTGATGGCCGACCTCGGGTCGCGGCTGCACATCGCCCCGGCCTCCGGGGTGTTCTTCGTCGGCCAGCTGGGCAAGTACCTGCCCGGCTCGGTGTGGTCGGTGGTCGTCCAGGCGGACATGGCCAAGGGGCTGGGGGTCCCGCGCAGCCGGACCGCCGTGATCGGGCTGCTGACGATCATGATCTCGGCGCTGACCGGGATGATCGCCGGGCTGCCGGCGCTGCCGGCCCTGCTCACCCGCGAGGCCGGCGCGGTCCCGCCGTGGGCGATCGTCGCGGTCATCCTGGCGCTGGCGGTGCTGCTCTGGCCGCCGCTGCTCAACCGGGGGATCCGCACGGCCATGCGGCTGCTGCGGCGCGACCCGCTGCCGCACGACCTCACCCCCGCCGCGGTCGGGCTCTCGGCGCTCTGGTTCACCCTCTCCTGGGGCGCCGGCGGGCTGGCCGTCTGGGTGATGGCCCGCAGCGTCGCCCCGGCCGGCTACGACGGCTGGCACCTGTTGCTGGTCTCGGTCAGCGGCTACCTGCTCGCCGCCGGCATCGGCATGTTCAGCTTCATCGTGCCGGCCGGCGTCGGGGTGCGCGACGGCGTGCTCGTGCTGCTGCTGGCCACCTCGATGCCGGTGGCCGCCGCGACCGCCGTCGTCGTCGTCTCCCGCTTCCTCACCGTGGTGGCCGACGTCGCCTGGGCCGGCGCCGGCTGGCTCTGGGGACGTACCCACCATCTCCTGCCCGATCGCCGACCTAGGATGGACGACCATGTCTGAGCAGAGCACCAGCACCGGCGGCCAGGTGGCCGCGCCTCCGGGGGGCCGGGTCCTCGCCGTCGCCAAGCGTGTCGCCGAGCACGTGCTGTGGGCGCGGGTGGGCGGCCAGCGCCGGGTCGAGGCCCGGACGAAGGGGGCGGCCCGCCCGCTGCCGACGTCGGTCCCGCCCACCGGGGTGCTGGACTCCCGGGCCACCTGGGAGGCGGCCGCGGCCGAGGCACGGCGGCTGCGCCTGCCGCTGCACCGCGACCTGCCGAAGAACTGGGACGCCCTCGGCGCGATCGGCGCCGTGCTGGACCTGGCCGACGACGGCAGCCGGAGCGCCAGGGTGATGGACGCCGGCAGCGCCCGCTACTCGCCGGTGCTGCCGTGGCTGCGCCTCTACGGGCTGGGCGAGCAGCCGGGCTCGCTGCTGGGCATCAACCTCGAGTTCGGCGCCGCGGTCAGCCGGGACGGGGTGGAGTTCCGCTACGGGGACGTCACCGACACCGGGATCGCCGACGGCCGCCTGGACGCGATCACGTGCATGTCGGTGATCGAGCACGGGGTCCCGCTGGAGGGCTTCCTCGCCGAGTCGGCGCGGCTGCTGCGCCCCGGCGGGGTACTGTGCGTCTCCACCGACTACGACCAGGACCCGCCGGACACCACCGGGCGCACCGTCTACGGCAGCGAGGTGCACATCTTCTCCCCGGCGGAGATCCGCGACCTCGTGGCGACCGCCGAGGCGCACGGGCTGGAGCTCGTCGGCACCCTCGACGACGCGGTGCTGGCCCACCAGGAGCGACCGGTGCACTGGGACCGGGTCGACCTCGACTACACCTTCATCCTGCTCACCTTCCGGCGTCGCTGACGCCCGGCTCCGCCCGTCTGGCGACCGGACCGACCGCCTGAGGTCCCCGTGGAACGCAGCAGAGCGCACCGGCCGCCCGACCCGGTCGACCTCGACCTGAGCCTGGGGACGCTGGTGCGCGGGCGCGGCGACCCGACCTCGTCGCGCCGGTCGGACGGCTGGTGGTTCGCCTGGCACACCCCGCAGGGCCCGACCACGCTGCACCTGCGCCCCGAGGGCGAGCAGGTGGCCGCCAGCGCCTGGGGGAGCGGAGCGGACTGGATGCTCGACCGGCTCCCCGATCTGCTCGGGGAGCGGGACGACGTCTCCGGCTTCGTCCCGCACCACGAACTGGTCGCCCGCGCCTGGCCGCGCTACGCCGCCTGGCGGGTCCCGGCCACCGGGCTGGTCGCCCAGTCCCTCGTCTGCAGCGTGCTCGAGCAGCGGGTCACCGGCCGGGAGGCCTTCACCAGCCAGCGGCGGCTGGTGCGCCGCTTCGGCGAGCCGGCGCCCGGCCCGGGCGCCGCGCTGGGGCTGGTCTGCCCGCCCAGCAGCGCGGACTGGGCCCGGATCCCGTCCTGGGAGTGGCTGCGCGCCGGCGTGGACGCCTCCCGCTCACGGGTGGTGGTCACCGCGCTGCGCTCGGCCGGTCGGCTCGACGAGTGCGCCGGGCTGCCGCTGGAGGCGGCGCGGGCCCGGCTGCGCTCGCTCCCAGGGGTGGGCGTGTGGACCACGGCCGAGGTGACCCAGCGGGCGCTCGGCGACGCCGACTCACCGAGCTACGGCGACTACCACGTGGCCCGCAACGTCACCTACAACCTCACCGGCGAGATCGGCGACGACGAGGCGATGGCCGCGCTGCTCTCGCCCTATGCGCCGCAGCGGTACCGGGCGCAGCGGATCATCGAGGGCGCCGGCCCGGGGGTGCCGCGCCGGGGTCCGCGCCGCTCGCTGCCGACGCACCTGCCGACCCGCTGGTGAGGCAGCCGGCCCGGACGTGCTCGGGCCTCGGCCCTGGCGCTCCAGGCTCGACCGGCTGCGCGCTCAGGTCTCGCCCGGCGGCGCGCTCAGGTCCCGCCCGGCGACGCGCAGGCGCAGCCCGTCGCTGGTCCACCGCTCGTCGACCACCCGCAGCCCCTCGGCGTGCAGCGCGACCTCGGCGCGGGCGCGCAGCACCCCGAGCACGTAGCGGTCCGCGGCGACCAGGGTGAGCTCGTCCTCGCCGAGGTCGGCGCCGGCCTGCTCGGCCAGATCCTCCGCGAGCGGCAGCAGGGTCAGCCGCAGCGCCCGGGCGAGCCTCTCCGCCACGGTCTCCGTGCCGGTCGCGGGGATGCCGACGGCCGAGGCCGTCGGGCCGCCCGGTGCCGCGCCGAGCGCCGCGCGCACGGCCTCCACGTGCCCCCGGGCGAACCAGTCGCCAGGGCCGGTCCGCACCAGGCTCCGGGCCCCCGCAGCGGTGGGGTCGACCATCGCCGGGAGGCCGCGCAGCAGGGCTGCCGGGACGCCCCGGGCCTTGCCCTTGACGAGGTCGGCGGCGGCGGCCAGCTCGTCGCCCACCGCCCGGCTGGTCACCGAGAGAGCACGCCCGTCTGCGTCCGGCTCGCCGCGGTGGTCGTGGACCAGCCGGACCCCGCTGGCGCCGAGCGCCAGGTCGGTCTGCCCGGCCCGCCAGGCCCGCCCCGCGGTGTCGGTGACCAGCACGCCCAGCCGGTCCGGGTCGTTGCCGCTGTGCTGCGCCAGCTGCTGGCGCAGCTCGTGCGCGCAGCCGTCCGGATCGGCCGGCAGCAGCAGCACCGCGTCCGGGTCGACGCCGACGTTCGAGGCGTCCACCCCGGCCGCGGCCATCACCGGCCCGGCCGCCGCCTCGACCACCCGGGTGACCCGGCCGTGGGCGACGGCGCGCTCGGCCAGCACCCGGACGGTCCCGGCCGCGACCGCCTGCTCGCGCTGGTCGGCCGGCGCGCGCAGGCCGAGCGCCTTGGAGACGACCTTGCTGGAGACGGCCAGCACGTCACCGTCGGTCAGACCGCCGTGCTCGGCCGCAGCCGCCACCAGGTCGCAGGCCAGCGCAGCCAGGCCGTCGGCACCCACCTCGCCGACCCCGTGCAGGGCGAGCACCTCGACCCGGTCGGGATCGGCGGAGGTCACCGCCGCACGTCCTGCGCGAGCCGCAGCGTCTCAGCGGCGATGTCGGCGCTCGCCTCCAGGTCGCTCATCAGCAGCGGCGAGGAGTGCGCCCGGGTGGTCCATCGCGACCCGGGGGCGCTCGGCCGGGGGTCCTGCGGGTCCACCAGCCAGCCGTCGAGCAGGTCGCGGTAGAGGCCGGCGATCCCGGCCGAGCTGACCTCGACCCCGATGGCCTCCAGGCAGACGTCGGCGTGGCCGCGGACCGGGCGGCCGCCGACGAGCGGGCTGACCCCGACCACCGGCGCGGCGCACCCGCGGACCGCGTCCCGCAGACCGGGGACGGACAGGATGATCCCCAGCGAGACCACCGGGTTGCTCGGCGGCAGGACGACGACGTCGGCGCCGCGGATCGCCTCCAGCACCCCGGGGGCCGGGGTGGCGCGGTCCATACCGGCGACGACGAAGCGCGCCGGGGTGGGGCGGGCGCCCATCTGCACCCACCACTGCTGGAAGTGCACCGCCTCCTGGGCCTCCTCGCCGTCGAGCACGGCGTGCGTCTCGACCGGCACGTCGCTCATCGGCAGCAGGCGGACCCCCTTCGCCGGCAGGCCCCAGCGCTGCGCCAGCCGGTCGGTCGCCTGGCTCAGCGAGGCCCCCTGACCGAGCCACGTGGTGCGGGCCAGGTGCGTGCCGATGTCCTTGTCGCCCAACGTGAACCACTGCGGCTGCACCCCGTAGGCCGCCAGCTCCGCCTGCACCGCGTGGCTCTCCTGCGCCCGACCCCAGCCGCGCTCCTCGTCGGCCCCCTCACCGAGGGTGTAGAGCAGCGTGTCCAGGTCCGGGCAGACCCGCAGACCGTAGAGCGTGATGTCGTCGCCGGTGTTGCCGATGACGGTGATCTCGCTGCCCGCGAGCTCGTCGGTACGGTCCCGGTGGTGCAGCAGACCGCGGACGAAGCGGGCGCCGCCGACCCCTCCGGAGAGCACGGTGATTCGCATGGTCGCCATCCTCGCACCGGCCCCTCTGGCGGGGTCGGACCGGTGCGGATAGCACGCTACGGCTTGACTACAGCGCATGACACGCGTGTAATTCCAGTGATGTCCTTCGCGACGGGCTGCGGCGGCATCGAGGTCTTGGGTCGAGAGGCGAGGTCGAGGAGGACCCATGTTGCACGAGCTACACCTGATCACCGCCGTCCCCGAGGACGACGATTCCGAGCTGTCCTGGCAGGAGCGTTCGCTCTGCGCCCAGACGGACCCGGAGGCGTTCTTCCCGGAGAAGGGCGGATCCACCCGTGAGGCCAAGCGCGTCTGCACCGGCTGCGAGGTGCGCCAGGAGTGCCTGGAGTACGCGCTGGCCAACGACGAGCGCTTCGGCATCTGGGGCGGCCTCTCCGAGCGGGAGCGCCGCAAGCTGAAGAAGCGCGCGGTCTGAGCACGCTCGAGGCCGTGCCGCCGACGCGTCTGGACGACCAGCCCGCGGCACCCTCCCGTCGGGCGGCCGCGCCGCCGGCGACGGTGACGGTCGTGCTCGTCGCCCGTGACCCGCACGACACCGGGCGGCTGCTGGGCTCCCTCCTCTCCCAGCGCCGACCCCCCGATCGGGTGGTCCTCGTCGACGCCTCGCTCGACGGTCTCGGCGACACCGACGACCTGCTCGACCCGGTCGACGACGCCGGCATCGAGGTGCTGCGCACCCGGATCGGTACCGGCACCGGCAGCCGGCGTGCCCTGCAGCGCGTGGTCGAGGCGCTCCCCGAGGCTGGCCAGGGCCGTGACCTGCTGTGGGTGCTGCCCTCGCGCGCGGTGCCCCACCCGGAGAGCCTGGACCAGCTGGTCGCCGCGGCCCGTCCGGGCGTCGGTGTCGCCGCCCCCAAGCTCGTCGACGCCGAGGCCCCGCGACGCCTCGTCCGCTTCGGCATCCAGGCCACCCGGGCTGGTCGGCTCGTGCCCGACCCCCGACCGGACGCCCTCGACCAGGGCCAGTACGACGAGCTCGGCGGCCGCGACCTGCTCGCCGCGCCGCTGGAGGGGGCGCTGCTCGACCGGGCCGTCCTCGTCGAGCTCGGCGGGCACCTGGCCCGGCTCGGCGAGATCGGGGCGGACCTCGATCTCGGCTGGCGTGCCCAGCGGGCCGGGCACCGCGTCGTCGGCGTCCCGGGCGCCCGGGTCGCGCTGACCCCCACGGCCGCCGAGCACCGCCCCAGCGGCGCGCACCGCCGCCAGGCCCGCCGCGCCGCGATGGCGCATGCCTCGCTGCCGACCCGCCTGCTGCGCGGACCCTGGCTGGCCCTGCTGACCACCCTCACCGCGCTCGGGCTGCTGCTGGCCAAGCGACCCGACCTCGCCCGCGACGAGATCTCGCAGCTGCCGGCCTTCCTCTCCCCGAGCAGCTACCGCGGGACCCGGACCAGCCCGCGGGAGGTCTCCCGCAGCCACCTCGACGCCCTCTTCGTCACCCCCGCCACCGCACGGCAGGCGCTCGCCGACGACCTGCGCGGGGAGCGCGGCGCCGACGGCGTCGACGCCCGCTCGCTCGAGGCTGAGCGCTCCGGCGGGTGGCTGACCCACCCGCTGCCCTGGCTGCTGCTGGCCACGCTCGGCATGTCCGCCTGGGCCGGCCGGCACATCACCGGCGAGATGCGCAGCCGCCTGGACGCCGGCCTCGTCGGCGGCGAGCTGACCGGGGGCCGGGCCACCTCCGCCCAGCTCTTCGACGCCTGGTGGTCGGCGTGGAACGGGCCGGGCTGGGGCTCGGCCGCGGAGCAGAGCCCCGCCATGCTGGTCCTGGCCGGGCTCGCCTGGCTGGTCGAGCACGTCCCCGGCCTGGGCCAGGTGCAGTCCCCGGCCGGCCTGGCGCTGGCCGCCTTCGTCGTCGCGGCGCTGCCGCTGGCCGCCCTGGTCACCTATCTCAGCGCCCGCACCCTCACCGACCGTCGCTGGCTGCGGGCCGTCGTCGCCCTCGCCTGGGTCTCCACCGCGCCGGCCGCCGCGGCCGTCGGCGAAGGGCGGATCGGCCCGCTGCTGGCGATCGTGCTGCTGCCCCGGATCGTGGCCGGGCTGGTCCGGGCCGGACGCCCGACCGGGACCGTCGCCGACGCCGCGCGGACCGCGCTCTGGACCGCGCTGCTGGCCACGGTCCTCCCTGTCGCGGGCGTCGCCGTCGTTGTCCTCGGCCTGGTCTGGCTGCTCGTCGGGCCGGTCGGGCGTCGTGGCCGGGGGGTCACCCTGGCGCTGCTGCCCACCCTGCTGCTCGGCCCGTGGCTGCTGACCCTGCAGGAGCAGCCGCGACGGCTGCTGGCCGGCTGGGGCGCCACCGACACCACCACGGCCGCCGAGCCGTGGCGGCTGGCGCTGGCCCAGGTGCCCGGGGCGCCGCACGTCTGGGCGTGGACCGCCGCCATCCTCGCCGTCGGGGTGCTGGCGCTGCTCGTGCCCGGTCGGCGTCCGCTCTCCTGGCTCTGCGTCCTCGCGGCCGGCCTCGGCCTGGCCTGGGCGGTGGGTGCGCCCTACCTCACCCTCGGACAGCGACCGGTCGGCAGCAGCGACGCCGGGGCGAGCATCACCCCGTGGGTCGGCACCGGCATGCTGCTCGTCGTCGGTGGCGCCCTGACCGCGGTCCTGACGGCCGCCGACGTGCTGCCGCAGCGGCTGCGTCGGGAGCGTCGCGCGCTGCTGCTCGTGCCCGTGCTGGTCCTGGCGGTCGCGGCCGTCGGCTCGGCGGTCACCGTGGCGCAGGAGTCCTTCGGCGAGCGGCTGACCACCTGGCGCGAGCCGCGGCCGACGGTCGCCGTCGACGCCGCCGAAGGACCAGGGGCCACCCGCACGCTGCTGGTGCAGCGGGCCGAGGACGGCATCACCTACCGCCTGGTCGGCGCGGAGATCGGCCCGCTCGTGCGGGACCTGCCGACCGCCACCGCCCCGACGCCGGCCGAGCAGGGCGTGGCCGACGTCGTCGCCGGGCTGCTGGGCGACGGCGGGACCACCGGCGACGCCGCCGGGCAGGTGCTTGCCGAGCAGGGCATCGGCTACGTCGTGGTGACCGGTCCCACCGAGGCCGAGCGCCGGGTGGTCGACGCCACCCCGGGGCTGGTGCGTCTGGGGACCAGCGCGGGCACCACGACCTGGACGGTGCGCCCGGAGGGCGGCGGCGGCCAGGCGCCCAGCCGGGTGCGGGTCGTCGCCGACGGCTCCCCGTCAGCGGTGGATGTCTCCGGCGGCCATGGTGAGACCGACGGTGACGTCCCGGTCGGCCAGGGCGGCCGCCTCGTCGTCGCCGAGTCGCTGGACTGGGCCGACCATGCCGAGGTGACCGCGGACGGCCGCTCGCTCGACCTCGACCACCGCAGCGCCACCCCGGCCTACGAGCTGCCGCAGGACGCCGACGAGGTGGCCGTCGAGGTCGGGGTCGGCCACCCGTGGTGGAAGGGGCTGCAGGGGCTGGCCCTGGCGCTCGCCCTCTACCTGGCCCTGCCGGTCGGGGGCCGTCCGCGGCGCCCGGCGCGAACCACGGACGAGGAGAGGGACGCATGAGGTCCGCCCTGATGCCGCTGGCGCGGGTCGGCGCGGTCGGCGCGCTGGCCGCGGGGGTGCTGCTCGGCGCAGACCGGCTGGACCTGCCGGCCGAGGCCGACGAGCCGACCGGCACCCGCGACGTGGCGGTCGACAGCAGCACGCTGACCTGCCCCGGTGACCCCTTCGTCGGGGACGGTGCGCCGCAGGCGACGGTCACCGGGCAGGCGGTGCTCGCCCCGGCTGACCCGGAGGGCCTCGCCGACCTCGTGACGGTGCCGGAGGCGCCCGGCAGCACCGAGCTCGGACCGGGCGACGCGGCCGGCGCCGACGGCGACCTGCGCCGGCTGGAGCAGCTGGGCGCCGATCCGGTGACGGCGCGCGCCTCGGGCCAGAGCGCCCCGGGCGTGGTGGCCGGGCAGAGCCTCGAGGTCGGCGGCGAGGAGGCCTACGGCCTGGCCGTCACCGGGTGCACGGAGCCCTCGGCCGACCAGTGGCTGGTCGCCGGCGGCGGCGAGGCCGGGCGCCAGGAGCGGCTCGTGCTGAGCAACCCGGGGGCGAACCCGGTGAGCGTCGACGTCAGCTTCCTCACCCCGGACGGCCCGCAGGCGCCCGGCGGCGGCCAGGGTGTCGTCGTCCCGGCGGGGGAGCGGACCGAGGTGCTGCTCGACGGTCTCTCCGGCACCCGGGCCGCCCAGGTGGTGCGGGTGCAGAGCGAAGGGGGCCAGGTGGTCGCCGCGGTGAGCGACGTCTGGCTCGACGGGCTGGATCCCTCCGGCGTGGAGCTGGTCGGCCCGACGGCGGAGCCGGCCACCCGCCAGGTGCTGCCCGGCAACGCCAACGGCGCCGGGCGCGGTCTGGTGCTGGGTGCGCCCGGCGAGGAGGACGCGGTCGTCGAGGTGCGCGGCATCGCCGAGGACGAGGAGCAGGCGATCGAGGTGGTCACCGTGCCCGCCGGCCGGCTGGCCGAGGTGGACCTGCCGGAGATGCCCGGCGTGCACACCTGGGTGGTCGAGTCCGACGTCCCCGTGGTGGCCGGCGCCTGGACGCTCTCGCCGAGCGGCCAGGGCGGGGTCCGCGATCTCGCGTGGTCGGTGGCGGCCCCCGAGGTCGGACCCCTGGCCGGTGCCGCCCTGCCGGCCGACCTGCCCGAGGATGTCCGCCGCTTCGTCGAGGTGACGGCCGGCGAGCAGGATGCCCAGGTCGAGGTGATCCTCACCCGCGGCGGCGAGACCGAGACCGAGACGGTGGACGTGCCGGCCGGCCGCAGCCGGGTGCTCTCCGTCGGCGCCGTCGACGCGGTCCGGGCGAGCACCGAGGCCGAGGACGTGCGTGCCACGGTGCTGCTGTCGCAGGCCGACGGCGAGGTGCTCACCTCGTCCGTGCCCCTGGTGCCGACCCCGCTGACGGTGCAGGACGTGCCGGTCACCAACCTGGACTGACCCGCCCACCCTCCCCTGCGCAGCTGCCCGGGCGAATCGCGCCCCCCGTGCGCAACTGCCCGGGCAAATCACGGCCCTCCTGCGCAACTGCCCGGGCAAATCACGCCCCTCCTGCGCAACTGCCCGGGCAATTCACGGCCCTCCTGCGCAGCTGCCCGGGCAATTCACGGCCCTCCTGCGCAACTGCCCGGGCAAATTACGACCCCCGTGCGCAACTGCCCGGGCAATTCACGGCCCTCCTGCGCAGCTGCCCGGGCAATTCACGGCCCTCCTGCGCAACTGCCCGGGCAATTCACGGCCCTCCTGCGCAACTGCCCGGGCAAATTACGACCCCCGTGCGCAACTGCCCGGGCAAATTGCGCCCCCTGCGCAACTGCCCGGGCAGTTGCGGGCTCTCCTTGGCAATTGCCCGGGCAGTTGCGGATGAAGGGGAGGGGCGGGGTCCCCGGACGGAGGGAACGTGGGGATCAGCCGGGCGGGTCGATCTCGCCGGGATCCACGCCGAGGAGCTGCGCGACCTGGTCGAGCACCACCTCGTGCACCAGGGCCGCGGTCTCGTCGCCGCGCACCGTGAGGGCCTCGATCGGCCGGCGGTAGAGCACCACCCGCGCCGGGAGCCCCCGCTCTGCCGGGAAGAGCCGCGCCAGCGGCGCCGAGGTCTCCCACGGCAGCGGGCCCTCGGCCGGCACGTCCTGCACGGCGAACTCCACCTGGGACCAGCGGCGCCCGAGCACGTCCCGGAACCTGCCCGCGGTGTCCAGGACCAGCGCGTCGAAGGCCTCCGCGCGGCTCACCATGGCCGGCACCGTCGGCCAGGCCAGCGGTCCGCGCAGCCCGCGCCCACGTCGGTCTCGTGCCCGGCTCACCCGGCCCACGGTAGGCCAGCCGCGGCGCGCCCGGCTGGGCCACCCCGCCCCGGTGGCCTACAGTGCCGTGGTGGCTCTCACCCGTCAGTGCTCCCGCTCCGCCTGCACCCGCCCGGCGGCGGCCACGCTGACCTACGTCTACTCCGACTCGACCGTGGTGCTCGGCCCGCTGGCCACCTACGCCGAGCCGCACGCCTACGACCTCTGCGAGGACCACTCCGCCCGGCTGACCGCCCCGCGCGGCTGGGAGGTGGTGCGCCTGTCCACCGACCAGCCCGCTCCGGCCACCCACGACGACCTGGTGGCGCTCGCCGAGGTCGTCCGCCGCCGCCCCGAGCACCCGGCGGCCGCGACGCCCCGTGCCGTGCCGGCGCGCGAGGAGCCGGAGAGCGTGCACGAGACGAGCCGGCGCGGCCACCTGCGGGTGCTGCGCGACCGCGACTGACCCGGCGCGCCTCGCCCGCGAGCAGCCCGGCCGGTTCGCGCCAACTACGCTGACCTGCGTGACCACGCTCTCCGACTTCATCAAGGCCTACGACGTCCGGGGCCTCGTGCCCGACCAGCTGAACATCGACGTCTCCTGGGCCCTGGGCGCGGCCTTCGCCGAGGTCGTCGCGCACGACCACGGGTCGGTGGTCGTCGGCCACGACATGCGTCCCAGCTCGCCGGAGCTCGTCGAGGCCTTCGCCCGCGGGGCAGCCGCCCGTGGCTGCGACGCGGTGCTCATCGGCCTGGCGAGCACCGACGGCCTCTACTACGCCTCCGGGGCGCTGGACCTGCCGGGCGCGATGTTCACCGCCAGCCACAACCCGGCCCGCTACAACGGCATCAAGCTGTGCCGCGCCGGAGCCCGACCCGTCGGCCAGGACTCCGGCCTCTTCGACATCCGGGACCGGGCGCAGCAGCTGCTCGACGACGGCGTCAGCGGCTTCGACGGGGTCACCGCCGGCAGCGTGACCCACCGCGACCTGCTGGCCGACTATGCCGCCTTCCTGCGCGAGCGGGTCGACCTCTCCGCCAGCCGCCCGCTGCGGGTCACCGTCGACGCCGGTAACGGGATGGCCGGCCTGACCGCCCCGGCCGTGCTCGGCACCGACGCCGGGCTGCCGGAGCTGCCGCTGACCCTCGACCCGATGTTCTTCGAGCTGGACGGCACCTTCCCCAACCACGAGGCCAACCCGCTGGACCCGCGCAACCTCGTCGACCTGCAGGCCCGGGTGCGCACCCACGGCGCGGACATCGGCCTGGCCTTCGACGGCGACGCGGACCGCTGCTTCGTCGTCGACGAGAAGGGCGACCCGGTCAGCCCCAGCGCGATCACCGCGATGATCGCCGACCGCGAGATCGCCCGCGAGGTCGCGGCCGGCGCCACCGCCGACCAGGTCGCGGTGGTGCACAACGCGATCACCTCCGCCGCCGTGCCCGAGATCATCCGGGAGAAGGGGGCACGGCCGGTGATCACCCGGGTCGGGCACTCCTTCGTCAAGGCGGTGATGAGCGAGCACGACGCCGTCTTCGGCGGCGAGCACAGCGCGCACTACTACTTCCGCGACTTCTGGTTCGCCGACACCGGCATGCTGGCGGCGATGCACGTGCTGGCCGCGCTCGGCGAGAGCGACGCACCGCTCAGCGAGGTGATGGCCCCCTACAGCCGCTACCCGGCCTCCGGGGAGATCAACTCCGAGGTCGCCGATGCCGCCGCGGTCGCTGCCGCGGTCCGGTCGGCCCACGAGGGTGACGAAGGGGTGCGGATCGAGGAGGTCGACGGCCTCACGGTCCGTCACGACGGCGGTGCCGACAGCGCCATGTGGTGGTTCAACCTGCGGCCGAGCAACACCGAGCCGCTGCTGCGCCTCAACGTCGAGGCCGGCGACGACGAGACGATGGCGCGGGTGCGTGACGACGTGCTCGCCCTGATCCGGAAGGCCTGAGATGAGCGGAACGACCATCGACCCCTGGCTGCGCGAGATCCTGCGCTGCCCGGCCTGCCGGTCGCAGCTGCGCGACCAGGACGGCGGGTCCGGCCCCGAGCTGGCCTGCACCGGGGAGAGCTGCGGCCTGGTCTACCGGGTCGAGGACGGGATCCCGGTGCTGCTCGTGGACGAGGCCCGGCGCCCGGGCTGAGCGGTCCGATGACCCCTCTCGACGAGAGCCGGCTGGACGACCCCCGGCAGCGTGCGGCGATCGACCGCACGGACATGCTGCGTGCCCTGGCCACCGCGGGTGCCCAGGTGCGCCGGGCGGGCTCGGTCGCCCGCGAGGCCGGCGTCGCCGACGGACGGGTCACCGGCGGGGAGCGGCCCCGGGCGGTGCACCTCGCCGCCGTCGGCGCCTCGGACGGGGTGGCCGGTCTGCTGCAGCTGGTGCTGGGCCGGACCGGTGCCGTGCCGCTCTCCCTCGGCGGCAGCGGTCCGCTGCCCGGCTGGGTGGGTCCGCTCGACCTGGTCGTCGCGGTCTCCCTCTCCGGCACGGCCTCCGGACCGCTCGGCCAGGCCCGTGAGGCCGCCCGTCGCGGGGCCCACCTGCTCACCGTGGGGGCGGCCGGCGGCCCGCTGGCCGAGGCGGCCGCGGACGCGCGCGGCACCCATGTGCCCCTCGACCCGACCACCGTGGCCGGGCACTCCCGCACCGCGCTCTGGGGGCTGGCGACGCCGGTCCTGCTCGCGGTCGCCGACGCCGGGCTGGCGACGTTGCCCGGGGGGCTGCTCGACCGGGTCGCCGACCGCCTGGACGGGCAGGCGCAGGCCTGCCGCCCGGACGCCGACAGCGTC
The DNA here is from genome assembly GCF_013408565.1 of Janibacter alkaliphilus. NCBI lineage: Bacteria > Bacillati > Actinomycetota > Actinomycetes > Micrococcales > Intrasporangiaceae > Janibacter > Janibacter alkaliphilus. Next base: position 89,176 of record NZ_JACBZX010000001.1, on the reverse strand, counting down.
GTCAACCCGGCGAAGTCGCTGGCCGCCGACCTGGCCGAGATCGTCCCGCTGACCCTGGGCGACGGCGAGGTGACCGGGGTGGCCGCACGCCGGGCCAGCACCATGCTGGCGCGCACCGCACGCACGCCCGGCGCCTGGGGCTGGCTGCCGGACGAGGCGGCCCCCGTGCTGGCCTGCCTCGACGGTCCGATGGCCGGCTCCGGGACCGCTCCGGACGGCGGCCGGGACATCTTCGCCGACCCCTACCTCGACGAGCCCGTCGGCACCCCGGTGGGTCTGCTGCTGCTGCGCGACCCGGTGCCGGGGCCCGAGGCGGACGAGGGGGAGCGCGCCCGGCACAACCGGGCCCAGAGCGTGCGTGAGCGCGCCGCCGCCACCGGCACCCGGGTCATCGAGCAGCACGCGGAGCCCGGGCACGCCCTGGAACGGGTGGCCGGGCTCACCGCTCTGGTCGACCTGGCCAGCGTGTACCTCGGGATCGGTCACAGCCTCGACCCGGCGGCGCCGCTGCCGCCGCTCGACTGAGCCCGACCCGTCCGTCTGCGACCCGCCCGAACCCGACCGCAAACCGCCCCGACCCGCCCGCTACCAGCCCCGACCCCGACCAGCGCCGCCAGCACCGAGGAGCTCCATGCCGCACCACGACATCGTCATCATCGGCTCCGGCTCGGGCAACAGCCTGGTCACCCGGCGCCTGGCCGAGCGGGACGTCGCGATCATCGAGGGCGGCCCGCACTTCGGCGGGACCTGCCTCAACGTCGGCTGCATCCCCACGAAGATGTTCGTGCTCCCGGCCGACCGGGCCGACGAGGCGGCCCACAACGACCGCCTCGGCATCGCCACCACCTTCGACGGCGCCGACTGGCCGGCGATCCGGGACCGCATCTTCGGCCGGATCGACCCGATCGCGGCGTCCGGGGAGGAGTACCGCCGCGACGGCGAACGCACCACCCTCTACCGGGGGCACGCCCGCTTCGTCGGGGAGCGGTCCCTGGTCGTCGACCTGCCCGAGGGCCCGGTCGAGGTCACCGGTGACCAGGTCGTCGTCGCCGCCGGCGCCCACGCCGTGCTGCCCCCGGCGATCGCCGCCTCGTCGGTCCCGGTGCACACCTCGGACACGATCATGCGCCTTCCCGCGCTGCCGGAGCGGCTGCTGATCGTCGGTGGCGGCTTCATCGCCGCCGAGATGGCGCACGTCTTCGGCTCCCTCGGCACCCGGGTGACGCTCGCGGTGCGTGGTGACGGGATGCTCCGTCACCACGAGACCGAGGTGCACCAGGCCGTCGACGCCGCCGCCGCCGACGCCTGGGACCTGCGCACCGGGGTGGAGGTCACCGGGCTCGAGCAGGGCGACGCCGGCGTCGTGGCCTCGCTCAGCGACGGCAGCACCGTGACGGTGGACGAGGTGCTCGTGGCGGTCGGGCGCGCGCCCAGCACCGAGGGGCTGGGCTGCGACGCCGCCGGGATCGACCTGCACCCCGACGGCCGGGTCGTCGTCGACGGCCACGGGCGCACCACCGCCGACGGGGTGTGGGCGCTGGGCGACGTCTGCTCGCCGGAGCAGCTCAAGCACGTGGCCAACCAGCAGGCCCGGGTGGTCGCGCACAACCTCGCCCACCCCGACGACCTGCGCTCCTTCCGGCTGGACGCGGTCCCCTCGGCGGTCTTCACCCACCCCCAGGTCGCCGCGGTGGGCATGACCACGGCCCAGGCGCAGGAGGCCGGCCACGACGTCGTCCGGTACGTCCAGGACTACGGTGCCACCGCTTACGGCTGGGCGCTGGAGGACGAGACCAGCCGGTGCGTGCTCGTCGGCGACCGGCGCACCGGAGCGCTGCTCGGCGCGCACCTGGTGGGCCCCCAGGCCTCGGTGATCATCCAGCCGCTGATCCAGGCGATGTCGCTGGGCACCCCGCTGACCGAGGTGGCCCGTGGCCAGTACTGGATCCACCCGGCGCTGACCGAGGTGGCCGAGAACGCGATCCTCGGGCTGCTGGAGCAGATGGACCCGCACGTGTCCGAGAGCCTGCCGTCCTGAGCGGGCGGCTACCCTCGTGCCCGTGCTGACCGAGCGAGACCTCCCCGCCGCGCCCACCGCTGCCCCGACGGGGGCCCGGCGATGAGCGGCGGTCTCTTCGCGCTGCTCGACGACATCGCGGCGCTCGCCCGGCTGGCCGCCGCCAGCGTCGACGACGTCGCCGCGGCCGCCGGCCGGGCCAGCGCCAAGTCCGCCGGGGTCGTCGTCGACGACACCGCGGTCACCCCCCAGTACCTCGAAGGGGTGAAGCCGGACCGCGAGCTGCCGATGATCCGGAAGATCGCCACGGGCAGCATCCGCAACAAGCTGCTCTTCATCCTCCCGGCGGCGCTGCTGCTGAGCCAGTTCCTGCCCTGGATCATCGAGCCGATCCTCATGATCGGTGGCTCCTACCTCTGCTACGAGGGCGCGGAGAAGATCTGGGAGAAGGTCTCCGGGCACGAGGGCGGCCACGCCGAGCCGGTCGCCGCGCAGGGGGAGGGCGCCGCCGCCCAGGAGGAGCGGGTCACCTCCAACGCGATCCGCACCGACTTCATCCTCTCCGCCGAGATCATGGTGATCGCGCTCAAGGAGGTCGCCGACGAGGGCTTCGTCTCGCGGGCGGTCATCCTCGCCGTGGTCGCCGTGCTCATCACCGCGGTCGTCTACGGGGTCGTCGCGGCCATCGTCAAGATGGACGACATCGGGCTGCGCCTGGCCGAGAAGGAGTCCACCGAGAGCCTCGGGCGCGGGCTGGTCAAGGCCATGCCCAAGGTGCTCGCGGCGATCTCGGTGATCGGCACCGTCGCCATGCTCTGGGTCGGCGGCCACATCATCCTCGTGGGACTGGAGGAGACCGGCTGGCTGCCGCAGCCCTACGAGTGGGTGCACCACCTCGAGGAAGGGGTGGCCGAGGCCACCGGTGCCCTCGGCTGGGTGCTCGGGTGGCTCACCAACACCTTCTTCTCCTTCCTCCTCGGCCTCGCCTGGGGCGCGGTCATCGTCGCGGTGATGCACGTGCTGCCGATCGGTCGTGGCGACGACGGGGAGCACGACGGCGGCGAGCACGACGAGGCCGGGACCGCCCGGGCCGGCTGAGCCCCGGCACCCGACCGCCGCGTCCCCCACCGGCGCGGGTCCGGCCGGTGCGCGGGCTGCCGTCTACACTGGGAGCCGCCGGCGTGGGTGATGACCCCAGCGGCCCGGACGGGCGACGCCGCGTCAGCCACCACGAACCCAAGGAGCTTTGACGTGTCCTTCGACTACAAGGTCGCCGACCTGGGCCTCGCCGAGGCCGGCCGCCACCAGATCCGTCTGGCCGAGCACGAGATGCCGGGCCTGATGAGCCTGCGCGAGGAGTTCGGTGCCTCGCAGCCGCTGGCCGGGGCGAAGATCGCCGGCTCGCTGCACATGACCGTGCAGACCGCCGTCCTCATCGAGACCCTCACCGCGCTCGGCGCCGAGGTCCGCTGGGCCTCCTGCAACATCTACTCCACCCAGGACGAGGCCGCCGCCGCGGTCGTCGTCGGCCCGAACGGCAGCGCCGACGACCTGCAGGGCGTCCCGGTCTTCGCCTGGAAGGGCGAGACCCTCGAGGAGTACTGGAGCTGCACCGAGCAGATCCTCACCTGGCCCGGCAACGACGGGCCGAACATGATCCTCGACGACGGCGGCGACGCCACCATGCTCGTGCTCAAGGGCCGGCAGTGGGAGGAGGCCGGGCAGGTCCCGCCGACCACCGAGGACGACGCCGAGGAGTTCACCGTCTTCAAGGCGCTGGTGCGCCGCACCATGGAGTCCGACCCGACGAAGTGGACCGAGATCGCCAAGCAGATCAAGGGCGTCACCGAGGAGACCACCACCGGTGTGCACCGGCTCTACCAGCTGGCCGAGGCCGGCGAGCTGATCTTCCCGGCGATCAACGTCAACGACTCGGTCACCAAGAGCAAGTTCGACAACAAGTACGGCTGCCGGCACAGCCTGATCGACGGCCTCAACCGGGCCACCGACGTGCTCATCGGCGGCAAGGTCGCCGTGGTCTGCGGCTACGGCGACGTCGGCAAGGGCTGCGTGGAGAGCCTCGCCGGCCAGGGCGCCCGGGTGATCGTCACCGAGATCGACCCGATCTGCGCGCTGCAGGCCTCGATGGAGGGCTACCAGGTCGCCCGCCTCGAGGACGTCGTCGGCCAGGGCGACATCTTCGTCACCACCACCGGCTGCTACGACGTCATCACCGCCGAGCACATGGCGCAGATGAAGAACAAGGCGATCGTCGCCAACATCGGCCACTTCGACAACGAGATCGACATGGCCGGGCTGGCCCGCACCGAGGGCATCACCAAGACCGAGATCAAGCCGCAGGTCCACGAGTGGACCTACCCCGACGGCCGCTCGATCATCGTGCTGTCCGAGGGCCGCCTGATGAACCTCGGCAACGCGACCGGTCACCCCAGCTTCGTGATGAGCAACTCCTTCGCGAACCAGACCATCGCGCAGATCGAGATCTTCACCAAGACCGACGAGTACGCCAACGAGGTCTACACCCTGCCCAAGCACCTCGACGAGAAGGTGGCCCGGCTGCACCTCGACGCCCTCGGCGTCGAGCTGACCGAGCTGAGCAAGGCGCAGGCCGAGTACCTCGGGGTGGACGTGGCCGGTCCGTACAAGCCGGAGCACTACCGCTACTGAGCGTCACCGGTGCTGGAGGGCGCTGGACGGCGCCGACCAGCGCACCACGACGGGGGTGTCCCGGGCACAGCGCCCGGGACACCCCCGTCGCGCGTGGCACCCCAGGAGGTCCGCGTCCCCTGTGGGACACTGACCCCGGCCCGGAGAACGCCCATGGCACGGAGAGGGAGACCCAGGTGAAGGGACGCGTCCTCGTCGTCGACGACGACCAGGCACTGGCCGAGATGCTCGGGATCGTGCTGCGCAAGGAGGGGCTGGAGGTCTCGCACGTCGGCGACGGCTCGCAGGCCCTGGACACCTTCCACCAGGCCCGCCCGGACCTCGTCCTGCTGGACGTCATGCTGCCCGGCCTGGACGGCATCGAGATCTGCCGCCGGATCCGCGCCGAGTCCGGGGTCCCGATCGTCATGCTCACCGCCCGCACCGACACCGTCGACGTCGTCGTCGGTCTGGAGGCCGGCGCCGACGACTACATCCTCAAGCCCTTCAAGCCGCAGGAGCTCATCGCCCGGCTGCGCGCCCGGCTGCGCCGCGGCGACGACCCCGAGCCGGAGCGGCTGACCATCGGCGACCTGACCATCGACGTCGCCGGCCACTCGGTGATGCGCGGCCAGGAGCCGCTGGCGCTCACCCCGCTGGAGTTCGACCTGCTCGTGGCGCTCGCCCGCAAGCCCTGGCAGGTCTTCAGCCGCGAGGTGCTGCTGGAGCAGGTGTGGGGCTACCGGCACGCCGGCGACACCCGCCTGGTCAACGTCCACGTGCAGCGGCTGCGCAGCAAGATCGAGCACGACCCGGAGCACCCGGAGATCGTCGTCACGGTGCGCGGCGTCGGGTACAAGGCCGGGTCCGCCTGAGCATGTCGACCGCGACGCAGGCACCGGAGCGGTCGCGGTCGGACAACCCGGCCACGCGGCTGGCCAAGCGGCTCGTCGGCCTCTGGCGGCGCAGCCTGCAGTTCCGGGTGGTCGCCACCACGCTCGTCCTCGGGCTCGCCACGGTGTCGGTGATCAGCGTCTCGATGTACCGCAGCATCGCCGACGGCCTGGTCGACGACCGCATCGAGATCTCCCAGGCGGAGGCGCGCCAGCTGACCATCGAGGCGCAGAACCTCTTCGACGAGAGCGACCGCAACGACAACGAGGACGACCTCGCCGAGAACGCCGGGACCGTGGTCCGGCAGAGCCTGGCGCCACCGGACGGGGACACCAGCCGGTACGTCATCCTCACCCGCAGCCTGGACAACGAGACCCCGCTGCAGCTGGGCACGACGATCACCGGCTCCGGGGTGGGCCTGGAGGACATCCCGCCGGCGCTGCGCGAGGCGGTCAGCGCCGACCCGGAGCGGCAGCAGACCACGACCATCGACCTCGAGCGCACCCTCGACGAGCAGCCGCAGGCGGTCATCGACGACGAGGCCGGGGAGACCGACCGGGTGCCCGCGGTGGTCGTCGGCTCCCAGGTGACGATCTCGCCGGCCGGGCCCTACGACCTCTACATGATCTACCCGATGGACCAGGAGCAGAGCACCCTGGACGTCATCTCCCGGTCCTTCCTGCTCGGCTCCGCCTTCCTCATCCTGCTCGTCTCGGCCATCGCCTACGTGGTCACCCGCACGGTGGTCTCCCCGGTGCGCCGGGCGGCGGAGGTGGCCACCCGGCTGGCCGGCGGCGACCTCAACGAGCGGATGTCCGCCCGGGGCCACGACGACCTCGCCCAGCTCGGTCGCTCCTTCAACGAGATGGCCGACAACCTGCAGACCCAGATCCGCCAGCTCGAGGGCCTCTCCCGGGTGCAGCAGCGCTTCGTCTCGGACGTCTCCCACGAGCTGCGCACCCCGCTGACCACGATCCGGATGGCGGCCGACGTGCTCGACTCCTCCAAGGACGAGCTGGACCCGGTCTCGGCCCGCTCGGCCGAGCTGCTGAGCACCGAGCTGGACCGCTTCGAGGCGCTGCTGGCCGACCTCCTCGAGATCAGCCGCTACGACGCCGGCGCCGCGGTCCTGGAGCAGGACCCCACCGACCTGGTGCCGATGATCGAGCGGGTCGTCACCGCGGCCGGGTCGATCGCCGAGGCGGCCGGCAGCGAGGTCCGGATCCACGGCCCCGGACCGGGGGAGGCGGTCGCCGAGGTGGACACCCGGCGGGTGGAGCGGATCCTGCGCAACCTCGTGGTTAACGCGGTCGAGCACGGCGAAGGGCGGCCGGTGGACGTCTGGGTGGCCGCGAACGAGGACGCCGTGGCGGTCGTCGTCGAGGACCACGGGGTGGGGCTGCGACCGGGCGAGGGCTCGCTCGTCTTCAACCGCTTCTGGCGGGCGGACCCCGCCCGCACCCGGACCACCGGCGGCACCGGTCTGGGCCTGGCCATCTCGCTGGAGGACGCCCGGCTGCACCACGGCTGGCTGCAGGCGTGGGGCGAGCCCGGCAACGGCTCCCGCTTCCGGCTCACCCTCCCGCGCCGCGGGGGCGGCTCGATCGGCGAGGCGCCGCTGCCGCTGACCCCGCGCGAGGGGGACCTCGCCGAGGCCGTGCCGTGACCGGGCCGGATCGCCCGGGAGGCGCCGCCGGGTGGCGGCTGACCCGCCGCGGCGTGCTCGGGCTCGGCGCGCTCGGCGGGCTGGCCGGCTGCGGCCTGGAGGCGGACCAGACGATCCGTCCCGGGCTGGACATCGACGCCGAGCCGCGGGTGGTGCGCTACCTGCCGCCGGGGCCGCAGGCCGGCGACGGGCCGATGGAGACCATCCGCGGCTTCATGCGCGCCGGCAAGGCCACCGGGCCCGAGCTGCGGGTGCCGCGCGAGTTCCTCACCGACGAGGCGGCCGACGCCTGGCTGCCGGACTCCCAGACCGTCGTCTACTCCGGCACCCCGGCCATCTCCGAGCTCGGCGACGGTCGCTACCGGGTGACCCTGCGGGTGTCCGCCCGGATCGACAGCGACGCGCGCTACACGGTCGGCGCGCCCTACGACAGCGCCACCTTCGACTTCGGGCTGACCCGGATCGAGGGAAGCTGGCGCATCGGCGAGCTGCAGCAGGGCTTCGGACGGGTCGTCCCCAGCTACGAGGTGAGCCGGATGTACCGGGCCTACCCGGTGCACTACCCGGCCGTGGTGTGGAACCGGCTGGTGGCCGACCTGCGCTGGATCCCGGTCGACCAGCAGGCCACCCGGCTCACCCGCGCCCAGCTCGGCGGGGTGCCGGAGTACCTCACCGGGGCGGTGCGCAGCGACGACGGGGCCGAGCTCATCGTCGACTCGGTCCCGGTCACCGACGGCGTGGCCGGGGTGGACCTCAAGCCGGAGTCGCTCTCCGCCGACGCCACCGACCGCCGTCAGCTCGTCGCCCAGCTGGTGGCCACCCTCATGCAGCTGCCGGACGTCAGCGAGGTCAACGTCACGGTCGGCGGGGCCAGCATCGAGCTCAGCGGGGTGCAGGCGCCGCTGACCACCGCCGAGCAGCTCGACTACGTCGACCCGCGCCCCAGCGAGCGGCCGGTGATGGTCCGGGTCGGCGACCACCTCGTCGGGGTGGACGACGACCGGCTCACCTCCCTGGACCGCAAGCGGCTGGCCGGTCGCGACTCCGACTTCGCCGAGGTGCCCACCCGGTGGCGGCACCTGGCCCTGTCCACCGACGCGGCCGAGGTCGCCGCGGTCAGCGCCCAGGGCACCGAGCTCTCCCGCTGGCGCGACGACGGGTCCATCGTGCCGGTGCCCTCCTTCGCCCGGGATCTGGTCCGCCCCGGCTACGACGTGCACGGGGTGCTCTGGCTGGCCGGGCACGGCCTGGGCACCGAGGAGGGCAACCACATCTGGTCGGTGAACTCCGCCGCCGACGTCACCGACGAGCAGGCCTCGGCGCCGCAGGCGCTGCCCAGCGGCTGGCTGGAGGACCGGCTCGTGCAGGCCGCGGCGGTCTCGCCGGAGGGCAGCCGGCTGGCGCTGGTGTCCGCCCCGGACGGCGGGGCCAGCGTGCTCGAGGTCGTCGGCGTCGAGCGCAGCGCCAACCGGCTGCCGACCGGGCTCTCCCAGCGGCCGCTGCGGGTGGCGGCGCTGCTGGTCGAGATCCGGGACGTGGTCTGGGTCGGCGAGACCACGCTGGCGGTGATCGGCCGCGACCACACCCAGCGCACCGTGATGCCCTACCTCGTCGACGTCGGTGGCGAGCTGCGCGAGATGACGCCGAGGGGCGGCGCCGTGGAGGTGACCACCATCGGCGGCGAGCGGGACATCGTGCTCGGCAACGCCCGGGGCACCTGCTGGATCCGCACCGGGTCGAGCTGGCGCGAGCTGACCGCCATCGACGACGTCGTCGTCGGGGGCTCCTGAGGCTCGTCCACAGCCCGTCGCCCGGGCGGCGGCCCGTCCACGACCCCGTGAGCGAGCGGGCGGGGTGCCGGGCCGGGCGCCAACCTGGGGCCATGGACGGATCCGGATCGTCGCTGCTCGCCGCGGTCGAGCTCGTCGTCCCGCTGACCTGCGCCGGTTGCGGGTGCCCGGGGGCGCTGCTCTGCGCCGGCTGCCGGGACGAGCTGGCGCGGGCCGCCCTGCCGCCGGTGCCGGTGCACCCTCGACCGCCCCCGCCGGGATGGCCGGGCTGCCACGCGATGCTCACCTACGCGGGGGTGGGCGCGCGCCTGGTCCGCTCGGCCAAGGACGGTGAGCGCCGCGACCTGCTGCCGGTGCTGGGACGGCTGCTCAGCGAGCCGGTGCGGCGCGCGATCGAGCAGCTCGGTCCCGGCCCGGCGGTGCTGGTGCCGGCGCCCTCGTCCGCGGCCAACCGGCGGCGCCGCGGGGACGCGCCGGTCGAGACGATGGTGCGCCGGGCCGCCCGCCGGCTCGACGGCGAGCCCGCGGTGCGGCCGCTGCTGCGGCCGGGCAGGGTGGTGGCCGACCAGGCCGGCCTGGGGGCGGCGGCCCGCCGCGGCAACCTCGACGGTGCCCTGCGGGTGGCCGGCGGGGCGGACGTGCGCGGTTCCCGGCTGGTGGTCGTCGACGACGTGGTCACCTCCGGGGCCACCCTGGCCGAGGCCCGTCGGGTGCTGCTCGCGGCTGGGGCGGGCGAGGTGACGCTGGCCGCCCTGGCGGCCACCCCGTGGCGCGGCGGCGCGGCCGGTTCCGGCGGAAACCTGTCCCCGACGCGGTCGGGGGACTAACGTGTCGTCATGGGCCCCTCGCTCACCGGCACCGCCGGCACGGCAGAGGGGCTCGTCGCGTCCTCGGACGGCGACGGCGACCTCGGCGGGAGGTGGTGCGGCGGCCCGCACGCCCCGGCCAGGCGCTGAGTCTCGTCACCGACGTCCGAGGAGGACCACCGTGGAAATTGCTGTGACCGGACGACACGTCAACGTGTCCGACCGCCTGCGCGACTACCTCGACAGCAAGCTGGAGAAGGTGCCCCAGCTGGAGCCGAGGGTGCAGCGGATCGAGGTGCTCGTCAGCCACGAGCCCAACCCCCGCCAGGCCAAGGCCAGCGAGAGGGTCGAGATCACCTGCCGCTCCAAGGGCCCGGTCATCCGGGCCGAGGCGGCCCACGACGACCGTCAGGCCGCGGTGGACATGGCCGCCGACAAGCTCATCGAGCGGCTGCGCCGGGCCCACGACAAGCGCAACGTGCGACGCGACCGGCGCCGACGGCTGTCGGTCGCCGAGGCCACCGCCGACCTGCCGGTGGTCACCCCGGAGTCCTTCGAGGAGACCGAGCCGGAGCAGCCGGACCGCTTCGGCTCGCAGGGTGACAGCCCGGTCGAGGTGCGCGAGAAGGTGCACGAGACCAGCCCGATGACCCTGGCCGACGCGGTTCGCGACATGGAGCTCGTCGGTCACGACTTCTACCTCTTCCACGACGTCGAGCTGGACCGGCCGAGCGTCGTCTACCGCCGTCGCGGCTGGTCCTACGGCGTGATCCACCTCGAGGTCGACCCGGCGGCCGGCAACGGCGTCGAGCCGGCGGCCAGCGCGGGCGGCTGAGCCCGTCGGTCGCGGGGCGGCCCGAGGGTCGTCCCGCGACCGATCTGCCCGATCGCCAGCGGTCGGGGTGTGGTCGGGAGCACAATGGGTCGTCGGGGGTTGTCTGAGCGTGGCGGGAGGAAGAGCAGTGGGGGCTGGGCCGATCCGTGTCGTCGTCGTCGACGACCACGTCTTCTACCGGGAGGGGCTGAAGAGCTTCCTCTCGGCGGACGAGGGCATCCTCGTCGTGGGCGAGGCGGACGACGGCCCCACCGCGCTGGACGTGCTCTCCACCGCGAGCCCGGACGTCATGCTGCTCGACCTCAACATCTCCGGCATGGCCGGACCGGAGATCTGCGCCCGGGCGATCGCCGAGCACCCCGGGCTGCGGGTGATCATGCTGACCACCAGCGACGCCCGTGAGGACCTCTTCGCCGCCGTGCGGGCCGGGGCGGTCGGCTACCTGCTCAAGGAGGGTCCCCCGGACGAGCTGGGCGAGGCGGTGCGGCGGGTGGCCGCCGGCGACTCGCTGATCCACCCCCGGATCGCCGGGTCGCTGCTGGCCGAGTTCGCGGCGCTGAGCCGGCCCGCGCCGGTGGACCCGTGGTCGGTGCTGACCGAGCGGGAGATCGAGGTGCTCACCCTCGTCGCCGCCGGCCTGCGCAACAAGGAGATCGGCGAGCGCCTCTACATCAGCGAGTTCACCGTGAAGAACCACGTGCGCTCCATCCTGGAGAAGCTCGAGCTCTCCTCGCGGGTGGAGGCGGCGGCCTGGGCGATGCGCACCGGACTGGTGCCGATCGCCCACGCCGAGGACGCGTGAGGCTCAGCCCCGGGGCCGCCCGCCGGATCGCGATCGCCGCGCAAGGACTGGCTCGCCCGCGTCCCGGGCACGCGGTCACCACCCGGGACCTGATCCGGGTGCTGGAGACCGTCGGGCTCGTCCAGATCGACAGCGTCAACGTGCTCGCCCGCAGCCACTACCTGCCGTTCTTCTCCCGCCTGGGTCCCTACGACCCGGCGCTGCTGGACCGGATGCGCGACCGGGCGCCCCGGCGCATGGTCGAGTACTGGGCGCACGAGGCGAGCCTGCTGCCGCCGTCGACCTGGCCGCTCATGGAGCACCCGCGGATGCGGCGGGCCGAGGACGGCTCCTGGGGCGGGATCCAGCGCGTCCAGCGGGAGCACCCTGAGCTCGTGGCCGCGGTCCTGGACGAGGTCGCCTCCGGTCCGCCGCGCACCGCCCGCCAGCTGGAGGCCGCCCTGGGTCACGAACGCGGGCCGAAGGGGGAGCACTGGGGCTGGAACTGGTCGCTGGTGAAGAACGCGCTGGAGCACCTCTTCTGGGCCGGCCGGATCTCCTCGGCGGGCCGCACCAGCCAGTTCGAGCGGCGCTACGCCGGGCTGGGCCGGGTGGCTCCGCCGGAGCAGCGGGAGCGGTGGCTGGACCGGGACGCCTGGCCGGACCCGGACGCGGCCTACGACGAGCTCGCCCGGATCGCGGTCCGGGCGATGGGCGTGGCCGACGCCGCCGACGTCGCGGACTACTTCCGCACCCGCCGGGACCGCACCGAGCCGGCGCTGCAGCGGCTGGTCGCCGCCGGCGAGCTGCTGCCGGTGGAGGTCGACGGCTGGCCGCGTCCGGCCGTCCTCGACCCGGCGGCCCGGCGCCCGCGGCGGGTGCAGGCCCGGGCGCTGCTCTCGCCCTTCGACTCGCTGGTCTGGTACCGGCCGCGGGTGGAGCGCATCTTCGGCTTCCGCTACCGCATCGAGATCTACACCCCGGCCGAGCAGCGGGTGCACGGCTACTACGTGCTGCCGTTCCTGCTCGGCGAGGAGCTCGTCGGCCGGATCGACCTCAAGGCGGACCGGTCCGCCGGGGCGCTGCGGGTCCAGCAGGTCACCTGGGAACCCGGCCGGGGTGGCCGCAGCGACGCCGCCGAGCTGGACGCCGAGCTGCACCAGCTGGCCACCTTCCTCACCCTCCCCACCGTCACTCCCCGACCCCCAACCCCCTAGGCAGCTGGAGCCCCTCACCCTGCAAGGTGAGGACGTTCGACGAAGGTGAGCGGCTGCGGGCGAGCCCGAGGCGCGTCGGCCGGCTGCCGTCGGTACACCGGCCGGCTGCCGTCGCCCGCACCGGCCGTTCAGCCGAGACGTTCCCAGTGCGTCGCCGGGCCCACCGAGCCGTCCGGGGCGTCGGCCTGCGCCTCCTCGCCCCACCGGGTGAAGCCGGCCGCGGTGAGCACCCGGTTGCTCGCCAGGTTGTCCGAGGCGGTCTCGGCCAGCAGCCGACGCAGCCCGAGGCCCCCGGCGTCGGTGGCGGCGAGCGCGTGGTCGGCGGCCAGCCGGGCGGCCCGCACCGCGACCCGCCGACCGCGGGCCGAGGGCTTGACCAGGTAGCCGAGCTCGGCGGTGCCGCCGACCTCCAGCGTGCCGTGGCGGACGAAGACGAGCACCTCGCCCAGCGGCTCGTCGGTCTCGCCGTCGGCGATGCACCAGTTGGTGCTGGTGCCCCGGGCCATCACCTCACCGCGACGCAGCAGCCAGTCCTCGACGGTCTCGGGGGTCGGCACGGCGCCGGCCGGGACGTGGTGCGGCGGGTGGTCGTGCGGCTCGCCGATCGCGGTGTCGTCCGGCCGCAGCGGGCGCAGCCGGATCCCGTCGGCGGCGAGCACCGGGGCCTCCAGCCAGGGGTGGGCCGGTCGCATCGGCCGACCGGGCAGCAGCGAGGCGCACCAGGCGCTGGCCGCGCCACCGCCGCGCACCGGGACCCGGGCCGGCAGCAGCCCGTGGTCGGTGAAGCCGGTCGCCCAGGCCACCCGCCACGAGGCGAAGTTGCCACGCTCCGTGTGCCAGTAGAGGCTGGCGGCGCCGTGGTCGAAGGCCCAGCCCGCGGCCAGCCGCACCGCGGCGCTCATCACTCCGCGCCCGCGCGCCTGCGGGTGCAGCCCGAAGCCCAGCTCCCAGGCGGGACCGGCGCCGGGCGGGTGGCGCAGGTCGATGAGCCCGGCGAAGGGCAGCCCCGGCCCGTCCTCGCCGGCGGCGACCGTGACCGCCCAGTACGCGCCGGAGCCGTCGGCCCAGGCGCGGCGGTGCAGGTCCAGGAAGTGCCGGGCGTCGTCCAGGCCGTAGGGGTCGGGCACCCCGGTCCAGCGCACCGATGCCGGGTCACGGCTCTGCTCCACCAGCGCGGGCAGGTCCGCCTCGGTCAGCGCGCGCAGCTCGACCCGTCCGTCGCCCAGGGTCGGTACCGCGTGCGGCAGCGGTGTCTCGTCGGCCATCGGGGGAGTCTAGGTCGGCGACGACTAGGGTGGCCTGGGATATTCGTGCCCGACGTGTGCGTTGGACCGTCGGAGACCAGCCGTAGAGGGAAGAGAGACAGCCCGTGAAGATCGTCGAGCGGATGCTGCGCGCCGGAGAGGGCCGCATCGTCAAGCGCCTCGAAGGCATCGCCCAGCAGGTCAACGCCATCGAGGAGGACTTCGAGGCCCTCAGCGACGCGGAGCTGCGCGGCGAGACGGACAAGTTCAAGCAGCGCATCGAGGACGGCGAGAGCCTCGACGACCTGCTCCCGGAGGCCTTCGCCGCCGTCCGCGAGGCCAGCCGCCGCACCCTCGGCAAGCGCCACTTCGACGTCCAGATCATGGGCGGCGCCGCGCTGCACATGGGCAACGTCGCCGAGATGAAGACCGGTGAGGGCAAGACCCTCGTCGCGACCCTGCCCTCCTACCTCAACGCGCTCTCCGGCAAGGGCGTGCACGTCATCACCGTCAACGACTACCTCGCCGAGTACCAGGCCGAGCTGATGGGCCGGGTGCACCGGGCGCTGGGCCTGGAGACCGGCGTGATCCTCTCCCGGATGAACCCCGCCCAGCGGCGGGCGGAGTACGCCAAGGACATCACCTACGGCACGAACAACGAGTTCGGCTTCGACTACCTGCGCGACAACATGGCCTGGTCCACCGACGAGCTCGTCCAGCGCGGCCACAACTTCGCCATCGTCGACGAGGTGGACTCGATCCTCATCGACGAGGCCCGCACCCCGCTGATCATCTCCGGCCCGGCCGACCAGCCGACCAAGTGGTACACCGAGTTCGCCAAGATGGTCCGCCGCCTGGAGAAGGGTCACGGCGCCGAGCCGATGAAGGGGATCGAGGCGAAGGGCGACTACGAGGTCGACGAGAAGAAGCGCACCGTCGGGGTGCTCGAGCCGGGCATCGAGAAGATCGAGGACCTGCTGGGCATCGACAACCTCTACGAGAGCGTCAACACCCCGCTGATCGGCTACCTCAACAACGCCATCAAGGCCAAGGAGCTCTTCACCCGGGACAAGGACTACGTGGTCATCGACGGCGAGGTCCTCATCGTCGACGAGCACACCGGGCGCATCCTCGCCGGCCGTCGGTACAACGAGGGCATGCACCAGGCGATCGAGGCGAAGGAGGGTGTGGAGATCAAGAACGAGAACCAGACCCTGGCCACGATCACCCTGCAGAACTACTTCCGGATGTACGACACCCTCTCCGGGATGACCGGCACCGCGCAGACCGAGGCGGCCGAGCTGAACTCGATCTACGAGCTCGGCGTCGTGCCGATCCGGACGAACAAGCCGATGATCCGTGAGGACCAGGCCGACCTGGTCTACCGGACCGAGGAGGCCAAGTTCGGCGCGGTCGTCGACGACATCGTCGAGCGCCACGAGAAGGGGCAGCCGGTCCTCGTCGGCACCACCAGCGTGGAGAAGAGCGAGTACCTCTCGGCCCAGCTGAAGAAGCGCGGCATCAAGCACGAGGTGCTCAACGCCAAGCACCACGAGCGGGAGGCGTCGATCATCGCCGAGGCCGGCCGCAAGGGCTCGGTCACGGTGGCGACGAACATGGCCGGTCGGGGTACCGACATCATGCTCGGCGGCAACCCCGAGTTCCGGGCGGTGGCCGAGCTGCGCGCCCGCGGGCTGGACCCGGAGGAGACCCCGGAGGAGTACGAGGCGGCCTGGGACGAGGCGCTGGCGGACGCCGAGAAGGCGGTCGAGGCCGAGCACGACGAGGTCACCGAGCTCGGGGGCCTCTACGTCCTGGGAACCGAGCGCCACGAGTCCCGGCGCATCGACAACCAGCTGCGCGGCCGCTCCGGCCGTCAGGGCGACCCTGGGGAGTCCCGCTTCTACCTCTCCCTGCAGGACAACCTCATGCGGCTCTTCAACGCCGGCTTCGTCGACCGGGTGATGACCACGGCCAAGATCGACGACGACACCCCGATCGAGGGCAAGATGCTCACCCGCTCCATCGAGAGCGCGCAGAGCCAGCTCGAGGGGCAGAACTACGAGACCCGCAAGAACGTCCTCAAGTACGACGACGTGCTCAACCGGCAGCGCACGGTGGTCTACGACGAGCGTCGTCGGGTGCTCGGCGGCGAGGACCTCGAGGAGCAGGTGCGCCTCTTCATGACCGACGTCGTCGGCGGCTACGTCGACGCCGAGACCGGCGAGGGCTTCTCCGAGGACTGGGACCTCGACCGGCTCTTCACGGCGCTCAAGGCGGTCTACCCGATCAGCTTCACCAAGGAGGAGCTGGTCGAGCGGGCCGGCGGCATCGCCAAGCTCAACGCGGCCAACCTGCGCGAGGAGACGGTCACCGACATCCACGAGGCCTACGACCGGCGCGAGGCCGAGCTCACCGAGCCGGTGGCCCGCGAGCTGGAGCGCCGGGTGGTGCTCTCGGTGCTGGACCGCAAGTGGCGCGAGCACCTCTACGAGATGGACTACCTCAAGGAGGGCATCGGGCTGCGCGCGATGGCCCAGCGCGACCCGCTCGTGGAGTACCAGCGGGAGGGCTTCGGGCTCTTCGAGGCGATGAACGACGCGATCAAGGAGGAGAGCGTCGGCTACCTCTTCAACACCGAGGTCGAGGTGCCCAGCGTGCCCGCCTCGAGCACCGCTCCGAAGAGCGTCGACGAGCTGCTCGGCGAGGACGGCGCGAGCGACGCAGAGACCGCCGATGACGCGGCCGACGGTGCGACCGCGGAGCAGGAGCGTCCGCAGATCCGCGCCAAGGGCCTGGACGAGGAGCGGGCGAACCGCCGGCTGCACTACTCCGCGCCCAGCGCCGACGGCGGTGTCGAGGAGCACGACGAAGGGGGCTCCGCCGGCGGCGGCAGCCGCGCCCAGCGTCGGGCGGCGGCGAAGAAGAGCAAGAAGAAGGCCAAGAAGCGCTGAGCCTGGCGCTGGCAGGTCCGTGGGCCCTGCGGGTCAGCCGATCTGCAGGGCCTCGACGACCCAGCGCCCGTCGCGGCCGACCAGCCGGATCGCCAGCGCGCGGACCCGGCTGCCGTCGACGAGCACGACCGATGCCTCGGTCACGTCGGGTCGAGGGTGCCCGACGAGGACCCGGGTGACCTGGGTGCGGCGCCTCGGCCGGTGGTCGGTGGCGGCGTCCTGACGGCGCTCCGCACCCCGGGCGGCGGCCTCTCGCCGCGCGGCCAGCGCCCCGCGTCGGGCGATCACCGCGTACACCTCGGGCGAGGTCCAGCGCAGCACCTGGGTCGCCGGGCGGGCGCCGTGCATCACCTCGACGATCGCCTGGGCGATGTGCGCCGCCCATCCCGCCGGGTCGGGCAGGTCCGCCGCCCGGCTCGGCTGCGGCCCGAAGATCTGGTCGTCCCGGGCCGAGGCGAAGTCCATCGCCAGCGCGTCCTGCACGTACGGGGGTGCGTCGTGGTCGCCGCTGCCGGTGCTCTCCTCGGCGTTCTCCTCGTGGGTGGGCAGGGCCACCCCGGGTGGCGCCGACGGGGGAGCCGGGCAGATCCGGACCGGGCCGAGCACGGGTCGCAGGCTCATCGCGCGGCCCCCTCGGACGTCGACGTCGGGGCCTGCAGCCGGGTGCCCGGCAGCAGGTGATCGGGATCCGGGCCGATCGCCGCCCGGTTCGCCTCGTGCCAGTCCGGCCAGGCGCGGGCGATCTCCAGGTCGGTGCTGCCCGGACCGAGCGCCCGGGCGGCGATGCTCCACAGGGTGTCGCCCCGACGGACCACCACCTCGGCGGCGCCGCCCTCGCCCGGGGGGCCGACGCGGGAGCCGACGAGCGACCCGTCGGCCCGCTGCGGCGACGAGCTGGGGCGCTGCGGGGTCCAGCCCGGGCGCTCCGGGTCGTCCGAGGATGTCGCGGAGGGTGGCTGCGCGGTGGCGTCGTCCGACGATGCCGCGGACGGTGTCTCCGGGGAGGCGTCGGCGGAGGCTCCTGCCCGGCCGGTCACCGGGAACCCGGTCCCACGCCCGCCCGGCTCGTCCTCGGCGGGCGCGGCGCCCGGAGCGGCCACGGAGGTCGCGACCGTGCTGGCGGCTGCGGCGGGGCCCACGCCGATCGGCACCGCGAGGCCCACCGCGAGAGCCGCCCAGCGGCGCACCAGCCGCGGCGCGAGGCGGCGTCGCCAGCGCGCGGCGCAGCGACCGGCCGCGCCCGGCAGGCGGGCCAGCAGGGTGAGCGCCATGCACAGCAGCAGCCAGCCCACCAGGCCCGCGAGGGCGACCGCGGCCGCCCCGACGAGCAGCTGCACCGGGTCGCCGGCCGGGCCGAGCCCCTGCGGGAGCGTCCACCGGGCCAGCTGCGCCGAGCCGGCGAGGAGACCCGCTCCCACGAGCAGCGCCAGCGCCGGACGGCCCGCGCCCCCTCGGCCGGCCAGGGTCGATCCCGTCTCCGCCGTGCTCGCGTCCATGACGTCCCCCACGTCCATGTCATCGCCCGTGTCCATGTCATCCCCCGGGTGTCCTCGTGGCATCTATCAGTGCTTTTTGATGCTGTTTGATAGTGATAGACAGCAAATCATGGGTATCGCCCGTCGGCAATCGCTCCACCGGACTAGATTGCGCACCATGCGGTGGGACCGGCTCTTCGACGACCTCGAGGCCCAGCTCGAGGCCCAGGACCGGCGCGAGCGCGACGGCGAGATCGCCGACCGGACCCGGGCCGAGCGGGCCCGGGTCACCCTCTCCGAGCGCCTCGTCGCCGCGGTGGGCGCGCAGCTGGCGCTGCGCCTGCTCGGCGGTGACGACGTGCGTGGCGAGCTGCTCGACACCGGCGAGGGGTGGCTGCTGCTCCAGGAGCGGACCCGCACGGTGCTGGTGCCGCTGCCCGCGGTGGTCAGCATCCACGGGCTGAGCGGGGCGCGCCGGGACGACGCCCGGGCACGACGCTTCGGGCTGGGCTACGCGCTCCGGGTGATCAGCCGGGACCGTCGCCCGGTGGTCGTCGGTGACATCGCCGGGGGCAGCGCCCACGGGACGGTCGACGCGGTGGGTGCCGACGCCTTCGACCTGGCGGAGCATCCGCTGGACGCCCCGCGGCGCCGTGACTCGGTGCGTTCGGTGCGCACGATCCCCTTCGCCGGGCTGGCCTCGGTGAGCTCGGGCTAGCCGGGCGTCAACCCTGGGTCGGCACCGAGCCGGCGTCGGTCAGCCCCCGGGCGCCCGCTCCGGCGCGTCGACCTCCTCGCCGCCGGCGACGAGGTCGCGGGTCTGGGCGTACATCCGCTGGATGTAGGCCTCCAGCTCGTCGACCTCCACGCGCCACTGCCCCCGGCCGCCGACCTTGATCGCCGGGAGGTCCCCGCTGCGCACCAGGGCGTAGGCCTGGGCCGAGGAGATCCCGAGGATCTCGGAGACCTCGCTCAGCGGGATGAAGCGCCGGGGCACCTGGTCCTCCTGGGTCTCGGCAGGGTGCGGTCGTGGCCAGTCTGCCACCACCACGGGACGCGCCGCCCCGCCCCACGAGCCACCCTGTGGATGCTGCGGATCACGGGCCTGCCTGTGGATCTCGCCGCGCGAGGCCCGCGATACCGGGGCATGATGCTCGGGCGACACCGACCAGCAGGAGAGGCCGAGCCCGTGACCCAGCTACCCACGCCCCAGGCCCGACGACTGCGCCCGGCCACCTGGAAGGACTCCCGGCTCGTGCTCGGCGTCGTCCTCGTGCTCGCCTCGGTGATCGTCGGGGCGCTGGCCTTCAGCGCCGTCGACGAGCGCGAAGGGGTCTGGGTCGCCGCCGGCGAGATGACCCCCGGCGACCGGGTGGGCGAGGACGACCTGACCCGGGTCGAGGTGCAGCTCGACGACGACGCGGCGGCCTACCTGCGCACCGAGGACGGGCTGCCCCAGGACGCGGTCGTCGACCGTCCGCTGCGCCAGGGCGAGCTCGTCCCCCGGGACGCCCTGGTGGACGCGTCCTCGCTGACGGTCAGCCCGGTGCCGGTGCACGTCGACCCGATCTACCTCACCGACCTCACCAAGGGCTCCCGGGTGAGCGTCTACACCGCCGTGCCGGCCAGCGCGGCCGGGGAGGACCCGAGCGAGCCCGACGAGACGAGCGGCGAGGGATCGGACCCGGCGAGCAGCGAGGGTTCGGACCCCGCGGCCGGCGAGGCGCCGACCGCGGCCACCGGTGCGGCGGCCGAGGAGGAGATCGTCTACGAGAAGATGCTCGAGCGGGTGACCGTGGCCGGTGTGCCCGAGCCCTCCGGGCGGGTGCTCGGCTCGGAGAGCACCGACGCGGTGACGATCCTCGTCCCTGAGTCGCAGGTTCAGCGGCTGCTGACGCTGGACTCCGAGGAGACCCCGATCAAGCTCGTCGCCGAGCGGAGCGCCGGGTGAGCACCGTCGTCACCGCGCTGGGCCACGAGTGGGAGGCGCGGATGGTCGCCCTCGTCGACAGCCTCCCCGGCATCGATGTCGGCCGTCGCTGCGTGGACCTGGCCGAGCTGGTCTCCGCCGTCGCGGCCGGTCACGGGGACGTGGCCCTGGTCTCGCTCGAGCTGCGCGGCCTGGACCGCGACGCGCTGCACCAGCTCGACCTGGCCGGGGTGCACGTCGTGGGTGCCTCCGCCGAGGGGGACGAGGACAGCGAGCGTCGGCTGCGCCAGCTCGGCCTGACCCGGGTGGTCCACCTGGGCACGCCCGCCGACGAGCTGGCCGACCTGCTCGGCGTCGCCCGGCGCGGACCGGCTCCCGGTGCGGCGACGCTGGCCGGGACGGTGGGCGCGGGCCCGACGTCGACCGGGGGAGTGGCCGTCGCGACCGACGACCCGCAGGCGGGGCCGCCGAGACCCACCGACGAGCCGCCACCGGCACCCGAGGCGGGCCGGGCCCGCGGTCGCGTCGTCTGCGTCTGGGGCCCGACCGGCGCGCCGGGCCGGACCACGGTGGCGGTCAACCTGGCGGCCGAGCTCGCCGGGTCCGGCGTCCCGACCCTGCTGGTCGATGTGGACACCTACGGCGCCAGCGTGGCCCAGGCGCTGTCGATGATCGACGAGGCGCCCGGTGCGGCCGCCGCGGTGCGGGCCTCCGAGGCCGGCTCCCTGGACCTGCCGACCCTGGCCCGGGTCGCCCCGGAGGTGCTGCCCGGTCTGCGGGTGCTCTCCGGGATCCCGACCCCGGCCCGGTGGACCGAGCTGCGGGCCGCGGCGGTGGAGCACGTCCTGGACCTCTCCCGTGACCTCGCACCGCTCGTGGTGGTCGACTGCGGCTTCAGCATCGAGGACGACGAGGAGCTGAGCTACGACACCCTCGCGCCGCGCCGCAACGCCACCACCCTGGTCGCGCTCGAGGCGGCAGACGAGATCCTCGTCGTGGGGGCGGGCGACCCGGTCGGCCTGCAGCGGATGGTGCGGGCCGTGCAGGCGCTGGCCGACCTGCCGGTGGTGGCACCTCGTCCCGTGGTCAACCGGGTCCGTGCGTCGGCCGTCGGGTCCGACCCGCAGCGCCGGATCGCCGACTCGCTGCGGCGCTTCGCCGGACTGGAGCGGATCGCCTTCCTCCCGGACGACCCGGCGAGCACCGACGCGGCCATGCTGGCCGGGCGCACCCTCGCCGAGACGGCGCCGGGCAGCCCGCTGCGCGCCGCCCTCCGCGAGCTCGCCGGCGCCCTCGCCGGACGGGCGCTGCCCCGGCCGTCGCGGACCGGGTCGCGGCTGCTGCGTCGGTGACCGCGGGCGACGTCCGACGAGGTCGGGATGGTTCCGCCGAGCCGCTGACCCGTCTCCGGGAGCGTGAGACCATGGCGGGCGTGTCGAACCGTCTGAGCGCCGAGGACGCCGCCTTCCTCTACCTGGAGGAGCCGACCCTCCCGATGCACGTCGGCTCGGTGATGGTCTTCGACCCGCCCAAGGAGGGTTTCGACTACGACCAGTTCGTCCAGGTGATCAGCGACCGGATCGCCGGCCGCCGCCGCTACCGGCAGCGGGTGCGCCACGTGCCCGGGCGGATCGCCAACCCGGTCTGGGTGGACGACCCGCACTTCGACCTCAGCTATCACGTGCGGCGCTCGGCGCTACCGGTCCCCGGGGACCAGGGCCAGCTCGAGGAGTTCGTCGCGCGGATCCTCTCCCGCCCGCTGGACCGGGACCGGCCGCTGTGGGAGGCCTACTTCGTCGAAGGGGTCGAGGACGGCCGGTTCGCGGTCGTCACCAAGGCGCACCAGTCGATGGTCGACGGCATCGAGGCGGTCGACATCGCCGCGCTCATCCTCGACCCCGAGGCGGTCGCCGGCGAGGACCCGGGCGAGTACGCCCCCTCCGACCTGCGGCTCGTCGCGGACGCGGTGATGTCCTCGGTGCTCAGCCCGCGCACCGCCCTGGGCACGCTGCGCACCGGGCTGCGGGACGTCACCGACACCGGTCGGCGGGTCGCCGAGACCGCCGGCCAGGTGGTCGCCACCCTCGCCAAGGTCGGCGCCAGCCCGGCGCCGGACAGCCCGCTGAACCAGCCGGTCGGCTCGGCCCGCCGCTTCGTCGTGCTCAAGACCGACCTCGAGGACTACCGCTCGATCCGCACCCGGCTCACCCGGGGCCGCTACGTCGAGGACGTCACCATCAACGACGTCGTGCTGGCCACGATCAGCGGCGGCCTGCGCACCTGGATGCAGACCCGCGGCCTGCCGGTGACCAGCACGACCACGGTGCGGGTCATGGTCCCGGTGAGCATCAAGGGCGACGACGGCGACGCCGCCGGGGGCACCACCCTGCGGGCCTGCTTCGTGGACCTGCCGGTGGGCGAGACCAACCCCTCGATGCGGCTGCACCAGATCGCCTTCGCGATGCGTCAGCAGATGGAGAGCGCCGCGATCGAAGGGGTGGACGCCGCCTCGTTGTCGTCGATGAACGGCTTCGCCCCGCCGACCCTGCACAGCTTCGGGGCGCGGCTGGGCAGCGCGATGACCCGGCGCCTCTTCAACCTCGTCATCACCAACGTCCCCGGTCCGCAGCAGACCCTCTCGGTCGAGGGGTCGCGGATGGCCTCCACCTACCCGGTGATGCCGCTGGGCCGGGGTCAGGCCCTGGCCATCGGGATGACCTCCTACGACGGCAAGGTCTTCTACGGGCTCACCGCCGACCGGGACGCCATGCCCGACCTCGACGTGCTCGCCCAGGCGATCTACGACTCCCTCGACGAGCTGCGCACCGCGCACCGCAGCGGGCGGCGCTCGTGAGGGTCTACCTGCCGCTGCGCACCGAGGACCTGGCCGCTGTCGAGAACTCCGGTCGGCTGCCGTCGCGGCCGCGGTACGCGGTCACCCCGGCGATGCGCGCCGCCGAGCCACGCGCCGACGAGGAGGATCTGGAGTTCGACGCGATGTGCGCCG
The DNA here is from genome assembly GCF_013408565.1 of Janibacter alkaliphilus. Lineage (NCBI taxonomy): Bacteria > Bacillati > Actinomycetota > Actinomycetes > Micrococcales > Intrasporangiaceae > Janibacter > Janibacter alkaliphilus. Next base: position 65,893 of record NZ_JACBZX010000001.1, on the reverse strand, counting down.
CGCTGGACGCCGCCGCGGCGCTGCCCGGCCAGGGTCGCCGGGTGGTCGCCGCCGCCGAGGTGCCCGAGACCGCCGAGGGCGTCGCCGCCGATGGAGCTGGCGCGGACGCGGTCGCCGGGTCGGCGGCCGACGCGCCCGGGGTGGACCTCGAGGACGTCGTCTCCTTCCACGTCGAGGAGGAGCCCGGCGAGGAGGGCACCGGCTACGACGCGCTGCTCTGGTACGACGTCACCGAGCTCACCGACCTCGCGACCGCCTGAGCGTCGTCTGACCGTCCGCCGACGGTCGGCTGACGGGCGCTCAGGCGTCGGGGACGTGCGCCCCGTGCCCCTCGGCGACCAGCCGCTCGCGCAGCCGACGGGCCGCCTCGTCGAACCGCTCGGCCGGCACGTCCTGCATCGGTGCGTGCGGGTCGAAGTCGTCCGCCGAGAAGGCCGGCCACACGTGCACGTGCAGGTGCGGCACGAGGAAGCCCTCCAGCAGCATCCCGATCCGCGGCGCCGCCCACTCCTCCTGCTGCGCCTGGGCGACGATCCGGGCGACCCGCTGCAGGTGCGCCCAGGTCTGCTCGTCGGCGTCGGTCCACTGCTCCAGCTCGGCGCGCGGCACGACCATCGCGTGCCCGTCGGTCAGCGGCTCGATCGTCAGGAAGGCGACGCACACGTCGTCGGACCAGACGAAGCGCCCGGGGATCTCGCCGTCGATGATCTTCGTGAAGAGGGTGGCCATGCCGCCAGCCTAGGATCTCTGGCCGCTGCGCGGGCCGGGCGCCTACGCTGGTCGCATGCCCCAGGTCAGCGCGGACGTCCACGTGCCGGTCCCGCCGGACCTCGCCTTCGCCGTGTCGCAGACCCATGGCCCGGTGCGGCTGCGGTGGGACCCGTTCATCCGCGAGCAGCACTTCCTCGACGGGGCCACTGCTCCCGGGGTCGGCGTGCAGACCTTCACCCGCAGCTCCTTCCTCGGCCCGCTGAGCCCGGCGATGACCAGCCGCTACGTCTCCTGGCGGCCGCCGACCTCGGTCGGGATGACGATGGTGCAGGGCCCGTGGTTCTTCGCCCGCTTCGGCGGCGGGTGGCGCTTCAGCCCGGAGGAGGGCGGCACCCGCGCGGTGTGGAAGTACACCTACGACATCACCCCCTCCTGGCTCTCCCCGGTCGCGGTACCGATCGGCCAGCGGCTGCTCGGCCGGGAGATCCGGCAGCGGATCGAGGGCTTCGCGGCGGGGTGCCGCGACGAGGTGGTCCTGGCCGCCGCCCGCGAGGTGCTCGCCGCCGACGAGCACGGCCCCGGGAGCGCCGGTGCGTGAGCCCGCCCGAACGCCCGAGCCCGCCCGAACGCCCGAGCCCGCACCGCTGCGCGTCGCCGCGGCCCAGCTGACCGCCGGCGAGGACCCCGCCGCGAACCTCGACCTCGTCCGGCAGGCCGCCGCCGCGGGCGCCGAGCAGGGCGCCCGGCTCGTCGTGCTCCCCGAGGCGACGATGTCCGCCTTCACCAACCGCCGCCTCGACCAGGTGGCCCAGCCGCTGGACGGCCCCTTCGCCGACGGGGTGCGCGCCGCCGCGCAGGAGCACCAGGTGGTCCTCGTCGTCGGCCTCTTCACCCCGGCGGACACCATCACCACCGACGAGGGCCGCACCCGGCACCGGGTGCACAACACCCTGCTGGTCACCGGCCCCGGGGTGGCCGAGACGACCTACCGCAAGATCCACCTCTTCGACGCCTTCGGCACCACCGAGTCCGACGGCGTCGCCCCGGGGCGCGAGGTCGTCGACGTGGACGTCGACGGGTGGCGGGTCGGCCTGGCCACCTGCTTCGACGTCCGCTTCGCCGACCACTTCACCGAGCTGGGACGCCGCGGCTGCCAGCTCGTCGTGCTGCCCGCCTCCTGGGGGGACGGCCCTGGCAAGGCCGACCAGTGGGACCTGCTCACCCGGGCCCGCGCGCACGACGCCCAGGCCTGGCTGCTGGCGGCCGGGCAGTCCTGGACCCCGCGCTCCACGCAGGGCCCCTTCGGCATCGGGCGCTCGGCCCTGGCCGACCCCACCGGGGCGGTGCGCGCCCGCCTCGACGGCGGCGACGGGCTGCTCGTCGCCGACGTCGACGCCGCGTCGGTGACCGCCGCCCGTCGCCAGGTGCCGGTCGTGGCCGTGGCCGGCACCGCCATAGACTGACCCCCATGCCCGACCCCAGCCGCGACAGCATCACCCGCGACGACGTCGCCCACCTGGCCGGCCTCGCCCGGATCCGGCTCAGCGACGCCGAGCTCGACCGGATGGTCGGCGAGCTCGACGAGATCCTCGGCGCCGTCGCCCAGGTGCAGCAGGCCCCGATCGAGGGGGTGGAGCCGATGAGCCACCCGATGCCGCTGGTCAACGTCACCCGCGAGGACGTGGTGCGCCCCTCGCTCACCCCCGAGCAGGCCCTGGCCGGAGCCCCGGCCGCCGAGGAGCAGCGCTTCTCCGTGCCCCGGATCCTCTCCGAGGAGTGATCCCGGCGCTCGCGCGCCCGACCCGCCCGGCGCCGCGCGCGCCGGCATCCCGGCCCGAGCCGCCCGCACGACCCGCGTCCCCCAGACCCGCGTCGCCCCCAGACCCGATGGCCCCACCGACGAAGGACACCCCCGTGACCGACATCACCCGGCTGACCGCCGCCGACCTCGCCGGCTCGCTGGCCGCGGGCGAGCTGAGCGCCCGCGAGGTCACCCAGGCCCACCTCGACCGCACCGCCGCGGTGGACGAGAGCGTGCGGGCCTATCTGCACGTCGCCGACGAGGCCGCGCTGGCCGCCGCCGACGCGGTGGACCGCCGCCGGGCCGCGGGCGAGAGCCTGCACGACCTGGCCGGCGTCCCGGTCGCGGTCAAGGACGTCATGACGACGACCGACCAGCCGACCACCTGCGGCAGCCGCACCCTGGCCGGCTGGGTCCCGCCCTACGACGCGACGGTCGTCACCCGCCTTCGCGCCGCGGGCCTGCCGATCCTCGGCAAGACGAACATGGACGAGTTCGCCATGGGCAGCTCCACCGAGCACTCCGCCTTCGGCGACACCCGCAACCCCTGGGACCTCGGCCGGGTGCCCGGCGGCTCCGGCGGTGGTTCCAGCGCCGCGCTCGCCTCCTTCCAGGCACCGCTGGCCACCGGCACCGACACCGGGGGCTCGATCCGTCAGCCGGCCGCGGTCACCGGCAGCGTCGGGGTCAAGCCCACCTACGGCGGGGTCTCGCGCTACGGCCTGGTGGCGATGGCCAGCTCGCTGGACCAGGCCGGTCCGTGCGGGCGCACCGTGCTGGACACCGCCCTGCTGCACGAGGTGATGGCCGGGCACGACCCGATGGACTCCACCTCGATCGACGCCCCGGTCCCGCCGGTCGTCGAGGCCGCCCGCCGCGCCGACGTCGCCGGCACGAAGGTGGGCATCATCCGCGAGCTCACCGGCGAGGGCTTCCAGCCCGGCGTCCAGGCCCGCTTCGACGAGGCGGTCGCCCACCTCGTTGACGCCGGCGCCGAGGTCGTCGAGGTGAGCTGCCCCAGCTTCGAGCACGCGCTGGCGGCCTACTACCTCATCCTGCCCAGCGAGGCGAGCAGCAACCTGGCCCGCTTCGACGCCATGCGCTACGGGCTGCGGGTCGCCCCGGACGGCGACCCCAGCGCCGAGGAGGTGATGGCCGCCAGCCGCGAGGCCGGCTTCGGCGACGAGGTCAAGCGCCGGATCATCCTGGGCACCTACGCCCTCTCCTCGGGCTACTACGACGCCTACTACGGCAGCGCGCAGAAGGTGCGCCGGCTCATCGCCGACGACTTCGCCGCCGCCTTCGAGACCGCCGACGTGCTGGTCTGCCCGACCGCGCCGACCACCGCCTTCCGGGTCGGGGAGAAGTCGGGCGACGTGCTGGCGATGTACCGCGGCGACATCGCCACCATCCCGGCCAACCTCGCCGGGCTGCCCGGGATGTCGCTGCCCAGCGGTCTGGCCGACGAGGACGGGCTGCCGGCCGGATTCCAGATCCTCGCCCCGGCGATGCGCGACGAGCGCCTCTACTCGGTCGGCGCCGCGCTGGAGCAGCGGCTGCACGCCGACTGGGGCGGCCCGCTGCTGGACAGCGCCCCCGCCCTGCCGACGAAGGGAGCCTGAGATGACCGCCACCCGCGCCACCGACGAGGTGCTCGGCTACGACGAGGCGCTGGCCACCTTCGACCCGGTCATGGGTCTGGAGGTGCACGTCGAGCTCGGCACCGCGACGAAGATGTTCTGCGGCTGCGCCACCACCTTCGGCGCCGAGCCGAACACCCAGGTCTGCCCGGTCTGCCTCGGGCTGCCCGGCGCGCTGCCGGTGGTCAACGCCGTCGGCGTCGAGTCGGCGATCCGGATCGGGCTGGCGCTCAGCTGCCAGATCGCGCCGTGGTCCCGCTTCGCCCGGAAGAACTACTTCTACCCGGACATGCCGAAGAACTTCCAGACCAGCCAGTACGACGAGCCGATCGCCGTCGACGGGCACCTGGACGTCGAGCTCGACGACGGCAGCACCTACCGCGTCGAGATCGAGCGCGCGCACATGGAGGAGGACACCGGCAAGTCGCTGCACGTCGGCGGCGCCACCGGGCGCATCCACGGCGCCGACCACTCCCTCGTCGACTACAACCGGGCCGGGATCCCGCTCATCGAGATCGTCACCCGGCCGCTGGTCGGGGCCGGCGAGCGGGCCCCCGAGATCGCCCGCGCCTACGTCTCCGCGCTGCGCGACCTGCTGCGCGCCCTGGACGTCTCGGACGTGAAGATGGAGCAGGGCTCGATGCGCTGCGACGTCAACCTCTCGCTGCGCCCGAAGGCGGGCGACCCGACCGACCCGCGCAACGCCGAGCAGCTGGCGGTGCCGATGGGCACCCGCAGCGAGACCAAGAACGTCAACAGCCTGCGAAGCGTGGAGCGGGCGGTGCGCTACGAGGTGTGCCGGCACGCGGCGGTGCTCACCGGCGGCGGGTCGATCGTCCAGGAGACCCGGCACTGGCACGAGGACACCGGCATCACCACCAGCGGCCGGGAGAAGTCCGACGCCGAGGACTACCGCTACTTCCCCGAGCCCGACCTGGTGCCGGTGGCTCCGTCGGCGGAGCGGGTCGAGGAGCTGCGGGCGACCCTGCCCGAGCCCCCGGCGCAGCGCCGCCGCCGGCTGCAGGGGGAGTGGGGCTACTCCGACCTGGAGATGCGCGACGTGCTCAACGCCGGCGCCGTCGAGCTCATCGAGGAGACCGTGGCCGCCGGCGCCAGCGCCCAGACCGCCCGCAAGTGGTGGCTGGCCGAGCCCTCGCGCCGGGCCAACACCGAGGGCACCGACCTGGTCACCTACGCCGACCGGGTCGGCATCACCCCGGCGCACGTCGCCGAGCTCGAGTCGCTGGTCACCTCGGGGCGGCTCAACGACTCGATGGCCCGGCAGACCCTGGAGGGCGTGCTCGACGGCGAGGGCACCCCGACCGAGGTCGCGGACGCCCGCGGGCTGGAGCTCGTCCAGGACGACGGGGCCCTGGAGGCCGCCGTCGAGAAGGTCGTCGCCGCCAACCCGGACATCGCCGAGAAGATCCGCGGCGGCAAGGTGCAGGCCGCCGGCGCCCTCATCGGCCAGGTGATGAAGGAGATGAAGGGGCAGGCGGACGCCGGTCGGGCGCGGGAGCTGATCCTCGCCTCCCTCGGCGTCGACGGCTGACCGGCCCCCGGCTCCCGAGGGCCGGCCATCTGCACCCCGGTGCGGATCAGGCCGGTCCGTACCCGCCGATGAGACCCTCGCGGCGGCTGCCGGCCAGGATCGGCAGCCCGGCGAAGGTGCCCCGCACGCTGGCTTCGCGCCACCACGAGTAGAAGGTGCCGTCACCGTCGTCCATCGGGTAGCCGGTGGCGTAGAGGGTCAGGTTGCTCTCCAACGGCCAGCGCACCCGACCGTCCCGCGCGCCGTAGAGGTTGCCCCGCTGGGTCGCCGAGAGCCCGGTCGAGCTGACCCAGCCGACGTCGAAGCCCGGCCAGCGCTGCAGCCGGATCGTCTGCCGGTGGGTGCAGCGGGACGAGGCCCAGGTCGGGCTCACCGAGGCGCCGGAGGGGCAGTAGAAGGAGCGCAGGTACCCCGAGGCGACCCCGTTGTCGGTGGTCAGCCGCAGCTGGTGCCGGTTGCCCCAGATGCGGGGCCCGAACTCGTTGTTGACCGCGCCGGCGAGCACCACCCCGCTGCTGACGAAGTCGTGGTGGCCGGCGGGTGCCGAGCGGGCCGCCCGCTCGCCCGGGGTGACCGGGTCGGCGCTCGCGCCGGTGGTCGGTGCGGCCACGAGCAGGGCGGCGGACAGGGCGAGTGCCGTACAGGTGCGGGTCGTGGATGTCATGATGGTGTCCCCTTCGACACGGCGCCGAGCGCGCGGGCTGCGCGCTGACGAGGGCGCTGCCGAACCATCGACCCACACCGGGACCGTGCTGTCCATGAGCAGAAATACCTGAGATCTCGGCCCGCACGCGCTCGTCACGCAGTGGCGTGATCACCGCGTGACGACCGCGTGATCGTCACCGCCGTCCGGTGCGCACCTGCCTACGCTGGATGCGTCGTGGCGCCGGTCACGACGCCGACACGGTCCCCGGGGGTGGCTCGTGCAGGAGTGCCAGGTCTGTCACAACGCCTTCCACGGTGAGCGCTGCCCGTACTGCGGCACGCCGGCGGCCGGTGCCGGCTGGTCGACGGCCACCCCGCCGGCCTACCCGCAGCGCTCGAGCGGCGGCTCGGTGGGCTGGATCTTCGCCGGGATCCTCGCGCTGGTGCTCGTGGCCGCGGCCATCGCCTACGGGGTGGCGGTCGTCGGTCAGGACGACGAGCAGGTCGCCGGGGACGAGGCGACGGTCACCGTGGTCACCGAGACCGCCTCCCCGCCGCCGACCGCCGAGGTGCCCACGGCGGCGGCGCCACCCAGCAGCGCCAGCACGGCCACGGTCACCGAGACCACCCGCACGGTCACCGCCACCGAGGACGGCACCGAGGTGGTCACCGAGCTGCCCTCGGGCAGCTGGCTGGTCGTCCTGGAGTCGCTGGAGAAGTCGGAGCACACGCCGGCCTACGCCAGCCAGCGCGCCGGCCAGCTGTCCGGCGGATACGGGACGGTGGTCGTCGACTCCAGCACGATCCCGGGGCTGCGCCCGGGCTACTGGGCGGTGTCCGTGGTGGGGTTCGGCTCGCAGGAGGCGGCGCGTGCGGCCTGCCGCGACATGGGCTACGACCTCGGCGGCGACTGCTACGAGCGCCAGGTCGGGTGAGCCGCCGCACCACGGCCGTCGCGGGGCGCGCCCAGGCCCCTCAGGTGCGGCCGCGCACGGACTGGGGCGCCGACCTGCCGCCGACCGGGGCGCTGCGCGCCGAGGAGGACGTGCGCTTCCTGCTGGTGCACCACACCGCCACCCCGAACGTGCCGGCCAGCGCCTCGGTGGACCAGCTGCGCTCCTTCTACCGCCACCACACCGGGACGAAGGGGTGGCCGGACCTCGCCTACAACTTCCTCGTCGACGTCGGCGGCCAGGTGTGGGAGGGGCGCCAGGGCAGCCTCGCCGCCCCCGTCCGCGGGGACGCCACCGGCGGCAGCCAGGGGCACGCCGAGCTGTGCTGCTTCATCGGTGACCTCAGCAGCACCCGTCCCACGCCGGCCGCGGTCACCGCGATGACCGGGCTGCTGGCCTGGCTGGCCGAGCGGGACGGCATCGACCTCGGCGAGGGATCCACGGTGCGCTTCACCTCCCGCGGCTCGGACCGCTGGCCGGCCGGCACCGCGGTGACGACCGAGCCGGTCGCCGGGCACCGGGACATGTCGCTGACCACCTGCCCCGGCGACGTCGGGTACGGGCTCGTGGCGGCCGAGCTGCTGCCCGGGGCGCGTCGGCTGCAGGGCGCGGGCGGTCCGACCGCGGGCGCGAGCAGCGCCTCGTCCCGCTCGAGCTCGACGCCCTCGAGCGCGCCCTCGACCACCAAGACCTCGAGCACCACCCAGGGGAGCGCGACCGGGACGCCGTCGTCGAGCACACGGCCCGGAGGCGGCACGTCAGACCAGCAGGGCCGGAGCCGCAGCGGCGCGTCCGCGGCCCGACCCACCGCAGGCTCCAGCACCGGCGTCGAGGCTGTCGGCGGCACCGGCGACGACGACCTCGCCCGCGCGGCGATCGCCGGTGGGGGCACCCTGCTCGTGGGCGGCCTGTCCTGGGTGCTCGCCCGGCGCCTCGCCCGGGAGCGCCAGCGGTAGCCGGTCGAGCCCGGCCCGTCGGACCTAGACTGCTGCGCGTGCTCACCGTGACCTTCCCGGACGACAGCTGGCGCGAGGACGTCGGGCCCGTCGAGGGGGTGGACGCGCTCGTGTGGGACCCCGCCGGCGGGCCGCCCCCGGAGGCAGAGATCGACGTCGTCGTCGCCCCCTACATGTCCGGGTCAGGATGGCTCGACGGGCTGCCGCAGGCGCCGAGCACCCGCCTGGTGCAGCTGCTCACCGCAGGCTTCGACGGGGTCCCCGAGCGCCTGCCGGAGGGTGTGCGCCTGGCCAACGCCAAGGGGGTGCACGACACCGCCACCGCCGAGCTGGCGCTGGCTCTCGTGCTCGCCGCGCAGCGTGGTCTCGACGAGTTCGCCGCCGCGCAGCGGCGCGGCGAGTGGCTGCCGGCGCGGGTGCGTCCCGGGCTGGCCGACCACCGGGTGCTGCTGCTGGGCTACGGCTCGGTGGGTCGGGCGATCGCGGCGCGGCTGGCCCCCTTCGAGGTGCGGCTCACCGCCGTCGCCTCCCGCGCCCGCGGCGGGGACGAGCTCGTCGACCAGGTCCACGGCATCGACGAGCTGTCCGCGCTGCTGCCCGATCACGACATCGTCGTCTCGGTGCTGCCCGGGTCGGCGGCCACCGCCGGCATCCTCGACGAGGGGGCCCTGGCCGCGCTGCCGGACGGGGCGCTGGTGGTCAACGTCGGGCGCGGCAGCGCCCTCGTGACCGATGCCGCGCTGGCCGAGGTCGGGCGGCTGCGCTTCGCCCTCGACGTCACCGACCCCGAGCCGCTGCCGCCGGAGCACCCGCTGTGGAGCGCGGACGGGGTGATCATCAGCCCGCACACCGGAGGCCCCAGCGAGGCCTTCCGGCCGCGGGCCGTGGCGCTGCTGCGCGAGCAGCTGACCCGGCTGGCCCGCGGGGACGAGCCGATGCATCTCGTCGCGACACCCTGACCGACGCTCCCGGCGTCGCGTGGCCGCCTCAGGCGCTCGCCGGCCGTCGGTCGCTGGCGGTCTGGTCGGGGGAGGGCTGGTCGGTGACCCGCCGGTCGAGGAGCACCACGAGCACATCGGCCGCGGTGATCACCGCCGCGACGACGAAGGGCAGCGGGTGGGCCAGCGCGTAGAGCGCGCCCCCGGCGGTGGGGCCGATGACGAAGGCCAGGCCGTTGGTCGCGGTGAGCAGGCCGGCCACCGCTGGCTGCTCACCTCGTCGGCGACCGCCAGCGAGGGACCGGCCATGTAGCCCGGTGAGGCCAGACCCATGCCCAGGGCCACCACCACCATGCTGGCGCCGAGCACGAGCGCGCCGCCGGCCACCGCCAGGCAGACCAGGCCCACGGCCGCGATCGGGGCCCCGAGCAGGATCAGCGCGCGTGGGGACAGGTCCAGGCGCGGGACGAGCACCCCTTGGACGAGGCCGAGGACCACCCCGCAGGCGACCGTGGCCGCGCCGGTCGCCCGGGCCGCCTCGGCGGGGTCGAGGCCGCCCTGGTCCTGGATCGCGAAGCCCAGGGTGAGCAGCACCAGCCCGAGGCTGGTGTAGAGCGCCAGGCCGAGCAGCAGGAAGGAGCGCAGCCGCGGGTCCCACGGCCGCAGCCGCACCCGGCTCCCGGGCGGGCTGGTCGGGCGGGTGCGCGGCAGCCGCAGCACCACGAGCACGAGCGCCAGCAGCACGAAGAGCGGCGCCACCCACAGCGGCCCGAGCAGCCCGGCGAAGGCGGCCACCGTCCCGACCGTCGGCCCGACGACGACCGCGGCGCCCTGCGCGCCACCGGCCTTGGCGATACCGGAGGTGCGCTCGGTGCCGCTGGTGGCGGCAGCGACGAAGGCCAGCGCGGCGACCGGGACCGCGGCCAGACCGGCGCCGAAGATCAGGCCGCGGGTGAGCAGCACGAGGGCGAAGGTGGTGCCCCCCGAGAGCTGCCCGTCCAGGGCTGCGGTAGCCACCAGCGCGAATCCGCCGCTGCCGACGAGGGTGAGCAGCAGCCCGGTCACCAGGATCGCGCGCGGACCCTGGAGCGCACAGGTGCGCGCCCACAGCGGAGCGGCGAGCACGAGGATGCCCGCGGCGATCCCGATAACCGATCCCAGCTCGGTCTCGCTCGGACCCGTCTCCCGGGCGAAGGGCGCCAGCGCCGGCATGAGCACCTGCTGGGCGCTGAAGGTGATGAGCACGGCGAGCAGCAGCACGCCGGTGCGTTGCCTCGGTCCGTGGGTCTGGTCGTCGGTCTCGTCGCTCACGCCGGTTCCTCTCCCGTCACCCCGGCAAGGTAAGGGTACCCTTCATCGCGGCCAGGGGTCGCGGACGCTGCGGCGCGCGGCCCGCGACAGGCTGGGCGGCGGGGCTTGTCCCGGGGCGAGCAGGTCAGCTCCGGAGACCGTGCGGCGGTGGCGCTGAGGCCGCTGCGGGAGGATCATGTCGTCATGACGACGTCGTCGGAGGACCGCATCCTGGTACTGGTACGTCACGCCTCGGCGCTGGGCTCCGGCCCGTCCGGGGACGATCACTCCCGGCCGCTCTCGGAGCAGGGCCGCGCCGACGCCCAGGAGCTCGGGCGCTGGCTGCGCGAGCACGGCTACGGCTGCGACGAGGTGCTCTGCTCCCCGGCGCAGCGCACCCGGGAGACGATGGAGGAGGTCGGCGCGGCCGGCTGCCCGGAGGCCGAGGTCCAGATCGAGCACCGGCTCTACAACGGCGACAGCGACGACGTGCTCGCCGTCGCCCGGGAGGCCACCCCGGACGCCAGCGTCGTGCTCGTCGTCGGGCACGCCCCGGGCGTCCCGGCAGCGGTGAGCATGCTCGCCGACGGCGAGGGCGACGACGAGGCGCACGACGCGCTCACCCGGGGCTTCGCCGCGGGGACCGCGGCCGTGCTCAGCTACCGCGGGCACTGGTCCGACCTCGCCTACGGCAGCGCGGTGCTCGAGCAGGTTCGCCACCCGGCCGGCTGAGCGTCGCCGGCAGCGGGGCGGGCGCTGCGGGAGCGGAGGGGAGTTCTCCCCCTTCCCCTCCTGCCCCTCGGGGGTAGATGCTTCGTCCTGCCACACCACCACGGACGAAGGGGACACCCGATGAAGCTCACCCGCACCCGCGCCGCGATCCTGGCGGCCGCCATGGCCACCGGCGTCGGCGGCGCGATGGCCGCGCCCGCCCAGGCGGCGCCGACCGCCGAGACCACCCAGACCGCCCCGGCGGCGCAGGACCGCGCCGACCGTCGTAGCTACTACGGGTCGATCGCCTTCAACCCGCTCACCCTGGCCGTCGGGTACTCCAACGACGCCTCGAGCATGTACTGGGCCCAGCGCGGCGGGATGAACCGCTGCCAGCGCTACTCGAAGGCGTGGCAGTGCCGCACCGTCGTGTCGGTGCGCAACGGGTGCGCCTCGCTGGCCATCAAGTACGACAGCAAGGGTCGCCCGGTGCGCTACGCCACCGCCTACGGCCGGTACAAGGACTCGACGATCTCGCTGGCCCGCAAGCGCGCCGGCAAGTACGGGATGAGCAACGTGCGCACCCGCGCCTACCTGTGCACCACCCGCTACTACTGATCGTCGGCGGCTGACCGCTCGGCCGCGGCACGGCCCGGGAACCACCTCCCGGACCGTGCCGCGGCCGCACCGTCCACATCGCGGAAGTCGCTGTCTCAGGGATTGACACCGGCGGGGCGGCGGAGCAGAGTTCGCCGCATGACCCGGAACCTCGTACTTCCCCGGCGCGCTGCCTGACCGGCGACGGCCGAGGGCGGCGCGCACCCTTCACCCGGCAGACCCGGGCTGAGGGGTTTTTTCATGCCGGGAGAGGATGAGGAGAGCAGACGGGTGTCAGCGACGACGAAGGGCGAGACGGTGAGCAGCAGCGGGACGACCAGCGCTCCCAGCCCGGCCAGCCTGGCGCAGCGTGCGCCGCGGCCGGCCGCGAGCCAGGAGCGGGCCGAGCAGACGACGAGGATCGAGGACGTCACCGGGGCCCGCAGCCTCGTGCTGGCGCTCGAGCACGTCGGCGCCGACGTCGTCTTCGGCATCCCCGGCGGGGCCATCCTGCCGGCCTACGACCCGCTCATGGACTCCACCGCGCTGCGGCACATCCTGGTGCGCCACGAGCAGGGCGCCGGGCACGCTGCCGAGGGCTACGCCGCCGCCACCGGCCGGGTCGGGGTGTGCATGGCCACCTCGGGCCCGGGCGCGACCAACCTCGTCACCGCGATCGCCGACGCCTACATGGACTCGGTGCCGATGGTCGCCATCACCGGGCAGGTCGCCTCCGGCTCGATCGGCACGGACGCCTTCCAGGAGGCGGACATCCGCGGCATCACGATGCCGATCACCAAGCACAACTACCTCGTCACCGACCCGGCGCAGATCTCGCGGGTGATCGCCGAGGCCTTCCACATCGCCGGCACCGGCCGGCCCGGCCCGGTGCTCGTCGACATCGCCAAGGACGCGCTGCAGGCCAGCACCACCTTCGCCTGGCCGCCGCAGTTCGAGCTGCCCGGCTACCACCCGGTGACCAAGCCGCACGCCAAGCAGATCCGCGAGGCGCTGAAGCTGCTGCGTGGCAGCACCCAGCCGGTCCTCTACGTCGGCGGCGGCGTGGTCCGCGCCCGCGCCCACGCCGAGCTGCTCGCGCTGGCCGACGCCACCGGGATCCCGGTGGTGACCACCCTGATGGCCCGCGGCGCCTTCCCGGACAGCCACCCGCTGCACCTGGGCATGCCCGGGATGCACGGCAGCGTCGCCGCGGTCACCGCGCTGCAGCGCAGCGACCTGCTGATCACCCTCGGCGCCCGCTTCGACGACCGGGTGACCGGGCAGCTGTCCACCTTCGCCCCGCACGCCAAGGTGATCCACGCCGACATCGACCCTGCGGAGATCTCCAAGAACCGGGTCGCCGACGTGCCGATCGTCGGGGACGCCAAGGAGATCATCGCCGCGCTGACCGCGGCCGTCCGCGACGAGGACGAGCTGCCCGACTACGGGCCGTGGCGCCGGCGCACCACCGGCTGGCGGGAGAGCTACCCGGTCGGCTACACCCCCGACCCCGACGGGGGCCTCATGCCGCAGCACGTGCTCGAGGCGCTCGGTCAGATCGCCGGCCCGGAGGCGGTCTACGCCGCCGGCGTCGGCCAGCACCAGATGTGGGCCGCCCAGTTCATCGGCTACGAGCGCCCCGGAGCCTGGCTGAACTCCGGCGGTGCCGGCACGATGGGCTACTCCGTGCCTGCCGCGATGGGCGCGAAGGTGGGCGAGCCGGACCGGGTGGTGTGGGCCATCGACGGCGACGGCTGCTTCCAGATGACCAACCAGGAGCTGGCCACCTGCGTCATCAACGAGATCCCGATCAAGGTCGCGATCATCAACAACTCCAGCCTCGGCATGGTCCGGCAGTGGCAGAGCCTCTTCTACAACGAGCGCTACTCCAACACCGACCTGCACACCTCGGTGGGCAACCGGATCCCCGACTTCGTCAAGCTCGCCGAGGCCTACGGCTGCGTCGGGCTGCGCTGCGAGCGCCCGGAGGACCTCGAGGACACCATCCGGCAGGCGATGGCGATCGACGACCGCCCGGTCGTCGTCGACTTCGTCGTCGAGCGGGACGCCATGGTGTGGCCGATGGTCCCGGCCGGGATCAGCAACGACGACATCCAGATCGCGCGCGACGTGGCCCCGCAGTGGGACCGCGAGGAGTCTGAGGCCTTCGACCAGGACACCGACGCCGACCACGACGGTGAGTGAGCAGAGCATGAGCAACCGGCACACCTTGTCCGTCCTCGTCGAGGACAAGCCCGGCGTCCTGGCGCGCATCTCGGCGCTCTTCTCCCGGCGCGGCTTCAACATCGAGAGCCTCGCCGTGGGGCCGACCGAGCACCCGGAGATCTCCCGGATGACCGTGGTCGTCGACGTCGACCTGCTGCCGCTGGAGCAGGTGACCAAGCAGCTCAACAAGCTCGTCGAGGTGCTCAAGGTCGTCGAGCTCGACCCGCTGTCCGCGGTCAACCGCGAGGTCGTCCTCGTCAAGGTCCGCGCCGACGCCTCCACCCGCAGCTCGATCCTGGAGACCGCGCAGATCTTCAAGGCGAAGGTGCTCGACGCCACCGCCGAGTCGATGATCCTCGAGACCACCGGCAACGCGGACAAGATCGCCTCGATGCTGGAGATCCTCGAGCCCTACGGGATCAAGGAGATCGTCCAGTCCGGGATGGTCGCCGTGAACCGCGGGCCGCGCTCGATCACCGACCGCGCCCGGCACTGACCAGCCCTCGACCCCGCCCGCCCTCGACCCACCCCTCGCCGCGTCGCCGACGCGGCACCCGACCCCGAACGACGAAGGAGAACGACCTGACATGGCCGAGATCTACTACGACGACGACGCCGACCTGAGCCTGCTGCAGGGACGCAAGGTGGCCGTCATCGGCTACGGCTCCCAGGGCCACGCGCACGCCCTCAACCTGCGCGACTCCGGCGTGGACGTGCGGATCGGCCTCAAGGAGGGCAGCCGCAGCCGGGCCAAGGCCGAGGAGGAGGGCCTGACCGTGCTCACCCCGCGGGCGGCCGCCGAGGAGTCCGACGTCATCGTCATCCTCGCCCCGGACCAGGCTCAGCGCTCGCTCTACGCCGAGGAGATCGAGCCGGTGCTCACCGAGGGCGACGCGCTCGTCTTCGCGCACGGCTTCAACATCCGCTTCGGCTACATCCAGCCACCGGCCGGCGTCGACGTCATCCTCATCGCGCCGAAGGCCCCGGGCCACACGGTGCGCCGCGAGTACGTCGCCGGGCGCGGCATCCCGGACATCATCGCCGTCGAGCAGGACGCCTCCGGGCAGGCCTGGGAGCTGGCCAAGGCCTACGCCAAGGGCATCGGCGGCACCCGCGCCGGGGTCATCAAGACCACCTTCACCGAGGAGACCGAGACCGACCTCTTCGGTGAGCAGGCGGTGCTCTGCGGCGGGATGAGCCACCTCGTCCAGGCCGGATTCGAGACCCTCACCGAGGCGGGCTACCAGCCGGAGATCGCCTACTTCGAGGTGCTGCACGAGATGAAGCTCATCGTCGACCTCATGTTCGAGGGTGGCATCGCCAAGCAGCGCTGGTCGATCTCGGACACCGCCGAGTACGGCGACTACGTCTCCGGCCCGCGGGTCATCGACGCCGGGGTGAAGGAGCGGATGCAGGGCGTGCTCGCCGACATCCAGGACGGCTCCTTCGCCAAGCGCTTCATCGACGACCAGGACAACGGGGCCACCGAGTTCCAGCAGCTGCGCCAGGAGGAGGCCGGTCACCCGATCGAGGCCACCGGCAAGACCCTGCGCAGCCACTTCGCCTGGCAGCAGACCGACGACGACTACACCGAGGGCTCTGCCGCCCGCTGAGTCCCACCCGCCACCCCTTTATCGGGTTACCCGATAATGCGTCGATCCCCCGAGAAGGCTTCTCGGGGGATCGAGCGTTTCTCGACATCGTCAGCGCCACCAGCACGACACCCGGCTACCACGCAGTAAGTGTCGTGATCACAGCACTTACTGCGTGGTAGCCCGGTGCAGGTGGGCGTCGGTGGGGTGGGGAAGGGGGAAGAGGAGGGCGTGCGCGGTCAGCGGCCGCGCAGCGGCACCGGCTGCGCCGCCAACCACTCGGCGAAGGGGAGACCGCCCACCTCGGCGTCCGGCCCGGGCAGGATCGCGCCCCCGGCGAAGCCGCCCAGCGTCCGCCCCGGCGCCGGCAGCGCCACCGGCCGCGGCGCCCGCCGACCGTGGTGCTCGGCGACCAGCCGGGAGATCGTCGCCACGTCGAAGGAGGCCGGCCCGGTCAGGTCCGGGCCGCGGACCGCGTCAGAGGGGGCCTGGCCGACGGCGATCTCGGCCAGGCGCTGCGCCACCCAGTCGATCTCCACGGGCTGGATGCGCATCCCGCGCAGACCGAGCACCACCGGCCCGATCCTGCCGAGGCGGGCGAAGTACGCGGCCAGCGAGTGGAACTGGGTGGCCGCGACGACCGTCGCCGAGGCCTCGGAGGCGAGCACCGCCTCGTCGGCCGCCGCCTTCGCCCGGTAGTAGACGTACGGGACCTCGGCGCACCCGACGATCGACAGCGTGACCAGGTGCGGGCGGCGCGGCGCGCGTGCCGCCGCCTCGGCCACCCGTCGCGTCCCGCCGACGGTGATCTCGCGCAGCGACCGCGCCCGGGGCGAGGCCGAGTCAGCCGTGTGCACCACCGCCTCGGCGTCCTCGAGCATCGCCTCCAGCCCCTCACCGGTTGCGACGTCCACCCCGGTGCGGCGGCTGGCGACCACCGCATCGTGATCCTGCGAGCGCAGCTGCTGGACCACCCGGGAGCCCACGGCCCCGAGCCCACCGGTGACGACGACGCGCATCTGTCCACCCTGCCTGGCGCCGTCGGCGGGGACAAGGGGTCACGCTGCGTGGACGCTGGGCAGGCTCTCCTGGCACGGCCGCGGTCGGTGCGGTCCCGGTGACGTAGCGTGACCGCCGTGGACGAGCTCACGAGCGACTGGCCGGTCTGGCTGGCGTTCGGCTTCCTCTTCCTCGTCGCGCTGCTGCGCGGCACCCTCACCTTCGCCATCGGCCGCGGCATCCGGAGCGCCGGCGACCGCTCCCGGGCCGCCGAGCAGCTGGAGCGACCGGCTCTGCAGCGGGCGGAACGTTTCGTGCGCCGGGTCGGGCCGCCGGCGGTGAGCCTCGGCTTCCTCACCGTCGGCTTCCAGACCGCGATCAACCTCAGCGCGGGGCTGCTGCGGATGCCCTGGACGCGCTTCCTGCCCGCCGTCGTCGTCGGCGCCCTGCTCTGGGCGACCATCTACACAACCATCGGCTTCGCGGTGATCGACGCCTTCCTCGGCCGGCTGTCCTGGTGCTGGGCGCTGGCGGCGCTGGGTGCCGTGCTCGTCGTGTTCCTCGTCAACCGTCGCCTCGCCGGACCGCGGTCCCGGTAAAGAGTGCGCACCCGCGCGAACGCACCGACAGCTAGGTGCGAATTGCCCGGGCAGTTGCGGAGGGGGAGAGGTGAAATTTGCCCGGGCAGTTGCGGACGGGGGTGTGAATTGCCCGGGCAGTTGCGGAGGGGGTGCGAAATTTGCCCGGGCAGTTGCGGAGGTGGGTGTGAATTGCCCGGGCAGTTGCGGACGGGGGTGTGAATTGCCCGGGCAGTTGCGGAGGTGTGTCCAGGATGTGGAAGGGGTGTCCACCTCGTGGACGAACCGGCGTAGCGTCGTGCGCAGCCGACGACGGCCCGGCCAGCGGCGATCCCGTGGCCCGCAGCGTTCGCCCCGCGACCGACGAGGGCGCACCGCCGTCGCCGCCGCCCTGACACGACGACGTGAGGAGCACGTCATGAGCGACGAGACCCGCGAGGCCCGCCGCGCCCTCCAGGAGAGCCTGGACCGCCGCGACGCCTGAGTCCGCGCACGACACCGCCGCAGCCGCCACGACCGCTCGTGGCGGCTGCGGCCGTTCGCCCTTCATCGACCCGAGAACTACGGTAGAGACATGCCCGAGCTGCGTTCCAAGACCACCACCCACGGCCGCAACATGGCCGGCGCCCGCGCCCTGTGGCGGGCCACCGGCATGGGGGAGAACGACTTCGGCAAGCCGATCGTGGCGATCGCCAACTCCTTCACCCAGTTCGTCCCCGGCCACGTCCACCTCAAGGACATGGGCCAGCTCGTCGCCGGCGCCATCGAGGAGGCCGGCGGGGTCGGCAAGGAATTCAACACCATCGCCGTCGACGACGGCATCGCCATGGGTCACGCCGGCATGCTCTACAGCCTGCCCAGCCGCGAGGTCATCGCCGACGCCGTCGAGTACATGGTCCAGGCGCACTGCGCCGACGCGCTGGTCTGCATCTCCAACTGCGACAAGATCACGCCCGGCATGCTGCTGGCCGCGCTCCGGCTGAACATCCCCACCGTCTTCGTCTCCGGCGGCCCGATGGAGGCCGGCAAGGCGATCATCGGCGAGGACGGCACCGCGCAGACCCGCCTCGACCTCGTCGACGCGATGATCAAGTCCGTCGACGAGAACGTCTCCGACGAGGAGATCACCACCATCGAGCAGTCGGCCTGCCCGACCTGCGGCTCCTGCTCGGGGATGTTCACCGCGAACTCGATGAACTGCCTCACCGAGGCGCTCGGCCTCTCGCTGCCGGGCAACGGCTCCACGCTGGCCACCGCCTCGGCCCGTCGCGAGCTCTTCCTCGACGCCGGCCGGCTGGTCGTCGACCTGTGCCGCGACTACTACGACGGCGACGACGACTCGGTGCTGCCGCGCTCGATCGCCGGCAAGCCCGCCTTCGCCAACGCGATGCGCCTGGACATCGCCATGGGCGGCTCGACAAACACGATCCTGCACCTGCTGGCGGCGGCCCAGGAGGCCGGCGTCGACTTCGACCAGCACGACATCGACGCGCTCAGCCGGGTCACACCGTGCCTGGTCAAGGTCGCCCCGAACTCCGGCGACTACTACATGGAGGACGTGCACCGTGCCGGCGGGATCGCCGCCATCCTCGGCGAGCTGCACCGCGGCGGCATGCTGGACGAGTCGGTGCGTGCGGTGCACAGCCGCTCGGTCAAGGAGTGGCTCGGCGACTGGGACATCCGCTCCGGCACCGCCACCGACAAGGCGCTCGAGCTCTTCCACGCGGCCCCCGGCGGCGTGCGCACCACCGAGGCCTTCAGCTCGACCAACCGGTGGAGCAGCCTGGACACCGACAGCGAGGGCGGCTGCATCCGCTCGGTCGAGCACGCCTATACCGCCGAGGGCGGCCTGGCCGTGCTCACCGGCAACCTCGCCGCCGACGGCTGCATCGTCAAGACCGCCGGCGTGCCCGAGCACCAGTGGAACTTCACCGGCCCGGCCAAGGTCGCCGAGAGCCAGGAGGACGCGGTGACGATGATCCTCTCCAAGGAGATCCAGGAGGGCGACGTCGTGGTCGTGCGCTACGAGGGCCCGAAGGGGGGACCGGGCATGCAGGAGATGCTCTACCCGACCTCCTACCTCAAGGGCGTCGGTCTCGGCCCGAAGTGCGCGCTGATCACCGACGGCCGCTTCTCCGGCGGCAGCTCCGGGCTGTCCATCGGGCACGTCTCCCCGGAGGCCGCGGCCGGTGGCGTCATCGGGCTGGTCCGCGACGGCGACATGATCGAGTTCGACATCCCGAACCGGCGGGTGCAGCTGCTCGTGCCCGACGAGGAGCTCGACGCCCGCCGCGCCGAGCAGGACGCGAAGGGGTGGCAGCCGGTCGCCCGGGAGCGGCCGATCTCGGCGGCGCTGAAGATCTTCGCGAAGTTCGCCCAGTCCGCCGACAAGGGTGCCGCGCGCCTGGTCGACTGACCGCGCTCGACCGGCCTCCGCGCAGGTCACGGCACGGGAGCAGGTCTGTCCGTCACCGGCCGCGACGCTTGCGCCCGGGGGCATCCGCGGGACAGTCTCGGGGCACCGACCCGGCCGCGTGCCCGGTGCCGCACCGCCCAGGAGACGACGATGTCCGCCCCGCCCGAGCCGATGCCCGCCCTGCGCGGGTCGCTGACCGAGGCCTGGCAGCAGGTCGTCGCCCACGCCCCCGACGGCCTCGCGTTGCGCCACGACGGCACGAGCACGACCGCGGCGGAGCTGGAGCGGGCCGCCGAGACGCTCGCGGCCGCGCTCGCCGACCGCGGGGTCGGCCCCGGCGACCGTGTCGGGGTGCAGCTGCAGAACGTCCCCGAGGTCGTGATGCTGATGCTCGCCCTGTGGCGGCGCGGGGCGGCCGCGGTGCTGCTCAACCCGATGTACGCCGGCGACGAGCTGCGCCACCTGGTCACCGACTCCGGCGCCGTCGGCCTGCTCGTCGAGGCGAGTCGCCACGAGGAGATCGCGGCTCTCGTCGAGGGCACCGACGTCGCCTGGCTGCTGACGGTCGGCGAGGGACAGGCCGGCCCGGAGCTGGACGAGGAGCAGGACCCGGAGCACGACCTGGCCACCGTGCTCGCCGCCCACGACGGACGCTCCGCCGAGCCGGTCGCGGCCGACCACGACACGGTCGCCCTGCTCACCTACACCTCCGGCACCACCGGACCGCCGAAGGGGGCGATGAACACCCACGGCAACCTGCTCGCCGTCGCCGCCACCAGCGCCGCGGTGATGCACCTGACCCCCGCCGACCGGGTGCTCGCGGTGGCGCCGCTCTTCCACATCACCGGCGCCGTCATCGACCTGGCCACCCCGCTGCTGGCCGGTGCCGCGGTGATCCTTCCGGGCCGACCCACCCCGGACGGCGCCGCCCGGCTCATCCGGGAGGAGGCGGTCACCTGCACCACCGGCTCGATCACCGTCTTCAACGGGATGGATCGCCTCGAGCTGCCCGAGGACACCTTCGCCAGCGTGCGCTGCCTGCACTCCGGCGGGGCACCGGTGCCGCCCGCCACCGTGGAGCGCTTCGAGCAGCGGCACGGCGTCTACATCCACAACATCTACGGGATGACCGAGACCAGCTCCGCGGTGATCGCCGTGCCGCCGGGGGAGCGGGCACCGGTGGACGCGACCAGCGGCAGCCTGTCCATCGGCAAGGCGCTGCCCGGGGTCGAGCTGCGGATCGTCGACCCGGACGGGCGCCCGCTGCCGACCGGGGAGCCTGGCGAGCTGGAGATCGCCGGGCCCGCCGTCGTCCCCGGCTACTGGGGCAAGCCCGAGGCGACGGCCGAGACCTTCCCCGGTGGGCGGCTGCGCACCGGCGACGGCGCGATCATCGACGCCGACGGCTGGGTGCACATCGTCGACCGGCTCAAGGACCAGATCAACGTCTCCGGCTACAAGGTCTGGCCGCGCGAGGTCGAGGACGCGCTGCTGGGGCACCCGGCGGTGCACGAGGCGGCGGTCGTCGGCGAGCCGGACGACTACTCCGGCGAACGGGTGGTCGCCCACCTGACCCTGGCCGAGGGCGCGGACGTCGACGCCGACGAGCTCATCGCCTTCGCCCGGGAGCGGCTGGCCCGCTACAAGGCGCCGCGCGAGGTGCACCTCGTCGAGGAGCTCCCGAAGACCCTCACCGGCAAGATCCAGCGTCGCGCGCTGCGCGACGGCGCTACCCGCACCTGACTCACCACCTCGACCAGACGAACCACGGGCCAGACCCACCACCAGGGCCGAGGCCCCCGATCACGAAGGAAGGACGGGCCGCCAGTGCTGTCGACCCTCTCCCGCCCGCTCAGCCGATTCGTCGAGCGCTACATCCCCGGACCGATGGTCCTGGCCGTGCTGCTGACGATCATCACGATGATCATGGCCCTCGTGCTGACCCCGGCCTCGCCGCGCGAGGTCATCATGGGCTGGGGCGACGGGCTCATCGGGCTGCTCGCCTTCATGACCCAGGTCAGCCTGGTGCTGCTGCTCGGCTACACCCTGGCCAACACCCGCCCGGTGCACCGTCTCCTCGTGCGGGTCGCCTCGGTCCCGCGCAGCCCGCGCCAGGCCTACGGCTTCGTCGCGCTCATCGGCGGGCTGGCCTCGCTGATCAGCTTCGGGCTCGGGCTCATCGTCGCCGGGGTCATGGCCGTCGAGGTGGCGCGCGTCTTCCGGGAGCGCCGAGAGCCGCTGCACTACCCGCTGCTCGTCGCCTCCGGCTACAGCGGCTTCGTCGTCTGGCACATGGGCTACTCCGGCTCCGGCCCGCTCAACGCCGCCACCGAAGGGGGCGCCTACACCGACCTCCCGGGCGGTCTCGTGGCGATCACCGAGACCACCTTCTCCAGCTGGAACATCATCGCGACCATCGTCACCCTGGTGGTCGTCATCGGGTCGATGATGCTGCTCGCCCCGCGGGCCGGCGAGACGGTCACGGTCGCCCCCGAGGCCGTCTTCGAGGAGCCGATCGACACCGACCCGACGCCCGAGGACCACGAGGAGCACACCCCCGCCGACCGCATCGAGCGGCTGCGTGCGGTGCCGCTGATCATGGGCGTGCTGCTGGGCACCTACCTCGTCCTGTACTTCATGGACAACGGCTTCAACCTCACCCTGGACATCGTCAACTGGACCTTCCTCGCGCTGATCCTGCTGCTCGTCGGCAACGCCCGCGAGCTCGCCGGGCTGGTCGCCCGCGGCGGTCGGGCGGTCGGCGAGGTGCTGCTGCAGTACCCGCTCTACGCCGGGATCATCGGCATGATGGGGGCCACCGGGCTGGTGGAGAAGATCAGCCAGTGGTTCATCGACATCAGCTCGGCCGGGACCCTCGGGCTGCTCACCTTCCTCTCCGCGGGGCTGCTCAACATGTTCGTCCCCTCCGGCGGGGGCCAGTTCGAGCTCATGGCGCCGCTCTTCGCCGGGGCCGCCGAGGCGCAGGGGGTCGACCAGTCGGTGGTCATCATGGCCATCGCCTACGGCGACCAGTGGACGAACATGATCCAGCCCTTCTGGGCGATCCCGATGCTCGCGGTGGCCGGGCTCAAGGTGCGCGACATCCTCGGCTACACCCTGGTGACGCTCATCCTCTCCGGCATCGTCTTCGCCGGGACCCTGCTCATCCTCGGCGCCGGCTGACGCGCGTCGGTTCCGACCACCGACGTCCGCGATGCGGGCCCCGCCGGGCGGATGCCGGAGGCCGACCTAGGCTGCGCGGCATGACGCAGCAGAGCTTCGACATCGCAGTCATCGGCGGCGACGGCATCGGCCCCGAGGTGGTCGCCGAGGGCCTGAAGGTCATCGACGCCGTCGGCGGTGACGTCACGGTGCGCACGACCGAGTACGACCTCGGCGCGACCCGCTGGCACCGCACCGGGGAGACCCTGCCGGACTCGGTGCTGTCGGAGCTGCGCGGCCACGACGGGATCCTGCTCGGCGCGATCGGCGACCCGGGAGTGCCCTCGGGCGTGCTGGAGCGCGGGGTGCTGCTGCCGCTGCGCTTCGCCCTGGACCACTACGTCAACCTGCGCCCGGCCAAGCTCTTCCCAGGGGTGACCAGCCCGCTGGCCGACCACGTGACGAGCAAGGGGCTCGACTTCGTCGTCGTCCGCGAGGGCACCGAGGGGCCTTACACCGGCAACGGGGGAGCGCTGCGCGTCGGCACCCCGGCCGAGGTGGCCACCGAGGTCAGCGTCAACACCCGCTTCGGCATCGAGCGGGTCGTCCGCGACGCCTTCGCCCGCGCCCAGGCCCGGCCGCGCCAGCACCTGACCCTGGTGCACAAGCACAACGTGCTCACCCACGCCGGGCACCTGTGGCGGCGCACCGTCGAAGAGGTCGGCGCCGAGTTCCCCGACGTGGAGACCGCCTACCAGCACGTCGACGCGGCGACGATCTTCCTGGCCACCGACCCGGCCCGCTTCGACGTCATCGTCACCGACAACCTCTTCGGCGACATCATCACCGACATCGCCGCGGCGGTCGCCGGAGGCATCGGCCTGGCCGCCAGCGGCAACATCAACCCGACCCGCGAGTCGCCCAGCATGTTCGAGCCGGTGCACGGCTCGGCGCCGGACATCGCCGGCCAGGGCAAGGCCGACCCGACCGCCGCGATCCTCTCCGCCTCGATGCTGCTGGCCCACCTCGGGCTGGGCGCGCAGGCGGAGCGGGTCGAGACCGCGGTGGCCGCCGACCTCGCCGAGCGCGGCACCGCCTCGCGCGCCACGAGCCAGATCGGGGACGCGATCGCCGCGCGTCTCTGAGGGGCGGCTCGCTGGATCACCTCCACCGACGGGCACCACGCACGGCCCGCCGGCACCCGCAACCCCACCGCGATCACCTGAGACCGGGCCCAGCGAGAGCGACTACCCTGCGGAGTGCCCGGCGATCCCGGGCCCGCCCCCGCCGCACCCGAGGAGTCGACGATGACCCAGCTGACCTTCGCCACCGAGAGCAACCCGAGCCCGGTGAGCGCCGCCGACCGTGAGGCGATCCTCGCCGACCCCGGCTTCGGCAACCACTTCACCGACCACATGGTCAGCGTGGTGTGGCGCAAGGACTCCGGCTGGGGCGACGCGCGGGTGCACCCCTTCGGCCCGATCCAGATCAGCCCGGCCGCCGCCGTCCTGCACTACGCGCAGGAGGTCTTCGAGGGGATGAAGGCCTACCGCCACGAGGACGGCTCGGTGTGGACCTTCCGCCCCGACAAGAACGCCGCGCGGATGGCCCGCTCCTGCTCCCGGCTGGCCCTGCCGGAGCTGCCCGAGGCCGACTTCGTGGAGTCGCTGCGCCAGATCGTCACCACCGACAAGGCCTGGGTGCCTGCCTACGGCACCGGCGAGACCAGCCTCTACCTGCGACCCTTCATGTTCGCCTCGGAGTCCTTCCTCGGGGTCCGACCGGCGCACGAGGTCACCTACTCGGTCATCGCCAGCCCGGCCGGTGCGTACTTCTCCGGCGGCCTGAAGCCGATCACCCTGTGGGTCAGCCAGCACTTCGCCCGCGCCGGTCAGGGCGGCACCGGCGCGGCCAAGACCGGCGGCAACTACGCCTCCTCGCTCGCCGGCCAGCTCGAGGGCATCGCCCAGGGCTGCGACCAGGCGGTCTTCCTCGACTCGGCGACCCAGACCTACATCGAGGAGCTGGGCGGGATGAACCTCTTCTTCGTCATGAAGGACGGGCGGCTGCGCACCCCCGAGCTCACCGGCTCCATCCTCGAAGGGGTCACCCGAGACTCCATCCTCGAGCTCGCCAAGGACCTCGACCTGCAGCCCGAGGAAGGGCGGATCGCCCTGCAGGAGTGGAAGGACGGGGTCGCCTCCGGCGAGATCACCGAGGTCTTCGCCTGCGGCACGGCCGCGGTCATCACCCCGGTCGGCGAGCTGCGCTGGGAGGGCGGCTCGGTGCCCTCGACCGCCGGCGAGGGCGGCGGCGAGGTCACCAAGAGGATCCGCGAGCGGCTGCTGGACATCCAGTACGGCCGGGCCGAGGACACCCGTGGCTGGATGACCCGGCTGGCCTGAGCCATGAGCACCGGGGAGCGCGTCGGGGGAGGGCGGCCGCGGCTGGTCGCCACCGACCTCGACGGCACCCTGCTGCGCGACGACGGCACCGTCTCGGCGCGCAGCGTGGCCGCGCTCCGGGCGGTCGCCGCGGCCGGCATCGAGACCGTGCTCGTCACCGCCCGTCCGCCGCGCTGGCTGCACGACCTGGCGCACGTCGTCGGCGACCGCGGGATCGCGGTCTGCGGCAACGGCGCCTTCCGCTACGACGTCGCCGACCGCCGGGTGTTCGCCGAGCGCACCATCGACCCGGCCCTGGTCGCCGAGGTGGCCCGTGACCTGCGCGAGCAGCTGCCGTGCACCGGCTTCGCCGCCGAGCGCGCGACCGGCCTGGCCGCCGAGCGGATGTTCGCGGCGATCCACGACCACCCCGAGGACCTGGTCACCACCGACCGGATCGAGGACCTCGGCGACGCCCGGGTCGGCAAGCTGCTCGCCCGCAACCAGCACCTCGACGACGAGGAGTTCCTCGCCGCGGCCACGGAGGTCGTCGCCGGTCGGGTGGTCCTGGCCTACTCCGGCGCCGGCGGCCTGGCCGAGATGTCCGCGCCCGGGGTGACCAAGGCCAGCGCCCTGGCCGCGTGGAGCGCCGAGCTGGGCATCGCCGCCGACGACGTCTGGGCCTTCGGCGACATGCCCAACGACCTGCCGATGCTCGCCTGGGCCGGGCGCTCCTTCGCCGTCGCCAACGCCCACGACAGCGTGCGGGCCGCGACCACCGACACCTGCCGGGCGAACGAGGACGACGGCGTGGCCCGGGTCCTCGAGGCGCTGCTCTGAGCGCGACGCCGTCCCATCATCCGGACGGCGGTGTCCACCCGTCGGCGGGCGTGGCAGGTTGAGGCGCATGCCGCCCGAGACGATGACCGCCGCCACCGCGGCGCTGCTCATTATCTAGGCGCGACGAGCCCCGCTCGTCGCGCAGACCTCCCGCACCCGGGGGGTCTTTCGTGTGTCTCGGGCAGGGAGCGAGACGACAGCGGGACGAGGCGCCACCCATGACTCGGGCCGGCGCGACGGGCGGGGCACCCACCCACGCGGGATCGCACCCGCGCCGCGAGCAGGACAGGCTGGAGACGATGCACGGCTTCGACGTCTACGACACGACGATGCGCGACGGGGCGCAGCAGCAGGGGATCAACCTCTCCGTCGCTGACAAGCTGACCATCGCCCGTCACCTCGACGACCTCGGCGTCACCCACATCGAAGGGGGATGGCCCGGGGCCAACCCCAACGACACCGAGTTCTTCGCCCGGGCCGCGCAGGAGCTGCAGCTGCGCACCGCGACCCTGGCCGCCTTCGGCGCCACCCGGCGGGCCGGCGGCAGCGCCGCCACCGACCCGCAGGTCACCGCGCTGCTCGACGCCGGAACCCCGGTGGTCACCCTCGTCGCCAAGTCCCACGTCGGGCACGTCGAGCGCGCGCTGAAGACCACCCGCGAGGAGAACCTCGCGATGATCGCCGACACCGTCGCCCACCTCGTCGCCCACGGGCGCACCGTCGTCGTCGACACCGAGCACTTCTTCGACGGCTACCTCCTCGACCGTGACTACGCGCTGGCGTGCGTCTCCGCGGCGGTCGAGGCCGGCGCCGACTGCGTCGCCCTGTGCGACACCAACGGCGGGATGCTGCCCGGGCAGGTGCACGACGCCGTCGCCGACGTCATCGCCAGCACCGGCGCGCGGGTGGGCATCCACTGCCACAACGACACCGGCTGCGCGGTGGCCAGCAGCATGGCCGCGGTCGAGGCCGGGGCCACCCACGTGCAGGGGACGATCAACGGCTACGGCGAGCGCACCGGCAACGCCGACCTCGTCACCGTCGTCGCCAACCTCCAGCTGAAGAAGGGCATGGACCTCGTCGAGCCCTACCGGCTGCAGGACGCCACCCGGATCGCGCACGCGATCAGCGAGGTCACCAACTTCCCGCCGTTCTCCCGGCAGCCCTACGTCGGGGCCGGCGCCTTCGCGCACAAGGCAGGGCTGCACGCCTCGGCGATCAAGGTCGACCCCGACCTCTACCAGCACATCGACCCCAAGGACGTCGGCAACGACATGCGGATGCTCGTCTCCGACATGGCCGGCCGGGCGAGCATCGAGCTGAAGAGCCGCGAGTTCGGGGTGGACCTCGCCGGTGACGACGAGGCGCTGGCGCGGGTGCTGGCCCGGGTCAAGGAGCTCGAGCAGCGCGGCTACACCTTCGACGCGGCCGACGCCTCCTTCGAGCTGCTGCTGCGTCGCCTCCTCGGCGAGGAGGACCTCGAGCTCGCCCGGATCGAGTCCTGGCGGATCATGACCGATGCCCGCGGCGGCGAGGACGCGCTCTCCGAGGCCACCGTGAAGGTGCACGCCGGCGGGCAGCGGATCGTCGCGACCGGCGAGGGCAACGGCCCGGTGAACGCCCTCGACGAGGCGCTGCGCCAGGCCTTCGGCGTCGTATACCCGGAGATCGCCGAGCTGGAGCTCATCGACTACCGGGTGCGCATCCTCGACGCCGCGCACGGGACCGACGCGATCACCCGGGTGCTCATCGAGACCAGCGACGGCGCCAGCTCGTGGACCACCGTCGGCGTGGCCGGCAACATCGTCGAGGCCTCCTGGGAGGCGCTGCTCGACGGCATCACCTACGGGCTGCGCCGCGCCGGGGTCGACCCGCGCTGACCGCGGACATCAGGGCGCGGAGCGGTCCGCCGCGACGTGCCCGAAGCGGTGCCGGGTGGTGCTGACCGCCTGCTCGCGCACCACGGACAGCAGCTCGCGTCGCCCGGTCGCCAGCACCTCGCCGTCGATGGCGTCCACGCCGACCGCGGCCAGGGCGTCCAGCAGCGGCCCGCGCTGCTCGCCGACCCCGACCAGGCGCACCCGGCCGCCGCCGACCCGACGCTGCGCGCGGGCGACGAAGGCGGCCTCGTCCTCGGTGGAGACGACCGCGTGCGCCAGGCTGGCCGGCAGCCGCAGCGACGGGTCGGCCGAGACCGCGACCGGGGTGGCGGCGAGCACCGCGGCGGCGACCAGCCGGACCACCTCGACCGGTCGGGCGTCGGCGCCGGCCCGCACCAGGGTCAGCGGCAGCGGCCGGTAGCGGAAGACGTTGGTCTCGACGACCAGCGCGGACGGGTCGTGCTCGACGCCGATCTCCTGGGCCCAGGCCTGAGCGTCGCTGCCCAGCGCCGCGGCCAGCCAGCCGCGCTCGGCGACGTCGACGCGCTCGTCGAGCCGCTCGAGCATCCCGTCGACGACCCGCTGCACCCGCTCGGCCACCGGCGCGGTCGCGCTCGGCTGCCCGTCGGCGACCCAGGACCCCAGCTGGGCCACGTAGCTCGGGCCGCCCGCCTTCGCCCCGGGGCCGATCGAGCTGCCCTTCCAGCCGCCGAAGGACTGTCGCTGCACGATCGCTCCGGTGATGTGCCGGTTGACGTAGGCGTTGCCGACCTCGGCGCGCTCGGTCCAGGTGGCGATCTCGTCCTCGTCGAGGCTGTGCAGCCCGCCGGTGAGGCCGAAGTCGGTGGCGTTCTGCAGCGTGATCGCCTCGTCGAGGGTGTCGGCGCGCATCAGCCCGAGCACCGGACCGAAGACCTCGGTGAGGTGGAAGAAGGAGCCGGGCGCGACCCCCTCCTTCAGCCCGGGCGACCACAGCCGCCCGGAGTCGTCGAGCTGCTCGGGCTCGACCAGCCAGGTCTCCCCGGGCTCCAGCGTGGTCAGCGCGCGGTGCAGCTTCTCGCCGGGCGCCTCGATGACCGGACCCATCCGGGTGCCGAGGTCACGGGGCCAGCCGACCCGGATCGAGCGGACGGCGTCGACGAGCTGCCGCCGGAAGCGGTCGGAGTCGGCGACCGAGCCGACGAGGATGGCCAGCGACGCGGCCGAGCACTTCTGGCCGGCGTGCCCGAAGGCGGAGTGCACCAGGTCGGCGACGGCCAGGTCGATGTCGGCGGCCGGGGTGACGATGAGCGCGTTCTTGCCGGAGGTCTCGCCGTAGACCCGCGGCCCGCGCTCGCGCCCGTCGCGCCAGCCGGCGAAGAGCCGCGCGGTCTCGCTGGCGCCGGTGAGCACGACGGTCTCGATGTCGGCGTGCGCGATGAGCGAGCGGCCGACCTCGTCCTCCTCGGTGCGCACCACCTGCAGCACGTCCTGCGGGATGCCGGCGTCGTGCAGCGCGGCCACGCCTGCCTCGACGATCCGCGGCGTCTGCGGGGCGGGCTTGATGATGACCGCGGAGCCGGCGGCGAGGGCAGCCAGCACCCCGCCGAGCGGGATGGCCAGCGGGAAGTTCCACGGCGGGGTGACGAGCACGACCCGGTCCGGGGCGAAGGTGGCCCCGTCGGTCATCGGGCCGTCCTCCAGGGCGAGCGCGCTGTCGGCGTAGTAGCGGGCGAAGTCGACGGCCTCGCTGATCTCCGGGTCGGCCTCGGCGACGGTCTTGCCCCCTTCGGCGGCCATCACGGCGAGCAGGTGGTCGCGGCGGGACTCGATGCTCCGGGCCGCCTCCAGCAGCAGCTCGGCCCGCTCGGCCGCCGGGCGCTCGGCCCAGGCCGCCTGCGCACCGGCGGCGGTGGCCACCACGCCGTCGATCTCGGCGGTGCTGCCCAGGTGCGGCGAGGTGAGCTCGGCCAGCGGCTGGTCGACGGCCTCACCGGCGCGGGCGCGCACCGAGGGCAGCGCCGGGTCGGCGTCCGGGGTGTTGCTGAAGGTGGCGGTGATCGTGGCCGGCGCGTCCTCCCGGCGCGCGCCGAAGCCCACCGTGGCGGCGTCCTCGACGCTGCGCCGGTAACGGGCCTCCTGCTCGCTCATCGCGGCCGACCCCTCGGCGAAGAAGGAGTGCAGGAAGTTCTCCGGGGCGGCGTTCTCCTCCAGGCGGCGCACCAGGTAGCTGACCGCGGAGTCGAAGTCCCGCGGGTCGACGACCGGGGTGTAGAGGATCACCGTGCCGACGGTGTCGCGGACCGCGCGGGCCTGCGAGGGCGACATGCCCTGCAGCATCTCGACGTCGAGGTGCTCGCTGACCCCGCGGCGCTCGGCCAGCAGATGCGCGGTGGCGACGTCGTAGAGGTTGTGGCTGGCGACCCCGAGACGCAGTGCGCCGGCGACGTCGGGGCGCAGCGCCCGCTCGACGCAGCGCAGGTAGCTGGCGTCCACCTCGGCCTTGGTGCCGTAGGGGGCCTGGGTCCAGTCGTGCATCCGCGCCTCGACCCGCTCCATGGCGAGGTTGGCGCCCTTGACCAGGCGCACCTTGATCGGGGCGCCGCCGGCGGCCCGGCGCTGCTGGGCGAAGTCGACGAGCCGCTCCAGGGCGGGCATCGCGTCCGGCAGGTAGGCCTGCAGCACGATCCCGGCCTCGAGGTCGTGGAACTCCGGCTCGGAGAGCATCCGCGTGAAGACCTCCAGGGTGAGGTCGAGGTCGCGGTACTCCTCCATGTCGAGGTTGACGAAGGCGCGCGGGCTGCTGGCCGCGGCGGTGCGGTAGAGCGGGCGCAGCCGCTCCAGGCAGCGCTCGATGGTCCCCTCGGTGTCCCAGGTGATGATCTGCGAGACGAGCGAGGAGACCTTGATCGAGACGTAGTCGACGTCGTCGCGGGCGAGCAGCCGACGGGTGCGCTCGGTGCGCGAGGAGGCCTCCTCCTCGCCGAGGACGGCCTCGCCGAGGAGGTTGATGTTCAGCCGGAAGCCGTCCTCGCGGGCCGCGGCGAGGTGCGTGCCGAGGTGCGGGTCGCGCACGTCGACGACGAGGTGGCCGACCATCTGCCGCATCCGCATCCGAGCGGCGGGGACCACCAGCCGGGGGGCGAGGCGGGCCACCTTCGCGCCGAGGCCGAGCAGGGCCCGGTCTCCGACGCCGAGGAAGGAGGCGGCGTCCGAGGAGGTGATCCGGGCCAGCTCCCGGGCGGCGACGGCGTCGTCCTCGGGTCGGGCCACCCGGTCGACGAACCGGACCGCGAGGTCCAGGCCGGCCGGGTCGGCGAGCAGCGCGGCCAGCCGGCCGGTGGTGGCCGCCTCGGCCTTCGTCTCCCCGGCGTGGGTCGCCTCGGACCAGCGGTCGGCGAGGGCGACGGCGTCGTCGGCGACGGCCCGCAGCTCGGCGGCGACGTCGGCGGGAGCAGGGGCGAGAGCGTCGGTGGTCATGGTCAGCACGCTATGCCCGGGGCGTGGCGGCGGCCACGCACAGATGTCACGGGCTCATAGCGATCTGCCATACGATCGTCTGATGGCAGATCTGCAGGACCTCGTCGACGAGGCGTCGCTGCTGCTGGAGGGGCCGGTGACCCTGGAGGACCGCCGCTTCCGGCTGCTCGCCTTCGCCGCTCATCCCGGGGCGACCGACCCGGTGCGGGTGGAGACGATCCTCGGGAAGGGCGCCGGCCCCCAGGTGCGCGCCTGGTTCGAGGGCTTCGGGATCGCCCGGGCCACCGGGCCGGTGCCGGTGCCGGGCGACCCGGAGCGGGGGATCGGGCCGCGGCTGTGCCTGCCCGCGCGCGGCCGCGGGGTGGTCCAGGGGTACCTGTGGGTGATCGGCGAGGGCTCGCGCTACGCGCCCGAGCGGGTGGCCGCGGCGATGCACCTCGCCGACGAGGCGGGGGAGCAGCTGGCGCGGCAGGTCAGCCGGCGCCGGGCCACCGAGCGGCTGCTGCACGAGCTGCTCGACGCGGGCCCTGCGGAGCGGTCGGCCGGGGCGCGGGCGCTGGCCGACGACCTCGCGGTCGCGCCGGGCTCGCGCGCGGTGGTGGCCGTGCTGGGGGCCGCCCCGGGCCAGCGGCTGTCGGCGGAGAGCCTGCGCGGCGCGGGCGGGCTGCCGCGCCGGGCGGCCGTGGGTGATGCCGAGGGCGACGTCGTGCTGCTGCTGCCGCTCGTCGGTGGTGCCGGGGCCGATGACCCGCTGGGGGAGGCTCGCTCCCTCGTCGAGCGGGCGCTCGGGCAGCTGGAGAAGGAGGACCCCGGGCGCACCGTGGTCGCCGGGGTGGGGCAGGTGGTGCCGCTGGCCGAGGCCGGGGACTCGTGGACCCAGGCCCGGGCCGCCCTTCGCGTGGTGCGGCCGGAGGCCCCGGCCGGGCGCTCGGGGCCGGCGGCGACGCGGGTGCACGCCTGGGACGAGCTCGGGGTGCGACGGATGCTCGGCGGCTCGCACGCCGACGCGCTCGCCGAGGCGGCGCGGACCCCGGCGGTCCGGGCGCTGCTCGCGGCCGACCCGGAGCTGGTGCGCACGGCCAGGGTCTACCTCGACCGCGCCGGGTCGGTCGCGGCCACCGCGGGCGAGCTGGACCTGCACCGGCAGAGCGTCTACCACCGGCTGGGGCGGATCGAGCAGATCACCGGGCTGGACCTGGCCGACGGCCGCCACCGCCTGGAGCTGCACCTGGGGCTGCTGGTCACCGATCCGGACGGGGGTGGGCAGCCGGGCTGAGCGTCGCCTGGTCGGGCGTGAGCGGGCCGAGCACGTCGAGCATCCGGCGCCGCAGCGCGTTGCTGCGCGCGGCGAGGTCGCGCTGCCGCTGCAGGTGCTCGGCCTTGCCGGCGGCGGTCTCCACCGGCACCGGGTCCAGGCCGAGGCCGGTGACGTCGTAGGGCGAGGCCTGCATGTCTAGGGTGCGGGTCTCGCGGGCCAGCCGGAAGGCGTCCAGGGTCAGCGTCGAGGGGACCAGCGGGCTCAGCTTGAAGGCCCACTTGTAGAGGTCCATCCCGGCGTGCAGGCAACCCGGCTGCTCCATGGCGACCTGGCTCTCCCGGGTCGGGGAGAGGGTGTTGCGCGGCCGCGCCGGTGCGGTGAAGAAACGGTAGGCGTCGTAGTGGCTGCAGCGGACCTGGTGCCCCTCGACGACCCGGTCGGTCTCGGCCTGGCTGAGCCGCAGCGGCAGGTCCTCGTGGCGCTGCTCGCCGGGCTGCAGCCGGTAGACCATGGCCCACTCGTGCATCCCGAAGCAGCCCAGGTGCGCCGGTCGGTCCAGGGTCGCCCGCAGCAGGCTCTGCACGAAGGTGAGGGTGCGCCCCCTTCGCTCGACCACGGCGGGGACGTCGACGGTGGCCGATCCGTCCTCGGCGACGACGTAGCCGCTCCGGTCGGCGTACTCGTCGTCGGCGTCCTCGAGGATCACGTCCGGGCCGGGGTGCCAGCGGCGCAGGCGGCCGGGTCGGTGCGGGTAGTAGGTGAAGAGGAAGTCCTCGACCTCGTGGGTCTGGCCGCGGGACCGGCGCTCGCGGTGGCCCGCGGTGAGCGCGTCCACCGCCTCCTCGTGCGCCCGCGCCCGCTGCTGCCAGTCGGTGCGGGGGAGGCGCTCGGTCATCCGCCCCAGGGTAGCCGCGCCCCCAAGACCCCCAGCTACCACGCAGTAAGTGCTGTGATCACGACACTTCCTGCGTGGTAGGTCGCGTCGCAGGGGGTGGCGAAGGGGAGGGGGTCGCCCGGCCGCGCGGTCGGCGGGCCCGGATCGTTAGCCTCGGGGCATGCGCATCGCGAGGTACACCACCGGAGAAGATCCCGTCTACGGCCTCGTCGACGGGGCCGGGGAGAAGATCGCCGAGGTCACCGGCGACCCGCTCTACCAGCGGATCGAGCTGACCGGGGAGACCGCGGCCGTGGAGGACGTGCGGCTGCTCGCGCCGGTCATCCCGCGCAGCAAGGTCATCGGGATCGGCCGCAACTACCGCGACCACGCCGCCGAGATGGGCAACGAGCCGCCGGCCGAGCCGATGATGTTCCTCGTCCCGAACACCGCGGTCGTCGGCCCGAGCGACCCGGTCGTGCTGCCGGGCTGGGCCGGCGAGGTGCACTACGAGGGCGAGCTCGCGGTCGTCATCGGGCGGATGGCCAAGGACATCACGCCTGATGACGTCAGCAAGGTCGTCTTCGGCTACACCTGCGCCAACGACGTCTCGGCCCGCGAGCTGCAGCGCGGCGACGGGCAGTGGGCCCGGGCGAAGGGGATGGACACCTTCTGCCCGCTGGGCCCGTGGATCGAGACCGACCTCGACCCGGCCGCCTGCCGGATCGTCACCCGCCGCGACGGCGAGGTGGTCCAGGACGGCACCACCGCCGACATGGTGCACGACGTGGCCGCCCTGGTCTCGCACGCCAGCCGCGCCTTCACCCTGCTGCCCGGCGACGTCATCCTCACCGGCACCCCGGCCGGCGTCGGCCCGGTGACCGCGGGGCAGCGCGTCGACGTCGAGATCGACGAGATCGGCACCCTCACCAACCCCTTCGTCTCCGACACCCCCTGACCCCCGTCGCCCGGCCCCCCCGCCCCGCCAGGCCCTCCACCCCGCAACCCCCTAGGCAGCTGGGTCCGCTCAGGTTGCACGCTAGGCGCCTGGGACGAAGGTGAGCGTCTGTGTCCGGGCGGTCGCGGCACCTAATCGAGCCGGTCACCTTCGCGAGCCGGTAGGGGAGTGCTCCCCATGGGCAGGGGCGGGTGGGCGTCGTAGCGTCGGGTGATCACGAACGCCACGAAGGGGTGACGGATGTCGCTGACGCACGGTGCGCATGCCGAGAGGTTGAAGGGGATCGCGGGGCAGCTGCGGGTGCAGTCGCGTCGGACGGTGGCGGTGCGGGAGTCCGGGTCCGGGCGGCTGGGGGTGCTGCAGGGGGCCTGGGAAGGTGAGGATCTGGAGTCCTTCGCGCGGCGGTGGCAGGTCTCGGCGCGGGCGCTGGACGAGTGCGCGGAGCGGCTGGAGTCGGCGGCGGCGCTGATGCTGGAGGAGGCCGACCAGCAGGTCGCGGCGAGCGATGGTGCGGAGGGCGGCACCCAGGGGCTGGGGATCACCATGGGCATCGGCCCGGGCGCGCCGACCGGCCCCTCCGGCATCGCTCCGGCCGGGCCGTCAGGTCCGGCGCCGACCGGCCCGCCGGACGACGGCGAGAGCGAGGGTTCGACCTTCGACGAGGACATCCGTGGCACCGAGGGGAAGCCCGAGGACAAGGACCTCTGGTACCTCGCGCACCACTCCTACGGACCGGACAACGGGCTCTACGAGGACGACCTCTTCTATGACGAGCAGCCGGACCTGCCTGAGGGGTACGAGGTCGTCGACCCGGTCGAGGAGCTGGGCATCAATCCCGAGCTGCTCTCCGACGAGCACGGCATGCAGGCGGAGGTGTACCGCACCCCGGACGGTGGCTATGTCGTGGCCTACCGCGGCAGCGACCAGGGCTTCGACTGGTGGACGAATGCCCGTCAGGGTGCCGTCGGCGGAGGCGCCGCCTACGAGGACGCCATGGAGCTCGCGGTCGCCGTGGACGACGCCAGCGGCGGCAACGTCACCTTCACCGGGCACAGCCTGGGTGGTGGCCAGGCTGCGGCTGCCGCGATGGCGACCGGGCAGCCAGCCGTGACCTTCGATGCTGCCGGGGTCCACGAGACGACCGCAGCGCAGGCGGCCGAGATGCGCGGCGACGGGTCCACCCAAGAGTCCGTGCTGGCGGAGACGTCCGAAGGGCAGATCCGCACCTACCGCATGGACACGGACATCCTCACCGAGACCGCCGAGGACGACGGTCTGCTCGGCGGCGCCATCCCGGACGCGCAGGGCACACCGATCACGTTGGACACCCCGCAGAGCGACCAGGGCGACGCCGTGGCCGGCACTGGCGCGGTGGTCGGTGGAGT
The DNA here is from genome assembly GCF_013408565.1 of Janibacter alkaliphilus. Classification (NCBI taxonomy): domain Bacteria; kingdom Bacillati; phylum Actinomycetota; class Actinomycetes; order Micrococcales; family Intrasporangiaceae; genus Janibacter; species Janibacter alkaliphilus. The sequence goes on along the minus strand of NZ_JACBZX010000001.1, from coordinate 30,088 downwards.
CGTCGGGGGAGTGGCCGGTCTCTTCGACGGCGACCTCGGAGACGTCGCGGACGACGTGGGCACGGGAGCTGAGGTGGGTCGTGACGTCGGCGTCGGCGCGTGGGGCCATCACTGGGACCCGATGACCGAGGCGATGGAGGAGCGCTACCCGGACTGAGCCCCCTGTGGAGAACTCCGCGGCCGCTGTCGCGGATCTCCCTAGCCTCGGAGCATGGACCCACCGGCCCCACCGCCGCAGCCGACCCTCGCGCCCACCGGCCCGTCACCCACCGCGCGCCCGCTGCCGCCGTGGTGGCCGCGCCTGGCCGCAGGGCTTCAGCTCCTCCTGGCGGTCGTGGCCGCGCTCTCCGCCATCACGGTGATCGCCTGCCTCGTCCTCTGGCTCGGCGCGCAGCGGATCGAGTCCGGCGCCAGCCGAGACGCGCTGCTGCCGCGGCTCGGTGAGATCGTCACCGTCCTCGGGATCCTGCTCACGACCCTCGCCGCGGTCACGTCGGTGGCGGCCTTCGCGCTCTGGCTGTACCTGGCCAGCGCCTCGGACCGGGTCGACTGGTACGCCCGCTACTGGCCCGGCTGGGCGCTCCTGGCCTGGGTGCTGCCGTGGGTCAACCTCGTCCTGCCCGCGCTCGTCGTGCTCGACCTGGACCGCAGGTCGCGACGCCCCGGAGCTGCAGGCGCCCGACGGCCCGTGCAGTGGTGGTGGGCCACCTGGGTCGCCCTGTGGCCCGCCGCCGGCGTCATGGCCGCGAGCTGGGGGGCGGTGGATCCCTGGGCCACCCCGCTGACCTGGGCGGAGACGGTGCGCCCGGCCGCGCTGGCCACGGCGGCCCTCTACGTCCTCTACGCCGCCTGCGCCCTGCTGGCCCGGCACATCGTCGTGCGCCTGACCGCTGCCGTGCTCTCCGGAGCCGGAGCCGGAGCGGGAGCGGGATCCGCCCCCGGGCCCCGCCCCGGCGCCGGCGACGGGATGCGGCCCACGGACAGGGAGGCGACTAGCATCGAGGAACCATGAGCACCCCCTCCGCGACCGACGGCGCCGCTGCCGCCGAGGCCACCCTCCCTGACCAGATGCCCGAGTCGACCGTCGGCGGTCCGGACGCCACGCCGCGGCTGCGGGTGGCCCCCTCGCCGACCGGGGACCCGCACGTCGGCACCGCCTACATGGCGCTCTTCAACCTCGCCTTCGTGCGCCAGCAGGGCGGCCGGTTCGTGCTGCGGGTCGAGGACACCGACCGGGCCCGCTTCGACGCGACCAGCGAGCAGCAGCTCTACGACACCCTGACCTGGCTGGGGCTCACCTGGGACGAGGGCCCGGACATCGGCGGCCCGCACGCCCCGTACCGCCAGAGCGAGCGGCTGGAGACCTACCGCCCCTACGTCGAGCGGCTCATCGCCGACGGTCACGCCTACTACTGCTGGTGCTCCTCGGAGCGGCTGGCCGCGATGCGCGAGCGCCAGCAGAAGCTCAAGCAGCCCACCGGCTACGACCGGCTCTGCTACGGCAAGACGAAGGAGGAGCGGGCCGAGCTCGACGGCTTCTCCGAGACCCCGGTGGTGCGGATGCTCGTCCCCGACGACGCGCCGACCACCTTCGAGGACGTCATCCGCGGCACCGTCTCCGCACCGCTGCCGGACGACCAGGTCATCCTCAAGGCCGACGGATTCCCCACCTACCACCTGGCGGTCGTCGTCGACGACCACGAGATGGGCATCACCCACGTCGTCCGCGGCGAGGAGTGGATCTCCTCCACCCCCAAGCACGTGCTGCTCTACCGCTGGCTCGGTCTGGAGCCGCCGGCCTTCGCGCACATGCCGCTGCTGCGCAACGAGAACAAGTCGAAGATCTCCAAGCGCAAGAACCCGTGGGCGCGGCTGACCTGGTTCGAGGAGCAGGGGTACCTGCCGGAGGCGTTGGTCAACTTCCTCGGCCTGCTGGCCTACCCGCCGGCGAAGGGGGAGGACGGCCAGGACGTCGAGCAGTTCACCTTCGCCGACTTCTCGGCCGACTTCGACTGGGGCAAGGTCAACACCGTCGGCCCGATCTTCGACCTCAAGAAGCTCGAGTGGCTCAACGGGGCCTGGATCCGCGACCTCGACCTCGACGACCTGACCTCCCGCCTGCTGCCCTACCTGCAGCGGGCCGGCGTGCTGGGGGAGAGCCCGAGCATGGGGGAGATCGCCCGGCTGCGCTCGGTCACCGAGCTCATCCAGACTCGGATGGCGCTGCTCACCGAGGCCCCGGCGCTGGTGCACCCCTTCTTCGTCGACGACGAGGAGCTGGAGATCGCCGAGGACGCCCGCAGCGGCCTGAAGGAGTCGGCTCCCGAGGTGCTCGACGCCGGGATCGCGGCGCTGGACGCGCTGGCCCTGCCGGCCGGGGTGCTCGGCGAGAACCGCGAGGGCAACGAGTGGACCACCGAGCGGATCGAGGCCGCCCTGCGCGAGGCGATCGTCGACGGTCTGGGGATCAAGCCGCGCCTGGCCTTCGGGCCGCTGCGCACCGCCGTCTCCGGGCAGCGGATCAGCCCGCCGCTCTTCGAGTCCATGGAGATCCTCGGCAAGCACGCCACGCTGGCCCGCCTGCGGCGGCTGCGCGCCGAGCTCTGAGCCTGCCTGCCGGCGATCTGCGGGTTCCGGTCGTCGGGCCAGCCCCATGATTTGGGTGCGCCCGGACCGCCCGCTAGACTCGCTCCTCGGTTCACCGCCCGCGCGTGCCTCGGCACGAAGGGGCAGTGATACCCATTGGGGTATGGTGTAATTGGCAACACGGCTGATTCTGGTTCAGTTGTTCTAGGTTCGAGTCCTGGTACCCCAGCGCTGTGCCTCCACGAGGCAACGGATTTCGGAGTTGTCCGCCCCGCGGGGTAGAGTTCCTCCGGTCCGCCCGCCGGTCACCGGCGGAGCACGGCAAGGCCCCGTTGTGTAGCGGCCTAGCACGCCGCCCTCTCAAGGCGGTAGCGCGGGTTCGAATCCCGTCGGGGCTACGTCATGAAGGCCCCCGCTCGATACGAGCGGGGGCCTTCGACGTGCTGCGGCGCGGGTCGTGGCGCGGAGCGGCTACTCGGTGTCGCGGTCGGCGTCCTCGGCCGCCTGCGCGTGCCGCTCGAGCACCTCGGTGAGCTTGTTCGCGCCGGCGATCACCGTGGCCGCGTGCAGCCGGCCCGGCTGCCGGGAGAGCCGCTCGATCGGTCCGGAGATCGACACCGCGGCGATCACCCGCCCGGAGGGGGAGCGCACCGGCGCGCTGACCGAGGCTACGCCTGCCTCGCGCTCGCCGACGCTCTGCGCCCAGCCGCGCCGCCGGACCCCGGAGAGCATCGTCGCCGAGAAGGCGGCGCCCTGCAGGCCGCGGTGCAGCCGGTCGGGCTCCTCCCAGGCCAGCAGCACCTGCGCGGCCGAGCCCGCCATCATCGACAGCGTCGCGCCGACCGGGATCGAGTCGCGCAGACCCACGGGTCGTTCCGCGGCCGAGACGCACACCCGGTGCTCGCCCTGCCGGCGGAAGAGCTGGGCCGACTCGTTGGTGTGGTCGCGCAGCGCCCCCAGCACCGGGGTGGCCGCGACGAGCAGCCGGTCCTCCCCGGCCGAGGCCGCCAGCTCACCGAGCCGCGGCCCGAGCACGAAGCGCCCCTGCATGTCCCGTCCGACCAGCCGATGATGCTCCAGCGCCACCGCCAGGCGGTGCGCCGTCGGTCGCGCCAGGCCCGTCGCGGCGACCAGCTGTGCCAAGGTCGACGGACCAGCCTCGAGCGCCCCCAGCACGACGGCGGCCTTGTCGAGGACGCCGACTCCACTCCCGTTGTCCATGGAGTGATACTTACATCTCACCTCGTGAGACGCAAGCGTTGGGGCCCCGGGGACGTGCGACTCTCGTGGAGAGCCCGCGACGCCGGCCACCGCCGCCGTGGGCACCTCATCATCCGATCGGACCAGAAGGGGAGGAGCCATGGCGAAGACGCTGGCAGAGAAGGTGTGGGACGCCCACGTGGTGCACCGTGCGGAGGGCGAGCCCGACCTGCTCTACATCGACCTCCACCTGCTGCACGAGGTGACCAGCCCGCAGGCCTTCGAGGGGCTCCGCCTGGCCGGTCGTCCGGTGCGCCGACCGGACCTCACCCTGGCGACCGAGGACCACAACGTCCCGACCACGCCGGGTCCGATCAGCGACCCGGTCAGCCGCACCCAGGTCGAGACCCTGCGGGACAACTGCGCCGAGTTCGGCGTGCGGATCTTCCCCATGGGTGACGCCGAGCAGGGCATCGTCCACGTCGTCGGCCCGCAGCTCGGCCTCACCCAGCCCGGGACCACCGTCGTCTGCGGCGACAGCCACACCTCCACCCACGGGGCCTTCGGCGCGCTCGCCTTCGGGATCGGGACCAGCGAGGTGGAGCACGTCATGGCCACCCAGACGCTCTCCCTCAAGCCCTTCAAGACCATGGCGATCACCGTCACGGGCGAGCATCAGCCCGGCGTGACCGCCAAGGACATCATCCTCGCGGTCATCGCCAAGATCGGCACCGGCGGCGGTCAGGGCTACGTGCTCGAGTACCGCGGCGAGGCCATCGAGGCGCTGTCGATGGAGTCGCGGATGACGATCTGCAACATGTCCATCGAGGCCGGCGCCCGGGCCGGGATGATCGCTCCCGACCAGACCACCTTCGACTACCTCGAGGGCCGGGACCACGCGCCGAAGGGGGCCGACTGGGACGCTGCCGTGACCGCCTGGCGCGAGCTGCGCACCGACGAGGGCGCCACCTTCGACGCCGAGGTCGAGATCGACGCGAGCACGCTGACCCCCTTCGTCACCTGGGGCACCAACCCCGGCCAGGGCTCGCCGCTGGGGGATGCCGTGCCCGACCCCGAGGCGATGGCCGACGAGAGCGACCGCGTCGCTGCGCGCAACGCGCTGGAGTACATGGGCCTGACCGCGGGCACCCCGCTGCGCGAGGTCGCCGTGGACACCGTCTTCGTCGGCTCGTGCACCAACGGTCGGATCGAGGACCTGCGCGCCGCCGCCGACGTCATCAAGGGGCACCAGGTCGCCGAGGGTGTCCGGATGCTCGTCGTCCCCGGCTCGGCCCGGGTGCGCGTGCAGGCCGAGCAGGAGGGCCTGGACCAGGTCTTCACCGCCGCCGGCGCCGAGTGGCGCCTGCCCGGCTGCTCGATGTGCCTGGGGATGAACCCGGACACGCTCAGCCCGGGGGAGCGCAGCGCGTCGACCTCCAACCGCAACTTCGAGGGCCGCCAGGGCAAGGGCGGGCGGACCCACCTGGTCAGCCCGCTGGTCGCCGCCGCCACCGCGGTGCGCGGCACCCTGGCCAGCCCGGCCGACCTGGGCCCGGCCGACGCCCCGGCCGCACCGACGGGCACCCCTGCGCTGGAGAGGATCTGAGACGCCATGGACAAGTTCACCACGCACACCGGCGTCGGCGTCCCGCTGCGCCGCAGCAACGTCGACACCGACCAGATCATCCCGGCCGTCTACCTCAAGCGGGTCTCGCGGACCGGCTTCGAGGACGGGCTCTTCGCCGCCTGGCGCGCCAACGACGACTTCGTGCTCAACCAGGCGCCGTTCCGGGACGGGTCGGTCCTCGTGGCCGGCCCCGACTTCGGCACCGGCTCCTCCCGTGAGCACGCCGTCTGGGCGCTCATGGACTACGGCTTCCGGGTGGTCATCTCCAGCCGCTTCGCCGACATCTTCCGCGGCAACTCCGGCAAGGGCGGCCTGCTCGCCGCGCAGGTCAGCCAGGACGACGTCGAGCTGCTGTGGAAGTTCCTGGAGAACAACCCGGGCGAGCAGGTCACCGTCGACCTCGTCGCCAAGACCGTCACCGCCGGCGAGGTGGTGGCTCCCTTCGAGGTCGACGACTACACCCGCTGGCGGCTCATCGAGGGTCTCGACGACATCGGGCTGACCATGCGTCACGAGCAGGAGATCACCGACTTCGAGGCGCTGCGCCCGAGCTGGAAGCCGACCACCGGAGCGGTCTCCGCCTGAGCGACAGGGCTGTCCGTCCGCCGACGGATCGCGCGTCGGTGTGGACCGCGACCTGCTATGACGCCTACGGTCTGACCCAGACCGGGTGACCGCCCGATCGTCCCCGCCGGGTGACCGGCATCGCCTCACCTATGGGAGCTGACGTGAACAAGGGAGATCTGATCAAGTCGCTGGAGGAGACCCTCGGCAGCCGCAAGGCCGCGACCGAGGCCCTCGAGGCGGTGCTCGACGCGATCGTGCGCGAGGTGGCCAGAGGGGGTCACGTGGCCATCACCGGCTTCGGCACCTTCGAGCAGGCCGCTCGCGCCGCCCGTACCGGACGCAATCCACGGACGGGCGAAGAGGTGAAGATCCCGGAGGCGATCGTCCCGCGCTTCAAGGCCGGCACCTCCTTCAAGGCGTACGTGGCCAACCCGGCCTCGCTGCCCAAGGAGGCCCGTGCGGTCGCTCGCGCTGCCGCTGGCACCGTGAGCAGCGCGACCCGCGCCGCCGCCGAGGTCGCCGCGACCGTCGGCTCCGGCGGTCGCGCAGCCACCCCGTCCACCGCGGCGAGCTCGACGAAGACGGCCGGCACCAGCGCGGCCGCCCCGGGGGACACCCCGTCCACCGCGAAGAAGGCCCCGGCGAAGAAGTCGAGCTCGGGCGGCGCGGCGAAGACGTCGTCCACCGCGAAGAAGTCGAGTTCCGGTGGGGCGGCGAAGAAGTCGTCCACCGCGAAGAAAGCCAGCTCGGGCGGGGCCGCCAAGAAGTCCTCGACCGCGAAGACGTCGTCGGCCAAGAAGGCCAGCTCGGGCGGCGCGGCGAAGAAGTCGTCCACCGCGAAGACGTCGTCGGCCAAGAAGGCCGGCTCGGGCGGAGCCGCCAAGAAGAGCTCGACCGCGAAGACGTCGTCGGCGAAGAAGGCCAGCTCGGGCGGGGCGGCCAAGAAGTCCACGGCCAAGAAGTCGACCGCGAAGAAGTCGATGGCCAAGAAGTCCTGACCCGCTGTGCCGGCCCGCGATCCGCGGGCCGGCACTCCGGTCACCGGATCGTCTCGCCCTCGCCGATCCCGACGATCCACAACCGGGTGACGTGCGCGTCCTCGAGGCGGATGCTCACCCGCTGCCCGGCCCGCAGGAAGCGCAGGCCGCTGGCCGCCACCACCTCGTCGGAGACCTGGTAGGCGACCCCGTCGTCGGTGACCACCTGGGCGCCCGAGCCGGCGTCCTGCGAGAAGACCGTCGCCTGCATGGTCCGCAGGCTAGTCCGTCGCCGTGCCGCACGGCACGGGCGACGGTCAGGTCTCCTGGTCGAGCAGCCCGCCGCGCTCGGCCAGCACCGCGAGCTCGGTGCGGCTGCTCACCCCGAGCTTCGCCTGAGCCGCGCTGATGTGCGACTTCACCGTGCCGACACTGACGTGCAGCCGACGGGCGATGCCGTCGTTGGTGCCCCCCAGGGCGAGCAGCACGAGCGTGTCGCGTTCGCGAGGCGAGAGCAGCTGCAGCGCCCGCGCCGCGCCGTCCGCCCGTGCCGACCGGGAGTCGTCCCGGACGACGTCGGTGAGGTGGCTGGCCGGGGCAGGGGAGTAGTAGGAGCGTCCCGCAGCCACCTCCAGGATCGCTGTCGTCAGATCGGTGGGCGAGGTGGTCTTCAGCAGCACGCCGTCGGCCCCGGAGCGCACCGCACCCACGGTGATGTCCTGGAAGTCGAAGGTCGTCAGGATCAGCACCTTGGGAGGGTTGGGCAGGGCCTTGACCACGGCGGTCGTCTCGATGCCGTCGCGGGCATGCATCCGCACGTCCATCAGGACGACGTCGGGTCGGTGCGCGAGCGTCGCCGCCGGCGCCTCCTCGCCCGAGCCGACAGCGGAGACCACCCTGATCCGAGGGTGCGCCCCGAGCATGAGCTCGAGGCCCTGCAGCACCATGTGGTCGTCGTCGACGAGCAGCACCCGCACCGTCCTGCCCTCGGGCGTCCCGGCCGGGTCGGCCGAGGAGTTCCTCAGGGCGTGCTGTCCGCCCGTTGCTCGACCGTCGCTCATCGGGCGTCTCCGGAGGCGACCTGCTCGGCCGCAGGCCCAGCCGGCACCCACGGCAGGTGGATGGCGACCCGGTGCACCTGGTCGTCGTCGAGCCAGACGTACATCTCGCCCTCCACCAGCTGCACGCGCTCGTGGATGCCTGGCAGCCCGTGCCCTGACGATCCTCCCGCGGGACGGGAGTGGCGCCGGTGCGGATCGCTGACATGGTTGGCGGTCTCGATGTCGATGCCCGCGGCGGCGCTGGCCCGCACCACCAGCCGCACCCCGTGGCCGGGTGCGTGCGTGCGTGCGTTCGTCAGCAGCTCCTGCACCATCCGGTAGACGCTGCGGCTCACCTGCGGGTGCAGCGTCCTGGTGTCGTCAAGACGGACCGTGGCGATGAGCGGCATCCCGGATTCCACCGACTCGTCGACGAGATCACCCACCGCGTCGATGCCCTGCTGCGGCGTCGTCGGCTCATCCGGGCTGCGCAGCGTGGCCAGCAGGTCGCGCAGGTCGGCGTTCGCCTGGCTGGCGGACTCGCGGACCAGGCGAGCCGACCGGGCCAGCGGGTCGGTGCTGGAGCTGCTGTGCGCCTCCAGCGCACCAGCATGGATCGCCATGACCGACAGCCGGTGACCCAGCGCGTCGTGCACCTCCCTGGCCAGCTGCTCCCGCTCGGTCTGACGGGCCACCTGGTCCCCGAGCAGGTGCGCCTGGGCCTGGTGGTCGGCCCCCTCCTGCCGCGCCTCGGCGAGCAGGCTGCGGAACCAGCCGGTCGCCACCGCGGCAGCCACCATCGCCACGGCGATCACGGGTGGCAGCCACCACGGGGCAGGCCCTTGGTCAGGTGGGGTCATGTCGGTGGTGTCCTGGCTGAAGATCCTCCAGAAGGACTCCAGGTGGGTGCGCCCCTGCAGGTCGCGCCAGGTGCTCACCCAGGTGGCCGCCAGCACCAGGGCGGTCAGTGCAGCTGTGCGCCAGGAGCGCTCCCGCATCACTGCGTGCATGAGGAGGACCAGGCCGGCCACGGGGTCAAGGGGTGCCGCGATGGTGACCACGGCAGCCAGCACGCCCAGGGAGTGCGGCCACCGCCGTCGCCACACGACCGAGACGGCGAGCAGGATGCCGACCAACCACACGAGGAGGCCCAGGTCGCTCACCTCCTCGGCCGAGCCGCCGCGGCGGCCGTCGAAGGTGGCCGCTGCCATGGTCGCCGCGAGCACGCAGACGAGCACCCACAGCACCGAGCGCCAGGTCGTGCTGCGCAGCAGGCGCAGCATCAGCTCGCTCGCTCCTCCCCGGCCCGTGGTCATGGCACCGGAGAGTACGCGTCGCCACCGACAGGGGGCGTGCGCCGAAGGGACAGTCCGCGGTGACCGATCGACGGATGTGAGCGGCCCGGCGCAGACGGTCCCATGGTCACACCACCACGACAGGAGATGCCATGTCCCAGGACCACCCCACCCACGGCTCGCAGCCCGGCCCCGGAGGCTGGCAGCCCAGCAATCCGCCCGCCCCGCCTCGCCAGCAGAGCTGGTTCGGCCGTCACAAGGTGCTGACCACCCTGCTCGGGCTCGGCCTGCTGCTGGTCCTCTGCTGCGGCGGGGCCGCCCTCGGACTGTCCGGGGACGACCCGAGCGGGACGTCGGCGAGCGGGCAGGAAGGCGCCGGCACGACTGCCGGCGAGTCCGCCGAGAGCACCGACGGAGGCGACGGGGCCGACGCACCGGACGAGGGCGCCGCGGCCCCCGGTGACGTCGTCAGCGACGGCACCTTCGACTTCACCGTGTCGCAGGTGCGCGACGGTGGTCAGCAGATCGGCGACGACATGCTCGGGACCAGCGCCCAGGGCACCTTCTGGCTGGTGGACATCTCGGTGACCAACACCGGTGACTCCGCCCAGTACTTCAGCGACAGCGACCAGGTCGTCATCGACGAGGAGGGCCGCGAGCACTCCGCCGACACCGAGGCTGCGATCTACCTCGACAGCGCCCAGGACGTCTTCCTCGAGGAGATCAACCCCGGGAACACCGTCGAGGGAACCCTCGTCTTCGACCTGCCGGCTGGCGCCACCCCCAGCCAGATCGAGCTCCACGACTCCATGTTCAGCGGCGGGACGACCGTCGACCTCACCCGCTGAGCATGGCCAGGTGGCGGCTGCCCCGCGGGGGACGGGGCAGCCGCTGCGGAGCGCCGCTCACCAGGTCGGACGCGGGTGTGGGAGCGTGCCCGCCATGGACTCCTCGATGATCTGGAACGGCTGGACCCCGATCGTGCACGGCGCGGTCATGGCCACGGTCGGCTACGTCGTGCTGCTCATCCTGCTGCGCACCAGCGGCCCCCGGACGATGTCCCAGATGACCCCGCTCGACTTCGTCGTCGCGGTGACGCTCGGCTCCGCCTTCGGCCGGACCATCACCGCCCAGAAGGTCGCCGTGGTGCAGCTCATCTGGGTGCTCGTCGTGCTGGTCGCCCTCAAGTGGGCCTTCGCCTACCTGCGGTCGCGGTCGGAGCGGATGCGTCACCTGCTCGACCACCCGCCGGTGGTCCTCTACGAGGACGGGACGATGGGGGACCGGGCGCTGCGCCGCCACCGCCTCGTCGAGGCCGACGTGCACGAGGCGGCGCGCGGCGCAGGCAAGGGATCCTTGGCCGACGTGCACACGGTCCTGCTGCTGCGCAACGGCGGCCTGGGCGTCATCGGCTACGACGCCATCGGGGACGGCTCCAGCGTCACCCCCTACGTGGCGAAGGAGCGCTGAGCCGCGCCCCTGACCGCCGGTGCCGCCGGGCGGGCCGTCGGACGCGCCGACCTGCCACGGGGGAGCGGCAGGGTGATCTAGGGTGAGCCACGCCACGACGACGAGGCCGGCAGCGGAAGGGGTGGACGGTGATCGAGCACCGCACCGACGTCCCCCGCACCTACCGCGTCGTGGCCGGGGCGCTGCGGCCGATCTTCCGCGCCGCCACCCGCTACGAGGTCAGCGGCACCGAGCACGTCCCGGCTTCCGGCGGGTTCATCGTCACCCCCAACCACGTCTCGCACATCGACCCCTTCCCCTGGGCGCACGTGCTCTACCTGCGCGGCATCGCCCCGGTCTTCCTCGCCAAGAGCGAGCTCTTCCAGACGCCGGTCGTCGGGCAGGTGATGCGCGGCGCCCAGCAGGTGCCGGTCTACCGCGAGTCGCGTCGCGCGGTCGACGCGCTCCGCGACGCGGTCACCGCGCTCGAGCAGGGACGCTGCGTCGCGGTCTACCCCGAGGGGTCGCTGACCCGGGACCCGCAGCTGTGGCCCATGCGCGGCAAGTCCGGCGCGGCCCGCCTCGCCCTGCAGTCCGGCGCGCCGGTCATCCCGATCGCCACCTGGGGAGCCCAGGAGCTGCTGCCGCCCTACGCCCGGGTGCCGCGGCTGCACCGCCGGCACCGGGTGCAGATCCGCTTCGGTCCGCCCGTCGACCTCACCGACCTGGCGGCGCGCCCGGACGAGCGGCACGTGGCCGCCGAGGCCACCGACCGGATCATGGCGGCGATCACCGCCGAGCTGGAACAGCTGCGGGGCGAGCCGGCCCCCGCGCAGCGGCACGACCCGTCCACCCACGGCCAGCAGGTCACCGGCAACTACCGACGCGCCCCGCGCACCCGACCAGGAGGTCACCCGTGAGCCACATCGCCGTCTTCGGAGCCGGGAGCTGGGGGACCGCCTTCTCCACGATCCTCGCCGGCGGGGGCAACGACGTCCGCATCTGGGGGCGCCGCCAGGAGGTGGTCGACCAGATCAACGCCGGGGTCAACGAGGACTACCTCCCGCAGACCCGGCTCTCGGAGCGGATCAGCGCCTCCACCGACCCCGAGGAGGTGGTCGGCGACGCCGAGATCGTCGTGCTCTCGGTGCCCAGCCAGTCGCTGCGGGACAACCTCACCGGCTGGGCGCCGCTGCTCGCCGGCGGTGACCGGGTGGTCGTCTCCCTCATGAAGGGGGTCGAGCTCGGCACGACGAAGCGGATGAGCGAGGTCATCGCCGAGGTGGGCCAGGTGCCGACCGAGCGGATCGCTGTCGTCAGCGGACCCAACCTGGCCCGCGAGATCGTCCAGCAGCAGCCCGCCGCCAGCGTCGTCGCCTGCGCCGACGTCGCCTCCGCCGAGCGGGTCGCGGCCGCCTGCTCGACCGACTACTTCCGCCCCTACACCTCCGCCGACATCGTCGGCGCGGAGGTCGGCGGCGCCGTGAAGAACGTCATCGCCCTGGCCGTCGGCATGGCCGAGGGGATGGGCCTGGGCGACAACACCAAGGCCTCGATCATCACCCGTGGCCTGGCCGAGACCACCCGGCTGGGGGTCGCCCTCGGGGCCGACCCGCGCACCCTGTCCGGCCTCGCCGGGGTCGGCGACCTCATCGCCACGTGCATGTCGCCGCTCTCGCGCAACCACGCCTTCGGGGTGAGCCTGGGCCAGGGGATGACGGTCGAGCAGGTGCAGGCGGAGAAGCGCCAGACCGCCGAAGGGGTGAAGTCCTGCGCCTCGATCCTCGAGCTGGCCCGCCACCACGGCGTCGACGTGCCGATCACCGAGCAGGTCAACAACGCGGTCAACCACGGCCACTCGGTGCAGAACATGGTGCGGGCGCTGCTGTCGCGGGCGCGCAAGCACGAGACCGACTGACCGTCGTCCTCGGCGGGCTCAGCCGCGGAGCGCGGCGTCCAGGTCGCGCCAGAGGTCCTCAACGTCCTCGATGCCGACCGAGAGCCGGACGAGGTCGACCGGCACCGCCTCGGGCTCGCCCGGCTGACGGCGGCGGCGCTCCAGCTGCGACTCCACCCCGCCGAGGCTCGTCGCGTGCACCCACAGCCGGGTGGCCGCGCACAGCCGCTCGGCGCCCTCGGCGCCACCGTCGACCTCGATCGAGACGATCGCGCCGAAGCCGGGGTAGCGGACCCGGTGCACCCGAGGGTGGTCGCCGAGGCGAGCGGCGAGCTCGGCGGCGTTGGCGCAGGCCCGCTCGAGCCGGACGGCCAGCGTGCGCAGCCCGCGCAGCGCCAGCCAGGTCTCCATCGGCCCGGGGACCGCGCCGGAGAGCTGCCGGTGCCGGGCGAGGCGCTCGTGGGTGGCGGCGCCCTCCGACCCGGTGACCGTGACGCCCATGAGCAGGTCGGAGTGCCCGGCGAGGTACTTCGTCGCCGAGTGCACCACGACGTCTGCGCCGAGCTCCAGCGGGCGCTGCAGCAGCGGGGTGGCGAAGGTGTTGTCCACCGCGCTCAGCACACCGCGCTCGCGGGCTACGGCCAGCAGGGTCCGCAGGTCGGCGACGTCCAGCAGCGGGTTGGTCGGGGACTCCAGCCAGAGCAGGTCGGCCCCCTCCAGCGCCGCGGTCACCGCGGCGGTGTCGGTGACGTCGTCCACCCAGCGCACCTGCAGCTGCCCGCGCTCGGCGGCCTCGGTCAGGTGCACGACCACCCCGTTGTAGGCGGCGGCCGGGGCGACGACCGTGCCACCGACCGGGACCAGCGAGACGACGGCCGCGACCGCGGCCATCCCGGAGGCGAAGGCGAGGGCACGGCCCCCTTCGAGCGGGCCGACGGCGTCCTCGAAGGCGGTCCACGTCGGGTTGCCGACCCGGGCGTAGTTCACCGGGCCGTCCGCGACGTAGGTGGAGGTGAGCACCGGCGGCACGCTCATCGGGGCACCCGGCTCCTGCGGCGGGCGGCCGAGGGAGACGACCTGGGTGGCGGGGGCGTCCGCGGGCTGGGGCATGCGGCCACGATACGGCGCGGCTGCGGGGACTAGAGTCGGCGGTGATGACCAGCGACGCGACCCCCACCCCGCACGACCCCACCACGCCGGCGCGCCCGCGCGTCGCCGTCGTCTTCGGGGGACGCTCCTCCGAGCACGCGGTCAGCTGCGCCACCGCCGCCGGGGTGCTGCAGGCGATCGACCGCGACCGCTACGAGGTCGTGCCGATCGGCATCGCTCGGGACGGCTCGTGGGTGCTCGTCGCCGACGACCCGGCGCCGCTGCAGCTGACCCCGGGCCATACCCCCGAGGTGCTCGGTCGTGGCGCGGAGGTGCTGCTGCCCAAGCGCACCGGGGACCGCACCCTGGTGGTCCACGAGCCGGGGCAGGCGCTGGCCGCCTTCGGTGAGGTGGACGTCGTCTTCCCGCTGCTGCACGGCCCCTACGGCGAGGACGGGACCCTGCAGGGGATGCTCGAGCTGGCCGACCTGCGCTACGTCGGCTCCGGGGTGCTCGCCTCGGCGACCGGCATGGACAAGCACTACATGAAGCTCGTGCTCGGCGGGGCGGGGCTGCCGATGTCGCCCTTCGTCGTCATCACCGATGCGCAGTGGCGGCGGGACAAGGCGGCTGCGATGGACGCGGTGGGGGCGCTGACCTTCCCGGTCTTCGTCAAGCCGTGCCGCGCCGGGTCGTCGATGGGTGTCTCCAAGGTCGACGACCTCGACGGGCTGGAGGCGGCGATCGAGGCCGCGCGCGAGCACGACCCCAAGGTCATCGTCGAGACCGGCATCGTCGGCCGCGAGATCGAGTGCGCCGTGCTGCAGGGCCGGGGCACCGACGCCCCGCGCACCTCGATGCCCGGCGAGATCGCGGTGGACCTGCGCAGCGGTCACGACTTCTACGACTTCGAGGCGAAGTACCTCGACGAGGCCTCGGTGCAGCTGTCCTGCCCTGCAGACCTCACCGACGAGGTGACCGCGGAGGTGCGGCGGGTGGCGGCGACCGCCTTCGAGGCGCTGGGCTGCGAGGGGCTGGCCCGGGTGGACTGCTTCGTCACCGAGCGCGGCGAGGTCGTGCTCAACGAGATCAACACGATGCCCGGCTTCACGCCGCACTCGATGTACCCGCGGATGTGGCAGGCCAGCGGGCTGAGCTACCCGGAGCTCATCGACGAGCTCGTCCAGCTGGCGCTGGAGCGGCCGGTCGGGCTGCGCTGAGCGGGCCGTCTCCCCGGCTCAGGTGCAGGTCAGGTCGTTGCGCGGCAGGTCCTGCGCGGCCTCGGTGAGCGGCGGCAGCAGCAGCGCCGGGGCGCCGTAGTCCTCCGGCACGAGCACCTCGATCGCCGGGTCCCGGCCGAAGGTGGTGACCCGGCTGCCGTCCTCGAGATCCTCGACCACCCAGTCGATCCCGTCGACCACCGCGCAGCTGTCGGTCGTCGGACCCAGCGCCGGGACACCGCACCGGGCGATGATCGCCGGGTCGCCCCAGGCGCGCACGGCGGGGTCTGCCGGATCGGTCTCGGCGACCGGCTGGCCCGCCAGGGTCTGCGGCCAGCTCTCGGCCGCGGTGGCGCACGCCGAGGAGCCGCCCGCGTCGGGCACGGCGACCTCGACGGCCGAGGAGCAGCCGGCGAGGACCAGGGCGGCCAGCGCGGTGCAGGTGGCCAGGCGGCGCATCGGCGAGGAGCCTCCGGGGTCGCACGATCAGATCGGCTCGACGCTACCGTGAGCGCGGACCCGGCAGCTCAGGGGTTCGTGACGGGGCTGGTGGTGCTCGGTCACGCGCTGGCGGTGCCCTGTCGCCGTCGATGGTTTCTCGATCAGGAGGTACGGGTGAGCGAGTCGGACCGGCGGCCGGACGGCCGCGCCCAGTCATGGCCCACGCTGGGCGAGCTCGGTGAGGACGCGGTGCTGGCGGAGGTGCTGGCAGCGCTCGGCCCGCAGCCCGGCGACGTGCCGGTGGCTGCCGGGGACGACGCGGCCGTGCTGGCGACCCCGTCGGGGAGCGTCGTCGTGACCACCGACTCGATGGTGCGCGGCCTCGACTGGCGCGACGACTGGTCGACCGGTGACGACGTCGGGCAGAAGGTGGTCCGCCAGAACCTCGCCGATGTGGCGGCGATGGGCGCGGTCCCGACCGGTCTGGTGCTGGCGCTGGCCGCCGACCCGGCCACCCCGATGGCCTGGGTGACCGAGCTCGCCCGGGGCGTCGGGCGGACCAGCCGTGCGGCCGGTGCCGCGGTGATCGGCGGCGACCTCTCCGGCGCTCCGGCCGGGACGGTGATGGTCGGGGTCACGGCGATGGGTGACCTGCAGGGGCGGGACCCGGTGCGCCGCAGCGGCGCTCGACCGGGGGACGTCGTCGCGGTGGCCGGGACGCTGGGGCGTTCCGGTGGTGGGCTGGCGCTCTACCTCGACGGCACCGATCAGGGCGGGGGAGAGGCGGCCGACGAGCTGCGAGAGGTGCACCGCACCGCGCTGGGGGCGCCGCTGGCCGCCGGACCCGTCGCGGCGAAGGCCGGGGCGAGCGCGATGATCGACGTCTCCGACGGCCTGGTGCAGGACCTGGGGCGGGTGGCTGCCGCCAGCGCGGTGGCGGTCGATCTTGAGCGTGCGGCGCTGACGGCGGTGGCTGCCGGGCCGCTGAACGAGGTGCACGGACCCGAGAGGGCGCTGCACCACGTGCTCGCCGGGGGCGAGGAGCACGCGCTGGTGGCCACCTTCGCTCCGGTGGCGGTCCCGACGGGCTGGCAGGTCATCGGCCGGGTGCTGGACGGACCGCCCGGGGTGACGGTGGACGCCCGGGCCGTCGAGGCGGCCGGCTGGGACCACTTCCGGCGCTGAGGCGCCCCCTTCGTCCTGCGGGGCGGCGACCTGCCGACGTCGAGTGACCGAGCAGGCGCACCCGACCGATGTCGAGAAGCTCTCGCTTCCTGGAGAAGGCTTCCCCGGGAGACGAGCCTTTATCGGGTTACCCGATAAAGGCTCGTCACGGGTGCGAAGGGGGGAGGGGCCAGACGCGCGACAGCCGCCGACCCGAGCGGGGGCGACGGCTGTCGGAACGGGCGGCTCAGGTCAGCGGGTGACCTTGCCGGCCTTGAGGCACGAGGTGCACACGTTGAGACGCTTCGGGGTCCCGCCCACGGTGGCGCGCACGCGCTGGATGTTCGGGTTCCAGCGACGCTTGGTGCGCCGGTGCGAGTGCGAGATGGAGTGGCCGAAGCCGGGTCCCTTGCCGCAGACGTCGCAGTTGGCAGCCACGGTTGATCTCCTGGTGTCGTGTCAGTGGTCGAGGTGTGCGCCGGAGATGACCTGCGTCGGTGACGAACCACCGGGGTCTGGCGCCGGGCAACCGGTCCAGCGTAGCCGAGGGCGCTGGTGCTGACCAACTCGGCCGGCGCCGGCGCCGCGAGCGAGGGTATATCGGTGCCTCACGGTGCGGCGAGGCGACCGGCTGCGCTCACTCAGGTTGTCGACGAGGCACCCACCGGTGCGCTCACCCGTGGTCGACGCGGAGACGCGCACCCAGATCGCCGTGGATGCGAGCATCCCGACCGCACCGCTGGACTACCGTGTCAGACGTGCTCGCCGACCTGGACACCGCCGCCCTGCGCCGATGGGCCGTGGTCGCCCGGGCAGCCCTGGCCGCGCGACGGGCCGAGATCGATGCGCTCAACGTCTACCCCGTCCCGGACGGCGACACCGGCACCAACCTCTACCTGACCCTCGACCAGGCGCTGGACGCGGTGCGCACCGACCACGAGCAGCGAGGGGTGCTCGGCGTCGACGACCTCGGCGAGGACCTCACCGCGATGTCCCGGGCGATCCTGCTCACCGCGCGCGGCAACTCCGGGGTCATCCTGAGCCAGATCGTTCGCGGTACCACGGAGGTGCTCGTCGAGCCCGACGGCCGCGCCGCGCCCGCGCTGGTGGCAGCCGCGCTGACCCGGGCCGCTCAGCGCGCGCGGGAGTCCGTCGTCCGCCCCCAGGAGGGCACGATCCTCACCGTCGCCGACGAGGCCGCGGCCGCCGCGGAGCGCGCCGCCGACGACGGCGCCGAGCTCGCCGGCGTCACCCGGGCCGCCGTCGAGGGCGCCCGCGACGCGCTGGCCCGCACCCCGGAGCAGCTCGACGTGCTCGCCGCGGCCGGCGTGGTCGACGCCGGTGGCGCCGGCTACCTGCTCTTCCTCGAGGCGCTGGACCGGGTGGTGCGGGAGAGCAACCCGGTGGACGGCTTCCTCGTCGACGAGTTCACCCTCAACCCGAGCATGGAGCGACGGGCGGAGTGGTCCCGCCCCGTGGTCGACCGGCCACCCTCCTCCGGGGCCACGCAGGCCGCGCCCGCACCGACCCACCCCGCCTTCGAGGTGATGTACCGGCTCGACGGGGTGGGCGACGAGGCGGTTGCCACGCTGCGCGAGCGCCTCGACGGGATCGGCGACTCGGTGGTCGTCTCGGTGGCCGGCGACACCTGCCGGGTGCACGTGCACACCGACGACATCGGTGCCGCCATCGACGCGGGGCTCGACCACGCCCGCCCGCACGACCTGGCCGTCACCGCGCTGGAGGACACCCGCCACCGCACCCCGGCGGTCGGTCTGTCGGTCGTCGCCTGTGCGGCAGGCCCCGGCATCGCCGCCCTGCTCGAGCAGGCCGGCGCGACGACGGTCGCCAGCGGACCGCGGCACCGCGCCTCCGCCGGCGAGCTGCTCGAGGCGGTCCGGGCCACCGGGACCGCCGAGGTCATCCTGCTGCCCAACGACCGGGACACCCGGCTGGCCGCCGACGCCGCCGCCCACGCCGCCGGCCAGGAGGGTCAGGAGGTGCACGTCGTCGCCTCCGGCACGGCCGTCCAGGGGATCGCCGCGCTCGCCGTCTTCGAACCCGGCACCAGCGCCTCGCGCAACGTCGTCGCGATGACCCGGGCCGCCGCGGCCACCCGGCACGGCGCCGTGACGATCGCGGCGAAGGCGGGACTGACCTCCGGCGGTGCCTGCGAGGTCGGGGACGTGCTCGGCATCGTCGGCGGCGACATCGCCATCGTCGGCGACGACTTCGACACCGTGGCCACCGAGGTGCTGCAGGCGGTCACCGGCGGGACCGCCGAGCTGGTCACCCTCGTCGTCGGCGACGAGGCCCCCGACGGGGTCGCCGACCGGCTGCAGGAGCGCCTGCGCGGCGAGCACCGCGGCGTCGAGATCGAGGTCGTCGACGGGGGCCAGCCGCACTACCCGCTGCTGCTCGGGGCGGAGTAGTGGTCACCGAGCGCACCCGGCTCAAGGGGCTGCTGGGCCAGGCCGCGTCCAAGCTCGCCACCCACCGGGACATCGAGACCGCCGGGGACCTCCTCGCCTTCTGGCCGCGGCGCTACCGGACCGCCGAGGCCGACCTCGGCCAGCCGCGGGTCGGTGACTTCCTCGTCGCCGTGGCCCGGGTCGAGGAGGTCACCACCCGCTCCATGCGCAACCGCCGCGGACGGATGCTCGAGGCGCGGATCACCGACGGCCGCAGCCGGCTGCGGCTGACCTTCTTCGACGCCCGCGGCCACGAGCGCAAGCTCTTGCAGGGCCGGGAGTACCTCTTCGCCGGGCAGGTCACCGAGTACCGCGGGCAGCGCCAGCTCGCCCACCCCGGCTACGCGACCCTGGAGGAGGCGGCCGCCCTCGGCGAGCTCGGCGACGCCGACCACAGCGGCCTCATCCCGATCTACCGGCACGTGCCCGGGGTGCACCCGTGGACGATCACCCGCTGCGTTCGTCTCGTCCTCGGCCAGCTGGAGAGCGTGCCCGACGCGGTGCCGGCCGAGATCCGCGACCGGCGCGGGCTGCTGGACCGGGAGGCGGCGCTGCGGGCCATCCACGCCCCGCGCGAGCGGGGCGAGGTCGAGGCCGGGCGGCGCCGGCTGCGCTACCAGGAGGCGCTGGTGCTGCAGACCATCCTGGCCACCCGCCGGGCCGAGGCCGCCCAGGTGGTCACCCAGGAGCGGCGACGCCGCGACGGGGGGCTGCTCACCGACTTCGACTCCCGGCTGCCCTTCGAGCTCACCCCGGGCCAGCAGCAGGTCAGCGGCGAGATCCTCGACGACCTGGCCCGGCCCACCCCGATGCACCGGCTGCTGCAGGGCGAGGTCGGCTCCGGCAAGACCGTGGTCGCGCTGCGGGCCATGCTCGCCGCCGTCGACTCCGGCGGGCAGGCGGCGCTGCTGGCGCCCACCGAGGTGCTCGCCGCCCAGCACGCGAGCTCGATCCGCCGGATGCTCGGCGACCTCGCCGAGGGCGGCATGCTCGGCGGCGCGGAGAACGCCACCCGGGTCACCCTGCTCACCGGCAGCCTGTCCGCCGCCGCGCGCAAGGAGGCGCTGCTGGAGATCGCCTCCGGCACCGCCGGGATCGTCGTCGGCACCCACGCCCTGCTGGAGGAGAAGGTGAGCTTCGCCGACCTGGCCCTGGTGGTCGTCGACGAGCAGCACCGGTTCGGCGTCGAGCAGCGCGACGCGCTCCGGGCGAAGGGGGCCACCCCGCCGCACGTGCTCGTGATGACCGCCACCCCGATCCCGCGGACGGTGGCGATGACCGTCTTTGGCGACATGGAGACCTCGACGCTGCGCGAGCTGCCCCGCGGGCGCCAGCCGATCACCAGCCACGTCGTGCCGGTGGACCGGCCGGGGTGGCTGGAGCGGACCTGGGCGCGGCTGGCCGAGGAGGTGCGCTCCGGGCGCCAGGCCTACGTCGTGTGCCCGCGGATCGGCGACGACGTCGGCGGCCCGGGGGACACCGACGGCCTGGAGCTCGTCGAGGAGCCGCTGCCCGAGGAGGACGAGAGCGCCGACGGCGAGGCGGTCGGCACCGTCGAAGGTGACGGGGAGAGCGGCGACGGAGCGAGCGGCGCGGCCGAGCGTCCGCTGGCGGCGGTGCTCGAGGTGCTCGAGCAGCTGGGCGCCGAGCCGGAGCTGGCCGGGGTGCGGATCGCGGCGCTGCACGGTCGGATGCCGGCCGAGGACAAGGACGCGGTGATGGCCCGCTTCACCCGCGGCGAGATCGACGTGCTCGTCTCGACGACGGTCATCGAGGTCGGCGTCGACGTGCCGAACGCCTCGGCGATGGTCGTGCTCGACGCGGACCGCTTCGGGGTCTCCCAGCTGCACCAGCTGCGCGGGCGTGTCGGACGCGGCAGCGAGCCCGGTCTGTGCCTGCTGCTCATCGCCAGCGAGGCCGACTCGGCGCACGAACGGCTCGCTGCGGTGGCCGGGTCCAGCGACGGCTTCGACCTCTCCCGGCTGGACCTGACCCAGCGCCGCGAGGGCGACGTGCTCGGCAACGCCCAGCACGGGGTGCGCTCGCAGCTGCAGCACCTGTCCGTGCTGCGCGACGAGGAGCTCATCGAGATGGCCCGCGAGGACGCGGCGGCGCTGCTGGCCGCCGACCCCGAGCTCACCGGGTGTCCCGAGCTGGCCGCGGAGATGGCCGCCTGGCTGGACCCCGACCAGGCCGCGCACCTGGAGAAGGGCTGACCCCCACCACTGCGCATTTGCCCGGGCAGTTGCCGGGTGGGGCGAAATTGCCCGGGCAGTTGCGCAGGGGTGGGGTGATTTGCCCGGGCAGTTGCGCGGGGTGGGGTGATTTGCCCGGGTAGTTGCGGGGGAGGGCGAAATTTGCCCGGGCAGTTGCGCGGGGTGGGGTGATTTGCCCGGGCAGTTGCGCGGGGTGGGGTGATTAGCCCGGGCAGTTGCGGAGAAGGGGGCAGGTGGGCGGCGGCGGGGGCGTCGGCAGCGGCCCGGTGTGACCCTCGGCCGGGGATGGTCGATGATGGAGCCGTGACACGCATCATCAGCGGCGAGGCCGGCGGCCGCCGGCTGCGCACCCCCGACGGCGACGGCACCCGGCCGACCAGCGACCGGGTGCGCGAGGCCCTCTTCTCCTCGCTCGAGGCGCGCGGCATGGTCGAGGGCGCGCACGTCATGGACCTCTACGCCGGCTCCGGCGCCCTCGGCCTGGAGGCCGCCAGCCGCGGCGCCGCCAGCGTGCTGCTCGTCGAGTCCGACAAGGGCGCCTGCGGGGTCATCCGCGCCAACATCTCCGACCTGGGCGCCGCCGGCGCGCGCCTGCAGGGCGGCACGGTCGAGTCGGCCCTGGACCGACCCGCGTCGCTGCGCTACGACCTCGTGCTCGCCGACCCGCC
Organism: Janibacter alkaliphilus; assembly: GCF_013408565.1. NCBI lineage: Bacteria > Bacillati > Actinomycetota > Actinomycetes > Micrococcales > Intrasporangiaceae > Janibacter > Janibacter alkaliphilus. The sequence goes on along the minus strand of NZ_JACBZX010000001.1, from coordinate 8,181 downwards.
CTACGAGGTCGACGAGGACACCCTCTCCCGGGTGCTCGAGCTGCTGCTGGCCCGGGACTGGCTCGCCGAGGAGGCGCTCGTCGTGCTCGAGCGCTCCACCCGCTCCCCGGAGCCGACCTGGCCGGCCGGGCTGGTCTCGATCGGCTCGCGCACCTACGGCGAGACCGTCCTGTGGTCCGCCGAGCGGATCGGCATCGAGTACCACATCTGAGCCACCCGGCCCGTGGCACAGTGTCCCGGTGAGCGCCGAGACCACCACCCGCCCCCGCCGAGCCGTCTGCCCCGGGTCCTACGACCCGATCACCGCCGGGCACACCGACGTCATCCGCCGGGCCTCCGCCCTCTTCGACGAGGTCGTCGTCGCGGTGCTGCACAACCCGGCGAAGCACGGCACCTTCAGCGTCGAGGAGCGGATCGCGCTCATCCACGACGAGGTCGACCACCTCGGCAACGTGCGGGTCGCCGCCTTCGCCAACCGGCTGCTCGTGGACGTCTGCACCGAGCTAGACGCGCCGTGCATCGTCAAGGGGCTGCGCGGCGGCACCGACTTCGCCTACGAGGTACCGATGGCGCTGATGAACCGGCACCTCACCGACGTCGAGACCCTCTTCCTGCCCGGGGACCCGGCGCTGGAGCACGTCTCCAGCTCGCTGGTCAAGGAGGTGGCCCGCTTCGGCGGGGACATCACCGGCCTGGTCAGCGAGCGGGTCCGCACCGAGCTCGTCGCCCGGCTGGCGGAGAGCTCCGCCTGACCTCTGCGGGCGCGGGTTTGGGCGAAGGGGGAGCCGCCGGTACTCTGGGACGTCGGCCGGTGTCGTCGTGACCCAGGCCGTCCCCTGCCGGAGACTGTGACCATGGAACGCCTCGATCCCGCCTCGGCCCTGGTGCTCGACGCCAAGGACGTCGGTCGGCGACCCGGAGCGATGCATGCCGTGGAGCGCACCGCCGGCGCACCCGCCGACTTCGGCACCGACGTCATCGCCGTCCCCGAGGGCCAGCCGCTGGCCCTCGACGTGCGCATGGAGTCCGTGCACGAGGGCGTGCTGGTGACCGGGACGGTGTCGGGAACGGCGGTCGGGGCCTGCGTGCGGTGCCTGGACGACATCGACCTGCCGGTCGACGCCCGCTTCCAGGAGCTGTTCGTCTGGCCGGACCGTGCGGAGCACCACCGTGAGGTGGACGCCGAGCACGACCAGGACGAGGAGCACCAGATCGTGGACGACATGATCGACCTCGAGACGGTGCTCCGGGACGCGGTGCTGCCGAGCCTGCCGTTCCAACCGGTGTGCCGGGACGACTGCCCCGGGCTGTGCTCCCAGTGCGGGGCCCGGCTCGAGGACGACCCGGAGCACCACCACGACGTGATCGACCCCCGGTGGGCGGCGCTCGAGGCCCTGGCGCCTCTCGCCGGCAGCCAGGGGTCGAGCGAGACCGAGACGAACGACGAGAAGAGGAACTGACGTGGCCGTCCCGAAGCGGAAGATGTCCCGCTCCAACACCCGCAGCCGCCGCGCCAACTGGAAGGCGACGCCGGCCGCGCTGTCGACCTGCCCGCAGTGCAAGAACCCGGCTCCGGCCCACCAGGCCTGCCCGACGTGCGGCACCTACAAGGGCCGCTACTACGGCAGCGCCGACCGCGCCGAGCACCAGGCCTGACCCGGGCGGTCCCATGGGCCGACCCGACGACGCCGAGCAGCGACCCGTCGAGGAGCTCTCCGCACTGCTGACCGAGCTGTGCGGGGCGCCCGTCGACGCGTCGCTGCTCACGCATGCCCTGACGCACCGCTCGTACTCCTACGAGAACGGCGGCCTGCCGCACAACGAGCGCCTGGAGTTTCTCGGCGACGCCGTGCTCGGGCTCGTCGTCACCGAGCACATCTACCGCAGCCACCCAGACCTCACCGAGGGGCAGCTGGCGAAGATGCGCGCCGCCGTGGTGAACATGCGGGCCCTGGCCGACGTCGCCCGCACCATCGACCTCGGCGGCCACGTCTACCTCGGGCGCGGCGAGGAGGCCACCGGCGGCCGGCAGAAGAGCTCGATCCTCGCCGACACCCTCGAGGCCCTCTTCGGCGCCGTGCACCTCTCGCCCGACGCCGGCCCGGACGCCGCCGCGCGGCTGGTGCACGCCCTGCTCGACCCGGTGATGGAGCGCTCCGCCCGCCTCGGCGCCGGGCTGGACTGGAAGACCTCGCTGCAGGAGGCGGCTGCCGCCCGAGGCATGGGCGCACCGGCCTACCGCACCGAGGACAGCGGCCCGGACCATGACAAGACCTTCGTCGCCCGAGCCGTCATCGACGCCTCCGAGTGGGGCCGCGGCACCGGGCGGACGAAGAAGGACGCCGAGCAGCGGGCGGCCGCCACCGCCTACGCGGCGCTCATGACCGACGCCGCGGACGACGGCGGGACGGACGGCGGCGCGCTGCACGGCAGCTCGGTCGCGGAGAGCGTCCAGGACGAGGGCGACGAGGCCGGCGACCAGCCCGCGCCCGCCTGACGTGCCCGAGCTGCCCGAGGTCGAGGTCGTCCGCCGCGGCCTCGCCGACCACGTCACCGGCCGCCGGATCGCCGCCGTCGAGCTGCGCGGCACCCGCGTCGCCCGCCGTCACGTCGAGGGCCCGGACGACCTCGCCGGTCGGCTGGCCGGGCGGGTCGTCACCGGCGCCCACCGCCGCGGCAAGTACCTCTGGCTGGCGCTGGCCGACGGGCCGGAGCAGGTGGCCGACGAGGGGCTCGTGGTGCACCTGGGGATGAGCGGCCAGATGCTCGTCGCTGAGCCGGGCAGCGCCGAGCCGGCGCACCTGCACGGCCGGTTCACCTTCGCCGACGGGGGGCGCGAGCTGCGCTTCGTCGACCAGCGCACCTTCGGCGGCTTCGCCCTCGTCGACCTCGACGACGACCTCGTGCCGACCAGCCTGGGGCACATCGCCCTCGACCCCTTCGACCCCGGCTACGACCGAGCCGCGGTGATCTGGGACGTCAAGCGCCGGGACAGCGGGATCAAGCGGGTGCTGCTCAACCAGACCGTCGTCTCCGGGATCGGCAACATCTACGCCGACGAGGCGCTGTGGCGAGCCGGGCTGCACGGGGAGCGGGTCGCCGCGACGCTGACGAAGCCGGCGATCGGGCGGCTGCTGGACCACGCCCGGGACGTCATGGCCGAGGCGCTGGAGCAGGGCGGCACGAGCTTCGACGCGCTCTACGTCAACGTCAACGGCACCTCCGGCTACTTCGACCGCCGGCTGGCGGCCTACGGGCAGGAGGGGCGTCCGTGCCCGCGCTGCGGGACGCTCATGCGGCGGGAGACCTTCATGAACCGCAGCTCGACCTCCTGCCCCCGCTGCCAGCCCCGGCCCCGCACCCGCCGCTGACCTCACCCGCCTCCCCTTTATCGGGTTACCCGATAAAGGCACGGTCACCGGGGAAGGCTTGTCGCGCATCCGAGAGGTCCTCGCGTGCGGAGGTGCGGGGACTGTCTGCCGGCGAAGCGGGCAGACGTCTGGGTGTCCGACCGAACGGCCGGCCAACGTGCTGCCGTTGACCTCTAGGCGTCCTAGGTGTCGCCGACGATGTCCCTGGCGGCCAGGACCGCCGGGCCGAGGCCCCAGACCCGCCACGTGCCGTCATCGAGTCTGACCAGCGTGAGGAATGTGACGGTCGTCGCGTAGGCGGCGAAAACTTGCGCGGTGGCGGCGACCTCGGGGATGAAGCGCATGAACGCGATCCGTTCCGGTTCGTCGACGGCGCGGATCACTCGTGACGCGAGCGACTTGTCGGCGAGCATGTTGACGGCCCACTGGTAGTCGCCCCACGCGCGAGGTGCGAACGTGAGTCCGCGAGCCGCCTCCGGCTCCGCGTCGAGGGCCATCCACCACCGGAGCGCGACCTGCGCGGGGTCGGTCAGGTCTCCGGCCTCGCCGAACGCGGCCACGGCCTCGTCCTGGTCGGCGCTCACGAGCGCGGTGATCGGCGAGGAAGGCGCTTCGGGGCCCTTGTCGAGGGAGCGGATCTCGTCGGCGGCCAGGTTGGCGAAGATCGGCACCGTCGCGGTCAGCGAGGCGATGAACTCGGTGGCGGTCTGCGCCGGGTTCGTCAGGGCGGCGCTACCTCGGCGCAGGGCCTCGACGACACCGGTCGGGTCCTCGGCCAGCAGGCCGGTCAGGAACGCGTCCGGGTGGACGACGTCGATCTGCCGATCGCGCGTTGAGGTCGGGGGGAAGTCCTTGAGGTTAAACGTCACCAGCGTGTCGGCCTCGGCCCGGACCGCAGCCGCGAGTACGTGCCGATCCTTCGGGTCGCAGGTCATGCCGTCCGTCAGGTGGTCGAAGTCATCGACGAGCGCGGCTGCTCCGAAGGCGTCTCGCATCGTGCGCACGCGGTGCGCAGCCCTCTCCTCGCTGATGCCGAGCTTCGGAAGGTTGCGCCGCACCTCGTCGAGGATCTGGTCGGACCAGAGCAGCTCGAAGATCCCTGCTTCGGCGATCCACAGCAACGTCGTGGCCAGGCGTATCGGCACCAGCGCGCACGCGTCGAGGATGGCTCCGCGGGTGCCTCCCTCTGTCGCGTCTATCACCGTGTCTCGATCACCCGGTCGGCAGGAGTGGCCGCGGTGACGTCACCAGCGAGTTCGGTCATCGCGGAGCGCCTGCGGGACTGAGCCTCTGCCTGATAGCGCGCTAGCTCAGAGACCGAGATGCGACGGTGCACGGCACTGGTCTCCGCTTGCAGGTCACCGCGGTCGACCAGCCGCACCACAGTCATCCGACTGACGCCGAGCAGGGCGGCCGCCTGACTCGTAGAGATGGTCGCCTCGGCCGGGAAGACGACTGCGTCGTCGCTGGACTCGAGCACGTCGAGCAGCCGCGCGAATGCCGCGCGGGCGGTGTCCGTGATCTCGGGCGTGCCGCGAAGGGCCTCATCCACCGCCTCGCGCAGCTGCACGGCCTTCTCATGCGCGATCGCTCCTGCCATCTCTTCAGGATACGCCATGAAACGCTCAAAACACCCAGAGCGGGTCCAGTTCTCGACCTGCCGGGGTGCTCAGGGCTGCGGGAGCTCCTCGAGCTCGACGGCCTTGCCGGTGTGCTTCTCGGAGAGGTCGGCGAAGGCCTGCCGGATCGTCGCCGCGTAGGTGTGCGACCCGGGCTGCGAAGGGTGGATCCCGTCGGCCTGCAGCTCCTTGGGGCTCCCGGCCACCGCCGCGTCCCAGTCGGCGATCGCGACGTTCGGCCGGTCGGCGGCGATCTCGGTGAGCGCCTCGTTGTCACTGTCGATCCGGGAGAGCCGGTCGGCGTGCAGGTTGACGATGACCACCATCCGGTCCTCGCCGATCTCGTCGAGCAGCCGCTCCACGGTGGCGACGTCGGTGCCGGCGTTGGTCCCGAAGCCGAGGACCACCGCGCGGCGCAGCGAGTCCCCGGCGTCCTCGACGGCGGTCAGCCCGTCGCTCCAGCGCCGGTTGGACTCGGCGTCGATCTGGATCCCGGGGAAGTAGTACTCCAGCGCCGGCACCGACCCGACGACCATCGAGTCGCCGAAGACGTCGATCTCGTCGCCCTCCGGCATGGTGAAGCTCGCGGTCTGCGTGGCGCTCGGCTCGCTGTCCCGCGGCCCGCTCGCGGCCGCCTGGTTCTGCTCGATCGTCTGCTGGGTCTTCGTGGTCTCCGGCGCCGTGGTCAGCACGACGACCAGCGCCAGCACGGCGACGGCCGCCAGACCCGCGGTGATCTGCCGGGTGCGCCGCGCCGAGCCCACGAGCGCGCCCCGGGCCGCGGCCAGCGCCCCGCGGAAGCCGAGCCGACGCACCGGCATCTCGACGAAGCGCAGCGTCAGGTCGGCCAGCGCCAGGGTCACCACGACCGCCCACACCCGGGTCCACACGAAGGCGGTGGTCCCGGCGGCGGCCGGCATGTCCTGGCCGACGATGAGGATGACCGGCCAGTGCCACAGGTAGATGCCGTACGAGCGCTGCCCGAGCCAGGTCATCGGCGGCAGCTCGAGGATCGCGCGCAGCCGACCCGGCCGGTCGATCGCGCCGAGCAGCAGCACCGCGGTCGCCAGCGAGATCAGCGGGATGCCCAGGCGGAAGGTCCAGGCGTGCTCCTCGCCGGCCAGGAGCAGCAGCGCGACGACGGTCACCCCGGCCACGGCGATCAGCCCGCGGCGGCGCCGCTGCCAGCCGGGCGAGCACGTCCAGGCGCGTCCCGGTCCGGCCCAGACGATCGCCAGCGCGGCCCCGAGCATGAGGCCGACCAGGTGGGTGTCGGTGCCGTAGTAGGCGCGGGTGGGGTTGGCCGGGTCGTAGGTCAGCCCCATGAGCAGCGCGGAGACCAGCCCGATGCCCGCGACGAGGCCGGCCATCACCCCTTCGGTCACCCCGGTGCGGCGGTGCAGCGCCAGCAGCCCGAGCATGACGAACGGCCACGCGAGGTAAAACTGCTCCTCGACCGCCAGGCTCCAGAAGTTCATGAAGAGCTGCGGCGAGGTGGCCTCGAAGTAGTTGCTGCCGTTGGCGATCTCCAGCCAGTTCGTGGAGAAGGTGAGCGCCCCGAGCACCTGACGCCGGATGCCGACGAGCAGGTCGGTCTCGACGGTGCGGGCCAGCAGCACGCAGACCGGCACGACGACGAGCAGCGCGGGCAGCAGCCGGCGGGCGCGGCGGGTCCAGAAGCCACGCAGGTCGACGTGGCCGGTGGCGGTGCGCTCGCGGACCAGCAGGGTGGTGATGAGGAAGCCGGAGATGACGAAGAAGACGTCGACGCCGAGGAAGCCGCCGGGCAGCCACGCCGGGTCGAGGTGGAAGAGCAGCACCGCGCCGATGGCCACCGCGCGCAGCCCGTCCAGGCCGGCGAGATGGCCACGAAGGGGGCGTCCCGCGGGGGTCTGCTCCTCCACGGGTGAGGTCAGGGTGGCGCTCACGCAGGGGAATCTAGGGACTTCGCGCCCCGGGGTGGGGGAGGCTCACCGGGGTCCGGTCCCCTTCGCCCGCCTCGGTGCCCGGGTCAGCTTCCCGACCGCGCTCGGGCTCGGCGGGCCTGGCGCGCCGGTAGGTTGGCGGCCATGAGCGAGTCGACGCCGCAGCGCGCCACCTGGTTCGTCAAGGGTCGGGTGCAGGGCGTCGGCTTCCGCTGGTGGACCCGCTCCCAGGCGCTGGAGCTCGGGCTCGTCGGGCACGCCCGCAACATGGGTGACGGCCGGGTCGAGGTGGTCGCCCAGGGAGATCCCGCAGCGCTGGACACCCTGGGGGAGCGGCTCGGCGAGCAGCCCTCGACCATCCGCCGCCCGGGCCGCGTGGACGGCGTCGTCCGCCAGCCCGGTACCCCCCGCGACGGCCTCACCACCTTCGTCGAGAAGTAGTCGCCGCGCACCCAGAACCTCCGGCTACCACGCAGTAAGTGTCGTGATCACAGCACTTACTGCGTGGTAGCCCGCGTCGTAGGGCGCGCGAAGGGGATCGTGGGTGCGCGGATGGGATGGCGTGCGGGGAAGCGGGCGGCGGGGGCGTGCGGACCGACAAAGGGGGCGGCGCCTAGGCTGGCGGACGTGAGCGAGCCACCCTCCGAGCTGCAGCGGCTGCGGCAAAGCATCGACAACGTCGACGCCGCGCTGGTCCACCTGCTCGCCGAGCGCTTCAAGGCGACCCAGCGCGTCGGGGAGCTCAAGGCCGACCTCGGCCTGCCGCCGGCGGACCCGGCCCGCGAGGAGCGGCAGATCGCCCGGCTGCGCGGTCTGGCCGACGAGGCCGGGCTGGACCCCCACTTCGCCGAGAAGTTCCTCAACTTCATCATCGCCGAGGTGATCCGCCACCACGAGGCGATCGCCGGCAACGCCGCCGCCGGCAGCGCCGCCGACGGCCCCGCCGGCGCCGCGACCGAGGGCACCCCCACCGCCGACTGACCAGCGCCGACTGATCGGCCGCCCGACTGATCGCCGCCGACCGTCACGAGCCGGACGACCCCCGCCCGACCCTCGAGATCCCGGGGCCGGTGCGGCCCGCGACGTAGAGTGAGCGGGATCGATCGCCCGGCCGACGGAGGACCCCGCCGCTCATGTACGTCAAGAGCCTGACCCTCAAGGGCTTCAAGTCCTTCGCCTCGGCGACCGACCTGCGCCTCGAGCCGGGCATCACGTGCATCGTCGGCCCCAACGGCTCCGGCAAGTCCAACGTCGTCGACGCCCTCG